>OZ219921.1:0-44978 GCA_964291415.2 Alphaproteobacteria bacterium | reverse complement strand
GGACGGACGCCAGCCCGCGCCGCATGCGGAGTCTCAACCTACGTGGATGTCATGGGGCCGGGTTCGAAAGCGGATGGCGTCGATGATCGCGGCCATCGGGGAAGGCCGCTGCGCACGGGACGTGCTCTGCGGGCTGGAAGTCTGCCAGGACGGGACCGCCGATGGTCGGGCGCCGGCGGACCCGCGCGACCGCGACGGGGCGGCCGGCGCCATCCGGGAGCTGATCGGGCGCGTCGTCGTCACACCCGGCATGCCGCGCTTCACGGCGCCATCCTCGAACGGGCCGGGACGAGAGCGAGCGACATCCCGCGGAACGGAATGTCGGACTTGGCGGCAGCGATGGAATTGGACCCGCGATCTTCAGATCATGACAAGCGCGACAGAGGCGCCTTCCATCTACGTCAGTGCGTCGATGAGGGCGTCGAGAGTCAGGTTGGGGCGCTCCGCCATCATCATGTGGCCGCATCCCTCCAGCACGGTCATGCGGCCATCGGGCAGGGCGTCGATGAGGGCCCGGGCGTTGCGCGGCGGCGTCATCATGTCCCTGTCACCGAGGATGAGCGTCGCCGGGCACGTGACCCCGGCGGCGGCCTCGAGTCCGTTCGTGTAGTCGTTGCAGGCCTTCATGTCGTTGTAGAGGACGCCGTCGCCGCCGCGTTCGAGCAGACGCATGCCGCCGCCGGTGATCCACAGCCCCGGAACGTCCGAGCCTCCCATCTGGGCGGCACGACTGTGTCCCCAGACGGTCACCATGTCGTAGGCGGCATGGCTGTTGATCCGGGCGTTCTGCAGCAGGGCGTCGGTGACGGGCATCGGCACGCTGGTGCCCAGCAGCACGATGTGTGTGCACCGCGACGGGTAGCGGGAGGCGGCCTCGAGGACGGGCAGCGAACCCATGGAATGTCCGACCAGGGACGCCGTGGCCACTCCGGCGGCATCGAGAACACCGATGAGCCAGTCGGCAACGGCGCCGACCGAAGGCAGGGGCGGCCCCTCCGACCGGCCGTGTCCGGGCAGGTCGACGGCGAGGACGGCGTGGCCATGGTGGGCAAACCAGCGGGCCTGGGCCGACCAGACCGTGCGGTTCATGGAGGCGCCGTGGACGAAGAGAACCACCGGCAGTGCCGCATCGAATGTCCTGCCGCCGGTGGCTGCGAAGACGGCGCGGCCGTCGACGGCAAGTTCCAGTGACATCGCCTCAGGCCCTGGAAGCGGCGGCGAGGCCGCGCTTGAGATCGGCGACGAGATCGTCCGGGTCCTCGAGCCCGATGGAAAGACGCACGAGTCCTTCGGAGATGCCGGCCGCCTCGAGGGCGGCCGCATCCATCTGCTGATGGGTCGTCGAGGCGGGATGGATGACCAGCGACTTGGCGTCTCCGACGTTGGCGAGATGAGAAAAGAGCTGCAATGCCTCGATGAACTTCACGCCCGCCTCGCGGCCTCCCTTCAGTTCGAAGCTGAAGATCGCGCCGGGACCCTTCGGCAACAGGCGTTTCGAGAGCTCGTGGTCGGGATGGGACGGGAGTTCGGGCCACAGGACGCTGCTGACCGCATCGTGTCCGGCAAGGAAGGCGACGACGGCACGGGCGTTCTCGACATGGCGCGTCATGCGCAGCGGCAGGGTTTCCACGCCCTGGAGCAGGTAGAACGCGTTGGCCGGGCTCATGCAGGCGCCGAAGTCGCGCAAGCCCTCGGCGCGGGCCCGCATGATGAAAGCGCCCGGCCCGAACTCCTCGGCGAAGTCGAGGCCGTGATAGCCGGCGTAGGGTTCGGTGAGGGTGGGGAAAAGCCCGCTGGCCTCCCAGTCGAAGGCGCCCCGGTCGACGAGCACGCCGCCGATGGCAACGCCGTGTCCACCGAGGAACTTGGTGGCCGAGTGCATGACGAGGTCGGCGCCGTGGTCGAACGGGCGGGACAGGAAGGGGGAGGCGAAGGTGCTGTCGATCATCAGCGGCACGCCGGCCTCGTGGGCCACTGCGGCGACGGCCGGGATGTCGAGGACCTCGAGACCGGGATTGCCGAGTGTCTCGCCGAAGAGAAGCCGCGTGCGCCGACCGATGGCCTGGCGGAAGGCATCCGGATCCCGGGGGTTGACGAAGGTCGTCGTGATACCGAAGCGGGGCAGCGTGTAGTTGAACATGTTGTGGCTGCCGCCGTAGATCGATCCGGACGCGACGATGTGATCCCCGTTGCCCATGAGCGTGGCCACGGCGAGGTGAAGCGCTGCCTGGCCGCTTGCGGTGGCCACCGCCCCGACACCGCCCTCGAGACCGGCGATCCGCTCCTCGAAAACGGAGACGGTTGGATTGGAAATGCGTGAATAGATGTGACCGGCGCGTTCGAGGTTGAAGAGCGAGGCGGCATGATCGGTCGACGGGAAGACGAAGGAGGTCGACTGGTAGAGGGGAACGGCACGCGCCCCGGTCACGGGGTCGGGCTTCTGCCCTCCATGGAGGGCAAGGGTATCGAAACGCGGGTGTCCGGGACCGGCCATGGGCGCTGCTCATCCTTGGGAAGCCGGCGCACACTAGACCGCCGGTTGTTGGGCGTCCACCGCGGGCGGATTGATCCTGAACGGGCTTGCGGTAATGTCAGCGCCGCTGACCGGAGGACTCTTGATCATGGCACCACTCCCGCAATCCATGGCCGAAGCGCTGCCAACGGACGACCGGATCCGCGAGACCGGCGAGTGGCTGGCGGGACACAACGTCAAGTACATCCTGTGCTGCTGGATCGATCTCCTGGGGCAGCCCAAGACCAAGCCTGTGCCGCTCAGCGACTGGGAACGGCTCGCCAGGGGGATGGGCCCGCAGTTTGCCGTGCATTCGGTATCGTTTGTCCCTGAACTGGGTCCGGCGGATCCGGACCAGATCATGGTTCCCGATCTCGACTCCCTGACATTGTGCCCCTGGGACCGGACCATGGCCTGGGTCTTTGCCGATCTCTGGTGGTCCGACAAGCCCTACAACCTGTGCCCCAGGGGGGCGATGAAGCGGATTCTCGCCGACTGCGCGGACAAGGGCTACCTGGTCTATGCCGGTGTCGAGCCCGAGTTCATCGCCATGCGCTGGAAGGACGGCAGGCCCGTCAAGGCGTTCGATGACGACCTGGAGGCTGACGAAGGCCTGCGTCCGCGGCGCCAGGCCTTTGGCTATGACGTCGAGTACTCCATCAATTCGATGGGGTTTCTGGGCGACCTGATCGACATACTCGACGGTGAACTCGACTGGGACCTGCACGACGTGGTCTGCGAGGGGGCCTACAGCCAGTTCGAGCTCGATTTCGGCTACACCGATGCGCTGGCCATGGCGGACCGCCTCGTCTTCCTCAGAATCCTGCTCAAGGAAATCGCCAAGAAGCACGGCATGTTCATCACCTTCATGCCCAAGCCGACGACCGGCGACTGGCGCTCGGGTGCCCACATGAACACGTCCATGCGCCGTACCGCGTCGCCGGACGCCAATCTCTTCGAATCACCGGACGGCTGGTCGCCGGAGGTGAGCCATGCCATCGGCGGCCTGTTGCAGCATGGCGGGGCACTGACGGCCATCGCCTGTCCGACCGTCAACTCCTACAACGGCCTGGTTCCCCGGGTCGGCGGCTTCGAGGGCGGCACGGTCACCTGGGCGCCGACCCACATGACCTACGGCTACAACAACCGTTCGGCCATGCTGCGCATGCCGCAGAACCGCTACTGCATCGAGAACCGTGCAGCCGACATGTGCATGAACCCCTATCTGGCCCTGGGCGTGACCGCGGCCTGCATGACCGAAGGCATCGTCTCCGAAATCGATCCCGGGCCGCCGCTGAACGAGGACCTCTACAGCCTCAGCGAAGCGGAGCTCGCCCGGTCGGGCGCCCAGCGCCTGCCTCGCAATCTCTTCGAGGCTGCCGAAATCCTGCGGGACGATGTCTTCGTCAAGGAGGTCATCGGCGAGCAGATGCACGCCTCGTTCCTTGCCTACAAGTTCGACGAATGGGAGCGTTACCACCAGGAAGTGACGGACTGGGAGGTTCGCGAGTACCTGAGGCTCTATTGATGGCCGATTCCTTCGAGACGTGGTCCCTTGGCGACGTCACGCTGCAGTCGGGGGAGATTCTCAAGGGCGCACACCTTGCCTACCGTACCTGGGGCACGCTGAACCGGGCCGGTGACAACGCGGTTCTCATTCCCACCTACTACACGGGCACCCACCGCAACAACGAGGCCTACTTCGGTCCCGGGCGCGCGCTCGATCCGGCACGGCACTTCATCGTCTCGATCGACCTCTTCGGCAACGGGCTGTCGTCGTCACCGGACAATCATCCCGCCCCCCAGGACGGTCCGCGATTTCCGCGGACCACCTTCTTCGACAATGTCGCCTGCCAGCGCCGCCTGTTGACGGAAGCGCTGGGGGTCTCCCGCCTGCGCCTTGTCACCGGCTGGTCCATGGGAGGCTGCCAGTCCTTCCAGTGGGGCGCCCAGTATCCCGACATGGTCGACGCCATCCTGCCGTTCTGCGGATCGGCGCGGACATCGCCCCACAACATCGTCTTCCTCGAAGGCGTCAAGGCCGCACTCACCGCCGATGCAACGTGGTCGGGCGGCGATTACGCGGAGCAGCCGGTCACCGGTCTCAAGGCCTTCGGCCGGGTCTACGCCGGCTGGGCCTATTCGCAGACATGGTACCGCGAGGCCCACTACCGCGATCTCGGTTTCGAGAGCATCGAGGACGTCCTTGCCGACTGGGAGGCCGACCATGTCGACAACTGGGACGCCAACAACCTGCTTCACAAGCTCTGGACCTGGCAGAAGGGCGACATCAGCGCCAATCACCTCCATGGCGGCGATTTCGCCCGCGCGCTTGGCGCCATCACGCCGCGGGCCATCGTCATGCCCTCGTCAACCGACCTTTACTTCCCGCCCGAGGACAGCGAGATCGAGGTCAAGGGCATGCCCGACGCCGAACTCAGGGTCTATCCGACGGTCTGGGGACATTGCGTGGCCAGCGGCCATGCTGTTCCGGCCTTCCACGACTTCCTCGACGAGGCCATCCGCGACCTCATCGACCGCTGACGGCCAGGCACGACCGGATGCTGTCGTGATCCCTGTTGGGACGGTTCACATCGTCGCGCCTGATCGACCGGTCACGCGAGCGAGTGGGGCGACCAAGTGCTTGACCAAGATCGTGCGTGAGCTATGCTGCTGGATTGCGAGGCTACCGCTGCATATCGGGCAAGGAGCGAAAGACAGTGGCACGACGTGTGAAGATCGGCGAAGCGAAGACGCATCTGTCTGCATTGCTGGTGGACGTGGAAGCCGGTGAAGATCTGGTGATCTGCCGCGGCGCGACGCCGATCGCCCACGTGACGCGGATTACCGAAGCAGACGAGCATGCCGCGCTGAGCGCGACATTGCGCCGGGAACGGGCGAAACAGAAGGCGGTGACGACAGCCGAGATCCTGTCGTGGCGTCACGAGGGGCACACGCGCTGATGGCGTTTGTTTCCGATGCCTCGGTGGTGGCCGCCTGGGTTCTGCCGGACGAACAGGCAACGCTCGCCGACCTTGCGCTGGAGCGGCTGGACGAAGAGACGGCAAAGGTTCCGGGCGTGTTTTGGCACGAGTTGCGCAACCTGCTTCTTTCGGCCGAGCGTCGTGGACGTATCGCCGGAGGCTACGCCGAAACCTGCATGATGCGGCTGCGCCGGCTTCGCATTCAGCTTGTGGACGAAACCGACGACAGCGCGCTACTGGCACTGGCACGCGCCCACCACCTGACTGCCTACGACGCCAGCTACCTGGAGCTCGCAATCCGCGAAGGGTGCGCGCTGGCGAGCCTCGACCGGCGCCTGAACAAAGCCGCGGCGGCAGAGGGGGTGGCTCCGTTCGCGTGATGCCGGGCCGGGGCCAGGACATTCCTCGCAGACAAACTCGGGACCACGCGCACGGGCACGTGGCCGGCGGCGCATGACAGCGCGTTCGCGATCGAGTCGTGCGGACTCGGCCTACCAGGTGCGGCCGCGGCCCTCGATGGGCCAGATGTCGACGAGACGGTCGCCGCGGACGCAGTGGTAGACGTCGTGGAGGTTGACCGTAGGATCGCAGTGGGGCGTGACGCACGTCACGACGTCGCCGACGGCGGGTCCGTTGGCTCCCGGCCTGACGACGATCCTGCCGTGCTCGTCCCCCATGAATTCGTAGAGTGATCCCTCCGGGGCGCCGCCGGCGACACCCGGTGCCGGTCCGTCCGTCGCGAGGGCCTTGATGCCGGCATCGATGGTGACGGCGCCGGCCACGTTGGCCGAGATCACCGTCGACTGCACGAAAAGGGCGGTCCGGAAGGGGCCGGCGGTGCCGTCCTGGCGCATCACGGCGTTGTACTCCACGTCCATGAAGATCGCCGAGCCCACCTGGATGTCGGTGAAGACACCGCAGCCGGAGTCATGGTCATAGGTACCTGTGCCGCCGCCGGTGACGATTCCGGGAGGACCGGCGACCGCGGTGATGGCGCGCCGTGTCTCGTCGATGTAGGCAGCCACCTCGGCGGCCTCTCTCTCGCGCGTGGCGCAGTCCGCAATGTGCTGGATATCGCCGGCGTAGCACTGCAATCCGGCGAGGTCGAGCGAGGGCCGGCGAACGATCTCCCTTGCCAGGGTCACGGCATCCGCAACGGACGAGACTCCGGTGCGGTTGAGACCGATGCCAAGATCGATGAGGACCTTCATCGGTTTTTGGCGACCGGCAGCAAGGGAAGCGAGGTGGTCGACGACTGTGGTGTTGTCGACCACGAGGATCAGTTCCTCCGCCGTGTCATTGAGCGCCAGAACCCGTTCGAGCTTGTCGGCCGTGACGATGGGCGAGGTGATGAGGATTCGGTCGACGCCCTCGCAGACCATGGCGTCGGCCTCGCCGAGCTTGGCGACACAGATTCCCGTCGCTCCGGCATCGAGCTGGCGCCTTGCGATCTCCGCACACTTGTGGGTCTTGGCGTGGGGCCGCCAGCCGACTTGTGCCTGGCGGAAGTGGGCTGCCAGGATTGTGACATTGTGCTCGAAGGCATCGAGGTCCAGCACCAGGGCCGGTGTCGCCAGGCGCCACCGGCTCTCACCCGTCAGGTGGCTGTTGATGGTAAAGCCGGTCATGGCAGTCTCCAGGCTCCGATGGTGGATGGTGGCTGTGAACTCTTTCCACGGCAAGGTGCCAATGGGCGTTGCATCGTTGCACGAGGCGACGATACTTGGGTCCGCCTTTGATGGAGCTGCGCGTGAATCGCGTTCTGCTTCAGGACCAGTTCGGCGGTGTCTTTCCCGGATCCCCCTGCGCGGGATGCGGCGTCGCATGACCCGGCGGCGCGGTCGGGACCGCCGCATGGAGGAGCGCCGTCAGGCGCCGGCCGCCGCGGTGTCGCCCGGTTGCCCGGGCGGTTGCTACAGACCGCTCTCTGACAGTGATGTGACGGCAATCCATCGGTGTGTGATGCGGCTGATGGAAGAAGTCGGGTTCTCGGGCGCCATTCCCCCGATGGTCGAGCGTGTCACCCAACGGGGCGGCAGGGTCTGCGGCAACGGACGGCTCCACTTTCCGGCATCCCTCGTCGAGGAGGTGCTGCGGTGCAGCCGGCGCTCCTTCGTCGCCTGGGGGCAGACCCGTGACCATGACCTCGACATTGCCGACGGACGGGTTCACTTCGGATCCGGCGGTGCGTCGCCCAACATCGTCGATCTGGAGACGGGGCGTTACCGGAGCGCCACGGTACGGGACCTCCACGACGTCGCCCGCATCGTCGATACCCTCGAGAACATTCACTTCTACGATCGCTCGCTCGTCGCCTGCGACATCGAGGACCCTCTCGCCTTCGACATCAACACGGCCTATGCCATCGTTGCCGGCACCGCCAAGCATGTCGGGACCAGCATCACCGCAGCCCGCAATGTCGAGGCTGTCGTCGGACTCCTCGATGCCATTGCCGGCGGTGAGGGCCGGTATCGCCAGCGGCCCTTCGCCATGCTGCTCTCGTGCCATGTGGTTCCGCCTCTTCGCTTTGCCGAGGAAGCCTTGTGGGTTCTCGAACGGGCCATTCCTCTCGGCATGCCGGTGATGCTGGTTTCCGCCGGACAGGCCGGTGCCACGGCGCCGGCGACCCTGGCGGGGGCGGTGGCTCAGGCGGTGGCCGAGGCACTTGCCGGGCTGGTCTACTGCCACCTCATCGATCCCGAGTGCGTGGCCATCATCGGGCCCAAGCCCCTGGTCTCGGACCTGCGCACCGGCGCCATGTGCGGTGGCAGCGGGGAACAGGCGGTCGCCGCCGCCGCCGCGACCCAGATGGCCCGTCACTACGGCCTGCCGTGCAGCGTCATGGCCGGTATCACCGATTCCAAGGTTCCCGATGCCCAGTCCGGCTACGAGAAGGCCTGTGCCGTCACCCTCGCCGCCCAGGCGGGCTGTTCGATGATCACCCAGAGTTGCGGCATGCACGCAAGCCTGCTCGGCGCCGCTCCGGAGAGTTACATCATCGACAACGACATGCTCGGCGCCATCATGCGGACGGTCCGCGGCATCGAGGTCAACGACGACACGCTGTCGGTCGATACCGTCAACGAGGTGGTGACCGGAGAGGGCCACTATCTGGGCCACTCACAGACCCTTGGCGCCATGACCCGGGACTACCTCTACCCCCGGATGGCGGACCGGCAACCGCCCGGTGCGTGGGAGGAAGCCGGTGCGCTCGACATCCGGGAAAGGGCGCGCCGTGAAGCCCGGCGGATCCTTCGGGACCACCGGACGGAGCACTTTTCCCGGGCGCTCGACCGGCGCCTGCGCGAGCGCTTTCCGATACTCCTGCAGCCGGACGCCGCTCATCCGCCATGACGCTGCCCCACCTGTTTTCGCCCGTGACGATCGCCAGGACGGAGGTCCGCAACCGGATCGTCTTCACCGGTCATCACACCCATCTTGCCGACGGGCTGGTGAGCGACGATCTCGTGGCATACCACGAGACACGGGCAGCCGGCGGCGCCGGTCTCATCGTCGTCGAGATCGCCACCATCCACGACACCGGCGTCTTTGCCGCCAACTGCCTCGATGCCCGTTCGGCGGACTGCATTCCGGGATACCGGCGCCTCGCCGGCGCGGTGCGACGGCATGGAGCGCGGCTCTTTGGCCAGCTGTTTCATCCGGGCCGGGAAGTCCAGGCCCGCACCGATGGTCTCATGGCCACCGCCATTGCTCCGTCCCCGGTGGCCAACGAGCGCTTTCACATCATGCCGCGGGCCATGTCCGGCGCCCTCATCGAGGAGGTGATCGAGGGATTCGCCCAAGGAGCCGGATACCTTGCCGAGGCTGGCCTTGACGGTGTGGAACTGGTCGCCAGCCACGGCTACCTGCCGGCGCAGTTTCTCAATCCCCGGCTCAATCTCCGCGATGACGCATGGGGAGGGTCTTTCGACAGGCGCCTTCGGTTCGTCGAGGAAACGCTGTCGGCGATGCGTGCCGCAATCGGTGATGCAACACTCGGCATGCGGATTTCCGGCGACGAACTCGACCCGGCCCAGGGCCTCACCGCAGATGATGTCGAAGACATCGCAGGGGCGCTGGCGCACCGCCTTGACTACATCAGCGTCGTCGCCGGCATGTCGTCGACTCTCGGCGCCTCGATCCACATCGCCGCGCCCATGGGTATTCCGGCTGGCTACATCGCTCCCCTTGCCCGGAGGGTGAAGGAGGCCTCCGGATTGCCGGTGATCGCCACCGGGCGCATCAACCAGCCGCAGATCGCAGAGGGCATCCTGGCATCAGGCGATGCGGATCTCTGTGGCATGACCCGGGCGATGATCTCGGATCCCGCCATGGCGCTGAAGGCCCGTGAAGGGCGCTTTGACGAAATCCGTGCCTGCATTGCCTGCAACCAGGCCTGTATCGGGCACTCGCACAAGGGCGTCGCCATTTCCTGCATCCAGAATCCTGCCTCCGGGCGCGAACGCCGTTACGGCACGTGTCTCCCTTCCCGCATCGCCCGGTCCGTCATGGTGGCAGGCGGCGGTCCGGCCGGGCTCAAGGCGGCGGCGGTGGCCGCCGCGCGAGGGCACCGTGTCACGTTGCACGAGGCGGCAGATGTGCCGGGGGGACAGGCGTGTCATGCCGCCATGCTTCCCGGCCGAGCGGAGTTCGGCGGTCTGGTGCAGAATCTCGAACGCGAAGCCCGCAGCGCCGGCGCGGAATCCGCACCGGATCGACGGTGACTCCTCGCCTCGTCGAAGAGTGCGAACCCGACGCCGTCATCGTGGCCACCGGCGCCCGGCCGTGGAGACCGCCCATCGAGGGCGAGGCTCATGTCGTGGAAGCCATCGCACTGCTCGACGGTGCCAACGTCGGGCATTCCGTCGTGATTGCCGACGGACGCGCCGACTGGACCGGGCCTGGCCTGGCGGAAAAGCTGGCCGAGGCAGGCCACAGGGTGCGTCTCGTGGTCAATGGCGCCATGGCGGGGGAACTTCTCCAGCTCTATGTCCGCAACCACCATGTCGGGCGGCTGCGCAGGCTGGGCGTCGACATCATCACCCACGCGCGCCTCTTTGGCGCCGACGATGACGTGGCCTACTTTCAGGATACGCTGACGGGCGAGGCGATCATCCTCGAGGAGATGGATTCCCTGGTGCTGTCACTTGGCCCTGTTCCATACGACGATCTCGGCCTGGGTCTCGAGGCTGCCGGCCGGCCCTTCGTGCGGATCGGCGACTGCCTCGCCCCGAGAAGCGCCGAAGAGGCGGTTCTCGAGGGACTCGAGGCCGCATGGAGCCTGTGATGCCGGCGCCTTCGCGCATGGGCGCCGGTGAGGCGGTGGCGCGTGTTCTCGAACGTGCCGGCGTCAACACGGTCTTCGGGGTCATCGGCGGCTCGATGCTCGAACTCCTCGATGCGCTTCACGACTCCCCTATCTCCTACATCGGCTCTCGCGACGAGCGAGCAGCCGGTCACATGGCAGATGCCGCGGCACGCCTGACAGGCGGGCCGGGCGTGGTGCTCGGCGCCCAGGCCGGCCCCGGTGTCGCCAATCTGGCGACGGCCCTTGCGGAGGCTCACCTCGCCTATTCTCCGGTGGTGGCCATTGCCGGCGCCATCTCGCGCAGCCAGTCAGGGCGCGACACATTCCAGGAAATCGACCAGGAGGCCCTCCTGGCGCCCGTCACCAAGCGCTCGATCCGGGTTCCGCATGCCGACCGGCTCTGCGAACTTCTCAACGAAGCGCTGCGTGTCGCCATGACGGGCAGGCGCGGCCCCGTCGTCCTCCACGTGCCGCGGGACCTCTTCGCGTCATCGGTTTCCGGGAACCTGCCGGAACCTTCCGGGCCCGTCACGGCGGGAGCGCCGGCGGAGGGGCACATCCAAAAAGTGAAGGAACTGCTTGCCGTCGCGGAGCGGCCGGTGATCGTGGCCGGTGGCGGAGTGAAGTGGGCGAGGGGATCGACCGAGCTCGATCGTCTTGCCCGTGCACTCGACGTCCCCGTCGTCGCCGCGACCGGCCACCACGACGTGCTGGCGACGGACCACCCGCTACTGGCCGGCCAGGCGGGTCCGCGCGGAAACCGTCTTGCCTCCAGGCTCACGCGCGAAGCCGATGTCATCCTGGCGCTTGGAACCCGCCTTGGATTCAACTCGACCTTTCACAGCGCCGATTTCCTGAACCTGGACGCAGCCATCGTGCAGGTCGATATCGATGCCGTGGCGCTCGGGCGTCACTTTCCGGTGGCGCTGGGCATTGTCGCCGATGCCGGTGAGGCGGCCCGTGCCTTTCAGGCGGCTGTTCCGGAGACAGCGCGCTGGCAGGCCTGGACAAGCGCCTTTCACGACGAACGGCGCCTCGTCGAGGCCGAGCGCGAAAGCGAGGCTTGTCAGACGGGAGTGCCGCTCTCGCCGACGAGAGTGCTGGGAGAGATTCGCGACGCGCTCCCCCGGGATGCGATCGTCACTCTCGATACTGGCGCCGTCTGCCTGCAGGCCGCCGATCGCCTGAGGTTCGGTCGCTGCCCGGGTCTTGTGACACCGCTCGATTTCGGCCTCGTGGGTTTCGGCTATGCCGCTGCCCTGGGGGCACAGGCGGCAGCACCCGGTTCCCCGGTGATCGCCATCATGGGCGACGGTGGATTCGGTCTCACCATGATCGAGTTGACGACGGCCGTGCAGCATGATCTTCCGGTGGTTGCGATCGTTCTCGACAACCGCGCCTGGGGCGCCGAAAAGGCCTACCAGCGGGATTTCTTCGGCGGGCGCTACATGGGCGCCGATCTCCTCAATCCCCCTTTCGCCGATTACGCCCGGCTCGTCGGCGCCGACGGCTGGCGCGTCAGGCGGCCGGGCGAGACTGCCCGGGCCCTCTCATCCGCTCTCGAGTCGGGCAGGCCGGCCGTCATCCATGTCGACGTCGATCCCGACGCCATCCAGAGCCTGAGGAAGGATCTCTTCTCGAAAGCCTGAGATCAGGCAGTTGGTGAAGAACCGCACATCCGGTCATGCCCATGGTGTCGGTTCCGTGCGACGCTGGGCTCATGCGTTCCGTGACCCACCGCCGGCTGATCCGGGCTCTTGAAGCCATTGCAGAGCGCCTCGATCATCCATGGACGGTCGAGGAGGTGGCTGCCGAAGCGGCATTCTCGCGTTTCCATTGCCAGCGCATGTTCCGCGCCATGACCGGCGATTCGATTGCCGGCCTCGTGCGGCGGTTGCGACTGGAGAGGGCCGCCTGGCGCCTTCGTCATGAGAGCGTCGACGTGCTCGAGGTTGCCCTGGACGCGGGCTATAACTCGGCCGAGGCCTTTTCGAGAGCGTTTCGCCGCGCGTGCGGGATGAGCCCGGGCCGCTACCGCACCACCTCATTGCCTCCGTCCTTTGCCAGCCCGGCGTCACGGGTCAGGTACGACCCTGGCACCGGACACCTGGACATCGATCTGCCAACAGGAGACATCAACATGGATATCCGCATCGAGACCATCGAAGACATCAGCGTGGCCCGCATTCGCCATGTCGGCCCCTACAACGAAGTGGGCCCGTGCTTCCACCGCCTGTTTGCGTGGGCGTCCAGCGTTGGCGCGACACCGGGCCGTGTCTTTACCCTCTCATTCGACGATCCCGGCGATGTTGCGCCGGAGGACCTGCGTTCCGATGCCTGCCTCGAACTCGCAACCGACGCGGTACCGCCGCCCGGCATCACCCTCGACACGTTGCCTGCGGGGCGCTACGCCATCCATACCCATCGTGGTCCCTACGACGGCATCGCGGAAGCATACCGGCGGATGTATTCGCTGTGGTTGCCACAAAGCGGCGAGGACATCGACGATCGCCCGGACATGGAGATCTACCGAAACTCGCTGCTTGACACCGCTCCTGGCGATCTGCTGACCGATCTCTGTGTGCCGTTGAAACCAGCGCCCGGGCCCTGACGGAAACAGGTGTCCGTCGTACTCAATGTCCGGCTGGCGGAGGTCGATGCCGGGGCCTCCTTCTTCGAGAACACCTTCGGTGGCGAGCGAACACACGACCCGGGACTTGTGGGGCATGTCAGGGTCCAGCCTTCCGGTCACCGACCGGGTCAATGCTCTCAAGCAATCGGGCCCTCCGGTGACGGAGGGCCCGACAGACATGTCACGCAAGGCAGGACTGCCTTGCCCGACATTCAGTTGCTTTCGCCGAAAACCGATTCGGTCCAGGGCTTCCAGACGTCCTCGTTGTCGGCCAGCCACTTGGCCGCGGCATCCTCATGGGTCATCTTGTCGAGATCGACCAGAGCCGTCATGGAACCGATCTGCGGCGTGTTGAACGTGCGTTTCGAGAACACCGTGTAGGCCTGGTCAAGCGCCTTTCACGACGAGCGGCGCCTCATCGAGGCCGAACGCGAACGCGAAGCCCGAGCCTGACGAATTCCGCTCCGCCATGCTCCCTGAGTTCGCGTTCGTAGAGCAAGTCGGGGACGGTGAACTCGAACGGGAGCCGGAAGACCGGTTCGACCAGGCTCCCGCGGTCGAGGTCACCCAGGACCGAGGTGTCGGACACCAGGACCTTCACGGCACTCAGGCTCCGGCAGGTTCCGCGTCCACGCTCGGCGGTTCGTCCATGCGCCGGTTGAGCTCGTAGACGGAATGACCGAGCAATTCGGCAGCCTTCGATTCCGAGATCGCTCCCTCGGACAGCGCCCGAAAGCACAGGCGCTCGAAGCGCAGGGGCCGCTCGCCGGGCATCGCCCGGGGCTCCTTGTATGGCGGGCTGCGCCAGCCGCGGTGTGTGAATTCGTCGAACAGCATCCGAAACGCGGGCGCTCCGAGGATCCCGAGGTCCTTGCAGCGGTAGGTGAGCGCCTGGACGCTCACGCCGAAGATGCGCTTGAGCTCGAAGAGCTCGCCCCAGCCGATGGACTTGCGGTGCTTGCCGATCTCCGCCCGCAGCGTCTCGGCGGACATCAGGAACGCGCCGGCGAAACGATGCGCTGCTTTCTCCTCGTCGACCTTGGCCGCCGAGTCGAGGACCATGTGGCCGAGTTCATGCGCGAGCGTGAAGCGCTGGCGTTCACCCCAATCGTCCCGGTTGACGACGACGACCGAGGCAAGGCTCCGGTCTTCGCGGCGCACCCGTGCCGTGAGTCCATCGATGTTGGGGAGGCTCATCGAGAGAACCTTGATGCCGCGTTCTTCCAACAGATCGACCAGATTCGGGATCGGATCGAGACCGAGACCCCAGTGGGCGCGCATGCCGAACGCGGCCTGCTCGGCTTCGGCCGGATCGTGCAGCACGGGCCAGGGGGCGTCACGCGGCATGTCCCACGCGACGGTGGGGAGCCCCAGGATCTCCTCGACAGTGAGATATCGTTCCAGGAGGTGCAGGGCGTTGGCTTCGACCTGCGCCTCCTCTCGGCGACTGGTGAGCCGCTTCTTCCGGAAGTCGACGGCTTCGAGGCGAATCTCGCTGTCGCTCGCAAGGTAGTCGATCGGGACCTCGAGGGCGTCGGCCAGCGCGATGAGCACACCCGAGCTGGGCATGGACTCGTCGCGTTCGTACTTGCTGATGGCCTGCGCCGTCACCCGGTTGTCGATTCTTGCTTGCAGGTCGCGGAGGGACAGGCCGCAGGCGTGGCGTGATACTCTAATACGTTGTCCTACGGACACTTTCTCCTCCTGCGTGTCGGTTGACAAACTGGATGTAGCAGAGATATTTGTCAAATACAGACGTTGAGCGTCCTTCCGTGTATCCCCATGCCGACGAGCGAACCCCACGGTCCGTTTCGGAGATCGGGACCATGACTGCTCGGCTTTCATTGTTCCCGGTCGGCAATGGCGACATGACGCTCGACCACACCGAGGCAGGCCACCGGATCTTGATCGACGTGAACACTCGCTCTGCCGCCAACGATCCCGATGACGATACGCCCGATCGCCTGCCTGTCGAGCGCCGTCGGCTGCTGCGCGCGCGCTTCCGCTCCGGCGCCAGGGCAAGCAGCCGCCGCCAGACGCCACGCCGGTCCGCATCATCGCCGATCCGTCCTCCCTCTGCCGGCGGGAAGGCCTCCCGGTCCGCTGCGGCAGCCCGCACCACCGCCTACCACCGCGTGGTGAGCCTGACCCCGATGCGGCTCTCCGGGTCGTCGTTGGCCGGCGCCAGCCGCGAGGCCTCGACGCGCAGCTCCAGGTCCTCAGCTTCCGCGCCCGCCCGTTCCCAGCCGAACCCGAGCGCGATCCGGTACTCGGGAGCCGCATCGCCGTGCAGCCGCTCGTTGAGAACCCCTTCGACCTCGAGACCGAACACCAGCCCCGTGTCACGCACCTCCAGCAGGCGCCAGGCGTGGATGTACTCGCGGTTCGATTCCGTGAGGCCGAGCCCGACCTCCGGCACCCCCGTCCAGCCGCCGCCGAACAGCGCGATGCCGTAGCCGAGACGCGCCTCCAGCGTGCGCCGGTCCGGCCCGTCGTCGTTCGCCGCCTCCAGCACGTGCGCCGCCTCGGGCCGCAGCAGCGCATCCATGCCGCCCGTCGCCTGCGTCCCGGCCGCATGGCGCAGCGTCAGCTTGGCGCCCCGCTCGCTGTCGGGAGAGGGGTCCCAGGCCAGCGAGCCCGCGAAGCCCCGCTCGCTCAGGTTCCCGTCCTCGTGCGTCAGCAGGCCCCGGGCGGCAAGCTCCACGCGCATCCCGAGAGAGGGATCGGCCCACACGACCCGGCCGCCGATGTCCGCCCCGAGCCCGGTCTCCGCGTCGCCGCCGTCATGGCGGGCGCCGATCTCCAGCGTCGGCACCAGGGTCCCGAGACCGCGCCACGTCCCCTCGAGCCCCAGACGCAGACGCGTCACGTCCGCCTCCGAGGCCGCCAGGCCGCCGGTGTTCCCGCGCACCTCCTCGGACGTCGCACGCACCGCCAGCGCATCCGACGTGAGGCTGAGTTCCGCACCGCCCCCGGGCGGCGCCTCGGCCAGAACGCCGCGGCCGCCCAGCGCCGCCATCGCGAGGTCCATGTCGGTCTCGATCGGCGCCTGGCCCTCCGGCGTCAGGGTCAGCGTGCCCGTGCCGTAGCCCGCCACGCCCCACAGGGTCACGCGTTCGCTCGCGACGTAGCGCCCCCAGGGATAGAGCCCGGTCATCGCGCTCTCCACCTCGCCGCGGCCGTTGGAGCTTCGGTAGCCGCCATCGCCACGCGAGTGCGCCACCACCAGGCCCGCGGTCCCCCGGTCGCGCGTGAAGTCCACGCCCAGCAGCGCGCTCGCCACTTCGCCGTCCAGCGTCACGTCCCCCTCGCGTCCGTCGAAGCGGGTGAGCGCCCCGCGACCCCACAGCGCCCCGAACCCGGTCTCCGCCGAGCCCGCGGTCAGCGCGAACGAGGACCCGCTCAACAGCTCGTGGCCGCTCATCGTGCGGGATGTCAGGGCGGTGGCCTCTTCCTCCGCGCCCGCGCCGCGCAGCCAGTCCGAGAGCCTGTCCAGGCCGGCGCGGGCCGCATCGTCCTCAGCCGTCGCACCGCCACCGATCCGCTGGCCGGCGAGCGTCATCTGCGTGCCCGGAGCCGGCGCCGCCGCCATCCGGCCCTCCACCGCGTCGATCACCTGGTCCGCCACCGCGCGCCCGAAGCGCGCCAGCCACGCCCGCGGCATCGGGTCGTCGTTGGTGATCGTCCCCGTCGCCGTGGCGTCCGCGATGTACGCGTTGCCGCCCGAGGGGTTGGAGAGGGCGAGGGTCAGGGTCTCGGAACCCTCGTCGATGTCGTCGTCGATCACGGGGACGGAGACCGTCTTCGTCGTCTCGCCGGCGAGGAAGGCCAGGGTGCCGGAGGTTGCGGTGTAGTCGACGCCTGCAAGCGCGCTGCCGTTGGAGGTCGCGTAGTCGACGGTGACGCCGGAGGCCGACGCCCGGGAGAGGGTCACGGCGAAGGCGAGCGCCGCGCCGGACGCCTCCGCCGCCTCGGCGTCGGCGACGGCGAGGCCGGGCGGTCCCTGGACGGTTGTCTCCGGCGCGTTCGACAGCGCCGTGCCGCCCGGGGTGCAGATCGCGTTCGTGGCGCTGCAGTTCGTCGTCGCCGGCAGGCTCAGGGTGACGCTGCCGTTGCCCGATGGCCTGATCCTGATCCTCCACCGGTCGAACGCCGCCGGGTTGACGCGGCGGAAGTCTGTCAGCGTGCCGCCCGTGATCGACAGGGCATTCCGGATCCGCGCGTTCTTGTTGAACGACTCGGTGCCGTCGAACACCGGCCGCGCTGAACGCGAGACTCGATCCGTGAACGCGTCCGACCCGTCATGGCTCGACGGCCCGTTCTCGAACGACGCCGTCAGCGCCGGCGGATTGCGCGTCCCCCGCGTCCCCGGCGCCGCGTAGGCCACGCTGTGCGTCACGTTCGCCGCGAGCTTCTTGCCGTCCGCGGTGCAGATGGCGGCGTCCTGCGTGCACTCGAGCTGGCCTCTCAGCTGGATGGAGATCGCCTGGGCCGCCTTCGGCGCAAGCGTCACGTCCCACAGATCGTCGCGCCCGTCCACGCGGGCCGCCCCGGTCACCGTGGCGTGGCTGACCTTGATGGCGTCGTCGCGCAGCGCGTCGGGCTCGATCGCCACGTCCTCGCTGAACAGGATGCGGAACGGGAACGCGGTCGAGCCGTCGTGCGACTCCGGAGCATTCTGCACCTGCCCGGTGAGCGGCGTCTGGGTCGATTTCGTGGAGTCGTCGTCGCAATCGATCAGGTAGTTCTTGTCGGTGCGGCTCGGGTGGATGACGTTGAAGCCGAGCCGGTACTCGGCGTAGCGGTTGCTCGACGTCTGCAGCGCCCGCACGATCACGTCGGTGTAGCGCAGCTGCGTCCCCGAATCCTCGTAATGGAGGTAGCTCTCCCCCTGGACGGTCCGGATCTGGCCCGTGTTGTCGATGGTGAAGAGGTCCAGCATCTCCGACGGCTTCGGCAGGCCCGCATAGGGCGCGACGTCGTTGCCCGGGATCTGGCGAAGCGAGTATGCGATACCGCTCGTGATGCGGTTCCCGTGTTCGTTCAGCAGCCGGAAGGGCGTGTGGCCGTCCAGGCAGCGCACCGCGCTCTCCGTGCCGCTGATGGCCGGGGGCCGGTTCGACGAGGTGCCCGCGAACGTGCGGTCGCTTCCCTCCAGCGTCCAGTCCGGGTGCTCGGTCGGCATCGTGATGCCGTCGTCGTCGACGATGGTGATCTCGGCGGCGCAGGTCGAGCCCGGCGTGCACGAGACCCCCCTGATGCCGCGGTCGTCGACGTAGACCACGCTCCTGGGGTTGGGATTGTTGGTGCTGTCGTCCAGCACCACGCGGAAGGTCTTGTCGCCATCCACCATGCTGTTGTCCTGGATGACGTTGGTCAGCGTCACGGTCTTCGTTGCGCGGTGCCCGTCTCGCGCCAGGTCGCATCCGTCGTATCCCCCGGCAATGCACCGGAAGTCCTCGGGCTCGAAGGAGACGGTCCCCGACCGGGCCCTGTAGTCGTCGCCGGCGGTCGCGCTGCCGTCGGCGGTGCTGTACCGCACCTCGACGCCTTGCGTCGGCCGGCCCATCCCCTCCCCGGTGGTCGCGTAGAAGGTGATATCGACGCTGCGCGTGCCCTCGTCCACGCGGTAGCCTTCCTCCCAGAAGCCGACCGTCGTCGCGTAGTGCATCTTGACGTTGACCGAGGCGGGAGAGCCCAGCTTGTACCGGGGCCGCTTCACGACCTTGCCCGTGATGGTGCCGGGCCTGATGATCCAGTTGCCGTCGTTCAGGTCCTCGAAGTCGCCCGGCTGGATGAAGAACCCCGCGTCTGCGCTTCCGTCCGGGATGGTGATCGTGCGCGAGAGGGCCGATTCGGGCAGGTGGCCCCGGTAATCGGTCAGGACGACGTCCACGTCGAGCGGGCCGTTGGTGCCGCCGGTGATGCGCCTGACGTTGAAGCCGATGCGATCGGCCCCGTAGACGGCTTCGGGCGTCAGCGTCTCGATTACGACGGCGGGGCGCAGGAATCTCACGTTCGCCGTGACCTTCTCGCCCTCGCTCCAGGAAAGCCCTGATGGCGCGGGCCACTTGTATTGTCCCGTGCCTGATTGCTCGCTGCTCTCGTTGGCGATGAACTGCATTCCTCCGATGTCGAATGTTGAGCCACGCGGCAGGAACGTATCGAGCGTGACGGCGACGGAATTGGTGCCCGAGAGAGGATCCGTCAGCAGCCAGATCTCGTTTATCTCGTCGCAGCTGCCGTCGTCGAGTGAACCGTTGGAACCGAGGCACAGGCCCAGGGGAACCGAGGATCCCGCCCCGTACCTTACCGTCATCTCGGCGCACCAGTCGCTGCGCGGGGAGCAGGGCCCCCTTGCCGCCAGCACCGCATTGTCGGTCGGATCGCTTTCGAGCGGCCCTTCGGCGGTGCCGTCGTTGTCGGCAAACGAAACCTTGACCTTGAGTTGCTTGCCGACATCGGCCCCCGCGGGGACGTAGCTGCTCGACGTCGCACCGAAGATGTCGGTCTCGATCGTGCCGTCGACCCGCACCCATTGGAAGGTGAAGTCCCCCGGAAAGTCGGCGGGCAGGCCGTCCGCGTCGGTGATGTCGTCGACGGTCGCGGTAAGGCCCTCGCCTGCCTGCGGCACGCCCGTGATACCGGGCTTGCCGGCCGCGTTGGGTTTGATGGCGCCGTTGATGTCGACGCGCAGGGTTGTGTGGTGCGTGAGCCAGTCGCCGCCAGAGAACTGGAAGTGCAGCGAGGAGTTCAGTTCCCAGCCGGCAACGGCGCTGGTGAGCGTATCCGACTCCGTGGTCCCCACACTGTAGTTTGCATTCGTGGCTGTTGAATCGAATACGAGAAAATAGAGTCGGTCCTTCTGGAGGGTGGTGTCTGCCGGTGCGGTGAACGTCCTGTCGCCATTGGCGATGGTCGGGTTGTCGAACGTGAGAATGCTGCTGCCGGGAGCGTCGAACTGTGTTGCGTTGAACAGCCGGACCTGTACGCCATCTCCAGGAACGGCATCGGAAAGATTGGCCTTGATTGACGTGAGGGTGTAGCCCTTCGTGTGGTTGCCGGTCTTGAAACCGACTGCCACGGCGATCTGTTCTCCGGCGCTTTCGCCAACGGTTGTCGTTGATCGACTGCCCTGGCTCAGATTGCCGACGAGCACATCCGCCTGCGTGGCCGAGGGAAGGGCGACGCCGACCGGCAGGAGCAGTGCGAGAAGCGCTGCCGCAAGCGCGCGGACCGATCTTTCCGCACGGGTGCCGGACTCGGTTCTGCGGCCGGTGCGCCGGGAAGCTGCGCGCGTTCCCGCGGTCGCCGCGAAGCGCATGCGGAACCCGGTCGCGAAGGCGGAGCCGTGTCGCCGGGGTGGCGGCCTGGCTGGCGCTCCGGCTGTGGGAGGTGGACTGAGCCGGAGCGTGTCCCGGAAGCGCGTGCGAGCGCTTCTCGACACGGATTTTGCAGAGTGCGTACCAGACCCATCCTGCTCAGGGACAGGTCTCGGCCAGTTTGATTGCTCGACGGGGGGGTGCCAAACACAGGGCGGGGAAGCGTCTCCCTGAGCGAAAAGCCGCAGGAGAAAACGGGCGCGCACGCGACACCCCTCTCGTGCCTTCCCAGTGTTGGGGGAGCACGCATACCCGCTATCCGATGATTCTCGCATGTGGGGTTGTGGTTTCATGCGGGCAGGTCGCCTCGTTCATATGGCAGCACGGCTGCCGCGGGTGGCCGTGCCGACAGGGCGCGCAGGTATGCGGCCAGGCTTTTTTGGCAACGAGAGAGAGGTGCTTGTCGTGAAGCAGGGAGCGTCGGGTCCGCGAAGCGTCCGCCAGTGAAGCTGTGGCCGAAAGCGAGCTGAACACGTTCGAGCGCATCCTCGGCGCGCTGCACGAGGCGGCGCTCGATTCTGCCCGCTGGCCGGACGCCTCGGCGCTGATCGACGAAGCTCTCGGCACGCACGGCAGTTCCCTGGCGTGCGGCGACGGAGAGACCGACGAGGGCTTCCGGCTCTACTTCATGTGGACCTGCCTGCGCGGTCAGCGACGCCAGGACCTGGAGCGTCTCTGGATGGAGACCTACTATCCCTTGGACGAAGGGATACGCCGCCTGCGGCGCCACCCCTTCAACCGGCTGATCCCCGTCCCCGACCTCTACACCGAGGAGGAGATGAAGACCTCCGAGGCCTACAACGCGCTGCGCACCTTTGCCCATGCCGGGAACGGGATCGACGTGCGTCTGGCCGGTCCAGACAACTCGCGGATCATGTGGCAGATCAACGACCCGGTGGACGGGGATGGCTGGACGTCCGGGCGGCTCGACCTGATCCGGCGTCTCCAGCCGCATGTACGGCAGGCGGAACTGATGCGGCTGGTGCAATCCCTGGGCAGCGCTCGGGATGCCCGTGACTGAAGGCGGACGCGCGTTCCGCCGCCAGCCGGAGCGGCTCTGATCGGAACATCCCGACGTCACCATCCTCCGGCGCGCGGAACCATCCGGCACTGGCCCTCTCTCTGCGCTGCTCTTCGCCGGCGCGCCGTGACACGGAGTCTTGCGGTGTGCCCCTGCCTCGCCGGCATCGCCTTTGCCGTCGACGCCTCTGCAATGGTCAATGCCGGCGTTCCATCGTCGTTCTCGATACTCGCCGCGGCCGTGTCGTCCGACATCGCACACCCAAGTGCGCTGCTTCCCTCGGACTCGACCCGACGTATTCAATGCGCACCGCAAACTCGAGACCTCATCCAACTGCCCGCGGCGCGCAACGTTAGACGCTCGCTTTGCCAGGACGCTTCCCCAACATGGGGGAGGATCGGGCCCGGTTTTCAGGTGCCACTCTGCGAAGACGAAGGAAGGCCTCAACTCCGGGCGACGATCACTCCGCCCTCGAACGTGACGGGCATCTTCCGGTAGCCGTCATCCCTGGCAGGGTCGGCCCCGTTCTCGCCCGGCTCACGCGACTCCGGTTTGGCGGCCTGGCCGGAAACCCGAAGGTGTCAGTCGGTCTTCCGGTCACCGGCCTGGGTCAATGCTCCAATGCAATCGGGCCCTCCGGTGACGGAGGGCCCGACAGAAATGTCACGCAAGGCAGGATTGCCTTGCCCGAGAGCTGCGTTCAGTTGCTTTCGCCGAGAACCGATTCGGTCCAGGGCTTCCAGACGTCCTCGTTGTCGGCCAGCCACTTGGCCGCGGCATCCTCATGGGTCATCTTGTCGAGATCGACCAGAGCCGCCATGGAACCGATCTGCGGCGTGTTGAACGTGAGTTTCGAGAACACCGTGTAGGCCTGGGGATGGGTCTTCGGGAGCCTGTAATGCGCTCCCTTCTTCAGCCAGCCGACCGGTGAGCCGCAACCCGTGGAACTGAGGTCGCCGCCATCGACGATGCGGCAACCGTCGTAGTAGGGCGGAAACTCGATGAAGGTGAACCCTTCGGCATCCGTGAAGTTCGGGGTCCAGTTGAAGATGATCGTGCCGCGCCCTTCCTTCTTGGCCGCCTCGAGTTCGGCCCACAGGGCATCGGCAGCACCGGCAAACTTGACCACCCAGGTGTCGTCGAGCCCCAGTCCCTTGATGCGGTTGGGCATGATGTCGCCATGCCAGCTCTGGGGACCCTCGAGCCAGCGGCCCTTGCCGCCGGAATCCGGGGTGGCAAAGTTGGCATAGCAGTCCTTGAGCGCCTCCCAGGCGGGCAGGCCGGGGCACAGGCCCTGGTCGATCACCCAGTTCGGCACACCCATCTCCTCGAGCGTCTCGGCGTCATGGGTGCCCGCATCGATCAGGCCGCCCTTCTCCATGGCGCTGTAGTAGGCGTTCTGCATGGTCGACTGCCACACCTCGTGCAGGATGTGGATGTCGCCGACGCGCACGGCCTCGAAACTCGCCTGGTTGTCGACAGGCACGTACTCGACGGTGGCGCCGATGCTCTCGAAGATGCCACCGATGACGTGGGCCATGACGATCTGGCTCGACCAGTTCTTGATGGGAATCTTGATCGGTTCGTTGCTGTCCGCACTCGCAGTCCCGGCAATCGCCAGGACGGCCGCCGACATGAACCCCACAATCCCCCCTCTTATTCTTCGATTCACAACGTTACTCCCTTCGTTTGTGAACGTTGATGATCACCGGATTCGTTGGTGAGAATACGCAGTATACAATGCCTTATGCGAATTGTATGATAATTATACGGTTTATGATGCGAATATATGGCAACTTTCAGCCGTCGCCACCCATCCCCGAGGCTCGCCGCGCAGGCCGCGAAACGAGAGCAAGGAGCCACCGATGACCGCGCCGCCCGACCCTCCTACCGCGAACCCGGCGCCCGACAAGACGCGCCTTTCTTCCCTGAGCAGAGCGCTGCTGCGCATCAGCGCGAGTCTCGACCTCGAGACCGTGCTGCGTGAGACGATCGATGGCGCCCGTGCCCTCACCGGCGCGCGGGACGGATGCATCGTCACCATCGATGAGACCGGCACGCCGGTGGATTTCGTCACCTCGGGCATGACCGAGGACGAGCACCGCCAACTGGAACAATGGCCCGACGGACCCGAGATGTTCCGGCGCCTGCGCGACCTGCCCGGGCCGTTCCAGATCGCGGACTTCGCCGACTACGCGCGCGCGATGGGCGCGTCCTGGGAGTTCATGCTCTCGCGCGCCTGCATGTGCACGCCGATACGCCATCTCGGCGTGCATGTCGGCAACTTCTTCCTGGGCGACAAGACGGCCGGGGGCGAGTTCACCAGCGACGACGAGGAGGCGCAGCTGCTGTTCGCCGCGCAAGCAGCGGCCGCCATCGTCAACGCCCGCGCCTTCCGGGCCGAACAGCGCGTCCGCGCCGACCTCGAAGCCCTGGTCGAGACTTCGCCGGTCGCCGTCGTGGTGTTCGACCCCCGGACCGGGCAGGCGGAAATGTTCAACCGCGAGGCCCGGCGCCTGGGCGACATCCTGCACGCCCCGGGCCGTCCATTCGAGGAATGGCTCGACACGATCACCTGCCGCCTCCCGGACGGTCGCGAGATTGCGCTCGACCGCGCCGAGCTGGCCCCGGCGCTGAGCGGCGCCGAGACGGTCCGCGCCGAAGAGGTCGTTCTCGAGACCTCCGACGGGCGCAGCGTCAGCGTGCTGGCCAACGTCACGCCAATCCAGGCCGAAGACGGCACCGTCGTATCGGTGATGGTCACCCTGCAGGACCTCGCCCCGCTCCAGGCACTCGATCGGATGCGGGCGGAGTTCCTCGGCATGGTGAGCCACGAGCTGCGCACGCCGCTCGCCGCCATCAAGGGATCAACCGCGACGGTGCTGAACACGCCGCAGAGCTTCGGCTCCGCGGAAACGCGGCAGTTCTTCCGCATCATCGACCAGCAGGCCGACCGGATGAGCGGGTTGATCGGCGACTTGCTTGACGCGGGCAGGATCGATTCCGGCACGCTCTCGGTCGCACCCGAGCCCACGGAGGTGGGCGAGCTGGTCGAGCAGGCGCGCACCGCGTTCCTGTCCGGCAACGCCCGGCATGCGGTGCACATCGACCTTCCGGTGGACCTTCCCCGCGTGATGGCCGACCGGGGGCGAATCGTGCAGGTCCTGAACAACCTGCTCGCCAACGCCGCGCGGCACTCTCCGGAGAGTGTCCCCATCCGTATCGCGGCGGAGTGTGATGGCGCGCATGTCGCGATCTCGGTGACGGACGAGGGAAGGGGGATGGCGCCGGAGCGCCTGGCGCGCCTGTTTAGAAAGTACGGCGGCGCCGGCGACGGCGAGCCCGGCGTCGGGGGCGGACTGGGTCTCGCCATCTGCAAGGGCCTTGTGGAGGCGCATGGCGGGCGCATCCGGGCCGAGAGCGCCGGGCCGGGCCGCGGCGCGCGGTTCATCTTCATCTTGCCGCAGGCCGGGAAGATGGACGGCGAAGCGGGCGCGGCGCAGGGCCGGCACGCGGCGGCGCATGGAGCCGGGGCGCGGCCGCGTATCCTGGTGGTGGAGGACGACCCGCAGATGCTGCGCTTCGTGCGTGACGCGCTGCTTGGGGAGGGCTATGCCCCCCTGGTCGCCACCGACCACCACCAGCTGCGCGACCTCCTCGAGGCGCAGAAGCCCGTGCTGGTCGTCCTCGACCTGGTGCTGCCCGGGACCGACGGCATCGAACTGATGGAGACGGTACCCGAACTGGCCGACGTTCCCGTCATCTTCATCTCCGGCTACGGGCGCGACGAGACCATTGCACGCGCCCTTGAGGCCGGCGCCGAGGACTATGTTGTCAAGCCCTTCTCGGCCACCGAGTTGACGGCGCGGATCGGGGCGGCATTGCGCCGCCGCGCCGAGCCCGACCCGTTCGTGCTGGGCAAGCTCGCCATCGACTATGCCCACCGGCGGGTCACGCTCGAAGGACGGGAAGTGGAGCTGACGGCGACTGAGTACGAACTGCTGCGCGTGCTGTCGCTCGGCCAGGGCCGGGTGGCGACCTACGATGCGCTGCTGCGCCAGGTGTGGAGCGGGAAGAGCTACGCCAACCCGAAGCTCGTGCGCGCCTATGTCAAGCGGCTGCGCGGCAAGCTCGGCGAGGACAGCGGCGAGCCGACCTACATCCTGACCGAGCGGCGAGTCGGCTACCGCATGCCGCGTCACGATGAAATCTAGGGGACTCTTGAGTAAGACACCCTTCAGCCCGGCCACTCGATGCAGTTCGGCCACATCGCATTGCCGGCCGACCGCCCACCACGCGGCCGGGGCCCCGACCCTGGCGCGGCCCCGTGTGCGGTGCAGTCGCCGGCGCACGCCCGCCGTGGTTTGCATGCCGGCGGCTGCGTCCGGCGTGGTTGCTGCGAAGCGGCGAGATCATCGAGGCCGGCGGGGTCGAGACCGCTGTCGTCGCCGATGTCACCGCGAAGCAGCATGGCGCTTCAGGACACGTCCAACGCGTGTCGCGTTTGCCTCCAATTCATTCTGGCCCGGAGGACCGTGGAAGATCCTCACACGATCGTGCAGTGCAGCGCGGGAAGTCCCGTGATCCGGGCGGCGATGCGGTCGCCGCGGACGACCGCGCCGACGCCGGCAGGCGTGCCGGTGAAGACGAGATCTCCGGGCTTGAGTTCCAGCAGGGTGGAAAGACAGGCGAGTGACTCGTCAGGCTTCCAGATCATCTGGCCGAGGGTACCCGACTGCCGTCTTTCGCCGTTCACATCGAGTGTGATCGAGGCGTTCTCGTGCGGTTCCCGGCGTGCCGCCGGCACGAGGGCGCCCACCGGACCGGAGGCATCGAAACCCTTGGCCATGTCCCAGGGCCTCCCCGATTTCTTGGCGATGTCCTGAAGGTCGCGGCGCGTCAGATCGATGCCCACGGCATGGCCGAAGATGGCCTCGCGCGCCGCCGACCGGGAGAGGTTCCGGCCTCCCGAAGCAATCGCGACGACGAGTTCGACCTCGTGGTGCAGGCTGGCGGTGGCGGGAGGATAGGGAAGCGATCCTCCCCCCGGGATGATCGCCGAGGCCGGCTTGGTGAAGAAGAACGGTTCGTCTCGTTCCGGATCGCCGCCCATCTCAATCGCATGGTCGGCATAGTTGCGCCCGATGCAGAAGACGCGGCCCACGGGGAAGAGCCCGGTCCTGTCTTCAACGGCAAGACCCACGGGCTCTCCCGGCGGAATGATGAAGGTCAGGGTCTCTCTCCCGATGGTCATCGACGGGACTCATGGTCCGGGAGCGGGGGCCCTTGTCAACCGACCGCGGCTCCGACCCGGGCCGGTTGTGCGGGAGGCCTCGTGAGAACGACAGCGGTCAGGGATCGTCGCCGGCAACACCCTGCCCCTGAAGGAGGTCAAGGGATCCCGACGAACGTGCTGCCGCACGGCTTCCCCGACGAAACGCCGCCCGGCTGCTTCCTGCTTTGCCGCCCGGCCGTGCGGTCCGAACGGGGAGCCGCGACCATGACGGAGAAATCCACCTTCGCCCGGCGCGTCCGCGCCGCCAAACCCCGCGCGACAAAATGCGAAGTCCGCGACAACCTGGTGAGCGGACTCGTGCTGACCGGCCAGCCCACCGGACTCCGCACCTGGTTCCTCGCCCGCATGGTGCGCGGGCGCAGGCGATAGGCCACCATCGGCAGCGCCGACGCCATGACGATCCCCGTAGCCCGGTGCGAGGCCCGCGGGCTGATCGCCAGCTACATCGAACCGGCGAAGAAGAACAGCGGACCCCGCACGCCAGGGCGTTCGGTGGAAGCCTTTGCGGAGTAATTCCTCGCCCGGCAGGCCCGCCGCCGCGCCCGCGACATGCCCGCGCGCATCCGCGCGGGCGACAACCTCGCCGACGACATCCAGGGCGAGAGGGAGACCCCGACGTTGCGGGAGTTCGCGGACGAGTACCTACGGCGCTCAGACCCGCACCGGAAGCTCTCGGGGCGCAAGACCGTGCGAATCTATCTCAAGGCCCGCATCCTCCTCGCGTTCGCCAGGAAGCTGCTCGACCGTATCGGCCCCGAGGACGTGGCCGCGTGGTTCGACGCGGCGAGCTGGGACAAGTCCGGCGCGGCCAACCGCGCTCTGGAGATACTGCGCGCGATGATGTTCTGGGCCGAGGAGTGGGGATTGCGCGAGCGCGGCTTCAACCCCTGCCTCGGCATCGCGAAGAACCCGCGCAACCATGTCGCGCGGTTCCTCGACGCGGACGGGCTGGCCCGGCTGGGCGCGCTCGACGCCCGCGAGGCGGATTGGCCCGAGGCCGTCGCGGCGATCCGGCTGCCGCCGGAGCGAAGTCGGCGACGACGCGGTCAAGCTCCCCGATTCGAAGACCGGCCGCGCGCTTTGCCACTCGATGAAGCCGCGCGGGCGCTCATCGAGGCGCTGCCCGACGCACGGGACCCGGAGGCTTTCCTGTTTCCGGGACTCGCCGAGGGACGGGGCGCCTGCAGTCTGGTGAATTGCTGGCGCGGTACGCATCACGCGGCGGCACACCGGGCCGCTCAATCCGTCGCCATGAGGTCAGTCCGCGACCGCCTCCGCACCCCACGACGGAGCCGCGATCTCGCGGTAGAACCTGTCCTCCAACTGCGCCCCAGCAGCCTCGCCATCTCCCCGAACCATTCCCGAGCCTGAACGTGGGGGCGGTTCGGCCGGAGGGCGCCCCGCCGTGGCCTTCTTGCACCCGGAGGAAGCCGGAATGTGGGCGGAATCACGCTCCATCAATGACTACGCGCAGGCTCGGCGTTTAATTTCTCTCCTTGCCAATGTGATACCTCCCACAAGGCAGGTGAACTACCGTTCGACTTCTTATGGGATGTGCCAAGTATTATGTAGATAAATAAACATTATGCCGTGCAAATGAGATCTCCTCCCAGCTCGCCTATCTTCTTTTTCAGTCAATTGCGATACCTGCCAAATGGCAGGATTTCACCGAATTTCGGGCCCGCATACCATCAATTCGTCTCGGTTGGCACGCTGCCCGTTGCCGTCGCGAGTGGAGCATAACTAATCAAGAAAGAGTGACTCATGACATCCTCGGATAGACTATGGGCGCGAACCGCGACCCTGGCCGGTGTCGCCATATTCGCCCTTCTCACCCTCGCTGCCTGTGGCGGCGGCGGTGGAGGCGGACCCACGTCGATGATGCCGTCCGATGGTGACGGAGGCCCCTCGCTCACCGATGCCCGTTCCGTGAATGGCAGCGCAGCACGCAGTGCCGGCACGCAGGCGGCGACCAACCTTCCAAGCTTCGGCAGCGTCACGCAATCGACGAACACCGGCTCGATCGCAGGCATCAGCGGTGACGCCGCCTCGACCTCATTCGACGGTCGCAATGTGCGCGTAAGGATCCAGCGGACGGACGGAAGCCATCTCGCTTTCGACGGCGCAACAGACCGGATAGACAGCGCCTCCCTTCCTCCGATTGTGCCCGGCTATTCCTATCGGGGCGATGCGCTCCTGACATCGACCGCTACGACCCTTTCCGTCGCCGCTGTCTATACGAACTGGAACAATTCCGACCCAACCGACTACCTTGCCGGCGGCTACTGGTTGCATCTTGATGGTCGGACCGACCCACTGGAAATCACCGGGGCAGACGTCGGCGCCTTTGTGGACGGGCCGGAGCTTTCCGGCGTGCCCACGATCCCGAGCCTTGGCACGGCTCGATACTCAGGCCGGGCGGGCGGTCTATATGCCTATGAGTCGGCCCGGTTCGCGGAAGTCGGGGAATTCGAGGCGGACGCGCGGCTGACTGCGAACTTCGCGTCGAGCACCATTTCGGGATGCCTCGGCTGCGTGGAAGGAGTCACCGTTTGGGGCGTTGCGACGGACGCAAACGGCCAGACATCGGAATTTGGCGATGAAACGGTCCCGGTGCGCCTGCGTCTTGGCGAGACGGCAATCGGGTCGACCGGCAACTTCCGCAACCGGAATGTGAGGCTGGAGGGCGATGACCGCACCGTTACGCATACGGACGGTTCCTGGGGCGGGCAGTTCTCGAACGTCCCGACCCAAACCGGTGAGCCGCGCCTGGTTGCCGGAACCGCGGGAGCCGAGTGGACCGAAGCGGACGGAAGTAGGGGCGCCTTCGTAGGTGCGTGGTTCGGAACTCGAAACTAGGCGTGAGCGCTCCGCCCACAGTGACCGGCGGGGCGCCAATCCTCCTTTCATACACCGCCCCCCACGGAAACGGCAGAAGGTCACCCTGTGGCCGCACTCTCGCTTGTGTTCGATCCCCGCATTGATCTGCTACCTCGTGCTTCCTGTAGTGCCGCCCGGAAGCCGCAGGGCGGTTCGGGGACTGTCCCCGCAAGTGCACGGCGGGCGCTGCCGCTCAAGCGCCGCTCCGGCAAAGTGCCGATTGCACAACGGCTTTCATCGCCCAACGGATTGAGCGGTCAGGAAACGCGATCAGGACGCCCTGCGGCGCGTGGTTCACACAACCCACGCAGTCGCGTCGCGGAGTCCCCAGGCGCAGCTGGCAGAGGCGCCTGTCGTGGAATGAGTTCCTTGCCGCGGGGTCAAGCGAGCGCTTCGAGCCGTGCCATCAGGTCCACCAGAGGGACCGCGGCGGTCGTCCGGGACAGCGGGAATGCCTCGCGGCCCGGGTGCACGACGAACCGCTCGTCCACGTCGAGGTCGGAGGCGCCGATTTCGAATCCCTTTCCGGCCCTGGGCGCGGCGCTTCGCTTCACCTCGACCGCCCACAGGCGGCGGTCAGGCATGTTCAGCAGGAGGTCGATCTCCGCTCCCGCCCGGGTGCGGTAGAACCAGGCGTCCGTCCCGAAGGGGGCGGCCGCGATCAGGTTCTCGATCACGAAGCCTTCCCAGCTCGCCCCGATCACCGGATGGGAGAGCGCGTCGTCGAGGGTGCCGAGTCCCAGCAGCGAATGCAGGACCCCGCTGTCGCGAATGTAGACCTTGGGGGTCTTGACCAGGCGCTTGCCGACGTTGGCGAACCAGGGAGGCAGCCGGCGGACCAGCATCAGGTCCGACAGGAGGTCCACGTAACGCGTCACCGTGGGCACCGAGACATCGAGACTGCGGGCAAGCTCCGAGGCGTTCAGGAGACCTCCCTGGCGGTGGCCGAGCATCGTCCAGAAGCGCCGCAGGGTTTCGGCTGGCACGCGCACGCCGAACTGCGGGATGTCGCGCTCCAGATACGTGCGAACGAAGTTGAGACGCCAGCGGGCGCTCGCCGCATCGCTTCGGGCGGTCAAGGAGTCGGGAAAGCCGCCACGGAGCCAAAGGGAGTCGTGATCGGACCCGACATCCAGAGCGTCCAGCCCCGGCAGCTCGTGATAGATGATGCGGCCGGCGAGCGACTCTGACGACTGCCGCAGCAACCTGTCCGAAGCCGACCCGAGGAGAAGAAATTGCCGCGAACGTCGGCCGCTGCGGCGGCGCTCGTCAATCTGCCCGCGCAGCACTCGAAAGAGATCGGGCATCCGCTGGATCTCGTCCAGGATCACCAGCCGATCGGCATGGAGCTCGAGATACCGGCCCGGATCCGCGAGACGGGCGACATCCCGTGGATTCTCGAGATCGAGGTACAGGCAGTCGGGGGATTGCGCCGCGATGGCTCGCGCGAGCGTGGTCTTACCGACCTGGCGCGGCCCGAGAAGCGCAACGGCCGGACTCTCTTCGAGAAACTGCAGGACTCGCCGTGTGTGTCTACGATCGATCATCATGGCCAAATTAACATCGTTCGTTAAATTAGCAAGGGAAAGAGTCGGCCGTCGCTGGATTGGCAGGATGCGAAGGCACGTCGCGCAACCCGACAGGGAAAGCGGGATGCCGCCACAGCGAAGTCTCCGGTCTGCGCTGGCGCGACATCGGCCAGGGTGCCATCGCGCTCAGCGACTCGAAGACCGGGCCGCGCAGACAGGGGAGGTCTGCATGAGGCCTGTCGCGGAGCGCCGCGGATGGTGCGGCGAGGCTCCACGGCCTGCCGGTCACGATGCGCGGGCGGCTGCCGACCGGCCGGCCAGGCGTCCGAAAACCGCCCCCGACGTGAGGCCGGTGCCGCCTGGATAGTTGAAGTAGAAGAGGCCGCCGACGAGCTCACCGGCTGCAAGCAGGCCGTCGATCGGTTTCAAGTCGCTGTCGAGAACGTTGGCGGCCGTGTCGATGCGAAGACCGCCAAACGTGAAGGTGACACCGCAGGTGACGGCATAGGCCTCGAAAGGAGGCTCATCGATGGTGTTGGCCCAGTTCGACTTGGGGATGGCCAGCCCTTCGGCAGACCGTCCGTCCCTGACCGAGGGGTCGAAGGCGATGTCCTGCCGGACGGCGGCATTGAAGGACCTGATCGTGGCCAGGGCCGCTGCGCCGTCGACACCCTCCATGCGCGAGACGAGATCCTCGAGGGTCGGCGCGCGAACCCGTGTCACCTGGCGTATGCGGTACTCGTCACGCAGCAGTCCGGACACCTTGGCATCGAAGACCTGCCAGGCGAGCTGCTCCGGCTGGTTGAGGATCTCGGCTCCGTACTTCGCATAGGTGTAGTTCCGGAAATCGGCGCCTTCGTCGAGGAATCTCTCTCCTCTCGCGTTGATCATGACGGAGAAGGGATAGGAGTGCTTCTGGAAGCCGTCGCCGACGGACAGGTCGCCAAACTCCGGGGCATTGAGGTCCCAGGCGACGGCGTGGCACCCCGACCAGTGCCCAAAGGGCGCGGCGCCGATGTCGAGGGCCATGCGGATGCCGTCGCCCGTGTTGAAGCGGCTGCCGCGCACCCGCGCCAGATCCCAGCCCGGGCCGAGGTAGCGGGCGCGCCATTCATGGTTCGCCTCGAAGCCGCCGCAGGCCAGCACCACCGCGTCTGCGGCGATGGTATGGAACGCACCGTCATGCAGGACCCTGACACCGGTGACCCGGGTGTCCTTCCTGATCAGTTCGACGGCTCTTGCTTCGTGGATGAGGCGGACTCCAGCCTTCCGGGTGGCTCGCGAAAGACCGTCGATGAGTCCCTCGCCGCCGCCGGCCACCTCGACGGCAAGTCCTCCCCAGAAGCGGAAACGCCCGTCGACTTCGAACGCCTGCCGTCGCCACATCGGCTGGAAGCGGATGCCCTTGGAGCGCATCCACACAAGGGTGTCGCGACTTCTCGTCACAAGGTAGTCCGCCAGGTCGGGATCGCAGCGGTAGCGGGTCACGCGTCCCATGTCGTCAAGGAAGTCTTCCCTGCTGTATGTGCCGAAGTCGGACCGGGCGATCTCCTCGTCAGACAGATCGGGCATGAGCGTCCTCAAGTCCTCGATCCCGTCATAGACCGTGCGCATGGCGCCGGCCGTGAACCGGCTGTTGCCGCCGGCTTCTTCGGCGGGCGCGCGTTCGATCATGAGGACGTTGCTGCCGGCATCGCGGGCGCCGAGTGCTGCGCAATGGGCGGCGTTGCCGCCTCCGATCACGATGACGTCGGCCCGTGCCGGCACGGTCACGACGCCGGCCCTTCCTCGCGGTCGATGATGTGCATGAACGACGCGGCGACGCTGCCGTGGACGGCGCCGCTTGCGCCGAGATCGCGCCCGTTCGCGTCGCTGGCGAAAAAGAGGGGAGGCGCTGCCGAGGAGGTCTCGCAGGCGTAGTGGAATTCATGGCCGCGCCAGATGCGTCCGGCCTTGCCCAACGGACCGTTGGATGCGAGGACCATGCGTCGGTACCCCAGGTGCCGGCGGGGCGCATGCATGGAGACGGTGACCGGCAGCAGACCGGCCATGGCATGGGTATGGCCTTCCTTGTCCGTGAGCTGCTGGCCCAGCACCATGTAGCCGCCACACTCGCCGTAGATCACGCAACCGCGGTCCGCGGCCCGCCTCAGGCCAGCCAGAAAGGTCTGGCCGGCGGCCAGCCTGCCGGCGTGGAGTTCAGGATAGCCGCCCGGCAGGTAGACGGCGTCGGCCGTCGCGTCGGGAGGCTCGTTCTCCAGCGGGGAAAACGACAGGATCTCGGCACCGGCATCCCGCCACGCCCGTGTCAGCGATGTATAGAGGAAGGAGAAGGCGCAATCGCAGGCAACGGCAATTCTCTGGCCCGGAGGCGCCAGGGGAACCGGATCCGCGCCATCCGTCTCCGCGATGGGTCGCGCCAGTGCGATCATGCTGTCCACGTCCACACCAGCAGCAAGTCGCGTGGCCGCGTGATCGATGATGCCGGGATCACCGTCATGGGCCTGGACGAGGCCGAGGTGCCGATGCGCCACGACGAGGCGTTCGTCCCTGTCAACGTGACCGAAGACGGTCGCAACACCCTCGAGAGCACGTGCAAGCATCGCCCGATGGGTGTGGCCCGCCGTCCGGTTCAGGATCACCCCGGCGACGTCGATATCGGGGCGGTGATCGCGGAATCCGGCGACGGTGGCCGCCACCGATTGCGCCTGTCCGCTGACGTCGATGACGAGAACGACCGGCAGGTCAAGGAATCGCGCGACGTCGGCTGTCGACCCCTCGCCCGAGAGACTGGCGTCAAAGAGGCCCATCGCGCCTTCACCGACGACAAGATCCGCTCCGTCGGCACAGCGCCGGAGCGCGGCTCGTGCCGTGGCCGGTCTCATGGCCCACAGGTCGATGTTGTGGCTGGCGCGACCGGATGCGGCGGCATGATAGCCTCCGTCGATGTAGTCCGGCCCGACCTTGAAGGACGATACCGAGTATCCCCGTCTGGCGAGCACCCGGATGAGGGCTGACGTGATGATCGTCTTGCCGGCGCCGCTTCCGGTCGCCGAGATGACGAGGCCGCGCGTCGCCATCAGACGGCCTCCCTGGAGGCGTCCGTGCCGAGCGGGTCCGCCTCCAGGATTCGTCCCTCCATGGCGCCCATCCAGTCGAGGCCTGCGCGCAACCGGACGAACGCGCCGATGGCGACGATCGCCGGAGCGTCGAGGTCCCGCGAATCCGCAGCGGCATTGACGAGGGTCGTCTCGATCACTTTCTGGTGGCGGGTGGTGGCGCGGCTGATGATGGCCACCGGCGTGTCGCCGGAGAGACCCGCGCCGATCAGGCGGTCGGCGATGGACGCGAGTCGCGCCAGGGCCATGTAGATGACGAGCGCGTGACCGGGAGCGGCGAGGGCTGTCCAGTCGAGGCCGTCGGGAATGTCTCCGCCTGCCAGGCGCCCGGTGATGAAGGTGATGGCATGATTGGTGTGGCGATCCGTTGCCGGAATGCCGGCCATGGACAAGCCGCCGATACCCGCAGTGATTCCCGGGATGACACGGAACGGGATGCCGGCGGCAACAAGGGCGAGAGCCTCCTCACCACCTCGTCCGAAGACGAAGGGATCACCACCCTTGAGCCGCAGGACTTTCTTTCCGGACCGGGCGAGTTCGATGAGCCGGCGCGAGATGTCGGGCTGACCGGGAGACGGTCTGCCGCCGCGTTTTCCGGCATGGATGAGTTGCGCTCCAGGGCGCGCCAGCCTCAGAACGCCATCGTCGACGAGGGCGTCATGGACGATGCAGTCGGCCTCGCCCAGGGCATGGTGCGCCAGAAGTGTGAGAAGGCAGGGGTCGCCCGGTCCGGCACCGGCGAGCCACACCCATCCGGCCTCGAAGGCAGGCATGGGAGGCAGCGGGGAATGCGGCATCAGTCACCCCTCGCAACATTGGTGCGACAGACGATCCATAACCGCATTTTCTTGCGAATTCATCACCGCGCGACACAATGTCCCCACAACCGATGTCCGGTGCGGCGGGAGACATGGCGAAGGATGCCTTGCGCAAGGGGTGGACCACCGGAGCCTGCGCCACCGCGGCGGCCGCGGCGGCCTACGAGGCGCTGACCACCGGCACGTTCCCGGATCCGGTTCGGATCACCCTGCCAGGTGGCAGGGAGGCAGGGTTTCCGCTGGCGTCGCACCGCCTCGGTCAAGGTGAGGCCCGGGCATCGGTGATCAAGGACGCCGGCGATGATCCCGATGTCACCCACGGTGCGGAAATCGTCGTCACCGTGAAGGCCGGTGAAGAGGGAAGCGGCGTGGTCTTTCGTGCCGGAGAGGGTGTCGGCACCGTGACCAAGGCGGGATTGCCCGTCGCGCCTGGCGAACCTGCGATCAATCCGCGTCCTCGTGAGATCATGACCGAGGCCATCCGCAAGCTTGCCTGGCGCCATGGCGGAACCGCCGACGTCATTCTCACCATCGGCGTCGTCGACGGTGAGGCCCTGGCCCACAAGACGTGGAATCCGCGACTCGGCATCAAGGGAGGGTTGTCGATTCTCGGGACCACAGGAATCGTCATTCCCTATTCCTGCTCGGCCTGGATCCATGCCATCCACAGAGGCATTGACGTCGCCCGTGCCGAAGGCCTCGAACACCTCGCCGGGGCCACGGGAAGAACCTCCGAGAAAGCCGTCCGGAGTTTTCATTCCCTGCCCGAGGCCAGCCTCATCGACATGGGCGACTTTGCCGGAGGCATGTTGAAGTACCTGCGTCGCCATCCGGTTCCCAGAGTGTCGATTGCCGGGGGATTCGCCAAGATGACGAAGCTGGCGCAGGGAGCCCTCGACCTTCATTCGGCGAGGAGTCAGGTGGATTTCGGCCTGCTTGCCACCATGGCGCGGGAGGCGGGAGCCGATGCCGGACTGGGGCGACACGTGGCCGCATCGACAAGCGCCGGGGAGGTCCTTGGACTGGCACGCGAGGCCGGGTTGCCTCTGGCCGATCACGTGGCTGGCGGCGCCCGGCAAACGGCACTGGCCACTCTGGCTGGTGGTGTTTCCGTGGACGTGATCGTCATCGATCGTTCGGGCACCATCGTCGGCCAGGCGGGTCCGTGACCCGCATTCTCATTCTCGGCGGGACCGCGGAGGCCGTGGCGCTGGCGAAGGGCATCGTAGAGCGGGCTCCCGGGGTCGACGTCGTGACGTCGCTGGCGGGTGTTCTTGACGAGACTCCGGATCTTCCCGGACGCCTCCGGCGGGGAGGGTTCGGGGGCGCCGACGGCCTCGCCCGCTATCTCGACGATGAACGCATCGATGCGCTTGTCGATGCGACCCATCCCTTCGCACGCATCATGGCAGCCACCGCCTGCACGGCGGCCTGCCGGTCGGGGGTGCCGCGAATCAAGCTGGTCAGGCCGATGTGGAACAGGATGCCCGGTGATTGCTGGATCGTGGTCGATGATCTCGATGCCGCCGTCGACGCCCTGAAGACACTCGCCCCGCCAGTGGCCCTGATCACGCTGGGAAGCCGGGCCGTGGATTCCTTCCGCTGCATCGATGGCATGCGGCTCATCTTCCGCATGATCGCTCCCCCGAAGGAACCCCTGCCGAATCCGGCCATGGAGGTCATGCTGCAGCGGGGACCGTTCGACGTGGAAGGAGAGAAGGCGCTGATGACGGATCGCCGCATCGGTGCACTGGTCACGCGGGCGAGCGGCGGCGGAGCGACCGAAGCCAAGATCAGGGCCGCCCGCGATCTTCACCTCCCGGTGATCATGATCCGCCGTCCCGCCGTTCCGGAGGGTCCGGTGGCGGCCACCGCGGAAGGTGTTCTGGACTGGCTCCGCGAGGGAGGGTTCACCGGATAGACAGGGCGCTCGTGACTGTCTATTCCGTCAGGCGTTCATGTGGTGGAGCCGACAACGGCAAGAAGGGAGACATGTCATGCTGCCAACCGTTTCCAGAATCGTCGATCTCAGTCACCCGATGTACTCCAACATGCCGAACATCGGTGGCCAGGTGACATTCTTCCCTCTCGATGATCACGCCTACCTTTCGCAGATCACCGGGGGCAGGATGGCGATGGAGAGCCGCATGATCCTCATGCCCGAGCACTGCGGCACCCATCTGGACGTGCCGAGACACAGCGATGCCAACGGCCTGAGTGTTGATCAGGTTCCCCTGGAACACCTGGTGCTGCCCGGCCATCTGCTTGACCTGCGCCACCGGCAGAACGGTGAGGCGATCACCATTGCCGATCTCGAGGAAGCGGAACGCAAGACCTCACGCACAATCGGCCCGGATGCGGCCTGCGTCGTGTGGACGGGAACCTCGAAGGACTGGGGCAGGGACGACTTCGCCATGAACCGTCCCTATGTCCCGGTCGACGCGGCCCAGTGGCTGGTGGACCGTGGCATCAGGCTCTTCTGCACCGACCTCATCGGCATGGACGATCCGTCCGAGTGGTGGTGGCCGACTCACGCGGTATGGAACACCCAGGGCGTGTGCATGGTCCAGCAACTGTGCAATCTCGAGGCGCTGGAGGGCGAGGATTTCCTCTTTGTCTGTCTTCCGCTCGCCATGAAGGACGGCACCGGGTGTCCGGTGCGCGCCGTGGCGATGATCTTCGAACAGGACGGCCGGGCCGAATCGTGAAAGCCGTGGACATCGACCGGCTGTTCACCTCTCTGGCGCAGGTGATTCCCGAGCCGAAGACCGAACTCGACTACAGCAATCATTTCACGTTGCTGGTTTCGGTCGTTCTCTCGGCACAGGCAACGGACAGGAGTGTCAACGAGGCGACGCCGGCGCTCTTCGCTGTCGCCGATACGCCGGAGAAGATGGTCGCTCTCGGCGAGGATGGCGTCCGCGAGAAAATCAGGACCATCGGACTCTTCAACTCCAAGGCGAAGAATGTCGTCAGACTGTCACGAATGCTGATCGACAGGCATGATTCCAGGGTTCCGGCAAGCCGGGAAGCGCTGCAGAAGCTTCCCGGAGTAGGCCGCAAGACCGCCAGCGTCGTCATGAACGAGGCGTTCGGGGCGCCGACCATTGCCGTCGATACCCATGTCTTCCGGGTAGCCAACCGTACAGGACTGGCGCGAGGCAAGACCGCCGAAGCCGTCGAACGGGCCCTCGAACGCGACGTGCCCGAGAAGTGGAAGAAGGGTGCCCATCACTGGCTCATTCTCCACGGACGCTACACCTGCACGGCCCGTCGCCCGAAGTGTTGGCAGTGTGTCATTGCCCGCACCTGTCCCTTTGAACCCAAGACTCCCGCCCCTTGAGGAGACGGGTCGATGACAGTCCGCGATCCTCTCGCGTTGCGGTTCTGGCGGTGGATGGCTGCCGGTGATGGACCGGGAACCTCGCGATGACGCCGCTGGACGGGGCTGTTGCCGTGACGTTCACGGGAACCGCGCGCGAGTACTTCGGAATCTGGATCGTCAACCTGATGCTGTCGATCGCCACGATGGGTATCTGGTCCGCCTGGGCCAAGGTGCGGAACAGGGCATACATTCTCGGCAACACGAGCATTGACGGGCGGCCGTTCGGCTACCATGCCAGAGGGCTTCAGATTCTCCTCGGGCGCCTTGTCGTGGTTGCCTTCCTCGCTGGCATCTATGGCGCCTCGCTGGTCTCGCCCATCGTCAGTGGTGTTGTCTGGCTGCTGTTCCTCCTGGTCATGCCCTGGCTGATCAACCGCGGCCTCAGGTTCAACGCCGCCATGACGAGCTGGTCCACGGTCCGCTTCGACTTCCGGGGATCCTACTGGCGGAGCCTTCTCGTCTTCGTGGTCTACCCGTTTCTCTCGACGGTAAGCCTGGGCCTCTTCTTGCCCTATGCCACGCGGGCGATGAAGAGCTACACGATCGGCGGTCACAGGCTTGGCGCCTCGAAGTTCGAGTTCTCGAGCGGCATCCGGCCGTTCTGGGTGGCACTTCTCCTGACGGGAGGCTGCGCCGCAGTTCTCCTGCTCGTTGTCATCGGCATAGCGTTGGTCGTCGTCTTCGATGTTCCGGCGGAGGCCCCTTCCGCCCATGCAGTCGCGATGGCCAATGTCTTTCTCATTGCTCTTTTTGCACTGTTTCCCGTTTCGGTCTTCTATGCCGCGTTCCTGCGCAACGCCGTCTACGCCGGGATGACCCTTGAGAACGGCCATCGTTTCCGCTCCGCGATCTCTCCGGCGCGGTACGTGTGGATCACGGTCAGCAATGCCGTCGCGACGGCCTTCTCGCTTGGCATGCTGCTTCCCTGGGCCCGCATCCGCATGACGCGTTACCTGTGTTCCCGGACCTGGCTCATTCCCGCCGGTTCCCTGGACGACATCATCGACGAGGCCCGCAGCCGGGAAACGGCCGTGGGCGATGCGTGGATGGATCTGGACGGCATCGATGTCGGTGTCGGCGTCTGACCTGCTGTCGGCCAGGGGCGACGCCTGGGTACCCGGGAGGTCGCAACGACTTTCGGCATGCATGGTGATGTCGCCGCAGGGAGGTTTCGTCAACCTTGTTGCGGCCGACGACGGACGGATTCTGGCGCGTGCCCGGGCTTCGTCGCTGCGCCGCGACGTGCGGCTGGGCAGTCTTCCTTCATGCCTCACCTTTCCCTCGGGCTGGCAGTTCCACAGCGACGACCATGATGCCGTCGACAGGATTGTCGGAGCGGACCGGCGAAATCTCCTGCATTGGTGGGAAGCGTGGCATTCCAGGCTCGTGCTGGCGATGGTGCCCATCATCGCCGGTGGCGTCGTGGTCTGGCGCTGGGGTCTCGACCTTCTTGTTGCCCTGGCCGTGGCTCTGACTCCAGCCGAACTGGCGGAGAGGATCGATGATGGTCACGTCGCCTTCATCGATCAGGTGATGGCCGATCCCTCCGCTCTGGGCACCGTGCAAAAGGGAAGGGTCCGGCTCGTATTCCATGACATCGTTTCCGTCGCTCCGGAGCCGCCGTTCGGTCCCTACACCCTTCTCTTTCGCGACATCGACGGACTGGGTCCCAACGCTTTTGCCCTGCCGGGAGGGACGATCATCGTCACCGATGCGCTTGTCCGGACCTTTCCCGATCCCGACGTGATTGCCGGGGTCCTGGGCCACGAAATCGCACATGTCAGCGAACAGCACGGGCTGAAGAGGGTCTATCGCAGCATCGGAACCTTCCTGCTGGTGGCACTCATCGCCGGAGATGTCGGCCCGATCGTCGAGGACATGCTGCTGGAGGGCGCCCTGCTGCTGTCACTCGCCCGTTCCCGGGACCAGGAACTGGAAGCGGACCGCATAGGCATCGGCCTTGCCTTCGATGCAGGATATGAGCCCGAGGCGCTGGTGCACCTGTTCGAGCATCTCTCCCACGACAGCGATGTCCCATCCTGGCTGTCGACCCACCCGGCACTGGACGAACGTGTCCCTGCGGTCCGCCGCGCGGCCGATCGCCTCAGCAAGACGGCTTACTGACGCCATGACCGGGGCGCAGTCTCTGGGTGCGCTGCCGGGACATCCTCGAGGATGGCGTCGATGCGGTTCCGGATCACGATCTTTGGAGTCGTGATGTGGCCCTCGACTGGACACCGCCGGTCGCCGGCGATCATGCGGCCTCGTCCATCGTCGGCAGAAGGCGTCGCCCGACATACCGGGCCAGATCGAGAATCGGGCCCTCCAGCGAGGGCGGCGCGAGGGGGCCGCTCTCGTGGTGGGCGCTGCGGTAGCCCTGCATCATCGGTTCCAGCACGGAGCGGTCCTCGGCCATGGTCTTGTGGAACAGTTCGACCGCACGGTCGACCGAGCTCTGCGGCCATGCGTCTCCCCAGAAGAGGACGCCCGCCTTGTAGCGCACCCTGTCCGTGCCCTCGGGCTGCAGGCACAGGAACGAACTGTAGTCCGCGGCAAGCCCGATACCGCTGCCCGGTTGCACCATCGCCATGATGCAGGTGTCAGACTGTTTCTTCGTCAGGTCGGGATGACCCGCCGTCACACGCGGCAGGTCCTCGGGAAAGCCGACCTCGTAGCCGAACCAGTGCTCGTCTGCGGGGATGTGCCTGGCGAGACTGGTGGGATTGAGGTTGTGGAGCGTGTTCTTGTGGAGCGGCGTGAGGTGGTAGCTCTCCATGTAGTTCTCCACCATGGCCTTCCAGTTGGTCTCCCAGACTTCCTCGCCGAGCCAGCCCAGCCACATCTCCTCCATGTGGTAGGGAGCGACCAATGCCTCGAGATCGGCAAGCCGTGGAGCAAGCGGCCCGGCTGCGGCATCAAGGTTGACGTAGACGAAGCCCATCCAGACCTCACAGGGGAACTCCGGAAGGCGGCAGTCGGAGATGCGGAAGTCGTCGCGTTCCGGGATCCTCGGCGCGGCAGCGAGCCGGCCGTCGAGCTCGTAGGACCATTGGTGGTAGGGGCACACCAGCCGCCTGCCCCGGCCCTTCTCGCGGACGATCAGGGTGCCGCGGTGGCGGCAGACGTTCGACAGCGCCCGGATGGCCCCATCGCGGCCGTGCACGATGACCAGCGGCTCGTTCGCCAGGCGGTAGGGCATGACCTGGCCCGGCTCGGCGACCTCCTCAACGCGGCCGACGCAGTGCCATTCCTTCTTGAACAGATACTCCACCTCGAGGGTCGCGAGGTCCGGGTCGGTGTAGAACGCCGCCGGCATGGCCCGGGCCTCCTGATGGCTGCTCGCCAGCGCGCGCCGGAGCGCCACGCGCACCGTCGTCAGTCCGTCCATCATCACTGTGTCTCCAGGACCTCCGGAGCATGGCGTCCGCCCCTGCAGCGCGTCAAGACGGTGGATCTGCTGCCAACGGAACTCGGTTTCGCACGGTGCATAGTCTGGACATTGAGTGGTACGACGGACTGCTGGTTCTGATTGATAACGCTCCCGTACCGGGCAACAGCTATCCGCCTCAGGCGTTGCGCCAGTCCTCGCGTTCGCTCAATCCCCGCGTCAGGGATGTCCGTGTGCTGTCGTCAACCATGTCAGGTTGAAAGATCTCGAGCACTGAGGCATGTGGCGTTGGGTGGATAGCATCAACTCAATCTGAACTCGTATGGATTGGTGACCGAGACTTTCGCTACTGACCCCAGTATCTCGAGAATCTGACCATCATCGAGGGAACGAGTCGCAATCTCTTCCCGCATGTCCTCGCGATCCAGTGGAGGGATGCGAATCGCAAAGAATGGCCAAAGGTACTTCGAGCGATACTCCTGATTCGAATTGGGAAAGGCAGATATCGGCTTACCTGTGTAATCCGTGTCATATCGAAATACATATTCATCATTCTCGCACGAAAGCCGGCCCACCAGGAGCGTTCCTGTGGGTGTTCTTTGGTAAACCTCCAGAGTTGATCCCTGCCGGACCGTTGAAGGCGCGGCGAAGAGTTTCATTCCCCAATCCTTCGCCTGACTGAAGAGCGACATGATATCCCGGGTCATTGTCGAATCTCCCTTTCAATTCGTTGAATCCGGAGAAAGAGCAAGTCCCTGATGAGTCCGATACGATACTGAGTGATAATCCGCCGAAAATTCCTCTGAAGCATATGCTCGATAGCGCATATGTCAACCGCATCGAAGACCTTGCGCATGGCTTCGCAAGCCTCGACAGAGGTGTTGTCAGCAATCCACTTGACTAGAGAAAAGTGGTTTTGCTTCCCCGATAGGCCCGTGTTCAGAATTGGAAAAGAGCCTTCAGCATATTTTGCTAGAAAGTGCACTCGGCCTCGTCTTTCTTCTTGGCGATGAAGGTCTTCGTCAGAAATCTCGCGAAAGAGCCCTCGAGCAGTATCGAATATAGGGGCAAAACGCACTGGCGTTGAATTCGCGTCGAGTGGAACGAGCACTCCCCAATTCATGCCATGACGGTCTGGTGCCCCTACAAGAGCGTCGAAAGCAAGCATCTTGAAGAAGCCCTCCTGCAAAGCGGGGAAGTCAGCGGGAAATAGAGATTTCAAGATGGTGAGAATGTTATCTACCGAATAAAGGTGTTGTTCTGCCCCTCGATCGCCCAGATCGAAAGCCCTTTCTACATCTTCGACATTGGTTTCAAAGAATCGGGCCACCAATTCAATTCCGTGAAGTAATTCGTAGCGGTCGCGGACGACAAAATTCTGAGATAGAAAGCGAACATCGGTTGTTGAGAGTCTGGCAAGCTTTGAACTTGCCATCATCAATGGCAGCATGGCGCCAATCTTGGAAATGATCTCCTCGGTGACACATTCGCGAGCGTCATTTTGTGTTCTGCCCTTCTTTGCGATGTAACCCCGTACATGGGGATTGCGAGGGTCGCCGTATGACAAGTAATTCTTGGGGACCGTACCGACTATGGGAAATTCATCAAGACTCCATAACTTCCATCCGTCTTGCGGAAGAAGCGGTATGGCGCGTGGGTTCACCTCCAAGTGGCTGGGTGTGGCAGTATACCTCCTTTTGCGCCGCGATTCAACCATAACTGCTGCGGTCCAATCGAGAGAACATCGGAGTTAAAGACCGTGAGAACATGAAGTTGCCGTTGACTGCGTGATTGCGCCGAGCGTCAATGGTGGGTTGCTGTTGAGAATGACATGAACTGGAGTCGATTCAAGATCTGATTGGTCAAGAGTCATCTAGACCGTTCGCCTTGGTGGGAGTGAATTGGGGTGTTTTCCGCATCGTGCTGCTTTTGCCATTGCTTGGAAGTGTTCCGTTGGCGGTGGTTGCCTTGTCCTATTGTATTCACCAAATGTTGGCCTGCCCGGCCCTTGTCCGCCCGAAAGGATGCCTTGCTGTAGCACCGATCTTGAGTGGTTCCTGTCGCGTACAGTTCGATGGCTGTGAGTGTGGGAGTATGGTGTTGTGTTTTCAATAGGGTTTCGGAACAGGGTTTCTGCATATGCCCTGATCTCGATACAGCGGTGGAAGGGCCGTACCTAATTGTCAGAGAATGCGTGCGTATCACAAGATCAGCTAGACGGGTTGTGTCCCACCGCGTGGTGTAGGAGTTCTGGCTCCGCTGGAAGTTGTGGGTAACTGGCCCGCCGCAGCGACCACCACGAGTCAGGCGGCGGGGGGCCAGTTATCCACAACGGCGGCCATCGCGGTTCCGGTTAAGGTTGGGTTTGCACAATCCACCTGACCGGAGGAGTACCACGATGACCACCAACGACATGATGACCCTGCAGGCCCTGTTGGAGAAGAGCTCTGACAGCGATCTTCTGCGCGAGATGATCGAGTTCGCGGCCGGGCGCCTGATGGCCCTGGAAGTGGAGGGTCTGACGGGCGCCGCGCATGGCGAGCGCACACCGGAGCGGATCAACCAGAGAAACGGCTACCGCGACCGGTTGTGGGAGACCCGCGCGGGCACAGTGGAGCTGAAGATCCCGAAGTTGAGAAAGGGGAGCTACTTCCCCGGCTTCCTGGAGCCGCGGCGGACGGCGGAGAAGGCTCTGACGGCGGTGATCCAGGAGGCCTACATCCA
>OZ219920.1:0-1656570 GCA_964291415.2 Alphaproteobacteria bacterium | reverse complement strand
ACGGGATCTCCTGGACCGGGTATCCGTGTTGCAGCACCTGTTCGGCGTCGTTCATGGGCGGCTCCTGTGATCTCACGTGACAATTCTCGTGTGCGGCTTCGCAGGCCGTCAACAATCACGACGTGACAGAGACTGGTTGTGGCGTCGTCATCGGGTCCTTCGGCTCCCGATGACCGCCCGCAACAAGACACGCGCAACCGTCCTCCGGACAGTACGGGGGAGAATTGCCGGTGGGGCAATTCTGTCGATGCTATCCGGTGGACCAGCGAACCGATCTCGTGGTCAGGGTGCGACCATCGAGAAGGTGTCTTCAGTAACGGGATGTCAGGCTGGAGAGCGAGCGGACAAAGGGGGCAACCTGAGCCCGGTTGAGCCCGATGTCGCGCAATTGTTCGTCGGAGAGAGTCTCGAGTTGCCGGCGGGCATGCCGGATGTCCCAAGCGTGGCGAAAGTGATCGAGAATGACTGACATGGTTGGTGTCCCGGTGACGGTCGTTGAGCCGGTCTGCGATGTAGGTTGCCCCACATCAGGACGCCAGCACTGTTATGGCACCGCTGTCATGCCGGGCACGCATACCGAGACGGTCCGCGGTCGGGAGCCATGCGTTTACTCGCTGACAGCCATGTCGAGGGGTCGCATCACTCCTTGCAGCGGACGAGAACGTCGACTGCCATGGCGCCTCGGGGGTGGACGATCAGCGGATTGATGTCGAACTCTTCCAGGCAGTCGCCAAGAGAGGCGGCAAGGCGGGAAAGACGTGACACGGCATCGGCAGCGGCCAGCCGGGCGAGAGGCGGCCGGCCGCGCACTCCGTCAAGGACTGCCGACACCTTCAGTCTGCCGATCAGCGCATCGGCTTCCTCGACTCCGACCGGCGGAACGAACATGACGGCATCGTCGAGAACCTCGACCAGAATGCCGCCGGCGCCGATGGTCATGACCGGTCCGAACACCGGGTCGGTGATCATGCCGACAATCAACTCGACGCCCCCGGGAGCGGTCTCCTGGACCAGAACTTCCGGGCCGAGGGCGGAGGACATGGTGCGCCATGCCTGTCGGACCGCGGCATCGCTCGCGATTCCTGTGACCACTCCGCCAGCCTCGGTCTTGTGAGCGACATCCCGGTTTGCCGTCTTGAGGACAGCCGGACAGCCGGCGAACTCCAGGGCCGGGCCGAGATCGTCTTCAAGGCAACAGGTGCGGGTTCGCGGTACGTCAAGACCGAGGGACGCCAGGAGACCAAGAAGATCCTCCGGTTGAGGCGGAGCGGAGGAAAGCTGACAGCGCCATTGCGTGAGAATGTCCCGCGGCAGCGGCGGAACAGGACTGTGGCGTGTCCGCCGGTTGGCGTGCCAGGTGATGAGGTGGCGAATGGCCCTGAGGCCGGTCAGCGTGCCGCACAGCACGGGGATTCCAGCCTTGCGCAGCCGCCTGGCCTCATCGTCATCGATCGTCGAGGTGATGTTCCCCATCATCATGCACGGCTTCTTCGATGTGCGGTGCACCGCCTCCAGGGCCTCGCTCGACCGGTAGAGGAGCTCCCGGCCGCTTACCATGTTGGTGGCGAACACCACCACGCCAGCTTCGTCGGCGTCGCCGAGAATGCCGGTGACCTGCGGCAGGGACTCCAGTCCGCTTTCGCCCCAGTAGTCGACCGGGTTGGCGGGATCGAGACCGGGGTCGAGAACCTTGGCGAGCGCCTGGCGCGTGGCATCGGAAAGCGTGGCGAGAGGCACGTTCTCGCGCTCGGCAAGGTCGGTGATGAGCTGGCGTTCTCCTCCGGAATCCGTCTGCACGGCCACCGTGTCGACCGGCGGAACCCGGCCGCAGGCGACGGCCTCCAGCGTGTCCAACATTTCGTCAAGCGTTTCGACCGCAATGACGTTGTGGCGTCGGAAGACGGCATCGAGCACCCTTTCGTCGCCGGCAAGTGCGCCGCTGTGGGTGAAGGCGAACGCGCGCGATGTCGCGGAGCGGGCCAGCTTGAGAGCGACAAGAGGGATGCCGGCAGCATCGGCGGCTTCAATGGCGGCCAGGAAACGCTCGCCGTCACGCACGGTCTCCAGGATCATGGCAATGGCCGACGTGGCCTCCTGGGCAACGAGATGGTCGAGGTAGTCGGCGACGCCGGTCACGAGTTCGTTTCCGGCCGACACGCCCGTGGAGAAGTGCATGGAGCGCTTGTTGGCGCCCAGGCCGGACCATGTCGAACCGCTGTGGGAGACGAGTCCGATGCGACCTGGCTGGTCCAGTCCCGGAAGATCGCCGAGCGACAGACGGACATCTGCTCTGGTGTTGAAGAGGCCCATGCAGTTGGCGCCGCAGACCGCCATGCCCGCTTCCCTTGCGATGGCGGCTACCCGACCGGGCAATGTCCGGCCACCGTCTTCGGCGGTAACGAGGCGGCCGAGCAGGACGGCACCCTTCACGCCTGCAGCGGCGGCATCCTCCATGGCCGCGGCGATCCTGGAATCCGACACCGCCATGATGGCGCAGTGAGGAGTGTCGGGGACGTCTGCCAGGGACGCATGGCAGGGACGCCCCAGCACCTCGTCATAGCCTGGATTGATGGCGACGACGGTGCCCCTGAATCGTGGTCCTCCGGCATGCTGGATGATGCGCCGGCCCGCCGCGTTCGCTCTGGGTGTCGCGCCGACAACCGCCACCCGCAGCGGATTCAGCAGGGCTTCAAGAGCCGTCATCCTCGACATTCCGGCAAAACACGGGCATGGAACGGTCTTGCAGTCCCTGGGTCAAGAGCGAAACGGTCATGACGGGCCGACTCATCCTGATCGGTACACCGATCGGCAATCTCGGTGACCTGTCGCCGCGCGCACAGGACGCCCTGCGATCGCTTGATGCCCTCGTTTGCGAGGATACCCGCCGTACGCGCACGCTCCTCGAGCGTTTCGGTATCGACCGCCCAGGCATCGTGTTCTCCTGTCACGAACACAACGAGGAACGTTCTGTCGCCCGCATGGAGAGGCTTCTCGATGACGGACTGACGGTCGGACTGGTGAGCGATGCCGGTATGCCGGGCATCAGCGATCCCGGCTATCTCGCGGTACGGATGGCAACGGGGCGCGGCCATCCGGTCGAGGTCATCCCCGGTCCCTCGGCCGTCATCACGGCGCTTGCGGTATCGGGCCTGCCCATGTCGAGTTTCTCGTTTCTCGGCTTTGCGCCCCGCAAGACGGCTCGGCGCCGCAGATTCCTGGAACCCCTGGCAGGGCTGGACTCGACACTCGTCTTCTTCGAATCACCCCGGCGTCTCGGCGCCCTCCTTGCCGACGCCCTTGTGGTGCTCGGCGACCGCCGCGCCTCGGTGTCAATCGAGCTCACCAAGATGTTCGAGGGAACCGAACGTGGCTGGCTTGCCGACCTGGCCGACCATTTCGCCGAAACGGTTCCAAAAGGGGAGGTCACGGTCGTCATCGCCGGCAACAACGGGAAGTTCATCCGCACGGAAGGAACTGAGGGCTGACAGGACCCTCATCTCTGGTCAGGGACAGGGATAGGTGTAGCGGCGGTGGGTTTCCTCGATGGCCTCGACGAGTTCCTCGGGCAGTTCGACATCGACACTGGCAAGGTCGCTTGCAAGCTGCTCCGCGTTCATCGCACCGATGATGGTCGAAGTCGTGAAGGGCTGCCGGTTGACCCAGGCCAGCGCCATGACGCCGGGCTCGAGATCGAAGCGGCGCGCCAGATCGACGTAAGCCTGGATCGCCGGTTCGGCGTTGGGCGGTCCAAGATAGCGCCGGTTCGACGGATACATGGTCATGCGGGCGCCAGCCGGCCGGGCACCGCCGAGGTACTTGCCCGACAGGGCTCCGGCGGCCATCGGCGCATAGGCAAGAAGTCCGACCTGTTCAAATCGCGTGATCTCGGAGCAACCGGCCTCGAATGACCTGTTGAGCAGGCTGTAGGGATTCTGGTTCGAGACGATGCGTGGCAAACCCAGTGTCTCGGAGAGATGGAGGAAGCGCATGGTGCCCCAGGGCGTTTCGTTGGACACACCGATGAAGCGCACCTTTCCGGCTTTCACGAGACCATCGAGGGCCTCGAGGGTTTCCTCCAGCGGTGTCCAGTCGTCGGTCTCGGGATAGTGGTATCCCAGGCGCCCGAAGGTGGCGGTGGGCCGTTCCGGCCAGTGAAGCTGGTAGAGATCGACGTAATCGGTCTGCAGGCGCTTCAGACTGGCATCAATGGCCCGCTCGATATGCCATCTGTTGAAGCGTGGCTTGCCGTCGCGGATGTACGTGAAATGATCGCCCGGCCCGGCGACCTTCGTGGCGAGGATCACGCGGTCGCGGTTCGCCCGGCTTTTCATCCAGGTGCCGATGACCTCCTCGCTCCGGCCGTAGTGTTCGGCGCTTGACGGCACCGCGTACATCTCGGCGGTGTCGATGAAATTCACACCGTGCTCGAAGGCCTGATCCATCTGCCGGTGGCCCTCGGCCTCGGTGCTGTTGCTGCCCCAGTTCATGCTGCCGAGACAAAGCAGCGAGACGTCGATCCCGGTACGTCCAAGTTTCCGATACTTCATGCTGACCAGACTTCCCACTCGTGATGCGGGCGCATCATGGCCCGGACCTCCCGGACCGTCCACCACCGCCTCGGAATGGCGAACCAATCGAAGATTCCGATGTCGCGCTACGCGCCTTTGCCGTCCGTGGAGCGTCCCGCCTGGCAGGCATGCAAGTCGTGAATGCCTGTTCGTGGACACTGGCCAACCTCATTGCGCCTGACATTGACCGGAGCCCTGTCATCATCTTCGAGATTGATTCCAGGATTGCAATATGAACTAAGTTTAGTAAACTTAGTTCAGAAAGAAGGAAGCACGTCATGCGCACCGTCAACATGCACGAAGCCAAGACGCATCTGTCGCGCCTTGTCGAGGCGGCTGCCAAGGGCGAGTCATTCATCATCGCGCGCGCCGGCAAGCCGATGGTCAAGGTCGTCGCTCTCGAGGCTCCGGATGCGCGGCATCGAATCGGTTTCCTGGCCGGACAGATCTCCGTACCGGACGATTTCGACAGCATGGGTTCGGAAGAAATCCGCACCCTGTTTTCGGGGCGCGGGTGAGGCTCCTGCTTGACACGCACCTGTTGCTTTGGGCGGCACAGGGATCGGCAAAGCTTCCGGTGGAGGCGCGCGATCTCATAGTTGAGCCCGGAACCGAGTTGGTGGTGAGTGCCGCGTCGCTTTGGGAAATCGCGATAAAGAACGGACTCGGGCGCGCCGATTTCCGGGTCGACCCGCATGTCCTGCGCCGCAGCTTGCTGGCGAACGGTTATGCCGAGCTTCCCGTGACCGGTGCGCATGCCGTGGAAGTAGGCTTGCTTCCGTTGCTTCACGGTGACCCCTTCGATCGCCTCCTGGTTGCCCAGGCGCGCGTCGAGCGCATCACTCTGCTGACCGGCGACAAGACGCTGGCGCGTTACGGAGGTCCCATCCGCGCACTGTAGGAGTGTGTCGCCGGATGTGGTTGGCGCATGACCTCGCGTGCCAGGTCGGTCTGGCTTACGGCGCCTTCAGGTGCCGGACAGGCTGCCGGCTTCTTTGCAATCGCTGATGGCGGTGATGTAGAGTTCAGCGTCCGGAAATCAGGACATGTCAAACCGGGATCAACCGGTCGATCGGTCGTCATCCCGTGCCTGTTGTCAGGTATCGCAGGGACCGATCTCGATCACAAGGGAGGAACAATCATGCGAGACTTCATGAAGGGCGCGAGAGTGACCCGGGCAGCCGCCGTCGTTCTGGCGCTCACCCTGGGAACCGGGGCCTGGGCTGACGACGAGATCAAGGTCGGCGCGATCTTCGATCTGACCGGCGGACTCAACATTTACGGTATTCAGCAGAGTCAGGCACTGCACCTTGCCGTCGACAGCATCAATGCCGGAGGCGGCGTTCTGGGCAACCAGATCACCGTCATCGAGAACGATGCGCAGTCCGATCTCGCCAAGTACACGCAGTACACCAACACGCTCATTCTGCGCGATCAGATCGATGTCCTGTTTGCCGGGCTGACGAGTTCGTCGCGGGAAGCTATCCGGCCCATCGTGAGGCAAAAGAAGGTCCCGTACTTCTACAGTGCTCTCTATGAGGGCGGCGCCTGCGACAAGCAGACATTCATCACCGGCGCATCGGCGTCGCAGCAGATGAGCGTACTCATCGACTGGGCAGTGCGGGAGTACGGGCCCAGGATCTACATCATGGCTCCCGACTACAACTTCGGAACCATCTCGGCCCACTGGGTGGAGTACTACGCCGAACAGTTTGGTGCTGAGGTTCTCGGAGCCGACTTCCTGCCTCTCACGGTGACCGACTATTCGCCGACGATTCAGAAGATTCAGGCGGCCGATCCGGACTTCGTCGTTGCCTTGCCGGTGGGCGCCAACCAGACAGGATTCCTGGAGCAGTTCGCGGCCGCCGGACTGAAGGACAAGATGGGAATCGTTTCCACCAACTATGGTTCGGGCAACCAGCAGGTGGTCGTCTCGCCGGATGCCGGTGAGGGTATTGTCGCTTCCCAGGAGTACTTCATGTGGATCGACGAGCCGAACAACGAGCCGTTCATGGCCCTGTGGGAGGAAGCGTACGGACTGGATGAGCCCATCATCTCCGAGGCGGCCGACGTCTGGAACGCGGTTCACGTCTGGGCCGCTGCCGTCGAGATCGCCGGCACCACGGACAACGATGCCGTGATCGCCGCGCTCGAGAGCGGTGTTTCCTTCGAGGGCCCCAACGGAACGGTCTCCATGCAGCCCGGTTCCCACCACCTGCGTCAGAACATCTACATCGTCCGCGGCAACCGTGAACATGCCTTCGATGTCATCGAGAAATTCGAATATGTGGCGCCGAGTTTCGAGGACGAGGTGTGTGACCTGATCGCCAATCCTGACACGGCGGAACACTTCGTTCCCTGAACCCTGGAGAGGAACGCGGGCGGCTGCAGGAGCAGTCGCCCGCTCCTTCTCAGCCTGACCCGGCGCCAGTACGCGGAGAGTCTCGACCGTGGAACTCGACTACCTTGCGACAGTTCTGCTGTCATCCCTGTCGAGCGCATCCGTTCTGCTCATTGCCACTGTCGGACTCGCCATCGTCTTCGGACTGATGGGGGTCATCAATCTCGCCCACGGCGAGTTCATCATGTTCGGAGCCTACGTGGCGCTGTTTGCCACGCGCAGCGGCATTCCGTTTCCTCTGGCGGTTGTTCTGGCCAGCGTCGTCACGGCTCTGTTCGGCGCCATCGTCGAGAGGGCGATCATCCGCCATCTCTACGGGCGCATTCTCGACACTCTGCTTGCGACCTGGGGGCTCTCTCTGGTGCTCTACCAGTCGGCGGTGCTGATATTCGGCACGGTCACGCCCGGTGTCGGCATGCCGCAGTCCAACATCGAGATCGGGAGCTACACGCTTTCCACCTACCTGCTCTTCCTCATTCTCGTGGCGGTGGTCCTGATCGGACTTCTCTACTGGCTCCTCACGCGTACCGGGTACGGCATTGTCGCACGGGCGGCCATTCAGGATCCGGAGACCGCGGCAACGATGGGGATCGAGTCCGGACGCATCAACACGATGACCTTCGCCCTGGGTTCGGGACTTGCCGGATTTGCCGGCGCCATCCTGCTTCCCGCGTTTCCGGCGACGCCAAGCATGGGCTTCGCCTTCGTCATCAAGGCCTTTCTTGCCGTTGTCGCGGCGGGTCCCGTCACCCTGTCGGGAACGGTCGCTGCCGGCGGAGTCCTGGGTTCCATCGCCAGCATGACGGCGAGTTTCTATACAACCGTCATGGGTGATGTCGTGTTCTTCATCGCGACCATCACGATCCTGCGGATCTTCCCCCTCGGGATCTCCGCACGCTGGCGTCTGAAACTCTGATCCGATGGCAGGAGCCGTGGAAACGGACATGCCCCGGGTGGCGCGCTTCGAACCGTTCTCGCTCGTCTGGTTAGGCGGGCTGGTCGGTCTGGCGATTGTCGCCAGCCTCGCCTTCGACCCCTACCTTGCCTATGTCGCGACGTCGTGGGTCATTTTCGGATTGCTGGGTCTCAGCCTTGACCTGGTGTGGGGCAGGGGCGGGATCCTGAGCCTCGGGCAGACAGCGTTCTACGGTGTGGGCGGCTACCTTGGCAGTATCACGGCAATCAACTGTGCGTCCCTCACCGGGAACACGCTCGTCTGGTCGCTGCCGGTGGGCATGGCGACGGGAGCGGCAACGGCGATTCTGATGGGTGGTCTCACATTCTACGGTCGCCTCGGTCCGCTTCAGACCACCATCATCACCTACACCTTCACCCTGGTGCTGTGGACGGTCGCGGTGTCGTTCACGGCGACGATAGGCGATGCCGTTGTCGGCGGCGACAACGGCATGTCGAACATCCCGGGGTACATCCTTGGTTTCGGGCATGACGCTCCGTTGCTCGAGCCGGGAGCGATGTTCCTTACCGTCGCCGTCATCGCCACCATCGCGTGGTATGCCAGTCACGTCCTGATGCGCTCGCCGTTCGGACTGGTGATCGACTGCATACGCATGGATCCGGTCAAGGCCGAACTTCTCGGTTACGATGTCCGGCTCTACCAGCTTCTTCTCTTCACGATCGCCGGAGCCGTTGCAGGCCTTGCCGGGGCCCTGTTCGGCGCCTGGGCCAACTATCTCAATCCTTCCGTCTTCAGTGTCCAGGAGGCCCTGCTGGTGCCCATCTATGTCCTCGTCGGCGGCAAGGGAACGCTGGTGGGTGCCTTTGTTGGAGCCCTCGCGGTGGGTGGTCTGTCCTTCTGGCTTGGCGGGGGAGTCATCGGCGGCCAGACAACGCTCGTCATGGGCGCCTGCCTCATTCTGCTGGTGATATTCCTGCGCAACGGGTTGACCGGCGGCCTGAAGGATCTCATGGAGCTGACGAAGCGCCTGGTGAGGCGGGGCGATCAGGGCAAGGACGCCGAGGCGCGCCTGTCCAGTCTCAGTGTGGACTTCGAGCGTCTCGACCTGCTGCGCGAAGAGAGCGGAAAACAGGTGGTTCTGGAGACCGAGGACACGTTCAAGCGGTTCGGCGGAGTCACTCCGGTGAGGCATGTTTCCCAATCATTCTCCCCTGGCAGGGTACGGTGCCTCATCGGACCCAACGGCGCCGGGAAGAGTTCCTATCTCAAGGCCTGCACCGGCGTCTACAAGCCCGATGGCGGGAGCATCACGCTGGCTGGGCAGGACATCACGAAGACCGACCCCTTTCGCCGGGTGCGCATGGGGCTGGGCATCAAGAACCAGAGGGCACAGGTGTTCGCCGATCTCGACGTGCGCCGCAACCTGTGGGTTGCCGCCTACAGCCGTAGCCGGGATGCACGAACGGCCGACTGGATCACGACGGAGATGCTCCACATGCTTGGCATGCGGAATGCGGCGTCGAGGCCGGCGAGTGAACTGTCCCACGGGGAACAGCAGTGGCTGGATCTCGGCATGGTGCTTGCCCTGGGGCCCGATGTCATCCTGCTCGACGAGCCGGCGGCGGGCATGACAAACGAGGAGCGCCGTCAGCTGTCAGATATGGTCCGGGCGCTCGCCAGGACTGCGTCCGTGGTGGTGGTGGAACACGACATGGACTTCGTGCGCACGCTCGACGCCGATGTCACGGTACTTCACCAGGGCGAGGTGTTTGCCCGCGGAGACATCGAGACGCTGCGCCAGGACGACCGGGTGCTCGACATCTACCTGGGCCGTCATCAGCATGTTTGAGATCACCGACGCCACCGGCGGCTACGGCAAGACGCGAATCATCCGCAACGTGTCGCTAGCCGTGAAGTCCGGGGAGGTCGTGGCGCTTCTGGGAAGGAATGGCGTCGGCAAGACGACGTTGCTGAAGTACATCATGGGACTGATCGATGTCTTCGGCGGGCAGGTATCGCTCGACGGTGCACCGCTTCCCGCTTCCACTGCGCGGCGTGCCCGTGCCGGACTCGGCTACGTTCCGCAGGGCCGCTATGTCTTCCCGCGTCTCACCGTGACGGAGAACATCTCGGCGGCGGCCATCGGTTGCGGTCTCGACAGGAAGGAGGCGGTTGAACGAGCGCTCAGCGACTTCCCCATCCTCCGCGAGAAGGCCGAGGCACTGGCCGGCAGCCTGAGTGGCGGCCAGCAGCAGATCCTCGCCATCGCCCGCGCCCTGGCCACGCGCCCCAGGGTGCTGATGCTCGATGAGCCAAGCGAGGGTGTCCAGCCATCCATTGTCGACGAGATCGCCGGCATGCTCATGGCGATGAAGAATGAGGCAACACTCACAATCATCATCGCCGAGCAGAATCTCGACTTTTGCCTTTCCCTTGCCGAGCGGGCCTATGTCATGGCGGGAGGCACCATCGCCCGGGAAGTCACGCGCGATGAACTTGTCGGCGACCGCGATCTGTTACATGACCTGCTTGGAGTATGACGGCGCACGAACAAGGAGGACCAGGGACCATGACACGCGTGACGCGTGAGCAGGTGATCAGCCACCGCCGGGCCATGGGGTGGAAGGACCTCGCGGATGCCGATGTCGACCGTGTGGTCGACATTCTCAACGATGCCCTCGGAGCGCTCGCCGGTCTCGATGATGTTTCGTGGATGGAGCCGGCACATCACTTCCGGGTCGAACGCCATGACTGAGGTCCCCCTCAACGAACTGGAAGTCGGCGATCTTGTCCGTCGTCTGCATCGCCGTGACATCACCGCTGTCGCTCTCGCGGAGGCCTGCCTTGCTGCCTCGGCGAGGGTGCGTGACACGATCAACGCCCACGTTGCCCTGGATGAAGGGAAGGTGCTTGCCGAGGCCCGTGCTCTGGATGACATGAGGGAAGGTGGCATCGTTGCCGGCCCGCTCCACGGCATCCCGGTGGCGGTCAAGGACAACTTCTGGACCAGGGACTATCCGACAACGGCATGCTCACGGGTGCTCGCGGATGCCGCTGTCGGCATCGATGCGACGGTTGTGGAGCGACTGCGAGCTGCAGGCGCCATCATCTTCGGCAAGACCAATATGCATGAGTGGGCCTACGGGGCAACGAATACGTCGTCGGCATTCGGTCCTGTGCACAATCCATGGAACCCCGATCACATCTCGGGAGGATCGAGCGGCGGGTCCGCCGCCGCCCTGGCGGCGCGTGTCGTGCCTGCGGCCCTGGGCAGTGATACGGGCGGATCGGTGAGAATACCCGCCGCGGCGTGCGGAGTCTGCGGTCTCAAGCCGACCTACGGGCGTCTCAGCCGCTTCGGCGTCCTGCCGCTCTCGTTTTCCCTCGATGTCGCGGGACCCATGGCCCGTTCGGCGCGGGACCTGGGAATTCTCCTCGATGTCCTTTCCGGCGAAGACCCTAGGGACTCCACGACCCGTGTTGACAGGCGTGCCGCCGCGAGGTCGGGACAAACACGGCTCGCGGTGTTGCGTGGCGAAGGAATCCTCTGCGATGAGGCCGTCGGCCACGCCCTCGAGAACGCTGTTGGCGTGTTCCGGGAAGCGGGTTGCACGATCACCGAAGTCGAGGTGCCGGGGCTTGAGCGCGGGTTTGGCATCTGGAAAGTCATCATGCTGGCAGAGGCGTCCGCCTGGCATGCACGATACTTGGAAACCCACGTCGACTTGTACGGAGAGGACGTCAGGGTTCAGCTGCAGGCCGGGCAGCACATCGCCGCCGTCGACTATCTCAAAGCCCAGCAGTTCAGAAACCAACTTGTCACCAGGTTTCAGGAACTTCTCGAGCACCACGATGCCGTGTGCCTGCCAACCCTCCCCGTCGCGGCACCGGCAATTGGGGATACGGACCTCACTGTTGGCACAAGACGGATCTCCGCGCAGGACGCGATGACCATGATGCCATGGATCGCCAATGTGACCGGTCTGCCGGCTGTCTCGGTTCCCTCGGGACGCAATGCAGCGGGTCTGCCGGTTGCGCTGACCCTGATGGGCCGCCCTTTCGGGGAAGAGACCATTCTCGACGTGGCCGGAGCATTCCAGTCCATCACGGACTGGCATACCCTCAAGCCCGACATGGTGGCTTGAATTCCTGTGCTGCGCCGGGGGTGCAGACAGTCTCGATCATTCGGGGATTGGGGATAGCGTGAGGGATGGACGAGAGACTTCTTGAACTGGTGACCCGATCGGAGCGCGACAGGGTGATGGCGCCGATCGGGGGGGCCATGACACTTCCCTCCCAGGCCTTCACGGACGCTGCATGGCATGCGCTCGAGGTGGAGCGGATCTTCGCGCGAAACTGGACCGCCGTCATGTTCGCCGTGGAGCTTCCGTGTGCTGGTGATGCCCGACCGTTCGATCTCTTCGATCAGCCGCTGCTGGCGGTCCGGGGGAGGGACGGGACGTTGCGCGTCTTTCACAACATCGTCCCCTATGACGGCTGTCTGGCCCTGCTGCGCCCGGCAACGGGCCTGGAGTTCATCGACACTCCCTACCATGGTCTTCGCTACGACCTCGACGGCCGTCTTGTGGGCGCCCCCTACTGGGACGGCAGTCCCGGGGCCGGCCCCGAGGCCCTGGATGGATGGCCATGCGATCTCGTCGAGGTTCCGAGCGCCGAGCGGTTTGGCACGCTCTTCATCAACCCCGATGGCAAAGCCCCGGATATCGACGAGTGGTTGATGCCCTGGCGCCGTCTCGTCGGCGCCGACTTTGCCATCGACCGCCTGGTTCCTGCCCGTGATGGCGACGGACAGCCGCTCATCGAAGAGAGAACCGTCAGCACCAACTGGAAGACCTACCAGGAAAACGCGTCCATCAACCTCCTCCATGAGGCCTTCACGCACGACATCTACCGCAAGTCCCCCGAGGTTCCGCGTGTCGGAGCGGCCGGAGAGCCCCGCTTCGAACTCACCATGGAGGGTTCACTCCTCGCCTTTGCCCACTCCCGCGAGCAATCCGGGGCCACATATGACGAGGTTCACCTTCCCTCGGCCGGTCACGACACCGGCATCGTGCCGGAACGGGGCTACTTCACGACACTCTATCCCAACGTCAATATTCCGCTGCTCGACACCTTCGCCAAGGTCAACATCGCCCTGCCGCTGGGTCCGGACGTAACGGAACTCAGACACCTGCGGTTCTATGCTCCCGAAGCGCTCGAGGATCCCGCCTTCGAGGACCAGGAACGGCAGGTCCAGAGATTGTTCGATGTCGTCCACGCCGAAGACAGGATCATGATCGAAGCCGTGCAGGCCGCTCGCCGAAGCCCCGTGTGCCGCCAGCACTACTACGCGCCGTTCTGGGACAGGCTCCACCATCGTTTCAACCAGCTCGTCATGGAAGACATGGAGCGGCCCTGAACACCGGCCGGAGTTGGCATACGGGCTTTCAGGAAAGGCGGCGAAGACGGCTTCCGTCGGGGTCGGCCAACAGAAGGTGCGGGTTCGCGGGGTCGATCTTCACCTCATGAGATGCCGGGTGGGGAGTGACGGTACCGGTGAGGAGATTGATCAAGAGAACGGGGTGACCAGGCCAGGGCACGGCGAGGGCTGCTGACTGGTCCTCCGGCACCGCCAGCACCAGCGGGTTGCCGGCTTCCCTCATCTCGAGGCATCGCCCTCCCGCAAGGTCCCTGGCGACGCCGGGCGAAAGTCCGTCGTCGACGATGTCGAGGGCCGCATGCATGTGGCGCACCACGTGGTAGGCGGGACGCGGGTTGCAGAGACGGTCGAGAACGCCTGACCGGGGAAAGTAGCCACGGTCGATGTCGACCAGGGTGTCGGCAAACACGGTGACATCGGCAAAGGTCGTTGCTGCCGCCATCGCCTCGGCAATCCGCCGGACGGTGAGGGCGTCGTCCATGACCGGGCTGGCCGGACTGGTTCCGGCCATGCGCATGTGGACATGGGCCTTGAGGTCGAGGCTGGTCGCCACGGCGCTGGCTGCTGCCACGGTTTCCCAGACCGGCATGTCGAGGGTGAGGCGGAAGACCACGCCGGCGAGCACACCATCGAGTTCCGGCAGCCTTGCGATCGCGGTGACCTCCTCTGCATCACTGACGAGGAAACCCTGGTTGATCGAATGGTAGTACTTGCCCGCCTCGGCACGCTGTTCGTCGATCGAGCGCAGGCGCGACAGGACGAGGGGTACACCGGCCTCTTTGGCGGCAGAGGCGATGGGGCCGATGTCACGGTCGATGACTTCGGGATTGATGGCGACATCCCAGGTCCGGAAGAGGTGGTGGTGGGCCCTGAGGCGGTCCATCAGGTTGCCGGTGGGGGCGCCGAACGACATGAGAGTGAAGAGGTGGCCGTGTTCCGCCAGCACGTTCATGCGCGCGACATTCGCCTCATTCGCGAGATCGCGTACCGGCACCCTCAAGGGCCGTACGGCCATGTCCCACAGGGCGAGCAGCGGGTAGTCGTTGCGCACGGTCTTGCGATCAAACTCGTCGAGACCGCCCGTGGGAGGAATCTCGACAATCTCCATCCAGTTGTGGCGCATGTCGAACCCGAATGCGGCACGCCTGTTCTGGCGCGGATGGATGGCGGCGAGACGATACTCCGGCCCGGTTGCCCGAACCGGCCCGGCGTCGAGGGTGTTTCCCCATGTGCGCACGATCTCGACCAGGTGCCCGTTCTCGTGGACATGGCAGATGGCATAGCCAAGCTTGGGCCGGTCATTGCGTCCGAACTCGGTTTCGGCGCCTGGCGAGGCCCTCAGCATCTCCGCGTAGTCAAAGCGCACGAAGGCGGTCGACGGCAGGATGTAGCATTCGGTCGAGTCGAGCCGGAGGTACCAGAAGTTGTGGACATGTCCGGCAATCAGGGCTTCGACCCGGTGCTGCCGGGCGAGATCGAGGAGCCAGGAACGGCCGGGTTCGCCAATATTGTCGTAGGTCTCGTCCTCGTCTGCGTCCAGGAGACAGGGCGGATAGTGGCTGAACAGGAAGATGCGCCGGCCATGGTGGTTGCGGAGATCGTCCTCCAGCCAGGCGCGCTGGCGTTCCTCCGCCTCCAGGTGCGAGTTGATGACCTGGGCGTTGATGATGACGAAGTGGCACTCCTGGTGATCAAACGACGCGAACTGGTCGCCGAAATGGTGTTGCCACAGGACGAGATGATCCTCGCTGATCCGGGCAGCAGGAGCCCAGTCGTTGGGCTTGTCGCCCACATCGTGGTTGCCGGGCGTGAGCCAGGCAGGATGGCGGAGGGTTTCGAACACCTCGAAGAAGCGCCGGGCCGCATCGGCATAGAGTCCGGGGATCGCCGGCACCGGATGGACGATGTCGCCGACGTGGACGACAAAGGCGAGATCCCGCGCATTGAGTTCCCGGATGACATGGCGCATGCGCCGGTTGGCGAGACGTCCGGATTCGAAGGGCGAATTTGTCTCGTCCTCACCCTGGTTGACGTGGGTGTCGGTGATGATGCCGAAACTGAAGAGACGCCTGCCAGGGGCAGTGGATCGATTCGAAGGCCCGGTCAAGACAGTTCTCCAGTGAAATTGCTAACGTGGAGCGCCAGTCTGAGTCGTGTTTCGGTCGCCGGTCAATCCACCGGAACCAGTTCAGGGTACGCCGGCGCCAGGAAGGAGTATCCCATGCCAGGTGTCACCGTGATCGATCATCCCCTGGTTCAGCACCGGCTCTCCCTTCTGCGTTCCAGGGAAACCGGAACCCGCGCCTTCCGCCGGATCATGCGTGAACTCGCAACGATGGTCGGTTACGAGGTCCTGCGTGATCTGGATCTGGTGCGGCGGACCATCGAGTCACCGCTTGCCAGGATGGAGGCGCCGTTTCTCAAGGAAGGAGAACCGGTCCTGATTTCGGTCCTGCGCGCCGGCAACGGATTGCTCGAGGGCATGCTTGAACTGGTGCCGTCAGCCGCAGTCGGTTACATCGGGCTGGTGCGGGACCCGCACACGCTTCAGGCGAGCGAATACTACTTCAAGGTGCCGAGTAACCTTGCCGACAGGCCGGTCATCGTTCTCGACCCGATGCTCGGGACGGCCAACACAGCGTCTGCCGCGTTGTCACGGCTGAAAGGCGCGTCAGCCCGCAACATCCGGCTGATGTCCCTCCTGGCCGCGCCCGAGGGAATCGACGCGCTGGCGAAGGCCCATCCGGAGGTTCGAATCTTCACAGCCGCCATTGACCGGTGTCTGGACGATCACGGCTACCTGGTGCCAGGTCTCGGGGATGCCGGCGACCGGCTGTGCGGAACCTGATCATGCTCCAGGAGCGTCATTGCGAAAGGAGTCCGGTCCTGCTGGTACGGCTTCCGGTGCGCTGATAGAAGCCGTGAGGTGATGCGAACGCGGAGGGATGTCATGGGAACAACGGGTTTCATCGGCCTTGGGCGCATGGGATGTCCCATGGCTTCGAATCTCGTGCGCAAGGGCTTCGATCTGGTGGTTCACGACATCGTGCAGGGTCAGGTCGACATTCTTTCTCGTCTGGGCGCCGTGCCTGCCGCATCACCGGCGGAGGTCGCGGCTGAGGCGGAGGTGGTGATCACTATGCTCCCCGGCCCGTCCAGCGTCCGCGACGTCATTGCCGGTGAGGGTGGAATCCTCACGACGGCGCGGCGCGGCACCCTCGTCATGGACATGAGCACCATCGATCCTGGAACCACGGATGCCATGGCCGAACTCTGTCACGACGGGGGCCTGGAATTCATCGACGCACCGGTGGGGCGTCTTGCCTCCCATGCGGATGCCGGAGAGTCCCTCTTCATGGTGGGCGGCACGTCCGACAATTTTGAGCGTGTCCGGCCGCTTCTCGAGGCCATGGGGACGGCGATCTTCCATTGCGGCCCGTGTGGAACGGGGACGCGCACGAAGCTCGTCAACAACTTCATTTCCACGGCATCCTGCCAGATCAACGCCGAGGCGCTCGTTCTCGCGGCGGCCTTCGGACTCGATCTCGACAGCACGCTCGACGTGATCTGTGGCACGTCGGCCGTCAACGGGCAGATCAGTTCGGCCTGGCCCGTCAAGGTGCTGGCCGATGACACCTCCCCCGGATTCACCATCGACCTGGCACACAAGGATCTCTCACTCGTCGTGGAAGCCGCCAACGCCACCGGCGTGCCGATGCCGATGGCCGCCGCAGCCCGGGAAGCCTACAGTGTGGCAAAGGTGCGTGGATTTGGCGGCAAGGACTTTTCGGCGATGCTCGATGTGCACTGTGACATCACCGGTACCCCGCAACCTCGCCTCATCGCCAACTCGAGATATCGCACCACTTAGGCGGCTATGGAAAGCACCGGAACAACCGGCCCTTGTTGAGTTCGCCCGTATGACTAAAGTGCACGAGGGGCCACACTCTGGCGAGCGAACAAGTGTTATCTGAGATCAGGTATGTTTCGACCCGCGGCGGGGCGGCCGAAGCGGGCTTCGAGGAAATCCTGCTGGGCGGATTGGCCCCCGATGGGGGTCTGTGGCTGCCGAAGACCTGGCCCTGGTTCGCGGCCGAGGACTTTCGAGCCATGCAGGGCATGACATACGCCGAGATTGTTGCGCGTGTCATGCAGCCCTTCGTTGCCGGCTGGATCAGGCCCGACGATCTGCTCTCCATGACACGCCAGGCCTATGCGCAATTCGACCATCCAGCTGTCATTCCCATGGTGCAGACGACGGACAACGACTGGCTTCTCGAACTGTTTCATGGCCCGACCTTTGCCTTCAAGGATCTGGCCCTGCAGCTTCTCGCCCGCCTCATGGACCGGGCACTCGAAGCGAGGGGCGAGCGGGTCACCATTCTCGGCGCTACGTCGGGAGACACCGGTTCGGCGGCTATCGCCGGGTGTGCCGGCCGGCGCAACATGGACATCTTCATCCTGTTTCCCAAGGGCCGGGTCAGCGATATCCAGCGGCGCCAGATGACGACCGTGGTCGCCGGTAACGTCCACTGTATCGCCATCGAGGGAACGTTTGACGACTGCCAGTCCCTGGTGAAGGCCATGTTCAACGATGCGGCCTTTGCGGCATCCCGCAGACTGACGGCGGTCAACTCCATCAACTGGACCCGAATCGTGGCCCAGGCAGCCTATTGCGTCGCCGCGGCCATCCGCCTCGGTGCGCCGGATCGCAAGGTGGCTTTCTCCATTCCCTCCGCCAACTTCGGCGCCTGCCTTGCCGCCTGGTGTGCCGTCAGAATGGGACTTGCCGTTGACCGTCTGGTGGTGGCGACCAATGCCAACGACATCCTGCACCGGTTCTTCCAGACCGGACACTACACGCCGCGCGATGTCGTGGCGACGTTGTCACCGAGCATGGATATCCAGATCTCGAGCAATTTCGAACGTCTGCTGTTCGAGCTCTACGATCGAGACGGCAGTTCCATTCAGCGCCTGATGGGACGCCTGCCACGTCTGGGGTCGTTCGACGTCACGGCGCGGGCCCTGATGCGGGCACGCTCCATCATCGCCAGTCATCGTCTTGATGACGACGGAATCATCGCCGAGATGAGACGCATGTGGCGCGAGCACGGCGTCATGGTGGATCCCCACACCGCTTGTGGTACGGCGGCTGCGCGCGAAGTCGGAATCGATCCAGGCGTTCCGGTGATCATGCATGCCCAGGCCCATCCGGCGAAGTTCCCGGAGGCGGTTGCGACGGCGCTGGGTGAACCGCCGAAGAGCCCTGCGAAACTCTCGAGAATCCAGGGGCTGACGGAGAACATGACGACCTTGCCAAACGATGTCGACATCGTGCAGGGTTACGTCCGCGACAACACGGAGGCGGACGGTTGATCAAGCGGCCGATGCGGATCGGGCAGCCTTGAGTCTGGACGTCACACGCCTCGCCAACGGTTTGAGGGTCGTCACCGACAGCATCGAGGGTGTGGGCTCTGCTGCGGTAGGTGTCTGGGTCAATGTCGGCGCGCGCGACGAGCCTGATCATCTTCACGGTATCTCGCACCTTCTCGAACACATGGCGTTCAAGGGCACCGAGCGGCGCAGTGCGCGCATGATTGCCCAGGAGATCGAGGATGTCGGCGGATACGTGAACGCCTACACCACGCGCGAGAACACGGCTTACTACGCCCGGGTTCTCGGGGACGATGTGCCGCTGGCGATCGACGTTCTTGGAGACATCCTGCAGAACTCCGTCTTCGACGAGAGCGAGCTCGAGAAGGAGCGCTGGGTCGTCGAGCAGGAGATTGCCCAGGTTTTCGACACCCCGGATGATCTCGTCTTTGACCTCTTTCAGGAGTGCGCCTTCCCCGACCAGCCCATGGGGCGCTCCATCCTCGGCACACCGGCAAGCATTGCCGGCATGACCCGGCAGACCCTTCTTGGGCACATGACCGGCCACTACACCGCCGAGAACATGGTGCTGTCGGCTGCCGGAGCCGTCGATCACGGGGAGATTGTGCGTCTGGCGGAGGAGCAGTTCTGCGATCTGCCTCGTTCGAATCGCTATCTCCCGCGCCCTGCGGCCTATGCCGGCGGAGCCATCGACCGCAAGGATGACGTCGAGCAGGTCCATCTCGTCATGGGGTGCCCGGGGTTCGGCGTCTGTGATGACAACTACTACCCGGTCCAGTTCTTCAGCAGCGCTTTGGGCGGCGGCATGTCGTCACGTCTGTTCCAGGAAATCCGCGAGGACCGGGGACTCGCCTACACCATCTACTCGTTCCACTCGGCCTTTGAAGACAGCGGCCTCTTCGGCATCTATGCCGGGTGTGCCGAAGCCGATGCCCGGGACGTGGCGAGCCTGGTTGTCGACGAGGTCGCTCGCACGGCAGACGGCCTCGCCGATGACGAGATCGAACGGGCCCGCACACAGATGAAGGCGGGGCTCCTGATGGCGCGTGAAAGCACGGCTGCGCGGTGCGAGGCGCTGGCGCGCCAGATGCTCGTCTTCGGGCGCACCATCACCGAGGAGGAAATCGTCGGAAAGATCGAGGCCGTGTGCGCGGCGGATATCCGCGAGTGTGCCGAGACCCTGTTCCAGGGCACACGTCCTGCGTTGGCCTGCATAGGACCCGAGGAGGGCATTGTTCCTTACGGGAAAATCCTGTCGGGTCTGGGCAAGGAATCAGGGACGTGTTCGCCTTCCTGAGGAAACCGGCGTCGCGGCAGCAGCCTGTCTGTCTCGAAAGCGTCAGGCTGGTGCTCCGGCCGCCTGCCATCGATGACTGGCCGCAATGGGCCAGGTTGCGCAACGAAAGCAGGGAGTTCCTGCAGCCCTGGGAACCCACATGGCCACGCAACGCACTGACCAGGGGTTCCTTCACCCGACGCCTAAAGCTACAGGCGCGAGATCGTGAGGCCGGAACGGCGCTGAGCTGGTTTCTGGTCCGGCGCGATGATGAAGCGCTGATGGGCGGGGTGACGGTGAGCGACATTCGCCGGGGTGTGGCGAGTTCGGGGACCCTTGGATATTGGATTGGCCGCTCCTATTCCCGTCAGGGATACATGAGCGAGGCTGTGGAGGCGGTGATCGACCATGTCTTTGACGAGTTCGGACTGCATCGCCTGGAGGCCGCATGCCTGCCGGCCAACGAAGCGAGCCGTCGGCTCCTCGTCTCCCGCGGGTTCAGTCTCGAGGGGATAGCCCGCAGCTACCTCAAGATCGACGGGGACTGGCGCGACCACCTGCTGTTCTCCCTCATCGACTCTGAATGGCGTCCGTCGCATCGATCTAATCGATCGGAACCCTGAGAGTTGCGTCACAAACGGGCGCCGGGAAGACACGGACGGGATCACCGTTGAAGAGATGGGGCCGTCAAGGCCTACCTTCACATCAGGGAAGAAGGTCGTTCTCGCGAATGCCGTTGCGGCATTTCCTTTCTCCTGAAAGCCACAACGCTGCTTGACCGGGGCAGCCGACACGTCATGGACCGTCGGCGCCACAGTGTCGCCAAGCTATCATCCCCGCGAAACGTGACATGCCCGACAATCGGGCTGCGGCTATGTCGGATCAATCCGGAGTGGGGGCCTATGGAAACATGCTGGTGAGATTGTCTGCGCATGTCCGGTGGGTGTAGCCTTGGAAACAACGGTCCTCCCGGATCGGGCGGACGCACTTGCAGCCGGGGCTGCGTCAGCAGTTCTCCCGGTAACGAGAGGAGGGAGAGGATGGATACCAGGAAGTTTGTCGAGGCATGGCGCAGCGGAACGATGTCGCGGCGCACCTTCGAGAGTGGTCTGGCGGCCGCGGGGCTCGGACTCGTGACCATGCCTGCCGTACCCCGGCCGGCGCACGCGGCCGGTGATGTGTTGTATTTCGGCTGGTCCGGCTACGAGTCGCAGGGCTTCCACACCGCCTTCACCGAGAAGTACGGCGGATCGCCGGAGGCCGCCTTCTGGGCCACGGAGGAAGAAGCACTCCAGAAGATGCGCCAGGGCTTCACGCCTGACGTCATGCATCCGTGCACCTATACACTGCACAAGTGGCGGGATGCGGGCGTGCTCATGGCGCTCGATCCCGACCGCCTGGAATGGCTGCCCGACATGTTCGAGAGCCTCAATGACATCGCTGGCTCGGTGCATGAAGGCGTTCGCTACTTCATGCCGATGGACTGGGGCAACTCCACGGTCCTTTATCGCTCGGACATCGTCGCGCCCGAACACGCCGGCGAGAACCTGAGTTGGGCGATCATCTACGAGGACTGGTACAAGGGGCGAGTCGCCACGTACGACACGGAAGCGAATGTCCAGATTGCGGGTCTTCTGCTGGGCTACGATGACATCTTCAACATGACCGACGAAGAACTTCTGAGCACGCGTCCGCTGCTGGAAAAGCAGCGCGAGAACCTGCGTTTCTACTGGGGTGATGTTTCGGAGATCGACCAGGCCCTGGCCTCCGGGGAGCTGGTTGCAGCCTACGGCTGGAACGACTCGTACGTGCGTCTGCGCGAACAGGGCGTGCCGATCGAGCTTGGTATTCCCAAGGAAGGAATCTTCACATGGCTGTGCGGGCTCACGATCCACCCCGGAACGAAGGACATCGACGCCGCTTACGACCTCGTCAATGCGATGACCAGTCCGGAAGCCGGCGCATTCGAGATCGAGAACTTCGGCTTCGGGCACGCCAACAAGAAGGCCTTTGATCTGGTTTCCGACGACGCGCTTGCGGAACTGGGGCTGAGCACACCGGAGGCCCTGCTCAACAACGGGATCTTCTTCGACGCCATGGACGGGCAAATCGAGGAGAAGTACATCCGCCTGTTCGACGAGGTGAAGGCGGGTTTCTGAGACGGCTGGCCGCGTTGTCTGACCGGTCCGGAGCGCACGGCGTTCCGGCCCGGTCAATCATGGGCCATCGACGGTTCAGCTTCCCGGTGGTGAGTGCCGGCATCCGGCGGCGGGGCGCTCCGCGTCGCCAGGACGGCATAGTCTTGCATGCAGTGCGAGCACTCCCCGTTCCCGGGGCGGGATCGGGACGAAACTGGACAGTGATGCGGTGACGTCGTGGGGCAGTTTCCCCGCGTCGTCCGTGAGAGGATGACATGTAGGTGGACAGGATCGATACCGCCAGACTGCGCGTTCTTCGGGAGCATGAAGACGCCGAATTCGCGCGTCGCCGCCCGCGGTCGCGCGAACTGCTGGAACGTGGCCGTGCGTCCATGCCGGGCGGGGTGCCGATGTCCTGGATGACGGGGCTCTACGAACACGCGACATTCTTTCCGGTGTCAGGCGACGGGGCCTGCTTCGAGGATGTCGATGGCCACCGCTATCTGGACATGAACCAGGTCGACGTCGCAGGCTTTCTCGGCTTTGCGCCGCCACCGGTCACCGAAGCTTTGAGTGCCCAGGCGGCTCGGGGTTCATCCTTCCTGTTGCCGTGCGAGGACAGCATTGTGGTGGCCGAGGACCTGGCCCGGCGCGTCGGCCTGCCGTTCTGGCAGTTCACGGGCGCTGTTTCCAACGCGAACGCGGAGGCCATCCGCCTGGCACGGGTCAGTACGGGACGCGAACGCGTGCTCATGTTCGAAGGGAAGTACCATGGCGACATCGACGACGTCCTGGAACGCAGTGATGGCGCCGAGCCGGGGCGTGCCGCCAATGCCCCCCGGGGCGAAGTGACGATCCCGTTCAACGACCTCGCCGCGCTTGAAGCAACGCTTGAGCAAGGTGACATTGCCTGCGTCCTCAGCGAACCCATGCTGACCAACTTCAATCTCATCTTTCCCGACGACGGCTTCTGGTCGCAGGCCCAGGCGATCATCCGCGAGGCCGGTTCCCTGCTGATCATCGACGAAGCGCACACGCATTCCTTTGCGTATGGCGGGCTGACGAACGCCTGGCAGCTTTCGCCTGACGTCGTCACGCTGGGCAAGGGTCTGGGCAGCGGCGTCCCCTTCGCCGCCTACGGAATGACCGCAGAGCTGGCTCGGGTCCTGGAGCATCACGCGAAGCCCCCGTCACCTCTGGAAAGCGGCAGCGCGAACCTTGTGACCGGCGGTACCACCTACGCGAATGCGCTGGTCCTGGCTGCTGCACGCGCCGCGCTGGAGCAGTGCCTGACGCCGGAAGCGTACCTCCGCAACGAATCGCTTGGCAGAAGGCTCGCCGCCGGTCTCGAGGCGATCTTCGCCAGACGGGAGCTCGACTGGCGGGCGCCGCAGATCGGTGGCCGCTGCGGCTGGGTGCTTGGTCCGGTGCTGCCGCGCAACACCGGGGAGTCCGCGGCAACGATGGACATTTTTTTCTCCAATTCACGGCGCGTGTTCATGGCCAACCGGGGAATCTGGGAGGCGCTGGATACGGCGGGTCCGGCCTGCTCCTTTGCCCATGACGAGGCCGATGTGGATCACTATCTGGACGTCGCCGAGGCCTTCGTGGAAGCCACCACGACACCTGCGTCCTGACGGCGTGTTGCCCTCCAGGGATGGCAGCCAATCAAAGGGCCGGGTCCGTTCGATTTCCCTCAGCCGGCCCCCTGTGACAAGAAGGCAAATGCATGACGATCACGAAGCGGATACTCAAGGGCGGGCGCGTCTTCACCTCGGATCCTGACAGTTTCTGGGCGGAAGCCGTTGTGGTTGACGGTGACCGGATCGCTTTCGTGGGCGGCGCGGAGGCTGCGGCCGCCGTGGCCGGCGACGATGCCGCTCACATTGACGTTGACGGCGGTCTCGTCCTGCCTGGCTTTGTCGATGGTCACGTGCACATCACCCTGACGGGCTCCTCCATGCTCAAGGCGTATCTTCGCGACGCCACGAGCGTCGAGGAGATCCAGCGACGGGTGAAGGCGTGGGCTGACGACCATCCGCATGAACCGCGCGTTCTCGGGACCGACTGGGTGCACTCGGTCCTGCCCGACAACAAGCCCACCAAGGAGATGCTGGATGCGGTCGTGACCGACCGGCCGGTGTATCTCGAGGCCTTTGACTTTCATTCCTGCTGGGTCAACTCGGCGGCGCTCGAGGAACTCGGCATCGACAACGACACGCCGGATCCGGCCGGCGGGACCATCGCCCGCGACCCGGAAACCGGCGAAGCCACCGGCCACTTGCTGGAGAGCGCCAGTTTCGCACTGGTGGCACCCCTTCTTGCACAGGTTGATGACGAGGTGCGGGACGACTACGTCTCCACGGCGCTCGAGGCCTTTGCACGGGCGGGCATCACCACCGTTGTGGAGATGGCGCTCGAGGAAGAGGCGCTCGAGTCGATTGCCAGATTGCAGGCGGCAGGCAAGCTGACCGTGCGGGTCATCGCGCACATGATCATCTGGCGCACGGGCGATACGGCTGAAGAACTCGCCCTGGTGAAGAGGGCGGCCGAACTGTCCCGGGAGTATCAGGGCGACTGGCTGCGTGTCGGTGGCGTCAAGGTCATCTCGGACGGCTCGATCGATGCCTGCACAGCGGCACTCAGCAAGCCGTACACGAACGGGACGAGTTCCGATCCCATCTGGCCACCCGAGGCTCTCGATCCGGTCGTCGAGGCGGCCGACGCCGCCGGATTGCAGATAGCCGTTCACGCCGTGGGCGATCAGGCGATCCGCAACACCGTTGATGCAATGGAAAGGGCCATGCAGATCAATGGAACGTCCGGCAAGCGCCACCGCATCGAGCACCTGGAGTACGTTCGTGCCGAGGACATCGAACGAATGGGACGGCTTGGCATCACGGCGTCGATGCAACCGGTGCACATGGATCCGGCCTATCTGCAGAACTGGATCGCGATGATCGGTCCGGAGCGCGCCAATCATGGCTTCGCCTGGCCCCTGCATGTCGCGGCGGGATCGGTGCTCGCCTTCGGCACGGATGCACCGACCACCCCGCACTGGTCGCTGCCCAACATGTACATCGCCTCGACCCGCAAGTCGCCGGTCGACGAGACCCTGCCTGCACATCGGCCCGACTGGGTACTGCCGCTCGAAGCGGCCATCGTCCATGGCACCCGTGAATCGGCCTGGGCTGCATGGCTCGACCATGTGACGGGTGTACTGAAGCCCGGGTTCGCCGCGGATATTGCCGTTGTGGATCGCGATATCCTTGCCCTGGGACCGGCATCGCTGCTCGAGGCCCGTATCAAGCTGACAATGATGAACGGCAGGATCGTCTATCCGACCCCAGATCCCGTCATCGCGCCATAGACCCGCACGGATCGTGTGCCTCCGGTGGCCGGTTTCCCGGCCGGGTCATGAAGGCATGAATGTGCCAGAGGGGCGGGATGTCCGCCTCGGGTCGAACCTTGTGATCGCTGCCACCTCGAATGGGAAGGGTCGGCGGACAGTGAAACACGACACCGGTTTCGCCTCGGCTGTCTTCCGGATATGCGTCCCGGGCACGCTTCCCGCTCGGAGGAGTGCGACGATTGGTGAACCAGGCCGATCGGTGAATCGCTTGTCCGCTTCCTGCGACAACCGGGGTTCACCGGTCGCTGCGGCAAGGCGGGGCCCAACTCATGATCCGGAACCGCTCCCGGACGCGATGGCGGCTCGAGGGTGCTCACGTTGAACGCTCAACCTGCCCCGCTCTCTCCGCTGATGTTCGCCTCGCTTGCGGTGATGTTCGTTCTGTTCTGGTCGACCGGTTTCGTTGCAGCCAAGTTCGGCTCCCCCTACGCCGAACCCTTGACATTCCTGGGTACACGATTTGTCATCGCCAGCGTACTCCTTCTCGTGCTGTGCGTGGCACTGCGCACCTCGTGGCCACGGCGTCTGCGCGACTATGGCCACATCGCTGTCGCCGGTCTGCTTGTCCAGAGCCTCTACCTGATCGGCGTCTATTGCGGCATCTATCTCGGAGTCTCCATTGGCGTCATGGCGCTGATTGTCGGACTGCAACCGCTGATCACCGGAGCACTGGTAGGGCCGTTTCTCCGCGAGTCGGTGAGTCGGCTTCAATGGCTCGGGCTGGCGCTCGGATTCGGCGGTCTCAGCCTGGTCGTGGCGGAGAGGGTGGTGCTCGGCGACGCGGTCTGGTTCGGCTATGCGCTCGGGCTCATCGGACTGGTCGCAATCACGACCGGCACGCTCTACCAAAAGAAGTTCTGCGCGACTTTCGATCTGCGTACCACGGTGGCGATCCAGAACACGGTCAGTTGTGTGGTCATCCTTGCCCTGGCGGGCCTGTTCGAGACCATGGAGGTATCGTGGACAGGAGAGTACCTGTTCGCGCTCCTGTGGTCGGCAGTGGTCCTCTCGGTCATCTCCATGATTGTCTTCTACGCTCTCGTGACCCGTGGAGCCGCGACCAGGGGTACCAGCCTGATCTATCTCAGCCCGCCCACCACGGCGGCAATGGGCTGGCTGTTCTTCGGAGAGAGCCTGGCTGTGCTGGCCATTGTCGGCATGATGATTGCGGTGGTCGGTGTGGCCATGGTCTCGCGCGGCAGCCGCTGACGGCCCTTCCGGTCATGACCAGGAGGGTTGGAGTCCGCAATCAGATGAATTCTCAGGGCGCCACAGGCTTTGCCCCGAAGCCGAGGTGCCCGGTCAGTTCGGCTTGCCGGTGCCGCCCACGTCGGTGGCCAGCATGGCCGGGTCAATGCCGAGTTTCGTCAGCGCTCCCGTCCACTTGCCATCGAGGTCGCTGTTGAAGAGGAGCTCGGGGTCCGCGTCACAGACCAGCCAGCCGTTGTTCTGGATTTCGGCATCAAGCTGACCTGGTGCCCACCCTGCGTAGCCGAGGGCCAGCAGGCTGTTGCGGGGGCCGTCCCCCCGAATCATGGCCTTGAGGACGTCGATAGTTGCGGTGAGAGCGATGCCACCGGATATCTGCAACGTTCCGTCACGCACGTAGTCGTCGGAATGCAGCACAAAACCTCGGCCCGTCTCCACGGGACCGCCGAAGTGTACGCGGATGCCATCGCCGCTTTCGCCTGGGTCGAGACCGAGGCGTTCGACAACATCGCCGACCGTGATGCTCTCCAGTGACTTGTTGACGACCAGTCCCATCGCGCCCTTGTCACTGTGGGAGCACATGTAGATCACGGTCCGTTCAAATCGCGGATCACCGATTGTCGGCATGGCGATCAGGCAGCGTCCTTCGAGCTGGCTGTCGTCGTCCATTGGTTCGTTCATGAATCCATGTCCACGGTCGAAGTTCATCATAGCCGTTGCCGAAGACTTTTGCATCACCGGTCCATGAGGGGTTGAGGAAGGGTGCAGGCCGGTCCATATACCAGGCACAGGTCACCCAACCGGGGCGAAAGGACAAAGACCATGACGATCAGTGTCGGCGACAACATGCCATCGGGCACACTTCACACCATGACGGCGGACGGTCCGGCGCCAGTCTCGAGCGACGAGCTCTTTGCCGGCAAGAAAGTGGTGCTGTTTTCCGTTCCCGGCGCCTTTACTCCCACCTGTTCGGCCAAGCACCTGCCGGGCTTCGTCACCCATGCTGGAGCCATCAGGGCCAAGGGCGTGGACACCATTGCATGCATGGCCGTCAATGACGCCTTTGTGATGGGGGCCTGGGGTGAACACCAGAGTGTCGGGGACAGCGTCCTCATGCTGGCCGACGGCAATGCCGACTACTCGAAGGCGCTGGGACTGGAACTCGATCTCTCCGGGGTCGCCTTCGGCATGCGCGGCAAACGGTTTTCGCTCCTCGTTGAGGACGGGGTGGTCAAGCAAGTCAATGTCGATGAAGACGGCTTTTCTGCGACCAGTGCGGAGACCATGCTCGAGCAGTTGGGCTGACCGGTCCGGACCGCGCGCTCGGGCCGTCAACCGGTGCATTGTCGCCGAGGATTTGGCCCCGTTACGCCACCGCCGCGTGGCAGGCTGGTGACATCGCCGGTGTGGCAAGTGGCATGCAGTGACCCGATCCTGTAGTATCTCCCTCAATTCAGGGAGATCGGATGGTGACGGACACCCCTCTTCTCGACACGATCAGGGTACCTGGCGACCTCAGGAAACTGCCGGTTGATGCGCTTCGGCAGGTTGCCGACGAGCTGCGGGCCGAGACCATTGATGCGGTGTCGGTCACCGGAGGCCACCTTGGAGCAGGTCTCGGGGTGGTTGAGCTCACCGTGGCGCTCCACTATCTCTTTGACACGCCTGACGACCGGATCATCTGGGATGTTGGTCATCAGGTGTATCCTCACAAGATCCTCACCGGACGTCGCGACCGGATCCGCACCTTGCGCAAGGGCGGTGGCCTTTCCGGATTCACGAAGCGCTCGGAGAGCGAGTACGATCCGTTCGGCGCAGCGCACGCCTCGACGTCAATATCGGCGGCCCTCGGCTTCTCCGTAGCCCGCGACCTCCAGGAACGGTCGAACAGGGTGGTCGCCGTCATTGGCGACGGCGCCATGACGGGGGGCATGTCCTTCGAGGGCCTCAACAACGCCGGCGCGAGCGCCAGCAAACTGATCGTTATCCTGAATGACAACGACATGTCGATCGCCCCGCCCGTTGGCGCGCTGTCGGCGTATCTGTCGCGACTCATCTCGTCGAAGTCCTACCGGTCGCTGCGTGAAATCGGCCTGCAGGTTTCGGATCGGTTCCCCGATACTGTCAGGAAAACCGCGCACAGGGCGGAGAGCTACGTCCGGGGAATGCTGACCGGAGGCACCCTGTTCGAGGAACTCGGCTTCTTCTATGTCGGACCCATAGACGGCCATAACCTCGACCATCTGATTCCCGTCCTGCGCAATGTGCGCGACGATAGAAGTGAGGGACCGGTCCTCATCCATGCCATCACCCGGAAGGGAAAGGGCTACGCACCGGCAGAAGGGTCGAGCGACCGGTATCACGGGGTCGGCAAGTTCGATGTGGCGACAGGCGAGATCGCCAAGAGCACCAGCAACAAACCAAGTTGGACACGGGTGTTCGCCGACAGTCTGATCGACGAGGCGCGGCGCGACGACTCGATCGTGGCGATCACGGCGGCGATGCCGTCGGGAACCGGCGTCGACCGCTTTGGCGACGTGTTTCCCGAACGCACGTTTGATGTCGGACTGGCCGAACAGCACGGGGTCACGTTTGCCGCGGGTCTGGCGGCTGAAGGCATGAAACCGTTCGCGGCCATCTACTCGACCTTCCTCCAGCGGGCGTTCGACCAGATCGTCCACGACGTCGCGATCCAGAGCCTGCCGGTACGCTTTGCCATGGACCGCGCCGGGTTTGTGGGCGCGGACGGACAGACTCACTGTGGCGCCTTCGACATCGCCTACATGGGCTGCCTTCCGGGAATGGTCGTCATGGCGCCAGCCGACGAGGCGGAGCTCGTCCACATGGTGGCCACGGCCGTGGCCATCGACGACCGTCCAAGCGCCTTTCGCTATCCACGCGGTTCAGGGGTTGGCGTGCCTTTGCCGGAACAGGGCCAACCACTCGAAATCGGTCGCGGCCGGGTTGTGCGCGAAGGTACGCGTGTCGCAATCCTGTCCTATGGTGCGCGATTGCAGGACGCGCTGGAAGCCGCGGTGGTGCTGGACGCCAGCGGTCTGTCAACGACCGTTGCCGATGCCCGTTTCGCCAAGCCCGTCGATGGCGAACTGATCGTGCGCCTTGCGAACAATCACGAGGTTCTCCTGACGGTTGAGGAGGGATCGATCGGCGGCTTTGCCAGCCAGGTCATGCATGTCCTCGCTGACGCCGGTCTCTTTGATTCCGGCCTGATTTTCAGGCCGGTGATCATGCCCGACGCCTTTCTTGACCAGGATGCGCCCGAGAGTCAGGTACGCCAGGCGGGCCTTGATGCATCGGGAATTGTCTCGACGGTCCTCGCCGCATTGGGACTGGAGGAGCATCGACAGGCGAGGGGCGGTTCGTGAGGCTCATGTCCTGAGTACCGAGACTGTCGTGACCGACGACCCCTGGAAACACGTCCACGGTGTTCTTGCACGTTCCGGCACATCATTCTTGTGGAGCATGAAGGTGATTGCGCCGGAGCGCCGGCGTGCCATGTATGCGATCTATGCCTTCTGCCGGGAAGTCGATGACATTGCGGACACTCCGGGCGACGTGGCCTCCAGGATGGCTGCTCTCAACGCCTGGCGCGAGGAGATCGGCCGTCTCTATGGCGGCACTCCCACCATGCCGACCGCCCTTGCGCTTGATCCGGCGGTCAGGCGCTTTGAACTTCCCAGGGAAGAATTTCTGGCGATCATCGATGGCATGGAAACGGATGTTGCCCCGGGAGTGGAAATGGCAGCAACCGATGATCTGTTCGCCTACTGCCGCCGCGTGGCGGGAGCGGTCGGAATGCTCATCATCCATGTCTTCGGTATCTCCGGACACCCTGGGCCGGTCATGGCACAGACCATGGGAAACGCCTTCCAGATCACAAACATCCTGCGTGATCTTGAGGACGACGCGAAAGAGGGACGGTTGTATGTCCCAAGGGATATCCTGGCGAAGCACGGCATCAGGGATGCCTCTCCAGGCGAGGTCCTGAAGCACCCGGCCTTCTCTGGCGTCTGCTCCGAACTGGCGTCGATGGCGCGGCGCCACTACGTGGAAGCGGACCGGCTTCTGGGCGAGATAGGCCGGCGGCGCATCAGGCCGATTGTGGCCATGATGAAAGTCTACAGCGAAATCCTCGATCTCCTGGAACAGCGGGGCTGGCATCGGCTCGATGTTCCGGTGAAGCCGCCGAAGGTGCGTCTGGTATGGCTTGCACTCAGATACGGGCTCCTTTGAAGGCCAGGTCCCGTGCCCGTGATCCACATTGTCGGTGCCGGCCTCGCAGGTCTTTCGGCCGCCGTTTCCCTGGCGGGCGATGGGAAGCGGGTGGTGCTCCACGAGGCAGCCGCACAGGCCGGGGGACGATGCCGGTCTCTTCTTGATTCCCGCCTCAAGTGTCGGATTGACAACGGCAATCACCTGTTGATGACAGGCAACCGCCACGCCCTGGCGTACCTCGAAACCATCGGTGCGGCCGATGAGGTCAGGGGACCGGTTCCGGCCGCATATCCATTTGTCGAGTTGGATGACGCGCGACAGTGGACCGTGCGGCCCGGCAAGGGACGGCTTCCGTGGTGGATTCTCGATCCGCGACGCCGGGTTCCACTGACCGCGCCGGCCCACTACCTCTCCGCACTTTCTGTCCTCACCGCCAGCGACAGCCGGACAGTGGCGGAGTGCGTGGGGCAATCCGGAAGGCTCGTGACGTGTTTCTGGGAACCTCTGACCGTGGCGGTTCTCAACACGCCGCTTGCGGAAGCTTCGGCGGGACTGTTGCGCCAGGCGCTCATGAGGACCTTCATGAAGGGAGAGTCCTGGTGCCGTCCTCTCGTCGCCGGGCAATCGCTCTCGGCCACCTTCGTTGATCCGGCTCTGGGATACCTCGCGCACAAGGGTGTCGACGTCAGGCTGTCCAGCCGGCTGTGCGGGTTGCACACGGCAGCCGGCAGGGTGGAACGACTCGACTTTGCCGCGAACAGCATCACAGTGATGCAGGAAGACAGCGTGATTCTTGCCCTGCCTCCATCGGTCGTCGGCGACCTCGTGGCGGGCCTTGAGGTTCCGCTCAGGCATCAGGGGATCGTCAATGTCCATTTCCGACTGCCCGGGCCGGTTGTGCTTCCTGGTGGCCATCCGTTTGTCGGACTGATTGGAGGCATGGTTCAGTGGATTTTTGTACGAGACCAGGTCCTGTCCGTCACAGTCAGTGCGGCTAATGACATGATTCGTCGGCCATTGGACGATATCGCGGCGACGGCATGGCGTGATGTGGCTGCAGTTCTCGATGCCGATCCGCATGCGCTGCCTCCCTGGCGCGTCATCAAGGAACGCCGGGCAACGATCTCGCAGGACCCCGACACCATCGCCTTGCGTCCCGGAACCCGCACGGAGTTCGACAACCTGTACCTTGCCGGTGACTGGACGGATACGGGGCTTCCGGCCACGATCGAGGGAGCTGTTCTCTCCGGCAGGCGTGCCGCCCGGGCCTGCAAGGAAACATGACGTCCGGACGTAAACGCGGTTCGCCGCTTGAGGTCTTCCGCGTCTTTCTCCTTCTGGGGCTGACGTCCTTCGGGGGGCCTGTGGCCCATCTCGGCTACTTTCGCGAGGCCTTTGTTGTGCGGCTCCAGTGGATGAACGACAGGGTCTATGGCGACCTTGTCGCGCTGGGGCAGCTCCTTCCCGGTCCCGCCTCGAGTCAGGTCGGGATGGCGATCGGGCTCATGCGCGCCGGCTATGGCGGGCTGCTGGCGGCGTGGCTTGGATTCACGCTCCCGTCGGCGCTCATTCTCACCGCCTTCGCCTTCGGTGCGGGGGAACTCGAAGCGGCTCTGGGTACCGGCTGGATCCACGGATTGAAGGCCGCCGCGGTGGCGGTCGTCGCCCATGCGCTCATCGGCATGGCGCGCAGCCTGGCGCCGGACAGCAAGCGGGCGACGATTGCGGTCGCCGGCATGATTGGCGCCATGCTGATTCCTTTCGCCACCGGGCAACTGTTGGTCATCGTCGGGGGAGGGCTTGCCGGTCTCGTCTGGTTGCGGGATGAACCGGCGCAGGATGGGGAAGGGCCGATGGAGGTTCCCGTTGGCCGGCCGGTTGCCATCCTGGCCCTGCTGGTCTTCTTCCTTCTTCTCCTGGCTCTTCCGGTGGCGTCCGGCTTCATTGGCGAGGGCCCATGGCCTCTCGTCGATGCGTTCTATCGCGCAGGTTCGATGGTCTTCGGCGGCGGCCACGTTGTCTTGCCTCTCCTCGAGGCCGAGGTGGTCGACACCGGCATGGTTGACCGTGAGGCCTTCCTGGCGGGTTACGGTGCTGCGCAGGCGATTCCCGGACCGCTGTTTACCTTCGCCGCCTACCTTGGCGCCGTGACGGAGTCACCACCGTCCGCTCTGGCGGCGCTGATTGCGCTGGTGGCGATTTTCATCCCCTCGGCCCTTCTCATTGTCGGCGGCCTGCACTTTCAGGGGCTCTTGCGCCGCGCGCCCACGGCCCGGCGCGCCTTTGCCGGAGTCAACGCCGCGGTGGTGGGACTCCTCGCCGCCGTGTTCTATGACCCGATCCTCTCCGCCGGCCTCATTTCACCTCTGGCGACTGCCATCGCCGCGGCCTCCTTCGTGGCGATCGCCGTCTGGAAGGCACCCGCCTGGGCGGTCGTGCTGCTCGCCGGCATCGCCGGCTTCGTTGTCCTGTGAGACGGAATCCTTCGTGTTTCCGACAGGCGGCTGATGTCAGTACCACGCATCCTCCATCGATGACTTGCGCCAGGCGACGAAGTCGCGGAGGGCCTCGGCGACCGCAACATCGATCGATGGCGCCTCGTAGGAGTCCAGCATCGTCTTCCAGACGGCGTTGGCCCGTTCCTCCACGCGCCTGGATCCGTCAGCGGACCAGGCCTCCCAGGGGCCGGGTTCCGGTATCCCGGGCATGAAGTTCGCACTCTGGTACTGGCGCAGTGTGTGGGCCGTTGCCAGGTGGGTCTGGCCCGGGGCGGCCTCCAGGTAGGCGTCGGCTGCCAGGTCTTCGCCTTCGGCGCGGAAACCCTGGAGCATGCGGAGCATCATGCCGCAGTGATCGACATCCATGACGAACTTCTCGTAAGACATCGTGAGTCCGGCCTCGAGCCATCCTGCGGCGTGCCAGATCTGGTGGGCGCCGGATATCATTGTGGCCCACATGGCGCTGGTGCTGTCCTGCATCGCCTGCCCGTCAGGCGTGTTGGAAGCCGAGATCTGACCACCTCCGGAGCGCACGGGAACGCGAAGCCTGCGGCCGAGCTGTGCCAGGGCAAGTGTCACGAGGTTGGCTTCGGGTGTACCAAAGGTCAGGGCGCCTGATTTCAGGTTCATGGTGGCATGGAAACTTCCGAGGACACAGGGGCACCCCGGGCGAACAAGCTGGGCGAGCGCGATCCCCGCCATGCCCTCAGCCAGTGTCTGGGCGCAGATTGCCGCAGGTGTGAGCGGGCCCATGGCGCCGCCGATGACCGAGGGAGAGACCGCGACGCACTGGTTGGCCCCGGCGTAGACTCTGAGAGCCCCCGACATGCCGGCGTCGTAGACGAGCGGGGAGTTGACATTGATGTTGGCCTGGATGACGGCGTTCTCCTCCATCACCTGCGGAGAGAAGACGATGCGGGCCATGTCGATCGAATCGCGCGCACGATCAGGTGCGGTCACCGCGCCCATGAAGGGTTTGTCGGAGAGCGTGAGGTGGGCCAGCGTCATGTCGAGATGGCGCTTGTTGACAGGGATGTCGACAGGTTCGCACACGGTGCCGCCGGAGTGAGCGAGCCACGGCGTCATGAACGTGAGCCGCACGAAGTTCCTGAAATCCTCGAGTGAGGCATAGCGCCTCCCGCGGTCAAGATCGGTGACGAAAGGCGAACCGTAGCCTGGCATCAGCACCACGTGATCGCCGCCCAGCGTGATGCTTCGCCGCGGATCGCGTGCATGAAGCACGAAAGTCTCCGGTGCGGATCGACACAGTGCGCGCGCCTGACCCGGCTCCATCCTGACACGCTGGTTCTCGATACGCGCTCCCGCCGACCGGAAGAGCGCCAGCGCGACGTCGTCTCCGCGAAAGTCGATGCCGATGGTGTCGAGAATCCAGTCGGCCTGGCTCTCGATGGCTTCGAGCACGTCCTCGCCGAAAGGCTCAAAGGCAGGCATGCGCCGCCTCGTCGGCGTCAACGCAGCCGTGGATTTGGGGGGTCTCCTGCCACGTCGCCCGGAACGCCGCCTGTCACCTGCTGTCGTCATGTCATGTCCCTCGCGAACATGACTGGCGCCATGTCCGCGCGTTGCGGGAACCTCACCGGTTGCACCCGACGCCAGTTTCCAACTGTTCGGCTGGTCCTGCCATACCCGGGATCAGGAAATGGACATGACAAAAGCCGGTGTCCCAATCGCTCCGGTTCAACGGACCTGGCCGAAATCACGTCAGACAAGGCCGATCCCGTCATGTGCAAGCGTCGTTGAAGGCCGCATGACGTTGAAGGCCTGCTGTCGTAGAGTAGAAGGGGGGAGTTGGCAGCGCTTCTGGCGGCAAGAGGGAAACAGGAGATGGTCAAGCCGGTATCGGGAATGCCACGCCGGTCGGCGCTCGCGACGGGAGCCGGTGGCATCATGGCAGCGCTGGTGCCGTCAGCACTTCTGGCTGAAGCCGACCTGACATTCTTTCGCATTGCAACCGGCGGCACAGCCGGGACCTTCTTTCCGGTGGGTGCACTCGTGGCCACGGTCATTTCCGGTCCGCCGGGGGTGCCGGACTGCGAGGAGGATGGCGGCCGCTGCGTGCCCGGGCTTCTGGCGACGGCCCTGTCGTCGGAAGGCGCGGTCGAGAACATCGGATCGGTCGTCTCAGGCGACGTGGAATCGGGGTTTTCCCAATCGGACGTCGTTTACTGGGCCTACACGGGGACCGGCATCTTTGCCGGCAGCGATCCACGGCAGCAGTTGCGGTTGATCGGCAGCCTTTATCCCGAGGTCATCCACATCGTCGTCAGACGCGATGCCGGCATTGCTTCTGTCCCGGACCTGACCGGCAAGCGGATATCGCTGGATGTCGAGGGATCGGGGACGCTGGTTGCCGCACGAATCATTCTCGAGTCCTACGGTCTTGGCGATGCCGATCTCGATGTCCGCTACATCAAGCATGGACCGGCCGTCTCCATGATGAGAGCGGGCGATCTCGACGGACTCTTCGTCATCGCCGGTTATCCGGCCAACTCCGTGTTCGACCTTGTCGAGGAAGGAATCGCCGATCTCCTGCCGATCCCTGCGGAACATGCGCTTGGCCTTCTCGTTGATCATCCCTTCTTTTCCCTGTCGGTGGTTCCGGAAGGGTCCTATCCGGGTCTTTCCCATGTCACCACGCTGGCAATCGGCGTGCAGTGGATCGTGACACAAGCCGCGCCTGACGACCTGGTCTACCGGATCACGCGGGCGCTGTGGCACCCCAACAACGGTGAGCGACTGGCCTCCGGACATCCCGCGGCGCGACAGATGAAGCTCTCCAATGCACTGCTTGGCGCGGCCGTGCCGTTGCATCCCGGCGCGGCCGCCTACTACGCGGAAGCCGGACTCGACCTTTCGGACGTCCCGGTAGCGGATGTCATCCCCGATCAGTAGCCGCGGTCGAGGTCCACGACATTGATCAAGGGTTCGCCGGTGTGCAGCCGCCGGCAGTTCTCGGCAATCTGGGGAGCGCTGGTTTCCGGCACGGTCAGGGCCGCGATGTGCGGAAAGGTCAGGATCTTCGGGTGGTACCAGAACGGGTGGTCGTCAGGCATGGGTTCTTGGCGCTGGACATCGAGCGTGGCGCCGGCGAGATGGCCATCGTCGATCGCCCGTACGAGATCCTCTTCCACGACATGGCCACCGCGTGCTGCGTTGATGAGAAAGGCTCCCCTCTTCATCCAGGACATCGTGCGGGCATTCAGGATGCCTTCGGTCTCTCTGGTGAGCGGCAACAGGCAGATCACGACGTCACAGGGGGCAAGAAAGCTCTCGAGCGCTTCATGTCCGGAATGGCAGGTCACGCCATCGATCTCATGCGGCGACCTGCTCCATCCCCTGACCCGGTATCCCATCGCCGCGATGACGCGGGCGCAGTCCCCGCCAAGCACGCCGAGTCCCAGGATGCCCACCGTGACATCACGCGGCAGCGCGACCTCGAGCTCCTCGTAACGCCGCTCCCGGTGAAGCTGGCGGTAGTCTTCCATGCGGCGCAGGTGGTCGAGCATCACCATGACGCACCAGCCGGTCATCTGCGCGGTCATGGCGGGATCGACGATGCGTGTCAGGGCGACGCCATCGGGAACGAGATGACGTGACTCCATGATATGGTCGACGCCGGCGCCAAGGGACATGACGAGCCTGAGACGGGGAAAGCGCGCCAGATCGTCAAGCGGATGGTTCCAGACCAGGGCCGCGTCGATGTCTTCGGGCGAGCCGCTGTCGGGGTGGATGCGAAAATCGAGGCCGGGAGAATGGGGAGCGAGACATGCCTCCCACACCGGACCGTCGCAGTGTCCGCTCATGTAGAGAAGTGCCATGATGTCTCCCTCCAGAAATCAGGACAGCGGATCCTGTCCGGATGACAGCGGCCATGTTCCGCCCGGGTCGGTGACCGCGGCCATCAGGGCGCGGGTGTAGTCGGATTTCGGTGTTTCGAAGATGTCGTGAGCGCTTCCCGATTCGACCACACGTCCTGCCTTCATCACAAGGACATGATGGCTCATCGCGCGCACCACCCTGAGATCGTGACTGATGAAGAGGTAGGCAAGATCGTGGTCATTCTGAAGCCGCCGCAGTAATGCGATGATCTGGGACTGCACCGACATGTCGAGCGCGCTTGTCGGTTCGTCGAGGACGACGACCTTCGGTTTGAGGATCATGGCGCGGGCTATGGCGATGCGCTGGCGCTGGCCGCCGGAGAACTCGTGGGGATAGCGATCCATCATGGCGGGCTCGAGACCGACCTCGTCGAGGGCTTCGGCCACCAGCTCACGACGGTCTGCCGGGTTCTTCCCCATGCCATGGACCTTCAGGCCCTCCTCGATGATGCCGGCCACCGACATGCGCGGCGACAGCGAGCCGAAGGGATCCTGGAAGATGATCTGCAGCTCCCGGCGCAACGGTCTGAGATCCCGGAAACCCAGTCCCTGAAGACCACGGCCGTCGTACATGATGTCGCCTTCGCTGGCGATGAGCCGCAGGATGGCCATGCCGAGTGTCGACTTTCCGGAACCCGATTCACCGACAATGCCGATGGTCTCGCGGACACGAACGGCGAGGTCGATGCCATCAACCGCCTTGACGTGCTTGGCCGCCCGCCTGAACACGCCGGCTCGGACAGGAAACCAGACCTTCAAGTTGCGGGCCTCGAGACGCCTTGCGCTTTCATGCGGAACCGGCTCCGGCCTGCCACGGGGCTGTGAGGCGAGAAGATGTTGCGTCGAGGCGTGCTGCGGCCGGGTGAAGACATCGTCGACGGTTCCCGTCTCGACGATCCGTCCACCATCCATCACCGCCACCCGGTCGGCAAACCGGTGGACGATGGAGAGGTTGTGGGTGATGAAGAGAACGGCCATCGACAGTTGTCGCTTCAGGGAGCCGAGAAGCTCGAGAATGCGGGCCTCCACCGTGACATCAAGGGCCGTCGTCGGTTCATCGGCAATCAGGAGATCCGGATCGCAGGCCAGCGCCATGGCGATCATGACGCGCTGGCGCTGGCCTCCCGACAGCGTGTGGGGGAAGTCATGAATCCGGTCCGCCAGATCGCCCAGCCCGACGAGGTCCATGAGTTCACGCACTCGCCTTGCGGCCGCCTGCGCCGTCATGCCCTGGTGAACCACCAGGGGCTCGGCGATCTGCCGGGAAATGGTATGGAGCGGATTGAGGGACGTCATCGGCTCCTGGAAGATCATGGAAATCCGGTTGCCGCGCACCCGGCGCAGTTCTCTCTCCGTCAGGTGGGCGAGGTCGTTGCCCTGGAACAGGATCTCACCGGAAGAATGACCGGCAGCGACTAGGCGAAGAATGGAAAGAGCCGTGACCGACTTGCCGGACCCGGACTCGCCGACAAGGGCCAGCGTCTGCGCCGGCGCGATGGAAAAGTTCACGTTCCTGACGGCTTCGATGGTTCGATTGTCCATCTTGAAGCTGACCATGAGATTCCGGACATCCAGGAGAGTCATGACGGCAACTTCCGGGGATCGAAGGCATCGCGTACGGCCTCTCCCGTGAAGGTGAGGAGAGAGAGCATCAGTGCCACGACGGCAAAACCCGTCAGCCCGAGCCACGGTGCCTGAAGGTTGTTGCGTCCCTGGTTCAGCAATTCTCCAAGCGACGGCGAACCCGGCGGCAGGCCGAATCCGAGAAAATCGAGAGCGGTGAGCGTGGTGATCGAACCGTTGAGGATGAAGGGCAGGAAGGTCAGGGTCGACACCATGGCGTTGGGGAGCACGTGGCGCACCATGATGACTCTGTCGGTCACTCCCAGTGCCCGCGCCGCCTTGACATAGTCGAAGTTCCTGGTGCGCAGGAACTCCGCCCGCACGAGGCCCACCAGTGCCGTCCATGAGAACAGGACAAGAAGGCCAAGAAGGGTCCAGAATCCGGGAACGATGACACTCGCCAGAATGATGAGGATGTAGAGCACGGGTATGCCGCCCCAGACTTCGAGGGCGCGTTGTGCCAGAAGGTCGATCCAGCCGCCGTAGTAGCCCTGGACCGCACCGGCGGCGATGCCGACGACGGAGGAAACGAGTGTCAGGACGAGACCGAAGATGACCGAAAGGCGAAAGGCGTAGATGACCCGCGCCGCGACGTCACGGCCCTGATCGTCCGTTCCCAGCCAGTTTTCGGATGTCGGAGGGGAGGGCGCCGGACTCGGGAGGTCGTAATTGATGGTGCGGTAGTCGTAGGCGATGAGCGGCCATACGATCCACCCGTCTCCGGCGTGGATGAGGTCCTTGACGAAGGGGTCGCGGTAGTCTGCCTCGGTCTCGAAATCGCCACCGAAGGCGGTCTCGGGATAGACCGTCAGCACCGGTACGTGGAGAGCGCCGTCGAACCAGACCGCGAGGGGCCGGTCGTTGGCAATCATCTCTGCCGGCAGGGTGAAGGCAAAAAGGACGAGGAAGATCCGGAACGACCAGTAGCCGCGCCTGTTGGCCCTGAAGTTGGCCAGGCGCCGCCGCGAGATGGGGTCCAGCCTGTGGCTGTCGAACCTCATCCGACGTCCCGGCTTTCGAAGTCGATGCGCGGGTCAACGATGACGTACATCAGGTCGCCGACGAGATTCATGACGAGACCAAGAAGGGTAAAGATGTAGAGAGTTGCGAACATGACCGGATAATCCCGGTCAATCGCCGCCTCGTAGCCGAGCAGGCCAAGGCCGTCGAGCGAGAAGATGATCTCGATCAGGAGTGCGCCGGTAAAGAGAATGCCGATGATGGCCCCGGGAAAGCCGGCGATGATGATCAGCATGCCGTTGCGGAACACATGGCCGTAGAGGACCCGCTGCTCGCTCAGCCCCTTGGCGCGCGCTGTCGTGACGTACTGGCTCCGGATCTGGTCGATGAAGGAGTTCTTGGTGAGCATGGTCAGCGTGGCGAAGCTGCCGATGATGAGGGCCGTCAGGGGCAGTGCCAGGTGCCAGAAGTAGTCTGCGATCTGGCCCAGGGTGCTCATGTCCTCGAAACCCGGAGAAACGAGACCACGCAGCGGAAAGAGCTTCCAGTAGGATCCGCCGGCGAACAGCACCACGAGAAGGATGGCGAACAGGAATCCCGGAATGGCATACCCCAGGATAATGGTGCCGCTTGTCCACACGTCGAAGGCGCTTCCGTCGCGCCGTGCCTTGGCGATTCCCAAGGGGATGGAGACGATGTAGACGACGAGCGTTGTCCACAGTCCAAGGGAAATCGAGACGGGCATCTTCTCGATAATGAGATCGACGACGCGCCGGCTCCGGAAGGCGCTCTCTCCGAAGTCGAAGGTGAGATAGTTCTCCATCATCAGGAGGAAGCGTTCGACCGGTGGCTTGTCGAGGCCGTACATCCTTTCAAGTTTCTCGACAAAGCCGTCCGGCAGTCCCTGGGCCCCGCGGTAGAGCGATTCGCCTGCGGTCTGGACCTCGCTGCCGGAGCCTGCAACCCGTGCCGTGGCGCTGACAGCCGTGCCTTCAAGTTCAGCGAGAATGCGTTCGACAGGCCCGCCCGGCACGAACTGCACGATGACGAAGTTGATCATCATGATGGCCAACAGCGTCGGGGCGATGAGCAGCAGGCGACGAACAATGTAGGCGAACATGACGTTGCCTTCGATCAGTCGTTTTCAGATCCGATCCGTTCCTTGAGGGCCGCATCCTTCTCGGCATCGATCCACCAGGTGTCGAGAACGATGCCGTCATCGGAAACGATGTCGGGTTGTCCGAACCTGTCCCACCAGGCAACCCGGTCATAGGTAATGTGCCAGTTGGGTATGACGTAGTGGCCGTGGCGCAGCACGCGGTCGAGAACTCGTGCTGCCGTGACGAGTTCCGCACGGGTGCCGGCATAGATGAGTTCTTCGATGAGGGCGTCGATTGCCGGACTCCTGATACCGGCAAGATTGTTGCTTCCGGGAATGTCGGCCGCGGCCGAGCTCCAGTAGTTTCTCTGTTCATTGCCCGGTGATCGCGACTGCCCAAAACCGGTTACCACCAGGTCGAAATCGAATTTGTCGAGGCGTTCCTTGTACTGGGCGGCATCGATGGACCGGATCTCCAGGCGGGCTCCGAGGCGTTCCAGCTGGGCGCGGAAAGGTTGGAGAATGCGTTCGAACGCCGGCTGGACCATGAGAAACTCGATCTCCATCGGTGTTCCGGCGGGGCCGGTCAATGCGCCGTCCTGGACCGTCCAGCCGGCCTCTGCAAGAAGGGCCTTTGCCTTGCGCAGATTGGTTCTGTTGTTGCCCGATCCGTCGGTGACCGGCGGTACGGGCACCTCGCCGAAGACGGCTTCCGGAAGGCCTTCGCCGTGGCGTTCCAGCAGGGCGCGTTCGGCTTCGTCCGGCGTGCCGCTGGCGGCGAGTTCCGAATTGGAAAAATAGCTCACCGATCGCAGGTACTGGCCGTAGAAGAGATTCTGGTTTGCCCATTCGAAGTCGAAGGCAAGGGCGAGCGCCTGGCGGACCTTCGGGTCGGCGAACTTCTCGCGGCGCAGGTTGAAGACGAATCCCTGCATGCCCTGGGGACGGCTGTGCGCGACCTTCTCGACGACGACCAGGCCGTCGTCGAAGATGCTGCCGCTATAGGACGTTGCCCAGCGCTTGGAGTTGTTTTCCGAACGGAAGTCGTACTCGTTCGCCTTGAAGGCTTCCATGGCGATGTCGAGATCGAGATACTCGTCGTAGCGAATTCGATCGAAGTTGTGGAAGCCGACATTGACCGGAAGATCGGCACCCCAGTAGTTCTCATGGCGCGCATAGGTGATGGAACGGCCCGGATCGACATCGACAACCCTGTAGGGTCCGCTTCCCATCGGGAAATCGAGACTGGCTTCCTCGAAATCCCGGCCCTCGTACCAATGGCGCGGCAGAATCGGAAGCTCACCCAGAATCAGTGGCAGTTCGACGTTTCCCGGTCCGTCGAACGTGAAGCGAATCCAGCCACCGTCCTCCACGACCGCTTCCGCGACGTTGGCATAGTAGGTTGCATAGAGCGGCAGACCGCTCTCGCGCAGGGTTTCGAGACTCCAGACCACATCGTCCGCCGTGACGGGCGTGCCGTCATGCCAGCGCGCTTCAGGGCGCAGGCGGAAGGCGACCCAGGAGTGATCGTCCGGCACCCGTACGCGGTCGGCTAGCAGGCCGTAGGCCGCGGTCGGCTCGTCATTCGACTTCTTCAGCAGCGTGTCATAGAGCGCCGACAGACCGGCCGCCTTGCGTCCCCTTAGGCTGTAGGCGTTGAGAGTGTCGAAGCCGCCGAAGCCGAAGAAGCGGGCCTCGCCGCCTTTGGGCGCGTCAGGATTGACATAGTCGAAGTGACGGAAGGTCTCGTCGTACTTCAGGTCGCCGTACCGCGAGATTCCGTGGGACTCCCGCACCGTTTCGGCCAGCGCGGATCCTGTTGCCAGCACCAGGACAGCAAGAATTGACACGAGACGCATGGCCGACACTCCACAGGACCAAGGGGACGGGGAGTATGGCACGCTGTCATGTCCCGATGAAGGCAACCCGAGGAACGAGTGGTCCGCGCCTGGAACGTGGCGCAGCTGTGCAGGTTTTCCCGAATCCCGGCACTGGGGTATAGGTGCCTCCCTGAACTCCCTGACGAATGCGGTGTCGCGGCACCTCCGCCAATGAGATGCCTGCTCGCGTCAAGTTGGACTTGCATGCCGACGGGGTCCGGGCAACGGCAGCGGGAAGGGAGAACGATGTCGAGTGCAGCCGGAGTGCAGTGGGCAGGTCGCGTCAGCGACGCACGGCCGGTGCTGGTCTGGCACCGGCGCGATCTTCGGCTTGCGGACAACCCGGCGCTCGCGTGGGCCGTCGGGACCGGACGACCCATCATTCCGGTGTTTGTCCTGGACGAAGAAACGGGCGACACTGCGCTCGGCGGTGCATCGCGCTGGTGGCTGCATGGCAGTCTGGAGGCGCTTGCAAAGACCCTGGAGCGACAGGGCAGCCGGCTCGTCCTGCGCCGCGGCCCGGCGGAAGCGGTCCTCATCGGGCTCATCGCTGAAACCGGTTGCTCGGCGATCGTCTGGAACAGGCTCTACGAGCCGAAGACCATCGATCGCGACCGGCGTATCAAGGCCGAGTGCGGGAATCGCGGAATTGAGGTGCGCTCCTTCAACGCCGCGCTGCTGTTCGAGCCCTGGGACATCCGCACGAGCAGCGGAACGGCCTACGGTGTCTTCACGCCGTTCTGGCGGCGCTGCCTGGAGCACGGTTTCGCGGCTCCCGATGGTGCCTCGCCGCGCCTGCCCACGCCCGGCACCTGGCCGCCGGGCGATGTGCTGGAAGACTGGGGGCTGCGCCCGCGGGGCCCGGACTGGGCCGCAGGGCTGCGGGCGGCCTGGCAGCCGGGAGAGGCTGCAGCTCGCGAGCGCCTCGACACGTTCGCCTGCGGTGTCGTCACCCGCTATGGCGACGATCGGGACCGGCCGGGCGATCCGGCTACGAGCATGCTCTCGCCCCACCTGCGCTTCGGCGAGATCGGGCCTCGCCAGATCGCGGCCGCGATCGGCCCGAGGGCGCCTGGTGAGGGTGGCGAAGCCTTCTTGCGTGAACTCGGCTGGCGGGAGTTTGCCCACCACCTCCTGTTCCACAATCCCGGCATGGAGCACAAGAACATGCGCCCGGCCTTCGATCGCCTGGCCTGGCGCGACGATCCGGCTGGGCTTGAGCGCTGGCAGCGTGGCCGCACCGGCTATCCGCTGGTGGACGCAGGAATGCGGGAACTCTGGACCACGGGCTGGATGCACAACCGTGTGCGCATGGTCGCTGCTTCATTCCTCACCAAGCATCTATTGATCGACTGGCGCGCCGGCGCTGACTGGTTCGTCGACACACTGGTGGATGCCGACCGCGCCAACAACAGCGCGGGCTGGCAATGGGTGGCAGGCACCGGCGTCGACGCCGCGCCCTACTTTCGCATCTTCAATCCGGTCGCGCAGTCGCGGCGTTTCGACGGGGAGGGGCGTTACCTGCGTCGCTGGCTTCCCGAACTTGCGGAGTTGCCGGACGCGGTCATCCACGTGCCGTGGACCGCGACGGCGCCGGTCCTGAAGGCAGCAGGCGTCGACCTCGGAGACACGTGGCCCCTGCCTGTGATCGATCATGCGTATGCCCGCAAGCGAGCGCTGGACGCATTGCAGCGGGCGAATCGGCCCGAGGAACTCGATGAAACCGCCGGCCCCTCGCGCCACACGCCGGACTTCGACAATGGTCATGCCTCCTCCTGATGTACGAAGCCGAGACCTTTGAGGTCCGCCGGGCGCAGCCGGTAGCGTATGACGTTCCCTTCATGCAGGCTGCGGACCTCTTGCCCGACATAATTGACCACGTCCTCACGATCCTCTTGCGGAATGTCGGCGTGCGCGGTCATTTCCTTGATCTGACGGGGTCGGAATGCCTTCCAGTCCAGCACGCAGCGCCGCACGGCCTCGCGGACAAAATCGCGATAGACGAGCGCTGCCTTTTCCGGCGTCTCGACCTCGGCACGCAGTACGCGATACCTGTCTGCGGAGGCCAGATAGGCGTCGATGTAGACCTCGCGCAGCAAGGAAACATTGTTCAGCTCATAGACGCCCAGCAGACCGTCGATGTAGGCGCGGTCATCCACGGTCAGGAAAGACATAGGCCCGAGACCGGCCTGGAGAAGCGGAATGTTGGAGGACACGCGCGATGTGCGCTTGTTGATATCGTCGAACGCCTGCAAGTACGGGATATGGACAAGGAGAAAGAAGGACCGCTCGAACGGATCGGTAATGGCCGCGGCCTTCGCGATCAGGATCTCGAACTCCTCTTTGATCGCGAAATGGTCCTCAAGCGGCCTGTAGCATGAATGCGAGATTCCGACCGGCATACTCCGGAGGGTTCCGTCCATGGCGGGATCGGCCAGAAGGCAGTCAGCCAGGAAGGCGTGGATATTGCACAGGCCCAGCGGGCTGATCGCGATCTGGCCGAGGTTGTCCACGATGTATTCGATGGCGTCCTTGTGATTGAGGATCATGACCGCTTCCTTGAGGTCCTTCCCGGAAGCCTCCTCGCCGAAACGAATCAGGCGTTCGGTTTGGTACAGGCTGTAAGTGTTCCCTTCCATGCGTGAAGACGCCCATGACAGATCGACCAGCAGCCGTTGGAGAATGCGGCGTGCGTAAGCGCCTGCTGGTAACGACGCGCCGGCGCGCGCGCCGGCCTCGAACAGGCGTTGCCGGTCTGCTTTGGCGAGATAAGGCGTCTTGTCCGGGATGTAGCGGTCCAGGAACTCCCTATTGTAGCTGACGGGCCTTCGGTGGTTGTAGGGCGTTTGCAAATGGGCTCGGACCACGGCAGAGCCTGCTAGCGAGTAGCCCGTTGCACGGCCCTTGCCCGAAACCTGGAGCTTTCCCTCGTCGATAAGCCGCCTGAGCGCGCGCCAGACGGTCGTCTCGCTGGACTCTGGCGCGGCGTGCCGCCTGATATCGTCCCGGCGGGCGCCGGGATGGTCAGCGATGTAGTAGATTATGGCTCGGCCAGAGAGGGGCATGAAACGATTTGCCCTAATTGTGAAACGATTATCTATCTATAATAAAAGTATATTGCGGTCACTTCAAGTTTTCGTTTCGCGTAACTTGAAACGATATGTGCGACGTTGCAGGGGCAACGAAACGGGTCGGGAGCAAATGGCGGTTTCAGCCGCCAATGACCGCCTGTCGTGCGCACATGCCGCCGTCGACGGTGAGCACGACGCCACTGATGAAACGCGCCCGGGGACTGGCGAGGAAGACGATGGCGTGGGCCATGTCTTCGGAAACCGGGAGCGAGCCGCCCGGCATGCCGGATATCAGTTCACGCCACCTGTCGCTGTCACCGAACCTCTTCCTGGCATGATGCTTGAGAGCCATGATGCCGCGGTCGTTTTCCATGTCGCCGGGGCTGATGCCGACGACCCTGATTCCGTCGTCGAGACTCGTTCCGCCGAGAGCCCGCGTCAGCGTGACGAGCGCACCATTGGCCGTCACTCCCGCGGCATAGCCGGACGGCCGTTGGTCACCTGCCGTGCCGATGTTGTTGACGATCACACCACGGCCGCGCGCCTTCATTTCACCGTACATGGCGCGCATCATCGTGATGTAGCCGAAGAGCTTGAGATCCCAGGCGGCGCGCCAGGTTTCTTCGTCAACGTCCAGCAACGTGCCCAGGGGAATGGCGCCCGCATTGTTCACGAGAATGTCGGCGTCTGCGCAGGCGTGCGCCAACGCACGTGCCTGCTCTGCGCTCGAGAGATCGGCCGCGTGAATGTCGACGGCCACCGCGAATTCGCTCCGAATGGCGTTCCTGGCCCGTTCCAGATCTTCTCTCGTCCTTGAGGCCAGGTGGAGGTTGCTTCCTTCCGACGCGAAGGCACGTGCCGTGGCATAGCCGATGCCGCGCGATCCACCGGTGATCAGGACGGTCTTGCCTTGAAGTTCGAGATTCATCGCCGGAGTCCTCTCGCCAACGACAGTCGAGCCTACCTGAAGCCATCCGTGGCGCCCACGAGTTCATGGATGTTCCCCGGTTCGAGGGCCGTGTGTCCGGCATCGGGCACCAGGCGGAAGTCGGCTTCCGGCCATGCGCGGTGAAGGTCCCATGCCGTTCTGGCCGGTGTGCAGATGTCGTAGCGTCCCTGCACGATCACCGCGGGAATGTGCCGGCACCTGTCGATGTTGTCGATGAGTTGGCCGTCACGGGAGAAGAACCCGCCATTGACAAAGTAGTGACATTCGATCCGGGCAAAGGCCCTGGCGAAGGCATCGCCGGCAAATCTTTCCATCCGTCCGGGATCGGGAATGAGCGAAAGGATCGACCCTTCCCAGACACTCCATGCCCTCGCTGCCTCGCGTTCCCTGTCGGGGTCGCCGGATGTCAGGAGCTGCATGTAGGATCCCATCATGTCGTTCCGTCCGGCTTCGGGAACAGGGGCGAGAAAGTCCTCCCACGCATCGGGAAAGACGTGGCTGGCTCCGTCCTGGTAGAGCCATCGCAATTCCGACTTGCGCAGGGTGAAGATGCCGTAGAGCACCAGTGCACTCACATGCCCGGGATGGGTCTGGGCATAGGCGAGCCCCAGCGCGCTCCCCCAGGATCCACCGAAGACAAGCCAGGAGGAGATTCCGAGAAATCGCCTCAAGACCTCCATGTCCTCGACCAGGTGCCAGGTGGTGTTGGCTTCGAGCAAGGCCCACGGTGTGGAGCGGCCGCAGCCCCTCTGGTCGAACAGGATCACGCGCCAGGCTTCGGGGTCGAAGTACTGCCGGTAGTGGGGCCTCACTCCGCCTCCGGGTCCGCCATGAAGAAAGACGGCAGGCTTGCCGTCAGGGTTGCCGCATTCCTCGAAGTAGAGTTCGTGGCCGTCCCCGACCGCCAGTCGGCCCGATCGATAGGGCTCGACCGGCGGATAGAGCGTGCGACGTGTCACGGACGTTCAGGCACCATGCCCTGGAGAGGCATGTCTCCAGACGACCGGGAAACGGTCGCAATCCAGGCACGCGCCGTCGGCAAGGTCCGGCAGAACGGTGGGGACGGAAATCTCGCCCGGACGCCGGAAGAAGCGCGCATCGTCCCCGGTCCACCGGGTCGAGAGCGCCCGGCGGCGACGATGGCCGGTGTTGCCGGGAGCGCCGTGAACGATCATGCCGTGAAACATGAGCGCATCCCCGGGTTCCATGGCAAAACGCAGGATGTCGTACCGTTCGCGATGTGATTCGATGTCCGGCAGGCGAGGGAGCCCGACCCCCTCGTAAAGGCGCCCGTCCTCGAAGTGATAGGGGTTGAACTCCTGCCAGTGGTGGGAGCCCTTCACGAATTCGACGGCAATGTCCCGGCCGACGGAATCGAGCGGCAGCCACAGGGAACAGACCTGGCGCCCGCTGACGGCCCAGTAGGGCTGGTCCTGGTGCCACGGCGAGGGCTTGGTGGTTCCCGGTTCCTTGACCAGGAGATGATCGTCGAAATAGTTGACCTTCGAGGATCCCATGATGAGACCGGCGTAGGCGGCGGCAGGCGACTCGCGCACGAAGCGCATGAACGCCGGCAGGCGATGGGCCAGTTCGACATCGCCGAAGAAGCGGCCTTCCCTGGCGTACTCCATCGCATGGGGGCCGGGGTTGGCCATCGCTTCGTCAACGGCTTCGCGCAGAGAGGCGACCCATGCCTCTTCGAAGGCGTCGGACAGCAGCACGACACCGTCTTCCTCGAACACGGCACGATCCTGATCGGTCACCTCACGCACGTGTCATCTCCCGTCCCCGGCGAACCGGAAGTCCGCGGGCACCTGTTCGACCCGGAAGGGAAGGTCCCCGGAGCCGGTTTCGTCAAGCGCGCGAGCCGCCAGATGACCGCTGAAGACAGCCTCCGAGAGCAGTCCCGGTACATGGCAATCCCCCACGGCGACAAGGCTCTGGATGGCGCCTGTACCGTCGTCTCCCCGGGCCTTGCCGAGGTCATCGGCCAGTTCGGACTGCGGGTTGCGCATGGTGACCAGAACCACGCTTGCTGCCTCCCGGACGAATGGAGCTTCACCGAACATGCCGGCGACGGTTACCGAGCCCTCCTCTATGGCCAGGAGATTGTGGCTGAGGAGAACGTCGACACCGCATGCGACCAGGCGGCGGTGAATGTCCGCCTGGTCGATCACGAAACGACTCCAGGGCGACACCATGGCCCCGGTGGCGACGAGAAGCACGCGGTGTCCATCGCGGGCGAGCTTCTCTGCCAGTGCTCCGCCCATGACATAGGCGTCGTCATCGAAGATCACCACCGGCGAGTGGACAGGGGCTTTGTCAAGAACGTCATCGGGGGTGAGGACATGCTCGCATGCGTGTCCCTGGACTGGATCGATGTTGGTGCGTCCCACTCCGTCACGTCGCCAGTGCGATCCGGTGGCGACAATCACATGACCGAGACCCCAGTCCGCCACGTCCGATGCGTTGAGTCTGCTCTCGCGGAACACTTCGACGTTGTTCATCCGGTCGATCTGACCGACTCGCCAGTCGCGTACCCGGATCCATTCCTCGAGACCCGGTAGTCGTGCCATCTGGTTGAGATGACCACCGGCCTCCGAACCCGCCTCAGCCAACGTCACTTCATAGCCCCGCTGGCCAGCTGCCCTTGCCGCCTCGAGACCAGCCGGCCCGGCTCCGATGACAAGGACGCGGGTTCCGCTACCGCGCCGGGGCAGTCGCTCGGGGTGCCATCCACGGCGCCATTCCTCCGACATGGTGGGATTCTGGGTGCAGCGGATGGGTACGGACATCATGTTGGAGGCCAGGCACACGTTGCAGCCGATACACTCGCGAATGTCGTCGATGCGGCCTTCCTCGATCTTGCGGGGCAGGAACGGATCGGCGATCGACGGTCGGGCCGCACCGATGAAGTCGACGACGCCACGCCGGACCATGGCCGCCATCGTATCCGGGCTGGTGAAGCGCCCGACGCCCACGACCGGTCGGGACGTGAGCGTCTTGACGAAGGCCATGGACGGTTCCTGCCAGCCCTCCTTGCGGAAACGCGACGTCAGCATGTCGTTCGGCCCACCGATGTTCACGTCCCAGAGATCGGGAACGTCGGCCAGGCATTCGACGACAGCCCGGCACTCCTCGTCTCCCAGAAACGGCGGTTCGTCTTTCTCGTCGACGCCGAATCGCAGGGCAACGGCGCAGCGTCCCTGCGCTTCGTCCATGACGTCCTCGAGGGTCTCGCGCAGGAGGCGCAGTCGATTCTCGAAACATCCCCCGTATTCGTCCGTTCGCCGGTTGATCCGCGGCGACAGGAAGTCCGTGAAGACCGTGATGCCGTGGCTGGCGTAGACGTAGACGAGGTCGAATCCCGCCTCGAGGGCACGTCTGACACCCGCGCGGTGCCAGCGCCGGACGTTGCGAATGTCGTCGCGTGTCATGGCCCGCCCATGTCCGGGAAAGTCCTGGGGTGGCATGGGTCGCGCAGACGGTCCCAAGGCCGGCAGCCGGCTGTAGGAATTGTGCGACGTGAGACCGGCGTGGGCGAGTTCGCACCCGGCCAGTGCGCCGTGGCGATGGACGGCCTCCACCATCAGGGCGTGTACGCGCACGTCCTCCCGGCTCCACAGCCTCGTGCTCTGGGCCGAGGGGATGTCCATGGACGGGTGAATCGAACACCACTCGGTGTTGACCACCGCCCAACCGCCCTCGGCCTTCATGCCGCGCATGGCGGCCTGACCGTGGGGAAACTGAATGCCGGAGCCGTTGCAGTGGGGAACCTGGTAGAACCGGTTGCGCGCCACGACGGGGCCGATGCGCACCGGCTCGAACAGAATGTCGTATCTCGGGTCGCGCGCCACTCTCGTCACATCTCCACAGAACGGGACCCCGGTCAGCGCCCCTTCCAGACCGGTTTGCGCTTCTCCTGGAAGGCGCGGGGCCCCTCCTTGCGGTCCTCGCTGGGAATCATGACCTCGACCGTGCGGTATTGCCGCGCGTTGACCTTGTTGAGAGCGTCCTGGAATTTCTTGTCCTCTGCATCGCGCACAATTTCCTTGGTGACCGCCTGGACAAGGGGCGGCCCGCCGGCAAGGAGTCTTGCGAGTTTCCAGGCTTCATCCATGAGATCCGCTGCAGGCACCACGCGATTGACCAGGCCCCAGCGGTGCGCTTCGGCGGCATCGAACCACCTGCCGGTGAGCAGAAGTTCCATGGCGATGTGGTAGGGAATGCGCTTCGGCAGGGCGATGCAGGCCGCCGGCGCATAGGTACCGACTGTGATTTCGGGAAGCGCGAAGGTGGCGTGTTCGGCGGCAATCAGAATGTCGGCGTCGAGGGCGACTTCGAGTCCGCCGCCGCAACAGATGCCGTTGACGGCGCTGATGATGGGCTTGTTGAGATCGAGCAGGTCCTGCATGCCGCCAAACCCGCCAGGTCCGTAATCCTCCTCGAGCACCTCGAGTTCGGCCGATGCGGCCTTGAGGTCCCAGCCGGCCGAGAAGAACTTCTCGCCGCCGCCGGTCAGGATGGCCACCCTGAGAGCGGGATCGTCGCGAAATCCGAGGAACACCTCCCCCATCCTGCGGCTCGTCGCATTGTCGATGGCGTTGGCCGGAGGTCGATCGAGTGTGACGAGCAGCACGCCATCCTCCCGGTGAACAGCCACGCCCTGGCTGGTACCGTCTTCGACAGGCAAGGTCATGGATTGCTCCCGCTGTTCCGATTCAACCAATCCATCAGTTAACGCCTGCGCGCCTCCGCCTGCAAGGCTGCCGGGTCCTCCTTGACACACCCCATGCCCGGACCATGATTTGCCGGCGGTCTGGCGAGGGGTTCATGATGACGGCACGCACCCACTGGCTTGAGCCCCTGCTTGCGCCCCGATCCATTGCCCTTGTCGGCGGATCGCCGCGGCCGGGCTCAGTCGGAAACCTCATGGTGAGGAGCCTCCTCGCGGGTGGCTACACGGGCAGCCTTGTCGTGGTCAATCCGCGGCATTCCGCCGTCGAGGGCATCGAGACCAGGGCTTCCATGGCGGAACTCGAGGGGCCGGTCGATCTTGCCATTCTGTCGGTGGCTGCGCATCGCATGGAAGGGGTCATGCGGGAGGCAATCCACGCCGGAACCCGTGCCATGGTCATCTTCGATGCCTGTCTCCTGGATGAAGACCGGGAACCCCGCCTTCTCGAGCGCCTGAAGGCGATGGCCCGCGAGGCAGACGTTCCGGTGTGTGGCGGCAACGGCATGGGTTTCTACAACTTTGACGCCCGGACCTTCGCAAGTTTCCAGGAGCCGCTCGATACCCGGCCCGGCCATATCGCGGCCCTGTGCCACTCGGGATCGGTGTTCGGCATGCTGGCCAACGAATCGCGCCGGATGCGTTTCAATCTTCTGGTGTCCCAGGGACAGGAGATCAATGCATCGATCGCCGACTACATGGACTACGCCCTGGAGCAGCCGACGACCCGGGTTCTGGCGCTCTTCGCCGAGGCGATCCGTGATCCGGACGCCTTCGTGCGGGCTCTCGCCAGGGCACGCGACCGGGGCATCCCGGTGGTGGTCACGAAAGTAGGAAGAACACCCGAAAGTGCTCGTCTTGCCCAGACACACTCAGGCGCACTTGTCGGAGACGACACGGCATTCGATGCGGTGTGCCGCCGCTACGGCGCCCTGCGCACGGACGATCTCGACGGCCTCATGGCTGCGGCCCAGATCCTGGGTCTCGGAAAGACCGTGGGAGAGGGGGGCTTTGCCGCGATTCTCGACTCGGGAGGATTGCGCGAGCAGATGATCGACCTTGCCAGCGACATGGGGCTCGAGTTCGCGCCGCTGGCCAGAGCCACTGTCAGCGCTCTCGAATCGTGTCTCGACATCGGACTCGAGGCGGTCAATCCGCTCGACGCCGCCGGACGCTACAACGAACGTCTCGGAGCTGTGATTGGCCAGTGTGCCGGCATTCTGGAGCGGGATCCCGGAGTCGCGATCCTCGCCCACGAGTACTACCGCACGGACCGGAACGAGGGCCTGCGCGATATCGGCGAGGCGGCACGACAGATCGGCCGTGAGTCGGAAAAACCCTACGTTCTCACCAACTCGCTCGGCACGGCGGACAACGGGTCCTTCGCCAGCGACATGCTCGACTGCGGCGTGCCGGTGATCAATGGCGTGAAGCCGCTTCTCACGGGCGTGAGATGTGCTCTCGCCTACCGAGATCGAAGGAAGGTGGATGAAGGCGCGGTTGAAGCCGTGGACCCGGATCTCGCCCGGCTCTGGCAAGAGCGTCTTTCCGGGGGTGTGGCTCCTGGCGAAACCGAAACCCTCTCCATGCTCGGGGCATTCGGCATACCGGTTGCGGAAAGCCGGTTCTGTCGGTCCCATGAAGAAGCCGTCGCGGCGGCCCGTGACATCGGATTTCCGGTAGTGCTCAAGACGGCGGTGCCAGGACTCCTCCACAAGTCCGACAGCGGTGGTGTTCATCTCGACCTTCGGGACGAGGCCGCCGTTCGCATGGCCGTCACGTCACTGTTGTCGCTTGGTCCGGATATGTGTGTTGCCGGAATGGTCCGGGGGGAGGCCGAAGTGGCATTCGGCATGGTGAACGATCCCCAGTGGGGACCTGTGGTCATGGTGAGCGCCGGGGGCACCCTGGTGGAACTGCTTGAAGACCGGGCTTCGTCGCTCGCGCCGTTTGGCACGAATGAAGCTCGCCGCCTCATCGACGACCTGAGGATCCGCCGCCTGCTTGACGGGGTGCGGTCCCGGCCGCCCTGCGACATTGCCCGGCTCTCGGTTGTGCTCAGCCGCTTTTCCGCTGTCTGCCACGCGCTGAAGGATGTCGTCGCCGAGATGGACGTCAATCCGCTCATCGTCGGTGTAGACTTCGTCAGGGCCGTCGATGCCGTGCTGATCCCCCGGAAGACAGTCGACAACCATGATGACGGGCCTGTCCCGTCCCGGGAGGCTGCAGCGCGCCCGGCGCCCGTCTTCACGGCATAGGGAATCGGCATGTGTTTCCCGGAGTCTTTGCACGCGCCATCCCGATGCGAGCGGTCCGGTGGCCCTGTGGCGCCGGAGGCGACAGTACCTCGCCCACCGGAGAACATCCGAGCGACTCCAGTGTCCGCGAGGCCATGGCCCGGGGTGAGGACAGCGACGTCCTGGAGACCCCGGTATCGAGGGCCACATTCGAACCAGTCTGCTGTGCATGGTCAGGGATGCGAGTCCCGCCGAAGGAGCGACATTCCGTTATCCTGAGCCGACAACGAGAAGAATGAGAGAGATGTCGAGTTCCATTCATGCCGACGCATACAACACCGTTCGTGTCAGCTCACGGAGGTTTGACCTGTCGCCGTTTCACGACTGTCACGAAAGTCCGGCGACGGTCATGGGCGTTTACGCTGAGCGGTACTACAAGGTCTACATTGGCGAGGATCCGGTCGAGACATACTGGAACCTGCGCCGTCGGGCCGTGCTTTACGATGTGCCCGAAAAGCCCTGGCAGATCGAAGGTCCGGACGCGATGGCATTCCTGGACAGGATTATTGCCAGGAAAGTCTCAACCCTGAAGGAAGGTCGCGGGCTCTATGCCATTGCCTGCACCCATGACGGCGGCACGTTCATGGACGGCATCCTGTTCCGGATGACCGATGACGTGTTCTGGTACATTCAGCCGGATGGCCATTTTCGGACCTGGGTCTGGGCCCTGAGCAAGGGGTACGACGTCACGATTTCGGATCCAAAGGGCCGGGTACTTCAGGTTCAGGGTCCAAACTCGCTGAAAGTTCTCTCGGCGCTCACCGATGGCGGCATCGACGAAAACCTGAAGTACTTCAGGTCCGGATACTTCCACGTAGGGGGCCAGCGGCTGTACGTATCGCGGACAGGCTGGACGGGCGAGCTTGGCTACGAGATCTATTCGGTGGGCACCGAGACCTCCATCGACCGGCCCACGGATCATCACAGGCTCTTCAGCGACGTGATGGAAGCCGGAAGAGACCATGGCATGGTCTATGGCAGCGCCGCCTCGATGGAGATTCGCAGGATCGAAGCGGGGATTCTCGACAACCTCACCGATTTCGATCACACGATGACGCCGTTCGCGGCGGGGCTGGGCCCTTTCATCCACATGGACAAGGACGATTTCGTCGGACTGGAAGCGTTGAGGAACGCCGATCGCCGGGTTCGCCTGCTTGGGCTGGAATGCAGGACTGCAACGCCCGGATACCGCGGGGCGGTGAAGGAGAACGGTCGGCCCGTTGGTCACGTGACGGCAGCGGCCTGGTCGCCGACTCTTGATCTGGGCATCGGTTATGTCCGGTTCGATGCGGCCGGGGAGTGGATCGGCAGGAGCCTGCAGGTGCAGACCGAGGCCGGCGGTACCGCAGATTGCGAGATTGTCGCCCTGCCGTTCTACGACAGGGAAAAGCGAATTCCGCGCGGACTGGACAAGACCATTCCCTGACCGCTCGCCTGCCGGAAACCCGGAGACTGGCCGGTGTTCTCGGGGGCCGACTCATGGAAGAATCGGTTCGATGCGGATGTCACCCGCGACGACCCAACCAATGCTGGTGTTCCCGGGTTCTTACAGGCTGGACGCGGCCGCCGAAGAGGCGCGATTCAGCCGTCGGGGAACGCGTCAACCTCCGTTGACGTCGTCGATTCCTGACACGATGTGGCTGACGATACCGTAGTCTCGGGCCTCTTCGGGACTGAGCCAGTGGTTGCGGTCCGTGTCCCGCGCCACTTGCTCGAGCGACTGCCCTGTTTCGCTGGCAATGATGCGGTTGAGGCGGTCGCGCATCTTCAGGATCTCCCGGGCCTCGATCTCCATGTCGACGGCACTGCCGCCAATGCCGCCCATGGGCTGGTGGAGGAGGAACCGGGTGTTGGGCGTGCAGTAGCGCCTCTCCTGCGCCGCGCCAAGGTAGATGTGCACACCGGCACTGGCCACCCAGCCGGTTCCGATGACCGTCACGGGAGCGCCAACAAAGCGGATCATGTCGTGAATGGCATCGCCCGACTCGACATGACCTCCCGGTGAGCTGATCACCAGGCGCACGGGTTCATGCGAGAGTTCGCTCAGAGCCAGGAGCTGCGCGGTTGTCTCGCGCGCCACCTTTTCGTTGATCTCGCCGAAGAGCAGGATCATGCGGGAGTCGAAGAGGATTTTCGCCGCTGCGGCAGTCCTGTCCTTGGGATCCCGCTCGTCTTCAGACGGCTCCGGTTTTGTCATGCGCGCCCTGTCCGGTTGAATGGAGGCTGACGAATAGCAGTCCCGGGTTGGTCAGGAAAGCCCCATGAGAGAGCGGGCGTACTCCCGCGCCTCGAAGGGCCTGAGGTCATCGGCCCCTTCGCCGACGCCTATGGCGTGCACGGGGAGCTGGAATCGTTCACCCAGGCCAACGACGACACCTCCCCGTGCCGATCCGTCGAGCTTGGTGACGATCAGTCCGGTGATGTCGCACGCCTCACGGAAGGTTTCGACCTGAGCGTGGGCGTTCTGGCCGGTGGTTGCATCGACGACGAGTATCCGGTCGTGTGGTGCATCGGCATTCAGTTTGCCCAGGACCCGCCGGATCTTGACCAGTTCGTCCATCAAGTGGCGCTTGTTGTGGAGGCGGCCGGCCGTGTCGACGACAAGGAGGTCCGCATCGCGCGATTGCGCCGTCTCGTAGGCGGTGTAGGCGAGGGCCGCGGGATCGCCGCCCTCCTTGCCGCTCACCACGATGGCGCCGGTTCTCTGGCCCCAGATCCCGAGCTGCTCGATGGCTGCCGCCCGAAACGTGTCGCCGGCGGCCAGCACCACGGCGAGACCCTTCTCCCGGTGGTGCTGCGCGAGCTTGCCGATCGTCGTGGTCTTTCCTGTCCCGTTGACCCCCATCACGAGAACGACATGGGGACGATTGGCGGGATCGGGACACAAGGGTACGGCAAGCGGCTCGAGAATGCGGGCGATGTGTTCGGCCAGGTCACCGCGCACCTCCTCGTCCGTCACCTGGCGGTTGAACCGCCGGCGCGACAATTCCGCCACCAGGGTGGCCGCCGTGGCGACGCCGATGTCGCCCTCGATCAGCGCGTCCTCAAGGTCTTCGAGGGCGGCACTGTCGAGCTTCCTGGCGTTGACGATCGCACCGATCGAATCCCTCAACCTGTCCGAGGAGCGCGTGAGCCCGGCCCGCAGCCGGGCGAGCCAGCCGTCCCGGCTCACGAGCAGGGTTCCGTGAGGAGCCGGTCACCGTCGCGTCCGGCGAGGACGAATGAATGGATGCTGCCCGCCGCAAGATCCGCTCGCGTCGCCACCGGGGCGTAGTGTTCTGTGCGGCCTCTTCCCGGGGATTCGACGAGGACGGACGATCTGGTGCCAACGAGAGAGTCGAGAAAGTCGACAGCGGCAGCCGCACCGGCCTCGCGCAGCCTTGCCGCGCGCTCCTTTCTCACCTGGCGAGGAAGAGACGGCATTCTCGCTGCAGGTGTGCCGGGCCGCTCGGAATAGGGAAAGACATGGAGCCATGTCAGGCCACAGTCGTCCACGTGGGCCAGGGTGTTGGCGAACATGTCTTCGGACTCGGTGGGAAATCCGGCAATCAGATCGGCGCCGAACACGATCTCGGGACGCAACCGGCGCACCTTCCGGCAGAAGCCGACTGCGTCCTGCGGCGTGTGACGGCGTCTCATGCGCTTGAGAATCATCGGATCACCCGCCTGAAGCGACAGGTGGAGGTGGGGCATGAGGCGCTCCTCGCAGGCGATCGCATCGAGGAGCGCCTCATCGACCTCCGCGACGTCGAGGCTGGTCAGTCTCAGCCGCGGCAGTTCAGGAACGCCGGCGAGGATGGCGCGGACAAGGTTGCCGAGGCGGGGCCGGTCCGGGAAATCCTGGCCCCATGCCGTGATGTCGACTCCGGTCAGCACCACCTCGTTGCACCCGGATGAGACGATCTCGCGAACATCGTTGACGACATCCTCGGCCGGACGGCTTCTCGAGGGGCCGCGACCGCGGGGGATGATGCAGAAGGTGCAGTGATGATCACAGCCGTTCTGTATCTCGACAGGGGTCCGGGCCTTCGTTGCAGGAGAGACGGGCTGCGGAGCGGCCGGGGCCGTGGTCCACGTCTCGCGGCGGGTCTTGAGAGCATTGGCCACGATACGATCGATCTCCGGCATGGCGGCCCACGCCTGGCGGTCGATTTCGCTGGCGCAGCCGGTGGCGACGATGGTGGCCGATGGATGCTCACGGCGCAGCCGGCGCACCATCTGGCGAGCCTGACGCTCGGCTTCGGAGGTCACGGCGCAGGTGTTGACGACAATCGTGTTCTCCACGCCGCCCGATTCCAGGTGACGGGACATGACGCCCGCCTCCCGGGCGTTGAGCCGGCAGCCGAAGTTCACCACGTGGCTCATGCCATGACCTCCGGCATGAGCGCCCCCCTGCACACGAGGCTGGCGGGTCCGGTCATGTGAACATGTCCGTTTTCATGCCAATCGAGGTCGAGGTCGCCGCCGGGCAGGGCCACGGTCACACGACGCAGGGTGAGGCCGCGCCGGTGGCCGGCGACGGCGATGGCACAAGCGGCGGAACCGCAGGCGCGCGTCGCGCCGGCTCCCCGCTCCCAGACCCGTGCGCGCACTCTCGAGTCTGTCTCGACCGTGGCAAAGCTGATGTTGGCCCGGCGCGGGAAGAGAGAGTGTCGTTCGAGCAGCGGTCCGGTCGTTCCGAGGTCGACCGCATCGCAGTCCTCGACGAAAAGGACCGCATGGGGATTGCCCATGCTGACACAGGTGGCGGGCGACGGCGCGACATCGCCGAGATCCACATGAAGCGTGTCCGATGACGTTGCCAACGGGATGTCCTGCCAGCCAAGCCGTGGTTCACCCATGTCGACGTCGAACGTCTCGTCTCCGCGCCGGCGCGCCTTCAGCAAGCCGGACCGGGTTTCGATCCCGGCATCGTCCCTTCCGGTCTCTTCCATGAGCAGTCTGGCGACGCAGCGGGTTCCGTTGCCGCAGGCCTCGGCCTCGCTGCCGTCCGGGTTCCAGATGCGCATGAAGGCATCGCCCGTGAGCGAAGGTTCGAGGCGGATGAGCTGGTCGCATCCCACGCCGATGCGGCGATCCGCAATGGTGCGGATTGCGCAGGCGGGAAGCGGCGCGGCACGATCCCGAGCGTCGATGATGACGAAGTCGTTGCCCAGGCCGTGCATCTTGACGAAACTGACAGGATCCATGGCTGTTGCTATATAGGGCTGCACGCTGCGGGCGTCCATGCCCCGCCCGGCAGACGAGGTGACTTCAATGACGACGCTCAATCGCCTGCCGGTTCTCGAAAGGCGGCGAATCCAGGCCGAAGTTGTCAGGCCGCTCTGGCAGGCCATGAAGGCCGAGATTGGCGAGGCCGGGGCGCGCCGCATCCTCTCTTCGGCGATCGTCGAGGCGGCCATCGCCGAGGGACGCGAGTTCGCAGAGAGGAACGGGGGCCCCGGAGGAATCCGCGGATTTCTGTCCTTCCAGCATCTCTGGGACGCCGATGGCGCCCTTGAGACCGAGGTCACGCACAGCTCGGATGACGAGCACGTCTATCGTGTCACGCGGTGCCGCTATGCGGAGATGTACACGGAGATGGGGTTGGCCGAAATCGGTTTCGAACTCTCCTGCAATCGCGACGCGACATTTGCGACAGGATATGATCCGCGTATCCGTCTGCGCCGTACGCAGACCATCATGCAGGGTGCGGACCACTGCGATTTTCATTACCGGATGGTCCGGGAAGAGACCTGAAGTCCCAGGGGGCGTCCCATGTTCGACAGGCTTGCCAGCAATCTCGAGGGAATCTTCACCCGACTGCGGCACAAGAGTTCCCTGCGCGAAAGCGACATTGACGCTGCGCTGCGAGAAGTGCGGGCCGCCCTGCTCGAGGCCGATGTCGCACTCTCTGTCGCCAGGCAGTTCGTCGAGACGGTGCGCGAGCGGTCACGTGGTGCCGAGAGGCTGCGGGGCGTCAATCCGGCCCAGCAGGTCATCAAGCTCGTGCATGACCATCTCGTGGAAACGCTCGGGTCAGAAACCACCGAACTTGATCTGGCGGGTAATCCCCCCGTCGCCATGATGCTGGTCGGTCTCCAGGGTTCCGGAAAGACCACGACCACGGCCAAGATCGGGCGCTGGCTCCAGGAAGGGGAGGGGAGGAGAAAAGTCCTCATGGCTTCCCTCGATGTCCGCCGTCCGGCGGCCCAGGAACAGTTGGCGGTTCTTGGCGAACAGTCGGGGGTCGCGACCCTGCCGATCGTTGCCGGAGAAGGTCCCCTTGCCATTGCCCGGCGCGCCCTCAAGGCAGCGCGGCGCAGCGCCACCGATGTCGTTCTCCTCGATACCGCGGGCAGACTCCACATCGACGACGAACTGATGGAGGAGTTGGCCAGCGTCAGGGAGCTGGCCTCGCCCCACGAAGTGCTGTTCGTGGCGGATGCCATGACCGGGCAGGATGCGGTCAACAGCGCCAGGTCCTTCCACGAGAGCGCCGGCGTGACCGGAATCGTCCTGACCCGGATAGACGGCGATGCCCGCGGAGGGGCGGCGCTCTCGATGCGCCAGGTCACCGGGTGTCCCATCAAGCTGATGGGAACCGGCGAACAGCTCGACCAGCTCGAACCCTTCCACCCTGATCGCCTGGCCGGCCAGATTCTCGGCATGGGCGATGTCGTCAGCCTGGTGGAGAAGGCTGCCAGGGTCGTGGAAGAGGAGGATGCGCAGAAGCTGGCAAGGAAGATGGAGTCCGGGCAGGGGTTCGACTTCGACGATCTGCGCCTGCAGATATCGCATCTTCGCCGGATGGGCGGCATGCAGGGACTTCTCGGATTGCTGCCCGGCGTTGCCCGGGCGCGCCGGGAGATGGAGTCTTCAAAGCTCGACGAGTCCGCCCTTGGACGCATCGAGGCGATCCTCTCATCGATGACGCCCGCAGAGCGCCGCGATCCGCGCATCATTCACGCAAGCCGCAAGAAGCGCATCGCTGCCGGTTCCGGCACCCGTATCCAGGATGTCAACAGGGTCATGAAAATGCATGCCCAGATGAACGGCAGCATGAAAAAGGTCCGCAAGATGGCGAAGAAGGGCCAGCTCCCGCCCGGCTTCGAGTTGCCTGATTCCGGGAACCCGTTGTCCGGCATCGACATGCCGGGCGGACTGAAGTTTCCCTGACCCGGACCACGAGGCAGTGCCGGGGCGCGAGCCCCGGCACTCTTGCGTCAAGAGGAGATCAGGACCCTGCCATGGCGGCGTCGACCATCGGCTGCCAGACATCCACGTTGTCGTCGAGCCACTGGTTCGTCACCTCGATGAGATCCTGTTGCTGGTTGTCGATCAGATCCATCATGATTTCCTGGGATCTGTTGTCGATGGTGAATGTCTCCAGGAATCGGGCGGCTACCGGCCATTCATCGTGGATGCCGGGCCACACGACCTTGAAGATACGCGGCTTGTGCAGGCTGTACTGGTTCACCAGGTCCTCGGGAATGTCGATCCATCCGGTCTCGTGAACGGAGAGCACCCAGTGCGGGGCCCAGAACATCATGACGAGCGGTGCCTTGCGTTCCACCGCCGAATTGAGTTCCGCGATCATCGTTCCTTCACTGCCCGCGGGAACCACGTCGAACGGAAGCCCCTGCTCACGAATGAGATCGCCGGCGCGACTGCGCCATTCCGACGGGTAGTCGAGGAAACGGCCGTTGGGAATGGTCTCGGCGGTGGCGAAGAGTTCGGAACAGTCAAGGAAGGCCTCCCAGGCCGGAAGGCCCGGACACTCCTCCTCGAGGTAGAGCGGATACAGCCATCCTTCCCGGGCATCGAGACCCAGATCGCCGATGTCGACGATGTCGCCCTTCTCGATCATGATCGGATAGACGTCACCCAGGTTGTTGCTCCACAACTCGGGCGCATAGCTGATCTCGCCGTCGGCGATGCCCTGAGGTGCGGACAGCGCGGAGATCGCCACATACTCGACATTGTAGCCCATGCGTCGCAGAATCTCTCCCGAAACGGCCGAGGAAATCTGGGCGCCGGTCCAGTTGTGCAGCGGCGCAATGATCGTTCTCTCCGACTCCGGCACATCCGCGATGGCCGGACCCGTGAACATGAGGGCCGCGCCGGCAGCAGACAGCAACGTTCTTGCAATTCCCATAACATTCAACTCCTGTCGTCACGTTACATGAGATGGCAAGTGTGCCCTCGTTCCTCGGGCATTGCGAGTCGCTCCCACATCCCTGAGGGTGTATTGGACCTGCGGATGACAAGGCGGGGTCGAGAGGACATGAGCCGGGCGACGATCAATGCGATGTGTTCAGTTTTTCCGGGGGCGGAGGACACGGACCCCTGGGGAGACGGCCATGATGCCTGGAAGGTTGGCGGCAAGATGTTTGCCTGCATGGGGGCATCCGATGAGGGTGTTTCCGTCAAGACCGACAGCATCGAAACGGCGACGATGCTGATCGATGCGGGTGTCGGCAGGAAAGCGCGGTACTTCCACCGCTCGTGGATCAACCTGCCTTTCGACTGTGCGGAAGACCTGCTGTGGCAGCGCCTCGCCGTTTCCTACCGTATCGTGCGCTCCGCACTTCCGGCCCGGGTGCGGGCGGAACTTCCGCCGGAAGAGGATCCGGCGACCCTGCATTCGAGATATCAGGCCGCAAGGACCGGGTAGGCTCAGGACGCGATGCGCTCGAGGTACCAGTCGGTGAAGGCCGCCGAGTAGTCTTCCAGCGTTGCATAGGGTCCCGGCGCGTAGCGGGTGGAGTTCACGCCCTTCTGGTTGTCGATGATGATCTTCGTGTCCTCGATGGTCGTGACGTCCCACATCCAGATCAGGCGCTTGAGATCAACGTCCCGGTCCAGGTCGGCATCGGCGCGAACGTGCCAGGTCACGAGCACCTCGCTGAACTCCGGCGTGACAGGCGTGAAGCGGAACATCGTGAGATGATCGGCACACAGGTAGGCATAGGACAGCGGTCCGAGGGTGAAGGCAGTCTCGCCACCGTCCCAGTGTTCCAGGGCGCCAAGCAGGGGGGCGACGGGCTGCCCGTTTTCGGAAAGCGTCAGATAGCCCTCCCGAATGGGTTGGCGCCAGACGCTGTGAGGCTGGCGCGGGTCGCCGATGTCGCCATTCGACGAGTCCACGGGGTGACCGAGCTTCCTCGTCCTTTCGACCCAGGAATCCACCGCCGGACGGTAGGTCTCGGGACCGCGGTCGTGCGCCTTCACGTAGGCGTTGACCATCGTGTACTCGGGGTGTGCCGGCGAGCAGTGATAGCACTCGCGGAAGTTGTCGACGACGAGTTTCCAGTTGGCGTAGGTCGGATAGACCTCGCGGTGCACGATCTTCGTGTCCTTCAGACGATGCAGCCCGGCATAGGACTCGAGCAGATCGGCAATGCCGCTGAAGTCTGCGACATGCGGATCATCGGCGCCGGCGAGGCAAATGAAGATGAGACCCTGGGCCACCCGGACCGAGCACCCATGGAGTGGATAGTCCGCCTTGTCGAATCCTTGAGGCATGGAACGAGCGGCGATGAGGCGTCCGTCGAGATCGTAGGTCCAGGCATGATAGGGGCACACGAGCTTGCCGGCGTTGCCGCGTTCCTCGAGGCAGATATGGCTGCCGCGATGACGGCAGACATTGAAGAAGGCGCGAACCTCAAGATCACGGCCACGCACCAGGATGATCGACTCCTCGCCGACCCGGTAGACAAGGTAGTCGCCCCTCGAGGGAATCTCGCTCTCGTGGGCGACATAGAGCCAGGATCTCGAAACGACCCTCTCCATGTCCCGCCTGAAGATCCCGGGATCCCGGTAGAACGGCTGTTCCAGGGTGAAGCCGGGTCGTTGCCGGGCGATCAGGTCATCCACCGCAGGGATGTCGTGTGCCTTCATCGTCACCTCCCGTCGATGCCGCAATCTATTCCATCCCGCGCCGGAACGTGAAGTCCGGCGGTGCGCCATGACGGGATTCGCAAAGACCGGGTCGATCCGTGGCGCACTCTTCCCGGACGAGGATCGCGCACGTCATCCTGCCAGGATGTCAAGGAGTGGCGTGCTCGACGACACGCGGAGACCATGAAGGCGGCCCGGTCTCGAGATTCATGGCCCTTTCTCTGGCCTGCGCGAGGCCGGCATCGTCGAGTCCGGAAGAGAGATCGGCAAGAAGCTGCCGCGAGAAGAGGTAATCGGCCCCGGGACCGGTGTTCTCCAGGGCGACGATGGCCCAGGCACATGCCTCTATCGTGTCGGCGGCGATACCGTCACCCCTGGCGTAGCGGTCAGCGATGTCGTGTTGCGCGGCAAGAAGTCCCCACCGCGCCGCTTCCAGGATCTGGTCGCTGGCCGAAACGCCGGGCGGACGCACGTAGTTCACGCCCGGGGTTGTGCCGCCGAGGACAAGGAGGGCGTCCGCCGAGCCGGCGGCTTCGGCCCGCGCCAGGAGTTGACCCTTCAGGTTGTTGATGAAGAACGTCCCCCACCCTTCGGTGAGCATGGCGGCCAGAGCCCAGATGGCCCGGGGGTGGCGATGGCGCGCAGCGACGAGATACCAGTCGGTTGCATCCTGGATGTGGGGGATGCCGATCCTTCCGAACCTCGACATGTCTCCCATGAGCAGGGCGGCCTGAGGATCACCGTCCTCGGCCAGAGGTTCCAGGATACTGCGGGCGGCCTGATACTCGCCCTGGCGGATGAACTGCCGCGCCTCCGTCACCCCGGGAGCATCGGTTCCGGACCATCCGCCGGGCCAGGTCGTGTCCGGAAAGTCGCGGTCGACGGCCAGTGTCATGATCCATGTTTCCGGAGGCGTGCCCTCCATGATGACGGCGACATCATCGCGAACCCGCACCAGCCTCTTCGCGGAGCCGGGCCAGCCAAGCCAGGACTCGTAGAACAGGCTGTAGAGCCACGATGCCATTGGAGTCAGGTTTGCCGGGCCGGCTTCCATCGGCGGCATGGGCGGCAGGGATGACGGCAGGGCCACGACAAGGCCGGCGATGCTGGCAGCGAGCTCAAGGCGGTTGCTGAGGCCTTCCCAGGGGGCGGACATGACGAACTGGATCTGGGTCAGTCCTGTCGAATCGCTCCCGAACATGATGATGCTGAAGGTCCGCGCCGGATCATCCGATGCCCTGGGCCGGCCAACGAGGAGCGGGCCCACGTGGGGATCGTCGATGGCTTCGAAGTCCGCCGCATCGATCAGACCGCTGGCGACGGCAGCACGAATCACGTCAGTGCTCGACACCTCAAGCGCCGGATTGTCATCTCCCGCGGGACAGAGGGCAGACCCGAGGACGAGCCCGAAGAGGACGACAAGTCCCCGGGCGGTGGATCCGGATGGCGCAAAGAGGCGGGTCATGGTTTCCCGGCAGGTGGAAAATCACACATCTGGCTCACCGATGTCCTTTGCTGCTCGCGGGAGGCATTTTGATAGTGTGCGTGAGTAGTCTAGTCTAGTGCCTCGAATTTCACTTCCCTGCCAGGGCAGTCGCCGGTATGCAGGCTTGAATGCAGGGTGAACTGTGTTGCATGGTGCGTCGCAGGCGAGACGTGGTCAGGAAGGAGTTCAAGGTGTTGTCGAAACGTTCGGGACCGGATGAATGACGGACAGCATGCACAGCCCGGATCGGGGGAGCAACGAGCCCCAGGTCCGGTTCGAGAACGTCCAGAAAACCTATGACGGAGAGGTTCTCGTTGTGAAGGACCTCAACCTGGCGATCGAGAAGGGCGAGTTCCTCACTCTTCTCGGACCGTCCGGGTCGGGCAAGACGACGACGCTCATGATGCTTGCCGGATTCGAATCGACGACTCATGGCGACATCGTGCTCAACGGGCGTTCGCTGCGCCTGGTGCCGCCGCACAAGCGGGATATCGGCATGGTCTTCCAGAACTACGCCCTGTTTCCCCACATGACGGTCTACGAGAACCTCGAGTTTCCGCTGCAGTGCCACAAGGTCGAAAAGGCATCCCGGGAGAAGAAGATCGCCGACGTCCTGGCCATGGTGGAGCTCACCGGTTTCGAGAGGCGCCGCCCGGCACAGCTTTCCGGCGGCCAGCAGCAGCGCGTCGCTCTGGCGCGCGCCCTCGTGTTCGAGCCCCAGATCGTTCTCATGGACGAGCCGCTTGGCGCTCTCGACAAGAAGCTGCGCGAACAGATGCAGATCGAGATGAAGCACATTCATCAGAACGTGGGCCTGACATTCGTCTACGTCACCCATGACCAGAGCGAGGCGCTGACCATGTCGGACCGCATCGCGGTCTTCGATGACGGAGTCATCCAGCAGCTCGACGCGCCCGAGGAACTCTATGAACGGCCGAAGAATGCCTTCGTTGCCCAGTTCATCGGCGAGAACAACCGGCTCAAGGGCAAGATCACGGAGATCGCCGGGGACGTCTGCGTTGTCGAGCTCCCCAGCGGGCATGCGATCAGGGCCCTGCCTGTCAATGTGTCCGAGGTGGGGCAGCAGACCACCCTGTCACTGCGTCCCGAAGTCGTGGTGGTTGGCGCCGCGGAAAGCGATGGATGTGATGACATATTCACGGCGGTGGTGCGGGAACAGATTTACATGGGTGACCACACCAGAGTGCGCATGGAGGTTTTCGACCACGACGATTTTGTCGTCAAGGTGCCGCGCGGCTCGGGCCATGGCGGTCTCGAACTGGGACAGGAAATCAGAATCGGCTGGCGGTCGGGCGACTGCCGGGCGCTGGATGCAGCCTGACATGACGGGCGGCATCCATCAGGCCGCGTGACGCGGCGCATGACGCAGGGTCTTCGTGACCGTGCACGACATGAACAACGTCCTTTGAAGGGAGACGACAATCATGAAGAGAGTAATGAGAGTTTCAGCCGCGGTCCTTGCCGGCGCCGCGCTGGCGGGCCTGCAGGCTCCGTCAGCCGTCCTGGCCGATGACACGATTACCGTGGCTTCCTGGGGCGGAGCCTATTCCGCCAGCCAGCGCGAGGCCTACTACAAGCCCGCGGCCAAGGAAATCGACATGACCGTCCTCGAGGACGAGTGGGGTGGCACCCTGTCGGAGATCCGCGTTCAGGTCGAGAGTGGCGAATACAAGTGGCACGTCATCGACTCGGAGTCGGGAACGGCCATGGCCGGTTGTGATGAAGGCCTTCTCGCCGAAATCGACTGGGAGATGATGGGCGGCATGGACCGCTTCTTCCCGGGCGCGGCACTCGACTGTTCGGTGGGCACAATCTCGTGGGCGACCATCTATGCCTATAATGGCGATGCCTACTCCGGCGACAACGTTCCGACCACGATTGCCGACTTCTTCGATCTCGAGAAGTTCCCGGGCAAGCGCGGCCTCTATGCCAACAGCCCGGCCGCTTCGCTCGAAATGGCGCTCATCGCTGACGGCGTGCCCGCCGACGAGGTCTATGCCTACCTCTCCGACAACGATGAAGAGGCCATTGATCGTGCCTTCGCCAAGCTCGAGTCGATCAAGGACGAGGTCATCTGGTGGGATACCGGGGCCATGGCGCCGCAGCTTCTCGCTGACGGCGAGGTGGCCATGACGACTGCCTGGAACGGACGCATCTACAATGCGGTCGTCAAGGAAGGAAAGAACTTCGTCATCGTCTGGGATGGACAGACCATTGACTATGATCACTGGATCATTCCGGCCGGACATCCGGAATACGATCTCGGCATGAAGTTCATCGAGTATGCCAGCCGCCCTGAAGTCATGGCGCGTCAGTCCCAGTACATCTCGTACGGCCCGACGACTGCCGAGGCGGGCGCACTCATCAATCCGGACATTCTGCAGCACCTGCCGACCGCTGCGGCCAATCTCCAGAATGCCCTGTGGGTGGACACCGTCTGGTGGGCTGACCATGAGGAAGAGCTGACAGAGCGCTTCCAGGTCTGGCGTTCACAGTAACGACCAGTGTTCAGGGAGAACCGGGACATCATGATCCCGGTTCTCTCTCGTCTTTTCTTTCATTGGCCGGAGACAGCAGGACATGGTGGCAACCACAGGCAGCCATGACGTGATGCGCACGGCCGACGGCGTGCCGCTGAAGATCAAGCTCCGGCGCGCCGAACGCATGCGCAAGGTGTGGGCGATCACCCTTGTCGCACCGCTGTTCCTGTTTCTCGTGGTCGGGTTCATCCTGCCGATCATTTCCCTGCTGTCACTCTCCGTCGAGGACCCGGACGTGACGACCGGGTTCCCACGTACGGCGGAACTGTTCCAGGAGTGGGATGGCGAGGGATTCCCGCCGCCGGAGGCCATGGTCACCTTTGCCGAAGAGCTCTCGGTCGCCGGACGCGGCGAGTTCGGACGGGCTGCCAAGCGGCTCAACTATGACATCAGCGGCTTCAAGTCGATGGTGAAGAAGACTGCGCGCAAGTCCGAGCAGCTTGCACTGCTTCTCCCCGATCAGATCCACGATGGTTTCATCAAGATCGACAAGGACTGGGGCGATCCTGCCTACTGGTTCGCCATCAAGAACGCCTCCAACTACTACACCGACTATTACCTTCTGTGGTCACTCGACCTGCAGCGCGATGAGGAACGCGAGATTGTCGGCGTCTCACCCGACAGGGCCATCTACGTCGACGTTCTCCTGCGGACCATCGAGATCAGCTTTGCCGTCACCCTGCTGTGCTTCCTGCTCGGTCTGCCGATTGCCTATCTCCTGGCGACATTGCCGACACGCATCAGCAACCTGCTGCTGATTCTCGTACTTCTGCCGTTCTGGACGTCGCTGCTGGTGCGGACAACCTCGTGGCTCGTGCTGCTGCAGAACGAGGGGCTGATCAACGACGCGGCATTGTGGCTGGGCCTGTGGAACGAACCCCAGGAACTGATCCGCAACCGGTTGGGTGTCTACGTGGCAATGGTGCACATTCTCCTGCCGTTCATGGTGCTGCCCATGTACAGCGTCATGAAGACCATCAACCCCTGGCACATGCGGGCCGCGGCCTCCCTCGGTGCGCCGGGCTGGAAGGCCTTTCTGAAAGTCTACTTTCCGCAGTGCATGCCCGGGGTGGCGGCGGGAACGCTGCTCGTCTTCATTCTGTCACTGGGGTACTACATCACCCCGGCTCTGGTTGGCGGGCCCGGTGATCAGATGACCAGCTACTGGATCGTCCAGAACATGGGGCGAACGGCCAACTGGGGACTTGGCGCGGCCTTGTCCGTCGTGTTGCTGCTGCTCACTCTTGTCATGTTCTTCATCTACAACCGCTTTGTCGGTGTTGACCGTCTCAAGGTGAACTGACCATGGCCATGCCGTCCTACGCCACGACGTTCGACAGAATCTGGTATGTCACGTTTCGCGTGATCTGCTGCCTGGTCTTTGCTTTCCTGTTCGTACCGATCATCGTGATCATCCCGCTCAGCTTCAATTCCGAGCCCTATTTCACATACCCCATGCCCGGCTACTCGCTGCGCTGGTACGAGGAGTTCTTCACAAGTCCGCAATGGTTGCTGGGCCTGCAGAACAGCATCATCGTCGGCATCTTTGCGACCCTGGTGGCGACGGTGCTGGGAACCCTGGCGGCACTGGGTCTCAATCGCGCCGAGTATCCGGGAAAAACCACGATCCTCGCGGTCCTCATCTCTCCCATCATCGTGCCGATCGTCATCACGGCGGCCGGCATGTTCTACTTCTATGCCAAGCTCGGCCTGACCGGGACGCTCGCCGGTCTTGTGTTCGCTCACGCGACCATCGGTGTGCCCTTCGTCGTCATCACCGTCTCGGCCACCCTGGCCGGCTTCGACTACAATCTCATCCGGGCCGGCGCGAGCCTCGGGGGTGACCCCTTGCGCGTCTTCTTCCGCATCACCCTGCCTCTCATCCTGCCCGGGGTGGTGGCTGGCGCACTCTTCGCCTTCATCACGTCCTGGGATGAGCTGGTCATTGCCATCTTCCTGGCCGGCACCGAGGAGCACACGCTCCCGCGACGCATGTGGTCGGGCATCCGCGAACTGATGTCGCCGACCATCATGGCCGTCGCCACCATGCTCATCATGACATCGGTCGGATTGATGATCGTGATGGAACTCCTGCGTCGCCGCAGTGAACGATTGCGCGGCATCACGCCCTGACGTCCACTTCGCCGGATGCCGTCGGGCAGGACATCTGTTCGCCATCTTTCCTGATCATTGTCGACCGCGCAGACGGACGGCCTAACCCTTCCAGAGCATTCCGTTTGCGGAACAGAGCGTGATCAAGGGCTTTCCGGCGACGCTGTGAGAGGGGGATGAATCTCTCCAGGGCTTTCCTGACGGTCAGCGGACTGACGGCCGCGAGCAGAGTTCTTGGCTTTGTGCGCGACGTGCTCTTTGCCGCAGCCCTGGGAACGGGGTGGGTGGCCGACGCCTTTCTTGTCGCGTTCAAGCTCCCCAATTTCTTCCGGCGCCTTCTGGCGGAGGGCGCCTTCAACGCAGTGTTCATACCTCTCTTCGCCGGCCGCCTCGAGCGAGATGGCGAGGCGGTCGCAAGGCGGCTGGCCGGCGAGATCCTGGCAGTTCTCGCCCTGGTTCTCGCCGTGCTGGTCGCCGTCTTCGAGGTGGCGATGCCGTGGGTCATCACGGTCCTGGCGCCCGGGTTCGTCGACGAGCCCCGCAAATTCGACCTTGCCGTCGATCTCACCCGCATCACCTTTCCCTACATTCTTCTGATCTCGCTGGTGGCGCTCTTCGGCGGCGTGCTCAATTCGACCGGGCGATTTGCCGCCTATGCCGCTGCGCCCATCCTGCTCAACATCAGTCTCATCGGCGCGGCGCTCCTGGTTCACGTCCTCGAGGATGTGCACGCAGGCAGGGCCGTCTCCTGGGGCGTGACGTGCGGCGGAATCCTGCAACTCGTGCTTGTCCTCCATGCAATCAGGCGCGCCGGCATGATGCCGCGTCTTCTCCTGCCGCGCCTGACGGCAGGTGTGAGGGAACTGCTTCGCCGTTTCGTTCCCGCGGCGCTCGGCGCCGGTGTCGTGCAGGTCAATCTTCTCATCGATCTGTGGGTTGCCTCCTTTCTTTCCACCGGCGCCATTTCGTGGCTCTACTACGCCGACCGGGTCAATCAGTTGCCGCTGGGCGTCGTCGGCATTGCCGTCGGCAGTGCGCTGCTGCCTCTGCTGTCAAGGCAGATCGAGGCGCGCGACGAGGCCGGGGCGAACGAAAGCCAGAGCCGCGCCATCGAACTCGTGATGGTTCTCACCCTGCCGGCGGCGGCGGCCCTCATGGTTATCGCCCATCCTGTGATCAGTGCCCTCTTCGAGCGCGGCGCCTTCAATGCCGCCGACAGCGAGGCAAGCGCCGCCGCCCTCAGGGCCTTCGCGGCCGGACTTCCCGCCTACGTGCTGCTCAAGGTGCTCGCACCGGCCTTCTTTGCCCGCAAGGATCCCGGGACCGTACTGAAGATCGCCGCAATCGGCCTGTTGAGCAACGTTGCCGTCATGCTGGCTCTGGTCTGGTCCCTGGGCCATGTCGGCATTGCCATTGCGACCGCCACGGCGGCCTGGATCAACGCCATCATCCTCCTTGTGGTCCTGATGCGCCGGAGCCACTTCAAGGCTGACATGCGCCTCAGGCAGCGTCTGCCGCGCATGGTCGCGGCGACATCCGTGATGGCCGCCACTCTTGTGGCGGTCCACCAGACCCGCGATCACTGGTGGCTTGCCGGCGACGATCACATCGCCCTCTACCTCGGGGTTCTCGTGGCACTCGGCCTCATCGTTTACGCGACCATCGCTCGCCAGGTCGGCGCCTGGGCCATCACCGACCTTCGCTCGATGGTGAGAAGGGAGACCGCCGGGACCGGAGAAGGCAAGCGATGAGTCCGAGCGTCAGGCTCGCGGTGCCGTCGACAGCAGCACCGGCAATTCGTTCGTCATCCGGTCTTGGCCGTTGAGTCCACCAGCCAAATGAAGTATGACTCAGTCACACTAAGGAGTCGCGAATGACCGTCAAGACGACACTCAGCTTCACTGACCGCCACCACCGTTTCCTTTCAGAAAAAGTGGGTCAAGGTCTCTTCGCCACTCGGAGCGCTGCGGTGGCCAGCGCAGTCGAGCACATGATACAGGATGAGGAGGAACGGGAAGTGGCACTTTCCGTCCTCGCCGAAGAAGTCCGAACACGGATGCAAACTGACCGTTCGGAGTACGTTGACCGTAAGACGGCATTTTCGGCAGCGCGCGCCGCCGTCGTGGCGGCCCAAAAGAAATAGTGTACCGAATTCTCTTCCACCCACTTGTGTCGCGGGACCTGGAGGCAATCGCCCGATGGATCATCGAGTATGCGGGAAGTGCGACCGCAAACCGGAAGCTGATGGAGATTGAACAGACAATCAGGGGCCTGGGGCAAGTTCCGCACAAGGGATCAGTTCGCGATGAAATCGCACCTGGCCTTCGGGCAATCCCGGCCGGCAGCCGGGCCGTGATTGCGTTCACAGTAGACGACGATGCCGAGGAGGTTCTTGTTCTGGCAGTAACCTACAGCGGAGGTGACTGGGCGAGTCGAAGTCGTGCGCGACTGTGATCGGTCATCGGCATGCCGCCCTTCACACTGATGAGCTGTCCCCGCCAATCGCGTGTCATCATGAACGAAGCCCGTGCTGCGGGGGAATCTGGTCGAGGTCAGACTCGAGGACGACCCTTTGACCGGCGGCGCCACATGGAGAGTGCGATGATGGCAAGACCGAAGATCGCGATGGCGCCGGGCAGCCACATTTGCCGTAGACGGATCTCGATCAGCGACTGGATGGTGTCGTCAAGCGAGACCAGGGTTCTTCCCCCGCTGTCGAGCTGCCAGACAAGAGTGGCGTCGTCGGGGTCGGAAGCATCGATCCACAAGTGAAAGACATGGGTTCCTGACTTCAGGGCTTCCTTGAATTCCCGATAGTGCGGAAGGTCATTGCGATAGCGCACGACTCTCCCGTCGTCTTCGAGAACTGCCTGCAACTCGAGAGGGTCGGGAACGAGGAACCGGATGAAAGCGCCGCGCCGCTTGCGGATCTCTATCGCTTCCACGACACCCGTCTCGACGGCGACGAGGTCTTCTGCCATGGGATAGTCGTGACGCAATGGTTCGTAGAAGAACCAGGCACCCACAAGCGTGAGGATCGTTCCCGCGACCATATGCCCGGGAAGGCGGTGTCCCAGCCTCGCCGCAAAGCGTCCGATCATGGGTCACAGCCTCATGCGACAGGCCGTGATTCGACGACGGCGAGTGCCGCATCGAGTGTGTCTGCCAGCGTGTCGACCTGGTCAGGCGAGATGATGAGGGGTGGTGACAGGATGAGCGATTCTCCGGTTGCGCGCACGAGAAGGCCGCGTTTCCAGGCCTCTGCGCGAACCTTGGTGGCGGTGCCCCTTCCGCCGGAAAGTTCCACCGCTGCCATCATGCCCACCCCGCGCACCTCGCCGACGAGAGGATGATCGACGAGCTCCCGCAGGCGTTGCTGCATGTGGGGGGCGGTCACGGTCCGGCATGTCTCGATGATGGCCTCGCGCTGGAGAATGTCGATGTTCTCCAGCGCCACGGCGGCCGCGACGGGATGGCCCGACCACGTGAATCCATGCTGGAACTCCCCGCCCTCCTCGATCATCACGTCGGCAATCCTGTCGTGCACGAGTATGCCGCTGATGGGCTGGTAGCCTGACGAGAGCCCCTTGGCGATGGTCATGATGTCAGGCTCGATGCCGAAGGTGTTGCTGCCGAACCACTCGCCCGTCCGGCCGAACCCGCAGATCACTTCATCGGCAATGACGAGGATCCCGTACTGGCGGCAGATTCTCATGATCTCCGGCCAGTAGCTCGCCGGAGGCACGATGACCCCGCCGGCCCCCATGACCGGTTCGCCGATGAACGCGCCGATGGTCTCAGGGCCCGTCTCGGCAATCAGCCGTTCGACCGAGCGGGCGGCGGCGATACCGAATTCTTCCGGATCCATGTCGCGGCCGTAGCGATACCAGTATGGGCAGTCCGCGTGGATGAATCCGGGAAGGGGCAGATCGAACTGGGGGTGCATCTCCTCGAGTCCGCACATGCTGGCTGCCGCCATGGTGACGCCGTGGTAGGCATGGCGGCGGGAAATGATGGTCTTGCGGGAAGGCTGTCCCCTGATGTTCCAGTACCAGCGCACCATCTTGGCCGCCGTGTCGTTCGCTTCCGATCCGGAATTGGCGAAGAAAACATGGTTGAATCCTTCCGGGGCAATCTCCGCGAGGCGCCCGGCGAGGCGGGTGGTGGGTACGGTCGATGTCTGGAAGAAGGTGTTGTAGTAGGGCAGCGAGAGGAGTTGGTCATGGGCCGCGTCGGCAAGTTCACGGCGCCCGTAGCCGATGTTCACGCACCAGAGACCAGCCATGCCATCGAGTACGCGGTGACCGCGCGACGTGGTGAGGTAAACGCCCTGGGCTCCGGTGATGAGGCGTACGCCGGCGTCGTTGACGACGCGGGCGTCGGTGAAGGGATGCAGGTGATGATGACGGTCGAGGTCCTGAAGTGACTGCGTGAGACTGTCGTCCATGATGTCATCCCTCACCGGGGGGCCAGCGTGTCAGGAGATCGTTCTACCATACCCGGGCGCGGGGCAAACACGGTGTCGTTGTGCGTCCGGAAGGGCGTCTCATCGCTTCTGCGGGGCAGGGGCGGCATGTCCGGAAAGCGCGGTCTCGAGGATCGCAATCCAGTTGCCTGGCCCGTGCGTCTTGAGGTGGGATGAGTGTGCTGCCCGGTGTGGCCGTCACCCGAATGGGAGGCCTCTTCCGACACCGGCAAGGAGCAGCGTACCCACCGGCAGGCTCCAAGGGGGCAGACAAAGTGGCCGGGAGGGATGGCTTTCACGCGTGTGGTATCGGAGTGCAAACTGTGGAACATTGACCATCAGACCAGTGAGAGGAAGTTCCCCCGAAACTCCAGGACACGAGGGGACCACCGCGGCAGCGGACAACGTCTCCCAGGTTCCTTGTGTTCGAGGGAGGTCGAATCGTCCGAGTTTTCCGTGAACATTGCGATGACGTGGGCGACCATTGAAGCGATGTCGTGTCTCGATCCCGGCACCGCATCGAGAGGAAACCGGACAAGCAGCGCCATGACGGAAGCAATGATGTGGACGATACCCGAGCCCCTTGCCACGTTCGAAGTCCGGCTCGACGACAGCACCGTGACCACCGTGAGGCGACACGGCAACCCGTCCGGTCCGCGGCTCGTCCTGACCCATGGCAACGGTCTCGCGGTTGACCTCTACTATCCGTTCTGGTCCTTGCTCGCCGAAGACTTCGACCTGATGGTCTACGATCTCAGGAACCACGGCTGGAACGAGGTCGGTGTCCAGCGGGATCACAACATTCCGACGTTGATCTTCGACCATGACATCATTCTCGATGCCATTGTCCGGGAGTTTGGCGAAAAGACGACGGTCGGCGTGTTTCATTCGCTGTCGACACTGGTCGCCCTGCTGTCATTCAACAACGCCTATTCCGCGCTGATTCTGTTCGACCCGCCGCTCTGCAAACCCGCCGCCAGCGAACTGGAGTTCATCGCGGCGGCGGAACGGACGGCCGCCATGACCCGGCGCCGGACGGAGCGGTTCAAGTCCGAAGAGCAGTATGCGGAAGTCCTGGCCATCGTTCCCGGATTCGCCAACGTCGTGCCGGGTGTGCGCGATCTCATGGCACGAACGACTCTTCGCGAGAGCGCAAACGGGTACGAACTGCGTTGTCCTCGCGAATACGAAGCCCAGATCGCCGAGTACGTGAGGAGCTTCTCGCCGTTGCTGGATCTTTCGACACTGACCTGCCCGACCAAGGTTATCGGTGCCGACCCGACACTGCCTTACGCGTATCTCCCCACCTTCGATCTCAGTCATGCGTCGGTTGTCGACTACGACTTCGTGCCGCAGGCGTCGCATTTTCTGCAACTGGAACAGCCCGCGCACTGCGCGGCAATGGCGCGTGAGTACCTCGCCAGCCGCGACATTCGATAAGTGTGAGCCGCCGCCGGTTGCTTCTCCAACGAGAACCCCCACCGTCCGGCCTCGCCCCAGCCGACGAACTAGTTGTCGCAAGGCGACTAACGCTTCGGGGATCGCATCCAGAAACTGCGACGCTGGAAGGGGTAGCCCGGCACCGAAATGCGCCGTCGCGCCTCGCCGGCGAAGAGGCCGTCGAAACGAACCGGAAATCCGGCTTCGTAGGCTTTGGCAACGGCCGCTACGAACCCGGCGTCGTCCACCGCGGACGACTGAAGGCCCGTGATGGCGACCGGTGCGCCGCGTCCGGCAGTCTGAGGCCAGCCTTTCACCATTGCCGGACCGAGCGTTGAGTCCGGACCGGTCTCGACGATTGCGTCGACTTCGAGATCTGCCAGCGCGGCCGCCCCAGTTCCAGGATCCGCGGATTCGACGGCCTGTCGCATCCAGTCATCGCCTGTCAAGGCTTCGCCGGGCCGCGACGTCTTTCCCGTCGTGCCGCACACGAACGTGAGCGTAGCCTGGGACATCGTGATTCCGGCAAGCGTATCCTCGAAGCTGGCGGGCGAGCTCGCCTGAGCCATGGCTCCGGTCAACCGTCCTCTTGCCGACGCCAGACGCAAGCCATCCTCCAGGCTGAGCATGCCGGCAGCCTGTGCCGCTGCAATCTCGCCCGCACCCTGGCCGAAGACAACGCCGGGTCTCACGCCGACGCTGGACCACAGTGCAACAAGAGCGCATTCCAGGGCGTAGACGGCGGGTTGACCCCATGCGGGATCGTCGTTAACGGCGTCGCCTTCCTTCCCGCCGCGCAGCGGTTCGAGCAGCGTAGCGTCTGCGAAGTCCTGAAACGCCGCGTCGCAGCGCTCCAGCACGGCACGGAAAACCGGCTCGCTCCGGTAGAGAGCCTCGCCCGTTTCGGTCCATGTGCCCAGGTCGTCCGGGAAGGCAAACGCAATCCGTGCCGGCGTTCCCGTCGCCGGCCCATCCTGCGAGCTCCCGAGCGTCGCCAGGCGCTCGCGCAACGACGGCGCATCCTGAAACACCACGCCCGCCCGATGGGCGAAGTGACTTCGTCCGACGCTGGCGGTCCATGCCATGTCAGAGAGCAGACAAGAAGGTTCTCCGTCTGCTCTGTCGGTCCCGGCGACCGTTTCTTCGAGCCATGACAGATAGCGCATCGCCAGCTCGCGAAGGGCCTCGTTCGACTTGCCCGAAAGCGGCAGAAGTCTGGCACGGCCACCGGTGGCCGAGGTGTCCGTCGCTGCAGCATCAACCGGCCCTCCTGCCGGATCCGGTGCAACGAATGGAACCGGCTGTTCGGCTCCGGCGGGTACAGTCATGCCTGGGGCGGGAGAGCAGGCAACGCCAGTATCGTCGTAGCCCTCCACCACCACGTGCGCGTTGGCTCCGGAGATTCCGAAGGCGCTGATACCGGCACGGGGCGGTCGGTCGGCGACGAGCGGCCAGGGCGTCGGCTGCGAGGTCACCTTCACCGGCAGCTTGTCCCACTCGATCAGCGGGCTGGGCGTCCGGAAGTCCGGCTGCGGCGGGATCAGCTTTTCCTGCATGGCCAGCACGACCTTGATCAGCCCGGCTATTCCCGCCGCTGCCTCCGGATGACCGATGTTCGGCTTGAATGAGCCGATGAGGAGTGGTCGCTCCGGGGCACGCCCCTTTCCGTACACCGCCGCCACTGCCCGGACTTCGATGGGATCTCCCATCGCCGATCCGGTCCCATGCGCCTCGAGGTAGTCGACGTCGGCCGGCGCGATGTCGGCCCGGGACAACGCCTCCTCGATGACCCGCTCCTGCGCCGGACCATTCGGCACGGTCAGTCCCGCGCTCGCCCCGCTCTGATTGACCGCCGAACCGCGAATCACGGCCCAGATTCGGTCGCCGTCCGCCTCGGCGTCGGCGAGCCGCTTGAGCACCACCATCCCGCAACCCTCGCCTCGCACGAAACCATCCGCGTCCGCATCGAAGGGCCGGCAACGGCCGCCCTTGGACAGCAGTCCCAGCTCGGCCATGAACGTGGTCACTCCGGGGGAGAGCACAGCATGCACGCCACCGCCGAGGGCCACGTCCACTTCGCCCCTCTCGAGACCCACGGCGGCCTGGTGCAGTGCGGCAAGCGACGATGCGCAGGTCATGTCCAGGGCCATCGCCGGTCCCGACAGCCCCAGTGCGAAGGCCACCCTCCCGACGGCAACGCTCCCGGCGGTGCCGAGATACCCGACCTCCCCGCCGTCAAGCGCGACCAGGTCCCGGTACTCGCTTCCCCCCAGTCCTGCGTACACCCCGACGCGACCACCTCGCAGCGTGCCGGGGTCGATCCCGGCGTCCTCGAGAGCCTGCCAGGTCGTCTCCAGCAAGATCCGCTGGCGCGGGTCCATCGTCCGCGCCTCGATGGGCTGGATGCCGAAGAAGCGTGCGTCGAAACGGTCGATCCCCTCGATAAAGGCGCCGTGCCGGTACGCTCTTCTGACGATCGCCGGGTCGGCCGACACACCGTCACCACCGACGGGGTCCGGGCGCCCCTCCGTCATCGTGCTGCGCCCCTCTGCGAGAAGCTGTCGGAACGCACCGAGATCTGGCGCGCCCGGGAATCGGCACGCCATGCCGACGATGGCGATGCCGTCCACTGTCGTTCGTGGCGCCGCAGGGACAATCGGCTCGGATGGGACTTGCGGAGCGGACTCCTCCACCTCGACATCGCCCAGCTCCTCGACCAGGTGCCGGGCCAGCGAGTCAATGTCCGGATAGTCGAACACTACGGTGTTGGATGCCGTGTAGTTCCCTGCGAAGGCCCGGTTCAACCGGTTCCTCAGTTCAACCGACATCAGCGAGTCCATGCCGAGGTCGAAGAACCCGACCGAGGGATCCGGCGTCGACGGCAGGCGGAGCACGGCCTGCACCTCGCCCTGCAGGAACGAAACCAGAAGACTGACCCGCCCGGATGTCGGTGTTTCCGCGAGCCGGGTCAGTACGTCGGTCGAGGAAGCCGCGCGCTCGTCTTCGGACTCCGCGTCCGTCGAAAGGAGCTCCTCGAGGAACGAGGGGCGTTCCTCCACTGCCTCTTCGAAGACGGTCCAGTCCATCGACATCACCACGGATGTCGCAACGTCCTCGCGCATCAGTCGTTCCATTGCCTTCAGGCCCTGCTGCGGGGTGAACCAGCGGCCTCCCAGCGCAGAACGCTGTCTTTCGATCCGATCCCTTTGTTCGGCCGCCTCGCCGATCTCGGACCAGGCACCCCATGCAATGGCCTGCCCCGGCAGGCCCATCGCCCGGCGGTGAGCGGCAAGCTGATCGAGGAAGGCATTGGCTGCCGCATGGTTCGCCTGACCCGGATTCCCCATCACTCCGACACGGCTCGAGAAGAGCATGAAGAAGTCGAGGTCGCGGTTTTCTGTCGCACGATGCAGGTGCCACGCTGCCAGGATCTTCGGCCAGAGAACCTCTTCGAACCTCGTCCAGCTCTGGTTGGTGAGGGCGCCGTCCGACAGCACTCCCACGCTGTGGATCACGCCCGCCAGGGAAGGCAGGTTCCGATCGATACGCTCGAGCATCCGGTCGATAGCGACGGTGTCCGTGGCGTCTGCCAGCTCCACAACGACGTTCACCCCGCGTTCGCGAAGGGCATCGATTGTTTCCATGGCGTCCGCATCCGGATCCCGGCGTCCGTTGAGCACGATTGTCCCGGCGCCGTGGTCGGCAAGCCACACCGCCACCGCGCATCCGATTCCGCCCAGACCGCCGGTCACCAGGTAGGACCGGTCCGATCGCAGGTGGCCTTGTGCCAATGGCGAGGCTGTCGCGACGATCTTTCCGAGATGCCGAGCCGATCGCATGAATCGCAAGGCGGCCCCTGCCTCCGAGAGCGGCCACCTGCTGTGCACGATTGGTTTCAGCTCTCCCGATCCCAGGCGATTCACGATACTTGTGAGGACCCTGCCGACCCATGCCGGATCGGTCTTCTTCAGGACATCGAGCTCCAGAATGTCGTAGCCAACGTCCGGGCGGAGCTCCGACATCTCCTCCACGCTCAGGATGTCCCGCCGGGCCAGTTCCACGAAGCGCCCGCCCTGCTTCAGGCAGGAGAGGCTGGCATCGATGAATCCCTCGCTTGTCAGGCTGTTGAGGACGACGTCCACTCCCTCGCCGCCCGTGGCGTCAAGAATCTGGCCGGCGAACTCCGTGGTCCGGCTGTCGAACAACGGTTCACGCCGAGCGATCTGAGATAGGCCTGCTTGGGCGCGCTCGCAGTGGCGAAGACCTCCGCGCCCGCAGCCTCAACGAGCTGAATCGCGGCCAGGCCCACTCCGCCGGCCCCGGCGTGGATGAGCACGCGCTCTCCCGCCTTCAGCCCTGAAAGCTCGAACGAGAGTGCCGCCGAAACAAAAGCGCTCGGCACCGTGGCGAGCTCGCTCACCGAATAGCCCTCCGGCGCGGGCGCGACGAGCTCTTCCCTTGTGATCATCTGCGGCCCGAAGGCGCCGAAGCCCAGTCCGACCACCCGGTCGCCGACCGAGACGCTGCACACGTCGGAACCCTTCTCGAGAATGCGGCCGCACATTTCCCTGCCCAGCAGTCCCTCCTGGATGAATCCGAGCGACCGGAACACGTCCCAGAAATTGAGTCCGGCTGCGTCCACGCCAACGCGCACTTCCTGCGCTTCGAGGGCGCGCGCCGGAAGCGGCTGCACCGACGGACGATCGAATGTGCCGTCCAGGTCCGGAGCCAGAACCCACTCGGCCTGTTCCGGCAGGGTCAAGCGCGTCTGCCCGTCACCCGCCCGGACGAGCCGGGCCACCTGACGGCGCCCCAGTCGGTATGCGATGTGGTTCTCAGGGTCCGGATACAGCAACTCATTGACGAGGTCGGGCGCCGGCGCCATGGATGTCGGGTCCAGATCGATCATCCTTGGACTGAAGTGCGCCGCCTCCCGGTCCACCGCCTTGCCGAATCCCCACAGAACCGCGCCGGCGATCGATCCGCCGCGCTCGCGCTCAAGGACTTGCGCCCCGCGGGTGAGGAACCACACGCCCAATTCTGGTGTCCGGTCCGAATCGGACACTCCCTGGATCAGGGCCAGGGCGCTGGCCCCTGCGCGCCGCACGTCCTCCATGAGTTCCACCGTGGTCGCCTCGGCGCCGCGACCGTCCAGTCCCGCACAATGCACCACGCCCTTGAAGGGAATGTCACGGGGCAGTCCTTCCAGGAGCGCTCGCCACGAGTTCCGCTGATCTGCATCGACCGACACCGTGCGCACGCCCGGCTCGGAGGAAACCGGCTTTTCGTCTCCAAGAGGCGGGGCTCCGGCGAGAAGGACAGTCTGGTTCCGCGCCGCCAGGTCTGCGGCGATCTCTTCTGCGAGGCCGCCTTCGTTCGCGCTGAGGACCCAGGTTCCCGGCGACTCCTCTACCCGCGCCGGGCCTTTCGCCACAATCACGCCCTTGTCCATGGTCTCCGGCGGGTCGGACTCGTCCACTCCGAGCACTTCGACGGCCTCAAAACCGGTGTTGCCGAGCGCCCGCCGCCACACCGCGGGACTGGCGAGGGCGTGATGGGGACGGAAGTCGTCGGCAAAACGCCACCAGCCATCAAGCTGTCCGAACGTGAGATCCATCCAGCCCAGACCGCGCAGGTTCTCGAGCGCAACCAGGTGCCCCGATGGCGCCAGCAGCTTGCGGCAGTGCGCCAGCGTCTCCTCCAGATAGCGTGTGGCATGCAGCACGTTGGATGCTATGGCGATGTCGTATCCGTGGAGATCGAAGCCCTGTTCGATGGGGTCCTTCTCGATATCGAGCGGACGGTACTCGATGCATCCGCCACCATCGCCGAAGCGAGCTTCGGCTTCCGAGAAGAAGCCTGCCGAGATATCGGTGTACATGTAGTCGAAACGCCCTTCGGGGAGTTCCGGAAGCACGGCGGCGGTGGCGGATCCGGTGCCCGCTCCAATCTCGATCAACCGCAGTCGCCGTCCCGGCGGCAGCGCGGCCACGAGCGTGCGGACCGCTTCGCTCAGCATCTGGTTTGCCGCGCGCGCCACCGGGGCGCGCAGGTAGAGGTCGGCCGCGGTCGGTTCACCGCTGCTGAATAGGAGTGTCAGAGGATCGTTCTTGCCCACAAGCACGTCAGCGAGAGCACCGCCCGAGCGACGGAACAACCCGATCTCGGTCAGTCCATGGGGATAGCGTGCCGCCATCTCTTCGGCATGGCTCTCCGGATCCTCAGGGATAGCCGCCGGCCAGGCATCCCCGGTTCCCGAGCGCACCACAAAGGCGTCGCCATCCTCCGCCAGCACCCCCGCCCGGGCCGCCATCTCGAGCATCCGGCGGAAGAGTCGTTCGTGTTCCGGAGCGACGTTCAGCGTCTCTCGCAGTTCCTCGGGCCTTACGCTCTCCCCAACCGTTCGAACCCATCCCAGCCGATCCAGGTTTGCGATCGCGTAGGCATGCGACCAGCTCTCCAGATCTGCGAGCAGGGCGTTTCTGCTCTGTGGCTCCACCCCGGCATCGCGCAGGTAGTCGGGAAGAAGCCGGGCACGGGCCTTGGCCTCGGCAGGTTCAGGAAAGAAGTCGGCGGACTGAACGCCGGGCGGCAGGGCGCGTTCCTGCCACGTCACTTCATAGAGAAGGTCGTCGATGCCTGCGACCGACGAGAGAAGCGCCTCCTTCGTCGCCCGCTTGACGGCGTAGTCGCTCAGTCCACCGATCTGGACTCCGTCCGGATCATAGATGCACAGGTTTCCGCTCTGGACTTCCGGAGGATCGCTCGATTCCGACACCTGCTCCGCCGCTTTCATGCGCACGTGGCAGAACACTCTTTCGGGAAGTTTCCCGTTGAGCCAGAAGCGCTCCCAGGCGAAGGGAAGATAGGTGGTCTGGCCCTGGGTTCCGCCGAGTCCGCGCGCCGCGCCCACGACCTGGAAGCAGCCGTCCAGAAGGAGCGGATGAATGTCGACCTCGTTGCTGCCTGAGGCTTCCGGAAGCGACACCTCTCCCAGAGCCTCCCCGGGGCCGCACCAGGTTCTTTGAAGGGTGCGGAACGACGGACCCAGGTCAATTCCGGTTTCCGCCCGTGCCCGGTAGTAGGTCGTCGTGTCCAGCGGTGAAAGGCCTGAAATCAGGCTTTCCAGATCGACCCGCGTTCCGCCCTCGACAGAGGGAGCGTTCGTCGTACGTCCCTCCATGTGGAGAGTCCACTCATCGTCACCGCCTCTGCTGAACACCTGAACTCGGCGCGTCATCCCCGGTTCGGGAGCGCCGAGCAGAACCTGCATGGCCCGGATGCCCTTCTGCTCTGCGTCGTCTTCCCCCTCATCGGACATCACGAGCGCGTTATGCAGTTGGATGTCCCCCAGCGCGACGCGTTCGCTGCCTTCGGCAAGAGACGCCGACGCCGCCATCGCGCCGTAGAGCGCTCCGGGCGCCACGACCTGGCCGTACACGCGATGATCGGCGAGCCAGGCCGGTTCGCTGGCGGACACGTCCGTCTCATAGGAGATCTCACCGCTGGCGGAAGCATGCCGGACTCCGAGCAGTGGATGACCGGCCGCGCGGCGACGCCGTTTCGATGCCTCCAGCCAGAAACGTTCTCTCTGGAAAGGATAGTCGGGTATCGGGATCCGCCGTCGGGACTCGCCCGCGAACAGCCCCTGGAAGCGGATCGACAGCCCCGCCTCGTAGGCCTCCGCGACCGCGTCCGCGAACACCCTCGCCGATCCGGGAGTGGTTTTCTCCTCATCCGGCAGGCCCATGCTCGCAATGACCCGGGGCGGCGGCGCCGAATCGGGCCATGCCGAAACCGCCAGCGGAGCCAGAAGCGAACGGGGTCCGATCTCTATGACGAGATCCACTCCGAGGTCGGCCAGGGTCCGCACCGCGCCGCCGAAGGATACCCGCTCCCGCGCGTGACGCCTCCAGTAGGCGCCGTCCAGTGTCGTGCCGGGCTCGACGACGCGGCCGGTCAGGTTGCTGATCACATCGATGCAAGGCGGGCTGATTGCCACGTCGTTGAGCGCTGCCTCCAGGGTGTCGAGGGCCGGTTCCACGAGGGCGCTATGAAAGGCGCGGGTTGTGTTCAGGCGCTGGACCCGGACTCCCTCGGACTTCAGCTGCGCCGTGATGGCCTCGATCGCTTCAACGGGACCGCTGACCACCTGGTGGAGGCCATTGTCCGCCGAAACGCTCAGCCCAACGCTGCCAAACTGCCGGTTCAGGGTTTCCACGGCGGACTCCACGCGTGCCGGGGGCGCGAAGACGGCGGCCATGGCACCGGGGCTGGTGCCCGACAGCGCCGTGCCGCGTGCCTGCGAGAAGTGCATTCCGTCCTCGAGGCTGAACACTCCCGCCGCTTGGGCCGCAGCCAGTTCACCGGCACTGTGTCCGACCACAGCGCAGGGCCGGACACCCACGCTCGACCACAGCGCGGTGAGCGCGCACTCGAGCGCGTAGAGAGCTGGCTGCTCCCAGGCTGTGTCGCCCAGATCCCCCGAGGCATCGCCGCGCCCGAACATCACGTCGAGAAGGGAGGTGCCCCTTCGCTCCAGGAACACCGCCTCGCAGCGGTCCAGCACCGCCCGTGCCACCGGCTCCCGCTCGTAGAGGTCCCGTCCCATGCCCGCCCACTGGCTTCCCTGGCCGGTATAGGCGAATGCGATCCGGGCTGTCCGGCCCCGCGTCGTAGCCTCGTCAGCCGAGTCAGCGACTTCCTCCAGCCGCTTTCGCAGGGAGCGGGCATCGTGGAACACGACACCGCGTCGGCAGTCGAAATGGCTCCGGCCTGTGCTTGCGGTCCACGCCATGTCGGACAGCAGCGATTCCGGTTCGGCACCGGCTTGAGACGATGCGCCGAGGCCTTCGTCGAGCCACTGAAGATAACGTCGGGCGAGATCCCGGAGCGCGGACGTTGTCTTCCCGGAGAGCGGCAGCACGCGGGAGATGCGGTGCACCGCTTCCTCGTCCGGAGGCGATGAAACGCCTGACGCAACCGGTAGCGCAATCGACACCTTGCGGGGGGAGCCAACGGGCCGAAGTTCCGCGGTCGATCCGGAGTGAGAAGAGCGATACTCCTCCAGCACGATGTGGGCGTTCGTGCCGGAAATCCCGAAGGAATTCACGCCCGCCCGCCGTGGCTGCTCGCCATGGCAGGGCCATTCCATGGTCTCGGTGGTGATCCGTACCGGCAGGCGGTCCCAGTCGAGGCCCGGATTGGGATCCCTGAAGTGCAGATGCTTCGGAATCAAGCCGGACTTCACGACCATAGCCGCCTTGATGAGCCCGGCCACCCCGGCCGCGGCCTCGAGGTGACCGATGTTGGTCTTGACGGAGCCGACGAGCAACGGATGATCGGCGTCACGCTCCCGCCCGTAGACCGTGACCGCAGCGGTCATCTCGATGGGATCCCCCACCGTGGTGCCGGTTCCGTGTGCCTCGAGATAGTCCACTTTCGCCGGCGAAAGGTCCGCCCGGAAGAGAGCAGCTTCGATGACCTGCTCGAGCGCCGGAATGTTGGGCACCGTCAATCCCGCGCTGGCCCCGCCGTGGTTGACCGCGGCACCGCGAATCACCGCCCAGATACGGTCGCCGTCTGCTTCCGCTTCGCTCAGGCGTTTCAACACCACGACCCCGCACCCTTCGCCGCGCACGTAGCCGTTGGCGGACGCGTCGAAGGCCTTGCACTGGCCATCCGGCGACAACATCATGGAATCCGCACGGAGTTCGTACACGCGGCCGTTCAGCATGGTGTGGACGCCTCCCGCGAGGGCGAGATCCGCCTTGCCCTGCTGGAGATCCGCCACCGCATCGTGAATGGAGACCAGGGACGAGGCGCAGGCCGCATCCACGGCCTTGGCCGGCCCCATCAGACCGAGCACGAAGGAGATTCGTCCCGCGGCGCCATTCATGTTCGTGCCGCTGAGGGCGTAGAGACACCCCGCCGCCTCCGAAGGCCGGGCGGAGTCGAGGACCAGCATGCGATACTCGTCAGTGCTGATACCGGTGTAGACGCCGGTTCGGGTGCCCTTGAGGCAGTCCGGATCGATGCCTGCGTCCTCGAGCGCATGCCAGCTCGTCTCGAGCATCATGCGTTGCTGCGGATCGAGAAGCTGCGCTTCCACCGGAGAGATTCGGAAGAACGCCGCGTCGAAGCGGTCGATGTCGTCGACGAAGGCCCCGAACCGGCATGCCGCGCCGCGTGCGGCGGCGTCGGGGAACATCTCGCCCAGGCGTCCCGCACCGGAACCGGGCTCGCCCTCGCTGACCGCATTCCCGCCGCGCTCCATGAGATTCCAGAATTCGGGAAGGCTCGGCGCGCCCGGAAAGCGGCAGGCCATGCCGACGATCGCTATGGCGTCGCCGGAAGAGGAGCGTCCTCCCACGCGGTGTCCGTTGTCCGGTTGGTCCAGTTCATTCATCGCAGTACTCCGAGGGGCGATAACCGTCATGTTCGCGCAGTTGCGCAGGCGTGTATAGGCTGCTGCCGGGGACCTTGCGGTGGTACGAGAACCTCATTTCTTCTCGTCTGTCGTGGACGCTGGCGCGGCAACGCGAACGGTCACGATATCGACTCCGTGAAACTGCTGGTGACGCACGGAGGACGCCAGCTGGCGCAGCAGCCGCAGCGACATCTCGCGTTCCGCCGGAATCCCGTCGGGCTCGTCGCCGATCAGCGCCAGCCGGTCCTGGATGTTGTCGTCCTGGGCGGCGGCAACGAACTCGAGCACCGCCTCGTCGCCTTCGCGGCGGGCGGCCAGGCGCAGGCGCCGCTTTCGAGGCTTCTCCCCGGATTCCCCGTCACGCCGGACGAGCGTGAGCAGCGTCTCCTCGCAGGCGGCGTCCAGCCGTTCGGCCATCGCCTCGTCCCACCCGTTCCGGGCGGTGAATTCGCCCAGGAACTTCCTGATCAGCGGGAGGACGGAGAGATCGAACGCCATCTCGATCCGGCTGCGGCGCGCTCCCGTCATCTCCACGAAGATGGTCATCAGGATGGCCGCGATACCGCCGGTCGTGACCCCGCTGCGAAGAAGGCCGCCGGCGAATTCGGAGACCTGTTCGGGAAAGATCATGTCGTACTGGAAACCGATGCCGATCCAGAACGAGACGCCGATGATCAGACCCTTGCGGTAGTCGATTCCGTCCTGCATCGCGATGTGCATGCCGACGATGAAGATCATCGCCAGCAGTACCCCGAGATAGGCCGCGACCACCGGGCCCGGTATCGCCAGCACCACGGCAAGCAACTTGGGCAGGAACGCGATCGCGATGAAGATCGCGCCGGTGGCGATGCCGACGCGTCGCGCGGCAACGCCCGTCAGCTCGGTCACCGATGCGCCGACAGTCGTGGCCGCGTTGGGCGCCGTGCCGGCGAGACCGGCGGCGAGATTGCCCAGACCGTCCACCATCACCGCACCTTGCACCGGACGGAAATCCACCACCCTGGGCCGTCGCCACGAGATCCGCTGGATGGCGACGGCGCCGCTGATCGTGCGGATGGAGGCGATGACGGTCACGAGCACGAAAGCCGGCAGAAGCGCCCAGAATGCCGCACCGAATTCGAGATCGAAGCCCGCCCACTCGCCCGTCGGCACGCCGAACCACGGTGCGGCGAGGACGCGGTCCACATCGTAGAGGCCGAACGCGGCGCCGACGGCGGAGCCCGCGACCACGCCCATGATGGGCGCCCACAGCCGCAGCGCGCCCGTCGCCTTCAGCGCGACGCCGGCGATGACGACGAGTGCCGCAAGCGCGCTCAGCGCCGCCGCCGCGCCGGAGGAGTCTTCCGGCACGGCGGCGAGGAGGCCGAACACGGCCGGCATCACCGTGACCGGGACCAGCATCAGCACCGTTGCCGAGACTGTCGGCGTCAGCAGCCGCTGGAACAGCGGCAGCCGCGCCGCGAGCAGGAGCGGCAGCACGGACGAGACGACCACCAGGGTCGCCAGCAGGGCCGGGCCGCCCTCAGCGATGGCGGCAGCGCAGATCGCGATGAAGGCCCCGCTGGGTCCCATCACGATCAGGTAGCCGGTGCCGATCCGCCAGACCCGGATCGCGTGCAGGATCGTGGTCGCGCCGCAGATCGCGACGGTCGCGAACACCGCCCACGCAAGGTAGCTCTCGCCGGCGCCGCCCGCCCGCATCACGATGGTTGGCACCAGGATGATGCCGGCGATGGAAAGAACGACGATCTGCAGGCCCAGGCCGAAGGAGAGTGCCGGCGGCGGCTTTTCGTGGGGCTCGTAGCGCAGGCCCTTGCGTCCACTGGCGCTCATGACGTCCGTTGGTGTGCAAGGCCGGCAATCGTGTGGCATGGTGGGAGAACGACCGCACCCGGAGGAAGGCGGGCTCCAGCCAGGGTGGTCACTCGCGGGGCTCTCTCCTCGGGCGATTCACGTCCGGGATCGATCCTGGTCATGACGATAGCCGGTAGGCAAGTGCGGCGGCGAATCTCGGCTCTCCCAGATCCAGGATTCGCCACGTCTGTGAAGGCAGATGCGGAAAGCGGAAGGTTCCGGATCGCTCTCCCTGCAGCATCGGTCGGGGAACCTCGAATCCCGACGGACTCAGGGAGAACCCGGTGCCGATCGCCTTGATCAGTGCTTCCTTCATGCTCCACAGGCGATAGAAGATCTGCACCTTCGCGCGACCCGACGCAGTTCCCAGCAGCCGCCGTTCCTCGGGACCGTACACCAGGCTGCCGATGCCATCGAGATCGCGCCGCGGCGCGCGTTCCTCCACGTCGACGCCGACACACGCCTCATTGGTGATCGCGATCAGGCCGTGTCCGCCGCTGTGACTGACGTTGAACGAGATGTCCACAGATCGGGCGGCGAGCCTGACGTAAGGCTTGCCGTGTTCCAGGAAGCCGAAGGAAAGCCGTCCCCAGGAGCAACCCAGGCGTTCGGCGAGGTTGATTCGAAGCGCCGCCCGGCACAGCACGAACTCGCGTCGGGCGCGCACGGAGCGAAAGCGGCGGCTGCGCGCCTTCTCGCTGTCGTCAAGCACCGAGTCGGCACACGCTTCGCGTTCGGCGTCCGGCGCCAGATCGACATGGAGGACGATCGCGCCATCAACCTCGCGCCAGGGAGTCCACCATGTGTTCTCCGTCGGGGCCATGGCTGGGAGTCCTCGATCGGCAGACGAGGAACTCTATCGTGCAAACTCGGTCTCATTCAAATCCACGAAGCACGACTCCGCCCTTCCCGGCAGGGGAAATCGGTCCATGGAGCCTCATCCGTCGAGTGTCCGGTGACGGTCCCAATGCTCCAGTGCATGGGCGGACCTTCGTAAACCAGCGAGGATGATCAGGGGAATTTGCGCGATTGAGGACGATGCACGGCCATCCGCGGCACCCGGAATCGTCGATCCCGATAACCAGCAGGACAAGACGTCCCAGGGCGCCGCGTGCCTCTTTGCAGCCCGCCAACAAACACGACGAGGCCGGCGTCAGCCGGCCCCGGTTCGCTTCCGGCAATTTCCCGCCGGCAGCCGGTGCGGGTTTGTTGTTACGCCGCCTTCTGATCGATGTGCTGAACCAGCTGATTCAGGGTCTCGAACTGCCGGCACTCTTCGGCGACCAGTCCCAGACCGAACTCATCGTTCACGATCTTGAAAAAGGCGATGCAGTCGACCGACGAAACGCCGGAGTCGACGAGTTTCGCGTCGAAGTCGGGTTCACGGCCAACATCGAGATTGTCAGCGATGATCTGCCTGATGCGGTCTTTGGTGGATGCCATGTGTTCGATCTCCAACAGGGTTGAGGCGATTGGGTCCGACGACGCCGGACTTTCATGCGAGACGCCCGCATTTCGGTGTCAGGTTAGCAACGTCGCCATTGACGTCAAGCAGGATGATGCCATGTCATTCCAGGTGCGCCGGCTGCTGCCCACATGACCTCGACCTGCAAACGTGCCGCCGTTCGCGCTAGTGATGTCGCGGTTCCGTGGCGCCTCGGACCGCGCAGCCGTCACGATCACGAAAGTCGCCGCAAATGACATCATGCGCCCCCCTTGCAGTGCCGTGCGGATTCCTCCATGTGCCCGTCCCGCTGCCGCGGACGTGCCGTGATGTGTCAGTCGGACATGGCCTCGAGTTCGTCGCGGGTGAGCTCGATGCCGAATCCGGGCGTGGCCGGTGGAACGAGGCGACCGTTTTTCGGGACGGCCATGCCCGGTGTGGGGCGCCAGCCTTCCGCCAGGGGAATGCCGGGGGCGGAGTCAATGTAGAGTTCCCCCCACATGTTGCTGGGCATGGCGTGGCACAGGTGTTGGCCAAACGAGTCGTTGACACCGCCGTGCAGGGCCACCTGGAGGCCAGCGCCTTCGGCGATGTGACCGATCTTGATGCAGGCCGTCACACCTCCGACCCAACGGACGTCGGGCTGGAAGATATCGACGGTGCGGCGCGCCGCTGCCTCGCCGAAGGGGAGATGGGTGAACCAGCGTTCGCCGGTAGCCAGCGTCTGCCAGGGCAGACGCCGGCGCAGTTCCTCGTATGAGGCGAAGTCCTCGGGGTAGAGATAGTCCTCGAGCCACTTCAGGCCATAGGGCCGCAACCGTTCGCCAAGCCTCACCATGAACTCCACGTCTCCGGCCACCCAGCAGTCGAGCATCAGCTCGCGTTCGGGTCCGAGCATCTCCCTGGCGTGCGCCACCTTCTCCTCGATCCTCTCGAGAGCCACGATGCCCTGGGCCTCACCCAGAAAGCATGGCAGCTTGACCGCCTCGAAACCCGATTCGAGCAGCCACGCAACGTCGTGGCCGGTGGCATAGCAGGAGATTTCCGCGTGCGCGGGCCCGCCCAGCAGTTCATAGACCGGGCGCTGCAGGATCTTACCCTTGAGATCCCACAAGGCGAGATCAATGGCGCTGATCGCGTAGCTCACGATACCGCCCACGCCGGGAACGCTGGCATGACGGAACATGAGGTCCCACAACCGTTCGGTCGCCAGCGCATTGCCGCCTTCGATCAGGGGGGCGAAGTACTCGTTGATCAGGGGCACGACTGCCCCGGAGAAATCCGTGACCCCCATGCCCCAGGTGCCGTCACTGGCGATGGCCATGCACAGCGCCGGCGGGCCGCTGCCTCCCGGGTCCCGGGCACGTCCGGAAAACTCGCGGTAGCGGGCCAGCGTGTTGCCGCCATCTCCCCCGGGCGGAATGGACGCGCGTGGCGACGTTGCCCGGTCGAGGGGCGATCCCCGCTTGAGCGGACGGGCGATGATGCGTTCGATCTTCATGCAGTACACCCAGACGTCCAGAGGACCGTAGCCGATGTGACCGCCCGTCGCGATCCCGGTTTACTCGTCGCCGAGCGACATTGCGCCGGCCATCCGCAGTCGGGGGCCTCCGACGGGCGATGGTCCCGGGCTCGATCGCCCGCGACGATGATACCATGTGGTGCTGGTGCATTTCCGGCCGGGTGCGGATACCTTGACCCGGACTTTGACCGTGCGGCAGTACGCTTGTGAATGTGGACGTGATCATCGGCATGGATGCCGGCACCTTGGCGTTGAAGGACGTGGCTTTCACGCTGGAAGGCAAGGAGATCGACGTGGCGCGCGAATGTCACAGCGACATGACTGCCGTGTGGGGTACGCACGCCGACGTGAAACGCGGGGCAAACCAATGACCCGGAAAGTCTCGATTATTGGTGACCGCTTCATGCTCCCATGGATGTTCGATGACGCCCTGCGCGAGGCCTGCGGGAGACATGTCGCGACAAGGCTTCACGAACTGGCGTGGCCCGACGAGCCCATGGAGCACGGCTACCGGGTTCCGGGAATGGATGGTCTCAAGGAATACATGGGCGATCCCGACGACATCGTCGCGAGGATTGGCGACGCCGAGATCCTTGTGACCCATCTCGCTCCTCTTTCGGCCTCCATGATGGAACGATTGCCCGGACTGAAGTGTGTTGCCGTCTCGCGCGGTGGACCGGTCAACATCGACATGGCAGCGGCACGGACGCGCGGCATCCGTGTCGTCAACACGCCGGGACGCAATGCGTCGGCGGTGGCGGAATTCACCATCGGTGCGATTCTTGCCCTGACCCGCAACATCGTCCGAGGACACGATGCATTGCGCCAGGGTGTGTGGCGGGGTGACCTCTACCGTGCCGACGAGGCCGGCATGGAACTCTGCGACATGACTGTCGGCGTCATCGGCTACGGGAACATCGGCGCCAGCGTCGTTCGCCTGCTGCGCGCCTTCGACTGCCGCATTCTTGTGGCCGACCCGTTGGTGGTCGTGCCCCCCGGGGACATGGATGACAAGGTTCGCCAGGTGGATGTCGATGCGCTCCTCGAACAGTCGGACCTCGTCACGCTGCACGCTCGAGTCACCCCCCAGACCGAAGGATTGATGAACACGGATGCCTTCGCCCGGATGAAGCGGGGAGCATGGTTCGTCAATACGGCCCGTGGACCGCTGGTGGACTACGATGCTCTCGCACATGCCCTCGACAGCGGGCACCTCAAGGGAGCAATGCTGGAAACCTTCGCCGTCGAGCCCGTGCCGGCGGAGTGGCCGCTGCTCTCCCACCCGGGCGTGGTCCTGACTCCGCATATCGCCGGGGCGTCCATCAAGACCGTGCGCGACGCCGCAACGCGGATGGCGGAGGAAGTGCGGCGCTACATCGACGGCGAGCCGCCGCTCAACCCCTGCTGAAACGGGTCAGCGGCCGACGGCGTAGCACTGCCGGCGCGGACTGGCAGCAGCGCGCAGCACACGGCCTGTCTTCGAGGCCATCGTCATGGAGTTGTAGTGACTCCAGCGCGGATAGATCCTGAGATCGTGGCCCCTGCGGTCAAGATCCTCGAGAGTGGACCGGGGGAAATGGTCCTCGATGGCAAGATGACCTGGCATCCATTCGCGCGGGTAGAACGAACTCGGCATGTGGTCGGTATAGAAGGACGGCGCATCGAGGGACTCCTGGAGAGTCATGCCGTGATCCACGTGGCGCAGGAAGGCATGGAGAGACCACTGGTCCTGATGGTCGCCGCCGGGCGTGCCGAAGACGAGACGCGGCTCGCCATGGTGAAGCGCCAGGGTCGGGGTCAGTGTGGTGCGTGGCCGCTTGCCAGGCTGCAGGCTGTTGGGATGGGCGTCATCGAGCCAGAACATCTGTCCCCTGACCGAGACCGGGAAGCCCAGGCCGGGCACGGCGGGCGATCCGGTGAGCCAGCCGCCCGAAGGCGTGCCCGAAATCATGTTGCCATGACGGTCGATGATGTCGAAGTGGCAGGTATCACCATGGCGGCGGGCCACGAATTCGGCCCAAGTGCTCCACGGTTTCGATCCGGCGCTGCTCTCGAGAGAGGTCGATGCTTGGGCAATGTTGGTTGAGCCCAGTGCTCTCAGCGTGATGGCGCCACCGTATCCGTCGATCGTCCCGGGGCGCATTTCCATGCTGGCGGTTTCCTCGACGAGCTGGCGCCGGCCGTCGCAGTAGTCCTCCGACAGCAGCCGTTCAAGCGGCACGTCGACAAAGTCGGGATCGCCGTAGAAGGCCTCGCGATCGGCAAGGGCAAGCTTGGCGCATTCCTGGATCACGTGGACGAATTCAGGTCCCGACGCGTCCATGTCCGCCACGCCGAAGCCCTTGAGGAGGGCGAGTTGCTGGAGCAGGACAGGGGCCTGCGACCAGGGTCCGGCCTTGCAGACGGTGTAATCGCCGTACTCCAGCGTCACCGGATCTTCGACGGCAGCGCGCCAGCGTGCCAGGTCGTCGCCGGTGAGAAATCCCGCGTGGGCCTCGCCGCTGGAATCCATGACCGGTTCCCGCATGAACCGGTCGATCGCCTCCGCGACGAACCCCTCGTACCATGCGTTGCGTGCCGCCTCGACCTGGGCCTCGCGGTCACCGCCTGCGGCCTCCGCTTCCTCGATGATCCTCTCCCAGGTCCGGGCCTGCATGGGCAGGCAATGGAGATCACCGGCCTCGAGGGTGCCGTCACAGTAGGCTTCAGCCGATGTCGGCCAGAATTCCTCCATGAAACCGCGCGCTTCCTGGAGAACGGAAGCGACCGTCGGCGTGAGCAGGAAGCCGTCTCGGGCGATGGCGATGGCCGGTTCGAGAACCTCGCGGACCGTGAGACATCCGTAGTCGCGCAGCAGCAGCATCCAGGCGCCGAAACTGCCCGGCACGACGACCGGCAGATGTCCGGTCCCGGGCATGATATCGAGTCCCATGTTCCGCAGGGCCTCGCCGGAGATCGTCGACGGCGCCACCCCCTGGCCACAGATGACGTCCACCCGGCCCCTCTTCTCGCTCCACAGGATGAGGGGAACGTCGCCGCCAGGGCCGTTCTGGTCGGGTTCGACCACATGCAGGACACAGCCGGCCGCCACCGCCGCATCGAAGGCATTGCCGCCCCGTTCCAGCATGGCCATGCCGGCGGCACTGGCCTGCCAGTGAGTGGTGGTCACCATACCGAAGGTTCCGACGAGTTCGGGACGTGACTGGATCATGGCATGGCTCCTTGACGGGCTCTGGGTTCGCCGACAGCGTAGAGTACGCATGCAAGGCGTACCAGTCAGGGGGCAGAAGTTACCCCTCCGCTCATCCCTGTCCCAGCCAGTCCTCCGGGCCTCCTCCGGCGCGTTCGATGTCGAGATCCATGACGCCGTCGGGCGGACCCTCGGCCCGTCCATTGGGACGCGCGGCTTCCAACTGTTTTCCGGTGCCGGCACCCTTCATTGCAGCCGGCGGGGGCTCACCCCAGAACTCACGCCACGGCTGCAGCCACTCGCCGCCCTCGCCGGCGGAGCGCACGCCTCTGTCGGCGAGGGGTTTCCCGTCGACGACAATCGTTGTGTCGGCGCGTTCACTCCAGAATGCGAAGTGCCCGGCAATGGCCGCCACCGCGGGCAGGGGGCGGACATACTGCCAGGCCGCATCGCCATGCCGTGCGCCGTCGATCCGGACATGGTGATAGCGCGCACGGCCCTTGTAGGGACAGAGCGTGTAGGTGGCGCTCGGCTCGAACAGTCCGGACTGCACGTCCTCTGCGGGGACGTAGTAGCGCGTCACCAGACCGGTCTCGAACAGCAGCACCGGGTGGTGCGTCTCCGCAACGGTGCGTCCGGCGATCTCGACCCTGACGGATCGGGCGCTCTGCACCGCGTCCACCCTCAGGAACGGATCGCGCGCGTGCACGTGGAGGCGTTCGTCCTCCTCCCACCAGGCATCCATGCTGTGCCAGTCGAAACCGTAGTGACCTCTGGTGTCGGGCGATCCCTCCTTCGGCCGCAGGTATCGCCATACGGCGAAGCGCGCGATCCGTGATCCGGTGTCGAGATGCCAATAGTTCGCCGTGCCCTTGTAGGGCGACGTGGTCGTGTAGTCGGTGGCCACGAGCAGGTCGGTCTTCACGTCGTCTTCGGGGAAGTAGTAAACCGGCAGGAAGCCGTGCTGACGGAGCAACATGGTGCGCTCGGAGTCCGCGACACGGATGCCGTCGAAGTGCACGTGCACCCGGCGCGGACTGCGGCGCCATTCGTTCGTTCCGGTGTCTGCCTTCAAGACTTGCCCCTGTTTCGTATCCGATACGCCGATTCAGCCTACCCTGCACGCAGGCGATCAGGCCAGTTGGCACCCGGCATGAAGGACGGCCGTTCCTGATCCACCAGGGGAGCAGGCGGAAACCGGCACATGGTCACGCGCCACGCCGCAATGTTGATGCAGCGGCCGTCAGCGTGGACATGGGTGCGGCCGAGGTGGCGATCATGCTGTGTGTCTTCCGCCGCCCGGCAGCTTTAGTTCCTGGGATAGTCGCCACGCACGTACTCACGCGAGGCATCACGCACCGGTTGCCAGTCCCAGGGTGTGCGACGGCCAACCGACAGGGCGGCGTGAAGGAACTTCCTGCGCTTCTGACTCTCGATCACGCGATCCTTCAGGGTCGCAGGATCCCACCAGCGACGGACTTCGCTGGCAAGATCGGTCTCGATGCCGCTGACCTCCGGTGTCCCGGCCAGGTTGACGAGTTCATCGGGATCCTGCGCGATGTCGAAGAGCAGGGGCGGATCATCCTCGCATTGGATGTACTTCCAGCGTTCGCGGCGAATCATCAGCACCGGAGAGGAAGTGCCCTGGCCGCAGAACTCGCTGCCGACGATATCGGGCCAGCCGTCGCCGTGCCCCGCGGCCAGCCCGGCGATGCTGGCGCCGTCGATCGGCGCGAACAGTTCCGGCAGTTCGCCGTCGCCGGCCCACTCCAGGAAGGTCGGGAAGAGATCCAGCAGGGACACGTTCTCTGTGACCCGGCGCGCACCATAGAATTGCGGCGCATGCACGATCAGCGGTACGCGCACGGACCACTCGAAGAAGTTCATCTTCAACCACAGGCCGCGTTCGCCAAGCATGTCCCCGTGATCGGCCGTCACGACGACGATCGTGTTGTCGCGTGCGTCGATGGCCTTGAGGGTCTCCAGAATCCGCCCGATGCGCTCATCGAGCCAGGTCATCACGGCATAGTATGCGCGTCGCGCCCGGCGGACATCGGCAGGGCCGATCGTCTGCATGTGGCGGCCGATCGTGTAGTACAGTCTGCGGCTGTGGGGGTCACGCTCTTCGAGTGGGATATCGCCGACCCTGGGATCGTCGATTTCGTCGTCCGCGTAGAGGTCCCAGTGGGTGGGCGGCGCCAGGTAGGGGTCGTGCGGACTGATGAAACTGGCCGTCAGGAAGAAGGGCCGGCCGTCGGCCCTGTCGGCGTGATCGTAGAGCCAGCGGCAGGCCTCGACGGTTGCCTCCTCATCGTAGTTCGTGTTGACGCTGCGTCGCCTGGGTCCCGCATCGAGCACGGCCTCGACCGAATTGAGCCCCGGTTCCCAGAAGGTCTGGTCCAGCGACCAGTTGCTGGTCCACGAGAAGTCGGAGGGATAGACGTCGGTCGTCACCCGGTCCTCGAAACCGTGAAGCTGGTCCGCGCCGACGAAGTGCATCTTGCCGGCGAGGCAGGTGTGATACCCCATTGCGCGAAGATAGTGTGCGAAGGTCGGAATCTCGGATGGAAATTCGGTTGCGTTGTCAAATGCTCCGATGCGGCTTGGCATGCGGCCCGACATGAGGCTGAAACGGGCCGGCGCACAGATCGGGTAGTTGCAGTAGGCGTTTTCGAACACGACGCCCTCACCGGCCAGCCGCTCCAGGTTGGGCGTCCGGCACACCGTGCCGCCGTAGGGCTTCAGCACCTGGGGGGCGAGCTGATCCATCATGACAAGAAGGATGTTGGGAGGGGTGGTCATGGTTCCTCCAGGTTCGTCGGTCTGGTCCCGGATCCGGTGTGCAGACTAGACTGCCCTTTGGATCGGGGGAATCCGTGATGAAGCTGCCGGAGAGTCTGTGGGCCGCAAGCGCGGCGCCGGCCATCGACACGCCACCCCTTGCCGGAGAGACCGGTGCGGATGTCGCCATCGTCGGTGGCGGCTTTACCGGGCTGTCGGCGGCACTCCACCTTGCCGAGGCCGGCAAACGGGTGATCGTGCTGGAAGCCGGTGAACCGGGCTGGGGCGCCTCGGGGCGAAACGGCGGTCAGGTCAACCCGGGCTGGCGCATGCTGCCCTCGGAGATTGCGGCAAAGTATGGCGGCAATGCGACGCCGGCCGTGCTGGCCATGCTCGACCGGGCGACGGATCTCGTGTTCGACCTGATTGACCGCCACGGCATCACCTGCGATCACGAGCGCCCCGGTCTGGTCAGCGCCGGGCTTGGCCGCCACGGCAAGGCCTTCCTCGAGGCGTGGTCCCGGGAATGGGGCGAACTGGGCGTGAAGGTCGAACGCCTGGAACGCGCCGCCCTGACGGACCTCATCGGAACGGACTACTACCATATGGGCATGCACGATCCTCGCGGCGGTCACGTGCAGCCCCTGTCCTACGCTCGAGGTCTGGCGCGTGCGGCCGTCGCCAAGGGCGCCATCGTTCATGGCCGGACCCGCGCCCACAGCGTTCATGCACACGGCGCCGGCTGGCGACTGGTGGCCGCCGGTGGCGAAGTCGAGGCCGAGCATCTGCTGCTCTGCACGAATGGCTATACCGACCGGTTATGGCCCGGACTCGAGCGCTCCGTGGTACCCGTCACCAGTTTCATCGCCGCGACCGAGCCCCTGGACGAGACACGCCGCGCAGTCATCCTGCCTGGTCGTCATGCGGTCGCGGAGACCCGCCGCACGCTTCACTACTTCCGGCTCGATCGGGACGATCGATTCGTCATGGGCGGCCGCGGCAACTTCACGAACGGTGCGGAGCCAGGGTCGGTCACACACCTGCAGAGGATGGCCACGGCGATCTTCCCGGCGCTCGAAGGCGTCGCCTGGACCCACCGATGGGGCGGCCGGGTGGCGTTGACGCCCGACCACACGCCGCGTCTCTTCCGGCTCGCCCGGAACGCTCACGCCGGTCTGGGTTTCAACGGGCGCGGTGTGGCCATGAGTTCGATGTTCGGCACGCAGCTCACACGTCTTGTTCTTGGCGAGGAGACCGACATGCCCGTGGAGCCGCTGGACCTCGTCCCCCATCACGGCCTGCGCCAGTTCGGTCTCACCTGGTATCTCGTCTCCGGCGTCATGCGCGACCGTCTCGATCTGCGGGAGACGCCGCCGACCTGGACCTGATCCCCGGGTCTCACCCATTGGATTGCTTCGCCCTCAGGTCATGAATCAAGGAGCGTGCCCTTGTTCGCCAGGACCAGGGGAAGGTCCGCCGTCTCAGCGCAGGTTGAGATCGGCCAGATCCGGCACCGGCCCGTCCCATCGGGGATTTTCGGACCAGGTTTCCCATGATGCATTGATCACGCGGTCGCGCTCACGCCAGTCGTCGAGCACGAAGCTGATCCAGAATTCCATCATCTCCTCGTCCGATCCCCAGCCCCACGTCACGGTCTTCGGAGGCAGCGTCGGGTTGTAGGGATTGGCCGACGTGTTGTCGAACCGTATCCAGCCGTCGATCGTGCTGCCGGCGGGCAGGCGGACGGGTTCGCGGAAGAAGTAGATGTTCTGCCACCTGAGATCCCATTCCTCGACATGGACCAGTGGTATCTGCGTGCCGTCCGGGAGTGTCGCGATCGCCTTCGCCTCGGCGCCCAGGTAGTGCATGTGCGGCATGATGTCGACAAGGGTCAACGGCGCCGGAACCTCCATCCGGACGTGGCGCCAGTAGGTGTCCGACTCCGGAGGAATCGCGAGTTGCTGCGTGCCGATCACGAGCCCGTCAACCCAGTGGGCGACGGGTCCGTCGGCGAACGTGAGACCGATCCGGCTGCGGTCCTCGGTGGCCTTGCCGTTGAGATGATAGTGGATCTCGAACACGACGTCGCCGGCGCCCGCCGGCAGCCACATGGCATGATTGTCCGGCAGGGCATAGGGATCGACGCCGGGCGTCCAGCCTCCGATGCCCCAGGTTTGCGCTTCGCCGCTGTAGTCGAAGAAGCTGCCGGTTCCGAAAACGGAGAAACCGGGTTCGTCGTCCCTGGCGTCGGCGCGGCGCGCCCGGCCCGAGTAATCGACAAAGATGTTGGCGTGATGAACGACGCGCTCGTCGCCGGGCTGGAACTCGATGGCGCTGATGGCGCGTTCCTGGAAGAGTTCGAAGGGGATGACGAAGTACCGGTAGATGTCGGGACCGGTCGCGGGAATGGCGAAGGGTTCTTCCATGGCGAGCACCAAATCCGGCTCGCCGACGCGCCACGTGGGGTCCGGCCACACCGTTTCCGGCAGCGCCTCCACGTCCTCGCCGAGCGGCGCGCCGGCTTCGGCCCACGCTGCGAGGAGGGCGACCTGCCGGCCGGAAAGGTGCCGTTCGTCGCGGAACGCGCCGAATCCCTCGACAGCCCGCCAGGGCGGCATGATCTGCTCGCGGGTCACGAAGGCCAGCATGCGGGCCCGGCGCTTGGCATCGACATAGGTATCGAGAGGGAAGGGGGCGATGCTGCCGTCCCTGTGGCACTCCGTGCAGTTGGCCGCGAGCAGGGGGGCGATATCCCGGTTGTAGGTCACGGATTCCGGCAGGCGGTCCGCCTCCCAGCCCTCGAACACGCAGCCGACAGGAGTTGTGGAACGGGGCAGCGGGTCACCATCCGCCCCCACCGTCGCGATGGCATCCTTGAGGTCGTGGCTGGTGATCTGGTTGCGCAGGACGCCGATCGCTTCGAAGCGGTCATCGATGCGGCCCCGGTAGATGACATCATCCCTGGTATCGACGACAAAGGCCTCAGGGGTGACGAGGGGGTTGAGGCGCAGGGCAAGATCACCGGAGGGATCGAAGATGACAGGAAAGTCGAATCCGTGGTCAGCCACGAAGTTCCTGGCTTCGCCCACCGTCAGGTAGGGCCCCGACATGACACCGTACAGGGAGGCGCCATGCGCATCGGCAAACGCGGAAAGTTCGTTGAATTCGGGAGCGTAGCGGCTGGAGACCGGACAGAAGGCGTTCATGAACAGGAGAACCACCGGCTGGACACCGGCGTCGGTCCCGATGCGGTGAACATTGCCGTCGAGATCGACCACGCGGGTGCCGTAGACATGGGCCACCTGGCCGCTCCAGGAGTCGTGACTGCTGTTGGCGGTATCCGCCGCTGCCATGGCGAAGGGAGATGCCAGGAGGGCAAGGATCAGGAAGTGCGACAGCATGGCGGTGTAGTGGCAGCGCATGAAACCAGCCCTCTCTCGGTGTTCGTGGATGACAAGTATGGTTCGCCAGTATAGATTGTCAAGAGTGACAATCAACACTCTCCACACGACACTCACAACCCGGGATGACATCCATGGCGCGTCCTGACCTCAGTGCCGAACGATCGGAACAGATCCTGGATGCGTTCTCGCGGTGCGTGGCGCGTTCGGGGCTGGATGCCGTTTCCCTGGAGGAGGTGGCCGGTGAAGCGGGTGTCCGCCGCTCGATCATCCGGCACTACATCGGCAATCGCGACAATTTGGTTGCGGCGTTTCTCGATCGTCTGGAAGTTCACCTTCAGCGGCAGAACGACGACATGCGAACCTGGTTCATCGCCAACCCCGGCGTCGGCGGTCTGCCGCACTACCTGTTCTGGGATGCACCGGACGACGCGTTGCCAGTCCTTGAATCGGTTTACTCCGCCGCCCGCCGCAACCCGGCAATTGCCGCCCGCCTCGAGAGCTGGCTGCAGGGTTTCGCCGATGCGCTTCAGGATGTCTTGCGCGCCTCGTTTCCCGATGCGGATCCGGATGCCATCACGACCGTTGCCCACGGCCTTGCTGCCATCTACAACGACCACCAGTCGATGCGGACCCTCGGAGCACCGCCTCGCTACCGCGCCATGGCGCTTGCGGCCGCCGAAGCGCTGATCGCCTCGCTGGCGACGCGGGCGAGACCATGACCCTGGTCTTTGGCCCGTCACCCGGACTGACGGAGGGAAGCGATGCGTGATGGCGCTGCCGGATGCTGCGATAACCTTGCCCGCCACCTGGACGATCGCCGGGCGGAAATTCTCGATTGGGGGTGCGGAGACGGAGCGGCCGGTGCGGTTCTGTCCGGTCTGGGATACCGGGTCATTGATGGCATGGATGTCGCGTCCGGCATGCTGGCACGCGCGCGAGGGAGGGGCGTCTACCGCCGGCTCTTCAGCGCCGGATCGCCGGCCGATCTGCCGGATCGCAGCTACGACGCTGTCATCGCATCACGGGTTTTCAGCGGTGACGATGCGTCTGTCGAGGTGTTTGACGGTCTCGTCAGGCTGCTGAGGGCGGGAGGGGTGATGTCCCTTGCGGTGGCGCCTCTAGGCGGGATGGCGGACGCCTGCGAGGAGTTGTGCGGGGGCGGTGCGCTGTTGAAGATGGAAGCGACCTGGGACAGGCTTCCGGCAACGGGGGAACCGGGGTTGCGGTTTCTGGTTCTTGGACGGTTCTAGCTGGGGTTACGCAACATGCAGATCAACATGCGGGGGCCGGCAGGCCGCTACAACTCGCCCTACGGCGGAATCGCGACGTTCCTGCGCCAGGACTACTGCGACGACATTGCCACTCTCGATGCCGACTACGCCATTCTAGGCACGCCGACCGACGAGGGATCTCCCTTCATGGGCGGGTCGCGTTTCGCACCACGATCCATCCGCGAGCATTCGCTGAGGTTCGGTTCGGACGGCTACTACGACATCCTCACGGACAAGTCCTATCTGGTCGAGGAAACGGCAAACCGGCGTATCGTCGATGTCGGGGACAGCGACATCCTGGAGACCAATGTCGAAAGGACATTCGACAACATCACCGCCGATGTCTCAGGCATCCTAGAGCGCGGCGCCATGCCGGTCATCATCGGTGGCGATCACTCGGTGACCTACCCGGTGGTGAGGGCGTTCAGTGAACCCATGCACGTCATGCACTTTGACGCCCACATGGATTATCAGCCATTCGTGCACGACCTGAGGTTCACGAACGGTCATGCCTTCCGCCACATCAAGCCCATGGCCCATGTGCTGTCGCTGACGCAGATCGGCATCCGCAGCCTGCGGAGCGCCCTTCAGGAGTTCATTGATGCCCGCGCCGAAGGCAGCCACATCGTCACCATGGATGAAGTCCGCAGGCTGGGTCCCGAGGGCTTCGTGCACGAGACCTTCCCGCGGGGCGAGAAGATGTACGTGTCGATTGATGTCGATGTTCTCGACATGTCGCTCGTGCCTGGCTGTATCTCCGCCGAACCCAACGGCATGCTCTATGCCGAACTGCGCGACATCCTGCGCGCCACGGCACGGCACATGGAGGTCATCGGATTTGACTTCGTTGAAGTCAACCCCAAGCTCGATGTCGGCACCGGCGTGACGTCCTACCTTGGCGCCCACACCATGGTGGAGTTTCTCGGTGCCATTGCCGAGGCGAAGGCTGCCAGAGGATAGTTTCCACACCGCGTATCACACAAGATTCCGGTCAATGGGCACGGACCAGCGGCGGGTCAGGATCCGGTCACGGCCTTCCGTGATGTCGAGGTCGGCGGCGAGATGGAACTGGTCGCGTGACGCCCTCAGGTGGGTGCGGGCGCGCACGTTTACCTCGAAGTCGCCGCGTTTCATGTGGGTGGAGACGACGAACTCGCTCTCTGCGGAGAGCGGGTCGTCGGGCGTGATGCTCATGCGTTCACTGGTGTCCCTGGCGAACTCGAGGCCATGGTCCTCGATACGGTAGGTGCCGCTGCCCCGCTGCGATGTCACCTCGAGACGGCCTGATCGTTGATCGATCGTCACCTCGTTGCGCGATTGTGGAGCAGCAATCTGCGTGCTTGCCATCGCCGGCGCCTGTTCGGGTTCCCCGAAGTCACCGATCGGGGGTCCGCCCGTGGCAGGCCTCACCGGAAGGTCGAGATGACTGGTCCCGGTATGGACCGTCAGCATCACGGGTTCGGGAGCCGGAAACAGCATCGGCCAGTAGGTGGTTGAGAGCGCCACGCGGATGCGGTGCCCCTTGCGAAAGCGGTAGGCGCAGTCGTTGAGCGTCAACCGCACCGCCGTCCGGCTGCCCGTGGGCATGGCCTCGGGCGCATCGTGTCCGTGGCGGTGGGTGAGGTTGAGGACGCCGAAGGTCGCCCGCGACACCGCGCCATCGGGGTGGACATCGTTGAGGCGGGCGACGAGGTAGGCGACCGGCCTGTCGACCTCGATGTCAAGCTCCGCCACCGGCTGGCCCAGAATGTCCACGTCCGCGTCAAGCGGCGGGCTCTCGAAGGTGATCGACGCGCCGTCGTCCTGGCGCTGATCGCCGGGGAACTCCGGTCCGTCGCCCCCGGTGCCGTAGGGACACCATTCGCCGCCGGCAAGGCCGAGTGTCTGTGGGGTGACGGCGGATCGCTGTTCGTCTCGGCCCGGCTCAACGCCGAGACCGTCCGGGTTCAGGTGGTAGCGGCGGCTGCGGATTCGCGCCGAGGGCCACGAGACTTCGCCGATCCAGTGACCCGGACACTCACGGTACCAGGAACGAGGCGGCACCCCGTCCTGCAGGAAGACGCGCAGCATGGGCTCATCCATGATTCCCGTTTCCTCGTGCTTCAGCCAGTGATCCCACCAGCGCAGCATCTCCTGGAGAAATCCGAAGTGGGGCCCGGGAGCGTTCTCCATGTGGCCCCATTGATGGGCATGGGGACCGACAAGGCCGAGGCGCGGGACGTCGAGCCCGGCAAGCAGTCGGAAGATGGCATTGGAGTAGCCGTCGAGCCAGCCCCCAACGGCGAAGACCGGACAGCGGATGGCGCCATAGTCCTCGCAGACCGAACCGTGACGCCAGTAGGCATCACGCGTCTGGTGGCGCATCCACGTTTCGACAGGGCAGGGGACATCCTCCAGCCGCGCTAGCCAGTTTTCTCGCCAGCCCTCTCCCATGATCAGCGGGTCTCCGGGGAGAGGCAGGATGCCGAAGAAAGTGGTGCCCCAGTCGAGGTTGTCGTTGAGAAGACAGCCACCCATGTAGTGCATGTCGTCGCCATAGCGGTCGTCGGTGGAGCACGAGGTGACCACGGCCTTGAGTTCCGGAGGCTGCAGGGCAGCCACCTGAAGCGAGTTGAAGCCGCCCCAGGAGATGCCGAACATGCCGACGTCGCCGGTGCACCAGGGCTGCCTGGCAATCCAGGCGATCACCTCCTTGCCGTCCTCGAGCTCCTGGTGCGTACTCGTCGCGCATGACGCCGAAGCTGTCGCCGGCGCCGGCGAGGTCGACGCGCAGGCTGGCGTAGCCATGACCGGCGAACCATGCGTGTTTCGGCTCGTCTCCCGGCCGTGTCATGTCGCGCTTGCGATAGGGGAGATACTCGAGAAGTGCGGGCACCGGATTGCGTTCCGCATCCTCAGGCAGCCAGATGCGCGCCGCCAGGCGAACGCCGCGTCTGAGCGGGATCCATACTCCCTCTTCCCTCACCTCCACCTTCGATGGCAGTGCGTCGACGACGCGCATGGCGGTCACTCCCGCTGTTCCGGGACAGTCTACACGCAATCCTGCCACGTTACGCCGGTCTCAAAGTTGATTGACCAGTCAGAAAATCTGGGTGATGCTCCCCGGGTCCGCAACCAGGTGGTGCGGACTCACATGAGACCCGTGGCCACAGCGCTCCGGGCGGGTGACAACCTGGAGGATCACATCCATGGATATCAGAGATACCATCAAGCGACTTGAAAACCGGGAGCTGAGCCGTCGCGAACTTGGCCAGGCGATGGCTGCGGTCGGACTGGTGTCGACGGTGATGCCGTTGACGGCGGCCCAGGCCCAGGACGAACAGGCGATCTATTTCACGTGGGCCGGCTACGACGATCCGATTTACTGGCCAGGCTATGTCGAACAACATGGCGTCGAACCGGACTGTCCGGTCTATGGCGACGCCGAGGAGGCCTTCACCAAGGTGAGGGCGGGCTTCGTCGTGGATCTCATTCATCCATGCAGCAACAACGTGCCACGCTGGCGGCACGCGGGCGTTCTCCAGCCCATCGACACGTCACGGATTCCCAACTGGAAGGACGTGGTTCCGGCGCTCTACAACATCAAGGACGCCCAGCACGAGGGAGAGCAGTGGTTCGCCCCCTTCGAGTGGGGACAGACCTCGATCACCTACCGCACGGACATCGTCGACTGGCAGGGTGAGGAGGAGTCCTGGGGCCTGCTGTGGGACGAGCGCTATGCCGGCAGGCTTTCGATCATCGATGCGGCCGAGGATGCCTGGTGGTGCGCCGCCATCTACGCCGGCGTCGATACCGACAACCTGACCGATGAATCCCTGGCGGAGGTTCTCGATATCCTGAGGCAGCAGCGCGACCTCCTGAGGTTCCGCCAGAGTGACATGACGACGGTCGAACAGGCCCTTGCCTCCGGCGAACTCGTGGCGGCCATGACCTGGAACAGCTCACCCCTGGAACTCACCAGACAGGGCATTCCGGTGAAGTTTGCCGACGTCAAGGAGGGAGCGCTGACCTGGGTCTGCGGCACGGTGCTGACCAGCGATGCGCCCCACTACGACAAGGCCCACGATCTCATCAACGCGATGCTCGCTCCCGAGGTCGGGGAGTATGTGATCGTGGAGAACGGCTATGGTCACGCGAGTGCCGCGGCGTTTGATCTCGTCAGCGATGACGATCTGGCGGCTCGCGGACTCTCCAGGACTCCCGCCGACATTCTGGACAAGGGTGTCTTCCTGAGAGCGCAGACCGAAGAGATCGAGACCAAGATCAACCGTGACTGGGGTGAGATGATCGCCGGTTTCTGACCGGACATCGCACCTTCCGTCCGACATCAGGGAACCGGGACACGAGCGGTCCCGGTTCCCGTTCCCTTCTCAATCAGGTGACGCGATATGTCAGCTGTCGCATCCCCGGCTTCGACCGGGTCGCAAACGACCGGCACGGCGGACCGCCGTCTTGCCGCCCGGCAGGCACGGCGCCAGCAGCTGATCGACGCCACCATCGAGTCCATCGCCAGGCGCGGATTTTCGGGCACCACCCTGGAAACGGTCACGAAGGGCGCCAGGCTGTCGCATGGCGTGGTCAACTTTCACTTCCGCACCAAGGAAGATCTCTACGTCGAGACCCTGGGGTACCTGGCGCGTGAACACTATGAGCTGTGGCGCGGCGCCATGCTGAATGCCGGTCCGGATCCGGCGAACCAGCTGCAGGCCATCCTGGAGGCGGATTTCGATCGCCGGGTCTGCTCCAACAAGAAACTTGCGGTGTGGTTCGCCTTCTGGGGCCAGGCGAAGTACCGGCCCGCCTATCTCGAGATCCATCACCGCTTCGATGACGAGAGGTATGTCGAGATCTGCCGGCTGTGCCGGGAACTGGTGGCAAGTGGCCGCTACGAGGGCGCCGACGCGGAAGGGATTACCCGCAGCATCGAGGCCCTGGTCGACGGCCTGTGGCTCAACCTTCTCATGTATCCGCGGGACATCCGCCGGCAGACCGCGAGAGCGGACTGCCTGACCTATCTTGCCACGGTCTTTCCACATCATTTCGAACGACCGGCGGCGCCTGGCTGCGAGGCCTGACGCGATGGCCCGGGACCCGCGTCACGACATCCTGTTCGAACCGGTGGCGATCGGGCCGGTAACCGCCCGAAACAGGTTCTATCAGGTGCCTCATTGCACCGGGAGCGGCTGGCAGAGCCCGCACATCCTTGCCGGACTGCGCGCCATGAAAGCCGAAGGCGGCTGGGCCGTGGTCAACACGGAGTACTGTTCCCCTCATCCGTCGATTGACGATACCCCCTATCCCATGGCCTCGCTCTGGGATGATCGCGATATCCGGGCGCACGCCCTGATGACCGAGCAGGTGCACGGGCACGGTTCGCTTGCCGGCGTGGAGCTGGTTCTGGGCGGCGCAAGGATGGCCAATCACCTGACCCGCCAGGTGCCGCTCGGGGTGGTCAGCATGCCGCTTGCCACGGGAGAGCCCTTCCAGACGCGGGCCATGGACCGCGAAGACATCCGCGAAGTCAGGCGATGGCATCGCAATGGCGCGCTGCGCGCCAGGGAGGCAGGGTTCGACATTGTCTACGTCTATGCCACCCACGATTACCTGCTGTCGCAATTCCTGTCGCCGGTGCTCAACACGCGCTCGGACGAGTATGGCGGATCGCTCGCCAACCGGGTGCGCCTGATACGCGAACTCATCGAGGACACGAAGGACGCCGTCGGCGCGACCATGGCTGTCGCGGTGAGGTTTTCCGCCGAGACCAGCGGTGGCGGGGGCGGCGACGGCACGCCGGTTCCGGGCGAGACCGAAGACATGCTGGGACTGCTGGGGGAACTGCCGGACCTCTGGGACATCAATGTCAGCGACTACTCGCTCGAAATGGGACTGTCGCGGTTCGTCGGCGAAGGGTCCCTGGAGGCCTACGTTTCGACCATCCGGCCCCTGACCACGAAGCCGATCGTGTCCGTGGGACGCTTCACGTCTCCGGATACCATGGCGGCCTGGGTGAGGAAGGGGCTGGTTGATTTTATCGGCGCGGCGCGGCCTTCCATCGCCGATCCCTTCCTGCCGAAGAAGATCGAGGAGGGACGCATCGAGGACATCCGCGAGTGCATCGGCTGCAACATCTGCTACATGGGTGATGCCCGCGGCGCTCCCATCCGCTGCACCCAGAATCCCACCATGAGCGAGGAGTGGCGCCGCGGCTGGCATCCGGAGACCATCGCCAGCCGGCATTCCACGTCACGTGTTCTCGTCGTCGGGGCCGGTCCGGCCGGCCTGGAAGCAGCCCTTTCCCTAGGGAGACGCGGATACGACGTCATGCTTGCGGAGGCGGCCCGCGAACTCGGCGGACGAGTGTCGAGGGAATCCATGCTTCCCGGTCTGGCTGAGTGGCGCCGTGTGCGCGACTATCGGGTGACCCAGTTGAACGGGCTCGCCAACGTGGAAATCTATCCTGAAAGCAGGCTGGGTCCGGAAGATGTCTTCGAGGTGGCGGCGGACCATGTCGCGGTGGCGACAGGGGCGCACTGGAGAGCCGACGGATTCGGTACCAGCAATCGCGCGGGAATCGACTGTCTCGGCCCCCGTGAGAGCCTCTTCACGCCCGATGACATCATGGCCGGACGGCTGCCTGAAGGTCGTGTGCTCGTCTACGACGATGACCACTACTACATGGGTACTGTCATGGCCGAGACACTGCGTGGCCAGGGTCTCGAGACCACTCTTGTGACACCGGAAGATGTCGTCTCGGCCTGGGGCGGACTGACCCTGGACCGCTGGCGGGCCCGCAGACGGTTGATGGAGGTCGGTGTGGGCATCGTCGTGGCCCATGAACTGGTCTCCTTCGATGGCCGTCGGGCCCGGGTGGCCTGCAGTGCCAGCGGCGAGGAACGGGATATCGACGCGGACGCCATCGTTCTCGTCACGTCACGCATTCCCGACGATGCCCTCTACAAGGCGGTTCGCCGGAGCATGGAGGCGGGAGAGAAGGGCGCGCCGAAGTCGCTCAGGCGGATCGGCGACTGCGATGCGCCGGCCATCATCGCCGCGGCGGTGTACGCCGGGCACCGTTACGCCCGCGAACTCGACACCAACGTCGATCCTGACAATCCGCTCAGGCACGACCGGGTCAACGTGGAGATGGACCATGGAAGCTGACGACACCCTGCCGATCGCCGAAGTCTGGTTTGCCATCGAGGCTCTCGATGACGGCATCATCCGCTTCCGGGAGGACCACATCGATTCCTATGCCGTTGGCGACATCTGGCTTGTCCGCGGCCAGGACCGGGATCTTGCAGTCGATACGGGCACCGGCATCGTGCCGCCTGCTCCTCTCGTCGAGGCCGTGGCCGGCAAGCCCGTCACCGCCGTTGCCCTCAACTGCTATTACGACCATGCCGGCGGCTGGGCGAGTTTCTCCGACCGGGCCTGTCATCCCCTGGACGCGCCGGAACTGCGCGCACCCACCCGGGAAAGCGTGGGTGCGGGAACCTATCTCAACCGGACGACGCTGTGGGCGCTTCCGCACGAACACTACGACGTGGGCGGTTACACCATGACACCGGCCGAGCCGACGCGCCTTGTCGAGGATGGATCGCGGTTCGATCTGGGCGACCGCGTGCTCGATGTCCTGCATGTGCCGGGGCGTTCGCCAGGTGGTCTTGCGATCTGGGACGAGGCAAGCGGCACGCTCTTCACCAGTGACATGCTCTACGACGGCGATCACGGGCCCGCCTGGCCGCCCCCCGAACCGGCTGCCTACTGCGCCAGCCTGAAGCGCATGCGCGAACTCCCGGTCAAGCGCGTCTGCCCGGGCCACTACGGTGTCATGGACCGTCAGCACATGCTCGACGTCATCGACCGGCAACTGGCCGATCTCGAACACGCCGACGGGCGAGCCAACTGACAGAAGGTGGCGGAAACCGCCTGCGGGCAGCGTTGGTCAACAGGACGTTGCTCGACTGCGTCGAAGCGGGGGAGTTTGAACTTGCTGGCCGCGATGTCCATGTCCCGGCCGGCTGGGCCGCCGTCCGTCTGAATTCCGCGCGACAGTCTCGGATGCTCCAGGTGTGGATGCGTGGACAAGATGCAGGGGTATCGCCTTCCTCGTCGTCCGGCAGGACCACCGATCAGGGTCCCCGATAGACCGAACGGCGATGACCGGCCTTGATCACGAGCGCCAGCAGCTCGTCGTCACGCAGATCGCAGAGGATGCGGCAGTCTCCGACACGGTAGCGCCAGAAGGCACCGAACCCGGAGTTTCGCAACGGCCTTCCGATCTGACGTGGATCCTGGAGCAGGGCAATCCGGTCGCGCAGGTAGTCTCGGATTCGAAACGTGCCGGTCAGTCCCGGCTTCCTGATCTGTCTGGCCGCGCTTTCGGTGATTTCAACTCTCCAGGCCAAGGTAGCGGTCCAGCTCGTCGAGCGAGAGGGTGCGCTCGCCGGCTTTGCGATGTTCAATCGCTGCCTGCTCGGCGATACACAGGTCCTCGAGGTGCCGCTCGATCGCTTCGCGAGTGTAGAACGTCGCGGTGCATCCTGTTCACCTGCAGGCGGTTGCAGGTCGTCTCTGGCAGGCGGACGGCGGCCTGTTTCATGGGTCGAGCTTCGCTCCGGTGGTGCCACAGCGTTCTCGCCCATCAACAGTGGGTCTGTGCCGGCAAGGGTGCCAAGTGTCCCCATGAGCTTTGCCACGGACCATGGCCTTCGGCGTGCTCCCTGATGCGTCACAGCCGGACCACGCCGGGCGAAGGCCGTGCGGCCGACATCGAACCGGTCGATGACCTTGGCGACGAAAGGCTGGAATCCTGAAGCGCTTCAGGACGGCATCGCAGCCGAATTCACCGTTTATCCTGATGACCTGTCGTCGCCTTCCTGAAACACATTCCAGGCGCCTCAACGAATGCTCGATCACGCGTGGTTGCGTCTCCTTCGCGCGGCAATGCGTTCTCGGTGGATGATGTAGAGACCAGCCGCAATGATGACACTCGCGCCGATCATCACTTCCCGGCTTGGCCACTCGCCCCAGATCAGGAATCCCAGCACCACGCCCCAGACGAGCCCGGTGTATTCGAACGGCGCGAGCACGGAGGGTGGCGCAATGCGGAAGGCCGCCGTCATGGCGTACTGGGCGAGTCCAGCCATGAGGCCGACGCTTGCCAGGACGACAGCGTCGTCCCACGCCGGTGTCACCCAGACGAACGCGACCGCGATCGTGCTGAAGACGGTGAAAGCCAGCGCGGTGTAGATCGAAAGTGAGGCTGTGGTGACCACGCGACCCAGCACCCGTGTCATCATCATGCCGGTGGTGAACATGATGTTCGAGCCAAGCAGCAGCACCGCACCTTCCCATGGAATCTGCCCGCCCGGCCGGACGACGAACAGCACGGCCGCGAATCCCAGCAGCACTGCGCCCCAGCGATGCGGACCGACCGGTTCCTTCAGGATCCAGGCCGAGGCCGCAGTGATGAAGATGGGTGCCGCCATGCCGACGGCCACGGCGTCAGCCAGGGGCATCAGCGGCAGCGCGAAGACGAAGCTCGCAAAGGCGCAGAATCCGACCGCACCGCGCAACATGCTGAGAATGTGAAGCCGCAGGGACATGCGTTGCAAACCACCCTGACGGCTCGCCAACAGAAAGACCGGCGCCATTCCGAACAGGCTGCGCCAGAAGAGGATGACGAAGACAGGGTAGGTCGCGGCATACCACTTGCTGGCCGCGTCGTGCAGCGCCCAGATGCCGACCGCCAGCACGATCAGGGCGATTCCCAACTGCGGACGATCATGAGATGCGATCGTTGCGTTCACGTCTTGCCCCGCTCACCTCTCTTCCGGGTACCAACTGCCGGTGGACGTCCCTTGCCCCGGCGCTTGCGTTCACCACCATGCGGTTCTGTCCGGTCCTGCATCCAGCGGCAACTTCGGCGAATCGAGACTGGCCTGAATGATTGACGTCCGCCGGGATACCGATCATGCACGCACGCACACGGAACGAGGCTCGTGAACCCGTCCAGGGGTTGCCTGTCCGAATTGTGGTGCGGGGTCACAAGCACCTCGAGCTTTGCCACGTGACGATCCTGCTGGATCGGGGCACGCTGACACATGTCACCTGGCCGCCGCCACCGGCGCGCCAACAAATCCCGCCTTGCTGGACAGCAGGCAAAGCGGCGCGTGCTCGGCGACCAGCCAGACACGGGATTCCTTCGGATCGCCACCGACGAGAGGCTGACCGCATCCCTGTGTCGCGTTGGCATCACGGATGCCGGGGTCGGCTCCTTCACGTGCCCCGCCGACATCAATCACGGCTGGAGATCCGCTGAAATGGACTCGTGGCGTCAAGCGGCGCCTTCCCCGATATCGGTGTCGACATTGGCGGCGCGGCAGTTTTCCGCAGGGCGGCCGCCGGACGGTGGAGCACAGCGTGGCTTGAGCAAGCTGTCTCACCAAATGCGGCGGAGTCTCTATGACAGAACGGCGGCAACCTCCCGGGCGACGAATCGGCCGTTGAGCCAGGCGCCGCCGGCGAGCTGATACCACGGCGCGGCCGTAGCCTCGCCGGCAAAGTAGATCCTGTCGGCGACCGGCCGGGCGAGTTCGGCTCGGGCGCCATGGTGGCCGGGGAGGGCCGCGGCATAGGCGCCGCGCGTCCAGGGATTGCTGTCCCAGTCAGTCGCCAGCCCCTTCACGAAGTGCTTGTGCACGTCGCTGCCGAAGATTGCGGCAAGCTCGCTCAGGGCAAAATCGATCGCGGCATCGGACCCCGCTGCCGCCAGTTCGCGGCCGAAACGCCCTCCCGTGAAGCCGATCATGAGATCGAAACTGAAGGGGAAGGTGAGGAAATAGCATGCGCGTGCCGGCAGCAGGTTTTCCACGTGATAGGTCAGCCAGTTGTTGTCGCCGAGACCGAACCGCTCACCGTCGAACTTGAGGGCGATCTTCATCAGGAGTCCCATTGGTAATCGGTCGATGGCTTCCTGCTTCCACAACGGAAGGGCGGGGGCAAAGGAGATGTCTCCGGAGCCCAGCACGCCTGTGGATACGGTGACGATGCAGGCCCGCGCCCGCACGGTGCCGGAAGGCGTCTCCACCGCCACGCCATCGCCACTCCAGTCGATGGCGGTGACCGGGGTTTCCAGCACGACGGGAAGACCGGAACCATCGCGGGCGACAAGCGTGCCGAACCCTTCACGGATCATGTAGTAGGCGCCGACATCGCCGTACATCCAGTTGTCCAGGGTCGACAGCTCGTCGAAGTCGACGGCGAAGTCCATGGCTCCCATCCACGTCTGGGACACGCCGGAAAACGGCATGTCGGACGGAACAACCGTCGACGCGGCGACATCGAGGCCGTCGCGCCCCGCCTTGTTGAGAGCGCTGTTGATGGCGTCCCAGGCGCGGTCGTACTCGCCCCTTTCCGTGCCGGTCGCCTTGCGATCGCCGACGAAGATCGATTCTCCGGCGCTGTTGTGGTTGTGCAGCGTGAACCCCCACTCGCGCGCCATGGCGATATAGGGAAGATCCGCCGGACCCATGACCCAGGAACACCCGTGATCGAAGGGGACGCCGAAGGTGTCGCTTTCCGTCCATGCCCGTCCGCCCGTTCGTCCCGCAGCCTCGAGGACGAGGACGGACAAACCCTCATCCAGCAGGGTTCGAGCCGCGGCAAGGCCGGCCGCTCCGGCTCCCACCACCACGACATCCGGGTTGCCGGAAGCGCCAAGGGCGCTTGAAGGCAACGCCACCGTCGCCCCGAGGCCAGCCAGAAACGACCGGCGAGAGAATGATTGCGCAGGAATCATGATGGATATGGTCCTCCAGATTGCCATTGGCCCGGAGACCGGTGGCTCAGGGTATCATGAGAGTCCGGGTCACCTGATTGCAGACCCATTGAGGATCGCCCAAACTATCTGACTGGTCAATCAAATACAGCCTGGCGCGAACTGGATCGAGTGCGTGCAGATCAACCTCTGCCTCAGAGACGCCCGTAGTGAGGTACCGATGTCATCAGTGGTCCCGCACCTGGGATTACGTCAGGTAACGTGACCTGCGGCGCCGGCGCACCAGCAAGAGCAATGCGCTGATGACGGCCGTGATGATCCACAAGGGACATCCCAGAACGGGCAGGCCGACTTCGAGCCACAGGTCGGGGTCGACGTCCTTTTCGATCAGTGCCTGCAATCCAACGAGACTGTTGGCATCGATCATGGCCCAGAGACCGCCGATGGATAGGGACGAATAGAGAATTGCCAGCACCACGGTGATGATGACAAAGAGACTTGTCGTGATGAATCGCACCTCGGACAACACAATCTCCCTGGTCCCGGGTGGCCCTGGCACGACAGAAGGCCGGGGGAAATCCCCGGGGAGGACCAACCGCACAGCATGAAGTCTAGCCGACATTCTTCGGTCCGTCATCGTCACCCTGGCGATGTTGACGCCATGCGGGCGACGGGTGAAATTGGTCCGGCGTGAGGATCGGAGAGCGGCCATGCCCGCCGCACGGGACACAGCAGCGTTGTCATCGCGCCGGTTCCCGGTGGTGCCATGGGGTAGGGCCGGGATGACGGATCCGGGCCGGCCACAGCGCGTGTCGTGATGCCGGTAGATCCCGGCGCAACCATCGCCTTTGCGTCCATTGTTCTGGCGCTGGTGCTCTATGCAGCGCCACGGGCCTCGATGGAACTGGCCTCGCTCACCATCCTGTGCCTGTTGATGCTGGCGTTCCAGGTGTTCCCTGAATCCGGAGCGGATGGACGCAACAGGCTGAGTCCCGACGTTCTGCTGGCCGGGTTCGCGAGTCCGGCCCTGCTCGCTCTGATCGGCCTCATCGTCATCGGCCAGGGCCTGGCCCAGACCGGTGCGCTCGACCGCCTCGCCAGGGTGCTGCTGGGCGCCGCAGGCGGGCGTCCCAACGTGGCTCTGGTCTTTTCTCTCGCGACCGTCCTGTTGATCAGCGGCGTCCTCAACAACACGCCCGTCGTCGTGATCTTCATTCCCATCCTGCAGGCCTTCGCCAGCCGTGCCGGTTCGCCTCCGAGCCGAGTCCTGATGATCCTGAGCTATGCCGCCATCCTGGGCGGCATGACGACACTGGTCGGCTCCAGCACCAACCTCCTGGTCGACGGCATGCTGCAGGACCTCGGAACGCAGGGTTTTGGATTCTTCGACTTCACGCTGCCCGGGCTCGCGATTGCCATTCCGGGGCTTGTCTTCGCCCTTGTTGTGGTAAGGCGCCTGCTCCCCGGACACGACACTACCGGTGAGTCCTCCCTGGCGTCAGACCGTCAGTTCCTTGCCCAGATTGACGTCGTGAAGGACCGTCCGCTCCACGGCCTCAAGCCGAGGGGTGGCTTCTTCCCCGACCTTGGCGAGGTGACCGTCCATGCCATCCGCCGCGCAGAGACCAGTATGCTGCCGCCCTTCGAGGACGACGCGGCGTTGCGCCACGGCGATATCCTTATCGTCAGTGCGACACGGGCCTCGCTCACCGAGACGGTTCGCGGCCAGATGGATCTCCTGCACCCTTCGCTGGGTGATGCCTGGATCCCGCGCGAGGATGAAACCCACGGCAGGCCTCCCTGGCTGCGCGGCCGCCAGATGTTGAGCGAGATCATGATCACGCCGGGTTCGGAACTCATCGGCCGCACGCTGGAACAGATCGGATTCCGCTATCGCTACAACTGCGTCGTGGTTGGCGTTCAGCGCCGGACCGCCCGTATACGGCGGCCGATTACCGATCTGCCGCTTTCCGCAGGGGACGTGCTGCTGATCCAGGGGACCGCAGAGGCCAAGGCAGGCTTGAGGGGACGTCCGGGTATCCTGCCGATCGAGTGGTCGGTGAGCGACATTCCGTCGGCGCCCGAGGCGTGGCGGGCGCTCATCATCTTTTCCGTCGTGATCGGCGTGGCGGCGCTCGATATCGTGCCGATCGTCATCAGCGCCCTTGCAGGGGCCGTCGCCATGCTGGCCATCGGCGTGATGACCCTGCGTCAGGCGGGGCGTTCCATCGGGGCCGACCTGGTGCTCATGATCGCCGCTGCCCTGGCCCTGGGCAAGGCGCTGCAGGAAACCGGCGGCGCCGAGATTCTCTCCGGCCTGCTTGCCAGTCTTCTCGTTGATGCGCCGACACCGGTCGTCCTCTCCGCCTTCTTCCTGCTCGTTGCGGTACTCTCCAACCTGGTGGGTGCCAAGGCGGTTGCCGTCCTCTTCACACCGATCGCCGTGTCTCTGGCAGCGGATGTCGGCGCTCCCGTCGAGCCCTTTGCCGTCGCTGTCGTCTTCGCTGCCAACTGCGCGTTCGCCACGCCCATGGGCTTTCCGACCAATCTCCTGGTGATGGGGCCTGCCGGTTACCGGTTCATGGACTTCGTGCGTGCCGGTCTGCCCATGGTTTTCTTCGTATGGGCGACCGCCTCCGTCGTACTCCCCTTCTACTACGGTCTTTGGAACTGAGGCCGCCGCTATGCCGGTTGACGGCCACCGGGCGCCGGGGGACATTGACGGAGCGGGCAATCGCGAGGATGGGCGATGAGGAATGCGGCAGAGCGGGAAGTGCGGTGCGATCTCGCGGCCGCGCACCGTCTTGCGGTGCGTGATGGCCTCAACGAGGGGGCATGGAACCACCTGTCGGTCATGTCTCCCGATGAACCCGGCGTGATGATCATCACGCCAGGCTATACCCACTGGAGCATGGTGAACGCCAGCAACCTTGCAGCCGTCGACGAGGATGGCGAGCCCGTCAACGAGGGCGGTCCGGTCCCGACCGTTGCCGGATTCATCATTCACATGCCGGTGCACCAGGCGATACCGGACGCGCGATGCCTGATGCATGTCCATGCGCCCTACATCACGGCCCTTTCCATGCGCAAGGGTGTGCGTCTCGACACCTCGTCGTCGCAGCAGGCCGCGCAGTTCTGCGATGATGTCGCCTACTACGACAGCTACGACGGACTTCTCGTCGACGAGGACGAGGGGCGGCGCATGGCCGACGCCATGGATGGCAAGCGTGTTCTCATGATGCGCAACCATGGCGCCATGGTGGCGGGAAGGACGGTGGGTCAGGCCTACGTCGATCTCTACCAGCTTGAGCGTGCATGCATGTACCAGATCCTGGCTACAGGCGACGGGCATGCGCTCGAGGAAATCCCTCGCTCCGTTGCCGCGGCGATTGGCCGCGACGCCCGTGAACGACCGCGTTCCGACCGGTTCTTCCGTGCCATGCGCGATGTGCTTGATGCCGGGGAACCGGACTATGCCGCCTGAGGTCCCTCAGTACCGTTTCGGGATGTAGCGGGCGTACCAGGCTCCCGCCGCCATGCCGAGACCGACCCAGGCAAAGACCGTCGACAGCGGAAGGACGAGCAGCACGACGGCGAAGACGCTCTGGGGAACGATACGCCCGAACTCCCTGTAGGTCGTGTAGAGGGACATCATTTCCGCCCGCTCGTGCGGGTGGACCGCGCGCACGAACGGCGCATTGCCAACCGCATCGATCCATGAGGCGCACAGGCACGCCCCCAGGATCAGGCCGATGACGACATCGGGCAGGACGGCGAGCAGCGTTGCTGCCACGGACACGACGGCGGTGGCGAGATAGCCGACGATGAGATGCCGGCGCATGCCAAGCGAAGCGCCCAGACGCCCCCACAACGGGGCCAGCATGACAAAGAGGCTGCCGACAGAAACGACGAGGCCGGCGTCGGAAGCGGTAAAGCCGTTGTTGACGCAGTAGATCGGGGTGTAGATGAAGAACACGGACCACCAGGCCGAACGCGCCAGGGCCAGCACATAGGCGAGGCGCAGGCGGGGCTGTCTGGCGAAACGGGGAATGAAGCGCAGCGGATTCGAATGGCCACGGACCGTTCTCGTTGACGGTGTCACGTAGCGCCGCCACAGGATCCAGGCACCCGTCGAGAGCGCCAGCAGCGCCATCGCCGCGAAGGGGGCCCACAGTCCGACGCGCGATGAAAGCTGGACACCGGCCCACGGTCCCAGGGCGAAGGCGAGACCCAGCACAGCCATGCGCACCGCCTCGAAGCGCGCGAAACTCCGCCGTCCCACCCTTTCGATGGTGACCATGTTGATGATGATGTCGACGGCAAAGAACCCCCAGGTGTAGAGAACGACGGCGAGAAAGAAGGCGAGGCCGCTGTCCATCGGGAAGAGGAGGGCGGAGACCAGCACGCTGGTGAAACCGAGCATCATCAGACGGTGACGCCCCATGCGTGCCAGCATGTAGGGAAGCGCGAGCGCCCCTCCCAGGCCCATGATTCCGACGGCCGTGAAGAGCACACTCACCTGCTGCGTGTCGCCCAGCAGTTCGAATGCCCGCAGCGGAAAGACGGTGACCGGTATGGCCAGGGCCAGGATCATGAGGCCCAGTATCAGGGCCAGCTCGAAGGCATGGGGAATACCCTCGATGTTCAGCATTCGAACGAGACGAACCGGCACGAATGCGATCCCCGATACGGACGACGCATCATCACTCCCGCCGGGGCGACGATGTCAAGCGTCGGGATGAGGCATGACGGATTCTCAGCTGGCGATGATCTCGCGAATCTTGGCCGCGACGGTTTCGGGCCTGTGTCGGAAGAGCGAACAGTGCCCCAGGCCCTCGAGAAGGTGGAAGTGGCCATCGGCCGCCGCTTCGGCCACCAGGCGGCCGCGGGCCGGCGGCGTCTGCATGTCCTGGTCGAAGGCGATCACGTGCAGCGGTCGGGTGCAGCCGGCGAGCCGGTCCATGGCCGAGTAGTCGAGACAGGCCTGCCACTGGGCGGCGAGCATGTCGCCGTCACGCTCGGCGTAGGCTGCGGCCACCACCGGCTTGCACCTCTCCCACATCTCGTTGTCACCCAGAACCTCGGAGGGGTACATCAGCAGGGCATAGTGGGCGAGGGCGAAGTCGGGAGGCAGCCGGTGACCCGCTTCCCGGAACCTGATCTCGGCATCCTCCCATTCCGCTATGAAACCGCCCTTGGAGCCTGATGTTCCCATGGCGATTCCCAGGCGGACGAGTTCCGGCCAGGCCAGCAGCATCTCCTGGACGATGAGCGCGCCCATGGAAAGGCCGACCATCACGACCGGAGGATTGCAGGCCTCCCTGATCAGGGCCGCGACATCATCGGCGTACGTCGCGATCGGCCATGGTGGCGGGCGGTGGCTGACGGTGCGTCCTGCGCCACGCGGATCAAAGCTCGTGCAGCGGTAGTCCGGAAAGAAGCTGAACTGTTCCTCCCATTCCTCGCCGGTCTGGTCCCCGCCCGGACACCAGACAACATCCGGTCCGGTTCCCGCACGGACCCAGTGGAGGGACACATCGGCGGTCTTCAACGTGGCATGGTCCATGGCGGTTTCCTTCAGCCGGTCAGCTGGGCGGGTTGAATCGGTCCCGGCGACACCCAGAAACAGAACGTGAAAAGCGGCGTGGTGCGGGTGATCATCTCGTGGGGGAGCCAGGGGGTGTTGTGAACCGGTTTCCCCGGCGGGCGCGGTCGGGGTGGGGCGTCATCCTGACCCCACAGCGTATCGCCGCCGAAGGGATAGTAGATCTCCTCGGCTTCGTGATGGTGACGCGGATAGTGTCGTCCGGGACCGATCACGAAGAAGGCGGCGACGACACGGTCGTGGGGAATGAGGGCCTCGAAACCCAGAATGTTGGTGTAGCAGTAGTTGTTCATGTAGTCGTCGCCAAGGCTCTCGCGATAGTGCTCGCTGCGGATCCAGCGCAGCGAGGGTTCCAGGGCGGCGAAGGCGTCGGCGAGATCCGCCATGGCCCCCTGCCTGGCCATGGAGAGTGCTGCATCGAGATGGCGGCAGCCCGGCAGCCGTCGCGCCTCCTGGATCCGGTCCGGCAGCCTGGCAGACGAGAGTTCACGGGAGAGAACAGAGCGGGCCCGTGCCGAGGCCCCGTCCTCCTGATGCGCGATGAAACGCAGGATTTCCTGGCGCAGGTGCTCGAAGGTTGCGTCGATACCATCGTGGAGCATGATCTCTTTCCCCGCATGCGTCTCCCTGCCATGGTGCGCGGGAAACCGGTCGAAGAGTGCGGGCAATGCATCAAGGACACAAGCCGGGGTGGCTGACGCCGGCAACCGACTACGGGCCGCTGGCCCTGTTTCTTGCCGCCTACCTGCTGGCTGATCTGATGGTGGCGACAGGGGTGCTGGTGCTGGCGACGCTGGGCGCCGTCACCCTGGGATACTTGGTGGCCCGTCACGTGCCGAAGATGGCGGTGGTGACGGCCGTTCTGGTCTCAATCTTTGGCGGCCTCACGCTCGCGTTGCAGGATGCGACCTTCATCAAGATGAAACCGACGATCGTTCAACTGCTGTTTGCCGCGCTTCTCGCCGGCGGCGTCGCCATTGGACGCTCGCCGCTGAAGTTCGTCATGGGCGGCGCCTTTGATCTGGTCGATGAGGCCTGGCGCACCCTGTCCATCAGGTTCGCGCTCTTCTTCACGGTCATGGCCGGTCTCAACGAACTCGTCTGGCGCACCCAGGATGAAGAGACCTGGGTGTTCTTCAAGGTGTTCGGAATTCTCGGCCTGACGGTGCTCTTCGCCGTTGCCCAGACTCCCTTCCTGATGCGTCACCGCCGTCCCGACAGCCCCGGTTGATGGCGTCAGCGCACGGTGCCGGAATACGAAGCCTGGATATCGCCGCCCTCGCGAAAATAGAGCTGGGACGCATCACGCAGCGGCTGGAAGTCCCAGGGAGTTCGTCGGCCGGTATCGAGGGCAGCGCCGACCAGGCGCCGCGCAGACTGGCTCTGGCGCACAGCGGTGTCGAGTGCCTGGATGTTCCAGGTCCTGTTGACGGCCGCTTCCAGTTCGGCGCGCACGTGGGCGTGGTCAGGGCGTTCCGCGAGGTTGCAGAGTTCGTCCGGGTCTGCGTCGAGGTCGAATAGAAGCGGCGGGTCGGTGGGACACGAGACCAGCTTCCAGGGCCCCTTGCGCACCATCAACAGCGGTGCTTGCACGCCTTCGGCCGTGTACTCCGCACAGACGAGTTCGGGCCCATCATCGCCACTGTTCGACGCCAGTGGCGCCAGCGAGAGGCCGTCAATCGGCGTCGCCAACTCCGGAGGCGCGCCGTCGCACGCCACGTCCAGCAGAGTGGGGAGGAGATCGATGTGGGAAACGTTGGTCGCCACCCGGCGCGGAGCGAAGGCAAACGGTGCGTGCACGATGAGGGGAACCCGGACCGACCATTCGAAGAACGACATCTTGAAGAACAGACCGCGCTCGCCGAGCGAATCGCCGTGATCGGAGGTGAAGACGACGAGAGTGTCGTCCGCCGCGCCGATCTCGTCCAGCGCCGCCAGCAGTCTGCCGACTTTCGCGTCAACATAGCTTGTGACCGCAAAGTAGGCGCGCCGCATGCGCATGACGTCCGCCTCGCTGATTTCGGTGAGATGCCGCCCGGTCAGAAACCAGTGCCGCCGGCTGTGCGGATCGCGCTCACTGAGTGGGATGTCCGGAACCCGGGGTGGATCGATTTCGGCATTCCGGTACTTCTCCCACCACAGGGGCGGCGCAAGGTAGGGGTCATGGGGTGAGATGAAGGAGGTCGTGAGTGCAAAGGGGCGTTCATCGCCGCTGTCGGCATGCTCATGGAGCCAGCGAATGGCCTCGAATTCGACCTCGTCGTCGTAGGCAATGTTCACGCTTCGCCGGTGCGGTCCGGCTTCGAGGACCGCGTGCATGCTGTGGTACCACTCAAGCCAGCTCTCGTCGTCGAGACTCCAGTCCGGCGACCAAAGGAAGTCGGCAGGGTAGACATCGGTCGTGACACGCTCTTCGTATCCATGGAGCTGGTCGGGGCCGACGAAGTGCATCTTGCCGGCAAGACAGGTGCGGTAGCCGGCAACGCGAAGGTAGTGGTGGACGGTCGGCGTGGAGGCCGGAAACTCGACAGCGTTGTCAAACGCGCCGATCCTCGACGGCAGACGCCCGCTCAGCATCGAAAACCGCGCAGGCGCGCACAGCGGAAAATTGCAGTAGGCGTTCTCGAACACCACCCCCGTCCCGGCAAGGCGATCGAGATGCGGGGTCTCTACTCCCGTCCCGCCATAGGCCGACAGCACCTGCGGCGCGAGTTGATCGACCATGATGAAGAGAATGTTGGGGCGCTTTGCCATCGAACGTGCTCTCAGTGGTGGCGCCGCCGGGCCAGATCCATGCGCGGGCCCCGGGTGATGCGAGAAAGGTCTCCGTGACACCGCACCGGACGTACCGTAGCGCGGAGCGGCATGCCCGTTTCCGCAGGCTGCGCCTCAGGGAGCGACCTGGTCCGCCATCGCCTTCTCGCGAGCCTGCTTGGCATCGGCTTTCTCGATCGCCTCGTTGAGTTCCGCCGCGGTGCACAGTCCGGCAAGCACCGGATCCTTCATCTCGATCATGCTCGAATTGCGGTGTGTCCCTTCACGAATTCGCTCGATTGTCTTCCTGGTGGTGCCGATGAGTCTTTCGATCTGCCGAGCCGACAGCTGGGGATAGTGCTTGATGAGATAGGCGATGGCATCAGGCTTGTTGCGGCGCTTCGAGATGGGTGTGTAGCGAGTGCGTGACGTCTTTCGGGGCGTGTCCTCACCACGCTCGGCGAGCTGCAAGGTGGCGGATGGGTCAGCCTGGCAGCGATCCAGTTCCTCCTTGGTGATCTGTCCTGTCTGAACGGGATTCTGGCCGATAAGGTCCTTTTCGATCTCGCCATCGGCGATGTTCTGGACTTCCAGTTCGTGCATGCCGCAGAACTCGGCAATCTGGCTGAAAGTGAGAATCGTGTTGTCGATCAGCCACACGGCAGTTGCCCGAGGCATCAGCAACTCTTGCGACATGGTTCATCTCCACACCATCAGTTCGGGAAGACGGCAGCGAGACGTCCAACGGTCTTCTGCAGCCGTGCTCAGCATGGCATGTGACACGGCATCGCCTCGCCGAGACCATAGAACACGGGGAACAGACGTGACAAGGCATTCGCCTGGGAAGGCGGCTGAGTACCCGCATCTTTCCAAACCCCGGATGCTGATCTCCCTGAACATCGTGGAGGTCGACGCACGGAACACTCAAGATCTCCCGCGCTGGGGAAGATTGTCCTGAATGCCGGAAGGCTGCCGGCTTTCAACTCATGGACAGCACCACCTTGCCGACATGATCGCCGTCAAGCATGTCCTGGGCGCGGGCGGCCTCGGCGAAGGGAAGGGTGGCATGAATGACCGGTTTCACGCGGCCGCTCTCGAGCAGGGGCAGAACCTCGCGTTCCAGTTCGGCGGCGATGACCCCCTTTTCGTTCACCGACCTGGCGCGCAGCGTCGAGCCGGTGATCGTCGCCCGTTTCATCATCATCGGCGCAAAGTCGACCGTCGCCCTGGATCCGGAGAGGAACGCGATGAAGCACAGGCGGCCTTCGGTTGCCAGAAGCCGTATGTTCCGGGGTATCGTGTCTCCTCCCGCCATGTCGAGAATGACGTCGACACCACGGCCTTGCGTCAGGTCCCTCGCGAGAGCGACGAAGTCGTCCTGGTGATAGTTGAAGGCCCGTTCAGCACCGAGCGCCTCGCAGGCCCGGCATCTCGATTCACTTCCGGCCGTGGCGAACACCCTCGCACCCCTTGCCTCGGCCAACTGGATGGCGGTGGTCCCGATGCCGCTTGCACCACCGTGCACGAGGAATGTCTCGCCACCCGAGAGCCGGCATCTCTGGAAGACATTGGTCCACACGGTGAAGAAGGTCTCCGGCACTCCAGCGGCCTCGGAGTCGTCGAGGCGGTCGGGAACGGGCAGGGCCTGGGGAACGGGAACCACGCAGTACTCGGCATAGCCACCCCCTGACACCAGTGCCATGATTCTCTGCCCCGGCTCGAGATGCTCGCTCGACGGTCCGTTGGCGATCACTTCTCCGGCGATCTCGAGACCCGGGATGTCACTCGCTCCGGGCGGCGGCGGATAGTTGCCGGCGCGCTGCAGGATGTCCGGCCGGTTGACCCCCGCGGCATGGACCCTGACCAGCACCTCGCCGACGTCGGGCTGCGGGATGGCGCGACGTACCATGCGAACCACGCCGGAGTCGCCGTGGCCGTCGTACACGATGGCATTCATGGTGGCAGGCATCGCTATTCTCCTGTGTGCCCGTGGTGCCGCGTGTGGCGAGACCAGGGCGTTCCGCGAGACGGCACAGGGCTGTCCGGGACCTTGCCCCAGTCCCGATTTCCCCGGTTGGTCGATGATCGGCGCAAGGATTTACCGCACCGGACGAATGCCTCGGCCTCCATCATGCAGGCATCATCACGACAGGATGTGTGCACACTTTGCGACAATGGATGACAATGGATGTGGTATGGTCGCTGCCTCGGTAGTGATTGGGAGATTGCCGGAAACGTCATGGCCGGGCATTCCAAGTGGAAGAACATCATGTACCGCAAGGGCGCGCAGGATGCCAAGCGCGCCCGCCAGTTCACCAAGGTCGGGCGCGAGATTGCCGTTGCTGCCCGGTCCGGTCTGCCTGATCCCGATCACAATCCGCGTCTGCGGGCGGCCATTCAGGCCGCCCGGGCGGTCAACATGACCAGGGAGGCCATCGACAGGGCCATCAGGCGGAGCACGGGAGGCGACGGGGCGGCCGACTATGTCGAAATGCGCTACGAGGGCTATGGCCCGGGCGGTGTGGCGATCATCGTCGAGGCCCTGACGGACAATCGTAACAGAACGGCCGCCGAGATCCGCGCCGCCTTTTCGAAGAATGGCGGCAGCCTTGGAGAAACGGGCAGCGTTTCGTTCATGTTCGAACGCATGGGCCAGGTCATCCTTGCGGCACAGGCTGGCGACGAGGACGAGGTGTTCGAGGCGGCGCTCGAGGCTGGCGCCGGTGACGTGATGTCCGACGACGACGGCCACACCATTCTGTGTGCACCGGAAGACTTTGGCGCCACCAGTGATGCGCTGGTGGCGCGATTCGGCAATCCCCGCGAGGCTGGTCTGGTCTGGAAGGCCTCGGTGGTCACGGAGGTGTCCGAAGACAAGGCAGCAACCCTTCTGAGGCTGATCGGGGATCTCGAGGACAATGACGACGTCCAGTCCGTGGCAGCCAATTTCGAGATTGCCGATGACGTGATGGAACGTCTGGTTGCCTGAGGTCCGGGATGCGAATTCTGGGACTGGATCCTGGCCTCCTGAACACCGGCTGGGGAGTGATCTCGACAGATGGCTCTCGGCTTCATCACGTCGCGCACGGTGTCATCTCGCCCCGCCCCTCCCTCGCCATGGCCGAACGGCTGACAGTGATCCATCGTGGTGTCAGTGATGTGCTGGCGGAGCAGGTTCCCGACCAGGTGGCCATCGAGGAGACTTTCGTCAGCCTGAACGCGGAAAGCACGCTCAAGCTCGGACTGGCTCGCGGTGCGGCCCTCGTGGCGGCCGCCGCCACCGGCCTCGAGGTCAGCGAGTATGCCACGCGACTGGTGAAGAAGACCGTGGTCGGAACGGGTAAGGCCGAAAAACACCAGATCGCCGCCATGATCGGCATCCTGCTTCCGGGTGCGAAGGCGGCGCGCAACGATGCCGCAGATGCGCTGGCGGTCGCCGTCTGTCATGCCTATCACGCGCGAACCATCGAACGCATTCGCTCCGGAACGCGCGCATGATCGGACGTCTGACCGGCCGACTGGATGTGGTGGCCGAGGACCGGGTGATTCTCGATGTCCAGGGTGTGGGCTACCGCCTTGCCTGCTCGTCACGCACCATCAGTGCACTGGCAGGGCAGGAGGGTGATGCCCGCCTCCTCGTCGAAACGATCATCCGGGACGATCGCATTGTTCTTTACGGATTTGCCGACGCCGCGGAGCAGGCAACCTTCGCGATGCTGACCACCGTCCAGGGAGTCGGCCCCCGTGGCGCCCTTGCCATCCTTTCGGTGCTTGGTCCGGACGATCTGGTCGATGCCGTGAGAGCGAACGACAGGCGCGCAATTGCCCGGGCCAGCGGAGTCGGTCAGAAGCTGGCCACGCGCATCATCACCGAACTTGCCGACAGGCTGGAGGACATGGCGCCGCCTTCGGGAACCGGAGGACAAGCGGCAGTCGGCGGTGTCGAGTCGGATGCGATTGCCGCCCTGGTCAATCTGGGATACACGCGCTCGGAGGCGTGGCGTGCGGTCACCTCCGTGCGCCAGGCCGCAGGAGCAGGTCTCGACGCGCTCATCCGGGCGAGTCTGAAGGAACTGGCGCGATGACGGACGAAGACGGGCGCCTGGTGGACGCGACCGGAGCGGATGACGAACAGGCACCGTCACTGCGTCCGCGCAAGTTTGCGGAGTTCATCGGCCAGACAGCGGTGACCGAGAACCTGATGACCGGAATCCGCGCTGCCCGCGGCCGTGGTGAGGCGCTCGACCACGTGCTGCTGCATGGTCCGCCCGGCCTCGGCAAGACAACCCTTGCGCGGATCATTGCCAACGAACTCGGTGTCAGGTTTCACCAGACGTCGGGCCCGGTCATCATGCGCGCCGGCGATCTTGCTGCACAGCTCACCAATCTCGACGAAGGTGACGTCCTCTTCATCGACGAGATCCATCGCCTCAATCCTGCCGTGGAAGAGGTGTTGTATCCGGCCATGGAAGACTTTCAGCTGGATCTCATCATCGGCGAGGGCCCGGCGGCGCGGTCGGTCAGGATCGACCTGCAACGCTTTACCCTGGTCGGTGCGACGACGCGCGCGGGCCTGATCACCAAGCCGCTTTATGACCGGTTCCTGATCCCGCAACGACTCGACTTCTACGAAGCCGATGACCTTGCCGTGATGCTTCTGCGTCTGGCGCGCGTCATGAACGTCGCCCTGGCTGCCGATGGTGCGCGGGAGCTGGCGGCCAGGGCGCGCGGAACCCCAAGGGTCGCCGGGAGACTGCTGCGCCGGGTCCGCGACGAGGCCTTCGAAAGGGTGGATGTCATCGACGCGGCCTTCGCCCGACAGGCATTGGAGACGCTCGGCGTCGACGGAAAGGGCATGGATGCCATGGACAGGAGGTATCTCGCCTGCATCGCCGACAACTATGGTGGCGGTCCGGTCGGCGTCGAGACTCTCGCTGCAGCGCTCTCCGAGCACAGGAACGCCATCGAGGACGTCATCGAGCCGTTCATGATGCAACAGGGCTTCATCAGGCGCACGCCCAGCGGCCGTGTCCTCGCCGCGGCCGGCTGGCGCCATCTCGGACTTCCGGTTCCCACGGACGATGCCCCGGATCTCTTCGCGGACGTGCCGGCGCATGACTGAACCGGCTGGCAGGATCAGGACAAGGATCTACCATGAAGACACCGATGCCGGCGGAATCGTCTACCACACCGCCTACCTGCGTTTTGCCGAACGGGGCCGCACGGAACTGCTGCGCTCCCTGGGACACGACCATCGGAGTCTGCGCGTGCGGGAAGGAGGCGGTTTCGTTGTGCGTTCCATGGCCATCGACTATGCAGCGGCTGCCCGGCTTGATGACGAGGTCGAGATCGAGACGGAGGTCGTCGAGGTGAAGGGCGCCAGTCTCATCATGCGGCAGACGGTCATGCGTGATGGGCGGACGCTTGTCTCGATGGATGTGCGTCTCGCGTTCCTCGGCGCCGGCGGCAGGGCGATGCGCCTTCCCGCGGCGGTCCGGGAGACATTTGACCGATACCCTGGCGAAGGAAACTGAACCGTGGAAGCGACTGTACTCGCAGATGTGTCGGCCCATGGCGACATGTCCGTCTGGAGCCTGTTCTGGCGTGCCGATGCCGTGGTCAAGTTCGTCATGCTGCTGCTGCTGGCAGCCTCGGTGTGGTGTTGGGCCATCATCTTCGACAAGGTCAGGAGACTGCGTCAGCTGGGTGCGCGGGCGGTAGAGTTCGAGCAGGCTTTCTGGTCGGGCGGGCCGCTGGACGAACTCTACAGGGACGTCGATGGCGCTCCGCCACACCCGATGACGACGGTGTTCAAGGCGGCGATGGACGAGTTGCAGCGTGCCATGGGTCACCAGGAGATGATCGCCGACAGCCGGCTGCGTGCCGACCTCAAGCAGAGAATCGGCCAGGCGATGCAGATCGGCATCGACCGTGAGATGGACCGCCTCGAACGTTACATGGGGCTGTTGGCCACCGTGGGCTCCACAGCGCCCTTCGTCGGATTGTTTGGCACTGTCTGGGGCATCATGAACGCCTTCACGGCCATCGCGGTCCAGCACAACACATCGCTGGTCGTCGTTGCTCCGGGCATCGCCGAGGCGCTGTTTGCCACCGCACTCGGTCTGCTGGCGGCGATTCCCGCCGTGGTCGCCTACAACAAGCTGTCCGGCGACCTTGATCGCTACGCCAGCCGGCTCGAGAACTTTGCCACGGAGTTCCACGCGTTGCTGTCGCGACAGCTTGACGAGCACGGCGGCTGATGGCGGTCCAGTTCACCTCGGCCAGCGCCAGGCGCAGCGCCCGGGCCGGGCGTCGGCGTCCGCCGATCAGCGAGATCAACGTCACGCCCCTGGTCGACGTCATGCTCGTCCTGCTGGTCGTGTTCATGATCACTGCTCCCCTGCTGACCTCCGGCGTCGAGGTCGATCTGCCGGAAGCGGCCGTCAGCGATCTGGCAGGCATGGATGAACCCGTCGAGGTCACGATCACGGCCGCGGGCGAGATCTGGCTTGGCGAAACGATGGTGGAACTGGATCAGCTCGGACCGCGTCTTGCCATCATCTCGGACAACAATCCCGATGTACGGGTCTTCATCAGGGGAGACAGGATGGTGGCCTACGAGGAAGTCATGGCCGTCATGGGCGCGCTGACCGAGGCGGGTTTCCGGCGCCTGGCGCTGGAGGCGCGACGGTTTGAAGGAGACTCCTGAAGCGTGTCTCCTGTGGGCTGGGCCGGATCGATCGTCTTTCATGTGCTTGTCATCACGCTTGCCCTGATGGGGCTTCCCGAACTGTGGCGGACGCAGCCCCCCATTGCCGACACGGTCACCGTGGATGTCATCACGGTTGCAGAGGAAAGCGTAGCGCCGCCGGAGAGTGTGGAGCCAGAACCCGAACCTGAGCCGGAACCGGAACCGGAACCTGAACCCGAACCTGAGCCAGAACCCGAGCCGGCTCTCCCGAATCCCGCGCCGGAAGTGCCCGCCGTTGCTGAGGAGTCCTTGCCCGCCGAGGAGGCCGCAGAACAGCCTGCCGAGCCGGTCCGGGTGAGCGAGACCGTTCCGGTTCCTCTCCCGGCCGCAAAGCCCGAGGCCCCGTCCCGTCCCGAGGAGGACGTGCCTTTCACCAGTGTCAGGGAGAGTCTCCTGGTCGACCGCAGGGAACCGGCGCCCGAGGAGCAGTCCACCACCTTTGCCGATGTCGCATCGGCTCTTGACGGCGCGCCCGATGTGCCGGTCTCGGATGTCGAACTGGCTTCTCTGCGCCGCAGTATCGCCAATCAGGTGACCAGGAGATGGATTATCCAGAGTGGCGCCATCGATGCCCGGGATCTCATCGTCACCATCGAGGTGGTGCTGTCCATCGACGCACGCGTGCTGCGCGCCCGGATTGTCGATGTCGAGGGCGGAGAGAGTGACCATACGCGGCGGGTGGCGGCCGAATCGGCCCTGCGGGCGGTTCTGTTCTTCCGCGATCATCCCTTCGAGAATCTGGACAGGCGCCGCTATGACATCTGGAAGGAACTGATTGTCCGATTCGATCCCAGCGCCCAGTTCTGAGCGACGGCGTCCCGGCCGTCCCGCCAATCACGCGTGTGCCGCCGTTTTGCCACACGAGCCGTCCACAGGCAGGCAGCCCTTGGGATGGTTGGGCGAAGGCGTCATTCGGCGCTTGATTCGCGCTCGCAGTTGCCGGTATCAACAAGGGACGCGCTGAGGGGGCTGCGGCCCGGCTGTTCCGGAGACAGGACGACAGAATCGATGATCGCACGTGTCACCAGGTTCATTCTGGTTGGGATTGTCAGTGCAGCCCTGCTCACGGACGGGGCCGATGCACAGCTTGATGTCGGTGTCACCGAGGGGCGTGCCGATCCGGTTCCCATCGCTGTCACCGACTTCAATGGCGTCGGCCCCCTGGCGGACCTGGGAGCGGACATCGCTTCGGTGGTGAAGGCGGATCTCGAGTTTTCCGGTCTTTTCCGGGCCATTCCGCCGGGCGCCTTTCTCCAGGACCCCGCTTCGCTCGGGGAAGACGCGCAGCCGCGTTTCGACCTGTGGCGCAGGAGCGGCGCACAGGCGCTCGTGACTGGCTGGGTGTCGACCGAGAGTGATGGTCGCATCCGGGTGAGTTTCCGCCTGTTCGACACCCTTGCCGAAGAGGGTCTGGTGGGTTTCGTCTTCCGTGGCAGCGAAGGAATCTGGCGGCGGATCGCTCACAAGGTCTCCGATGCCGTCTACCACCGCTTTACCGGCGAGGGCGGCTACTTCGACACGCGTATTGCCTACGTCCACGAAGACGGTCCGCAGACGGCACTCACCAAGCGCATCGCCATCATGGACTACGACGGGGAAAACCACAGGTTCCTGACGTCCGGGGACCATACGGTGCTGACACCGCGCTTTTCGCCGACGATCCAGAAGATTGCCTACTTCTCCTACTTCAACGAGACCACGCCACGCGTCAACCTGCTGGACCTGGCGACGGGGCGACGCGACGTACTGGGCGACTTCCCGGGCATGACGTTCGCACCGCGATTCTCGCCCGACGGATCCAGCGTGATCATGTCGCTTGCCATCAACGGCAACACGGACATCTATGCGATGAATCTCGAAACCCGCACCATCAAGCAGTTGACGGACGGATCCTATATCGAGACATCACCGTCCTACTCGCCGGACGGTTCCAGGATCGCCTTCACGTCAGATCGCACGGGCCAGACACAGATCTACGTGATGAATGCGGACGGCAGCAATCAGAATCGCATCAGCTGGGATCTTGACAACCGGGCCTCGTACTCGACACCCGTGTGGTCACCGCGCGGTGATCTCATTGCCTTCACGAAGCACATTCCTGACAGTGACTGGGCCATCGGCGTGATGTCTCCCGAACCGGGTGAGGGAGAAAGGCTGCTGGCGTTCGGCGATCTTGTCGAGGGACCGACCTGGTCGCCGAATGGACGTGTCATCATGTTTGCCCATGAAACCTATGGCTTCGGCGAGGACACGGAGAGGGTCATCAAGAGCGTCGATCTCACCGGATATGTCGAGCGCACGATCCGCACGCTGGGCGCTGCCACCGATCCGGCATGGTCTCCCTTGATTCCGTGACTTCCGGTCGTCTATAGAATGTGTGGACGTTGTGAACAGGACAGCCGATGTCGAGGTTGACAGCCGGAGGTGTTTGCGGTCATTAGTGGCGCTGTTCTTGGGGTGTATTGGCGATCTATCCGGAAAGGGGGCTTTCCCATGCGTTTCAAACTGATTGCGGCCCTGGCGGCGGGCCTTCTGGTGGCCGCGTGCGAGTCCACCCCGGAGGTCGTCGAGGAAGATGACAGCGCAGGCGCTGTCGAAGTCACCGAGGAGATGGTGGTCGAGGTCGATCCCATTGATCCAAGGTCCGAACGCTACATCGAGGAAGTCCTCGGCAAGCGTGTGTTCTTCGCTCTTGACAGTTCGGTGCTCAATGCGCGCTCGCAGTCGACCATTCGCCGCTGGGCCGACTGGCTGAGTGAATTCAGCGATGTCAATGTGATCATTGAGGGCCACTGCGATGAACGCGGTACCCGCGAGTACAACCTGGCGCTCGGCGACAGGCGTGCCAATGCCGTCAAGGATCACCTCGTTGTCCTGGGGATCGATCCCAATCGCATCACGACAATCAGCTACGGCAAGGAACGCCCCCTCGTGCTCGGTCACACCGAAGCCGCGTGGGGACAGAATCGCCGGGGTGATCTGACCCTGAGTTGATCCCGCTAGGGGAGGGTTGGACGCGAACGTCCTGCCCTCCTTGAACCGGACGGGTGTTGCAGATACCAGAGCGTGATTGTCGGGCCTCATGTTCGCCGGCGTTCCTGGAGAGGGATGGTGGCCATGAAAAGACTCCTTCTGGCAATTCTTGTCATTGCATCAACCACTCCGGCCGGTGCCCAGGACGGGTCCGCTGAACTGGCGCAGGAACTGGAGCGCCTGCGCCGGGATGTGATTGATCTCCAGGCGTTCATCTACAACGCAAGCTTTCCCGAGAACGGCAGCATTGCCGGCGCGCCCTTCGATGGCAGCAAGTTGCATGCCGACATGCAACAGATCCAGGAATCGCTGCGACAGCTTGCGGGGCGCATTGACGGTCTGGAGTTTGCCCAGCGCCAGATTCGCGAACAGCTTGCCGCACTCGAGGCCGATGTTGCGGCCCGCACCGCCACCGGGGCCCTCACCGCAGAGACGGAAGGGGGCGTGCAGTCCGGAGACTCGCAGACCGGGGAGGCTGTCGAGGACGGGATGTTGCCGCCGGGAACGGAGATGGAGAAGTACGATCACGCTTTCTCGCTTCTGCGCAAGGCCGATTACGAGGCGGCCGAACAAGCCTTTTCGACCTTCATTGCCGAACACCCGGAAAGCGACCTGGTCGGCAATGCGTGGCACTGGATCGGATCCATGAATTTTGTGCGCGATCGGTTTCACGAGGCGGCCGTCGCCTTTCTCAAGGGATATCAGCAGGCTCCGGAAGGGCCCAAGGCCGCCGGCAGTTTGCTGAAGCTCGGCACGTCCCTGGCGCATCTCGGCAAGAAAGGGGAAGCCTGTGCGACGTTCCGCGAGTTCATGGAACGGTTTCCCGATTCGGGTGAGGCCCTGGTCGGCCAGGCGCGCGAGGAGGCAGCCGCCGCCGGGTGCACCTGATATCCGTCGTGCCTGGGTCATCCTTCGCGATGTCGCTTGAGGCCGGCCACGAGCCTCTGGGGCGTGCGGAATTCGCCGAAGCCATGGCGGTACTGGCTCCTTTCGAAACCTCTCCCCGACTGGCCGTGGCCCTTTCTGGCGGACCCGACAGCACGGCGCTTCTCCTGCTGGCCGACGAGTGGGTGCGGGTCCACGACGGCACGCTGGTGGCCTTCATTGTCGACCACGGCCTGCGGAACGGATCTGCGGCCGAGGCGCGGGTGGTGGCACGCCGATGCTCCACGCGGGGCATCGCATCACGGATTCTCACCTGGAGCGGGCCGAAACCGGCAACCGCCATTGAAGAGACGGCGCGTCACGCGCGCTATCGTCTTCTTGAGACCGCCTGCCGGCGCCACGGCGTTCTCCACCTTCTCACGGCACACCATCGTCAGGACCACCTGGAGACGGTCGCCCTGCGCATCGAAGCCGGCAGCGGTCCGATGGGTCTGGCCGGCATGTCCCGTTGTGTCGAACGGCCAGCCTTCAGGATCCTCCGGCCTCTTCTTGGCTTTCATCCCGCGCGCCTGAAAGCAACGCTCCGCGAGAGGGGCGAACACTGGCTTGATGACCCCATGAACCGGGATCCCAGGTTCGCCCGCGTCCGCCTGCGCCAGCAGGGTGTGCCGGACTGCGGCGCCGGCAATTCCGAAAGGCGAACGGAACTGGAACGCGAGTTGGCCCGTCTTCTGCCCCACGTGGCGCACATTGATGGTCGGGGTGTGGCGGCACTCGACCGCCCTGGCTGGCAACGCCTGCCGGCGGATGTGCGCGATCTGGTTCTGGTGCGCCTTGCGACGACCGTGGGTGGGCGCGCCTATCCTCCAGCCACCCACAAGACCGGCCGGCTGGCTCGCCTGCTTCATTCCGACGCGAGGGTGGCCACCACGCTTGGCCGTTGCCGGTGGCAGGGTGGCGGGGAGGTGACCATCAGGCGCGAAAGGCGCAATCTGCCCGTCATCGAGGGGCAAGGCGGGGAAGGAGAGATTCTCTGGGATGGACGGTTTCGCGTCACGGCGCCGGATGGCCCCTGGCGCATCCGCCCGGCCGGAGATTCCTTCCCGGTGGTCGAACGACTGTCGGGCGAGCCCTGGTCTCCTGGCGCGCCGTCCATCCGCTTTGCGCCCCGCCAGCCCCTCACGGCCCCGCTCTTCCTGAATGGCGCGCCAGGCGAATGGCAACGTCGCGCCGGCACTGGAAATTCGCTCGTCCAGTCACCATAATATCTGTCAGATCGGGGTATCGGGACACTCTTGAGCAACTTCGGACGCAATCTTGCGCTTTGGGTGATCATCGGTTTTCTGCTGATCGCTCTCTTCAACCTGTTCCAGCCTTCAGGCAACAGCGAACGGGAGATCGCCTATTCGTCCTTCCTGCAGGCGGTCGCCGCGGGACAGGTGCAGGATGTCACCATTCAGGGAAACCGGATCACCGGCCACGAAGCCGGTGGCCAGGGCTTTTCGACCTACGCGCCGGATGATCCCGGTCTCGTACCGCTTCTCGAGGAGCACGGGGTCATTATCTCCGCCGCTCCCGCAGATGAGGGCATGCCCTCGATCTTCAGCATCCTGCTTTCCTGGTTCCCGATGCTGCTTCTCATCGGCGTGTGGATCTTCTTCATGCGCCAGATGCAGGCGGGCGGTGGCAAGGCCATGGGATTCGGGCGCTCCAAGGCCAAGTTGCTGAACGAAAAGCAGGGCCGCGTGACCTTCGAGGATGTGGCCGGCATCGACGAGGCCAAGGACGAGCTCGAAGAGATTGTCGAATACCTGAAGAATCCGCAGAAGTTCCAGAAGCTCGGCGGCAAGATTCCCAAGGGCGTGCTCCTGGTCGGACCGCCGGGGACCGGCAAGACCCTGCTGGCGCGGGCCATTGCGGGCGAGGCCAATGTCCCATTCTACACGATTTCCGGTTCGGACTTTGTCGAGATGTTCGTCGGCGTGGGCGCCAGCCGCGTGCGCGACATGTTCGAGCAGTCCAAGAAGAATGCCCCGTGCATCATCTTCATCGACGAGATCGATGCCGTGGGACGCCATCGCGGCGCCGGACTGGGAGGCGGCAACGACGAGCGCGAGCAGACCCTGAACCAGCTGCTCGTTGAAATGGACGGTTTCGAGACGAACGAGGGTATCATCCTGATTGCCGCCACCAACCGTCCGGACGTTCTCGACCCGGCGCTCCTGAGACCCGGGCGTTTCGATCGCCAGGTGGTGGTGCCCAATCCCGACATTCTCGGCCGCGAGAAGATTCTCAAGGTGCATACGCGCAAGACGCCGATCGCCGCCGATGTGATTCTCAAGACCATCGCCCGAGGCACTCCGGGGTTTTCCGGAGCCGACCTTGCGAACCTGGTGAACGAGGCCGCATTGCTGGCGGCGCGCCGGTCCAAGCGCGTTGTCACCATGAAGGAGTTCGAGGACGCCAAGGACAAGGTGATGATGGGGGCCGAGCGCCGTTCCATGGTCATGACCGAGGACGAGAAGAAGCTCACCGCCTACCACGAGGGCGGTCATGCGCTGGTGATGCTCTATGCGCCGGGGCACGAACCGCTCCACAAGGTGACCATCATCCCGCGCGGACGGGCGCTGGGCGTCACCATGTATCTCCCGGAACGCGACCGGCTGAGCCTGTCGGAGCGCGAACTCAAGGCCAAGATCGCCAGCCTCTTCGGAGGCCGCATTGCCGAGGAGATGGTGTTCGGCAAGGAGAACGTCACCACGGGCGCCAGCAACGACATCAAGGTGGCCACCGATCTCGCGCGCCGCATGGTCACGCAATTCGGATTCTCCGACAAGCTGGGTCCGCTGCTCTATGGCGACAACGAGGAAGAAGTCTTCCTCGGCCACTCGGTGACACAGCGAAAGAACGTGTCCGATTCGACTGCCGCCGTCATCGATGCGGAGATCCGGCGATTGATCGATGAAGGCGCCGATACGGCACGGGAAATCCTGACGTCCCGGCGCGACGAACTTGAGCTGCTTGCCGAAGCCCTGCTCGAACACGAGACCCTGACGGCGGACGAGGTGCGGCGTGTCATCAGGGGTGAGACCATCACCCGTGGCGACAGTGACGAAGGCGAACACCAGCCGCCGCCGCGCCAGGAATCATCAGTCCCGGCCGCGGGCGAAAGGGGAGGGGCAGCCGCCGGACCGGAGCCCGAACCGCAGCCGGGGCTTTGACCTCACCGATTGTCAACACCGACCCAGACGGTCTCTTCACTTCTGACTGCAAGCCTTACGTCAGGCCGGTGCAGGGAACGGAATCGATGGAGATCATCGTCCGCAGGTCCGATGGCCTGTTTGCGGCACGGATCGACACTGCGAGCGTGGACGACTGGGCCGAAAGCCTGCCTGAGCCCGCAGCCCGGCGTCTTGTCACTCTCGTCGGTCGTCTTCGTTCACCTCCACGCTCGTTCGCCGGACTCGATCTCGACGAACCCCGGGTCATGGGCATCATCAACACGACGCCCGACAGTTTCTCCGATGCCGGCAGGGCTCTCGACCCGCACGATGCCGTGGCCCAGGGCGAGGTCATGCGCGAGGCGGGGGCCGCCATTCTCGATATTGGCGGGGAATCGACCCGCCCCGGGGCCGAACCGGTGGACTGGCGTGTCGAAACGGCTCGAGTTCTGCCGGTCATCACCCACCTTGCAGGTGCCGGAGCGCTGGTCTCCGTTGACAGCCGAAAGGCGGATGTGATGCGCGCGGCCCTCGCCGCTGGCGCTGCGATTGTCAACGATGTCAGCGCGCTCACCCATGACCCCTCATCCATGGATGTCGTCGCCGGAGCAGGCGTGCCGGTCATTCTCATGCACGCGCAGGGTGATCCCCGCACGATGCAGGATGCGCCGTCTTATGATCATGTCAGCCTCGACATTCACGACTACCTCGAGAGCAGAATTGACGCCTGCGTTGAAGCCGGCATCGCCCGCGCCAACATCGCCATTGACCCAGGGATCGGATTCGGCAAGACATTTGCCCACAACATGACCCTGCTCCGTCAACTGGCATTGTTTCACGCTCTGGGTTGTCCCATTCTTCTGGGCGCGTCACGCAAGAGTTTCATTGGCAGGATCACGGGCGAGGAGAGGCCGGCGAGACGCCTTGGCGGAAGCATTGCGGCGGCGCTCGCCGGGGTGGTGGCGGGCGTACAGCTCCTCCGGGTCCATGATGTGGCCGATACGGTGCAGGCGGTGAAGGTCTGGTCAGGCATGGCGGAACCGGTATCGACATGAGGCAGTTGTTCGGAACCGACGGCATACGTGGCCGGGCGAATCGCGAACCCATGACCGTCGAGACGGCGTCGCGGGCAGGCATGGCGGCCGGAGTTCACTTCCGCAGGGGCGATCACACGCACCGTGTCGTCATCGGCAAGGACACCCGGCTTTCCTGCTACATGATCGAGTACGCCATGGCCTCGGGATTCGTGAGCGTTGGCATGGATGTCCTGCTCATCGGACCGGTGCCGACACCGGGCGTGGCCACTCTGACGCGTTCGATGCGCGCCGACCTCGGGGTGATGATCTCGGCATCCCACAACGCCTTCGAGGACAACGGGATCAAGCTCTTCGGGCCTGACGGCTACAAGCTCTCCGACACGGTGGAAGCAGCCATAGAAAGCGGCATGGCCGGTGACCTGTCGGCTGCCAGGGTGGACGCCGGCCATCTGGGACGCGTGCGGCGCCTCCAGGGCGCCCTGGGGCGCTACTCCGAGTTCTGCAAGAACATCTTTCCGAGAAACCTGCGTCTCGATGGCCTGAAAATCGTCATCGATGCGGCCAACGGTGCGGGCTACCGGGTGGTGCCCGAGGCACTCTGGGAACTCGGAGCCGATGTCGTTCCCCTGGGTGTCGACCCGGACGGCACGAACATCAACCGGAACTGCGGTTCGACCGCGCCAGGCGCGATGCAGAGCATGGTGAGGGAACATGGCGCAGACATCGGCATCGCCATCGACGGGGACGCGGACCGCGCCGTCTTCGCCGATGAACACGGGACACTCGTCGATGGCGATCAGATCGTGGCGTTGCTCGGCGACTGGCTCAACCGGCGGGGCGAACTTTCTGGCGGCGCCGTCGTCGGCACCGTGATGTCGAATCTCGGCCTCGAACGCTTCCTCCATGAACGCGGTCTTCGTTTCGAGCGCACGCCGGTGGGAGACCGCTACATCGTGGAACGCATGCGTGACAGGGGCTGCAACTTTGGCGGCGAGCCTTCCGGTCACATGGTCTTCGGCGATCACGCGACGACCGGGGACGGACTCATCGCTGCCCTGCAGGTGCTTGCCGTCCTTGTCGGGAGCGGGCGGCCGATGAGTGACATCGCCAACCAGTTCGAAGCGGTTCCGCAGGTGGCGAGCAATGTCCGTCTCAATGGCAGAACGTCTCTGGCAAGCGACGCGGTTCAGGCCGTCCTGGCTTCGTCGCGCGCCCGTCTCGCCGCTGACGGGCGTGTCGTCGTGCGCGAATCGGGAACCGAGCCGTTGATCCGGATCATGGTGGAGCACCCCGACGGCGGTCTTGCGCGACATCTCGTGAGCGAACTCGAGAGCGCCATCCGCCAGGCAGCCGGCGACGCCTGAACAAGGTCGTGCGCTGTCCCTTCTACCAGGTCGACGCGTTCACCGGCGAGGTGTTCAGGGGCAATCCCGCCGCGGTGATGGTGCTGGAAAGGTGGGTACCGGACACCACGCTGCAGGCCATTGCGGCAGAAAACAATCTCTCCGAGACGGCCTTCCTGGTGCGGCAGGCGGACCGGGACTACCAGCTGCGCTGGTTCACGCCCGTTGTCGAAGTGCCTCTTTGCGGTCACGCCACGCTTGCGTCCGGGTTCGTCGTCATGACGGAGATCGACACGACGGCAGACGAGGTGTGGTTCATCACGGCGAGCGGCCGCCTCGGCGTACGCCGCCAGGGCGATCTGTTCGTCCTCGACTTTCCGGCAGAGACTCCGGTCCCATGCGAGCCGCCGGGCGAGATCGTTGCGGCCGTTGGCACGCCACCGGTGGAGACCTTGTGCGGCAGCAATCATCTTTTCGTCTACGCCAGCGAGACCGAGGTCCGGTCCCTGGAGCCGGACATGAGGGATCTCGGCGCAGCGCTTGAGGGAGGGGGCAGGGGCGTGATTGCCACCGCTCCCTGTTCGAGTGATGCCGGAGACGTTGTTTCCCGGTTCTTTGCTCCTGATCACGGAATACCGGAAGACCCTGTCACCGGTTCGGCCCATTGCATGATCGTTCCCTACTGGGCGGGTCGCCTGGGAACTGAAACCATCCACGCCCTTCAGGTGTCGCAACGCGGCGGCGAACTCCATTGCAGGCTGAGACACGACAGGATCGATATCGCCGGCCATGCGGTGGCGTTCATCAAGGGCGTTGCTTCGATACCGTCATGACAGGGGATCTCGACCGGTTGCGGACCATGCTTGCCGAGGCCCGGCGTGTTGTCGTCTTCACGGGCGCAGGAATCTCGACGGAATCGGGAATTCCGGATTTCCGCAGCCCCGGCGGCATCTGGTCGCGCACCACGCCGATCATGTTTGACGACTTCATGACCTCCATCGAGGCACGGCGCGAGTCGTGGCGCCGCCGGATCGAAATCGAACGCGACATGGTCGAAGCAAGGCCCAATCCGGGTCATGCGGCGGTGGCCCACCTCGTGGCCATGGGCAAGGTGAGCGCTCTCATCACGCAGAACATCGACGGACTGCACCAGGCGTCAGGTGTTCCCGAAGAGAAGATCATCGAACTTCACGGCAACAGCACCTATGCCGCCTGTCTTGCCTGTGGCGAACGCCACGCGCTCGATCCGATCCTGAAGGCCTTCCGCGCGGACGGCACAATTCCCCAGTGCAGGGCCTGCGGCGGCATCGTCAAGACGGCAACCATCTCCTTTGGCCAGCCGATGCCCGCCGAAGCGATGGAACGGGCACGCGCGGCAGCGCTTTCCTGCGATCTCTTCCTTGCCATCGGGTCCTCGCTCGTGGTCTGGCCGGCGGCCTCGTTCCCGCTTCTGGCCAAGCAGAACGGTGCCGCCCTCGTCATCCTCAACCGCGAGGCCACCGACCACGATCCGAGCGCCGACCTCATCCTCCACCGTGAAATCGGCCCGACGCTGTCGACAGTGGTCGCCCCTCCCTGACACGTTCTGCCGGCAGGGGGAGCAACGCGGTCCGCCATCGTCCACCCTGGGGCGCCGGACTGAGCCAGGCTCTGGTTGGCCCTGTGAGGAAAGGCTGCACGCCTGCAACTGCCTGGCGGTTGGCACACGATGCGGCCAATCCGCTTTGCCGATGAACCATCGTGTGGCAGGGTCAGGTTGTCATGACAGGAGGAAACCCTGGTGGCAGACCAGGATGCGCCGCCGGTCCGGGCGACGCCGTTTGAAGACGGTTACGTCATGCCGGGCCGCTTCGAGCGGCACGCCCGCACGTTGCTGACGTGGCCGCCGATCGAAGAGGAGGTCGGAACGGACGTCGACGGATTTCGTGATGAGGTGGAGGCAACGGCCAGGGCCATCAGCCGCTTTGAGCCTGTCACTCTCATCGTCGATCCGCGCGACGAGGATGACGCCCGCAATCGCCTTGGAGACGAGGCGGAGCTCCTGGTGGTGCCCGTCGACAACTGCTGGCTCAGGGACAACGGACCGATCTTCGTTCGCAGCGAGACGGGCGATGTCGCGGGCGTCCATTTTGGTTTCAACGGATGGGGTGGCCGCTACCCCTGCGGCAGGACGCAGGAGATGCCAAGACAGGTCGTCGAGCATCTCGGGTTTCGTTGCTACCGGACACCCTTCATCTGCGAAGGCGGCGGCATCTCGGTGGACGGGGAGGGGACACTGATCACCACCGAGCAGGTGATGCGGAACGACAACCGCTACCGCGGCATGTCGAGAGACCAAATCGAGGCCATGCTTCACGACCATCTGGGCATCACACGGGTGATCTGGCTGGGACTCGGCCTGGTTGAGGACATGGAAACGGACGGACACGTCGACAACGTGGTCGAGTTCATCGAACCGGGACGCGTTCTCCAACCCCAACCATCGTGCAGGTCGTGTCCGAGCGTTCCAACCCCAACCATGCGCTCCTGCAGGAAAACCTGCGGCGTCTCACGCAAGCGACCGATGCGAAGGGACGATCCCTGGACATCGTCGAGATGCCGGTTCTGCCCTACCAGCAACACGGTTCAGAGCACTACGTCATTCCCTACACGAATGCCTATGTCTGCAACGGGGCCATCATCGCCCCACAGGTGGATTCACGGCTCGACGACCTGGGTTGGTCCATTCTCGAGGACGCCTTTCCGGGTCGCGAGATCGTGCCGGTCCCCAGCCTCTGGCAGGCCGTCGGCGGGGGCGGTCTCGGCTGCATCACCCAGCAGGTTCCCGCGTGAGGGACTCCCGACTCAGTCAGGCTTTGGCGCCACCATGTGACGCCGATTTGCTCCCCCGACAGGTGCAGTGCCGGCAGGTCAATCAAGATCGTGTGCCTTCTGGCTGCCGGTTGGAGGTTGACAGGGCGGGTGGCGGGTTCAATAGTCTTCGAAGCCGCTGAAACCTGCGGGAGAGACCGGTCCCGAGACCGGCGCCGAAGGTGCAATCTGTCCCGAAATCTCTCAGGCAAAGGGACCGCAGGTGAATGGCTGCTCTGGAGAGAAGAAGGCGCTGACGCGTCTTCTCACCGAAGGGGAAAGCCGGAGTTCCGGTGACGCTCTCAGGTTCGGTGACAGAGGGGGCAAGGCGGACGTGTGTGCGCCCCCTTTGCAACGGCCGGAACAGGTTCAGTGACCCCTGATGACACTCTCCTCGAGACTCCTCTTGGCGTCCTCCACCGGGAACTGGGAGCTCGCATGGTTCCCTTTGCCGGCTATGCCATGCCGTTGCAGTACCGGACCGGCATCCTTGCCGAACATCGCCATACGCGCGGATATGCCGGCCTCTTCGACGTCTCCCACATGGGCCAGGTCCGCCTTTCGGCCAGGCCGGGGTCGTCCATGGAGAGTGTGGCCCGCGCCCTCGAGCGTCTGGTGACAGCGGATATCGTCGGCCTGGATCCCGGAAGGCAGCGCTACACCCAGTTCACCAACGGAACCGGAGGCATACTTGACGACCTGATGGTCACCTCGCTCGGCGATCACCTGTGGCTGGTGGTGAATGCGGCCCGCAAGCACGACGACTTCGAGCGCCTGGACGTGCTGATTGGCGAGGAGTGCGATATCGAGGTCCTCGAGACACGGGCTCTCCTCGCCCTGCAGGGGCCGGCAGCCGTGGCCGCTTTCGCACGGCTGGTCCCGGAATCGGAAAGCCTTTCCTTCATGCAGGCGGCACTGTGGTCCCAAGAAGGCGAGACCCTCCTGGTCAGCCGTTCCGGCTACACCGGCGAGGACGGCGTGGAGGTTTCGGTCTCCTCCCGTGGTGTCGAGTCCCTGGCCCGGCGCCTGCTTGCCGGGGACGGTGTCGAGCCGGCCGGGCTTGGCGCGCGGGACAGCCTGCGCCTGGAGGCCGGCCTGTGCCTTCACGGCCACGATATCGACACCACGACGACGCCGGTCGAGGCGGGCCTCGCCTGGTCAATTCAGAAGCGGCGGCGTCTCGAGGGCGGTTTTCCCGGCGCCGACGTCATTGTCTCGCAGCTGCGCGACGGCCCGCCAAGGCACCGGGTCGGCCTGGTTCCGCAAGGACGGGCTCCGGTGAGGGAAGGGGCGGCCATTCGCTCCTCATCGGGCGCGCTTCTCGGAGCCGTGACGAGCGGCGCCTTCGGTCCGACGGCACAAGGGCCGATCGCCATGGGCTATGTGGCGAGCGAGGCGGCCTCAACCGGTACTGTGGTCGAGATTGAGAGACGGAGTTCATGGGTAGAGGCCGAGATCCGGCCACTGCCGTTCGTGCCACACCGCTATCACCGATCGAGAAACCGGTGACGTGAAGGGAGACGACACCATGGGGAACAGGCTCTACAGCAAGGAACACGAGTGGATCGATGTCGACGATGACATCGGCACCGTCGGCATCTCCGACTATGCCCAGGATCAGCTCGGAGATGTCGTCTTCGTGGAGTTGCCGGAAACAGGGGGGAAGGTGGCGCGCAATGACGAACTGTGCGTTGTCGAGTCGGTCAAGGCGGCCAGCGAAGTCTACGCTCCCGTCTCCGGAGAGGTCGTCGAGGTCAACGACGCGCTCGGCGACGACCCGGCGGAGGTCAATGCCGATCCCTATGGTTCGGGCTGGTTCGTGCGGATCCGGCTCGCGGACGCCGGCGAACTCGACGAACTGATGGACGAGGACGCCTACGGGGACTACCTCTCGGAGCTTGCCTGATGCGCTATCTGCCCCTGACAGATACCGACCGCGCCGCCATGCTCGAAGTGGTCGGAGTCCGCAGCATTGATGATCTCTATGGCGATGTGCCCCAGGACGTGTGGCGCGAGGAGCTGCTCGACCTGCCGCTCCATCAGGGAGAAATCGAGGTTGAAAGGGCGCTCTCCGCCATGGCGGAGAGAAATCTGCACGGTGCCAACGCGCCGTTCTTCCTCGGTTGCGGCGCCTATCGCCACCATGTGCCGGCAGCCGTGGATGCCCTCATCCAGCGCGGCGAGTTTCTCACCTCCTACACGCCCTACCAGCCGGAGATTTCCCAGGGCACCCTGCAGATGCTCTTCGAGTTCCAGACCATGGTGGCCATGCTGACGGGCATGGAGATCGCCAACGCCTCGATGTATGACGGCGCTTCCGCGGCGGCGGAAGCCGTTCTCATGGCAAGCCGCGTGACGAGGCGGCGGCGGGCCGTCGTGTCGGGCGGGCTTCATCCCCACTACCGCGATACCGTTGCCACGTACGTACGCCATGCCGACCTTGATGTGGTGACGCTGCCCATGGCCGTTGACGAGACTGACCTCGAATCACAGATCGACGGGTCGACGGCCTGTGTCGTCGTGCAGACCCCGGACTTCTTCGGCCGTCTGCATGACGTCTCGGCACTGGCCGAAGCCTGCCACAGCGCGGGGGCTCTTCTGGTCGTCGCCGTGAGCGAAGTGGTATCGCTCGGCCTTCTCAACCCGCCTGGCGAGATGGGAGCCGACATCGTTGTCTGCGAGGGCCAGTCACTGGGCAATTCCTTGGGGTTTGGCGGACCCTATGTCGGTCTCTTCGCCACCAGGAAACGCCATGTCCGCCAGATGCCGGGACGGCTGGCCGGCGAGACCGTGGACGCCGACGGACGCAGGGGCTGGGTTCTCACCCTGTCGACACGCGAGCAGCACATCCGGCGCGAAAAGGCGACCAGCAACATCTGCACCAACTCGGGTCTGTGCGCCCTTGCCTTCACCATCCATCTTGCGCTGCTCGGGGAAACGGGCCTTGCCCGACTGGCCACCCTCAACCACGAAGCGGCGCAGCGGGCCATGGAAAAGCTCGTGGCCATCGACGGAGTTTCCACGCCGAACGACGGATTCTTCAACGAGTTCACGCTTGAACTCCCCCGGCCTGCCCAGGACGTCGTCGACCAGCTCGCCGAGCGGGGCATCCTGGGGGGTGTTCCGGTGTCGCGCTTCGAACCGGCGAATGGCGCGCTGGCGAACCTCATGCTGGTGGCCGCGACCGAAATGACGATGGCCGCGGAGATCGACGCTCTCGCAGGCGCTCTGCAGGAGATCCTGTCATGAGCGACGTGACATCGGGTGGCCATCGCGGCTTGGTCATGGACGAACCGCTGCTGTTCGAACTCGACAGTGGCGGGCACAGCGGAGTCGATCTTCCGGAACCGGAAGGCAAGGCCCCGAAGCTGGGCGGCGTCAAGAAGCGCCAGTCCATCGGCCTGCCAGGGGTCTCGGAACCCGAAGTGATCCGTCACTTCACGCGGTTGTCGCAGAAGAACTACGCGATCGATTCGGGTCTCTATCCCCTGGGGTCGTGCACCATGAAGCACAATCCCCGGATAAACGAGAAGGTCGCCCGTCTGCCGGGATTTGCCATGGCGCACCCCTTGCAGCCACCGGCGACGGTACAGGGCTGCCTGGAACTCATGGCCACTCTGGCGCATTGGCTCACCACTCTCACCGGCATGCAGGGCGTGGCCATGTCACCGGCGGCTGGTGCGCACGGCGAGTTTGGCGGCCTGATGTGCATTCGTGCCGCTCTCACTGCCAGGGGCGATGCGCGACGCAGGATCCTCGTTCCCGAGTCGGCCCACGGCACGAACCCGGCGACGGCAGCGCTCTGCGACTACCGTGTCGACACCGTGCCCTGCGACGCCAGAGGACGTGTCGACTTGGCTGCCTTCGAGCGAGCCCTCGACGACGACGTTGCCGCCCTGATGTTGACCAATCCCAACACCTGCGGGCTCTTCGAGACCGACATCATGACAATCGCCGACATGCTGCACTCTGCGGGAGCCTTTCTCTATGCCGATGGCGCCAACTTCAACGCCATCGTCGGCCGGGTGAGGCCGGGAGACCTCGGTGTGGACGCGATGCACATCAATCTTCACAAGACCTTCTCGACTCCCCACGGAGGAGGGGGTCCGGGGAGTGGTCCGGTGGTTCTTTGCGGAGAGCTGGTGCCCTTTGCGCCATTGCCGCGCATCGAGGCCGATGGCGACGACTGGCGGCTCATCGAGCACGACAGCGACGGACTGGCGTTCGGTCGCCTGCGCAGTTTCCACGGGCAGATGGGCATGTTTGTGCGGGCACTCGCCTACATGATGAGTCATGGCGCCGACGGGCTGCGCCAGGTCGCCGAGGATGCCGTGCTGAATGCCAACTACGTGCTGGCGCGTCTTTCCGACGCCTACAACGCGCCGTTTCCGGGACCATGCATGCACGAGTGCCTGTTCGACGACGGGAATCTGAAGGATACGGGGATCTCCACCCTCGACATTGCCAAGGCGATGATCGACGAGGGATACCATCCCATGACCGTGTATTTCCCGCTCATCGTCCACGGCGCCATGCTCATCGAGCCGACGGAAACCGAAAGCCGTCAGAGCATCGACCGGTTCTGCGATGTCATGGTGCATCTGGCGGAGGAAGCGAGGAAGGGGAATCAGGACCTCTTCCACAACGCGCCGCGTTTCGCACCCTGGAAGAGGCTGGACGAAACGGCGGCTGCCCGCCGTCCCGTGCTGACCTGGACGCCTGACTGACCCGCCTCAGAGAATGGTGCCTTGTCAGACGTCGCCCCTCTTTCCGGCGCACCTCACGAAGCCAGGAATGACACCCGGTCAGGCATTGATTGGCTGTCCGTGGGCCGCGTCGTCGGAGTGCGGCCTGTTCAGGCGAGGCGCTGGTCGAGCTCGTCGATGGCTTCGCCCACGAGGCGCGACTGTTCGCTGTCGTCAAGCCGCGCGTGGATGAGTCGTGCCGTGGCTCCAAGGGCGAGATCGACCGCAGCTTCGCGAACCTGATTGACGGCATCGGCCTCGGCCTGACGGATTCTCTCCTGTGCCGCCTGGCGCCGTTGGGCCAATCTCGCCTGGAGCTCGCGGGACGCATTGCGCTTCAGGGTTTCCGCTTCCTCGTGCGCCCGCGCCATGATGTCGGCGATCTCGGCTTCCGCCTCGCGATGCTTGCGCCGGTAGGAAGAGAGCAGTTCCCTTGCCTCCTCGTTCAGCGCGTTCGCTTCATCGAGTCGTCTTGCGATCTCCCCGCTGCGCCTGTCGAGTGCGGATATGATCCAGGAAGAAAGCGGCCTGGCGGCGATGGCAACGGCGACCACGAAGGCGACGGCCACCCAGAAGGAAGGATCCTCGAACAGATGCTCCATGGTCAGTTCTCCCGAACAGCCGCCAGCGCCCTGAGGGCATCCTCGTCGCTGACGTCGGCTCCGGTCAGCCGCCGGGTTGCCAGGCGCGCCGCTTCCACGGCCACGCCTTCGAGATTGGCAAGGGCTGCGGCCCGGGCTTCGTCGATGGCGCGTTGTGCGTCCTCGAGTTCGCGACCGGTTTCGCGGTCGAGCGCCTCGAACTGCCGTTCCCCCTCGTCGGCCGCCTGCTGAACGGCCTCGCCGATGATGGATCGCGCCCTGTTGCGGGCCTCCTCGAGAGAACTTTCATAATCGAGACGCGCCTGTTCGGCGTCGGCTCTCGCCTTCTCGGCGCCATCAAGATCCTGTTCGATCCTGTGCTTGCGGTCGGTCAGGACACGGCCGATTCGTGGCAACGCAACGAATGCCATGATGACATAGAGGAACACGAAGCAGACCGCGAGCCAGAAGAACTGCGGCAGGAAGTGCCAGAATTCCAGCTGTGGCATGGATCGTTGTCCTCCGGCTCAGACGCCGCGCGTGATCAGAAGACGAAGAGGAGAAGCAGGGCGATGAGCAGGGCGTAAAGCGCCACGGCCTCGACGAGGGCGAAGCCGATCCACATGAAGCCCTGGACATTGCCGGCCGCCGCCGGATTGCGTCCGACCGCGGAGATCATCGAGGCGAAGATATGGCCGATACCGGCACCAACGCCACCCAGTCCGATCACCGCAAGGCCGGCGCCAATGAGCTTTGCAGCTTCTGCATCCATCATGAAAGGTCCTTTCCAGTTCGAGGAGGGTTTGCCTGGACGGGAGGAAACCCGTCAGTGCATGTGAATCGCGTCGTGCAGGTAGATACAGCTCAGCACGGCAAACACATAGGCTTGCAGGAACGCGATGGCGAATTCGAGAAATGTCAATCCAATGACTGCCGCCATGGGGACGGCGCCAGGGAGGATCCACAGGGCCCCCAGCGGCGCCACGAAGCCGGCGAACACCTTCAGCATGGTGTGGCCAGCCGTCAGGTTGGCAAAGAGGCGCAGGCCCAGGCTCACCGGGCGAATGAGATAGGACAGGATCTCGATGGGGATCACAAGGGGAGCAAGAAAGCCCGGGACACCGTGGGGCAGGAAGAACCTGAAGAAGCCCAGCCCATGTTTCACGAAACCGACGATCGTGACCCCGATGAAGACGACAAGGGCGAGTGCGAAGGTGACAACGATCTGGCTTGTGACCGTGAAGCTGTACGGCAGCATGCCCAGCATGTTGCAGAAGAGAATGAACATGAAGAGGGTGAAGACGAAGGGAAAGAAGGGACGGCCCTGTTCCCCCACGTTGTCCTCCAGCATGTTGGCGATGAACTCGTAGGAGATCTCCACCAGGGACTGCATGCGTCCCGGGACCATGCTGCGCCGTCCGATGAACACGGTGGTGAAGACGATGACGAGTGCAGTTGCCGCCATCATCCAGATGACCGAGTTGGTAATCGCAAGGTCGAGGTCGCCGATGCCGAACTCGACGATTGGCGACACTGCAAACTGATCAAGCGGATTGTGTCCGGAGTCAGTCGCCACGCGTTCGATCCTCTTCGCCGTCCACGGGACCGCACTGCGATCCGCGAGTCATCATCCCTGCCGCCCTCACAACGTTGATGACACCGGCCGCCATGCCCATGACCAGAAAGATCACCAGGAACAGCGGCGCGGTATCCAGCTCCCCGTCGATCCAGAGTCCCAGAAAGACGGAAACGGCCAGGGCAGCAACCATTTCGACCGCCATGCGGACGGCCATGCCGTAACCGGATGCCTGTGCCTTCCCCGTCGTCCTGCCACCCCTGCCCTTCTTTCGGGCTGCGGCGATTCGTGTCTCAAGATCGGACGGATCATCCGCCATGTCGTCTCGCCAGCCTGGCAGTCAAGGGCCGCCGGAAAATGCCGGCGCACATTAGATAAGGCGTGGCGGGCGTGTCAATCGGCTTTGCCCGATTGACTTGCCTCGCCCCTTGATTTCACATGCGGCCGCGCTCAACGGGGGAACGAGACATGGCTGAAACGCGTGGCCGGCGCGGGGGACGGGCCAGACGCCATCGCGAGCGCATCGGTGCGCCCATTGTCCAGAAGCGCTACATCACGCGCGAGATACCGGTCTACGAGCTCCTCGACGAGGGGGGAGTCGATCTGCTTCACCACACCTCCATGCAGATCCTCGAGGAAACCGGCATCGACTTCCGCGATGGCGAGGCCTGCCGCCAGTGGAAGGAGGCGGGTGCCGACGTGACGGGCGAGCGGGTGAGGATTCCGCGGGCCCTGATAGAGGATCTCCTTGCAAAGGTGCCGGAAAGCTATGTGCAGATGGCGCGCAACCCTGAGCGCAACGTGGTGGTCGGCGGCGACAACACGGTCTTTGCCCCCACGTTCGGTTCGCCCTTCGTCCGCGATCTTTCGAACCAGCGTCGCTACGCGACACTCGAGGACCTGCAGAACTTCATCAAGCTCGCCTACATGTCGCCGGTGATTCACCATTCCGGCGGGATCATCTGCGAACCGGTGGACGTGCCCGTGCCCAGGCGCCATCTCGATATCGTCTATTCTCACATGAAGTACTCCGACAAGCCGTTCATGGGCGTGCAGTCGGCGCCCGAACGCGCTCTCGATTCGTGCCGCCTGTGCGAGATTCTCTTCGGCGCAGACACCATTCGCGAGAACACGGTGATGACTTCGGTCGTCAACTGCAACTCGCCCCTCGTCTGGGACGGCTCCATGATTGGCGCATTGCGTCACTACGCCGAACACAACCAGGCTGTACTCGTGACCCCGTTCATCATGGCAGGGGCCATGGCTCCGGTGGTGACCGCCGGCGCCATCGCCCAGCTCAATGCCGAGGTGGTGTCGGGTCTCGCCTATGCCCAGATCGTCCGTCCCGGGGTGCCCATGGTGTACGGCAGCTTCCTTGCCACCGTCTCGATGCGGTCGGGGGCGCCGATGATGGGAACACCGGAGACTTTGCAGATGATCTACGCGGTGGGACAGCTCGCCCGCCGCTACCGGGTCCCGCTGCGATCCGGCGGCATGCTCAATGGCGCCAAGGTCGCCGATGCCCAGGCAGCCTATGAGTCGATGCAGACCATGACGGCAACGCTGCTGGCCGGGACCAACTTCGTGCTCCATGCCGCGGGTTGGCTCGAGGCGGGGCTGACCGCCGGCTACGGCAAGTTCATCATGGATACCGAACAGGTGGCGATGCTGCAGAGTTTCTGCCGCCGGCTCGATCTTTCGGAGAATGGCCTCGGTCTCGAGGCGATACGCGAAGTCGGTCCGGGCAACCACTTCCTCGGTTGTGCCCATACCAGGCGGAACTACCTCGAAGGATTCTTCATCCCCGAGATCGCCGACAACAACAGTTTCGAGCAGTGGCAGGCCGAGGGCGAACTCACCCATGACGAGCGCGCCGTGGCCATCGCCCGCCGGCGCCTTGAGGCCTACGAGCCGCCGCCTCTGGACCAGGCCCGTGACGAGGCCCTGCAGGACTTCATAGCCCGCCGCAAGACGGAACTGCCCGATACGGTCACCTGATCCGATTGCATGCTCACAGACCGGTGAGTGCCGGGATGAGGTCCTTCATGCAGTCGATCATGCGGTCGCCGCCCAGCGCAGCGGGCTCTCCACCGGCATAGCCGTAACTGACGACGACGCACGGCATGCCGGCGCCGTGGGCGGCGGCCACGTCGGCGTGGCTGTCTCCCACCATGACGGCATCGGCGGCGCCCACACCGAGCCGGTTGAGCACCTTGGCCAGATGGGCCGGGTCGGGTTTCATCACGCCGGTATCGCCGCCAACCACGGCGCCGACGGCCTGCTCGAGGCCGAATGTGGCAACGACATGATCGGCGCCGGCCTGCCGCTTGTTCGTGCACACGCCGATCGCCGTGCCGTCCCGCCGGAGTGCGTCGATGGTCCCGGCAACGCCCGGATAGAGGCTTGAGAGGCGCGTGCTGCGCGGCAGGTAGAACTGGCGAAACCTGTCCTCGATGGCAGAGGCGGCCCCTTCGGGCATACCCCCGGTCAGGGTCATGGCGCGTTCAAGAAGGCCCGTCCAGCCGCTGCCCACCATGTCCCGCACCGCCCGTTCGGTCAGCGCCTGGCGCCCGTATTCGGCCATCACCATGTTGATGGCATCGGCGATATCCGGCGCGCTGTCGATCAGCGTACCGTCCAGATCGAAGATGACCGCGCGAAACCTGTGCCTGAGGACGCTTGCCACGTGCACTCACATGGCAGCAGGCGGAAGAGGCCCGCTGTGGCGGCGGAATCGTGTCATTGAGTGTTGCAATTCTTGACTTCGGTCACTTTTTCAAGTGTGGCACCAACCGCTGGTTACCGAAAGGGGTATGCATGGATTCCGCTCTCGCCCTGAAGGACGTCGCCGTGGTCGTGCTCGCGGCAGGACGGGGCACGCGCATGAAATCGGACCTGCCCAAGGCCATGCACACGGTCGTCGGCAGGCCCATGGTGAATCACGTGATCGCCGCAGCCGAGCCGATCGGGCCCGAACGCGTCGTCGTGGTGACCGGACCCGGAGACGAGAAGACGGCCGAAGCGGTCAGGCCCGCCAGTGTCGTCGTCCAGCAGGAACCGCGCGGCACGGCCGATGCGGTCAAGGCGGCATGTCGCGCCCTCCAGGGACTGGCCGACGACGGAGATGTCGTGGTGCTGTTCGGCGATGCGCCGACGCTGCAGGCGTCCGCCATTCACGATCTCGTCGTGGCGCGACGCAGGAGCGGCGCCGTGGCCTCGGTCCTGGGCGTGCACGTCGCTTCAGCCAACCGCTACGGCCGGCTGGTGGTCGGTGCCGACGGTTCCCTCGAGAGAATTGTCGAGTTTCACGATGCCAGCGAAGTCGAGCGTGCCTCGACTCTGTGCAACTCGGGGATGATGAGTATCGAGGCAGGGCGTCTCTTCGAACTCCTTGACGAGGTTTCCAACGACAACACCAAGGGTGAATTCTACCTGTCCGACGTTGTCGCGATTGCCCGGCGCCGGGGCCTGGCGACGACCGTTCTCGAGACCACGGATCCCGACGATACCGTCGGCGCCGATGATCGTGTGGACCTGGCCCGTTTCGAAGTGGTCATGCAGCGCCGCCTTCGCCATGCCGCCATGGTCGCCGGCTGTTCGATGGTGGCGCCGGAGACGGTGTGGCTCTCCTGGGATACGGTGATCGGGCGCGATGTCGTGATCGAGCCCGATGTGGTGATCCGGCCGGGTGTGACGATCGGCAACGGCGCCATCATCCGCAGCTTCAGTCACCTCGAGGACTGTCATGTCGGTGACGGCGCCGTGATCGGCCCCTTCGCCCGATTGCGCCCCGGCACTCGCCTCGGCACTGACACGAGAATCGGCAATTTCGTCGAGATCAAGGCCTCGACGCTGGAGACGGGCGTGAAGGCGAACCACCTGGCCTACGTCGGCGATGCCGAGGTCGGTGCCGGGACGAATCTCGGCGCCGGAGTCGTGATCTGCAATTACGACGGAGTGTCCAAGCATCCGACGCGGATAGGCGAGGGGGCGTTCATCGGGTCCAACGCCTCCCTCGTGGCGCCGCTCACCATTGGGGACGGCACGATGGTTGGCGCCGGCAGCACGATTACCCGGGATGTCGGCGATGACGCCATCGCCCTCGAACGGGCGCCTCAAACGGTTCGCGAGCGCGTGGCCTCCCGGTGGCGCCGCAGCAAGTCAGGCAGCGGAAGCTGACAGGCCATGTGCGGGATCATCGGCTATCTGGGCGACGACGAGGCGGTCCCGGTACTCCTCGACGGACTGCGCCGGCTCGAGTATCGCGGCTACGATTCGGCTGGCATCGCGGTTCTCAACCAGGCTGGAATCGTGCGTCGGCGCGAGGCCGGCAAGATCGCCAATCTCGAGGCCGCATTGACCTCGAACGGCGTGACGGGGAAGGCCGGGGTAGGTCATACGCGATGGGCGACCCATGGAGCGCCCACGCGCAGGAATGCCCACCCCCACATGACCGGACGGGTTGCCGTCGTTCACAACGGCATCATCGAGAACTATCGTGCGCTGCGCGACGAGATGCGCGCCAGGGGGCGCTGCTTCGAGTCGGACACGGATACCGAGGTGGTGGCCCACCTGTTTGACGCGTTGCTGGAAACCGAGGGGACTCCGGCGGCGGCGGTAATCGCCCTGATGGACCGTCTCGAGGGCATGTTCGCCCTCGCCCTTCTCATCGAGGGCGACGATGTGGTGCTTGCCGGAGCAAGGCGGGGAGCACCGCTTGCGGTGGGCTGGGGCGAAGCAGGTCTCTTCCTTGCCTCCGATGCCATCGCCCTTGCCGGTCACACCCGCAAGGTCTCCTACCTGGAAGAGGACGACCTTGCTCTTGTTCGCCGTGACGGTATCGACATTCTCGACACGGGTGGTCGTCCCGTGGAGCGCCCGGTCGTGGATACCGAACTCTCCGGCGCGGTGATCGGGAAGGGGAACTACCGCCACTTCATGGAGAAGGAAATCCATGAGCAACCGGTGGCCGTTGGCGAAACCCTGGGCCGCTACCTCGACCCCGAGGCGGGTTCAATCACGATTCCCGGCGCTTCGCTTGGCCCCGGCGCGGTCGAACGGATGACCCTGATCGCCTGCGGCACGGCCTACTATGCAGCTCTCATCGGCAAGTACTGGCTCGAACGGCTGGCCAGGCTGCCCGCCGACGCGGACATTGCCTCGGAGTTCCGCTACCGCCAGGCGCCGATGGTCGAGGACAGTCTCGGTGTCTTCATCTCGCAGTCGGGAGAGACCGCCGACACCCTGGCCGCGATGCGCTATGCCCGTGGTCTCGGCAGGACCGTCCTCGCGGTCACCAATACCGAGACCAGCACGGTGGCAAGGGAGGCGGACCTTGTGCTCGCCACCCACGCCGGGCCCGAGATCGGTGTGGCCGCAACCAAGACCTTCACCTCGCAGATCGCCGTCCTCCTCTGCCTCGCCGTGGCGACGGCGCGTGACCGCGGGGTCATCGATCAGCGTGAGATCGCCCGCCTCGCCGGTGTGCTGACCACACTGCCCTCGACACTGGCGCGCGTCATCGCCATGGAAGAGGAGTTCCGGCGAATCGCCTCAGACATTGCGGAGTCGCGCCACGTTCTCTACCTCGGCCGCGGCACGTCTGCGGTCATTGCCATGGAGGGAGCGCTGAAGCTGAAGGAGATCAGCTACATTCACGCGGAGGCCCATGCCGCAGGAGAGATGAAGCACGGGCCGATCGCGCTGATCGACGAGCATGTTCCGGTCATCGTCGTTGCCCCGGGTGATGATCTCTTCGACAAGACGATGTCCAACGTGGAGGAAGCGAGGGCGCGAGGGGGCAGGATCATTCTCATTACCGACGAGACCGGCGCGGCCGGTGCGGGCCCTGTCGCCGACAGGACAGTTGTCCTGCCAACCGTCGACGCGCTCGTCACGCCGCTTGTTCACGCGATTCCGGTGCAGATGATCGCCTACCACGCGGCCGTGCGCAAAGGCACGGATGTCGATCAGCCGCGCAATCTCGCCAAGAGTGTCACGGTAGAATAGGCGGTCGCTTCAGCCCTTCGCCGGCCCGATGGCCCTCGCGATGCGGGTCATGGCCGTCGTCACCATGGTACGGGGACAGGCAAGATTGAGGCGCAGGAATCCCCGCGCCATGGCGCCGAAGTCGCTTCCCGCCTGAACGATCAGTCCCTGCCCGTTGATCAGACGGTCCATGAGGTCCTCCTCGTCAAGGCCGGTTCCCGTGGTGTCGATCCACTTCAGGTAGGTGGCCTCGGCTCTGACCGGGGCCACCACGCCGGCAAATTCCCGGGCGCACCAGTCGTCGACGAGCGCCATGTTGCCCGCAATGTGATCAAGCAGCGCGTCGAGCCAGGCGCCGCCGTGGGCGTAACCGGCGAGAGCGGCTGCCCGGGAGACCGGGTTGACCCCCCATTCTCCGCTCCTGTGCACGGCATCCTCGAACCGTTCGCGAAGCGCACGGGATGGAATGGTGAGATTGCTGAGGCCCAAGCCGGCGAGGTTCATCGTCTTGGAAAGGCCGTTTGCCGCTATCACCTCGATGTCAAGACCGTCGCAGACCGACAGGAAGGGCACCAGGCGCCCGGGAGGCATGACGAGATCGCCGTGAATCTCGTCTGCGAAGACCATGACCCGGTGTCGTGCGGCGATGTCCGCAAGGCGGTGAAGCTCGTCCGCCGTGAAGTTGCGTCCGGTCGGATTGTGGGGATTGCACAGGATGAAGAGCCGCACGGCGGGATCACCACAGGCCTCCTCGAAGGCCTCGAAGTCGATGGCGTAAGTGTCCTCGTGGCGCGTCAGCCCGCAGGTAACGACGCGATGGCCGTTGAGGACGATGGCATCGAGAAAGGGCGGGAACGCAGGAGTCATCACCACGATGCCGGATCCCTGGGGCAGGAAGGCGCGAATCACTTGAAAGAGCGAGGGAAGGACGCCGTGATGGGTCACCACCCACTCTGGACTGATGGCGTGGTGATGACGCTCCATCTGCCAGGCAGCAACGGCTTCGTTGTAGGCGTCACCGGCCATGGTGTAACCGAAAATGCCGTGTTCGACGCGTTCGGCCATCGCTTTCAGCACCGGATCCGGCGCCGGAATTTCCATGTCGGCGACGGACATTGCCAGCAGGGGAGGGGCACCCTCTGCAGGCGCGTGTGCCCACTTGGCGGCGCTCGTGCCGTGCCGGTCGGTCACCAGGTCAAAGTCGAATTCTGTCATTCCCAATCACGCCGCCGGGGTCTACATTCGCCCTCCCCGGCAGCTGTCCGTCTTTTCTCTTGAACCTTGCGAGGATTTCCCATGGATCTCAGTGACGCAACCCTGTTTCGCCAACAGTGCTACATCGATGGCGCCTGGTGCGACGCCGATTCGGGCGAAACCATCGATGTCAGGAATCCGGCCACGTCCGGCGTGCTCGGGACCATTCCCAGGATGGGTACGTCCGAGACCCGCAGAGCCGTCGATGCCGCGGCTGCGGCACTGCCGGCCTGGAAGGCCAAGACGGCGAAGGAGCGGGCGTCGGTGCTGCGCCGCTGGTTCGAGCTGATGCTCGAGAACCAGGAAGACCTGGCGCAGCTCATGACCCTCGAACAGGGCAAGCCCCTCGCCGAGGCGCGTGGCGAGATCGCCTATGCGGCAAGCTTCATCGAGTGGTTTGCCGAAGAGGGCAAGAGAGTCTACGGCGAGACCATTCCCCAGCACCTCGTCGATCGCCGCATCCTGGTGTTGCGCGAACCCGTCGGTGTTGTGGGTGCGATCACGCCCTGGAACTTTCCTTCGGCCATGATCACGCGCAAGGCGGGACCGGCGCTCGCCGCGGGCTGCACCATTGTCTGCAAGCCGGCGACCGAAACACCCTATTCGGCCTTCGCTCTCGCAGATCTTGGCGAACGCGCCGGACTGCCGAAGGGTGCTCTCAACATCCTCACCGGCAAGTCGGCGGAGATCGGCAGCGAACTCACAGGCAATCCCCTGGTTCGCAAGATCACCTTCACCGGCTCCACGGAGATCGGCAAGATGCTGATGGAACAGGCGGCATCCACGGTCAAGAAGGTCACCATGGAGCTGGGTGGCAACGCGCCCTTCCTGGTGTTCGACGACGCCGACCTCGATGCCGCGGTCGAGGGCGCCATCCAGTCGAAGTTCCGCAACATGGGACAGACCTGCGTGTGCGCCAACCGGATCTACGTGCAGTCCGCGGTCCACGATGCCTTTGCCGAGAAACTCGCGGTACGGGTTGCCGAGATGAAGGTGGGCAATGGCCTCGATGAGGGCGTCGTGCAGGGGCCGTTGATCAACCAGGCCGCTGTCGACAAGGTGGAAGAGCACATTGCCGATGCTTCGGCAAAGGGTGCGCGTCTCCTCGTTGGCGGTCAGCGTCACGCGCTCGGCGGCACCTTCTTCGAGCCGACGGTCATGGCCGACGTCAATCCGCAGATGCTTGTGGCACGCGACGAGACCTTCGGTCCCCTGGCGCCACTCTTTCGGTTCGAGCGCGAAGACGAGGCGGTAGCCCTCGCCAACGACACGGAGTTCGGCCTCGCCAGCTATTTCTATGCCCGTGACATAGGCCGCATCTGGCGTGTCAGCGAAGGGCTGGAGTACGGTATCGTCGGCGTCAACACCGGCATCATCTCCACCGAGGTGGCGCCGTTCGGCGGGGTCAAGGAATCCGGGATCGGGCGCGAAGGCAGCCACATGGGGATCGACGAGTACGTCGAATCCAAGTACGTCTGCGTTGCCGGCCTCGACAGCTGACACGGAGTCCCCGGATGGGTTCCTTCGACTACGATCTCGTCGTCATAGGCGGCGGCTCCGGAGGAGTGCGCACGGCGCGGTTTTCCGCGGCGGCCGGCGCCCGCGTGGCGATCGCCGAGGAACGTGACTGGGGCGGAACCTGTGTCAACGTAGGGTGCATTCCCAAGAAACTCTTCGGTTATGCCTCTCATTACAGCGAGGAGTTCCGGGATGCCGGGCGCTACGGCTGGTCGTCCATGGCGCCCCGCTTCGACTGGCCGACGCTGCGTGACAACAAGACGGCCGAGATCACCCGGTTGAACGGCATCTACGTCAACATGTTGAAGGACGCGGGCTGCCACGTCCTCGAGGGCCACGCCCGCCTTGCCGGTCCCCACGAGGTGGAGATCGACGGTCAGCGTCTCAGCACCGCGAACATTCTCGTCGCCACCGGGGGCTGGCCATATGTGCCGGATATCCCAGGCAGGGAGCACGCCATCACGTCGAACGAGTGCTTCTTTCTCGATGACCTGCCGAAGAGCATCGTCATCGTCGGCGGCGGCTACATTGCGGCGGAATTCGCCGGGATCTTTCACGGCATCGGTGTCGAGGTCGCCCAACTCTACCGGGGAGAGCTCTTCCTGCGTGGATTCGATGACGATATCCGGCGCCATCTCGCCGGAGAAATGCGGACCAAGGGGATCGACCTCAGGTTCTCCACCGACGTGGCGGCCATTGCCCCGGCGGACGGCGGATATTCCGTCCACCTGGCCGACGGCTCCTCCCTGGAAGCCGGTCTCGTGATGTATGCCACCGGCCGCCGGCCACTGACCTCCGGTCTCGGTCTCGAGGATGCCGGGGTAACCGTCAACGACGACGGCACCATTCCGGTCGACGAGCACTTCCGTACGAACGTGCCGTCGGTCTTCGCCATCGGCGACGTGCTGGGCCGCCTTGAACTCACCCCGGTGGCGACCACCGAGGGCATGGCGGTGGCCGCCACGCTCTTTGGCGACGGGCCGAAGAGCGTCGATTACGCGAACGTTCCGTCGGCCGTCTTCAGCCAGCCGGAACTGGCCACGGTGGGTCTGACGGAATCCGAGGCGCGCCAGCGTCATGCCGATGACGTCGACATCTACATGGCGCGTTTCAGGCCCCTGCGCCACACGATTTCGCTCAACGACGAGATGATCCTGATGAAGCTCGTCGTGGCGTCGGCCACGGACCGCGTCGTCGGCGTCCACATGGTGGGACCGGACGCCGCCGAGATCCTGCAGGGCTTTTCGGTCGCCCTGAAGGCGGGCGCCACCAAGGCCGATTTCGACGCCACGGTCGGCATCCATCCCACCAGCGCCGAGGAATTCGTCACCATGCGCCAGAAGGCTGCGTGACGGTTCAGGGGGACGTCGGTGCCGGGTGCGGGACTCGAACTCGCGACCTACCGCTTACAAGGCGGTTGCTCTACCGACTGAGCTAACCCGGCGCCGGCCGCTACGTAGCACGGGAACACGCTCCTTGTGAAACACTCCCGCCCGGAGGGTCCGGCCTCGGCCGTGCTCGTTGAACCATGCTCAGTGCACAAAGGAAGTGTCTGTCAGGAGTCGGTCGCGGCTACCGAACCACCGTTCATCGAGTGATGCGCAGCAGATTGGCCACAAAGAGTTGATCGGGGCTCATCAAGCAGGCCGAAGAGCGCCTGCTCTCGACTTGACCCATTCTGCGACGAACGAGCATACATTTGACAAACGGCAATAGAACGTCGTAAAGTTGGCCATATGGCAACAACTCATGTCCTCGTTCCGTCTTGACCCTGGTGCCGTTGGCGAGATCAGCGACGCTGAAACCGGCGCCATGCTACGCGCCTTCTTCAACCTGATGGCACGCTGGGCGCTCAACGACCGTCAAGGGCGCATCCTGCTCGGAAGTCCGGCCGCACGAACCTATGCGCGCTGGAAAGCCGGACAAGTCGACCCGTCGCGCATTTCGCGCGACACCCGGGAGCGTCTGTCGACGTTGATGGGCATCCACAAGAACTTGCGCTATCTCTTTGCTGACCCCGAGCGTGGCTATCGCTGGTTGCGAAAGCCAAACCGGGCATTCGGCGGCGATACCGCTTTGGATCGGCTGTTGGCCGGATCGATTCCGGATCTGGTCGCGGTGCGCAGCTATCTGGATGCGGAACGGGGAGGTTGGTGATCCCACCCCTGAGCCGTGTTCGCTGGGCTCGTACGTTTCGCCTGATCAGGTCGATCTATCCACCCGTCAATCTGTTCGAGGACATCGCGGATCCGGCCGACTGGGAACTGATCGCCAGGGCCGAGGCAAAGTCCAGCCCCCGTGCGCGCGACGCCATCGGCGCCATTCACCTGGTGCCGCCGGAGCGCCGGGTCTCGGGTGCCGGCGCCAGTTGGGTCATGGCGCCCTTCTGCCATGTTTCACCGGATCGCACGAGCCGCTTTGCCGACGGAAGCTACGGCGTGTACTACGCCGGCGACCGCCTCGAGGTCGCGCTGGCGGAGACGATGTTCCATTTTGAGCGCTTCATGGCGGCAACGGACGAGGAACCCGCCACGGCGGACTATCGTGAGTTGATCGGCAGTATCGACGCGGAACTGCACGATCTCAGGAATGCCGTTGCCTACGCGTTCGCACTTGATGCCGACGACTATGCAGCGGCCCAGGGATTGGCGAGGGAACTGCGCCAAGACCATGCCAGCGATGGCCTCGTCTATCCGAGCGTGCGCTATCCCGGTGGCGAGGCCATCGCGGCATTCTGGCCTGATGTGGTTGGCATCCCGGTGCAGGGAAGACACCTGTGCTACCGATGGGATGGCAATCGGGCGGATGCCTGGCTGATCTACGGCGAAGAGAACTGGCGACTCATGGCTTGAGGTCTGTCAACAGCTCAAGACGTCTCCATCGGAGTGGAATGTCACAAGAATTCCTGATCGGCTCGTCGCATGCGAGACCGCATCATGCTGACGAGACGATCCAGATGTTGCCGCATCCACTCGACCACGCTGACGAGGTCGTCCCCCGAAATCAAGCAGGAGCAGGGAGTGAGCAGTCGCCCGTGGTTTTCCTCGGAGTGCTGGGCAACTCTTGCCGCGTTGCCGGAGGCGGCGGCAGTCGCGACTTGACGGGTGTGCGTGATGTCGGGCCGGTGCTGCTCTATAGTTGGAAGCAGCGTGAATGCGAGGGGAGGACTGCCGTGTCGTCGATCGTTGCCGTTCCGCAGGAGCGCCTGTCGCCGGCCGAACAGGACCTGCGCACCGACCTTGCCGCGGCGTTCCGACTTGCCGACCGGTTCGGCTGGTCGGAATTGGTGTGGAATCACATCACGGCGCGCTGTCCCGACGATCCAGGGCATTTTCTGATCAATCCCATGGGTGTCGGCTGGGACGAGATGACCGCCTCGCTCCTTGTCAAGGTCGACACCGAGGGCAACACCGTCGAAGTCCGCGATGGCGATGGCCTCGTGCCGAAGGCCGGGTTCGTGATCCACAGCGGCCTCTTCGAGGCGCGCCCGGACGTCAACGCCGTCGTGCACACGCACACCAACGACGGTGTTGCCGTGGCAGCGCTCGAGGATGGTCTCCAGCCACTCTGCATGGAGGCGCTCTACTTCTACCACAACCTGGGCTATCACGCCTTCGAGGGCACCAGCATGGATCCCGACGAGCGCACGCGGCTGGCCCGCAGCCTGGGTTCCGCCCAGGCGATGATCCTGCGCAACCATGGCCTGCTGACGGTGGGTGCAAGCATTGGCGAGGCCTTCGTCCTGATGTACTGGCTGCAACGGGCCTGCGAGATCCAGATGAAGGTGCTCGCGAGCAACGTGCCCTGGACCCCTGTTCCGCAGGCGGTCTGCGAGCACTACGCGAACCAGCAGCACGAACCGCGCGACGTCACCGAGGATTTCCGGCCCGGCGTCCACGAATGGCCGGCGCTCAGGCGCCTGCTCGATCGTGACGATATCTCCTACATGAACTGATGACTGCGAACCCGGAGGAAGGCGGCATGACGGAACTCGCGAAGGGATTTCCGCTGAAGCAGTGGGTTTGTGTGCCTTGCGGATACAACATGATCGGCGAGATGCCCGAAGTCTGTCCCTTCTGTGGCGCCCGCCATGACCGCTTCGTCTCCTGGGACGTCGGCGAGGAGCGCTATCGCGTGGAAACAAGGGACGTCACGGATGGCGTCAGCCAGCTTCTATCCCGTCCGCGCCTCGGTCTCGAGCACGCCTGCTACCGCATCGAGACGGACGAAGGGCCGGTGTGGATCGACTGCCCAAGCGCGTTCAATCGCACGCTTGCGCCCGTGGGCCACATCTTCTTCACCCACAAGGACTTCATGGGCGCCTCGAACCAGTACCGCGCGCAGTGGAACGCCGCCGTTCACATCCATGAGGCCGAGACGAAAAGTCCGCTCGCCGCCGCCTTCCCCGTAGACGACGCCTTCTACGGCGATTTCACGAGCCACGGCATCGAGGCCTTCCACATCGGCGGCCACACACCGGGATTCACGGCCTACCTGTGGCGCGACGTGCTCTTCGCGTGCGACTACGCCTTCCCGCCGAATGACACCATGCGACTCAATCCGTACAGCGACCCCGCAGAAATCGCCAACCGCGGCCGCCGCCTGCTTGCCATCGCCCGCGAACGGCGTCCCCGCCTGGTCACCGGGTACAGTTTCGTCGTCCCCGGCGCATCGTGGACCCGCTGGTTCGAGGCTGCACTGGAGCGCGCAGCCTGACCGCCTGACACGCCGTCCAGGGGGTGAATCGGTGACGATCTGCCGACGGGCAGACATGCACGGGTCCGTAACCTCCGGTCAGGCGGGTCGGCCACACGCTGCATGGGCGCGCAGATCAGCGCCGCATGAAGCGCATTGGCGTACTTCCGTGACATCACAGCGCCGACGTCGGCCGCGGCCGGCTCGCGTTGACGTGCATGTCGAGACTTCGTGACATCACTGCATTCGAGCGAGCGTCCTGAGTGCGCCAGCCCGGGAGCCTCGACAGCTATTCCATCCGAGGAGACAAGCCATATTCCTCGAAAATACGCTCTTGAATTGAGGATTTTCAAGGATTATGTTCGCGCATGATCATTGATCGACCCGCCGCCCGCGATCGCGTCCATGAAGCGTTCTCCGTCCATCCTGCGGTCGCCCTGACCGGACCACGCCAATGCGGCAAGACCACGCTTGCACGCATGATCGCGGCTGCGGACGCGGAGGGGAGCACGTTCTTCGATCTTGAGAGTGCGGTGGACCGTCGACGTCTGCAGGCGCCGGAACAGGCACTGGCCCGTCTCACCGGTCTCGTGGTCATCGATGAGATACAGCGCGAGCCAGCGCTGTTCGAAACACTTCGGGTCCTTGCCGACCGGCCCGACAATCCGGCACGGTTTCTCGTCCTCGGGAGTGCATCGCCGGCACTGATCGCGAATGTTTCGGAATCCCTGGCCGGGCGTGTCGGGATTGTCAGTCTGGGTGGATTTGATCTCTCGGAGGTCGGTCCCGGCTCGTGGCGAAGCCTCTGGCTCCGCGGCGGCTTCCCGCGTGCATATCTCGCATCGCACGACCGCGCATCCGCGGTGTGGCGACGAAGTTTCGTTCAGACATTCCTCGAGCGTGACATCCCCCAACTCGGCATCACCGTTCCCGCGGAGACCCTCCGCAGGTTCTGGACGATGCTGGCCCACTATCACGGTCAGGTCTGGAACGCGGCAGAGTTCGCCCGAGCCCTCGGATCGAGCGAAGGTACGGCGCGACGGTACCTCGACATCCTGACCGGCGCGTTCATGGTGCGAGCGCTCCCTCCCTGGTTCGCGAACATCCGCAAGCGCCAGGTCCGCTCGCCCAGGATCTACGTGCGCGACACGGGGCTGCTCCACAGTCTTCTCACCCTGGACACCGCTGATGAGATCTCCGGCCATCCCAAGGTCGGAGCTTCCTTTGAAGGCTTCGCGGTGGAGCAGATCGCAAGCGTGTTCGAGACGAGCGGAGTGTACTTCTGGGCGACGCACGGCGGCGCCGAACTCGACCTGCTCGTCATGCGTGGCGGCAAGCGCTACGGCTTCGAGTGCAAGCTCGCCGATGCCCCCGGCACCACGCGCTCCATGCGCGTTGCCCTGAAGGACCTGGAGCTGGAGCATCTCTGGGTGGTGTATCCCGGTCACGAGGCGTATCCGCTCGACGATCGGATCTCGGTCTTGCCGGTCGCGGATGTCCAGGATCTTGCGTGGCGTTAGACTCATGGCAAACAAACCTGTTCAAAAGTCACGGAGGTGACTGGTATGATGGGATCGTTGACGCACATTCGGTTGACCGGGCGTGCGTGACGGTCACGTGTACTAGGAGAGGACAAGAGGATGAACGAACAGACCCATGATCTCGAGCGGACATTGAGGGCCTTCGCCGGCCGGAAGGGCGTGACGCGACGCGACTTCCTGGAGCGCGCGGTTGCGTCGGGCCTGACCGTCGCGGCCGCCACGGCGATGTGGAGTGATTCGGCGCGCGCCGCACAGGTTCGGGGCGGGCACATCGTCACGGCGGTGGGCGACGGACAGTCGGCAGATTCGCTCACGTTTGGCCATCCCGGCAACGGGCACCAGACCTGCATCCAGGAGACCATTCGCAGCAAGCTGGTCGATGCGCGAACCGATGGCGGTCTCGATCCCATGCTGGCGACGGAGTGGCACGCTTCGGACGCGGGTGCGACCTGGACCTTCAGATTGCGCCAGGGCGTGGAGTTCCACAACGGCAAGACGCTTGATGCCCAGGATGTGATCGACTCGATGAACGTTCACCGCGGTCCCGATTCACAGTCCGGCGGTGCATCGATGATGGCGATCGTGGCCGACATCCGGTCGGACGGCGACGACGTGATCTTCGAACTCGGCGAGCCGGCAGCCGATTTCCCCTACTACCTGGCGCAGTACCTGTTCCAGGTGGGACCGTCGGTTGACGGCGAGGTCGACATGTCGGGAGTTGGAACCGGTGCCTACGTCCTGCAGGAGTACGAGCCGGGTGTGCGCGCCATCGGAGAGCGGTTTGCGAACTACTTCCTGGAAGACCAGGGCTTCTTTGATTCCTTCGAGCACCTCTCGGTGAAGGATCACGCCGCGCTTTCTTCGGCGCTGGCCAGCGATTCGGTCCAGGCGGTGTGGCCGGTCGAGCCGAAGACTGCCGACCTGCTGGCTCAGAACCAGGGTGTAGATATTCTGAGCGTCGCCGGCGGCTCGACCATCACGATGCCGATGCGCGCTGACACGGCGCCCTTCGACAACGTCGATTTCCGGCTGGCGATGAAGTACCTGGTTGATCGCGAACAGATGCGCGACGTGATTTTCAACGGCCACGCATCGCTGGCGAACGATCACCCGGTTGCGCCTTTCGACCAGTTCTTCAATCCCGCCATTCCGCAGCGCGAGTTCGATCCGGACAAGGCGAGACATCATCTGGAGAAGGCCGGTTACGGCGGTGAGACGATCCAGATACATGCATCCGCCGCGGCGTTCAGCGGCGCGGTCGATTCCGGTGTCCTCTTTGCCGAAAACGCCAAGCAGGCCGGGTTCAACCTCGAGGTCGTGCGCCAGCCCGTCGATGGTTACTGGGCGGACGTCTGGGCCACGGAGCCCTTCGTCTACTGCTACTGGAACGCGCGGCCGACCCCGGACCTGATGCTCACGCTCGCCTACATCTGCGATGCGGCATGGGGCGACTCCTACTGGTGTGACCGGGAGTTCACCGATCTGGTGGTGGCGGCAAGGACCGAGCTTGATACCGAGAAGCGCAAGCTTCTCTACGCCGACGTGCAGCTGATCCTGCACGAGCGCGGCTCGACCATCGTGCCTCTGTTCCAGAATCTGGTGCATGGCGTCCGCGACCGGATCGACACCGGCGGTGAGGTTCTTGGCGCAGCGCCCTTCGACAGCTTCCGCATGTTCCGGAAGTGGTCGTTCAAGGAAGGCATGGCCTGAGGCGCAAGCCAGGCAGTTCAGGCCGTCAGACGGGGCGGCTGAACAGACACCTTCGGGACCGGGGTTCCTCATGGGGAGTTCCGGTCCCGTCATTCCGGCGTTGGGGCAACGCTGCGGTCTCGCCGGTCTCATGTCTGATTCGGGTCGGCCAGGGATGCGGCGGGGGCCGCCAGGGCCGATTGCCATGCCGCGTTCGGTCACCATCCCGCCGGCGCCGAGGAGGTCGTCTGCGTTGATCGTGACCTTGTCCGCCCTTTCCGACGTGACACTCGACGCCGCATGGCAGGTTGGATTCGAGAACGCCGGCATCGCCTTGTCGGATCGCGCCAGGACGCGCATCGGAGAGTGCAGGGAAGCCTTCGAACGGCTCCTGGCGAGCGATCGCGCCGGATTCGTGTATGGGGCCACGACGGCGCCGGGCGCCCGCGCCAAGACGCCGCTCTCCGAAGAGGATCGCGAGGCTCTGGCGCGCTCGCAGCACCTGTGGGCTCCATGGAAGTTCGGAGTCGGCAATCGGTGGGTCCCCGAACACGCAGCCCGTCTGGTGCTGCTCGCCCGCGTGGCGAGCTACCTCGAAGGCCACGGGAGAGTCCGTGTCGCAACCGCCGAGTGGGTCGCGGGGCTTCTTTCCCGACCTGTGCCGGCCATGCCGCTCGACAGCGCCACCGGACCCGGTGAGGTCATGCCGTTGAGCTGGCTCTATCCGAAACTTGACGATGTCGAGCTTGCCGCCGGCGAGCTGATGTCTCTCTTCAACGGATCACCCTGCGCTACCGCATTCGTCACCGACGCCGTCCTGACGGCGCAAAGGCGCCTTCGCCTGGTGGAGCGCATCCTTGCCCTCACCGTCGAGGCGGTGGCCGCGCCGCTCGATCTCTTCGACCCCGCCCTGCAGGACCTTGCCGCCGACCCGGATCACCGTGGCGTGCTGCAACGGTTGAACGAGTACCTGACCGGTGTCCCGGAATCGGGGAGGCTTCCGCACCAGGCGCCGGTCAGCTGGCGAATCGTGCCCACCGTCCTGGCTACGGTGGCGGGGACAGTACGCGGCGCGCAGGAAACGGCCGAGCACTCGCTCCAGTCAATCGCGCACAACCCGGTCTACCTGCCGCCCGAAACCGGACATCCGAACGGCCGGGCGATTTCGACCGGTGGCTTTCACAACCATCAGGCCAGTCGCGCCATCGACATGCTGAACGTCGCAGGGGCCGACATCTGCGCCCTCGCGGCGAAGCAGACCTGGCGGCTGCTCGATGGCGCGGCATTCGGTCTGCCGAAATTGCTGGTGCCCGCCGACTCCGGGGTGATCAACACGGAGTTCATCGCCTGGTCGCAGACGAGTCACGCGGAGAGGGCGCGTCAGGCTGCAGTGCCGGCAGTGCTGTCCATCGGTTTGGAGGATCCCGGTGGAGGGCAATCGGACATCGCGGCTCCGGTATTCCTGGCCTACGAGCGATACCTCGACGTCGCCGATGCCGTGGACGCCTCGCTGGCAACGCTCAGCATCGCCGTCATACAGGCCTTCCGTCTCTCGCGACGGCGTCCGCCGCCGCGACTCGCGGCGTTGCACGAGGCGCTCGACGCACGTGTCCCCGCATTCGACCAGGACGGGGTTGGCAAGTTGGGTCCGGCCCTGAGACGGCTGAAGGCAGGCTATTCAGCAGGCCATCATCGGCCGCGGGGACATGGCGTCACTCGTTTGAGCAGCCGAGCATGGCGAACCGGATTGCCGACGCACGTGATGGCACGCGGGTGGACCGGGTGGCGACAATGCTGCCGGTCACCCTGCCGTGCGATTGTGGTGGGTGAACGGGAACACGGGCCAGAGGCGTGAGTGCCGACACCGCGCTGCGGCTCACGCGATGTTTCGGGACGCCGCCGCAGTTCCGGATGAACTTGCAGACGACCTGGGAACTCCGCCAGGCAAAGATCGAAGAGACGGTGACTCTCTGGCAGTCGGCGGCTCAAGGGAAAGTGGAGGTCCCGATGTTTCCTGCGCCCGTGGCGCTGGCGGACAGTTCCCCGACTTCGACTGCGGACGCCCGTGATTGCCGAGAACGGTAGCTGAGCGGACGCGGCAGCAGGAATCCGGAGAGACTGAGCAACAGGACCGGACCTTGAACCTGCGAGTCTTCAACTGGCAGCGGGCGCACACGGGACGGGCATCACTGATGTGGGCAGGTGTGTGTTGGCGTCCGCATGTGATGCGTGAAGGGTGGTATTGTGCACCCCTGCATGATGGCCCGGGGAGGACAGTCCACACAGGGCTTTCGTCAATGGGTTCGGATCTGGTGGAGGGCGATGGCGGCGGCACTTGCCACGTTGAGACTGAGATCACGGCCCGGAGTGGCGATGCTCACCAGCTGATCGCAGGTCTTGGCAACGAGTCGGCGCAGCCCGCTCCCCTCGGCGCCGAGGACCAGGGCGGCGGGAAGCGGCACCGGCGCCTGGCCCAGGGTGAGGGATGCTTCGGCCTCGAGGCCGGTGATCCAGAAACCGCGTTGCTTGAGGTCATCGAGGGCGCGGGCGATGTTGGAGACGCGCACCAGGGGCACCCACTCGAGGGCGCCGGAGGCGGCACGGGCGAACGCCGCCGTGGGCGGAGGCGCATGCCGCTCCTGCATAACGACCGCCGCCGCGCCAAAGGCCGCGGCCGATCGCATGATGGCGCCGGCGTTGCGGGGATCGCTGATGCGGTCGAGGACCACGACGATGTCGGCCGATCCGGGAATGTCGCGGATGGCGAGGTCGGGCAGCGGATGCACGAGCAGCGCCGCCCCCTGGTGGCGGGTGTCGCCGTCAAGCAGGGCCGCAATCGACGATGTCGTCATCGCCTCGCAGGTGATCGTGTCGGGGCGCCCGGCGACGAGCGGCGCCAGCCGCTCGAGCATCTCGCGCGTGGCTGCGAGGCGCACCACGCGCCGCCGCGGATTGGCGAGTGCCGCTGCCACCGGATGGTGTCCATGGATCCACAGCGGCCGCGCGAACTTTTGTTGTGCCAAGCGCTTGCGGACCATGGCGTTGTGCTATATATGAGCGCTCCACCAATTGGAAATCCGGCGTGGTCGTCAACGGTGCAGGAGGCACTGCCCTTGTTGCGCGGCTGCTGTCGGATTGAACGTGTCGCGAAACCATTCATCAGCAGTACATGTTGCCCGGAGGGATGCCTGAGCGGTTAAAAGGGACGGGCTGTAAACCCGTTGGCTATGCCTACGGTGGTTCGAATCCACCTCCCTCCACCATCCATGGTCCAGGGGGGCGGTTGTGAGCCCCGATGAGGCGGGTGTAGCTCAGTGGCAGAGCCCCAGCCTTCCAAGCTGGTTACGCGGGTTCGATTCCCGCCACCCGCTCCCCGGACCCGGGACCAAGATGTGATAACCAGGAACACCCCCCTCTTCGAGGGAGGGTCATTGACCAGGAGAGGTCGAGAAGGATGGCCAAGGAGAAGTTTGAGCGTACGAAGCCGCATGCGAACATTGGGACGATTGGGCATGTGGATCACGGCAAGACGACGCTGACGGCGGCGATCACGCGGATACTGGCGCGCACGGGCGGTGCGACGTACACGGACTACGCGTCGATTGACAAGGCTCCTGAGGAGCGTGAGCGTGGGATTACGATCAACACGGCGCATGTGGAGTACGAGACGGAAGATCGTCACTACGCGCATGTCGACTGTCCTGGTCATGCGGACTACGTGAAGAACATGATCACGGGCGCGGCGCAGATGGACGGTGCGATTCTGGTGGTGTCGGCGGCGGACGGTCCGATGCCGCAGACGCGCGAGCACATTCTTCTGGCGCGTCAGGTGGGTGTTCCGGCGATTGTGGTGTACCTCAACAAGGTTGACCAGGTTGACGACGAGGAGCTTCTGGAGCTTGTGGAGCTTGAGGTTCGCGAGTTGCTGGACGAGTACCGTTTTCCTGGGGACGACATTCCTGTGGTGCGCGGATCGGCTCTGGCGGCGATGGAGGATGGCGACGCGGAGACGGGGGAGAAGTCGGTTCTTGAGTTGATGGCGGCGGTTGATTCCTACATTCCGACGCCGGAGCGTGCGGTGGACCGTCCGTTTTTGATGCCGATTGAGGATGTGTTTTCGATCTCGGGCCGGGGCACGGTTGTGACGGGCCGTGTGGAGCGCGGTGTAGTGAAGGTTGGCGACGAGGTTGAGATTGTGGGTATACGGGAGACGTCGAAGACGGTGTGCACGGGGGTTGAGATGTTTCGCAAGCTGCTGGATTCCGGCGAGGCTGGGGACAACATCGGCGTTCTTCTTCGGGGCACCAGGCGTGACGACGTGGAGCGCGGCCAGGTTCTGGCGCGTCCCGGGACGATCACGCCGCACACGCGTTTCAAGGCGGAGACCTATGTTCTGACGAAGGAGGAGGGAGGCCGTCACACGCCGTTCTTCACCAACTACCGTCCGCAGTTCTATTTCCGGACGACGGACGTGACGGGACACGTGCAACTGCCCGAGGGCATCGAGATGGTGATGCCGGGGGACAACGTGACGATGGACGTGGAACTGATTTCGCCGATTGCCATGGACGAAGGCCTGCGCTTTGCCATCCGCGAGGGCGGCCGAACCGTCGGCGCCGGCGTCGTCGCCGAAATCGTCGACTAGAGGAACGATCTTCAAGGAGTGTAGCTCAACTGGTAGAGCACCGGTCTCCAAAACCGGGGGTTGCGGGTTCGAGTCCTGCCACTCCTGCCACCGGCGGACCCCTTGATTGAGGAGCAGGGAAACAGCGGATCAGCTCATGGCGAAAGTGTCACCGGCCGAATTTGTCAGACAGGTCCGGGCCGAGGCCATCAGAAAGGTGACCTGGCCGACGACCAGGGAAGCGGGAATCACGACGCTCACCGTGTTCGCGATGATCGTGCTCGTGGCCATCTTCTTCTTCCTGATCGATCTCGTCTTCGCCGAGGCAATCCAGATCATCCTCGGGCTGGGGAGGCAGGGGCTGTGACGCATCGCTGGTACATCGTCCATTGCTACTCCGGCTTCGAGAAGAAGGTCGAGAACGCGATCAGGGAACGCGCCGAGGCGAGTGGCATGACGGAACAGATCTGCCAGGTCCTGGTTCCCTCGGAGAAGGTCATGGAGATGCGTGGTGGCAAGCAGATCTCGACCGACCGGAAGTTCTTTCCCGGCTACGTGCTGGTGCACATGGAGCTCACGGATGCCACCTGGCACCTGGTCAAGGACACGCCGAAGGTCAGCGGTTTCCTCGGGGCCGGCAACCGTCCCAGGCCAATTCCCGATTCCGAGGCGGCGCGCATCATCAGCCAGGTGCAGGAAGGGGTCGAGCGGCCGCGGCCATCCATCACCTTCGAGATTGGCGAGAGTGTGCGCGTGGCCGACGGGCCGTTCACGTCCTTCAACGGCACGGTCCAGGAAATCGACGAGAACCGGGCGCGCCTGAAGGTCGCGGTGCTGATCTTCGGCCGCCCCACGCCCGTCGAACTTGAATACACCCAGGTCGAGAAGACCTGAGACCTCCACCAGAGGATGGAAATCGCAAGACAATGGCCAAGAAGATCGCAGGCATGATCAAGCTCACGGTTCCGGCAGGAGCGGCGAATCCGTCGCCTCCCATCGGTCCGGCGCTCGGTCAGCGCGGCCTCAACATCATGGAGTTCTGCAAGGCCTTCAATGCGGCGACGCAGAACGTCGAGCAGGGTACTCCGGTGCCGACGGTCATCACGGCCTATGCGGACCGTTCGTTCACCTTCATCACAAGGACTCCGCCCGCGGCATGGTACATCAGGAGGGCGGCCGGTCTCGAAAAGGGTGAGGCCTTGCCTGGCCGTGCCGTTGCCGGATCGGTGACCATGGAGCAGGTGCGCGAGATTGCCGAGGCGAAGATGGTGGACCTCAACGCCAACGGTATCGACGCGGCATCCAGGATCATCGCCGGAACGGCGCGATCCATGGGTGTCGAGGTGGTGGAGTAGGACGATGGCAGGACACGGCAAGAAACTCGACGCGGCCTATCAGACCGTCGATCGCGAGCGGGACTATGCTCTCGAAGAGGCGATACAGGCGCTCAAGGACACGGCCTTCGCCAAGTTTGACGAGACTGTCGAACTGGCGCTCAATCTCAATGTCGATCCTCGCCATGCCGACCAGATGGTGCGCGGCGTGGTCAGCCTGCCGCACGGCACCGGACGCGTGGTCAGGGTCGCCGTGTTTGCTCGCGACGCCAAGGCTGACGAGGCCCGCGAAGCCGGCGCCGACAGAGTCGGTGCGGAGGATCTCGCCCAGAGTATCCAGGAAGGCGATCTCGGATTCGACCGCTGCGTCGCCACACCCGACATGATGCCTGTCGTCGGCCGGCTGGGAAAGATACTCGGGCCGCGCGGTCTCATGCCCAACCCGAAGCTTGGCACCGTCACCATGGATGTCGCCGGCGCCGTGACCGCCGCGAAGGCTGGCCAGGTCGAGTACCGCGTGGAACGGGCGGGCATCATCCACGCGGGTGTCGGCAAGGTGTCCTTTCCGGTCGAGAAGATTGCCGAGAACACCCGGGCGCTGGTGGATGCCGTGGCGAAGGCACGGCCCCAGGCTGTCAAGGGAACCTACATGAAACGGGCGACACTCAGCACCACCATGGGGCCGGGTGTCCACGTTGCCACGCAAAGCCTCGTGGCCGCCTGACGGCCCCGGGACCTAGGGACGGCTCCGGCCGTCCGGCGGCATGCTCCGGCGTGCCGCAACCCTGTCCGAGACTGCCGGTACCCGATGGCGGGTTCAATGGCAAAGCCGCCGGCATGAGACGGGAGACCAGCCGGTTCCGGCATTCCGGGACCAGGAGGGGATTCCGGGGCAGGACACCAACGTCCCCCTCGTCCCTGAAATCGGGGGAGGTGGACAACCAGTGAACCGGATCGACGGGCTTCGGCCCGGCGTTTCGATCTGATGGAGGAGTCCTTTGGAACGTTCAAGGAAGGAAGAGATCGTCAGTGAACTCGAGAGCGTTCTCGGCGGAGCCGGGATCGTCGTCGTCGCGCGTCACGAGGGTCTCACAGTTGCCGAGGCGACCGAGCTTCGGCGTTCGGTGCGCGATGCCGGCGCCAGCTTCCGGGTGGTCAAGAACCGGCTGGTTCTGCGTGCCCTGCAGCATGCCGGGATGGAGGCGATTGCCGAGATGTTCCATGGGCCCTCCGCCATTGCCACGGCAACGGACCCCGTGGCCGGCGCCAGGGTCACCGTCGACTATGCGAAGAAGAACAGCAAGCTGGTCATTGTCGGAGGAACCATGGCCGGTCGGCCGCTCGACGCGGACGGGGTCCGGACGATTGCCCAGCTGCCGTCGCTCGATGAACTGCGTGCCAAGCTGATCATGCTGATCAACACGCCGGCAACGAGGGTTGCAGGAGTCCTGCAGGAACCGGGGAGTCGCATTGCCCGGCTGCTCGATTCCCGGCAAGCGGCGGAATGATCCGGTTCGGCCACAACCGAAACACCCCAACTGGAGTTATGGAAGACCATGAGCAAGATTGAACAACTCGTCGAGGACCTGTCATCGCTCACCGTCATCGAGGCGGCGGAGCTCTCGAAGCTGCTCGAGGAAAAATGGGGCGTGAGCGCCGCCCAACCCGTCGCTGTCGCGGCCGCACCCGGAGGCGCGGGAGACGAGCAGGCCGAGGTCGAAGAAAAGACGGAATTCGATGTCGTCCTCACCGGCTTCGGCACCAGCAAGATTCCTGTCATCAAGGAGGTCCGCGCGATCACCGATCTCGGCCTCAAGGAAGCCAAGGCTCTTGTCGAGGATGTGCCAAAGGCGGTGAAGGAAGGTGTCTCCAGGGACGAGGCCGATGCCTTGCAGAAACGTCTCGAGGACGCTGGCGCGACCGTCGAGGTCAAGTAGGTCGACATTCGTTTCCGCCACAAGGGGGCCACCTCCTTGTGGCAATCCTGTTTCCTCGCCGGCAGGGCCCATGGTTTTGCCGGCGAGGGGCGAGGATCAACGCACTTTCCCGGACTGATCGATTGCAGGGGCTGACATCATGGAAAAGCACATGAACAGGCGTTCCGCCACGCGGCGCAACTTCGGGCGCATCCCGCCGGTGATCGACATGCCCAACCTGATTGATGTGCAGCGCATCTCCTATGATCATTTCCTGCAGCGTGATGCTGCCCCGGACGAGATCCTCGACGAGGGGCTCGAGGGCGTGTTTCGCTCGGTGTTCCCGATAAGTGATGTGTCCGACCGCGCCGATCTCGAGTTCGTGCGCTACCAGATCGAACCGCCCAAGCACACGGAAATGGAGTGCCTGGCGCGGGACCTGACCTATGCCGCGCCCTTGCGGGTGAAGCTGCGCCTGGTTCTCTACGACGTCGACCGGGACATCGGCAAGAGGGAGGTCCGCAACGTCAAGGAGCAGGATGTCTACATGGGCGACATTCCGCTCATGACGGACAAGGGCACCTTCATCGTCAATGGCACCGAGCGCGTGGTGGTCTCGCAGATGCATCGATCACCGGGCGTCTTCTTCGATCACGACAAGGGCAAGACCCACGCCTCCGGCAAGTTTCTGTTCGCCGCTCGTGTCATCCCCTATCGCGGTTCCTGGCTGGAGTTCGAGTTCGACGCCAAGGACATCGTTCACGTGCGCATCGATCGCCGCCGCAAGCTGCCGGCGACGACCATGCTCTTCGCTCTGGGCTATACTGCCGAGGACATTCTGGAAACGTTCTACGACACGGTGCCGTTCGTTCGCGTCCACCAGGAGTGGGCGCTGCCCCTCGATGACGCCGCCCGGGCAGGAGGGGTTCTCGGACACGATGTCATTGACCTGGCGAAAGGACACGTGGCGGCTGAAGCCGGCTCGACCCTGCCCAAGAGGGGAAGGTCTTCCAGGAATCTTGCAAGCCATGTCAGGGATGACACCCTTGTGGGGCGCTGCCTTGCCGAGGACGTCATCGATCCGGAAACGGGTCTGGTCATCGTCGAGTCCGGCACGGTGTTGACCCGTCGCCGTCTTTCCGCCCTGGGCTCCGTCGAGGTCGACGAGATCACGCTGTTCGGTGACGACTCGCCGACCGTCGCCCTGCGCTCGGGCGAGCACAGAAAGTGGTTCGTTCTCTTCGATGTCGCCGGCGCGACCGGGGACATGCTCGATCACGAACTCTTCGATGTCCGTTCCGGCCAGTCGGTCGCCCCGGAGGGGACCCGGATCACGGACGCATGGCGTGACGAGATTCTCGCAAACGCCGACGGAAGGCCTCTCGGTGTCGAGGTGACCCGGGAGGAGCTTGAGGGGCGGACGCTGGCCAATGACGTCCAGGGTCCCGGAGACACCGTGGTTGCCGCTGCCGGCGCCCATGTCGATCGCAAGCTGCTCAACAAGCTGGTGCGTTCCGATGTCGAGAGCATCTCGCTATTCGAGGAAGGCGGAAGCGTGACCGCGAAACGTCTCGTTCGCCCGGGATGGAAAGTGCCGTTCGACGCGTCGGAATCCTCGGCCCTGCTGGGCACCAAGCTGACACGTGATCTCGTCAATGCCGCCGACGGCGCCGTCATGGCGACAGCCGGCACCAAACTTACCAGGCTGCAGCTGCGAAAACTGGCAAAGACCGGACTCGAGGAGCAGTTCGTGGGCGATGAACTGCTTCTGGGCAGGTTCCTCGCCGGAGATCACATCGACGAGACAAACGGGCTGGTTCTCGCCGAGGCCGGCGCCGAGATCGATCGGGAACTCCTTGATCTCCTCGCCAGTCATGCGAACGACGAGGTGACAACCCTCGACATCGATCACGTCAAGGTGGGCCCCCACATCTGCAAGACTCTCGGTGTTGACAAGGCGTCGAACCGCGAAGAGGCGCAGATCGAGATTTACAAGGTCATGCGGCCTGGTGATCCGACCACGCCGGAAGCCGCAGCGACGCTGTTCAAGGGGCTCTTCTTCGATGCCGACCGCTACGATCTGTCGACCGTCGGACGCGTCAAGATGAACGAGCGTCTTGGTCCCGATCATGTCGAAACCGGCCGCGTGCTGACGCCCCGCGACATCATGGCCTGCCTGAAGACACTGGTGGAGTTGAGGGACGGCCGCGGCGACATCGACGATATCGATCATCTCGGCAACCGCCGCGTGCGCTCCGTCGGCGAGTTGCTCGAAAACCAGTACCGGGCGAGCCTGCTGCGCATGGAACGGGCGGTGCGCGAGCGCATGAGCCAGGCCGAACTCGACAAGGAAGTCCCGCACGATCTCATCAACGCCAAGACCACGGCGGTGGCGGTGCGTGAGTTCTTCGGAGCCTCCCAGCTCTCCCAGTTCATGGAGCAGACCAATCCGCTTTCGGAACTGACCCACAAGCGTCGCCTGTCGGCGCTCGGTCCGGGCGGGCTCACCCGAGAGCGCGCCGGATTCGAGGTGCGGGACGTGCATCCGACACACTATGGCCGGATCTGCCCGGTGGAGACGCCGGAAGGACCCAACATCGGCCTTATCAACTCCCTGGCCACATTCGCCCGCATCAACCAGCACGGGTTCATCGAGAGTCCCTACCGCAAGGTGGAACTGGTTGATGGCGAGCGCCGGGTGACCGACCAGATCGAGTACCTGACGGCGATGCAGGAACGCCTGCACACCATCGCCCAGGCCAATGCCAGGCTCACGGAGGACGGCCGCTTCGCCGACGAGCTTGTGTCATGTCGCCGGAACGGCGAATTCGTCATGGCGGAATCGGCCTATGTCGACATGATGGACGTGTCGCCCAAGCAACTGGTATCGGTCGCCGCCGCCCTCATTCCCTTCCTCGAGAACGACGATGCCAACCGCGCCCTGATGGGCTCGAACATGCAGCGTCAGGCCGTGCCGCTGATCCGCGCCGAGGCGCCGCTCGTCGGGACCGGCATGGAAGACGTGGTGGCCCGGGATTCCGTTTCCACCATCGTCGCCCGCCGGGGCGGTGTGGTCGACCAGGTCGACTCCCAGAGGATTGTCATCAGGGTCAACGAGGAGGAAGCGCTCAACACTCTCAATGTCGACATCTATCCGTTGCTGAAGTTCCAGCGTTCCAACCAGAGCACGTGCATTCTCCAGCGGCCGCTGGTCAAGACCGGTCAACGGGTGGAAAGGGGCGAGATTCTCGGGGACGGACCGTCGACCGACCATGGCGAACTGGCGCTCGGCCGCAACGTGCTGTGTGCCTTCATGCCTTGGAACGGATACAACTTCGAGGATTCGATCCTCATTTCCGAACGCATTGTCAGGGATGATGTCTTCACCTCGATTCACATCGAGGAATTCGAGGTGGTGGCCCGCGACACCAAGCTTGGCCCCGAGGAGATCACGCGCGACATTCCCAATGCCGGTGACGAGGCGCTGCGCCATCTCGACGAGGCGGGCATCGTCTACATCGGCGCCGAAGTCGAGGCCGACGACATTCTCGTCGGAAAGATCACCCCGAAGGGGGAGAGTCCGACAACTCCGGAAGAGAAGCTGCTGCGCGCCATCTTCGGCGAAAAAGCCTCGGATGTGCGCGACACGTCGCTCCGCGTGCCACCAGGTGGTCAGGGAACCGTGGTCGAGGTGCGGGTCTTCTCGCGGGCAAGCTACGACACGGACCAGCGCGCCGAGACCATTCACAGCGCCGAAGTCGACCGCCTCGAACAGAACCGGGCCGACGAGCACTCGATCATCGAGCGAACGGTTCAGGCGCGTCTCCTTGACCTTCTCGACGGCGGCACCGTCAAGCGCGGGCCCAAGGGCGTTGCGAGGGGCGCAGTGGTGGACCGGGAACTTCTCGACCCCCTGACTCACGGCCAGCGATGGCAGATCGTCGTGGCCGACCGCGCCACCATGGAGGCCGTCGAGGAGCTCAAGGCCCGCTACGACGACCGGATGGCGGACCTTGAGAGACTGCACCGAGCCAGCCTCGAGAAACTCGAGGCGAGCGATGAACTGCAGCCGGGTGTGCTCAAGATGGTCAAGGTCTTTGTCGCCGTGAAGCGCAAGCTGCAGGCCGGCGACAAGATGGCCGGTCGCCACGGCAACAAGGGTGTCATTTCCCGCATCGTGCCCATCGAGGACATGCCCTATCTCCAGGACGGGACGCCGGTCGACATCGTGCTCAATCCGCTTGGCGTACCCAGCCGCATGAATGTCGGGCAGATTCTTGAGACCCATCTTGGTTGGGCCTGCGCCGGCATCGGCAGGAAGATCGGCCGCATGGTCGACAGCATGACCATCGAGATGCCGCTCGACGGAGACCGGGTGTCGACCCATGACGACCTGCGCACCCTGCTTTCCGGGGTCTACGGGGAGGGTCCGAAGAACGGCCGGTTCTCAGGCATGAAGGACACCGAACTCATGGAGTTCGCCAACGAGTTGAGATCCGGCATTCCGGTCGCCACTCCGGTGTTCGATGGCGCCGGAGAAAAGGAGATCACCGACATGCTGGAACTTGCCGGTTTCTCCGCCAGCGGCCAGGAGATCCTCATCGACGGCCGGACCGGGGAACCCTTCGACCGGCCTGTCACCGTGGGCTATCACTACATCCTGAAACTCCATCACCTCGTCGATGACAAGATCCACGCCCGCTCGGTTGGCGCCTACAGTCTCGTCACGCAGCAGCCCCTTGGCGGCAAGGCCCAGTTCGGTGGCCAGCGATTCGGCGAGATGGAGGTATGGGCCCTGCAGGCCTATGGTGCGGCCTACACGCTCCAGGAGATTCTCACCGTCAAGTCGGACGACGTCGCCGGCCGCACGCGGATCTATGAATCCATCGTCAAGGGAGATCAGTACTTCGAAGCGGGCATTCCCGAGAGCTTCAACGTGCTGGTCAAGGAAATGCAGGCGCTCGGCCTCAACGTCGAGCTTGAACAGGCAGGCTGACCGCCAGTCAACAGGAGACAGGGCATGAATGAGCTGATGCGCATATTCGGTCAGGCAACCGGTATCGAGAGCTTCGACCAGATCAGGATTTCAATCGCCAGTCCCGAGACCATCCGGTCGTGGTCCTTCGGCGAGGTCAAGAAGCCGGAAACCATCAACTACCGGACATTCAAGCCGGAGCGTGACGGCCTGATGTGCGCCCGCATCTTCGGTCCGACCAAGGACTACGAGTGCCTGTGCGGGAAGTACAAGCGCATGAAGTTCAGGGGCATCGTGTGCGAGCGCTGCGGGGTCGAGGTCATCAAGGCAAAGGTGCGCCGTGAACGCATGGGGCATATCGAGCTCGCGGCCCCGGTTGCCCACATCTGGTTTCTGAAATCGTTGCCGAGCCGTATCGGCCTGCTGCTCGACATGACTCTGAAGTCGCTGGAGCAGGTGCTCTACTTCGAGCAGTACATTGTCATCGATCCGGGACTGACGCCGTTCGAACGCGGCGAACTGCTGACCGACGCCGAGTATGACGAGGCGATGGACGAGTACGGCGAAGACGCCTTCGTCGCCGGCATGGGCGCCGAGGCGGTGCGCCGCATGCTGTCCATGATCGATCTGGATGACGAGAGCGGGATGCTGCGCGAGGAACTCGCGGAGACCACGTCGGAGGCAAAGCGCAAGAAGATCGTCAAGCGCCTCAAGCTCATCGAGACCTTCCGCGCGTCGGACAACAGGCCCGAGTGGATGATCATGGAGGTCATTCCGGTCATCCCGCCCGAACTGCGGCCGCTGGTGCCGCTCAACGGCGGACGCTTCGCCACCTCTGACCTCAACGATCTCTACCGCCGCGTGATCAACCGCAACAACCGGCTCAAGCGGCTCATCGAGCTGCACGCGCCGGAGATCATCGTGCGCAACGAGAAGCGCATGCTGCAGGAGGCGGTCGACGCGCTGTTCGACAATGGCCGGCGCGGCCGCACCATCACCGGCGCGAACAAGCGGCCGCTGCGGTCCCTCTCGGACATGCTGAAGGGCAAGCAGGGACGTTTTCGCCAGAACCTTCTGGGCAAGCGGGTCGACTATTCCGGGAGATCGGTGATCGTCGTCGGACCGGAGCTCAAGCTTCACCAGTGCGGCCTCCCCAAGAAGATGGCGCTCGAGCTCTTCAAGCCCTTCATCTATTCCAGGCTCGAGATGTACGGCAAGGCATCGACGATCAAGGCGGCCAAGCGTCTCGTCGAGCAGGAGCGGCCGGAGGTCTGGGACATCCTCGAGGAGGTGATTCGCGAACATCCGGTCCTGCTCAACCGGGCGCCCACCCTTCATCGTCTCGGCATCCAGGCCTTCGAACCGGTTCTGATCGAAGGAAAGGCGATTCAGCTTCATCCCCTGGTCTGCGCCGCCTTCAACGCCGATTTCGACGGCGACCAGATGGCGGTGCACGTACCCCTGTCGATCGAGTCGCAGCTCGAGGCCCGCGTCCTCATGATGTCGACCAACAACATCCTGTCGCCCGCCAACGGCAAGCCGATCATCGTGCCCTCGCAGGACATCATTCTCGGCCTCTACGACCTTTCCCTCGAGATCGCCGGACAGACCGGGGAGGGCATGGTGTTCCGCGGCATCGGCGAAATCGAGCATGCCCTGCATGTCGGCGCCGTCAGGATGCATGCGAAGATCCGTTCGCGCCGTCACCACGTCGACGATGGCGAAGGCGGCCGGTCCTCGACCATTGTCGAGACCACGCCTGGGCGCATGATGCTGGGGCGACTGCTTCCCGACCACCCCGAACTCCCCTTCGAACTCGTCAACCGGGTCCTCACCAAGCGCGAGATTTCGGGCATCATCGACAAGGTCTACCGCTACTGCGGCCAGAAGGAGACGGTGCTCTTTTGCGACCGCATCATGAACCTCGGGTTCCGCCACGCCTGCGATGCCGGCATCTCCTTCGGCAAGGACGACATGGTGATTCCCGACGGCAAGGAATCCCTGGTGCGCGCCACCCAGGAGAAGGTGCGGGAGTACGAGAAGCAGTACATGGATGGCGTCATCACCCAGGGCGAGCGCTACAACAAGGTGATCGACGAGTGGTCCCACTGCACCGACAAGGTGGCGGACGCCCTGATGTCCGGGCTGTCGCAGCCAGGCGGCGAGAGTGACAGCCAGCGGATGAACGCGATCTACATGATGGCTCATTCCGGCGCCCGTGGCGCACCGGCGCAGATCAGGCAGCTTGCCGGCATGCGCGGCCTCATGGCCAAGCCCTCGGGTGAAATCATCGAGACGCCGATCATCGCCAACTTCAAGGAAGGCCTTTCGGTCGGCGAGTACTTCAACTCCACTCACGGCGCCCGCAAGGGACTGGCCGACACTGCTCTCAAGACCGCCAATTCCGGCTATCTGACGCGCCGCCTGGTCGATGTCGCACAGGACTGCGTTGTCGTCACGGAGGACTGCGGCACCACGCAGGGCATCGATGTCAAGGCCGTGGTTCAGGGATCGGAAGAGATCGTCTCGCTCGCCGAGCGGGTGCTTGGCCGATTCACGCTTGGAGCGGTTGTCAACCCGAAGGACGAGACGGTGCTGGTCGAGGCCGACACGATGATCGAGGAGCGTCACATGGAGGCGATCCGGGAGTCGGGACTGGAGCAGATCCGTATCCGTTCGGTGCTGTCGTGCGAGACGAGGTCGGGGGTCTGTGCGCGTTGCTACGGACGCGACCTTGCACGCGGCACGCCCGTCAACATCGGCGAGGCCGTCGGCGTCATAGCGGCGCAGTCCATCGGCGAACCGGGGACCCAGCTGACCATGCGGACGTTCCATATCGGCGGTTCCGCCCAGCGCGGTGACGAGACGTCATCCATCGACACCCCGGTAGCCGGCACTGTCGGTATCCGCAACTCCCAGCTCGTGACCGACAGCGACAACAACATCATCGTCCTGGCGCGCAACAGCGAGGTGTTCATCACCGACGATGAAGGCCGCGAGCGGTTTGCCAAGCGCCTGCCCTATGGATCGCGCCTGCTGGCCGGCACCGACACCGGGGTCGAGCGGGGCGACACCCTGGCGCGCTGGGACCCCTACACCCGGCCGGTCATCACCGACCGCAGCGGCCAGGTGGAGTTCCGGGACCTGACCGAGGGCAAGACCCTGCGCGAAACCCTCGACGAGACAAGCGGCATGACCAGCCAGGTCGTTGTCGACTGGGCCCAGCAGTCGCGTGGCGCCGGTTTGCGGCCGCGCATTGTCGTCAGTTCGGACGGGGAGGATGAGTCCAAGGATTTCGAGTTGTCGGTGGGTGCGGTGCTTTCCGTCGAGAACGGACAGCAGGTGCGGCCGGGAGACGTGCTGGCGCGCATTCCCCGGGATTCCGTCACCAACACGGACATCACCGGTGGTCTGCCACGGGTGGCCGAACTCTTCGAGGCGCGCAAGCCCAAGGACCACTGGGTCATCGCGGAAAACGATGGCAGGGTGACCTTCGGCAAGGACTACAAGAACAAGAGGCGTCTCTACGTCAGGTCCGAGGACGGTCTCGATTCCCGGGAGTATCTGCTGCCCAAGGGCAAGCACATCGTCGTCAACGACGGCGACGAGGTGCGCCGCGGCGACATTCTCATAGATGGCAGCCCGGTGCCTCACGACATTCTCCGGGTGCTCGGTACCGAGGCCCTCGCCAACTACCTCATCGACGAGATTCAGGGTGTGTATCGCCTCCAGGGCGTGCGGATCGATGACAAGCACATCGAGGTGATCTGCCAGCAGATGCTGCAGAAGGTCGAGATCAGCACTCCGGGCGACACGATGTTCCTCGTTGGCGAGCAGGTCGACAAGAACGAGTTCGAGGATGCCAACGCCCGGATCAGCGACCAGAACGAGAAAGACGGGGACGCGGCGGAACGGATTCTGGAGGAGGCGACGGCAACGCCGGTTCTCCAGGGCATCACCAAGGCCAGCCTGCAGACCGGCTCGTTCGTCTCGGCTGCCTCGTTCCAGGAGACCACGCGGGTGCTGACCGAGGCCGCGGTGACGGGCAAGCGCGACACGCTCTCAGGCCTCAAGGAGAACGTCATCGTCGGCCGCCTCATTCCCGCCGGGACCGGACGCGTCACCCAGCGTCTGCGCACCATCGAGGAGATGAACCGGCCCCGGCTGCCCGTGGAGGACGAGGACCTGCCGGATGCCGGGCACCTGTCGTTCGAGAGCGACGTGTCACATCTGATCGCTGAATAGAAACCCGATATTTCGCTGTTTCGGGGGACTTGACCGGGTGACGGGCCGGCCTTATAGTCCGCTTCCCCTTGCCACCCTGCGGGGAGGGGAAGGGGAAGCCCTTGAACACACTCTCACAATCCCGGGGCGCGGGCCACGCGGGAGAACGGGAAGTGTTTTGTTTGTGCGACGGATACGGGAACCAGGCGCATGCCGACCGTGAACCAGCTGATCCGCAAGCCGCGCAAGCCGCGGCGGGCGCGTAACAAGGTGCCGGCCCTCGAGGCCTGTCCGCAGAAGCGCGGCGTGTGCACCCGCGTCTACACGACGACGCCCAAGAAGCCGAATTCGGCCCTGCGCAAGGTGGCGCGGGTTCGTCTGACAAATGGTTTCGAGGTGACGAGTTACATTCCGGGCGAGGGTCACAACCTGCAGGAGCACTCGGTGGTCATGATCAGGGGCGGCCGCGTCAAGGACCTTCCCGGGGTGCGCTACCATATCATTCGCGGCACCCTCGATACCCAGGGCATCGCCCAGCGCCGCCAGAGCCGTTCAAAGTACGGCGCCAAGCGTCCCAGGTAGGAAAGGACCCCGCCATGTCACGCCGCCGCGCCGCCGAAAGGCGGGATGTCCTTCCCGACGCACTCCATGGTGACATCGTGCTCACCAAGTTCATCAACAGCGTCATGCGAGACGGCAAGAAAGCGGTCGCCGAGGGCATCGTCTATGGTGCCCTTGACAGAATTCGCGACACCACCGGCCAGGATCCCATCGGCGTCTTTCATCTGGCGTTGAACGCCGTCAGGCCGGCTGTCGAGGTGCGTTCCCGGCGCATCGGCGGCGCCACCTACCAGGTGCCGGTGGAGGTCGGTCCCGACAGACAGCAGGCCCTCGCCATCCGCTGGCTCATCGGCGCCGCGCGAGCCCGCTCGGAGACCACCATGGTGCAGCGCCTTTCGGGTGAGTTCCTGGATGCCTCGAGACAACGCGGCGCAGCCGTCAAGAAACGTGAAGACACCCATCGGATGGCGGACGCGAACAAGGCGTTTTCGCACTACCGCTGGTAGCGGTCGAAGCTGGTAACCCGGGGCCTCCGAAGCGACCCCAAGGACGAGCAGGAATGACACGACGTCACGCAATAGAGCGCTATCGCAACATCGGCATCATGGCCCACATCGATGCCGGCAAGACGACCACGACCGAGCGCATCCTCTACTACACCGGCCGATCCCACAAGATTGGCGAAGTCCATGAGGGCACGGCCACCATGGACTGGATGGAGCAGGAACAGGAGCGTGGCATCACGATCACCTCGGCCGCAACCACCGCTCACTGGTGCGACCATCGGATCAACATCATCGATACTCCCGGTCACGTCGACTTCACCATCGAGGTCGAGCGCAGTCTGCGTGTCCTTGATGGCGCCGTGGCGGTCTTCGACGCCGTCTCGGGCGTCGAGCCGCAATCCGAAACCGTGTGGCGCCAGGCCGACAAGTACGGTGTGCCGCGCATCTGTTTCATCAACAAGATGGATCGTGTTGGCGCCGATTTCTTTCGTTGCGTCAACATGATCGTCGAACGTTTCGGCGTCACGCCGGCGGTGTTGCAATTGCCCGTGGGCACGGAAGCGGGCTTCCGCGGCATCGTGGATCTCGTGAGCATGAAGGCGCTGATCTGGCACGACGACGTCAAGGGCGCACGCTTCGAGGAGTCGGAGATTCCGGAAGAGTTGCGCGCCGACGCCAGCGAATGGCGCTCCAGGCTCGTCGATGCGGTGATCGAGCACGACAACGACGCCATGGAAGCCTATCTCGATGGCGCCGATCCCGATGCCGAGACCCTGGTGCGGTGTATTCGTGCGGGAACACTCGACAGGACCTCAGTCCCGATGCTGCTCGGCAGCGCCTTCAAGAACAAGGGCGTGCAGCCACTGCTCGACGCAGTGGTGCACTATCTGCCTTCGCCCCTGGACGTACCGCCAATTCGCGGCGTGGTGCCGAAGACCGGAGAGGAGGTGACACGGGAAAGCAGCGACGAGGCGCCATTCGCCGCCCTTGCCTTCAAGGTGATGGCGGACCGCTACGTCGGCACACTCACCTTCGCCCGCATCTATTCGGGTGTCTTGAAGACCGGTGATCAGCTGTTCAATGCCGCCAAGGGGGCCCGCGGACGGGCCGGACGCATGCTGCTCATGCACGCCAACAGCCGCGAGGATATCAATGAGGCCCGCGCCGGCGACATCGTTGCCCTGTGCGGTCTCAAGGGAACCACCACGGGTGACACCATCTGTTCGCCCAGGGAACCGGTGGTCCTCGAGCGCATGGAGTTTCCCGATCCCGTCATCGAGGTCGCGGTCGAACCGAAGACCCGTGCCGACCATGATCGCATGGGGATGGCGCTGACCCGGCTCGCCGACGAGGACCCGTCGTTCAGAGTGTCAACGGACGAGGAATCGGCGCAGACGATCATCAGGGGCATGGGCGAACTGCACCTCGAAATCATCGTTGACAGGATGCGCCGCGAATTCAACGTCGAGGCCAACATCGGCGCTCCCCAGGTTGCCTACCGCGAGACCCTGACACGGTCCCGTGACGTCGACTACGTGCACCGCAAGCAGACCGGTGGCGCCGGCCAGTACGCCAGGGTCTGCATTCTCTTCGAACCGGGCGAATCCGGTTCAGGAATCGAGTTCGTCAGCCAGATTGCCGGCGGCAACGTGCCCAAGGAGTACATCCCCTCGGTCAGGGCCGGAATCGAGAGGGCGGCCGTTTCGGGCGTCCTGGCGGGCTTTCCGATGACCGACTTCAGGGCGACACTCCATGACGGCGCCTTCCATGCCGTCGATTCCAGCGCCATGGCCTTCGAGGTGGCGGCGCGCGCAGCGTTCCGCGAGGGTGCCCTCGCGGCGGCGCCGAGGCTGCTTGAGCCGGTGATGCGGGTCGAGGTCGTGACACCCGAGGAGCACATGGGGGATGTCATGGGCGACCTCAACAGCCGTCGCGGGCAGATTCAGGGTCTCGAGCCCAGGGGCAATGCCCAGGTGGTGCGGGCCCGGGTGCCGCTCGGCACCATGTTCGGGTATGTCAACGACCTGCGCTCGATGAGCCAGGGACGGGCGACCTTCACCATGCATTTCAATTCTTATGAACCCGTGCCCGACATGGTCTCGGAAGACCTGCGGGCCCATATCGCCTGAGTGCGAGACACCTTGAAAGGACAGATGAGGCAACCTCATGGCCAAGGAGAAGTTTGAGCGTACGAAGCCGCATGCGAACATTGGGACGATTGGGCATGTGGATCACGGCAAGACGACGCTGACGGCGGCGATCACGCGGATACTGGCGCGCACGGGCGGTGCGACGTACACGGACTACGCGTCGATTGACAAGGCTCCTGAGGAGCGTGAGCGTGGGATTACGATCAACACGGCGCATGTGGAGTACGAGACGGAAGATCGTCACTACGCGCATGTCGACTGTCCTGGTCATGCGGACTACGTGAAGAACATGATCACGGGCGCGGCGCAGATGGACGGTGCGATTCTGGTGGTGTCGGCGGCGGACGGTCCGATGCCGCAGACGCGCGAGCACATTCTTCTGGCGCGTCAGGTGGGTGTTCCGGCGATTGTGGTGTACCTCAACAAGGTTGACCAGGTTGACGACGAGGAGCTTCTGGAGCTTGTGGAGCTTGAGGTTCGCGAGTTGCTGGACGAGTACCGTTTTCCTGGGGACGACATTCCTGTGGTGCGCGGATCGGCTCTGGCGGCGATGGAGGATGGCGACGCGGAGACGGGGGAGAAGTCGGTTCTTGAGTTGATGGCGGCGGTTGATTCCTACATTCCGACGCCGGAGCGTGCGGTGGACCGTCCGTTTTTGATGCCGATTGAGGATGTGTTTTCGATCTCGGGCCGGGGCACGGTTGTGACGGGCCGTGTGGAGCGCGGTGTAGTGAAGGTTGGCGACGAGGTTGAGATTGTGGGTATACGGGAGACGTCGAAGACGGTGTGCACGGGGGTTGAGATGTTTCGCAAGCTGCTGGATTCCGGCGAGGCTGGGGACAACATCGGCGTTCTTCTTCGGGGCACCCGGCGTGACGACGTGGAGCGCGGCCAGGTTCTGGCGCGTCCCGGGACGATCACGCCGCACACGCGTTTCAAGGCGGAGACCTATGTTCTGACGAAGGAGGAGGGAGGCCGTCACACGCCGTTCTTCACCAACTACCGTCCGCAGTTCTATTTCCGGACGACGGACGTGACGGGACACGTGCAACTGCCCGAGGGCATCGAGATGGTGATGCCGGGGGACAACGTGACGATGGACGTGGAACTGATTTCGCCGATTGCCATGGACGAAGGCCTGCGCTTTGCCATCCGCGAGGGCGGCCGAACCGTCGGCGCCGGCGTCGTCGCCGAAATCGTCGACTAGAGTTGAGGCGAGGGGACGAAGGCCATGGCGGGACAGAACATCAGGATCAGGCTCAGGGCCTTCGATCATCGCCTGCTCGATCAGTCGACCAGCGAAATCGTCTCCACGGCGCGGCGCACCGGCGCCCGGGTCAAGGGTCCCATTCCACTACCGACACGGATCGAGAAGTTCACCGTCCTGAGAGGTCCCCATATCGACAAGGAGTCGCGCGAACAGTTCGAGATCCGCACCCACAAACGCCTTATCGACATCGTCGAACCGACACCCCAGACCGTCGATGCACTCATGAAGCTCGACCTCGCGGCTGGCGTCGATGTCGAGATCAAGCTGTGAGGTGAAGGCCATGCGTTGCGGCATGATCGCCAGAAAGCTCGGAATGAGCAGGGTATTCACGCCTGACGGCGGGCACGTCCCGGTCACCGTTCTCGAGGTCGGTGCGAACCGCGTCGTGGCCCGGCGATCCGTTGAGCGCGATGGGTACACGGCCCTGCAAATCGGCGCGGAAGAGGCGAAGGCCAGGCATCTCAACCGGCCCCGCCGGGGGCATTTCGCCGCTGCCGGCACCGAGCCGCTGCGCAAGCTTGTCGAGTTCCGCGTCAGCGATGAGGCCATGTTGCCGGTCGGGGCAATGCTGTCGGTCGATCACTTCGTGACCGGCCAGAAGGTCGATGTCACCGGAGTGACGCGTGGCCGCGGCTTTGCCGGCGCCATGAAGCGACATAACTTCGGCGGCATGCGCGCCACTCACGGCGTGTCGGTCTCCCACCGCGCCCATGGTTCCACGGGCAACAGCCAGGACCCGGGCCGCGTGTGGAAGGGCAAGAAGATGGCCGGGCACATGGGGGACGTGAAGGTCACGGTGCAGAATCTCGAGGTCGTCTCGACCGACGCCGGCAAGGGTCTCATCATGGTGAAGGGCGCCGTACCGGGTGCGCCCTCCGGCTGGGTGCTGATCCGCGATGCGGTGAAGGCTCCGCCTGGAGACGACGCTCCCTTTCCCGGTGCCCTTGTCAGCGATGACGATCACCCGGACGAGACGTCATGAAGATCGACCTCTACTCCTTCGAGGATGGCGCGAAGGGCAATGTCGAGTTGCCTGAAGAGATGTTCAGCCTTCCTGTCAGACCGGACATTCTCGCCCGCGTGGTGCGCTGGCAACTGGCCAGGCGGCGCCAGGGCACCCACATGACCAGGACGACCGGCGAGGTGATCGGGACCACGGCGAAGTTCCGGCGCCAGAAGGGCGGCGGCACCGCCCGCCATGGCAGCCGCAAGACGAATATCTTCCGCGGGGGTGCCGTGGCCCATGGACCGCGGCCGCGCAGTCACGCCCACGCGCTGCCCCGGCGTGTCCGCGCCCTGGGACTGAAGACGGCGCTCTCCCTCAAGGCGGGCGAGGGCAAGCTGGTCGTGGTCGACAGCACCCGGCTCAGCCAGGCGAAGACGGGCCATCTCAGGTCCCGCCTTCAGGAGATGGGCATCAGCAATGCGCTCGTCGTCGACGGCCGCGAGGTTGACGCCGGATTCCGGCGCGCCGCCTCCAATATTCCCGGGATCGACGTGTTGCCGTCATGCGGCATCAACGTCCACGACATCCTGCGTCACGACACGCTGGTTCTGACCACCGATGCCGTGGCGGCGCTGAAGGAGCGGCTCCAATGACGCCAGAACAGTGCTACGACATCATTCACCGGCCGGTCATCACGGAAAAGTCGATGCGGGGCGCCGAGTGGAATCAGGTCACCTTTCAGGTGGACCGCAGGGCGACCAAGAAAGAGATCCGCCAGGCCGTCGAGACCATCTTCGGCGTCACGGTCAAGGCGGTGAACACCATGAACCAGACGGGCAAGGTCAAGAGATTCCGTGGCCGCCTCGGCCGTCGCAATGCCGTCAAGAAGGCGGTCGTGACGCTGGCCGAGGGGGAGCGGATTGACGTGACCGGAACACTTTGACCATGGCACTCAGACCCCAAAAACCCGTGACACCAGGCAGACGTGGCCTCGTCCAGGTTGATCGCCGTCATCTTCACAAGGGTGGGCCGGTCAAGGAATTGACCGAGGGACTCAACAGGAAGGGCGGACGCAACGTCCACGGCCACATCATGACCCGCCGGCGTGGCGGCGGGCACAAGCGTCGCTACCGCAAGGTCGACTTCCGCCGTGCGAGATTCGATGTTCCGGCGACGGTCGAGCGCCTGGAGTACGATCCCAACCGCTCTGCCCACATCGCTCTCGTGCGATACGAGGACGGCGAACAGTCGTACATTCTCGCTCCCCAGCGTCTCGGCGTCGGCGACCGCGTGGTGTCGGGTTCGCGCGTCGACATCCAGCCCGGCAACGCGATGCCGCTGCAGAACATCCCGGTGGGTACCGTGGTGCACAACATTGAGTTGAAGGCCGGCGCGGGCGGCAGGATCGCCCGTTCGGCAGGCGCCTATGCCCAGCTTATCGGCAAGGACCAGGGCTACGCCCAGCTGCGGCTCAAGTCCGGCGAGATGCGCGTCGTGCGAGGCGAGTGCATGGCCACCATCGGTGCGGTGTCCAATCCCGAACACCAGAACCGCAAGCTCGGCAAGGCCGGCCGGTCGCGCTGGCTTGGCAAGAGACCCTCGGTACGCGGCGTCGTGATGAACCCGGTGGATCATCCCCATGGCGGCGGCGAGGGGCGTACAAGTGGGGGCCGACATCCCGTGACTCCGTGGGGCAAGCCGACCAAGGGTGCGCGCACGCGTTCGAAGAAGGCCAGCGACAAGCTGATCATCGCCCGTCGCCACCGCAGAAAACGCTAGGAGACCCGATGTGACCCGATCTGTCTGGAAAGGACCTTTCGTGGACGGCTATCTGCTCAAGAAGGCCGAGGCCGTGCGCGAGTCCGGGCGCAAGGAAGTGATCAGGACCTGGTCCCGGCGTTCGACCATCGTGCCGCAGTTCGTCGGCCTTACATTCGGCGTCTACAACGGCCGCCGGCACATTCCGGTGCTGGTGACGGAAAACATGGTGGGCCACAAGTTCGGCGAGTTCTCGCCGACCAGGACCTACTACGGACATGCCGCCGACAAGAAGGCGCGGAGAGGCTGAGGCCATGGCGAGACGGCACACACTGCCCGATCTGGGAGACGACAGGGTGTATGCCCGGGCGCGTTCCCTGAGGGTCAGTCCGCGCAAGCTCAATGAAGTGGTGGCGCCGATCAGGGGCAAGAACCTTGATAGGGCGCTCAACGACCTGTTGTACTCGCGCCGCCGCATCGCCGGCGATGTACGCAAGGTGCTGCTGTCGGCTATGGCGAATGCGGAAAACAACCACGGCCTTGACGTCGATCGCCTGGTCGTCAGCGAGGCCACGGTGGGCCCGGGGCTGAAGATGCGCCGTTTCCGGCCGGCGGGCCGCGGCCGCGTCCACCCCTATCGCAAGTCGTTCTCGAATCTCGAGATCGTGTTGTGCGAAACCCAGGAAGGTGAGGACTGATATGGGACACAAGGTCAATCCCGTCGGCTTGCGCCTCGGCATCAACCGGACATGGGATTCGCGCTGGTATGCCAGTGGTGCGGGCTATGCCCGCATGCTGCACGAGGATCTGGCCATACGCCGCCTGGTGCGCAGCCAGCTGTCGCAGGCGGGCATCTCGAAGGTGGTCGTCGAACGCCAGGCGTCCAGGGTGCGGGTGCTGATCCATACGGCGAGACCCGGAGTCGTCATCGGCACGCGCGGCAAGGGCATCAAGTCGCTCAGCGAGAGTCTCCAGGCGCTGACCGAATCGACCGTTGCGGTGAACATTGTCGAAATCCGCAAGCCCGAAGTGGATGCCTACCTGATCGCCGAGAACATCGCCCAGCAGCTGGAACGGAGGGTCTCCTTCCGTCGCGCCATGAAGCGCGCCGTGCAGTCGGCCATGCGGCTCGGGGCCGAGGGCATTCGCATCAATGTCGAAGGGCGTCTGGGAGGCGCGGAGATTGCCCGAGCGGAATGGTATCGGGAGGGCAGGGTGCCGCTCCACACCCTGCGGGCAGATATCGATTTCGGCCGGGTCACCGCCAAGACCGCTTACGGAACACTCGGTGTCAAGGCCTGGGTCTTCAAGGGCGAGGTGTTCACCCACGATCCCGGAGCCCACGAGCGCCGTGAAACGGAACTTCACGGTACCCAGGCGAGGATGTAACGGTCATGCTTTCTCCGAAGAAAACACGCTACCGCAAGGCACAAAAGGGCCGTATCCACGGCAACGCCAAGGGATACACCAGCCTCAACTTCGGCGCCTACGGCATGAAGGCGCAGACCGCCGGACGCATCACGGCACGGCAGATCGAGGCGTCCAGGCGCGCCATCACCCGCTACATGAAACGTGCCGGGCGTGTCTGGGTGACCGTGTTTCCCGACGTTCCGGTGTCCACCAAGCCGGCCGAAGTGCGCATGGGCAAGGGCAAGGGTTCGCCGGAGTACTGGATGTGCCGTGTGAAGCCAGGACGCGTGATGTTCGAACTCGACGGAGTCGACGAGACGACGGCCCGCGAAGCCATCAGGCTGGGCGCCGCGAAACTGCCGATACCGGTTCGTTTCATCCAGCGCCACTCCGGAGGCACGGCATGAGGGCCGTCGAGATCCGGGCCATGAGCGCCGACGAGAGGCGCCAACAGCTGCTTTCGCTGAAGAAGGAACTCTTCAACCTGCGCTTTCAGCAGGCCAACGGGCGCGAAGGCAACACCGCGCGTGTCCGGCAGATCCGCCGCGACATCGCGCGCATCAAGACTGTGGAAGGCCGGTCCGGGGCCAGCCTTGAAGGAGGCACGTGAGCCATGCCGCGACGCACGATGCAGGGAGTGGTGACAGGGAAGTCGGGCGACAAGACCGTCGTGGTCAGGGTCGACCGGCTGATGAAGCACCCGCTCTACAAGAAGACAATCCGCCGCTCCAGGCGCTATCACGTCCACGACGAGACCAACGAGGTTCAGGTCGGCGACAAGGTCCGGATCCGTGAAAGCCGCCCGCTGTCGAAGCTCAAGCGGTGGACGGTTCTCGAGCCCGCCGTCTGACCGGCGCGCCTATTGGGGGAAGTGATCGATGATCCAGGCTGAGACCAATCTCTTCGTGGCCGACAACTCCGGTGCGAGGCGCGTGCAGTGCATCAAGGTGCTCGGCGGCTCGAAACGCAAGACCGCAAGTGTGGGCGACATCATTGTCGTCACGGTCAAGGATGCCGATCCCCAGTCGCCGGACCGCAGTGCCAAGATCAGGAAGGGTGATGTGGCCCGCGCCGTGATCGTGCGCACCGCCAAGGAAATCCGCCGCCCGGACGGCAGCGCGCTTCGCTTCGACCGCAACGCCGCGGTGATCATCAACCGGCAGAACGAGCCTGTGGGCACACGCATTTTCGGTCCGGTCACGCGCGAGCTGCGTTCCCGCAACTTCATGAAGATCATCTCACTGGCGCCCGAGGTGCTCTGATGGCTGCACGGATCAAGCACGGGGACCGCGTGGTCGTTCTCGCCGGCAGAGACCGGGGCCTGCAGGGCGAGGTTCTCAAGGTGCTGCCGCGCCAGGGCCGGGCCATCGTCTCCGGCGTCAACGTGGCACGGCGTCACACCAGACCGACGGCACGGGACCCGGGTGGCATCGTCACCAAGGAACTCTCGATCGATCTTTCGAATCTAGCGGTGGCCGATCCCGTTGACGGCAGACCGACCCGTGTCGGGTTCCGCAACCTGGACGATGGCCGCAAGGTCCGCGTGGCCAAGCGTTCCGGCGAAGTGATCGACGGATGAAGGAGGGCGACGCCATGACTGTGCCGCGTCTCAAGGCGATGTACGACAGCACCATCCGTCCGGCGATGATGGAAACGTTCGGTTACAAGAACATCCACGCCGTCCCCCGGCTTGACAAGATCATCCTCAACATGGGCGTGGGCGATGCCGTTCAGGATTCGAAGCAGGCTGATGCCGCCGCCGGGGAACTGACACTGATTGCCGGACAAAAGGCGGTCATCACCCGGGCCTCGCGTTCGGTGTCAAACTTCAAGCTGAGGGAAGGCATGCCCGTCGGAGCGCGGGTCACATTGCGCGGACGCCGCATGTTCGAGTTCCTCGACCGTCTCGTCACCATCGCTCTCCCCAGGGTGCGCGACTTTCGCGGCGTCAATTCGAAGAGTTTCGACGGCAGGGGCAATTTCGCCATGGGCCTGAAGGAACAGATCGTGTTCCCCGAGATCGACTATGACCGGGTCAGTCGCATTCGCGGACTCGACATTGTCATCTGCACCACGGCCAGGAACAACGATGAGGCCTGGCACCTGCTTGACGGTTTCCGCATGCCTTTCACCAGGACGTGAGCATCTGTCGAGAGAGATCCCAAGGAAAGGACGATCATGGCAAAGAAGAGCGCCATCGAAAGAAACAAGCGGCGAAAGAAGCTCGTCGCACGCTTCGCTGCCCGGCGGGCCGCACTTCTCGCCCAGGCGAATGCGCAGGACCTTCCCATGGAAGAGCGTTTCCAGGCGAGACTCAAGCTCGCCAAGCTGCCGCGCAATTCATCGAAGGTCAGGCTACGCAACCGGTGCGCCATGACCGGCAGGGCACGCGGTTACCACCGCAGATTCGACATGTCCCGGGTGATGCTGCGCGAACTGGCCTCCGATGGCCTGATTCCCGGCATGGTCAAGTCAAGCTGGTGAGCGAGGTGAGACAAGCGTCATGACAATGACCGATCCCCTGGGCGATATGCTGGCCCGCATCCGGAACGGGCACATGCGCGGCAAGTCGCGCATCAACTGCCCGGCGTCGAAACTCAAGGAAAACGTGCTCGGTGTGCTCAAGCGCGAGGGCTACATCCGTGACTGGCACCGCAAGAGCGAGATGCCGTCACGGCCCGAACTCGTGATTGAGCTCAAGTACTACGAGGGCGAGCCGGTCATCCGCGAGATTGGCAGGATATCCACGCCCGGACGCAGGATCTATACCGGCGTCAGGGACATGCCCAGCGTCTATGGAGGCCTGGGAATCACCATCATGTCAACGCCCAAGGGCGTGATGACCGACGACGAGGCACGGGCGGCCAATGTTGGCGGCGAAGTGCTCTGTCGCGTCTTCTGACGCAGTCGTGTGCTAGGAGAGGGAACCATGTCCCGCATTGGAAAGAATGCGATCGCCGTGCCAGAGGGAGTCGACGTTACCGTTGGCGAGTCCTCAATCGAGATCTCCGGGGCGAAGGGATCGCTCGCGCAGTCCTTTCTGCCCGAGGTGTCGGTTGCCCTCGAGGAGGGCATGGTGGTGGTGACGCCGAATTCGCCATCGCGCCAGGCGACGGCCCTGTGGGGCACGACGCGCTCCAACATCCAGTCGATGGTGACCGGAGTCACCTCGGGATTCAGCCGCACTCTCGAACTCCAGGGCGTGGGTTACCGGGCACAGATGCAGGGCGAGGTGCTGCGGCTCCAGGTCGGATACAGTCACGATATCGAGATTCCGGTGCCCGATGGGCTCGCCATCGAGTGTCCGAACCAGCAGGAGATCGTCGTCAGCGGTATCGACAAGCAGCGCGTCGGCCAGCTCGCCTCCGAAATCAGGCGTCTGCGACCGCCGGAGCCCTACAAGGGCAAGGGGATTCGCTACCGAGGCGAGATCGTGTTGCGCAAGGAAGGCAAGAAGAAGTAGGGGCGGCCATGAAGACGGCAAGGGAACTTCAGGCGCGCCGCCGGGCGCGGACACGACTCAAGGTGAAGGCGCGGGCCGCCGGTCGGCCGCGGCTTTCTGTCTTCCGTTCGTCACGGAACATCTATGCGCAGATCATCGAGGACGGCGCCGGAGTCACTCTGGCTTCGGCATCCAGCATCGACAGCAGCATCAAGGGCGAGGTTGCGAACGGCGCCACCATCGAGGCAGCGACGCATATCGGCAGGGCCATTGCCGAGCGCGCCATCGCCGCCGGGATCACGGAGGTGGTCTTTGACCGGGGAGGTTACCGCTACCACGGCCGCGTCAAGGCACTCGCCGACGCCGCCCGTGAAGGCGGTCTCAAACTTTAGAACGTGTTCTGGAAGGAATAGCGGATGGCATCATCGGGTCGTGAACGAGGCGGCGGACGCCGCGGCGGCGGTGACAACCGGGAGGGAAGCGAGTTTCTCGAGAAGCTCGTCAGCATCAACCGCGTCGCCAAGGTCGTCAAGGGTGGCCGGCGCTTCGGATTTGCTGCGCTCGTGGTTGTTGGCGACCAGAAGGGTCGCGCCGGTCACGGCGCCGGCAAGGCGCGCGAAGTGCCCGAGGCAATCCGCAAGGCGACCGAACAGGCGCGCCGCAACATGATCCGGGTGCCGCTGCGGGAAGGGCGGACCCTGCATCACGACGTGACCGGACGCTACGGCGCCGGACGCGTGGTCCTGCGTGCCGCACCGCCGGGCACCGGCGTCATTGCCGGTGGTCCCATGCGCGCCGTCTTCGAGGCGCTTGGCGCCCAGGACGTCGTCTGCAAGTCGACCGGCAGCGCCAATCCCCATAACATGGTCAAGGCGACGTTCGATGCGCTGGCGCGGACGATGTCACCACGCCAGGTGGCCGCCAAGCGCAACAAGTCGAACCGCCTGATCCAGGAGTCGAGAACCTGATGGAAGACGCAAGGACCGGGCGCATCAGGGTCACGCAGACCGGCAGCCCCATCGGCCGCCCGGCGGACCAGCGCCAGACACTCGTCGGCCTGGGCCTGGGGCGCGTGTCGAGAACTCGCATTCTCGAGGACACTCCGGCCGTGCGCGGCATGCTGAGAAAGGTGCATCACCTGGTGAACTGGGAAGAGATTGGCGGGGACTCCAGCTCATGAAACTCAACGAGATCCGTGACAATCACGGCGCCACCCATGCGCGCAAGCGCCGCGGGCGTGGCATCGGCTCCGGTCTTGGCAAGACGGGCGGGCGTGGCCACAAGGGCCAGAAATCGCGTTCCGGTGTGGCTCTCGCCACGTTCGAGGGTGGCCAGATGCCGATCTACCGTCGCCTGCCCATGCGCGGGTTCACGAATCCCTCGCGCAAGCGCTATGTCGAGGTGACACTGGAGCGCCTGCAGCGGGCCATCGATTCCGGCAGGCTCGACGCCAGTCAGGCCATGACCGGGGAGACCCTGCGTGAAGCCGGCGTCATCAGGCGGCTTCGTGATGGTGTCAGTCTCCTTGGCTCGGGCGATCTGTCGGCGCGCGTCGAGATCACGGTCGCCCGGGTCACGAAGTCGGCACGTCGGCAGATCGAGGAACAGGGCGGTACCGTCAACGTGACCGCCGGCTGACGACAAGGGGCATGGCAACCCGTCAGGATCAGTTCGCCGGCCAGCTCAATCTCGGAGCAATCGGCAAGGCGACGGAACTCAGGAAACGCCTTTGGTTCACCCTGGGCGCACTGGTGGTCTATCGCCTGGGCACCTACATCCCCATTCCCGGTGTTGATCCCTCGATCCTCGGCGACATCTTCCAGCAGCAGGCCGGCGGCATCCTGTCGATGTTCAACATGTTTGCCGGCGGCGCCCTGGAACGCATGACCATCTTCGCGCTTAACGTCATGCCCTACATTTCCGCCGCGATCATCATGCAGCTCATGACGGCGGTCTCGCCGCGTCTCGACCAGCTCAAGAAGGAGGGCGAGTCGGGGCGCAAGACGATGAACCAGTACACCCGCTACCTGACAGTGGGGCTGTGCATCGTCCAGGGCTACGGCATCGCCGTCGGTCTCGAGGCGATGGCGGGAAGTCAGGGTTCGGCGGTCATGGAACCCGGTCTCTTCTTCCGCTTCACCACGGTGGTCACCCTGCTGGGCGGCACCATGTTCCTGCTGTGGCTTGGTGAGCAGGTGACCCAGAGGGGAGTCGGCAACGGCGTCTCCCTCATCATATTCGCCGGTATCGTCGCCAGTTTCCCTGGCGCCATCGCGCAGTTGCTGGAACTGGGCCGGGTCGGTTCCCTTTCCGCATTCACCATCATGGCGATTTTCATTGGTGCGGCCCTGATCATCTACTGGATCGTGTGGATGGAGCGTGCCCAGAGACGCATCGTCGTGCAGTATCCCAAACGCCAGGTCGGCAACCGCATGTTCGGCGGCGAGAGTTCCTACCTCCCCCTCAAGCTCAACACGGCTGGCGTGATTCCCCCCATCTTTGCCAGTTCCATCCTCTTGATGCCCGCAACCTTTGCCAGCTTCTCCGCAGTGGGGACCGGTTCGAACTGGCTGACGGAGATCACCAGACTGCTGGGCCGTGGCGAGCCCCTCTACCTGCTGATCTTCGGTTCGGCGATCGTCTTCTTCTGCTATTTCTACACGGCGGTGGTTTTCAATCCGGCCGATACCGCGGACAACCTGAGGAAGAACGGCGGCTTCATTCCGGGTATCAGACCGGGCAAGAACACCACCGAATATCTCGATTTCGTGCTCACCAGGCTGACCACCGTGGGTGCGCTCTACCTGGCCTTCGTCTGCCTGCTTCCCGAGTACCTGATCGGCAGCCTTGCCATTCCTGTCTTCCTCGGCGGCACATCGCTTCTGATCTGCGTCACCGTGACCATGGACACGGTCTCCCAGATCCAGTCTCACCTCCTGGCACACCAGTACGAGGGCCTCATTCGCAAGGCGAAGCTCAAGGGGAGGCGGCGTTGAAGCTGCTTTTGCTCGGCCCCCCGGGTGCCGGCAAGGGAACCCAGGCGCACCGCCTGATGGAGCGCTATGCCATTCCCCAGCTTGCCACGGGGGACATGCTGCGCAAGGAAGTGGCAGACCGAAGCGAACTCGGCCGCGCCGCGGCTGAAATCATGGAACGGGGTGATCTTGTCAGCGACGATCTCATCATTGCCATGATTGCGGGTCGTATCGCCCAGGAGGACTGCCGGAACGGCTTCATTCTGGACGGATTTCCCCGGTCTCCGGCCCAGGCCGAGGCTCTCGACACCATGCTGTCGTCGCGCTCGAGCGCCCTGGATCGTGTCATCGAGATCGGCGTTGATGACGACATCCTCGTCAGCCGCATCACCGGACGCTTCACCTGCCGTGCCTGCGGCGCAGGGTACCACGATGTCTTCCGCAAGCCCGCCAGCAGCGGCATGTGTGATGTCTGCGGCTCAACCGACTTTGTCCGGCGCGCCGACGACAACGAGGAAACGGTGCGTTCGAGGCTGGCGGTCTACCACTGCCAGACAGAGCCTCTCCTGCCGTACTACGCTTCCCGCGGCATTCTTGTCACGGTGGACGGCATGGCCGGCATCGATGCGGTGACGGAGCAGATACTGGCGGCGCTTCCGACATCTTCAACGATTGACAGCGACGGCGGAAGCCCCCTAGAATGACACCCTTGTCCTTCAATCAAATTCATCCATATCCCCTTCAGTTACTGGCCAGGGAGAGACGGCTTTGGCGCGCATTGCAGGAGTGAACATCCCGACGTCCAAGCGGGTGGAAGTGGCGCTGACCTACATTCACGGAATCGGCCGCACAAGTGCGCGTCAGATCTGCCGTGTGGCGCAGATACCCGATGCCAGACGTGTCAACGAACTTACGGACGCGGAAGTCGTCCAGATCCGCGAACTGATCGACCGCGACTACATGGTCGAAGGTGACCTGCGCCGCGAAGTGGCCATGAGCATCAAGCGGCTGATGGATCTCGGATGCAACCGCGGTATTCGTCACCGCAAGGGACTGCCGGTCCGCGGCCAGAACACGCACAACAATGCGCGAACCCGCAAGGGCAAGGCGCGGCCGGTCGCCGGCAAGAAGAAGTAGAGTCCCGACCATGGCACGCGAAACGACCCGCGTCAGGCGGCGCGAAAGGAAGAACATCACGTCGGGCCTTGCCCATGTGACCGCTTCGTTCAACAACACCATGATCACCATCACCGACGCCCAGGGCAACGCCATCTCGTGGTCGTCGGCGGGGTCCATGGGATTCAAGGGTTCACGCAAGTCGACGCCCTATGCGGCGCAGATGGCGGCCGAGGACGCCGGCCGCAAGGCGCAAGAACATGGTGTCCAGACTCTGGAAGTCTATGTCAAGGGCCCGGGTTCGGGACGTGAATCGGCCCTGCGCGCCCTGTCTGCAATCGGATTCCAGATCACCGCCATCCAGGACGTGACCCCTATCCCGCACAACGGGTGTCGACCGCGCAAGCGTCGCCGGGTCTGACCTGCCCCGGACATCGTGACCCTGACGGACGCCGCGATGCGGCGGCGTCACCAATGAGGCAATGGACAAGCAATGGACAAGAACTGGACGGCTCTGATCAAGCCCAGGAAACTGCAGATCATTCCCGGAATGGACGCTTCGCGCGAGGCGGACATCGTTGTCGAGCCTCTGGAGAGGGGCTTCGGCACGACCCTGGGCAATGCCCTGCGGAGGATTCTGCTGTCATCGCTGCGCGGTGCCGCCGTTGTGGGTGTGCGCGTGAACGACGTCGTTCACGAGTTCTCCTCGATCCGCGGTGTGCACGAGGACCTGACCGACATCATCCTCAACATCAAGGCGCTGGCTATCAAGATGCACAGCGACCACACGCCCGAGCAGCCTCGACGCGTCTTTCTCAGCGCCAGCGAGCCCGGCGCCGTGCTGGCCGGCCGTATCGACGGCGGTGCGGATTTCGAGGTGCTGGATCCCGACCATGTCATCTGCACCCTCGATGCCGGCGCCAGCCTGGACATGGAGCTCCATGTGGCAACGGGAAATGGCTACGTCCCCGCCTCGCGTAACCGTGACGAGGAGGCGCAGATCGGACTGATCCCCATCGACGCCATCTACAGCCCGGTTCGCAAGGTTGCGTTCAAGGTGGAGAACAGCCGAGTCGGGCAGGTGACGGACTTCGACAGGCTTGCCATGTCGGTGGAGACCAACGGCGCGGTCAACCCCGAGGACGCGGTGGCTCTGGCGGCACGCATTCTCCAGGAACAGCTGCAGCCCTTCGTCAATTTCGAGGAGCCGCAGGATCTTGTCGATCACGACGATGCGCGGGAGCCGGAATTCAACAGGCACCTGCTGCGCAAGATCGACGAACTCGAGCTCTCGGTGCGCTCGGCCAACTGTCTCAAGGGAGACAACATCGTCTACATCGGCGACCTCGTTCAGAAGTCAGAGTCGGAGATGATGCGAACCCCGAACTTTGGCCGCAAGTCTCTCAACGAGATCAAGGAAGTGCTGGCGCAGATGCAGCTTGGCCTCGACATGAATCTGCCGGACTGGCCGCCGGAGAACATCGAGGAACTGGCCCGGCGTTACGAAAATCCTTTCAGCTGACGAGGACGGGGAGAGGGTCATGCGACACCGGCATTCGGGCCGCAAGCTCAATCGAACGAGTGCACACCGTACCGCCATGCTGCGCAACATGGCAGCGGCGCTGATCAAGCACGAGCAGATCACCACCACCCTTGCCAAGGCAAAGGAAGTCTCTCCCTATGTCGAGAAACTCGTCACCCTGGGCAAGCGCGGCACGCTTCATGCCCGGCGCCTTGCCCATGCGAGGCTGCGCGACGACGCGATGCTGGTGAAGCTGTTCGAGACCCTGGCGCCGCGCTATGAGGATCGTGCCGGCGGTTACACCAGGGTGCTCAAGGCAGGATTTCGCTACGGTGACAGCGCGCCCATGGCGGTCGTCGAGTTCGTTGACCGGGACGAGGACGCCAAGGGCCAGGATTCAGGCCCGCCGCCGAAGAGCGAAGACGAGGACTGAGTTTCCGGGGCACGGTCGCTCCCGCTCCACCGTGCTCAGCCGTGGAACAGGTTGTCGCCCCGCCCCGCGCGATCGTCGACCTCGATGACCCAGAGATCGGGATCGTAAGTCTCCTGGCGTGCCAGGTGGCGGTCCGCCTCCGCCTCGTTCAGGACCGTGTGCACGGTGGGCGTAAGGTCTTCCCGCGACACCTGAAGAATGCTGACCTCATCGTTTCCCTTCACCAGCTTCAGCCAGATTTCCCCGGCATCCGTGTCGCCGCGCCGCAGGACGTAAACGGGTACGGCGGCAAGGTCGCAGCGGCGCAGAAAGGCCTGGACCCAGACAGCCGAGGCGAGCCGGACGGACAAGGGTTCAGGCCTCCTGGCGAGCGTGGTGCGTCATGGCGTCATGATGACCGATCCTGTCGCCGGGAGCCAACGGCGGTTGCCGCCTCGACCGTGCACGGTGCACCATGGCGGCCCGCTGCCCAGGGAAGGAACGGGTGCTTGACGGGTCTCTTTGAAGACGAGGTGCCGCGACCACTGGCCGACCGCATGCGTCCGACGTCGCTGGAGGACGTCGTTGGCCAGGATCATCTGCTCAGGAAGGACGGTCCGCTGGGCCGCATGGTCGCTCAGGTACGTCTTGCCTCGATGATTCTCTGGGGGCCGCCTGGAACCGGCAAGACCACCATCGCCCGGCTCCTCGCCGAACGGGTCGATCTTGCATTCGATCCCGTATCGGCCGTGTTTTCCGGCGTGGCCGACTTGAGGAAAGTCTTCGAACGGGCCCGTTCGAGGCGTGCCACGGGTCTTGGCACACTCTTGTTCGTTGATGAAATCCATCGCTTCAACAAGGCGCAGCAGGACGCCATGCTGCCCGTCGTCGAGGACGGCACCGTCGTTCTTGTTGGAGCCACCACCGAAAATCCCTCTTTCGAAGTCAACCAGGCCCTGGTGTCGCGGTGCCAGGTGCTGGTGCTGGAAAGGCTGTCCCTGGACGCACTGGGTCAACTTCTGTGCCGGGCCGAGAACCTCCGGCAAAGGACCTTGCCGCTCGACGACGATGCCCGTGTGGCCCTTGCCGCGATGGCCGATGGTGATGGACGCTTCCTGCTCAACATCGCCGAAGAACTCCTCGCTCTCGATGTGCCGACGCTTCTGGACCGGCAGGGCCTGGCGGAAGTGGTGCAGCGCCGGGTTCCGGTCTACGACAAGGCCGAAGAGGGCCATTACAACCTCATCAGCGCCCTTCACAAGTCGGTCCGGGGATCGGACCCGGACGCCTCTCTCTACTGGCTCGCCCGCATCCTCCAGGCAGGCGAGGATCCACTCTTCGTCGCCCGCCGCGTCATCCGCATGGCGGTCGAGGATATCGGTCTCGCCGATCCCGCCGCGCTCGTTCAGGCCGTGGCTGCACGGGACGCCTTCGCCTTCCTTGGATCGCCGGAAGGGGAACTGGCCATCGCCCAGGCCGTCCTCTACTGCGCCACCGCTCCGAAGTCCAACGCCGCCTACCGCGCCTATTCCGCTGCCACGAAGAGCGCCAGGGTCGAGGGAAGTCCAATGCCGCCCAAGATCATCCTCAATGCGCCGACGCGCCTCATGGAGGATCTGGGCTACGGCGAGGGATACGCTTATGACCACGACACCCCGGCCGGGTTCTCCGGACAGGACTACTTCCCGGAAGGCATGGGCAGGCAGCACTTCTACCGGCCGGTGGAACGGGGATTTGAACGCGAGATCGCCAAACGCCTCGCCTACTGGGAGCGGCTGCGCCAACAGATCGGAGAGGACGGGTGATCAAGGCCTGTCTTCTGGTTGCCGCCGGTGGCGCGCTGGGCGCGCTGGGCCGCTATCTCGTGACGGCCGGCGCCGCGGCGTGGCTGGGCAGCGGATTTCCCTGGGGTACCCTCATCGTCAATGTGGCGGGTTCGTTCCTGCTCGGGATTCTGGTCGGACTGCTGTCGGCCGCCTGGACGCCGCCTGGAGACATGAGGCTCTTTCTTGCCACCGGCTTTCTCGGTGCCTTCACGACCTTCTCGGCCTTTTCCCTTGATGTGGTGAACGAGTTCGAGCGCGGCCTCAACTCCCTTGCGGTCCTTTACGTCGTTGCCTCGGTGGTGCTCTCGGTTCTGGCCCTTCTGGCAGGGCTTCGCCTCATGCGTCTTGTTCTCGCATGACCGCAGTCACTCACCTCACCGTCGCCGACGCCGACGCCGGCATGCGCCTCGATCGCTGGTTCCGCCAGCGCTTTCCCCATGTCACCCACGGACATCTCTCGAAACTCCTGCGCACGGGCCAGATCCGCCTCGATGGCGGGAGATGCGGTGCGGGAGCCAGGTTGCAGGCTGGCCAGACGGTACGGCTGCCACCTCTTCCTGCAGCGCCTGCGGCGACGGAACCGGCCCGCCGGTTGCCCGACAGCCGCGACCTCGAGGACATTGCCGCGCGGGTCATTCACATGGACGACTGGGTCTTGGCCATCGACAAGCCGGCGGGTCTTGCCGTGCAGGGAGGCAGCGGACTGTCACGCCACCTCGATGCCCTGCTGGACGGACTGCGCTTCGGCGCGGCGGAGAGGCCGCGCCTGGTTCACCGCCTCGACAGGCAGACCAGCGGCATCCTGCTTCTCGCCCGTCACGCCCCGGCGGCGCGCGCCCTGCAGACCTGCTTCAGGGAAGGCAAGGTCGAGAAGACGTACTGGGCGCTCGTCGCCGGAGTCCCGGACCTGCCGCGGGATGGCCGTCTTGCCATGCCGCTCGCCAAGAGGGGAAAGCCGGGCCGCGAGCGCGTCGAGGTCGCCGAAGAGGACGGCCGCCGCGCCGTGACCCTTGCTCGTATCGTCGCAACCGCCGGCCGTGTCGTCACCTGGCTGGACTTGCGCCCGCTGACCGGCCGTACCCACCAGCTCAGGGTGCACTGTGCCGCCATTGGCCATCCGATCCTCGGGGATGGCAAATACGGCGGCCGCACGCCTGGGCGGATCACGCACGTCCGGCGTCTCCACCTCCACGCGCAGGCGCTTCACCTGCCGCACCCTGAGGGCGGCGCACTGAATCTCGCGTGTGACCTGCCGCCGGACCTTCAGGAGACCTGGGACACGCTGGGACTCAGTGTGAACGGGGATGGTCCGTGAAGCGCCGGTATGCGGCCACCGGTGTCGCCGGGAGTGAAGGGGACTACCGTGTCGAGCTCGACGGCCGGCCGGTGATGACACCGGCACGGCATACCCTTCGCGTTCCCACAAGGCCCCTGGGCGACGCCATCGCCGGAGAGTGGGCGCGCCAGGAGGGTCGCGTCGATCCTTCGACCATGCCCCTGACGCGCCTTGCCGCCACGGCCATTGACCGTGTAGCGCCCGACCCTGAACGCGTCGTCACCGATCTCGTGGCCTGGGGGATGAGCGATCTCGTGTGTTTTCGCGCTGATCATCCGGTGGAACTGGTCAGGCGCCAGGCGGCGTGCTGGCAGCCCCTTGTCGACTGGGTCGCGGCAGAGCACGGTGCGGCACTCGCCGTCACCACCGGGATCATGCCGCGGCAACAGCCCCCGGAATCGATTGGCGCCCTTCGCTCAGTCCTCTCAGGCCTGGACTGTTTCCGCCTCGTGGCGGTCCACAGTGTCGCAAGTGCGACCGGTTCCCTTGTCATTGCCCTGGCACTCCTTTCCGGACGCCTGGGCGCCGGGGAGGCCTTCCGTGCTGGCGCCCTCGACGATCTGTGGTCCCTGGAGGTGTGGGGCGACGACGCCGAAGCACGGCGCCGACTGGATGTCAGGCAGATGGACATTGGCGATGCGGACCGCTTTCTCCGTCTGCTTCGTCACCAGACATGAACCTTGGTATGCTGGCCAGTGATCTCAATCAGGCGGAACCGGACGATGCAGGATGTGATCGGTGAATTGACGGAGCGCCGCGCCCGCGCCCGCGAGGGAGGCGGTGAAGGACGCATCGCCCGTCAGCACGCCAAGGGAAAACTGAGCGCACGGGAACGCATCGAACTGCTCCTGGACGAAGGCTCCTTCGAGGAATGGGACATGTTTGTCGAACATCGTTCGGCGGAGTTCGACATGGCCAACCACAAGGTGCCGGGTGACGGGGTCGTAACCGGCTGGGGGACCATCAACGGCCGTCTGGTCTTCGTCTTCAGCCAGGACTTCACAGTGTTCGGAGGATCACTCTCGGAGTCTCACGCCACCAAGATCTGCAAGATCATGGACCGGGCGCTTCAGGTGGGCGCTCCGGTGATTGGTCTCAACGACAGCGGTGGTGCACGCATCCAGGAGGGTGTGGATTCCCTTGCCGGATATGCCGAAGTGTTCCAGCGCAATGTCCTTGCTTCCGGGGTCGTGCCACAGGTGTCGCTGATCATGGGACCCTGCGCCGGTGGGGCGGTCTACTCCCCGGCGATGACCGACTTCATCTTCATGGTGAAGGATACTTCCTACATGTTCGTGACCGGTCCCGACGTGGTGAAGACGGTGACCCACGAAGTTGTCAGTCACGAGGATCTCGGTGGCGCCGTGACCCACACGACGCGGTCCGGCGTGGCGGACCTCGCCTGGGACAACGATGTCGAGGCTCTCGCGCAGACACGGCGTCTGATGGATTTCCTGCCTGCCTCGAATCGCGAGAAACCGCCGGTGCTCGAGACCTCCGATCCCTTCGATCGGGTCGAGCCAGCCCTGGACAACCTGGTGCCCTCCAATCCGAACAAGCCCTACGACATCAAGGAACTCGTCACGAGGGTGGTGGACGAACAGGACTTCTTCGAGATCCAGCCGGCCCATGCGGCCAACATCGTCGTCGGATTCGGCCGCATGGAAGGCTCGACGGTGGGCGTTGTTGCCAACCAGCCGATGGTGCTGGCCGGTTGCCTCGATATCGAGGCCTCGCGCAAGGCGGCGCGCTTCGTGCGATTCTGCGACTGCTTCAACATTCCGATCATCACCTTCGTCGATGTCCCGGGGTTCCTGCCAGGAACCGATCAGGAGCACGGCGGGATCATCAGGCACGGTTCGAAACTCCTCTATGCCTTTGCCGAGGCTACGGTTCCGAAACTTACCTGCATCACACGCAAGGCCTATGGCGGTGCCTATGTCGTCATGGCCTCGAAGCACCTGCGTGGCGACATCAACTACGCCTGGCCGACGGCGGAAGTGGCGGTCATGGGATCGAAGGGAGCGGTCGAGATCATATTCCGTTCCGATCTTGACGATCCCGGTCGCATGGAGGCTCGCACGGCAGAATACAAGGAGCGCTTCGCCAATCCCTTCGTCGCCGCGTCGAGGGGGTTCGTCGACGACGTCATCATGCCGCGCAACACGCGCCGTCGACTGTGCAACGCGCTTCGCATGCTGCGTGGCAAGGAGTTGCGCAATCCGTGGAAGAAACACGATAATATTCCCTTGTAATCAAGGTGGTGCCCGGACGTGTTCAACAAGATTCTCATTGCCAACCGGGGGGAAATTGCCTGCCGGATCATCACCACGTGCCGGGCGCAGGGTATCGCCACGGTCGCGATTCATTCCGAGGCCGACGAGGATGCTCTCCACGTCCGGATGGCCGATGAATCGCATCCCATCGGTCCGCCGCCGCCCGGAGAGAGCTACCTCGCCATCGACAGGATCATCGATGTCCTTGTGAATTCGGGCGCCGAGGCGGTCCACCCCGGCTTCGGCTTTCTTGCCGAGAATCCCCGTTTCGTCGAGGCGGTCGAGGCTGCGGGGGCCGTCTTCATCGGTCCGCCCGCCGCGGCTGTTGCCGCCATGGGCGACAAGATCGAATCCAAGAGGATTGCCAATGCGGCGGGGGTCAGCGTGGTTCCCGGCAGCGCTTCCGAAACGAGTGATGTCGAGGAGGCGCTCGCTGCCGCCCGCGACATCGGCTATCCGGTCATGATCAAGCCGGCCGCCGGTGGCGGCGGCAAGGGGATGCGGGTCGCCAGCGATGACAACGAACTTGTCGAGGGCTTCCGGGCCTCGCAATCGGAGGCCGCCACCGCCTTCGGCGATACCCGGGTCTTTCTCGAGAAGTTCATCACACGCCCTCGCCATGTCGAGATTCAGCTTCTGGCGGACAATCACGGGAACGTGGTGGCCCTGAACGAGCGGGAATGCTCGATCCAGCGGCGTCATCAGAAGGTGATCGAGGAGGCGCCAAGCCCGCTCATCGACGGTGCGACGCGCCAGGCGATGGCCGGGGAGGCCTGTGCCCTGGCACGGGCCGTCAACTACCGCTCGGCGGGAACGGTCGAGTTTGTCGTCGACCCCGACAGGAACTTCTATTTCCTGGAGATGAACACCCGACTCCAGGTCGAGCATCCGGTGACGGAGTTCATCACCGGTGTCGACATCGTCGAACAGATGATCCGCATTGCCGCCGGGGAACGCCTCGCCTTCACCGCCGATGATGTCGGCATCGACGGCTGGTCCATCGAGGCACGAATCTACGCCGAGGACTCACGCCGCGGATTCCTCCCCTCGATCGGCCGCCTCAGCACCTACCGGCCTCCGCACACAAACCGGTCGCTGAGGATCGACAGCGGTGTGGAGGAGGGCTCCGAGGTGACGATGTTCTACGATCCCATGATCGCCAAGCTGGTGGTGCACGGCGAGGACCGGCCGACCGCCATCGCCGCCATGCGCCACGCACTCGATTCCTTCGAGATCAGGGGCGTTCAGCACAACATCGACTTTCTGGCCGCGATCATGCGCGACCCGCAGTTTGCTGCGGGCGACATGACCACCGCCTTCATCGGTCGCACCTGGCCCGACGGCTTTTCCGGCGCTCCGGTCACGGAGCGCGAGAGAACGGTGCTGACCGGCGTGGGCCTCCTTGCCCACCTCAGGGTTCTCGAGCGTGACCGCAGGATCACGGGCACGCTGCGCGAACCGGGGCCGATGGCCCGTGACTGGGTCGTGCAGTTTCCCGGTGACGAGTTCGAGGTGACGACCCGGCTGACCGGGGACGGAATCATCTGGAGAAGCGGCGAGCGCGCCATCACGGTCGAGAGTTCCTGGAGCCCCGGCCAGACGCTGTTTCAGGGCGAGGTGGACGGCCGTCCGGCTGTCGTGCAGGTAGAGCGCAAGGGGACCTCCTGGGAACTGGTCCATGCCGGCGTCAACGAGCAGATGACGGTGCTCTCGAAGGGGGCGGCGAAGTTGTTGTCGCGGATGCCGGCCCGGCCCGCCGCCGATCATTCCCGCCTTGTCACCTCACCGATGCCCGGGCGGATCGTCGATCTTGCAGTCGGGGAAGGTGACAAGATCGAGGCGGGTCAGGTGCTCGTCGTCATTGATGCCATGAAGATGGAGAACGTGTTGCGGGCGGAACGTTCCGGCGAGATTGAGAAGGTTCATGTCGCCGTCGGCGACTCGGTCTCCGTTGATTCCACCCTCCTCGAGTACGCCTCCTCATGACCACTGGTCCGGGTCACGAGCGGCGGGTCAGGGTGACGGTCACTGGACGCGTGCAGGGCGTGTGGTACCGGGCATGGACGGCCGAGGAAGCGCGCGACCTCGGCCTCGACGGCTGGGTCCGCAACCGCAGCGACGGTTCGGTGGAGGCGGTCCTTGCCGGAAGCCGGGAGGATATCGACACCATGCTGTGCCTCCTGAAGGAGGGACCGCCGCTGGCCGCTGTCGAGACAGTCGCCTGCGAATCGTTCAGGGGAGAGGTGGCACGCGGATTCGCTCAACGACCAACGTTGTAGAAGACGTCCCGGAACGTCTCTTCCATGGCCGAGCGCAACGCATCGTCTTCGACCTCGACGCCGAGCGCAGCCAGTGACGTCACGCCGTGAGACCTGACGCCGCACGGCACGATACGGGTGTAGGGCGCGAGATCCGGGGCGCGGTTGATGCTGATGCCATGAAAGCTCACCCAGCGCCGTACGCGTATGCCGATGGCCGCGATCTTGTCCTCGCGGCCGCAGGCGTCGACCACCCAGACCCCGACCCGGTCCCGGCGGCATTGACCCTCAACTCCGAATCGCGCCAGCGTCCGGATGATCCAGGTTTCAAGGTCAGCGACAAAGGCATGCAGATCGTGTCCCCGGCGGGCGAGGTCGAGCATGACGTAGGCAATCTGCTGACCTGGCCCATGCCAGGTGTAGCGGCCGCCGCGCCCGGTGCGGTAGACAGGGATGTCTCCGGCATCGATGAGTTCGTCATCCCGCGCACTCGTTCCCGCAGTGAAGACGCTCGGATGTTCGAGCAGCCACACCGTTTCCGGCGCCCCGCCGGCGCGAATGCCAGCGACCGTCTCTTCCATGGACCGCACCGCATCCGGATAGGCCACCGGCCGATCGCTCACCATCCAGCGAACAGATGTCATGGAAGCAAATCTAGCAGATCACCAATGTTGCCCGGAACCCGCCCGCTCCCACGTCTGCTCGATAGCGCATACCCTTGCAACGATCGCACGTGTCGATAAAATTGAATTTCATCGACACGTTAAGGACATATGTCGACGGTATCGACATGTCCGGGGAGCGCATCGACATGGCCTTCGATCCCGGCCGCCCCTTCAATGACCTTCCGGACCTGCCACCGGTTTTTCAAACCGAGACACGCGCCATCCTTCGCAGCTGCATCGCCGCGCGCACGGCGCTGGAAGAACTTCGGATCTCCGGCAGGCTCATACCGAACCAGGCGATGTTGATTAACTCGATTCCTCTGCTCGAAGCGCAGGCGAGTTCCGAGATCGAGAACATCGTCACGACGACCGACCGTTTGTTCCGCCATGCCAACGACGTGGCGGATCAGGCGGACCCGGCCACGAGGGAGGCTCTGCGCTATCGCACCGCCCTCTACCGTGGTTTCAAGATGCTGAAGCGCCGCCCGGTTTCGACCGCCCTGGCGGTCGAAGTCTGTCGGACGATCAAGGGAGTCGATCTCGATGTTCGCAATACGCCCGGGACCGCGTTGATCAATGATGCAACCAGTGACGTGATCTACACTCCGCCTGAGGGAGAGGACCTGCTTCGGAGAAAGCTGGCGAACTGGGAGCGCTACATCCACGAAGGCGGGGAACTCGACCCGCTGATCCGGCTTGCAGTGATGCACTATCAGTTCGAGGCCATTCATCCGTTCGTTGATGGCAACGGTCGGACAGGACGCGTATTGAACCTGCTCTATCTTGTCGACAAGGGCCTTCTCGACATTCCCGTGCTCTACCTCAGTCGACACATCATCCGGAACAAGGCGCTCTACTATCGGTATCTGCACGATGTGACGACCCGGCACGCCTGGGAGACCTGGATCCTGTTCATTCTCGAGGCGGTCAGAACGACGGCCGAGTGGACGACGGGAAAAATCAATGCGATTCGGGATCTTCTCGACGAGAAGGCCGCTGAAATGCGACAGGAACTGCCGAAAATCTATTCTCGCGAACTGATCGAACTGGTCTTCGAGCAACCATACTGCCGAGTCAGTGACGTGGTCGCCGCCAACATCGCTAAACGCCAGACAGCCGCCATCTACCTGAAGTCCCTTGCTGCCGAGGGCATACTCAAGCAAATCAGGGCCGGACGCGAAAACCTCTACATCAACCGGCCTCTCCTGGCGCTCCTCGCCGACGCTGCATGAGCATTCCCGGCGCTCATGGCTCATGGCCGCGCCCGCAGCGCATACCCTTGCCACGGTGGCACGTGTCGATGGAATGAGATTTCATCGACACGGATACCTCGCCTTGCGGCGTACTTGAGGATTAGCTATACGTGCGGCCTGCCCGTCAATGCGGTCGTGGCGGAATTGGTAGACGCGCAGCGTTGAGGGCGCTGTGGGCGAGAGCCCGTGGAAGTTCGAGTCTTCTCGACCGCACCATTTCAGCACGCGCCCCCGGAACGACAGGGGACGTGTGCCATGACAGACACATCGCTGCAGTCAGTTCACGATCTCTACGGGCTCAGCCCCGATCTTCTTCGGGCAATCATCGATGCTGTCGATGCGGAGGACCTGGTGCGTCTCGAGGCGCTCGTGGTGCCTTTGCATGCCGCCGACAAGGCGGATCTCCTCGAACAGATGGGCGGCGCACAGCGCCGGGTGGTGATCGAGGCCCTCGGTCCGGACATCGACGCCGAGATCCTTCCCGATCTCGATGACGCCGTTCTCGACGACCTGCGCAAGGAACTCGGCCTCGAGACGTTTGCCCGGCTGGTGGGCAGGCTCGATTCCGATGATGCCGTCGACGTCATTGCCGATCTCGATGACCCGGTCCGCCGGGAAGTGCTGGACGCGGTGCCGGCGCCGGAACGCCAGGTGGTGGAGCAGGGACTCACCTTCCCTGAAGACAGTGCCGGGCGCCTCATGCGCCGTGATGTCGTGGCTCTCCCGGCATTCTGGAACGTAGGCCAGACCATCGACCACCTGAGAGGCGCAGGCGATCTCCCGGAAGAGTTCTATGCCGTCTTTGTCGTCGATCCCGGTCACCGGCCACTGGGTGTCATCGCGCTGGCAGCGCTGATTCGCAGTGACCGCCACGTTCGACTGACGTCGCTCGTCCAGGGCGAAGCCTTGACCGTGAAGGCCGATACCGACCAGGAAGAGGTTTCCTGGCTCTTCCAGCAGTACGGGCTCTCCGAGGTGGCTGTCGTCGACGGCGACGGCCGGTTGCTGGGTACCATCACCTTCGACGACATGGTGGACGTGTTGAGCGAGGAAACGGAAGAGGACGTGCTCCGCCTTGGCGGCGTGGCCGCCACCGACCTCAATCAGGGGGTGATCGACACCACGCGCAAGCGCTTCTGGTGGCTCTTCATCAATCTCGGAACCGCCGTCATGGCGTCCATGGTCATCGGCATCTTCGAAGGCACGATCAGGGAGATCGTTGCCCTTGCCGTCCTCATGCCCATCGTCGCCTCGATGGGGGGCAATGCCGGTACCCAGACGATGACGGTGGCGGTCCGGGCCCTGGCGACAAGGGACCTCACCCGGGCCAACGGCATGAGGGTGATCGCCAAGGAGATTCTGGTCGGCACCCTCAACGGGATTCTCTTTGCCGCGATCACCGGGCTGGTCGCCTGGGTATGGTTCCAGAGTCCCATGCTTGGCGCCGTCATCGCCATGGCCATGGTGGCCAACCTTGCTGTCGCCGGATTCATCGGCGCCGCCACGCCCCTGGTGCTGGAGAGGTTCGGCATCGATCCCGCGGTTGCCGCGAGCATCTTCCTCACCACGGTGACCGATGTCGTCGGCTTCTTCGTCTTCCTCGCCCTTGGGTCCCTGCTCCTGCTCTGACGTGCCGGGGAGGCGTCAGGCGTCCTGGAGGATACGGGCGAAGAGATCGCGGTCGATGTTGCCGCCCGACAGCACGAGAACAACCTTGCGTCCGGCCATGCGGTCGCGTTCACGCAAGAGGGCCGCCAGGGGGGCGGCGCCGGCGCCTTCCGCCACGTTGTGGGTGTCGGTGAAGTAGTGCCGCATGGCGGCGCGGATGTCGTCCTCGCTCGTGGTGACGATGCGCTCGGCGCCGGCGTTGATCTCGCCCACCGCGTCATCGTGAGGCACGCGCACCGCCATGCCGTCGGCGATGGTATCGCAACGGTTGGTGGTGACGGGTGCTCCGGCAGCAAAGGAACGGGCGTAGCAGGGGGCGTTTTCGGCCACCACGCCAACCACCGCGGCGCCGGACGCCAACGCGTCGCGCGCCCTCAAGGTACCGCACAGGCCCGAGCCCAGACCGATCGGCACATAGACCGTGTCGATGTCATCATGGCTTCGGAAGATCTCGAGACCGTAGCTTGCGACGCCGCAGACAAGGTCATCGTGGAACGAGGCCAGCATGTGGAGGCCGTGGCGTCCGGCCAGATCCCGGGCGTGAACCAGGGCCTCCTGGAAGTCGTGGCCATGCTCGATCAGGTCCGCACCAAGTGCGCGCATCGCCTTGTTCTTCTCGACGGAATTGCCGTGCGGCACGACGATGGTTGCCGGAACGCCGGAGAGACCGGCCGCAAGGGCCACACTCTGGCCGTGATTGCCGCGGGTCGCCGCGATGACACCTGGAACGTCCGGTTCCCGTGCCTTGAGCCTCTCCATGTAGACAAGCCCGCCGCGGATCTTGAAGGCGCCGATCCGGGTGTGGTTTTCATGCTTGACCCAGACCTCGGCGCCGCTGCGCCGGCTGAGCAGCGGCCAGTGGTGAAGGGGGGTTTCGCCGAGGTGGCGGCGCAGCAGCCGCTCGGCCGACAACAGGGCCTCGAGAGAGGTCATGCGTGATTCTCCGCCATGATGGCATCAAGGGCCATGGTGAGGCGGTCCACTTCGTCCGCCGTGTTGTAGTGAACGAGTGAGCACCGAACGACGCCGTCTGAAGGAGCGATTCCCTTCGCCTCCAGCACTCTGGGTGCATAGAAATCGCCGGCTCCCGCCACGATGCCGCGGGACTCCAGCAACGCGGGCAGTTGCTGACTGGCCATGCCGTCCACGGTGAAACTGAATGTGGGCGCGCGACCGGTGTTGCCGGCCTGCCGGCGTCCCACCAGACGGATCCGGGGCCGATCCGCGGCCCACGAGAGAAACCGGCCACAAAGCGCCGATTCATGATCCCGGATCAGGCCGAAGACCTGGCGATAGCGGATGACCGGATCGTGCGCGGGCTCGTCGAGATGGTGCCGGGCCAGGGCGTCGAGATAGGCGCCAACGCCGGCCGTCGCCGCCGTCAGCTCGTGATTGGGCGCCCCGGGGTTGAGCTTGAGCGGGATGTCGTCCTCGCCATGGAAATGGAAGTACTGTCCGGGCAGCGCGAGAAGATGTTCCCGCTTCCCATACATGACTCCAAGATGGGGACCGAAGGTCTTGTAAAGACTGAACAGATAGTAGTCCACATCGAGCTCGCGGACATCGATGGACGCGTGCGGGGCCATCGCGACTCCGTCGATGCAGACCTGGGCCCCGGCGGCATGCGCCAGGGCAGTGATCTCGCGCACCGGGTTGGGACCGCCGGTGATGTTGGAGCAGTGGGAAAAGCAGACCAGCCTCGTTCTTTCGTTGAGCAGCGGCTCCAGGGCGCCGGTTTCGAGTTCCGCCGTCTCGGGGTTGACCTGCCACTCCCTGATGACGAGGCCAAACTCCCGAAGGCGCCGCCAATGGTTGTTGTTGGCTTCGTGGTCGAGGTTGGTGACGATGATCTCGTCGTTCTCGCGAAGCCGGGAGCGCATGGCCATGGCCAGGGTCTGCACGTTGCGCGTGGTCGAGGGGCCGACGACCACCTCGTCCGGAGAGGCGTTCAGCATGGCGGCTGCGGTCGCTTGACCGGCCGCCATGCGCCGCTGCGCTTCGCGCGCAATCGCCGCATTGTCGCCGGGCTGCACCTGGCACTCGCTCATGTAGGCGCTGACCGCCTCGATCACCGTATGTGGAACAAGACTGCCGCCCGCGTTCTCCATGAAGGCCCACGAGTCGTTGAGGGCAGGAAAGAAGGAGCGGGCATAGCCGGTATCGAGCAGGGGAGGGACCACGTGAGACATTCCTTGGATCGCTGCGGCCATGTCGCATAGCAGTCGTGCGACATCAAGGTCTTTGCCGACAGGAACAGCCTAGTGGCGGAAGTCCGCCAGAAACTGCGTGGGCATGAGCGAAACGTGTGCGTCGAGCGGCGGGGAGAGTTCAAATGCCTGAGGCGTGCGTGAGACATTCCAGAGACGGAACAGCCTCCATTCAGCGCGCCGTTCTTCGGCGACTGCCAATTCGTTCCGGGATATCCAGAAAGGGGTGCGCGCGTATCCCTTCGTGGTCTTCACCTCCAGGAGACGGACCGCGCCTTCAGGGGTGAAGCTGGCAATGTCGTATCCGGCGCCGTCACCGTCCTCCTGGGATACCCAGCGCACATCACGGGCAAGATCGGCGCGGCCAGCGCACGCCAGCGTGGTCCGTTCATGAGCTAGGGCGAGGCGCTCGCCGAGATGGCCGAGTGCCCGGTTGCGTTCGTCACGGCCCGCGGCATCAAACCTGACGGCGATCCCGGACACCTTGTCGTGGCCCTCCGGCAATGGGTGGTTGGCGAGCGTTGGCGGTTGTTCGATTCGCAGGGGCACCGCATTGGCTGGCTCGAGTGCAGGTACGCGGTCCAGCCAGCCAGGATGGCGCGCCAGCCACCGGGCGACGGCATCTTCAAGGGACGCCTGGACGTTGTACGCGGGAAGGTAACCTGGCAACCAGGTGTCACCGAGTCCCTGGAGGACGGCACTGAGGTTGCGCCGCTTGTACTCGATTGCTCCTTTCGAGCGGTTGTCCAGGCGATCCATGAGCTGACGCGCGTGTCCAGCCTTGCTGTAGTTCTGCCCGTTCAGGTCGGCAGCAAGCATCCGGAAGTAGTCTGCGACGAGCAGGTCATTCTCGTCGTCCGTCCAGGGAACGTTTGCCATGGGTTCCAGGGTAGGGACGCGGCCACCTGGTGTCATGCAGGATGTGGCCTTCCTTTCGGACCGGTCTGGCGGCAATGTCGCGGGTCAGGAGACAAGCTGGAGATGTTCATGTCGGCAGGTTCAGCGCACCGCCTTCAACCACTTGATCCGGATGCATGGGATCCCGCCCTGGGAGATGTGCGGCGGCGGATCGGGCAGCCACTCAACATTCACGGGGTGATTGCCCGTCACCCGGAACTCATGGCGAGTTACGCGCCCTTGCGCGAACATGTTGTGAAATCGTCCTCACTTGACGCCGCGGAGCGGGAACTTGTGGTCCTGCGAGTCGCCCACCTGACCGCGTGCGACTACGAGTGGCGTCACCACGTGGTGCGTGGTCGCAAGGCCGGCCTTGACGATGACCGGATTGCCCGCGTACGGGAGGGAAGCGAGGCTCTCGGTTGGTCAAGGCAGGAAAAGCTGTTGCTGCGTGCGGTCGATGACATGCTTGATGGGACCGAGATCGGGCCGGAAACCCTGGATGAGATGGATGGCGTTTTCAGCGACAGGAAGATCCTGGATATCGTCTTCACCGTCGGCGTCTATCTCGTCATGTCGACGCTGCTGAAGACCGCGCGTGTCCCGCTCGAGTCGGACTTCGATGACGATACGATCCCGGCGTCGGGCTCCGGCTGACCGGCATGTGGTCCGGCACCCTGTCGTGACACTACTATGGCGCGACGACGTGGGCTTCGTGACAACCTGTCGGAGGAAGACATGAGAGATGCAGGATCCCCCTACCTGCTGTTTCTGGGTGACGCCCGGGACGAGTTGTCAATCAAGGGGGCGACCGGGGTCAAGATCTGGCGCCCCGACAAGGCGCGGGCACAGATCCGCCTTGCCGGCTGCAACCAGGATCTCGGATTGCCCGACATGACGACCCGCGAGGCCGCAGATGCAGGATGCCGGACGATGCTGGTGGGTGTTGCCAATGCCGGTGGATTCATTCCCGATCACTGGAGCGCCACGATCATCGAGGCCCTCGAGTCAGGACTTGACGTCATGGCCGGCATGCACACGCGCCTTGCGGACATTCCGGCTATTGCCGAAGCCGCGCGACGTCTGGGAAGAACCCTCCATGATGTGCGCCAGAGCACCAGAGAGTTCTCCGTCGGCAAGGGGACGCCGCGCACCGGCAGACGGCTTCTCACCGTCGGCACGGACAGTTCCCTGGGCAAGATGTTCACCTCCCTTGCCATCGAACGCGAGATGCATGACCGCGGCATGAAGTCGACCTTCAGGGCGACCGGGCAGTCCGGAATCTTCATCGCCGGGAGCGGTATCGCCGTTGACGGGGTGGTCGCCGATTTCATTTCCGGGTCGGTGGAGTGGCTTGCTCCGGCCAATGATCCCGATCACTGGGACATCATCGAGGGGCAGGGATCGCTGTTTCACCCCTCCTTTGCCGGGGTGAGCCTCGGTCTTCTTCACGGTGCCCAGGCGGAAGCCCTCGTCATGTGTCACGAGCCCACGCGCTCCCACATGCGCGGTCTTCCGGGACGATCCCTTCCGTCACTTCGGCACTGCATCGAGATCAATGAACGGATGGCTGGCCTGACCGCGCCCGAAGCCCGGGTCATCGCCATCTCCATCAACACCTCCGCGCTGGGAGAGGAGGAAGCGCTTCGCGAGATCGCGAAGACTGCCGCCGAGCACGGCCTGCCGTGTGGCGATCCGGTGCGTCATGGCGCCTCGTTCATCGTTGATGCCCTGGAGCCATGACAGGCCCTCGTCATCGGCGAACCGTCCGCGCACGTCCCGAGACCTGGCCACTGGCCCGTCCGTTCAGGATTGCGCGAGGCGCGAAGAACGAAGCCCGGGTCATCGTCGTCGAGATCGCCCAGGAGGGCATGACGGGCAGGGGCGAATGTGTTCCCTATGCCCGCTACGGCGAAACCATGGAGTCGGTGCTCGCCGACATCGCCCGGCTGAAGGAGGCGGTCGAGGGGGGCGCCGGCCGGCACGATCTGCACGGGGCGGGGGCGGCCTTCAATGGGGTCGACTGCGCCCTGTGGGACCTCGAGGCGCGACTCGCCGGCCAGTCGGTCTGGCAACACGCCGGGCTCAGCGAGCCCTCCTCTCTCATCACCGCCTGGACCATTGGCATCGATTCTCCTCAAGCCATGATGAGGGCCGCGGCCGACAACCGGACGCGCCCGCTGCTCAAGGTCAAGCTCGATGGCGAGTGCATCATGGAAAGGATGCATGCCGTTCGCGAGGGCGCACCCGGTGCACGTCTGGTGATTGACGCCAACGAGGCCTGGACCATGGATCAGCTCATCCACGTCGCGGATGATCTCGCAGGCCTTGGCGTCGAGATGATCGAGCAGCCGCTGCCTGCGGGGAAAGACGAGGCGCTGGCCGGCTACAGGTGTCCGCTTCCTTTGTGCGCAGACGAGTCCTGCCACACCGCAGACGATGTCGACCGTCTGGCGGACCGCTACGACATGGTGAACATCAAGCTCGACAAGGCAGGTGGCCTGACCGGCGCCCTGGCGCTGCGCCGGGCGGCTCGCAAGCGTGGGCTTCGTGTCATGGTGGGCTGCATGGTGAGCACGTCGCTGGCCATGGCGCCGGCGATGCTGGTCGCCGAAGATGCCGACCTCGTCGACCTTGACGGCCCGTTGATGCTTCACGTCGACCGTGAGGGTGCGATCCGCTACGATGGAAGCGTCATGCATCCCCCTCACGTCTCCCTGTGGGGAGGAGGCGAGTTCGCCGGGCGGGGGGCGCCCGCCGCGGCCCGGTAATCAGGGGAGAGGATTCCTGGCAGACATTCATTCAAGGATTACCCAGTCCATCATGGCCCAGTTGCGTGACGGCATCCGTCCGTGGATGCGGCCCTGGGAATCGGGGGTTGACGGCGCTTTCGCGGGTGCGGGCCTGCCCCTGCGCGATACCGGACAGCCCTACAGCGGCATCAACGTCATTGTCCTGTGGGCAGCGGCGGCAGCGGCCGGCTACATGAAACCGACCTGGATGACCTTCAACCAGGCGAAACGCCACGGCGGCCGCGTGAGGAAGGGCGAGAAGGGCCAGTCGGTCGTCTATGCGGACCAGTACACCAGGAAGACGCGCGATCCCGAAACCGGCGAGGAAAACGTGCGTCGTCAGGGTTTCCACAAGACCTTCACGGTGTTCAATGTCGAGCAGGTCGATGGGCTCGATCAGCGCTGGCACCGTACCTACGCCGAGTTCCACCCGGTCAACCGCGACCGGCGGTCCGCGGATCTCGATGGCTTTTTCCATGATCTCGGCATCGATGTCCGCCACGGCGGGGACGAGGCCTACTATGTCCTCAGCGACGACTACATCCAGATGCCGGCTTTCGAACTCTTCCACGACGGTGAAGCCTACTACACGACGCTGGCCCACGAATCGGTCCACTGGACGCGCCATGCGAGCCGTCTCAACCGCACGTTCAGGGGCAGCTACCAGGTGCCCTATGCGAAGGAGGAACTGGTCGCGGAAATCGGCTCTGCCTTCCTCTCGGCAGAGCTCGGCATCGCCCCCGCCATCAGGGAAGACCACGCCGATTACATCGGCGCCTGGCTGAGGATTCTAGAAGACGACAACAAGGCGATCTTCCGGGCGGCCAGTCATGCGTCGAAAGCGGTCAACTGGTTGCTCAATCAGGCCGGACGGCAGGCGGCCGAAGCGTCACAGTGCCTGCCCCGCAAGGACGAACCGCCCGTTTCCACCTGGGTCCAGGGCAGTCTGTTCCGCGGCATTTCGGAGAACGGCCGGGACCAGGACTTCCGGCCCATGAGCCTGCGGGTCTCCGAGGCCATGGGAACGGCCTTTCCGGATATCGCCGTTGGCACCCGGGTCGAGAAGGAGAATGGCAGCCGGGCCTGCGATTCCGGCGAGATCGTCGCTCTCGACGGCGACGATGCCATCGTTCGCTGGCACACCGCAAAGCTCACGGAGCGAATGGCGCGGGGTGATCTGCCCGACCTTGTCGTGGCTGGCGGGGAACCGTGAGCGCCGCCGCTCCGGGACGATTGTCTGACGGGAAAGCGGCGATCACATTCGTGTTCGATGAGGAGGAGACGGAGACCGCTCCCGTCCGCCTCGACGCCACGTCGGACGAGACCCGGCGGGTCGCAGAGCTCATGGCCGAGGCCCGTCTCGAGGCTGACGACCGACGCGCTGTCAGGAAACGCGCCATCGATCTCGTGACGCACGTGCGGGCCAACAGGCGCCATGCCGGCGGCATCGACGCCTTCATGCACGAGTACGATCTTTCCAGTCACGAGGGCGTCGCCATCATGTGCCTCGCCGAGGCCCTGTTGCGGATTCCCGACGCCTCCACGGCGCTGATGCTCATCCAGGACAAGATCGGCGATGCCGACTGGCAGCGGCACCTGGGCGACAGCGAGTCGCTGTTCGTCAACGCCTCGACGTGGGGGCTGATGCTCACCGGACGCCTCGTCAGCCTGGATCCCGAGTGGACGGGGAACGCGCGAGGCGTGGTGTCGCGTGTTGTCAGTCGCCTTGGCGAACCCGTCATCCGGGAGGCCTTTCTGCACGCCATGCGCATCGTCGGCCGGCAGTTCGTCATGGGGCGCGACATCGATGAGGCCCTGGTCAACGCGAGAGACGACGTGGCGCACGGCTACACGCATTCCTTCGACATGCTGGGCGAGGCGGCCTGCACGATGGCGGATGCCGATCGCCACCTGGCGCACTATCGCCATGCCATCGAACGGGTCGGGGAAGCCGAAGGGAGTCAGGACCAGACCCGCCGTGCCAGCGTCTCGGTCAAGCTGTCGGCGCTCCATCCCCGCTACGAGATGGCCCAGCGGTCCCGTGTGCTGAGTGAGCTTGCCCCACGCCTGATCGAACTGGGCCATCTCGCCTGTGATCGCGGCATAGCCCTCACGGTTGATGCCGAGGAAGCCGACCGACTCGAGCTCTCGCTGGATGTCCTGGCGGTGGCTTCCCGGGCCCTCAACGGCTGGGACGGTCTGGGTCTGGCGGTGCAGGCCTACCAGAAACGGGCCATGGCGGTGATCGACTGGCTGGCCTGGCTCGCCGCCGGCACCTCCCGCAGGATTCCCGTGCGCCTGGTCAAGGGGGCCTACTGGGACAGCGAGATCAAGCGGGCCCAGGAACTCGGTCTCGAGAGCTTTCCCGTCTTCACGCGCAAGGCGTCGACGGACCTTTCCTACATCGCCTGCGCCAGGAAACTGCTGGCCCGGCCGGATCTCTTCTTCCCGCAATTCGCCACGCACAACGCCCAGACCATCGCCACCATTCTCGTTCTGGCCGAGGGGCGGCGCGACATCGAGTTTCAGCGCCTTCACGGCATGGGCCAGGCAGTCTACCAGCCCCTCGTCGGCTCCAAGGGGGATGGTGTGGCCTGCCGAATCTACTCGCCCGTAGGCAGTCACGACGATCTCCTGCCCTATCTTGTCCGCCGGCTGCTTGAGAACGGCGCCAACACCTCGTTTGTGAACCGCATCGTCGATGACAGTCTGCCCATCGAGGAACTGGTGAAGGACCCGGCGACGGTGTTGCGCCAGTCCGATACGGTGGTGCACCCGGCGATCCCGCGACCGCCGCGCCTCTATGGCGGGGAGAGGAGGAACGCGAGGGGGCTCGATCTCACCAGGGTGGCGGTTCTTCACCGGCTCGCCCGTGACATGAACCGGGCGGCTGGCAACGCGCCTTGGGCGGTCGACAGGCCGTGCAGCGGCACGGAGCGCACGATCACCAGTCCGGCAGACAGGCGCCGGATTGTCGGCACCATCAGGGAAGCCACTGAAAGCGATCTCAATTCGGCACTCTCTGCCGCCCGCGGCGCAGCCTGGGACTGGAGCGTCACGCCCGCCGACAGCCGTGCCTCGTGTCTCGAGATGACGGCCGACCTCCTCGAACGGGACTGTGCCCGGCTGATGGCGACGGCCGTTCTGGAGGGCGGAAAGACGATCGGCGATGCACTGGCGGAGGTGAGGGAAGCGGTCGATTTCCTCAGGTACTACGCCGTTCGCGCCCGCACGGAGTTCGCTGACGACAGCGAACTTCCGGGACCCACCGGAGAATCCAATCGCATCAGCCTTCACGGACGCGGCGTCTTTGTCTGCATCTCTCCCTGGAACTTTCCGCTCGCCATCTTCTGTGGTCAGGTGGCGGCGGCCCTTGCCGCCGGCAACGCGGTGATCGCCAAGCCGGCGGAACAGACGCCTCTCATGGCATCCCACGCCGTCAGCCTGTTTCGTGCAGCCGGTATCCCCGAAGACGTACTGTCGTTGCTTCCCGGTGACGGCGCCACCGGGGCCGCCCTGGTCCGTGACCCCCGCGTCGACGGCGTTGCCTTCACCGGGTCGACCGCAACCGCCCGGCGCATCAACCTGTCCCTTGCCGGACGGAGCGGCGCCATCGTGCCGCTGATTGCCGAGACCGGCGGACAGAATGCCATGATCGTCGATTCGACGGCGCTGCCCGAACAGGTGACCCTCGATGTCATTCGCTCGGGCATCACCAGTGCCGGCCAGCGCTGTTCGGCCCTGCGCGTGCTCTGTCTGCAGGAAGACATTGCCGATCGGGTGATCACGATGCTGTCGGGCGCCATGGCGGAACTGAAGGTCGGCGATCCCGCTCTCATCGACACCGACGTCGGTCCCGTGATCGACCATGAGGCGCTTGCAGGGCTCGAGTCCCATCTTGCCGGCATTGAACCCGCCGGCCGGATTCTCTTCCGCTCGCCCCTTGATCCGGACCTCGCACGTCACGGCACGTTCCTGGCCCCGGCCCTTGTGGAGATTCCTGACATTGGCGTCCTCGAGCACGAAGTGTTCGGTCCGGTCATCCATGTGGTGCGCTTTGCCGGGGACAGGCTCCATGAGGTGCTCGACGCCATCGTTGCCACTGGTTTCGGTCTGACTCTCGGCATTCACACCCGCATCGATTCGCGCGCGCAGTGGATTTCGAGGCGCATGCCCGTCGGCAACATCTATGTGAATCGCAACATGATCGGCGCCGTGGTGGGAAGCCAGCCCTTTGGCGGCGAGGGTCTTTCGGGCACCGGTCCCAAGGCCGGCGGGCCCCGCTATCTTCACCGGTTCGCAACCGAGCGGGTCGTGTCGATCAACACCACTGCCGGCGGGGGCAACGCCACGCTCATGTCCCTGGGGGAAGCCTGACCGGGCCCTCGCCGTGAACGAGCGGTTGTTCCGGTTGCAGGGCGCAATAGAGTACGTGTGACGGAAGAGGATCAGGACCATGAAGATCGATCATGAAGGCAGGCGGGTGCTCGTCACCGGCGGGACCAGGGGAATAGGCCGCGCCATCGTCGAGGCCTTCGTCGAGGCGGGCGCCCGGGTGGCACTCAACGGCAGTTCCGAGGGCACCACCAGTGATGCCGTCAGCGAACTCGATTCCGGAGACCGAGTTGTCGGCGCGCCGGGATCCGTGGCCACCGTAGAGGGTTGCAGGACTGTCGTGGAGGCCGCCGTCGAAGGACTCGGTGGCCTCGACGTGCTCGTCAACAACGCCGGGAGGGGCGGCGGCGCGGCGATCGACGATTTCACGGAAGAGCTGTGGGACCGCATCATCGACACCAACCTCAAGGGCACGTTCTTCACCATCCAGGCAGCGGTTCCGCACCTGCGCCCCACCAAAGGCAACATTGTCAACATCGCATCGGTCAACGGCATGACGGGCGTCGTGCGAAGCACTGCCTACGGCCCCTCGAAGGCCGGTGTCATCAACATGACGAAGTGCCTGGCGAAGGAACTTGCCCCGGATGTCCGGGTGAACGCAGTCTGCCCCGGAGGGGTCGATACCGACATGCTGCAGAACCTTGCCGTGCGCATCGCCGGTAATGTCGAGGACGGCTACAAGGTCATTGCCAGGGATTGTGCGCAACGGCGCATTGCCAGGACTGACGAGCTTGCGGGACCGGTGCTGTTCCTCGCCAGCGATGCCGCGACCTTTGCGACCGGTTCGATCGTCGCGATCGACGGCGGCGAGACCGCATGAGATTCCTGAAACGCCGTTGTCGGGGCATGCCAACATACCCGGGATAGTCCTGCTTCCATGGCGACGGGTGATCTGCCCCGCGTTCGCGGTTCTTGCAGTTGTTCTGGAGGAAAACACTTGGTGACGTGATTGATACGCCGGGGGCCGGTCACGTCGAATCATCGGAGCAGGGCAATGCCGTGACCACGGCTTTCCGGATCCCGGACAATGAAAGCGATGTTCGGGATGATCAGCCGCGAGGCCTCAATGCTGACCTGATTTCATGCATCGCCCGCCGTCCGGAGAGCCAGGCGCCATGGCACGTGGCGTGAAACTCCGGAATGGTGGCCTCGCCGGCAAAGAAGATTCGGTCGTCGATCGGCCTGGCGAGCTCGAAACGCTGGTGGGCATTGCCCGGGGTGGCGGCAGAATAGGATCCCAGTGTCCATGGATCGCCCTGCCATGCGGTGACGATCACGCGGTCGGTGAAGTGCCTGGCGATGGAAGATCCCCATGCCGCCTTCAGGTGTTCGGCAAGGCATTCGACAGACGCCTCCTGGCCTGAGCGTTCAAGCCAGGAGCCGAATCGACCTCCGGTGACGCCAACGGCCCAGGAGGTGCCGTAGGGCCCAAGTTGCACACCCATTGGCACGTCGCTGTTCGGGAGCAGCACGGTCATGTCTTCATCGCGGCAGTCTCGAGGGGGGTCCTTCAGCAGCATGGCGATTCGGTTGTGAACCCCGAGCGGCAACTCCCGCGCCGCCGTTTCCTTCCAGGCAGGAAGTCCAGGATCGAAGCTGATGCGCCCCGAAGCCAGGACGTTGGTGGACACCGTTATCAGGACGGTGCGTCCCCGCACCGTTCCCTTTGGCGTGGCGACGGCGACACCATCACCGGTCAAGGTGATCTTGGTCGCTTCGGCATTGAGGGTCACTGGTATCGAAGCAGCCCAGGTGGCCACCAGGGCGCCGTAGCCATCGATGACCGGCCAGTCCTCGTCGGTATCGCGGTAGGCACAGACGTCGTGCACGCCGGTCTGGTCCATGTCGCAGGAAGTTCCCAGCGAGAACCAGTAGGCGTCGTAGACAGCCCAGGGGCTGTCGAGGTCAACGACATCGCTGACGGCCTTGTCATCACCTTCAAGAACTTCAGAAAAGGCCTTGTCTTTCGCCACGAAATAGGCATCGAACTCCGCCAGGGCATCATCGTCGAGGCGCGATCCCCGGTGGTGGATGTCGCGGTCCCATCCGCTCTCCTGGCGATAGGCGAAACCGTGGCCCTCAGCAATGGCGACAAAGGGATTGAGACTCGCCGAGTGCATCCAGTGGCATCCGAGATCGAAGGGTTGCCCGGGTGCAATCTCTTCGGTCAGGGCTCGTCCGCCAATCCGGTGGGAGGCCTCCAGCAGCGTGAACGTCAGGCCCTGCTCCATGGCTACACGCGCAGCCGACAGCCCCGCCGAGCCGGCGCCGATGATGATGACGTCGCAGTGGTCAGCCATTACGCACAGAGTTCCTTGTTGACGATTCATCATGCACCCTCCACAGGTCATGACGGAAGTGCGCTGTTGCATCACCGGTCCAGGACTTGGGGAGGGAGCGACGATGAAGGAGGTGGTTCTGGGGCGCTGGATCATCCCGGACGCTCAAGGCGACGTGACAGAGAACGGCGCCGTCGTTGTCGAAGACGGTCGCATCGTCGATGTCGGGCCAGCCGACAGACTGTGCCGGGAGCATGGCGACGCGGCTGCCTCAGGCGATCGGGAGTGTGCCATCATGCCCGGTCTCATCAACGCCCATCACCATTCGTCCGCCGCCAGCCATGTGCAGCACGGCGCGCCCGACATGCTGCTCGAGAGCTGGCTCAAGGCGTTGGCGGTCATGCGCCGGTCGCCGACGCGTCTCGATATCCTTCTCTCGGCAACGCGCCAACTGCACGGTGGTGTCACGACAGTCGTTGATCTCGCCTCGCTGTCGGGGTCTGCCGAAGAGGTCGCCTTGACGTGCGACGAAGCACTCCGGGCCTACGACACGGTGGGCATGCGCTGTGCCTTTGGTCCGGGAATCGGTGATCAGAACTTCCTGGGTGTCGGGCCTGGTGATTGTGACGAGCGCTTTCTCGCAAACCTGCCTCGAGACCTCGGCGAGCGGCTGCGTTCGCACTACATGCCGGGAGCCGACCAGATGACGGCGGCCGACTACATACGCTTGATGGAAGACCTGATCGTCGCCTGGGATGCCCACGAGCGCATCGACGTCTGGTTCGGCCCGCCCGGACCGCCGTGGGTGAGCGACCCGTTCCTGGAGCTCATTGGTGACGCGGCATCGAGACTCGATGTCAACATTCAAACGCATGTCTCCGAATCATATTATGAAAAACTCCAGGGGCCGAAGTTTCATGGAGCGCCAATGCTTGTCCACCTGCACAGGCTCGGGCTGACTGGACCACGCTTGTCGATGGCCCACGGGGTGTGGATGACGGAAGAGGAGATCGCCATCATGGCCGAGACCGGAACGGCGGTCTCGCACAACCCTTCGAGCAATCTCAGGCTGCGCGCCGGAATCGCCCCGCTCACCGCCTTCCTCGATGCCGGTGTGGTCACCGCGCTGGGCATGGATTCGACCACCATCAACGATGACGAGGACATGTTCGCCGAAATGCGCCTCGCCCTGCGTCTTGCCCGTGCGCCGACATACCACGAGGCCGCACCGTCGCCAGGTGACATCCTTGCCTGCGCCACGCGGGGTGGAGCGACATTGATGCGCAAGGACGATCAGCTCGGACGCCTTGCACCGGGCTTTGCCGCCGATCTTCTCCTGATCGACATGACGGCGGCCACGACGCCCTGGGTGGCGCCTGAAGCCTCGCCACGGGACCTGGCGCTCATGAGAGTGCGGGGTGCGGACGTGCGGGACGTGATGGTTGCCGGGGAATGGGTTCTCAAGGACCGCCTGCCGACCCGCTTCAATCTCGATGACGCGATTCGCGAACTCCATGAGGTCATGGCGGCAACACCATTTCCCGCATCCTCCCGCGATCTTGCCCTGGAGGCCTTGCCGCATGTCGAGGCCTGGTTCGGATCCTGGGACCATCCCCCGCGTCGGCCCTATACGGCCATGAACAGCCGTACCTGATGCACCATCAACCGAGGCGACCCTCGAGTGCGTCGAGAAAGAGTTGGCGGAATGTGTCATCGGTGAGCGGCCGGGGATTGGTGGCGGCCGTAGGATCTGCGAGCCCCTGGCGGACGATCTCGTCGACATCGTGATCGTCGACCCCGATCTCGCCCAGAGTGTGCTCAATGCCGATGGTGCGGCGCAGGTCGAGGACCCAGTCCATCACGGCATCGACACCGCCGCTCCCAAGGCCGAGCCAGCGCGATAGATCCCGGTATCGTGCGTCCACGACATTCCTGTTGAAGGTGATGACATAGGGCATGACGATGGCATTGGTCCGACCGTGGTGGGTGTCGAAGAGCACGCCGACAGGGTGTGACAGGGAATGGATGGCGCCCAGTCCCTTCTGGAAGGCGGTGGCTCCCATGGTGGCGGCCACCAGCATGTTTCCGCGCGCCTCGAGGTTGGCGCCGTCGCTGACCGCGACCGGCAGCCACTCCTTCACCAGACGCATGCCCTCAAGGGCAACACCGTCAGCCATGGGGTGATAGCCGGGCGCACTGAAGGCCTCGAGGCAGTGGGCGAGAGCATCCATACCGGTCCACGCCGTGATGGAGCGCGGAAGCCCGACGCTGAGCCGGGGGTCCTCGATGACGATGCCCGGCAGCATCCGGGGGTGAAACAGGATCTTCTTGGTGCGCTCGGCCTCGTCGATGACGACAGCCGCACGTCCCACCTCGGACCCCGTCCCGGCAGTGGTGGGAACGGCGATAACCGGCAGGATGGTGTCGTGGTTGGCACGTTTCCAGTTGTCGCCCTTGTCTTCGAACACGAACATGTCAAGCGTCTGTCCGGCCATGAAGGCGATGGTCTTGCCGGCATCCATGGCGCTGCCGCCGCCAAGGGCGACGACGCCGTCATGGTCTCCGGACGTGAGGTGTCCGACTCCTCTCGTGATATCGGAGCCGGACGGATTGGGACTGATGTCGCAGAAGAGATCCGCCTGGAGTCCGGCTTCGCGCATGTCGCCGAGGGCCTGGGTGACCATGTCGAGGCCCGCGAGTCCCGGATCCGTCACGAGAAGGGGCCGCGCCATGCCCAGCGCGCGGCAGGCATCGGCGAGTTCGGCAATCCGCCCGGGGCCGAAACGGATTTCCGTGGGCCAGGTCCAGGTGACGTTTTCGGGCACGGTCATGGCATCGTCGATCCTGTTGTGGGGTGTCATGGTTTGCCTCGTCACGGTGGTGGATGCAAGATGGGTCCGTAATCCTTGCATTCTGGTTCTGGAGTGAAACCGCTTCCCGTCATCTTCGATTGCGATCCCGGCAAGGACGACTCGCTGGCGCTCTTCGTCGCCCTGGCACTGCCGGACATCATCGATGTCCTTGGCATCACCACGGTCACCGGAAACGTTCCGCTCGAATACACCAGCCACAATGCGCGACGTGTCGTGGAAGCCGCGGGACGCCACGACATACCGGTCTATCCCGGTTGCGCCCGGCCACTCATGCGAAACTCCGTGGCGGCCGTTGATGTCCACGGCGCCGACGGAATGGGGGGATCGGGGCTTCCCGACGCGGAGCTTCCGGTCGAGGACTTCCATGCCGTGGAGGCACTTGCCGGTTTTCTCGAGGAAGCTTCGACACCGCTCACGATCGCGGCGATCGGTCCCTTGACGAACATTGCCCTGCTGATGTCCCTCAGACCGGATCTGGCGCCGGCGATCGGACAGCTCGTGGTCATGGGGGGCGCCCGGAGAGGTGGCAATGTCACGAAGAACGCCGAGTTCAACATCTTTGCCGATCCCCATGCCGCCCGGATCGTGCTCACGGGCAAGGTGCCGGCGACAGTCGTTCCACTGGATGTCACCCGCGGGATCCTGCCGCCGCAGGACTGGTTCGACGCCATGGAAGGCTATGGAGAGCCGGGAAGGGCCGTTGCCGCCATGTGGCGGGAATCTCCGGTGGCGCTTCACGATGTCACGGTGACGGGGCTGTTGGCCTGGCCTGAACTCTATTCGCTCGAGTCATGTTCGGTTGACGTGATCTGGAACGACGCCGGCGAGTTTGGGCGCACCGTGTTCAGCAGGGGTGACGGACCACTCAGAGTCGTGAGACGCGTCGACCAGCAACTCCTTTCCGACAGGGTGATGGAGACGATGAAGACCTATGCCCCGCCACTTTGACCCTTCCGGGCTGGAGTCTCAGGCAACCCTGTCCGGTGGCTCCTGACCGCCAAAGAAGGCATCGAGATTGTCGAGTGCGCGAAATCCCATCGCGTCCCGGGTGGGCATGGTGGCACTGCCGAGATGCGGCAGGAGGAAGGCATTGTCGAGGTCGCGATAGCCCGGGTGGATATCGGGCTCTCCATCGAACACGTCGAGCCCTGCGGAGAAGAGCTTGCCGCAGGACAAGGCGGCAATCAGGGCATCATCGTCAACGACATTGCCGCGCGCCGTATTGACGACAATGGCGCCGTCGGGCAGCAGCCGGAGGCTGTCCTCGTTGATGATGCGCAAGGTCTCAGGCGTTGACGGACAGTGAATCGACAGGATGTCGCTGACGGCCAGCAGACTCTCGAGACTGTCGTGAAAGCGGGCGCCCGCCTCCAGTTCGCCTGTCAGTCGAGACCGGTTGTGGTAATGCACCTCCATGCCGAAACCGGCGACCCGTCTGGCCAGTGCCTGTCCGATGCGGCCCATGCCGAGAATGCCGAGCCTGGCGCCCGTGACATGGACGCCCCGCATCGCGGTCGGCGCCCAGGCGCCCCAGGTCTTCTCGTAGATCAGCCTCTGGCCTTCGTGCACCCGCCTGGCGGCGCCCAGGATCAGCAGCATGGCAATGTCGGCGGTGGCATCAGTGAGAACGTCCGGCGTATTGGTGACGACAATTCCGCGCCTGGCCGCCGCGTCGACGTCGATATGTTCATAGCCAACGGAGAACGACGCGATCACCTTGACGCCGTCAGCGAGCCGGCTGATGACCTCGGACGTGATCTTGTCCGTGGGGCAGGGAACGAGGGCTTCGGCCTCGCGGCATCCCTCGACCACCTCATCAGCCGATGGCAGATGATCGTCGGCATTGAGCATGGGCCGATAGTCGCGCTTGAGGCGATCCTCGACGGCATCGGGGAGTCGGCGGGTGACAAAGACCGAGGGGCGGTGGTCTGCGCTTGACATGGTTGCTCCTGACTTTCAAATACGTTGGAGGCCGAACGACACGTCCATAATGAAATCCCGGGCCAATCGCAAAACATTCATCGCCATGCTGCTGCTGGTCTGGACGGCGGGTGGGGTACAGGCGCTCGACATGCTGTCCCATCGGGCTTCCTACCATGCCAGTGTGCAGATTCTGCGAGGTGATCCGGCGATCAGGTCAGGGGAGGGATTCGTCGAGTGGAGAACGGAGGATCACTGCGAAACCTGGCTCTTCAACGAGGTCTCGCTCATCCGCATCGGAAGTGGAGATGATGCGCCCGAATTTGCCAGCAGCCAGGTGAGTTTCGAAGCCAAGGACGGGTCGTGGTACCGCTATCAGAACGAATTCGATGGACCGGGCGGAGCAGAACTCTCCTCGGGCGAGGCGGTGGTGGATGAAGCGGACAAGACGGGGCGGATCGTGGTCGACGAACCAGAATCGTTCATCGGAGACCTGCCCGTTGGCACCGTGTTTCCGATGCGCTTCACCATCGATGTTCTCGAGCGTGCCGCAACAGGCGAGAGGTTCATGAACCACGTCGTCTTCGATGGAATGGATGGAGCCGCGGCGAGCGAGTACACGACCTTCGTGCAGTCGGTCGAAGAGAGAGATGGCCACATGATCTGGACCGTGAAGGTCTCGATCTTCACGGACCCGGAACACATCGGACCGGAAATGGAGGTGACGGCCAGTGTTCGTGATGATGGCGTGATCGACACCATCCGCTACGAGGACGACACGACGATCACCACCCTGACGCTCCGCGAGTTGACCGAACTCCCCGCCGGCGACTGCTGATCGCAAGACGGGAATCCTCTGGACCGTCGATTGGTGACGGAAATCACCATTGTGGAGGGGGCTGCCGGACCGTTGCGCCCCTGGCGGATCCCCGACAGGTGTTACCGCGTCACGACAAGATGATAGCCGAAGTCAAGGGATTCCCTGCGTAGAATCCGGGAGTATCGGCGTTCCCACGCACCGCTCCGCAGATCGCTTTCCAGCCGCAGCAGCGGTTCGGTAATGTCCCCGATCTTCCAGAATGACGAGATCGAGCGGCGAACGTCCGGGTCGAGATAGGCGGCCGGCCGGCGCCAGTAGGCGCAGAGCATACCGTCGATGCAGTCATGGGGAATGGGAACGGCGATCCGTTCGACCGGACCGAACGCGGCCTCGAAGTCGTCCATGGCAGGCATTTGCTGACTGTCCAGGCTTGCCAGGGATGGCAGGTAGTCGAGCAGCCAGAAGTTCGACATCAGGGGATCGAAGGTCAGGACGACGATCTTGCCGCGCGTCACCCGTCGCATTTCCCGCAACCCGCCGCGGGCGTCGTCCCAGTGGTGAACGGAGAGGATGGCCATCGAGGCATCGAAAGCCCCGTCCCCGAACGGCAGGTCTTCGGCACGGGCCTGAACGACCGCCGCGGCGTCATGCGGCCGTTGCCGGATCATGGCAGCGGACGGCTCCACCGCAGTCACCACGAGGTCAGACGGTTCATAGGAGCCGGTGCCCGCACCCACATTCACAACGGTGTGTGACTCGCCAAGATGGGCATGGATGGACGAGGCGATTCTCGGATCCGTGCGGCGCAGGTGGCGATAGCCAACGCCAATCGTGTCATAGAGCACAGTCACGGTGACGCCGGCCCGCCGCCATCATCGTCTCCATGTGACAGGCACGCGGTCACCGCTTTCTCCGTCTACACCGCCAGGGACAGTGGAAGAATCACGAAGCACTCACGCCGAGACAGCCCTCGATGTAGGAGCGGATGCCGGGCCAGTCGCGGGCATGGTGATGACAGTTCGTCGCGGGTCCAAGGAGGTCCGCCAACCGCCGGTTGGCCACGTAGTGGATGCGGATGACATCCCCGGCGAGGCTGGCGACGTCCCGGTGATGCTCGGGAATGTCATCGACAAAGAAGACGGGCCCGCGTGTCTGCGAGGCCAGATGTGCGACAGCCGGCGCCTTGGAGCCGCGGTTGGCGATGACGGGGTAGGGCATGCCCTGGCTCTTGAGGGCATGAGCCCGCGCTTCGCGGAATTCGGGCCAGATATTGCTGAGAACAACGATCTGCAGATGGCGGCCCAGATGCTGCAGGGTTTCCGCCGCCCCGTCGACGGCGGCAATCGACCGGGTGTGGTTTTCGAAAAAGGAATAGATGAGCGACCTGACAGCCGACGTCTCCACCGCCTCGCCCGTGCGATCGTCGATGATGTTGCCGTTGAGCCGGAAGGACGCCCAAGAGAAGCTCAGATCGCGGCCGTTCAGGAAACGCTCGAAACCTTCCATGAAGGCGAAGAGCACTTCGTCGGCGTCACTGATGAGAAGGGGTCGGCTGGAATCGATGCCGAGAGCGTTCAGCTCATCTGGTATCTGCGGCAAGAAGTGGAACCGGGTCTATTTCAGCCTGGCTTCCTTGAACACCACGTGCTTGCGCGCCACCGGGTCGTACTTGCGGAAGGAGAGCTTCTCCGTCTGCGTGCGCGGGTTCTTCTTGGTCACGTAATAGTATCCCGTGTCGGCTGTGCTCTCGAGTTTCACGAGAATGGTGGTCGGCTTGGCCATGGTTCACCCGCTCCGGCAAGTCGAGCCGGACACTAGGGAAGGGCCCTCGGTCATGTCAAGGCTGTGTACGCTCCGTTGTCGGAACTCGCAGGTGCGATGCGACCACAGCGGGACGCGCATGATGAAGCCACTCAGGAGTTCCGATTACCGGAAAACGGCCTGCACGTGCCCATCGCCAGGGGCGTGACGGCGGTTGATCGGGAGTGGGTCACTCCCAATGAAGGGGCAGGTCAAGAGAAGGCGTGCTCACATCCCTGTCTGCGGCAGTCGTCCCGGGAAGGGGGACGTCGGACGGTGGCAGCGGTGCGCGTCCGAGAATCATGTCGGCCGCCTTTTCCCCGATCATGATGGAGGTGGCATTGGTGTTGGCGTTGACGATGCTCGGCATGACCGAGGCATCGACCACGCGCAAGCCCTCGATGCCGTGAACCTTCAGTGCCGGGTCGACCACGGCCCTGGAGTCGCGGCCCATCCGGCAGGTTCCCGCCAGGTGGAAGTCGCCGGCCACGTTGTCGCGCAGATAGGCCTCGATGTCGCCATGGGAACGGACATCCGGGCCGGGATCGACTTCCTGCGGACCATGGGCCTGATGCGCCGGACGGGAGACAATGTCACGGCTGATGTCGAGGGAGCGCTTCATGCGCTCGAGGTCCGCGTCCGTCGAAAGGAAGTTCGAGGCGATGCGGGGAGGATCGTCCGGGTTGGCGCTGCGCAGCCGGACCCAGCCGCGGCCGTCGACACGCGTCGGGCCCAGGCAATAGGTGAAACCATGGCTCCCGGGCAGGACCTCTCCCTCGTGGGTGAGAAGAACGGGCAGGAACTGGATGAGCATGTCGGGGTGGGAGAGCGAGGGCTCGGTACGGAGCCACGCACAGGTCTCGACATTGTTGGTGGCGCCGGGCCCGGTGTGCGTCGCCAGCCATCGAAGACCGGTATAGGCCATCATGTGCGGCTTCATGTAGCGGCTCATGGAGACGGGTTGGTCGACCCGGCATTTCATGTAGATGATCGGATGATCCTGAAGGTTCTCCCCGACACCTGGAAGATCGACCCTGACATCGATGCCATGGTGGCGCAGTTCGTCTGCCGGTCCGATGCCCGAGAGCTTGAGCAGGTGGGGAGAGCCGACCGCGCCGCCCGCAAGGATGACTTCCCGAGCGGCCCGGACGGTGTCGCTGGCGCCGCCTTTCCTGCGCAGGGTGATGCCCGAGGCGCGATTGCCCTCGATCGTGATGGCGATGGCCAGGGCGCCGGTCTCGATGGCGAGATTGGGGCGATGCCGGTTGGGGCGGATGTAGGCCTCGGCGGTCGACGCGCGGACACCGTCGCGGACATTCATCTGGAAGGCGGCAAAACCCTCCTGGAGCTCGCCGTTGATGTCCTCCGAGAATGGGTAGCCTGCCTCGATTCCCGCCTCGATGAAGGCCCGATAGAGATCGCTGGGCCAGGTGCCCTTGATGACGTGCACCGGCCCGGAACCGCCGCGCCAGCGGTTCTCGCCACCCTGCCAGGTTTCAAGGCGCTTGAAGTAGGGCAGGACCTCGCGCCACGACCAGCCTGTGGCGCCTTCCTCGACCCAGCGCTCGAAATCGAGGGCGTGGCCGCGGATGAAGCACATGCCGTTGATGGAGGATGACCCGCCCAGCACCCGGCCCCTTGGCTGGATGATGGAACGGTTGTTGAGTTGCGCTTCCGCCTCGCCCTCGAACATCCAGTTGAACCGTGGATTCTGCCAGGTGCTGCCGAACGCAGCGGGCATTCCTACACGCCAGTGATTGAAGGGCGTACCCCGCGCCGGACCGGCTTCGAGAAGAAGAACCCGGATTGAAGGGTCCTCCGTCAGTCGGGCTGCCAGTGTGCATCCGGCGCTTCCCGCGCCCATGATGACATAGTCGTACTCCCGCCCGTCAGTCATGGCGCATTGTCGTCCTGGCAATTGTTCCAGGCCTGCGGGACGGTGTATCCTGGCGGTGTGGCGCCATCAGTCGCGTGCCTTCGCGGTGCCGTTCGTCACGGGCCTCAGGAAATCGAGGTCGCACCCCTTTGTCCAGGGCAACACACTTGCCGCATGAAGCGAGCGGTACCCGCGCCGGTGGGTGACGCCGGGCTTCCTCCAGGCGCGTCGCCGGCGTTCCAGTTCGTCGTCGCTGACCAGGAGTTCGATGGCGCAGGACGAGACGGAAAGCCGGATCCGGTCGCCGTTCTTCACCAGGGCCAGAGGGCCTCCGAGATGGGATTCAGGTGACACGTGAAGAACGATGGTCCCGAAGGCCGTGCCCGACATCCGGGCATCCGAGATGCGCACCATGTCGGTGACACCCTCGGCGGCGAGTTTTCGCGGAATGGGAAGATAGCCGGCTTCAGGCATGCCCGAAGGACTTGCGGGTCCTGCGTTCTGCAGGACGAGAACATCGTCCGCGCGGACATCGAGATCGGGATTGTCTATTCTCGCCGCGAGATCCTCGAGGGAAGAAAAGACCACCGCTCGGCCTTCGCTCTCGAGAAGACGGGGTGTCGCGGCCGCCCGCTTGAGAAGGGCGCCGTCGGGCGCCAGGGATCCATGAAGAATGACCAGTCCTCCCTGGTGATCCACGGGATCGTCGGCCTTGCGGATGACACGGTGGTCGATCGGGTCCGCGAGGGGATCCTCGAGCCGCGAGGCGAGCGTGCGTCCCGTGAGATCGATGCAGCCTCCCTCGAGACCATCTGCAATCCCGCGCAGCACGCCGTCCAGGCCTCCGGCGGCATGGAAGTCCTCCATGTAGCCCTCGCCGACGGGTTTGAGGTCGACGATGACGGGCGTCGCGCGCGCCAGGTCATTGAAACGGCCGGGATCGAAGTCGATACCGGCACGCCCGGCGATGGCGGCAAGGTGGACGACGGCATTCGTTGAGCCGGAGACAGCAAGCAGGACCTGGAAGGCATTGTCGACCGACTGGGGCGTGATGAGCGTGGAGGGAGTGGGACCGCCTTCAGTCGCCATGGTCACGGCAACCGCACCCGTCTCTTCCGCGGCCCGAAGACGATCGGCGTGAACCGCGGGTATCGCCGCCGTCCCCGGAAGCATGAACCCAAGGGTCTCCGCAGCAAGTGCCATGCTCGACGCAGTTCCCATGACCGCGCAGGTTCCCGTGGTCACCGCAAGCCGGCCCTCAACCTGTTCGATCTCTTCGCGCTCGATCCTGCCGGCACGATACCGTGCCCAGAAACGCCGGCAGTCGGTGCAGGCGCCCAGGCGTTCGCCCCTGTGGCGTCCGGTCATCATCGGGCCGGCCACCACCAGGGCGGCGGGCTTGTCAGCCGATGCAGCGCCCATCAGGAGTGCCGGGACGGTCTTGTCGCACCCTCCCAGGAGAACGACACTGTCCATCGGCTGGGCGCGAATCATCTCTTCCACGGCCATGGCCATCAGATTGCGGTAGACCATCGAGGTGGGATAGAGGAACGCCTCCCCAAGGGAGATCACGGGGAACGGCACCGGCAGGCCACCGGCGGCGGTCACGCCTCTGGCGACGGCTTCGACCATGTCGCCAAAATGCCTGTGGCAGGGGTTGAAGCCGCTTTCGGTGTGACAGACACCGACGACCGGACGGTCCAGAGATCGGCTGGTGAGGCCCGCAGACCGGGCGAAGGAGCGGCGCAGAAACCGCGCAAACTCCCGGTCGCCGTAGTCGGTAAGCCCGCCGTCCAGTCCTCTCGCCTTGCCCTTCATCGTCAGATCAGGGTGCCGGTCCAGGCTTTCTCGACGTCGTCACACCAGTTGCCCACGTTCCACGCACCCCATGCTCCAAGGCCACCGAGGGGATTGCTGCCATAGTAGACGGGAACGTGGACGACGCTGAGCCCGGGCCAGGCATGAGCCTCATGAAGTGCGTTCCGGAGACTCTCGGCGTTCCGGCCGCCATGAAGGGCCTTCACGCCGCCGATTGCGGTCGCAAGGCCGACATGGTCCACGATGACGTCGTCAGCAGTGCGGTAGTCCTTGCCGTACTGGGCCTCCTGCAACTGGCTGATGGCGCCCATGCGGCGGTTGTCGAGAATCAGGATGGTGCCGTGGACGCCATGCTCGACACCATCGACGAGGATCTGGGGATTCATCATGAAGGATCCGTCGCCGGTGAAGGCGATGGCGTAGCGTCCCTGATCGGCAAGCCCTCCGGCGAGCAGTGCGGAAACGGCGAATCCCATGTATGACGAACCCGACTCCGTGTAACTCTCGCCTACCTTCTCGTCCTCGACGATCTGGAAGCCGTTTGCCTGCACGTCGCCGGCATCGAAGAATTTGATGGCATCGATGTGTCGGGCGAACCGGTCAGCGATTCGGATGGCCTGCGGCTGGGTGAGAACGGGCTGCTTCCAGGCGCTGTCCAGGAGTGGCCCGCATTTAAAGCGTTCCTCCCTGTATGTCCGCCACTCGGCCTTCCTTTCCGCACAGGCGGTCAGCCACGCGGACTCATCCGGCCCGGGCCCGAGACGTTCGGCCAGCCGGTCCATCACCGTTGCGGCATCTCCCGGAAGGGCCAGGGTGTTGTTGTAGTGGAGAACGTCGACGGGATCGGCGTTGATGTTGATGACCCGGCGAACCCCGGGCCAGCCGATGCCGGAACAGTCGCTCTGGCAGACGGCGCGGCTTGCGACAAAGATCGCGAGGTCCGCGTTCGCCATGGCGAAGTTGCCGCTGATCGATCCCTTGGAGCCCCCGACATGCATGTTGAGCGGGTGACTCTCCGGCATGACTCCCGTCGAGCCCGGGGAAAGGACGACTGCCGCTCCGGCCGCCTCGGCGAGGCGCCGGAGTGCGTCGCTGGCGCCGCGGGTGCCGCCACCGGCCTTGATGGCAACACACCTGGCGTCTCTGATCATGCCCGCCGCTTCCTCGATGAGAGTGCCGTCGGCGGGCGCCTGGGGCACGACCCGGGGCCGCCTTGGCAGAGCGTCGGGACGCACGGCCACCGTGGCAGGCTGCGTGTTGAGTGGCAGGTTGAGGTAGAACGGTCCGGCCTTCCAGGGGTGAAAGACCGTTGCGGCGCCCCGCCGCAGCGCATCGCGCAGTGCGCCCGGCGTGTGCAGCGTGTAGGAAGCGCCCATCAGTGCCGTGATGCGCCCGAAGAGACCCTGTTCGGGTTTCGGCACCTGTTGCATGTTGTAGCCTTCACCACGGGTCGTTTCGTCACCATAGATGTGGTAGAGGCCGACGCCATTGGATACGGCGGCGAGGGACCCGGCCATTGCCTGGAAGGCGCCCGGACCGATCGACGTTACCACGGCGGCAGTCTCACCGTAGACCCAGCGCAGCGCCGTGCCCGCATGGGCCATTTCGACCTCGTTGCGGAACTGGTATCCGCGGACCAGCCCGGCCTCTTCATAGACCCTGAGTGTCTCCGCGAGTTCCGTCGAACCATGACCGAGGATCATCAGATACTTGGTGACGCCCTGCCGCATCAGCCCCAGAACAAGCGCTTCGGTGAGCGGCAGGGTCACGGGCTGCGAGAGGTGGCCGGCTCCGATGGCCTCCTCCAGTCCGCCAAGGGACGCCAGCCACGCCGCGCGCCCGCTCCTGGTGTCGGGGACCATGTCAGGTTTCCGTGTAACGCACGACACGGCCGGTGCGCGCCGACTCTTCTGCGGCAAGGGCGAATCGCAGGATGCTTCTGGCGTTCCGGGCGGTGAGGACCGGTGCGTCGCCTTCCTGCAGGCAACTCAGGAAATGCCGGGTGGCGCGGACGAAGCTGTCTTCCCATTGCGAGCCGGCTTCGTGGCAGGAGTCCAGCTCCCCATTCCTGAAACATTGCACCGATGGCTGGTTGCCGATGTTCCCGTGCCCCCTGTTGATCCAGATGACGCCGCTGGTTCCGGTGATCTCGATCCGGTCGTCCTGGGGATACTGGCGCGTTTCGATCTCAAGGTCGGGAGAGTAGACGACCTCGAAACTGCCGATGCGCTGTTCATCAAAGCGCAGGGAAACGACTGCCGGGGCATCCAGTTGGCTGCCGTCCCTGTGTCTGGTCCGGCCGATGAACGCATGGATCTCTTCAGGCTCCCCCATGAAATGCCATGCCAGAGAAAACTTGTGATGCCCGTCATCGAAGATGAGCGGACCGCCTCCGGAAAGGTCCCGACTTTGCCGCCAGGCCGTGGCCTCCGGAGGAACCTCCCAGGCGCCCTTGCTCTTGCCTGGATTCGACTTCATGCGGATCGCCAACGGCCTGCCAATGGCGCCGTCACCGACAAGGGCGTCGGCGACCATGACCGGCCGATCGAACAGGATGTTCTCGAACACCCGGAACGGGCGATCGTGCGCCTCGGCTGCCTCAACCAGACGGTCGGCCTCCTCCACGGTGAGGCACATGGGTTTCTGGAGCGAGACGATCTTGCCGGCTTCGATTGCCGCGAGCGCCAGCGGACAATGAAGATGGTGAGGCAGAAGAATCTCGACGAGATCCACATCGCTGCGAGAGAGAAGGACGCCGGGATCGTCCGTCACCACCACGTCATCGAGACCCCAGGCACGCGCTCTCGACCGCGCCCGCTCCACATTCGTGTCGCACAGCGCGGTGATGCGGGCCGCCGCATTGCCCCGGTATCCGGCCGCATGAAGATCGGAAATCCGGCCCGTGCCGATGAATCCGATTCGCACCGGTGTCCTGATCATGGCGCGTTGTCTTCGGGAACGATGACGGTGGCTCTGACGAGCGCGCCGAGTTCCTCCAGGCGCCTGTCATCAATCCGCACCGATGGTCCGGAAATCCCGAGAGCGGCGATCATGTCGCCGCGTATGTCGTAGACGGGGCGGGCCACACAACGGATGCCTTCAGCAAACTCCTCGTTGTCGATGGCAAAGCCACGGGCCCGCGTCGCCGCTACGTCCCGCGCCAGAAGATGACGTTCGACGATCGTGCGATCGGTGTATCTCGACAGAACGGGCGGAATGGCAGCCTTGCCGAAGGCGAGGAAAGCCTTGCCGAGTGCCGTGCAGTGAAGCGGAGAGAGCGCTCCGATCGGATGATCGACCTTCAGCGGCAACGCGGACTCCACCTTGTCGACGTACCAGACCCGGTGTTCTACGAGGACGGCAAGGTGGGCGCACTCACCCGTGGCGGCGACCAGGGATTCGAGCGCGGGCCGGCACCGTTCCTTGCAGGCCACAACGTCTGACAGGGTGTGTCGTCCTCCGCAACGGGCGGCCGGGGCATAGCGGCGTGTACTGTCCTGGATGGCCCAGCCAGCCGCCACGAGGGTCTTGAGAACATGGGAGGCGTTTGACTTGCGGACACCCAGTTCGTCGGCGATATGCGTCAGGCGCAAGGGTTCGCCGGCCTCCCTGAGAAGGTCGAGGGTCCTGAGGCCCCGTGAAAGCGACTGCAAGACACGCATCGGGAACTTCCTCAAGTGAGGTCACCGCATATTGCACAATACGTTCAACACTGTTGTACAGAGCAGCAATACTGCCGACAAGATGCCTTCTACTTACAGCATTGGCAACACTTCCCGTTGACAACGCCGCTGAGCGGCGCATGCTGTCCCGAATTTGGTGCTGAATGTACAACATGTGTAAATTAGCCGGGAGGGAACCTCTGATGACATGTTTCAACAGACGTGCGCTGATTTCCTGCGTTGCCGGCGCGGTCATGGCGGCGACAGGCCTGTCCGTGTCGGCCCAGGACAACGAGGTCACGATTACCCACTACTTTACCGGTGATCTCGGTCTCAAGGCGCTCAACGAGCAGATCGCCCGCTTCGAGGAGGCGTCCGGTTACGTGATGCGCAACAGTCCGGTGGGTCACGAGGACTTCAAGACGGACATTCTCGTAAGGGCGTCCGGCAACAGTCTGCCGGATGTCTTCAGCTACTGGGCCGGAGCCAGGGTCCAGTTCGTGGTCGACTCGGGGAGTCTCACCCCCATTGATGACATGTGGGACCGGGAAGGCCTTGACGATGTCGTGGCGAAGTCCATTGCCGACAGTGCCACCCTTTATGACGGCATGCGCTACCTGGTGCCGTTCAACTACCACTATGCCGGAATGTTCTACAACACGCAGGTGTTCGCCGACGCCGGTATCACCGAACTTCCAGGCACTTGGGACGAGTTTCTTGAAGTCGCCGAAGTTCTCAAGAACGCCGGCGTGGCGCCGATCGCACTGGGTTCCAAGTACCGCTGGCCGGCACAGTTCTGGTTCGACTACCTGCTCCTTGGAACGGCCGGTCCGGACTACCGCGCCGCGCTGATGAACGGCACGGCCAGGTACGACGATGACGAGGTCGCCCGGGCGATGGCGATGTGGAAGGACCTTGCCGACCGCGGGTACTTTGCTCCCAACGCCAATGCCGACACCTGGACCGACGCGTCGGACAGGGTTGCCCGCGGTGATGCTGCCATGACCCTCATGGGGACCTGGATCACCGGCTACTGGAACGACATCGGTCTCGTTCCAGGCGATGACTACTCGTTCTTTCCGTTTCCGGTGATCGACGACTCGGTTCCGGTCTCGGTGGTCGGACCGGTGGACGGATTCGTGGTCTCGGCCCACGGGAACAACCCTGAAGGAGGAAAGGCGTTCCTCGCTTTCATGATGTCCGACACCGACGTCCAGCTGGCGTGGACCAATGCGGTCGGCGCTGTTTCGGCCAATGTGAATGTCGATCCGGCGCACTACAACGATGTGACGCAGAACGTCATTGCCACCATTGGCGCGTCGGACAACTTTGCCTTCAACTACGACCTTGCGACACCGCCACCGGTGGCCGAGGTCGGTCTCTCCATGTTCGCCGAGTTCATGGATGATCCCTCCAGGGTTGATGCCATTCTTGAGCAGGCGGCTTCGGACGCAGCTTCGGCCTTTACCCAGTGATAACGTAGAGGGCAGGGCCGTGCCGTCCCTTGGTGGCACGGCCCTGTAACCGGCGGAGGAGCGGATGGAACGCGAGAATCGGTTCTGGCGTGTAGTCCTGCTCATTCTTCCGCTCTCGGTCTTTGCGGTCTTCGTCGTGTGGCCGCTCTTCAGTTCATTCTGGTACAGCTTCACCGACTGGAACGGATTCGATCCGAACTACGCTTTCGTCGGATTTGACAACTACGCCAGAATCTGGACGGACCGGCTGTTCTTCGGGGCCATCATCAACACCGCCTTGTGGATGGTGGCAGCTATCCTGTTGCCGACACTCCTCGGTCTTGCCCTGGCGCTCCTCCTCGACAGGCAGATTCGCGGCGCCCGGATCTTCAAGACCATCTTCTATCTGCCGATCTGCCTTTCGGCCATCGTTGTGGGCCAGATATGGACCTGGATCTATCAGCCCGACTGGGGTCTTCTCAACGCGGTCATCTCGTTCGTTGCCGGTGAACCGTTCACGCATGCCTGGCTCGCCAGACCCGGCAGTGCCCTGTGGTCGGTCATCGTCGCCTGGTCCTGGCAACAGACCGGACTCTCCATGGTCATCTATCTTGCCGGGTTGACGGCGATACCCTCTGACCTGCTCGAGGTCTGTGACATCGAGGGGGCCACGGCATGGCAGCGCATTCGGCGTGTCGTCGTTCCTCTCCTGATTCCCTCGACAATCGTGGTCATTGCGCTGTCGATCATCAACTCGCTCAAGGGGTTCGACATTCTCTACATCATGACGGGCGGCGGACCGTTTCATTCCTCCGACACGCTTGCCATGCACATGTACAACGAGAGCTTCAAGAAGTACCTGATGGGCTATGGCAGCGCCATTTCGGTCATTCTCTTTCTCATCGCTCTGGTCATCATCGGATTCTATTTCCGGCAGTTGAAGAGGCTCGATGAGATCTATGGCTGAACGCCGGACGCTGCCGCTTACGCCCTGGACGGCGGCGCTCATCGCAATCCTGGTCATGCTGGCAGTGCTGTTCCTCACACCGACCGTCGGTGTGCTGCTGTCCTCGATCAAGACGACACGAGCCATTGCGCTCGGCGACCTGTGGTCGATCCCGGGCGAACTCTTTCTGGGAAACTACGCCGAGGTCCTCTCGAATCCCGCAGTTCATCGCTACTTCGTCAACACCGTGATCGTGACCGTCCCGGCAACCGCGGCGTCGACCGCGCTTGGCGTCCTTGCAGGCTATGTCTTTGCCAAGCTGCCGTTCCGCGGTGCTGGAATCCTCTTCCTTGCCATCGTCGCCGGTATGTTCTTTCCGCCCCAGGTCATCCTGGTGCCGCTGTTCAGACTGTTCAATGGCGTTGGTCTCATCGATACACTGTGGCCAATCTTCCTCGTCCACACGGCGCTCGGTATTCCCATCTGCACGCTGTTGATGAGGAACTTCTTTGCCACCGTTCCGGACGCCCTGAGAGAGGCGGCCATCCTTGAAGGCGCCAGCGAATGGCAGGTTCTCACCAGGGTGGCCATTCCGCTGGGTTTGCCGGCGCTGGCGGTCCTGGCCACCCTGCAGTTCACATGGATCTGGAACGACTTTCTCTGGCCCCTGATTTTCACCCAGTCCGATGAGAAGCGCACCATCATGATCGGAATCGTCAACCTCAAGGGGCAGTACACGGTCGCCTGGGGCGTGCAGGGGGCGCTGTCCCTGGTTGCCAGCCTGCCCACCCTGGTGATCTTCCTCTTCTTCCAGCGCTATTTCATCAAGGGCATGACCATGGGCGCGGTCAAGGGGTAGGAATGGCACGCGTCACGCTGGAAAACATCCGCAAGTCCTTCGGCGACGTCGAGGTCATCCGGGACGTCTCGCTCGATATCGTGAGAGGCGAGTTCATGGTCTTCGTCGGCCCTTCGGGGTGTGGCAAATCGACCATGTTGCGCCTGATCTCGGGCCTTGAGGACGTCAGCGACGGCACGATCAGGATTGGCGGACGCGACGTGACCGGCGTTGCTCCCTCGAAGCGGCGCCTTGCCATGGTCTTCCAGTCCTACGCCCTCTTCCCGCATCTGGACGTCGCCGGCAACATCGGATTCGGACTCTCGCTTGCCCGCACGCCGGCAAGAGATTGATCGGCGCGTGATCCGAAAGACTGGGCATCGCAGACCTGCTCACCCGCATGCCCCGGCAGCTGCCCGCAGCGCGCGGCGGGCGATCATCCGGAGAGATTGATCGGCGCGTGATGCGTCTCGAGGCCCGGCTTCACAAGGCGCTCGATGGCGTGACGATTTATGTCACCCACGCCGAAGGCGAGACTGGGCATCGCAGACCTGCTCTCTACCCGCATGCCCATCGGCAGCTGTCGATACCGGCGGCGAGCATGTCAGCCGTGTCGCCAATCGGGCGGGCGATCATCCGCGATCCGGAGGTGTTCCTGTTCGACGAGCCGCTCTCCAACCTCCGCAATCGACAATGCGGCGACTGCGCGGAAGTGCGCATGCGCCTCGAGATCGCGGCTTCACAAGGCGGGGCAGGTCTTGATGGCGTGACCAGTTCAGATCTACAACACCCAAGACAAACATCAGACCAGACCGAGGCAGATGACCCTCGCCGACCGCATGATGAAGAATCCTTAACGTCATCAACCAGGGGGATAGTTGAGGTGAAGAAATCTCAATATAAATTCGGTCTTCCTGTTTTGAGAGGCAAGAATCATATACCAGGTCGCCGGCCCACGCCGATGGAACTCTACCATGATTTGGCAATCCGGCCAACACCTATCGTTGCACGGATTCATCGTCACCTGAGCGCCGGCCATGAACTTTCTTTCGATGCATGGAAACGTGGACGCGATACCGGCTCGCGGTCACCTTCGCGGTCAAGTGTGAGACATCTCGTCACGATCCATGCCTTTCATGAACGCCAGGACCCGCATTCGGTCAGCCACAGGGGTCGAAGGAGGGCCTACCTCAGACCATCGGGATACGATTGGGGAAGCCGGAATCGCTCGGCTTGCGATGGACCGGGGAGGCGGACCTCGTCGCCCGCCTTGTCGATCACTATTGGGAGGGCCGTCCGACAACTCTCAGGAAGTAGCATCGAACCGCTCGGCGCCGAGACTCTGCTTCATTTCGACACCCCGGCCAGTCGCTGTACCGTTCGGGTCAATGACGCGGTTCCGGCCGGCTCCTTCATGGAAGGCGACACCCTCGGCCTCGTCGTCGACAGAACGCGGATCCATGTCTTCCCGCCATGAAACTCCTGCCGTCGGGAGGCCATGGCGGAGATGGTGATCAACGGCGATGCTGCCGGTGTCCATCTTCGTAGGCAAACGGAAGGCCGGTGTCCTCCAACGTATCGCTGCGCCAACGGCTGGCACGCGCCGCACTCAGCCTGTTTTGTCAACAGACTCGATAGGGTTAGAAGCCGGACTTGACCTCGTCAAACATGCCGACGACCTTGGGCTGACTCTCGACGGAGAACGGAATCAACAAGACACCGGCTTCCGTGACGGCATCGGCGTTGTCGAGACCGAGTTCCCTGACCATCTCCAGGTCGACGAGGTCGTAGGCCTTCCGGTTGGGCGAGGCCACTGCCCATTCGCCAAGAAGAAAAGCACCGCTCTCGGGCGAGATCACGGAATCGATGTAGTCGTACATTTTCTCTTCCGAGGCCGTGGCGCCGTTGCAGATCGACAGGAAGTCGATCCAGACGATCATGCCTTCCTTTGGAACCATGAATTCGACCGGAACGCCCTGTGACCTGAGAATCGAGACCGAGCTCGTCCAACCGTACGACGCGACAATTTCTCCTGTCGCCATGGACTGTTCCATCGACGTGGCATCGCTCCAGTAGTAGCGCAGCAGCGGTCGTTGCTCGGTCAGGAGCGCCCGGACCCTGGCGATGTCATCGTCGGTCATGTTGAACGGATCGTCGATGCCGGCGACGATGGCAGCCGTGACGACGCTGTCCGTCGAATCGTCGCGCATCGAAAGGCGGCCCTCGTACTTGGGATCCCAAAGGATGTCCCATGTCGGATTGTCAGCGTACTCGGGCGCCAGATCCGGGCGATAGACAATGGCCGATCCGCCCCACGCAAAGGGAACGGCCCACTGCTGACCGTCCTCGAATGCGGGAGCCTGTGTCTTGAGGCCGTCGAACAGATCGGGCCAGTTGCTGAGCTTCGAGGTATCGGTGGGCACGATGATGCCGCCGTCCCTCCAGCGCTCAATCGTCTCGGCGCCAGGCGTGGTGATATCGGGGACGAAGCCCGAAAGATGCTTGGCGAATGCCTCGTCGAGACCGCCGAACAACGAGAACTCCGGCGATCGCCCATACTTGTCGCTATAGGGCTTGTGGAGTTCGGGCACGTTGTACCCGTCCCATGTGAACACCAGCGGGTGATGATCGGCTGCCTGAGTGCGTCCGACAAACGGCACAGACGTCACGAGAATGCCGGCTGACGCCAGGGTGCTGAGCACCTGACGGCGGCTTGTGCCGGGAGCGACGGACGACAAGGGGGCGCCGTCCGGAAACAGCCCTTGAATCTTGTTCATGGTGATTGGCCCTCCTGACCGCTCTTAGGTTTTAGTTCAATTTCAAGCCGATATTGTGTGCATGTTATGTCATTGTCAGGAGTGTGACAAATCACGAAAGGTGCCATTCCATCCCGGAGCCTCTCTCAGGCGCCTGAAGTGCCGGCAGGTCGGGACGACGGTGAGCGTCTGCCATTCGATTTTCGAGAGCGATTACCGGATCGCTCAGACGGCCAGCGCCATGCCGTCGCCGTAGGGAATGTCGGCTCCTCCTGAAGGATGACCTTCGGAGTCGAAGCCGATGGCATGGACCGAGGCGATATCGTAGCTGAAAGGGCTGCGCTCGACGCGGTAGCCCTCTGCCTCGAGGTCTTTGCAAAGGTAGCGCGGTATGCGCGCCGTCACGGTGATGGTGTCGCTGGTGGCCGAGAAACGGGGCGCCAGGATGGCCTCCTGCGGGCTCATGCCGAACTCGATGACGTTGAGAATGACCTGCAGCACGCCCATGGCGATCTGGGTGCCTCCCGGGGCGCCCAGCGCCAGGACGGGGCGGTTGCCGTCGAACACGATGGTGGGACACAGCGATGAGAAGCGGGCCTTGCCCGGCGCGATCGAGCCCGTACGGCCCGGGCGCGGATCAAAGACCGCCATCGCACCATTGTACATGAAGCCCAGTCCCTCGGTGATGACACCCGACATCATTCCCAGCGTGTGCGTCATGGTGACGATGTTGCCTTCGCGGTCGACCGTCACAAGGTGGGTCGTACCGCTGGCCTCGGCGAGAGGCATCCTCTCGACGTGTGCCTTCTCGCCGGCCTCGATGGCCCTCGAATGGTCCCTGGCATACGCCTTGTCGGTCAGCCGTTCGAGAGGCACCTCCGTGAAGCGTGGGTCCCCGACATGATTGTCCTTGTCTGCGGTGGCGATTTTCATCGCTTCGGCAACAGTGCGGATGTAGGTGGGCGAGTTGTGGCCCATGGCGACGAGGTCGAAGTTCTCGAGGATGTTGAGCATTTCGACGAGCATGACGCCGCCGCCCGGCGGGCGGTTCGTCGCCAGGCGGTGTCCGCGGTAGTTGCCCCACAGCGGGCGATTGGTGTCGGTGGCATAGGCGCGCAGGTCGCGGGCCGAGAGCAGGCCGCCATGGGCCTTCATGTCGGCATCGATCCGGGCGGCGATCTCGCCTTCGTAGAACTCCTCAGGGCCGTGCCGTGCAATCTGCTCCAGGGAAAAGGCCATTCCGGGGTTGCGGATCGTGGCGCCGATGCCGTGGAGTTCGCCGTCGGCCCGGAAATAGATGGCGCGGCCCTCGGGCGAAAACGCGAGGCGCTCGCGCACGCTCGTGCGCCCGGGGTGGTCCGGAGCGGCCCAGTAGCCATGGACGCCCGGCCGCACGACGAAGCCTCCCCGGGCATAGGCGATGGCGGGCTCGATCAGTTCGTCCCACGCCAGCGTGCCGTAGCGGTGGTTCGCCTCGGCGAAGGCTCGGCAGGTGCCGGGGGTCGTGATCGCCTGGTAGCCGAGATCGTTGACGGCGTCTTTGAGGACGAAACCGAAGCCATCCTCGGTCTCGCCCAGGATGCGGTCCTGCCACATGTCCGGGGTTGCGGCGGCCGGAACCCGGCCGTGAAAGTCGATGATCTCATGGATACCGCGTCCGGGCATGTACACCTGCATCGCCCCGAACCCGGCGATTCCGCACATCATCGGATCGACCACGGTCTGCACGAAAGCGCAGGCGAGGGCGGCGTCGACCGCGTTGCCACCCTGGCGCAACACCCGTGCGCCGGCTTCGACAGCATCGGGCTGAAGGCTGGTGATCATGGCCCTGGGCATGGTGTCTCCCCTCGCCGCCGCGTCGGGGCGAAGATAGCCGAAGCCGACCGGTCGTGCGACGCGACAGTTGCCAGTTTCGAATGCGCATGACGGAGACCGCCCCCTGAGGCGAACGCCTCTGTTTGATCCAAAGTCCGTCCGGATGGTCGCGATCTGTCCAGGGAGTACGGGATTCGGCTGCTTTCCCCTGAGGAGGGAAAAGCGGTTCATTCACAGCGCGGCGCTCGCTGCCGTGCGCCTGGACATGACTTTGTATCGGGGCCAGAATTCGATCCGCGGCAGTTCGCCGACTTCACGGGTGCTTGTCACTTGGTACAGCGGCTCCCGCCTGGCGCGGACACCGAACATTCACTTCGTGGCCCCGGCAAAGGGAACAATGACCTCGCCGGCCGGAATGCTCGGGACTTCGGGTTCAAACGGTGCGCGCCTCGCAGCGACTTCTGCCGTCATGTTCTCTGCCCGGTCACACGTCCCAGCCGCCGTCGACCGTGATGGCCTGGCCGGTGATCTGACGACTGTCCTCGCTTGCCATGAACAGGACGGCGTTGGCCACGTCGACTGGCGTGGTCACGCGCTTCAGTGCCATCTCCTGAACATACTCGTCGTACACATCGTCGACGGTCCAGCCGCGTACGCGCGCCTTTTCCTCGCACAGCTTCTGCATGCGCGGCGTCTCGACGATTCCCGGGCAGACGGCGTTGACATTGATGTTGTACTTGCCGACCTCCAGTGCCACCGTCCGTGTGATCCCGCGTACCGCCCATTTCGAGGCGCTGTAGGCCGTGCGCATGGCGTAACCGCGCAGACCGGACGTGCCGCCGATGTTCACGATCTTGCCGCTCCTTTGGGCGATCATGGTCGGCACCACGTGCTTGATGGGCAGGAAGGTGCCGCGTTCGTTTGTCGTGATGACGTCGTCGAAGTCGGCGACGGCAATGTCCTGCACCGGCGTCTCGATTGGACCGGTAACGCCGGCGACATTGACCAGGATGTCGATGCGTCCGCCGAAGGCATCCAGGGCGTGATTCACCATCGCCTTGACCTGCGTTTCGTCGGTGACATCGCAGGCGACGACATGAGCCGCACGCCCAACCGCCCGGACCTCCCCGGCGACCTGTTCGAGGGCGTCCGATTCGCGCGCCGTGAGAACGACGTCGGCGCCCTCGCGCGCGAGCGTTGTCGTGATGGCAGCACCCATGCCCTTCGCGGCGCCGGTGACAATTGCCTTCTTGCCGTCCAGTTTCACTGCATCTTTCCCTTGTCTGCACTGTTCGCGAGTGTATCCGTTGCCGTCGTTCCGGGTTGCCCGTAACCGCCGCCGCCGCAGCTTTCGACGACAACCACGTCGTCCCTGCCGAGACGCAGGTTCGCCTTGCCAGGCATGTCCGACCGGCTGCCGTCCGAACGCTGGATGGTTACGCGGAAGGGCGCTCCGGAATCACCCCCCTGCAAGCCGTAGGGCGGCACGACGCGCCGCTCGAACATCGACGTGACCGACATGTCGTCGGCGAGTATCCGGTACTCCCGGTGCAACCCCTCTCCACCTCGATGCCGGCCGGCGCCACCGGACCCCCGGCGCAGGCGCTGGCATTCGATGCGGATGGGGAATTCGGCCTCCACCACCTCGGCCGGCGTGTTCATCACGTTGGACAAGTGCACCCGGACCACCGGCATCCCCTCGCGATCATGTCGCGCACCCTCTCCACCGCCATGGACCTCGTAGAGAGTGGTCCAGGTCCCGTCGGCCCGTCGTCCGCCGAACAGGACCAGTCCCGATGTGGTGGGACCGCCGGCGGTGAGCCGCTCCGGCCCGGTCGGTTCCAGAGCCCGGAACACGGCGTCGGCAATACGCTGCGACGTTTCGTGATTGCCGCCCACCACCGGGCTCTCCCGGCCCGGATCGAGCAGCGAACCGGGCCGGGTCACGATCTCCAGCGGCCGGTAGCAGCCACCGCAGGGCTGGATGCTGGCGCCAAGGAGTGCCTTGACCACATAGAAGACGGAAGCGGCAGCGACAAAGGGCGTGGTGTTCACCGGCCCCCGTGCCTCGTCGTCCGTATCCGAAAAGTCGAACCGGGCCCGGTCGCCGGCGATGGTCACCTGCACCCGGACGGCGACGGGGCCACCGCCCGCAGCATTGTCGTCGAGCCAGTCTTCGCCCGTGTAGACGCCGTCGGGAATTGCCGCGAGCGCCTCGCGCATCTGGACCTCGGCCCGGTCATTGATGGCGGACATGGCGGTCATCAGGGTGTTCCTGCCGTGTTCCGCCACGATCTGATGAACCCGTGTCTCGGCGGCCCGCCCTGCCGCAACCTGCGCCAGAATGTCACCCTCGCGCTCTTCGGCACCCCGCACATTGGCAGCGATCATGTCGAGCTTCTCGCGGTCGGGGCCGGCCGCGGTGAAGAGGCGGAAGGGAGGGATGCGAAGTCCTTCCTGCCAGGCATCGGTGGCGTTTGCGACGTAACTGCCTGGAACGGCCCCGCCAATGTCCGCCCAGTGCGCGAGGCTCACGGCAAAAGCCACGATCTCGCCTTGCGTGAAGATAGGGCGGATCGCCTTGACATCGGGAAGGTGGTTTCCGCCAACCTCCGGCAGGTTGAGAAACCACGTGTCTGCCGGCGCGAGGCGCTCACGCGGCACCCGCTTCAGAAACTCGCGGACGGTGAAGCTCATGACTCCCATGTGCATGGGGATGTCGCGGCCCTGGGCGATGAGATGGCCGTCGGCATCGGTCAGCGCCGAGGAGAGATCGCCGGCCTCGCGCAGGAGAGGCGAACGCGCCGAGCGCATGACCACGAGCGACATCTCCTCCGCTGTCGCCGTCAGCGCGTGGCGAATCACCTCCAGGGTCACAGGGTCGATCCCGGCGCTCACGACCCGACCCCCGTGGCGATATGCAGATGGCCGTCGACGTCGGCCGTCAACGTCGCGCCGGGCGGAACGACAATGGTCGACCACGCGTCGTCGATGATGACCGGCCCGCTCAGCGTGCTGTCGGCCCTCAGGCTGGCGCGATCGTAACGTGGAGTTGGCACGCGTGCGCCCGATTCGAACGCGCAGGACGATGTCCTGATTGGCGAGAGTGCTTCTGTTGTCCTGGCGATGGGCGGACAGGACGTGCATTCGCGGGGGGCCGAGACCCGCACACGAATCGACACCAGTTCCCACGGATCGTCGGTCGCGAAGCCGTAGAGCGCCCGATGGCGGTCCCGGAATTCACGCCCCAGGCATTCCGGATCGTCAAGGGTCGCGCCAGGGATCTCGATTGCGTAGCTCTGGCCCCGGTAGCGAATCGATGCAACCTCCTCGACCGTGAGCGTATCGTCATCATGACCGGCTGCCTCAAGGGGCGCAGCCAGGGTTGTTCGAAGCGCCTGTCGCGTCCGCTCCACCCCTTCGGCGTCCCAGCCTTCAGAGGCCGCGCGCAACGTACTCTGCTGTGCATGGCTCATCCTCGCGCCGACGCATCCGAGCGCCGAGAACATGCTGGAGTGGGCGGGAACAATCACGTTGCCGATGGAAAAGGCACGGGCCAGCGCCACCGCATGCATCGGGCCCGCGCCGCCGAATGCAAGAAGGGTGCAGGTACGCCCGTCGATACCGCGCTCCACGGTGACACGGCGCAGCGCACGCGACAGTGCCGCGTTGGCCACCTTGATGATGCCGGAAGCGGCGCCCTCCATCGTCATGCCCATGGCCGCGGACAGTTCTGCAATCACGTCTTGAGCCGCAGCAACATCAAGGCGGAGTGATCCGCCAAGGACACTGTTCGCATCCATGTATCCAAGCACCAGATTGGCGTCGGTCACAGTTGGCGCTTCGCCGCCTCTGGCGTAGCAGGCGGGTCCCGGGTCGGCGCCGGCGCTCTCCGGTCCGACTGTCAGGGAGCCGTGATCGAGCCGGGCGATTGACCCGCCGCCCGCACCGATGGATTCCACGGCCACCATGGGCTGGCGCAAGGGCCGACCACCGATGGAACGATCACTCGTGACCTGCTCTTTTCCGTCGATGATCAGGCAGACATCGGTGGTGGTGCCGCCCATGTCGAAACTGATGGCGCGCTCGATCCCGAGCGTGCGAGCCAACTGCGCCGCGGCGGCAGCGCCTGCAGCAGGACCAGAGGCCGCGAGGCCGAGTGGAAGGTCGCGTAAAACGTGCGGTGACGCCATCCCTCCGGCGGAATGGAAGAAGTGCAGCCGGGAATTGCCGGGCTTCGCCGCGTCCAGATCGTCGAGATAGGCCGCTGCCAGGGGCATGACGCCGGCGCTCAACGCGGTCGTTGCGGTGCGTTCGTATTCGCGCGCCTCCGGATTGACCCGGTGCGAGAGCGCAACGAACCTGAATCGCGAGCGCAGACTCTCGCCCAGGGCCTCCTCGTGGACGGAGTTGGCATAGGAATGCAGCAGAGACACGGCGACCGCTTCGGCTCCGCTCCGCTCGGCGCGTCCGATGGCATCCTCCACGGAGTTCGGATCCAGGGCGGTCCGGACCCGGCCATCGTGATCGAGCCGCTCGGTGACTTCAAACCGGCGTTTGGCCGGCACCTGTGACGGGAGTTTGGGAGGCAAGTCGAGGCGGTAGAGGTGACGCCGGTTCTGGCGACCGATTTCAAGTGTATCGGAAAACCCGCGCGTGGCGATCAGCGCAACCTTGGCATGGTCGCCCTCGATGATGGCGTTGGTGACGATGGTGGTGCCGTGAATCAGGTCGTCCACGTCTGACCACGCGAGACCGACCGCCTGGAGTGCAGACACCAATCCGGCAATGCGGTCATCGGTGCGCGTCGGCACCTTTGCCACTCTTGTCTCGCCAAGCGCCTGGTGGGTCGCGATCACGTCGGTGAACGTGCCACCGACATCGATGCCGACTTTCCAACCATTCGCCATGTCCCAGTCTCCGGAACTTGATTGGGTCGAACGGAATACTGCAAGTGGTTGAGCGACGGATTCTGAATTCAATCAATATTCAGGAGATGAAATCCGCCACCACGAAAAACTGTGCTGGGGACGAAGTCCATGCTCATCACGGGACACGTTGCATTTTCGTGCAAGGAACATTCGGCACGGGAAGACATGAAGAAAGAATAGTTTGAAGAACAACAGTGTATTCAGTCAGGCACGCATATTGCAAAAGAAAGCCCCCGGCACCGGGATGCCGGGGGCCTTCGCGAGTCACGCGCGGTTCAGGTTGCGTCGTCCTTCCACTCGAAATCCGCCACGTACCACAAGGCGCCATTGGGCTGTATCGCGGGTTCCAGGTCCTCGTGATACATCACGCCCTGGGGCGGGAAAATGAGCCATACGTATGCGCCGGTGTCCTCCATGATCTCCTGCATCCTGACGTAGATGTCGTGACGCTTGACCTCATCGGTCTCGCCCAGGCCGGCCGCGTACAGTTCATCGAACTGGGGATCGGACCAGCGCTCCCAGTTCCAGATGCCGACCTGATCGGAGATGTACCACTGGACCATCTGGCTGGGATCAGGCGAGTCGCCGTATTCTATGATCCACAACTCCAGGTCCTTCCACTCGTCTCCCTCGGTCTCCAGGCCAAGATTCCAGAACGGGCCTGCGTCCATGGGAACGATTTCGAGTTCCAGCCCGACATCGGCCAGGTTCGCCTGGATGATCTGGGCGGCCGCAATGCGGTCGGCGCTGTTGATCGTCTTCAAGGTGATCGTCCGGCCTTCGGCACCGGCTTCGGCAATCAGCGCGCGTGCCGCATCCGGATCGGGCGTCTGGTACTTGCCCTCGGTGCGGTACCCGATCAATCCCGGAGGCACGATGCCGTACGCACGCGTCGGTACGCCGGCCCAGGCGCCCTCGATGACCGAGTCAACATCGACCGCATGCTGGATGGCCTTTCGAACCCGAATGTCCTGCAGATTGGGATGATCGGTATTCATGCCCATCCAGTACCATGCGGTGCCCGAGTAGACCTTGACGATGGCGCCTTCGGGCGGGTCCTCCTGAAGCCGCGGAATCGCGTCGATGGCGATCTCGGTGATGTCGATTTCGCCGGCCTCGAAGGCGATCTCGGCTGTTTTCTCCTCATCGATGATGAAGAACTTGACGTTGCTGATGGCGGCCGGCCTGCCACCCCAATGCGGGTTCGGTTCCAGCGTATAGCTCTGTTTCTGGATCCACTCGGCAACCCGATAGGGGCCGCAATAGAAGTTGAAGATGCCGTCGTATGTGCCGCCGACCGCCTCAACCGCCTTTTTCGAGACGATCGAGCCCGTGCCGTCGCAGAACCAGGTGTACCAGATCGGAGCGAACGGCTGATTAAGGTGGATGATGCCGGTGTGACTGCCGGTCACCTCGACATGGTCAAGCGTGACCGCCTTGTCCTTCCACTCCGATACGCGCATGCGCTCAAGTGAGTACTTGACGTCCTCCGCATCGAGTTCACCGATGACCTCGTGCGTCGTGCCGTCGTACCACATGATTCCCGGTTTCAGTTCGAAGCTGATGGTCTGGGCGTCGACCTGTTCGATTGAGTTCACGAACTGACTTGGTCTCCAGCCCCAGCTGTCGCCGCCGGTGTAGTCCGCCAGCCGCGCCAGGCAGGTGAACTGCAGGACCATCTCGAAGCCACCGATCATGTAACCGGGATCGGTCGACAGGATCGCGCGATTGCTGCGGATCCTGAGCGGTCTTTCCGATTGCGCCCATGCGCTCGTCGGGTCCATCAGGAAACTGGCGAACCCGGCGGCAGCGACGGATGTCGCCGATGCCTGCATCAGGTGACGGCGTGAAAAATGCATCTCTGTCATGGAAGCCTCCCTGCTTCTGACGTGGATGCAGGGAATGATCACAATTTTTTGACTTTTCGTCAAGAAATTGACCTTGTCTCCGAAACGGGCAAGGGAGGTCAGGACCATTGCGCAAGTCGGGCTGGCGACGGCTTCGGAGTGCTTCGCCCAAAGTGACGACACCTGTTTTCTGTCGTGGACCGGTTCCGGCGGCGCCCAGGGTCTGATTGATCCGAATCGCTCCCGGGGATCCACACCTCGTCGCAATGCCATGCTGGCGAGCGCTCTCGAATGGGCCTCGCTTTCTGTATGGTGGCGTCGTGATCACCTCTGGCGCGAAGCGTGGCGAGACGGACATCGTGCGCCGCGTCGCTCCAGGGAGAGACTGGGGCAGGCCATCACCGGCGACGTCGCTCTGGGAGTGGTCCGTCCAGCGGAACTTGCCGGAGCTTGTCTGGCGAACCGGATGGGACGGCTACCGGCGGATGATCTGGCGGGCGGCGGCGAAGCAGCCGTAGAGGATGACGGCGATGATGAGGGATCCCACGAAACCGTGGGGCCCGAATTCCTCCATGGACATGCCGACCATCAGCGGCCCTGCCATGCCTCCGATCCCGAAGAGAAGCGAAAAGACGGCATTGGCTGCGACGAGGTCGACGGAACGGAAGCGTTGTCCAAGCAGGGTGATGCCGACTGTGAAGACGGCGCCCATGGCGCCGCCCCAGACGACGAGGACCGACCACAGGAGGAGGCCCGGACCGGTCCACCAGGGTCCGGTGCCGCCATGGAGGAGCCATGGCAGGAGGGCCAGGCAGGCTGCGATGACAAAGACGCATCCGACCAGCAGCCAGCCCCGGTGAACGCGGTCGGCCAGCCATCCGACAGGATACTGGAAGAAGATGGCGCCGACCGATCCCACCCAGATGACGGCGTATCCCGTCTGGCGAAACTCCTCTCCGATCACGTCCATGGTGTAGAGGTGGGCGAAGGACTGCAGCCCTCCCTCGAGAATGCCGAACATCCCCGATGCCAACAGCACGGTCGGCGCCGCCAGGAACACGACCATGAGTCGGCCGATGCCGGCGTGGGTGCGATCTTCGACCGGAAAGGTGAACGTGATCCTGCGGGTTGGCAGGAGCAGCACGGACGTGATGATGACCGACGACAGTCCGATCAGGAAGGGCCAGGCGGTCTCCGGGTCAAGACTGGCGCCGACCAGGGGTCCGACAGCCCAGCCCGCCATGCCGACGGTGGTGTAGATTCCCACCCACCTCCCACGGACGCGATCATCGAGAATCTGGTTGATCCAGGTGTCGCCGGCGGTGAACAGCAGCGCGTTGCCGATACCGAGCAGGAATCTCAGCACGCACCAGGCGGTGTAGTCGCGCCAGAGCGGCAGACCGATGAGTGCGATGGCGACGAAAACGAGGCCGACACCGATCGAACCCAGGATTCCCAGCGCCGGAATGAAGCGGGTGGCGACAAGGGACACGATGGCGATACCGGCGAACTGAACGGCGGCGCTGATGCTGATCTCGGTCTCGCTGTACCCCCTGTTGCTCAGGGATTCGGCGAGAATGGGCCACACCAGCGAACTCGTCATGCTGACGACCGACAGTGCCGCAATCAGCAGGATCAGGCATCGTCGTCTGTCGCCAGGCGACAGACGAATCTCAGACGTGGTCGATCCGCTGACTGTCACGGACGTAGTGCACGAAGGGAATGGTGGCAGGCTTGAGTCCAAGTGCCCGGCCCTGCCAGCGCTGTCGCGCCGTCGTCAGGGCGAGTTCCGTGACGTCGATGATCGGCAGGTCAAAGGCCTCGTCGAGAGGCAGCCAGTGAAGGTCCTCGAGCTCCCCGTCAACGAGCAGGTCGCCCTGGCAGGCCGCACCGTCGGCGAGAAAGAAGCGCGTGTTGAAACGCCTTGGCGACAGGGTGGGCGTGAGGGCCCGCATGATGTAGTCGAGAGCGGCCACGTCCGGCACCATGCTCGCCTCCCGGCAGGCGCTCCAGAAAGGCGTCGAGGGCAGGGGGTTGAATGCGTCTGCCGATGCAGGCTCACCCAGCAGATACCCCGTTTCCTCGTGGGTTTCGCGAATGGCGGCCAATGCAAGGGCCAGCGGGGAGGTGTTCGGGGTATCGCGTCTCAGGGTGCGTTCGGTCTCCACCGACAGGCGAAACCGGTCGTCCGCAACACTCCTGTCGACAGCATCGACGCGGCCCCCGGGAAACACGTAGATGTCCGGAAGAAACCGCGCACGTTTGCGGCGCCGTCCCATCAGCACTTCGACCAAGTCGCCGGTTTCGCGAAGCAGGACAATGCTGGCGGCATCGCGCGGCCTGGCGCCGCGCGCCGGTTGCGAACTCCGACCCATTGACGGCGGATCAGACGGGACGTGTCAGACGAGGATGCTGCGGCCGGCGTCGGTCAGCCGGCAGACCAGCCAGTCAGGCTTGATGGGATTGGTGATCCAGGGTTCCGCCCAGCCCTGGCGTATGCAGCTTCGTATGGTACGGGGGTCGACTTCGCGGCCGACCTCGTCGAACAGCGGCAGCTTGCCACCGGGCTGGTCGAGTCCCTTCATCAGCCAGCGTCTCTGGACGATGGTGGGACGACCATGAACACCGCGATCATCGCTGCGAATCTCTCTGGCCAATGCCATGGCGCCCTCCCGTCCGGCACAATTCATGATGCATCGTCGGAAGCACTCCGTCAAACGGCGAGGTATCACTTGAAGTACAGCCGGTAACCTTCGTATTAATAAAGCATTAAAATATTACAGAAGTTATCAGGAACGAACAAGCGTGTAGAGCAGAGAGGCGTTGTTTATGTCGCACTCTGCAAGTCTTACTTGAACTTTCTGACCAAGAGCATACCGCATTGTCTTGCCGTGCAATGTCTGACGTGATTCCTGATAACGGAAGGGACCGCCCGGCAGGTGGCGCGCGGGCACCAGCCCTTCGGCCTCGATGGATCCGGCCCTGACGATGATCCCGAATCGGCCGATGCCCGATATGCAGCCCTTCATGACGGCATGGTCATGGGCTGCAAGCCACCGGGCGACGTAGTGATCACCGGCATGCCTTTCCGCGCCGACTGCCCTGCGTTCCATGGCGCCAAGATGGCGGCTCACGCGCTCGAGGTCATCGGGAAGCGTTTCACCGAGGAGTGCGCGATGGATCAGGAGATCGGCATAGCGTCTGATCGGGGAGGTGAAATGGCAGTACTGCTCGAGTGCGAGGCCGAAGTGACCGATGTTGAGCGGACTGTATGCTGCCAGGGCCTGACAGCGCAGCACGATGTCCTCGATCGTCTGGCGTTCACCGGTCTCGGCGGCACGATCCAGAACACGGGCAAGATCGCCCGGAGAGGGGCGGTGTGCCTCAAGGGATCCATGGCCGCGCATCGAAAGGAATGTGCGCAGGGTTTCCAGTCTTTCATCGCTGGGGCGGTCATGAACCCGGAACAGGCATGCCTTGCCGCGGGAAGCGATCTCCCGGGCCGCCGCGACGTTGGCCGCGATCATCAGCTCTTCGATGAGACGATGACTGTCCAGACGGTGTCTGAGAACGATTTCGCCGATCCGGCCATGACTGTCGAAGGTGACCTTGCGTTCTCCCCGCTCGATCTCGAAGGCGCCGCGCTGACGTCTTGCGTCGAGAAGAACCCGGAAGACACCGTAGAGATGGTCAATGAGCCGGTCAGGCAGGGAGGAGGTTGCGGCCGATGGACGTCCGCTGCGGTGTTCCTCGACCTCGGCGTAGGTGAGGCGCGCCCTCGAGCACATGACCGCCCGCTGGAAGCGCCAGCGTCGCAGCCTCCCTCGGCTGGTGATCCACAGGTGAGCCGCCACGCAGGAACGCGGTACTCCGGGTTTGAGGGAACACAGGTCGTTGGAGAGCGCCTCCGGCAGCATGGGCACCACCCGGTCCGGAAAGTAGACCGAGTTGCCCCGCAGGAAGGCTTCCCGGTCGAGGGCGCTTGCCGGCCGGACGTGGCGTGCGACATCGGCGATGGCGACGATGACGTACCAGCCGTCACCGTCCGGTTCCGCAAAGACGGCGTCGTCGTGATCCCGGGCATCGTCATCGTCGATGGTGATGAGCGGGATGTCGCCAAGATCGCTGCGGTCTTCTCCGTCGCTCGTGGCCGTCTCGGCCTTGGCTTCGACGAGAACGTCGTCCGGAAACTCGAGAGGGATGCCGTGTGCGGCGATGGCAGCAAGGCTGATGGCGCCGGCGTTCCTCCAGCTGCCAAGTGTCCTGGTGATGCGGACGCGGGGCGGTCCAAGACTCCCGTCGTCGATGGGCTCTGCCAGGACCAGGTCGTTGTGGCTCACGGAGTCGACATCGCATGCCGCAACCGCGCAGGTGCGGTCTTCGCGACGGCTGGTGCTGGCAATGAAACGGCTGCGTCCGATGTGCTGGTAGATGCCGGCTATTCTGGCCGGAGGCCGGGGAAGGATGCGGTGCAGCCTGCCATGGCGTCGTCCACCGCTCGTGCCGCGCCGGACCGAGACCAGGGCAAGATCTCCGACCCCTGCCGCAGGGGACCTTCCGCCGCTGACCATGTCGAGTACGATGAGTGGCGGCACTCCGCGACCGGTCCACTTGACGGGGCGCGCCAGAGGATGACCTTCCTCGTCGAGGTCGATGACCTCGACAACGATGTCACGCCGGTCATGGTCCCTGGAACGGCGGCCCATTCTCAGGTGGCGCGAGCGGATTTCCTGGCCTTTCTTGGCGGCTTTCGCCGATTCTTCTGCGCGGCCTTCCTGCGTGAGAGAAGATCGAGCGCCATTTCGAGAGTGACATCGCCGGGATCGACTCCTGCAGGAAGCGAGGCATTGGTCCGGTTGTGCCGGACATAGGGGCCGTAGCGCCCCTTCATCACCTCGACAGACTGCTGATCGTCCGGATGTTCGCCAAGCACCCGGAGAGCCTGCCCCCCTCGTCTGGTGTTTCCGCTTTCGGCGATCAACGACACGGCCCTGTTGAGTCCTATCGTGAGCACGTCGTCGTCTTGAAGATTGATGTAACGCGAACCGTGTTTCAGGTAGGGACCGTATCGCCCGATACCGGCCGTGATGACGGACCCCGTTTCGGGATGTTCGCCGACCTCCCTCGGAAGCGCGAGGAGCGCCAGGGCTGTCTCGAGCGTCATCGTCGATGGCGGCATGGATGCCGGAACCGAAACCGTCGCCGATCCGGATCCGGCCTCGCCCTTGCGGACGTAAGGTCCGAACTTGCCATGGCGCAGGGTGACGGGAAGACCGGTCTGCGGCTCCTCGCCAAGGACGCGCGGTTCGTTGTCCTCCGGTGCGGCATTGCCGTTCCTGTCGAAGGGATTCTTCGTGTAGCGGCAGTCCGGATACGCCGAACAGCCGATAAAGGCGCCAAACTTGCCCAGTTTCAGATTGAGAGTGCCGTCCTTGCAGGACGGGCAGGCACGCCGGTTGCCGTCACCCAGGTCCGGATAGATGTCGTCTTCCAGAATTCGTTCGATACTCTCGACGATGTGCCGCAGGTCGAGGTTCCGGGTGTCACGCGTCACTCTTTCAAAGGCGTCCCAGAATTCACGCAGCACGGCCTTCCAGTTCGCGTTCCCGTTGGAGATTCGGTCGAGGTCCTGCTCCATGTCTGCCGTGAAGGTGTATTGCACGTAGGTTCCGAAGAACGTCTCGAGGAAGGCGACGAGCAGGCGTCCGCGGTCAGCCGGATGGAACTGCCTGCGTTCGAGCGTGACGTACTCCTTGTCCTTCAGGACTCCGATGATGGGCGCATAGGTCGAAGGCCTGCCTATGCCGAGTTCCTCAAGGCGCTTGACGAGGGTGGCCTCCGTGAGCCGCGGTGGCGGTTCCGTGAAGTGCTGTTGCGGCCTGACCTCGCGGACCTCGAGTCGGTCTCCCGTTGCGAGATCCGGCAATCTCCTGTCGCCCGAGTCGTTCTCCTTCCCGTCGGTCGATTCACGGTAAAGCCTGGTGAAGCCGTCGAAGACCATCACCGAACCGCTGGCGCGCAATCCGATGTCGCGGCCGCCGTGGCCGTCGGCGGGCGACCTGATATCGACAGTGGTCTGGTCGAAACGAACCTCGGCCATCTGGCTGGCGAGAGCACGCTTCCAGATGAGCGCGTAGAGCCGTGCTTCCCTGTCCTCGAGATACCGCGCCATCTCCTCGGGAGTCCGAGCGAAGTCCGTGGGCCTGATGGCCTCGTGCGCCTCCTGGGCGTTGCGCGCCCGGGTCGTGAAGGTACGCTGCCGATCCGGCAGGTAGGCGTCGCCGAATGAGTCGGCAATGAGACGCCGCGCGTCCCGGATCGCCGCCTGGGACATGACGACACTGTCTGTGCGCATGTAGGTGATGAGGCCGGTCGTCTCGCCCCCGATGTCACGCCCCTCATAGAGGCGCTGGGCGTGGCGCATGGTGTCCTGGACACTGAAGCCGAACTTGCGCGAGGCATCCTGCTGCAGGGTGGACGTGGTGAAGGGGGGCGGAGGATTGCGTTTGGCCTTCTTGCGCTCTACGGAATCGACGGCGAACGCGCCGCTGCGCACGCTGGCGGCAGCCTCACCGGCCATCGCTTCGCCGGTCAGGGTGAACTTCTCGAGCCGGACGCCATCGAGGCTATGGAGCCGTGCGGTGAACAGCGCACCGCCCGCCGTTCCGAGATCGGCATCGACCGACCAGTACTCCCGGGGCACGAAACGCTCGATTTCCGCCTCGCGCTCGCAAATCAGGCGCAGCGCCACGGATTGCACGCGGCCGGCCGACTTGCAGTCGCAACCGGGCAGCTTGTGCCAGAGCACCGGCGACAGGGTAAATCCGATGAGATAGTCGAGAGCCCGCCTGGCCAGTTGCGCCTCGACGAGATGCATGTCGATGTCGCGCGGTTCCGCCATCGCGCTGCGCACGGCGTCCGAGGTGATTTCATTGAACACCACGCGCTTCACCGCGCGGTCCGCCGTTGCACCCTTGTCCCTGAGCCAGTTCAGCACATGCCAGGCGATGGCCTCGCCTTCCCGGTCGGGGTCCGTGGCGAGAACCAGGGACTCGGCCTTGTCGAGTGCCGTGGAGATGGTGTTGAGTGCCTTGAGAGACCTGGAACTGGTCTCGAAGGTCATTTCGAAGTCCTGTTCCGGCCGCACGGAACCGTCGCGCGACGGCAGATCGCTGACGTGCCCGTAACTTGCCAGCACGGTGTAGTCAGGACCCAGATACCTGCTGATGGTCTTCGCCTTGGCAGGAGACTCAACGACAACGACCTGCATGAACATCCCCAGAATTCCGCCCGGCACGTGCTAAGTGGCACCGGTCGCACGGTCCGTCAAGGAGGCCGCCGCTTCTCCGGGGAGTGCAGGACCGCTCATCAAGGAGCCTCGCCGGCACTCCGCACCGGCGTGCGCTACCGGCCGATCCGCGGTTCCTTTCCGGTCACGAGACGGCGGATGTTGGCGTGGTGACGGACGACCACCAGGACGGCGACGAGGATCATCACGCCGGCGTACTGCTTGTCGCTCGTCATCATCCAGATGGCGACCGGTGACGCGATGATGCTCGCCATGCCGGAGACAGACGAGATCCGGGTCACGCCGGCCACAGCCAGCCACACCCCCAGGATGGCCAGACCCGACGGCCATGAAAGGGCCAGGGCGACGCCGAGCGCCGTGGCGACCCCCTTGCCGCCGCGAAACCGCAGCCACGGGTTGAGCATGTGACCCACCACCACGAACAGCGAGGCGATGACGGCCATGTCGGGACCGCCGGTGTCATGGCCGATCACGACCGCCAGCACTCCCTTGGCGTAGTCGAGGGCCAGCGTGACCGCGGCGGGCAGCCGTCCTGCCGTGCGCAGCACGTTGGTGGCGCCGATGTTGCCGGAGCCGGTCTCGTGGAGGTCGGCGCGCCCTGCGAGCCGCGCTGCGATCAGGCCTGACGGCAGCGAACCGACGAGCCAGGCGGCCAGAGCACCCACCAGGAAGGGCCACAGGTAGGGCAGGGCATCGAACGTGAGCATGCGTTCGTCGAACAAGGAGGCCCCCGGTCAGCCGCGCATCATCATGCGTCCGGCATCATGCCCGGTCCAGTGCCTCGATCCTCAGGCTTCTCACGATCAGGACGTGGAAGCGACCTCGGATGTCCATCACCGTGCGGCCGCTGACCACGGTGCGGACCGCGCGGCCGGTGACCGAGCGGCCGTCGAAGGGTGAGTTCTTGGACTTGCTCTGGAATGCGTGGTTGTCGATCTGCCAGGTCATGGAGGGATCGATGAGAACGATGTCCGCCGGGCCTCCGACCTCAAGCCGGCCGGCCTTCAATCCGAGCAGGTCGGCAGGCCGGCAGGTCACGAGGGCGAGCGCATCCACAAGGTCGAGCCGTCCCGAGGCGACGATTTCGAGAACCAGGGGAAGCAGGGTCTCGAGTCCGACGACGCCGAAGGCCGCCTGGGCGAAGGGCTGCCTCTTGCTGTCCTGGTCGCGTGGTTCGTGGGCCGATACGACAGCATCGATGACCCCCTCGGCCAGGGCCGCCACCAGGGCCTGGCGATCTTCCTCGCCGCGCAACGGAGGGCGTACCTTGGTGAAGGTGAGGTAGTCGCCCACCGCGCTCTCGTTGAGCACCAGGTAATGGGGGGCGGTGTCCGCACTCACCGGCAGCCCCCGTGCCCTTGCCTGGCGCACGAGGTCGGCGCTCTCGGCGGTCGTGATGCTGCTGAAGTGCAGGCGCCCCCCGGTCATTTCGACGAGGCGGATGTCGCGGGCGATCATGATGGTCTCGGCTTCCGGCGCCATTCCTTCGAGACCCAGGCGCGTCGCCGTCTCGCCGCTGTTCATGACGCCGTCGCCTGTGAGGTGGAGATCCTCGGCGTGGTGCATGATCAGGGCATCGAAGACGGTCCCATAGGACAGCGCGCGACGCAGCACGTTGGCGTTCATGATGGGGCGAGGGCCGTCGGAGAAGGCGAGGGCGCCGGCTTCGCCAAGCAGCCCGAGTTCGGTCAGTTGTGCCCCCTTGCGACCCTGCGTGACGGCAGCGACGGGATGGACCTTCACGAGAGAGGTTTCCCGCGCCCGGCGTTCGATGAAGTGAACGAGAGAGACATCATCGATGGTCGGCCTGGTGGTCGGCATGCAGGCGATTGTCGTGACGCCACCCACCGCAGCCGAGCGGCTTGCGGTGTGGATGGTTTCCTGGTGTTCGAAACCGGGCTCTCTCAAGTGCGCCCTGAGATCGACGAGACCGGGCGCCGCGATCAGCCCCCGGGCGTCGATGACGGCGGTCCCTTGGGGAATGCTCTCGTGTGTCACCTGCGGACCGAGGTCGACGATGGTTTCGCCGTCGGTGAGAATCCCGCCGGTCTCGTCACGCCGGCTCGCCGGATCGATCAGGCGCAGATCCAGGTACGCTGTCCGTTCCGCCTTGCGCTTCTTGATCGAGATATCCGCAAGGTGCGGCGTCACTGGTTGTGCTCCGGGTGGTCGAGATTGCCGGTGAGAAGCTCGAGACACGCCTGGCGTACGGCAACACCCATCTCCACCTGATCGAGAATGGCGCTGCGATTGATGTCGTCGGCCACTTCGCTGTCGATCTCGATGCCCCGGTTCATCGGACCCGGATGCATGATGAGGGCGTCGGACCGGGCGTGGGCGAACTTCTCGTAGGTCAGTCCGAAGAACTGGAAGTACTCGCGCTGGGAGGGCACGAAGCTTCCCTGCATCCGCTCTGTCTGCAGCCGCAACATCATGACGATGTCGGCATCCTTCAGGCCTTCCGTCATGTCGTGATGAACTTCGACACCGTAACGGTCGACCTTCGTCGGCAGCAGGGTCGGAGGGGCGACGAGGCGTACCCTGGCGCCCATGGTGTTGAGAAGGAGAATGTTGGATCGGGCCACCCGGCTGTGCGCAATATCTCCGCAGATGGCGACTGTCAGGCCGCTGAGACGCCCGAGACGGCGGCGGATGGTCAGCGCGTCAAGCAGCGCCTGGGTCGGATGCTCGTGGCTGCCATCGCCCGCATTGATCACGGCGGCCCTGACGGAACGGGCAAGAAGCTTGACCGCGCCGCTGTCGGGATGCCGCACGATGAGCAGGTCGGGATGCATCGCATTGAGCGTCGCCGCCGTGTCGACCAGGGTCTCGCCCTTCTTGATGGCGCTGGTCGAGGGAGCCATGTTGATGACATCGGCGCCGAGTCGTTTGCCTGCGAGCTCGAACGACGTGCGGGTCCGTGTCGAGCTTTCAAAGAACATGTTGATCTGGGTGCGGCCGCGCAACAGGTCACGCTTCTTCTCGGCGCGCCGGTTGAGCGCCACGTAGGAGTCGGCCAGATCCAGAAGGAGATTGATGTCGTCCGGCGACAGATCCTCGATGCCAAGCAGGTGGCGATGGGAAAAACTCGAGGGCGTGACGTCGCGCGGCATGATTGAAAAAGGCTACCTACACCACCACGGACCGTCCGTCATCCCCAGGCTCGCCGGCGTTCGGACATATTCCTGAGTCAGTCGGACGACGGTGTCATTCACAGTCGCAAGACTGGCGCGGCGTGGCCGGAGCAGTCGGGGGCAGGGAATGGAGGCTGACACCGAGGCTGACACCGGCCAACCGACACACAGGAATCGGATCGTCAGGCGGGGTCGGTGGAATCTTCGGCCCTGTCGAGTGCGCCAAGGGCGTCACGCAGGATGACGGATGCGGCCACGGCATCGATCCAGTGCTTGCCGTGTCGCCCCCGGCCTTCGTTGTCGGCGATGATCTCTCCGGCCTCAAAGGTGCTGAGCCGCTCGTCCCACATGAGGACCGGCAATTCAAGACCGGTCTGGAGGTTGATCCCTGTCTGCCAGGCGGAACGGGCCTGCGGTCCCTCGCTTCCATCCATGTTGACCGGGAAACCGAGAACGATGCCGGTGGTGCCTCTCGTCTCGACGAGGTTCCGCAGATGCGTCAGGTCGTCCCTCCAGCGCCCGCGCACGAGTACCCCGACAGGCGAGGCGATGATCCTGGATGCATCGCTGGCCGCGATGCCGATGCGCTTGCGACCGGGATCGATCCCCAGAAGCGGGCCCTCGGGAGAGAGCGCCAGGAAGGATGCGACATCCCGTTGCGGCTTGTCGGGCAGGCGCGCCGCTGATAGCTTTGGTCGCGATGGGTGATGGTCGGTCACGGCTCCATCCCCGACACTAGACTTCCGCACGCCATCAGGCCAGAGCAGACCGGCAGATGAAGTTCGACAAGGACACTGTCGCGCGGGTTGCGCGACTGGCGCGAATCGCGACAGGCGATGCCGAGCGCCAGCAGCTTGCAGGGGAACTCTCGGCCATCATCGAGTGGATCGACACTCTGGGCGAGGTCGATACCGATGAGGTCGAGCCGATGACCGGTGTCGCCGCCATGACGCTGAAGTGGCGCCGCGACGAGGTGACCGACGGCGGCGTCGCCGATGACATCACGGCCAACGCACCGGCTTCCTCTGAAGGGTGCTTCGTTGTGCCGAAGATTGTCGAATGACCGCCCTGACAGACCTGACGATCGCCGGCGCGCGCGATCTCCTTGCTGCCGGCCACGTCTCGGCCGTGGAACTTGCTCGTGCTCATCTTGAGGCGATGGAGCGCAACCGCGATCTCAATGCCTTCATCACGGAAACTCCCGAGCGGGCCCTCGAGCTTGCCGATGCCTCGGATCGACGCCGCCGAACCGGTGATGCCGGCCGCCTCGAGGGCATACCGGTCGCGATCAAGGACCTGTTCTGCACGAAGGATATCCCGACAACGGCCGGATCGCACATTCTCGACGGCTTCAGGCCCTTCTACGAATCGACGGTGACCGCATCCATGCTGCGCGAAGGCGCGGTCATGCTGGGCAAGACGAACCTGGACGAGTTCGCGATGGGCTCCTCCAACCTCACGAGCTGGTATGGTCCGGCGATCAATCCCTGGCGGGCGTCGGGGGATGACAGGGCACGGGTTCCCGGCGGCTCGTCGGGCGGATCCGCATCAGCGGTCGCGGCACGCATGGCGATGGCGGCGACGGGCACGGATACCGGCGGTTCCATTCGTCAGCCGGCCGCCTTCACCGGAACAGTCGGCCTCAAGCCGACTTACGGGCGGTGTTCCAGGCTCGGCATTGTCGCCTTCGCCTCCTCCCTCGATCAGGCCGGTCCGCTGACGCGCACCGTGCGCGACGCCGCGATCATGCTTGGCGCAATGGCGGGCCACGATCCCCTGGATTCGACCTCCGCGGACGAGCCTCTCGACGATCTCGAGGACACCCTCGAAGCCGGTGTCAACGGCATGACGATCGGTATTCCCGAGGAGTACCGGGTGGAGGGAATGCCGACGGTGATCGATGAGCTGTGGCAGCGAGGCATCGCCTGGCTCGAGGATGCGGGCGCCACCGTTCGGGAGGTCTCGCTTCCGCACACGCGCTTTGCCTTGCCGGCCTACTACATCATCGCGCCGGCTGAAGCCTCATCGAACCTCGCCCGTTACGATGGCGTCAGGTTTGGTCTGAGATGCGAGGGCGACGATCTCGTTTCGATGTACGAGAGAACGCGGGCCGAAGGATTCGGGGCCGAGGTGAAGCGGCGCATTCTCATCGGCACCTATGTCCTTTCCGAAGGCTACTTCGACGCCTACTATCTCAAGGCGCAGAAAGTGCGCACGCGCATCGCCGACGACTTTCGCGAGGCCTGGACATCCGTTGACGCCCTGTTGACGCCGACCACGCCGTCGGCCGCCTTTGCCGCTGACAGTCCGCCCGACGATCCCGTTTCCATGTATCTCAACGATGTCTTCACCGTTCCGGCGAGCCTTGCCGGGCTGCCCGGCATTTCCGTGCCGGCAGGTCTCGACGGCGACGGGCTGCCGCTGGGACTGCAGGTCATTGCCCGACCGTTCGACGAGGCGCGCCTCCTGAGGGTGGCACGGGTGATCGAGGAGGCCGCCAGGTTCGATACTGCCCCCCGGAGTGCGACGTGATGGCGGAACTGGTCGAACGGGAGAGCGGACCGTTCTGCTACGCCATCGGACTCGAGGTCCACGCGCAGATCGTGTCCTCGTCGAAGCTCTTTTCCGGAGCCTCCACGGCATTCGGCGCCGATGCGAACACCCAGGTCTCGGCCGTCGATGCCGGCATGCCGGGCATGCTTCCCGTCATCAACATGGCCTGCATCGAACAGGCGGTGCGGGCCGGACTTGCCCTGGGCGGCGCCATCAACCGGCGGTCCGTGTTCGAACGAAAGAACTACTTCTATCCGGATCTCCCGCAGGGCTACCAGATCTCGCAGTACCAGCAGCCACTCGTCACGGGCGGACATCTCGTCATCGAACTCGAGGACGGCACGTCGCGATCCATCGGCATCGAACGCCTGCATGTGGAACAGGATGCCGGCAAGAGCCTGCACGACAGGGATCCCGCCCACTCCCTGGTCGATCTCAACCGTTCGGGCATCGGACTGATGGAGATCGTCTCTCGCCCGGAACTGGAATCGCCCGACGAGGCCGTGCGCTACGTCAGGACGCTGAGAAGCATCCTGCGCTATGCCGGAACGTGTGACGGCAACATGCAGGAAGGATCGCTGCGCGTGGATGCCAACGTGTCGATGAGACGTCCGGGAGAGGAACTCGGTACGCGTTGCGAGATCAAGAACCTAAATTCGCTGAGGTTCCTGCAGCGGGCCATCGAGTACGAGGGCCATCGTCAGGCAACGATCCTGGACGAGGGAGGAACGGTCCAGCAGGAAACCAGGCTCTTCGACGTGGATGCCAACGAGACCCGCAGCATGCGCAGCAAGGAGGATGCCGAGGATTATCGCTACTTTCCCGATCCGGATCTGTTGCCGCTCGACCTCGACGAGGCATGGATAGCGGGGATCGCGGCATCGATGCCGGAACTGCCCGATGCCCGCAAGCAGCGGTTCATGAGCGGTCACGGCCTTTCTTCCTATGATGCCGGGGTTCTCGTGGCGGAACGCGACAATGCGGATTTCTTCGAGGAGGTCGCCCGGGCGCGCGACAGCAAGCTGGCAGCGAACTGGGTCATGACCGAGCTCTTCGGCCGCCTCAATCACGATGGCATCGCCATTGCAGACAGTCCCGTCAGCGCCGATGCCCTCGGCGGCCTCATCGATCTGATTGTCGATGGCACCATCTCCGGGCGCATTGCCAAGGATGTCTTTGCCGAGATGTTCGCCACTGGCCGGGAGGCCGCCGCGATCGTCGAGGAACGGGGCTTGACGCAGGTGACGGATACGGCCCGGATCGAGGCGCTTGTCGACGGCGTGCTGGCAGCCCATCCTGACCGCGTGGACGAGTACCGTGCCGGAAAGACGAAACTCCTCGGATTTTTCATGGGCGAGGTCATGAAGGCGTCGCAAGGCCGCGCCAACCCGCCGGCCGTCAACCGGACGCTTCGCCTCAGGCTGGAAGCAGAGGAAGGAACCCGATGATCGATCTCTACACGGCGGCCACTCCCAATGGTCGCAAGGTCTCCATCATGCTGGAGGAGGTGGGCCTTGCCTATACCGTCCATCCCATCGACATCGGTGCCGATGAACAGTTCGAGCCGTCCTTCCTCGAGATCAGTCCCAACAACAAGATCCCGGCAATCGTCGACAGCGAGGGACCGGAGGGCGAGCCTGTCAGTGTTTTCGAATCGGGGGCGATTCTCATCTATCTCGCCGAAAAGACGGGTTGCCTGATGCCATCGCAAGCACGGCAAAGGCTCGTCGTGCTGCAGTGGCTGATGTTTCAGATGGGCGGCGTCGGGCCGATGTTCGGGCAGGCGAACCATTTCATCAAGTTCGCCAGCGAGGACGTGCCCTACGGCAAGACCCGCTACCGCAACGAGGTGATGCGCCTTCTTGGCGTCATGGATCGGCGCCTGGCCGTGGTTCCCTATCTTGCCGGCGACTATTCCATTGCCGACGTGGCAACCTGGCCCTGGGTCATGCGCACGGAATGGTATGACACGGACTGGAGCCGGTTTCCGCATGTACGACGCTGGTACGACACCATCGGCGAGCGCGAGGCCGTCATCCGGGGAGTTGCGATACCGTCATGAGCCTCGTCGAACGTCCGGCCGTGAGGCGGGTGCGGACCGCCCTGGAAGCGCTGGGAAGCAGGGCCCGGGTCATTGAACTCGCGACCACGGCACGCACGGCCGCAGACGCAGCGGGCGCCCTGGGTTGTCAACAGGGCGCCATCGTCAAGTCACTGGTGTTCCGTGCTGCCGGATCGCCTGTGCTGGCTCTCATCGCCGGCGACTGCCGGGCTCGCCAGGAGAGAATTGCCGTGGCACTGGGCCTCGAAGGGCCTGTGGCGCGAGCCGACGCAGACACCGTCAGGCAGGCGACCGGATACTCCATTGGCGGAGTGCCACCCGTGGGACACCGGGTTTCCCTGCCCACGGTGATGGACGCCAGCCTGTGGCGTTTTCCCCTCGTTCATGCTGCGGCCGGCCACCCGCACTGCGTCTTCGGCGAGACACCCGATCACCTCGCCTCCATGACGGGTGCGGTGGTGACCGCGGATATCGCGGCGTGATGGCGCCATGACCCGCAAGTCCTGGGGATATGCCGCCGACAACGGACCGTCGTGCTGGGCTTCCCTTGACCCCGCCTTCCGGCTCTGCGGTTGCGGCGCCGAGCAGTCGCCGATCGACCTTGTGGAGGCGCGCGTGGCAAACGTGCCGTCCATCGAGTTCCACTACGGACTGGTTCGTGCTGCCATCGAGGACACCGGCCGGACCATCCAGTTCAATTCCGGGCCCGGGCACGGTCTCCTGGTTGGCGGTCATCGCTACGAACTTCAGCAGTTCCATTTCCACCACGCCAGTGAACACCTCGTCGACGGCACGAGGCGGCCAATGGAACTGCACCTCGTGCACGCCGACAGCAAAGGCCGGCTCGCGGTGGTCGGAGTCCTCATCTCAGAGGGCGAGGCCAATCCCGCCGCGGACGTGCTGTGGCAGGCACTCGTGGACGAGCCGGAATCACTCGGGCATGTCGACGTCGATCCTTCCCCCCTGCTTCCCGCCGCGACGAGGGCATGGCGCTACCAGGGCTCTCTCACCACGCCGCCCTGCAGCGAGGGTGTCAGCTGGATTGTCCTGGCCGACACGATCACCTTCTCTGTCCCCCAGATTGCCGCCTTCACAAACTTCCATCCACCCAACTGCCGGCCTGTCCAGCCCTTGGGCAGGCGCTCCCTTGTCATCGGCTGAGTTCCAGTGCCGGCCTTGAGTTGCGCGTTCCGCCAGACGTGAAACTGGATCATTACGATGACGCATTCTGCATTCGCAGGAGATTGACGGAGTGGATCTTGAACCTTAAGATAGGTGTATAAGCGTCTATACGCTTTTATATGGAGAATGCCGATGACCCGATGGAACCTGTCCATCCCGGAAGAAACGGACCGGTCGGTTCGCACCTTTCTCGCCCGCAACGGCGGCAGGAAGGGCGATCTTTCACGGTTCGTCGATGAAGCCGTGCGTCGCCGGGTTTTGGATCTAACCGTCAGCCAGGTCAAGGAGCGCAACGCTGCATTTGATCAGCAGGACCTTCTCGATCTCGTCGACGAGGAGGTGAAGGCGGCGCGTGCGGGTCGTTCTTGACACCAACATCCTGATCGGCGCTCTCATCACCAAGGGCACTCCGCCGGACAGGCTGTATCAGGCTTGGAAGCGTGGCGAGATCAAGCTCGTGACATCCACCGCACAGATCGCAGAACTGGCCGATGTTCTTTCTCGCCAGCGCCTGCAGAGGTTTCTCGACGCCGACGAGGCAACGGCTATCGTTGAGAACATCGGCGCGCGCGCCGTCATCCTTGACAGGTTGCCGAGCGTGTCCCTGTCGCCTGACCCCATGGACAATCGGATACTGGCTACGGCTCTCGCTGGAGACGTAGACCTGATCGTCTCCGGCGACAAGAAGCATATGCTTGCGCTCCAGGAAGTTGACGGCATTCCCATCGTGACCGCTCGCCAGGCCTTGGGGCGAGTACCGAGTCGGCGCCACGAGACGTAAGTCAGGATGGGCGAGCCTTCAGGATTTTCACGGGCTATTTTGTTCCGCTTCGGGTTGTCGAAAGAGTTTTCTTGCCATCCGGAGATCCGCGGACCGGTCCGGCAATCGGGCAGGCGCTCCCTCGTCAACGGCTGAACGCCGCCGCCGACCGGTCAGCAGTAGCCGTGGTAGTCCCGGAACCAGGCCACGAATTGCGGCATCCCCTCTTCGATGGATGTTGATGGCTCATACCCGAGGTCGCGGCGCGAAGCCCGAATATCGGCAAGGGTCTCGCTGACATCCCCCGGCTGCAGCGGGGCAAGTCGGATGTCCGCACGGATTCCCGTGGCCTCCTCAAGCACGTGAATCAGATGCATGATCGATTCACTGCGGTGGTTGCCGAGATTGTAGATGATGTGGGGAGGGGAGGTCTCCGGAGGCTTCGCCAGTGCCGCCAGGACGCCGTCGATGACATCGTCGATCCAGGTGAAGTCGCGGCGGAGATCGCCATGGTTGTAGACCGTCAGAGGCTGCCTCTCGAAGAGAGCCTGCGTGAAGAGCCAGGGGGACATGTCCGGGCGCCCCCAGGGGCCGTACACCGTGAAGAATCGCAGACCTGTGGCGGGAATGCCGTAGAGATGGCTGTAACAGGATGCCATCAGTTCTCCCGAGCGTTTGGTGGCCGCATAGAGCGACACCGGCTGATCGACGCGGTGCTCGACCGAGAAGGGAATGGCGTCGTTGGCTCCATAGACCGACGAGGAACTCGCATAGACGAGATGCTTGAGTCCCTTGCACAAGCGGGCCAGTTCAAGAATGGCGAGCTGGCCTTCCACATTTGCCGCGGTGTAGTCGTGCGGCGCAACCAGTGAGTGCCGGACACCGGGCTGCGCCGCCAGGTGAACGATGCGGTCGATGTTCCGGTTCTTGCAATCCAGTTCGGCCAGTGCCTCGCGGTCGGCAACATCCACGTGATGGAACGAGAAGGCGGACTCCTCGCTCAGCCGGGCCAGGCGCGCCTGCTTGAGATCAACATCATAGTATGGCGAGAGGCTGTCTATGCCGATCACCTCTTCGCCGCGCTCCAGGAGGGACCGGGCCAGGTGGTAGCCGATGAACCCGGCTGCACCGGTCACGAGCACCGTCATGACTGGCTGCGCGCCACGAGGTCCGCGTAGGCGTCAGCGTCGACGTTCCCGCCGGAGATGACGGCGACAACGGTCCGTCCCTTGACCGGAACCATGCCGCTGATGGCCGATGCAAGCGCCACGGCGCCACCGGGTTCAACGACAAGCTTGAAGGATTCGAGGGCGGTCACCATGGCCCTGATGACGGTCGATTCCGTGACCACGGTTCCCGAATGGACAAGGTTCCGGTTGATGTCGAAGGTGAGTCGGCCGGGGGTGCGGGCGAGCAGGGCATCACAGATCGAGGCGGGTGTGCCTGTGATGGTCTGGCGCCGGCCGCTCGCCAGGGACCGGGCGGTGTCGTCCCACCCCTCGGGTTCGGCGGTGTGGATGGCGCACCCTGGGAATCGGTGGCTGATGGCAAGGGCCACGCCGGCGGTGAGACCGCCGCCGCCGCAGCAGGTGATGACGGCATCCGGCGTGATGTCCCGCTGGTCGCACGCGTCGGCGATCTCCAGTCCGGCCGTGCCCTGACCGGCGATGATCATGGGATCGTCATAGGGGGGCACAATCGTCATGTCGCTCTTTCGGGCCACGGACCGGGCGATCTCTTCACGCGATTCGTCGTGCCTGGCATAGGTGACGATGTCGGCGCCCCAGGCGCGGGTGCCAGCCATCTTGATGGCCGGCGCATCCTCGGGCATCACGATGACCGCCGGGTACCCCAGCATGGACGCCGCGGCGGCGACTCCCTGGGCGTGGTTGCCCGACGAATAGGCAACGACCCCTTTTCCCGTGGCGCCGCCTGCAATCCTGTTGTAGGCGCCCCTGAACTTGAAAGAGCCCGTGAGCTGAAGGCATTCCGGCTTGACCAGCAGCCGGCCACCGAGAGTCTCGTTGAGCCTGGGTGATTCGAGAAGCGGCGTGACGACCGCCTTTCCGTCAAGCCGCTGGGCGGCAGACTCGATGTCCGCATATGACGGCATGTCCGGCATCGACGCCCGCCCTGTTCCATTCGCGCTCACTCTTACCCCATTCACCGCAAGCGCGCGATGCCAAAGAGATGTCGAACGCCCGGTCTTGCCCTTGCGGAAAGGCTTCTGAGATGATGGGGCAGGTGAACCAGGCGATGAGGGGAACGAGGCGTGTCTGACAGAATCTGGACCTTGCCCGGTGTGGCGACACACCACCAGTCAGCCAGTGCCGGGCCACTGACGTTTGTTGGTGGCGCCGGCGATTTTGATGCGACGGGGACAATACGGAACCCGGAGGATCTTGTTGCCCAGGTCGCCGGCGCCATTCGCGCCATCGAGGAAGCCCTCGCCACGGAATTCTGCACGCTGGAGGATGTGGTGCGCATCAAGGCCTACTACACGGCCGACGTCGGTGACTGGGATGTCATCGCCGCCCTGGCGCGGCAGCTGCCGGGCGATCCGCTGCCGGCAATCAGCACCGTGCCCGAACCGCTGCAACCCTTTGAAGGTCAGGTCATCCAGGTGCAGGCGATCGCCTGCCGCGGCTGGCGCGGGAATGCCGATGCCCGCTACTGTCACCAACCAGTCCCGGCGCCGGCGCGGGAGAGGGTTGGTCTCGAAAAAGTCACGGCGGGCCTGAGAGCGGGGGAGTTCATCGCCGTGGCCAACCGTACGGCGGTCGATGACGACGGCCGGATCCTGTCGGCGGATCCCGTCGAACAGAGCCACGCCGTCATGGCCATGCACGAGCGGACTCTGGACGAACTGGGAGCATCGCTCCAGGACAGCGTCAAGATGGAGGGCTACTACTTCGGCACCAGCCTCGAGGACTGGGCGCCCCTGGCACGTGCGCGCGCCAGTCATTTCCGGGAGCCGGGCCCGCCGGCAACCGTGGTGCCATGCCACCGGCTTCATCCGGAAGGAGCGCGCACCAAGATCGGCGTCCTGGCGATGCGGGGCCGCCGCGGCAGTTTCGACAAATACATCCCGCGCCTGGATGTCTGGCCGGATCGCGTCTGGGACTGGCCCATACCCTTGCCCTACAGGCAGGCCATTTGCCTGCGTGACATGATCTGGCTGGGCGGGCAGGTGCCTCACACGCCCTTCACCAACGACGGTGGACGCGTGATGCCCGGCGACCTCGTGGCGCAGACACGATTCACCATGTCGTTTGTGGAGGACCTGCTGAGGGGTTTCGACCGGGGTCCGTCGGATCTCAAGCTGATGGTCTGCTACTACACGTCAACCGGCGCCGCCGACACACGAGCCTTTCTCGACACCCTGCTCGACACCGTGGGAGGCACCTTGCCGCCGGTCACGCTGGTGCCCAAACCGATGATGCATTCTCCGGAAAACACTGTCGAAATCTGGGGAGTTGCCCAGGCCTGAACGGGCGGGTTCCTCTTGTCCCGGCCCCGCGTGGGGACTAGTCTCCATGGGAGAGCCGATCTGGAAACTGTCATGATCACCGCGAAGCTGAAGGGTTCCTTTGTCGCACTCGTCACGCTGTTCCGCGATGGCAAGATCGACGACAAGGGATATCAGGACTTCATCGACTGGCAGATTGCCCAGGGAACCCACGGCGTGCTGGCCATGGGTACGACAGGCGAATCGCCGACGTTGTCCCACGATGAGGACATGCATGTGGTGCGCCTCGCCGTCGAGGCTGCGGCAGGACGCGTTCCGGTGCTGGCCGGAACCGGTTCGAACTCCACGGCCGAGTGCATCATGCTGACGCGTCATGCGCGGGAGGCGGGTGCGGATGCCGCGCTGATCGTCACCGGTTACTACAACAAGCCGACCCAGGAAGGCCTCTTCGGCCATTTCGAGGCGGTCAACGATGCCGTCGACATACCCATCGTTGTCTACAACATTCCTGGACGGACAGGCGTCGACATCGAGCCGTTGACGATGCAGCGCATTGCCGGGCTCTCCAACGTTGTCGGCTGCAAGGAATCGACGGCGGCTGCCGACAGGGCCTCCAAGCAGCGCTGGCTCTGCGGCAGGGAGTTCATCCAGATGTCGGGTGAGGACGCCGCGGTCATCGGACTTCTCGGCATGGGCGGGCACGGTTGCATTTCCGTGACGGCCAACGTGGCACCGGCACTCTGCGCCAGAATGCACGAGGCATGGCAGGGCGGCGATTTCGAAGAGGCCCGGGACATCCAGGACCAGCTCATGCCGCTCCATGAGGCGCTGTTCAGCGAAACCAGTCCCGGGCCCGTCAAGTACGCGGCCAGCCTGCTCGGCTGGGGCGACGGCTCCGTGCGTCTGCCCCTGGCGCCTCCGGCGGAGGCGACCAAGGCCAGGGTGAGGGATGCCATGAGGCAGGCCGGGGTTCTCGCCTGACACGTGCAATGGCGGGCAAGAGCATTCCGGCGGGAACCACTGTTGCCCGCAACCGCAAGGCATTCCGCGACTATGCCATCGAGGACCGGATCGAGGCGGGAATCGTTCTGACCGGAAGCGAGACACAGTCGCTGCGCGCTGGTCGCGCCAACATCAACGGGGCCTTCGCCAGGGAACGGGACCGGGAAATCTGGCTCGAGGACTGTCATATCTCGCCCTGGCAACAGGCGGGCCGCGACAATCATGAGCCCGAACGGCCGCGCAAGCTGCTTCTTCACCGCCGGGAGATCGAAAGGCTGGCCGGTGCTGTCAGCCGCCGCGGTTACACGCTTGTTCCACTCAGCATCTACTTCAACCCCAGGGGCGTGGCCAAGGTCGAGCTCGGACTGGGGAGGGGCAAGCATGCACATGACAAGCGGGCAGCAATCCGGGAACGGGAGTGGAAACGCCAGAAGGAACGCCTGATGCGCGATCGCGGATGATGTTGCCGTGAACTGGTTGCTTGCGGCAATTGGCGGGGTACTCCTGATCTGGGCACTGGCCTGGATCGGCGTCAACGCACGTGCATCAACCGTGCTGCGCTGGATCAAGTGGATCCTCACGGCGGCGATTGTTGCCGGTATTGCCACGCTGGCGGCCACGGGGCAGTTCCGCGCCGCACTGATGGCCGGTCTCATGCTGTTTCCACTGCTCTTTCCCTGGAAGAGACCGCGTGGATTTCACGCCGGGCCACGTCCTTCCGCGTCCACCATGAGCGTCGCCGAAGCCGCCGAGATCCTTGGTGTTGCGGCTGATGCCGACGAAAGGACGATCACCGAAGCCTACCGCCGGATGATGGCCGAGCATCATCCCGACAAGGGCGGCTCCGCCTGGTTCGCCCGGCGGATCAACGAGGCAAGGGACGTGCTGATGGCTGGGCGCTGACGATGACGCAGGCCCGCGGTTTGCTGTATGTGCTCTCCCTGTAACAGCCTGACGGGATTCTTGAGCAATGCGCATCACCATGGTGGGTGCCGGCTATGTCGGACTGGTGTCGGGCGCCTGCTTTTCTGAATTCGGCATCGACGTCGTCTGTGTCGATCGGGATGAAGGGCGGGTTGCCCGCCTGCAGTCGGGTGAGGTGCCCATCTACGAACCCGGCCTGCCGCGGCTTGTAGGCCGCAACACCGAAGCGGGCCGCCTGACGTTCACGACGGAACTTGCGCCGTCGGTCATGGAGTCTGACGCCATCTTCATCGCTGTTGGAACACCGGGCCATCGCGGCAATGGCAAGGCGGACCTCAGCTTCCTGTTCAGCGCCGCCGAGGAAGTGGCGCGGGTCATCGAGCGCTACAGCGTGATCGTCACCAAGTCGACTGTCCCCGTCGGTACCGGTCGCCGGGTCGAGGAGGCGATGAGACGGATACGGCCCCGCGCGGAGTTCGACGTCGTCTCCAATCCGGAGTTCCTGCGGGAAGGTTCGGCCGTGAGGGACTTTCTGCGTCCGGATCGAATCATCGTTGGCAGCGAGCGCGAGCGGGCGGCGCGTCTGATGGACGAGATCTACAGTCCCCTCTTCTTTGAACGCACGCCGATCCTGCATACGTCACGGGAGACGGCAGAGCTTATCAAGTACGCTGCCAACAGCTTCCTCGCGACCAAGATCGCCTTCATCAACGAGATGGCCGACTACTGCGAGAGTGTTGGCGCCAATGTCCTGGATGTGGCCCGTGGAATCGGTCTCGATGGCCGAATCGGCGACCGGTTTCTCCATCCCGGACCGGGCTACGGAGGCAGCTGCTTTCCCAAGGACACGCTGGCGCTCGCCGGCGGGGCAAGGGAGAGCGGTACACCGCTCACCATCGTCGAGGCGGTGATCGCCGCCAACGCCGACCGCAAGCGTTCGATGGCCCAGCGCATCGTGTCCTTGCTTGATGGCACCAGAGGGAAGACCGTGGCGCTCCTCGGTCTGAGTTTCAAGCCGGACACGGACGACATCCGCGAATCGCCGAGTCTCGCCATCGCATCGGAACTCCTCGACCGCGGTGTGGGGGTGAGAGCCTTCGATCCGGTGGCCATGGGGGCCGCCAGCAAGACCATGAAAGGGCTGGTGACCTGCACCGGTCCCTACGAGGCGGCAGCGGGAGCCGATGCCATTGTCATTGTCACGGAGTGGAACGAGTTCCGGTCGCTCGACCTCGCACGACTCAGGTCGGTCCTGAACCAGCCTCTCATGATCGATTTGCGCAACATGTACAGCGCCTCGGACATCATCGATGCCGGTTTTGCCTATCACGGTGTTGGTCTCGGCCATCTTGAATGACGCGGCCGGCGGATGCGCAGGTCCGGGAACGGCTGGCATCACAGGTGATCGACAACCTGCATGGATCCTCGCCAGATCATGTCGCCGGTGACCCACAGCAACACCGCGAGACCGATGTAGGCGATCCAGTGATGGCGATGGAGAAGCCTGGCGATGAAGTTCGCCGCCACGGCCATCAGGATGATGGAAAGGACGAGGCCGAAAACCAGGAGGACGTGGTATCCGTGCGCGGCACCTCCGACAGCGAGCACGTTGTCGAGTGACATGGATAAGTCGGCGACGACGATCAGCGTCAGGGCGTGACGGATGGTTGTCGGTTTACGGTCCGTGTCGGTGGCGCGCATTGTCGGCATGGGCTCGGGATGGCGGGTGAGCTGGCCGCCGCGAATGTCACGCCACATGCGCCAGCACACCCATGCGAGCAGCAGGCCGCCAACGAGGAGAAGGCCGACGATGCTCAGCAGTTCAACCACGATCAGGGCGAAGCAGATGCGCAGGATGGTGGCTGCGGCGATTCCGAATACGATGGCCCTGCGCCGCATGGCGGGGGGCAGGCCCGCCACCGCCATGCCGATGACGATGGCATTGTCGCCGGACATGACGATGTCGATGACGATGATGGACAGGAATGCGGAGAGCTGGGCAGGATCTGTCGGATCGAAGAAGTCAGTCACGTCGCTCTCGCCCGGTGGATGGTTCCGGGCGGCAACATGTGGCAAGAGGAGAGGCTTCACAAGGGAGAACGCGCGATGGCCACACCCTCCGATTCCGTCGGAAAGACCCGGGAATCGATGGACGTGCTGGGCGTGACACCTGCCCGTCACCTTGCCGCCACCTTCGACAGGGATGACGCCAATCTCACGAAAGGCGCCCGGCTCCCCTGCGGCTGGACCCTGCTCTATTTTCTTGACTGTCCACCAACATCCCTCATTGGCCGAGACGGGCGCACGACCCCGGGCGAGTTCATTCCGGACACAGGGCTTCCCCGCAGGATGTGGGCCGGCGGCTCGTTCACCTTCGAGCGCGATCTGGTTCTTGGCCGATCGGCTCGCCAGACGGTTACCATCACCTCAGTGGAGAGGAAGAAGGGGCGTTCCGGAGACCTGTGCTTTGTCACAATGGAACACCGTGTCGCCCAGGAAGACGGGGACGCCGTCATCGAGGTTCGCAACCTCGTGTTCCGCGATGAACCCGGAGCCTCCGGAGAGGCACGGCGTGTGGCCCCGCCGCAGGACGCGGCCTGGCAGCGCAGCGTTGTCGCCGACCCGGTGCTGCTGTTCCGATTTTCCGCGCTCACGTTCAATGCTCATCGAATTCACTACGACGTCGAGTACTGCCGCAACGAGGAAGACTATCCAGATCTCGTCGTTCACGGGCCGATGCAGGCGCTCTTGCTGCTTGACCTCGCGGAAAGGACATTTCCTGAACGTCGCATCAGGCACTTCCGCTACCGCGGGATGGCGCCACTCTTCGCTCCTCGCCCCTTCCTTGTCTGCGGGAAGCCGGAGGCCGGCGGTGAACTCAGGCTGTGGATCGAGGATTCGTCAGGCGGTCTGACAACATCGGCGAAACTGGAATTCGCGTGATGCCGGCTGAGGACCTGCATCGGCTGACAGCGGTCGACCTCGTCCGGCACTACCGGGCCCGTGACCTGTCACCCGTCGAGGTGGCCGATGCCGTGCTCGAGCGCCTCGAGGACGTGGATGGCAATCTCAATGCCTTCTGCCATCGGGACGACGAGGCATTCCGGGCGGCGGCAGTCGCATCGGAAGAGCGCTGGGCGGCGGGCGCTCCACTCGGTCCTCTCGACGGTGTGCCGACAAGCGTCAAGGACGTCCTCAGAATCAGGGGCTGGCCGACGCGCATGGGTTCGAAAGCGGTGGATGCCAGACAGCCGTGGACGGCTGATGCCCCTGCCGTCGCCCGCCTGCGCGAATCCGGCGCCCTCTTCATCGGCATGACGACGACCCCGGAGATGGGCTGGAAGGGCGTCACCGACAGTCCGCTTTACGGACAGACGCGCAACCCCTGGAACCTGCGCATGACACCGGGCGGTTCGAGCGGCGGTGCCGCGGCGGCCGTTGCCTGCGGTGTCGGTCCCCTGGCTCTTGGCACGGACGGTGGGGGTTCGGTGCGCATTCCGGCATCGTTTTGCGGCATTGTCGGCTTCAAGCCGACCTTCGGCAGGGTGGCGGCGTGGCCACCGGGCCTCTATGGCACGTTGTCCCACGTCGGACCGATGGCCCGGACCGTGAGTGATGCCGCCCTTCTTCTCGACGTGATCGGCAAACCCGATTCACGCGACCCGTGGTCGCTGGCCGATGATGGGATCGACCATCTTGCACAGACACGGTGTACCGTGGCCGGTCTGAGGGTTGCCTACAGTCGGGACCTCGGCCACATCAGGGTGACTCCCGCCGTCGGTGAGGTGGTGGATCAGGCGGTACGAGGTCTGGGCGATCTCGGCATGGAGATCGAGGAAATCGACTTCGACGTGCCGAAGGCGGAGGAAGCCTTCCGCACCCTGTGGTATGCCGCCTCCGCTGCGGCCATCCGTACCCAGAGCCGGCATCGGCGCCGGTTTCTTGACTATGGCCTCACCAGGATCGCCGCCGAGGGTGAGGCCTTCAGGGCGGTTGACCTTGTCGAGGCCGAGCGGGCACGCATGCGCTACTCGGCGGATGTCGGTGCGCTCCTTGAACGCTTTGACCTTCTCGTGACGCCCACCCTGCCGATTTGCGCATTCGAGGTGGGCCTAGAGGTGCCGTCAGGCTGGCCTCATGAACGCTGGTACACGTGGACGCCGTTCACCTGGCCGTTCAATCTTACGGGACAACCGGCTCTGTCGGTGCCGTGCGGATTTACCGAAGACGGACTGCCGGTGGGCCTGCAGATCGTGGCACGTCGCCAGGCCGATGCGCTCGCCCTGAGAGCTGGCGCCGCCTACCAGGAACGTTTCCCGACCCTGTCTTCATGGCCCGCGGCGGGACGAGCTGCCAGTTGATATCCGTTGCTTTCAGGCAAGGCCGGGCCTGTGGATGGATATCCGGATCCCGCGAGTTTGACCGGTGCGAGATGAACACTACATGCAGGGTGCATTGCCTGAATTGTTCAGCAAACCCCCTCGGTATGGTTCATTCCGTTCGCCGTCTTGGTTCGGCTCCAGGATCTGTGGAAGAATTGCTGGACTGGCACGCGTCATCGTCTGTAATGAGCCAGAGCCAAGCATCAGGGGATTGTTGATGGCCGGTCGTGTTCCTGTTCGCCGCACCCGGTGCCTTCTGGCAGGTCTTGTGCTTGGCTTCTTGGCGGGTGTGACGGACGCCGAGGCTGCCAAGGAAACGACATACTTCGTGATTGATGCCACCAACGGCAATGTGCTCGCCCAGCGCAAGCCGGACAAGGAGATGTACCCGGCCTCCCTGGCAAAGATGATGACGCTCTATCTCGTGTTCGATGCACTCGAGAAGGGCACCATCACGCTTGACACCCGGTTTACCTTCTCGCGCAAGGCGAGCGATCAGGTGCCGTCCAAACTCGGCATTCCCAGAGGCGGTTCGATCTCCGCCCAGGACGCCATCATGGCTCTCGTCATCAAGTCGGCCAACGATGTTGCCGTGGCGGTCGCCGAAGGTCTTGGCGGCAGTGAGGCGGGGTTCACGACCATGATGACGAACAAGGCCCGTGAACTCGGCATGCGGCGCACGGTCTTCACCAACGCCTCGGGCCTGCACCGCCGTAGCATGACATCGACGGCGCGCGACATGGCCGTGCTGGCCCTGCGCCTGCAGTTCGATTTTCCGGAGTACTACCCTCTCTTCTCCTCCCGGTCGTTTACCTACGGCGACAGGACCTACAGGAGTCACAACAAGCTTCTGGGCAGAGTCGACGGTGTCGATGGTATCAAGACCGGATACACGAAAGCGGCCGGGTGGAATCTCGCGGCGTCGGCCGTCGTGGACGGCAGGCGCATCGTTGGCGTCGTGATTGGCGGCAAGGACCGGATTTCAAGAGACAGGCTGATGACGGACCTGGTCCGCAAGGCCTTTGTTACGGCCGCTTCCGTCGACAGGACTGTGCCCCTGCCAACGTCGCACCCGCGGCGCGACGTGGCGGCACAGTTTGCCGCCGCTCTCAACAGTGGTCTTGATGATGATGCGCTTGTTGCCAGCCTCGAGGAGTCGCTCGGGCTCGGATCGCCGGGCGTTGGTGCTGACGAAGGCAGCGCCGGTGATGATCGCAGCTGGGCCATCCAGGTGGGCGCCTTTGCCCAGCGCGACAACGCAGTGCGGGCAAGCGCTGATACCGGCCGTTTTCTGGCGCCTCTGCTGGCCAGCGACAGCGAGACCGTCCTGGCGACCGTCGAGACGGACGGCACCACGCTTTACCGGGTTCGCATTCTCAATCTCGGCGAACACCAGGCGCGGGAGAGTTGCCGCCTTCTCAACCACCATGACCGCCCTTGCTCGGTGATCTACACGGGCGAGTCCTGAGCAACCGTGAACGGCATCGCAGTTGTGTCGAGTGCCCGGATTGATGGCTCTTGCTCGGGTTTGACGGACGTGCACGCGGGCTGGTGCCAGGTGACCTGAGAGGGCGAAGACCTCCCGATCATCCCTGTTCGGCCCTCTCTGCTGGAACTTTGAAGATTGCCAGGTCCGGGTCGGTGGTCGGCTCAAGTTCAGCTGACCATGCGGTTGACGGTCTCGAGCAGCGAGTCGGGGGTGAAGTCATGGGCGTCCCCCTTGAGCATCACCATGTTCTCGGGCTCGAAACAAAGTGTGGCGATCGCCCTGGCATCCTCCGTGCCGAGTTCCTCAAGCGTCAGATCGAAGCCGATGTCCGCGAGAAAACGCCGATAGAGCGACGGCGCCTGTCTCGCCGTTGCCCCTCCTTCTCCACCGAGAGCCGCCGAGACTGCCGCATAGGCGTCAGCCGCCGCTTCGGCCGAGTGCTCCATGGTGGCGGCAAGGGCGAGGCCGACGGCGCGTCCGTGGTGAATTCCGGAATGCTGTCCCAGGGCATGACCGATGGCATGGGCGACGGCGACACCCGTCACGTCGAAGGCAACACCGGCCAGCGTGGCGGCGATCTGGACATGACCGCGCGCCTGCGTGTCGGCCGGATCACGCACCGCCTCCGGGAGCCACTCGCGAAGTGTCCTGATGGCGCCGAGCGCAATGGTCGAGGACACCGGATTGCGCCGCCGGCACGTCGCCGATTCGATCGCATGGACCATGGCGTCGACTCCCGTGGCGGCAGTCAGGGACACCGGCATGGACACCGTGAGGAGCGGGTCGAGGAGAGCAAGGTTGAACTGCAGGTTCTCTCCCCAGGCCCACAACTTGCGCTCTCCCGTACTGAAGACAGAGGTGCGCGTCACCTCGGACCCGGTGCCTGCGGTGGTTGGCACGGCGATCTTGGGAAGTCCGCCTGAAGGAACGGGCGTTCCGCCGAGGGCAAAGGTCATCGCACCCCGGCCGTCAGGTGCAAGGCAGGCGGCGAGTTTGGCGGCATCGAGCGTCGAACCGCCTCCCATGGCAACGATGCAGGTCGCGGCCTGTGAACGCCCCTGTTCCGCAATGGCATCGACCGTCTCGGCCGCGGGATCACTGGCGATGTCGCTGAACACACTGAAGCCGTGCCCTGCCTCGCCGAGGACTCCGGCGGCACGCTCGGCGAGGCCGTTGCCGATGTGAACGGGGTCCGTCACGAGGAGGACCTCGGCGCCGTCACCGGCAAGACGTCGGACGTCGCGGCCGAGTTTCATCAGGCGATTGTCGCCGAATGCAAGAGGTACCGGTGCCGCGAAACTGAATGGAAGAGGCATGGAGAGTCGCCCGGTGGCTGATGTCGGCTGCCTTATCGTGGATTGCGCCCCTTGCGTCAAACAGCCATTCCCAGTGTATTGTGCAGTGCACAATTTATTCTTGACAACCCCCGTCATAGTGCCCATATCGAGCATGTTGCAGTGCAATATTGCCTGTCCAAGCGGAGACGAAACATGGCCAACGCCAAGACAACCAGTGAGACGACGCAGATCCCGGGAGTGGACGAAGTGATCGAAACCGGCTTCAAGGTTTCGGAAGATGTCGTGAAGTGCAACACGGATGCCACCAGGAAGGGCTTCGAGACCATGGTCACCATGGGGCGTGACGCGTTCGATACCGCCGCCCGGACGGGTGGCGACAACACCGTTTTCGAACAGATCAACGACATCCGTCGCGCCAACTTCGAAGCGATGGTGGAGGCCGGCGCCACGTTCATGAAGGGCGTCGAGGGATTCAACGGCTGCGTCCTCGAGATTGCCAGGCGGCGTGCTGCCGAAGGCGCCGAGACCCGCAAGGCGCTCGCCGGCGCGAAGTCGTTCGGCGAGGCGGTCGAGATCCAGCAGGGTTACGTGCGCAAGACCCTCGACCACGCCATCCAGGACAGCATGGACATGACGAATGCCTGGCTGCGCATCGCCACGGAAAGTGGCCAGCCGCTCGGCCAGCGGTTCACCGATGCCTGGAGCCGGGCCGTTCGCCAGACCGCCTGAGCGGCGTTCCTCCCGGGCAACACCCCCGACGGGTCAACAAGGGCCCCAAGGGGGTGTTGTCGTTGTGGCGTCCTGGCAGGGACCTGCCGGCCACCATTGGTGTCTGGGTTCACTGGCATGATCGTCCAAGCCAGTTGACGGACTCTTCTCGTCAACGATGTCCGCGATCCCCGTTCGATCGGGCGCAACCACTCGGACCATGTAATGACGCGCCGTGGTGTTGCGGCCATTGTTGCGCCCTTGATACGGAAATCGGGAAGCGCGACCGTGGAGTTGCGCACTGCGAGCTCGAGCCGGACATCCGCCGCTGTTTCGCCGATCTCAGCCGCCGGCCGCCGCACGGTCGTGAAGGAAGGCTCATCTCGACCACAGAAATCCGGTCGGTGACTCCGACCGCGTGCTTCGCGGCGATGAGCACGATGTCTTCGGCGAAGACATTGCCGCTAGCCAGGGGGCCTTGCAGATCGGCATCGTCCACGGTGTCATTGACCGCACCGTCTGGCACCCGACGTCCTGCAAAGGGCTGCATGCATCGGGGTCCGGGAGTTGCGCCACTTCTCGGTGAGTGACTTCCTCAGAACTGCGGCATGATCCGCTTCATGAAACCATCGAAGAGCGGTACTGTGAATGCCGTGTCGCCGTGGGCGGGGCTGTAGATCATACCCTTGGCGATCAGCGCGTTGCGTATGGGGGCGACCGAGGTGACCTGCCGATTCAGGATGTGGGAGATATCGCCGGATCGGTGGGGTCCGGGCCCAAGTTCGGCCATGGCGCGCATGTAGCGCTTTTGCGTCGGCGTCAGCCGATCAAAGCGCACGCGGAAAAAGCTCGCATCGAGTTCAGCGAGCGCGTCGGTCGTTGCGCGCAACGCATCGTCGAGTTCAATCGGGGAAGCTTCGGCGACGTCCCAACTGTGCTTGCCCCACTCCTGGAGGAAGTAGGGATAGCCACGTGTCTGGCGCAGAATCTCGCATACTGCACCGGGTTCGAAGGCTACCCCCTCTCTGGAAGCAGGCACGACGATGGCGTCACGGGCGTCCTCGTCGTCGAGGCGATCGACGGACGCGAACTCAAAGAGGCGTTCTGCATAGGACTTGGCGTCTCCGGTTCGCCCGACCAGCTGGGGCAGTCCTGCCGCCACCATGGTGATGGGCAGTTGCTCCTGACCGGCGCCATGGAATGCAGATATCAGGGAAGCGAGCTGGTCTTCCGGCACATACTGCAATTCGTCAATGAAGAGTACGATTGCGGTGGCGCGCTCGCCGGCGACATTGCCGAGGGTTACAACGAGATCCATGAGATCCGTGTCGAGGTCGCTGCTGTCAGCCAGTCCGGTTTCGGGATCGACATCGACGCTGAGTTCAATGTCCTCATACTTGACCTTGAGAGCCCTGGTGAAACTTGCCAGGGTCCTCATGCCTTTCAGCAAACCATCCTTGAGCGCCTCTCCCCGGCTCAGGCGCAAGAGGGTTGTCCGCAACGCCGGAACAAGCAGGGCCGGCAGAGACCGCCCCTCGGGAGCTTCCACCTTGACACTGGCGATACCGCGCGCCTCGGCGTCCAGCCGCATGCGGTTGAGCAGGACCGTCTTGCCGACCCCGCGCATCCCATGGAGGATGATGCTTCGAGCCGACTTCCCCGCGCGAATGCGGTCCAGCGCGATGGCGGCTCGCTCGATCAGTTCGTCTCGCCCTGCAAGTTCGGGCGGGGGCGTGCCGGCGCCCGGCGCATAGGGGTTCTGCCTGGGATCCAGTTTAAGTCTTCTTACCTGAGTTTTTCTTGTGAAGATAATATGACATAAGTTCGATAAGAACCAAGGGGCAAATCCGCCCCGAGACAACCGTGGTGCCGTCACGGTTCCAGCCGTTCGGCGCCACTCCGTAATCGTGACGGATAGCTCGGTGGTGACTGTGGCGGCCGGGACGCCAAGGATCGCGATGGCGCAAACGTCCCTGTGTGGTCTGCCAATAACTTTGGGAGTATGGTTGCTCTCGTAGCATTCGTAGCGTCCGATGGTGCCTCATGAGTGACGACAAGCGCCAGAACGATGATGGCAGCGGAACTGGTGTCGCGACCCAGGTTCGGCAAAAGACGCAGAAACCGTCCATGTACAAGGTGTTTCTGCTCAACGACGACTACACGCCGATGGAGTTTGTCGTTCACGTGCTGGTCAGGTTCTTCCACAAGGGTCCCGAGGAGGCGGCCCGCATCATGCTTCACGTGCACCGTCACGGGGTCGGACTGTGCGGTGTCTATCCCTTCGATGTGGCCGAGAGTAAGGTGACCCAGGTCATCGACTTTGCCCGGCACAACGAGCATCCCCTGCAGGCCACGCTCGAGAAGGATTGAGCCCTCCATGATCTCGCCCAACCTCGAACAGACGCTGCGCAAGGCCCTGGAGCACGCCAACATGCGATGCCACGAGTATGCCACGCTCGAGCATCTGATGCTGGCGCTGACCGAGGATGAGGATGCGGTGGCGGTTCTCAGGGCCTGCAATGTCGACCTCGAACGCATCCGCAGCGAGGTCGAGGATTTCATCGAACACAATCTTGACTCCATCACTCTGGAAGAGGCCGTCGAGGCGAAACCCACCCAGGGCTTCCAGAGGACGCTCCGCAGGGCGGTAGCCCACGTCCAGTCATCGGGTGCGGACGCGGTGACCGGCGCGAACGTCCTGGTGGCGATGTTCTCGGAACGGGAGAGTCACGTCGTCTGGTTCCTGCAGAAGCAGGACATGACGCGACTCGATGCCGTGAGCTACATCAGCCATGGTGTTTCAAAGGTTCCGGGGCAGTCGGAACCCAGAGTTGTGCGCGGAACGCAGGAGGGCGAGGGGGAGGTCCGCCAGGGAGACGAAGCGCTCGAAGCCTACTGTGTCAATCTCAACGAGAAGGCAAGGTCCGGAAAGACCGACCCTCTGGTCGGGCGGCAACGGGAGGTTGAGCGCACCATCCAGGTGCTGTGCCGGCGTACCAAGAACAATCCCCTTCTTGTGGGTGATCCGGGCGTCGGCAAGACGGCGATCGCCGAGGGCCTTGCGCGGAGGATTACCGAAGACGACGTGCCCGAGGTGTTGGCGGAGTGCACGATCTGGGCCGTGGACATGGGGGCGCTGCTCGCCGGAACACGCTACCGGGGCGATTTCGAGGAGAGGCTGAAGTCGGTCATCACCACGCTCGAAGCCGATCGCAATGCCATTGTCTTCATCGACGAAATCCACACGGTCATTGGCGCCGGGGCGGCTTCCGGAGGATCGCTGGACGCCTCCAACATGCTCAAGCCCGCCCTGCAGAGCGGCACGCTGCGGTGCATGGGCTCGACCACCTACAAGGAATTCCGTTCCGTGTTCGAGAAGGATCGCGCCCTGTCGCGCCGCTTCCAGAAGATCGACGTGGCGGAACCCTCCGTCGGCGATACGGTGAAGATTCTGCGTGGTCTCAAGCCCTACTACGAAGAGTTCCATGCGATTCGCTACACCCATGACGCCATCAGGACGGCGGTGGAACTCTCCGACCGCTACCTCCATGACCGCAAGCTGCCTGACAAGGCGATAGACGTGATGGACGAGGCCGGCGCGGCACAGATGCTGGTGCCCAAGAACCGGCGCCGCAAGAGTATCGGTGTGGCTGATGTGGAAGCGGTGATCGCCCGCATGGCGCGCATTCCGCCGCGGAAGGTATCACGCCAGGACAAGGCGTCCCTGATTGAACTCCCGGCGCAGCTCAAGGGTGTGGTCTTCGGGCAGGACCAGGCGATCGACGCGCTCACCGATGCCATCAAGCTCTCCCGTGCGGGCTTGCGTGAGACGGAGAAACCTGTCGGCAGCTACCTCTTCAGCGGACCGACCGGCGTCGGCAAGACCGAGGTGGCGCGGCGCCTCGCCGAGTTCTCGGGCATGGAACTCGTCCGGTTCGACATGTCCGAGTACATGGAACGGCACACCGTTTCGCGCCTGATCGGTGCCCCGCCCGGCTATGTCGGGTTTGATCAGGGCGGACTGCTCACCGATGCCGTGGACCAGAATCCCCACGTCGTCCTTCTGCTGGACGAAATAGAAAAGGCCCATCCCGATCTCTTCAACGTCCTTCTCCAGGTGATGGACTACGGCAAACTCACCGATCACAACGGCAAGAAGGTCGATTTCAGAAACGTCATCATCATCATGACGACGAATATCGGGGCCAGTGAACTCGCCAGGTCGCCCATGGGATTCGGCAGGGCGACGCGCCAGGGTGAAGACACGGAGGCCATCGAGAAGCTGTTCACGCCGGAGTTCCGCAACCGCCTTGACGCGATCGTTTCCTTCTCGTCGCTGACCCTCGAGACCGTCGGCCATGTTGTCGACAAGTTCATCGGCGAGCTCGGCACGCAGCTCGCCGAGCGCAAGGTCTCGATCTCGCTGTCGCCACAGGCCAGGGAGTGGCTCTGCCGCCACGGCTATGACGAGACCTACGGTGCCAGACCGCTGGCGCGCGTGATCCAGGAACATGTCAAGAAGCCGCTGGCCGACGAACTTCTGTTTGGAAATCTCGTTGGTGGCGGGCATGTCACCGTGATCGTGACCGACAACGACGCGCTCGATTTCGAGATGCAGGTGCGCAATCTCCCCGCGGACTCCGCCAGGGGCGAACGCGTGCCGGCAAGGGTGACCGGAAACAGCGGATCAGGTGTGCCGGAAGGGTGACAGTTCACGTTCGATGTAGTCGGCCTGCTCTCCGATGTGAACATCTTCATCAGCAAAGAACCTGGACACGGCATCGTGCATGCTGCGGTTGGCAAACCAGTGCGACGAACGGGTCGTGACCGGCATGTAGCCACGCTGGATCTTGTGCCCGCCCTGGGCGCCGGCCTCGACCCGGGCAAGTCCGTTGCAGATGGCATGCTCGATTGCCTGATAGTAGCAGCATTCGAAATGAAGCATCCGGTGATCCTCGATGCAGCCCCAGTAGCGGCCGAAGAGTGTCGATGAGCCCCTGATGTTGAGGGCGCCCGCGATCCAGCGGTTGTCCCGCCGGCACATGACAAGGACGACGTTGTCGGCCATGCGCTGGCCAAGCTGTTCGAAGAAGGCGCGGGTGAGGTAGGGTATGCCCCACTTGCGGTTCCCGGTATCGCGGTAGAAGCCGTAGAAGGCGTCCCAGACCTCGTCGGTCAGCGCCTCACCGGTCAACCGATGGATGGCGATATCGCTGGCCGCTATCTCGCGGCGCTCGCGCCGGATGGCCTTGCGCTTGCGCGATGACAGACTGGCAAGAAACCCGTCGAAGGATGCGTATCCCCTGTTCTCCCAGTGAAACTGGATACCGGTCCGCTGGAGGAACCCGAGGCGGGAGACCACGCGCTCTTCCCGCGATGTCAGAAAGTTGATGTGGGCCGACGAGACTTCCGCGTTCCTGGCCAGACCGACAACGGCGGACGCCAGCGCGCGCTGCCGCACCTCACACTCGGCGGGCTCCGTCTCTCCGACCAGCAGCCTCGGTCCGGTGACCGGGGTGAAGGGCACCGCGACGAGGAGTTTGGGGTAGTAGTGACCACCAGCGCGCTCGAAGGCGTCGGCAAGTCCCTGATCGAAGACATATTCGCCCATCGAATGACTCTTGAACCAGGCGGGAGCAGCACCGACGAGGTGTTGGCGGGCGTCCTCGAGAAGGACGTGTGCCGGTCCCCATCCCGTTTCGGGGGACGCGGAGCCGCTGTCCTCGAGGCAGGCGAGAAAGTCATGGAGGACGAATGGATTGTCGGTGCCTGCAAGGCGGTTCCACTGTTCTCGATCGACGTCGTGGATGCTGGCAATGCAGCGTGCGCTGTAACGGTCCTGTCCGCCTCTGTCTGTTCCTGGAGCCATCCTGCCCTCGGTTATGGCGGCCTGTTCCTCAGGTGACGAGACCGCTCAGGCGATTCTTTGCCGCTGACAGCGGCCAGGCCGAACGGATTGTCAGATGATGCCTCGGCATAGTAAAGTGCCTGACGCAAAAGGTCCCGGTGACAGGAGCGGTTCACCGGGGCCCGTCGCCTGACGTTCCAGACAACACCAACATGGCTTCAGACAGGACCCGAACCGGGCGTCGCATCGATATCGAGTTCGACGGTCGCTACAACATCGATGTTTCGCGGGTTGACGCCGGGGTGCTGTGGCGAATCACGGCCATGGCGTTCCGCAACCGCTGGCGCATGGCCCTCGGCATCGTTGCCGCGCTCGCCGCAGGTTTCTTCCAGTTGTTCGTCCCGCAGTTCCTCGGGCGCGCGGTGGACGAAGCACAGGGTCTGCTGGGAGGCGGGATCAGCCGGGACCTCGCAGGCGAAGCGCTGATGACGACCGCCATGCTGCTGATCGCCACGAGCGTTCTGCGCGGCCTCTTCGCCATGGTGCAGAACTATCAGGGTGAATCGGTCGGCCAGATCATCGGCTACGACCTGCGCATGGCCTATTACAGGCAGTTGCAGTCCCTGAGCCTGTCGTGGCACGACCGCGTTCACTCCGGCGAACTGATGACCAGGGGAATCCTCGATATCGAGGGTGTGCGCCTCTGGGTGGATACAGGGATCCTGCGGTGCGTGCTGTTGTCGACCCTGGTTGTCGGCGGCGCCATCCTGCTTGTCCGCATCGACCTGGTGCTGGGAGTACTGGCCCTCGGGTTCGTTCCCGTCATTGCCGTGATGGCCTCGGGCGCCCGTCTGAAGTTGCGTGATGCCTGGCTTGCCCTGCAGGAGGAGCTTTCGCAGCTCACCAAGGTCATGGAGGAAAACCTGGGCGGGATTCGCGTGGTTCGCGCCTTTGCCTCAACGGCCTATGAGATGTTGCGCTACGACACCATCGCCGCACGCGCGTTGGCCCTGTCGCATCGCCGGATAGCCCTCTTCGTGCGCTCCAGCACGCGCATGACATTCATTTTCCTTGCCGCCATGGGCCTTGTCCTGTGGGTCGGCGGAGAAAAGGCGATGGCCGGCGAGATCACGCTCGGCCAGCTCGCCGAGTGCCTCGCCTTCATGGCCATCCTGCAGATGCCGGTGCGCCAGATCGGCTGGATGATCAACTCCGTCGCCCGTGCCTCGACGTGCGGCGGACGCCTCTTCAACGTGCTGGACCTCGAGCCAAGTATCGCCGATCACCCGGATGCCGTACCGCTCGAGGTGCGCGAGGGCGTCCTGAGGTTCGAGCAGGTGGACTTCGCCTACCCTGCCTCGGCGCGCGACAGGCGCACGTTGAGCGACATCGATTTCGAGGTGGGTCCCGGCAGGACACTCGGCATTGTGGGCCCTCCCGGCAGCGGCAAGAGCACCATCGGACAGCTGGTCGGCAGGTACTACGACGTGACGGCCGGACGCATTACCATCGATGGTGCCGACATTCGCTCGGTGACTCTCGCCAGTTTGCGCCGGCAGGTCAGCATCGTGCCGCAGCAGCCGTTCCTGTTCACCGCAGGCATCGATCACAACGTCGCCTATGGGGATCCCTGGGCGGGAAGGGCGGCCATCGAGCATTCCGCTGCGGCGGCGCAGCTTCACAACTACATCAGGAAGCTGCCGACCGGATACTCCACCCTTGTCGGAGAACGGGGCGTGTCGCTGTCAGGAGGCCAGCGCCAGCGCCTCTCGATCGCCCGTGGCGTCCTGCCGGACAGCGCCGTGATCGTGTTCGACGATTCCACCGCCGCCGTGGATGCGGCCACCGAACAGCGCATCCACGAGTCCCTGCATGACCTGACCAGCGAGCGGGCCGTCATCATCATCGCGCACCGTCTGCGATCGCTGCTCCACGCCGATGAGATCATCTTCCTGGAGGAGGGACGGATCGTTGAGCGCGGGAGTCACGAGGAACTGCTGGCGCTCGAGGGACGCTACCGCGCGCTCTGGGATCTGCAGGCCAGCGGCGGAAGTTCATGATGGTGACGGCCAGTCGGAAACCTGCTCTTGCCGTCGTCGGCGCTCAGGTGTCGCGCGACGAGGAACTCTTCGGCCGTGCCTTCGATCGCTGGGTGATTGCGCGTTTCCTGTTGCACCTGGCTCCCTATCGCGCGCGGATCGCCCTCGCGGTGATCGCCGTCCTCTTCTTCATTGCCACGCAACTCATGGTGCCGCTCGTCATACGCTGGGCGATCGACGATGCGCTGACGGCAGGCGACGGTGCCCGCGTCCTCCTTGTCGTCATCATGGGTGTGTTCTTCAGCGTTGTCGTCGTCAACTACGTTTCAATGTTCCTTCTCGAGAGCATTGTCGGGCGTATCGCAGGGCACCTGCTGTTCGACCTGCGCCGAGCCATGTATGCCCACCTGCAGGTGGTGTCCCTGGGGTTCATGGACCAGACGGAAGTCGGCCGACTGATGTCGCGCCTGCAGGGAGACGTCTACGCTCTCCAGGAGTTCCTCGAGTCCTCGATCTTCGCTATCGGCGACCTGGTCCTCCTTGTGGGCATCATTTTGGTTCTTCTCGTCCTCGATGTCCGGCTTGCTTCCCTGACGCTCGCCGTCCTGCCGGTCCTGATCGTCGTCCGCATGGTCTGGCTTCCCATGGCCCGCCGGGCGTTCCTGCATGCCCGCGAAACCAGCAGCGCCGTCAACGCCGCGCTGGCAGAAAATGTCCATGGCATCCGGGCCATACAGGAGCTCGGCCGCGAAGGCGTCAATCTTGACCTCTTCGAGGAGATGGCGGCCGACAATCGCAATGCCCACTTGAGAGCGTCACGCTTTGCCAATGTCCTGATCCCCGTGGTCGACCTTCTGACCGGCTGCGCCATGGCGATCGTCGTCATCGTCGGCGGGCGACTGGTGCTGGACAACAGCCTCGACATTGGCGTCATGGTCGCTTTCCTCTTCTACGTGCAGCGCTTCTTCGATCCCATTCGGTCGCTCTCCATCCAGTACAGCATCATGCAACGTGCCATGGCGGCCGGTCAGCGTATCTTCGAGGTCCTTGATGTGGACGTGGACGTGCGTGACCGACGGGACGCCATCGAACTCGACCGCAACAACGGCGCCGTCGACTTCGCGAATGTCACCTTCGGATACGTCGAGGATCAGCCGGTCCTCAGGGACGTGAGCTTCCGGGTGAAGGACGGGGAGACCGTCGCCCTGGTCGGACCCACCGGTTCGGGAAAGACCAGCGCCATGGCGCTGATTCACCGCTTCTACGATGTCTGGGAGGGATCCGTCAGGGTTGGCGGTCACGATGTCCGTGATGTCACCCAGGAGTCTCTCGGCCGCCACGTGGCCATGGTCCTGCAGGAACCCTATCTCTTCACGGGGACGGTGTACGAGAACATCCGCTACAACAGGGCCGACGCCAGCCGCCACCTGGTGGCGGAAGCGGCGCGTGCGGTCGGAGCCCACGACTTCATCATGAATCTGCCGAAGGGATACGACACCCTGCTGGATCAGGGTGCGGTGACCCTGTCGCTCGGCGAACGCCAGCTGCTGAGCTTTGCCCGGGCCCTGGTGGCCGATGCGCCCATTCTCGTGCTGGACGAGGCAACCGCAAACGTCGACAGCTACACGGAACTGAAGATCCAGCAGGCCCTCGCCCGGCTTCTTGAGGGACGCACGGCCCTGGTGATCGCTCACCGCCTGACCACCATCAGGGGAGCGGACCGCATCATCGTGCTGCAGGACGGTCGCATCGTCGAGGAAGGCCCCCACGACGACCTCATGGCTTCCGGCGGTCTCTACAGCATTCTCTATCGCATGAACTACGCCAGCTTTGACGATATCGGCGATGCGGGCGGCCTGATACCGACAACCGAAGGCACCTGAACCCGGTTCAGTCGCCGGCGGAGAGGTCCCGGATGTCGGTGACGACATGGATGAGGGCAGGGCCGTCGAGGCCGAGGGCCTCATCGAAGGCAGGCGCGAACTCCTCGGTGCGCTCGACACGCCAGGAAGTCGCCCCGTAGGCCGCGCCGATGGCCCGGAAATCCGGGCTGTCAAGAGCCACGGCGATGGTGTTCCGCGGTCCGGCATAGCGTTGCTGGTGCATCAGGATGGTGCCGTAGTGTCCGTTGTCGCAGACAACGGCGATGACCTTGAGGCCATTTTCGACGGCGATGGTGAGTTCCTGGCCGGTCATCATGAAACCGCCATCGCCGGCAAAGGCCACAACCCGTGCGCCGGGCCGGGCGAGCGCCGCGCCAATGGCGGCCGGGACACCGTAGCCCATGGCGCCCGACATGGGTCCGGCCTGGCTTGCCGGCAGCCGGTAGCGGAAGTGGCGCTGCACCCAGGTCGAGAAGTTGCCGGCGTCGTTGGTGATGACGTGGTCCCGTGATTCGAGCTGCCGGTTGACGTGTCGGACGACTGCCGTCATGTCGACGAGTCCCCTGGCTGCCGGCGCTGCCTGCTGGAATCGAGTCCACGCACGTCTCAGGTCGTCCCGCCATGCGAGCCGGTCAGGGGTCGGTTCGGCGAGCCGGCTGGCGATGGCATCGAGAGCCGGCCCGACATCCGAAACCAGACCAAGGCGGGGACGAAGGGCGGCGACGGTGGCAGCGTCCGGGTGGATGACGACGAGGGGCTTCGGTCCGTCTCTGAAGTGGAAGTCGGCTGAGCTGATGGCGTCGAACCTGGCGCCGGCGACCACTACGAGGTCCGCCTCGTCCCAGGCTTCGTCGAGGAACGCTGCGCGGCCAGTGGCAAACGACCCCGCATAGGCCTCATGGTCGTTGGAGAGGCAGTCCTGGCAGCGAAATGCCGAGACCACCGCAGCGCCGGACCGCCGTGCCAGGCGGTCGAGCTGGTCGTGGGCCGCTTCATGGCGCACCATCTCGCCTGCCAGAACGAGGACGCGGTCGACTCCTTCGATCATCGATGCGGCACGCTCGAATTCATCCGCCGATGCCCTGGTGGCGAATCCGGCAGTCGGTCCCGGAATGACGGGGGTTTCGGCATCGCCAAGGGTGACGTCCTCGGGAAGCACCACGACCACCGGACCCGGTCTGCCCGTGGTGGCGACCGTGAGGGCACGTGCCGTGGCGTCTGCCACGTCCGTGGCGCTGGCCGGTTCGATCACCGACTTGGCGACGGTGCCGTAGAAGGAGGCGTAGTCGATCTCCTGAAACGCCTCGTGGCCGATCTCGTGGGTCGGCACCTGACCGACGAAGAGAACCACCGGCACGCTGTCCTGGGCGGCCGTGTGAATGCCGATGGCGGCATTGGTCGCGCCCGGACCGCGGCTTACCAGGGCAATGCCGGGGCGCCTCGAGATCTTGGCGTAGCCGTTGGCGGCGAAGGCCGCCCCCGATTCGTGGCGATGGGTGACGAGGCGTATGGCGTTGCCGTGGCGGCGCAACGCCTCGAGAACGGCGAGATAGCTTTCTCCGGGAACGCAGAATGCCGTTGTGACATCGTGTTCAAGAAGGGTGGCGACAAGCGCCTCGCCGCCATTCATCGGATCAGGCGATTTCGGCCACGGCTTCAACCTCGGTCGCGACATTGAGCGGCAGTGACGCGCACCCCACCGCAGCCCTCGCGTGGTGACCCTTGTCGCCGAACACCTCGACCATGAGATCGCTGGCGCCGTTGATGACCTTCGGATGGTCATGAAAGTCCCCCGAGGCGTTCACGAATCCGCCAAGTCTCACAATTCTGACGACCCGGTCGAGATCACCGCCACAGGCAGCCTTGAGCTGGGCGATGACATTGAGGCCGCACAGGCGGGCGGCTGCGTAGCCCTCCTCCAGGGTGATGTCCGCGCCGAGCTTGCCCTGGTGTTTCAGCACGCCATCGGCAAGGGTGATCTGCCCGGCCACGAAGACCAGGTTGCCAGTCACGGCCCAGGGCACATAATTCGCCGCGGGAGCGGCGGCTTCGGGAAGCCTGATGCCGAGTTCGGCGAGACGTGCTTCGATCTTCCCAGCCATGATCGTTGCCTTTCCTCAAGTGCCATCGTCGGGTCGCCTGCATAAAGGAGTTCATGCGTGAGCGTCAACGAGGCAAACCGGCCGGCCATGGTGGCGGGTGTGCTCCTGGTCGCTGCCGGGGCGGTCTGTTACGGACTGCTTCCGCTGCCCCTGGAGATCCTGAGGGATGAGGGAGTTGGCTCGACGTCATCACTCCTGGTGAGGTTTGGCGTTTCCGTCGTGGTTCTCGGAGCCATCGTGGCCTGGCAGCGATGCCCCGGGGGCGCCTTGAGCGCACCCTTCTTCGCTGGTCTCGGTATCGGGGCCGCCACGATCTTTCTCTTCGAGGGTTACGCGCGGCTGCCGGCCGCGACCACCATTCTCGTCTTCTACACCTACCCTGCTTTTACGCTCGTTCTGGCAAGCCTCCTGTTCCGGGCCGGCCTGGAGTGGCGCACGATCCTGGCCATCGCCCTGGTTCTGGGCGCGGCGGGACTCATCGTCACCCCCGGCAATCTTGAAGCGACACCGCTTGGCGCCGTGCTGATCACGTTCGGCGCGCCGTTGGGCTACGGGCTCTATCTCGCCTGCCTGGGCGCGGCGGATGGCCATGTCCTGTGGCGCACCCTTGTCGTCAGCATGGCTGCCTGCGTCGTGACCCTGGTCTGGCACCTCGTGTCGGATGCCTCGCTCTCCTGGCCGGCTTCGACGAATGGCTGGATATCCCTTGGCTGGGTGGGTCTGGGCACCGGGATCCTGGCAACCTGCCTGGTGGTGGCCGGCACCGCGATGGCAGGAAGCGGTCGTTCCGCCGTGGCCGGATCGGCCGAACTGGTCACCGTACTTCTCACCGGCTGGTTGCTGTTCGGCGAGACGCTGCACTGGCAAGCCGCGGCGGGCGCGATCGCGATCCTTGCGGCCATCGTCGTCAGCCTGCCGCGTGCCTCTCGGCGATCGTGGTGAAGATGCGTGTGAACATCTTCCATGTCAGGCGGCCGGTGTTGGTGTTCAGCCGCGAGCAGTGGTAGCTGTCGACGAGGAGGAGGCCATCGGCCGGGTCATGGACAGCGCCGTGAGCGAACGGGAAGGCGGAGCGCCTGGCACCGACGGCATCGAGGATGGCCTGGTGAGCGAGACCACCGAGGGCGAGTACGGTATCAAGGTGCGGCAGAGACTTCAGTTCGCGGGACAGGAAGGTGCTGCAGGACCGGATTTCGGCAGCCAGCGGTCTGTTCCCGGGAGGGACGCATTTCACCGCATTGGTGATCCGGCAGTCCACCAGCTCCAGGCCGTCATCCGGGCGGGCGCCATAGCTGCCCCTGGCGTAGCCTGCCTCGATCAGTGCCGGGTAAAGGAAATCTCCTGCACCGTCACCCGTGAAGGGACGTCCGGTTGCGTTGGCGCCCCTCAGGCCCGGAGCGAGTCCCACCACCAGAAGACGGGCATCCCGGGGTCCGAATGCGGGAACAGGGGCATTGAACCAGCCCGGTTCCCTCTCCCGCCAGGTGTGGCGAAAGGTCATGAGGCGCGGGCACAGGGGGCAGTCGGGAAGGGGCTCGCCGGCGGTCATCAAGGCGTCTCGTCACTGTGAGGCGGCACCTGCAACCCTTCGTCGCATGGCAAAGGGTTGCAGGTGCCCCGAGGCACTCTATATGAAGCATCCGCAAATGTCGGCAATCTCCTCCCGCCTCCAGGGCGGCATATACGTGGCACTGGGGGCCAACCTTGCTTCGGCGGTTGGACCACCTCGGCGTACGCTCGAGGAGGCGCTGGCGCGAATCCGCGGTGCCGGTGTGGACGTCCTTGACGTATCGCCCTGGTACGAAACGCGACCCTTGGGTGGCCGTGATCAACCCCGGTACGTCAACGGGGTCGCCGAGGTCGCCACGGAGCTCGATCCGGAGTCCCTGCTCGAACTCCTGCACGGCATCGAGGAGGGTCTCGGCCGCCAGCGTCGCCGGCGCTGGGAATCGCGCACGGTGGATCTCGACCTCATCGACTACCGGGGTCTTGAGAGAACCGGCCCGCCTCTCGTGCTGCCCCATCCCGGTGCGGTCGAGAGGCTCTTCGTACTGCTGCCACTCAACGATGTGGCGCCGGCGTGGAGACATCCGGTGACCGGACAGTCCATCGATTGTCTCATCCGGGCGCTCCCCAGGCACGAGGGCGATATCGAGCGTCTTGCCCCCGACTCCCGTCGGGGCTTGTCATGAGGACGCGATGCTGGCATTTTCAGACCCTGCTCCGGCTCCCAAGATCGAGGTGATGAATGGCCCGATTGACTGTTGAAGACTGTGTCGAACGCGTGAGCAACCGTTTCGAACTGGTTCTCCTGGCTGCCCAGCGGGCCCGCGATTTGGGCAAGGGCGCGGAACTGACTGTCGACAGGGACAACGACAAGCATCCTGTCATCGCCCTGCGCGAGATCGCCGACGACACGATTTCGCTGGATGCGGTGCGCCGCAAGCTCGTCTATGGCAGCGAAACCGAAGAGGACGAGAACGCTGACAATGTCGAGGAACTCGGCCTGGCGGCGGACAATCCACTGGATCGGGCGTTTGCCAATCTCGACCTCGACAGCGATCAGCACAACGAAGCCTGGGGCACCGGCATCGAAGACGGATCCACCCGTTAGCAGAATGTGAGTCCGGACGATGCTCCGGCAGTTTGAACTGGTTGAACGGGTCAGGAGCTACGACGCAGGCGTCGACGAGGCGGCTCTCAACAGTGCTTACGTATTCGCCATGGTCAAGCACGGTTCCCAGACACGTGACTCAGGCGATCCCTACTTTTCCCACCCCGTTGAGGTCGCCGGCATCCTCGCCGACATGAAGCTGGACAGCGAGTCCATCATCACAGGCCTGTTGCACGATACCGTCGAGGACACCGACACCACGCTCGACGAGATATCCGGCAAGTTCGGACCCCAGATTGCCCAGTTGGTTGACGGTGTCACCAAGCTTTCGCTCCTCGAGAGCCAGGCCGAGGAAGGCCAGCGCACCATGGGCAACTACGCCAAGCTGTTTCTGGCCATGTCGGAGGACCTTCGTGTCCTCCTGATCAAGCTCGCGGACCGGCTCCACAACATGCGTACGCTGCACCACGTGCGGCGCGAGGACAAGCGCTTGCGTATCGCCCGCGAGACCATGGAGATCTACGTTCCCATGGCCGAACGGATCGGCATGCAATGGCTCAAGGAAGAACTTGAGGATCTCGCCTTCAGCCATATCAACGAGGACGCCCGCAACTCCATCCTGGAACGCCTGCGCTTCCTGCGGCCGGACTCCAACCTTGCGAAGATCGAATGCCATCTCAAGGGCGTCCTCAAGAAGGGCGGCCTCACGGCCAGGGTCGACGGTCGCGAGAAGAAACCGCATGCCATCTGGCGCAAGATGCAGCGCAAGAATGTCTCCTTCGATCAGCTTTCGGATATCGTCGCCTTCCGGGTGGTGGTCTCACGGGTTCCAGACTGCTATGCGGCGCTCGGCGTCATTCACGGTGTCTGGCCGATGATTCCCGATCGCTTCAAGGACTACATCTCGACGCCGAAACCCAATGGCTACCGTTCCATCCATACGACGGTGCACGGGCCCGAGGGCAAGCGTCTCGAGATCCAGATACGGACCCAGGAGATGGACGAGGTCGCCGAGTATGGAGTCGCCGCCCACTGGAGCTACACGGCCGGCGAGGACCGTGCCTCGGCAAGCGAGGGCAGCCAGTACCAGTGGGTACGCCAGTTGCTGGATTCCATCGACAGCACGTCGGATCCCGAGGAATTCATCAAGAACACCAAACTGCAGCTCTTCCAGGACAGGGTGTACTGTTTCACCCCCATGGGCGAAATCCACGAATTGCCGCGCAACGCGACTCCCGTCGACTTTGCCTACGCCATTCACACCAGGATCGGGGACACCTGTGTCGGCGCCAAGATCAATGGCGTGTCCAAGCGCCTTGACACGATTCTGCAGAATGGCGACCAGGTGGAGATCATGCGGTCGCGCTACGCCTCGCCCAACCCGTTGTGGGCGCGATTCGTCGTCACCGGCCGTGCCCACTCAAGGATCCGCCGCCACATCCGCATCAAGGAACGCGGCGAGTACATCAGGCTGGGGCGGGCCATCGTCCAGCAGACATGCGCCTCGCTGCGTCGCGTGGCCGACGACGACCTTCTCGAGAAGTTTGCGGAGGCCATCGGCAAGCGCACCGTGGATGATCTCCTCGAGGCCGTGGGACGTGGCGAGATCACCAGCGAACGGATTCGCCGTCTCCTGACATCGAAACGGTCGCCATCGCGCAAGCGCCGACGCTTCCAGTCGTCGGGCAAGCATGCTGTCTCGATCGACGGTCTCACCCCCGGAATAACCGTGCACCATGCCGAGTGCTGTCATCCTCTTCCCGGCGATCGCATCGTCGGCATTGTCGAATCCGGCAAGGGTGTCGCCATCCATACAATCGACTGCGACACCCTGCAAAAGCACGAGGATTCGGTCGAGGAGTGGCTCGATGTCTCGTGGTCGCCCGATGGCGCCGCTCCTGAACACTATGTCGGGCGCATTGCCGTTGACGTCATCAACCAGCCCGGCGCCCTGGGCGAGATCACCACCGCAATCGGCAATCAGGACGCCAACATCACCAACCTGAAGATCAATGCGCGTACCGCCGATTTCTTCGGCATGCTCATTGACCTTGAGGTCCATGACGTCCATCACCTGACATCCATAATCGCCGCCCTGCGGTCGATTGCGATTGTCATGGACATTTCCAGGGCTCCCTGAACGAACCAAGGGTCAAGGATCATTGCGACAGTCAGTTCCATCCGGCGCAAACGCGCCGCGAACGACCACCATCAGCGCCCGGGAATGTAACCGGTGAAGGCTGCGTTGCGCGCCGTCATGACCCGGCTGACGGGGGTTCACCCCGGAGAGGGGCCCTCGTCTGTCCTGCGGATCGTTCTGGCCGTGCTGTTGCTGCCGTTCAGTCTGATCGGCCTCATGCTGAGACCGGTGGAGTGGTTGCTGAAGGTGGTGTTCAGTCCCGTGGAACGCCTGCTCCCCGCTGGCCTGAGGGGGGACGAGGGGATGGTTGGCACCGTCAAGACCATGGTCTATGCGGTCATCATTGCGCTGGCCGTGCGCACGCTCGCCTACGAACCCTTCAACATTCCCTCCGGCTCCATGAAACCCACCTTGCTGGTCGGGGACTATCTGTTTGTCTCGAAGTTCTCCTACGGGTACAGCGACTACTCCCTGGGGTTCGGCACGGACCTCGGACTCCTTGACGAGCGCCTGTTCGACGGCGAACCGCAGCGTGGCGACGTCATCGTGTTCCGCCAGCCGACCGACACCTCAGTGGACTTCATCAAGCGGCTCGTCGGACTTCCAGGCGATCGCATTCGCATGATCGACGGCGTCCTCCACGTCAATGGCATGGCGGTCACCCTCGAAGAGGACTCCGTTTTCGAGGACCGCTCGTGTTCTGCGTCGAGGCCCATCGAGCGCCAGACCGAAACTCTGCCGAACGGGACGCGCCACAGCGTTCTCAACATCACGAACAGCGGACGGCTCGACAATACGCCCGAATACGTGGTGCCGCAGGATCACTACTTCATGATGGGAGACAATCGCGACAGTTCGAACGACAGCAGAGTCACGCATGTCGTCGGATTCGTGCCAAAGGAGAACCTCATCGGCCGCGCCGAATTCCTCTTCTTTTCCACGAATGGCTGTGGCTCGCTCATCAATCCCCTGTCGTGGCCGGGATCGATTCGCTGGGACCGTCTGTTCCGGTCGATTTCATGAGGGCGGAAACCGGTGAACTCGAGGCCATTCTCGGGCATGCCTTCACCGACAGGAATCTCCTCAGACAGGCCGTGACCCACCGCAGTGCCGCGTGCGCGGTCGACAGTCGCGGCTATCAGCGCCTCGAGTTTCTCGGTGACCACGTTCTGGGCGCCATCATCGCCGCCATGGTGTTCCGCGACCACATGAAGGCGACCGAGGGAGAGCTTTCCAGGCGCTACGCGAAACTGGTCGCCAACCAGACCCTCGGCGACATCGCCCTGGAGTTGGGGATTGACCGTTTCGTTGTGGTAGGTGCTCACGAACAAAAAGGCGGGATGCGACGCAACGCCTCGATTCTCGCAGACGTCATCGAGGCGTTGATCGGCGCCCTCTATCTCGATGCCGGGTACCCTGCCGCGGAGTCCTTTGTTCATCGCTGCTGGATGACGCGCATGCGTCTGGAGAGTGGCAGTGCACGTGACGACAAGACCCGCCTCCAGGAATGGGCGCTCAAGCAGGGCCTGGCCCTGCCCGGATACCGCGTGCTCGACATGACCGGCCCGGCCCATGCTCCACTCATTACCGTGGAAGTTCACGTCCAGGGTTTTGCCGGCGTCCGGGCGAGCGGACGAACCAGGCGGGCGGCGGAACAGCTGGCTGCCCGCACCTTTCTGATGGATGTGCCGCGGTGACAGCGCAACGGTGCGGCCATGTGGCCATCCTCGGAGCACCGAACGCCGGAAAGTCGACTCTCGTCAACACGCTGGTCGGTGCCAAGGTCTCGATCGTCACCCACAAGGTGCAGACCACCCGAGGGCGCGTCAGCGGCATCTGCAATGTCGGCATCACGCAGATTGTGCTTGTCGACACACCAGGTATTTTCCAGCCCAGGAAGCGCCTGGAACGAGCTCTGGTCAAGACGGCGTGGAACGGGGCCGTTGACGCCGATGCCACACTGCTGGTCATCGATGCGCGACGCGGCCTTGATAACTCCGCGACGTCCATCCTCTCTCGCCTGAACCGGCACCGACATGTGTTGTGCGCCATCAACAAGATCGACCTGGTGTCCCGCGACGCCCTGCTGCCCCTTGCCGGGCGAATCGGCGAGCATGAGGTGGTCGAGGAGATCTTCTACATTTCGGCGCTGCACGGTGATGGCGTCGATGATGTCGTGACGGCGCTCGCCGAAAAGCTGCCTTCCCAGCCATGGCTGTTTCCCGCCGATCATCTGAGCGACCAGCCGTTGGCCCGTCTTGCGGCCGAGATCACCCGCGAGAAGCTCTTTGTCAGGGTGCATCAGGAACTTCCCTATGAACTCTCCGTGGAGACAGAGCTGTGGACCGATCTTCAGGAGGAGGGGGCGGTCAGGATCGATCAGGTGATCTACGTGGCACGGCGCGGCCACAAGGCCATCGTCCTGGGCAGGAACGGCCGCACCATCCGCGAGGTCGGCAAGGCGGCACGCCGGGAACTCGAGACGTTGCTCGAGTGCAGGGTGCATCTCTTTCTCCACGTGAAGGTGCGGACCGGCTGGCTCGACGATCCGGCGCGATACCGCGAGATCGGTCTCGAGTTTCCGGGCTGACGGCGATGGAATGGCACGATCGCGCCATCGTGCTCGGCGTGCGACCGCATGGCGAAACCTCCGTGATTGCCAGCCTGTTGACGACCGGCCACGGACGCCACACCGGTCTCGTGCGGGGAGGGCGCAGCCGCCGTCATGCCGGCGTGCTGCAGACCGGCAACATCGTCGCTGCGCGGTGGCGCGCCCGGTTGCCTGATCACCTCGGAACCTTCGTCATCGAGCCCGAGGACGCCGTGGCGTCGGCCCTGCTGGGAGATCCACCGCGCCTTGCCTGCCTTGCCAGCGCCTGTGCGCTTGCCGAAAGGACATTGGCCGATCGCCTTCCCTGTGAAGCGCTGTTCACCGCCACGGAGGTGCTGGTGCGGCAGTTGCGGCTGGGTGTCAGCCACTGGGACGCCGCCTATGTCAGATGGGAACTCGGCCTGCTGGACGTTCTCGGGTACGGACTTGATCTCAAGCGCTGTGCGCTCACCGGATCCACGGAAGATCTCGTCTGGGTGTCGCCGCGCAGCGGTCGCGCCGTCTCGGCTGCAGCGGGCGAGCCGTGGAAGGAGAAACTTCTCGATCTTCCCGGATTTCTGGTTGGGGCGCCGGAGGCCCGGGCGGACGACGTTCTCGCCGGCCTCAGATTGTCCGGGTACTTTCTCGAGCGCCATGTCCTGGCCGGGGAAACAACCGGACTGCCCCCGGCCCGACAACGCTTTGTAGATGTTCTTTCTGGACAGCCCACCACATATAGTGGCACCCTGGAGTCATGATCGATCGGGACCATGATGGCGCCGTCGAGACTGTCGGTCTCGCCGATGCGCTCACGCAACGCTATCTCGCCTACGCGATGTCGACCATCACGTCGCGCTCTCTGCCTGACGTCAGGGACGGCCTCAAGCCGGTCCATCGGCGGATACTCTATGCCATGCGGCAACTCCGCCTCGATCCGAATGAGGGATTCAAGAAGTCGGCGCGCGTGGTGGGTGATGTCATCGGCAAGTACCATCCCCACGGCGACCAGGCCATCTACGACGCCCTCGTGCGTCTCGCCCAGGAGTTTGCGGCGCGCTACCCGCTGGTTGACGGCCAGGGCAACTTCGGCAATGTCGACGGCGACAATGCCGCGGCCATGCGCTACACCGAGGCGCGCCTGACCGCGGTAGCGGTGGCCCTGCTTGACGGACTCGACGACGATGTCGTCGATTTCCGCGACACCTACGACGGCTCGGAATCGGAACCGGTGGTGCTGCCATCGCGCTTCCCCAATCTTCTGGCCAACGGAGCAAGCGGCATTGCCGTGGGCATGGCGACGAGTATCCCGCCCCACAATGTCGCAGAGCTGTGCGCGGCGCTGATCCACCTCGTGGGGACGCCCGAGGCCTCCGTTGCCGAACTCGTGACCATCGTGAAGGGACCGGACTTTCCCACCGGCGGCGAGCTCGTGGACGATTCCGACACCATCCGCGAGGCCTATGAAACGGGACGGGGATCGTTCCGCGTCAGGGCACGCTGGACCATCGAGAAACAGGCTCGGGGCACCTGGCGAATCGTCGTGACCGAGCTGCCCTTCCAGGTCCAGAAGTCACGCCTGATCGAACGCATCGCCGAACTCATCGAGGCCCGCAAACTGCCGTTGCTGGAGGGTGTGAGCGACGAGTCGACCGAAGACATTCGTCTCGTCCTGCAACCGAGAAACCGGTCTGTGGATCCCGCAATCCTCATGGAGTCGCTGTTCCGTGTCACGGACCTGGAGTCGCGGTTCGCCCTCAACATGAACGTGCTCGACGCCTCCGGCATTCCCGGAGTCATGGATCTCAGTCGCGTACTGACCGCCTTCATCGGCCATCGGCGCGACGTTCTGGTGCGCCGGTCGCGCAACCGCCTTGCTGCCATCCGCCGCCGTTTGGAAGTCCTCGAGGGACATCGCATTGTCTATCTCAATCTCGACGAGGTGATTCGCATCATCCGCGACGAGGACGACCCGGCCGCGGCGCTGGCCCTGCGCTTCGGTCTCACCGAGGTCCAGACAGAGGCCATTCTCAACATGCGTCTGCGCTCGCTGCGCCGTCTGGAGGAGATGAGAATCGCGCGTGAGAGGAAGGAGCTGAAGGCGGAATCGGGCGATCTCCGGCGTCTTCTGGAATCGGACGAAAGGCAGAAAGAGGCGCTGAAGGCCGAGTTCTCGGATATCGCCCGGCAGTTCGGGGGAGATGACGGGCTTGGCAGGCGGCGCACCGTCTTCGGCCGTCCGCCGCTGGTCGACGACATCCCGGTCGACGCCACGGTGCACCGGGAGGCCGTCACGGTGGTGCTCTCCGACAAGGGCTGGATCCGCGCGGCCAAGGGACATGGCGACCAGGTGGGCGAACTGCGTTTCAAGGAAGGCGATCGCGAGAGGTTGCGCCTCGAGGCGTGGACGACCGACAGGTTGCTTGTACTCGCAACCGACGGAAAGTTCTTCACCCTGGCCTGCGAAAGGCTGCCTGCAGCGAGAGGTTTCGGCGACCCGCTGCGACTCATGCTCGATATGGGCAACGATGTCGATGTCGCCGCCATGGTCGTCTTCCAGGGCGGTCGCAAGTTCCTGGTGGCGTCCTCCCGCGGCAAGGGGTTCGTGGTAGGCGAAGATCTCGTGGAGTCCCGAAAACGCGGAGGAAAGCAGGTGCTCAATCCCGCCTCCGGCGATGAGGCGAAGGTGCTGAAGATCGTCGAGGGGGACCATGTGGCCGTCGTCGGCGAGAATGGCAGGCTGCTCGTCTTTCCGCTCCGGGACGTGCCGGAACAGGCCAGGGGTTCGGGCGTCATCCTGCAGCGCTACCGGCAGGGTGGCGTCTCGGATGCGACGGTCTTTGCACTCGATGCCGGCCTTTCCTGGCAATCGGGGACCCGCACACGTACACAGCACGACCTTGCAAGATGGCTCGGCAAGCGCGGCCAGGCAGGCCAGCCTGCTCCCGCCGGCTTTTCCCGGAACAACCGCTTCAGTTGACGCCGGGCGGCCGGGGCGGGAATACTCGAACGGGAGTGAACCTGCCCCGGCGAGGGAGATGTCGCAGCACCATCATCAGCCCCCTTCGGCCATGGCCCTGCGCGTCGCCGCCCTCGAGCAGCTTCTGACGGACAAGGGCTATTGCGATCCCGACACCATTGATCGTCTCGTGGAACTCTACGAGACCAGGGTCGGGCCGCACCATGGCGCCAGGGTGGTGGCCGAGGCATGGAGTGACGCCGCTTTTCGTGAACGCCTCCTCACCAACGCTTCGGGAGCCATGGCGGGGCTCGGCATATCGGGCATGCAGGGTGAGAACATGGTGGTTGTGGAGAACACGCCGGGTGTCCACAACGTGGTCGTCTGCACCCTGTGTTCCTGTTACCCGTGGCCCGTGCTCGGACTGCCGCCGCGCTGGTACAAGAGTGAGCCCTACCGGGCACGCGTCGTGCGTGAGCCGCGAGCCGTGCTCGCCGAGATGGGATGTGACGTGGCGGACGATGTCGAGATCCGCGTCTGGGACTCGAGTGCGGACCTGCGCTACATGGTCCTGCCGCAGCGCCCCGCTGGCAGCGACGAACTCACCCGTGAGGAACTTGCCGGTCTCGTGACACGAGACGGCATGATCGGCGTGGCCATGGTGTGACGAGGGCATCATGGATGGCATTCACGACATGGGCGGCATGATGGGTTTTGGCGCCATCGCGCGCGAGGCGGACGAACCCCTGTTCCACGACGACTGGGAAAGGGTGGCCTTCGGAATCCTCCTGCAGGTGTCGGGACGGGTCGGATTCTCGGACGATCACCTGCGCGCCCACATCGAACGCATTCCGCCTCTCGCCTACCTCGAGGCGAGTTACTACGAGCGATGGACGCGCGCGCTGGAGTCCTTTCTCGAGGAACGTGGCCTCCTGTCACCGGCCGAAGTCGAGGCCTGCGTGACGAACATGGCTGTGCCCGAGCGTCCCCGTGGTGGCCGGGGTACCACTCTCGACGACATCGAGGAAGCCGTGGCGAAAGGAGCATCGACGCGGCGCGACGGTACCGGAACACCGGCGCGATTTCGCCCCGGCGACCGGGTGCGGGTCCTCAATGAACACCCTTGGCATCATACCCGCGCACCGCGCTACACGAGGGGGCGCATCGGCGAGATCGTCAGCGACCACGGTGTCTTCGTGTATCCCGATACTCATGCCCGTGACCTCGGCGAGTGTCCGGAACACTGCTACACGGTGACATTCAGGGCTCGCGAGTTGTGGGGTGCGGACGCAGCCGCATCGGACCTCGTCAACGTCGACCTCTACGACTCCTATCTCGAGGCGGTTGATACCTTGTCCTGAAGGATGGGCGCGGTTGCAGACTGATCGTGCATGTGCCTCGTCGGTATGCATAATGATGTTTCAGGAAAGCAAGTGCTGTCCCTCCATACGGGTACGGCTAACATGTCATGTGGAACCCTGAAGAACTGGGAGAAGGAGTACCATGAACAGACGCAGATTCCTGGCTGGCACCGGTATCGCGGCGGCAGGCGCCGCTGGCACTGTGGCCACAGCATTTCCGACACCGGCGATATCACAGGGCCGCAAGACCCTGACCATGGTGACGTCGTGGGGTCGCGGCCTCGCCGGCGTCCATGACGCCGCCCAGCGCTGTGCGGACAACATTACCGCCATGTCCGACGGCATGATCGAAATCGACTTCAAGGCGGCAGGCGAACTCGTTGGCGCCTTCGAGTGTTTCGATGCGGTGTCGTCCGGACAGGCCGACATCTACCATGCCGCCGACTACTATTTCGTCGGTCAGCATCCGGCTTTCGCCTTCTACACATCGGTTCCCTTCGGCATGACGGCCGAGGAACTGAACAACTGGTACTACCACATGGGTGGCCGCGAGCTGCAGGACGAGCTCACCTCGATCTTCAACCTGAAGACTTTCCTTGCCGGAAACACCGGATCTCAGGCCGGCGGCTGGTTCCACAAGGAAATCAACGGGCCGGATGATTTCGAGGGCCTGCGGTTCCGCATGCCCGGTCTCGGTGGCAAGGCGCTCGGCGAACTTGGCGCCTCCGTCCAGAACATTCCCGGAGCCGAGGTCTACAACGCGCTCTCCAAGGGCGAGATCGATGGTACGGAGTGGATCGGCCCGTGGGCCGACGAGAAAGCCGGATTCTTCGAGATCACGAAGATCTACTATACCTCCGGCTTCCATGAGCCGGGTCCGGGCCTCTCGCTTGCCGTCAACCGGCAGGTCTTCGACGGGCTTTCGGCCTCTGAACAGAAGATCATCGAGTGCGCGGCAGGCGAGGCCAACGTGTGGAACCTCTCGCAGTTCCTCGCCAACAACTCGGCCGCCCTGCAGAGGCTGATCTCTTCCGGCGTCCAGACTTTCGCCTTCCCCGACAGTGTCTGGGACGCCTTTGGCGTGGCCGCCGAGAAGGTCTACGCGGAGAACATGGGGGATCCTCTGTTCAAGACGATCTACGACTCCTATCGCGACTCGCTCGTCAAGTCGGCGAGCTGGAATGCGCTGTCGTCCATTGCCTATGCGCAGCAGCGCAACCGCGTCATGGGTATCTGAATTCCAAGGGCGCCCGCATCGTGACACGGTGCGGGCGCCGGTCCCCGTGGGCGACACATGCCGGAAGCCATTCTCTGGCCCCTGCGCCATCTTCTCGACGGGCTGGCCAATCTCTTTTACCTGTTGATCGAACCGGGAGCGTGGCCTGACCCTTCCGATGGCATCGGCCTGGTCAGGATTGTCTACTTCGGCGCCTCCCTCGAGTTCCTGTTCGTCATCATCGATCTTGCCCTCATCATCCTCGTCATCGGCCTCCTGAAACCCGGATTCCTCTGGCTCGTGGTGCGTGGAATCGAGGGTCTCTCCAACGTCATCGGCCGCGTGGCCGCATGGGCAGTTCTCGTCATGGTCATCCAGCAGATCATGATCATCGCCCTGCAGCGCATCTTTCTCGTGTCGGAAATCACCGTTGGCCCGTTCGGCGTCGTGTTCACCAGGGATCTCAGCTGGTTCAGCGAGGAACTCAAGCTCTACAATGCGGCGATCGTAACCCTGTGCGCGGCCTACACGTTCGTCCAGGGCGGCCATGTGCGGGTCGACCTCGTCTATGCTTCGGTGTCCTTCCGCACGAAGCGGCTGCTGGACATGTTCGGTTCAGTCTTCTTCGTGATGCCGTTCTGCGGCGTGGTGTGGCTGTTCGGCTGGTTCTTCCTGTGGCGCCACCTCGTCACGCCGAAGGTGTCGGCGATTGATACCCTCGAGCTCCTGGAGCGCAAGGCGCAGCTGCTCCGCTGGAATGTCGAGACCATCGGATTCTCGCCGAATGGCTTCGATGCCTACTTCCTCTTCAAGGTCCTGCTGGTTTCATTCGCCGGGCTGATGTTCCTCCAGGGACTTGGGCACTTCTACCGCAGCCTTCTGGAGTTCAGGGAAGGAGAAGGATCGGCCAACCGCTACAAGGATCTCGACACGATACCGGACGTCGTGCCCGACAAGCCGGCCGAAGGCGCCGGGGCAGGCGCCTGATGTTCGGATTCGATGGTGTCGAGGTCGGACTTCTCATTACCCTGGTGTGCCTCTTTGCCGGTATCCTCTCCGGGTATCCCGTGGCCTTCGCCATCGGCGGGTCGGCCCTCGTCGCCTTTGCCATCATTGCCGGCCTGAGTGAATCCGGCCTGCTGGTCAAGGAAGTCATCGACAGCCGCAGCGACGACTATGCGGCACTGATCGGCTCGGGCGTGAAAGAACACGCGATCACCCTCTTTCGTTATCCCGACCTGCCGACATTGACCGTTCCGGTCTTCGAGAAGGGTGTGGATGGCGCCTTCTTTCGCATCCTGACCTTCATCGTCAACCGGATGAATGAACGCGTGCTCGCGGGCCCCTCCATCGAACTGCTCCTGGCTGTCGCCATGTTCATTCTCATGGGCATCTCCCTGGAGCGCTCCCGGATCGCCCAGGACCTGTTGACCTCCATGGCCCGCGTCTTCGGCGCTCTCCCCGGTGGCCTGGCTGTCTCGGTGGTGGTGGTGGGCGCCTTTCTCGCCGCTTCGACCGGTATAGTCGGCGCCACCGTCGTCACCATGGGGCTGCTGTCCCTGCCCACCATGCTGCGCAACCGGTACTCACCCGAGCTGGCGACCGGAGTGATATCGGCCTCGGGTACCCTGGGGCAGATTATCCCGCCATCGATCGTGATCGTTCTCCTCGGAACCCTCGCCGGCGACCTCTACTCGACCGCCCAGGAGGAACGTGCGGTGACAGCGGGGTGCCGAGATGCTCTCACATATCTCGGCGAAGCGGCCGTGGTCTCCGTGGGCACTCTCTTCAAGGCGGCAATCATTCCCGGTCTGCTTCTGGCGTTCATCTACGCCGCCTATGTGTTCTGCTATGCCTTGGTGCGCCCCTCGAAGGCGCCTCCCGTGCGCGTCACCGCCGCCAGCCTGGCGGATGAGGGTGCCACTCTCAACCATCGTCTCTTCTGGTTCCTCGCCGTCCCGGGTCTGGTGATTGCCCTGGCAGGAGGAATGGTGACCGCCGGCATTGCCGGCCCGCAAACGGTTGACCGGCTGGCTCTCGTCGAGCGGCCCGAATCACCGGAGCTGCGCACCAACGTTACCGACGATTGCAAGAAATCAATGATCGAGCTCCACGGGCAGGAAAAGTGGGACCGGTCGGTGGTCGTGGCGGGATCCGGCGCGGCGGCTGAATTCGTGACGCCGACGGACGAGGAGCTCGATGTTCTCGAGGCCGAAGCGATCGCCTTCCTGCCCCCGGTGTCCGAGAAACTCTTGATCGGCCTCGTCATCCTGGGGCTGGTCATGTCGATCGCGTGGGGTGTCGCGCCATCCGCGTCCCGCCGGCCCCTTCTCGTTGGCGCCGGCGGGATTGCCGCCACGCTGGCGGCGGATGCCTGGCTCGTGACACCGGTGATGAGCACCGGCACCGCCTGGCTCATCCTCGCGCTGCCGGTCGTTGCCGTGCTCTATGGCGTGCGCCATGCGCTGCCACGCCTTGCCGAGGTCGAAGTCCTGCGCGTCGTCTTCCCGCCTCTCGTTCTCATCGTTGCCGTGCTCGGTTCCATACTTGGTGGCGTGACGAGCCCGACCGCCGCTGCCGGCCTCGGCGCGTCGGGAGCGCTGATGCTGTCGGCCTACCGTCGCCTCTCCGAGCGCAAGGACCGCCGCAAGGGCAAATTCATCATCATGTCGGCGTGGGCCGTGGTGGTGTTCCTGCTCGTCGGCACCAGTTTCGATCTCAGAACGTCGATCGAGGTGGTCGGTTTCGAGAACTGGCTGGCCTTCATCGTTTCCGTCGTCGCCTACCACATTGCCTTCGCGGGGCTGATCTACTCCTGCGTCATTCTCTATCGCGACGGGATTCTGGGTTCCGTGGTGCGCGATACGGCGAAGGTGACGGCGATGGTGTTCGCCATCCTGATCGGCTCCCAGATGCTCAACCTGGTGGTGATCTCCTATGGCGGAGAAGAGCACATCCAGGAGTTCCTGCGCTCGTTCGACGACGAGATGGTCGTTTTCCTGGTGGTCATGGCCGTGCTCTTCATTTTGGGATTCGTCCTTGATTTCCTGGAGATCATCTACATCGTCATTCCCATTGTCGGGCCGGTGATCTACGGCGGTACACTCGATCCCAAGTGGGTGACGATCATGATCGCCGTCAACCTGCAGACCTCCTTCCTGACACCGCCCTTCGGCTTTGCGCTCTTCTACCTGCGCGGCGTGGCGCCGCCGGGCATTACCACGGGCCAGATCTACAGGGGCGTGGTGCCTTTCGTCATCATCCAGTTGATCGCGCTCACACTGATGTGGCTCATCCCCGACATCACCACGTTCCTCCCGGAACTCCTGCCGGAGCACTGATCAGCTCAGCTTCATGTCCCTCCGGTTGCACGGCCGTCGACAGCGTCGCGTCATCGCGGCAGAGTCCTCGGTGCTTGCCTTCGCCCGTCAGCCATTCAGCCGGATCTTGGCGGGAGATTGATCCAGCCGTCGTCGGTCAGGGCCTGCAGCGGCCGGAAGTTGCCCTTGTAGGACATCGTTTCGCTGTCCGCGATCCAGTAGCCCAGATAGACATGGTCGCGGCCTGATTCCAGCGCGTGGGCGATGTGCCAGAGAATGAGCCAGGTGCCGAGGCTCCTGCGCGCCATCTGCGGATCGTAGAACTTGTAGACTCCGGAAAGCCCGTTCTCCATCCAGTCGGTGAGCGAGACGGCGACGAGGGTACCGTCGGAGGTGCGGGCCTCGACAAGGCGGGTATCGACAGGCGTGTCACAGACCATCTCCCTGAAGTCGCCGTAGTCCATCATCGACATGCCACCACCCTGATGGCGCGCCTCGATGTAGCGACGGAAAAGCGCATGGTGTTCCGGCGTGGCCTCCGGCGCGGCAACGTTGACCTCGAGATCCCGGTTGCGGCGCAGGATGCGGCGGTGGCTGCGCGACGCCCGGTAGTCCGTCACCGGTATCCTGACCGGAACGCAGGCATCGCAACCGACACACGCGGGCCGGTAGGCCACCTGGTGGGAACGTCGGAACCCGGCCTGGCTCAGAACGTCGTGGAGCCGTGCCGGCTCGTCCGACGCCTTGAGGTCGGTCAGCACCATCTGCTCCTCACGGTCCGGCAGGTAGGAACAGGTACGCTCCCTCGAGGCGGAAAACAGGACAAGTGGCCTGCCGTTGTCCCTTCTTTCCTTCATGTGAGACGCGGACTCCCGCTTTCCGGTTGTTCCCGATCATGGCATGGTGACGCGATGCGGGATTGAGCCATGCAGTATAGCAGACACCCCCCGGCGAACGGCGCCATACCGGTGATCGACATCGGGCCTTTCGGTGAGCGCGATGAGGAGGCTCGCGACCTCGTTGCAGCGAGGGTTCGTGCGGCGTGCGAGGATACCGGGTTCTTCCTGATTTCCGGTCACGGTTTCTCCTGGGCGCTCCTCGACCGCATCGGCGCGGCATCGCGCGAGTTCTTCGATCTCCCGTTGGAGCAGAAGAGGCGGGTTGGCGAGAGCGGACCCGTCCCGGGCGGATTGATGTATTTCGGGCGTGGCGCCGAAGCGCTTGGCGCCACCCTGGGTGCGGAATCGATCGGCGACTTCAAGGAGACCCTTGACTTCGGACCAGGATTCCACGGCGACGCGTGGCCTCGCGAGCCGGTGGATCTGGAGTTGGCGTGGCGGGCGTATTACCGGGCGATGTCGGATCTGGCGCGGACATTGCGCCATGTTTTCGCCAGGGCCCTCGATCTTGACGCCGACAGTTTCGACGAGCTTTTTGAGGGGCATCTGTCGTCATTGAGGGTCATCAACTATCCGGAGCAGACCTGCCCGCCACGTCCGGGCCAGTTGCGGGCCGGCGCCCACTCGGACTATGGCGTCCTGACAATTCTCGCGACGGATGATGCGCCGGGCGGTCTTGAAGTCCTCAAACGGGACGGTTCCTGGTGTGCCGTCCCCCACGTGGCCGGCACATTCGTGGTCAACATCGGGGACGCGATGATGCGCTGGACCGATGATCACTGGGTGTCGACCCGGCACCGAGTGGTCAACCCGCCGCGTGACTCGACAAGGCCCACGCGCCGCCAGTCGATCGCCTACTTCCACAATCTGCCGCGTGATACCACCATCGAGTGCCTGGAACCGTTTCGCCAGGCGGGGTGTCAGCCGAAGTACCCGCCCATCACCTATGGTGAGTATGCGGCGCTGCGTTATCGCCAGGCTCATGGCGACGACAAGAACCTCGACCTGTAGCGGAGGTCCTGATGACATCGCATTCAGCAGCTGCACTGGGCATCGATATCGAGGAGATTGACCGCAGACTTGCGGAGAACTGGAGTCTGCCCACCCGATTCTACTCGGATCCGGACATCTTCAGTCTCGAGCTCGAAGCGATCTTTGCGCGGCGCTGGCAGTTCTTCTGCCCGCTCCACAAGGTGAAGAATCCGGGAGATGCGGCGGTGAGACAGGTTGGACGCTATCCTGTCGTCGTCGTGCGCGGCCGTGACGGGCGCCTCAACGGATTTCTCAATGTCTGCCGGCATCGCGGCTACACCGTCGTCGAGAGGGACAAGCGTTCCTGCGTGCGCCTCGTCTGCCGGTACCACGGGTGGTCCTACAACCTCGATGGTTCGTTGGCTCATGCGCCTGATGCCGCCGGAGAGGCCGGGTTCTGTTCTGCAGACCTTGGTCTCAGACGGGTGGCAGTCGACGAGTGGGGCGCCATGGTGCTGGTCCATCCCGACCCCGATGCGGCACCCCTGCGCGATACCTACCCGGAGATGTTCCGCACGGCCCGCGAGACCGGATTCGACATCGATACGGACGACTGGATCCCCTACAGGGAGGTCGTCTACGACATCCCCACCAATTGGAAGCTGTGGTACGACAACGGTACCGAGTGCTACCACTGTCCCAACATCCACTCGGAATCCTTCGGCAAGGCCTTCAACGTGGACCCCGGTCTGACCGACATGCGCCTGGGCGAGGGCTTCACGTCGTACACGTTCACGGGCCCGACAGAAAGGTCGGCCAACGACCTGATGGCGAACAGCTATATCTCGTTCCAGCTTTTTCCCGGCATGACCTACATCGCGCAGGATGAGTTCATGCACATGACCGGCATGACGCCGCTGGAACCCGGCCTGACGCGGCACACCGCCTTCTACATGGCGCGCAGGGGAGCAGACGAGGAACGGCTCGAAGGCTGGTTCAGGATCTGGGATGACACCTATCGCGAGGACAACGAGATGACGGCGGTGCAGTACGAGAATCTCAAGTGTGCCCGTCAGCACCACAACCGCTATGTCGCCGGGCGTGAGGCACCGGCACAGCACATCAACGCCATGGCGTGGAAAGATTGCAAGGCGGCCCTGCTCGCCTGACGGCCGGACTCTCCATTTGCCGCATCTTCGGGAGTGACAGGCGGGTCGCAAGAAGGACTGACGCCCAGCCGTCGGACAGCAGTTCGGCCTGTTCGAGCACGGCTCGTGCCGCACTCTCCTGCTCAACAGGCGGACGGCCGCGCTTGACCGTACGGCGGAGGCTGGCGTGCACGAACTGGACACCTTCTCGGCTGCCCGAAATGTGGTCCATCGTGGGACTGTGAATCCACCTGCAATCGAAAGAGCAGGACCAAACAGGCCTCCACCCGCGCACGCTCGCGCCAGTGCCTACCCGACCACACATGTCGTCTGGCGAAATTTCAACCTATTTGCCTTGTTCATTGTGTTGATAGAACACCTCATGATTGCGCTCGATCTCCCGATGAAACCGCTCTGGCAGACGGGCCCAGTCGCGGGCCTCGACCAGGAAGGGGATGCTCGATTCCCGCACAGCATCCTCGAAGTCTCCGAGCTGAAGGATCGGAATCTCCTTCAGGCCCGGGCCGCGCAGAACGAGATCGAGATCGCTGCCATCGTGGCTCCGACCGTCCACGCGACTGCCGTAGGCCCAGACTTCGGTCTTGGGCAGGTGCTTCTGCAACAGCGCCTCAAGGGTACGGCGATGCTCCGGTTTCAGATGCAGCCGATCAGCCATCGTTTCCCGCCTCGATCGCGTCGGCCAGCGCCTTCGCGTCGGCGATGAACGCAGGCAACAGCTTGAGCGTCGCTTCGGCGAAGTCCTTGCCGTAGTCATGCGCGGTATCGTTTCGGTTGTCGCGGTAGTGGAACCAGCGTTCGACCGCTTCCGGTTCCATCAAGCCGTGTTTCCCGGCATGACGGAAGAGATCCCTGAATGTCAGACGGTCCGCCCGCCGATTGCTGGCGAAGTAAGCCGCGAGTCGTTTGCGCAGCAGCTTGCCACTCTGCTCCAGAACCAGCTCGAACTCCTTGACGCAGGCCGCGCGATAGATGTCGTAGACGAAGTCGTCCGACTCGTCGTGTGCACAGATTTCCTCCGAGGCACACTCCAGCACGCCGATGCAGCGTCGCAGGAATGTTGTGTCGATAGTCACGATCCGCCACTCCCGAACCCCAGCACCTCGAGACTCGCTTCGATAGTCCGGTACAGCCGCGAGCCTTCGGCCTGCTGTTCACGCAATTGCTTGACGAGGCATAGCGTCTTGTCCTCGAACGGCTCGTCGTCGTCCTCCACAGGAGCCGCGCCAGCATGGCAGCCCAACGTTAGCACGCAGCCCTGATTATTCATGGGGACTTATATCGAGAAGTTGACAGCGTCATGCTGCCATCCTCCGATCGATTTCGCGGTTCACAGGCCCGGCAACCCGGCAACCTCCCCGCGCAGATGCCTCAGTCCCCGAGGCCAGGATGTTCGCCGCTGCATTGAGGTCGGCGTGATCCGCATGGCCGCACGCCACGCATTGAAACAGGTCCCGCGTCCTGCGTGATTGGGCGCTCGTGACGCCGCACGCTGCACAGGTCTGGCTGCTGTAGGCCGGGTTCACCGCGATGACGCGGTGAACCTTGTAGTCCAGCATTCTCCGGAACGACGACCAGCCCGTCTCCAGGATGACGCGGTTGAGACCCGCCTTGGAGCGCACGTGACGTCCCGGCTCCTCCTTCGTGCCCCTGGCGCTGCGGGTCATGGTGCGGACCTTCAGATCCTCGACCACCACCGTCCCGGCCGTCTCACTGAGCCGGCGACTGACGTGGTGCTGCCAGTCATGGCGCTTCATGGCCATGTGCCGGGTGGTCTTCGCCAGACGCCGCCGCGTCTTCTCCCGCCGCCTGCTGCCACGGCGCTGCCGCGCCAGTTGCTTGGCGCAGCGCCGGGCACGGGCCTCGAGACGCCGGCTCCTCTCCAGGCGCAGGATCTCCCCGTCCGAGGTCGCCACCTGGCCCGCATTCACGTCCACGCCGACGGCATGGCCGTTGTCGTCGGATTCCGGCAGCGACACCGCATGGCATACCACAGCCTTCCAGCGTCCCTCCTCGCGCTTGAGGACCGCACTCACCGGCGTGCCCTGCGGCCAGGGATTGCCGCCCCGGCGGCGGATGGTCAGCCAGCCCAGGCCGGGGATGCGCAGGCGACTGCCCTCGACCCTGACGCCGGAGACCACGGAAAGGCTGTTGAAGTGCCGGCGTCCCTGGAACCGGGGGAACCCGGCCCCACCCTGCTTCACCCGCCGGAAGAAGCCCTTGAAGGCATGATCGAGGCGCTTGAGCGTCCCGCGCTGAATGGCCACCGGCACCGCCGCCATGTCCGGCAGCGCCTCGCGGCACACGGTCAGGGACTTCGCCTGATCGAAGTAGGTGAGTGACTTGCCGGTCTTCCGGTAGCAGTCGATCCGTTCTTCCAGCGCCGCGTTGTAGAGACAGCGCTGCGTGTCGAGCATGGCCTCCAGCCGCCGCCAGGTGCTGCGTTTCTCGGGCAGCAGGCGAAAGGTGATCTGTCGATAGGCGACAGAGGACGACATGCGGGGACTCCGGTGTTGCGAACACTGATTTACGACACGAATTCATATCGATAACACCATTGGATGTCAAGTCTATTCTGTCAAGTTTCGTATACAATTCCCCATGCATTCATTTGGAGAATCCAGGACAGGTCGACAAGAGCTGTTCTTCAACCCGCCAGCTGCGAGCCGCCGACACACCGGCCCGACAGGATGACCACAATGGGGAAGAAAGGGATCCGGAACGTCAGCGCAACGCGCTTCTTTACCTCCACCAGCATGGTCTCGGCTACGGAATGCTGCCCGTGTGAGAATGAGGATAATGCGTGTCAGCTCGCCGCGCATGCCGGCCGGATGAGCGTGGTTGCATGAACGAAGGAGGAGTGTCATGTCGGGACAGATCTGTTTGGTCGGGCTGGGCACCATGGGTCGGCCGATGATCCGGCGCCTGGCTGCAGCGGGATGCAGCGTCGCTGGCTGGGACACCGATGCCGACGTGAGAAGGGCACTGGACACAGCATCCCTCGAGGAGACAGCGCTTGAAGCGGACACCGTGATCACCGTGCTGCCGGACGGCGAGAGTGTCACGAGCGTTGTCGAAGCTCTTCACGGGCAGAGAGAGGGACGAATCTTCCTCGACTGTTCTTCCATCGACGTTGCTGCCACGCGCCGCCTTGCCATCATGGCCGATGGGGCGGATTGCGGCTTTGTCGACGCGCCAATGTCGGGTGGCCCCGAAGGCGCCGCGAACGGAACCCTGAGTTTCATGGTTGGCGGAGCGCCGGACCATGTCGCCCGAGTCCGGCCCCTGCTCGACATCATGGGAAAGCGGGTCATTCATTTCGGTGAGACCGGGTCGGGCCAGGCCGCCAAGGCCTGCCACAACATGATCTGCGGCATCACCATGCTTGGTGTGTGCGAGGCCTTCGCGCTGGCGGAGTCCCTCGATCTCGATGCCGGGAAGTTCCACGAGCTGTGCCGCGGAGCCGCGGCGCAGAGCTGGATTCTGGACAACCGCTGTCCGGTACCCGGTCTGATGCCCGATGCGCCGGCAACCCATGGCTACGCCCCGGGGTTTGCCGCACGGCTGATGGCCAAGGATCTTTCCCTTGCCCAGCAGGCGGCCACGATCTGTGGTCAGACAACCCCCTTCGGAGCCGAGGCCGCACGGCGTTTCGCACGCTTCGACGCCTCCGGGCATGGTGACCTCGACATCTCCGCCATCTATCGAACCATCCGTCGTGGCCCGATGACGGGGTGATGTCAGGCTTTCAGGCGGGCGTTGTCGGGATCGTAGAAGGGTAGGGGCGACGGTGCCGCGGGACAGTCGTTCCCGAGGATCCTGATGGACCAGGCGCCCGGTGGCGTGTTGGCCCTGACATAACCCAGGGCAAGGCGTTTCATCATGCGAAAGCCGGTGCCGGCCGATGTCACGTAGCCAACCGGCACCGAATCGAGGAGTATCGGATCACCGGGCAGCGCGTCCGCGTCGCTGTCGTCTATGGTGAATCCGGCGAATCGCCAGGTGGGCCCGGTCCGGCGCTGTCGCGCCACGGCATCGCAGCCCATGAAGTCCGTCTTGTTGAAGGCAATGAAGCGGTCCAGTCCGGCATCGAACGGGGTGTACTCGATCCCGATGTCGAGACCCCAGGCGTGATAACCCTTTTCGAGCCGCAGTGAATCAAGGGCCCATGAGCCGAAGTCGATGAGACCAAGGCCCCGTCCGGAGTGCCGCAAGGCGTCATGGACCGCCTGGAGATCGGCTGAAGCGAGATGAAGTTCCCAGCCCAGTTCGCCGGCATAGGAGACACGCAGGGCCGTCGCCGCATATCCCGCGACAGTTACGGTGGCCGCGCTGAGCCAGGGCATGACATCGTTCCCTAGATCGGCATCGGTCACGGTTGCCAGAAGGTCGCGTGACAGGGGCCCGGCGATCATGAGGGTGGCGTCCTGCGCATATCCGCGTCGCAGTGTGACACGCCATCCCGCCGGAAGGGCTTCTCGCAACCAGTCGTGGTCACGCTGCTCGGCCAGGGTCGGGCCACACAGAAGATAGCGGTTCTCGTCAAGGCGGGTGATGGTGGCTTCGCTCCAGATCCGGCCTGACGGGGTGAGCATGTAGGCAAGGCGCGTGCGGAGATCTCCCGGAATCCGCCCGCAGAACACCCGCTCCAGATAGCGCGTTGCATCCGGTCCCTCGACCTCGAACTTGGAGAAACCGCCGTGGTCCATGATGCCGACACGATCGCGGACTCCCTGGCACTCGCGCCGCACCGCGTCGCGCCACGGTTCACAGTCGCGGAAACTCAAGCGTTTATCGTCCCTTCTGCCGTCGGTGTCGAACCAGAAGGCGCGCTCCCAGCCACCGATTTCACCGAAGACCGCTCCCCTGGAAGCCAGGGAGTGATAGAGGGGAGTTGTCCTCATGGGCCGCGATGAGGAGAGAAGGCGCCGGGGGTAGGGGATGGCGTACTGCAGGCCGTAGACCTCGACAGCTCTCTCGACAGCCATCTCTTGCGTGGCCCAGTCGCCAAAGCGGCGGGGATCCCAGGCCGCCATGTCCCACTCGGTTTCGCCTTCGCTGATCCACTCCGCGATGGCCTTGCCGGCGGCGGCGGAATGGGTGATGCCGATCTGGATGCCACAGGCATGAAAGAAGTTCCTCAGGCCATAGGCCGGACCGCACAGCGGCAGGGCATCCGGGGCGTAGGCGATGGGGCCATTGACGAAACGCCGGACTCCGGCCTCCCGAAGCAGCGGAAAATGACCAAGCGCCTTTTCGAAGGCCACGGCGATATCATCGGGCGACTCGTTGAAGAGCTGGTGGGCAAAGTCCCGTGGCAGCCCGTCGGTGAAGGCAGGCCTGCCTGGATGATCATAGGAACCCACCAGCATTCCGTCGCCTTCGCGCCTCAGGTAGAACCCAAGATCGGGATCCCGCACCAGGGGGAAGGCGTCATGTGATTCCCCGAGAGCGGGGAGGGGCTCGGTGACCAGGTACTGGTGCTTGAGTGTCGCCACCGGAATGGACTGCCCGGCAAGGCGCGCCACGGCTCCGCCGTAGAAGCCGGCGGCATTGACGATGGTGTCGGCGATCACGTCACCCTTGTCGGTCGTCACGCGCCATTCACCGCTGCGCGTGGCTGATAGCTCCGTGACCCGGGTGAACCGCTCGATTGCAGCACCGGCCTGGCGGGCCTGTCCGGCGAGCGCCTGCGTGAGTTGGGAGGGATCGATGTCCCCTTCACCGGGATCGAGAATGCCGCCGATGACGTCCGGTCCGGCTGTGTAGTGAGGATGCAGCGCCTCCATCTCGCCAGGCGTGATCATCACGAGTTCCACGCCCGCCGAGATCGCCAGGCCGGCGAGATGCCGGAACAGATCGATGCGATCCTCACCGTGCGCCGGCCAGAAGGCGCCGGTATGGTGATAAGTGACGTCCTCTCCGAGATCGCCATAGAGACGCCGGGCATAGGCCCCTGCACGCATTCCGAGCCAGCTTGTCGCATAGATCGGAATGTTGCCCGCAGCATGCCATGTGGAACCGGATGTGAGCTCGTCCCTTTCGATCAGCAGGCACTCGGTGACACCGGCCCTGACCAGGTGCCACAAGCAGGAAACACCGACGGCGCCGCCGCCGATGACAACGACCCTGGCCGTTCTCCGCATCGTCTCTAGTGTTCTGCCAGGAGTTGACCGAAGCCGTCGATCGGGTCCGTGATCCCGAGATGCCGCAGGGTCTGCCAGTAGAGGGCCGCATTGCAGGCAACCACGGGTTTGCCGGTCAGTGTCTCCAGGGAGGCGAGGAGGTGACAGACCGGAAGAGCCGTTCCCACCTGGAGGATGGCATCGCAGTCACTGGCTGCGACCTCGAGAAAGGCCGCCTCGATGTCCTCCGGCGACGTCTCGCAGATCTCCGGCAGAGATGGAGCGTCGGTACCGGCGACCGCAGCCACGGTGAACCCGGCATCCACCGCATTGCCGGCGACAGCCTCGTTGGTGGCGGCATTGAAGGGTGTGACGATGGAGATCGTGCTGGCATCGAGGCGCCGCAGGGCCTCGTGACAGGCGGATGAGGCATTGAAGACCGGGACTCCCAGCGACGAAGCCAGACCGCGGCAGCGCTCCTGGAGTTTCGTCACGCCACCTCGCCCGGCGTCCGTGGTCAGGCCGATCGCCAGGGCTGTCGGATTGCAGTCCATCAACCTGGCGGCCTCGCTGTCGAGGTCGTCCGAAATCCTCTCGCCGCCCAGACGGAATCTCTGCATCTGGTTTGTCACGCCAGGTGGGCGCAGGGATTCGAGTTCCGGCTGCACGACGGTGTTCATCGCCGGTGTCATCACACCGATGATCGAGCGATAGCCCAGAGTGTCGGTCATTCAGCTGTTTTCCATCAGCCAGGCGGCGAGCCCTTTCATCCCGTCGCGGTAGATGAGATCGCCGACGATCGATTCCAGCTTCGCTTCATCCTCCCTGGCACAGTCGAATGTTCCCTCCCAGATGCCAAGCGTCCAGTTGCCTTCCGTAATGGGGACGAAGCGGTGGGTCGAGAGATAACCGGTGCAGGGCAGAGGGCCCTCGATGATGTCGTAGGTGTAGAAATGGTCGACATCGGAATGCGCCAGCAGCGTTTCGCGAAAGATGGTGCCGTCGACAACGTCGAGATGCCGCACCGACCCGACCGAGGTCGATGTTCCTGTCTCCATGCGGGCGGACGAGACGGCCGGATTCCACACTCCCACGCTGTCGAATTCCCTGACGGCTGCCCATGTCCTGTCGATGGGGGCCTCGATGACGATACTGCGATAAACGTTCATTTACGTGTCTCCAGTTGCCGAAAGTCTGATGGGGAAGCGCGAGCGGATGGCCTGATCCGCCGCTGCCTCGAGGTGAGCCGGTGCCGGGGCGTCGACGATGCGGGTGACCCTGGACCGTGCCTTGTCCCAGATTGACACCGGACCGGACTCCACCCACTCGTGAACGCTGCGCCTGTCACCCAGGCACGGATAGACATACTCGCTTTTCATGAGCGCCAGTGTCTGCGGTTCGCCAAGATAGTGGCCATCACCGAGGACAACACGCTTCATGCCGTCAAGATCGATGGCGTCCGGCGTGACGTCAACGCCGCGCACGGAGCGCAGGATGGCCCCCAGCATTTCGTCATCGATGACCAGGGCCTCGGGTGAGGCCACCGTGATGGATCCCAGCATGCCGACGGAAAGGTTGATCATGTCTGCTCCCGCGTGAGCCGCCAGGGCAATGGTGTAGGCCTTCTCATACCCGGCCTGGGCGTCCGCCTCCTTGGAGTCTGTCATGCCGGCGGCAACCGTGGACGGCAGCTGGAGATGGCGCAGGAGCTGGGCCGCCGCGGCATTCGCAATGGCCGATTCGCCGCCTCCACCACTCATGGCGCCGGTTCTGAGATCGGAGATGAATGGCATGAAGGCGTGGATGGCGGGATAGCCGGGCTTGAGGAGGTCCACCACCATGAGGCCGGCGAGGGTCTCGGCGAGTCCCTGGGCGAGGGCGCCGGCCAGTGTGACGGGGCTTGTGGCGCCCGCCTGGCCCGCCGAACATGTCTGCAGCGGCATGCCTTCGGCCATGGCGGCACGCATGATGTCGACACCATCGGGTGCATAGCGAAGAGGCGAGACCGCATGCACCACAACCGCCATGCAGAAGGGGTGCCGGCGAAAGCTGCCTTCGGCCCCAAGAGCGCAGTCGAACATGGATGCCACCGGGGCGACGTGGTCGGCATGAACGAATGACGTGCCGATGGGCTTGCCTGTTCCGGCAAGGCAGGCATAGGCGGTGTTGATGTCGATTTCGAAGGTGTCGGTCATGTCCCGCGCCACCAGGGGGCGGATGCCGTAATGCACGTTGGGACACGCATCCACCACCCGCATGATGGCAAGGAGATCACGAAGTGTGGAGGCCCGATAGCATCCGGTGGCGGCATCGAGCACATCGATCGCGGCACCGCCGGTGCCGGTATGGACCAGACCGTTGCCCGCATCGATACCCCGGTCCTCCACAAAGCCCGGCACGGTCACGCTCTTCGCCGCCCGCGCCACGGCCTTCTCGACCCGCAGCCGGGGGAAGAGAATGCGCCCGTCCCCGTGCCGCCTGGCGCCATCGTCGATCGCCAGCCGCATGAACCAGTCCGGAGCCGATGCCATGCCGATCCTTTCCAGAATGGAAAACGCGCTGTCGATGATCGTGTCGCGGGACGTGTCATCGAGCGGCGAGAACCGGCCGCCCCGGTCCCTGCGGGGAGCGCTTGCCGGGGGGCTGGCCGATCTTCGGCTTCTCGACCGCGCCGCCTGCTGGTTGTCGGTCCGGCTCATGGAAAATTGTTGTCACGCCCCGGGTGCAGGTGCAATTCCGAAAACGGGCAAGCCTCGCTCGTCCGAAACATCCGATCGCCGAGCACTACGTCGCATTGCGGCCATGCGGTGACGGGAACGGCGCACGTCCGCGCGAACACCGGTTGGGTTGAACGGTGCTTCCGGCGAGAGCCTGCGCCTCGACGCGCTGTTGGCAAAACGGAACGCAGGTGTTCAGGGCGTTGATCGCCGATGCACCCGGATGCGGGACCCCGATCATCGGACCCTGTTGCTGGCAGGGGTTCCCGGGATAGAGTGGTTTGCGCCACTCACGGGACGAGAGCTCAGCTGTCTTCCTGGCGACGGAACGACAGTGAAGAGTGCATCACCATGGGTCGACAGTTGTGGCTGACAGCCTGCCTGCTCTTCATCGGTATCGCCTGGGGCGTGGTGCCAAGTCTGGCGCGGCTGGCCACGACCGAGGGGGCGGATACTCTCAATGCAACGTTCCTGCAATCCCTGGCCGGCGGACTTGTGCTCCTGGCCCTGACGCTTGTGCGTGGCAAGAGGTTCCACCTGTCCTGGCGTCACATGTGGTTCTACACGGTGTGCGGCTTCACCGGGACCACGATCCCGACGGCCATCATCTTTGCGGCCTCCCCCGAAGTCGGGGCCGGCATGATCGCCATAGTGATCGCGCTTGCACCCATCTTCACCTACTTCGGCGCACTCGTTCTCGGATTTGAACCGCACAGATTCTGGCGTCTTGCCGGCGTTGCCCTGGGCTTTGCCGCCGTGCTTCTCATCGTTCTCCCGGATCTCGAGATCGGGCTGGAGTCCCTGACCGCGTGGCTCCTCATCACATTGTTCATTCCCACGTGCTATGCCATTGAAGGCCTGATCGTTGCTCTCAGGCGACCACCGGAAGGCGATGCCATCATGCTGGTGGCGGGCATGCTGCTTTCCAGCGCTCTTGTGTTGCTGCCAGTGGTGCTGCTTGGCGGTTCTGCAGATGCCCTGCTGCCCGGGTGGGATAGAGTGTCCGCGGCCGTGGGCAGCATTGCCGTCATCAACGTGACCTCTTACGTGATCTTTCTCTACCTGATCTCTGCGGCGGGTCCGGTATTCGCGATGTTCGCCGGTTACCTCGTCATGGTGTCCGGTGTCATCTGGGGCATCGTGCTGTGGCAGGAGAGCCATTCGGCGTGGGTCTGGGGAGCGGTCGCCCTGCTGGCCGTGGCGATGTATCTCGTCACGGAACGCAGAACAGCGCAGACGTGACCGGCATCTGGCGGCGCACTGCGCGCCCGCGCCAGGCCGGCTGACAGGTGTAGCCGGCCACGGTTGCGTTCCACGAGACAAAGGTCCTAGTGGCGGTTGGCAGCCTTAGCTGGTACAACGGCTGGGGAGGCATGGGTGGTGGCATGAGTCGCAAGCGGACCTTCACCAAACGCCAGTTGCGCGATGCACTGGGCATGTTCGCGACTGGCGTGACGATCATCACGTCCTCGACGCGCGACGGCGAACTCCTCGGAATCACGGCGAATTCCTTCAACGCGGTGTCGCTCGATCCGCCCATGGTGCTGTTCAGCCTGTCCCGCGAAGCGCACAGTCTCAACAAGTTCGAAACATCGGATTTCTTCGCCGTGAACATCCTGTCGACGCGCCAGCGCGCCCTCTCCGATCGTTTCGCCCGGGCATCGGTCGACAAGTGGAAGGATGTCGCCTATGAGACCGGCGTGACGGGATGCCCGATGTTTCCGGGTTCACTGGCGCGCTTCGAGTGCTACACGCGGTTCCACTACGATGGCGGTGATCACGTCATCTTTGTCGGCGAGGCCTTTTCGATGATGCTGGGTGATCCGGCCGATCCTCTTCTCTACTTCCAGGGACACTACCGTTCGCTGACACCCGATGTTTCAGACCTTGAATGGTCCTGAAGAGGTACGCCGGAGCCGGTGTCGCTGTTGATCCAGTCGAGGGCTGCTGTCACGTATCGCCTGATGATGTCGCAAACGCTCCGCGCAGAGTCGTCACGCCAGCGCAGGGGCAGGATCTCTTCCATGTAGATCGCCTGGGAGAGTTCCAGCTGGATGGCATGGACACCGCGTGATGGCCTGCCGTAGTGGCGGGTGATGTAGCCCCCCTTGAAGCGACCATTGACGGCGACGCTGAACGCGTTCTGCGCTGTCAGAGGGGCCACCACCTGCTCGAGGAGTTCCGGGTGGGCCGCCGCGCCGTCCGCCGTTCCGACATTGAAGTCGGCCAGCCTGCCATCGAAGAGGCGCGGCACTTCGGAGCGGATCGAGTGACCATCGAGAAGGACGATCTGCCGATGGTGCTTCCGCAGCCTGGCGATTTCGCCAGCGAGAGTGTCGTGCCAGGGCTTCCAGTAAAGCGCGATGCGTTCCTCGATTGCCCGGGAGTCGGGACGCTGTCCGGGGAGGTAGATTTCCTCGTGGTCGAAGGTCGTGAGGGGGACCAGTTCGGAGGTGTCCTCTCCCGGATAGAGGATCCGTTCGTCCGTCGCCCGGTTGAGGTCGACGACATAGCGGGAATGGGTGGCGGTCACCACGGTCGCATCGAGGTCATCAGTGCAGGTGTAGAGCCTGTCGACATGCCAGTCGGTGTCAGGAAGGTGCCGGGCAATCGGTGTCATCCGGTCGGCGATTGCCGCGGGAAGCCAGGTGCCGACGTGAGGGAAACTGACGAGTAGAGGGGCTTGACCGCGTTTCACGATGGATGTCTGCACAAGCGGGGTCCTTTACGGTGTTGTCGGGCTGGCGGGCGTGAGAACGAGGTGATGGGCGGCATTGGCGATCCTGCCGCCTGGAACAATGGCCACAGGTTGATTGGCATGCCAGCGCTCAACCAGGTTGTCATAGTACGGCGACAGGGGGTTGCCTGACTGTCCGGGCATGGTGATGAAGTGTCCTGTCACGGGATCGTCGAGGTCGATCACGGCGCGCAGTACCGGACCGTGGAAGGTGTTGAACGTCTCCTCTCCGGACGCGAGACGGTAGCTCGTGGCAGCGACGCTGTAGCCGTCACCGCCCAACGGGATGCTGACACCGGTCAGGGCGTCGAGAACGGGAACGAGACCAAACAGAGGGTGGTGCAGGTGCATCGCGTGGACATCACCCCAGACCCAGCGGGACGGGTCACTGCCATGTGCCCTGGCAAGCGTGTCCGCTGCCTCGTCAAGGGCGCGGCCGGAGACCTCGGCACACGTGAGGGTCTCGCCGGTCAGGGTATCGTTGCACCAGCCATGGACGTCATCGCCGAGCGTTGCAAGAGTAAAGAGCGGGCGGTCCCTCCATGCCCTTGCGAAGAGGTCGCCCAGTTCGTCCGCGTAGATGGCCCGCGTGAGAGCGCGATACCAGGTATGAAAGATCGTGGGCGCTACAAGGTCGGCATCCATGGAGTAGTCCCAGTCCTCCAGGCGAATCTGCAACAATCGGCCGGCCGTGGTCTGCGGTTCGCCGGCCAGCGCATGGGGAACCAGGGCCGAGGCAAGACCCGACCATGTGTCAAGCTGGAGGCGGAAGAAGCTGGTCGGGTCGTGAGGTGTCCCGCCTTCCAGAACGCCATGAATGCGCTGCGCCCGCCATTCAGGTTCCCAACGATGACTGAGGAAGTAGGGGTAGTCCTTGCCGACCGGGCGGCTGTTGGCCGCAGCGACGATTCCGGACGGCGGGTCCAGCACGCGGGGCAGTTCGTCGAAGGGGATGCGTCCTATCCAGTCCGCTTCGCCGGAACTCCCTTCGACCGGAAGGCGGCCGTCACCGGAGCGGCGCACGGGCACGAGCCCTGGAGACAGCATTCCGATTGAACCGTCCCTGTCGGCATAGATGATGTTCTGCATCGGACCGGCGAAGTTGCGGCCTGCGCTGTTGAAGGCCTGCCAGTTCTCGGCCGTGTGGAGGAGAAGTGCCGCAGTCGCGCTCTGATCATCGTCATGCAGCATGGTCCAGGCGAGTGCGAGCACTTCGTCGTCGTCGGTGTCGCCTTCGAGGGAACTGACCATGCCTGTCAGGACCGGACCGTGGCGGGTTTCAAGCATCGTGACCTGCTGATTTCTGGCAAACCTGACGGCGATGGTTTCATCGCGCACCGCAAAGGGCAGCGATCCGGAAGGCGTCAGGTAGCGATCCGGGTTGTCGGGGTCACGACGTTCGATGAAGAGATCCTGGGTGTCGGGTCCGGTGTTGGAAAGCGTCCAGGCGATGGCGCCGTTGGTGCCGACGAGAACCAGCGGCAAGCCGGGCATGGTGGCGCCGGCAACGTTCAGTCCGGGCGCCGCCAGGTGGGCGAGATACCAGACCGCGGGGATGGCGAAGCCGAGATGGGGGTCGTTGGCGGCGAGCGGGAATCCCGAAACTGTATGTTCGCCGCTCACCGCCCAGTTGTTGGAGCCGTTGTTGGTGTCGGGAAGGAGACGGGCGAAGAGTGTCGCGAATTCCGCGAAATCAAAGCCTTCATCGAGGCCGATGACGGTTGTGCCACTGTCGGGAGAGGAGGGAAAGAAACTCGCAGCCTTCTCCGCTCCCAGTCGCTGCACCAGCGCCGCATGCAGCGCCTCTTCGCGCCAGTTTCCCGAGAGCAATAGGGCCATGACCTTCAGCCAGGAGACGGAATCGGCGGGATGCCAGGGTCCAGGCTCGCCGGCCAGCAGAAGCGCCAGTTCCGGCGCCGGAGGCCCGGAGTGTGTGGCGAGCCAGGCATTCACGCCTGCCGAATAGGCCTCGAGGACGGCACGCGTTTCGGGAGAAAGGGAGGCAAGGGACGAACGTGCCGCTCGGTAGAGATCAAGCAAGCGCAGGAACCGGTCGTTGTCGACAGCCAGCGAACCCACGAGTTCCGCGATCCGTCCCTGAGCGCCACGGCGTTGCATCTCCATCTGGAAGAAGCGGTCCTGGGCGTGAACGAAACCGAGTCCGAAGTAGGCGTCCTCGGGCGAGCTTGCGTGGATGTGGGGAATGCCCCATTCATCGCGCAGGATGTCGACGGGCCCGGAGACGCCTTCGACTGCAATCGTGCCGTCAATGTCGGGAAGCGAGGTCCTGAGCCAGACGTAAAGGCCGGCGCCGATGGCCGGCACCATCAGCAGGATGACAAGGAGGACGCTGGCCATACGGCGCACGAATCTCCTCATCCGGCTGATTCCCTGTCGCGAAGTTCCCGGAGAATCGACTCGCGATGTTCGTCGAGACCCGGGACGTTGCCGCGTCGCGCAGGATCATCGAACGCGGAAAACTTGATGGGGTTGCCTGACATCCTGATGGCACCCGCCCGGGCATCCTCGGCAGTGACGATCATGTTGCGCGACGCAACGTGTGGGTCAGCCATGACATCCGCGACCGTGTTGATGGAACCGCAGGGAACCCCGGCATCCTGAAGCAGGGCGAGCCAGTGCTCACCCGGTCTGCCGGTCAGCACCTTCTCGAGCTCCTCCTGGAGGGCATCGACGTGACCCGCCCGCATGGCGTTGGTGGCAAAGCGGCCGTCGGCGGCAAGGTGCGGGAGTTCGAGGACATCGCAGAGCTTCTGGAAGAGGTCGTCATTTCCTGCCGCAATGACGATGTGGCCGTCACCGGTCCTGAATGCGTCAAAGGGCACGATCGAAGGGTGGCGTGTGCCAAGCGGACCGGGGATCTCGCCGGTGGCGGCATGGCGGACGATCGCATTCTCCAGTATGGCGATCTGGCAATCGAGCATCGCCACGTCGATCATGCCCCCTTCACCGGTTCGCGCCCTGTGGTGGAGGGCCGACGTGATGCCGACTGTCGTGAAGAGAGCCGCCGCAATGTCACCGATCGAGGTGCCGACACGCGTCGGTTCGCCTCCCGGATGTCCGGTGAGACTCATGACCCCGCCCATGGCCTGGACAACCAGATCGTATGCCGGTCGGTTGCTGTAGGGGCCATTCTGGCCGAATCCGGACACGGCAGCATAGACGAGGCCTGGATGCCGTTCCTTCAGAACTGCCCACGGATAGCCGAGGCGCTCCATGACGCCGGGCCGGAAATTCTCGATGAGCACGTCGGCGGAACCAAGAAGCAGCTCGAACACCTTGCGGTCACTGTCGTTCCTGAGATCGAGCGCGATACTCTCCTTGCCGCGGTTGATCGAGGCAAAGTAGCCCGAGAGCGGCCCCAGGAATGGTCCGATTTCCCTGGCATCATCGCCTGATCCCGGTTGTTCGACCTTGATGACCCGCGCACCGAGGTCGTGCAGCATCATGGTGCAGTAGGGTCCGGCGAGGACCCGTGTCAGGTCGATGACCGTGATGTCATTGAGCGGCCCGTCGGGCATGAACGGCAACCCTCCTGGAGTGGGGCCGGACCATCACATGAAGCAGGGCCTTTCGTCCATCACAGGCGGCGGGCGAGTTCCAGGGCGTGATAGGTCAGGATACCGCTGCAACCGGCGCGCCTGAAACAGGCAAGGGCCTCGCCCCATACCCGATCACGATCGAGCCAGCCGTTACGGCACGCTCCCTCGAGCATCGCGTATTCGCCGGACACCTGATAAGCGAAGACCGGAACGCCGAAAGTATCCTTCACACGGCGCACGATATCGAGGTAGGGCATGCCGGGTTTCACCATGACCATGTCGGCGCCTTCATCGAGATCGAGTGCCACCTCGCGCAGGGCTTCGTCGGAATTGGCCGGATCCATCTGATACGTCCGCTTGTCGCCATGGCCGAGGCTGGCGGCGGATCCGACCGCATCGCGGAATGGTCCGTAGAATCCCGATGCGTACTTGGCGGCGTAGGCCATGATGGCGACACGCGTATGTCCTGCGTCATCGAGTGCCCTGCGGATAGCGCCGATCCGGCCATCCATCATGTCGCTCGGCGCAATGATGTCGCACCCGGCTTCAGCCTGGACAAGTGCCTGGCGCACCAGAATGTCGACAGTCTCGTCGTTGAGAATTTCGTCACCCGACATCACTCCGTCATGGCCATGGGTCGTGTAGGGATCGAGGGCGACATCGACAAGGATTCCGAGATCGTCGACACGGTCCTTCAGCGCGGTGATGGCGCGGCAGACAAGATTGTCCGGATTGACCGCCTCCCGGCCATCGGCGCTCTTCACGTCCTCGGGAGTATGCGGGAAGAGGGCGATCGATGGTATGCCGAGGTCACGGGCTTCGCGGGCTGCCTCGACGAGTACGTCGATACTGACCCTGTCAATTCCCGGCATCGATTCAATCGGTTCACGCACGCCAGTGCCTTCACGGATGAAGACGGGCCAGACCAGGTTGGAGGCTGTCACGGCATGCTCGCTCACCATGGAGCGCAACCAGGGCGTCTGCCGCAGGCGCCTCATTCTCGTCGTGGGAAATCTGCCGGGGAAATGCGCCATGTCCCGTTTCCGCTTTGCCTGATTCCTGAGATAGGTCGCAAGTCCGTCGCCTGCAAGGCAAGATCCGTACGGCCCGGACCGGTCGACGGCGGAACGGGACGCAAGACAAGGTCCCGCTCCGCCGTGCCACTATCCCGTCAGGGCCGCTCCGCCGCCAGAAGGCATGGCCGCTGCCGGGACAATCCCGTGGAACTCCGCTGCCGTCTCGCGCCGACAGTGGTGATCCTGTAATGCTGTAGGAGAAGGCAAGATCGGTCTCCGGTCCCTTCAGGGCCCACGGAGAACGATCCGTGGCGCTTTAGCGGTTGGTATCGCGGACGCAAGCTGCCCTATCAAATCCCGCGGACCCGCCTTGAGAAGGCGGATCATCCAGGGGCGATCATTCCCCTTGATCCGGTTAACTATGTCTCCGGATCGCAATTGTCAACGCTCTCGTCAGCCAGTGAAGGCCTGAATTCCGGTCTGGGCGCGGCCGAGAATGAGGGCGTGGATGTCATGAGTGCCCTCGTAGGTGTTGACGGCTTCGAGGTTCAGCACGTGGCGAATGACACCGTACTGATCGCTCACCCCGTTGCCGCCGTGCATGTCGCGGGATGCGCGGGCAACATCGAGTGCCTTGCCGCATGAATTGCGCTTGATGAGAGAGACCATCTCCGGTGTTGCCCGGCCTTCTGCCTTGAGGCGACCCACCCTCAGGCAGGCCTGCAGTCCGACGGCAATCTCCGTTTGCATGTCGGCAAGTTTTTTCTGAATGAGCTGGTTGGCGGCCAGCGGCCGCCCGAACTGGGTGCGTTCCAGCGTGTAGGAGCGGGCTGCCTGCCAGCAGTAGGTCGCTGCCCCGAGTGCTCCCCAGGCGATGCCGTAGCGGGCGTTGTTGAGACAGCTGAAGGGGCCTTTCAGACCGCGGATCTCCGGGAATGCGTTCTCCTCCGGACAGAAGACATTCTCCATGACGATCTCGCCGGTCGGACTGGCGCGCAGACTGAATTTTCCCTCGATTTCCGGAGTCGACAGTCCCTCCATGCCTCGTTCGATAAGGAAACCCCTGATGGCGCCCTCGTCATCCTTGGCCCAGACCACCATCACATCGGCGATTGGCGAATTCGAGATCCACATCTTCGCGCCGTTCAACCGGTATCCGCCGGCCACCGCGCGCGCCCGGGTGGTCATGGAACCGGGATCGGAGCCGTGATCGGGCTCGGTGAGACCGAATGCCCCGACCATGGCGCCGCTGGCCAGTGCCGGGAGGTACTTCTGGCGCTGTTCCTCGGTTCCGAAAGCGTGGATGGGGTGCATCACCAGGCTCGACTGCACCGAGGCCGAGGAACGGTAGGCGCTGTCGATCCGCTCGATCTCGAAGGCGATGAGACCGTATGCGACCTGACTGATGCCCGCACAGCCATAGCCGTCGATTGTCGCCCCAAGCAGTCCCATCTCGCCCATGCGGCGGATGATCTCGCGGTCCCCGGCCTCCTCGCGAAAGTCCTTCGTCACCCGCTGCGCCAGGTAGTCCTCGCAGAACTGCCGCGTGGAATCGCGGATCATGCGTTCGTCCTCGTCGAGCTGTTCGTCGAGCAGAAACGGGTCGTCCCACTTGAAGGAGGGGCGGGAAGGGATCGTGTTCACGGTCGATGTCTTCCTGAAGTGACGGGTCAGCGGCACCCTAATCCGAACTCCGTCACGCGATCAATCGCGTGAACGCAGCCGGCTGCTCACGCCGGATCTTCCGCGCCGGAACACATGGAATGAGGCCATATGACCTGGTTGTCGAGGCTCGTTGCCACAGCGGTCGATCCCGCCATCATGATGCGTGCCCAGAACCGGCTCGAGGGACGACAATGGCACTCAACGTGACCACGCAGATCGAGGTCCTCGCGGCCATCAAGGATCTCAATTCGGCAGCCATGTGCATCACACGTGATCTGGCCGTGGTCCCGCAGGTCGCCGATCGCATCATGGTCCTGCGCCAGGGCGATCTCGTGGAGGAAGGCCGCACGGAGTTCCTTCGTGCCAATCCTCGCAGGAGCGACCCGCGGGAACTCCTGTCAGTACGCAAGGGAGGTGGTGAGAGGGTTGCGCACCCGGAGAAGGGACAGCGTCTTCTCGAGATGAGTGACGTGTCGGCTACCTGCGTTGATGGCGTCCCGGGGCTCAGACATGAAGTTACCAGAAGCAAGACGGTCGCGTTGGTTGGTGAATCTGGAGGCAGCACGAGTACGTTGGCGCGCGTGATCACCGGTCTCCTGCCGGCCGAGGCCGGACACATCCTCTTGGGACTCTCTACCATGCGAGGTGCAAAGAAACAGAACCGGGTCAGGGAACTACTGGAGCAGATCGAGCTGCCCGACCACTATGCCGGCCGCTATCCGTCCGAACTCTCGGGTGGCGAGAAACAGCATGTCGCCATCGCCCGCACCCTTGCCGCACAGCCGGATCTCATCAACTGTGACGAAGTGACGCCGGCACTCGACCAGCTCGTTGCGGCGGAGATCCCGAAACTCCTGCAACGGCTGCAGAACGAACTGGGTGTATCCTACCTCTTCATCACGCACGGACCTTGCCACAGTGAAGGTCATTTCGGACGAGATCGTGGTCATGCTCGAGGGCAGGGTGGTCGAGCATGGAGCCACCAGCGAAATCCTGGAACCGCCGCATCGCGAGTACACGGAGATGCTTCTCGCATCGGTGCCGGAGATGGACCCTGACTGGCTCGACACTCTTCTCGCAACACGTGCCGGTGTCCTTCTGCGCGAGGGCGAGCGCATGCACGCACCGGAATGAGGCATGACGGGCATCCACCAAACCCGAAGGTGAAGGGAGGCAAGGCATGAGGAAATGGCTCGGCAACGCAATTCGCTATGTGGACGAGTGGCTCGACTTCCAGATGCGTCTCACCCGGCAACCGGGCTGTGTCCTTGCGTTCGCCCACAAGGGGCGCGTCACGTTCGAGAGGGCCTATGGCCATGCCGACATCGTGCGACGGCAACGGATGACTCCGCGCCACCGTTTCCGGGTCGCCTCCCACTCGAAGAGCTTCACCGCAGCGGCCATCCTTCGTCTGAAGGAGGAAGGCAAGCTGCGCCTCGATGATCCGGCGGGAGACTACATCGAAGGACTTCACCCGTCTGTGTCCAGCGCGACGCTCTCTCAACTCCTCTCCCACGGCGCCGGCGTGGTGCGGGACGGCAGGGATGCCGGTCAATGGATCGACGAGCGTGCGTTCGCCGACGAGGCTGAACTTCGCGCTGCCCTTGCCCAGCCGCTCGTGATTCCCTCTGACAGCCGCATGAAGTACTCCAATCACGGGTTCGGATTGCTCGGCCTGGTGATCGAATCGGTGACCGGCGAAACCTATGCGTCGTGGACAACGCGAAACATCCTTCGCGCATCAGGTCTCGGCGAAACGACGCCCGACATGCCGGTTGCCAGGGGGGCGCCCCTGGCACGGGGGCACGGCACCAACCTTCCGCTGGACAGGCGTTTCGTCATTCCCGCCGACAATCCCACCCATGCCCTGGCGGCGGCGACCGGCTTCGTCTCGACGGCAGGCGATCTGGTCCGCTTTTTCGCAAGCCTCGATCCCGACTCACCACGAAGCGTTCTCACACCCGAAAGCCGGCGGGCCATGATCCGCTGGCAGTGGCGTGATCCCCACACCTCCGAAGATGACGGCTATGGCCTCGGCATGTGTCTGGGGTTCGTTGGCGGACTCGAGTGGGCCGGCCACGGCGGTGCGTTCCAGGGTGTCAGAAGCCGCACGGTGATGTTGCCGGGCTCGAGGGTCTGTTTTTGCGTTCTGACCAATGCCACCGACGGCCCCGCCGAGGCGTGGGCGGACGGCATCGTGCGAATCCTCAGGACATTCCGGGACAATCAACTTCCCGGATCCTCCGCACATTCATGGACCGGCAGGTGGTGGAATTCCGGAGAGGCGGTCGATCTCGTGGCCTTCGGCAACCGCGTCCTCGTGGCGCCGCCGGACCGTCTTGACCCGTTCAACGCGGCCGACGAGATTACCCTTTCCGGAGAGGACCAGGGGACCATCAGCCTTTCAGGCGGTTACGGCCTTCACGGCGAGCCGGCACGACTGGAACGAGGGCGCGATGGCAAGGTGAACGAGGTCTGGTTTGGCGGATTCCGGTGGGTCGGCGAACGCCGCCATCGGGCCGAACTGAAACGCAAGTACGTGGACCGTCAAGGGAGAGCAAGGAGGTCGTCTTGACCGCCCGGTGCGGCGGCACGAAGGCCGCAATTGTCCAGGGATGAGCTGTGACACGGTTCCATTCCCCGCGATGTCGGGACGTCCTCTCGTCAATGTCCCACAATGCCGTGAGTCCGAATGCGGAGGTCGTGGCACCTCTCTCATTATCTGTTCAAGGCGCCGCCATCACGCGAGCGGTGGCAGGTGGACAGGGTCTGGTGGAAGGACAACCGGCGCAATCCGGGAACGCGTGGAAGGCATCGAAGCATCGACGGCCCGTATGGCAGTGATTTCCGGAATTCGCACTCGTGTCGCATCACCGGACTGGGCAATGTCCTGTGCCCGGTGGCTGCCGAATCATGTAGACTGCCGAAAGGACCAGACTGCGGGGAGGGAGAGAAGATGAGCGTTGCCACCATCACGACGGTCGAACCCGATACGCCGAGCGAAGAGATCGGCGCCATTCTCGAGCGCGATGGCTGCATCATCGTCAGGGACGCCGTCGATCATGCAACGATCGACGCCCTTCTCGCGGATCTCGATCCCTATCTCCGGCGCAAGCCCTGCGGCAACGGCAACTTCGTCGGCTACAAGACCAAGCGCCTGCATTCACTCTTCGGAAAATCGCGGCGAGTCCAGGACTTTGTCCTCCACGAGAGGGTGCTCGACATCATGGATCTGACGCTGTTGCCGTGGTGCGAGAACTACCAGCTCAACTCGAACTCGATCACGGCGATCGGGCCGGACGAAACGCCACAGCCGCTGCATCGCGACGATCTGCTCTATCCCCTTTCTCATCCCAGCGAACGTAACGCCACATCCACCGTCTTCTGGGCCCTCACCGATTTCCGGGAAGAGAATGGCGCCACACGAATCATCCCGGGAAGCCACAAGTGGGACGACCACAGGGTGCCGCGTGACGACGACACCTGTGCTGCGGCCATGACGAAGGGGTCGTTCTGCGTCTTTGTCGGTGGCGTCTATCACGGTGGGGGGCGCAATCTCACACCCGACGTCTGGCGCATCGGCATGTTCACCGGTTTCGCCCTTGGCTGGTTGCGTCAGGAACAGAACTGGTATCTTTCCGTGACGCCGGAAGAGGTGAGGGAGATGCCCGAGCGGCTGGCACGCCTGCTGGGCTTCAACATCCACCGGCCCTTCCTTGGCTGGGTTCAGGATTTCCAGGATCCCTACGACGTTATCAGGGGTTACGAGGAACTGTCGTCCGGTGGCAATGATCTCTACGCCGAGGGCGCCACCAGACCTGTAACGGGAGCTGGCGTCAGGGTTGCGTGATCCGGCGAGGCCGGGGTTGACATTGCGGGACGGAGTTTCCCCAAAGTTCGACAGGCTGTGCCGACGGAACACAGCCGATTCCGAACCGAGTTGGAAACCTGTTTCGCGGAGATCATGAACGACCTCGCTCACCGCATCATCAGTTCATGAAGCGACGGCGTCACACTGGTCGCGTGCCGGCGCATCCGTCGGCAACGCGGAGGTGTGGATGTCTTCAGCTGAGGTCGGGAAAACTGTCGCGCACGAAGATCGTGTAGCCCTCGTCGTCGGGATCCTCGAGATCGATGAGCGGGGTGGAGGACAAGACACCGTCGTACGTGCCGTCTTGAAGTGAATTGTCAGCAGCCTTTGTCATCGTTTTGAATGCATGGTGATCCTGGTTCCGGAACACTGGAGGGTTGCTGACCGCGTTGTAGGAGAACTCCAGGAGAATGCGGTTCCAGGACGCCCGGTTGTCGCCCGAGGCGTGCACGGTATTGCAGTGAAAAAAGAGGCCATCTCCGGGTTCGAGTTCGATGGCCACATCCTCGAAGCGTTCCAGCATGGCTTGGACGCGCTGCGGGTGGATGTTGGCGTAAGCATGCTCATCACGGATGCGATCAACTCGTCCCATGTGGTGCGAGCCCTTCAGCATGTGGAGGCATCCGCTTTCCTCCGTCGCCCTGGTCAACGCCACGATACAGGTCAGCATGTCCGGCTTCAGACAGCCGTCCTGGTACCAGCCGCCGAAGTCCTGGTGCCAGACAACCCGGCCACTGCGACCGGCGGGTTTCTGGACGAGCTTCGAATGGTAATGATACACGGGTTCTCCGATCAGGGCTTCGGCACCCTCCACGATTCGGGCGAGGCGCGTTGCCGTGCCGAGCCAGTCGTCGCCATGACGTACCCAGCCCAGGTAGTCGTGCCGCGTTTTCTCGCTGCCATCGTGAATGGTCGCAAGGCGTCCGCCAATGCCCGGGTCCTCTTCGATCGCCTGGTACAGCGGTGCCAGTTCCGACGTCGAGAAGAATCCCGGTCGCAGCAGATAGCCATCCCGGTGATATCGGGCAATGTCGTCTGGAGCGAGTGTCATGACCGAACCGCAAGGTGGAAGCGCATCATGCACCGTTGGTGGCGCGCCGGCCAGTGTCATCGCTTGAGGATGATACCTGCCTTCTCGCGGTCGAAGGTAGAGGACGTGACACCCGCATTGCGCAGGGCCACCTTCCTGATCTTGCCGGTGGGGGTCTTGGGAAGGCTCTCTGCAACATCGATGTAACGCGGCACCATGAATCGGGCCATCCTCGGTTCCAGGAAACGGATGAGGCTCTCCGGGTCGAGCGTGCATCCGGGTTGCGGGATCACCGTTGCCATCACCTCGTCCTCGGTATGCTCGCTCGGCACGGGATAGACCGCACATTCAAGGACATCCGCGTGGAGGTTGATTTCGTTCTCCACCTCAAGGGAGGAAATGTTCTCGCCGCGCCTGCGGATGGAATCACTCATCCGGTCGACGAAGTAGTAGCGGCCGTCCGAGGTCTTCATCATGGCATCGCCCGAGTGCAGCCACAGGTTGGACCAGGCCTTCTCCGTCCACTCCGGGTGCCGCCAGTAGCCCGACATGAGGAGCCAGGGTTCCTTGCCTCGAATGACGAACTCGCCGACAGTGCCGTCCGGCACCTCCTCGTCGTCGGCATCGACGATCCGCGCCTCGTAGAGCTCGTCCGCCAGTCTGCCGCAGGTCTTCCAGTCGGGGTCGTTCCAGTCCATGCGATGTGGCGCGGACACCTCGGTCGATCCGTAGGTGGTCTTGATCTTCATGCCGAATCGCTTCGCGAAGCTGCCGGCGTCCGGAAACATCGGGACGACGAGTGCGCGTTCGATGGGGACGCTGCTGTCGTCCGGTTCCCGGGGCTGGCGCGCCAGAAAGTTTGCCATGGCCCCGAGAAAGAACGTGACGGTGGCTCCGAACCGTCTGGCATCGCTCCAGAAGCGTTCGACGCTGAACCGTTCCGTCACCACAGCCGCCGAGCCGGCGATCATCGACGAGTAGCACATGGCCCACTGTCCGGCGATGTGGAAGAGCGGCAGCGGTGCGTAGTAGACATCGCCCGGCTTGAGGTCCATGAGTTCGAAGTTGCCATGGGCGTAGCCATAGGCCTGGCGCTGGGAAATCATGACCCCCTTGGAAGGTCCCGTGGTGCCCGAAGTGTACATAACCGCCTTGAGATCATGGTGGCGAGGGAGGTCGTCAGGCGGTGTGTCCTCCGCGTCGAGCAGCTGAGGGAAATCGATCCTTTCGAGGTGAGAAAGCGCGCGTGGCAGCGTGGCTTGTACGCCTGTGGGATCGAAGATGATGAGGCGCTCGAGATACTCGAGATCACCGGCGACCTCGCCGATGCGGTCAAGGAAACCCGCCGCGACGATCATCGTGCGGGCAGCGGAATCATTGATGATGTGGGTGAGAAGAGTGCCGCGCAGTGCGGTGTTGACAGGGACCTGGATGGCTCCGGTCTTGCCCAGGCCAAGCCACACGAGGATGAACTCGACGACATTCGGCATCACCACCAGGACGGCTTCTCCGGACTTGATCCCAAGTGCCGTCGTACCGTTGGCGAGCCTGTTGGAGTCACGATGTGCCTCACGATAGGTGAGGGTGCGCTGGTCGGACAGAATGAAGGGCGCATCCGGCGTCGCGTCTGCCCGGCAGCGAAGAACGTGTCCCACACTCTGCCGGTCAGGAGGATCCCTTTGCGGCATCGTTCACAACTGATGCGTCAGCGTGCCCTGGAAGCCCGCTGACGCATCATGATCAGAATCAGAAACCGGCCTTGATCTCGTCGAACAGCGCGATGTACTTCTCGCGGACTTCGGGCCGGATCTCATCGAAGAAGCGGCTGTCCTTCATGAAAGCGACCGGATCGGAGAGGCCGAGATCGTCGAGCGTGCTCTGATCCACCAGGTCGAAGGACTGCTGGTTGCAGTGGCCGTACCCGTAATTGGTGATGATGTATTCACCGGTTTCGGGTGACGACATGGCATTGAGGAAATCGTAGGTCTTGTCGTCAGACCCTTCGCCCGTGGCGATGTGCACGTTTCCACACACCCAGGTGTAGATGCCTTCTTTCGGGTTCATGTACTCGATTTCAACACCCTGCTTCTTGAGTTCGACGACAGAACTGTTCCATGCATAGGAGGCGACGAGTTCGCCCGTTGCGAGGCCCTGTTCGACAGCTGTGATGTCGGTCCAGTACCAGCGCAGAACTTCACGCTGCTTGCGCATCCACTTGGCCGCTTCCTCGAGTTCCTCGTCGGTCATGTCGAAGGGATTCTCCGCGCCGATGACGGCGCCAACCACACCGAAGACACCGTCTACCGAATCATAGATTCCGAGGCGTCCGGCATACTTCTCGTCGAACAGGATCTTCCATGAATGGTTCTCGGGTCCGGCGTACTCCGGCGCCAGGTCCGGACGGAACAGGACCGAACTGTTGCCCCAGTCGACGGGAAGAAACACCTGGTTCCCCTCGATGACCGCACCGGTCACGGTCTGCAGGGCGGGAAACACGTTGTCCCAGTACTCGAGACGGGAGGTGTCCAGAGGCGCAAGCAGTCCGGCATCCCACCATCGCTGCAGGCTGTAGGTGCAAGGCGCTGCAATGTCGGGCTTGAACCCCGCGCGCATCTTCTGGAATCCTTCCTCTTCCTCACCCCACAGCGTGAAGGCCGGAGTCGTGCCGTTCTTGTCGATGTAGCTCGTGTGAAGCTCCGGAATGTCGTAACCGGACCAGGTGAAGACCGTCAGGTCGCTGTCGATCTCGTAGTCTGCCTCGTCCTCTTCATCTTGAGCGTGGCTCGCGACGAGCGGCACGGCAACGGTGGCGACACCAGCCGACGCGAGAACCCTGTTGATGTCGCGGCGCGAAATGTCGTGGTTCGCCAGGCGTGAACGGAATTCTTCAAGATCCATGATCGGGGTCATTGTGCTCCTCCCGTGAGCTGCGGTTGGTCCACATGTGCGGCAGGCCTCGCCTGCGAGACGGGACCATCTGTGCCGGAACCTTATGCGATCCGGCCCAATGGCGAAAGAACCATCATCCCGGGTTGACGTGGGATGATCATTCGTCACCTTTGTCGCGTCATGCGATTCAGCTTCTATCTCCCGTGCTACTGGCCCGATCTCTCCTACTCGGCGCAACGTCTCTATGAGGACGCGGTCGAGGAAAGCGTCCATGCCGAAGCCCTCGGTTTCGACACCCTGTGCATCCCCGAACATCATTTCATCAACTATCTCACGCACCCCCAGCCCTTGCTGACGGCCGTCAAGGTCGCCAGCCGGACGCGTGCGATCCGCATCATCACCTCCGTCCTCGTTCTTCCCGTCCACGACATGCGCCGACTCGCCGGTGAGATCTGTCAGGCCGACTGCCTGATGGAAGGCAGACTGGAACTTGGTGTCGGTCGCGGCGCCTTCGCTTACGAGTTCGACAGGTTCAACGTGCCGCCCGAAGAGAGCCGGGAGCGTTTCGACGATGCCCTGGCCCTCCTCGAGGCGCTGCTGTCGGGCCGGGAAACCGGCTGGAAGAGCCGGTGGTACGACTTCGAGCCCATCACCATCACGCCCCGGCCGGTACAGAAATCCATTCCACTGTGGATTGCCGCCCTGGGCTACGAGGCGATCTACCACTGTGTCCGCCGCGGCTATCACGTGCAGACGACACCGTTGAGGGGGGGCCTGGAGACGGTCCGGATGCAGGCCGGCGCCTTCAACGATGCCCGCCGCGACGGTGGTGCGGCATGCAGAGGAGCACGGTTTTCCATGCTGCGCATGGTCTACGTCGCGGCAGACGAGGCCGACAAGCGGGAGAAGATCGCCATGGCCCACGAGAACCACCGCAGGTTCTGCAACGTCTTCCTCACGTCCGGCACGGTGTCGAACGGGGAGATCGTGCCCCTGGATGTCGACGAGACGGTGGATGACATCGCCGATGCACTGCCGATCGGAACCGCCCGGGAGGTCGTTGACAAGCTGGGCGTCTATGGAGACCTCGACGTCATGGATTTCCTCTGCAACATGTCCTTTGGCGCCAGTCACCGGGATGTCATGGCCTCCATGGAGAGATTCACCCGTGACGTCATGCCCCACTTCGCGAAAGAGGGGACGCCATGACGACTCTCCATGAGCGCTCTCTCGTCATCGATGGTCTCAACTTCCACGGCGACGGTGACCCGGGCGTACTGCGTCGCGCCGGGGTGACGGCGGTCAACATGACGGTGAGCCACTTCGAGGCCGATTTCGAGGAGGCCATGGATGGTCTGGCGCGCTGGCTTGCCATCCTCGCGAAACCCGATTCGGGCTGGCGTCTGGTGAGACGGGTCGCGGACATCGAGGCCTGCCACGCGGACGGCGACACCGGTCTCATCATGGGTTGGCAGAATCTCCGCCCCATCGGCGACAGGCTCGAGAGGCTGGTGATGCTCCACGAACTTGGCCTGCGCGTGGCCCAGCTCACCTACAATCGCCGCTCTCTCCTCGGCGACGGATGTCTCGAACCGGAGGATCGGGGTCTGACGGCGCTCGGCCGCGAGGTCGTTGCCATGATGAACTCCCTTGGCATGGCGATCGATCTTTCCCATGTCGGCCAGAAGACGTCCGTCGAGGCAGCCGCGGCGTCGACAAGGCCTGTCTTCGCCACCCATGCAAACGCCCGCTCGATCACGTCGGCCCTGCGGAACAAGTCCGACGACGCCATTCGGGCCATAGCCGATTCGGGGGGTGTCATCGGCATCAGCATCTATGGACCGATGTGCTGGGACGGCGACACCCGGCGGCCCCCGTCGCTGGATGATTTCATGCGTCATCTCGATCATGTGGTGGCCCTTGCCGGAATCGATCATGTCGGCATCGGCACCGATCTGCCGGCGGTGGCCGACAGCAAGGCGGTGAACCACATCACCGCCTTCACCCTGGAGAATTATCCGGCCGCCATCAGGGCTTACGCCGAGGCCTTCAGCAACCGTATCGAGGACCGCTATCTGGCCGACTGCCGCAGCCATGGTGAACTGCACCGCATCACCGACCGCCTTCTCGGGTCCGGCTGGGACGAGGCCGACATTGCCCGGCTCCTCGGCGGCAACTTCCTGCGGGCCTTTCGCGCCAACTGGGGATGAACCGGTAATCCTTCGCCCTGGCACGGGTACTGCGGGTCAGGGATTCTCCCGGTGGCTCTCCAGGGTCGCAATCAGGTTGTCAAGCAAGGGTCCGCTGACCGGGCGGGCGTGAACCAGGTCGAAGAGACGTCGTGTCGCCGGCATGGTGACGAGGATGTCGAGGGTCGTGTCGAAACCATAGCAGACCCAGACGCTGAGATGGAGATCCAGCAGACTGAGGCGATCGCCGAGATGATAAGGCCCATTGGCTTCCAGCCAATCCTCGAGGACCTGCCAGCGTTCCGCCGCCATGGCCTGTGAGAGTTCTCGGAAAGCCTGTGCGTCTTTGTCTCTCAGCGACCAGCGCCGGGGATAGTAGCAGTGCTTGAGTGCCGGCTGAATGTCGTTGGTGAAGTAGAAGAGTTTGGAAAGAAAGATGCCGCGCAGCGGGTCCGTCGGCAGGGGCGCCATCTCCTCGATTGCGTGTCTGTCCGCCAGCCACAGGCAGATGGCTGCGGCCTCGTGCAGCACCGTGCCCTCGGGAGTCACCAGGGCGGGCACGTATCCGGCCGGATTGATGGCACGGAACGCTTCGCTGCGGTGCTCCTGGGCCGCGATGTCGACATCGCGCAGTTCATAGGCAAGCGAGGATTCTTCCAGCACCATCTGGACTGCCAGCGCCCGGGTCAGGTTGCCGCCATGGAGAATGTACAAGGGCGTCTACTCCTTAGGTGTCCATGCGCCGAGCAGTTTCGGTAGATCACCAAATCGGGCCACGAGGCTGAAAACCACGACGGCGAACAGGATGAACATCACCGAAGCGGCAGCGATGATCGGCGAGTAGCCGGATCTCAGGCTGGCAAGAAGCTGCACCGGCAGGGTGATGGTGGCGTGCTGCCCAAGGAAATACGAGATGATGTATTCGTTCATCGACAGCACGACGACGAAGGCGTAGCCGGCCACCATGTAGGGAAGCACCATGGGAAAGATGATGGTCGTGAAGATGCGCCGCGAATCTGCTCCCATGGTGCGCGCGGCCTCGAGTATCTCGTCATCGATGGATTCCAGGCCCAGGGAAATCATCACCAGCGGCAGGGTCACCAGAAAGACACCGTGTCCGATCATGATGTTCCAGATCTGCCCGACATGTCCGACCTCGACCCAGAAGATCAGCATGCCAAGCGCCGTGATCACGGGCGGCAAGGCGAAGGGAACGACTCCGGCCAGAAAGAGTGCCTTGGCGTAGAGCACCTTGTGGCGCCACAGGAAGTAGGCGGTCGGCAAGGCAATCGAAATGGCGATGATGCCCGCGCTAAAGGCGATGATCACGCTTGTGGTCAGGGCCTCCAGCCACTGGTTGGTTTCGAACACCGCCGGGTACCACTTCAACGAGAGCCCCTTGGGCGGAAAGAACATGAGCTTCTTGGAGTTGAGCGACACCCCGGCAACGATGAGCAGCGGCGCGGCGAGCATGCCGAACATGACCGTGATGAAGGCCGCCTTGCTCCAGCGCACCAGGTTCATGTCCGCCTCACCGGATCGCCGCGGCGCAGTCTGACGGTGATGAGGGTGAGAACGATGGTCACCGCCATGAAGAACATGGAGAGCGCCGCCGCAAACGGAATGTTGCCGCGATTGAGCGCCTGGTTGGCGATCAGCTGGGCCATCATCGTGTCCTCGGGGCGACCAAGCCAGGTCGGGGTGACGAAGGCTCCCATGGTGAACACGAAGAGCAGTACGAGGGCTGCCATGATCGTCCGGTCGAGTAGGGGCAGCACGATCGTCGTGAAACTCCTGATCGGCGATGCCCCCATGGTTTGCGCCGCTTCTGTCAGTTCCCGATCAAGCCTGGTGCAGGAGGGAAACAGGATGAGCACGGCAAACGGAATGTTGAAGAAGCTCAAGCCGAAGAGATTGGCCAGATATCCAGGATACCAGGAGCGTGCCCTGTCAATCAGACCGAGCCACTCCACAAAGCTCGGCAGACCGCTCGATCGGCTCATCACGACCGACAGGGAGTAGGCGACGATCACTTCGGAGAGCGTCAGGACGCACAACAGGAAGACCAGCGCAATGACCTGCGGGCGCCGCCGGAACCGGCTTATGAAGTAGGTGAAGGGAACCGCTGCCGCAACGGACAGAATGCTGGCGAGAACGGAGAATTGCACCGAGACAAGAAGGTGCGTGGTGAAGAGCGGTGAGAAGAACCGGGCATAGTGCGTGAACTCGAAGCCGGGCTCGTAGGTCGATTGCGTCCGCGCGAAGAAACTCACCACGAGCATGATGAAGAAGGGAATGAGGAAGAAGACGCCCATCATGAACGTCGGGTAGAGACCGATCGGGAAGCGCTTCAACGGCAGCAGGAACTGCTCCCGCCACATCGGTCCGACGGTGTCTTCCTCGAGCCGATTGACGGCGGCATCACTCATGCCTTGAGGACCACGCAACTTTCGGCCGGCAGCTCGACCTTGACCTTTTCGCCCTTGTGAACGTCAGGCCGTTCCTTCGGTGTTGCCATGGCGATGATCTGCAGGCCATCGCAATCGACGAAGGTTTCGACGCTGGCACCGACATCACGCACGAACGTGACGACACCGTCGAGCTGATTGCCGCCGTCACGGCTTTCCGGAAACACGTGAACGTCTTCCGGGCGGATCGAGACAATGACGCTGGATCCCGCGCCAAGCTGGTCCGGGACCCCGCTGGTCTGGCAGGGGCACCCGGCGATGACAACGGTCGAACCGGTGTCCAGGCGCGCCTTGATGAGATTGCTGGTGCCGATGAATTCGGCGACGAAAGCGGAAGCCGGGTTGCGATAGATCTCCAGAGGCTCTCCCATCTGCTGGATGCGTGCCGTCGACATGACCACTACCTCATCCGACATCGTCATCGCCTCGCGCTGGTCGTGGGTGACAACGATGGTCGTGATGGCGAGGCGTTCCTGCAGCATGCGCAGTTCGACCTGCATATCCTCGCGCAACTTGGCATCAAGTGCCGACAACGGTTCATCGAGCAGGAACAGTTTCGGTTCCAGGTTGAGGGCCCGGGCGATGGCCACGCGTTGCCTCTGGCCACCGGAGAGCTGCGCGATATTGCGATCGGCAACTCCAGGCAGACGCACCATCTCGAGGAGTTCCTCGGCGCGCCGCCGTCGCGCCGCCTTGTCGACGCCCCTGATTCGCTGCGAATACGTGATGTTCTCGCCCACGGAGAGATGAGGAAACAGCGCCAGGGACTGGAACACCATGCCGATGTTCCTTTGGTGGGTCGGCGTGTCGGTCAGATCCTCGTTGTCGAGCATGATGCGGCCCGTCGTCGCGTGCTCAAGACCGGCGATCAGGCGCAGCAGGGTGGTCTTGCCGCAGCCGGAGGGGCCCAGGAATGAGACGAACCGGCCTTCCGGAATTTCGAGGTTGATGTCAGTGACGGCTGTGACGGATCCGAACTTCTTGGAAATGTTGTTTAGTAACAGGCCACTCATCAGGATCCTTCCCCGGCTGACGTCCCTTGGTCAAGCCTGACCGGATTCACCGGATTTGTAAACGCCCGGAGCCAGTGACTGCTGCTACAGGGCGGCAAGGGCTGCATCGGCAGCATCGAGAGTCATGGCGATGTCGTCATCGCTCAACACAGCCGGAACGAACCAGGTTCCGCGAAGCGTCGTGCGCACTCCGCGGTCCTGCAGTGCCCGGATGAAAGCTTCGCGCATGGGCGTGTCGGTCGCCTTGTAGTCGCGATAATCGACAAGAGGTGGAGTGTCCGTAAAGACGGTCGAGAAGATGGTGCCAAGCCCCTGGACGTGCAGCGGAACACCACGTCTTCGGCCGCATTCTGCAAGTCCGGACATGAGCCGGCTTCCGTCCCGTTCCACCTTGTCGTAGATCGCGGCGCCGTCGGCGGCAAGCAAGTCAAGGGTGGCGATGCCGGCGGCAATGCTCGAGGTGATGCCGTTGTAGGTGCCGCCGTGAACGGCGCCCTTGGTGACCCCTTCCATGATGGTGCGCCGTCCGGCGACCGCGGCCAGAGGGAAGCCGCTGGCCATGGCCTTGGCAAAGACTGCGACATCGGGGGTCACGCCGTATCGCTGCTGGGCTCCCCCCAGGGCTACCCGGAAGCCTGTGATGACTTCGTCGAAGATGAGCACGATCCCATGCTGGTCGCACAGGCGCCGCAATGCCTCGAGATAGCCGGGTGCGGGTTCGATAACCCCGCAATTGCACGCCACAGGCTCCACGACGATGGCGGCAGTCTCCGTGCCGTGGCGCGAAAGGGTCTCCTCGAGCACCGCAATGTCGTTGAAGGGCTGAACGATGAGATTGTCGCGGATGTTGTCGGGCTGGCCGCTGCTCTGGGCAAGCACTTCCGGGTGGTCCCGGGGACCGGCACGGTTGAGCTCGGGAGCCACGCTGGCGAAGATGTTGTCCGCCCATCCGTGGTAGTGGCCCTCGAACTTCACCACCCTGGTCCGGCCGGTGTGATGGCGGGCGAGGCGCATGGCGATCTGGTCGACCTGTGTTCCGGACGTGTCGAACCGCACAAGTTCAGCACAGGGAACGATGTCCCTGATGCGATGCGCCAGGGCAATTTCTCCGGCATGGACGGTGGTGAAGGCCTGCCCGGTGTCCAGGGAGGCGCGGACCGCATCAAGCACCGGTCCGGGACTGTGTCCGAGAAATGCCGGACCGTTGCCGCTGACATAGTCGATGTAGCGGTTGCCGTCGGCATCCCACAGGTAGGGACCTTCGCCACGCTCGATGGCGAGTGGAACGGGAATGGGGTGATAGCGGAAGTTGCTCGATACACCTCCGGCCAGCACCGTGCATGCTTCCCGGAAACGCGCAATCGAGGTGTCGTATCGGCCCATGGCGGTCTCCTCGCGATGCCCCGTGCAGTCCAGTCTTCGGCGACGGAGGGTGGGAAACGTGATTGGCCTCTCCCGGGACTGTGTGTTTGCCGCAGGCCAGATCGCGCGTCAAGCTTGGGAATGGCGGGTGTTCATCGTGGCGGTTGCTCCGCGTATGCGGCGCTTCCGGGCGTGACCGGGTTCCAGGACCGCGCTTGAGCCAGAACGGATTGCGTTCAGTTGTTCCCGGGCTACAGCCTTGCACCGGCTGGCGAACCAGGATCTCTTGAGGAGTTTGCAGCCGCAGCGCGAAAGCACCTGGAAGACCGGGTAACATGCGGTTGTCGGGAACCGGGCGCGGTTCTCGCGATGCAGTCCGCTCGAACAGTCAGGGAGTCTGGCATGCCAACGATGTTGAAAATCAACGGCCACGTTGTCGATGTCGATGTGCCGGACGGCATGCCACTGCTGTGGGTTCTGCGCGACGAACTGAAGTTGACCGGTACCAGGTACGGCTGCGGCGTGGCGTCCTGTGGAGCGTGCACGGTGCACGTGGATGGTGTTCCTGTCCGGTCCTGCGTGACGTTGCCGGAGGATGTCGAAGGCACCGAGGTCACGACCATCGAGGGACTCGCCACGCCAGAAGGACGCGCTGTGCAGCAGGCCTGGGCAGAGCTCAATGTTGTGCAATGCGGCTATTGCCAGTCGGGACAGATCATGTCGGCTGCGGGTCTCCTTGCGGAGAACAGCCAACCAGATGCCGCCGGGATCGACGAATTCATGGCCGGCAACGTGTGCCGGTGCGCCACATATCAGAGAATCAGGGCGGCTGTGGCGCGTGCCGCGGAACTCCTGAAGGACGACGGCTGATGGCCGCGATCCTGTCTCGCCGGAGTTTTCTCCAGACGGCCTCCACCGCGGCGCTCGTGGTGGGCTTCTCGCCAAGTGGCGTGCTGGCGGTCGCGCCAACGGACGGCAGTCACTTCAACCCCTTCGTGAAGATTGATGCGGACGGCCGTGTGACCGTGATCGTCAAGCATTTCGAGATGGGCCAGGGAACGAGTACCGGCCTTCCTACCCTGATCGCGGAAGAACTCGGTGTCGACCTCGACGATGTGGCAGTCGAATTCGCACCCTCTGATGCCGGGCGCTACGCCAATCTCCTTTTTGGCTCACAGGCGACGGGAGGATCGACCTCGATGGCCAACTCCTACCTGCAGTACCGACAGGCAGGAGCAGCTGCGAAGGAGATGCTGCTTGCCGCAGCCGCCGACGAATGGAAGGCCGATCCGTCAACCCTTGTGCTGTCGGAGGGCATGATCGCCGGCGCCGGACGCAGCGCGCCCATTGCCCGGTTCGTTGGCGCGGCCGCGGCCATGAGGGTGCCGGAGCGACCGGCGCTGAAGGATCCCGGTACGTTCACGTTGATCGGCAACCCGCAGACATCGCGGCGCGACAACGGACCCAAGATCGACGGATCGGCCCGCTTTGCCATGGATGTGCAGCTGGAGGGCCAGATTGTCGCTGTCGTCAGGCACAGTCCCCGCTTCGGGGGAACGGTGGTGTCCATGGATGCTTCGGCGGCTACCGACGTGCCGGGATTCGTCAATGCCGCCATCCTGCCGTCCAATGCCGGGGTTGTTGTCTACGCCCGTGACACCTGGGCGGCGTTTCAGGCTCGCGATGCGGTCACTGTCGAGTGGAACTTCGCGAATGCGGAGAACCGAAGCTCCGCCGAGATCACATCGACACTTCTCGATGCGGTCAGGGTGCCGCCCCGGTTCGTTGCCAGGGAAGGCCCGGGCATGGACGGGGCGGGGGCACGTCTCGATCGCGCCGCGCGAACCGTCGAGGGCGAGTTCTTTCTTCCCTGGCTCTGTCATGCGCCTATGGAACCCCTGACATGCACAATCGAGCCGACGGCCGACGGGATCACGCTCCATGACGGATGCCAGTCCCCGTCCAGTGCACACCAGGCGCTTGCGGCGGTTCTCGGGTTGCCGATGAAGAGCATCCGGATCAACACACTCTACGCCGGTGGCTCGTTCGGGCGCCGTGCCACCATGACGGCGGACTACATCGTCGAGGCCGCACAGGCCTTTGCCATGACCGACCGCACCCGGCCGGTCAAGCTCGTCTGGTCACGCGAGGACGACCTTGCCGGCGGCGCCTATCGGCCGGCTATGGCACACAGGGTGCGCGTTGGTCTCGATGGAAACGGGAACGTCGTCGCCTGGGACCATCGCATCGCTGGCAAGTCCATTTTCAAGGGATCATCGTTCGAGCAGTGGATTGTCAGGAACGGTGTCGATCATTCCTCCGTCGAAGGCGTGCCCGACACGCTCTACCGCATACCCGGAATGTTCGTCGGCCTGACTGATCTCGAGTCGCCCATCACCGTGAGCTGGTGGCGTTCGGTCGGTCACAGCCATACCGCCTTCGTCATGGAATCCATGATGGACATGGCGGCCAGGGCCGCTGGACGTGACCCCGTGACCTGGCGGCTTGACCATCTGCGGGATGGCTCGATGGACCAACGGCGCCTTGCCGGTGTCCTGCAAATGGCCGCAAGGGAGTCGGGCTGGGACCGGCCAACGAAGCCTGGACGGACACGTGGCGTCGCCGCCCACAAATCCTTCGGCACGTATGTCGCTCAAGTGATCGAGATCTCGCGTGACGCTGCGGGAACGACTGCGATCGAAAGGGTCACCTGCGCCGTGGACTGCGGCGTGGCGGTCAATCCCGATATCGTCAGGGCGCAGATGGAGGGCGGAATCGGCTACGGTATCGGCCACGTGATGCGCAACGAGATCACGTTCGATCAGGGTGAGGTCGTCGAGTGGAACTTTCCCGATTACCAACCGTTGCGGACGTCCGACATCGGCCGCATCGACGTCCACATCATGCCATCGTCTGCACCACCGACCGGAGTTGGGGAACCGGGTGTGCCGCCGGCCGGTCCGGCGCTTGCCAATGCCATTGCTGTCGACGGCCCGCGCATCACCATGCTGCCCATGGCGCAGAACGGTGTCCGCTTTGCCTGAATGACCGGTCCGGTTCCGAAAGGGACCGGGTCCGGGGCAGAGTTGTCCCGCGAAATCACGGGCACAAGCGCCTGTTGCCCTGCGGTGTCATGGAAGAAGGCGCTTGATGACGCCGCTTGATGTGAGACAGACCCTGTCGCCGGCCACGACCTCGCAGGCCACGAAGCTGAACTGCCGGGTGCGTCGCACCACCCTGGTCCGGGTCTCCAGGAAATCGCCAATCTTCGCGCCCGCCACGAAGTTGCTGGTGGCGCTCACCGTGATGGCGCCTTCTGCCGCATCGTGCCAGCGCGAATTCATGCAGAGCGCTGCATCAGCCATGGTCATCATGACGCCCCCGTGAACCCACCCGTACTCGTTGGCATGGCGCTCGTCGGCAAGGACGCCGACTTCGATGCGGCCGTTGCCCATGTCGTTGTACCAGCACACGCCGATGACGCCTTCGAAGGGATCATCCGGTTCGACCGCGACAAAGCCATCAGGAATGCCCGTTGGTGTACCCATCGCCTGCTCACGTGCCGCCGTGCGCACTCTTTGCCGGAAACACGCGTTCGCGGTCAAGAATTCGCCGCGTTCGGGATTGGCGAAGGTTCGGCGACGGGGGTAGGGTCGTGGCGCCCTCCGCAGGATGCCGCCATGGCGCTCGACCAGCAGACCCTCGATCAGCTTCTCGACACCCTGTCGCGATTTGTTCGCGAGCGCCTGATTCCGGCGGAAGCCGCGGTGGATGCCGAAGACCGCATTCCGGACGATATCGTGACCGGCATGAGGGATCTCGGTCTCTTCGGCCTGACAATCCCCGAAAGGTACTCAGGCATGGGCCTGACAACAGCGGAAGAGGTTGAGGTGGCATGGACCATCACCCACGCGGCGCCGGCCTTCCGTTCCGTCTTTGGCACGAACGTGACAATCGGTTCCCAGGGCCTTGTCATCGGCGGCACCGAACAGCAGAAGATGACCTGGTTGCCGCGCATGGCGCGAGGCGAGGTCATCGCGTCCTTCGCACTCACCGAACCCGAAGCCGGATCCGATGCTGCCTCCCTGAAGACCCTGGCCGCGCGACAGGGCGATGGCTATGTACTCAACGGTGTCAAGCGGTTCATCACGAACGCGCCGGTGGCCGATGTCTTCACGGTGATGGCCCGCACCGACCCGCACAAGTCGGGGGCTGATGGCATTTCCGCCTTCATTGTCGATGCCGCCAGCGACGGCATCCGCCTCGGATCCCCCTACGACAAGATCGGCCAGAAGGGAGCGCAGGTATGCGATGTCATCTTCGAGGATTGCCACGTTCCCGCCGAAGCGCTGATCGGAGGTGTCGAGGGCGAGGGCTTCAGGATCGCCATGCAGGTTCTTGACCGCGGCCGCCTCCACCTTGCTGCTACATGTTGCGGACTGGCCGACAGGATCATTGACGAAGCCCTTGATCACGCACTGGAGCGCCGGCAGTTCGGCAGGCCCATCGGCGATTTCCAGCTGGTTCAGGCGATGCTGGCGGACAGCCGCACCGAGCACGATTCCGCCTGGGCATTCGTACGCGATGTGGCACGGCGGGCAGTGGCCGGTGAGTCCATCACCAGGCTCGCCTCCCAGGCGAAGTATCTCGCCAGCGAGATGGTGGGACGGGTGGCGGACCGGGCGGTGCAGATTCATGGCGGCGCCGGCTATGTCAACGAGACAGCGGTGGCCCGTCTCTACCGGGATGTGCGTCTCTACAGGCTCTACGAGGGAACGTCCGAAATCCAGAAGCTTCTGATTGCTCGCCACATGATGCGTGAGAGGCGGGAACTCGGGCATTCCCCGGGCGCCGGCAGATGACAGCCGGGACCGCCGCCTCATCCGGTCTCCAGGTCCGTCAGGATCACGGTCGAGCGAGGTTCCGGTTCGATATTCACCCGGGAGTGTTGAGTCATGCATGAATCTTGCACGCGTGGCAGGCGTCTCTTCACCTTTGCTGTCGTCGCCGATTCCCACGTTACCGAGGAGGAGGCCATGGCCATCGGCGGATATGACGTCGACACGATCCTCCTCAATGTCGAGCGATGCCTTTACGTGGTTGAGGAGATCAATCGCCGGGCCCCTGACTTCGTGGTTCATCTGGGAGACATCACGCATCCCGGACCCGGCACGCCGGCCTACGAGGAGTCAGCGCAGAGATTTCATCAGGTCTTCGAGGAACTCGAATGTCCACTCCATCTCGTCCCCGGCAACCATGACATTGGCGAGAAGGCCTTTCCCGGCGATCCCCTGGCAGACCAGGATGCGCGACTGACGGTCAACGACGACATGATTGCCGAGTACGAACGTTACTTTCAGTCCCAGTACTACGCGTTTGAACACGCGGACTGCCTGTTCGTGGTGATGAACGGGATGATCGTGAATTCGGGTCTTGTGGCAGAGGATCGCCAGAGGCGGTGGCTCGAAACGCTGCTGGCCGACAACGGCGGCCGGCGCATCTTCGTTTTTTCCCACTACCCCCCCTACCTGTCTCATGCCGGTGAGACCGGCCACTATGACGCCACCGACGAACCGGGACGGTCATGGCTGCTCGGGCTGTTTGCGCGTCATGGGGTGGAGGCGCAGTTCGCCGGCCACGTACACAACTTCTTCTTCAATCGACATCACGCGACAAGCATGTACGTTCTTCCGTCGACGAGTTTCCTGCGTCACGATTACCACGAGCTCTTTCGCGCGGCGCCCGGTTTCAAACAGGGCCGCCACGATACCGCGAAACTTGGCTATGGCGTCGTCGACGTGCACGAAACCGGGCATCTCCTGCATGTCGTCCGTACCTTCGGCCGTACGCGCCAAGCGGAAAGGGCCATTGCAACGCCTCCCGTTCATGGCCTCGGGCCGGGTCAGCGCGGCATCGGCCTAGACCTGCGCCAGCCATGGTGCGAGAGCGCCAACATCCCCACGCCCTGGGGCCTCGACAGTTTCAGGCGCAAGCCCATCCGCAACGACTACCCCCTGCTGGCCCTGTGGGAGATGGGCGTGGGCCAGTTGCGGGTGCCTCTCGACGACCTGGCCGATCCGGACACCGGCCAGCGCATGGCCGAACTCGCTTCTCTCGGCCACCGCTTTACCGCCTTCTCGTATGGTCTGCCCGGGACAGAGGCGCGCCGTGCCCTCATGGAACACGGCCACCATCTTGCCTTCTGGGAAGTCGTTGCCCCTGTCCTTGCCCTGCCCGAACTGCTTGGCGGGATCGCCGGACTTCGGGGCGATGTTCCCGTGCTCTTCAATGCCTTTCGTCCGGAAAGCGGCATGTTCAGTTGCAGTCACGGCCTCGGCGTCGACGAGCGGGGTGTCGTGGATAGTCTCCTCGCTCTCGAGGACGCTCCCCGCGTTCTCGACGGTGTGGTGTTCGGCGTCGACAGAAAGGACTCTCCGGCGCAAGCAATCGAGGCCGCGCGAACCAGCGTCGCGGGGCTGGACGTCAAGGCCGTCGTTCATGTCCGATTCACCCGGCACACCCCTGCGGAGCGGGACGAGGACGCGGAGTTCGATGAAAACCGGGTGGCCGAATCCGTCACGGCGGCCATGTGCTTCGATGATGTTGCGGTGGTGCTCGACAACTTCACCGGTATCGATCGCGGATACCACTTTTGCGGTGGGCTGGTCGATCGCCTCTACAACCCGCAAGCGGGTGCGGCCATCGTGCGCAACCTCCACCGCATGCTGGGAGCCGGGTGCCGGCTGACTTCGCGCACGCAGACACCGTCAATCACGCTTCTGGGCCTCGAGGGCGCCGCCCGGGCCCTGCTGCTTCCGTCGCCCGGCATGCGCGATGTGCCTGTGCCGGAGGTCCAGGGAGTGGTGTGTGATCTCGTCACGGGCGATACCGTATCGGGACGACTGTCGGGGCCGGCCCTGGTGCTGGAACCGTGACGGCGCATTCGATCGATCTGGCAGAGGCCGCGTCGGTTGCGCGACTGGCGGCCGAGGCGCCGTCTTCGCGTCTCCTCGAGATTGCGCGAACAGGATCGTTCCGGACATCGCTCAAGGACGATGGCAGTCCGCAAACGACGGCCGACACCATGGCGGAGCGCCTGGTGCGCCGGACGCTCCAGGAGAGCGCCTATCCGTCCGGAGCAGCCGTTCTCGGAGAGGAAGAGGGCGAGACGGGAGAGGGCTCACCGTGGCGTTGGGTCGTCGACCCCATCGACGGCACCACGGCCTTCGCTCGCGATATTCCTGTCTGGGGTACCCTGGTGGCCCTGCAGTGTGTCGAGACAGGACATGTGGTGGCGGGCGCCATCAGACTCCCGGGCACGGATGAAACCTTCTGGGCCTGGCGGGGAGGCGGCGCCTGGCGCAACGGCGAGCGCATCCATGTGGCCGATACCACGGAGCTCTCCCGGGCGACGGTGGCCGCAGGCCTCCTCCGGCAGTTCCGCATCAGCGGCATCGAACATCTTGTCGGAACGCTTGCCGAGGCGGTCGAAGACTTGCGCATCTTCGGCGACGTGTTCGCCCATGTGGCGGCGGCGCGCGGCGCGGTCGACGCCGTCGTCGATCCCGATCTCTCCTTGTGGGACTTTGCCGCATCCCGCATCCTCATCGAGGAGGCTGGCGGCATCGTCCTCGTGCGCCACACGGGCCGTGGCCGGGGACACGACGTACTGCTTGGTGCGCCGACGGTTGTCGAGCGACTGGCCCGGCTGCTCGAATTCTGAAGGGCGGAGTCCATTGGAGAGCGACGAGAGAAAGAAGAGGATTGGCGAAGCCGTCAACAGGGCCTTCTCGCAGGAGCGGCGCGGCCGGTCCTCGAAGAGGAACGTCCTCCTCATCGTCGGCGTGCTTGTCATCGCCTTCGCCCTGCGCGAGACAGGACTCATCGGTGAAACGCATGACGTCAACAGCACGGTGACCGGCGACACGGCCGCCCTGGTGGCGGACCTGCCGCAGGTCAACCGTCTTGGCACTCCCGACGGCGAAACCGTACTCTTTGTCTTTTCCGACTATCTTTGCAGTCACTGTCGTCGCCTCGCCCTTGCCATCGACGAATTCCTGGAGGCGAACCCCGATGTCCGGGTGGCTGTCATCGATCTTCCCGGCGAGGCAGGGCAATCGCTGAGTGCGGCACGCCACGCCCTTGCCGCGGGGCTTCAGGGAGCGTGGCCTCCCTACCACCGGGCCATGATGTATGGCGCCGTTCCGGTGGATGACGCCGATTTCGTAGGGCTCGGCGGAGCTCTCGGACTCGATCCCGGTCGACTGTCCGCCGACGCCGGATCACCAACTGTTGCCAACGCCCTTGCCGCCAACCGCGCACTCGCATCACAACTGGGCATCGAGAACGTGCCGACCACCGTCATCGGGGACCAGATGATTGTAGGGTTTGTCGATTCGTCCAGTCTCAAGGACCTTGTCGCCAAATTCGCGCACCGATGAAGGTCTCACCAGCAACCCGCGGGAAAGGACACGGAAACACCATGACGAGAGCCATTGTTGCAGCTGTTCTGCTGCTCATGCTGACGCCCGCGGTGGCGGACGATCCGCCGATGACCAGGACCGATGTCGAGGCAATCATCGAGGACTACCTCACCCGCAATCCGGAGATCGTCATCCGGGCGCTGGAGGCGTGGGAACGCCTGCGCGAAGAACGTGAAGCTGATGCGGCAAGACAGGCCATTGCCCGATTGGACGACGATATTCATCATGATCCCGAAACACCCTGGGGAGGCGATCCCGACGGCGATGTCGTGATCGTCGAATTCTTCGACTACCGGTGTGGCTATTGCCGCATGAGCGCGCCCGGTCTCTTCGCCGTAAGGGACACGGTTCCCGGCGCCAAGGTGATCTACAAGGAGTTCCCGATTCTGGGAGAGGATTCCCTGCGTGCCGCGAAGGCGGCCCTGGCAGCCCGCGAGCAGGGACTCTACGAGGCCTACCATCGGGCCCTCATGCTCGAGGGAGACGACTACAGCGAGGCCGGTCTCATGGCACTGGCGCAATCGGTGGGTCTCGACACCGGACGCCTGAGCACCGACATGAACGATCCTGCCATCGAGGCCTATCTCGAGCGGACCCACCAGCTGGCCAGCGCCATCGGAATCAACGGCACGCCGGCATTCATCATCAACGGCGATCTCTATCCCGGCGCCATCAGACCGGGGGACTTCGAGACCATTCTCGGCATCGATTAGGGTCCGCCCCCGGTCTTCGCCTGACGATGGTTCTGCCCAATGATCTTCAGGTGATGTCACCCGGGCCGGAACCATACGGACGGCCTTCGCCAACCTTGCCGGAAGCTGTCGACCGCTGGTTCATGGAGCGTGGCTGGCAACCCCGCCGGCATCAGCTTGACACCCTTGCCGCGATGACACAGGGCCGCTCCTGTCTCGTCATCGCGCCTACCGGCGGTGGCAAGACCATGGCAGGGTTTCTCTTTTCCCTGGCCGATCTTGCCGCCTCCGGCAACAACGGATTGCATACCCTCTACGTGGCGCCGCTGAAGGCTCTCTGTGTCGACATGGCGCGCAATCTCGGCGCCTTCGTTGAGGAGACCGGCATTGCCGCGAGGATCGAGACCCGTACCGGCGATACACCTCAGGCTCGCCGGCGCCGGCAGCGCAGCGATCCGCCCGACATCCTGCTCACCACGCCGGAGTCCGTCGCCCTTCTGGCCTCCTGGCCGGAAGCGGGCAGCATTTTCGGCGACCTCCGGGTTGTCATCATTGATGAAATCCACGAACTGGCAGGAACAAAGCGGGGCGATCAGCTGGCGCTCGCCCTGACGCGTCTCTCGGCAATGGCTCCGGACCAACGCCGTATCGGTCTCTCCGCCACCGTGGCCGAACCGGTGAAGCTCGGGGGCTATCTCGATGATGGCGCCGGCGTCATGATCATCAGGGCCGATGGCGGGGCTTCTCCCGACATCGCCATCATGAAGACCGCCAACCGTATTCCACTTGCCGGCCATACTGCACGGCACGCGGTACCCGACATCTATCGCGCGATTCGCGACGTCAGCACCGCTCTCGTCTTCGTGAACACGCGCAGTCAGGCCGAGCGGGTGTTTCAGGATCTCTGGGAGATCAATGACGACAACCTCGGCATCGCCCTTCATCACGGCTCCCTTGCCCGGGAGCAGAGACTGAAAGTCGAGTCGGCGATGGCCGACGGATCCTTGCGGGCCGTGGTGGCGACCTCGACTCTCGATCTCGGTGTCGACTGGGGAGCGGTCGATCTGGTCGTCCAGATCGGTGCCCCGAAGGGCGTGGCCCGCATGCTGCAGCGCATTGGCCGGGCTCGTCACCGCATGGACGAACCCTCGCGAGCCTTGCTGGTGCCGGCTAACCGCTTCGAACTCCTGGAGTGCCAGGCGGTTCTCGATGCCATAGGAGAGGGCGTCCTTGACGGAGCTCCGCGGGAGCGCGGCGGCATTGATGTTCTTGCCCAGCACGTCCTCGCAACCGCTGCCAGCGGGCCCTTTGATCCGGACACTCTCTACCGCGACGTGGTCAAGGCTGCTCCCTATGCGAACCTCGAACGCAGTCTGTTCGACCGGATTGTCGACTATGCTGCCACGGGTGGATATGCGCTCGTGGCCTACGAGCGCTTCCGGCGCCTCACGGCAGGTGACGATGGGACGTTGCGCATTGTCGACGAAGCGACGGCTCGGCGTTTACGCATGAACGCGGGCACCATTGTCGAGGATGCCAAGCTGAAGGTGCGGATGAAGAACGGCAAGGTCATCGGCGAGGTCGAGGAACACTTCATGCTTGGCCTTTCTCCCGGCGAAACCTTTGCCTTTGCCGGTGAGGTGTGGGCGCTCGTCGGCATCAGGCAGACCGATGCGATTGTCACGAGGGCGCGAGGCGGAGAGCCGCGTGTGCCGATTTATGGTGGCGGCTCCTTTCCTCCCACCACCAACGTTGCGGGGTTCTTGAGAAAGATCGTGGCAGAACCGGATCGGCGCGCCGTCCTGCCTGAAGACGTGAGGGAATGGCTCGATCTCCAGGCGGAGTTCTCGGTCCTGCCTGGCGTCGATGATCTCCTGGTCGAGACCTTTCCTCGCGCCGGCAAGGAGTTTCTCGTCGCCTACCCCTTCGAGGGGAGGCCTGCACACCAGACTCTGGGCATGCTGATGACAAGGCGCATGGAGCACATGGGAGCCGGGCCGCTGGGGTTTGTCGCCAATGACTATGCCCTTGCCATCTGGAGTCTCCGGCACGTCAGGGATACCGCGGCTCTCATCGATGAGTCGCTCCTGCTGGAGGATCTCGACGATTGGCTCGCCGGATCCAGCCTCTTGAAACGGTCCTTCCGCAAGGTAGCGACGGTGGCCGGACTCATCGAGCGCCAGCATCCCGGCTATCGCAAGACCGGGCGCCAGGTCACGTTCTCTACCGACCTCATCTATGATGTGCTGCGTCGCCACGAGCCCGACCATGTCCTTCTCGAAGCTGCGCGAAAGGAAGCCATGGACACACTTCTGGAAACCCGGCGCCTCGAGAACATGCTGGTAAGGGTGAGGGGACGCATTATCCAGCGTGACCTTGACACGGTCTCGCCCCTGGCCCTTCCGGTGATGTTCGAGGTCGGACGTCAGATGGTGGCTTCCTCGGCCCTCGATGATCTCATCGAAGCATTTGGCGGTGATCCGTGATCGTCAATGGCGTGGCGCTGCAGCCGGACCCTACCGGAGTCCTCTACTGGGCCGAAATGCGCCTGCTGGCAGTCGCCGACCTCCATCTCGGGAAGGGAGAGGCCTTTGCCCGTTACGGATCGCTGCTGCCTCCCCATGACACGAGGGCCACCATCCGGCATCTGGCTGAGGCCGTCACCCGTCTAGAGCCCGAATGCGTCGTCTGTCTCGGTGACAGCTTTCACGACCGCGAGGCAGTTTGCGGAATGGAGGAGGCCTCGCGTACGGCACTGGAGGATCTGGCTCGCGGGCGCGACTGGATCTGGATTGCCGGCAATCATGACCCGGCGCCGCCTGTCACGCTCTCCGGGCACGCCATGGAGACCTTCACGAAGGGCAGGCTGACATTCCGCCACGAACCGTCTTGCACTATGGTGACAGGTGAGGTCTCGGGTCACCTCCATCCTTCGGCCGTCATTGCCCCGAAGGGGACGAGAATTCGACGCCGCTGCTTTGCTAGCGACGGGAGGCGGGTCATTTTGCCGGCCTTTGGCGCCTATGCGGGCGGACTTGATGTTCACGAAAGGGCTTTTTCCGGACTGTTCCCGGCGGGTTTCGACGTCTGGCTTGTCGGGGGCAAGGGGATGCGGCGCATTCCAGGGAACCGTCTGGTCCGGCCCGCATGGATTGAATCGTGACCGGTGAGGAGATGCGGAACATGACCAACGCGCAACCACATCCACCGGAGCAGCCCAGACGCAGGATATGGACGCGCCTGCGGGCCTACTTCATTACCGGCATCATCGTCGTGGCGCCCTTGGCCCTGACGGTCTACCTCGTCACGTTCATCGTCGGATTCATCGACGAGAACGTGCTGCCGCTGCTCGGCGAGACCTGGAATCCGGAAAACTACCTGCCCTTTGCCGTGCCTGGCATCGGGGTGCTCATCTTCGTGGTGGCCATTACCCTCATCGGCTGGATGGCGACCGGACTGATCGGCCGCACCGTGGTCAGCATGGGAGAGCGGCTGCTCGAACGCATGCCGGTGGTCCGTTCGGTCTATTCGGTGTTCAAGCAGATCTTCGAAACCGTCTTTTCACACGATTCCAGAGCGTTTCGCGATGTCGTGTTGATCTCGTGGCCGCGACCGGGATGCTGGGCGGTCGGGTTTGCCACCGGATCGGCGAAAGGCGAAGTGGGGGACGCCATCGGCGACGACGTGGTCAATGTCTTCCTGCCGACAACGCCCAATCCGACGTCCGGTTACCTCCTGTTTCTGCCCAAGAAAGACGTGGTCTTCCTCGACATGACCGTCGAACAGGGCATCAAGCTGGTGATTTCCGGTGGTGTGGTGACGCCCGAGATGGTGGCCGCCAACAGCCGCTGACCGGCCCCGGAATCCCTTCTCCTCGAGGATGCATCGTGCACACGCACTGCCACTGCTCAACCGTGCGCATCTCGCACCTGGCGCCTTCCCGACTGCACGTGATCGGAGCGCCGCACTGTTGATCGTCTCGTCAGTCTTCAGGTTCGTTCCGGTACGGATCGTCATACTGCTGCCTGCGAAGTTGAGTGGGGTATCTTCGGAAAGAGTGCAGAGTGTCTCCATAGTGGGCGTTGTAGCGCCGCATCGGTTTCAGGCCTGGCGAGGTTGACGTTCGCGAGACGACTCTTCAGGCCGGCGGAAGGTGCCGAACCGGACAAGCAGGCAACCAAACACGCCGAAAAGGATCGACCAGGCAAGCTCGCCAGACGTATCGGGGCTGCGGAACTCTGGTTGTCGGCAGGATTCTCGAAGGCCAGGCTCATCATGAAGCCGATTTCGCATATCGGCGCAGTCCCATGGATCTGTGACCAGGTCGCTCCTCCCGGCCTTTCCGCGATGCCCAGCGAACTGCCGCCAGGTTCCGCCGATCTGCTTGTCCAAAAAACAGCCCGGCAGCGTGAGATGAGGGTGTCCAATCGCGGACGACCGCAGCTCGAAATGCAATCCCGGCGCGGTCGGTCGGCCATGATCCACGTCACGACACGCGCTTCGCCCATACTCCGTCTCCGATCGTGGCAGAGCGGATCCGGAGTTGTTTCAAGGTGCCTGCTGCAGCAAGTGGGCTACCGCCAGTTCACTCCGTTCTCGTTGTCACCGGCTTCGCCACCTCCGTCCACTCTCGTGTGTCGGCGGTTCCGTTCGCGGCGGCAACACCCCCGTCTGCGGCGCCTTCGTTCGCATGACCGCGGAGTCAGGGCTCATGTCGCAGACCGCCAGGAAACGCTCCCGTGCCATGGCCTCTTCGATGGAGCAAGAGGGTGGCTTGGCGGCAGTCTTGAGAGACATTTCTTTCGGCTCGAGGCCCTGCAAGTCGAGACGCGGAACGCGCGCGGGCAGGGACCGGAGGCGTTCTGGAACCCTTTGCTCCTGTGACCTATATCAGTCGTTGCCGGCACGGCCCGAACGAGCGGCATCGCCGCGCCCGAGTCGTGCTGGACTGCTTTTCCGATCTCTGCCTGGCGATGTCCGACCCATGACACTTCTCTCCCTCGTCGCCGGTTTCCTGCTCCTCATTGCTGGCGGCGAGATGGTGGTCCGGGGCGCTGTCGCGCTCGCCCGGCGCTTCGCGGTCTCGCCGCTGGTGATCGGCCTCACCATCGTCGGCTTTGGCACGTCCCTTCCTGAACTGCTGGTCAGCCTCAACGCTGCAGTGACCGGCGCGCCCGGCATCGCGGTTGGCAACGTGATCGGCAGCAACCTGGCGAACATGATGCTGATCCTCGGGGTGGCGGCGCTGGTCGCTCCCCTGGCGGTCAATCCGGGTGCCGTTCGCCGTGACGGCCTGGTCATGGCGGCATTCACCGCAGTCTTCGTCATGATTGCCCTTGGTGGCTTGGCGGATCGTTACGAAGGCGCGCTGATGCTGGCGGCGCTGGTGGGCTATGTCGCGCTGTCACTGTGGCAGGACGCCAGGGTCAGCAGCGGAGCGTCACAGCTTCACCGCGAGGAAGCGGAGTCGATGACCGGACTGCCCACGCGTCTCTGGCTGATGATCCTGTTGGTTGTTGGGGGGTTGCTGTCAGTCGCAGTCGGAGCGGACCAACTGGTCGACGGAGCGACCGCACTGGCACGCAATGCCGGGGTGCCGGACGAGGTGATTGGGCTCACCCTTGTCGCTGTCGGCACGTCGCTGCCGGAAGTCGCCACCGCGATTGTCGCCGCCTATCGCAGGCACGCTGACATCTGTATCGGCAATGTCATCGGCAGCAACATCTTCAACCTCTTCGGTATCCTCGGTGTCACCGCACTCGCGGTGCCCGTGCCTTTTTCCGACAAAATCGTTGACTTCGACCTCTGGGTGCTCGGCGCAATGACGCTTCTTCTGCTCCCGCTGCTGTTGACCGGCTGGCGTCTGGGGCGCGGGGAGGCGCTGCTGTTGTTGGCTTTGTACTGCATTTACATCGTGTACCAGTTCCAGGAATGGAATGGCCTCACGGTGCCGATCTAGGTGCCGGCATCCGACCGAGCGCATGAACGTGACGCCGTACATCTGTCCCGGAACTCGTCTCTCCCGATTGTGCTCCTTCCCTTGCATCTCCGGTCGCGCGACCGGGGACAGGAAGACAATCGGGAAACATGGCGGTGTCGTATTGGCGTTCGCGGGTGTCGTGCCTGGCGGGTGACTCAAGATGGTATCGTCGGGCCGGACCGCCCGGTGGCTTGTCCCCCCGGCACTATGCGGCCGAATGCCGATACGTCGCGGGCCTGCCTTCTGCGTGCGCGATTCGGGAAATGAAGTTCTGCTGCCGGTCGCCGTGAATTCATCGGTCATGGGCCGTCCGGCAGTCGGTTGGGACGACAGTTCATTGCGATCCATTCATGCCTGCCCGAGTGCCGCCCGGGAGCGCTTTGGGCCGCGCTCCCTGGCTGGAAGGGAATCGGCGAACCTCGCAGCCCGCTCGAGCCAGACTGAAAGCTGTTCGTCGGATGCGATGCCCGCCGGTTCGACCAGCGCCCAGCCCTTCATCGTGCGACCGTTCATGTCGGCGGGACGGGTGTACGGTTCGGCCAACGTTGCATCGTGATGCTTCTTGTCGAGCCGCACGATCAGCGAACCCTTCCAGGCCGCGGCGCACAGGTTGTCGTGGATCATGAAGCAGGTGGCGCCGAACATCCTGCGCTCGGAGCACCCCTCCCGCCCGGAGAGAACCCGGCGCATCCGGTCGATCAGAACGTCGTCGCAGGTCATTTTCCTGTTCTCCACAAGGCCTCTCGATACGGGAAGGAAATCAGGATGTTGGCAACGCGCGCCACTTCTGCAACTCCTGGTCCGTGAACCTCGTGTTTCGCGGTCGTGCACCAATTTTCCCACCTTTGGCCATACCATCACACCACGACGGAAGCCATGCGCAGACTGCAGATCATTCTGGACACAGTGTTCGACGCTGCGGTTTGCCGACTGCCACGCCGCAAGGCGAGCCGCCGATATGGACCGCGATTCGCTGCGTGACGCTGCAGTCACGTGTCCGCTCTCGCGCAAGCGGGGGAGGAGGCGAGCCGACCACGCGTTCCTTGATTGAGTTTCTTCCACCGGGCGCCGCTATGGGCCCTGATGCTCCTTGAAGAAGGGGCGGCCGAGGGCGCGGGGCGGAATGGAGCGGCCGAAGAAGCCTGCGAGCAGCACGACAGTCATCACGTATGGCAGGATCGAGACGAGCGCCACGGGCACAGGGCCGATGAGCGGCAGATCCACTCCCTGAAATCTGGGCGCGACCGTATCCAGAAGGCCGAACAGCAGGCAGGCAAGCAGGACGGGAAGGGGCTTCCAGCGCCCGAAGATCAGCGCCGCGAGCGCAAGGAAACCCTTGCCCGCACTCATGTCCCTCACGAAGCCCGCGCCGTGGGCGGTCGAGAGGTATGCGCCCGCGAGGCCGCAAAGCAGGCCGGCTATGAGGATGCCGCGATAGCGCAGTGCCGGTACCGACACGCCGACGCTGTCCACGGCCTCGGGCAGTTCGCCTGCAGCGCGAAGCCGAAGTCCGAAACGCGTGCGCCAGAGGAGCCACCAGACCAGCGGGACCGACATGAAGGCCGCATAGACCAGCAGGTTGTGGCCGGAAATCAGCTCCGCATAGAGCGAACCCACAAGGGGGACGGCGCGCAGAGTCTCGACAAGCGGGAGCGTGACAGGCGCGAAACGCTCTCCCGCGCCGAGCGCGGGCGTGTGGCCGCCATGGTGAAAGAGTGCATTCGCCACCACCACCGTCATGCCCAGGGCGAGAATGTTGATCGCGACGCCGGAGATGATCTGTTCGCCGCGATGGGTGATGCAGGCGAAGCCGTGAACCAACGCCAGGGCGGTGGAGGATGCAAGCGCGGCCGCGAGGCCGGCCCAGGGGGAGCCGGAGAGCGTAGCCACGGCGGCGGCAGCGAAAGCGCCGGCCAGAAGCTTGCCCTCAAGGCCGATGTCGACGATTCCGGACCGTTCGGAAACGAGACCCGCCATCGCGCAGAACATGAGCGGCGTGGCAAGTCGAGCCGTTCCGTCGAGGATCGCCAGGATATCAATCCAGACCTCAACCATGAACGGGCCTCCGGGTGAGAAGCAGGCGTGCCAGCCAGGGTGTGAACATGTAGGCGAGGGCGCCCGAGAACAGGATCACGAGCCCCTGCATGACCAGGGTCAGCTCGTGAGTGATGGTCTCGAACTCGAAGTTGAGTTCCGCGCCGCCCTGGAAGAGTGCGCCGAACAGGAGGCTCGCCGCGAGGATTCCAAGGGGATGATTGCGGCCCATGAGCGCCACCGCAATGCCGGTGAATCCGTAACCGGCGGAGAAGTTGAGCACCAGCTTGTGCTGAGCGCCGAGCACTTCGTTGAGTGCCATGCAACCGGCAAGCGCGCCGGAAATGGCCATGACGGCGACCACCATGCGGCGGACGGGAACACCGGCGTAGCGAGCCGCTTCCTCACCTTGGCCAATGGCCCGGAGCGCATAGCCGAACTTGGTGCGCCAGATCAGCACCCAAACCGCTGCGCTCGCCAGGAGAGCGAACAGGAACGACAGGTTGAGCGGCGAGCGCACGACCTCGAAACCAAGGGCGTGGGCGATGTCGTGGAGGGCCGGCAGCCGTACGGCCTCACCGAACAGGCGAGTCTGCGGCGAGCCCTGGCCAGCCCGCATGATCGGCCCTGAAAGAAGCCACACCATCAGCCCTGATGCGAGAAAGTTGAACATGATCGTGGTGATGACGACATGGCTGCCGCGATAGGCCTGCAACCATCCCGGCACCGCAGCCCATGCCGCACCGAACGACCCGGCGCCCGCAATTGCAACCATCGCGACGAGCCAGCCCGGCAATGCGGTCTCGAGTGAGAGACAGGCGAGTGCGACGCCGAGACCGCCCAGGAGAGCCTGGCCCTCCGCCCCGATGTTGAACAGCCGAGCCTGGAAGGCAATGGCAGCGGCGAGACCCGTGAAGACAAAGTTGGTTGCATAGTAGAGCGTGTAGCCCAGCGAACTCGGCGCAAAGGCTCCCTGCAACAGCACGGCAAGCACTTCCAGCGGGTCTTCGCCCACCAACGCCACCACGACACCTGTCGACACAAGTGCGAGCGCGAGATTGACGAGAGGCAAGACGCCGATATCGAACCAGCGTGGCAGGTTCGTCACGCGCCGGCTCCTTCGCCCGCACCGGTCATCATCAGCCCAAGCTGACGAACCGTTGCGTCTGCCGCCGATATCGTGCCGACCACCCGCCCGCCGCTCATCACCATGATGCGGTCGGCGAGCGCCAGGATTTCGTCGAGTTCCGTCGAGACGAGCAGGATGCCCGTGCCCCGCTCCTTCAACGCCATGACCCAGGCATGGACGATCTCAACGGTGCCGATATCGACACCGCGCGTAGGCTGGCCAAGCAGGAGCACGACAGGCTCGGACTCGAACTCCCTCGCGAGCACGATCTTCTGCTGGTTGCCGCCCGAGAAGGCCATGGCCGGCAACCTCGGCTCCGGTGGGCGGATGTCGAAGCGCTCAATCAGTCGTTCGGCTTGTGCCTGCATCGCCGTGCCACTCGTCCAGAGGCCGGGACCTGCGCGCTCCGGACGACCCAATACCGCATTCTCCCTGGCTTCGAACGGCAGGACCAACCCCCGCCGATGGCGGTCTTCCGGCACATGGGTGAGGCCGAGCGCACGCATTCCGGCGGGTGTCGCCGGACTGGCCCTGTCAATGCGTCGTCCGGCGAACTCGATATGTCCCTCCTGAACGACAGACAGACCGGACAGCACATCGAGCAACTCCGACTGGCCGTTGCCGGAGACACCTGCCACGCCAAGGATTTCACCAGACCGCAACTCCAGCGAGACGTCCTGCAGGCCGGGTGCGCCGCTTGGACTCTTCCAGGTAAGCCCCGTCACCCGCAGGACCGGACTTCGCACGTTGCTCTCCGGCATCCGCTCAGTCCGGCCGATCTTCCGCCCGACCATGAGTTCGGCGAGTTCGCCTGGCGTCGTTTCACTCGTCTTGCGGCTGCCGACGAGGCGTCCGTGACGCATGATCGAAACCGAGTCGCAGACCGCCATCACTTCCCGGAGTTTGTGGGTGATCAGAACAACGGTGCCCCCGGCATCACAGATTGCGCGCAGGTTGGCAAAGAGCCGATCGGTTTCCTCCGGGGTCAGCACACCGGTCGGCTCGTCGAGGATCAAGATACGGGTGCCCCGGAATAGCGCCTTGAGGACTTCGACCCGTTGGCGCAGGCCGACCGGCAGGTCGTCGACGAGGGCGTCCGGATCAATCTCCAGCCCATGCGCAAGGCTCAGGTCTTCCAGCCTCGCGCGGTTGTCGGCCTCTCCTCTACGGAGCCGGAAGCTGCCCTCGATGCCGAGCACGACGTTTTCCAGCACGGTGAAGGTCGGGATCAGCATGAAGTGCTGGTGGACCATTCCGACGCCAAGCGCGATGGCGTCCCCCGGGCTGCGCAGCAGGGCGGGGCGCCCGTCGATTTCCACCCTGCCACGATCGGGCGTATGGAGTCCGTAGACGATTGATGCGAGCGTGGACTTCCCCGCTCCGTTCTCGCCGACAATGCCGTGGACGGTGCCGGCCGGTATGTCCAGGTCCACATCGTCATTGGCGAGCACGGCGCCGAAACGCTTCGTGATCCCGCGCAGCCGGACTGCCGCGGGGCTGGTTTCTCCAGCGCCGTCGTCGTCGGACAAGGACGGTCTCAGTCCGGGCAGTTCGAGTCGCTCATGTAGTCGTGGACGACGATGTTGCCTGCGATGATGGCGTCCTTGGCCTCTTCGACTGCGTCCGTCAGTTCGTCCGTCAGCAGCCCGGCATTGTGTTCATCCTGCGCCCAGCCTACACCGTCTTCTGCAAGGCCGAGGCTGTGGATGCCGGAGGAGAACGTTCCGGCCAACCCGTCCTTCAGCGTCTGGTAGGTGGCGACATCGACCCGTTTCAGCATTGAGGTCAGCACGAAACCGGGCGCAAGCCCGTTCTGGTTCGAATCGACGCCGATCGCGAGCATGCCGGCGTCGGCTGCTGCCTGGATCACGCCGATGCCACTTCTGCCCGCAGCGTGATAGACGACGTCAGCCCCTCGATCCATCTGGCTTCTGGCAAGCTCCGACGCCTTGGTCGGGTCGTTCCAGGCAGCGGGGGTCGTTCCGGTCATCGCCTGGAACACTTCGATGTCGGCATTCGCCGACTTCGCTCCCTGTAGATAGCCGCAATGGAACTTGCGGATGAGGGGGATGTCCATGCCGCCCACGAAGCCGACCTTGCCTGTCTTGCTGGCAAGGGCCGCGGCGATGCCGACCAGATAGCTCCCTTCATGCTCCTTGAAGACATACTGGCGCAGATTTGGCCGGTCCAGCCAGGAAACATCGATGATCGCGAACTGGCGATCGGGATAGTCCGCCGCAACCGCGTCCAGCGCATCGGCCTGGGAGAAGCCAACCGCGATCACCATGGTGGCGCCGCGCTCCACGAGGCGCCGCATCGCCTGCTCCCGCTGGGTCTCGTTGACGATCTGGAACTCGGCGACCTTGACGCCGGTTTCTTCCGAGAACTTCTGGACACCGTTCCAGACGCCCTCGTTGAAGCTCTTGTCGAACTTGCTGCCAATGTCATAGACGACAGCGGGCTTGAACTCTTCGGCGAACGCCATTCCTGTCGCAAGGATCCACAGCATCGCCACAATCGCAAAGAACCTGCTTCCCATACCGGCCCCCGTTATCGCCTCATCAACAATCCAGCGGATCGAGGCCGCCTCCGGCTCGCCGCCCCGGCAGCATAGTGTCGTCAATCGTCGCCACAAAGGCCAGCAACACGTTGCCGCGCCCACACCCGTTCGGCGGAGTGTTCGGATGCGCATCATGCGCGTTGTCAGACAACCAATGCCGACTCTGTGCTGCGACGCGACTGACCGTCCCATCATGACGACCTGCCGTGCGGGGGTCCGAAGGCAAGGTGGACCTCACCCCGATGCGAGGAGCCTGACGGCGTCCTGCCGCTCGAAGAGATGGAGCAGGATCGTGAGGGCGCAACCGCGGTCGCTCCTGAGATCCGGGTCGCGGGCAAGGATGAGCCGGGCGTCGTCGTGGGCGGCCTGGAGAAACCGGGATGCCGTGTGCTGATCGGCCAGGCGAAACCTCGGCAGGCCGCTTTGTCTGGCACCGAGCAGTTCTCCTCCTCCTCGCAGTCGCAGGTCCTCCTCGGCAATCTCGAAACCGTCATTGCTGTGTCTGAGGATGTCGAGACGTCTGCGCGCTGATTCGTTGAGGGGAGGAGCATAGAGCAGCAGGCACGATGACGGGATGCTGCCGCGTCCCACCCGGCCGCGGAGTTGGTGCAGCTGGGCGAGACCGAAGCGTTCGGCATGTTCGATCACCATGATGGTGGCCTCACCCACGTCGAGACCGACCTCGACCGCCGTGGTTGCCACGAGGACAGCAACGGCGCCGCTTGCGAATCTCTCCATGACGTCGTCCTTGGCCGCGGCCTTCATGCGTCCGTGCACAAGTCCGACGCGTTCTCCGAAGACACGTCTGAGATGGCGATAGCGGTCCTCGGCAGCGATCGTGTCGCCCGATTCGCTTCGTTCGATGACCGGGCAGATCCAGTAGGCCCGTCCGCCGCGCCCGATGGCGCGACCAAGGGCGGCCACCACGTCGTCGAGGCGTGCGATTGGCATGGCCCGCGTGGCGACCTCCTGGCGTCCTGGCAGGCGCTCGTCAAGGCGCGTGACATCGAGCCCGCCGTAGCCCGTCATCTGCAGGGTTCGCGGTATCGGCGTGGCGGTCATGACAAGGGTGTCGACGGCATGTCCCTTGGCTGCCAGGGCAATACGCTGGTGAACGCCGAAACGATGCTGTTCATCGACGACGATGAACGCCAGATCATGGAATTCGGTGCCTTCGGAAAGCAAGGCATGGGTGCCGACAACCAGATGGGACCTTCCGTCGGCGATTCCCCGGAGAATCGCATCACGCTTTGCTCCCCGGTCGCGACCGGTGACGAGAACAACGTCGATGCCGGTGTTGCGCGTCAGATCGGTGATGGTGCGATGATGCTGCCGGGCCAGGAGTTCCGTGGGCGCCAGCAACGCGGCCTGATGACCAGCCTCCACGGCGGCTAGCATGGCCTGCACGGCCACCAGCGTCTTGCCGCTCCCCACATCGCCTTGCAGGAGGCGCAACATGGGAAAGGGCGCCTCCATGTCGAGAGTTATGTCGCGGATTGCGTCGACCTGCGCCTGGGTCATGCGGAATGGAAGCGCGTGTGTGACTCTCGCGCGCAGGCCGCCATCGCCCCTGAGTGAACGGCCAGGCGTCAACCGCCGTCCGGCTTTCACCAGGGCCAGGGCGAGCTGGTTGCCGAGGAGTTCGTCAAAGGCAAGGCGATCGCGTGCCCCCGGATCCCCGGAAAGTTCTTCCAGGTCCCGGGGCTGGTGAACGCGTCTGAGCGCGTCGGACCATGAAGGCCAGCCGTTCTGCTCCAGCCATGCCCGGTCCTGCCACTCGGGCAGTTCCGGGCTGCGCTCCAGCACGAGTGAAATGATCCGTCGCATGGTCGGCGCACCGAGACCGTCCACAAGGGAGTAGACCGGCTCCAGGCGCGCCAGGCCGTCGGTGTCACCTGGCGTCGCGACGTGATCGGGATGAACCATTTCCAGGCGGTCAGCATATTGCTCGATCCGGCCACTCACCAGCTTCCTCGAACCGGCAGGGAGAACCTTCGCAAGCCACGACTCGCGGGCACGGAAGTAGACGAGATCGAGCTTCCGGCCGGTATCGTCTGTTGTCACGATGCGCCAGGGATGACGCGGTGTTCCGGGGCGCCTGTAGCGCTCCACCGTCACCTGGACACTGACCAGGCTTCCCGGGGTTGCCTCCCCGAGATCAGAGAGTTGCTGGCGATTGATGATCGATGTTGGAAGGTGCCAGAGGAGGTCCACAACTCTGGGACCGGCCAGGCTTGAAATCAGGGAAGCTGTCCTGCGGCCGACACGTGGAAGAGCGGTCACTGGCTCGAACAGCGGAAAGAGAATCTCCGGCCTCATGAGGAAGGAGCATACACCGGCGTGTGCGTGTCCGTGACATCGCCTTCGTCACGCTGTAGACGGAACCGTCCCGGGACCGGCGAGCGCATGACAGATGACAACGACACACGCCTGCAACGGCTTCGTTATCGGGCCTCACGCCGCGGTTCCCGTGAGCTCGATCTGTTGCTCGGTCGATATGCCGAACACGCTCTCGAGGCGATGAGCGAGAGTGAGCTTGATGAGTTTGCCGCGTTTCTCGGGTGCCCGGATCCCCTCATCCAGGCATGGATCATGAACGGCGACGATGCTGCCCCGGGAAGTTCAAGGGTTTGATAAAGCGGATTCTAGTGTTTCATGCACATTGATAGATTACAGGGCCATGTCATTGATTCACTGGGGCCAGACGTCCTGAATACCGTATCCGGTGTTCCGGAAGGAGTGGACGCCGTCTTGCTCGCAGGACTGCGTCAGAGCCATCCCGAACGCGATATCCTGGTCGTGCTTCACGACGAGGAGCGGGCACGACGGCTGGCGGGCGCTCTCTCGTTCCTTGGGGCGGGCGATTGTACAAGGCTCTTTCCGGCCTGGGACTGTCTTCCCTATGACAGGGTGTCGCCACACCCCGCTGTGGCCGGGGTGCGTCTCGCGCTCATGGGAGATCTGTGCGAGAGGCCCCGGGACGCTGGAGGTCTTGTCGTGCTCACCACGGCACGGGCGATGCTGCAGCGGGTTCCGCCGCGCTCGACGTGGCATGGCCGGCGCCGGCATCTTCACAAGGGCGGCAAGATGGATCCGGCTGCGCTCTTTCGCGATCTCCTCACCATGGGATACTCCGGGACAAGCGTGGTCATGGAGCAGGGAGACTGTGCGGCGCGGGGTGATATTCTCGATGTCTTTCCACCCGCCATGGCCGAACCCGCACGTCTCGACTTCTTCGGTGACGAGATCACCGGCATCCGCACCTTCGATCCGTTGAACCAGCGTTCGACGGGACTCCTGGAGAGTCTCTCAATCGACCCGGCGAGCGAGGTCGCGCTCGATCCTGCCTCAATCAGGCAGTTCCGTGATCACTGGCGCGAACTCTTCGGCATGAATGCATTGAACGATCCCGTCTATGAATCGGCCATCGAGGGTATGCGGACACCGGGTATGGAGCATTGGCTTGGTCTGTTTTACCAGACCCTCGACACCTTCCCCGACTATCTTGGCGAGGAGTGGATCCTGGTCTTCACCGGAGATGTCGAGGACGCGTTGCGCGCCCACCTGGACACCGTTGAGGACCACTACGAGCACCGGTCGTCCGGAAACGGGGATGACGGCGTCGCCTATCACGCTCCGCCTCCCGATGGTCTCTATCTTTCGATCGATGACTGGACGGCGATGTCGCGGACGCACACGGCGATCAGGCTGCTGGCTCACACCCCTGACACGACATCCGGGAGAGTGATCGAAGCCGGTGGCCTGAGATCCCGGGACTTCAGCCTTGAACGCATGAATGTCCGCATGCAGCTCTTCGATTCCGTTGCCCGGCACATCGCTGACGAGAAGTCGAAGGGCCGTCGGGTCATCGTTGCGGCTCTGGGAGAGGCGAGCCAGGGCAATCTGGCGACCATGCTGGAGAGTCACGGCGTCGCTGACGTGCTCAAGGCAGGGGAGGAAGACTGGCTCCGGATGCCGCACTCAGCCGTCCCCGTCGTCGTTCTGCCGCTCGAACACGGGTTTGTGACGATGGACCTCAGTGTTGTCGCCGAGCAGGACATTCTCGGCGACCGAATCACGACCCCACGCCGGCGTCGCACGAAGCGCGATGCCGAACGGTTTCTTCTCGAGGTGTCGCAACTCGCCGAGGGCGACCACGTCGTCCACATCGACCACGGTATCGGCGTGTTCGAGGGCCTTCACACCGTCACGCTTGGCGGCGCACCGCACGACTGTCTGCGTGTTCACTATGCAGGCGGTGACGCGCTGCTGGTGCCCGTCGAGAACATCGACACCCTGTCCCGCTACGGTTCGCACGATGCCCGTGTCCAGCTGGACCGGCTTGGAAGCGCTGCCTGGCAGGCGCGCCAGGCGCGTCTTGCCAGTCGCATCGAGGAAATGGCGGGGGATCTTCTCAAGACGGCCTCCGAGAGACTCATGCAATCGGGCCCCGTGATTCGTGTCGATGAGGAGACGTATGCGGAATTCTGCTCGCGCTTTCCCTACGAGGAGACCGAGGATCAGGCGAAAGCCATTGGCGAGGTGTTCGACGACCTCGCTTCCGGCCACGCCATGGACCGGCTGGTGTGCGGTGACGTCGGATTCGGCAAGACCGAAGTGGCTCTGCGCGCCGCACTCGCCACGGTCCTTGAAGGATACCAGGTGGCAGTGGTGGCCCCCACGACACTGCTTGCCCGGCAGCACCACGAGACCTTTGTCGAGCGGTTCAGGCACTTGCCCGTCAACATAGCCCTGCTGTCCCGCCTCGTGGCGTCGGGTGAGGCAGCCAGCGCAAAGAGGGGAGCGGCAGCCGGGACCGTCGACATCGTGATTGGCACCCACGCCCTGCTGTCCCGCACCATGTCCTTCGCCAACCTCGGCCTTCTGGTGATCGACGAAGAACAGCAGTTCGGCGTGGCCCACAAGGAAAAGCTCAAACAGATCAAGACCAACGTCCATGTCCTCACCCTGACTGCGACACCGATACCCCGGACCCTGCAGATGGCCCTGAGTGGAGTGCGTGACCTTAGCCTCATCGTCACGCCGCCGGTCGATCGACTCGCCATCAGGACATTTGTAGGCACGTACGATTCAGTCACCGTTCGCGAGGCGATCAGGCGCGAACGCGTGCGGGGCGGCCAAACCTATGTCGTGTGCCCCAGGGCAGCGGACCTCGGACGCATGCGCAAGGATCTGCAGAAGCTGGTTCCGGAAGCACGAATTGCCTCGGCGCACGGCAAGCTCGATCCAGACAATCTCGAGAGCATCATGACGGCCTTCTACGATGGCCGGATCGACGTCCTGGTCACGACCACGATCATCCAGTCGGGCCTCGACATTCCCAATGCCAACACGATGATCATCCACCGTTGCGATCGCTTCGGGCTGGGGCAGCTCTACCAGTTGCGAGGGCGCATCGGACGCTCGCGCGCGCGCGCCTACGCCTACATCACGTTGCCGCCCGGCATGAAACCCGGCAAGGATGCGATGCGCCGCCTCAAGGCCCTGTCCCAGATGGATTCACTGGGTGCCGGGTTTTCGCTGGCAAGCCGCGACCTCGAGATTCGTGGCGCCGGCAATCTTCTCGGCCGGGAACAGTCCGGTCACATCCGCGAGGTCGGAGTGGAACTCTATCAGCAGATGGTCGAGGAAGCGGTCGAGAAGGTTCGTGCGGAACAGGAAGGGCGGCTGCGGGAATCGCGGCATTCCTGGTCTCCTGAAGTGGGTGTCGGTTCTGCTGTCCTGATTCCGGATACCTGGGTCCGCGACCTTGATGTGAGACTCGTTCTCTACAGGCGCATTGCCGCCCTCGAGGATCGCGCCGGAATCGATGATTTGAGAGAGGAACTGGTCGATCGCTTTGGTGATCTTCCCGAGGAGGCCGACAATCTGCTGCGAATCATTGCCATCAAGGGCGACTGCCGACGTGCCGGAATTGCGCGGCTCGATGCCGGGCCGCTCGGCGCCGTGGTCGCCTTTCACCAGGAGACGTTCGCTGAACCGGAACGACTGATTTCCTGGATCACCGGGCAGAATGGAAAGGCAAGGATGCGACCTGACCATACGCTGGTCGTGACCGGCTCCTGGGACAGGGTGAAGGATCGCCTTGACGGTGCCGAGCGTCTTGCTTCAGAGCTCTCCGCAGTCGCGTGCGGTGGTCACGAGTCGGCGCAATACGTCGGTTGACTGGGCGCCGCCAACGGCGAGGCGACGGTTGAAGACAAAGAAGGGAACGCTCCGGATACCCCCCTCTCGCGCCTTTCTGGCATCGTGGAGAAGACGCCTTGCCAGGGGAATGCTGTCGATTGAGGCCAGGGCCTCGGCACGGTCGAACCCGGCGCTTTCGGCAATGTCCGCCAGAACCCCTGGATCGCCGATGTCCCGGCCGGCGACAAAGTGGCTCCTGAATATGCCGTCGATCACGTCCCTCTGCCGACCGCGGTCATGAACTCCCAGGATGAGTGCATGCGCCCGCAGGGCCGAAGGCGTTCTTGAAATGGCGCTGAACGCGAAGGGAATACCCTCCGCAAGCCCATGTCGCGTGATGCGGTCAAGCGTGGTCTCGGCCAACCGGGCGTTGCCGAAGGCACGTGCCAGCCATGCATTGCGTTCCATGCCGTCGGCCGGCATCGCCGGATTCAGCAGGAAGGCCCGCCACACGATCCGGGGGCGATGGCGGCCGGAAAGACCGGCGAGAACGGTCTTCAACCGCTGATGACCGATATAGCACCACGGACAGGTCGGATCCGACCACATGTCGACGGTGTCCTTCACGGCATTTGCCGGTTCATCGTTCAGGGCTGGGACGCCTTGGCGGTGAGTCCACCATCGCACACGAAGAGTTGTCCTGAGGTGAATGCGGCCTCGTCACTGGCAAGGAACAGGGCAAGGGCGGCGATATCCGCCGGTTGACCGATACGTCCAACGGGCTGATTGGCATCAAGAGTGCGGGCGGCCTCGGCTGGATCGGGCACGCTTGCCAGGTATGCATCCATCATGTCGGTCTGGATCCAACCCGGGCAGATGACGTTGCAGCGGATGCCATCAGTGCCATGGTCGACGGCAATGGCGCGTGACAGCGCGTGAACCGCGCCCTTGGTGGCGCAGTAGGCGGCGAGACCGGGGTCCGCCACGAATCCGTCGTAACTGCCGACGTTGATGATGGCGCCACCGCCCTGGCGCATCATGACGGGAATCGAGTCCCGGCAGAACAGGAAGACGCTGCCCACATTGACGCGGAAGATGGCGTTCCACTCGTCCTCACTGGTCTCGATGATCGTTTTTTCGACCTGCATGGCCGCATTGTTGACCAGGATATCGATTCCGCCGAGACGCTCCCTTGCGGTCTCAACGACGGTGGAGACGTGGGTTGCGGAAGAGACGTCGCCCGGAACCCAGATCACGGAATCACTGTCCCGGCCCGTCGGCGACCTACGCGCCGTGGCGACGACCTTCGCGCCCTCACGGACAAAGCTCTCTGCAATCGCCTTGCCGATCCCTCTCGATGCGCCGGTGACGATGGCGCGCTTGCCTTCCAGTCTGCCACCCATGTCGATCTCCGCCTGTCTGATATCGATCAGGATATCGCGCTTTCACTACCGGATCACAAGGGAGGCCGCCGGGCCATCCTGTCTCGTCACGTGACGATTGAGGTCGAAGGCGGTGCCGGTTCCTTCAGAGGTGATTCCTGGCCTTGTCACAGCCGCAAGTCAGGGACGTTTCCAATTTCAGGATTGGCAACTTCGGGGGTTGCGTTTCCGTTTTGCGTCTCTGCGGCCTCGACCCCGGAAAGCCAGTCGTCAAGCCACCCCGTCAGGGCAGCAAAGGGATCAAGCCAGGTCGATCAGCTCGATGGCGGCGCCCCGAGGTGTGCCCAGGCTGATGTTGCCCACGCTAGATGGGCAGGCGGAACAGACGAGCACAACAGATGTCTCGACGCGTAGCTCGATATAATCGCCCGCCGCTGCGGAGGCGGGTTCATCTTTCAGCGAACCATCGAACTTCACAATGGCGTGTTCGAACAGGTTCCAGGGACAGGGAACTGTTCCAAGGTAGATTCCGCGATCCGCCATGACACCCTTCAGGTTGTTCTCGCAGTTGGGATGGATCGACGTCGTGCCGAAGAAGCGGTTGCTCTCGGCGCTGCAGGCAGCATGCAGCGTGTCGTGTATTCCTGGAGAGGTGTCGGCCATGATTGTCAGCATGGGCCGGAACCGGTTGCTGACCAGTGTATCGCCTGGTTTGAACAGGATCCGGTATGTCGCGGACCTGCTGTGTTCCATTGAAAGGAACTCGAGAGGGTCCGGGGTGCAGAACGCCCAGGTATCGACGACCTGGTGGCCTTCCGTGTTGACGATTCGCACAATGTCACCAGCTTCCGCGATGATCCCGCGCGCTTCACCCGGCGGAATTGGAACAAGACGGTTCACGTATTCTTCTCCCCGTTGCGAACAAGCGTGACGTGCCCCGACAACTGCCACCTGACGCCCAACGCTTCACTGGCTGGAATGGCACGGTGCAAGATTACTCCGTTCTTGCGGACAGGACGGCCCGTTCCGACACATGGTTGTGAAATACTCGATAAAATCTGTCACTCCGCAACCAGAGTAGAACAAACTGTCGATCGTCGGGACATGGTGACGAAAGCCACCATGCCTGTGGTGTCGCGCGGACAGTTCCAGCGCCAGCCTCTGAGGAAAGAGCTTACGCCCGAAGTATCGGGTTGTCGTTTGCCATTGGTTACAAATGTCGTGGCCGTTCTCGCTCCATGACAATCTGACTGATCGAGTTGGAGACTGCCGATGCCCGGTTGCGCCCGGTACCTTGCGGTTCGCATCCGGTTCCGACTTTTAGTCGAAATTCATTCCTGGCGTGATGCGTCTGGCAACGGCGCGACGAGTTTGACTGGTGTTCCGTGCGATATCGATCAGTGTCTCCGTCGCCCATGGATCAGGGATCGTTGTTCGGAGTTGACCTCCATTCTGCTAGCCTGTCATTCGTCCAGAGGGAGGTTTGTTGGTTGGCGAAGCCGGATTCTTCGAGGCTCGTCCAGCCGTCAGCCCGTCGCGAAGCATTTTCCGGACTGATGATCAGCGCGATGCTCGTGGCCTCGGTCGTGCATGGATTGGCACCCGCGTTCCCGCTGGAGATTGGCGTGCTGGCGGCCTGGACTGCGGGGCTTGCTGCGTGGAGCCGGCTGCCATTGCGCGTACAGGTGCAGGTCGGGGTCATGCTCGGAATCGGGCTTGCATGTATCGCGGTTGCGGCGGCTCGCGGCGGCAACGTGGCATGGGGAATCGCGACGGGAGGCTCGCTGCCCATCCTCACTGTGCTTGCCGGAGTGGCGTTCCTGCGCCTGGTCTATCCCGCCAACGCGGCAGCAAGGACAGGCACACCGGCATCCCGTGGTTTCAGCGCCTATCTGCGTACGATGGCAGGCGTTCACCTGTTCGGCGCCGTCATCAACATTTCTGCAGTAGTGGTGTTCTCCGAACGGCTGGCCCGATCAGCGCCGCTTGCGCGCCGCGAGGTGGCGATGCTCGGGCGTTCATATTCGATGGTTGCATTTTATTCGCCATTTATCGGGGGAGTGGCCCTCGCTGTAGGCCTGGTGCCGGGAGTGCACTTCCCGGGACTCGTGATGGCTGGTGTGGCGCTGGCCTGCATTGGCTTCCTTGCGATCGCCATCATTGGTCGCTTCGAAGAAGGCCAGGCGCTTTCCAGATTCGAAGGATATCCGTTTCGTCTGGAAAGTCTCTGGCTGCCGACTGCGCTCGTGCTTTCGACAGCGGCCGCGCACTGGATGTGGCCGTCGCTGTCAATTCTGTTGCTGGTAGCCTTGATTGCGCCTTCACTCGCAGCAGCAGTCCTCTTGGCACGAGAAGGAATCGCCAGCGCGAACCGGACCCTGAAGCGGTTCGTGCTGACCGAGTTGTCCGGCCGGAGCGGTGAATTCACGCTCTTTCTCGCTGCCGGGGTGCTTGGAGGGGGGCTGACCAGTCTGGTGTCCGCGTACCCGTTGATGGTGCCGGATTTCACGCTCAATCCGGTGACCGCAACTCTTGCGCTCGCCTGCATAGTCGTCGTGGCATTGGCCGGTGTGCATCCGCTGGTGTCGGTCACCACGCTCATCGCTGTCACGTCACCCGCGTCGCCGGATCCAACACTTCTTGCCGCGGTCTGCGTGATGGGGTGGGGTATCGGCTCGGCCGGGAGTCCGTACTCCGGTATCAATCTGGTTCTCGCGGCCCGGAGCGGGGTTTCAAACTGGTCGTTTCCTCGCTGGAATGCACTGTACTGCACTGTCATGGTCCTCGCTGCAGGTTCGGTGTTTGCAGGATACGCTGCACTGGTGCGGTGACTGGGGAGTCACTGCTGTTTCGGGACTCTCTCTTGTCTGCAGGATGTTTGGCGCAGCGGTCCAATGGGTCTATCCTCCGCGCCTTCGCAGGACGTATTGACGGGAAGGATGGAACATGGGTTGGACCGGTCGGGTGTTGCGGGTCGATCTGGGCAGTGGACGCTGTGAAGGCGAGCCGCTGAATCAGGACTGGGCCGAGCAGTTCCTCGGGCAACGGGGCCTGGCATCGAAGTACCTGATGGAAGCGATGGATCCGGCGGTGGATTCCCTGGCTCCCGGCAATGTGCTGATCCTTGCCACGGGCCCTCTCACCAGCACCATGGCGCCAACGGCGGGACGGTATTCGGTCGTCACCAAGGGTGCTCTCACCAACGCCATCGCCTGTTCCAACTCCGGCGGCAAGGTCGGCGCCGAGATCAAGCTTGCCGGCTGGGACATGGTCGTCATCGAGGGAGCCTCACCGCATCCGGTGTGGTTATGGATCGATGACGACCGGGTGGAATTGCGGGATGCGCGCCACCTGTGGGGACGCTCGGTCTGGGAGACCGAGCCGGCCATCAGAGCGGAACTCCAGGACCCCGCGGTGAAGATTGCCTCCATCGGTCTGGCAGGGGAGAGGCGCGTCCGCTTTGCCTGTATCGTCAACGACCTGCACCGTGCTGCAGGCCGGTCCGGTGTGGGCGCCGTCATGGGAGCGAAGAATCTCAAGGCGATTGCCGCTCGGGGGAGCCGAGGCGTCCAGGTCAATGATCCGGCGGCCTTCATGTCGGCGGTTGCCGACGCGAAAGCGGGCCTTGCCGCGCATCCTTCCCGCGAGCGCCTGGCGCGGTACGGCACCCATGCCATGCTCGACATGACGCACAGCTACGGCAGTCTGCCGACCCGCAACGAACGCGACGTGACGTTTGAGGGAACCGAGCGGCTGAACGTGGCCGCCTCACAAGGCCCCCACGGTCCCAATGGCACCGTCAATCTGGTCACCAACAAGGCCTGTTTCGCATGCACTATTGCCTGCGGCCGTATTGCCACGATCGACCCGGATCACTTCTCGGTGAAGGGGCGCCCGCAGTATCACACGGCATCAGGCGGGCTGGAGTACGAAAACGTCTTCGCGCTGGGCGCCATGGTGGGAGTGGACGACATCGATGCCGTCACCTTTGCGAATTTCGTGTGCAACGAACACGGGATGGATACCATTTCCTTCGGCGGCGCTCTCGCGGCGGCCATGGAACTCTTCGAGACGGGTGTCGTGACAGTGGACGAGACAGGTGTCGATCTCTCATTCGGTTCCGCCAAGGGACTCGTCGCCATGGTCGAGGCCTGCGCCAGGGGCGAGGGGTTCGGGGCCTCGATCGGGCTGGGAGCAGCAAGGTTGTGCGAAAAGTACGCGAGACCCGAGTTCTCGATGACGGTCAAGGGCCAGGAGTTCCCCGGCTATGATCCACGCGCCATGCAGGGGATGGCGCTTGCCTATGCCACCTCCAACCGGGGCGCCTGTCACCTGCGCGCCAGCCCCTTCGCCTCGGACTTCGCCACGACCGAACTCGAGGGCAAGGCCGACATCGTGCGATCGAGCCAGGACGAACGGGCTGCAATGTTCGATTCATCGGGCTTGTGTGCCTTCACGGCGGCAGCCGTCTCCATCGAGAAGGTCGCGGCCATGCTGGATGGCGCCCTTGCATCCTCGTGGACGCCCGAACGCCTGCGCGAGACGGGTGAGAGAATCTGGAACCTGGAGAGACTCTTCAACATCGCCGCCGGTCTCGGTCGGCGCGACGACACGTTGCCGCATCGCATGCTGAACGTCCCTGCGCCGGGCGGAACGGCGAAAGGCATGGTGGCCCGGCTCGGTGATATGCTGGGCGACTACTACGAGATGCGCGGCTGGGACGAGGAAGGTGTACCGCGCGGCCAGACCCTTCATCGCCTCGGGTTGTCATGAAGGTGTCGGTGAAACTCGCCGCCTACGCAGGCGAGACCGTTCCCGACATCGGTGCTGACGGCAGGGGCGAATGGGATCTTGCGGAGGACACGACACTCGCTGGCGCCCTTGTCCGGCTCGGAGCGCTGAAGGAGCGACCAGCGCTCACACTGGTCAACGATCATGTTGTCAGGGAGGCATTACGGTCGGACTACAGGCTCGCTGATGGTGATCGCCTGGTCGTCATGCCTCCGATCGATGGAGGGTAGAAGGCCATGGACCAACCACGCCTGACGTGTTGTCTGACCTTTGATTTCGATGCCATGTCGGTGTGGATCGGCTCCTATCGGTCAAGCAATCCCAGCGAGATCTCCCGGGGCGAATTCGGCGCCGTCGCCATCCCCCGCATTCTCGACCTGCTCCAGCGCCGATCGATCCAGGCCACCTTCTGCATACCTGGGCACACGGCCCTTGCCTGGCCTGACCTGGTCAGGGCCATCCATGATGCCGGGCACGAAATCGCCCACCACGGCTGGGTTCATGAAAATCCTGCGGACTTTGACGAGACAGGGGAACGGCGCAATCTGGAACGCGGTTTCGAGGCTCTCGACCAGGCCTGCGGGGTGCGGCCCGTGGGCTACCGGTCGCCGGCCTGGGACTTCAGCGAACGCACGGCGGATCTCCTCGAGGAATTCGGCTTCCTCTACGATTCGAGCCTCATGGGAGACGACTTCACGCCCTACTACATGCGGACCGGGGACAAGGCCCCGGCCACCGAGCCCTACGAGTTCGGCACACATCTCGACATCGTCGAACTGCCGGTCACCTGGGGACTCGATGACTTTCCCTATTTTGAACTCGACGACACGGGCGGCGGTCTCAAGCCCGCCTCCCATGTCGAGGAAATCTGGCGCCAGGAATTCACATGGGCGCACACTCATGTGCCAGGTGGAATCTACAATCTCACCATGCATCCCCAGGTGATCGGACGTGGCCACCGGTTGATGATGCTGGAGCGCCTGATCGATTTCTTTTGCGAACACGACGGGGTCGTGTTCGACACTCTGGCCGGGTACGCCGGCCACTGGTCGAGGTGCAATCCACTGGCGGACTGGATCCGCGGTGGATCCCTTCACGCCCGTGGATCTCTCAGACAACAAGAGACCGTTGCATGAGCGTCTGGGGCAAGATTATCGGTGGCACGGTCGGCTTCTTCGCACTGGGAGGCCCGCTTGGCGCTCTCATGGGGCTTGCCGCGGGGCACCTTGTTGATCAGACCCTGAAGGGCAAGAGACCCGCGGTCACGCACCAGGGTTCGTCGACGGACGAGCTTCAGGTTGCCTTCACCCTGGCCGTGATCGCCCTGGTCGCCAAGCTTGCCAAGGCAGATGGCCGCGTCACGCGGGACGAGGTGCAGGCGCTCAAGCGCGTTCTCCCCGTACCACAATCGGCTTCGGGAGATGTCGGTCGCATTTTCAATGCCGCAAAGGAAAGCGCTGAGGGCTACGAGTCCTATGCCCGTCAGATCGCGTCCCTGCTCGGACACTCGCGGGCGGTGAGGGAAGATCTCCTCGGCGCCCTGCTGATGGTTGCTCACGTGGATGGCCACTATCACGCCGCCGAGCGCGCCATCATCAACGATGTCGGGCGCATCTTCGGATTCTCGTCCGCTGACATGAGGCGTCTCGAAGGCATGTTCACGGTAGCCGGCGAGACCTCCGGCGACCCATATGAGGTTCTCGGTGTGTCGGCGGAGGCCAGTGATCGCGACGTGAAGGCGGCCTACCGCAAGCTGCTTCGGGAGAATCATCCCGATCGGGTCACTGCCCAGGGGCTGCCGGAGGAGTTCATCGAGGTCGCCAACCGCAAGATGGCCGAAATCAACGCCGCCTGGGACCGTATCAAGAAGGAACGCGGCCTGAACTGACGAGGCGCCATCGCCAGGGCTGATGGATCCTTGAACGGGGCGGAACCGGCCGATCTCGTCGCCAAACCGGAAAAACCCGGAGACACCGAAGAATTGTCGAAGCCGGGTTTGTCGGATGACGCCATGCTGGCAGGAGCACGGTGTCACAGTCCCCGGTTGCATGGTGGGGGGCTGTCGGATATCTAGTCGCCGATGGGGCGCGTAGCTCAGCGGGAGAGCACTACGTTGACATCGTAGGGGTCGCTGGTTCAATCCCAGCCGCGCCCACCATCCCTCGTTGATTGATGATCCGCGCTCCGGCACTATCGCCCGGCAAGACCGGGAGGATCGCCACGTGGCCGACAGGGACGACCAGGCCTTCAGGGGCACACGCAATCTCCATCGCCTGGCGCGCATTTCGCAGACCAAGCAGGAAGAGGAGATCCAGCGCGGGCTGGAACTCGGTCTTGAGGCCGCTGATTCCATCAATGACAGGACCATCTCGCTGTTCAGCCGCGGCCATCTGCCAGCCTTTGCCGGCATCAACACCTTCATGAAGGCGCCCTACTGCGAGGACATCAGGCGGATCGGCGACTACGAGGCCGCCTTCGTGGGCATCCCCTTCGACACCGGGACAACGTACCGGCCGGGAACCCGGTTCGGTCCCCAGGCGGTGAGGCGCATTTCCGCTGTCTATGACGGCTACAGCGTTGATGGAGGCATCGATCTTCCCGAAGAACTCGATCTTGCCGATGCCGGCGATGTCTTCGTCATTCCGGGTAATATCGAGAAGACCTTCGACCAGGTCTCGAAGGCGGTTTCCCACGTCTACACCTCGGGCGCCTTTCCCATCCTCGTGGGAGGTGATCACAGCCTCGGCTATCCCAACGTTCGCGGCATAGCGCCCCACATCGATGGAAACGTCGGAATCATTCATTTCGACCGGCATATCGACATGGCCGACATGGACATGGACGAGCGGATGCACACGACTCCGTGGTACTGGACGTCGAACGATCACGAGAGCGTCGACCGGGCGGAGTCCCACCATGCCCATACCCACATGCACGACGTCGGTCTCGCCAACTGTCCGCCGAAGAACCTCGTGCAGATCGGCATCGGTGGCTGGTACGGCTCAAGGCGTGGTTCCGAGATTGCCCGCGAGCGCGGCACCAGTGTGCTCACCATGACCGACGTCGAGGAACTCGGCACCAGGAAGACGGCGGAAGTCGCCCTCGAACTTGCCTGGAAGGGAGCGAAGGCTGTCTATCTCTCGTTCGACATCGATTCCATCGACCCTGGCTTCGCACCCGGCACCGGCACCCCGGAACCCGGGGGGTTCACGCCCCGCGAGGCCCTGGAGATGGTGCGCCTGATCGCCCGTGAAGGCCTGTGCGGCATGGAGGTCGTCGAGGTCTCCCCGCCCTACGATGTCAACGACAATACCTCCCAGCTGGCGTGCCGGGTCATCCTCGATACCATCGGCACCATGGTGGTGGAAGGCAAGCTCGGCCACCGCGACAGCGTCATGACGGATTGACCGAAGCGCTGCCACCAAGTTTGGTGCCCCTTGGCCGAAGAATCGGCGATTCCTCCGTATTCACCCGGAGGTCGGTGAGTCCGGGTCCTGTGTTCCGGAGCGGCTTGCGCACACCCGGAGACCGTTGGCGCTGACCAGCAGGACAGGTTCGACGACATGTCGATTTCTCCTGATGGGAATGCCAACCGGAGCAAAGATGAAGCGCAGCGGGTCCGGGCGCGGCTACAGACCGAGGATGGATTGTGCGTTGGCTCCCAGGATGCTCTCTTTTTCTTCCTTTGAAAGCAGGGGCAGCTCCATGACGCGATCGACGGTGTTGTCGAGATCGTACCAGGGGTAGTCGGAACCCATCATGACACGGTGCGTGCCGATTTCCCTGATGAGGCGGGCGAGTTCCATCTCGCTTGGACCATTGGGGCTTCCCGTCCAGTCAATGATCTCGCAACAGTCGAAGTAGGCGTTGGGAAAGGCCTCCGCCACCTCCAGAGTCTGACGCCACGAGGCGCCGCCAAGGTGGGCAACCACGACCTTGAGGCGGGGAAAGTCCCGCAACATGTCGACGAAGGCAGGTGGATCTGAATACCCGATTCCCTGCCGGTCGGGGCCGGCATGGGCAATGATCGGCATGGCGCGTTCCTCGCAGGCCCGGTAGGTGGCCCACAGGCGCCGGTCCGACATCATGCACCCCTGGGCCGGACCATGGAGTTTAACGCCATGGGCGCCATGGGACTCGTGGAGTTCGCTGACCAGGGCGGCACCCGCCTCATCGGGCGCCAGCAGGGGGTCGGCGGCAATGAAGATCGCGAGTTGCGGGTGTTGGTGCCCGACGCCACAGGCCCACAGGTTGAACTGCCGCATCTCGTCCGTCATGCGCGCTTCGATGTCCGCGATTGCCTTCTCGCGCATGCTCGCGGTGAGCCCGGGTTCGAGGCGGGCGACGGCCTGCGAACGTATCTCGTCAGTGGTATAGAGATTGACGATGACGGCACGCGAAATCCCGGCTGAGGTCATGGACTCCAGCAACTCGTCGACCGTGCCGTCGAGAGCGCTGGCCCTCACTCCGGCAAGCTCTCCGTACTCCCAGACCTCGTAACCCGTCTTTTCGGCTCTGCCGATCTCGTGGGTCTCATAGATGTGGACATGGGAATCGATCTTGAGAACATCAGCCACGTCTCAACCTCCCTATCATGCCGCGGATGTGCTGCCCCGCCCTTGCTGAAAAGGGCAGGGCAGCCATCGAGTCCTACATGCCGGAACGGCCAATCCACTTGTTGGAATTGTACGTCTCGCCGAAACCGTCGGCAGCCAGCGACAAGAGAAGGCTGTTGTCGATGCCGTCTTCGGCTGTCGGCTCGTTATCCGTCACGCCAGCCTCGTGGTAGACAGAGGCGAAGATGTCCCAGGTCGAATTCAGGTATCCGGCCTCGCAGTCCTCTCCGCCGAACATCTGACCCCAGTTGCTCGGCTCGTCAGGAGGAAGCGGCGCCCCTTCGGGAATGCTGGCACACATCGGCACACCACCCTCGACGCCGATTGCGCCGAGATTCTGGTTGATGTTGAGCATCACGGTTCCCTGCTGGGTGATCTCGACGTCCCCGACCGGCCAGTCCAGACCCCTGGCGACGATCTCGTTGCCTTCCGCCGGATTCTCCTTCCACCAGTTCACGGCCTCGAACCATGAGCGCAGCAGTTCCCTGGCCACCTCCGGCTTTTCGGCCATCCATGTCGTGTTGCAGGCGATGGAGTCGGAAATCAGGCCGCGTTCCCAGGTGCGGTCCGTGCGGCTGCTCTTGAAGAGGTATGAGTCCTCGCGTTCCTGGGACTGCGTGGAAAACGGGATGAAGTTGACATCGATATCGAGGGCCCCGCTGACGAAGGAAGCGGTTGCATCCTGCGGCAGCATGATCTTGTGCTCTGCGGCATCGAAGTCCATGCCCGCGCGCTTGAGGGTCAGCAACATCCACATGTGGTTGAGAAAGCCGTAGTCGGCGGCGTAGGAACGCCCCGCGAAGTCCTCGACCGACTGGATGTCGGACGCCACCACCATCTCGTCAAGCCCGTAGGACATCAGCGGTACTGCCACATGCCTTACCGGGATGCCTGCGGCATGGGCAACGACGGTGGAGTCCATGGTCGTCATCATGCACTGCAGGTGACCGGTGGAGAGGCCGGCATTGCGTGCCGTGATGTCCTCGATGATCTGCACCTCGAGATTGATGCCTTCAGCCATGTCCTTTTCCTGGACGATGAACCAGGGTCCGTAGACGGAGACAGGAATGAGGGTGACGGTCACATCCTCCGCTGCGCGCGGGGCGCTCCCGGCGGTCAGGGTGACCGCCAGCAGCAGACCGGCGACAAGACCGGTTGCACGCTTCAGTAATCCTTGCATGACACATATCCTCCCTTGGTTGATCTCTCTTACCTCTGCTGAATCTCCTCGCGCATCATGGCAAAAAGCTGTCGTTCGAGGTCGACGTAGCCTGGAAGTGCCAGCATTTCCTCCTTGCGCGGGATACGCCGTCCCTCCTTGAACGACACCGGAATGTCGGCCTTGATGCGCCCGGGTGAACGGGTGAAGAAGATAATGCGATCCGATAGATATATGGCTTCCTGAATGTCGTGGGTGACAGTGACGACCGTGGTGTTCTCGCGTTCGATGATCTCGATCATCATTTCCTGCATTTCCCAGCGTACCTGGGCATCGAGGGCACCGAAGGGTTCGTCCATCAACAGCACCCCCGGGTTCTGCGCCAGGGTGCGGGCAATCGCCACACGCTGCTTCATGCCTCCCGAGAGGCTCGCCGGGTAGGAACCGCCGAAGCCGTCGAGATGGACCAGCTTGAGAAACTCATCAGACCGCCTGCTGCGTTCATCCCGCGACAATCCCATGATCTTCATGCCGTATTCGATGTTCTTGCGCGCTGTCAGCCACGGGAACGACGTATAGGCCTGGAAGATCATGCCTCGGTCGGGACCGGGGCCAGTGATGGGTTTGCCGAAGATCGTGAGGTCGCCCATCGAGGGGTACTCGAGCCCGGCGATCATGCGCAGCATGGTCGTCTTGCCGCACCCCGACGGTCCGATGAAGCAGACGATCTCGTTTTCCCGCAGTTCCATCGAGATGTTGTCGACAGCGGTGAAGGTGCCGCCAACATACTGGCGCGTAACGTTGCTGGCCGTGATCGCCGTACGTGCCGGCGCCTGATCAATCGGCATGATCAATCACCGCGTTCGCGGTTCCATGGGAAGGCGTAACGCGCAGCAAGGCGGAACAGGAGGTCTGTAGCCACGCCGAGGAAACCGATGGTGAGAATCCCCGCCATGATGATATCGACCTTGAGAAACCTCCCGGCGCGCATCATGACGGCGCCGATGCCGTCCGACGCCGCGACGATCTCGGCGATGACGAGGTAGGTCCAGCCCACGGCGATCATGTTGCGCATGGAGTCCACCACGGCGGGCGCCACGGCCGGAACCACGACCTCGGTCACCACCTGGCGCCGTCCGGCTCCCATGGTCAGCGCCGCCTCGATCAGTTCCGGTTGCACCGCCTTGGTATTGTCCAGGATGAGCGCCACAAGGAAGAAGATGACACCCAGCACCAGCAGGGCCAGTTTCTGTGTGTCCGTCGGGCCGAACCACACCAGGAGCAGGGGAATGAAGGAGGCAGCGGGCAGGTAGCGGAAGGCGGAGATCGTCGGATTGAGAAGCGCTCTCAGCCTCATGAAACAACCCATGGCGATGCCGAGCGGCACAGCGATCAGACAGGCCGCAAAGAAGCTGGCGAAGATGCGAAAGCAACTCTTGAGAATGTCAGCGATATAGTCCTTTTCCACGATAAGGGTGATGAGGGCGCCCAGGACTTCCTGGGGCGCCGGAAGGAATCTCTGACTTTCTTCAGGGGTGAGGTAGTGGCCAATTTCCCAGATGACGAAGAATCCGGTTGCTCCGGCGAGACCCAGAAGGAGCGTGGTTCTGCCGGAGAGTACGGTACGCAGTTCGAAGAGCGACACACTGCGTCGGGCGATCTGATCAACATCCTCGCGATTGCGCCTTCGCAGCCTGATCATGCCGGAAACCGATCGTCCGGGCGCGCACAACACATGGAAGCATCCTCCCCGCAACGGTGACGATATCAACAGTCACACGTGCCGATCAAGAAGCCATGCCGACGCCTTGAACTGAACGAACCGATATGCGGAAATAGCCCTGCTGCAGCCAATTCCGGAAAACGCCCGGTGATTCGACAATTCGACTACCTGCGCCCCGACAGCATCGATGCGGCGATTGCCATGAAATCCCGTCATGGCGAGCGCGCCCGCTACTGGGCAGGCGGTACAGACCTGATGCTGCAGTGGCGTCAAGGCGAGGTGGCGATCGACCATTGCATCGATCTGACACACCTCAACGGGCTCGACAGTATCGAAGCGGTGCCAGGTGAAATCAGGATCGGGGCGATGGCGACCCTCGATGACCTAGACCATGCCGCCTCGATGCATCCGGTCATGAAAGCGCTTGGCGATACCGCACGGCTCATGTGCACGAAGCAGACCCGCACTCTGGCCACGGTCGGCGGCAACATGTGCAACGCCTCGCCGGGAGCGGATCTTTCGCCACTCTTTGTGGCGCTCGAGTCCCGCTGTCTGATCCAGGGCCCGAACGGTCGGCGGGAAGTGTCGATGGAGGATTTCCTCACAGGCGTGAACACGACGGCCCTGAAGGCGGAAGAACTGTTGTGCGCCATTGTCGTGCCGGTGCCGCAGGCGCGGCGCGAAGCAAGCTATCGCAGGGTTGCCCGCACGGTCGTCGACATCGCCCTGGTGAGTGCGGCGGTGTCGTTGACCGCTGATGACGGCACCGTCACGGACGCGCGCATTGCGCTGGGTTCCGTGGCGCCGGTTCCGGTTCGCGTAAAGGAAGGCGAGAAGGCTGTTGCCGGCAGGTCCCTGGATGACATTGACGCGACACACCTCGAGGAAGCCGCCGGTCATGCCGCGGCGGTCGCACGGCCGATTTCGGATGTCCGTGCCGGCGCCGGCTATCGCGCGCGGATGTGTCCGGTCCTCGTCCGTCGTGCGCTCGCCGATGCGCTGGAGCGACTCGGAAGGGACGAATGATGATTCGCATGACCGTCAATGGCCGGACATTCGACCTTGATGCGAAACCGCACGAGCGCCTTTGCGATCTTCTGAGACGCGCTCTTGGACTTCACGGAGTGCGTGTGTCGTGTAGCGAGGGGGAATGCGGATCCTGCACGGTGATCATGGATGGCGAACCTGTCACATCCTGCCTTGTCCTCGCCATGCAGGCCGAGGGACGCGAGATTGTGACCATCGAGGGGCTTGGCAACGAGGACAACCTCCATCCGATTCAGGAGGCCTTCATCGAGGAACAGGGGTTCCAGTGTGCATTCTGTACACCGGGCTTCATCGTGGCCGCCAAGGCCTTCCTTGATGAGAATCCCGATCCAACAGAGGAAGAGGCCGCCATGGCCATGAGCGGAAACATATGCCGCTGCGGGGCTTATCCCTACATCGTGAAGTCCGTCATGAATGCGGCGGCACGACTGAGGGAAGGGGACCCGGGTTCGGACACCGGTTGACGAGGGGAGAGGGACGATGGCAGCAACGACAGAATCAATGGGACACCGGTCTGCCTGGAGGATCGCCGGCAAGGGCATTCCCGTGAAGGACGCCCGGGAAAAGGTCACGGGCGCACTGAAGTACGCTGTCGATCTTGAAGTCCAGGGCATGGTGCACGGCAAGATCCTGCGCAGTCCCCATGCGCATGCGCGCATCGTCTCCATCGACACCACAAGGGCCGAGGCACTCCCCGGCGTGCTCGGCGTCGTCACCCATCACGACACGCCCCAGAATGTCTGGGAGAACGCCTGGTTCAACTATCGCGGCAAGATTCTTGACGGCATTGCCCGCTTTCACGGTGACGACATGGCGGCGGTGGCTGCCGTTAGCGAGGACGTTGCCGAAGCGGCGCTTGAGCTCATTGATGTCGAGTACGAGATTCTTGATGCGGTCTTCGATCCGGAAGAGGCGATGCAGCCCGAGGCCCGCAGATACGCGAGGAGGGCAACCTTCGTGACCCTTATGTCGTCGAGTGGGGCGACGTCGCGAAGGGAGCCGACGAGGCGGACTTCATCGTCGAGACCGAGATCCGCTTTGCCAGTCAGCAAATGGCTCCGCTGGGCCGCAATGCCTGTATCGCCGAATGGAACGGTGATCGCGTGACCCTGTGGACCTCGTCCCAGACACCTTCGGAATTGCGTGACGGCATCCACGAGGCCTTCGGAATTCCGCTCAGCCGGGTCCGTGTCATCGCATTGCCGTCAGGTAGTTCCTTTGGCAACTGGTGGAGCGCCAACTTCATGCTCATCACGGCTCTGCTTGCCCGCAAGGTACGCAAGCCTGTCAAGATCGAGCTGTCCAACGAGGAGTGCATGGCGACGGTGAAGCGCCGGCACATAGAGGTTTCCAGGGGCCGCATGGGATGCCGCAACGATGGCACCCTGACCCTGGCGGAGTTCGACCACATCATCGACAACGGCGGTTATGGCTTCAAGGATGACGTCGGCTTCTTTTGTGTCGACAACTGGGGTCGCGCGGAACACGGGCACTATGCCATTCACGGCGTCAACACGAATCTGCTGACCGCAGGCTGCATGCGTGCGGTCGGCGATGTCACCCTGGGCTCGGTCGTGGAAAGGGTGGCCGATATGTGTGCCATTCGTCTCGGCATGGACCCGGTGGAGTTCCGTCTGAAGAATCAGATCAAGCCTGGCGAACGCCTGCGCATGCAGCACAGCCGGCAGTACATGAAGGGATCGCTCGAGCAGTATCTCGAGGGCATTCCCGAGGAGCAACGTCAGGAATGGCCAAAGCTCTTTCATCTGTCGAGCGGTTCCACCGACGAAATCCTGCGCAAGGGCGCCGAGGCCTTCGACTGGTCGTCGAAGTGGAAGGGCTGGGGAGTGCCCTATGCCGTGGACGGGCCCCGACGCAGGGCCGTTGGTGTCGGCACGGGGGCCCATGTCTGCGGTGTCGAATTCGAGGGCAATGTCTCGGCCGTCGTGCGTATCAATCCGGACGGAAGCGCCAAGGTCCACTGCGCTGTCGGCCGGCAGGGTCAGGGAAGCGAGACAACCCAGGCCCAGGTGGCGGCGGAGGAACTCGGCATTCCATTTGACAAGGTGGAGATCGAGACAGGCGATACCGATTCCTGCCCCTGGAGTCACGGGTCTCTGGCCAGCAACACCATGTACCGCGTCGGTTGGGCGACACGCGCCGCAGCCAATGACGCCAAACGCCAGTTGCTGGACATTGCCGGCAGGGAGTTCTTCGACTCACCCCGCCAGGAGCTCGATGTGGCCGACGGTGTCATCTACTCCAAGGACCCAAACAAGCGGAACATCCGCATTACGGTTGAGGAGGCACTCAATCACTTCCGTGGCACCGACGCGCTGGGTCAGGCATCGTCGATTACCGGCAGGCCACAGGGCCCCATGCCACCGGCCAGCACATTCGCCAGACACTTCGCGGCGCACTTTGCGGATGTCGAGGTTGATATCGAGACCGGCGAGATCAGGTTGCTGGACTTTCTGGCGACCCAGGACAGCGGCACGATCATGAATCCCCAGGTGATGAAGAACCAGATGATCGGCGGCGCCATCTGCGGCGCCGGATTTGCCATCTATGAGGCGCTGTCCTTTGACGACGATGGCCGCATCCTCAATGCCAACCTTCTCGACTACAAGCTCCTGCGGGCAGCTGACTTCCCGCTGCGCGGCGAGGTGATATACGGCGAGTCCTACGACCCGGTGGGCCCCTTCGGCGCTCGCAGCGCCGGGGAGGCACCGGCGGCAGCATCCGGACCGGCCATCGCCCAGGCCGTCTACAATGCCATCGGCACCTGGGTCGACATGCCCATGACACCCGAAAACGTCGTCACCGCACTCGACGCCCTGCACTGAGGCACGGTTCCCGCAAGTCGAAGCGACCCCCCTCAGCCACGCGGCGATTCCGTGGACTGAGGCGCCGATGCGGCGTCGACCACCACCTGCAACCGCCGGAGCGATTCCGGGCGGGTTCCGCGTCGGATCCGGAGACCGGATTTCCACGGCGCCGAGCGATACGGCGAGCCCTCTTCCGCATTCCCCGAGTGCCGACACCCTTGAACTCGCACCTGATGCATTGAATATCCGTGAAAGAGCACGGTTCACGGAGTCGGGACCCGAAACCGGACCCGCCTGCCTTACCGGAAGGAGGCCACATCCAGAAGGGATGGTTGCGCGTGGACGTTGAGAGACCGCAGATTGAGGTGTGACAGGCGCCTCGATTCCCAATTGTCACTCCACTGACTTCTAACTGTCAGTGCAATGACTTCTGATTGTCATGTTGTACGCTTCCAATCGGCAGAAACCAGGGCGTGGCACGACCCATGCACGAGCGGCTGCCGGAACAGAGGGCAGGGGAAGCCCTTTCGGACACGCCGTTCCTCCTGATCATGGGGCCGCGTTGAGTAGGTATGACCACACTGGTCGTTTAGACTTTTGCCAAAGTTTGCCAATGTCGTTAGTGTCGAGACATGAGCACAATGAACATATCGTTGCCCCAAGCACTCAGGGACTTCGTGGCAGATCAGGTCGCTAAACGTGGCTACAGCACGTCGAGTGAGTACGTTCGCGAACTGATTCGCTCGGACCAGGATCGCCAGCGAATGCGCGATCTGCTTCTCGAAGGAGCGGTATCGCCGCCATCGGTCCATGCTGACGAAGACTATTTTGAGAGTCTTCGCGGCCGGGTCCATGAATCCGGCCGACGGTGAGTGCAAAGCCCGTTGTTCTTCGCGAACGGGCGCAGAATGACATCAATGATGCAATCGAACACTATCTGACCGAAGCGGGTTCGGCAGTCACACTCACTTTCGTTGATGCGCTCGAGGATGTCCTCCGCGAGATCGGCTTGCGGCCGAAGAGTGGCTCGCCGCGTTACGCTCACGAGCTGGACATTCCCGGCCTGCGCTTCCGGACCGTCGGGAGGTTTCCGTATCTGATCTTCTATATCGAGAGGGAGGCGGAAGTAGATGTTTGGCGCGTCCTTCACGGCGCACGGGATGTTCCCGGTAGGATGTTCGAACGGCCCTGAAGCGCATCTTGTCCACTCGTGTCAACGCCTTCCCCAAGGGAGTCGCTTTCCCGGCGCTGCCGGTCAGGCGTAGTTGGGCCGTTCCGGGCAGTCGGGGTCGAGGGGAAAGATGGGACGGCGCACCTTGCGGAAGGTGAAGAGGCTGTTGTCGCTGCTCGTCACGCCGACGCCATTGCAGGGAACTTCAGCAGCGGCGATGTCGCTGAACCCCGCCCGGAAGTGAATGCGCGACTTGAGGATGATGTAGCGCTTGTGGAGGGGTTCGATCCCGACGCTGCGCAGGCATCCCGGGTCATAGGGCTCGGTCTGGCGCGATACGACGACGATCTCGACGTTGCCGGTCTGGAGGACGCCGGATCGTCCCATGGACATCGTCGTTCCCCGGCCCATCGGTACCGTGACGGTGAAATCGCCGTCGGTGAGGGAGCGGACCTTCCCGGTCACGGTGAGCGGCTCCCCCTTTCTGCCAATCTCGGGCATGTCGACCTTGCCGCCGAGCTCGATCGTGACCTCGTTGCCGACGCCGGCCGCTGTCATCGCATCGATTGCCGCTTCGTCGCAGATGCCGAACATGGCGACATTCTCAAGTCCCTGGCGCATGACCTCCCGCAAGACGGCGACCGTATCCTGTGTTCCCCCGGAAGCGGCGTTGTCGGCATGATCGAGGAGAATGACCGGACCTTCCTCCATCTGTCCGGCACGGGCTATCGCGTGCTCCAGCGTCTCGCCCTCGAAGAGCCATTCGTCGCGGCGGCGCCACGCTTCACCGAGCAGGCGTTCCGCAACCTCCTGGGCTTCGCCGCGGTCGCCATCGGCCACCGTCACGACGGAGAGGCCCGCATTGTGGAAGTCTGCCAGGGGAAAGCCGCCGAAGACGCTCACTGCCAGCAGTCCGGTCTCTTCCGCCTGGCGGGCCATGGCGATCATCGACCCCATGGGTTCGTCGTCATGGCCCATGCGCAGGGTCTGCGCGAGAATGGGGCGCTGTCCCCATGCCATCACCGGTGTCACCTTCCTGTCGAGGGCATCCACCATGATGCGTCCGGCATGATAGCCGGCCTCGTACATGTCGAGATGCGGGTAGGTCTTGTAGCCGACAATCACGTCCGTGTTTTCAACGATGTCAGGCGTGATATTGGCGTGAAGGTCGAGGCTGATGGCGATGGGAAGGTCCGGCGCGACATCACGGATTCGTTTCAGAAGACCACCTTCACCGTCGTCGGTCGTTTCGGTGACCATGGCACCGTGGAGGTCGAGGAAACAGACGTCGCAGCCAGCCTTGACGGCCTCCATGATGGCATCGCACATCACCTGATAGGCGTGACTCTCGACCGCACCTGAAGGAGCGGCGTTGCCGGCGATCGGCGTGACGATCTCCATGCCAGCTTCATCGGCGACATCGAGGAAGGCGCCAATTCCTGTTCCGGTTCCCTTGAAGCGTCGATAAACCTCCGAGCCCGTCGGAACGTCAGGCGAGCCGAAACGGGAAAGCGGTGTCGGCACCGGCGAGAAGGTGTTGGTTTCGTGTTCCATCATGGCGACGACCGCACGCCTGTTCATGGCGGATCTCCCGTTTTGATGCCTCAACTATCGCAGCGCCGCGGATTGTGTCAAAACCGCATCCGGTGAGGGTCACCCGGAGAGTGGCACCATGCGCAAACGTGGATCCAGAGGTGTCCGGCCGGCGAGTCTGCGCATCTGCGTGACCTGTCGCTGGAGGGCGCTTGACGTCATGCCGGATGGTGACGACCTGCCGGGAAAGCGGCTCCACGACATTGCCTGCGCCATCGCCTCGCCGGCAGAAAGGGAGCGCATTCACCCGATCGTGTGCCTGACTCATTGTCCCGACGCCTGCAATGCGGTGGCGATGCAACGTGGCAAACCGCCGCTGCTGGCGACCAGGATGTCACCCGATCACGACACCGCGAGGGCGCTTCTCGACGTACTCCATGCCTATGGCCAGTCGCCCGATGGTGTTGTTACAGGCAGTGCTGTCGAGACACGTCCCCTGGTTCCGGGAGGAACACGCCGTCGAAGCTGACACCGTTTGAATCCATGACTGAAGTTGGGAATGGTTCCGAGTTGCAAGTCGATGATTGTGTTTGCAGTTTCCTGGCCGGAGCGCTACCGTTCTTCGATGTTGTGGTGTCGGCTCTAGGGAGGCTCTATTGATGCAGAAATCTCTGTCCATCGACCCGAACAAGTGCACAGGCTGCCTTCAGTGCGAACTGGCCTGTTCGCTTGACAATGAAGGGGTGTTCAACCCTTCCAAGTCGAGGATCAAGGTCTTCAACTTCGAAGGGAAGGGACGTTTCGTTCCCTACACCTGTACCCAGTGTGACGAGGCCTGGTGCGCCGAGGCCTGCCCGACGAACGCCATTTCGGTTGACCGGGATACCGGCGCCAAGGTGGTCAGCGATGCGCTGTGTGTCGGTTGCAAGGTATGCACCATCGCGTGCCCGTTCGGCACCATCAACTACAACCAGTCGACCGGCAAGGTGATCAAGTGCGATCTGTGTGGTGGCGATCCGGAGTGCGCCAAGGCGTGTCCCACCGAAGCCATCACCTATGTCGATGCCAACTGGACCGGTCTTGACAGAATGCGCGCCTCGGCCGCCGTGGCCGACGCTGCAGCGCAGGCCTAGGGGAGGGAACGCACAATGGCATGGGCTGGAAAATTACTGCGGGTCAACCTTTCTGAAGGCACCTGCGAGAGTGAGCCTCTCAACATGGAGTGGGCGCAGGCCTATCTCGGCCAGCGCGGTCTCGCGACCAAGTATCTCTCCGAGGAAATCGATCCCAAGGTCGACCCCCTGTCACCGGAAAACAAGCTCATCATGACGACAGGCCCCCTGACGGGGACCTGCGCATCGACGGCGGGACGCTATTCCGTGGTGACCAAGGGAGCCCTGACGGGCGCCATCGCCTGTTCCAATTCAGGCGGATTCTTCGGCAACGAGATGAAGAATGCCGGCTGGGACATGATCATTTTCGAAGGCAGGTCGCCGTCACCGGTCTACCTCCTGGTGCTTGACGGGAATGTCCGTCTCATCGACGCGTCGAAGCACTGGGGGACATCGGTCTGGGATACCGAAGAAGCCATCAAGCACGACCATGGCGATCCGCTGATCCGGGTCGCATCGATCGGTGTCTCGGGCGAAAACGGCGTCAAGTACGCCTGCGTCGTGAATGACATGCACCGGGCGGCAGGTCGTTCGGGCGTGGGCACGGTGATGGGGTCCAAGAACCTCAAGGCGGTGGCCATCCGCGGCACGCTGGGCGTCAGCGTCAAGGATCCCCGCCGCTTCATGGACGCGACCGCGGCGGCCAAGAAGGTCCTTGCCGACAATCCGGTCACCGGCCAGGGGCTGCCCGCCATGGGAACGCAGGTTCTCATGAACGTCATCAACGAGACTGGCGCACTGCCGACGCGTAATCACCGTGATGTCCAGTTCGAGGGCGCCAACAACATCTCCGCGGAGGCCATGGCCGAGGTACGGGAGACGGACGGCAAGAAGAACCTTGTCACCAATGCGGCCTGCTTCGGCTGCACCATTGCCTGTGGCCGGGTCTCCGAGATCGACCGGACTCACTTCTCGGTTGCCGAGCGGCCCGAATACCAGATCATCTCGGGTGGTCTCGAGTACGAGGCGGCCTGGGCGTTGGGCGCGGCCACCGGCGTAGACGATCTGGAGGCGCTCACGTTCGCCAACTTCATCTGCAACGAGCAGGGGCTCGATCCGATTTCGTTCGGCGCCACCGTCGGTTCGGCCATGGAACTGTTCGAGGAAGGTGTGATCAGCACCGATGACACCGGCGGTATCGAACTCAACTTCGGCAATGCCGAGGCGCTGTGCAAGGTTGCGGAACTGACCGGCAAGGGCGAGGGCTTCGGTGCCGAGATCGGCCTGGGTTCGAAGCTGCTGTGCGAGAAGCACGGCCGGCCCGAACTCTCGATGTCGGTCAAGGGCCAGGAGTTCCCGGCCTATGACAGCCGCGGCATCCAGGGCATGGGACTGACCTATGCCACCTCCAACCGCGGCGCCTGTCATCTCAGGAGCTACACGGTGGCATCGGAGATTCTCGGCATCCCCGAGAAGACCGATCCGCTGGTGCCGGATGGCAAGGCCGGTCTGGTGCGGGCCTTCCAGGACGCCACGGCGGCGGTCGACTCGACCGGCATGTGTGTCTTTACGACATTCGCATGGACCCTCGAGGACTTCGCGCCACAGGTGGATGCGGCCTGTGAGGGAGAGTGGACTGCAGAACGTCTTCTCGAGACAGGTGAGAGGATCTGGAACCTCGAGCGGCAGTTCAACATTGCCGCCGGCTTCACTGGTGCCGATGACAATCTGCCGCCACGCCTCCTCAAGGATGCGGCGAAGACCGGTCCCGCCGAAGGGAAGGTCAATGGCCTTGAGACCATGCTGCCCGAGTACTATGAGGTTCGCGGCTGGACGCCGGACGGTGTCCCGAGCAACGAGACCATTGCGCGCCTCGGGTTGTAGACTGCCGACAATCGGCTGAACCAGGCGGCCCCTTCCTGATCTCGGGAAGGGGCCGCCCGATTCCGGGATCCGGACTTCCGGCTCCCGGCGAATTCCGACAGGTCTCGACCCGAATCACGTGCGTTACCTGACCCATCCTGTATCCGGGAAACACGTCCCTGAAGACCGCGCCATTGCCGTGCGCGGTGTGCAGTATGTCGTCTCTCTCGGTCTACTCCGTCGCGGGCTGGCGTCTCTCTGTTCTCGTCAAGTGGAGATGTCACCGCACCCGCGGAAAGAGCGCACACTCCATTGAGCCGCCATGAACAAGGCCCTCTCCTCGCTGAGGCGGGTCGGTTTCGATGGGCTTGTCGTTGTAGGTGATGTCGTCGCCGATCCAGTGGGTTGCCAGCGCACGGCGACGGTTCGCCGTGGCGAGGTTGCCGGGCGCGCTGTGATGGGTCCTGCTGTGAAAGACGAGGCAGTCTCCGGGATCCATGGGGGCGTAAACAATCTCGTGATCACCTTCGATGCAGTCCCAGTCGGGCGGCGCGGGCAGGTCTTCGGGTCGGGCATAGGCGTCGTCAGGATCGAAGTGAACCGAGCGATAGCGTTGGTCGCGCATCAAGTGAGAGCCGCGAACGAACCGCAACGCCGTCTCGACCGGAATCCGGTCGATCGCGATCCACTGATTGCATATCTGTTCGCCGGCGACCGGCCAGTAGGCCTCGTCATAGTGCCAGGGTGTCTTGCGGCTGGTGCCCGGCTCCTTCAACAGCATGAAGTCGAAGTAGAAGATCAGTGTCTTCGAACGCATGACCTGCATGGCGATGTCAGGTGCGTGCGACTCCAGGCAGAATCTCCGGAACTGCTCGATGCGCCGCCACATGAATGTGTCGTAGTAGAAGAAGCCGGGTTCGCCCGGCGCAGCGATGTTGAACGCATCTGTGTTGTCGCCCGCATTCGCGACCGAGACTTCCATGCCTTCGGCCAGGAGGTCCACCCAGTCCCGGGAATAGACACTCCGGAGCCAGACGACGCCATCCCGCTCATAGGCCTGGATGGCTTCCTCGGAAACCGTCGATTCCGTGACCTCAAACCCCGGGAGTGCGACCGGATGCTTGATGACCGGCAATTCGGCGGCGACAGTCATTCGTGGTCTCGTTGTTGCTTCCCGTCAGTATGACGCAGGCTGCGCAGCGGACAAATTGTCATCGGGGCAGGGCCCGAAAGGCGTGGAAGGGGTCAAGGGGCCACCTGAAGAAACCCGTGGAAAGCGTTGGACGAAGGATGACTTGCTCACAGTCGATCCCGACAACCGTGCAGCCCCTGCCTCACCCGGCGGTATCAGTTGTCGGCGTCGTCGACAACCGAGCCGCGGTTTCCCTGGATGAACGGATCGGCACTCTCAGTGCCAGAGATCAAGCAATGCTCCGTCGGCGCCGGTCACGGGATCGGTTGCAGGCAGCGGAACGTTACGCACGGCCTCGCGCATGGCTTCCCCCGCAGATTCGCCCTCGCGTCTGAGGTCCGGGTTCTGATCCGGTGGATAGGCGCCGACCACCGAGAGGCCCGGTTCGTCATCGAGTCGGCAGTGGCCGACGCCGGCGGGAATGAGCGCCACATCGCCCGCCTTGACTGAAAAGACGGGACCGTCGGGCCCACCGAACTGCACGACCGCGCTGCCCCGGGCAATTCCCACCACCTCGTGGGCTTCGGCGTGGTAGTGGTGATAGGAAAAGATCGCCTGGCCCTTCCATCCGTTGCCCCAGCCGTTCGCATGGAAAGCGCGCTGGACATCATCGTCGGGATTGTCCGTCGTGAACGTCAGCGCGTTCCTGTAGAGGATCAGGGGAAGTCTGGGATTGTTGGGGATGTCTCCGCTGTCCTCGATGATCCGGTGCACCACCTCGACCAAGGCCGCCTCCCTTCGCAAGCTCTCCCATATGGTTCTCCGAATTCCTCGAGTTCGCAAGGCGGCCGTCAACAAGCCTTGGGAACCGGTCAAACTTCCAGAACTGAACCTTCAGCCCATTCCACCGGCAGTCGGCGTTTGGTTGAGGTCGCAGTTCGCGGTGGTCGGATTCATCGCCTGTGGCGGTCTCGATGAGCGGTTGCCTTTCTCGATGCCACACGCCGATCCCTGGCGGAACAGTCTCATGCCCTCAATGACAAGAGGCAGACGATGTTCCTGGACCGTCGCCACGCAACCGGGAAGCGGCGGATGGGGTGGGATTCGAACCCACGAGACGCTTTGACGCCTGCCGGTTTTCAAGACCGGTGCCTTCAACCACTCGGCCACCCATCCGGAGAACTGTTCCTTAAGGGGCGTGCGGTGCCGCGGTCAAGGTGACCGCCGCAGGAAAGCGATGAACAGCAGTGAGGTGGCGAACATGATGAGACTGTAGGTCGCCGCCGGAATGACGACGGGCCCGGCGCCAAACAGCAGCACGGCAACCGTGATGGCAAGCGTGCCGTTCTGCAGGCCGCACTCGATCGAAATGGCGACCCTTTGCGCCTTCCCCGATGCCAGGGCCGTGGCAAGGCCGTAGGCGAGCGCCATCATGACCACGTTGAGCACCAGAGTGACAAGGCCGGCATCCGCGAAATAGGGAGCGATGTTGTCACGTTCCTGGAAGATGGCTCCGGCCAGGACCAGAACGAAGAGGACCGTCGAGATACGTCGCGACCACGGTTCCGCAGCCAGCGCCAGACCCGAGGCAAAGTGACGCAAGGCTACACCGAGCAACACGGGAACGGTCACGATGACAAACACGCTGAAAGCCGTTTCGGCGACCGAGATGTCGCCAGGATCATCGGAACCAATGAGATACTGGTAGGACATGACCACGACCAGCGGAATGGTGATCACACTGACAAGGCTGATGATGGCAGTGAGTGAAATCGACAGGGCCACGTCACCGCGAGCGAAGGATGTCAGAAGATTGGATGTGACCCCGCCTGGAGCGGCGGCGATGATCATGACGCCAAGCGCAAGTTCCGGCGACAGCGGCCACAGGCTGACCAGGATCAGGGCGACCAGCGGCAGGAGAACGATCTGCGAGACGGCGCCAACGAAGAAATCCTTCGGTCGCTTCACCACTCGTGCGAAATCATTGACGGTGAGACCCAGGCCCAGCGAAAACATGATGAACGCCAGAGCAATCGGAAGAATGACGTCAGTGACGATCCCCATCTCATCCTCCATCCGGTTGGCCCGATGCTAGTGGATGGCCGTTCGACGGGCAATGCAGAGCCGTCACTGCTTGTCGAAACACCCGAGAAGCGGCACACTCTGTCGCCGCGGCTGGCCTGCCTGGAGAAGCATGCAGATCACCTTCAAGCTCTTTGCGTCTTTGGCACCCTATCTACCGGACGACGCGTACAAAAATGCGGTTCCACTCGAACTCGACGAGGGCACCACTATCGGTGCGGTCCTCGACCGGTGCGCCGTTCCACGTCAGATGTGTCACCTCGTTCTGGTCAACGGCTTCTTTGTGCCACCGTCGGCACGCGACACGCGGGTCCTCATGGACGGTGATACCCTGGCCGCCTGGCCTCCAGTCGCCGGTGGGTAATGGGACACAAGGAGTGGTCGCAAAGGACATGGCGATCACTCCTGTTGAGTTTCATCGCCTGCTTCCACGGCTGACCCGGGACATGGCCTGCGTCACGGAAGAAGGACGCGTGCGCATTGGAGAGGCTGACAAGGGAATTGTCATCACAACCCGGATTCTCGAACCGCGCCGCATTGCCGGACTCGTTCTTGAGCGATGCCGGGTGGAACTGGCGTTCAGTGGCATGGATGGATCCGAGGTCGCCGCATTCCTGGCGCACTTTGACCGCGTCTACCACAAGGGTGGAGGATAGGACGCCTACACGAACCGGCCGAGACGCACGGCGGTCTTGCCGGGCAGGGGTTCGCGGGCCGGCATGACCAGAACGCAGTCAGGGTAGGGAGTGTGAATGGGGCGGCTGCCGTCATGGGCGATCAGCGTTGCCTCTTCAGGGATGACCTCGAATCCCTGGAAGGTGCGCACGAACCGGAAGTCGTCGGTTTCGATGGTGACAGGATCGGTCACCTCGACAAAGAGCTGCGGTTCATCCTCCTCCTGAGGCAGGCGGGAGTTGGCAAAGCCATCCGAGACAATGCCAAAGTGTCGGAGAAAACGCAGTGACGTCTGAATGGCGATCTCCGTCGCCTGGGTGTGGAAGTGATAGCCGCACTCCACAAGACAGGCGCTCTTCGGGCTCTCCGCGTCGTCGAATGCGGCAAAGTCCCGCACTCTCTTTCCGGCATCATGACCGCGGTCCATGACGACATGGCGCGGTTTGCCGATGGCCGCCGCCAGGGCGCGGCCCTTCGCTTTCCCGCCGGCCAGCAACATGGCGGGTTGCGGGAGATCGACCGAGTGGATATCGAGAAGATGATCGGCGGCTGCGAACACTTCGCGCATGGCACGGGCACGGATGAGTTCACAACTCGTTCGTGGACCATCCAGGGTGCTCTGATCCCACAGCCGGTTGAAGTCCTCGTCGATGAAACGGGATGCATAGGGATTGGCGGCATCGAATGACTCGTAGGCCGCGACATTGGCAAAGCTCAGGGTGAGCCGGCCCCGGACCGGTCGCACGTCGTTCTCGAACAGGTATGCCAGTGCGTGGGCGCCACACAGCTCGTTGCCGTGGGTCAGCGCATTCACCATGACGTGAGGGCCGGGAAGACCGCTGTCGAAGGTGGTGACGTAGTCGATGCCGGTGTTGCCCTTGCGATAGGCCGAAATGTCACAGGGTAGAAGATGGACTCCAAGGTTGGCGTCGGTGCCGTCGTTCATGTGATGAACTGCTCCTTGAGAATACGTTCCTCGAGATTGTGTTCGGGATCGAACAGTAGCCGCACGGAACGTTTCCTGTCCGGTATCACGTCAACCTTCACGACATCGCGAACCTCCGCGGAATCCGCAACCGCACTGACCGGCCGCTTGATATGATCGAGAACCTCGAAGCCGACACCGGAGTCGTCCGGCAGGATGGCGCCCCTCCAGCGACGTGGGCGGAAGGCGCTGATCGGCGTCAGGGCCAGCGTGTGAGATCCGATGGGCAGGATCGGTCCGTGGGCGGAGAGATTGTAGGCGGTGCTGCCGGCGGCGGTGGCGACCATGACGCCATCGCACATCAGTTCGTCCATGCGCACGACGTCATCGATGCGAATTCGGATCTTCGCAGTCTGGCTTGTCTCGCGAAACAGCGAGACCTCGTTGATGGCCACAGCCTCGTGGCGAACTCCCCCGACATCGATGGCGGTCATGGAGAGAGGCTTCAGAATCGTCGTCCTGGCGGCTTCGAGCCGTTCGATCAGATCTCCGCTCGCAAGAGTGTTCATCAGGAAGCCGATGGAACCCGTGTTCATTCCATAGACCCCCACATCCCTGTCGAGATAACGGTGCAGGGTCTCGAGCATGAATCCGTCGCCACCCAGGGCAACGATGACCTTGGCATCGTCAACATCCGAGCAACCGTAAAGAGTGACAAGCTCGTCACGTGCCCGTTGTGCCTTGGTATCGGTTGATGCAACGAAGGCGATATCCGGCCTGTCCAAGACCCTGCCTCCCCAATGTCGTGACTGGCATCCGCCGGGTGCCGGGGCAAGCGTTACAGGATGGCTCCTGGCCTGTCCAACGAAACGGCGAGCCGGGAGAATTCGTCCTGCTTCCCAACGAGACCCCGGCACCATAAGTTCTGAATGATGCCGCCTCCCGGGTTCGTCTCCATGCCGCGCTTTGCCGCCAACCTTTCCACCATGTTCACGGAAGTGCCTCTTCGGGAGCGGTTCGCGCTGGCCGCCGACGCGGGATTCGAGGCCGTCGAGATCCAGGAACCCTATGACCTTCCGGCCGCAACGGTTGCCAGGACGCTGAAGGAACATGGTCTCGATCTGGTGCTCGTCAACGCGCCTGGTGGCGAGGCGGGACTGGCAGGTCTTCCGGGTTCCGAGAGCGAATTCGGCGCAAACCTGAAGGTGGCGCTCGATTATGCCGCCGTGACCGGCACCGGTCGTGTCCACGTACTCTCCGGAGTCCTTCCGCCGGCGACTGCCCTTGAGGCCTGTGAAGAGGTGCTCGTCAACAACCTTCGCCGGGCATCCGCCGAAGCCTCCTCTCTGGGCGTCACGCTGCTCATCGAACCGATCAATGGGCGCGACGTTCCGGGATACATCCTGACGCGTCAGGACCAGGCGCGACGCGTGGTCAAGGCCGTGAACCGGGAGAACGTCAGAATCCAGTTCGATTTCTACCACTGTCAGGTCACCGAGGGAGATCTCTCCCGGCACTTCACGGAACAGCTGCCCCTGATCGGGCATGTCCAGATCTCGGACAACCCGGGCCGTCATGAACCGGGCACCGGTGAAATCAATCACGACTGGATTTTCGATCTGATCGATCGCAGCGGATACAGGGGTTGGGTGGGGGCGGAGTACACACCTGCCGGAACCACGCAGGAGGGCCTTGGCTGGTTTGCGCCCTGGCGCAGGGTGACGTGACTCCTATACGGAACACCCCGCCTTCATGCCTTCGAGGACTGCTTCCTCGCAGGTTCTGGGGCTGAGGCAGTCACCAATCTCGAGGCATGTTCCGGACCAGTCGGCAAGCTCTTCGGCAAGCGTGGTATCGGGCATGTGACCGACTGCCGCGATCACGGTGTCGACGGATTCAATGAGAATGACCTCGCCCGAGGTAACATGCTGCAGCCAGGTGCCCGAGGAGTCTGCGCCAACGAGACGAACGTAGGGGACGATATCGACGCCAAGACGGTTGAGTTCACCTGCCCAGCGGTCGCGCACGTACATCTGGATCATCTGACCAGGCATCGTGCCATTGACCGCCAGTGTCACGCGGCATCCCTCCCGTGCGAGTTTCTCGGCCAGGCCCAGGCCCGTCCAGTCGCAGCGCCAATCGGCGATCACGACGCGGGAACCGACTGAAACCTCGCCACGAATGACCTGCCAGGCGTCTACAAGCATGGTCTGGCCATCGTTCTCGATGTCAGGAATGAGCGGCCTTGCGCCGGTCGCCACGATCACGGAGTCGGCGCCCCAGTCCTCGAGCATCTGCCGTGTCACCCTGGTGCCCAGTTTCACCTCGACTGCGTGGCATGCCATCTCCCGTTGAAGATTGGTCACGATGCCGCCGAATTCGGCGCGTCCGGGCAGTTCCTGGGCCAGCAGAACCTGGCCTCCCAGGCGGCGTGTCTGTTCGGCAAGAATGACCCGGTGGCCGCGTTCCGCGGCAACCGCTGCAGCCTTCATGCCCGCCGGTCCGCCGCCTGCCACGATCACGGTCCCCGGCATCCTGGCCGGAGACTTGTCAGCGTATTGCAGTTCCCGGCCGGTTTCCGGGTGCTGGATGCAGGAGATGCCATGGCCGGACTGCATGTGTCCGATACAGGCCTGATTGCAGGCAATGCATGCACGGATGTCGTCGATGCGCCCGGCCCTCGCCTTGTTGGCCATGTCGGGATCGGCAATCTGGGCCCGGGTCATCCCCGTCATGTCGGCCTGTCCGGTGGCGACGATGGTTTCGGCATCCTGGGGCTGATTGATCCTGCCGGCGACAAACACCGGTATCGACACCAGCTGCTTCACGGTGGCGGCCAACGGTGCCAGGTAGGCGTTTTCGACGTTCATCGGCGGCACCACGTGGATCGATCCCCTGAGACCCGTCATGGAACCGGCGATGACGTTGATGTAGTCGAGAGCGCTCCCGTTGCCGAGCCGCCGGCACACCTCGAGCAGTTCTTCGGGGTCGTTTCCTTCGGTTTCCATCTCGTCGCCGGAGATCCGCATGCCGACGACCATCGACGGGCCTGCATGGTCGCGTACGCAGGCGATGATTTCTTCGAGGAATCGCATGCGGTTCGCCAGCGATCCGCCATAGGCGTCCTGGCGTCTGTTCATGGCCGGATTGAGGAATTGCGCCGGGAGCAGGTTATGGCTGGCGAGGATCTCGACTCCGTCCAGACCGGCCTTCTTCATGCGGCCGGCAGCCGCTCCGTATGCGGTGACGAGTTCGCCGATCATGGTGAGCGACAGGGCGCGAGCGATGGTGTGGGAGCGCTGTGCTTTCACCTGGGAGGGGCCGAGCGCGACGCCGTGACTGCCGTCGGGCGTTGTCACGCCATAGGCGCCGGGATGACCGAGCTGGCCGAAGATCATGCACCCGTGGCGATGGACGGCATTGGCGGTATGCCGGTAGGGCGCGATGCAGGCGTCTCTGGAGGCATCGAGATTGCGCCAGCCGCCGCTGGCGTGGACCCTTGCCGATTCGGTGATGACGAGGCCTGCGCCACCTCGTGCGCGGGCTTCATGATAGGCGACAAAACGCTCGTCAGGAAGCATGTCCGCATCGAGCAGACAGGTCATGTGACCGGTCGAGAAGATGCGGTTGCGAAACCTCCGCGGCCCGACGTCAAGAGGGGAAAAGAGGTTAGGGAAACGGTCCGCCATGGTCCCGTTTCACCCGATCAACTGGTGTTCAGGCGGCCTTGCGCTGACGCTCCCGGAAGGCAGCAATGACATCGTGGCTGCTGCACCTTGCACCGTGCTGGAGATACTCCATGGCCCTGAGCGAGGCGTTGTGAGCCTCGAAACTGGACCCGCCGACGCAGTCCTCGACAACGTGGGCATGATAGTCGTGCTGGTGTGCATCGACGAAGGTGTAGTGAACACAGACATCGGTCAGGCCACCGCACAGGAAGAGCGTATCGACTTTCAGTCCCTTCAGCAGAATCTCGAAGTCGGTTCCGAAGAAGGCGGAATAGCGACGTTTCGGGATCAGGTAGTCCACACCTTCGCGATAGGGCAGACGAACGTGAATGCGCGTGCCCGGATGTCCCTCGACGCAGTGTACTCCCTCGTCGCCGTCAAGCTCGCGTCCGAAATCCACGTGATCGGGCCGGTGCACCTCGATGATGTAGATGACAGGTATGTTGCTGGCACGCGCAGCCTCGATGAGCGGAATCACGCGATCAACGCGCTCCTCCTCTCCACCCATGCTGGGAATGCCGCCGTCATCGTCTTCGGGCCGTCCTGTTCCCATGATGTCGACAATGATGAGGGCAGGGTTGCCTTCGGTCAGAGCTGCCATGTCATCCTCCCTCGGCGTTTACGGTTGAGATCACGATGCAAATTCTACCCTGTCACCCACCCTGATGGAACCGGACTTGAGAACGCGGCAGGTCACGCCGCCACGCCAGTTCAAGGCGAGGGCCTGACGCAGGCCTGCAGCCTGTTCTTCCATGCGGGAGCATGGATCGGTTTCGCCCGTGATGGCGAGTTCCACATCACCGATCCGAACGGTTCGGCCGAGCTGGCCCTCGACACGAAGACCGGCAATGAAAACATTCGACCGTCGCGTTGTCCACGGCAGGCGTTCTCCCAGTTCGCTGCATGCCGCATCCCAACTCTCCCGGGTCAGGATGGTGACCTGTCGGTCGCCCGGTTCGCCGCGCAGGTCGCCTTCGACCCCGCTCTCAACGCTGATCGTCGTTGCGTCGATCTCCTCCATGGGCGCTCTTGATGCGGCACGCCGTGCTATGGCAACTATGGTTCCGGACATGCGCGTTCACCCCCAGTGTAGCCGCTTCCTTGTGGCACGGACGATCGTGGACGACAAGGAAGCAGGACTCGAAAGGGCCCGGATGGCCTATGATGGAGACGTCGGGGAAGGGAGCGACCCATGGTGAAGAACTGCAAGGTGGTGATGGCACGGCGCCCCCATGGATTGCCGAAGCCGGATGACTTCAGGATCGTCGAAGAAAGTGCCGGAGAGCCGGGTCCGGGCGAGGTGCTGTCCCGTACCATCTATCTCTCCCTCGATCCCTACATGAGGGGGATGATGGATGATGCCGAGTCCTACGCGGGACCGATGCAGATCGGTGATGTGATGATCGGCAGCACGGTTGGCGTGGTGCTGGACTCGCGTCACAAGGCATTCAGCGTCGGTGACATTGTCGAAACCCAGGGTGGATGGCAGTCCCACGTGCTGGCACATGGCTACACTCTCCGGAAGGTTGATCCCTCTCTGGCACCTGTCAGCACCGCGCTTGGAGTGCTGGGCATGCCGGGCCTCACGGCCTATCACGGCCTTGTCGATGTCTGCCGGCCGAGGGCTGGAGAGACCGTCTTCGTGTCGGCCGCGTCCGGCGCAGTCGGCGCCACAGTCGGACAGATCGCGAAGATTCTCTCGTGCCGCGTGACGGGATGTGCGGGTTCCGACGACAAGGTCGACTGGTGCCTCCAGGCTTGCGGATTTGATGCCTGCTTCAATCACAGGGACGCGGCCGATCCGCAGCAGGCCATTGCCGCCATGTGTCCCGATGGAATCGATGTCAACTTCGAGAATGTCGGCGGTCCGATTGCGCGGGCCGCGATCATGAGCCTCAACGAGCATGGCCGCATGGCGGTCTGCGGAACGATCTCGAACTACAATGCGATGGGCCAGGACATGGTGGAGGACCATCTCTGGTGGCTCATTGTACGCCGTATCCGCATCGAGGGTTTTCTGGTGACGGACTTTGCCAAGCAACACGACGAGGCGCGCCGCAAACTGGCCGGCTGGATTGCCGACGGCCTTCTGGTGTGGCGTGAAGACATCGTGCAGGAGCTGGAAAACGCGCCAGCGGCGTTCAATCGCCTGTTCGACGGCAGCAATTTCGGCAAACTGCTCGTCCAGGTGAGCGACAACCCCGCGACTTGACCCGAAGCGGCGGCTGTCGATCTACCCGGAAGATACGGACGTGACGTCACGATACGCGATCGCATCCGGAACACCGGGCTGCGGTCATGAGAGTGTGTCAGGTTCAGGCCGGGAATCAGTCTGAGTCGACGTCCGGCAGATTGAACCCGAAGGGCGTCTGATGCCATGCCGATCAGAAGAACAGGCGCTGCAGAATGTTGAGCTGCAAGAAGCCTGTGCCCAGGAACCGCCTCGTCCGGTTGCGCGGAGGTCTTGCCGACTGCATGGTTGAACGGCCTGCTGACCTGGAGTTTTCCCCGCCATGAATGAATCCCTGAAACTGATGAGGACCTTTCCGGCCGCTCCGGGGGAACAGGTCATCCTTGCCAACATGCAGAAGGGGCCATTCAACCGCTGGGCGTTTCGCAACATGCGCCGCATGCTTCCTACCGGCAATGTCTGGCGCGGCGACGCGGCGGCGCGGCCGCTGCAGCACGAGGCGGTGTGGCTCGACGATATCGAGTTCGAGGATGCCGAAGGAGCCACGACAACCGTCGGCAGGACAATCGAGACCGGGTACATGGACGGTCTGGTGGTGCTCTGCCAGGGCGTCATTGTCACCGAACGCTATGCCGAGGGCGTGGCTCCCCATGAGCCGCATCTCCTCATGTCGGTGACCAAGTCCTTCACCGGATCGCTCACCGGAATTCTTGTCGAGCGCGGTCTCCTTTCACCCGACGATCTCGTCACCGACATCATTCCCGAAGTCAGGGGTTCGGCATACGACGGTGCCCGGGTTCGCCACGTGCTCGATATGACCGTGGGCATGGACTACGACGAGGACTACGACAATCCCGCAAGTGACATGGCCGAGCTTGATGCGGCATGCGGCTGGCGCCCCGCCATCGAAGGCGCGCCCGACAACTTGCGGGACTACATCGCGACAATGCGTCCTGCGGGATCGCATGGAGAGATCTTCCACTATGTGTCGACCAACACCGATCTTCTGGGCTGGATCCTGGAGAGGGTGTCGGGAACGGACTTTGCCACGCTGCTCAGCCGCGAAATCTGGCAGCCGATGGGGGCGGGCGAAGACGCCTACGTCGCGCTCGATCGACTCGGGGCGCCACAAACTGACGGCGGCCTGTGCGTCACCACGCGCGACCTTGCCCGCTTTGGCCAGCTTCACCTCCAGAACGGGATCATGGACGGACGGCGCATCATTCCTGAATCGTGGATCAGGGACTTCAGGGAGAATGGCGACAGCGACGCATGGGATCGCGGCTCATTCGTCGACATGATGCCGGGATGCCACTACCGCTCCAAGTGGTACACGGACCTCAATGATCCCCACCGGCCATTCTTCGGCATCGGAATCCACGGTCAGATGCTCTTCGTCGACCCGGTTGCCGGTGTCGTCTGCGCGCGCCACTCGAGTCACCCCGCCCCGGCGGATGAGAAGTTCTTCAATGACATGGAGCGCTCGTTCAGGGCCATCGCCCACGCCCTTGCCACGTGATCATCGCCATCCGTCACGTGACCGAAAAGACACTCTCCCGGCTTCGCGTGGGGCACCCTCAGAGGCTGGCGAAGCGATCGAGGTGCCAGTCGATGTCGCCAAACAGGCGATGGATGACGCTCAGTCTCTTGAAGTGATGGCCGGCTTCGTAGTCCTGGGTCATGGCGATGCCGCCGTGAAGTTGCACCGCTTCCTGACCGACCAGGCGTCCGGCCTTGTCGCACTGCACTTTCATGGCCGATACCGCCCTTTGCCGCTCGATGGCATCGGTGGCATCGACATCGCCCATGTAGACGGTTGTCATTGAGCGCGACTCCTCGAGTGCCACGAACATGTCCACCATGCGATGTTGCAGGACCTGGAACCGGCCGATCGGCTGATCGAACTGTTCGCGGGTCTTCGAGTATTCAACCGTGAGGTCGTTCAGGCGGGACATGAGGCCGAGCGATTCGGCACAGACGGCCGCGGCGGCACGGTCGACGACTTCCGCTATCACGGCGTGGGCTTCATCGGCCATGCCGAGCAGACGGCCTGGAGCATCGTGGAAATCGATATCGGCGGCCCGCCTGCTGTCGTTGGTCGGATAAGCGCGCCTGGAAACGCCATCGCCTTCACCGTCGACCAGAAAGAGCGAAAGACCGCCCCGGTCCCGGTTGCTGCCCGATGTTCTTGCCGTCACCACGAGCGAGTCGGCGGTGTCACCGTTGAAGACAAGGCTCTTGCGACCGTTGAGAGACCAGCCGTCCCCCGATCGTGTGGCGCGGGTGGTCACGTGGTCGATGTGGTAGCGCGAGCGCGGTTCGGTAAAGGCGAACGACAGCAGGTGATCACCGGTCGCTGCCCGGGCGATGATCTCGGAGCCCTCATCCCCGCCACCGGCGATGGCGATGGCCTTTGCTGCCATCACGATGCTGGGGAGAAACGGTTCGACCACGAGACCGCGTCCCAGCCCCTCCATCAGGATGGCGACATCCCGGGCGCCGCCGAACTCGGAATCAAGGCCGACGCCAAGCCAGCCGAGTTCGGCAAACTCCTTCCACAGCGAGCGGCTGAACCCTTCGTCATCGGCGACCGACGCGCGATGACGTTCGAAATCGTACTCACGCTCGACAAATCGATCGACGCTTTCCCGGAGGAGCAGCTGCCCCTCGTTCAGCTCCAGATTCAGCATGTCACTAGAGCCCCAGTACGTGCTTGGCGATGATGTTCTTCTGGATCTCGTTGGATCCGCCGTAGATCGTCACCTTGCGGGTATTGAAGTAGTCGGGTGCAACGGGTGCTGCATAGTCAGGCCCCAGCGGTTCCTCGTTCCAGCCCTCCTCGAGGGCCCGCGGCGCGTAGGGCAGCACGTAGGGGCCGGCAGCCTCCATGGCGAGTTCGGTCATCAGCTGATCGATCTCGGTGCCACGGATCTTGATGTAGGAGGATTCATTGCCGGGGTCCTTGCCTGCGGCGACGGACGACAGCAATCTCAGCATCGTCGATTCAAGAGCCATGATCTGGATCTCGGCGTCGGCCATCCTCGCCCGGAACCCCGGATCGCTGTCGATGCCCTGGTCTCCGGCGATGTGACGCAGGCGCTTCATCTGGCGTTTGGCCTGGGGAATGCCTGCCATGTTGAAGCGCTCGTAGCCGAGAAGGAACTTGGCATAGGTCCAACCACGGTTTTCCTCGCCGATGCGGTTGGCGACTGGAACGCGGACGTCATCGAAAACCACCTGATTCACTTCGTGGCCGCCTTCCATGGTGATGATCGGGTGGATGGTGATCCCGGGCGACGTCATGTCGACAAGGAGGAATGTGATTCCCTCCTGTTTCTTGCCTTTGCTCGAGGTGCGTACCAGGAGGAAGATCCAGTCGGCATAATGGGCCATTGTCGTCCAGGTCTTGATGCCATTGACAACGTAGTGGTCGCCGTCGAGACGAGCCGCGGTCTTCAGGCTGGCGAGATCCGAGCCGGAATTGGGTTCGGAGTAACCCTGGGCCCACCACAGGTCGCCGGCCAGGATGGGGGGCAGGTGCTGTCGCTGCTGTTCCGGTGTGCCGAAGGTCCAGACCACCGGCGCGACCATTTCGGGACCGAACGGCACTGGTGGCGGGCAACAGGCCTCGCCGGTTTCCGCTTCGAAGATGTAGTGACGCACGGGCGTCCAGTCGCAACCGCCATGTTCGACCGGCCAATGAGGACAGGACCAGCCCTTCGTGGCGAGTTTGCGGTGCCAGTCGACATAGTCCTCCTTGCCGATGCCAAGGCCTTTCTCCACGCGCTCGCGCGAGCGCGGGTCGCATTCCCGCCCGATGAAGTCCCGGAGTTCATCGCGAAAGGCCTCATCGGCGGCTGTAAACGTCATCTGCATGCGTCCGGTATCCCCATTCCTGACCACGGATTTGAGTGGACAATCTAGTATGGCGTGGCAACGATGCGCAACGACGGGAGAGAGGGCGATGGGACTCTTTGACCTGACGGGGAAGGTGGTTGTCATCACCGGCGCATCGAGGGGTATCGGCCGCGCGATGGCTCTGCGCATGGCCGACGCCGGCGCCCGTATCGTGGTGTCCAGCCGCAAGCTTGACGCGTGCGAAGAGGTGGCCCGGACGATTCGCGAGGCTGGCGGGGAGGCAGCCGCAGTGGCCTGCAATGTCACCCACATCGACCAGCTGGAACACCTGGTGGCAACGTCAATCGACGTGTTCGACCGGATCGACTGCCTCGTCGGCAATGCCGCGGTCAATCCGCACTATGGCCCGATGACCACTATCGGCGAGAGCGCTTTCGAGAAGATCATCAACTGCAACGTCAGGGCCAACCTGTGGCTCGCGCGACTGGTCCTCCCCGGCATGGCCGAACGCGGTGACGGAACCATCATCTACGTTTCATCGATCGCCGGCATCAAGGGAACCGACGACATCGGCACCTACGGCATTTCGAAGGCAGCCGTCATCGCCATGGCGCGCAATCTCGCGGTGACCTGGGGAGAACACGGCGTTCGGGTCAACACCATCGCCCCTGGTCTTGTGCGCACGGACTTTGCGAAGGCGCTGTGGGAGAATCCCGAACGATTGGCCATGGTCGAAGAGCACTATCCCATGAGGCGCATCGGCGAGCCCGATGACATGGCCGGTACGGCGGTGTTCCTTGCTTCGGACGCCGGACGCTACATTACCGGCCAGACGATCGTGGTGGATGGCGGCGCCACCATCGCCGCGGGACTGTAAGGGGAGGCCGCCGACATGGCTGAATTGAAAGCAACGTTTGCCGCCGGATGTTTCTGGGGACCTGAAGTCCGGTTCAGGGAGATCGAGGGTGTCCGTGATGCTGTCGTCGGTTACACGGGCGGCTACCTGGAACACCCGACCTATCACGAGGTGTGCACGGGGAGTACAGGCCACGCGGAGGCCGTTCTGGTCACGTTCGATCCCGATGTCGTGAGCTACCGAGAGTTGCTGTCCCACTTCTGGGCCATGCACGATCCCACCACGGCCAACAGGCAGGGACCGGACATCGGCACCCAGTACCGTTCGGCAATCTTCGTTCACGACAATGATCAGCGCGAAGCTGCTCTTGCTTCACGCGAAGAGCAGCAGTCCCAGCGCCGTGACGGACGCAGGATCGTCACCGAAATCTGCGATGCCGATACGTTCTGGATGGCCGAGGACTATCATCAGAGATTCATGGAAAAACGCCAGCAACACTTTGGTTTGCGGCGCATGTTTGGTCACTGACGTACCGTCAGTTCCTCGCACTTGGCAATCAGCGCCTCTACCCGGTCACCCATGATGGCAAAGCGCTCATCGCTTGTCTGACCCCTCAGGTAACGGATGTAGATCTGCTGGATGATGACAGCGATCTTGAAGGTGACGAAGACCTCGTACCAGGCAAACCGCGAGACATCGAATCCGGTGAGACCGGCATAGAGATCGACCAGTTCGGCGCGTGTCGGGAAACCCTGTTTGTCGGTGGGCATCCAGACCGCCTGTCGCCATGTTGCGCTGTCGTTTTCCTCGGACCAATAGGCCACGAGATTGGCCAGATCGAGCAGGGGGTCTCCCCGCGTGCACATGTCCCAGTCGAGGACCGCCGTCGCCCTCGCCACGTCGTCCCGTGCCACCAGGATATTGTCCAGCTTGAAATCGTTGTGGACCAGCGTCGCCGCGCCGGAGGCCGGCCGTTCCTCGCGAATCCAGCGGACCAATGCGGAAGCGTCCGGAGACGTATCATCAAGCGCGGCCTCCCACCGTTCGGCCCAGCCCTCGACCTGACGGTTCACGAATCCATCAGGCCGACCGAGATCACCGAGACCGACCGCATCGGCGTCAATTTCGTGCAGGCTGGCAAGAACCTCGGCGACCATCACGCCAATGCGTCGGCAGACCTCAGGCTTGCCGTCAGTGATGTGAGGATTGGTGGCTCGCAGCACCAGACCGTGGCGGCGTTCCATGACATGGAAGTCGGAGCCCAGAATGGCGGCGTCGGTGCACAGGACGTAGCTTCGTGGCGCCAGATCCCACGCCCGCCACAGGCGTGAGAGAATGCGATGCTCCCGGCGCATGTCATGGGCAGACGGCGCAACCGGCCCCAACGGCGGACGCCTCAGCACGTACTGCCGCCCGGCGAAGTCGAGGAGATAGGTCAGATTGGCGTGACCGCCACCAAACTGGCGAACGGCGAGCGGCCCGGCTGCTCCCTCGAGGTTGTCACGCAACCAGGGTTCGAGACGTTTCAGGTCGAGCCGTTCCTCCGGCCGGACCTCCATGGTCTCGGGATCATGGAACGTCATCGCCAGGTGTTCAGCAAATCTCGAAGAGACCCGCCATGCCCTGTCCCCCGCCGATGCACATGGTGACGACGACATGGCGTGCTCCGCGCCGGCGGCCTTCGATCAGGGCGTGTCCGGTCATGCGCGCCCCGGACATGCCGTAGGGATGACCTATCGAGATTGAACCACCGTCGACATTGAGACAGTCGTTGTCGATCCCGAGCCGGTCCCGGCAGTAGAGCACCTGTACAGCGAAGGCCTCGTTGAGTTCCCACAGATCGATGTCATCGATGGCGAGATCGTGACGTTCGAGCAGCCTGGGCACGGCAAAGACCGGTCCGATACCCATTTCATCAGGTTCGCATCCCGCCACTGCCATGCCCCTGTAGATGCCCAGCGGCTCCAAACCGCGACGTTCCGCATGACGCCGTTCCATAAGGACGAGAGCCGAGGCTCCGTCCGACAACTGGCTGGCATTGCCCGCAGTTATGGTCTTGTCCTCACCCATGACCGGTATCAGTCCGGCCAGGCCTTCAAGCGTGGTCGAGGGGCGGTTGCCCTCGTCCCGGGTGAGTGTGACCTCTTCCTCCGAAATCGTTCCGGTATCCCGGTCCTTCACGAGCTTGACGGTGGCCAATGGAACGATCTCGTCGTCAAACCGTCCCTCGCTCTGGCCCGCCGCCGTTCTCTGCTGGCTCTGCAGGGCATAGGCGTCCTGTCGCTCTCGGCTGATCCCGTAACGTTCGGCCACGATATCGGCCGTCTCGATCATGGGCATCCAGAGTTCCGGCTTGTTGTCTTCGAGCCACTCTTCCCGGGCACGATGGTGGTTCATGTGCTCGTTCTGGACGAGGCTGATCTGCTCGGCGCCACCGGCGACAGCGACGTCGACGTGGTCGACGACGATGCGCTGGGCGGCGCTGCTGATGGCCTGGAGCCCGGAACTGCAGAAACGATTGATGGTGACCGCGGCCGCGGTGACAGGAAGTCCGGCACGAATCGCAGAGAGTCTGGCCATGTTGTGTCCGGTGGCGCCTTCGGGAAGGCCGCAGCCGATGACAACGTCCTCGACTTCGCCTCCTTCCACATGCGCGCGTTCGACCGCGTGGCGGATGGCATGGCCGGTGAGGGTGGCGCCGTGGGTATTGTTGAAGGCGCCCCTGTAGGCTTTGCCGATGGGAGTGCGGGCGGTGGAGACGATAACGGCTTCACGCATGGCGATGGTCCCTGTCATGATCTTCGAATGTGCGGCCGGAGGAAGCGAGTTCCTTCAGAAGTGATGATGGTGTCCACTGCGGGAAGCCGAGTTCCCTGTGGTAGCGGCAGACTGCCTCGTGGATGCGATCGAGACCGACATTGCCGGCCCAGTGCATCGGTCCACCTCTCCAGGCGGGGAACCCGTATCCGTTGATGTAGACAAGATCGATGTCGCTGGCCCTCAGGGCATGCCCTTCGGCGAGAATGGCAGCGCCGATGTTGACCAAGGGGTAAAGGCACCGCTCGAGAATCTGCGCATCCGAAAGGTCAGGGGGCCCGAGACCGAAGTGACGGCGGGCGGCCTCCATCAGGTCATTGATCTCCGGATCCGGAGTCGGCGTGCGGCTGCCTTGCTCGTAGATGTAATAGCCCCGTCCGGTCTTCTGCCCGAAACGTCCCTGTTCGCACAGACGGTTGGCGATCCAGGAACCGCGGCGTTCGGTGGCGGTGCCGCCACCGGCGTCCTTGCGCTTGCTCCAGCCGACATCGAGCCCGGCAAGATCCATGACCGCAAGCGGTCCCATGGCCATTCCGAATTCGAACATCACGCGGTCGATGCGCTCGGGCGCAATGCCCTCCTCGACCATGAGCGAGGCTTCGCCGAAGTATCCTTCGAGCATGCGGTTGCCGATGAACCCGTGGCAGACACCGGCAACAATCGGAAGCTTGCCCATCCGGCGTGCCAGGGCCATGACGGTGGCGAGGTTCTCCGCCGAGACATTGGCGGTGCGCACGACCTCAAGCAGGCGCATGACGTTGGCCGGGCTGAAGAAGTGCGTGCCCAGGACATGGCCGTGGCGGTCGGGCATGGCAGCGGCGATGTCATCGACATTGAGATAGGAGGTGTTGGACGTGAGAATGGCGTCGGGCCGTGCCACCCGGTCGATCTCGGCGAAGACCGCCCTCTTGACCGCCATCTCCTCGAACACGGCTTCGATGATGATGTCGGCGTCAGCGAGATCCTCCATGGTGATGGAAGGCGTCATGAGGGCCATGGCGCGGTCGTGAGCCGCCTGACTCATCCGCCCTCTCGACACGCTGGCCGCGTAGTTGCGCGAGATGACTGCCATGCCGCCTTCGAGAACCTCGGCATTGCGTTCGACAATGGTGACGGGGATGCCGGCATTGGCGAAGTTCATGGCGATGCCGCCCCCCATGGTGCCGGCACCGACGACGCCTGCCGAAGCAATCTCGCGCAAGGAGGTGCCCTTGTCGATCCCGGGAATCTTGCCGGCTGCCCTCTCGGCGAAGAACACATGGCGCAGTGCTTTCGATTCGTCGGAGTGCACGCATGATTCGAAGATACGGCGTTCCTCTGCGATGCCGGCGTCGAAATCGAGGTTCACGGCCGCTTCGACGCACTCGATACAGGCATAGGGCGCGCGCATGCCGCGCGCGCGGCGGGCAATCTTCCTGCGCATCGCGTCAAAGATGGCAGGGTCATCGAGGTTGACCGGAAGATCCCGCGCGAGCCGGTGGGGGCCACCGGAATTCGCCGTTTGTTCGGCGAAACGGCAGGCGCCTTCCACGAGGTCGTCCTCGATCAGGCTGTCGGCGATGCCGAGTTCCACGGCTCGCGGCGCCGTGACCGGAGAGCCGGAAACGATCATGTCGAGCGCTGCCGCCACTCCGGCAAGGCGGGGGAGTCGCTGTGTGCCGCCGGCGCCTGGCGGGAACCCGAGCTTGACCTCGGGCTGGCCGACCCGCGTGCCAGGCGAAATGACCCGGTAGTGACAGGCCATCGCGACCTCCAGTCCGCCACCCAGGGCATGGCCGTGAATGGCGGCGACAACCGGTTTGGAACTGTGCTCGAACGCGCGAATCACATCGGAAAAGTTCTCTTCGCCCTCGGGCCAGGGCAACGAGAAGTACCGGATATCGGCTCCTGCGATGAACCCGCGACCGGCGCCAACAAGGACAACGGCGCCGACGTCCCGGTCACGCGACGCGCGGGCGATGCCTTCACAGATGCCACGGGGCACTCCCGGGCTCATGGCGTTGACCGGCGGATTGTTGACGATGAGAACAGCAACGCTCCCGCGCCGTTCGTAATCAACCAGTGACATGCTCTTCCCCCGTGAATTCCTGCCGGACCGTGACACTGCACGAGACCGGAACACATCTGCAATCTATTTCAATTACTTTCATACATTCCATTGGATAATGATTGATTGTCATTCGCATCATGTTTTGCGAGCTCCATCCTTGAGATCGCGGCGCGATGGACTTCATCGGGTCCATCAGCAAAGCGCACGGTGCGGGCGTACATCCAGGCGTCTGCCAGGATGGTGTCCTGGGAGATGCCCATGGCGCCATGCGCCTGGATGGCGCGGTCGGCCACGCGCTGGCACAGATTCGGGGCCACGACCTTGATGGCCGCGATTTCGCTTCGCGCCTCCTTGTTGCCGACACTGTCCATCATGTCGGCTGCATGAAGCACCAGATGGCGCGCCATGTCGATTTCAATCCTGCTGTCGGCAATGTCCGCGCGGATGGTGTCACGGCTTGCCAGAGGCCGGCCGAACGCGACCCTCTCCTTGACCCTGCGGCACATGATGGCGAGGCAGCGTTCCGAGAGTCCGATCAATCGCATGCAGTGATGGATGCGGCCGGGCCCGAGGCGGCCCTGTGCAATCTCGAAGCCCCGGCCTTCACCAAGCAGCAGGTTCGACGCCGGTACCTGGACATCGTCGAAGTCGACCTCCATGTGGCCGTGCGGTGCGTGATCGTTGCCGAAGACTCTCATGGGGCGGATGACCTTGACACCAGGGGTATCCATGGGCACGAGAATCATGGATTGCTGCCTGTGGCGGTCGGCATCGGGGTCGGTCTTTCCCATGACAATCAGGATGCGGCAGCGCGGATCGCCGGCCCCGGAGATGAACCACTTGCGCCCGTGGACCCGGTACCCGTTGCCGCGGCGTTCGATGCGCGTGCGGATGTTTGTGGCATCCGACGAGGCCACATCGGGTTCGGTCATGGCAAAGGCTGAGCGGATGGTGCCGGCGAGCAGTGGTTCGAGCCATTCCCGTTTCTGCTCGTCGGTCCCGTATCGTTCCAGGACCTCCATGTTTCCGGTGTCCGGCGCCGAACAATTGAACGCCTCGGGAGCGATGGGGCTGCGTCCCATGAGTTCGCACAGGGGCGCGTAGTCCCGGTTCGACAGACCGTAACCCCGTTCGCTGTCGGGCAGAAACAGGTTCCACAGTCCCTGGCCTTGCGCCTTCGTCTTGAGTTCCTCGATGACGGGTGGCGCCTTGGTCCAACCGTGCTCCTTCACCTGTTCCTTGTAGAGTGCCTCGGCGGGATAGACGTGTTCGTCCATGAACGCGGCCACACGCTCGAGGAGACGTTCGACCCCGGGGGTCCTTTGAGAGGGCATGGCGGTCCTTGTCGATTGATCAGGCGGTGGGCAGGACATGATCGCGGAAACGTTCACGCAATTGCAGTTTCGAGACCTTTCCGGTCGCCGTGTGGGGAAGGTCGTCCACGAACACGATCTCGTCCGGCATCCACCATTTTACGATTCGTCCCTCAAGGTGGCGGCGGATATCGCCGGAGTCCGCAGTCTGGTCGGGGTTGAGGACGATGACCAGCATCGGGCGTTCCTGCCAGCGTGGATGGGGCATGGCGATGGCCGCGGCCTCGGCGACCGCCGGGTGACTCATCACCTCACTCTCAAGATCAATGGAACTGATCCACTCGCCGCCGGACTTGATCATGTCCTTCGTGCGGTCCGTGATCTGCAGCATGCTCTCACGGGCAAGCGTCGCCACGTCGCCTGTTCGGAACCAGCCGTCATCGGTGATGGCTGCTGCACTCGCTGCATCATCATTGTAGTAACTGTCGATGATCCAGGGACCGCGACACTGGAGTTCCCCCTGGGAGACGCCGTCGGCGGGCACTGGCCGGCCGTCGTCATCGACGAGGCGCAGTTCGACTCCGAAGACGCGTTGCTGGCGCAGTCTGTGCGCGTAGCGTTCGTCACCATCGGCAGCATCGAGGGCGCTGCCATAGGCACCACAGGCGCACACGGGACTGGTTTCCGTCATGCCCCAGCCCTGCAGGACCTCGATGCCGTACTCTTCCTCCCAGGCCTTGAACATGGTGGGTGGGGCTGCAGAACCACCCGTCACGAGATGGCCAACGGTCGTGAGCCTCTCGCCGGCCTGGCGCAGCCAGGCCAGCAGACCCAGCCAGATGGTGGGCACGCCCAGCGCCAGTGTCACGCTTTCGGATTCCATCAGTTGATGGAGGCTTTCGCCATCGAGTTTTGCACCGGGAAGGACCAATGACGCCCCGCAGATCGGGGCTGCGTAGGGCTGCCCCCAGGCCTGGACATGGAACATCGGCACCACAGGCATGACCACGGCCTTGCGGTTGAGAGGAAGGATGCCCGGCGCCAGGACCCCCATGGCGTGGAGGACGGTGGAGCGATGGCTGTAGAGCGATCCCTTGGGATTGCCGGTGGTGCCCGACGTGTAGCACATCGCCGCCGCGGTGTTTTCGTCGAGGCAGGGCCAGTCGAACGTTTCCGGCATGCCTTCAAGCAGTTCCTCGTAACAAAGAGCTTGCTTGAGAGACGTACGAGGCATATGCCCCCGGTCGGTCATGACGACGACATGACGCACCCCGGAAAACCTGTCGGCGAGCTGCTCGACGAGCGGCACAAGGTCGAGATCGACAAAGATTGCCCTGTCATCGGCATGGTTGACGATGTAGTCGAGCTGGTCGGCGAACAATCGCGGATTGATGGTGTGACAGACGGCGCCAATGCCGGAGACGCCGTAGTAGAGCTCGAAGTGCCGATAGGTGTTCCAGGCAATGGTGGCGACACGGTCGCCGGGGCCGATGCCGAGTTGTCCGAGCGCATGGGCCAGTCCGGCGGTTCGCCGGAGTGCATCGGCATAGGTGTAGCGGTGAATTGGCCCTTCCACGGTGCGGGAAATGATCCTGGATACTGGGAATGCCTCGGCGGCATGGCGTAGAATGTCGCTGACCAGCAGGGGCCTGTCCATCATTCTCCCGGAGAGCATCGCTTTCTCCTCCCATGATCGAGCCGCGTTGCGCGGATCATATCAATCGGCAGGGGAGGCGCCACCACTCTCCTTGTGCGATGGCGGCGGCTTGCAGTACCCGGGGATTCAAGGCCATGCAGGACATGTTCGCGCAGGGTTTCAAGGAAGCATCGTACTGGTGGGATCTCGCGCCGCGCCCCCGGCTCGACGAGTCGGCGCCACCTGACAGCACGGATGTCGTGGTCATCGGTTCCGGCAATGTCGGACTGTCGGCGGCACTCACCCTGGCGCGAGGGGGCCGGGATGTTCTCGTCCTCGATGCCGAGGCCGCAGGTCACGGCGCCAGCACCCGCAATGCCGGCTACCTCGGCCGCACGGTGTGGTTCAAGTACGGCGACATGGTCAGGCGCATCGGCCGGGAGGCTGCCGGTGACATTGCCCGCGAGGCCGCCACGGCTCACGACTTTGCGGCAGGCCTCATTCGCGACGAGCAGATTGCCTGCTTCTACCAGAACACGGGCCGTCTCATCACCGCACCCTCGAGGAAGGTGTACGAGAAGCTTGAACGCGACCTCGAGATGATGGAGGCCGACGGGGTTCCGGTGGAGGCCGACATGATCTCGCCCGACAAGCTGAAAGAAGAGGTGGCAAGCGATCTTTACCACGGTGGCCAGGTGCTGCACGGCAACGGCCTCATCCATGCCGGACTGTACCACCAGGGCCTGCTCGACCGCGCCCGCGCCCAGGGTGCGACCGTGATCGGATACTGTCCGGTGACCGGGGTCGAACGCCAACGCAGGGGTTTTGTTGTTTCCACGCCGAAGGGCAGGGTGGCGGCGCGTGACGTCATGGTCGCCACCAACGGCTACACGCCGAAGGCCCTTCCCTGGCATCGCCGCAGGGTCGTCCCGGTCCAGGCCTTCAACGTCGTCACCGAGGCCATCGATCCGGTTCTCATGAGGAAGGTCCTGCCCCGGGGACGTCCGATGATCGAGAACCGCAATTCACCGCTGTGGTTGCGGCCCACCGAGGACGGGACAAGGTTGCTGTTCGGCGGCACCACGGGAGAAGGGAGCACATCGATCCCGGACAAGGCGCAGCGGATTCATCGGGAGCTGCTGCGGGTCGTGCCGGACCTCGAGGGAACGAAACTGACACACTGCTGGAGCGGACAGGTCGCCTTTCCCTTCGACTTCCTGCCCCACAACGGATTTGCCGACGGCATCCACTACGCCATGGGCTGGTGTGCGTCCGGCGTGCCGATGGGAACCTGGCTCGGACACAAGACGGCCCAGCGCATTCTCGGCGACAGCGACGCCAGGACGGCACTCACGGACAGACCCTTCCGTACCATACCCTTCTACCGTGGCAATCCCTGGTTCCTGCCTCTCATCACCGCCTGGATGAGGCGTGCCGACCGCAAACTGATGCGCGACTGAATCCCGCGCAACCCACATCCCGCGCGGTCATCGAGGACTTCGTGTGTTTGGGGCTCCGAAGCTGATGACGGCGTCGGACACGCATCCGGCACAGAGACACAACTCACGGGCGAGGACAGCCATTCCCGTGGGCATCGGTTGCGCTGGGCTGCTGATGCGAGCGTTGGCGGACGCGTGTGGCACGGCTGGAAACTGCTTGGCCCGGAACTCAGGTGATATTGGTCCAGAGTTCCGCGGGGACATAACGTGACAGGTGTCTCGCATTGGTCGTGGCAATGATGACATCAGTGCGGTCGAGAATAGCTGCCTGTGCAGCCAGAATCACGTCGCCATCGAGCGCAGGATCCGGTGCAGTCGGTCTTCCTTGTCGGCGCGCTTCGGCCCAGAACGATGCGGCTCGGCGCATTGCGGCGGTTTCAATGGGCAGGAATTCAACTTGTTCGATGAATGCGTCGAGGCGCGCAAGACCAGCGTCGCGTTGCGCCCTGATGAGTTCCCGGCGCACCTCATAATCAGCAATTTCAGGCACCAACACTGTCGCGCCGCGGCGGATTGCGTTCACGACCCAATCCCCGCAATCTGCAGCTATCGACGACGCCCTGGGATTGGTGACCAAGCCAAGAGGACCACTGTCAAGCAATATGGTGCGCGTCACCAGCTCCGCCCCTTCGACTCCTCGGGAAAGAGCTTCCGCAGGGATAGTCGCTCGCGATCCAGGCCATCGACGAGGGCTTCAATGGTTTCCCGTTGCTCACCGTCGTCCTGCTCTTCCGCCCAGGAACGGATCAGTGAGCCGAGGGTCTGTGCGCGTTCCGTCGTATCTCGGCTCTCGCGAGCCATCTCGGCGAGTTCCGGATTGCTAAGGTAAAGACCACTCCTTGCGCATAGTAGCCAGATAGCGTTGTCGACCATGACCACAGGCAAGCCGGCAGCCGTCGCAAGATCCTGCACGGCTCCCATGACTGCCAGATAGGAAGTTCTGGAGGAGACAGCTGGCGAAGACCTGCCGGTTCTGTCGGGCCAATTCCGGAAGGGCACCAGCCCGAAGGAAGCGACGGCTCGGATGACGTGGCGGTCGGGCTTGGCCACGTCGAAGCCAAGGTTCTTGAGTGCCTCGGCAGCCAACGCCACCCCGAATGCGGGGAGCTTGTACTCGCTTCGGCATCCCAAGAGAAGCGCCGCCTGTTTGGGGTCTCCGTCAACATGTCGCAAGAGTGAGGTGAAATAGCTTTCCGCTGTGCCGTGATTGCGGCTGTGCTCGTTCAGCAACCGTGCGGCGTCGATGAGATTGACGAGGTTCCGCTTGAGGGTCATCGACCCCGCCTTGCGGTTGAGAAACCAAGGCAGCAACCGGTCGCCGACCTCGCAGGCCGGAAGTTCGGCAAACGATTCGAGATCGAATTCTGAAAACAGTTGTGCCAACTCATCCTGAATTCGCTCGATCTTCGACCAGTCGGTGTTGCTGGACAGCACCGCAAGCAACAGCCCCTTGAAGGTCTCATTGTCGCTCCATGTCTGGCCGGCCAACCTGGCTTCGACTGCCGCCAGCTGGTCAAGATCGTCGATCCGACCTCGCCAGCCCTTGAGCGACGAGTCGAGGCGAGACTCGATGTTTTGCCAGAGGGTCAGTGATGTCATTCCCCATGCCTCACACAGGTTTTCGGGACGTGCGCTACAAGCCCGGATTGGGATCGATCACTGTCCCGAGACACATGCGGGTAGCAGAATACTGTCGTAGGGGACGGGTTGCCACTCACGCCCGATCGTAGTCATGCTGGACACACTTGGCGCCTTCGAGCGGTGGCCGTGACGTGCTTGTCGGATTGGCGGCAGTCAAGCGCAGCCGCAGATTCTCGCCTATGGCTGTCTGAGTGACGCGACCTGGGCGTAGACGACACCGGCCAGAATGATGAGGCCGCCGGCGATCTGTGCGGGTTGCGGTACGGCGCCGAACCAGGCAGCGAGGCCAATGGCGGCTACCGGCACCAGGTTTCCCCACAGAGCCATGGGGGTCACGCCCAGCCTGTTGACCCCGACGTGCCACATAAGGTTGCCGAGGGCGATCGGCACAACACCGATGGCGACGGCGAGAACGATCGTGGTTTCGGTCAACGGTGCGTTGAGGGTTGCGAGGCCCGATGCCCAGGCGATGAACACAGCCACTGTGAGAAGGATGCTTCCCGGCAGGATGGTGTAGGCGGCGATCTCCGTCTGGCTGAAGCCCTTGAGCCACCTCTGTGCGGCGATCGAATGCCACGTCCAGGTCACCAGGGCGAGAAACATGAATCCTTCGCCCCCCGTCATGCTCGCATTGGAGAATTCGTGGATCTTGACAACGAGTCCGCCGGTCACCGCCAGAGCGATGCCGATGATGATGCCCCGGGCGGGCGAAATGGCGAAGAACACCCGGGCCACCACGGCCGCGATCAGGGGCGCCATGGCATAGACGATGGCAACCGCAACGGATCCGGCAGAGAAGACGGCGAGCGTGGTCAGCAGTGATGCGCAGAACGGACCCATGAACCCCAGGATGGTCATGCGCCGCCAGGGCAGAGCACGATGGATCGGGAAGCGTCGCGTGCGTATCCACAGCAACATGACGAGGAGAGTGGCTCCGATGATCTGGCGCGACAGGGTCGTCGAGAGGATGTCCCAGTGACCCAGCAACTGCTCGATCAGGGGAAAGTTCATGCCCCAGGCAACCACGAGAACGAGCGCTGCCCCGTTTCCGGAGAGCAGCGCGCTGCGGGTGGGGGAGGGCGCCTGCGGCGCGCTCAATCAGGAAGTGCCCCCGCCTGGCGCCACCAGGACCCGGTCGCGCTTCACGTGATCCACCGTATCGAGAGTCCTGGCATAGAGGTGGCCGGCGTGGACTGCCGCGGCGATGGTCTGCGGCGCCTCGCAGTCTCCAATGCGGCGCACGCTCTTCAGGCCGGCGCCGTCATGCTTCGCCTGGCGGGCCATGACCGCCCTCCACAGGCCATCCGCAGGCTGGCGGGACGTGACGACGACGATGTTTCTGCAGGGAATCGTGACATCCTTTGATCCCGATGCGTGGGCAAGAACCGCCTCGCTGCCATCGAAGGAGCGCAGCAGGCGCGACGTCAAGGTGACGACACCGATCTCGATGAGACGGGCCTCGATGCGTCCCTGGTCGAGTGTATGGGTACACAGGGGCGACACGATTCCGGAGCTGGTGGCGACCACAACGTCAACGCCGCGTCCGGCGAGCGTCTCGGCGATGACACCGCCCATGTAGAAGTGATCGTCGTCGTAGACCAGCACCGGGCCGTCGACGGGCGTTCCTTCCATGACGTCGTCGGGCGTGATGACGCCGTCGAGGTCATGCCCCTCGAATGGTGAGAAGCTCGAGCGTCCGGTGCCGTCGCGCCGCCAGGTCGAGCCGGTGGCGATGCACACGTGTCCGAAACCAAACTCCAGAACCTGCTCGGCGTTCAGTCTGCTCGACCGGTAGACCTCCACGTTGGGGAGTTTGTCGATCTGGCCCAGTCGCCAGTCCCTGACCCGCGACCATGTCGAAAGGCCTGCCAGCGTCGCCTCCCGGCTTACCCGCCCTCCGAGTTCGGTGGTGGCTTCGGCGAGCGCCACCGTGTAGCCCCGGCGCCCGGCCGAGAGAGCCGCTTCAAGTCCGGCAGGTCCGGCGCCAACCACGAGCACTTTCTCATCAGACGAGGCCCCAGCAATGATCTCGGGATGCCACCCACGCCGCCATTCCTCGCCCATGGTCGGATTCTGCGTGCATCTCAACGGCACGCCCAGGCCGTTGCTGAGGATGCAGATGTTGCAGCCGATGCACTCGCGGATGTCCTCGAGGCGACCGTCACGGATCTTGGCCGGGAGGAAGGGATCGGCGATCGATGGCCGGGCCGCGCCAATGAGATCCATGAGTCCCTTGTTGATGACCGACACCATGCGGTCCGGCGAGGTGTAGCGACCCACCGCCACAACCGGCTTCGTGGTCACCTGCTTGACGAAGGCAATGTAGTCTTCCTGGGCACCCTCTTCGGCGAAGCGTGCGGTACGGGCGTCGGCCGGAAAGTTCGCGATATTGACGTCCCAGAGGTCCGGAAGCTCGGCCACGAACTCGACAAGATCACGTCCTTCGCCGTCGCACGTGATGCCCATGTCGGTATCGAGGTTGTCGACGGCAAAGCGCAGCACGACGCCGCACCGGTCACCGACAGCCTCCCGGGTCTCCTCCAGCAGTTCCCGGATCAGCCGCGCCCGATTCTCGAAGCTGCCTCCGTATTCGTCACAGCGCTGGTTCTGGACGGGCGAGAGGAACTGGGCCGGAAGATAACCGTGCGCCGCATAGACGTAGACCAGATCAAATCCCGCTTCGCGGGCACGAAGGGCCGACAGCCGGTGCAGACGGCGGAACTCCCGGATGTCGGCCTTGTCCATGGCCCTGGTCTGCGTGAAGCCATGCCACACCGGCATGGACATCGGAGCTGCCGGAATGACCCGCGTGAGAGCGTTGTTCGAGGCATAGCCGCCGTGCCACAACTCAACTCCGGCAAGCGATCCGTGCCGGTGTACCGCCTCGACCATGGCGGCCTGAACGCTGACATCGTCGTCATCCCACAGGGTGCAGTAGTGGTGACCGAAATCATCTGAAGAAGGATCAATGGAGCAGTACTCGGTGCACACGACGCCCCAACCGCCTTCGGCCTTGATCCCTCGCATGGCATTGAGGGTCTGCGGAAGGGCAAATCCCATGCCCGAGCAGTGGGGCACCTGGTAGAATCTGTTGGGAGCTGTGACCGGCCCGATGGCAATGGGCTTGAAGAGGATGTCGTAGCGGCTGTCCCGTGCCATGACTGCGCTCCTCCTGGCGACGATGAGTCCATCGTATCCCGCCGTTTCAGTCTTGTCAGGAGCACGTGTCGTGGCAGAGTGCCCGCAGGATGACGCAGGCGGGATGATCATGGAACGGTCCAGCGTGACGGAACTTCTGCAGACGCTGGTCAGGATGGACACCCGCGATCCGCCTGGCTGCGAAATCGACATGGCGCGAGTTGTCCACGATCGTCTCCTGGGGGCCGGAATCGACAGCGTTCTCGACGAATTCACCTCCGGACGGGCCAATGTCGTGGCACGGCTCAAGGGGAGGGGAGAACGGCCCGCTCTCGTGTTCTCCGCTCACTTCGACACCGTTCCGCTTGGCAACGAAGAATGGACCCACGATCCCTTCGGTGCGCAGATCGTCGATGGCGCCCTTCACGGCCGCGGTGCAGCCGACATGAAGAGCGGCATGGCGGCGATGATCGTCGCCGCCGAATCACTCGCGGCCGGACCGGCGGTGCTCACCGGTGACCTTGTGCTTGCCTTCACCGCCGGGGAGAGCTCGAACTGTCTCGGTGCAGCAGAACTCTCTCGGTCCCGCGCTCTGGAAGGCGCAGGAGCACTGCTCGTGAGCGAACCGTCGTCGATGGAGGTGCTGCTGGCGGAGAAGGGCGCCCTGTGGCTGCGTCTGACCGCCCATGGGTCATCGGGGCATCCGTCGGCCGAGGAGGGATCCCGCGGCAGCGCCATCGAACGCATGACCGACGTTCTGTGCGACCTGCGTACACTGAGTTTCGACGTTTGCCCGCATCCCCTTCTTGGTCTGCCGACCGTGAGCGCAGGACGCATCGAGGGCGGAACGGTGGTGAACCTGACCCCGGACAGGTGCGAAATCGACATCGACATCCGCACGCTGCCGGGCATGGTGGCCGACGAGGTAGAAAGGCACATTCTCGATCATGTCGGCCGTGACCTCGAACTCGAGCGCCTCGATCACAAGCCGGCGGTCGAGACTGCGCGCGATCATCCCTTTGCACACCTGTGCCTTGACGTGGTCTCGGCTGAACGTGGAATGCCGGCTCAACCTGGCGGCGCATCCTACTATTCCGACGCAGCAGTCCTGTCGCCTGCCTTTGATCTTCCCATGGTCATCATCGGTCCGGGGCGCCTCGGCATGAGTGGCAGGACCGATGAACACGTCATGGTGAGCGATGTCGAAAGGGCAGTCGAACTCTACCGGCGCATTGCCCTGGCCTGGCTGCAGGCGTGATCAGTAGCCCCTGGAGGGATCGACGACATTCTTCAGCGCGATACCGTTGATGTAGCGGTCGAGGTTTGCCATGAAGACCTCGATGGCGTCGTGGATGTAGTCGCCCCAGGTCATCATGATTCCGTTGTGCGGCGTGATGTGCACATTCTCCATCTCCCAGAGCACGCTCGTTGCGGGCAACGGTTCGGTTTCGAAGACATCCAGGGATGCGGCCCCCACATGACCGCTTCGCAGGGCTTCCACAAGCGCCGTTTCGTCCACCACCCCGCCACGCGACATGTTGTGAATCATGACACCGGGTTTCATCGCGGCGATGGCCTCTGGTCCGATGAGGCCCCGCGTGGCCTCGGTGAGTGGTGTGACGATGATCACGTAATCCGAAAGGCAGAGAACATCGTTGATGTCATCGGGTCCCACCACGCGTGAGACTCCCGGTACGGCTTCCACTCGGGCCTTGACGCCATGGACTGTCATGCCCAGTGCTCCCGCGATCCGCGCACAGGCCTTTCCGATCCTGCCGAGGCCGACGACGGTCAGCGTTCCTCCCGTCGAGCGCAGGGCATCGTGCCCCTTCCAGATCCTTCGCTTCTGCTGATCGTGATAGCGGAAGAAGTGGCAGGTCATGGCGATCAGCCGGGCAATGGCAAACTGGGCCATTGCCTCATCCTGAACGCCAGCGGCGTTGCACACGTCCACCTGCGCCGGATCCCAGGGAACAAGGTGATTGACCCCAACCCCCGATGCATGAACGAACCTGAGGGACGGCTGGCTGAACAGGATGTCGCGCGGGAAGGGACCAGGCCTGAATCGCTCGGTGTAGGCGACATGGGGATCGCATCCGATGGCCTCGCCGAGCATGTCGAAGTCCGCCACCGTGGTCATCCGCAGTCCGGAGAACCGGGATTCGATGGCGGACACGACGACATCGGGGTCTTCGGCCAGAACCAGAAGGCGCAGGTCATCAGACACGAGATTTCTCCATCGTCCGGGATATCAGGTTGGTGATCTAGAATCCGGGAGGCGGCTGGAAACCGCCGAACTCGCGCTCGATCAGGCGGGCCACCTCGATTGTCGTGAGATCTCCCAGCCACGGCCCGGTGATCTGGACCCCGCCCGGCAGGCCGTCGCGGCTGATGCCGGCCGGGGCCACGGTTCCCGGGAGCAGGGCCAAGAGACCAAATCCGGCCCAGAACATCTGATCGGTGGTCGGGGCCTCGTGGCCGTTCACCGGAATCGTGCGATCGTGCCGTTCGCCGGAGTGATCATGAGGGAAGGCCGTGGAAGCAGCGACGGGCGAGATCAGAATGTCCCAGCTCTCGAAGAACCGGTGCCAGGCCCACCGGATGTGTTCACGCCGTTCATTGAGAGCCATCCACTCGCGATGGGTCATGGTGTTGCCACGGGTCATCAGGGCAAAGTAGCTGGTGTCGCCGGGCTCAAGCCGGGCGCGCGCCGCCTGGAAGTCCTCCAGCTTCTCCTTGGGGCAACCGTGCGCTGGTGGCGGCGCGAAGCAGCTGAATGTAAATCTCGTGGGCATCGCGCATGTCGAGGTCGGGCCGCGCCGCATCGCTGACCGTGGCGCCCGTGCGGGCAATGCCGTCCACCAGGTCCTGCAGCATGTCGAGGTAGGCGCCGTCCACCTCGGACAATCCGCTTTCGAGCATCACGGCGACGCGCAAGTCTCCGAGTGTGCGGGCGCGGGGGGCGGGAAGTTCGAGTCGCCAGCCGGCGGCATCGAGGACATCCGGCCCCGCCATGACGTTCAGCGCCACCTCCAGGTCGCCTGCTGAACGCGCCAGCGGTCCGATCACGGCCATGTCGGCTCCGGTGAGGACTCCGGGCAGGGCCTGCCCCCGGGGCGGGCAGATCCCGAAACTCGGCTTGTGACCGAAAACACCACAGTAGTGGGCCGGATTGCGAATCGACGCACCGATGTCGCTGCCGGTTTCGATACCCGTCAGTCCGGCGGCCAGGGCGGCGGCAGAGCCGCCCGAGGATCCCCCGGGCGTGCGTCCGGTATCCCAGGGGTTCGAGGTGATCCCGTAGATGTCGTTGAAGCTCTGCCAGTCGGCAAGGTTGAGCGGGACATTCGTCTTGCCAAAGAGAGTCACGCCGGCGCGCTTCAGACGTTCCACGGCAACGCAGTCATGTATGGCAACGTTGTCCCGGAAGGCCGGATCCCCCCATGTGGTGGGGGCGCCGGCGACGTCAAAGCTCTCCTTGATCGTCATGGGCACACCGTGCAGCGGCGGCAGATCATCACCCGCGATGGTTCGTGAATCCGCAGCTCTCGCAGTTTCGAGCGCTGCCTCGCGATCCTGCCAGATCACGGCATTGATGGTCGTATCCAGGGCATCGATGCGCCCCAGGTAGATCTCCAGCAGTTCCACCGCGCTGATTTCGCGGCGCCGGATCATGCCGGCAAGATCTTCTGCCGACCGAAATGCAATTGTCATTTCAGGTGTCATCCGCCATGAGCCAGGAGGCTCCCTCCTCGACAGCAATGATGGTCGGCCTCGATGCCCCGAGAGCCTGGATGACGGCATCCGCGAAGCCGTCGAGACTGTCCGGACGTACGGCATGGGCACGACAGGCACGGGCGAGCATCAGAAAGTCCGGATTGCTCCCCTCCACCCCTACCCGGTGGATGCCGCGGCTGTCGAGATCATCCTGGATCTGCTTGAGGCCGCCGTTCTCCCAGATGATCACGGGCAGCGCCAGCCCGAGATCACTGGCAACCATGAGTTCGGGCATGGTGAACATGAAGCCGCCATCACCGGCGATGGCGACGACAGGTCGCTCGCCGGGCGCACGCATGGCGCCGATGGCGTTGGGCAGCGCACAGCCAAGGGCACAGTACCCGGCAGGGTAGAACCACTGGCGGGGCGCGAAGACCGGAAAGGCAAACGCTCCGGTGTAGACCAGCTGGCAGGCATCGCCGGCAAACACCGTGTCACGAGGTGTCACGGATCGCAGGCGTTCCAGAAGTCTGACATGCTGGCGTTCGGACGTTGTCAGGTTGGTCATCATCGCGGATCGAATGCACCTGATGGAATTCTCGGTGCTGCGGCGCACGGTGGCGCCGTCATGGCCTTCAAGCAGGCAAGCCAGTCGTTCGATCACGGGGGCGGCGTCGGAAATGATCGCGACATCCGCTGGATAGAGATCGTTCATCTTGCCTGGGTCGATGTCGACCCTGATGAGTCGGCCATTGATGTCGAGGCGTTCGACAAAGCTGTCGGTCTCGGAGAGTTCCGTGCCGACCGCAAGGATAGCGTCGGCCTGCCCGAGGAACTGGCGGACTTCCTCGCGGACCGTGCTGCCGGAGAGACTCAAGGGATGGTCATCCGGAACGATCCCCTTGCCGGCGGTGCTGGCGATGACGGCGGCGCCCAGAGCTTCGGCGACCCGGGTGAGACCGGGCCCCGCTTCCGCTGCCCCGCCTCCTATCATGATGACGGGCCGCGTGGCGGCACGCAGCACTGCCGCTGCGTCGTCCACCAGGCCTGCGGCTGGCCCGGGCCTCGAGGGCAGGGGCACCGGTTGCCAGTCATCGCCAACCTCCTGACCGAGAACATCGATCGGGATCGACAAGTGGACCGGCCGGGGTCTTTCGCCGGCGAATATGGAAAACGCCTGGGCCATCAGTTCGGGAACATCCTGCGGCCGGTGTGCCGTGGCGCTGAGAGCCGTCAGGGGCCGCGTGACTTCCCTTTGTTCGGTGATCTCGTGGAGCACACCCCAGCCCTTGCCGATGGTCTCGCTCGATGCCTCCGCCGAGAGCAGGAGAAGGGGCAGCGAATCGGCCCAGGCCTGGCCGACGGCGGTGGCGGCATTCGTCACACCTGGTCCGGAGATGACCAGCGCCACCCCGGGCTTTCCGGTGGCCCGGGCGTACCCCTCGGCCATGAACCCCGCCCCCTGTTCATTGCGCGACTGGATGTGGCGGACCTCACCGGTATCGAGACCCCGGCAGAAGTCGAGGGTATGGACACCAGGGATGCCGAAGACCTCCCGGACGCCGTAGTGTCCCAGGAGTCGGATCGTCGCTTCACCGCATGTCATCCGGTTCGTCATGGACTGTGTCTCCATCAGGCATCAAGTTCTGCGAGAACAGCGTCGGTCATGGCAGCACTTGAGAGCCTGCCTCCGAGATCCCGCGTCCGGGCGCCCCCTTCGAGAGCAGCGACCACGGCGCCTTCGATGGTCCTCGCGATATCCGCACGGCCGAAGGCGTAGTCAAACATCATGGCGACCGAGAGAATGGCGCCGACGGGATTGGCTATTCCCTCGCCGGCAATGTCGGGGGCGGATCCGTGGACCGGTTCGAAGATACCGCGGACCCGCGTGGCGTCGTCGGGACATCCGGTCAGACAGGCCGAAGGCAACATGCCGAGGCTGGCGACAATGACGCCTGCCTGGTCGCTCAGTACGTCTCCGAAGAGGTTGTCGGCCATGATGACGTCGAATCGTCCCGGGTCGCGGGCGAGCTGGTAGCTCGCGTTGTCGGCGTAGAGATGTTCCAGAGTGATTCCGGGATAGTCCAGGGCGACCTCGGAGACCACTTCGCGCCACAGGACGTGCATTTCCATGACGTTGGACTTGTCGGCCGAAACAAGATGCCGGCGCCTTTTTTCGGCAAGCCGGAAGCCGACGTGGGCGAAGCGGGCTATCTGATACTCGTCATAGACTCCGAGATCGTATCCCCGCCGAGGGGCTTGCGGCGGCCGGTCGACTCCCCTCTCTGCGGAAAAGAAGTTGCCACCGGTCATTTCCCGCAGCACCAGCACATCGGCACCGGCCGTCAGACCCGGCCGATAGGGGGTCAGCGGTTCGAGACAGTCAATCGCGCGTGCCGGGCGCAGGCCGGCATAGGTGTCGAGTTCCATGCGCAACTGCATGAGGCCGTCCGACTGGGCCGCCTCACCGGCAGGGCGGATGTGATCCCATCGAGGACCTCCCGTGGCGCCGACGAGAACGGCGTCCGCACTTTTGGCGTGGTCGAGAGTTGTCTCCTCGAGGAAGGTTCCTGTTTCATCGTAACAGGCGCCGTGCAGGAGATCCTCGGTAATGTCGACGCGAATGTCGCTGTCGCAGGCCTTCTCGAGAACCTTGAGCGCGCAGCCGGTTACTTCCGGCCCGATGCCATCGCCACCCAGGGCGAGCAGGTCGAAAGATTCCGGCATGGCTGCCAACTCCTGCACTGTCCGCCGCCATTGGTACCAGACAGTCGGCGATGCAGACAGTCTTCCGCAACAGGTTCCCGAGGCGGCTGGCGGATCGTCGCTGATGCCTTGAAAGCGCCCGTCTTCATCCCATATCACCGGGTGCGACCGTCCCTTGCCTCATATGGAAGACCAGACGGGAGCAAAGGGGTCCTGCCTTCGGGGGGACCGACTGCACATACCGCTCAACCGGAGGATATGTACGATGACACGCTTCGATTTTTCTCCCCTGTTTCGTTCGACCGTCGGCTTCGACCGCATGATGAATCTGCTCGAAGCCAGTTCCCGCACGGGCGAGGATGGGTATCCGCCCTACAACATCGAGAAGAGGGGCGACAACGACTACCGCATCACCATGGCCGTCGCCGGTTTCGGCGAGGACGACCTCACGATCGAGGTCAAGGACGGGACCGTGACGGTTTCCGGTTCGGTCAACGCCGATGGTGACAAGGAGCGCACCTATCTGTATCGCGGCATCGCGGGCCGGAGCTTCAAGCGCGCCTTCCAGCTGGCAGACCATGTCCATGTGTCCGCAGCGGCACTGGAGAACGGACTGCTTCACGTTGACCTCGTACGAGAGGTGCCGGAAGCGCTGAAGCCGCGGACGATCAGGATTTCGACGGGCCAGGACCAGCGCCAGATCGAGAATCCGCGCAAGGCGGCCTGACACCTTCACTCCATCCTGCATCGGGGCGCCAGGTGTTTCGCCTGGCGCCCTGACTGCCTACGGCTCCGAAGGGTCGCCGAAGCCGCGGCCCCTGACCAGCGAGTCCTTCCCGAATTTCTCGCGGACGGCATCGAGCGCCTCGTCAACCCGTGCGTTGGACTGCTTTCGCGCGTGCTCGAAGAGGTCGCCAAACGCGGTATCTCTGGAATCGACGAAGTCGTGCACGCCGATGCCGATCAGACGGAAGCGCCGGCCATCGGTTTCGCGGGCCAACAGTCCTTCACCGACAAGAAAGATCTCCTCGGCCGATCGGGTGGGATGTTGCAGGTGGCGGGTGCGGGTGATGATGCGAAAGTTCGAGGTCTTCAGTTTGAGCGCGACACCTCTTGAGGCCAATCCGGCCTTTTTCATGCGTTCGGCGACGTTCTCCGAGAGCTGCCAGAGCACCCTGCGCAGTATCGGAAACTCCGCCGTGTCGTCATGGAGGGTGGTCTCGGAAGAAATGCTCCGAGTCTCGCCTTCCGGCTCCACCACTCGATCATCCTCGCCCCGGCTGAACCGGAAGAATCGGTGGCCAATCTTGCCGTAGCGCGCGACCAGTTCCGCTTCATCGATGCGGGCAAGGTCACCGATCAGGGTGATGCCGTCGCGTGCCAGGCGGCGACGGGTCGCATGGCCCACGCCCCAGAGAAGGCTGACGGGCTTGTCGGCAAGAAAGCGCCGTGCCTCGCCACGACCGATGATCGCAAACCCGCAAGGCTTGTCGAGGTCGGAGGCGATCTTGGCAAGAAACTTGTTGTAACTCAGTCCGATGGACACCGTGATGCCCAGCTCCCGATCGATCTGGTTGGCCAGGCGTGCAAGAGTCCGGGCGGGCGAGCCACCATGCAGGGTCCTGGTTCCGGAGAGATCCATGAACGCCTCGTCGATCGAGAGTGTCTCAACCAGCGGTGTCACGTTCTGCATCAAGCTGCGGACTTCATTCCCCGTGGCGACGTACTTCCCCATGTCTGGGGCGATGACATGGGCTTCAGGACACAGCTTCAGGGCTCGGAACATGGGCATGGCCGAGCGCACACCGAAGGACCGGGCAATATAGCAGCAGGCGGCGACCACCCCGCGATGGCGGCCGCCGACGATCACCGGCACATCGGCAAGCTCCGGTCGATCCCGTTTCTCGATAGTCGCATAGAAGGCGTCGCAATCGAGATGGGCGATGGCGAGTTCATCAAGCTCCGGATGGCTCACGATGCGTCGTGACCCGCAGGCATCGCAAGCCTCGGAACCGGATTGCGGCCGATGGCCGCAAGTGCGGCACAGCGAGGTCATGCGACAACCATACGGCATCGCACCCGTCGGTGGCCAAATTCACGGGCGCTCACGCGTCTTGCCGATGACCATGTCGTGCTAACATGACGCGGTGTACAGGTGCAGAAGGCCTCCCCGACCGTGTCCTACCAGTTTGTCTATGTCATGAAGGGTCTCACCAAGACCTGGCCTGGCGGCAGAACCGTTCTGCGGAACATCTGGCTCTCATTCCTGCCAGGAGCCAAGATCGGCGTGCTCGGGCCCAACGGCGCCGGAAAATCGACACTGCTCAGAATCATGGCCGGTGCAGAACGGGACTTCGATGGCGAGGCCTGGGCGGCTGCCCGGGCAACGGTCGGATATCTGCCCCAGGAACCTGAGCTCGATACGTCCAAGGACGTCATGGGCAACGTCATGGAGGCGATGGCGGAAACCAAGGCCCTGCTGGAACGTTTCAACGAGGTATCCGCGCGTTTCGCCGAACCCCTTGACGACGACGAGATGAACGCGCTGATTGAGGAACAGGGTGAAATTCAGCAACAGATCGATGCCGTTGGTGGCTGGGACCTTGAACGCACTCTGGAGATCGCCATGAATGCGTTGCGCCTGCCGCCGGGCGATGCCGACGTCGGGCATCTTTCGGGGGGCGAGAAGCGGCGGGTGGCACTGTGCCGCTTGCTCCTGCAAAAGCCCGATCTTCTTCTCCTTGACGAGCCGACCAATCACCTCGATGCCGAATGTGTGGCATGGCTGGAGCGCCATCTCGCTGCATACGAGGGAACCGTCGTGGCGGTGACGCACGATCGGTACTTCCTGGAAAACGTGGCCGGGTGGATACTTGAACTCGATCGTGGTGAAGGCATCCCCTTCGAAGGCAACTACTCGGGTTGGCTGGAGAGCAAGCAGGAACGGCTGCGAAGGCAGGGCAGGGAAGAGGAGGCGCGGCGGAAAGCGCTTGCGCGTGAGCTGGAGTGGGTTCGCTCGTCACCCGGGGCGAGACGCACGAAGGGGCGCGCGCGCCTGGGAGCCTATGAGGACCTTCTTGCCGAGAGCCGCAACCGGGCGGAAGGACCGGCACGTGGCCGCATCGCGATCCCACCGGGGCCTCGCCTCGGCGATCTGGTAATCCGTGCCGAGGGATTGTCGAAGGCATTCGGAGACCGGTTGCTGATGGAGGGCCTCGACTTCACCCTGCCCCGGGCCGGAATCGTCGGCATTATTGGCGCCAATGGCGCCGGCAAGACGACACTCGTGAAGATGCTGACCGGCCGCGAGACGCCGGATGGGGGGGCCATTGCCATCGGCGACACGGTGGTCACCGGCTACGTCGACCAGGACCGTGATGATCTCGATCCCGCAGCGACAGTGTGGGAGCAGATCACGGGCGCCGCCGAAACGCTTGCCATGGGTGCCAAGGAGGTGTCGAGCCGCGCCTATGTGGGTGCATTCGGATTTCGCGGTCCCGACCAGCAGAAGAAGGTCGGTGAACTGTCAGGGGGTGAACGCAATCGCGTGCACCTCGCCACCATGCTGAAGTCCGGGGCCAATGTCCTCTTTCTTGACGAACCGTCCAACGATCTCGATGTCGATACACTGAGGGCCCTCGAGGAGGCTTTGATGGGTTTTGCCGGTTGTATCGTGATCATCAGCCATGACCGCTGGTTCCTCGACCGTCTCGCCACCCATATCGTCGCCTTCGAGGGCGACAGCCATGTCGAGTGGTTCGAGGGCAACTACGAAGCCTATGAAGAGGACAGGATCAGGCGGCTGGGAGCGCACGAACCCCATCGGATCAGGTACAGGCCGCTGACACGGTGACAGGACCTGCCAAGTCGACAACGGGGATTGGGCGCATCTGCCGCGTCATCGAGGTGCATGGAATACTCGTGACCGTGGAACTGGATGGTGACCCGGTACGCTGCGCTCCACGCCCGGGCATCGATCCCTATCCGGTGGTGGGCGACCGGGTGCGCGTCACAGCAGGAACCAGGCCGCCGAGGATCGACACGGTCCTTGAGAGACGCGGGGTGCTGGCCCGTTGGCGACGAGATGCCAGCAGGCGCCTTTCCGGGGGTGCCACGGAACACGTTCTCGCAGCCAACATCGATCACGCCCTTGTCGTCGTCTCGGTGGCCAATCCGCCGTTTCATCCCCGCATCATCGACCGCTACGCGGTGATCGCCGCCAGAGGCGGTGTCGAGGTCATTGTCGTGCTCAACAAGATCGACCTCGAGAGACCGCGTCCGGACCTTGCCGATTACCGCCGGGCGGGACTGACGATCATTGAGGTTTCCGCGGCAACGGGGGAAGGACTGGACCGGCTGGTCGGCTGTATCAGGGGAAAGACCGTTGTCCTGACCGGTCCGAGCGGTGTCGGAAAGTCCTCCCTCGTCAACGCGCTGACCGGCTCGCAGAATGCCCGCGTCGGAGGTCTCGGCGGCCGGCGGCGGCAAGGGAGGCATACCACCGCCCGATCATCGCTCTATGACCTTGGTGGGGGCACGGCCCTCATCGATACTCCGGGAATCCGTTCCCTGGGCCTTGCCGGCATCACCCGCGAAGAACTGTCCGAGCTGTTCCCCGACATTGACGAGACCGGCCATCGCTGTCGGTTCCGTGACTGCACGCACGACCACGAACCGGGATGCGCCGTGCGTGTGGCAGTCCGGTCCGGGGCCATTCCATCAGGTCGCATGGAGACCTACCTGCGGCTGCTGCGTGACGAGGAGTAGGGGGCGAGCAGGTCATCCATGATGCGTCTGGTGTCGGAGTAAGCCGAGGTGGTGGTGCTGTGGCGGGGGCCGGCGACATTGAGAGTCCGCACCCCGTGCCGTTCCATCCAGCTCCGGCAGACGGCGATGACATCCGGTGTATCGTCGGGATGCACCACGAGGCAGGGTTTGCCGGATGCCAGTGCCAGTCGTTCGGTGAGCGCGGTGCCTCCTGTCAATGGCCGTCGCGCCACGATGAGCGTGGCGTCGGAATCGCGCACGTTGAAGCGCGTGCGCTGGGCGTAGTCACGCCGGGAGGTTTCGGTCAGTGGATAGCGGTCGTCTATGATGCCGTCTTCAGCCATTCGGCCCTTGGGACACCACCCGCCGGCTGGCCCGCCACGGGCCAGCGCGGCGTCGAGCGCCGCCCTGTCGGCGCCCGTCTGCCCCCCGGAAATGACCTTCAAAGCAGGAAGACGGCAAGCAGCACGAGAACAACGATGCATGACACCGTCGACGCCACGGTCAGGCGCATCACCCGCTTGTAGGTGGAAAGGTGTTCGCTGTCGGCACGTTGCCAGTCGGCGATGACTTCGGCCATGGATGATTCCCGATCGGACTGTCTTCACTAGCGGCGCGGACTGTATCGGCAGGGAGCCCGTCACTCAAGCACGGGAGAAGGCTGAGTAGCGCCGCCCCGGTGACGGCGAACCGCCGACCGACCAGATCGCGCCGGGTCCCTGCGGTTGCGCACCGCCCTTCAAGGGAACGACAGTGGGAAGAGTGCCGATTCCGGGTTGAACGGCAGCCGCCATGCAACGACGAACACGACATCGCGGCGCAGGATGGATTGAAGTCGGGCACCGTTCCAAGGTCGACTGAGTGCGTTCCGCACGGTGTCGCCGGAACACTCCACCGCTCATTGCGCGGGATTTTCCTGGCGACTGGATTGCCATCCCGGCATCGCTACACTCACATGACCCAGTATCCGGGATACCAGTTCATGCTGACCGTGCTGCGCCATCTCCCGCTTCCGGGGCTGCTCGCACTGTGGATGTTCACCTTGCCTCTTGCGCCTGCTGCGGCACAGGAGACCGTCGACGCCATCCCCGAGCTCGTGTCCATTCTCGAGGATCCTGCCAAGCGCCAGCAACTGATCGACAGTCTCAATGCGCTGGCATCGAGCGGAGACGAGGCCACAGGACAGGAAAACGTCTCCGGCATCTCCGGACTCGATCAGAGAATGAAGGATCTCCTGGCGAGCCTTGATGACGGCAGACAGTTGACAGGCTGGATCATCGATAGCGTGTCGCGCCAGGACTTCGGTTCCGGGCTCTTCCGGATCGCGGGCCAGGCCGGGCTCGCCCTGGCCGCCGGCATCCTCGCCTGGCTGGCAGTCCTCGGTCTCACAGCCGCTCCACGGAAGAGATTGCAGGAAGACGAGGGAGCAAGCGTGATGGAGCGGCTGATCGATGCCGGCTCCCGATTTCTGCTTGGCGTTGCGCCGGTCATGGGTTTCCTCCTTGTGACCTGGCTTGCCACCGTCGTTCTGACGCCCGATGCCGCCGCCATGGCGGTCATCCTCACGGCAGCCACGATCGCCGGGCTCTACGCCTCTGCCGTCGTTCTGGTCCGGGTCATCCTGTCACCGCTGCGCCCGGCCATCCGGCTGTTGCCGATTGCCGATCGCGAGGCGGCCTACCTGGTGGTCTGGTTCAACCGCTTCTGGGGAGTTGGACTCGCAGGATTCCTGGCCACGGACCTGCTGCAAACGATGGGTGCGCCCGAAGCGAGCGTCGGCTCTCTGGTACGTGTCATCGGGCTGATTCTCGCCATCATGGCGATTGTCATCATCCTGCAGAACCGGGCTGGCGTCGCTGCCTGGATCGGCGGCGGGGCGGATGGCCGGACGCATTTCATGCGCTCTCGCCTCGGTGATGTCTGGCACGTCATGGCCATTCTTGCGGTTGCCATCACCTACACCGTGTGGGTCTTCGAGGCGCGCTCGGGGACGGTGTTCATTCTCCATGGTCTTGCCTTCACGTTTCTCGCCGGGCTGGCCGGGGCATTGGCCAGCACCCTGGCGCGGCGGTCCCTGTCGAGGCTCTTTCGTATCGGCGCTGACTTAAGGGAGAGATTTCCGGATCTTGAGCGGCGCAGCAATCGCTATCTCTATCTTGTGGGCGTCCTCACCAATGTGGTGATCTGGACCGTCGCCATCATCGCCGCACTGGAAAGTTGGGGAGTCGAGGCGACGCACATCTTCCTGTCGTCGGAGGGACTCGATCTCCTTGGGAGGCTGATAGCGATCATCGTGATTGCGGTGATCGCTGTACTGGTCTGGGAAGTCGGTGACGGGGTCATCGCCAACCAGCTCAGGCGCAGTCACGGGGAAGGGGCCAACCCGCGGGTCCTCACCCTGCTCCCGCTGGCGAGGAACATCCTCGTCGTGGTGATCGGGAGCGTGGCCGTCATGACGATTCTCGGAGAGCTGGGACTCGACATAACTCCATTGCTCGCAGGCGCCGGCGTGATCGGGCTCGCCATCGGATTTGGCGCACAGTCCCTCATCAAGGACATTATCACCGGCACCTTCATCCTGTTCGAGAATCAGTTCACGGTGGGTGACTGGATCGAGGCTGGCGGCAAGATGGGCGGAGTCGAGAGCGTGTCCGTGCGCACCGTGCAGTTGCGCGATCTGAGTGGCTACGTGCATACAATCCCCTTCGGGGACATCTCCTCTGTCACCAACATGATGCGGGACTTCGGTTACGCGGTGATCGACATCGGTGTCGCCTACCAGGAGAACACGGACAAGGTGATCGACGTGGTGCGGCGGATCGACGAGGAAGCACGCAGCGACGAAACCCTCAACGAGCGTCTTGCCGGAGACCTTGAGGTGTTGGGCGTCAATGATCTGGGTGATTCGTCGGTGACCCTCAGGTTCCGGATCCGCACCCTTGCCGGGTATCAGTGGGGCGTGCGCCGCGAGTATCTGAGACGCCTCAAACTGGGATTCGACGAGGTCGGTATCGAGATTCCCTATCCGCACATGACGGTCTACTTCGGCGAAGTCCGTGAAGGCCGGACATCGCCGGCCTACGTCCGCCTCGACTCGGCAGGGGAGGCCTGAGTGCCCGGATCAACAACCCGCTCCCCGGCGCGCACACCCCCTGATATGCTTGGCAGGCATCAGGGACAGTGGCTGTGAGATCCTTCGCGTTTCTCCTGATCCCGGAATTCTCGATGATGGCTTTTGCTGCCGCAGTCGAGCCGTTGCGTTCGGCCAATCGCATGAGTGGCGCCACCCATTACCGCTGGACGTTCATCTCGCGCGACGGCCGGCCGGTCAAGGCCAGCAACGGCATGGAGGTCGTGCCTCATCATGCGATGAGCGACGTTTCTGCCTGCGAGACATTGTTCGTCTGTTCGGGAATCGACGCCCAGAAGTTCGCCGACAGATCAGTCATGGCATGGCTGAGAAAGCTGGCGCGTCAGGGCACCGTCATGGGAAGTCTGTGCACGGGAACGCACATTCTTGCCCGCGCCGGTCTGATCCGGGGACATCGCTGCACCATTCACTGGGAAGATCACGAGAGCTTCACCGAACTCTATCCGGACATCGAGCTCACTGACGACCTGTTCGAGATCGACCGCAACAGGATCACATGCTCGGGCGGAACTGCCTCTCTCGATCTCATGCTTCATCTCATCATGCTCGATCACGGCGTCGAACTGGCCGGCCGGGTTTCCGAACAGTTCATTCACGAGAGGATCCGGCAATCCGATGACCAGCAGCGGATGGCGCTTCAATCACGCACCGGAGTCAGTGATGCGAAGGTCCTGGCAGCCATCGATGTCATGGAACGCAATCTCGAGGAGCCGCTGACGATTCCCGACATTGCCAGAGGCGTGAGCCTTTCGACCCGGCAACTGGAGCGCCTGTTCACCAGACACCTAGGACGGTCCCCTTCACGCTACTACCGGGAGCTGAGATTGCATCATGCCCGCCTGATGCTGCTGCAGGGATCGACTTCGATCCTGTCGATCGCCCTTTCCGCAGGATTTGTGTCAGCCTCGCACTTCAGTCACCGCTATCGCGAGCTGTTCGGTCGTCCTCCACGAGAGGAGCGGCGCGGTGTTGCCTGATTCGCTTCGATTGCCGGTGGCAGTGCTCGCCTGCAGCCTCCTCGTTCTGTCTGCCATGCCTTCAGTCCGGGCTTCCGGGTGGGAGGAGTTTCTTGCCGGTGTGCGCGCGGAGGCAGCCGCCGCCGGCATCAGTCAGCAGACCCTTGATGCGGCACTCTCCGAACTGGAGCCTGACGCGCGGGTGATCGAGCTCGACCGCCACCAGCCCGAAGGCATGTTGACCTTCGACGAATACATGGAAAGCCGGGTGCCGGAGTCCCTGATCGCGAGAGCGGCGCAAAAGTACGCCGAACACCGTCCGCTTCTGGAGGCGATTGCCGCCCACTATGGATTTGATGCCGAGTACATCGTCGCCATCTGGGCCGTTGAAACGAGGTTCGGGAGCTATACCGGCGGTTTTGATGTCATTGCCGCTGTGGCGACCCTCGCCTTCGATGGCCGGCGCAGCGCCTTTTTCCGCAATGAACTCATCCATGCCCTGACGATTCTCGATGAGGGGCATGTCGTCCGCACCGACATGACGGGATCGTGGGCCGGCGCCATGGGCCAGAGCCAGTTCATGCCATCGAGTTTCAGCCGGTTCGCAGTGGATTGGGACCTTGATCGGCGTCGTGACATCTGGCGGAACCGGGGGGATGTCTTTGCATCGATTGCCAACTACCTGGCACGTTCGGGATGGCAGCGAGGCATGCCGTGGGGTGGTGCGGTCACCGTGCCCGCAGGATTCGACTTCACGCGTGACGACATCGAGTCCCTTGAAACGTGGAACTCGCGGGGCGTGACGTGGCAGGGCGAGGCTCCCGTCGTTCCCCTGGATGCCGCAGCATCGCTTGCCTTGCCTTCCGGCGCCGACGGTCCCGCCTTCCTCGTGTTCGACAACTACCGGGCCATTCTCAAATGGAACCGATCCGATTACTTCGCGATGTCCGTGACCGCCATCGCGGATGCACTGTCCCGACAGCCATGACGCCCTGGCGCTGGGCTGGCATCGCGCTTCTCGCCTTCTTCCTGGCGGCCTGCGCCGAGATCGACTTTGCCGCCACGGTCATGAAGTCCGGCGGTCAGGAGGCACGGGGGCACTACAAGGTCGGGCAACCCTACGAAATCAAGGGTGTCTGGTACCACCCCGCGGTGGATCCCTTCTACGACGAAGAGGGCATAGCATCCTGGTATGGAGAGCCCTTCCACGGACAGCTGACCGCCAACGGCGAAATCTATGACATGAATGAACTGACGGCGGCTCACAAGACATTGCCCATGCCCGTCTATGTCAGGGTCAAGAATCTGGAGAATGGACGAAGTCTCGTTCTCAGGGTCAATGACCGCGGCCCCTTCATTGCCGGGCGTATCATCGATGTGTCGCGCCGCGGCGCCCAGCTGCTCGGATTCGAAGAGAAAGGAACGGCCCGGGTCAGGGTTCAGGTGATCGACCGGGAGAGTGGCAGGACCTGGGCCGAGCTCGGTCGCGAACCAGCGGGAACAGACCGCACTGCCGCACCTGCCGTCGATTTGACCCATGAGGATCCCGGTGGCGGTCTGTTCGTCCAGGCAGGCGCCTTCACAGACGCGGCGAACGCTTTCGTGGTGAGCAATGCGCTTGTCGGCACCGGTGACATTCATGTCGTTCGCGCGGTGGTTGACGGCCGGGTCTTCTACCGGGTCCGCGTGGGTCCGTTCCTCGCTCGCGGCCAGGCCGACCGAATTCTCGAACAGGTGGTGAATCTCGGCTACCACGAAGCGATCGTCGTCACCGCCATGTGACCGACCAGCGTGCGGCTGCCCGGAGCGGGTTCAATTCCAGGCATGGACGAGCCTGTCATCTCCGTTCAAGATCCTGATGTACGGCCTTTCTCACAGTGTCGCCTGATGCGCGCCATTCCTGAAACCGGACCATGTGGCACCGGCCGTAAGGTCCAACACCAGGGCAGCATCGGCAGCAAGAACCTGCATGTCATTGGCCTTGCGCATGTGCTTCGTCACATGCCGAACTCCGTCACGTCAATGAACGTGCAGGGTCATCCGGCGTGAGAGGCCCCCGATCTCGTCAGGGTCGCTTGCGCCCGCCATGGCATGTTCGTGTGGGTTGTTCCGATGGACAACTGAATTCCTGGTGAGCATCACGACTGCGCCCTGGCGGGGTTGCAAGGAGACGACTTGGGGTATTCTGTCACAGGAATGCCGCAACGCGTTGCCAGTAATGCTCGTGGTATCGACGTGCGGCAGGGGTAAGCGGTATCCTCGCACTGCGTCTCGGTTGACGGCACCGGCTTGGACGCGCCCCTGTTGCAGTGGTGAGCGGAAGGCTATCCATGATCTGGCGAATCCTGATTTGTCTCGTTGCCGTAGTCGGCCTGTCGACACCACTGGCGGCGTTCGAGATCTCGGCGCGCGAGGCCATTCTCGTCGACGAGACGACTGGCACAATTCTCTACCAGAAGAACGCCGACACGCCGACCGAGCCCTCATCCATGACCAAACTGATGACGGTGTACCTCCTGTTCGAGAAGCTCGCGTCGGGAACGCTCACTCTGGAGGATACCCTGCCGGTCAGTGAAAAGGCCTGGCGCAAGGGTGGATCGAAGATGTTCGTCGAAGTCGGCGACAGTGTGACGGTCGAGGACCTGTTGCGGGGAATCGTTGTCCAGTCCGGCAATGATGCGTCGATCGTGGTCGCCGAGGGGCTGTCCGGATCCGAAGGCGAATTCGGCGATCTCATGACGCAACGCGCCCGGGAACTCGGCATGAACGGCACCACATTTCTCAACTCCTCGGGTTGGCCCGAAGAGGGGCATGTGACCACCGTGACAGATCTTGCCCTTCTCGCAAGTCGAACGATACGAGACTTTCCTCAATATTATCATTACTATGCCGAGACGGAGTTCACCTACAACGGCATCCATCAGACCAACCGGAATCCTCTGCTTTACAGCGGAGTTGGCGCTGACGGTCTCAAGACCGGGTATACCCGTGCGGCGGGATACGGCCTCACAGCTTCCGCAGTGCGGGGAGACCGTCGGTTAATCCTCGCCGTCAACGGATTCGAGAGCGCCACAGCCCGGGCCCGGGAATCCCAGGCGATCATCGAATGGGGATTCAGGGAGTATGACGCCTACCATCTCCTCGGGTCCGGGGGTGAAGTGGGCACGGCCAGGGTCTGGCTTGGCGATTCCGATACGGTGCCGCTCGTCCTGGCGGACGATCTGGTTGTGACCCTGCCACGGGCTACCCGGGATTCTCTGGCTGTCCGAATCGTCTACGAAGGCCCGGTGCCGGCACCGATCGAAAAAGGTCAGGAGATTGCCAGACTGGTGATCGAGGCTCCAGGTGTGAACACCGTCGAGCAACCTCTTCTGGCCGGCCGTGATGTCGGGAAACCTTCCTTGTTGCTGAGAATGGCGACAGTGCTCGGATACCTGATTTTCGGCGATGCGGGCGCGCTTTGAGACGGGGCAGGCTGATCACCCTTGAAGGTGGAGAGGGGGCCGGCAAGTCGACCCAGGCCCGGCGTCTGGCATCCTGGATCGCCGAGACATATGACGTCGACGTCGTGGTGACGCGCGAGCCCGGAGGAGCACCGGGCGCCGAGGCAATCCGGGAACTGGTCGTTGCAGGGGCCACGGACCGATGGGATCCGGGAACCGAAGTTCTTCTTCACGTGGCAGCCCGGCGTGAGCATGTCCTCAAGACAATCTGCCCGGCCCTTGCAGAGGGTCGCTGGGTGATCAGCGATCGATTCTCCGACTCGACACGGGCCTACCAGGGGGTGGTGCAGGGCGCGGGCCTCGATTTCGTTGACGACATCGGTCGACTTGCCATTGGCAGCATGGTGCGGCCGGATCTCACGTTCTTGCTGGACGTCCCGGTCGGGATGGGCCTTGCCAGAGCCGAAAATCGCGGGACCACCAACCGCTACGAGCGCATGGGGGAGGCCTTCCACGAACGCTTGCGCGCAGCGTTCCTCTCCATCGCCAGCAGGGAGAGCGACCGCATCAAGGTCGTGGATGCCTCAGGCAGCGAGGATGAGGTGGCCGGCCGCCTTGGATCAGAAGTGTCACGGAGATGGCCGATTCCATGACGAACGACCGCCAGGCTGACAGGGGAGGGGCGTCGGGCATGCTCTGCCGTCAGCTGCCGTGAAGGACGATCCGGTCGACATCCGCAAACATCCGGACTTTCCGGAGCTCGCGGTTCCGGCCCCCTGGGCGAACGAGGAACTCATCGGACATGACGAGACCGAGCGCCGGCTCGCGGGTCTGGTGGCGAACGAACGTATCGCCGGTGCCTGGATCATCGGGGGCAGGGCAGGAATCGGCAAGGCAACATTGGCCTGGCGCCTGGCCCGGCATCTCCAGTGCGGCTCAGGCGAGGACCTGTTTGCAGAACCGCCGGCAACCCTGGACTTCAATGCCAGCGACCCCGCTGCCGCCTGGATCTCGGCACGTTCACACGGCGATGTTCTCGGCATCGAGCTTGCCGTGGGCGAGCGGGGAAAGCGCCGCCAGGAAATCGTCGTCGACGATGTGCGCCGCATCAGGCCCTTCTTCGCCCGGACGGCCGGCAACGATGGCTGGCGGGTCGCCATCATCGACGACGCCGATCTGATGAATTCGAGTGCGGCCAATGCGGCTCTCAAGGTGATCGAGGAGCCCCCTCGTCGTGCGGTCGTGCTGCTTGTTTCCGCGGTACCCTCCTCTTTGCTGGCTACCATCAGGTCCCGTTGCAGAAAACTCTCTCTTTCCCCGCTCTTGAAGGAGCAGGTGGAGCTGTTGCTTGAACGGTTTCTGCCGGATCTGGCGGCCGACGAGAGGGACTCGCTGGCCCGCCTGTCAGGTGGCAGTCCAGGCCGTGCGCTGATGCTGGCCGAGAAAGACGGTCTCGCCCTTTATCGCGAGATGATCGGCCTGATTGCCATGGCTCCGGACATTGATCCGGCGGCACTCCACCGCCTTGCGGAACGTCTTGGCAGGCCCGGCGGCGAGGCATCCTGGCACCTGGCATTCGATTTTCTCACGAATTGGTCCGCAGCGATGATCCGCAAGGCGGCGACGGGAAAGGACACGACACCCGTCCTGCCGGAGGAGATCGAGGCGATGGCGCGCATCGCCGGTGACCCCGCCCTTGATCGATGGATAGCCGTGTGGGAAAAGGTCGCGCACCTGCGTCGGACAGTCCAGTCACTCAATCTGGATCGCAGGCAGTCCATCCTGTCGGTATTCGGTACCCTGCAGGCGGCTGTCAGGACCTGAGACACCGTCGTCCGCCAGGCCAGGGGGGCGATGAGGCATGCGCGACAAGTTCTACATCACGACGCCGATCTACTACGTCAACGACAACCCGCACATCGGGCATGCCTACACCACGCTCGCCTGCGACGTGATGGCCCGTTTCAAGCGTCTCGACGGGTATGATGTGCTGTTCCTGACAGGAACCGACGAGCATGGCCAGAAGGTCGAAAGGGCGGCACGGGAAGCCGGCACCGATCCGGCGACATTCTGTGACGAGGTTTCGGAGAACTTCCGTACCCTTGCCAGGGAATGGAACTTTTCCAATGACCAGTTCATCCGGACGACGGAGGAGCGCCACATCCGTTCTGTCCAGGCATTGTGGCGGCGCCTCGAGGAGGCTGGCGAGATCTATCTCGGAACCTATGAAGGCTGGTACGCCATCCGCGATGAGGCGTTCTATACCGAGGACGAACTTGGCGTGGATGACAAGGGCCGCAGGGTGGCTCCTTCGGGTGCTCCGGTGGAGTGGGTGAAGGAGCCGAGCTACTTCTTCCGTCTGTCCGCGTGGCAGAACCGCCTTTTGAAGCTCTACGAGGACCGGCCCGGCTTCATCATGCCCGAGGTGAGACGCAACGAGGTGGTGAGCTTCGTCAGTGGCGGACTCAACGATCTGTCGATTTCACGTACGGGCTTCACTTGGGGCATCCCGGTTCCGGGTGATTCCCGCCACGTCATGTATGTCTGGATCGATGCCCTGACAAACTACATCACGGCGGTCGGATATCCTGACGAAACGGGGGAGTCGTTCACGTCCTGGTGGCCCGCCTTGCACATGGTCGGCAAGGACATCCTGAGATTCCACGCGGTGTACTGGCCTGCCTTTCTCATGGCTGCGGGCATCGACGTGCCCAGCCGCGTCTTCGCTCATGGCTGGTGGACCAGCGAGGGCCGGAAGATCTCCAAGTCCCTTGGCAACGTCATCGTGCCGTCCGAAATCGTTGCCCGCTACGGGCTTGACCAGGTGCGCTATACGCTGATGCGCGAGGTAAACTTCGGCAACGACGGCGACTTCTCGCATCGCGGCGCCATGCTCCGGTGCAACCATGATCTCGCCAACGACTACGGCAACCTGGCACAGCGTGTGCTGAAGATGATTGCCCGCAACTGCAAGGGGAGGGTGCCGTCACCAGGAACGTATCAGGACCAGGACCGTGAGCTCCTTGCACAGGGCAGGGGTCTCGTCGATCGCCTTCGCCGGCATGTCGATGTTCAGGCTTTCCAGCTGATGTTACGGGACATCTGGGAGGTCATCGGTGCTGCCAACCGCTACATCGATTCCGAAGCGCCGTGGAAACTGAAGGCCGCGGACCCGCAACGCATGGAGACCGTGCTCTACTGCACCGCTGAACTGATCCGCATCCTCGCATTGTTGACTCAGCCTGTCATGCCGCAGTCCTCGGCACGGCTCCTCGACCAGCTCTCCGTTCCCGGCAACATGCGCGACTTTGCCTCGATCGGTGAGGACCACAGCCTGCGGCCCGGCTGTCCGTTGCCCGAGCCCGAGGGCGTGTTCCCGCGTCTTGACGAGAGCACGTCATGATGCTTGTCGACAGCCATTGCCACCTCGATTTCCCGGACTTCGCCGATGAGCTCGATGATGTCGTCGCCCGGGCCAGGAATGCCGGCGTCGCGGTCATGCAGACGATCTCGACGCGCCTCAGCCGCTTTTCCGAGGTGAGGGCGATCGCCGAGGCCCACGACGGCATCTATTGTTCAGCCGGAGTTCATCCCCACCACGTTGCCGAGGAGGGAGTCCGGGCCGAGTGCGAGATTACCGCCTTCGCCGACTGTCCGCATGTCATCGGTATCGGCGAGACAGGTCTCGACTACCATTACGACAACAGCCCCCGCGAGGCCCAGCGGCAGAGCTTCAGGGAACATGTCAGGGCATCGCGCAGCACTGGTCTGCCACTTATTGTCCATACGCGCTCTGCTGACGAGGACACCATGGCAATCCTCGAGGAAGAAACAGAGACGGGAGGCTCATTTCCAGGGCTCATTCATTGTTTCAGTGCCAGCCGGGATCTCGCCCAACGCAGTCTCCGGCTGGGATTCTCAATCTCGATATCGGGGATCGTGACCTTCCGGAACGCCTCCGACCTGCGTGACATTGTCAGGGACATTCCCCTGGAACGGCTGCTGGTCGAGACCGATGCCCCGTTCCTTGCCCCCGTGCCGAAACGTGGCAAGCGCAACGAGCCGGCGCTCGTCGTCCACACGGCCCGTTGCCTGGCCGAACTGAAGGAGGTGTCGGAAGGCGACCTCGCCGCCATCACCACCGACAACTTCTTCCGCCTGTTTGGTGGCGCACAACGTCCATAATGTTCCATAATATACCTTATGCGACTTCTTTCACCGGCTCGACATTGCCTGTCCGTGACGAGCGTTCCGCCGCCAGGGTTGCGGCAACCGCCGCAGCGGCGTCTTCCGGCCGGCCGATCTCCGGGGCCGCGTCATCCAGCGCTGCACACGCGAAATAGGCAAATTCGTCACGCAGCGCTCCTCCCCTGACTCCATCGAACATCGGCCAGTACGTCGTATCCGGGCTGGCGAGTTTGCTGGAATCGACGATCGCCAGATTGGGGAACGTGTCCTGGACATGAATGATTCCCTCGCTGCCAATGATCGCCAGGCGCTCGTCGATATCGAATGGTGTCTGTTCGGGCATGCACATGGCGGTCTCCATGGTGGCTGTGGCGCCACTCTCGAATCTGTACATGGTCTGGCCGACATCCGGATTCTCCAGACCCCTGACAGTGACCGTCTGGCAATAGGCAGAGATGATGCGATCACCGGCCAGCCGGAGCATGAGGTCGGTGTCGTGAACACCATCACCAACGACAGGCCCGATCTTGCGGATAATGTCATGAGTCCATGCCAGGGGAATGTTCCTTCTTGAACTCATGGCGACGATCTTGCCGATCCGACCGTCCTCGATGGCTTGCTTGGCCATTCGGTGGCGTGGATTGAAACGGCAGATATGCCCCACCTGCAGGATACCCCGGGCCGAACGCGCGGCGTCGATGATCCTCTTGCACTCGCCAGGATCCATGGCCATCGCCTTTTCGAGAAAGACATGCTTGCCGGCCTCAAGGGCGGCACACGCGGGTTCCACATGCTGATGCCACTGGGTGACAACTGACACGGCGTCTATGGAGGGATCAGCGAGGATCTCGCGATAGTCCGTTGCAGTCTTCCCGACACCGGACTTGGCCGACATCTCCTGCATGCGGCGTGGGCGCCTGGTGGCCAGGGCGACGAGTTCGAGTTCCGGAACGCCAGCGATGGTCTCGCAATGAATCTCGCCAAATCAGCCCAGGCCTGTCACTGCAATCTTCAATCTTTCCATATTCTTCCCCTTCCCTGTTTCGCCTGAACTTAAGGGTTCGAGCCACAGGCCGCGTCGCGTTCATGACGCCATGGTTCTCCAACGGCAAAGTTGGTAGTCTGTTGCAGGTTACACCTGAGGGAGATTGTCTGATGAAGCAACCGGAACTCAACCGCCGCACTCTCATGGGAGCCACCGCGGCGATGTCGGCTGCAGCCATGGTGCAGTCGTGGATGATGCCGGCACAGGCTTCGGTCACGCCTGATCGGGCCCTGCGCATGCGCACCAACCGCACGATCGTGTCGACGGACCCGGGCTACATGGTGGGCGGCATGGAAACGGTCCTGCAGTATGCCTGTCTGGCTCAGCTGGCGACCCTGAACGAAGGGCCGGACTGGTCCTGGTCGCCCAGCGAGTTTGTCACGCACGTCGAGCAGGTGGATGCCCAGACCATCGTCTTCGAGCTCAAGAAGGGAATTGAGTGGCATGATGGCACGACGCACGAGGTCATCAGCGAACTTGATGCCGAAGACGTCAAGTTCTCGCTCGAGCGGATCAAGGAGTCCGAGTGGAAGGACAAGGCGGCAACACTCGATCATGTCGAGATCACGGGCACCCATTCCGGCATCATCCATCTCAACCAGCCCTTTGCCCCGGTCTGGTACACGTGGCTGGCATCAGGTACCGGCAACATCCTGTGCCGCAAGGCGGTGGAGGCAGCCGGCGGCAAGTACGACGGCATCTTCAATTTCTATATCGGGCCCTTCCGCGTGAAGGAATGGTCTCCCAAGCAGTTCTATGAACTCGAGGCCAATCCGTTCTGGACCGGGACCCCTGCCGCCATCAATACCGTGCGGTTCATCATCATCGAGGACGAGAAGACGGCTGAAATCGCCTATGAGGCCGGCGATGTCGATTTCACCCACATCAGCACGGACACGCTGGCCCGCTACCAGAGCGATGGAGCCCCGGACGATACCGTTCTCAAGGTCTATCCGGGACTGTTGTGGACCTGGATGGGAATCAACACCGAACATCCCAAGCTTCAGGACGTTCGCGTGCGCAAGGCCATCCAGCGGGCTATCGACGTCGATACCATCCTCGAGGCCGCCTATGCCGGCGTGGCTCCGAAGTCTCACGGTATCGTGCCTCCAGGTGTCGTAGGCCACCGCGATTACAGCAACTACGGCTTCGCGCCGGATGAAGCCCGCGCCCTGATTGCCGAGGCTGGCGCCGAAGGCCTTCAGCTGGAGCTCAAGACGATCAACCGTACCGACCGCATGGCGGCAGCCACGGTCATCCAGGCCAACCTGGCGGATGTCGGTATCGAGCTTGATGTCATTCCGCTGGACCCTGGCCCCTTCTGGAACCTGGGGCTGGAATCGTCCGGAGACGACTGGAAGGACCTGCAGCTGTGGATCATGCGCTACGGTGACGCTCCGGATCCCAGCCAGATGTCGCAGTGGTATGTCGAGGCCCAGGTCGGGGTGTGGAACTGGGAACGGTGGAAGGATCCCGAGTTCGACGCATTGTTCCTCGAGGGACTTGGCGAAACCGACGAGTCGCGACGCGAGGAGATCTACCTGCGCATGCAGGACATCATGGAAGACACCGGTGCCTACGTGTGGATCACGCATGAACCCGTGGGCATCATCCACCGTGACGATCTGTCACCGTCGATCCGGCCGAGCGGCTGGCAGTTCTACATGCAGAGGTTCGCCTGGACCTGATGCAGGGGTGTTGTTGCAAGGACCGCCCGGCGCTTCCGGCGCCGGGCGTCTCCGGTTGACGGGTGATGGATGACTCTGGTTCCATCGCCCGTTTGCTCGAAATCATGGTGCGCCTGCGCGATCCCGCCACCGGGTGTCCGTGGGATGTTGAACAGTCCTTCGCCTCGATCTCTCCCTATACCATCGAGGAGGCCTACGAGGTTGCCGATGCCATCGACAGGGAAGACTGGACGGCACTGAAGACGGAGCTTGGCGACCTGCTTTTCCAGGTCGTGTTTCATGCCCGAATGGCGCGAGAGCGTGGCCTCTTCGGGTTTGGCGACGTGGTCGAGGCGATCTCGGAGAAGATGGTGCGCCGTCATCCCCATGTCTTCGCGGATGGAGCGGATGTAAACTCAGCCGCCGAACAAACGGTGAAATGGGAAGAAATGAAGGCGCAGGAACGTCAGGACCAGTCCCGCGCAGGAGGCAGGGACGTGTCCGCCCTCGATGGAATCAGCGCCAACCTCCCTGCCCTCACCCGCACTCGCAAGATCCATGACCGCGTGGCGGGCCAGGGGTTCGGATTCGCTTCGCCAGGCGAGGCGCTGGAGGATGTGATCTCTGAAGTCGAGGAACTCTCGCAGGAGATTGCAGGCGGTTCATCCCAACGCATCGCCGATGAACTCGGCGATGTTCTCTTCGCCACCGTCAATCTTGCCCGTCATCTGGACGTCGATCCCGAGAGCGCATTGCGCCGCAGCGCAGCGCGCTTTGAGATACGCTACCGTTTCATCGAACGCTGCCTCAGCCGTGACAACCGGACGATCAGTGACTGTGGGGCTGAAGAACTCGACACCCTGTGGACCATTGCCAAGGATGAGGAAGCCGCCAGCAGGTGATCGCCCGGCTGCGCATTGAGAACTGATCACGCCGCCTACTGCCGGCGCGAAGGAACCGGACGAGGGAAACGCTTGTGGAAGCGACCGAGGTCACTGGCCTGGATGCGGACCTTGAGATGAATGTCGTGATCGCCATCGCTGCGTTCGACGATTTCGGCGTGGCGATAGAGATAACCGATGGCGGCGCCATCCCTGACGGGTACGCTGAGTTCGACGAGGCGGTGTCTGCCGGCCAGGCGACGGGCAATGAGGTCGACAAGGTCATCGAGCCCTTCTCCCGTCCGAGCCGAAATGACGGCTGCATCGCCCTGGCGTTCGGCAACCGCGCGCAACCGTGACGCGGAGTCGTCATCGAGCATGTCACGTTTGTTGTAGGCGGTGATCATCCTCTCGGAGGCGTCGAGTTCGTCGATGCCAAGGTTTGCCAGCACGGCCATCACGTCGGTCGCCTGGCGCTCATGCTCGGGGTGGTGCGCGTTGCGCACGTGAACGATGAGCGATGCCTCTGTCACCTCCTCCAGGGTGGCGCGAAACGCGGCAACGAGAGTCTCGGGAAGTTCGGATACGAATCCGACTGTGTCGGAGAGGATCGCGCGCATCCCGCATCCGAGGTCGAGAGCCCGCATGGTGGGATCGAGCGTGGCAAACAGCCTGTCATCGGCATAGACGCCGGCCCCGGTCAATCGGTTGAAGAGTGTCGATTTGCCGGCGTTGGTATAGCCCACCAGAGCGACAGTCGGCCACGGCACCTTGCGCCGTGCATTGCGATGCTGGCCGCGCATCGCGACGACGCCGTCGAGATCACGACGCAGCCGGGCTATGCGCTGACCGATCAGGCGACGGTCGATTTCGAGCTGGGATTCACCAGGTCCGCCCACAAAACCCAGTCCGCCACGCTGGCGTTCCAGATGGGTCCAGCTCCGCACAAGACGGCTGCGCTGATAGGTGAGCGCCGCCATCTCCACCTGCAGCACGCCTTCGCGTGTGGCGGCGCGCGCACCGAAGATATCGAGAATCAGCCCAGTGCGATCGATGACCTTGGTCTGCAGCTGCTGTTCCAGATTGCGTTGCTGTACCGGCGACAGGGCCGTATCGACAAAGACAAGATCGATCGACGCCGAAGCGACCTGGAACTTGAGCTCCTCGACTTGTCCCTTTCCCAGAAACGTGCCTGCCTGGGGGCGCTTTACGGGAAGGACGCGGGCGTCCCGGACCTCGAGATCGATGGCTCTCGCCAGACTGACTGCCTCCTCCAGAGCCTCAGGCCCATTGCGTCTGCCACGCCCACCGCCGAGTGAAGGATGAATGACGCTGGTTCGCGTGACTGCGGCCTCGCGCGATGCCTCAGGCATTGTCGGGCGTCTCTCCATCACCAGCAAGCTGCAGGTTCACCATTCCCTCGGGCATGACGGTCGACACCGCGTGCTTGTAAACGAGTTGCGAATGGCCGTCCCGTCGCAGGAGCAGGCAGAAGTTGTCAAACCAGGTGATGATGCCCTGCAGTTTGACGCCGTTCACGAGATAGACTGTCACCGGAACTTTCGACTTGCGGACGGCATTGAGGAACGTGTCCTGGAGGTTCTGTTGTCTTGTCTGTGCCATGATACCGGTATCCCGCATGCTGCTCCTTGACATGTGCCGCGACCGGGGAGGATGGCAATCCGTGCCGGTCACCCCAAGACTACACGCGAACGGCCGTCAGGAAACCCCGTCCGGCAGCGCCTGCCGGCGCGCGAAGTCGAGGTAGGCATCGAGCAGCCGACAGGTCACATGGCCGGGATGGCCGTTGCCGATGACCGTCTCGTCAATGCGCGAAACCGCCTTGACGAGGGAGGTGGTGCTGGTCAGGAAGGCTTCACGAGCCTCCATCGCCTCGGCCACGCTGAAGGGGCGTTCGACAACCTCGATTGACAACTCGCGAGCCAGTGCCATCACCCGCTCGCGGGTGATGCCCCGCAGAATCCCGTCCGTGACCGGCCGCGTGACAAGACGTCCGCTGGAATCAACGATCCAGGCATTGGAGGCGGCGCACTCGGTCACAAGGCCGTTCCCGTCGACGAGCCAGGCCTCGTAGGCCCCCTGCCCGGCTGCCTTCGTGCGGGCCAGGACATTGGGAAGAAGAGAGACGCTCTTGATGTCGACACGTGCCCAGCGTGTGTCGGGGAGCGTGATGACGTCGACCCCTGAAGCGTCACGCGATGTCGCGGGCAATGCCATGCGCCGTGCCGTACACACCACGCCCGGGGTCAGGGCCGCGTTGTCGAAGACGTGGTTGCGGGGTGCCGCGCCACGGCTGATCTGCAGATAGACGATACCATCGACCACCCTGTTCAGGTGGATCGTGCGGTTCATGATGTGGGTGAGTACGCGTCCTGTCATCGGTTGCGGAATGTCGAGTTCGGCCAGCGAGCGATCCAGGCGCCGGAAATGATCGTCAAGGTCGATCAGGTGGCAGTTGACCACGAGAATGACCTCGTAGATTCCGTCGGCAAAGGTGTGGGCGCGGTCATCGATGTGAACACTGGCCCGGGAGTGGGCGCAGTACCGGCCGTTGACATATGCGATGCGCGACATCTCAGAAGAACTCGAGGCCCACGGAGAGGAGTTTCTCGACCTTGCTCATCAGGTTGGTGCTGGCGAAGAGAACCACCCGGTCACCGACCTGGATCCGCGTGTCACCGTGGGGAACGATGACTTCCTGACCTCGTACGAGGGCGGCGATGAGGATGCCCCTGGCGAGGTGAATGTCGCGAATTCTCCGGTTGGTGATCCGGGTTGTTTCAAGGGCCTCGGCTTCGATGAACTCACCGGCGCCCTCGTGAATGCTGTAGACGCTGCGAACGCGGCCGCGGCGAATGTGCTGGAGGATCGTCGAGACCGTGGAACCCCTGGGATTGACCACTGAATCGACACCAAGATCCTCGACCAGGGGGTCGTAACTCTCTGAATTGACCAGTGTAATGGCCCGCTTTGCACCAAGCCTCTTTGCCAGGAGTGACGAGAGAATGTTGACCTCGTCATCATTGGAAACAGCAACCACTGTCTCGACATCCCCGGCACCCGCTTCCTCAAGGAGCTTGCGTTCCAGCGCATCACCGAGCAGCACCGTTGTTCGTATCAACTGATCGGCGACCTCCCGAGCCCGACTCTCATTGATCTCGATGACCTTGCAGCGCACGTCGGCATGGCGCTTTTCCATCTCGCGTGCAACGTAGAGGCCGATGTTGCCGCCGCCGACTATGATCACCCGGCGGGCTTCCGGTTCCTCATGGCCGAAGACGGACATCGACCGGTGCATGTGGTCGCTCGAGGTCACAAAGTAGACGACATCCCCCGCGCGCATTTCCGTCCGGCCCGTGGGGATGAACAGTTCACCATGGCGCACGATGCCGACAACAAAGACCTTGAGGTTGGGAAAGAGCTCCGTGAGTTCCTCAAGGGGCGTGTCAAGAATCGGGCAGTCGGCATGACACCGCACGGCAATGGCGCGCACCCGGTCATCGGCCATCGACACGATATCGATTGCGCCTGGAACCTCGAGACGCCTGATGATGGCGCGCCCCACTTCGATTTCCGGCGAGATGATGACATTGATGGGCATGTGATCCCGGCTGTAGAGATTGCTCCACGCGAGATCGAGATAGGACTGGTGGCGCACCCGGGCGATCTTGGTGGGTACGTCGAAGATGGAATGCGCCACCTGGCAGGCAATCATGTTGACTTCGTCGGCGTAGGTGACGGCAATCAGCATGTCAGCATCTTCGGCGCCGGCGCGCTGGAGTACCGGCGGATGGGCCGCAAATCCGACCAGTCCCTTCGCGTCAATGTTCTCCGTCACCCTGGTGATGCGGGAGGCATCACTGTCGATCACGGTGACATCGTTGGCTTCCTCCGCCAGTCTGCGGGCAATATTGTAGCCGACCTGTCCGGCTCCACAGACAATGACACGCATGGCACTCAGCCTCCGGTGTCGCGTTCGGCGACGCTGACACCCAGTGCTCTCAGTTTCCGGTGCAACGCGGACCGTTCCATGCCGACCGCGGCGGCCGTCCGCGAAATGTTGTTGCCGAAGCGCGCCAGCTGGGTCAACAGGTACTTGCGTTCGAAAGCCGCCCGTGCCTCACGCAGTCCAAGGGACATCACCTCGCTGGAATCGTGAAACAGGACGGGAGCCGGGCTGGTCTGCCTCACTTCCCCAGGCAGCATTTCCACCGTGATTGCCCCGTCCTCGCCCTCCGGCGTCATGATCAGCAAGGACTCGATCACATTGCGCAACTGGCGCACATTGCCAGGCCAGTTGGCCATCAACAGAGCCATTTCGGCATCGCCCGTCAGCGTCCGGGCACAGAGACCCTGCTGACGCACGGCGCGCCTGATGAAATACTTCGACAGCAACGCCACATCTTCCCGCCTTTCCGAAAGTGGCGGGACATCGATCGACACGACATTCAGACGGTAGTAGAGATCCTCACGGAAATGGCCTGATTGCACCGCTGCGGTGATGTTGCCACCCGCGGATGTGAGGACACGAACATCGGCCCTGACCGGCGTGTCGCCGCCCAGTCGGGTGAACACCTGTTCCTGGAGGGCTCTCAGGATCTTGCCTTGCGTGGCCAGCGGCATGTCCGGAACATTGTCGAGGAACAGTGTGCCTCCGTTGGCGCGCTCGAACACTCCGTGGGTGACGACCGGCACGCCGGGTGAGGTCCGGGTTTCCCGTCCGAAGAGTTCCTCCTCTACCCTCTCGGGCTCCATCGTGGCGGCATTGATGGCCACGAACGGTCCACCTGTGCGTGGCGACTGCTGGTGAATATGCCGAGCCACGAGTTCCTTGCCGGAACCTGCCGGACCCGTGATCAGAACTCTGCTGCCAGTGGGCGCAACCCGGGAAATGGCCTCGCGCAACTGCACCATGGCCCGTGATTCGCCGACGAGATCGTCGAGCACACGGGTGGAACGCCTCAGTTCCTCGTTCTCGCGACGCAGTCGTGCTTCGTCGAGTGCCCGTTTGACCACCAGGAGCACCTTGTCGGTCTGAAGGGGCTTCTCGATGAAGTCGTAGGCGCCGATCCTGGTGCACTTGACAGCGGTGGTGATGGTGCCGTGACCGCTGATCATGATGATCGGCATGAACGGATGGTGGGCGACGTAGTCGCGCAGCAGTTCGACGCCATCGCGTCGCGACCCGCGAAACCAGATGTCCAGGATCAACAGGGAAGGCACCTGTTCAGCGATCATGGCATCTGCGGAATCGGGATCGGACGCCGTGCGCGCCTGATAGCCCTCATCCTCGAGAACATCGGCCAGCGCCCGACGAATGTCGCGCTCATCATCAACGATGAGGATGTCGTGCTTCATCAGTCGTCGTTCCGTTCCAGAGGCAGCGACAGGATCACCGACGCACCGCCTTCCTCCCTGTTCCGCAAGACGAGGTCCCCGCCGTGGTCCCTGACCGTTGATCGTGCAATCGTCAGACCGAGACCGTAGCCGTCATCCTTGCCATGGGATTCATGCGGTTCAAGGAGTGTCTCGGGGCGCTCCACGGGAAATCCGGGACCATTGTCCTCAATCCTGATAACACACCATGCGTCCTCTTCCGCAATGGTGACCCTCACGATGTCTCCCTCCGGCCTTTCCACATCGTCCATGCGGAAGGCCTCCGCCGAGTTCTTGACGATGTTGAAGATGGCGGCGCAGATCATGTCCCCGTCACAGTGCACCACCGGCGGGATCTCGGGATAGATGCGCTCGAAGACGACGCGGGTATCGGAAATCTCTTGAAGCCGAATAGCCTTCTCGACAATGTCAATCGCACTTTCCGCAGACATGATGAGTGTCGGCATTCGCGCGTGCCGGGAGAACTCGTTGACCACGTTGGTCATGTGTATTGCCTGTCGCTTGATGGTGTCGGTGAGTTCCCGGAACACCTCGGGCGACTCGGTGATCGCGCCTGCAAACTTGCGTTCCAGCCGCTCGGCGGAAAGCGTGATGGGTGTCAGCGGATTCTTGATTTCATGGGCCACCCGCAGGGCCACGTCACTCCATGCTGCCTTGCGCTGCGCGAGCACGAGTGGCGTGACGTCATCGATGGTCATCACGAACCCGCCACGTCGAACGTGTCCATCCGGTTCACCCCCGACATTGCCGATGCGCACGAAGAGCCGCCGCAACCCGGCGTCGTTTTCGAGGTTGACGCTGCCTGACGCCGCGCGGGCCTTCATGGCCTCCGCGAGAAGTCCGGCAGCCTCGGGCATGGTGTCGATGAGGCTGGCTCCGACGAGACCGCCCTCGGTCACGTTGAGCAGTTCCAGCGCCCGGCGATTCACCAGTTCGACGATCCCGGCATCATCGAGTCCGATAACTCCCGCACTGACGCCGGAGAGGACCGATTCAGTGAAGCGCCTCCGTGCTTCGAGATCCTTGTTGGTTTCAACCAGGGCATGACGCTGTTCGGCAATCCGGTCGGCCATGCGGTTGAAGGCTTGACCAAGCAAGGAGATTTCGTCGGATCGTCCACTCAGTGACACGCGCACGGAAAGGTCGTCCTGCCGGATCTTCTCGGCAGCGTTGGCCAGAGCCACGACCGGGCCCACCAGGCGAGATGCAAGCTGCAGCGCGAACCACACTGCAACGAACAGCAGGAGAAGGGCGGCAACGGCATAGAAGAGGGAGAAGGTCAGTTGCAGGCTGGTTCGCTCCAGCGCGAGTTTTCTGTAGGAGGATGCGACCGCAGACACCTTCTTGGTGCTCTCGATGACGTCGGGGTCGACACTGCTTCCCGCCAGCAGGTAGGTGCTGCCCCGACTGAGGCTGACGAGCGCGCGAACCCTGTCCCTGGCACTTGATCTCAGAATGACGGCATCACCCGCATCGGCACGTTCGATCTCATGCGCCGTGAGAGGCTCCATGCCGAGACCCGTTGACAGAGAGCCCTGCATGATGATCTGGCCGAGACTGCTCAGCACGACCCATTCGGAGATGCCTCTCACACCGGCGCGATCCTCAAGGTAGGATGTGAACTCCTCCATGCTGCCGCCTGACTTCGGCACGTAAAGATGAAAGTCTCGGGCGAGCGCGATTGCGCTGGCCCCAAGGGCAATGCGGTGTTCTTCCAGGTAGGCATCGGCAATTCTGGTCGACTGGGCAATCGCCGTCTGAACCCGTTCATTGAACCAGGAGTCAATGCCCATGTTGAAGAAGGTCGCCGACGACACGCCGATGAGAACGGCGGGGATGGTGGCCGCCAGACCGAATGCAGCGACCAGCCGTGCCTGCAGTCTTGAACCTGCCATTCCCTCCCGGCGCTGCGACCACATGTCCGCAAGGCGGCGGATGATGATGACGGCAAAGGCAAGAAGGAGGGCCAGATCGATGTTCAGAAGAACGATAAGGGTGTTCTGGTCAGGTTCGAACGGTCCCGAACCTGTAAGCGCCCCGTAGGTGGCAAGGCCGGACAACACCGCCATCACCGCAAGGGCCACATTCACGATCCGGCTGCGTGACCACCGTCCCGTCGGCTTGCGGAACCAGCCGAACAGCCTGGGCAGCTTCGCCCTGATCGGGTTGTCCGGGGAGTGCCCGCCGGTCGTCTCGAGACTCATGGATTAAGGTGGAGCCCCCGAAATCAGCCCCGACCATCATACAGCCGCCGGCAGGCACATGCACCCTGCCGCCCGCAGCTATCCGATAATGACTTCCGTGACGAACTTCACTCCGGGATAGGCGAGAGTCATCAGGAGATAGCCGGTCAACACCAGACGCGCCGCCCTTCGGCCCCGTGTCCCCCAAAGCTGACGGGCCACGAGAAGCATGGCGATGACGGCGAAGGCGGCCACCGTCAGTACGATCTTGTGGTTCATGCCGGTGATGGCATCCGTCGTCGACGTGGCCGCCAACCCTGTGGCAATTCCGGCGGCAAGGATGATCTCGCTCGTCACCAACAGGCGGATCTCGAGTCGCTCACAATCGGCCAGGGATGGCAACAAGGGTGTCAGCCGCCCCGGCGAGCGCCGCTTGAGGGAGCGTTCCTGGAGAATGACGGCGAAACCTGCGATCGCCGCCATTGTGAGGAACACATAGGTTGTGACCGACAGGATCACGTGAAGGCCGATCCAGTCCGAGACGGAGTCGATCCCGGGCGCACGGTTCACCTCTGCCTGGTTCCAGGCCAGGGCCAGAACTGCCATGACGAGGATCCAGGGACCGAGGAGGGCTCCCAGCCGCCAGAACTCCGGAACCAGGAGAGAAAGGACCAGAAACAGCACCAGACAGGCCGACACCGTCAGCCAGATCGCGGGTCCGAATCCCGTGGACCAGGAGTGGCTGAACTGGGCCGCGGTCCACGCCGTGGCGGCAAGCGCCGCCAGTCCGAAGGCACCCCAGAAGTGCAATCCCCTTTCGAAGCGGCCCAGGAACGGCAGCACGCCTGCCGGAACCAGCAGAACAGGGACCAGATGATGCCAGAAGATCATGGATGTATCCTCGCCAATTCATCGCGCTGCCGCAATCCCACGCCTGCCAGGAGGGAGCATGTGCGGGCGGTTTCACGGAGAGCGTGAACGCGCTAGGTTGCCGGCATGGGCAAGTCGGTGCATTCGATTGCTGCCGTCGTCGTGGCGGCCGGCCGGGGCGAGCGCATGGGTGGGCCGGTGCCCAAACAGTACCGCTCCCTGGGCGGTCGCCCGCTCATCTGCTGGTCGCTCAGGCGCTTTGCGGCGCACCCGGCAATTCATCCGATACTTGCTGTCATTCATCCCGATTTCGCGCCTCTTCACGAGGAGTCTGTCGCCGGGCTCGATCTTCTGCCTGCCGTTTACGGCGGCGCTACGCGCCAGGAGTCCGTGCTGAATGGTCTGGAGGCCTTGCGCGTTCACGCACCTGACTTTGTACTCATTCACGATGCGGCGCGGCCCTTTGTCAGTGACCTCCTGCTCGACGAGATCGTGCGGACTCTCCGGGAACAGGGGTGCGGCGTCATTCCGGTGACCGGCATCACCGATACAGTGAAGTACCGCGCGGGCAACGAGGTGACAGGAACGGCAGACAGGGCGGAACTCGTCTGTGCGCAGACGCCCCAGGGATTTCCCTATGCCGGGATTCTGGCGGCCCACAGGCAGGCTGACGACCGGACGTTCACCGACGACGCAGCGGTTGCCGAAGCCGTCGGCATGACTGTCGTCACCGTCAACGGCGACAGGGCCAACATCAAGATGACGCATGATGAGGATTTCTCATTGCCCCTCGACCAGACCGAAGTCTCCACCGGCTCAGGCTATGATGCCCATGCTCTCGTGGACGGCGATCATGTCATGCTGTGCGGTGTGCGCATCGATCACGACCGAACCCTCGAAGGCAACACCGATGGCGATGTCGGGCTCCACGCCCTGGTTGACGCCATTCTCGGGGCACTTGGATGCGGTGATCTCGGACAACATTTCCCGGTGGACGATGCCACATGGCATGGACGCCCCTCGGGCGACCTCGTCAGGGTGGCACGGGATCTGTTGACGGAACGCCATGCAATCCTGCTCCATGCCGACATCACCCTGATGTGTCAGAGACCGCGGCTCGCACCTCACCAGGAGGCAATGCGTCACAATGTGGCGAACCTTCTTGGTGTCGGGGAACCACGGGTCAACGTCAAGGTCACGTCCACCGATGGCCTCGGATTCCTGGGCCGCTGCGAGGGCATCGCCGCCGCGGCCACGGTCACCATTCGCCGGCCGCCATCGTGACATGCGCCGCGACCTGGCCATGACAGGGTTCGCGCCGTGGGTGGCGACCCTGGGAGGTGTCGGCCTCCTCCGTCCGATGCCTGGAACCCTGGGCTCCCTGGCAGCCCTGCCGCCCGCCTTCCTTGTCATGTGGTTTGCCGGACCATGGGCAGTCCTTGCGGCGGCGTTCATCCTTCTTGTGGTAGGGTTCGCTTCCGTTCGGCATGTTGCCGGAACAATGGAGACAGGGACGGACCCGGACCGCGCCGACATTGTCATCGATGAGGCGTGCGGCCAGTTTCTTGCCCTCACGCCGGCCATGCTGTCTCCCGTTCTGTGGATTCTCTCCTTTGCCTTGTTCCGGGTCTTCGACATCTGGAAACCCGGGCCCATTCGCGTGATCGAGCGGCGCTTCAGGGGCCCCTGGGGTGTCATGCTGGATGACGTGGCCGCAGGTGCGGCGGCGGCGGCATGTGTCTGGGCATTCTCCCTGACAGGATGGACCGATGTTTGATGCGGTGATTCTCGGTGCCGCCGAACGCGTCCTCGAGCTCTGCCGGCAGCGCGGGGCGATGGTTGTCACCGCCGAGTCCTGCACCGGAGGCCTGCTCGCCGGATCACTGACGGCCGTCGCCGGATCCTCCGACGTCGTCGATTGCGGATATGTAACCTATTCCTGTTCCGCCAAGACCGCACTTCTCGGGGTGCCCGCCGCCCTCATCCACGCGCATGGCGCGGTCAGTGCCGAGGTCGCGCGGGCCATGGTCAACGGCATCTGCAACCATCATCCGGGGCGCATCGGTGTCGCCATTACCGGGGTTGCCGGTCCGGGCAGCGATTCCCGGACCAAACCCGCAGGTCTTGTCTACCTGGCGGCGGTTGCTGACGGTGACATCGCGGTCACGGAAAACCGTTACGGCGACATCGGGCGCCACGCTGTCAGAATGGCCTCGGTACGCGATGCGCTGATGCTCATCGCAAGCTGTCTTCGTCCCTGATCGTTGGACCGTAGAGGTCTCGGGCCCGGTCCTCGAAGGAACGGACGAGACGCCGGGCCGCCTCAAGGTACAGGACTCCGATGGTCCGTTGCAGAAGGCGCGAGTTGAACTCGAAATCGATGGCGAATTCGACGAGACATCCCCCGTTGCCCCGGGGATCGAAACGCCAGCATCCCTCCATCCTCCTGAACGGCCCCGAGGTGTAGGTCGTGTGGATTTCCCGGCCTGGTACCAGGGTCACTCTGGACGTGTAGCTTTCCCGGATGAGGCGAAATCCGATCACCAGGTCGGCCCAGAAGACGTTGCCGTCGCGTCTGGTGACACGCGCTGCCACGCACCAGGGGAGGAACTCGGGATACCGGCCGACATCGGCCACCAGGTCGTAGAGCTGATCAGCCGTCCACGGCAGCAGTTTCTGTTCGCGATGCCAGGCCACCATCAGCCTCCGGCATGGCGACGTGCCTGCATGATGGCAAAATCCCGACCGGCATGATGGGATGACCGGGTGAGTGGACTGGCACTCACCATGAGGAAGCCCCGGGCCCTGGCAACCGCCTCCAGTTCCCGGAACTCTTCCGGCGTCCAGAAACGGTCGATGGCATGGTGGCGCGGCGTGGGCTGCAGGTACTGCCCGACCGTCAGGAAGTCGACATCCGCGTGACGCATGTCGTCCATGACCTGCATGACCTCGTCCCTGGTTTCGCCAAGTCCCACCATCAATCCCGACTTGGTGAAGATCCCTGAGTCGATCTCCTTGACACGCCACAACAGGTTGAGCGAGGCAAAGTACCGTGAACCGGGCCTCACGTCGCGATAGAGTCTGGGAACGGTCTCCAGGTTGTGGTTCAGGACGTCAGGACGCGCCGCGACAACCTGCTCGACCGCCCCCTCCTTGCGCAGGAAATCAGGGGTCAGGACCTCGATGGTCGTGGCCGGGGACACCCGTCGTATCTCGTTGATGCAGGCGACAAACTGCCCTGCCCCACCATCATCGAGATCGTCCCTGTCAACCGAGGTGATGACCACGTGCTCAAGGCCAAGGTCGCGGATGGCTTGTGCCAGACGTCGTGGCTCGTCGTCATCGACCGGACCGGGTCGTCCCGTGGTGACATTGCAGAAAGTACAGCCCCGGGTGCAGATATCACCGAGAATCATGACGGTGACATGCCGTTTCGACCAACACTCCCCGATGTTGGGACAAGCAGCTTCTTCGCACACTGTCACCAACCCCGCCTTGCGGACGAGTTGGCGTGTCGCGTGGTAGTCCGGTGACCCAGGCGCCCGGGCCCTGATCCACTTCGGTTTACGGGGTACGGCGACAGGGTCCCGCCACGCCTTTTCCGGATGGCGTTCACCAATGGGCTGGATCCGGGAGAGCCTGGTCATGACACGTCAGATATGGAGGGCGCGGCCATAGGCATCGAGAACCGATTCACCCATCATTTCCGACAGCGTCGGATGGGGAAAGATCGTGCTCATGAGTTCTGCCTCGGTGGTCTCGAGAGTGCGGGCGATGGCAAATCCATGGATCAGTTCCGTGACCTCGGCGCCGATCATGTGCGCGCCCAGAAGTTCTCCGGTGTCGGCGTCGAACACGGTCTTGACCATGCCCTCGTCGTCACCCAGGGCGATGGCCTTGCCGTTTCCAATGAATGGAAAGCGCCCGACGCGAACCGTATGCCCGGCATCGCGGGCAGCCGCTTCAGTGAGACCGATGCTGGCAATCTGCGGATGGCAGTAGGTGCAGCCCGGAATGTTATCGGTGTCGAGTGGTTCGACATGGTCCAGACCTGCAATCCTCTCGACGGCGATGATTCCCTCGTGACTGGCCTTGTGGGCAAGCCAGGGGGGGCCGGCAAGGTCGCCGATGGCGAAAACTCCCTCTTCTCCCGTTTCCAGCCATCGGTTGACCGCAACATGACCTCCCGAAACAGTGACTCCCGTACCCTCAAGCCCGAGGTTTTCCGTATTGCCGACAATGCCGACGGCGAGAATGATGCGTTCGGCTGACAACCGATGTTCCTCGCCAACATCATCCGCGATACGGACCGAAGCGCCTTCCTGTGATGCGGCGACCTCCTGCAGGACACTTCCGGTGTGAATGCTGATTCCCTGTTTCTCGAATGACTTGCGGGCGATGGAGGAAATTTCCTCATCTTCAGAGGGAAGAATGCGGTCGACCACCTCGATGACCGAGACCTCCGCCCCCATGTCGCGGTAGAAGCTGGCGAACTCGATTCCGATGGCGCCTGAGCCTATGACAATGACGGACTCCGGCATGCTCTCGGGCACCATGGCCTTGCGATAGGTCCAGATGACATTCTCGTCGGCCTTCACATTGGCAAGTTCCCGGGGCCGCGCCCCCGTGGCAAGAATAATGTGACCGGCCTCCAGCAGCGTCTCGCCAACGCGAACCGTTCCTGGTCCCGCCAGTTGCCCTTCGCCATTGAAGATCGTCACCGAGTGCTTGGACAGCAGGTGCTTGACGCCTCGCGAAAGACGTTCGGCCACCTTGCGGCTCCGGGCGACCACGGCTGCAATGTCAAAGCGCGGGCTGTCGATGTCGAGGCCGAAGGCGCCGCCATGACGCGCCAGGCGCATCACCTCCGCCGAGCGCAACAGCGCCTTGGTGGGGATGCATCCCCAGTTGAGGCACACGCCGCCGAGATGCTCGCGCTCGATGACCGCGACCGACATTCCGAGCTGCGCAGCACGTATGGCGGCAACATATCCTCCCGGTCCCCCACCGAGGATAGCAAGATCGTATCGCGACTGGGCCATCGGTTGGTCCTCTACAAGAGCAAGGAAGTCGGCGATTCGATGAAGTTCCTGAACGCGTTCAGCAGCGCCGCGCCGATTGCACCGTCGACAACCCGGTGATCGGCGGAAAGCGTCGTGCTCATCAGGGTTGCCACGGCGAGGGCTCCATCCCTTGCTACCGGTCGCGGATAGCCCGCACCGACTGCCAGAATTCCGGCCTGCGGCGGATTGATGACGGCATCGAATTCCCTGATTCCGTACATGCCGAGATTCGACAGGGTGAAACATCCGCCCTGGTACTCCTCCGGCATGAGTTTTCCACTGCGGGCCCGATCGGCCAGATCCCGCATGGCGGTGGCGATGTCCAGGAGACTCCTGGAAGCAGCATCGCGGATGACAGGGGTCACAAGTCCGCCATCGACGGCAACGGCCACAGAGAGATCGACACGGGCAAATCGACGGATGACATCGCCTCTCCACTGGACATTGGCGTCCGGAACGTCTCTCAGGGCCAGTGCAAGCGCGCGGATGATGAAGTCGTTCACAGAAACCTGATGTCCCGCGGCGTTGATTTCGCGCCTCGTTTCGAGCAATCGATCGATGTCGCAGTCCAGCGACAGATAGAAATGCGGGATGGTCTGTTTGGCTTCCTGCAGGCGCTCGGCGATCACGCGGCGCATGCCCGTTATCCTGATCTCTTCCCAGGTGCCTGCGGTGACCGGCGATGTGGCAGGCATGTCGGCCCTGAGCGCCTTTTCGATGTCGCGCTTGATGATGCGGCCGCCCGGGCCACTGCCCGTGACATCATCGAGCGACAGCCCTGCCTTGAGCGCCATGCTGCGTGCAAGGGGACTGGCGGCTCTCTTGCGGCCGCTCGAAGCCTGCTTGCCGGGTCTGTCCTGGACGGCCGTTCTCTCCGGTTCGGAATCGGCCTCCTCCGGCGCAGGGACGGGTGGCGGCGGGACGGCGTCGATGCTGTCGGGTACATCCACAGGAGCGTCCTCGCCCTCTTCCAGAATGAGGGCGATGGCCTGGTTCACCGGGACGTTTTCGGTTCCCTCAGCCACCAGAATACGGCCGACGGTTCCTTCATCGATGGCCTCGACTTCCATGGTGGCCTTGTCGGTCTCGATCTCGGCGAGCACATCGCCCGAAGCGACGGTGTCGCCCTCACTGACCAGCCACCGCGCCAATGTGCCCACCTCCATGGTGGGTGAAAGCTGGGGCATGGTGACGGTAATCGGCATGTCGGTCTCCCTCAGCCGCAATCAGACATAGCAGACTTCACGCACCGCCCGGACGATCTGATTCGCCTGGGGCAGTGCTGCCTCTTCCAGGTTGGCAGCATAGGGCAATGGCACGTCCGCTGCCGACACCCGCGCGGGTGGGGCGTCGAGATAATCGAATCCCCCGTCACACACGGCGGCGATCACCTCGGCGCCGATCCCGGCAAAGGCCCATCCCTCCTCGACCACCACAAGCCGGTTGGTGCGGGCGAGGGAATCGATGATGGTCGCTGCATCGAGGGGACGTATGGTGCGCAGATTGATGACTTCGGCCTCGACACCTTCTTCGGCCAGCATGCCGGCCGCCTCGAGGGCACGGCTGACCGTGATCGAGTAGCCGACGATCGTGACATCCCTGCCCGTCCGTTCGATCGCTGCCTTGCCGATGTCGAGGACGACATCCTCGTCACTGACGTCGAATGAGACGCCATAGAGGATTTCGTTTTCGAGGAAGATAACCGGGTTGGGGTCCCGTACGGCGGCCTTGAGGAGTCCCTTGGCATCCGTGGCCGACCACGGCGCGATGACCTTCAGCCCGGGAACATGAGCGAACCACGATGCGAAGTCCTGGGAGTGCTGGGCAGCCACCCGTGCCGCGGCGCCGTTGGGCCCGCGAAGGACGATGGGGCACCGCACCTCACCGCCGGACATGTAAAGTGTCTTGGCTGCCGAGTTGATGATCTGGTCCATCGCCTGCATGGCGAAATTGAAGGTCATGAACTCGTTGATGGGTCTCAATCCGGCCATGGCGGCGCCGATGGCCAGGCCGGCGAAGCCGTGCTCCGTGATGGGCGTGTCGATGACCCGGTCGGCGCCGAATTCCTCGAGCAGACCCTGGCTCACCTTGTATGCGCCCTGGTACTCGGCAACTTCCTCGCCTATCAGGAAAACCCGGTCATCGCGGCGCATTTCCTCGGCCATGGCATCGCGCAGGGCCTGACGCACCGTCATCTCGACCATCATGCACTCCCGCCGTCTGCGTCGACCATGACGTCGGTCATGAGTTCGCTGATGTCGGGTTCCGGGCTTGTCTGGGCGTGTTCAGCCGCCTCCGCCACAGTTTTCTTGACGTCCCTGTCGATGGCCTTCAGTGCCGCATCGTCGATGGCGCCACCTTCGACGAGCCGGGCCCGCAACTGTTCGATCGGATCCTGCCGCTCACGGACCTTCTGGACTTCGTCCCGGGTACGGTACTTGACCGGATCCGACATCGAGTGTCCCCGGTAGCGATAGGTCTGCATCTCGACCAGCATCGGACCCTCGCCGTCGCGCACTCGTGCCACCAGATCCCTGGAAGCCTCGTGAACCGCCACGACATCCATGCCGTCAACCTGAACTCCGTGAATGCCGAAGGCTTCACCCCGATGGCAGAGTTCCGTTCCTGCCTTGGCACGGCGGACGGCCGTTCCCATGGCGTACTGGTTGTTCTCAATGACGAAGATCGCGGGCAACTTCCACAAGCTCGCCATATTGAAGGTCTCGTAGACCTGTCCCTGGTTTGCAGCCCCCTCACCGAAGAAGATCAGGGTGACGTTGTCACGCTTCTGGTACTTCTGGGCAAAGGCAATTCCGGCGCCGAGCGGAACCTGGGCGCCGACAATGCCGTGGCCGCCATAGAATCCACGTTCGATGTCGAACATGTGCATGGAGCCACCCTTGCCTTTTGAGACACCGGTGCCGCGGCCGGTCAGTTCGGCCATGATGGCCGCAGGCGGAACACCGCGCACCAGGGCATGGGCGTGACAGCGGTAGCTGGTGATCACGGCATCGTCCGCCCTGATCGCGGAGTCCATGCCGACCACCACGGCTTCCTGGCCGATGTAGAGATGGCAGAAGCCGCCGATCAGCCCCATGCCATACATCTGGCCCACCTTTTCCTCGAAACGGCGCACCAGAAGCATGGTGCGATAGAAATCCACCAGGAGTGCGGGATCGTCTGCAGGCGCAGCGGACATCATGTCCTCCCGCGACAGGGCGGAACAGAACGCTGACAGGGCAGGAAATCAGTCGAAAGCGCCATCATCGCTTCTCATGATCACGAGCTCATGGGGATGCGCCAGATTGAGGGTCCGGCGCGCCTGTTCGTCAAGCATGTCCCGATCGATACTCGGTGGGTTGAGAAGCGTGACATGGTTCAACAACCTCTGCTCCACGGCAGTCAGCCGCACGCGTTCGGCTTCGGCCCGTTCGATCTGCTGTTCCAGGGACATGATCGCGAGAATGCCGTTTTCACCCTGGATGGCATGGTAACCAAAGTAGACGACTGCAAACATGCCGAGAAGGCAAGGCAATGAACGAAGGGTCGAGCGGAAGCGTTCATGCAGGCCGCGCATGGCGTCAACAAACCACAACACTCACGAGACTGTCAAGCTCGTCCATGGTCAGGCGCTCGATCAAGGGTGCCCGGACCAGATGGCACCGGCGTCCAGTTCTTCCTCGATTTTCAACAACCTGTTGTACTTTGCCGTGCGATCGGAACGGGAAAGCGAGCCGGTCTTGATGTGCCGGCATCCCAGGCCGACGGCAAGATCGGCGATGGTGGTGTCTTCCGTCTCTCCAGAGCGGTGGGACATGACGGTGCGATAGCCTTCCTCGTGCGCACACGCCACCGTCGCCATCGCTTCGCTGAGTGTTCCCACCTGGTTGACCTTGACGAGAATGGCATTGGCCACTCCACTCCTGATGCCCTGTTGCAGGCGGCTTTCCCTTGTCACGAAGATGTCGTCGCCCACCAGCTGGACCCTGTCGCCCAACTCCTGTGTCATCGCCTGCCAACCTTCCCAGTCATCCTCCGCAAGGCCGTCCTCGATGGAGGCGATCGGGTAGGATTCCAGAAGGTCGCGGTAGAGTTCGATCATCGCCGGCGAGTCGAGTTTGCGACCGTTGGCGCTGAAGACATAGCGTCCGTCACGCCAGAGTTCGCTTGCGGCAGGATCAAGCGCAAGGAAGACATCCTCGCCCGCGCGGTAGCCTGTGCCGTCGATGGCGGCCATCAGAAGGTCGAGGGCTTCCCTGGCATCCGAGATCTGCGGAGCAAATCCACCCTCGTCACCGACATTGGTCGAATGACCCCGGGCCTGGAGCGTGTGCTTCAGTTGATGGAAGATCTCGGAACCCGCCCGCACGGCTTCCCTGAACGAGCTGCATCCGGCTGGCAGGATCATGAACTCCTGGAAGTCGAGAGCATTGTCCGCATGGGCTCCACCGTTGATGACATTCATCTGTGGTACCGGCAGGCGGCGCGCCGCGAGGCCGCCAACATGACGCCACAGGGGAACGCCAGCCTGGTTCGCTGCCGCATGGGCCACGGCAAGGCTGACGCCCAGGGTGGCGTTGGCGCCAAGGCGCGACTTGTCGGGGGTGCCGTCAAGCGACACCAGGCAGTCATCGATCTCGCGCTGGCAGTGTGCGTCCATGCCACGCACGGCATCAAAGATGTCGCCGTTGATACCGTCGAGAGCCTTCAGCACGCCCTTCCCGTGAAAGCGCGCGCGATCGCCATCGCGCAGTTCCATGGCTTCGTGGGTTCCCGTCGAGGCGCCGGAGGGAACCGCAGCGCGTCCACTGGCGCCGTCTTCGAGAAGGACGTCAACTTCGACGGTCGGATTGCCGCGACTGTCGAGGATTTCCCTGCCGCGGACGTCAATGATGGCAGCCATGGTCATCCTCTCATTGTTCCTGCCGGTGCCGGCGCGGCGTGTTGTACAACGTCTGATCCCGAACCGCACTCGGTTGCCGGCCTTCAACCCGTCCGTCCCTTCGTGAGGGAATCGATAGCCTGGAGACGGTCGAGAAGGGCAGGCATGTCATCAAGCGCCATCATGGTGGCTCCGTCGGAAGGCGCCCGGTCCGGTTCCTCGTGGGATTCCATGAAGACCGCCGCGACACCGACGGCAACGGCCGCCTGCGCGAGGAGCGGGACATACTCCCGCTGACCGCCGCTGGCGCCGCCCCTCCCCCCCGGTTGCTGGACCGAATGGGTGGCGTCGAACACCACCGGCGTCCCACTTTCTGCAAGTTGCGGAAGGGCGCGCATGTCGGACACGAGTGTGTTGTAACCGAAACTCGTACCGCGTTCTGTCACGAGGACATGGGGATTTCCGGATGCCGTGATCTTGTTCACCGCATGCGCCATGTCCCAGGGTGCCAGGAACTGGCCCTTCTTGACATTGACAATCCGGCCGGTCTTCGCCGCCGCGACCAGGAGATCTGTCTGCCGGCACAGGAATGCCGGGATCTGCAGAACATCAACGACGCCGGCAACGGCCTGGCACTGGTCGGGCAGGTGAACGTCGGTGAGAACCGGGCAGCCCAATCGGGACCGCACCTCATCCAGGATCCGCAGGCCCTCTTCCATGCCTGCGCCACGGGCGCCATCGAGACTCGTCCGATTGGCCTTGTCGAACGAACTCTTGTAGATGAAGCCGATGCCCCGGCGGGTCGTCATGGACAACAGCCGTTCCGCCACGAAGAATGCGTGGTCGCGATTCTCGATCTGGCAGGGTCCCGATATCAGGACGAACGGAAGATCATTGCCGATCGTGATGGAACCGGCACGCACATGGCGTCCGCTCATCATGGTTCAGACCAGCCTCGACTGTGTCACGGCAGCCTCGATGAACGAGGCAAAGAGCGGATGCGGATCAAAAGGTCGCGACTTGAGCTCCGGATGAAACTGGACCCCGACAAACCAGGGGTGATCGCCCAGTTCGATGATTTCCGGTAGCTGGCCATCCGGCGACAGGCCCGAAAACACCAACCCGTGCTCTTCCAGGATGACACGGTAGTTGATGTTGACCTCATAGCGGTGCCGATGCCGTTCACTGATGAGGTCCCTGCGGTAGATGTCGGCAACCCGCGTGCCCTTGGCAATGGCACAGTCGAAGGCGCCAAGACGCATCGTGCCCCCGAGGTTCCCGTCGCCAGTGCGTGTCTCAACCCTGTCACCGTCGATCCATTCCGTCAGCAGGCCGACCACCGGATCCCGCGCCGGACCGAACTCCGTCGAAGACGCCCCCTCGATTCCAGCCATGTTCCGCGACACCTCGATAACCGCCATCTGCATTCCGAAACAGATTCCGAAATAGGGAATGCGGTGTTCCCTGGCGAAGGAGACGGCGGCGATCTTGCCGCGGGTGCCACGCGAGCCGAATCCTCCGGGCACCAGAATGCCATTCACTGAATCGAGATGAGCCACCGCGTCCTCGCGCTCGAACACCTCGGAATCGATCCAGCGCAAGCTGACTCTCACCCGGTTGGCAATGCCCCCGTGCGCCAGCGCCTCGTTGAGTGACTTGTAGGCGTCGGCCAGGCCGGTGTACTTGCCGACGACGGCGATGGTGACCTCGTCCTCCGGATTGCGTATGCCCTTCACCACCTGGCGCCATGACACGAGGTCGGGAGCGTGTTCATCGCTCATGGCGAAAGCCTTCAGAACTTCGCGGTCCAGCCCCGCTTCGTGATAGGAAACGGGGACCTGGTAGATGGTGTCGACATCGAGCGCCGGAATGACCGCCGACTCGCGGACGTTGCAGAAGAGTGCGATCTTGCTGCGCTCACCTTCCGGTATGTCGCGTTCGCAACGGCAAACCAGGATGTCCGGCTGCAAGCCGATCGACCGCAGTTCCTTGACGGAATGCTGGGTTGGCTTGGTCTTGAGTTCGCCGGATGCCTTCAGGTAGGGCACCAGCGTGTGGTGAATGAGGATCGAATGATGCGGGGGAAGTTCCTGCACCATCTGCCGCATCGCTTCCAGGAATGGCAGCCCCTCGATATCACCGACCGTGCCGCCGACTTCGCACAGGACGAAGTCGGCATGATCCGTGTCCGCCCGAATGTACTCCTTGATGACATCGGTGACGTGGGGAATGACCTGGACAGTACCACCGAGGTAGTCGCCCCGCCGTTCGCGGGTCAGCACATCCGAATAGACCCGTCCGCTTGTCACCGTATCTGAACGACGGGCCGGAACGCCGGTGAACCGTTCATAGTGTCCCAGATCGAGGTCGGTCTCGGCACCGTCATCGGTGACGAACACCTCTCCGTGCTGATACGGGTTCATGGTTCCGGGATCGACGTTGAGATAGGGATCGAACTTGCGCAGCCGAACCGAGTAGCCACGGGACTGCAGAAGGGCGCCCAGCGCGGCCGTCGTCAACCCCTTGCCGAGGGAGGACACCACGCCGCCGGTCACGAAAATGTATCGCGTCATGGACGCCCAACGTAGCACACGGCCCTGCCGGACAAAGTGTCAGGGATCACGCCTGCTGTGGAAAAATGGTCCGCCGTGCCCCCGGGCGTCATTCCGAAGTCGGTACGGTGGGAATGGTCTCGACCGGCGCCGGAATCTCGATCTCATCGACAATCGAGATGCTCTCGCCGCGATCGGACACCATGATGCTGAGTGCCAGGCTCGAGATGAAGAAGAGCGTGGCCGCAATCGCCGTGGCCCGCGTCATCATGCTTGCCGTGCCGCGTGCGGACATCAGTCCCTGCATGTTGCCGCCGCCGCCCATGCCCAGGCCACCGCCCTCACCCCGCTGCAACAGGACGAGTCCGACAATGGCCAGGGCGAAGAGCACATGCAGAATGAGAAGGATGGTCTGCACGGCAGTCCTCACACATGTTCACCGCGCCGCTGATGTAGCACAGTGCTCCCGGCCGTGCCACTCACTTCAATCCGGCGCGCCGTCAGCGGCGATCTGCCAGAATGTGTCGGGGTCGAGACTGGCGCCGCCGACAAGCAGGCCATCGACAGGCTCGATGGCGAGAAGTTCGCGAGAGTTCGACGGATTGACGGAACCGCCGTAGAGAACACGAACACCATCCCCCAACAGCGCACTCGACTGCTGCTTGAGAAACTGGTGCATGGCAACCACATCGGCCGCATTCGCGGTATCGCCGGTGCCGATGGCCCAGACAGGCTCCCAGGCGATGACGGTATTGGCTGCCGTGGCATCCGCCGGCAGCGAACCAGCCAACTGGCCTGCCGTCGCATCAAAGGCCTTTCCCGCCCGCCGCTCCTCACGGCCCTCACCAATGCAGACAATGGCGACGAGACCTGCCTGATGGGCGGCCATGGCCTTTCTCCTGACGTCGTGGCTGCTCTCCCGGTGAATCGTCCGGCGCTCCGAATGGCCCACCAGAACATGGCTGCACCCAAGGTCCGCCAGCATGGTGGCAGCGATGTCGCCGGTGAAGGCGCCATGCGATGCGTGATGGCAGTCCTGGCCACCCACGAGGATTCCGGCATCGCGAAGCGGCTCCGCCACCGTGTTGAGAAGCGTCGCCGGAGGGCAGATGAGGACATCGCAGGGAAGGCCGTTTCCAGCCATTTCGGCAAGTCTTCGAGCCTGGTTCCGTGCCCAGGCCAACGTGCCGTTCATCTTCCAGTTGCCTGCTACGAGTGAACGCATGAACGTCTTGAAACCTGTGATGCGCTTTTTCAATAGAGCGATGCCGGCCCCGGGACAAGCATGTCGCGCGGTTCGAACGTGCGTGTGAGACAATACGGTTGTCCAGGCTCGCTGGTGAACCTAGAATGAATCGTTGCAAGTCGTGATCTCTCCATGCTGACAAAGCTTCGTGAAGGCGCCTCGTCGTGGCCCGCCAAGGTGATACTGTGCGTCGTCGCTCTCAGTTTCGTTGGCTGGGGCGTCGGCGACATTTTTGTCAGCCGGGGAGAGACCACGGTCGCCGAGGTCGGTGACGTCGCCATCGACGTTCGAGATCTGCAGGTGGCCTACCGCAATCATGTGCGTTCCCTGCAGACCAGCGGTATCCGGGTCGACCCTGGTACCGATCTGGCGCGCCAGCAGGCGAGACTGGCTCTCGAACAGCTTGTTCAGGACACGCTGCTCGATCAGGCGGCAGGGACATTCGGCATTACGGCAAACGACGCCACCCTCAGGGGCGCGATCGTCAACAACGAGATGTTTCATGACGTGTCAGGCAACTTTGACAGCAATGTCTTCGCCGGCATCCTGTCCATGAACGGACTCACCGAGGAAACCTATCTCGCCAGTCTCTCTCGCGGCATCACCCGCAGCCAGCTGATCGGCAGCCTGGGTGCGCTGCCCTCCCTTCCCGATGAACTGGTGCGCAGAATCACGCAGTACCGTCATGAAGAGAGGACGGCGGAACTGGCGGTCATTCCCAACGATGCTCTGGTTGTCCGGCCCGAACCGCAAGATGGAGAGCTGGCGTCGTGGTTTGCCGACCGGAGCGGCGCCTATGAAGCGCCGGAGTACCGTTCAGCGTCCTACCTTCTGGTTTACGCCGAGGACGTTGCCGGGACGATCGAGATAGCGCCCGAAGAGATCGAGGCGGCCTACAACGCGGCGCCTGACCGGTGGATCGAGCCCGAGCAACGTCTGGTCAGACAGTCCCGCTTCGCGACACGAGAGGAAGCTGAGGCAAGTCTCTCCGTGGCCTTTGAAGAGACCGCCTCCGGAGAGAGCGAGGCGCGGTGGCTGCGTCGCGACGACCTCCTAGAGGAACTGGCCGAACCGGTGTTCGCCGCCACCGTCGGCGCTGTTGTCGGCCCCGTTGAGTCACCCCTGGGCGGCTGGCTGATCTACAGAATCGACGAAGCACAAGCCCGGGTCGTGGCACCCCTGGAGGAGGCGCGTGATATCCTTCGTGGCGAACTTGCTCTCGCGCAGGCACGCTACGCCCTCTTCGACCTTGCCGACGATCTCGATGATCTCATTGCCACCGGGGCCGCGCCCTCTGAAATGGCATCAACCCTGGGTCTCGAACTGAAGACAATAGACAGAGTGTCGGCGAGTGGCCTGACCGAGGATGCCGATTCCCTCCAGATCGTGCCTGAAACACCCGGGTTCCTGGAGGAGATCTTTCTTGCCCACCTCGGTTTTGTCTCGACAGTGCTGGAAACCGACGACGGCGGTCTGCTGGTTGTCGAAGTGACGGAGATCGTGCCGGCACGCGCGCGCACTCTCAACGAGGTGTGGGACGAGGCTCTTTCGGACTGGCAGGCCGAGCGTCAAACGGAACTGGCATCGCGTGAAGCGGACCGGCTCGCCAGTGGCGCCGGTTCGACGGGAAATCTCAACGATGTCTTCGACTTTGCCGGTGTCACGTTCGTGGTGACCGAGCCTTTCATGCGTTACTCCATGCCACCCGTCGCCAATCTTTCCTTCGCGACGGTCGAAGCGCTCTTCGACGCACGTCCGGGTGACACGGTGGTGCGGACCTCCGCGGATGGCAGTCACCAGGTCGTGGCCCGTCTGATCGATATCATCAATGCAGGGCATTCTTCCGAGGACGTATCGGCGGTCGGTTCCGGGCTCCGGCAGGGAGTCATTCGCGACATCAGCGAGAGACTCGTATCGAGCCTGCACGACGACGCGACGGTCAGCATCAATGACGACATGATCGATCAGTCGTTTTGAGATGGCAGAGTACGATCCCGACTACCCGCTGTTCGAGGAGCAGTATCGAAGCGCCGCACCCCAGGTCGTGTGGACAAGACTGGTGGCCGATCTCGAGACGCCGGTCTCGGCGATGCTCAGGATTGCCGGATCGCAAAAGAACACCTTCCTGCTGGAATCCGTCGAGGGAGGTGAATCGAGGGGGCGGTATTCGATCATCGGAATGCGCCCCGATCTTGTCTGGCGGTGTCACGGCAACCGGGCGGATATCAACCGCCGTGCGCGCTACGAACCGGATGCCTTCGTCGAGGAAGAAGTTGGCGCGATCGAATCCCTGAAGCGCCTGGTCAGGGAGTGCGCAATTCCTTTGCCGGAAACCCTGCCGCCCATGGCGTCAGCGCTGGTAGGCTATGTCGGGTACGAGATGGTACGCCTCATGGAGCATCTGCCGACCACGGCTCCGAGGGTTCTCGACGTGCCCGACGGTCTGCTTATTCGCCCGACAATCATGGCCATCTTCGACAATGTGGCGGACGAAGTCACCATCGTCACACCGGTCTGGCCGGCGGCAGGCATCCCTGCCCGCGCTGCCTATGCAAGAGCCTGTGAACGACTGTCCGATGTCGTGGCGGACTTTGACCGCCCGCTCCCTGCCAGCGGGTATGCGATCGGTGATGATGGTCCGGCCGAGGCGGTTTCCAACACGCCCCACGAGCAGTTTCTGGAGATGGTGGAGAAGGCCAAGGACTACATCAATGCTGGCGACGCGTTTCAGATCGTGCTCTCCCAGCGATTTGATCTGCCCTTCACCCTGCCCCCCTTCGCCTATTACCGGGCATTGAGACGAGTCAATCCTTCGCCATTTCTCTTCTATCTCAATTTTGACAGTTTCGCGGTCGTCGGATCGAGCCCGGAAATACTTGTGCGGGTGAGAGACGGTCGCGTGACCATCCGTCCGCTCGCGGGGACCCGCCGGCGCGGACGTGATGCCGTCGAGGACCAGGAGCTCGGTGACGAGCTGCTGGCGGATGCGAAGGAGCGTGCCGAGCACCTGATGCTGCTTGATCTCGGACGCAACGACGTCGGGCGTGTTGCCACGATCGGCAGTGTCCATGTGACCGAGAGCTTCCAGATCGAACGTTACAGCCATGTCATGCACATCAGTTCCAACGTTGAAGGCGAGATGAAGGATGGATGTGATGCCATCGACGCCCTCATCGCGGGATTTCCGGCCGGCACGGTGAGCGGCGCTCCGAAGGTGCGCGCCATGGAGATCATCGACGAACTCGAAACGGACCGCCGTGGCGTCTACGCCGGAGCCATTGGCTATTTTTCCGCAAATGGTGCCATGGACACCTGTATCGCGTTGCGCACGGCGGTCATCCGAGACGGTGTCCTTCATGTCCAGGCTGGCGCGGGCATTGTCGCGGACAGCGAACCAGAGGCCGAGCACGTGGAGTGCCGCAACAAGGCACGAGCACTCCTGAGGGCGGCCGAGGAAGCGGTGGCTTTCGCCAGCCAAACCCGGGGCTTCAACCCCAGGCAGACCTGACGCATAGTCCGTCGATGCCGACCTGGACCAGTCGTCTCCGGTGGTGAGAGGTTGACCATGATTGTGCTGATCGACAACTACGACAGCTTCACCTACAACCTGCTGCACTTCCTGGGAGAGCTGGGTGCTTCGTGTGATGTCCGCCGCAACGACGCGATCACCGTTGACGAGATCATGGTCATGCGGCCAAGGGGCATCGTCATATCTCCCGGACCGTGTGATCCCGACCGGGCGGGCATCTGTCTTGAACTCGTGAAGCGCTCGGCCCGCGAGTCTCTGCCCCTCCTTGGCGTCTGCCTCGGGCATCAGGCGATCGGTCAGGCCTTTGGCGGAACCATCGACCGCGCACCCCGTCCCATGCATGGCAAGATTTCGGTCATCGAACACGATGGCAAAGGCGTATTCGACGCAATCCCCTCGCCGCTTCGCGCGACACGATACCATTCACTGACGCTGAGCCCCGGGAGCGTGCCTGAGTGTCTCGAAGTCAATTCCTGGACAGCAGACGGCGTCATCATGGGTGTTCGCCACCGGGAATTGCCGATTCATGGCGTCCAGTTCCATCCCGAGAGCATCGAATCGGAACATGGTCATGGCATTCTCGAGAACTTTCTGAACCTGCTGGAGACGGGAGAACACACGTGACGGACGAATCCCAGGGTCTCAAGCCATGGATCGCCCGTGTTGCAAGGGGCGCGACTCTCGACGCGGAAGAGGCCTCCCGGGCCTTCGATGTCATCATGTCAGGGGAGGCCACGCAAGCGCAGATGGGCGGTTTCCTCATGGCCCTTGCGATTCGTGGCGAGACGGTCGCGGAACTTGCGGGCGGAGCGCGCTCCCTGCGCTCGCGGATGATCCGCATGTCCGCTCCCGATGATGCGATGGACATTGTCGGAACCGGAGGCGACGGCAAGGGAACGCTCAACATCTCCACTGCGACAGCACTCGTGGTCGCCGGCTGTGGCGTCACCGTGGCAAAGCACGGGAATCGGGCTGCATCATCACGCTCGGGCGCGGCTGATGTGCTCTCGGCGCTTGGCGTTGATCTCGCTGCCGATTACGAGACCGTGCAACGCGCCATTGATGATGCAGGCATTGGCTTCATGCTGGCGCCGCATCATCACGGTGCCATGCGCCATGTCATGCCGACCCGGCAGGAACTGGCCGTGCGCACTATCTTCAATCTCCTCGGACCGCTGGCCAATCCGGCGTGTGTCGGTCTCTACCTCATGGGTGTGGCGGCGGAGGAGTGGATTGAGCCCTTTGCCCAGGTACTGCGGGAACTGGGAGCCAGGAGCGCCTGGGTGGTCCACAGTGCCGATGGCTGCGACGAACTGACGCTCACGTCGGACAATCTCGTGGCAATCCTGGACAATGGAACGATCCGGGCCACGAGGGTGAGTGCGGCCGATGCCGGCCTGGAGGCGGCCCCGTTCCAGGCCATCGCCGGTGGCTCGCCCGAAGAAAACGCTGCGGCGCTCCGCGGCCTTCTCGAAGGCGAGCCCGGCGCTTTCCGCGATACCGTGCTTCTGAATGCCGCCGCATCGCTTTGCGTTGCGCAACGGGCATCCACCCTTTCGCAAGGGGTGGCACTGGCTCGAGCGTCGATCGACAGCGGTGCCGCCCGGCAGGCACTTGAGCGCCTGGTGGCGATTACCGGCGGTCACGCCTGACCGCCATGTCGGATGTTCTCGAACGCATCTGCCGTGACAAGCGGAACCATGTTGCGCGCCGCAAGGCATGCCGGCCATTCGCGGATCTTGAGGCAACGATTCGCACTCTGCCCCCACCTGCCGGGTTTGCAGCAGCACTGGCAGCCAAGGCTGCGGACGGTATCGGGCTCATCGCCGAAATCAAGAAGGCCTCGCCCAGCGCCGGATTGATTCGGGAGGATGTCGACGCCGGAAGGATTGCCAGGACGTACAGGAAGGCCGGAGCTGCCTGTCTTTCCGTTCTGACCGACACACCGTGGTTTGCCGGCAGGGACGAAGATCTCAAGGCTGCCCGCGACTCAAGTGGCCTGCCCTGCCTGCGCAAGGACTTCATGGTCGATCCCTACCAGGTGGCCGAATCGAGAGCCATCGGCGCCGACTGCATTCTCGTCATCCTTGCCGTCGTCGACGATGCGCTTGCCGGAGAACTCGTGTCGGCAGCGCGGGACCACGATCTCGACGTGCTTGTCGAAGTTCACGATCACAGTGAACTGGAACGGGCCCTCATCCTTGATGCCAGGCTTGTCGGCATCAACAACCGCAATCTCAGGACGCTCCAAGTGGATCTTCAGACGGCTCTCACGCTCTGTCCCCTTGTACCTTCGGACCGGGATGTGGTGTGTGAAAGCGGGCTCAGATCCCACGGAGACCTGATGACCATGATGCGGGCGGGGATCAGGCGCTTCCTGGCGGGTGAACACCTCATGCGCCAGGCTGATATCGGTGCCGCCACGCGGGCTCTCCTCGGCGCTGCGTCATGACATCTTCCACATGGCTGCTTTGGTCCAGGGAAACCATGCGATGAAAGATTCACTGACCCATCTCGATACCAGCGGAAAGGCGCGCATGGTTGATGTCTCGGCCAAGGCAGTGACCGAGAGGGTGGCGAGCGCCCGAGGCCGCGTGACAATGGATCGGCGCACACTCGATCTCGTTGTGGCTGGTGATGCACCAAAGGGAGACGTACTCGCAGTGGCCCGTATCGCCGGCATCATGGCGGCCAAGAAGACTTCGGAGATCATTCCGCTGTGCCATCCCCTGGGGTTGACCTCGGCAAGCGTCGTGCTTGAACCCGACACGGAACGTTCCGCCGTCACCATCGTCGCCACATGCAGGGTGACGGGCAGAACCGGAGTGGAGATGGAAGCTCTGACCGCTGTTTCGGTGGCGGCATTGACTGTCTATGACATGCTGAAGGCGGTTGATCGGCATATGGCGATCGACGGCATCCACCTCGTCGAGAAATCGGGCGGACGTTCCGGCGATTGGCGCCATGATCAGCGTTGACGAAGCCGGTGCGCGCATTCGGCGGAACCTGGCGAGAGTCCCTTTCGAGGAAGTGACGCTGTCACAGTCTGCCGGCCGGGTTCTGGCCGTTGATGTCGTATCCGCTGTCACCAAACCTCCTGCCGCGGTCTCGTCCATGGATGGCTATGCGGTGCGGGCCGTCGATGTCTCCACCGTCCCGACCACTCTCGACATCGTTGGCGAGGCTCCGGCGGGCCACGCCCTGACCGGAACCATCGGGCCCGGTGAGGCGGTGCGGATCTTCACCGGCGGTGTGTTGCCGGCCGGAGCCGACAGTGTGGTGATCCAGGAGAACACCGTGCGTGACGGATCGAGGGTGACTGTCCAGGAGTCGGTCCATGAAGGCCGGTTTGTGCGCCCGCAGGGTCTTGACTTTGCCCAAGGAGATGCAGCCGGGCTGGCTGGACGTCTTCTGGGACCACGCGAGATTGGCCTGATCGCTTCAATGAATGCGTCCTGGGTCCAGGTCGCCCGACGACCGAGGATCGCCATCATGGGCACCGGCGACGAACTTGTGCGGCCAGGTGATATCCCGCGTCCCGACCAGGTCGTCAGTTCGAATTCCCTGGTGCTCGGAGCGCTTGTCACCCAGGCGGGCGGCGAAGCGGTCAACCTCGGCATTGCGCGCGACAACAGGCAATCCATACTGGAGTGTCTTCGCCACGCGGCTGGAAGCGACATGCTTGTTGTGACCGGCGGGATGTCCGTGGGCGAACACGACCTGGTCCGCAAGGTCATGGATGAACAAGGCATGGACCTTGATTTCTGGAAGGTTGCCATGCGTCCGGGCAAGCCATTGGCCTTCGGCCTCCTGGGATCCATGCCCGTTCTCGGGTTTCCCGGCAATCCTGTCTCCACCCTGGTGTGCGGACACCTGTTCCTGCGTCCGGCCATTCACGCCATGCTCGGTCGCGTCGATGGCGATACCGGCACGGAAACGGCGATCACCTCAACGGACCTGACGGCCAACGACGAGCGGCAGGACTACCTGAGGGCGACTCATGCACGGAATGCGTCCGGCCAACTCGAAGCGACGGCCTTCGACAGACAGGACAGTTCCATGGTGGCGGTGCTCGCGTCAGCATCGTGCTTCATCATTCGCGCCCCCCACGCTCCCGCTGTTCCTGCAGGCGGGCAGGTGCCGATCATGAGAGTTGACACATAAGGTGAACTTTACTAGAACAAATGGCAACATCTCTCTCGTGCAAGGGGGTCCGGACATGTTGACACCCAAACAGCAGGAACTGTTGCTCTACATCAACAGCCGCCTCGCCAGGGACGGCATTTCGCCCTCCTTCGAGGAAATGAAGAACGCGGTCGGCATCAGGTCGAAATCCGGGATCCACCGCATGATCAAGGCTCTGGAAGAACGCCGGTTCCTGCGGCGCCTCCCCTATCGTGCCCGGGCGCTCGAGATCCTGAAAATGCCACCTGAGCCCCACAGCCAGCGGGACATGTCTGCAAACGTGGGACCCATGTTTCGTGACTCTCCGGCAGCGTCCAATGACAACACCGTGATGTTGCCGCTGCACGGAAGGATAGCAGCCGGCACGCCTATCGAGGCCCTGCGTGATCCGAGCGGGAATGTCGAGGTCCCCGCCGGCATCGTCGGCGCGAGAAAGTGCTACGCCCTGGAGATCGACGGTGACTCCATGATTGGCGCCGGTATTCTTGATGGTGATACGGTCATCATCGAGCACGCCGAAACAGCAGAGAACGGCGCCATCGTTGTCGCCTTGATCGATGAGACCGAGGCGACACTCAAGCGGTTGCGCCGATCAGGCAGGACAACCGCGCTCGAGGCATCCAATCCGGCGTACCACACAAACCACTATGATTCGGGTCGCGTCAGGGTTCAGGGTCGTCTGGTTGGCCTGTTGCGTCGCTACTGATGCCTTCATGAACATTGTGACTCGATTTGCCCCGTCTCCGACGGGGACCCTGCACATTGGCGGCGCCCGCACCGCATTGTTCAACTGGCTTTACGCCCGCCACTGGCATGGCACATTCCGGCTGCGCATCGAGGACACGGACCGCAAACGATCGACTGAAGAGTCGGTGCATGCCATCTTCGATGCCCTCGACTGGCTTGGGATCGACTGGGATGGGGACCCCGTTTTTCAGTTCGAGCGTTCGGCCCGCCACCGGGAGATGGCCGAGGCCCTGCTTGAGTCCGGCCACGCCTACCGCTGCTACATGACAAGTGAAGAATTACAGCGCTCCAGGGCGCGCGCGAAGGATGAGGGGCGCGTGTGGCGCTATGACGGAACCTGGCGCGACAGGGACTCTTGCGATGCCCCTCCTGGAGTCGCTCCCGCAATTCGGCTGAAAGCGCCGCGCGAGGGACACACGGTCATCAATGATCATGTGCAGGGGGAGGTGGCGATTGCCAACGCCGAGCTTGACGACATGGTTCTCCTGCGTGCCGACGGCACCCCGACATACATGCTGTCGGTTGTCGTCGATGATCATGACATGGATGTCACCCACGTGATCCGAGGTGACGAGCACCTCGTCAACGCAGCCCGTCAGAGCCAGATCTACCAGGCACTCGGTTGGACAGCACCGGCCTTTGCCCACATCCCCCTGATTCACGGCACCGATGGAACCCGACTGTCAAAACGTCATGGCGCAACCGGTGTCGAACACTATCGCGAGGAGGGCTACCTCGCCGATGCTCTCATCAACCACCTGCTGCGCCTGGGATGGAGCCACGGTGATGAGGAAGTGATTTCAAGACAGAACGCGATTGGCTGGTTCGATCTTCCGGCGGTCGGCAAGTCCCCGGCCCGTTTCGATCCCGAAAGGCTCTCCACTCTCAACCGGCACTACCTCAGGAATACAGACGACACGACGCTCGCCCACCTCGCCGGCCGCCATGTCGCCAACCGGTTGGCACGTAACCTTGATGACGATGAGGCAGCCTTGCTGGCGGTGGCCATGCCAGTCCTCAAAGAGCGATCGAAGACCCTGGTGGAACTGGCGAAGAGTGCCGGTTTTCTTTTTGATACACGACCTCTGCTGATCGATCCCAAAGCGGCGAAGGCACTCGAAGGTGATGCCGTGACGCGCCTCGCTGACCTGTTGCCACGGTTCGATCGCCTGGAGTCATGGGATGTGACGTCACTTGAAACGTGTGTGCGTGCATTCAGCGAAGAGCAATCCATTTCCTTGGGCAGGGTGGCCCAGCCTCTGCGAGCTGCCCTGACCGGCAGCACCGTTTCACCGCCCATCTTCGATGTTCTCGCACTCCTTGGCCGCGACGAGTGTCTTGCCAGGATCAGGGATGTCACGGGCATCACGCATCCCTGAGCTGTCAGTGCACCGCATCGCGCTCTTGTGTTATATGTGGCCTCTATCTAGTGGAATATATGCGATAAATAACTGATGTTCCTTCATGGCCAGACGATGTTTGCTTGACGGACCAGCCTCACAGTTGCTATAGACCGTGCCCCTGGGGGCAGTGTCGAGGAGTTGCGTGACCGAGGGCAGGCGCTCGAGCACAAAGGGAAGAAAGAATGTCGGGATTTGCAACACCTGCCCTGCCCGGGCCAATCACGGACGGGTTTGTCTACGTCACTGACCCCGAGACGGGAGAACGCCTCGCCAAGCTGCCGGTTCTTCGCGGTACCAGGGGCCCTGACGTGATCGACGTACGCACGCTTCATGCGCAGAGCGGCATGTTTTCCTACGATCCCGGATACATGGCCACGGCGAGCTGTGAATCGACCATCACCTACGTCGACGGTGACAAGGGTGAACTGCTTTACCGCGGCTATCCCATTGAACAGCTTGCGGAAAAATCCAATTTCCTGGAAGTATGCTACCTCATCCTGACCGGCGACCTGCCGGAACGGGAGGCTTTCGAGAAGTTCAGTCACGATGTTACCCACCACACGATGCTGCACGAACAGGTGAGTTTCCTGTTCCGCGGATTTCGCAGGGATGCGCATCCCATGGCCCTGATGGTGGGTATCGTCGGCGCGCTTTCGGCATTCTATGCGGAGAGTTCCGACGTCGCGAGCGAACGGCAGAGGATGATCTCGGCCTACAGGCTTCTCGCCAAGATGCCGACCATTGCTGCCATGGCCTATAAGTGGTCCATCGGCCAGCCCTTCATGTATCCCATGAACAAGCTTGGCTATGCCGAGAATCTTCTTCACATGATGTTTGCGGTGCCGTGCGAGAACTACACGGTCAATCCTGTTCTGGCGCGGGCAATGGATCTCATCCTCATCCTCCATGCCGAGCATGAACAGAATGCTTCCACATCAACGGTTCGCCTGACTGGTTCATCGGGCGCCAACCCCTTTGCCAGTGTCGCTTCGGGCATTGCCAGCCTTTGGGGACCTGCCCACGGCGGTGCGAACGAGGCGGTGCTGCAAATGCTGGAAGATATCGGCACCTTTGACAGGATTCCGGAGTTTCTCGATCGGGCAAAGGACAAGGGCGATTCAATTCGCCTCATGGGTTTCGGGCACCGCGTCTACAAGAATTACGACCCGCGGGCCAAGATCATGCGAGAAGCGTGTCACCAGGTTCTCGATGAGCTTGATGTGCGCGAGGATCCCCATCTGAAGATTGCCATGGAACTCGAAAAGATCGCTCTCGACGATCCCTATTTCGTCTCCCGCAATCTCTATCCCAATGTCGATTTCTATTCCGGGATCATCCTCAAGGCCATGGGCATTCCAAGGCATCTCTTCACGGCCGTCTTTGCCGTCGCCAGGACGGTCGGCTGGATTGCGCAGTGGAACGAGATGCACGTCGACGTGTCACAGCGCATCGGACGCCCGCGTCAGATTTACACTGGCAGCCTGCGGCGTGACTACATCGACATGGACGCCCGCTGAAACTGTAGCAAGCGAGACGAGAGGCATGAAATGGGGATTGTATCGGAAAGTCACAATGAGACCCGGCTTGATGGGCCGGGTCTCATGTGTGGACAACGCGGGAACGTCGATTGGTCGACTCGACCCGAAGGCCGCCCATGCATTGGCATTGCTCAAGTGCAACGCTGCGATATTCGCGGTTCACAGGCCCGGCAACCCAGCAACCTCCCCACGCAGCGGCCCCAGTCCCCGAGGCCGGTTGCCGAAGCAACACGGGCATCGTATCATCGACCCGCTCAAGTGCAATGCTGTTGATCGGACGGTGTGATGTGACTTTCCGATGTAAGTCCCAATGAAGTATCTGCACACCATGGTGCGCGTCAGGGATCTCGAAGAATCGCTCGATTTCTACTGCCGCAAACTCGGACTCGTCGAAATCGATCGCCACGAGAACAGCGCCGGACGCTTCACGCTGGTCTTTCTGGGAGCCGAAGCAAATCCCGAATCACAGGTCGAACTGACGTGGAACTGGGATGACGAGGAGTACACCGGCGGACGCAACTTCGGCCACCTTGCCTATGAGGTCGACGACATTCACGCGATGTGCAGCCGGCTGGCCGAGAATGGGGTCACGATCAACCGGCCTCCACGTGACGGAAGGATGGCATTCGTGCGTTCGCCCGACGGCATCTCCATCGAGTTGCTGCAGAAGGGCGCCGCACTCGAGCCCTGTGAACCATGGGCCTCCATGCCGAACACGGGCACTTGGTAAATCGTTGAACTCGTTGACGATCCAGGGTGTTCAGGCTGTCACCATCCTCAGGATGTAGCGTAGAAAGTCGAGGTTTTCCTTTTCCAGCCAACTCAGTGGCCCGGGTTCCGCAAGCGGGGCCTGCACGCCTTCCCAGAGAGCTTCGACCACCACACGGTCTTCCTCGTTGGTGGCGTCAAGGAAGGCCTTCGCTTCCTCAAGCCGGGTGCCATATGCCTCCTGATCAGCCATGACTTCGGGCGCAAACGCAAGACCGTAACGCACGTCGATCTCACCAGGACTCCTGGGCTGCAGACTCAGATACCACAGATGATCGGGGGCAAGAACGAACATGTGGCAGGGAAAGACCGTGCCCAGAACCGATGTCGAACGGGCCTTGCCTTCCAGTCTGCGGTTCTGCGGATGGGCCGTTCCCACCGGAGCATCGGAGGTCTTGGCGAACCATTGGTAAGTGAAGGCCGCTTCATCATCACCAAAGCGTGTTTCTTCTACCGGAAAGTACGCGCCCACCGTCCGTCGATGCGTGACCGGAAGGTGATAGCCCTCCATGAAGTTCTCCGTCAGGAGCTTCCAGTTCGTCTTCCAGACATGGTCCTGCCTGTCGACTTCGACATAGTCGGCCGCATGATAGTCGGTGATCATGCGTTCGAGACCCGCAAGCCTCTCCTCCGGGGTCGGAATGTCAGCATCCAGCGTGACGTAGATCCATCCCTGCCAGACCTCGCAGCGGACCCGAGGCAACGAGATTGCCGAAACATCGAAGCCTCGGGTCCTGTCCATGTGGCGTGCCTCAAGCAGGCTGCCATCGAGGTCGTAGGTCCAGGCGTGGTAGGGACAGACGATGCGCCGGCACCGCCCGGAGCCGGAGAGAAGTTTCATCATGCGATGACGGCAGACGTTCGAGAGAGCCTTGAGCGATCCATCTTTCTGGCGCACCACTGCAACGGGTTGGGCACCGATTCTCCAGGTGAGGTAGTCACCGGGCCGCGGGATGCTTTCGGCACGCCCGGCGCAGTGCCATTCCCTGGCAAAGATCCGCTCCAATTCGAGATCGAAGAACTCCCGGGAGGCATAGACCTCGCCCGGCATGGTCGAGGCATCGACGAGATCGCGCTTGGCCAGGCTGGACAGCTTTTCGACAAGGGTTCCCGTGTCATGGGTGAGCATGGTGCCACTGCTCCAATCGCCTGCGCGCCCATATCAGACGAGGCATAGCTCCCGCAATCGATTGTTGCTCCATGGGCCTCACCTCGGTCTTGTGGACTGTGCCATGATCGCCCCGACAGCGCACGATGGATGAAGACTTCGACGTCACCCTCGACCTGCGTATTGTGGTGGCCATTGACCGCGTGTCATCAGGAACCGTCACAGCCGGCCACGTAACGCGTACCGCACACCTGAAGTCCAGGTTGTTGAATGCACTTTCGATACCGAATGACTGATCGAAAGCATCGCAATCGCTGTCACGATCTGTCGGCAGACCCATTCATTCAGACGAGTTCCAGAATGGCGCGGGCGGCAACGGCAGATGAGGGTCCATCGGGATGACGCAGGGCCTGCATGACACTGGCCATGCGCCGTTTCTGGAGTCCGCCTTCCCGGGGGTCGTCGAGGATGCGCCGAAGAGCGTCATGAATGGCATCGGCACGGCACTCGCCCTGGATAAACTCGGGCGTCACTCCCGTTTGCGCGATGATGTTCACCAGAGAGGCATGCCGGACAGTGACAAGGCGGCGCACGATGGCTGCCGTGAGGGGATTGGCTCTGTAGGCGATGATGTGGGGGATACCCAGAGATGCCAGCTCCAGCGCCACCGTACCCGACACCGCGACAGCTGCATCGGCGCCCGCCATCGCCTGAAGGCGTCCGGCGCTCGGGCGTTCCACGATCTCTACGGGACAGGCCCAGAAACGCGTGCCATGGCGGACGTCGTCGGCGACATGGGCGACTGTCGGAATCACCATCCTGACATCAGGGGTGTCGCGGGCCAGGCGTTCTGCCACCTCGCGGAAGATTGGCAGATGACGTCTGATTTCACCCTTGCGGCTGCCGGGAAGAAGGACGATGCATGGTCCCCTGCCTTGTGCGCGGAACGAGCATTCGTTCTTCCCGTCAGCCAGGGGATGACCGACATAGACCGCATCGACGCCGGATCCCTCCCAACAGGACAGTTCGAAGGGAAAGAGCAGAAGCAATCGGTCGACGACAGATGCAACCTTCCTGATTCTCGATGGCCTCCAGGCCCAGACCGTGGGTCCCACATAGTGAACGACCGGAAAGGGTGCCGGCTTGATGCGCTCGGCCAGACGTCGCGAAAATGCCTGAGAATCAATGGTGACGAGGACATCGGGACGTGTGGCGAGCAGATGGCGTGCAGTCTGCGCCAGACGCCGCAACACCCTGGCAAGACCCGGAATCACCTCGACGAGCCCCATGACTGAAAGATCCGACATGGGATAGATCGATGCGAGCCCCTCCTCCTCCATCTCCGGTCCGCCCACACCGGCAAAGCCGACGGCACCTTCGGTCTCCTTGGAGAGGGCGCGCATGAGCTCGGCACCCAATGCGTCTCCGGAGGGTTCACCGGCCACGAGATAGACCAGTGGTCCCGTCATGTTCCTGTGTCGTGGCGCGACAGTGAGGTGATGAAGAGATTGTGGCGATTGGCGGCAGCGATGGTGTTCGGAAGATCGAGGATGAGTGATCTGCCGGTCTCGACGGCAATGCCGCTGAAACCCGCGTTCACGCAGGACGTCACGGTCCCGGGACCGGTAACCGGCTGATCCGTACGCAACTCCTGGCCGGTCTTGGAGAACTTGACAAGCACAGGTCCCGCGCCCGGCCGGGCAAGCTCGCCTGCCCGGTCGATGAGAGCATCTGTTCCCTCGGCGGCCTCGATACCGAGAACGACCTCGTTCTGCACCACGACCGCCTGACCAACATCCGCGAGATCAAGGGATTCAAGGACTGCCATGCCGCGTCGGATATCTGCCGATTCCCTGGAATCGGGGCCCCGATTGCTGAGCACACCGGGGGGCGCGACGACGTTCTCGAGAATGTCAGGAATACCAACGACTCGAAATCCTTCTTCCTTCTCGAGCAGCCGCACGATCGCGGACAGGAGACCATCGTCGCCCAGGGAGAAGGCGCCGGTCGCAAGAAAGCGTGCGGCACGCCCGTCCGGCACAAGCTCGCCCAGTGTCGGCCTCGTGACAGGTCCGGCGAGAACGATCTCCTCCACACCTTCGCGACGCAGATGTTCGAGTGTCTTGCCAGCCGCGCCCATGCGAACCCAGGCATGGTCGAACGTCTCGACGACATCCGGTTCCGCCTGTCCCTGCAGGGCAACGATGAAAACCTCCCGGCCTCCTTCAATGGCGCTCCGGGCCAGAAGACCCGGCAATGCGGTACCACCGGCGACGATGCCGAGCTTAGGAGGCATATCCATCACGGGGCTGGCAGAGACCCCGGGAACTCTTGGTGCGCATGAAACGCAGAACCAGGTCAATGGGCTGACAGCCCTCAAACTCATCCTCCACGTCCGTCATGCGTTCCCAGAGTGTGCCCTCGTCGGCGAACAGCAGCCGGTAAGCCCGTCGCAGCTTGTTGATATCATCCTTGTCAAAACCATGACGATCGAGGCCAACAAGGTTGAGGCCACGCAGGCTCGCCCGATCACCGGTTACGGTTCCGAACGGAATCACGTCCTGTTCGACTCCGGACATTCCACCGACCATGGCATAGCGGCCAATGCGCACGAACTGGTGCACCGCCGACAGGCCGCCGAGGATGGCATGCTCGTCCACCGTGACATGACCACCAAGTGTGGCGTTGTTGACCATGATGACCCTGTCGGCAATCCGGCAATCGTGGGCGACGTGAACTCCGACCATGAAGAGGCAATGGTTGCCGATCTCCGTGACCATGCCGCCCCCCGAGGTGCCTGGACTCATGGTGACGTGCTCACGAATTGTGTTGCCCTCGCCAATCACCAGCCTGGAGGGTTCGGAACGGTACTTCAGGTCTTGGGGAATCAGGCCCAGGGAAGCGAAGGGAAAGACCTTGGTTTGACGGCCGATTGTCGTGTGACCGCCGATCACGACATGGGACATCAGCTCGACGCCTGGTCCCAGCGTGACGTCGGCACCCACGACACTGTAGGGACCAATGATCACGTCGTCGGCGAGTTGCGAACCGGGATCGACAATGGCAGTCGGATGGATGATCGCCATGATGTGGGTCAGTGATCGAGAATCATCGCCGAAAATCTGGCGTCAGCCACGATCGAGCCATCGACCCTGACCTCGGAACTGAACTTCCATACCATGCCACGGCGCTGCACCTTGCGAACGTGAACCTCCATGACGTCGCCTGGCGTGACAGGCCTACGGAAACGCGCCTTGTCGACTCCCATGAAGTACACAAGCTTGCCCTCGAACTCCTTGCCCAGCGTTTCGACAACCAGGACGGCAGCTGACTGAGCCATGGATTCAATGATGTAGACGCCCGGCATCACCGGATGACGGCCGAAGTGCCCCTGGAACTGCGGTTCATTGATCGAGACATTCTTGATGCCAATGGCACTCTCGTTGCGCACGACGTCCACAACGCGGTCGATCATGAGGAAAGGATAGCGATGGGGAATGAGCTGCATGACGCGCTCGATGTCGACCACATTACCACCCGATTGTTGCGTGCTTCGCTCGTTACTGTTCATGGTGTCTTGTTCTTGTGTCTCGCCAGACGCCGGAGCACGACCTGCAGGCGCCAGAATTCCCGTTGCGGAATGGCCGGTGCTCCCAGATAGGTTCCACCCCCTTCGAGGTCACTCGCTGCCGAACTGTTGCCGCCGATCCGGGCTCCCGTCCCGACCCGGACATGATTGGCCACTCCGGACTGACCGCCAAGCATGGCAAAGTCACCGACAACGGCACTGCCCGCCAGTCCAACCTGTCCTGCAAGGATGGCATGGCGCCCGACTTTGGCGTTATGGGCGATCTGAACCTGGTTATCAATCATGGCGCCGTCACCGATCACGGTATCGTCGAGGGAACCGCGATCGATCGTGGTGTTGGCGCCAATTCCGACATCATCGCCGATCACAACACGCCCGACATGGGGAAGACGGACTGCTCCGTCCGGTGAGGCCGCGAATCCAAATCCTTCCGTGCCCACCTTGGCACCGGCTTCGATCCTCACGCGACTGCCGATGACGCAGAACATGAGGACAGCTCCGGGGCCGATCTGGCAGTCGTCGCCAATCCTGACATGACGCTCCACCACACTCCCCGCTCCAATGCTGCACCTGGCGCCGATTTCGGCACCGCTCCTGATCACGGCGAAAGCGTCAATTCTGGAGCCCTCGCCGATCCTGGCGCCGCTTTCGATGAAAGCCTGAGCGGAAATGCCCGGCTCGACAGCGGGGTCCGGGTAGAACATCCGGGCGGCCCGGGCGAAGGCAAGATAGGGATTGTCGCTGATCAACGCGATCACGCCCTTGGGTGCCCGGTCGCTGAATTGCTCCCGGACAAAGCAACCTCCGGCGCGGCTTGCGGTGAAGGCCGTGACATACTTCACGTTGTCGAGAAAGGTGAGATCGGCGCTCCCGGCATCCGCCAGACCGGCGATATCGTGAAACAGCCGCGACGTGTCGTGGTGGCCAGCAACGCGGGCGCCGGTCGCCTCCAGTACTGCGGCGAGTTCAAAGGGTCCCTGACGTCTGAAGAAACGCGTATCCGCCACGTGCACGTCAGCCATCCGGCGCCGGAACGACTGGAACTTCTGAAAGGATCGCGTCCAGCTCCCGCAGCACATCCTCCGAGATATCGAAGCTGCTGTCGGCAACCAGATACTGGCGGCGGTCCAGCACCAAATCGATGTGACGCTCGAAGATCAGCCTTCCAAGAACTTCCAGAATGCCGGAATGCAACTGCTCCATCGCCTTGAGATAGGCGGCATCAAGATTGCGCCGCCGGTTCTGGAACCTGGTCTGATAGCTGGCGGAGTCCTCCTCGATCTCCTGGCGCAACTTGTCGTAGCCTTCCTGGGACAGAAGCGTCTCCTGTTCCTTCAGTGAACGCAGGCGCTCACGGATTTCCCCCTCTACGGCGTTCACCTCTTCGGCCAGCTCCTGGCGATAGTGGAATATCTGGCTTTCGATCGACTTGCCGGCACTCGACTCCTGGCGAACCCGCTCAAGATCGATGATGGCAATGGTGGTGCCGTTGTCGGCGGCAGCCGGTGCCGCCGGAGACACCATGCACAAGAGGATGAAGAGACGACGGAGATGCCCTGGAATGATCATCAGAACGCCAGTCCGATGGAGAAGCGGAAGAGTTCCGTCTTGTCGTAGTCTTCCTTGAGAAAGGCCCGGGCCCAGTCGAACTGCATGGGACCCAGGGGGGAATAGTATGACAAGCCTATGCCAGCGGAGGCGCGAGGCGAGGCGTCATCGGCCAGTGAGGGACTGGTCTCGTCGATGTCGAAGAGACTTCCCCAGTCGGTGAACGTGCGCCCCAGGACACCGAGTTCCCGCGGCAGGCCAATGGGAAACTCCATTTCGCCCGTTACGGTCCAGTAAATGTTGCCGCCGAGTGCGTCCGACGTGCTGGTGTCCACCGGACCGATACCCGATGGCTTGAAACCCCTGAAATTCGATCCGCCAAGAAAGAAGCGGTCGGTCAGACGGATGTCCCTGCCAAGAAGGCTTGTGATGGCGCCACCATCAGCCCGCACGTTGAGCGTCCAGTCAACGTCCATCGGATAGAAGTAACTGAATCCTCCGGTGTTGCGGGCGAAGGCCGTGTCACCACCCAACCCGGCCAGATCGGTGCCCTGATAGATGAGATAGCCCGACGTCGGGCGCAGCACGTCGTTTCGCAGATCGTAGTCGAGACGCTCGCCGATAAGTGACACCGTCGACCTGCCCTCTTCCGCCCTGATCAGGTGCGAGGCGTTCTCCGGAACCCGCTCGACCTGCGAGGTTCTGAATGAATAGGAGACTGTCTGTGCAAGATGCTCGGTCAGGGGATAACCGAAACGCAGCACACCACCGATATCTTCCCGGAAGAAGGATGATTGGGACGCCAGATCTCGCCGGACTCGAAATATGTCAAATCCTGCACTCAGTTCGCGGTCAAGGAAGTAGGGTTCGGTGAAGCTGAAATCGACGGTTTGCCTGCTGCCGGATGCGGACAGGTCAAGCCGTAAGTGCTGTGCGGTACCGAGCAGGTTCCGTTCGCCCACGGAGACACCGATAAGCGCATCGTCAACTGATGAGAATCCGACGCCGAATGACAGTTCGCCGGTAGCCTTCTCCTCCACCGTCACCTCGATGATGGTTGTGTCCGCGCGGCTACCCTGGCGGTTCTCGATGAGCACGCTGGCAAAGAAATCGAGGGCCCGGATGTTGCGTTCCGTCCGCTGCACCAGAGCGGCGTTGTAAGCGTCGCCTTCAGCAAATTCGAATTCCCGCCGAATCACTTCGTCGGTGGTACGAACGTTGCCGACTATGTCGATGCGCTCTACGTAGAGTTCGGGACCCTGGGCAATGACATACGTGATTTCGATGACCGCGTTGTCCATGTCCCGCTCGATATGAGGCCGGACATCGACGAACGGTTGTCCCGTGCGGCCCAGTTCAAGCGTCATCTCGACCACGTCGTCGTCGATGGCACTGGCGTCATACCAGTCGCCGGATTCGACATCGACAAAATCCTCGACAAGGGCAGGATCAACCGCCGGCATTTCGCTGATGACTGACACCTCGCTGACTTCATATCGAGGCCCTTCATCGAGAGTGAACGTCACGAAGAACTCCTCGCGGTTGGGAGCCAGTTCGGCAGTGGCCGACACCACCCTGAAGTCGGCATAGCCCTCCGAGAGGTAGTGGCGTCGCAGAAGTTCCTGATCGAAAGCCAGACGGTCCGGATCATAGGTGTCGTCAACCGTGAGAAAGCGATACCAGGCACTCTCGACCGTGAGAATGACGTCGCGTAACGTGCCGTCCGAGAAGGCTTCGTTGCCGATGAAGACGATCTGGCGAATGATCGTCTGCTCACCCTCGGATATCTCGAAAATGAGGTCCACACGGTTCTGGTCCTGCTGGATGACCTTGGGCTCGACAACGGCATTGAAGCGCCCGACACGACGATAGATCTCGGTGATCCGGGCAACATCCGCCTGTACCTTGGTCAAGGTGAAAACCGTGCGTGGTCTCAGCTGGATCTCCGCCTCGAGATCCTCCGTATCAAGTCTGAGATTCCCCTCAAAGGCAATCCGGTTGATGATCGGATTCTCGACCACTTCGACGATCAGCCTGGAACCGTCCCGGCGGATGGAAATGTCGGCGAAGAAACCCGTGTCGAAGAGATTCTTGACAGAGTCGTCAACCTTGTCGAGGTCGTACGCGTCACCCACACGGATGCTCATGTAGCTGGCGACAGTCGCCGGTTCGATCCGCTGGTTTCCGGAAACGACAATCTCCGTGATGATCTCCTGGGCATGGAGATCCTGGGCGAGGATCCCCAGAATCAAAGGAATGGTCGCAATCAAACGCCTGAGCGATGCCATCGGTCCATTCCTCCCCGGTTCACGAAGCCAGTCCGCGAAACATGTCGAACAACCCCAGTCTGAGCAGGTCGTTGAACGTCACGAACAGGAACAACGCCCCCACGAGCCCGATACCGACAAGTTGGCACATTTCCTGGGCACGTGCTCCCAAGGGCCTCCCGAACAGGAATTCAAAGGTATAGAACATGAGGTGGCCGCCGTCGAGAAGCGGAATAGGGAAGAGGTTGATGAGGCCGAGATTGACGGACAGGATGGCCATGAAGAGGACGAGGCTGGCCAGGCCCAACTCGGCGAATCCGGCTGACACATGAGCGATGCCGAGGGGCCCCGCGAGGTCGCGACTGCTCTGCGAGCCTTCAAAGATCTTGCCAAGGAAATCGAAGATGCGAAGGCACCACCTCCAGGTCTCGCGGGCGCCTTCCCACAGCGCCTCGACAGGTCCGAGACGTTCGACAACGATGTTGGCGGCCGTCAGCATGATGCCCAGCCGTCCCGTTTCGCGCTGGTTGCCGAATCCGTCGTCCTCCATGACGATGTCAGGCGCAATGACAAGGTCCACGGCTTCACCGTCGCGCAGCACATTGAACACGAGCGGGACACCCGGGTTCGTGGAAACAATGAACTGGAGATCCTGGAAGGCCTCGATCGATGTGCCGTCGATCGCGGTTATCAGGTCGCCTGCCTCCATGCCTCCTCTTTCTGCAGCACCTCCCTCGATGATCTCGCCGGCCCGGGGAAGTGTCTGGTTCTGCCCAACCACGAAGAACAGTCCGGCAAAAAGAACGATTGACAGGATGAAGTTGGCCAGCGGCCCTGCGAGCACGATGGCGAATCGTTGTCCCACCGACTTCGAATGGAATGAAACTGCGTGCTCTTCCTGGGAAAGCTGTTCGCTTTCGCTCTCGGGCGCAGCGTGACCGAACATCTTGACGTAGCCGCCCAACGGCACCAGCGACAGTCTCCAGCGCGTTCCCGCCCGGTCCGTCCAGCCGGCGATCTCCGTCCCGAATCCGATGGAGAACACTTCGACACGAACCCCGTTCCTGCGGGCAACCCAATAGTGGCCCAGTTCGTGAAAGAACACGATGACCGTAATCACCACGAGAAAGGGCCAGATGCTGTTGACGATATCCATCATGGTGCCTGTTCGGACCTCTTCAGGACCACCTCCTCGGCTCGACGCCTTGCCTCGCCATCGGCCATGATAACGGTCGCGATATCATCTGTCGCGACGGTCCCGACACACGCCAGGGTGTCTTCAACGACCGCGACGATATCGAGAAAACCAATGCGCCGGTCGAGAAAGGCGGCGACGGCAACCTCATTGGCGGCATTGAGGGTCACCGGCGCAGAACCCCCGGCGCGTATAGCGGTACGGGCCAGAGAGAGAGCGGGAAACCTGTCTTCATCCGGCAGTTCGAAGGTCAGCTGTGCGGAAGCTGCGAGGTCGAGACGCCTGGACGGTGCCCGGATGCGATCCGGCCAGGCCAGCGTGTGGGCAATCGGGGTGCGCATGTCGGGAGCGGCAAGGCCTGCCAGGACAGATCCGTCGCGATAGGAAACAAGGCCGTGGACAATGGATTCGGGATGCACGATGACGCCGATCCTCTCTTCGCCGACCGGAAACAGGTGGCTTGCTTCGATGACCTCGAGGGACTTGTTCATCATGGTTGCCGAATCGACGGATATCTTGCGCCCCATACTCCAGTTGGGATGGCGTACGGCCTCTTCCGGAGTGGCGGCCGCCATTCTGGCTCGTGTGGCGTTGCGAAATGGTCCGCCTGAAGCGGTCAGCCAGATCTTCTCGATGGCATCAATCCGGCCAGCATCGAAGACCTGGAAAATGGCATTGTGTTCCGAATCGGCCGGCAAGAGAACACATCCGCTATTCTGCGCCTCCTCGATCATCAGTTTACCGGCACACACGAGGGCTTCCTTGTTGGCAAGCGCCACCACTCTGCCCTGACGAACGGCAGCAAGAGTGGGCGCAAGACCGGCGGCGCCGACGATGGCAGCCATCACCCAGTCGGCATCCATTCGAGCCGCCTCCTCCACGGCTGCCGACCCCGCGCCAACGCGGGTCGACGTATCGGCGAGCTCGCGGCGAAGCGCACCGAAGAGACGTTCATCGGCGATGGCGGCGTAGGCTGCTCCGGTGGCCCGGGCGATAGCCGCGAGTTCCTTGACTTTGGAACGGGCCGTTATCGCCACGACGCGGTAACGGTCGTCGCCATCGTTGATGAGGTTGAGTGTCGATTCACCGATTGAACCGGTGGCGCCCAGAATCGACACACGGCGTGGCTCAGGGGATGGCGGCATTGTCCACCTCCAGGGATGTGATCGTCCAAGCTACGGCAAAGACAGGCGCAGCGAAGACGAGCGAGTCTAGCCGATCCATGAGGCCGCCATGACCCGGAATGAGGCTGCCGGTGTCCTTGACCTGCCAGCGTCTCTTCAGAGCCGACTGCACAAGATCTCCCGACTGTGCGGCAATGCATATGACGACACTCAACACGAGCGCCGCCATCAACGACTGCTGAACCATGACCGCCGTGCCAACTCCGGTGGCAACGGATGCCATGAAGCCGCCGATGGCCCCTGCCCATGTCTTGGCGGGGCTGATGGAAGGATACAACAGGGGCCCACCAATGATGCGACCGACAACGAAGGCGGCGGAATCCGATGCCCAGATGACAAGGAACATCCACAACAGGACGAGACTGCTTCCTTCGGCATTTCGCATCCACACCAGCGCCACCATGGGAATGCCGACATAGGCCATGCCGGAGATCGCCCAAGGCATCCTCGACTCATGCCCCCTCACAAGGAGATAAAAGGCGCCGCCGACCATGCCGACGGCGAGGGCATAGAGAGCCATAACCAGATTCTCCTGCCAGGCAACGGCGATCCAGGCGGCAATGATCGCAGCAGCAAAAAAGAGATATCCCGGAGTGGCGGAGAGCCGGTGCCACTCGTGAAGCAGCACACCGGCAAGAACCAGTGCCGGCAGGGCAAACCACATCCCACCAAGTTGGGTGATGAGCACCGCGACGGCAGCCAGGACGGCGGCCGAGAACAGCCGCCGGACCACTTCCGTGGGGCGCCGTTCAGGAGGCTGTGACAGCGCCGTATCGCCGGTCACGGCGGTGAAACTCGCTGACGGCAGCCTCAAGATCGTCTCGGCTGAACTCCGGCCATGGTACATCCAGAAACACCAGTTCCGCATAGGCGCCCTGCCAGGCAAGAAAGTTGCTCAGGCGCTGTTCGCCGCCGGTTCGGATGATGAGGTCCGGATCCGGCAGTGTCGAGGTGTCAAGGTGACGGGCGAACTCCTCTTCGTCGAGCATGCCGGGTTCGAGACCGCCCGCCAGACAGTCCGTGGCAAGGGCCCGCGCCGCCCGGACAATCTCGTCGCGGGCGCCGTAGTTGAGGGCCACCGTAACCGTCAGGGCGGTTCCTCCCGCCGTCGTGCGTTCCATGTCGGACATGAGACCCAGAACGTCGCGATCGAGGCCCGAACGATCGCCGATGAATCCAACTCGAATCCCCCTGCTGACGAGTTCGTCCTTCTCGTTGCTGAGATGATACCGCACAAGATTCATGAGATGGCCGACCTCCCGGCTAGGCCGGCGCCAGTTTTCCGAAGAGAACGCGAAAACGGTGAGGTAGGGAATGGAAAGCTCGATAGCCGCCTGGAGGATGCGGCGGACGGACTCGGCTCCGGCGCGATGTCCCTCCTCCCTCGGCAGGCTTCGCTGGCTGGCCCATCGGCCATTGCCATCCATGATAATGGCGACATGACGCAACAGCCGCCTGTCATGATCACAAACAGCGACCATCAAGACTCAGACTTGCATGATTTCGGTCTGCTTGATGTCAAGCAGCTCGTCGACACGGTCGATCTCGGCATCGGTCAGTTCCTGGATGACACCGGTCCGTTGATGCAGTTCGTCCTGGGAAATTTCGCCGTCACGTTCCTGACGCTTGAGCTGGTCGTTTCCGTCTCGCCTGACATTGCGAATAGCGATCTTTGCCTGTTCGGCATACTTGCCGGCAATCCGCGTGATTTCGACGCGCCGTTCCTCGTCGAGTTGCGGAATGGGCACGCGCACCGTCTGGCCGTCGCTCTGGGGATTGAGCCCCAGGTCGGCATTGCGGATTGCCTTTTCAACAGCGTTGACGAGACCCCTGTCCCACACCTGCACTGTCAGCAGTCGTGCCTCTGGCGCACTCACACTGCCGACCTGGTTGACGGGCATGCGGCTGCCATACGCTTCCACCATGACCGGGTCGAGAAGACTGACCGAAGCCCGGCCGGTACGCAGACCCGCAAACTCCCTGCGCAACACCTCCAAGGCACCTTCCATGCGGCGTTTGAGATCCTTCACCAGATCATCAGCCATGGCCCTCTCCCTCCTGCGTCGAGATGATCGTGTATCGTCCGGCTCCCTTTAGAACTGCCGAAAGCCCTCCTGGTTCGTGAAGCGAAAAGACAAGACACGGAAGATTGTTGTCCCGTGCCAGGGAAATCGCCGCTGCATCCATGACCCGGAGGTTCTGCACCAGCACGTCGTGGTAGCTCAATCTGTCGTATCGTACCGCATTTCTGTCCGTAGTCGGATCAGCAGAATAGACACCGTCGACCTTGGTTGCCTTGAAGAGCGCATCACAACCGGTCTCCACAGCCCGCAGTGCCGCAGCCGTGTCGGTAGTGAAGTAGGGACTCCCCGTGCCCGCGGCAAAGATCACCACCCGCCCCTTGTCAAGGTGGGCAACCGCGCGGGTCCGCGCGTAGGGCTCACAGATTGTGGGCATCGGTATGGCGGAGAGCACTCTGGTCTCGAGACCCTTGCCGGCGAGTGCATGCTCAAGGGCCAGGGCGTTGATGACCGTTGCCAGCATGCCCATGTGGTCGGCGGACACCCGCTCCATGCCTCGGGCGGCACCGGCCACACCCCTGAAGATGTTGCCCCCGCCAATCACAATGGCAATCCGGGTCCCCGTTGCGGCCGCCTCGGCGATGTCATCGGCGATGCGCCCTGCCTCCCGCGGATCAACACCGTGCTCACCCTCACCGATCAGCGCCTCGCCCGACACCTTCACAAGGATGCGTCTGTAGTGAGGTTGGCCTTTCATGTGTTGGTTTGCCGGTACCGGATAGGGTCCCCGTCACCTCCCGCTGGCTGCGGCCGCGACCTCGGCAGCGAAGTCGCTTTCCTTTTTCTCGATTCCCTCACCAAGACCGTACCGCACGAAACCGGCTACCTCCACGGACGTGTCGAGCTCACGGGCAAGATCTTCCATGACCTTGTTCACCCGGCTTTCGCCATCGATGACATAGACCTGTTCCATGAGAACGACGTCCTGGAAGAACTTGCGCAGACGGCCTTCGACCATCCGTTCCACGATGGCCTCGGGCTTGCCCGACTCGCGTGCCTGATCGGTCAATACCCCGCGCTCGCGCTCGACCAATGCTGGATCCAGGGCTTCCATCGTCACCGCCTCGGGTCTGGTCGCAGCAATATGCATGGCAAGCTTCCTGCCCGCATCCTGCAGGATTTCACGATCACCGGAGGATTCGAGGGCGACGATCACGGCAATCCTGCCCATGCCGGGGCTGGCAGCCGTATGGACATAGTGTGCCACGGTACCATGTGTCACACCGAGCGCATGAGAGCGCCTGATCTGCAGGTTCTCGCCTATGGTCGCCACCAGGTCGGTGAGACGGTCCTGAACTGTCCCGGTCGAGCCCGGCCACGCCATTCTGGCCAGGGAATCAATGTCACCGTGGCTGTCAAGCGCGAGGGTCGCCGTACGGCGCACGAAATCCTGGAAAATCTCGTTGCGGGCCACAAAATCGGTTTCAGCGTTGATCTCGACAACAGCCCCGCGGCGACCATCCTCTGAAACGGCGGTCGCCACGAGACCCTCGGCGGCTACCCTGCCGGCCTTTTTGGCGGCTGCAGCCAGACCTTTGCTGCGCAACCAGTCGACGGCAGCCTCCATGTCACCGGCCGTTTCCACCAGCGCCTTCTTGCAGTCCATCATGCCGGCGCCGGACCTGTCCCGCAGCTGCTTGACCAGCACCGCTGAAATAGCTGTCATTGTTCGGTCCTCGGCAGTCCTGTTGCCTCTTCTGGTTGGGCCTGATCAGGCGCTTGGCCCTGTGACGATGTTTCCTTTGTATCCGGCACCTCCGGCGCTTCGGCCTGCGGTTCCTCACCATTGGGTTTCACATCGTCGTCCGGGTTCTCCCCGGTCGTCTCCGCATCGATCGCAGGCGCTTGCCCCTGGGACGATGTTTCCTGTGTATCCGGTGCCTCCGGCGCTTCGCCCCGCGGTTCCTGACCATTGGGTTTCACATCGTCGTCCGGGTTCTCCCCGGTCGTCTCCGCATCGATCGCAGGCGCTTGCCCCTGGGACGATGTTTCCTGTGTATCCGGTGCCTCCGGCGCTTCGCCCCGCGGTTCCTGACCATTGGGTTTCACATCGTCGTCCGGGTTCTTCCCGGTCGCCTCCGCATCGATCGCAGGCTCTTCGACCGTGGCACGGGCACCAAGATCCTCACCGGATGCCGCCAACTCGGCTTCAATTCCGTCGAGAACAGCACGGGCGAACAGGTCACAGTAAAGCGTGATCGCGCGTATGGCATCGTCATTGCCGGGAACGACCAGATCGACCACATCGGGATCGCAGTTGCTGTCGATAACGGCAACGATGGGAATGTTGAGCTTGCGCGCCTCGGAGATGGCAATGTCTTCCTTGTTGGTGTCGATCACGACAAGGATATCGGGAAGTCCCGCCATGTCCTTGATGCCTCCGAGCGCGCGTTCAAGCTTGTCGCGCTCCCGGGTCATGCGCAGGACTTCCTTCTTGGTGAGGCCGGTGATGTCCTCGCCGAGTCGTTCTTCAAGGTCGCGCAGCCTCCTGATGGAGTTCGATACGGTCTTCCAGTTGGTCAGCATTCCGCCAAGCCAGCGGTGGTTGACGTGGTACTGGCCGCAACGTTCGGCCGCCTCGGCAATGGCCTCCTGTGCCTGGCGCTTGGTGCCGACAAACAACACCCTGCCTCCTCTGGCGACGACATCACGAACTCTCTGCAGCGCATGCCGCAGCATCGGTACCGTTTGCTGGAGGTCAATGATGTGAACATCGTTACGCTCTCCGAAGATGTAGGGCTTCATCTTTGGATTCCAGCGCCTTGCCTGATGTCCGAAGTGAACACCGGCTTCCAGCAGCTGGCGCATGGTGAATTGCGGCATTGTCATGGCATCTCACTCCTCTTCCGGTTCTGCCTCCGCGGACCGGGACCGGACGGGCCGGCACCGGAAAGATCTGGTCCGCGTGCGAGTTGGATCAATGGGCGGTATTTAGACCGTCACCATCCCGACATCAAGCTTCAGGCAGCCTCCACCGAGCGGAGTCCCGGCAAGGCCTCGATCTGGGCCTTCAGACCAGGTGAAAGGCAAAACCGCCTTGGCAGGACAATGTCCACCACCTTGCCACTCAGGGCGGCATAGGAAAGCGTGATGCGCCCCTGTCCAGGTTCGGCGCTGTCAAGAACCTGCTGCAGGCCGACGAGTGATTCGCTTGCATCGATATGAAGGACAAAGGCCCTGAGCGACTTCGATACCATTTCGTCGAGACTTGCGATGCGGCGCGCCGAGAAGCGCACACTCTCACCATCCACACGACCATCGACTTCGAGAAAGAAGGGTCCTGGACCCTCGAGTTTGCCGGCGCAGGCATCGAGCGTATCGGAAAAGATGACGATCTCGTAATGTCCGGAACGGTCCGAGAGTTCCAGAAAGGCATAGCGGTTGCCCCTGGCGCTCGTCCTCTCGCGTCTGGCAACCGGGACACCGGCGAGCCGGAACGGCCCGGTGTCGTGTTCACGGGCGACGTCGAGGGCGTCTGCGTGCGTCATGACACCCAGCCTGACCAGTTCGCCGTCGTAGGCTTCCAGTGGATGGGCCGACAGATAAAACCCGATTGCTTCAGCTTCGGCCTTGAGGGCGTCCGCCGGTGTCCACGGCAGGGCATCGACGAGTTCGGGGTCACGGGCGTCGCCGTCGTCACCGAACAGGTTCTGCTGCCTGCTTTCGCGTTCTGCGACAATGCTTGCATTGAACTGCACAAGACGGTTGATGTTGGCGACGACCCGGGCCCGGCTATCGTCGATGCAGTCGAAGGCACCGGCACAGGCGAGCATTTCCAGTTGTCGCTTCTTGACAACGCGAGTATCGAGTCTCGAGGCGAACTCGAAGAGGCCTGAAAAGGCGCCGTTGGCATCGCGTTCGGCGACGAGGGCGCTCATCGCTCCTTCGCCAACGTTCCGGATCGCGGCAAGCGCATAGCGTACCGCCGCCTTGCCTCCTCCAATCTCCTCCACGGTGAACGTGACATCCGAACGGTTGATGTCCGGTGGCAACAGGGGAATCCCGAGACGGACGAGTTCCTGTCTAAAGTGATCGAGCCTGTCGGTGTTTCCCATGTCGAGGGTCATCGACGCGGCCAGAAACTCGACGGGATGATGCGCCTTCAGCCAGGCAGTCTGATAGGCCACGATGGCGTACGCCGCTGCATGGCTCTTGTTGAATCCGTACCCGGCGAACTTGTCCACCAGATTGAAAATCTCAGTGGCTCGCCTCTCTTCGACACCGCGGTCGGTGGCGCCGGAAACAAAGCGGTCGCGTTGGGCTGCCATTTCCTCCTTGATCTTCTTGCCCATGGCCCTTCGCAGCAGGTCCGCTTCGGCGAGACTGTATCCAGCCAGAATCCTGGCGATCTGCATCACCTGTTCCTGATAGATGATGACGCCGTAGGTTTCGCTCAGCACCTCCTCAAGCGATGGGTGAAGGTAGTCGACCTCCTCGTGACCATGCTTGCGATTGCAGAACTGCGGAATGTTGTCCATGGGTCCGGGACGGTAGAGCGATACCAGGGCGATGATGTCCTCGATGGAATCGGGCTTGAGATGGCTCAGGGCGTCGCGCATGCCCTGCCCCTCGAGCTGGAAGACCCCGATGGTCTCCGCCCTGGTCAGCATGGCAAAGGTGTCGGCGTCGTCGAGCGGCAGGTTGTCGAGGTCGACGGTGGTGCCTCGTCGTGCCAGCAGGGTGCGGGCGCGTTTGAGTACCGTCAGGGTCTTCAGACCAAGAAAGTCGAACTTGACGAGACCGGCCTTGTCCACGTCCTTCATGTGGAACTGCGACACCGGAAACTCCGAACGCGGATCGCGATAGAGCGGGATCAGCTGACGCAGCGGGCGATCGCCAATGACGACTCCGGCGGCATGCGTGCTGGCATGGCGGTAGAGACCTTCGAGCCGGAGTGCGGTCTCGATCAGCCGCCTGACCGCGTCGTCCGCCATGGCATCCCTGAGCGCCGGCTCATTGTCAATGGCCGTCTGCAGGTTGACCGGGTGAGCCGGGTTGTAGGGGATGAGCTTCGCCAGCCTGTCCACACGATGGTAGGGCATCTGCAGCACGCGCCCGACATCACGCACCACGGCACGTGCCTGAAGGGTGCCGAAGGTGATGATCTGAGCCACCCTGTCGGCGCCGTAGCGGTCCTGGACGTGGGCGATCACTTCATCACGGCGGTCCTGACAGAAGTCGATGTCAAAGTCGGGCATCGACACCCTGTCCGGATTGAGGAAGCGCTCGAAAAGGAGACCGAACTGGATGGGATCGAGATCCGTGATGGTGAGGGACCACGCCACCACGGAACTGGCGCCCGATCCGCGGCCCGGGCCAACGGGAATGTCCTCGCCCTTCGCCCACTGGATGAACTCGGCAACGATCAGGAAGTAACCGGCGAACCCCATCTTGACGATCACGTCAAGTTCGAACTCGAGGCGTTCCCGATAGGGTCCGGTGTCACGTGTGTCGGGAAGCCGGCGAAGGCGCTGTTCCAGCCCTTCCCGCGCCTGGCGGCGAAGTTCGTCGTCCTCGCCCCATCCCCCGGCAACCGGAAAGGGAGGCAGGATGGGAGTCCGTATCGGAGAGGTGACGGCACAGCGCCGGGCGATCGTAAGCGTGTTGGCAATGGCCTCGGGAAGGTCCGCGAAGCGTGCCGCCATGGTCTCAGGACTGGCAAACCCGTGATGCGGGGTGACACGGCGCCTGTCGCGCCGGTCAATGGTGGCGCCGCCGGCGATGCACATCAGCACGTCATGGGCCTCGTGCATGGTTTCGTCGGCAAACATGACGTCGTTGGTGGCCACCAGCGGAACATCGAGATCGTAGGCGAGGTCGAGCATTCCTGCCTCGCTTGCATCCTCCGCCTCGAGGCCATGCCGCTGGATCTCGACATAGAGGCAGTCCCCGAAGAGGTCACGCAGGCGCTCGAGGTGCAGACGTGCCTGCTCCATGGCTCCGGAAAGGACCAGCTGGCCAAGAGGACCCGAGGCCCCGCCGGTAAGGCAGATCAGGCCTTCGCAGCGACCGGCAAGATCATCGAGAAGAAGCGAAGGGATATCGCCTGAACCCGTTGTCAGACAGGCTTCGCTCATCAAGTCGAGGAGATTGGCGTATCCCCCGCTGTCCCGGGCAAGCAGAACCAGGCGTTCGGCGCAATCGGGATCACGCAGCCTCTCCTCCTCGTCGTGACGGATGGCAAGCAAGGTCCCGATGATCGGCTGGATTCCGTTTGCCGAGCATGCCGATGCGAACTCCAGCGCACCGAACATGTTTCCGGTGTCGGTGATGGCCATGGCCGGCATGTCATTGGCAAGACAAAGCTCGATGAGCTCCGGAATCTTCACCGCTCCCTCTAGGAGGGAGAATGGCGTATGAACACGCAGGTGAACAAAACCGGTCATGACGCACTCTCCCACCTCGGCCTGTGGATGGTCCACCGCCCGAAACGGACGGCGCGATCAAGGCACCTGGCGATCGGCAAGAGTGCGACAGTTTGGGGACAGAAATGCCCTCGCACGTTCAGTCCGGGTCAGTCAGAGCGCTGACATTCGTCGGATTCCGGGCGACTGCACCATCACCGCTCAACTGCCACGGCGCACCAACCCCGAACCCCTCGGACGACGTACGTGACACGACAACATGGCTGCTCTCGATCTGGTCGGGAGTACTCGCCGACACGGCAAGTCGGGCGCTTGTGCACTTGAATTACGTTTCGCCCGCCGCAGAGCGCCAAGACCGGCCAACGACCAGGCTCCACTTTCTTGCGTCCAGGGAGTCGGGCGCGGAAACGACCACCGCACGCGTGACAGCCGGTTGAATGGTGGCGCGTCTCAAGCGAGTGAGCCGGCGACGAGGCGTACGGTACGATCCAGTCTCTCGGCAAGTTCCGTGTTGTGGGTCGCGACCAGGGCGGCGAGACGACGTTCACGGACCTCACTGATGAGCCGGTCCATGACTGAGCGCGCCGTTTCCGGATCGAGGTTGCCGGTCGGTTCGTCGGCCAGGAGAATGGCGGGCCGATTGGCAAGGGCTCGGGCGAAGGCAACGCGCTGCTGCTCGCCTCCGGAGAGGCGGGCTGGACGATGGTCAAGGCGCTCGGCGAGTCCAAGATGGTCCAGCAGTTCATGTGCCCGCCTGCGCGCCATAGCGCGATCAACGCCGCCGATCAGTTGCGGGATCACGACATTCTCCAGTGCCGAGAACTCCGGCAAGAGGTGATGGAACTGGTAGATGAACCCCAGGTTTTTCCGCCTGAGAGTCGTGCGCTCGCGGTCACCCAGGCTGTTGCAGTCGACGCCCTGGATGGTGACGTCTCCAGTATCGGCCCGTTCGAGAAGCCCCGCGATGTAGAGAAGTGTCGACTTGCCCGCGCCTGAAGGTCCCACGAGAGCAACAGTTTCACCCATGGCAAGACTCAGGCTCGCGTCGCAGAGCGCTGTGACCGTACGCCCGCCCTGGACGAACCTGCGTCCTACACGTTTGAGTTCGAGGATTGAGTCACTCATAGCGCAGGGCATCGGCGGGTTCGATACGTGCAGCCCGCCAGGCGGGGTAGAGGGAGGCGAGAAAGGCAAGACCCAGCGCCATGAGGGAGATGGTCGCGACTTCCTGCCAATCAAGCTTCGCCGGCAGACGGGACAGGAAATAGACTTCGGCGGGAAACAGCTCGAGTCCGATGAGCGTCTGGATCAGTTGGCGGATCTCCTCGATGTGAAGACAGAACAGGACACCGATAACCGCGCCGGCAAGGGTCCCGGCAATGCCGATGGCCGAACCGGTCAGGAGAAAGATGCGCATGACGCTGCCGCGTGTCGCACCCATGGTGCGCATGATCGCGATATCGCCGTTCTTGTCCTTCACGAGGAGAATGAGAGAGGAGATGATGTTGAAGGCGGCGACCAGAACGATAAGCGTCAGGATGAGGAACATGACATCGCGTTCCACCTGAAGGGCGGCATAGAGGTGTCGGTTGGTTTGTTGCCAGTCCACGACCACAACCCCCGGCGGACCGGCATCGGCCACGATTTGGCGAATTCCAGCCGCCGTGGCAGCCGGATGTTCCGGACGCGTGATCATGACCTCGATTTCCGTCGCGCGGTCTGCCAAACGGAAATAGGTCTGCGCCATGTCGAACGGCACGAAGACAACGCTGGAATCGAACTCGTACATGCCGACCTCGAAGACGCCCACCACCGGCCACGAAACCGACCTCGGCATGGTTCCAAGAGCTGTAGGCAGGCCACGCGGCGAGAGAAGCGTCATCGAATCGCCGAGCCTCAGGCCAAGGCGGCGCATCAGCCTGGAACCGGCAATGATGCCGGGATGGCCCTTCAGACGATCAAGTGTACCGGCCACCATGTTGTCAGCGATCAGCGGCTTGGCGGCAAGATCATCGGCCGTCAGTCCGCGAACGATCACGCCGGCGTGGGCATGACGCGATGATGCGAGAACCTGGCCTTCGATCACCGGCGCGGCAAGGGTGACGTCAGGGAGCGCCGCCACATCGCTCGCAAGTTCGCCATAACCTGCAAATCCGTCGGCAGGCGCAACAATGGTGACGTGGCCCTTGAATCCGAGGATCTGGGTAATGAGTTCATGGCGAAAACCGTTCATCACCGACATGACGATGATGAGAGCGCCGACCCCCAGGCAGATGCCCACAAGGGAAAACCCGGCGGTGACCGAGATGAACCCTTCCTGGCGTCGGGATTTCAGGTAGCGCAGGGCTACCGTCCGTTCGAATGTACCGATCACGTGTACGATTCGAGAATGCGAGAGACGGCATCGTCCATCGACAGATCCAGACGCTCGCCGTCGACGCGGCGCTTGAGTTCCACCCTTGAAGACGCGGCTCCACGTGGACCGATGATGATCTGCCAGGGAAGGCCGATGAGATCCATGTCGGAGAACTTCACCCCTGCCCTCTCGTCGCGATCATCGTGGAGCACTTCGAAACCGGCGGAATCGAGACGCTCCTCTACAGTCGTCGCCATGGAATCACAGAGCGGATCGCCGGCCTTGAGATTGACGATACCGGCATCGAAGGGAGCGACACTAGCCGGCCAGATGATCCCGGCGTCGTCATGACAGGCCTCGATGATGGCGCCGGCAAGGCGCGAGACCCCGATGCCATAGGAGCCGCCATGCAGCAACCGCCGCTCCCCATCCGGCATCGCCACGCTGGCCCCCATGGCTTCGGAATATTTGGTGCCGAAGTAGAAGATGTGGCCGACCTCGATACCGCGTGCAACAAGCAGGTCTGATCCGGAAACCGGCGCGGTTTCCGGGTCATGCTTGTCGTCGCTCGCGGCATAGAGCGATGTCCATGCCCTGACGACGGGTTCAAGATCGCTGTCATAGTCGATGCCGGAACAGGTGGCATCCATGTCGAGCAGGCGCTTGTCAGCGTGGACCCTGGTTTCGCCGGTGGCCGCGAGGATAACGAACTCGTGCGAGAGGTCGCCGCCGATGGGGCCGGACTCGGCCCGCAGGGGAATGGCCCTCAAGCCCATGCGCGCATAGGTTCTCAGATAGGCGACGAACATGGTGTTGTAGGAACGCCTTGCGGATTCGAAATCGAGATCGAACGAATAGGCATCCTTCATGAGGAACTCGCGCCCGCGCATGACCCCGAAGCGCGGACGGATCTCGTCCCGGAACTTCCACTGGATGTGATAGAGGTTTCGCGGCAGGTCGCGGTAACTCTGGATGTCGTCACGCACGATCTGGGTGATCTGTTCCTCATTGGTCGGGCCAAAGAGCATGTCGCGACCGTGGCGGTCCCGAATCCGCAACATCTCCGGCCCGTAGGCATCGTAGCGCCCGCTCTCGCGCCACAGGTCGGCCAGCTGCATGGTGGGCATGAGGACGGCATGGGCGCCGGCCTTTTGCATTTCGTCGTGCACGATGGTTTCAATGCGCTTGAGGACACGGAAGCCCAGCGGAAGCCAGGAATAGATGCCGGCGCCAGCCTGACGGACCATGCCGGCACGCAGCATCAGCCGATGCGAGGCAATCTGTGCCTCGGCAGGAGTTTCCTTGAGCGTCGGCAGGAAGTAGCGGGTCAGACGCATGAGTCAACCGGGGTTCCGGGAAGTCGTCACTCTAGCCATCCGGCGCCCTCTTGTCATGGCAATCGAGCCAGGCGGGGCGTGCCTTGATGATCCTTGCCTGAACCGGGCAGTCGTCGCTGTGAGCGCCGGGAAGCCAGCCCGTCGACATCAGGAACTCCTCGACGACAAGGGGGCCGGTGAAAACGAATGTTTGCCTGAAGAGCCGGGTCCAGGCGGCGTGGTCGAGAGGATGGTACGCCTCCAGCCATCCATGAAATCCGCCATGGAGCGCCCGCAGGTCCACGAGTCGTTGCGCATTGGCGATGGCGGCCTCGATCTTGCGTCGGTTTCGGATGATTCCGCTATCGCCCATCAGCCGGTCGATGTCGCCTTGCGTGTAGGCGGCGACGGCATCGATGTCGAATCCGTCGAAGGCCCGAACGAATGCCGCACGTTTCTTCAGAATGAGCGCCCAGGAAAGCCCGGCCTGGTTGATCTCGAGAACTAGTCTCTCGAAGAGTTCGTTGTCTCCCCTGATCGGAAACCCGTACTCGCTGTCATGATATGAGCGGTGCACGGGATCGTTCGGAGCAAGGACACAGTAGCTGTCGGTCATGACGGCAATCCGATGAACCAGGCGCCGAAATCTGTGATATCAGCCGCCTCGAAAAGGACCACGGCACCAACGAGAACGCTGCTGGCAACCGTTGTCCATAGCACCTTCTTCAACAACATGGGTTCAGCGGGTGCCCCGGGATCGTGTCCTTCGGCCACCCGTTTCTGGCGGCGGACGCCGATGGGCAGGGCGGCAAAGAACACCACCCACCACACACACACGAAAACCACAATCAGCCCGAAGAGCGACATGATTCATATCACCTCCCCTTCGTCTTTGCCTGGCATTCCCCGTCGCGCACTCGCGTGACGATCAGGCTTCTTCCAGTTCGATGAGAGTGCCACAGAAGTCCCTGGGATGGAGGAACAGTACCGGCTTTCCATGGGCGCCGATCCTGGGTTCGCCGTTGCCGATGATGCGCCCTCCCGCGGAGACAATGCGATCCCGGGCGGCACGAATATCATCGACCTCGTAGCAGACATGATGCATGCCCCCTGCCGGATGGCGGTCCAGGAAGGCCGCTATCGGCGATTGATCGCCCAGAACACCGAGCAACTCTATCCTGGTGTTGGGAAGATCGACGAAGACAGTCGTGACTCCGTGGTCGGGCTGGTCGACCGGCTCCGATACCGTCGCTGCGAGCGTCTCGCGATAGAGGGCACTGGCGGCGGCAAGATCAGGCACGGCGATGGCAACATGGTTCAGTCTGCCGATCATCTGACTCCTTCCTTTCGCTGGCTGTGGCGGGGGTTTCAGATTCTGATGATGGCGATCCGTGTCATCGGGCGCCGTGCTCGCGTTCCGCCAAGCCAGCGGCGGGGAATACGCCTTAGTGCCCGCATGATGCCTTCGTCCATCATCCTTTCGTGCGGCCGAAGATCCTCGAAGGTGTCAACCGCATCATCGGCAATCGAAAGGGCGACATCGGGTTCCTCGCCCAGACCGATGAGCGCCACGTGCGGGTCGGCGGCGAGATCCCCCTCGTGATCCACCACCAAAGTGATGATCACGACGCCACATGCCATGGCATCACGCCGTTCGCGGATCAGGGGTCCGTCGACGGGAACGGCACGCCGCCCGTTCCAGGCAACCCTGCCGTGGGGCACCGTGCGGACAACCGAGGGGGTGCCGGGCGCCAGCCGGACCAGGGACCCGTTCGCCACTCCCCTCACCGGTTCGACACCAAGGGACTCGGCCAGGGTGGCGTGCTCCTTGAGATGACGGATCTCGCCATGAACCGGAATGGCATACCGTGGCCGCACGAGAGCGTACATGCGCGCCAGTTCTTCGCGGTTGGGATGACCGGAAACATGGACAAACCGTTCATCCTCCGTGACGGTCTCGATTCCAAGTTGTGTCAGCCGGTTGATGAGATCGAAGATTGCCCGCTCGTTGCCCGGGATGATCTTCGAGGAAAAGATGACGTGGTCACCGGCCTCCAGTGTCACCGTCTGATGATTGCCTGCGGCGATCCGTGACAACGCGGCGTTGGGCTCTCCCTGACTGCCGGTCAGCATGTAGAGCACCTTGTCAGGAGCAAGGTGGCGGGCGTCCCTGTCAGACATGAATTGGGTGTCAGGCGGCAGGTAGCCCGTCTGCCGGGCACACTTGATGATGCGCCACATTGAACGACCCAGCGCGACGCACCTGCGGCCATTGGCCTCGGCCGCCTGGTGGATGGAAAGCAGACGGGTCAGGTTGCTGGCAAAGGTGGTGATGGCGACACGGCCGTGTCGTCCGGCGACTTCCTCGATGAGACTGCACCGCACGTCGGCTTCCGAACCGGAGGTACCGGGGCGAAAAACATTGGTGGAGTCGCACACCATGGCAAGGATGCCGGAATCACCGCTTTTCCTGATCGCCTCCTCGTCCACCGGATCCGAGATCAGTGGCTCCGGGTCGAGCTTCCAGTCGCCGGTGTGCATGATGCGACCGGCCGGCGTGTCGAGAACGAGAGCATTGGGCTCGGGAATCGAGTGTGTGAGGCCGTGGAGGGCAACGGAAAAGGGACCAAGCTTCAGCGTGCTTTCCGGATCGATGACGTGGATGTCCATCTCATGGATGCCGTCCGCTCCCTCATGAAGTTTCTCGGCGAGCAGCGCGGCGGTAAAGGGCGTGGCGTAGACCGGGCATTCCAGAAGGGGCCACAGGTAGGGCACCGCCCCCATGTGATCCTCGTGAGCGTGCGTGAGGACGAGACCGAGGAGATGCTGGCGGCGCTCCACGATGTAGGAGATGTCGGGCATCACCAGATCGATGCCGGGAAGCTCCTCGCCGGCGAACGTCACGCCAAGATCACACATCAGCCACGAGCCGCCATACTCGTAGAGATTGAGATTCATGCCGATTTCGCCGGAACCGCCCAGGGGCAGGAAATGCAGAGGATGCGTCAAGGGATCTTTCTCGTGCGCCGCCAGATTTCCAGCAGACCGTGGACGGTGATATCGGGATCAAAGCTGTCGATACTGTCGGTTGCCGCATCGAACAGGGGCGCCAGGCCGCCGGTCGCCACAACCTTCATCGGCTTGCCGTACTCGGCGCGGATACGGCTGACGACGCCTTCGATAAGGCTCACATACCCCCAATAGGCGCCCGATTGCATGCAACTGACCGTGTTTGTGCCGATGACTCGTTGCGGCTTGTCGATGCCAATTCTCGGCAGCCGGGCGGAAATCCGGTGCATGGCGTCGAGAGCGAGATTGACCCCCGGAGCAAAGACCCCCCCGGCGAATCCGCCATCCTCATCGACCACGTCAAAGGTGGTCGCGGTGCCGAAGTCAATGATGATCAATGGGCCGCCCAGACGCGTCCAGGCACCGACCACGTTGGCCAGGCGATCCGCGCCCACTTCATCCGGCATGTCGACCCTGAGCGGGATACCCAGGTGTGCCGACTCGCCCACGACCACCGGCTCACAGTCATGGTGATGGCGGCACAGGAGTTTGAGCTCATGAATGCCATGGGGGACGACGCTTGCGATCACCGCATCATTGATGCCCCCGGCATCAAGACGATTCAGGCCCAGGAGATGGTGAAGCCATACCGCATACTCGTCGGCGGTGCGCCCGGTGTTGGCGCTGATTCGCCACTGCCCCACCAGCTCACAGCCCCGAAAGACGGCAAACACCGTGTTCGTGTTGCCCGCATCGATTGCCAGGAGAAGGTCCTTCACGCCCGAGCCTCCGGTGCCCGATGGTCCTGGGCGTCGTCCGGCCACCGGTGCGTGGCTGACTGCAGTCTGAGCGTACCGGACACAATCCGTCTTCGCCGGCCACCCGATTCCATGATCAGCGCCCCGTCATGCGCAAGCCCGACAATCCGACCTTCCATGGAATTGTCTTCGCTGATCGACGCACGCGCGCCAATCCCGACGGCACGATCGAGCCACGCCAGACGCTGGGACGCGAATCCGGACTTCTCCCAGTCCGTCACCCGATCCATGAGACGGCGGCAGAGCGTTGCAAGAAGGAGGTCGCGATCGACCCCAGGGGCTCCCTCGCTTGCGAGATCCGTGGTGGCCACACCCCTGATGTCGGGGTGGCTGACGAGATTGATGCCGATTCCGACGATCACGGCATCACCTCCTGTCTCCAACAGGATTCCGGCCACCTTGGCGTCATTGATGAGGATGTCGTTGGGCCACTTGCAGCGCACCGGCGCGGTCCCAGGAGCAGTTGCCTCGATGGACTCGGCGACGGCCACGCCCGTGATGAGGGATAGTTGCGGGATTTCACGCGGGGCGACGCCGGGTCTGAGAATGAAGGACGTGTAGGAGTTGCCGGGAGGCGACACGAACACCCTTCCCCGGCGACCCCGTCCGCCTGTCTGGAAGCGTGCCCGGACCACGCTCCAGGCAGCGATCCCGGCCTCTGCGAGTTCAATGGCGGTGTCATTGGTGCTCGTCACCTCGTCGCGTTCGACCAGGCGAAAGGGTGGCGGCAGCATGGCGTTCATCGACTCTAGGGGCTTACGCCGGCAACAAGGGCGGCAGCAGCGTGACGGGCGCTGTCGAGAAGGGGATCGGGAAACAGGAAGAAGCCGACTGTGACAACTGCTGTCACCGCGATCACGGGTACGAGATCGCGACCCGCCGGACGGTCGAAGGCGTCCGCCGGATCATCGAAGTACATGAGCTTGACAATTCTGATGTAGTAGAAGGCTCCCACCACGCTCATCAGCACCCCGATCACGGTAAGCGTGTAGAGCCCGGCATCAATGGCGGCCAGGAAGACGTAGAACTTGCCGAAGAATCCGGCGAGTGGCGGGATGCCGGCCATGGAAAACATGAAGACGGCCAGAGCCAGGGCCAGCGCCGGCTGGCTGCGCGAAAGTCCCGCGAGATCATCGATTCCTTCGATCATGGTGCCATCACGCCGCATGGCGAGAATGCAACCCCAGGTCCCCAGGCCCATGACAAGGTAGATGGCCAGATAGACGGCCACGCCGTGAATTCCTGCCTCGCTTCCCGCCGCGAGGCCGACCAGGGCGAAACCGGCGTGACCGATGGAACTGTAGGCCATCAGCCGCTTGATGTTGCGTTGGCCAATGGCACCCAATGCACCAAGGGCCATGGACCCCACGGCGAGAAGAAAGATGATCTGCTGCCAGTGATCGACGAGTGCGGCAAAGGGATCGATGAGCACCCGGACCAGAAGTGCCATGGCGGCCACCTTGGGTGCGGCGGAGAAGAAGGCGGTGACGGGTGTCGGCGCACCCTCGTAGACATCGGGCGTCCACATGTGAAAGGGCACGGCGGATATCTTGAAGGCAAGGCCGGCAGCGATGAAGACGGCACCGACGAGAATGCCGGTGGAATCATCACCGGCCGCCAACGTGGCAACAATGCCACGGAAGGATGTCGAGCCCGAGAATCCGTACACCAGCGAGCAACCGTAGAGCAGCATGCCGGAGGCGACGGCCCCGAGCACGAAGTACTTGAGACCAGCCTCGGTGGATCGCAGTTTGTCCTGCTGGAATGCGGCGCAAACGTAAAGTGCCAGGCTCTGCATTTCCAGACCGACATAGAGTGTCATGAGATCGTTGGCCTGGACCATCAGGTACATTCCCAGCGTGGCCAGGACCACCAGCACAGGCAACTCGAAACGTTCCATGGATTCCCTGCGCATGAAGCCACGGGCCATGAACAGGGCCAGCACTGCGCCCGACACCACCAGCACGGTCATGAACCTGCCGAAGGCGTCGATGGAAAGAAGGCCATTGAAGGGCTGTTCACCAACAGGAGACACAATGGCAAGAAACCCGGCAATCACCAGGGATGCCACCGCTCCCCAGAAGACAATGTGGGACGCGTTCCTGGAGATGAAGACGCCGACCGTCAGCAACGCCATGCCGGCGATGGCAAGCCACAGCGCTGGAAGAATGGTGAGGAGTTCGTGTGCGTGGAAAGCGGCCATCACCTCTCGCCCCTCATGGCGAAGGACACCGCTTCGTTGGCCCCCGCGGTCTGTTCGACAAGGTTGACAACCGACACGTGCATGGCATCGAGCAGCGATTCCGGCCAGACTCCCATGATCAGCACCGCCGCCACCAGCGGTACGAAGAACAGCATCTCGCGCCTGTTGCAGTCACTGATCGATTTCAGTTCCGCCTTCACGAGTTCGCCGAACACGACGCGGCGGTAGAGCCAAAGCATGTAGGCAGCGCCCAGCACAACTCCGGTGGTGGCCAGGAACGCCACCCAGGTGTTCGCCTGGAATGCGCCGACAAGAACCAGGAACTCGCCGACGAAACCCGAGGTGCCGGGCAGCCCCACGGAAGCCAGCATGAACACCATAAACACCAGGGCATAGCGGGGCATGCGGTGGACGAGGCCACCATAAGTGGCAATGAGGCGGCTGTGCATCCTGTCATAGACGACGCCGACCACAAGAAAGAGCGCGGCGGAGACAACCCCGTGGGACAGCATCTGGAAGAGGCCGCCTTCAATTCCCTGCTGGTTCATGGAAAAGATGCCGATGGTCACGAAACCCATGTGAGCTACCGAGGAATAGGCAATGAGTTTCTTCATGTCCTCCTGCATCAGCGCCACAAGGGAGGTGTAAATGATGGCGACGATCGACAGTGAATAGACCAGTGGGGCGAAATAGACCGATGCCTCGGGCAGCATCGGCAGGGAAAATCTGAGAAACCCGTAAGCCCCCATCTTGAGCAGGATCCCGGCGAGGATGACGGAACCCGCAGTCGGCGCCTCGACATGTGCATCCGGCAACCACGTATGGAATGGCCACATCGGCACCTTGACCGCGAACGAGGCAAACATGGCCAACCAGAGCCAGCGCTGCAGATCCTCATCGAACCCCCAGGTCATGAGATCGGGGATGCTCGTCGTGCCAGTCTCGAAGAACATTGTCAGCACCGCCACCAGCAACAGCACCGAGCCGACGAGAGTGTAGAGGAAGAACTTGAACGCCGAGTAGATGCGCCGTGGCCCGCCCCAGATGCCGATGATCAGGAACATCGGAATCAGCATCGCCTCGAAGAAAAGGTAGAAGAGAACGAAGTCGAGGGCGCAGAAGACTCCGATGATGAAGGATTCCATGACCAGGAAGGCGATCATGTACTCCCTCACCCGGGTCCGAATGGAGTCCCACGAACAGAGGATGCAGACAGGCACCAGGAAGGCCGTCAGCACGATCAGGAAAAGGGAAATGCCGTCGACGCCCAGGTGGTACTCGATACCGAACGCCGGTATCCATGGCGCCCTTTCGACGAATTGGAACTCCGCCGTGGTCGTGTCGAAGGCTGCCCAGATGAGAAGCACGACAACGAGCACGACAAAGGAGGTCCACAGGGCGACATAACGGGTGTTGCGGGCCACCGCCTCTTCGTTGTCGCCTCGCGTGAGCAACACGAAGGCTGCGCCCACCAGCGGCAGAAAGATGGCCAGGGAGAGCAAGGGCCACTGCGACATCGATCTAGCCCCAGATCCTGAAAAGGAACCAGCTGGCCAGCACGACGAGACCGATCAGCATGGCGAAGGCGTAATGATAGAGATAGCCCGACTGCAGGAATCTGGCACGACGTGCCAGGGCGAGAGTGGCACCGGCAACTCCATCAGGACCCAGACCATCGATCACGTCGCCATCTCCCGTCTTCCAAAGTCCCAGTCCAATGCGTTTCGCCGGCTGGACCAGCAGGGCTTCGTAGATCTCGTCGAAGTACCACTTGTTGAGCAGGAAGCGGTGACTGCGGGAAAAGCGGGAAGCAAGGCGCGCCGGCAGGGCCGGTCTCTTTACGTAGGCCCACCAGGCGGCCACGATTCCTCCCGTCGCCACCACAAGGATCAGCGCCTTGATAGCAAGAGGTGTGTCGTGATGGGCCTTCTCGATGACATTCTCGCCCAGCATCAGGATCGATGACCCGAAGAACTCTCCTCCGCCATGTGCCACCATGTGTCCGCCCAGCACCGGCAGTCCGCCGACAAGGGCGCCACCGGCGAGAACCAGCAGCGGCACCCACATGACGCGCGGCGCCTCGTGGACATGCTCGAGCACCTCGGCTGTCATGCGAGGCGTGCCGTGGAATGTCATGATGATCAGGCGCCACGAATACAGTGCCGTGAGGAAGGCCGCGCCAACGCCGATCCAGAAGGCATACCCGCCGGCGAATCCATCGCTCACCCAGGCCGATTCAATGATGAGATCCTTCGACCAGTAGCCGGCGAACACCGGTATGCCCGCCAGAGCGAGGCTGCCGATCCACATGTAGGCGTACGTCACGGGCATGCGGCGCCACAGCCCTCCCATCTGGCGCATGTCCTGTTCGCCGCCAACTGCGTGAATGACCGCACCGGATCCCAGGAACAGCAGGGCCTTGAAGAAGGCATGGGTGAAGAGGTGGAAGAGCGCCACCGGGTAGGCCCCGACGCCACAGGCCAGGAACATGTACCCAAGCTGGCTGCAGGTCGAATAGGCGATGACACGCTTGATGTCGTTCTGTGCGAGGCCCACTGTCGCCGCGAAGATGGCCGTCGACGCGCCGACGATGGTGACCACCCACAGCGCTGCGGGCGCGAACTCGAACATCGGTGACAGGCGCACGACCAAAAAGACGCCAGCCGTGACCATGGTGGCTGCGTGGATCAGGGCCGAGACCGGGGTCGGTCCCTCCATCGCATCGGGAAGCCATGTATGCAGCGGCACCTGGGCCGACTTTCCCATGGCGCCCACAAACAGGAGCAGGCAAAGCAGCGTCAACGTGTCGATTTCCATCGACAGGAAGGAGATCGATGTCCCTGCCACGTCGGGAACCGCGGCGAAGACGGCGTCAAAGGCCACCGTGTCGAACACCAGAAAGACGCCCATGATGCCTAGGGCGAGACCGAAATCCCCGATCCGGTTGACAATGAAGGCCTTGATGGCCGCGGCATTGGCGCTCGGCCTCTTGTACCAGAATCCGATCAGCAGGTAGCTGCAGACGCCAACACCTTCCCAGCCAAAGAACATCTGCACGAAGTTGTCGGCTGTCACCAGCATCAGCATGGCGAAGGTGAAGAGGGACAGATAGGCAAAGAACCGCGGCCGGTGCGGATCATGCGCCATGTAGCCCAGGGAGTAGACATGGACGACGGCGGACACCGTGGTCACCACCACCAGCATGACGGCGGTCACCTGATCAAGCGCAAGCGCCCAGCTGACTTCGAAACTGCCGGAGTCGATCCACGTGAAGAGATGCACCGTGACAGGTTCCGCAGAGCCCGTGAACTGGAAAAACACGATCCAGCCAAGGACAGCGGATGCCACCAGCAGGACCGATGCCAGAACGGGTGCGATCCGGTCTCCCAGCCAGCGCCCGAAAAAGCCTGAGATCACGGCGCCCAGAAGGGGCAGAAAGACAACAGCGACTGCGTGAAGCACGGCTGGCTAACCCTTCATCGTTGAGATGTCTTCCACCGCGATGGAACTGCGGTTGCGGAAGAAGACGACAAGGATCGCCAGACCTATGGCCGCTTCCGCGGCGGCAACAGTCAGCACGAACATGGCGAAGACCTGCCCCACGAGGTCACCGAGCTCGACGGAGAAAGCCACCAGATTGATGTTGACGGCGAGCAGCATCAGTTCGACAGACATCAGAATGATGATGACGTTCTTGCGGTTGAGAAAAATGCCGAGGATTCCCAGGGTGAACAGGACCGCTGCCAGCGCCAGATAGTGTTCGAGTCCGACAGCCATGTCAGACCCCTTCCCCGCGCGGCGCGTCGTGGAGCCGGATCACGTCCTCGGGACGCCGACGAACCTGCTCACCGATCCGCTGGCGCTTGATCTGGCGATGACGCAGCGTCAGCACGATGGCCCCGATCATGGCGATGAGGAGAATGATGCCGGCTGCCTGGAAGAGGAGCGCATAGCGGGTGTAGAGCACATCGCCGATGGCCGCCGTGTTGCTGCGTACATCAAGTGGCGGCACAGGCTGCCCCAGACCGGTTGCCATGGCTGGTTCGTACTGCCACAGCCCGGCAACGATGACGAGTTCAACGAACAGCACAAGGCCGACAAGGGCGCCGATCGGAAGATAGTTGAGGAATCCCTGGCGCATCTCGGCGAGATCGATGTCGAGCATCATCACCACGAACAGGAAAAGAACGGCAACGGCACCCACGTAGACAATGACCAGGATCATGGCCAGGAACTCGGCGCCTATGAGAACGAAGAGGGCCGCCGCATTGAAGAACGCGAGTATCAGGCAAAGCACGGAGTGCACGGGATTTCGGGCCGAGATCACGACAACAGCCGAGACCAGCAGAATGGCGGCGAAGAGATAGAACGCGAGTGTCTGGAGAATCATGGCGCCTGTCACCTGTAGGGAGCATCGGCGGCAAGCCGCGCTGCGATTTCCTTCTCCCAGCGGTCGCCGTTGGCGAGAAGCCGCTCCTTGTCATAGAGCAGTTCCTCGCGGGTCTCCGTGGCAAACTCGAAGTTCGGTCCCTCGACAATGGCGTCTACCGGGCAGGCCTCCTCGCAGAACCCGCAATAGATGCACTTTGTCATGTCGATATCGTAGCGCGTGGTGCGGCGGCTGCCGTCCTCGCGCGGCTCCGCCTCGATGGTGATCGCCTGGGCAGGGCAGACGGCCTCGCACAGCTTGCAGGCGATGCACCGCTCCTCGCCGTTGGGATAGCGCCGCAGGGCATGCTCGCCGCGAAAACGTGGCGACAACGGCCCCTTTTCGAAGGGATAGTTGATGGTCGCGCGTCTCCGGAAGAGGTAGCTGAACGTCCTCATCAATCCGGCGACCAGCTCCGTGAGCAGCAATGTGCGGGCCACACGGCCAAGAGCGGTCATCGATTGTCCTCCTGCCAGGGTGTCATCGTGGCAGCCATCCGAACACCTGCAGAGCGCCGGCCACCACCACAACCGCCGCCAGGGAAAGCGGAAGGAATACCTTCCATCCGAGGCGCATGAGCTGATCATAGCGATACCGCGGAAATGTTGCTCTCACCCAGATGAAGACAAAGAGCAAGAAGGCCGTCTTGAGGAGAAACCACACGGGCCCGGGAATCCAGTCCAGCCAGGGGCCCTCGAAGGGCGGCAGCCAGCCACCCAGGAAGAGGGTGGTGGCGAGCCCCGAAAGGAGAACCATGTTGGCGTATTCGCCCATGAAGAACAGGGCGAAGGTCATGGCCGAGTATTCCACGTTGTAACCGGACACAAGTTCCGATTCCGCCTCCGGCAGATCAAAGGGTGCCCGGTTCGTCTCCGCCAGTGCGGAAATGAAGAAGATCACGAAGAGCGGAAACAGCGGCACGATGTACCACGACCAGAACCCGCCGCTCTGGGAGCGCACGATGTCGGCCAGATTGAGTGAACCGACGCACACGAGAACGGCGACGAGGACAAAGCCGATAGAGACTTCGTAGGAGACCATCTGCGCCGCTGAGCGCAGGGCGCCGAGGAAGGCGTAGCGCGAATTCGAGGCCCAGCCCGCCATGATGATGCCGTAGACACCAAGAGACGAGACGGCAAAAAGATAGAGGATGCCGACGTTGATGTTGGCGAGAGTCCAGACTCCTGAAGAGCTCTCACCGAGGGGAATCACGGCCCATCCCACCATGGCAATGACAAAGGTGACCATCGGCGCGAGGATGAAAATGACACGGTTGGCGCCTGCGGGAATGATGGTTTCCTTCAGCAGCAGCTTGCCGGCATCGGCAAAGGGCTGGAGCAGTCCGAAAGGACCAACGACGTTCGGACCGCGACGCAGTTGCATCGCCGCCATGACCTTGCGTTCCGCATAGGTGAGAAAGGCAACGCTGACGAGGAGCGGAATGAGAATCGCCACAATGGCGAGCAGCACCAGGACGAGGTGCCAGAACCACTCACCGATCAACTGCATGACGCACTCTGCTGTACGCCGGACGGAAAGGCATCCGTGGCAAGGCCCATGGTCGGCGAAGCGCGGCTGATCGTGCAGGTCCGGTAGAAGTTGCCGATGGCCGGCTGGAAGGGCTCATCCGACATGTCCTGAGTGGAGCCGAAGGATTGCCAGGCCGCCGGCATGATCGTGTCAATGGCGCCGAGGTGCGGCACCTCTCGCGTCATCTCCTGGCGCAAACCGTCAAGATCGTCGAAGGGCAGCGGCAGTCCGAGGTGTCCGGAAAGGGCGCGCAGGATGCGCCAGTCCTCGCGGGCCTCGCCAGGCGGAAACACGGCACGCTGCGCACGCTGCGGCCGTCCCTCGAGATTGACGTACGTGGCGTCCTTCTCGGTCCATGCCGCCGCCGGCAGAATGACATCGGCAACGGCGGCGCCCCGGTCACCGTGATGGCCGATGTAGATGACAAAGGCGCCTGCGAGGGTCGAGGTATCGATTTCGTCGGCACCCAGCAGAAAGACAGTATCGACCGACGACCCTGCGCCGGCGAGTATGCCGGCGGTGTCGAAACCACCCGCCGAGGGTACAAACCCGAGGTCGAGACCGCCTACCCTCGATGCCGCCACATTGAGGACACCGAATCCGTTCCAGTCCTCGTGAACGGCGCCCAGTACATCGGCGATGCGTGCTGCAGTGCCCAGCACCGCCTCCCCATCGTCTCGCGCCAGCGCCCCCTTGCCGGCGATCACCAGCGGATTCGCAGCACCGGGGAAGGGCGACTCGCCGGCCTCGATACGACGCAACGTGTCGGTCAGGTTGCCCAGTTCCTCCACGGGATAGGAGTGATCATCCGGCGGCCCGACACTGGCAACCGAGAACCCGCCGGCAAGCCAGCGTTTTCTCAGCCGGGCATTGACGATGGACGCCTCGCGGCGCGGCAGGGCGCCGATCAGCAGACAGGCATCGGCATCCTCGATTCCGGCGATGGTGCTGTTGAGGAGCCAGGAAGCGCGCACGGTGGGATCGGCGGCCATGCCATCCTGGCGGCAGTCCATGTGCGGAGAGCCGATGGCAGCCATCAGTCGCTTCATGGCGAACAGGGTTTCGCAATCGACGAGGTCGCCGGCGATCGCGGCGACACGTGTCGCGTCGCGATTTTCGAGACGCTGCGAGACCGCGCCCAGAGCCTCTTCCCAGGAGACCTCTCCAAGTCCCTCCCTGCCGCGAACCCAGGGCCGGTCGAGCCGCCGCCGGACGAGACCGTCGATGGCAAAGCGGGTCTTGTCGGAGATCCACTCCTCATTGATATCCTCGTGCAGGCGCGGCAGGACACGCAGGACTTCCCGGCCTCTGGAATCAACGCGCACATTGCTGCCTGTGGCATCCATCACATCGACGGATTCCGTCGTCACAAGCTCCCAGGGCCGCGCCACGAAGGCATAGGGTCCAGACGTGAGCGCCCCCACCGGGCACAGGTCAATGATGTTGCCGGACAGTTCGCTGGCGATGCCCTGCTCGATGTAGTTCGTGATCTCCATCGACTCGCCGCGTCCGGTGGCGCCCAGGGCCGGTACACCGGCGACCTCGTCGAGAAAGCGGATGCAGCGTGTGCAGTGAATGCAGCGTGTCATCGAGGTCTTGATCAGAGGCCCGAAATTCTTCTCCGCCACCGATCGCTTCTGTTCCCCGTAACGGCTGATTCCGGCGCCATATCCCATGGCCTGGTCCTGCAGGTCGCACTCTCCCCCCTGATCACAGATCGGACAATCGAGAGGGTGGTTGATCAGCAGGAACTCCATCGCGCCCCTTTGAGCCTTGCGCGCCACCGCACTTCTCGTGGACACCACCATGCCGTCCATGAGCGACTGGGCACACGATGCAACCGGCTTGGGCGCCTTCGCCACCTCGACAAGGCACATTCGGCAGTTGCCGGCAATCGACAACCTGTCATGAAAGCAAAAGCGCGGAACTTCCGCCCCGGCCAGTTCACAAGCCTGCAGCAGGCTCAAGCGGCGATCGACCTCGATTTCGACGCCGTCTACCGTGATGGAGACCGTCTCCGTCATGTCCGTCACGCTGCCCGCCGGGCGTTCCGGCGGCAGTCCTCGATGCGCCGTTCCAGTTCGGGGCGGAAGTGGCGTATCAGACCCTGGATCGGCCATGCTGCGGCATCACCGAGGGCGCAGATGGTGTGGCCTTCTATCTGGGTCGTGACCTCCTGCAGCAGGTCGATCTCGGCGGATTCCGCCCTGCCTTCGATCATGCGCCCGAGAACCCGCATCATCCAGCCGGTCCCTTCACGACACGGCGTGCACTGGCCACAACTCTCGTGGTGATAGAACTTCGACAGCCGCCAGATGGCTCGGACTATGTCGGTGGAACGATCCATGACGATGACCGCAGCCGTGCCGAGGCCCGACTGCACTGCACTCAGACGATCGAAATTCATTGCCACGTCGTCGCAGACCGACCTTGGAATGAGCGGCACGGAAGAACCGCCCGGGATGACGGCAAGAAGATTGTCCCAGCCTCCCCTGACACCCCCCGCATGGCGTTCGATAAGCTCCCTGAGGGGAATTCCCATTTCCTCCTCGACATTGCAGGGTTCGTTGACGTGACCGGAAATGCAGAAGATCTTGGTGCCCGTGTTCTTCGGTTCACCGAGGCCGGCAAACCATGAGGCGCCACGACGCAAGATGGTCGGCGCCACGGCCACAGTCTCGACATTGGAGATGGTCGTCGGACATCCGTAGAGGCCGGCCATGGCCGGAAACGGCGGCTTGAGACGCGGCATGCCCTTCTTGCCCTCGAGACTCTCGAGGAGTGCCGTTTCCTCTCCGCAAATGTAGGCCCCGGCTCCACGGTGGAGATGGATGTCGAAGTCGTATCCCGAACCGCAGGCGTTGCGTCCGATGAGACCGGCCTCCAGCGCCTCGTCGATCGCAGCCTGGAGTACCCTCGCCTCGTTCACGAACTCGCCACGGATATAGATGTAGGCCGCGGTTGCGCGCATGGCGAAGCCGGCAACAAGACAACCCTCGACGAGCTTGTGGGGATCATGGCGGATGATGTCGCGGTCCTTGCACGTACCAGGCTCGCTCTCGTCCGCATTCACCACGAGAAAGGCCGGTTGGCCGACAGGACGCTCGGCCGGCATGAACGACCACTTGAGACCGGTCGGGAATCCCGCGCCGCCACGGCCGCGCAACTCCGATGCCTTGATTTCGTTGATGATGTCGGTCGCGCCCCGTGCCAGCAGGTCGGCTGTGTTGTCCCAGTCTCCCCGCTTCTTCGCGGCGTCCAGCGACGGGCTCTCGAAGCCGTACAGGTTGGTGAAGATGCGATCCTGGTCCTGCAACATGGCTCAGTCTCCACCGGCGAGCGTTCGCGGACCGGACTGCGGTTCCGATGCGTGACGTCCGCCCTGAGGCCCCGGCCGCGGCGTATCGCCTCCGGCGAGCGCGTCCAGGACGGCAACCATGCTGCCGGCATCGAGGTCCTCGTAGTAGTCGTCGTTGATCTGCACCATCGGTGCATTGACGCATGCGCCGAGGCATTCAACTTCCTTGAGCGTGAAGAGGCCGTCAGGCGTGGTTTCGTCGAAATCGATTCCAAGCCGGCCGCGGCAGGCCTCCACGATGGCATCACTGTCGCGCAGCATGCAGGGCGTGGTCGTGCAGACCTGGACGAGATAGCGTCCCACCGGCTCCAGGTTGAACATCGTGTAGAAGGTGGCCACTTCGTAGACCCGGATGCGCGGCATGGCGAGCAAGTCGGCTACCGTGTCCATGGCGGCGACAGGCACCCAGCCCGCCTGGCGCTGGGCGAGATCAAGCAAGGGCATGACCGCACTTGCAGTCCGGCCCTGCGGGTACCGCGCCATGATCCGCTCTGCCTCCTCCAGATTGGTCTTCGTGAAGGTGAACGTGTCCGGCTGGTGTTCCGATGCACCTGGACGTCCGCGGGCCAGACTCATCGATCGATTTCCCCGAACACGATGTCCATGCTGCCGACAATCGCCGCGGCATCCGCCAGCATGTGACCCTTGCACAGGTGGTCAGTGGCGGCGAGGTGAAGAAATCCCGGCGCCCGGATGCGGCACCGGTAAGGTCTGTTGGAGCCATCGGAGACGATGTAGACGCCGAACTCGCCCTTGGGCGCCTCCACGGCCCTGTAGGTTTCGCCTTCGGGAACATGGTAGCCCTCGGTGAAGAGCTTGAAGTGGTGGATGAGGGCCTCCATCGACTGTTTCATGTCGGCCCGGGACGGCGGTGCAACCTTGGAATTGGCGGTCATCACCGGTCCGGTTGGCATGTCGGCGATGCACTGTCGGATGATGCGAATGGACTGGCGCATTTCCTCGATGCGGCACATGTAGCGCTCGAAGCAGTCGCCGGTCGAGCCCACCGGCACGTCGAACTCCATCCGGTCGTAGACGTCATAAGGTTGCGCCTTGCGCAAATCCCAGGGGACGCCCGCACTCCGCAGCATGGGCCCCGAAAACCCCCAGTCGAGGGCATCCTCAACCGAGACCCCGCCGATATCCACGGTGCGCTGCTTGAAGATGCGGTTCTCGTTGAGCAGGTGCTCGATGTCGCCGATGACCCGGGGGAGCGTGTCAACATAGCTTTCGATGTCGTTTTCGAGACCGCCGGGAAGATCCCGGGCGACACCGCCTGGGCGGAACCACGCCGCGTGCATGCGCGCACCCGAGGCTCTCTCGTAGAACTCCATGAGCTTTTCGCGTTCCTCGAACGCCCATAGCGCCGGAGTCAGGGCGCCCACATCCATGGCAAACGTGGTGACGTTGAGCAGGTGATTGAGCAGTCGCGTGATCTCGGAAAACAGTACGCGAATGTACTGGCCGCGCGGCGGCACCTCGATCTGGAGGAGTGTTTCCACCGCGAGTGCATAGGCATGCTCGAGGCACATCGGTGAGACGTAGTCGAGACGGTCGAAGTAGGGAACCGCCTGAAGCCATGTCTTGTACTCGATCAGTTTTTCGGTACCGCGGTGCAAGAGGCCGATATGCGGGTCGGCCCGCTCGACCACTTCACCGTCCATTTCCAGGACCAGACGCAGGACGCCATGGGCCGCCGGGTGTTGGGGACCGAAGTTGATGGTCGTCGTCCTGATGTCGACTTCAGCCATCTTCCGCAATCCCGGGCATGCCGGCTGCTTCCCAGGGCGACACGTTCTCGAAGTTCCGGAAGGCCTGGGTCAGTTTCACGGGCTCGTAGATCACCCGTTTCTGTCCCTCGTCATATCGCATCTCGACATGACCGGTGAGGGGAAAATCCTTGCGTTGCGGATGGCCCTCGAAGCCGTAGTCGGTGAGAATGCGACGCAGATCCGGATGACCCTGAAAACGTATGCCGTACATGTCCCAGACCTCGCGTTCGAGCCACAGGGCGGCGCTGAACACCGGGAAGCACGACGGCACGTCCTCGTCCTCGGCTACTGCGACGGCGACGCGAAGCCGGAGGTTGTGCTGCAGACTAAGCAGGTTGTAGACCACGCTGAAACGCTTCTCATCCTCCGGACGATCGACCGCCGTGAGATCCACCAGCTGTCGGAAACGGCAGCTCGTGTCGTCACGCAGCCACGTCAGGAGTCCGATGATGTCCTGCGTTGCGGCGTGGAGAGTGGCCTGTCCAGCGTGAAAGACGAGATCACCGACGCAGTCCCCATGGCGTGATCGCGCGGCTGCGCCGATCTCCTTCAGGGTCTCAGACATCAGATGGACGTCCCGTCAGCGCCTGATCGTGCCGGTCCGGCGAATTTTCTTCTGCAGCTGCAGGATTCCATACACCAGTGCCTCGGCGGTGGGCGGACAGCCCGGGACATAGACATCGACTGGAACGATGCGATCACAGCCGCGCACGACAGAGTAGGAATAATGATAGTAACCGCCCCCGTTGGCGCACGAACCCATGGAAATGACCCAGCGTGGTTCCGGCATCTGGTCGTAGAGCTTGCGTAGCGCCGGCGCCATCTTGTTGCACAGGGTGCCGGCCACGATCATGACGTCCGACTGTCTGGGGCTCGCTCTGGGAATGACGCCGAAACGATCGAGATCGTAGCGGCTCATGTAGGCATGAATCATCTCCACGCCGCAACAGGCCAGACCGAAGGTCATGGGCCACAGGCTTCCAGTCCTCGCCCAGTTCACGAGGCGATCGACATTCGTGACAAGGTACCCCTTGTCCTCGATTTCTGCGCCGAGAAGGTGGGGAAGGTCGTCCCTATCCTCTACTCCCATTCGAGGGCTCCCTTGCGCCATTCGTAGATGAATCCGATGGTCAGAACGGCGAGGAAGACGACCATGGACCAAAAGCCAAAGAGACCGATTTCCGGGAGCGAGACCGCCCACGGAAACAGGAAGGCAACCTCCAGGTCGAAGATGATGAAGAGAATGGCGACCAGATAGAAACGGACATCGAAACGGCCTCGCGCATTCTCGAAGGCGTCGAAACCGCATTCGTAGGCCGACAGCTTTTCCGGGTCGGGTTTCTGATGGGCGATGAACCAGGAGGCTCCCACCATGGTTCCGGCCATGACAATGGCCAGACCCAGGAAGACCAGGATCGCAAGGTACTCAAGAAGGAATTCCGTCATGAGCGCTCCCTGCGCCGCCAGAACCCGTCAGCGGACATCAACATATGGCGGGAGTGACGGGACTCGAACCCGCGACCTCTGGCGTGACAGGCCAGCACTCTAACCAACTGAGCTACACCCCCGGAGAACGGCGCTACGTCTAGGCAACAAGGCCCTGTGTGTCAAGCAGTGCCGGACGCGGAAACCCGGTGGGCGGTGACGGGCTCGAACCGCCGGCCTACTGGGTGTAAACCAGTCGCTCTTCCTGCTGAGCTAACCGCCCCTAAAGGGCCGTCACACGTCCCGGTGGACCCGGTGAGTTACGATGCGACGGCGTCCTTGAGAGCGAGGCCCGCCTTGAACTTGGGCAAGGTCTTCGCCGGAATTGTCATCGGTTCCCTGGTCCGCGGATTGCGCCCCACCGACTCAGCACGCTTGGTCACGAAAAAGGTGCCGAAGCCGACCAGACGTACATCGTCGCCATCGGCGAGGGCACTGGTGATACTGTCGAACACCGCGTCAACGGCCCTGGCGGCGTCGGCCTTGGAGAGACCGGCGGATTCACTGACAGTACTGACAAGATCACTCTTCCTCATTGACGCTCTCCAATCCTCCGCGGCGCGTGTTGTTGGTTTCCCGGGGACCGACTTTAGGGACGGACCCGCTCATCGTCAATCACCGGAATGTCAGTGGGTCACCACATCCTCGGTTTCGTCGACATGAGTCGCCATGCGATCCATCTCCTCCTCGTCGGTGTCGGACCATTCCACCGGCACCGGCGCCTCGGCGAGAGCCACGTGCACGACATCGTCAACCGACGAAACGGTAACGATGTTCAATCCCCGCTTGACGTTGTCCGGAATCTCCTTGAGGTCCTTTTCGTTTTCCAACGGGATGAGAACGGTCTCGATGGCGCTGCGGTGGGCAGCGAGGAGTTTCTCCTTCAGGCCGCCAATGGGAAGTACTCGCCCTCTCAATGTGATCTCGCCGGTCATGGCGACGGTCCGTTTGACAGGAATCCCCGTCAGAGCCGAGAGCATCGAGGTGAACATGGCGATCCCCGCCGACGGTCCATCCTTCGGCGTGGCGCCCTCCGGCACATGGACATGGATGTCGCGCTTGTCGAAGACTGTCGGTTTCAGACCGAACTCGGTAGAGCGGGCGCGCAGGTAGCTGCGTGCCGCCTGAACCGATTCCTGCATGACGTCCCCGAGCTTGCCGGTAATGGTCATCTTGCCGCGGCCGGGCAGCACAACCGCCTCGATGGAGAGCAGTTCGCCTCCGGTGTCCGTGTAGGCGAGGCCACTGGTGATCCCTACCATGTCGTCATACTCTACTTCGCCGAACCGGAAGCGTCTGACGCCTGAGAACTTCTCGAGATTGCGCGACGTCACCTTCACCTTCGTCGCCTCGCCGGCAACAATCTGCTTGACGGCCTTGCGCTGGAGATTCGCGATCTCCCGTTCCAGGTTGCGCACTCCGGCTTCCCGCGTGTAGTAGCGGATCACGTCACGAAGCGCGCCCTCGGTAATCGACCACTCCCCGTCCTTGAGACCATGGGCCTTGAACTGCTTGGCGATCAGGTGGTCGGTGGCGATCCGCACCTTCTCGTCTTCGGTGTAACCCGAAAGGCGAATGACCTCCATGCGGTCAAGCAGGGCCTGGGGAATACGGGTGGTGTTTGCCGTGGTGACGAACATGACATCGGAGAGGTCGTAGTCCACCTCGAGGTAGTGGTCATTGAACGACACGTTCTGCTCCGGATCGAGAACCTCGAGAAGCGCCGAACTCGGGTCGCCGCGCCAGTCGCTGCCAAGCTTGTCAACCTCGTCAAGAAGGAACAGAGGGTTGGATGTCCTTGCCTTCTTCATGCCCTGGACGATCTTGCCCGGCATCGAACCGATGTAGGTGCGGCGGTGGCCGCGGATTTCCGCCTCATCGCGCACTCCGCCCAGCGACATCCTCACGAACTTGCGTCCCGTCGCCCTGGCGACTGACCGGCCCAGCGAGGTCTTGCCAACCCCCGGGGGGCCGACGAGACACAGGATCGGGCCCCTGAGCTTGCGCGAGCGCGCCTGGACGGCAAGATACTCGACAATCCTCTCCTTGACCTTCTCGAGACCGAAGTGATCGGCATCGAGAATGGCCTCGGCATTGGTAATGTTGCGCTTGAGCTTCGAGCGCTTCTTCCACGGGATGCCCAGCATCCAGTCAAGGTAGTTCCTGACCACCGTTGCCTCGGCTGACATCGGACTCATGGTACGGAGCTTCTTGACCTCGGCCAGTGACCGTTCCCGCGCCTCTTTCGACAGCTTCGTCGAATCGATCCTCCTCTCATACTCGCCAACCTCGTCACGGCCATCCTCGCCTTCGCCGAGCTCCTTCTGAATCGCCTTCATCTGTTCATTGAGGTAGTACTCGCGTTGCGACTTCTCCATCTGCTGCTTGACGCGGCCACGGATCTTCTTTTCCACCTTGCGCACGGAGATCTCGCCCTCGATGAGGGCATAGACGCGTTCCAGGCGCCGTGTCACCGATTCGGCCTCGAGAAGTTCCTGCTTGTCGGCGATCCGGATGGTGAGATGAGAAGCGACGGTATCAACCAGCTTCGCCGGAGAGTCGATCTGTTCCAGAGACGTTACGACCTCGGGGGGGATCTTCTTGGCGAGCTTGACGTAGTCCGCAAAGAGCGCTGTCACGGCGCGGGCAAGGGCCAGCTGCTCGCCCTCGTCGGATGCGCTTTCCTCGAAAGGCGATACCGCAGCCCTGATGCACTGATCGTCCTGCAGGAAGCCGGTGATGGCCGCCCGGTGTGAACCTTCCACGAGCACCTTGACCGTGTCGTCGGGAAGCTTGAGGAGCTGCAGCACGGTCGACACGGTGCCGACGCCGTAAAGATCTTCGGGGTCCGGATCGTCCTGGGAGCCATCCTTCTGGGCAACCAGGAGTATCTGCCGATCGCCCGACATGACTTCCTGCAGCGCCCGCACGGACTTCTGACGACCGACAAAGAGCGGCACCACCATGCTGGGAAAGACAACAATGTCCCTCAATGGCAGCACCGGATACTGGGATTCACTCATGAGAACATGATCTCCGGTCTGGGCTCATTCTGGGAAAGTGGCTACAGGAGGGCGCCTAATCAAGGGCCAGGGACAGGAGCCGCAACGTTCGGGACGCAAAGCCAGGGGATCACGATACCGGCGTCGCCTCGCCTTCCCGGTCGCCATAGATGAGCATGGGTGCGGAACCGCGCTCCACGGTCTCGCTGTTCACGACTACATTCTGGACATTCTCCATACCCGGTAGTTCATACATGGTATCGAGCAGTATGTTCTCGAGAATGGAGCGCAGACCCCGCGCCCCGGTCTTGCGGGCGATTGCCTTGCGCGCCACCGAGCGCAGGGCGTCTTCGGTGAAGTTGAGATCGATGTCGTCCATCTCGAAGAGCTTCTGATACTGCTTCACCAAGGCGTTGCGAGGCTCACAAAGAATCTTCACAAGCGTCTCTTCGTCCGGTTCGTCGAGCGTGGCGATGACCGGAAGTCGGCCGACGAATTCAGGAATCAACCCGTATTTCAGAAGATCCTCGGGCTCGACGTCCCGCAGGATGGCGCCCAGCTGGCGATCTTCGGGCGTGCGCAGGTCAGCGCCAAATCCGATGGCGGTCGGCTTGCCGCGGGCGGTGATGATCTTGTCGAGTCCCGAAAAGGCTCCGCCGCAGATGAACAGGATGTTGGTCGTGTCGACCTGCAGGAACTCCTGGAGCGGATGCTTGCGTCCACCCTGCGGCGGCACCGAAACAACCGTACCCTCCATGATCTTGAGGAGTGCCTGCTGCACTCCTTCCCCAGAGACATCCCGGGTAATCGAAGGATTCTCGGACTTGCGCGCAATCTTGTCCACTTCGTCGATGAAAACGATGCCGCGCTGGGCTCGCTCGACATTGTAGTCAGCCGCCTGAACCAGCTTGAGAATGATGTTCTCGACATCCTCGCCGACATAGCCTGCTTCCGTCAGGCTGGTGGCATCCGCCATGGCGAAAGGAACGTCGGTAATGCGGGCCAGCGTCTGGGCAAACAGCGTCTTGCCGGAGCCGGTGGGACCGATCAGCAGGATGTTGGACTTCGCCAGTTCGATCTGCTCGCTGCGGTCGCCTCCTTCGAGCCTCTTGTAGTGGTTGTGAACCGCCACGGAAAGAATCCGCTTGGCGGTGTCCTGGCCGACGACGTAGTCCATGAGGATGGCATTGATCTCGCGTGGCGTCGGCACATCGCCCCGCGGAGATCTCATCACGGAGCCACGATTCTCCTCGCGGATTATGTCCATGCAGAGTTCGACGCATTCGTCGCAGACGAACACCGTCGGACCGGCGATCAGCTTGCGGATCTCGTGCTGGCTCTTGCCGCAAAAGGAACAGTAGAGCGTGTTCTTCGAGTCGCCTTTCTTGCTCATGAACCACTGCCCCTTTCAAAAGCGTCCGCAACACCAGCATGTCAACACAACAGGCAGCGGATGCGCAAGCCCATCCCGGTCAGGCATCCCCGGCAACCGTCGTGTCGCCACGCGAACGGACGACCTCGTCCACGAGACCGAAGTCCAGCGCCTGCGCCGGTGTCATGAACGTATCGCGCTCCATGCGTTCCTCGACAGCCTCGAGAGGCTGGCCGCTGTGACGCGAGAAGATGTCGTTGAGACGGCGGCGCACTTCGACGATCTCCCGGGCATGAATCTCGATATCGGATGCCTGGCCCCGGACCCCTCCCGAAGGCTGATGCAGCATGATTCGCGCGTGAGGGAGAGCCGAGCGACGGCCTTTGGTGCCGGAACACAACAGCAAGGCCCCCATCGACGCCGCCTGGCCGATGCACAGCGTCTGAATCTCCGGGCGGATGTACTGCATGGTATCGTACATCGCGAGACCCGCGGTGACTGTGCCGCCCGGCGAGTTGATGTAAAGCGCGATGTCCCGAGTCGGATTCTCAGCCTCGAGAAAGATCATCTGGGCGCAGATGAGACTCGAGACGTGATCGTCCAGCGGACCAGTCAGAAAGATGATCCGTTCCTTGAGCAGGCGTGAATAGATGTCGTAGGCGCGCTCGCCTCTCGCCGTCTGCTCCACCACCATGGGCACAAGGGTGTTGGCATGGATGTCATCGACATCCCTCATCACCGGGAAGCCTCTTCCACCGCTTCGGCGGCAACGGCGTCATCATCTCCGCCCTCGGCCGCCGCCGCTTGCACCTGTTCTTCGTGGTTGCGCATGACACGCCTCGCGACCTCCACGTAGTGGCGCCCGGCATCTTCGGTCTCCATGCCGTCCGCTTCGCTGTCGAGTCCGAGGAAGGCTTCCACATTCATCACCTCTTCTTCGCATGTCACGGAGTCGAGAATATGGTCGACGACACGGTCCTCAAGGATGGGCGCGGTGAGTTGCCGCAAATGTTCGGGGTGCTCCTGAAAGTGACGCACCACCTCGGCCTCCCTTCCGGGATAACGCGTCGCCTGCTGGATGAGAGCCGTTTGCATGTCCGCCTGTTCGACCTGGATACCCGCATCCCTGCCGACCTCGGCAAGCAGCAAGCCCAGGCGAACCCGTCGTTCAGAGATGGCACGGTAGTCCTCGCGTTCGCTGGCGACGGCTTCATCGTCCAGATCCTGTTTCTCGAGGGCGGGCGCAACCTGCTTCCAGACCGACTGAAACTCGTTTTCGACAAGACCCGGGGGTATTTCGAAGTCACAGGCCTCATTGAGATGGTCGAGAAGGCGGCGCTTGGTATGGGCGCGGGCATACGCCGTGAAGTGCCCCTCCAACTCCTGGTGCACGTTCTCGCGCAGGCCATCGAGGTCATCGCAACCGTATCGCCGGGCGAGGTCATCATCGATCGCATGGGCAACCAGACGTTCCGCCTTCACGAGGCTGATGCGAAAGAGAGCCACTGACCCGCCCTCGTCACCGGCGCCTGGCGCCAGGTCCTCGACCTCGACACTGTTGCCCGTGGTGAGGCCCTTGACGGCCTCAAGAACCTTGGCCGGAAGACTGTGTTCAGTCAGGATCATGTCCTGGTTCGCGACGCTGAGATCCTCGTTCCTTTCACCATCCACCAGAACCTCGATATCGACCGTTATGCGGTCGTTGAGCATGACCCCCTCGGCATCGTCGAGAACAGCCGGTTCGCCGGCGGCACGCGCCAGCACATCGATGGACTCCTCGATGTCCTTTTCACCGATTTCGACGACCGGGGCGGAAACGACGATGCTGGAATGGTCGAGGGGCGCGATGTCGGGCATGACCTCGACGGCCAGAACGTACTCGAGATTCTCGCCCTGCGAGAACGAGATGTCCTGGATCGTGGCCGGCATGGCCTGACGAATCTTCTGTTCCGACAGGGCGTCGTTCGAACTTTCCTCGATCGTGCTCTTCAGCACGTCCTGGACCACCCCGTCGCCATACATGCGGCGAAACAGCTCCATCGGAACCTTGCCAGGGCGGAACCCCTTGATATGCGAAGAATTCTTCAGTTCCATCAGACGAGCATCGATGCGCGACGTCATCTGGGCCGCGTCGATCACAACCCTGTACTCCCGCTTGAGACCCTCGTTGAGGGATTCGGTTACATGCATCTTCTGAGTCACACTTTAGATGAAGACCCTGACCTCTTCCGGACAGCAGTCGCTCCAACGATGACGTGGTGCGGGCGGAGGGACTTGAACCCCCATGACTTGCGTCACCAGAACCTAAATCTGGCGTGTCTACCAGTTCCACCACGCCCGCGCCGCGCGGGCCAGTCAAGGAAGCCTGCCAATCGTTGCGCACCTAATAGCGACGAAAGCCCGGTGCCGCAAGGGTGCGACACAACTCAGTGACGCAACGCGGCCAGCACCGGCACCATGCGAACGGCAAGGTCCTCGGCCACCAGGCCCGGCGTGCAACGTCCTCCTGCCTCGGCATGCAGCCAGCAACCCATCATGGCCGCGTCGAGAGGCCCGGTTCCCTGTGCCAGAAGCCCGCCGATGATACCGGCCAGGACATCGCCCGATCCGGCCGTGGCCAGGAAAGGCGAGCCATTGGCGTTGACCGCCAGTCTCCCGTGATGGTCGGCAATCGTCGTGTCGGGTCCCTTGAGGAGAACCACGCACCCCGCTTCGGTCGCTGCGTTGGCAACATCGCGCAGGCGATCACCTGTCCACTCGAAGAGTCTCCGGAACTCTCCGACATGTGGCGTGAGCACGCAGAGTTCGTGAAGCCTGTCAAAAAGAGTCCGGCGGCAATCGCGAAACACAGTCAGGGCATCCGCATCGAGAACAAGCGGTTTGCCGGCGGCGAGCGCCCCCGTCACGAGGTCGCGCGTTTCCTTGCCGGTTCCCGCTCCCGGTCCGAGCACTCCGGCATGGACATGTCCGGCCGCCATCAGCTCCGCGAAGTGCCCGGCTCCGGCGAAGGCATGGTTCATGACTGCCGTGTGATGTACGGCATGGGCAAGAAGGGCGGCTCGCGGCATGGCACAGGTGACGAGCCCGGCTCCGGCACGCAGGCCGGCAGCCGCGGCAAGCCGCGATGCACCGCTGGACTCAAGACCTCCGCCCAGCACGACCAGATGCCCGCGGGCATGCTTGTGATCGTCCGGCGATGGCCACGGCCAGCGATCCTGCCAAAGGGCAGGAGTGTTGCAGACGACGCCGGGAGAAACCGCCGCCACGATCGAATCCTCGATACCGATGTCCACAACTGTCACATCGCCGCACAAGCGCCGTCCGGGCATCAGCACATGTCCCGGCTTTCGGCGGCAGAATGTCACGGTCGCAAGCGCCGTCACCGCGCCACCCCGAATCCCTCCCGTGTCGCCATCAACTCCACTTGGCATGTCGACAGCGATGACGGGCGCGCGAATTCCGGCGATGAGGTCGGCCAGGGACGGATCGAGATCGCGGGAAAGTCCGGCACCGAAGAGGGCGTCCACCACAAGGTCCGCATCCTGCAGCCCTCCCGCCGTCACAGCCGCGGTTTCCCCCTTCCACAGACCCGCCATCCTGCGGGCGGCGCCTGTCATGGCATCGGGCCGCAATGCACAGACACGGACCGGCCATCCCCGCTCTGCAAGAATCCGCGCCGCGACAAAGCCATCGCCGCCGTTTCCTCCCGGACCGGCGAGAACCACGATCCTTCCGGACCGCAGGCGTTTCATGACGGCTTTCGCCACGGCGGCGCCAGCGCGCTCCATGAGCAGGTCCTCGGGAATCCCGGAGGCCACTGTGCGGCGTTCAGCCTCCTGCATGTCAGCGACTGTGAGAAGCGCATGCCGGGCCGCGTCACCCGGCCACCGACAGGTCATGTGCGGCCGGTAAAGAGGTTGATGCGCATGGGCTGATCGAAGACGTGGCCGGTGGCCGTACGGGCCGCCTCGAATGCTTCCCGTACGGCAGGCGTGTCGACCGCCTGTCGGGAAATGGCGTTGTAGTTTCGTGACGTTACCCCACGGACGAACGTCTCGAAATCGTCAAAGGTGTAACGAGCGACAAATCGGACCTCTTCATGCGACCGAAAGGCGCCCGCAGTTGATTCCTTCAACACGCTTTCCGCAGCGAGTCGTTCCTCGGTCTCATCGTGAAACGGCTTCGCCATTTCCGTGTAGCTGCCGCCGGCCTCCGGTTCGAGCACATAGAGAAAGCCTCCGGGTTTGAGAACCCGCTTCGCCTCGCCAATCGCCTCGCCCATGAGGGCGACCGGCACATGGTGCAGGGACATGCTGAAGATGACGCCGTCGACACAACCGTCATCAACCGGCATCGCCTCGGCACCGACTTCAAAGAAGGAAATCGCTCCGCCCTCGAGTTCATCCCGGTTGGTGGCCGCCTGGACCGGGTCGGGTTCAAGTGCAATGACCTCGGCTCCGCGTTCGACAAGGGCCCGGGCAAGCCCTCCCTCCCCGCATCCGGCGTCAACGATGCGCTTGCCGGCCACATCGATGAGCCGATCCATGACATCGATGTCGCGCTCGGCAATCATCGCGGCGGCCAGTGGGAGAGGTGGTCGGAGCGGCAGGATTTGAACCTGCGACCTACGGTCCCCCAGACCGTTGCGCTACCAGGCTGCGCCACGCTCCGAACCAGGCCCGACATAACTCAAGTCACACCCGCCAGCAACCGCCGCACCGCTTCAAGCTCCTTCACGGCCTGGCGGATGGTCTCGCGGCCGTCGCGGGGCTCGGCCGCTGACGGGCCGCTGAGCAGACGCAGGGCGCCGTCGATCGTGTAGCCTTCCTCGTGGAGAAGACGCTTGATCTTCCTGAGGAGTTCCACATCTTCGGGACGATAGTAGCGCCGGTTGCCGGTGCCCCTGAACGGCTTGACCTGCGGAAACTTCGATTCCCAGAACCGGAGGACGTGAGGGTCGAGCCCGAGCTCGCTTGCCACCTCGCCAATGGTGCGAAAGGCCGTGGCCGCCTTGCCGCCGGAATTCATGGATCTCCGGAACTGTCGTCGGCCGAACCGGACGCCACGCGGCGTCTCAAATGCTGGGATGGACGGAACAGCAACACGCGGCGTTCACTGATCGTGACCTCCTCCAGGGTCTTGAGGTTGCGGCCGACACGCGCCTTCTTGTCACGCAAGCGAAAGCTGCCGAAGGTCGCGATCTTGACGTACTCCCCTCGTACGACCGCATCGCAGATCTCGTCGATCACGTAGTCAACCACATCAGCCGACTCCCGGAACGAAAGACCGACCTTCTGGTGGAGGGCCGTGGCGATGTCGGCACGTGTCAAGGCTTTGCCAGGCATCCAGCGCTTCTCCCTGCGTTGCTGCAATTCACTCTATCGGGGAGACATTGTGACTGCAACCGGTTGAAAGCCATGGCATTTCAACACACTGCCTCACTTGTCTCGGCGTCTCCCCTCCGGCACGCCGCCGACCACCGAATAAGCGCTGCTCCCCAGGTGAATCCGCCACCCATCGCTTCGATGAGCACCAGGTCTCCTGCGGAAATGCGGCCGTCCGCTGCGGCTTCGGCAAGGGCAAGGGGAATGGATGCGGCAGAGGTGTTCGCGTGACGATCGATGGTGACGACGATTCTGTCGGCGGCCAGACCAAGCTTGCGTGCCGTCGCATCGATGATCCTGCGATTGGCCTGGTGCGGCACCAGCCAGTCCACAGCCGACGCGTCGATACCGTTGGCCAGCAGAGCTTCTTCGACGACTTCCGTCAACCGTCGCGTGGCATGGCGAAACACCTCACGTCCATTCATGCGCAGATGACCGACACGACGCGTTGCCGACGGTCCACCGTCTACATGCAGCATGTCCCGGTAGCGGCCATCGGAATGGAGATGGGTCGACAGAACGCCACAGTCCCCGGCGGCCGCTTCGAGGACGACAGCACCGGCGCCGTCCCCGAACAGAACGCAGGTGCTGCGGTCGTCCCAGTCCAGAATGCGCGAGAAGGTCTCGGCGCCGACGACGAGCACCCTGTCGGCCTGACCCAGGCGAATGAAGTTGTCGGCAACGGCAAGACCATACACGAATCCGGTGCACACCGCGTGAACATCGAAAGCAAATCCATGGGTCATGCCGAGCATGGCCTGGACTTGTGTGGCGGTCGCCGGAAACGTGTAGTCGGGTGTCGCGGTGGCAACGACGATGCAATCGATGTCGGCCGCTTCAAGACCACCTCGAGCCAGGGCGCGACTGGCGGCATGGCAGGCAAGATCGGAGGTCGTTTCCCCCTCTGCAGCGACATGGCGCTGAACGATGCCCGTGCGTTCGCGTATCCACTCGTCCGACGTGTCGAGGTGTTCTGCGAGCTCGTGATTGGTGATACGGCGTTCGGGGAGATAGGACCCTGTGGAAACGACGGCCGACCGGCGGATGGTCACTTGGTGGCGACTCCCCCGAGCGGGATCGTCCCGTCCGTGACGTTCCGGAGATCGAGAATCACCTTGTCGTTGAATCCTTCGGTCATCATGTCGAGGGCAAAGCCTATGGCATTGGCGAAGCCCCGGGCATCCGTGCCGCCGTGACTCTTGACCGCGACGCCGTTGAGGCCGAGAAACATGCCTCCGTTGTAGCGCCGGGGATCAACCCTGTTCCTGAGCGCCACGAGAGCGGGCTTGGCCAGCAGATATCCGAGTTTGGAAAAGACGGAGCGCCGGAATGTCGCGCGCAGGAACCCGGTATAGAGATTCGCGGTCCCCTCGAATGTCTTGAGCGCGATGTTCCCGGAAAACCCGTCGGCAACCACGACATCGACGGTGCCTTCGGTGATGTCGTTGCCCTCGATAAAGCCGTGGAACCTGAGCGGCAGGCTGGAGGACTTGAGGATCTCGGCGGCGCGGCGGATTTCGCCGTGTCCCTTTGCTTCCTCGCTGCCGACATTGAGGAGACCGACGGTCGGCTCTCGAAGCCCCTGGACGCTGCGCGCAAACGCAGCCCCCATGATGGCGAACTGGACGAGATCGTCGGCATCGCACTCGATGTTTGCGCCGAGGTCGAGCATGACCGACTGGCCGCGCAGTGTCGGATAGGTGGAGGCGATGGCCGGACGGCGGATTCCCGGAAGGGTTCTCAGCACCAGCTTGGCCATCGCCATCATCGCTCCGGTGTTGCCGGCAGACACCACGCCCGCGGCCCGTCCCGACCGCACGTCGTCGATGGCGAGCTTCATGCTGGAACCAGCGCCCCGTCGAAGTGCCATCGATGGTTTCATGTCGGACTCGATCACCACGTCCGCAGGAACGACCTCCGAGACATTGGCCAGCTTGGGGAACCGGCGCAGGATCTTCCCGATCCGGTCCGGCTTGCCGACAAGGCGAAATCGTGCATCCGGAAAACGCTTCATGGCCAGGTTGGCGCCGGCCACCACGATTCCAGGCGCCCGGTCGCCCCCCATGGCGTCAAGGGCAAGGACCTGTGAAGCAGACATCAGCCAAGCATGCAGCCGGACTCAGTAAGCCTGCCTGGGCTCCATGACCGGACGGTCACGGTAGTGGCCGCAGTACCTGCACACATGGTGGGGAAGCTTGACTTCACCGCAATTGGCGCATTCGGTCGTACCGACAATGCCCGGGCCGTTGTGGGACCGGCGTTGACCGCGCCTGGAACGGGACACCTTTTTCTTTGGAACCGCCATGACTTGCGCCCTCGACGCGTTTGCAGACCGCCGACCTCTATAATCGGGTTTCACCAGGAGAACAACCGCTCAATCATCCCCCTTGAGGGACTTCAGGACGGCGAAGGGTGATGTGCGGGCGGTTTCGACGGCGGCATGGTCACGGTCGATCTCGGCTCCCTGCCTGCGTGGCCACGGATCGAGGGCAAGCGCCATCATCTCGCCAATCGCAACGCCGGCATCGACTGTTTCTTCAACGAGAGGCTCGGGCGGATCGTCGTCGGTCACGGAAAGAGGTTCGTCGAACTCGCCGCTCGGCCGGACGTCCGGATCAAATGTCAGGGAAAACTCTTCGTCAATCGCGGTGTCGAGATGGTCCAGAGTGACGACACAGGCCTGGATGATATCGGCGCGAACGTGGATGTCGGCCCGGATCTGGCGGCCGCGGCGGGTCAGCGCAACATCGGCCTCAAGACGGCGCACGGCAACGGTTCCCAGAAACCTCGCCAGATCATCGCACTCACCGGGCGACGCCTCGACATGCTGTTGCCGGGTGTTGCCGTCACCAAGACGACTCACGTCGAACGGCCGCGAGAACGGATGGGGTTGCATGCTCATTCGCCCTCCGCGCACGCGAAGTCGATATGTCCGGCGATCACACGATGATCCTCCATGCCATCCAGGTGCGCCACCTGGCGGCGCACATAGGAGGCAAGACGACTGACCGTCTCTGCCTCGACAGTGACCGTACCGTAGACATTGCGTTCCAGCACCCTGTCAAGGGCATCCGGCGCGGCGGCCGCCAGCGCGTCGTCAAGGGCACGGGCGCGCCCGAAGTAGGCCTGGGCCATGCGGCGGATCCGCGAGCCCACCCTGAGATCACCGACACCGGCTTCACGCAACGCCCGGTCGAGGTCTGCAAACACGAGGTCGAAGAGTTCCTGTGCCGCGTCACCGCCGCCGGTGCCGCTGGTTCTCAGTCGCCGCGTCACGAGGAGCACATGGAGCACCAGAAACTCGAAACGGCCATCGAAGGTGTCGGGAATGGCATGACACCGGAAGAGACTCGGTGTGCGGGCCTGGGCCACGATCGTATCGTGGAGGAGATGGGCACGCTCGCTGAAGCGGGAGCGGTTCAGCAACCGTCGCAGGACTTTCCACGTCACCATGTCTGCAGGATTGACTTGCCTCGTCGTTCATGGCCTCAATACGGGCACGAATTGGCTCGGTCAATGAAACCTCTCCATCTTGCGATCATAGCCGCTCCGGTCCTCATCGCCACGGTTCTCGCAGCCTGCGAACCGCGCGCGTCGAGGCATGGCCAGGTGCTGGATCAGGAAGCCGTGGCGAGTATCGAGCCCGGCGTCGACCACAGGAGCGAGGTGACTCGCCGACTGGGAACACCGTCGTCGCATTCGCTCTTTGGCGAAGACACGTGGTTCTACATCAGCCAGTACCGGACCACCTCGGTTCTGTCCCTTCCCGAAACCGAATCGCAGACCGTGGTCGCCATTGCCTTCGATTCGTCGGGAATCGTCGAGGAGGTTGCCATGTTGACGATCGAGGACGGCATCGTCATCGATCCCGTTTCCCGCGCCACACCAACGCACGGGCGCGACCTCGGTCTCCTTGAACAACTGCTCGGCAACATCGGGCGCTTCGATGCCCCCGGGACCACGGCCCAGTTCCCCACGCCCTGACTTTTCACGCCGCCGGGGCGAACACCCGCTCTGACACCAGGGACCCGGACCTCGAGAGGAAGGGCCGCAAGGCCGGCTGCCCCGCCTCGCAGGCCCGTCAGGATTCTCGAAAACTCACTGTCCGGGGGGCCGCAGTTCTTCGCCAGCCCCGATCGCTCGAAACATGGCCGGTGACGGTCCCGCTCTCCGGCCCTTCGAAGAACCGGGGGAACGGCAACCCGGAACGCAAGGCTGCCTTTCAGCTGCTCTTTCGCGTTCCGGGAAGAAGCCGTGTCAGGACCAGCCGCCGAGCGTGGCAAGAAGCAGCAGGGCGACGATGTTGATGATCTTGATCATCGGATTGACCGCAGGACCGGCGGTGTCCTTGTAGGGATCTCCGACGGTATCGCCGGTCACGGCAGCATGGTGGGCCTCCGAGCCCTTGCCGCCGTGGTGGCCGTCCTCGATGTACTTCTTGGCGTTGTCCCAGGCGCCACCACCCGACGTCATCGAGATTGCGACGAAGAGGCCCGTGACTATGGTGCCGAGCAACATGGCGCCGAGTGACGCAAAGGCCGCCACCTCACCTGCGATCGCCCGGATGACGAGCCACAGCACGATCGGCGCCAGGACCGGCAACAGGGAGGGAATGATCATCTCGCGGATGGCCGCCTTCGTGAGCATGTCCACGGCCCGGCTGTAGTCAGGTCTTGCCGTACCTTCCATGATGCCTGCGATCTCGCGGAACTGGCGCCGCACCTCCTCCACCACGGAACCCGCGGCACGGCCGACAGCCTGCATGGCCAGGGAACCGAAGAGGTAGGGCAGCAATCCTCCGATGAAGAGGCCGACGACCACGAAGGGGTCGCTGAGGCGGAACGTGACGTCAAGGTCCGGGAAGTAGTGCGAGAGATCCTCGACGTAGGCGGCAAACAGGACAAGTGCGGCCAGGCCCGCCGAGCCGATGGCGTAGCCCTTGGTCACCGCCTTGGTCGTGTTGCCGACGGCATCGAGGGCATCCGTCGTCTTGCGCACGTCCTCCGGCAGTTCGGCCATCTCGGCAATGCCACCTGCGTTGTCGGTGACCGGTCCGTATGCGTCGAGGGTGACCACAACGCCGGCCAGGGCCAGCATGGTGGTCACGGCGATGGCGATACCGAACAGGCCGGCGATCAGATAGCCGATGACGATACCGGCCGCGATGACGATCACCGGGGCGGCCGTGGCTTCCATCGACAGGGCAAGGCCCTGGATGATGTTGGTCCCGTGCCCCGTCGTCGAGGCCTTCGCGATGACCCTCACGGGGCGGTATTCCGTCGAGGTGTAGTACTCCGTGATGACGATCAGGAGACCGGTGATGACAAGGCCAAGGATGCCGCAAAAGAACATGTCCCAGCCGGTGAACGTGGTATCGGCAACGGTGAATTCGCTGTCGAGACCGATGACCCAGTCGGTCACCGGGATGAACAACACGGCGGAAATCACCGATGTCACGATGAATCCCTTGTAGAGCGCCCACATGATGTTGCCGCCACGACCCAGCTTCATGAAGAAGCTGCCCAGCACCGTTCCCAGGATGCAGGCGCCTCCCAGGACGAGGGGGAAGACCATCATGCTCGCTTCCGCCGCACCGTCGAAGAAGATGGTGCCCAGGAGGATGGTGGCAACGAAGGTGACGGCGTAGGTCTCGAAGAGATCGGCAGCCATGCCGGCGCAGTCGCCGACGTTGTCTCCGACGTTGTCGGCGATCACGGCCGGATTGCGGGGATCGTCCTCGGGAATGCCCGCTTCCACCTTGCCGACAAGATCGGCGCCGACATCCGCTCCCTTGGTGAAGATGCCACCGCCCAGGCGGGCAAAGATCGAAATCAGGGATCCACCAAAGCCCAGGGCAACCAGAGCCTCGACGACCTCGCGCTGCGCGACACCAAGTTCAAGGAGCACAAGATAGTAGACGGCGACTCCAAGAAGACCCAGGCCGACAACGAGGATACCCGTGACCGTGCCGGCATTGACGGCGACCGCAAGGGCCCTGTCGAGGCTCTCGCGGGCCGCTTCGGCAGTTCGCACGTTGGCACGAACCGATACCAGCATTCCCGTGTAGCCTGCGCCCCCCGAAAGAATGGCGCCGATGGCAAAACCGATTGCCTGACTGGTGCCCAGCGCCACCAAAAGCAGCACGAAGATCACCACACCTACGATGGCGACCGACAGGTACTGCCTGTTGAGATAGGCCTGTGCGCCTTCCTGGACGGCGGCGGCGATGGCCTGCATCCGTTCGCTGCCCGCGCTCTGCGCCATGACCTTGCGGATGGCCAGCAACCCATAGAGAACCGCCACGACACCGCAGGCGATGGCAAAGTAAAGGGGATCCATCGTTCCCTTGCTCCCTGACGTGAAGTCCAGCCGGAGTGTTCCTGGAGCGCAGCGCCGGATCCGGCCGTTGTCCGACACAGTCCGCGAAATCAGGAAGGTTGGGTTATAGACGGATCACGCACGCAAGTTCAATGGGACCGGTCAGCGGTGTTCGCCGCAACGAGCCCTTCGCTCACGAGAACGACCTCCCGGCTTCATCGAGGATAGCCACCGGTGCTCGCGACCTGCCCCGGGACGGACGTCGACCGTGACGGCATTTGACGGTCACGCCCGCACCCGGCAACGGATTACCCTCCGCATGTCCAGGCCTGGAAATCGCGCTTTACGGAGCAACCAGCACGGGTTGCCATCCGCACCCCGACACTCCGCGAAGCCGTTCGGCACACGACCTTCAGGTCGCCCCCGGAGCGAGCGCCCGCGCCAACGTCATCGCGTTGTGCCGCATCATCTCGAGGTAGGTCGGTGCCGGTCCGTCCGATCCGGACAGCGCGCCAGGATAGAGTGTACCGCCGATCGCGGCCCCGGTCTCGTTCGCGATCTGCTCGAGCAAGCGCCTATCGGTAATGTTCTCGACGAAGACGGCCGAGATGCCTTCGTCACGGATGCGTTCGATCAGCCTGGCGACGTCCTGCGCCGACGCCTCTGACTCGGTGCTGAGCCCCTGGGGCGCCAGGAAGGTCAGCCCATAGTCGCGACCGAAGTACTGAAACGCATCGTGCGAGGTCACGACGATGCGGCGGTCGGCAGGCAGGCTTTCCACGATATCGCGTATCTCCGTGTCGAGTGCCTCGATCTCGGCGACGTAAGCTGCGCGGTTCCGGTAAAAGTCGGCCGCGCGCGCCGGATCGGCCTGAGCCAGAGCCGCGGTGATGTTGTCGACGTAAGTTACGGCGTTGCGGAGGCTCTGCCAGGCGTGCGGGTCGAACGCGCCATGATCGTGGTGGTCGTGGCCTGCCTCGGCATGTTCCCCGTGATCCTCGTCGTGGGCCGCCATTTCGGCGTGCTCCTCGTGATCATGATCATCGTCGTGATCTGCCGCTTCGGCATGCTCCTCGTGATCGTGATCATCGTCGTGGGCCGCCATTTCGGCCTGCTCATCGTGATCATGATCGTCGTCGTGATCTGTCGCGGCGGCATGCTCCTCGTGATCGTGCTCATCGTCGTGATCTGCCGCTTCGGCGTGTTCTTCATGGCTGTCGTCGTGATCGTGCTCATCGTCGAAAACAATCGGCTCGATGCCTTCGCTGGCCACCACGCGCATACCATCGAAATCGGAGGCATCGATCAACCGGTCGAGCCATCCTTCGAACTGCAGTCCGTTGACGACGAGCAAGTCGGCTTCGCTGACGGCGCGTGCTGCAGCCGGGGTGGGTTGATAGACATGCGTATCGCCATCCGGGCCAACGAGCGTGGTGACAGCAATGTGCTCACCCCCGATGCGCCCCACCATGTCGCCGAGGATCGAGAATGTTGCGACCACGCGCATTGGCTCGTTCGACTGCGCCGCCATGGGTGTGGCGAGCGCCAGGGCGATGGCAGCGATGGCGGAATTGAGAAAGCTTCTGCGGTTCGTCATGTAGATTCACTCCAGGTTTCGAGGCGGTGGCTCGGCCGGGCTCGCGCGACAAGACCGCCCACCGGCCCGAAGACCACCGACAGCGCGTAAGCAAGGCCTGCGACAAGTATGATTGCCGGCCCGGACGGCAGGCTGGCGTGGTAGGACAGGACAAGGCCGCTCGCGCTCGAGAGCATGGCAACCGAGACAGCGACGGCGATCAGCGCGCCGATGCCGGCTGCCCAGAATCGCGCGGCGGCGGCGGGAACGATCATGATGCCGACGGCCATCAGCGTGCCGAGTGCGTGAAAGCCGGCCACCAAATTCAGCACGACGAGGGCAAGAAACGTGAAATGTGTCATGGCACTGAGCCCGCTCACCGAACGCAGGAATTGCGGATCCGCACATTCGAGCACGAGCGGCCGAAACAGGACTGCCAGCGCCAGGACTGAAACGCTCGCGATGGAACAGAGCAGAACCAGGGCGGCATTGTCGAGCGCGAGCACGGTCCCGAAGAGCACGTGCATCAGGTCGACATTGCTCCCGCGGGTGGAGACGATCAGCACGCCCACCGCCAAAGAGATCAGGTAGAAGGCCGCCAGGCTCGCGTCCTCGCGCAGCGCCGTTACGCGGGTCACGAAGCCTGCAAGAAGCGCGACCGCCATGCCTGCAATCAGTCCGCCAACAGTCATCGCTCCGAGCGAAAGGCCCGAGACAAGATAGCCGACCGCCGCACCCGGCAGGATCGCATGAGCCATCGCGTCGCCCGTCAGGCTCATGCGGCGCAGCATCAGGAAAACCCCGATCGGTGTCGCGCCAACCGAAATCGCAACGCATCCCATCAGCGCTCGCCGCATGAAGCCATAATCGGCGAAAGGCTGAATGAGGATTTCCCACATCATGCGGCGCTTCGCCCGCACACATGCGGCGGACCGGCGCAGGCCTCGCACATCTGACGCGCGCGAAACTGGTTCTCGGCCGTCAGAACCTGCGCCGTGGGTCCATGGGCAACGAGTTCGCGCGCCAGCATCAGTGTGCGGGGAAAGTGAGCCCGCACCGTGTCGTAGTCGTGCAAGACGGCGAGCACGGTTCGACCTTCGCCGTGCCAGCGCCGCACAACGTCGATCAGGTCCGCCACCGTTCTCGCGTCGATGGTTGTAAACGGTTCGTCCAGAAGGACAAGTCGCGCATCCTGCAGAAGCAGGCGGGCAAAGAGAGCACGCTGTATCTGACCACCTGACAACGACCCGATCGGTCGCTTCTCGAACCCCTCGAGACCGACTGCGGCAATCGCTTCGGCGACGCGGGAGCGGTGAATGGCACGCATGCCCGCAAAGCCGCCAATCTCCTGCCAGAGGCCCATCGCCACAAGGTCAGCGACTGCGACCGGGAAGGACCGGTCAATGTCCGACTGTTGCGGCAGATAGGCGATCTCGCTTCGCGTAAGACCACTGAAGGCGATCCGCCCCGCGAGTGGCCGGAGCGAGCCGTTCACCCCTTTGAGCACCGTGGACTTGCCGGCCCCGTTCGGGCCGACAATGGCTGTCAGACTGCCTTCGGCGATCTCGCCAGACAGGCGATGCACGGCCGGATGCCGATCGTAGCCGAGAGTCAGGTCCTGAAACGCAAGTGCGTAGGTCATGACCCCCCCGGCGTCGATGTCGCCCAGAAGAAAGCGCCCCAGAGCGCGGCAACGATCAGGGTTGCCCCGAGCAGCCGTGAGCCGGCGCCGAGCGGCAACAGCCGGATTGGAACTGTCCGCGGCGTCCTCAAGACGACGCTCCGTGCCAGGTCGAGGCGCTCACACCCGGTCTCCGAAGCGGCCCATCCGGGCACCCGCTCTCCATGGATCCAGCTCTCCGTTCCGGTCTATGCTGCGCCGGCTTCTGCACACTGCGCGCACATACCCTTGACCTCGATCGTGCGACGTGTCGCAACGAATCCGAGGGCGGCGGCATCCTCGGCGAGCAGTCCTCCGACCCGAGGGTCTTCAAGTTCGACCGATGCCCGGCAGTCGCTGCAGATGAAGAACAGGCAATCGTGGTCTCGCTCGGGATGAACGCAGGGGACGTAGGCATTCAGGCTTTCGATCCTGGAGACGAGGCCCTGTGCCATCAGGAACTCAAGCGCCCGGTACACGGTCGGCGGTCCGACCGGACGAGAATCCTTCAACTTGACCGCTTCGATCAGTTCGTAAGCACCCGTCGGTCGACCGCTTGCCCAAAGCAGTTCCAGCATGTGCTGGCGCAACTTTGTCAACTGGACGCCGCGCCCTTCGCAAATCGCCCTGGCGAGCGCCACCCGTTCATGCGGCGCATGCTCCCCGCGGCAATCCTGATCCGTACACGGCTGGGGGCGGGTGGAGGATCCCGTCATCGGCTCGACCTCGATCACGACTCACGTGTGCAATGTTATAACGTTGCATTCAGAGGTGCAAGAGCGACAGGGCGAATGTGTTCGCACTGGTATCGGAAAGCCGCAATGAGGCCCGGCGTGATGGGGCGGGCCTCGTGTAGAGTTCAGTGATTGCCCGCCAGGACGCTGTGACGCCATCCGGTATCGGCGATTTCAAGGTGCTCGCCCTTCACGTCGAGGAGCGTCAGTCCGGAACCGCGATGGCAGCGCCCGATCGGCACGAGGCAAACTCCGCATCGTTCCGCGATGGCGACGGCACGGGCAACATCGTCGGGTGCCAGGGTCACGAGGAGCTCATAGTCGTCGCCGCCGGCCAGCGCCCGATTCCGCAGCGCCGGGTCTCGTCGGATGGCCCGTCGGACATCTGCGGACAACGGAATGTCATCGACAGCAAGCCTGATGGCGATTCCGGACGCCGCTGCGAGGTGCGCTGCATCCGCAAGAAGGCCGTCCGAGACGTCGATTGCGCCGTGAACCACACGGCGCAGGGCAACGCCCAGTGAAACTCGAGGCTGCGGCAACCGATAGCGGGACACCAGCCGGGCATCGACCGTGTCCCCGAGCCCGCGAAGGGTGCCGCTGCGCACGAGAAGCCCCAGCGCCGCATCTCCGATGGTTCCGGTGACAGCGACAACATCTCCCTCCCTCGCCCGTTCCCTGGCGAACGACATCCCGGCAGGAACCTCGCCGAAGGCGGTGACCGACAGGGTCAGAAGACCGTCCTGTGCCGCCACGGTATCGCCGCCCAGCAGACTGATCCCGTACTCGTCCTGATCACGTGCCAGCCCGCGGGTAAAGTGCTCGAGCCACGACCGTTCCCGGCGCCCGTCGGATGCAAGCCCGAGGAGGTAGGCGCTCGGTTGTGCCCCCATGGCGGCGAGGTCCGAGAGATTGGCGCGGAGCAGTTTGCGGGCAATGAGGTCCGCCGGATCATCGGGGAAGAAGTGGACGCCCTCGATCATCATGTCCTTGGTGACCGCCAGGTCCATGCCGGACGGCGCCGTCAAGACGGCGCCGTCATCGGCAAGGCGGCGTGCGCCGGGATGAGCGGCGAGCGGCGCCATCAATTCGCGAATGATCGCGAATTCGTCCTGACCGCTCATGCGTCGAACTCCGCCGCGCGCAGACGGCGCGCCAGGCGGTCGAGAACGGCGTTGACCATGCCGGGCTCGCCGCGTTCCCAGAAGGCGTGGGCGACGTCGACATAATCGCTGATGACGACCCGCGCAGGCACATCGTCGCGGATGAGGAGTTCTCCGGCGCCGGCACGCAGGACGGCCCGCATCAGGGTTTCGAGGCGGGCTGTTGTCCAGTTCGAAGCCAGGGCATCGTCGATCATGCCGTCGAGGATCTCACGGTTGTCCATCGCGCCACGTGCGACCGCGGCGAGCAGGCGCGCGTCGGCAGGGCATCTGAGACCGCTTTCGTCGAGGACGGCGCCCTGATCGCACGCCGCGTCGATCACCTCGTCGACGGACGCCGCGCTGCGGTCGACTTCATAGAGAACCTGGACGGCGGCAAGCCGGGAGGCGCGGCGGCTGGCCGCCGCGGCCGTCATCCCGTCACGCGCAGGGTGGCGGCGAGTTCGACCATCTTGATGCAGGCGATGGCCGCTTCCCTGCCCTTGTTCCTGCGTTCGGGGTCGGCGCGTTCGCGGGCCTGTTCGTAGTTCTCCACTGTCAGGACGCCGAATCCGACGGGGGCAATGTAGCGGACCGCGAGATCATTGATCCCGCGCGCCACTTCGGCACAGATGTGATCGTAATGGGAGGTCTCGCCACGGATCACGCAACCCAGCGCCAAGTATCCGTCGTAGCGGCTGGTGGCAATCGCCATGCGCAGACCACCGGGAATCTCGAAGGCGCCCGACAACTCCACCCGCTCCCAGGTGGCACCCCAGCTTTCCAGTTCCGCTATGGCGCCGGCTGCAAGCATGTCGGTGATATCGCGATAGTAGCGAGCTTCAAGAAGCAGGATATGGGGTGCAGTCGCCATCTCGCTCTCAGCGCCGGCTGTGACGCGATTGCAGGAGACGGTGCATATAGCGCGCCAGCATGTCGATTTCCAGATTGACGCGGTCACCAGGGGCGAGTCCGGAAAAGGTGGTGACTTCGCGCGTGTGGGGAATGATGCTGACACCGAACCGGCAATCCTGTTCGCGATCTTCTATGAAGGTGACTGTCAGGGACACGCCATCGAGGGCAACGGAACCCTTCTCGGCGATGAAGGGAGCCACGCCGGCAGGGGCGCAGAACGTCATTTCGGTCGAATCACCCTGCTCTTCGACCCTGGCGACCGTCGCCACCGCATCGACGTGGCCGGACACCAGGTGACCCCCAATCTCCTCTCCCATCGCCAGGGATCGCTCGAGATTGACCGGCGACCCCACCTTCCACAGTCCCAGAGTGGTGCGCGACAGGGTCTCTCTCGAAACGTCCGCGCTGAATCGGTCGCCGGACTTTTCCGTGAGTGTCAGGCAGGCCCCGGAGCATGCAATGGATGCACCCGTCGCGACCTGCTGAAGATCCCAGGACGTGGCGATGCCGACGACAAGGCCACTGGCGTTGCTGTCCAGGGAGCACACCCTGCCGCAATCTGTCACGATACCGGAGAACATGGACCTGCGTTATCGCCGGACGCCAGCACGGTCAACCCGTCCTGGCCCCATGTCCGGTGGAAAAGCACCCGCCAGCGCCGGGCGTCGGTCAGGGACTCAACGTCCAGACCGGTCAAGGAGGCCGCAGCGTCATGACCGAGGAGTAGCGGCGCGTGAAACCAGGCGACGCGGTCCACCAGGCCATCACGCACCAGGCTGCCCGCCAGGATGGAGCCGCCCTCGACAAGCAGACGCGTCAACCCTCTCGATCCCAGGGCCGCCATCATCGCCTTCGGGGAGACCTTGCCGGAACGGTCGCGATCGACCTCGATGACGTCGACACGGGCTTCGCGCAACGCCGCCATGCGGGTCGCATCTGCATCCCTGCCGCAGACGATCCATGTCGGAGTGTCCGCCGCCGACGTCACGAGCGCCGACTTCAGGGAAAGGCCGAGATTGCTGTCAGCCACGATTCGCACCGGCGAGCGGTGTTCGAGACCATCGAGTCGGCAGGTCAGGAGAGGATCATCGATGTCCGCGGTCCCGCGCCCGATGAGAACGGCGTCGTGATGGAGGCGCAGTCCGTGGGCAGCGCGGCGCGCTTGCCGGTTCGTGATCCATCGGCTCTCGCCGGTTGCCGTGGCAATCCTGCCATCGAGGGAGGCAGCGACCTTGAGGGTCACGAGGGGCCGGCCGGTGATGATCCTCGACGTGAAACCGGCGTGAACGTCACGTGCCTGCTGTGCCAGCACTCCGACGTCGACATCGATTCCGGCTTCGCGAAGACGCATGATTCCCCGGCCCGACGTCCGTGGATCGGGATCCTTCATGGCCACAACGACGCGTTCCACGCCGGCACGAACCAGAGAGTCGGAACACGATGATCCCTTCCGGCGATGGGCGCAGGGTTCCAGGGCTACGTAGGCTGTCCCCCCTGTTGCACGCTCGCCAGCCATGTCGAGGGCGAGTTCTTCGCCATGCGGTCTGCCGCCAGAGGCTGTCGTCCCTCGTCCGACCACGACACCACCGCGCACGATGACGCATCCAACCGAGGGATTGGGCCAGGTCGAGCCCAGATTGCGTCTGGAAAGGGCCAGCGCCGCAGTCATGTGGTGATGGTCTACAGGGTTCATGTCACCCAGGGGGTGATGTTGGCGTATTACTTCAGATACCTTCAATAAACTTCGCGAAATCCCTGGCATTGTCGAAGTTTCGATAGACCGAGGCGAACCGCACGAAGGCGACATCGTCGACACGCGAAAGGGCAGACAACACCATTTCCCCGACCACGCTGCTGTGGACTTCCCGCTCTCCGAGACGTTCAAGCTGACGCTGGATATCGGCGACAAGGTGATCGAGTTGATCTTCCGAGAACGGACGCTTGCGCATGGCGACAAGAATCGAGCCGGCCAGCTTGTCGCGGTTGAAGGGAACCCTCTCACCGGACTTCTTGATGATCATCATGACCCGCAGCTGCAGGCGTTCATACGTCGTGAAACGTACGCCGCAAATAGTGCACTCCCGGCGCCGGCGCACAGCCGCTCCATCTTCCGCCGGACGCGAGTCCTTGACCTGCGTCGTGTCACTCTTGCACGCTGGGCACTTCATGATCGACCTCGCATCAGCTCCCGTAAACCGGAAAGCGGCGGCACAGATCCAGGACCCGCGCCGCGACCTCCTGCTCCACCGCGCTGTTATCGTCCGGATGAACCGCAAGTGAATCAAGCACTTCGACGATCATCTCGGCAACCATGGCGAATTCACCGGTGGAGAATCCCCGCGTGGTGGCCGCCGGTGTTCCAAGCCTGATTCCCGATGCCACTGCCGGCTTTTCGGGATCAAACGGAATTGCGTTCTTGTTGCAGGTAATCCTGGCGCGTTCGAGACTCTTTTCGGCACGGTTGCCGGTCAGTCCCTTGGGTCTCAGGTCGACCAGCATGACGTGGGTGTCCGTTCCTCCCGAAACGATTGCAAGGCCGCCCTCGACGAGGGTGCTTGCGAGGGTCCTGGCATTGTCGACAACTGCCTGGGCATAAGCCCTGAAGGCGGGCTGCATCGCCTCGCCGAACGCCACCGCCTTGGCGGCGATCACGTGCATGAGCGGTCCGCCCTGGAGACCGGGAAAGACGGCGGAATCGATCTTCCGGCCGATGTCGGGGTCACTGGAGAGAATCATGCCTCCCCTGGGACCGCGAAGCGTCTTGTGCGTGGTGGTGGTGCACACATGGGCGTGGGGCAGCGGATCGGGATGGATACCGGTGGCCACGAGACCGGCAAAATGCGCCATGTCGACCATGAACCAGGCGCCGACCGCATCGGCGATGGCACGCAGACGCGCAAAATCGATGATCCGGGAATAGGCGGACCCACCGGCAATGATCAGCGCAGGCTTGTGTTCATCGGCAAGACGTTCCACCTGGTCGTAGTCGATGAGCCCGGTCTCGCGGTCTGTCCCGTAGCCGACGGCATTGAACCATTTGCCGGAGATGTTGGGCCGGGCACCGTGGGTGAGATGGCCGCCATGATCAAGCGCCATGCCCAGAATGGTATCGCCCGGCTTGAGCAGCGCCAGCAAAACCGCGCCATTGGCCTGGGCGCCCGAATGCGGCTGCACGTTGGCCCAGGCGCAACCGAAGAGTTCCTGTGCCCGCTCGATTGCAATGCGCTCGGCGACGTCGACATGCTCGCAGCCGCCGTAGTAGCGGCGTCCGGGATAACCTTCGGCATACTTGTTGGTCAGGACGGACCCCTGTGCCTCCAGTACGGCCGGGGAAACCATGTTCTCCGAGGCGATCAGTTCGATCTGTTCCTGCTGGCGTTTCAGTTCACCTGCAAGGGCATCGAAGATCTGGGGGTCGATTCTCGCCAGTTCATGTGAGAAGAGACCGGTCTGTGGGGTCGCCATGGTCATCGCTCCGGGGTCGGGACGGCGCCTTCTAGCGCAAGTGGTCCGTGTGCGACAACTTGTCGACACGGCGCGTGTGGCGGCCGCCATCAAAGCGGGTGTCGATGAAGGCACGCAGGCATTGACGTGCCGTTTCCTCGCCAATCAGGCGTCCGCCGAGCGCGAGCACGTTGGCGTCGTTGTGGCGCCGGGCCAGCACGGCGGACGTCACATCATGACAGACGGCGGCGCGGACAGCCGAATGGCGGTTCGCCGCCATGGCGATGCCGATACCCGTGCCGCAAACCAGGACGCCCTGCCCGGCCCTTCCCTCGACAAGGCACGCGACCATGCGCATGGCGTAATCGGGATAGTCAACCGGATCGGTGCCCGTGGTCCCGAGATCGAGGGCATCGATCTGCCATGTGTCGAGTGTGCTCAGCAGAACCGACTTGAGCGCAAATCCCGCATGATCCGATGCCAGCGCGATGCGGGGTGTGTTCATCGGTTGCGGACTCACTTTGTCTCAACCCCTAGGGATAGCATAGGCCGGCCCGAGGTGTCACTGCGTGACAATGGCGCCGATCACACGCACCATGACGTTGCCGACAAGAGAGCGGGTGAAACAATGGAAAAGGCGATGCTGTCCGCAGTCGACCAGGCTGACATCCTCGAGATGACAACCGAGATCGTCACCGCCTATGTCGCCGGCAACACCGTTCCTCCGGACGATTTGCCGGAGTTGATCACACGAATCCACGCGACCCTCGCCAGCCTTGCCTCGGGAAGCCCGCAAGATCCCGCCTGAACGAGCCCGTTGACCGGTGACAGCTGAACCGGTTCGAATGCGTTGTGATGCCCACGGATCCCGTCTCGCCAGCCCGCTTCAACGTGACTCCGTTCATGGATGGAACAATGTCCGGTGACACCGTGGCCATCGTGTGCTGGAACATGGCACACAAGCATGAGTCCTGGCGTGACCTGCTTGACACGCATGCCGACCTCGCGCTCCTTCAGGAGGTCTGCCGCCCGCCCGAAGATTGCGCCAAGTTTGTCAAAGTTGATCCGGCGCCCTGGTCTCCTTCGGCACGGCGCGGTTGGATCAAGTGGCGAACGGCGATTGCCGTGCTGTCGGATCGCGTGACGGTGGAATGGGTAAACACGAAACCTCTCGGTCAAGCCGGTCAAGGCGACCTTGCAGTCTCTTCACCCGGCGCCCTCACCGCAGCACGCGTGATCCCGCGTTCGGGCGAATCCTTCACGGCGGTATCGCTCTATGCGGAGCTCGAAAGACCCTTCCGCCATGCGGGGAGATTGATCTACTCGGACGCCTCGTCCCACAGGCTGGTCTCGGACCTCGCGGCATTCGTTACCTGGCAGCACGGGCACCGGATTGTCGCAGCGGGGGATCTGAACCTGATGTACGGCTACAGTGCCGATGGCAGTCAGTACTGGGCGGGGCGGTACCGGACGGTGTTCGATCGATTGGAAGCGATGGGCCTCTTTCTTGTCGGACCACAGTTCCCCGATGGCAGAAGAGCCCATCCGTGGCCGGCGGCGTTGCCTGGGGACAGCAGGAATGTCCCAACCTGGCACGCGATTGGGCGATCACCTGCAATGGCCGACCGCCAGCTTGACTATGTCTTCGCCTCGCCGGACCTTGCCGTCACCGCCCGTGCCCTCAATGAACCGGACGAATGGGGTCCGAGCGACCATTGCCGGATCGCCATGACGGTCCGGCCTTGAACGGCATTGTCATGTCTGTCTGCGCGGCTCTGCGGGAAGCAGGCCACCCGGCGCGAAGCGCAGGACGAGAAGCAGGATGAGCCCCATGACGAGGACTCGCATGTAGGGGGCGCCGTCAAGGATGTAGCCGGCAAGGGTACCCCCCTCCCCGGCTATGGACACCAGATATCCGGCCAACCACAGTCCGGCGGGCTCGGCCTCGATCCACACGAACCAGACCAGGAAGCCCCCGAGTACCGCGCCCCAGTTGTTGCCGGATCCGCCGATGATGACCATCACCCAGATGAGAAAGGTGAAGCGCAGCGGCTGGTAGCTTCCGGGAGTGAACTGGCCCTCCAACGTCGTCAGCATGGCGCCGGCAACGCCAATAACGGCGGCGCCCAGGACGAAAATCTCGAGATGACGCGCCTTGATGTCCTTGCCCATCGCCGCGGCGCTGGTCTCGTTGTCACGGATGGCCCGCATCATGCGCCCCCAGGGCGAATGAAGCGCTTTCTCGGCAAGGACAAGGAGGCACGCCAGAACCGCTGCGAAGAGCCCTGCATAGCAGAGCTTGACCGCGATGGTGGAGGCCGTCTGGATGTCGGTTCCCAGGGACGCCGCAAGTTCCTGGAAGCGCAGGGACTGTTGCAGACCGATCTCGTAGGGCACGGGACGGTCGAGGCCCGTCACGTTCCGCACGCCCCGGGTCAGCCAGTCCTCGTTCTTGATGACCGCGATCACCATCTCGGCAATCCCGAGCGTGGCAATGGCCAGATAGTCGGCCCGCAGTCCAAGAGCCACCCGGGCGATAAGCCACGCCGCGGCGGCAGCCGCCAGACCTCCTGCCGGCCATCCCAGGAGGATCGGCAGATCAAGGCCACCGAGAAAGCCCGTCCGTGCCGGATCCACGGACTCGATGGCCTCGACAGCCGGATCGAAGAAGCGGTTCAGGACACCCCAGCCCACCAGCAGCACGACCGTTGTCGCCGCCACGCGCCACCTTCCCGGACGCAAGCGCCGACGTACAAGGACGACACACAAAATGGTGACGCCGAGCGTGATGCCCGTCCACGCAAGATCGGCGCCGGCAACATCCCAGGCTGCGCCCACCGGCGCCACCGACACCAGGGTGGCGGCAATGCCGCCCAGGGCGGCAAAACCCATGACACCGACATTGAACAGGCCGGCATAGCCCCACTGCATGTTGAGACCCAGGGCCATGACGGCCGAAATCAGGCACAGGTTGAGTATGGAGAGAGCCACCACCCAGGACTGTCCCAGACCCGTGATCACGAGAAGCAGCGCCATGGCGGCAAGGCAGAACATTCCCCGGGTTGACATGATCAGATGACCTTGCCCCTGAAGATGCCTGTCGGGCGGATCAGAAGCACCACGATGAGAATGATGAAACTCACGGCGAACTTGTATTCCGTCGCCAGGATCTGGACGAGCCCCTCGGGCTGCCAACCTTCGGGAACGAGGTAGATGAGGAACTTGCGGTAGGCGTAGGTGAGGGCAATCTCGGAGAACGCGACCACGTACCCGCCGACGACGGCGCCAAGGGGGTGCCCGATGCCGCCGACGATGGCCGCGGCGAAGGTCGGCAGCAACAGATGAAAGTACGTGTAGGGCCTGAAGCTCTTGTCGAGGCCATAGAGCGTGCCGGCCACGGTGGCGAGCGTTGCCGAAATCAGCCACGCCACCATCACGACGCGTTCGGGACTGACGCCGCTCAGGAGTGCCAGGTCCTCGTTGTCCGACCACGCCCTCATCGCCTTGCCCGTGCGGGCGTGCTGCAGGAACCAGAAGAGCAGTGCGCCGGCAAGGCAGGTTACGGCGACGGTGAGACCCTGGGACACCTTGATGGCGAGCCCCTCCTGCAACCCTGTCGCGTCCCTGAATTCACGCACCTTGAGAATGAACCGCGCGCCATCGCCGAAACTCCTGTCCTTCGTGCCGATCGCCATGCGCACAAGGCCGTTCATCACCAGCATGACGCCAAATGAGGCAATGACGAACATGATCGCCGGGCTCCGCTTGCGCCGGTGGAATCGGTAGACGAAGCGATCGGTCAGCAGACAGATTCCGATGGTCGCTGCAATGCCTGCGGGCATGGCAATCAGAGCCGTCGGCAACGGCCTGATGGTGAGATCAAGGTCCTGGAGAAGCCAGGTCGCGAAGATCGTGACCATGGTTCCGAAGGCCATGACGTCGCCGTGGGCAAAGTTGGCAAAGCGGAGAATGCCGAAGATGATGGTCAGTCCCAGGGCGCACAATGCCAGTTGTGAACCGTAGGAAATGCCGGGAACCAGCACGAAGTTGGCGAACAGGACACCGGCGTTGAGAATGTCGTCCACCGTCAGCCCCCCAGAAATGAACGCCGGACGTTCTCATCGGCGAGCAGTTCCTGGCCACTCGCCGTATGCCGGTTCTCGCCTGTCACGAGAACATAGCCCCGGTCGGCGACGGCAAGGGCCTGTGCGGCATTCTGCTCGACCATGAGAACCGCCACGCCGCTGGCGCGGATACCGATGATGCGGTCGAAAAGATCGTCCATCACGATCGGGGAGACACCCGCTGTCGGTTCATCGAGCATGAGAACATCGGGCTCCGTCATCAGCGCCCGCGCGACGGCGACCTGCTGTCGCTGTCCACCTGACAGCTCTCCGGCCGGTTGCCGCAACTTGTCCTTGAGAACCGGAAACAGTTCGAGAACCCCTGCGAGGGTCGCAGACGTGTCGTCGCGGCGCAGGAATGCGCCCATCTCGAGGTTCTCCCGGACAGTCATGCCGGAAAACACGTTGGCGGTCTGAGGCACGAAGGCCATGCCCCGGCGCACCCGCTCGCGCATCGACAGTCCCGTGATGTCCGCGTCATCGAGCATGATCCGGCCACGGCTGAGGTCTATCATGCCAAAGATTGCCCGCATGGCTGTCGACTTTCCGGCGCCGTTGGGTCCGACTATGACGACAATCTCGCCGGCCTCGACCCGGATTGTGCAGCCATGGAGAATGTCGGCTCCGCCGTATCCGCCCGCCATGTCTTCGCCGACGAGCACCTTCATGAAACACCCCGCGCCCCCCGGCGACCGAGGTAGGCTTCAATGACACGGGGATCGGATGTGACGGCGAGCGCACTTCCGGTGGTCAGCACCCTGCCCTCGGCCATGACCACCACCGGATCACACAGGCGGGACACGAAGTCCATGTCGTGTTCAATCATGCAGAAGGTGTAGCCACGCTCCCGATTGAGCCGGATGATGGCATCGCCGATGGATCGCAGCAGTGTGCGGTTGACGCCGGCGCCCACCTCGTCAAGAAGAACGATCCTGGCGTCCACCATCATGGTTCGTCCGAGTTCGAGCAGCTTCTTCTGCCCTCCGGAAAGGTTGCCGGCCAGTTCATCGGCAACGTCATCGAGGGCAAGGAACTCGATCACTTCTGAGGCTTTCCTGGCGATCGCCTTCTCTTCGTTGCGGACACGGGAGGGCTGCAACCAGACCTTGACAAGATCTTCACCCGACTGGTTCCCCGGTACCATCATCAGGTTCTCACGCACGGTGAGCCGGGAGAACTCCTGGGCGATCTGAAAGGTTCTCAGCAAACCGCGATGAAACAGTTCGTGAGGTGGCAGGCCGGTGATGTTCTCGTCATGCAGCCAGACCTCGCCCGAGGTCGGCGGCACCATGCCGGCAATGATGTTGAAGAGCGTGGTCTTGCCGGCGCCATTGGGACCGATGACCCCTGTGATCGTCCCTTCACCGATCGTCAGGGAAACACCGTCCACCGCCCTGAGGCCCCCGAAGTGCCTGGTCAGGGCATGAATTCGGATCATGCGGGTGATCCGACGGAAAGGTGGATCTGGCGACCGTTTGCCGCCAGATCCCGATGAAACGTCAGTGGTTCAATGAATGGCGACCGTCTCGAACGCGCCGTCGACAATTGCCAACTGCTTGTAGGAACCGAAGGACTCGCCGACTTCGGTCAGTTCCACACCTGTGGCGCCGACGTAGTCGATGTCGGTCCCCTCGGCAAGGAGGGCAAGACCCCGGGCGAGGTCACCGGGACCGATCGCCTCGCCAGGAGCATTGGCGACCTCAAGCAGGCTTGAACTGACAGCCATCGAATCGGTCGAGCCGGCTGCCTGGATAGCCAGCGCAATGAGAGCTGCCGCATCGTAGGCATTGCCGCAGAATGGACAGTCCCCGGCCCTGCCGTTGTCCATGGCATAGCTGGCATACTCGGCAGCTTCGGGCGCATCGGAACCCGGCAGCGTGCCGATCGTGCTGGCGGCCGCATCGCCGAGCGCTTCGATGACGGCATCACCGATCATGCCATCGGCAATGACAAAATTCTCGAAGGCGCCGGTATCGACAGAAGCCTGGATGATTCCCTTCCCGCCCTGGTCGGCATAGCCGAAGACGGCGAGATGCTCCGCTCCGGATGCCGCCAGATTGGCGACTTCCGCGGAGTAGTCCGCCTTGCCGTCCTCATGGGGAACCGTGGCAGCCACACTGCCACCAAGAGCCTGGAACGCCCCTTCGAAACTCGACGCAAGGCCCTTGCCGTAGTCGTTGTTGGTGTAGGTGACCGCAACACTGGTCACGCCCTCATTCGCAAGAATGGCCGCGATCACCTCGCCCTGGCGGGCATCGGAGGGCGCCGTGCGGAAGAACAGGCCATTGTCCTCGATCGTCGTCAGGGCCGGCGACGTTGCCGAAGGCGAGACGATGACGATTCCGTTGGGCACGGCGACATTGTTGGTGACGGCAATGGTGACGCCCGAACAGTCCGCCCCCATGATCGCGACCACGGAGTCGGACGTCACGAGGCGTTCGGCTGACGCCGTTGCCGCAGCGGCATCGATGCAGGTCGAGTCACCGCGCACCGGAACGATCGATCGGCCGTCAAGCAGAGCACCCGATGCCGTGACTTCCTCCAGGGCGAGTTCCGCCGCCTCGGCCATGTCGGGCGTGAGGGATTCGATCGGCCCGGTGAAGCCAAGCAGCACACCGACCTTGATGTCATCTGCCATGGCGAACGATGCCGACCCCATCGCCAGGGCGACCGTCCCTGCCATGGATGTGATTCGCACTGAGTTGAAAGGTCTCATGTCATGTGATCTCCCGATGTTGATTTCCGGAGGAGAGTCCCGTGACGGACCGCTTCCGGCGCGGAGGCCGGAATTATGTCACGGGGTCTCTCGTCCGGCAATCGGACCGGATCCTATCCGGAGATTCGCAAGCGCCTCGATATGGTCGATGCCAAGACCGCAACATCCTCCCAGGACACGCGCTCCTTTGCCAATCCACTGGCACGCCTCAGCGACAAGATCCGCCGGTGAGATGATGTCAGTGAACTGCCACTCGGGCATGCGGAAGAATCCCGAATCGGGATAGGCGCTCATCGGCCCCGTCCACCTCCGGCGCAGGATATCCAGCGCGGGCCCGGTGGCGTGAACATGGCTGTGCATGACGCCGACAACGTCCGCCTTGCCCTTCACCGCGGTCTCGACACAGTCGGAAAAAGGATAATCTTCCCATACATAACTGACGATCTTTCCGTCGACAGACCGGGCGCTCAGACCGCACCAGAATGGAAGCCCGCTCTCCTCTGCCGCTTTCAGTGCCAGGCTCATGTGCATGGGCCGCGACATCATCTCGAGAAGGATGAGATCGACACCGGCTTCACACCCCGCCGCCACCACCTCCTGGAGATTGGCGAACACGACGTCGGGGGGCGGCCGCAGCGACGGATCGTCGCGCGCATCCCCGGGAACCATAGGCATCTGGTGGGAGAGCGAAAGGGCCACAGCAACGTCACGTCCACCGGACACCCGGTCACGGGCCCGCTGGGCAACTTCGACGGCCTGGCGGGTGAGATGGGCCACCCTGTCGCCCGCTCCGGCCTGTTCGAGCATGTGCCGGGCATTGGAAAACGTGTTGGCCGTGACGATGTCAGCGCCGGAACGGATGTAGTCCTCGTGGATCTCGAGCAGGGTCTGGGGTGCACTTTCGGTGGCAAGGGCACACCAGGCGCCGGTGCTCATCGGCGCCCCCCTTCTCTCGAGTTCGGTTCCCGTAGCGCCGTCGAGAACGAGAATGCCGCCTTCATCAAGGCGCTGGTTCAGGGTGACCATACCTTCCGCTCCTCAACACCGGTGACGGGTCAATGATGACCTGCGTCACAAACACTTGTTGAGTCCTTTCAATCATGCATTAATTGTCCAACACAACATTGGGAGGTCAAACCCTGCAATGATCAGCCATCCTATCAATCGGCGCTCCGTCCTGAAGGGCACGGCAGCGGCAGGCGGTGTTCTCACCGCGCCTTCCGTCCTGCGACGCGCGTGGGCTGCGGAGCCGATCAAGGTGTCGTCCTACGGCGGCTACTTCGAGGACATGCTGTCCCAGTACGCCTACCCTGCCTTCACCAAGGACACGGGCATTGAGGTCGAGACCATTTCCCAGCCGGGCGGTTTCCAGTGGTTCGTCACCCTGAAGAACAGCATCGCGGCCGGCAGCCCCGCGGTTGACGTCACCATGGCGGCCCAGGGTTCGATGCGCCGGATCACGGAGATCTTCGTCCCCCTGGACGAAAACTCCATTCCCAACCTCCAGAACGTCCCCGAATACCTCATACTGCGCAATGACGAGGAAAGCCCGATCGGGGCGCCGGTGCTGGCCTGGTATGCCACCTTCGTCACCAACACCGAGAGATGGCCCGAACCTCCGGTCTCGTGGGGCGACGCCTGGGACCCGAAGTTCGAGAACGAACTTGGATGGGGGCGCCCGCTGACCTCAAGCTACCTCCTCGATGTTGTTTCTCGCGTGTTCCACGGCGGCACAGAGATCCTGAGCAGCGACGAGGGGATCATCACGTGCATGGAGAAGGCAGCGGAGCTCAAGGACAATGTGCGCCTGTGGTTCAACGACGAAGGCCAGTTCCAGGCGATGCTGCAGTCCGGCGAACTGACCGCCGGCCAGTACTATCATGACGTCACCTGGGTGATGGCCACCGATGGCTTTCCGGTACGTTCGACCTTCCCCAAGGAAGGCGGAATCATCGACTACGGATCCTGGTGTATCGCCCAGGGGAGCGACAAGGTCGATGTCTGCAACGAGTTCATCAACTGGTCGGTCTCTCCGGAAGCACAGACCGTGATCACGGACAACCTGTGGACGGCCCCCGTTCTGCCACGGGGAATGCTGCCGGATCTCAGCGACGAGGCCTTCGAACGGGCCGCCAGCACGATCAAGCCGATCATCCCCAGTTACGATCTCTACGTGACAAAGGGTGACTGGATTGACGAGAAGTGGGAGGAGTACCTGGCGGACGTCTGATCCTGCCGGAATCGTCCCGACAGAGAGGGACCGGAGAACCATCTCCGGTCCCTCTTTTCATGTGGTCTTGACCGACCCGCGTCGGTGCCGTGACAATCCGCGGCGGCGATCCATGCCGGAGGTGTCGCAGCATGTCTCCCGCCAGTCCTGTCACGCTATGCAGTCTCCTGAGGCGCCAGCAGCCCGGGATGACCCTTGAGCAGCCGTTCTACACGGATCCCGGCATCTTCGAGGAGGATCTCGACCGCATCGTCTCCAGGCAGTGGCTCTACGTGGACCACGTCTCCGCGGTCCCCCGGCCCGGGGACGTTCTGACATACGAGATTGCCGGAGAATCGATCATCCTGGTGAGAGGCCGGGACCAGGAGGTGCGCGCATTCTTCAATGTCTGCCGCCACCGCGGGTCGAGGATCATCACGAAGGGGCGCGACCATGTCCGCACCCTCACCTGCCCCTATCACGCGTGGACCTGGAACCTCGACGGCAAACTCGTCAGGGCACGATCGATGGCCGACGACTTCCGGCCGGAGGACTGGCCGCTTCACGCGTGCAGGACACGTATCTACGAGGGACTTGTCTTCATCTGCCTTGCCGAAGAGGACGATGATGCCGTCATCGAGTTCGAGTCGATGGCCGATCGCCTCTCTCCCTACATCGAGAACCATTGCCTCGGTGCAGCGAAGGTCGCGGCGCGCAAGTCCTATCCCACGGCGGGGAACTGGAAGCTGGCGGTGGAGAACTTCCGGGAGTGCTACCACTGCGCTCCGGCGCATCCCGGCTATACCTCGGTCAATGCCTATGTGATCGACGGTGAGCGCGACCGGCAGGCGCGCTCCGAGACCGTGGCCGCCTGGGCCGCGACGTGGGAGGAACGTGGGTTCGTCACGCGCAGCACGGGTCTCTGGGGGGACAGCATCGATGAACGCCAGCCTCATGCGGCCATGCGGCAGCCCATCAGGGAAGGCTACAGAACGCTCTCCAAGGACGGCCACCCCGTGGCCCCGCTCATGGGCCGGCTTACCGACTGGGATGGCGGAGAGACACTCGTGGTGTTCGGTCCGCTGTTCTACATCTACCTTGCCGGCGATCATGCGGCACTCTTTCGCTTCACGCCCGTCCACGCGACCCATACGGATGTCGAGGTGACATGGCTTGTCGATGGTGATGCGCGTGAGGGCGAGGACTACGACGAGGACCGTCTCACATGGATGTGGGACGTCACCACCATCGAAGACACCAGGATCATCGGCGACAACCAGCTCGGCGTGAATTCGCGGCGCTATCGGCCGGGCCGATACTCCACGAGAGAGCGGGCGACGACGAATTTCGTCGAGTGGTACAAGAGACGCATGGGAGACGGATCATGACCATCGAACTGAGGAGGATCGAATCGGCATCCGACACCTCGGGCCTTGCCGAAGCCCTCGAGGCCGACGGCGCAGCCATTGTGAAGCAGGCGCTCTCGCCGGCCCAGTTGGCCACCCTCAACGAGGATTTCGACCGCGCCCTCGAAGGCATCGAACCCGGGCTGCGCCATCCGCCATCGCAGTTCCTTGTCGAGTTCTACGGCAGGAAGACGATCAGAATCGATGGACTGCCCGGCAAGTCGGAGGCCTTCGTGGAGCTTCTCGAAGACTCGTTCATGACCCGTATTGCCGACAGGCTGGTCCTTCCCCATTGCGAACATTACCTGCTCAACACCGGCCAGCTCATCCAGATCGGACCCGGGGAAGGCAACCAGTTTCTGCACCGGGACGAGGGTGCCTGGTCTCATTTCGCGCCGGCCCATCTCCTGCAGGTGGAAGCGATGTTCGCGCTGACCCGTTTCACCAGGGAGAACGGCTGCACGCGGGTGGTCCCCGGCAGCCATCTCTGGGATCCCGACCGGGAGGCGAATGAGGACGAGATAGGCCGTGCGGAGATGGATGCCGGCGATGCTCTCGTCTACCTGGGCTCAACAATGCACGGCGGGGGCGCCAACACGACGGCCGACGAGTGGCGGCGGGGCATGTTCTTCGGTCTCGTCGTCGGCTGGTTGCGCACCGAGGAAAACCTCTATCTCACGGTCCCCTTCGAAAAGGTCCGCGCCATGCCGGAGGTCGTCCGGGAACGCCTGGGATACCGCGCCCATGAAGGGATCGGTGTCGTCGACGTCGGAGACCCGATGGCGCTCTTCCAGCAACCCGGCTGATCGACGCCCGCATCCATCCGATACAGAGCGCCAGTCGCGCCACCTGGAAACGTACACGGTCGCTCATGCGACACTGGAGGATGGGACCATCCCGTCTATGATGGCACCCGGTGAGCCGCTTGGACGAGGAGAACCATGGCTGGAGGAAGCCATTTCGACTGGGACCCGATCCATGACGACGACGATACCATCGGGGACGCACTGGAGCATGCCAACGCGCCGGTGACCCTGGCTGCGCTTGTCCACCTCACCGGGGACGTCGAACTGCTTCGTGGCGACATCAGGGTCGACAACAGCCGCGCGCGCGACCTGCAGCGTGGCATCGGCAAGAAGCAGCAGGCCATCATACGGGCCAGGGCCCTGCAGGTGCTGCGCGACTACCGTGACCGTGGCTGCCCGACGCCGCCGCCCCTCGCCCCGGAAACGCTGCGAGAAATCCTGCGGTTCATCACCGGGGAAGAACTCGACGAGGACAGCGTCCGGTTCCTGATGGAGGAATCCGAGTTCGAAGCTGATGATGCCTATCGCGTCGGCGGTTTCGACGGCATTCCCGCGGACATCCGGCGTCGCTTCCATGTCGTAGTCGTCGGCGCCGGCATGTCGGGACTGCTCGCCGGATATCGGCTCAAGCAGGCGGGGCTCTCCTTTACCATCGTCGAGCGCAGCGCGGATGTCGGCGGCACATGGCATGACAACATCTATCCCGGCTGTCGAGTCGACAACCCCAGCCATGTCTACGAGTACTCGTTCGCTCGCCACGACTGGCCGCAGTACTACTGCACGCAGCCAGTCCTGTATTCGTACTTTGAGCGCTGCGCCTCCGATTTTGGTCTGCGCCCTCACATCAAGTTCGAGCACGAGGTCGTCGGAGCCGACTTCGACGAAGCGAACGGCGCGTGGAGCGTGACAATCCAGGACCGCGACGGCCACACCACCGTGCTCAAGGCCAATGCTCTCATCTGTGCCACGGGACAGCTCAACCAGCCTCGGCTTCCCGATCTCGATGGCGTGGGGGCGTTCGAGGGCCCGGCGTTTCACTCGGCGCGCTGGGATCACACGCTCGATCTTTCGGACAAGCGGGTCGCGGTCATCGGAACCGGCGCCAGCGCCATGCAGTTCGTGCCCGAGGTCGCCAGGCAAGCCCACCAGGTCATGGTGTTCCAGCGTACGCCACCCTGGATCTATCCCAATCCCGACTACCGCGCGAGCGTGCCGGCGGGAGAGCACTGGATGATCAACCATGTTCCCTACTATGCGCGCTGGTACCATTTCCTGCTGTTCTGGCTGGACGGCGAAGGACTCTACGCGTCGGTCACGAAGGACCCGGACTGGCAACATCAGGAGCGGTCCGTGAGCGCTGCAAACGAGGCCTTGCGCAAACTCATGATTCGCAGCATCCGGCGCGAACTCGACGGTGACAGGGAGTTGATTGCGGCCTCAATCCCGAAACACCCGCCGTGCGGCAAGCGCCTGCTGGTCGACGACGGCACCTGGTATCGCACCCTCAAGCGCGACAACGTGACGCTGATCACGGAGACGATCGAGCGCATCACGGCCGACGGCGTGCGAACGGCGGACGGCGTCGAGCACCCGGCGGACGTGCTCGTCTACGCCACCGGGTTTCATGCCAGCCGGTTCCTGTGGCCCATGCGAATCCGTGGCCGCGACCGGCGCGATATCCGCGAGCACTGGGGGGACGATCCGCGTGCCTTCCTCGGAATCGTCGTGCCGGGATACCCCAATCTCTTCTGCCTCTACGGGCCCAACACCAACATCGTCATCACGGGAAGCACCATCTTCTTTTCGGAGTGCGCCATGCACTACGTCATGGGCTGCATCAGGATGCTGATCGAAGACGGGCACCGCTCCCTGGAATGCCGCAAAGCGGTTCACGACGCCTACAACGTGATCATCGACGAGGGCAATCTGAACGTGGCATGGGGCGCACCGAACGTTCGAAGCTGGTACAAGAACAAGGCGGGGCGCGTGACGCAGAACTGGCCGTTCAAGCTTCTCGAATACTGGAGCCGGACCAGGACACCGAGCCGCGAGCACTTTCTCTTCAACTGAGTGGGCCGCCACTGCTCCGTTTCAGAGGAGTTTCACCCCCTGCCACCTGCCCGCTCACACCAAGTCGTTTCTTCCATGATCCGACGCGACCGATACCTGTCGAAGCAACAGATGTCAGGCACGATTCGACAGAATGCGTCATGCGCCACAAAGGACGACCAGGTAACCGGATTGCATACGTGGCGGTGTGCAGACTTCGACATCACGGCAATCATCCTCTCTGCACGGCCGATGACACGAACGCATGCAGATCATTTGTGTCATCCGGCTCGAATTCGTCACCCGGAATTGCGAGGTTCGCCATGCGGTCGAATCGGAATGTCCGGAAATCCTGACGGAGCTCGCACCAGGCGGAGAACATCCAGTCATCGATCACATTCCAGATCACGAGAGGGCGCACTCGACGCACTGTCCGGCTTCCATCACCGTCCTGATAATCGAACTGCGCAATCTGTCGCCGACGAACTGCCTGACGGATCGACGACACATAGGGCGTCGTCCTCTTTCTGACTGAAGACTGAAATACGGAGTATCAGCGAGCTTGCGTTCCGTTGGTCGGGGCATGGCTGCCTGCACCTTTGCCCTTGCTTCGCCGGCCGCCGTCGCCAGGATCGGATCGCCGGTGTCTTCCACGAATGACAGTCCGATGGCAAGCGCATCGACCTGGTCATGGGTGAATGTCACGTTGGGCAGGTCGAAGCCCGGTCGCAGCAGATAGCCAACACCGGCCTCGCCTTCAATCGGCATGCCGGATGCCTGGAGGTGGGCAATGTCGCGGTAAATCGTGCTGACGCTGACCTCCAGATGTTCCGCCAACTCGCAAGCCCGGCTGACGTTGCGGGTGCGCATCTCGTTGACCAGCCTGAACAGCCTTTCGCACGCCTCATCGGCTTCTCACATGACTTGGACTTCGCGAGATTCCCGGACACAACCATTCTCAACCAAAGTCCGGGCGATGCAATCGGCGAGAGTCCGAGTGCGAAAGTCGCGCCAAACCGGCTGTGACAATCGGAGCATTCAAGGAAGAAAACCAGAAGGCTTCCGCACCTGTCGCTGTTCCGTTCAGTCGGCGGCCGCGGCCTCGACTTCAAACATCAACGCCGGCATGGCAAGCCGCGAAACACCGAGGAGGGTCATCGGAGGAGTTGCACCAAGGGGCCTCAATCGCGCGCCCAGAACATCAAAGTGTTTCAGGGTTTCGTCGACGTCGGTGGTGTAGATGTTCAGCCTGACGACGTTGGCAAGACCCATGTCGGCAGCCTTCAAGACGGCTTCAAGATTGTCGATGGCAAGAGCGATCTGACGACGCATGTTTCCCGGGTGTTGCGGATTGCCGCAAGCGTCGACAGAAGTCTGACCTGCACAGACCAGGTACCTGTTGGCTCCGGTGAGCAATTCGGCCTGATTGTAGCCAAGGTTCTGCGACCACGACCAGGGGTTGACGGCTGCTCTCTTCACTGTTTGCACCTCCTCAGTGACGTTTCCTTTGGGAAACGCCATTGGAACACAGCCCTCCTGTCACCGTTGTGACAGGAGTCATCAGTCCGAACAGTGGTGTTCGTTGCTCAAGGCTGAGCAACAACAAGAGAAATGCGGAGGCGACCACCATTGACGCTGTGCCGCCTTCACCGGCCTCGACCCGGCGGGGAGGTCGCGGCCTGGAATGACGAGTGGCATAACGATGCAGCCCGCATCCGGGACGCTCTTGGACCAGCGACGCAAGGCCTTTTCCGGCGCACCATCGCCCGAGGTCACACCACCTCGTAGATGGTGAGCCCGGAAGGATTCGAACCTTCGACCGCCTGATTAAAAGTCAGATGCTCTACCAGCTGAGCTACGGGCTCTCGCGGAAACCAAAACTGGGGGAACGGGCAGCGCGCAACCTAGTGACTGCCGTGGTCCCGGTCAAGGATCGCCCGCCGTCGCCTGTTGTTCCCGTGGGAAAATTGCGTGATGCTCGGCACATGACGAGCACGCTTCGCAAGCCGGACGATACACAGGGAATGCGCCTGGACCTTGAGCGCTTCGGCTTCTGCATGGCCGAAGGAGTGCTCGACGGGGTTCAGCTTGAAACGGCCGTCGGGGAAGTGGAGCGCGCATCACGTCGCAAGAAGCAGCGCTCGGCGGATGCCAATGAGTGGTTGCGCGCCGGTGACGAGTGGGTGGTTCTCATCGCCGGTGAGTGTGGTCTGGACGACATGGTCCGTCACCCTCTCGCCCTTGCCATGGCGCGTCACCTGCTCGGCCAGCGAATCATGCTGTCAGGCTATACCGGCCACATTATCCACCCCGGCAACGAGGAGATGGATCTTCATACCGATCAGTGGTGGCTTCCCCGCGCCATGCATGCGGGGGAACCGCCGAACCGGCCGGGAGACATCACGCGTGCCTCGGCCCGCCACGGACCTCCCTCGCCCGCCGCACATCCGATCAATCCCGCCGTCGTCATCAACGTCATGTGGGCCATCAGCGACTTCACGCGCGCCAACGGATGCACCCGCCTGGTTCCCGGCAGCCATCTTTCCGGCGCCGAGCCGGACCCCCGCCAGACCTATGCTACTGTTCATGCGGAAATCCCGGCTGGCGGTGTGGTGATGTGGGATGCCCGTACATGGCATGGCTCGGGCAGCAACACCACGCAATCCAGCCGCATCGGTGTCTCCATCACATACTGTGGCCCCCAGTTCCGGCAGTTGCAGAATCACACGCTCGCCGTCAGCCCCGACAATCACGCGACGCTGGATGACACAATGCGCACCCTCCTGGGCTACCGGCTCTTCTCCAGCTATGGCGCGACAGACGACGATGAGGCGGCCTTTGCCCGTCCCGGTTACGACAGGCCTTGAGAGCGGGCGCCGGCGGCCAGGCGATCGAAGGTGCCGTCCTCGATGGCCTGGCGGATCTCGTTCATGAGATCCTGATAGCGGGTGATGTTGTGGAGCGACAGGAGGATCGGACCCAGCATCTCGCCGCAACGGAACAGGTGGTGCAGGTAGGCCCTCGAGTGGTTCCGGCAGGCCGGACAGCGGCAGTCAGGATCAAGCGGCTGCGGGTCATCGCGATGGCGGGCATTCCGGATGTTGAGCGTTCCATCCCTGAGGAAGGCCTGGCCGGTTCTTCCGGAGCGGCTGGGGAGCACACAGTCGAACATGTCGATACCGCGGGCCACCGCGCCGACGATGTCGTCCGGGCGGCCCACGCCCATGAGATAGCGCGGCCTGTCCGCCGGCAGATGCTCCACCAGATGGTCGAGGACACGGAACATCTCCTGCTGTCCTTCTCCCACCGCCAGGCCGCCGACGGCATAACCCTCGAATCCGATTGACCGCAGTGCGCGGGCGCTGGCAAGCCGCAGATCATCATGAACGCCGCCCTGCACGATCCCGAAGAGGCCGTAGCCTTCGCGGGGACGGAAGGCGGTCCTGCAGCGCTCGGCCCAGCGCATGGAGCGTTCCATGGACTGCAGCGCCCTTTCGTGCGTGGCCGGATGTTCGGTGCACTCGTCGAGAACCATGGTGACGGTGGAATCGAGACACTCCTGAATCTCCACCGAGCCTTCCGGCGTGAGTTCGTGGCGACTGCCGTCAACATGGCTGCGGAAGACGGCTCCCTCTTCCGTGACCTTGCTCAGGCCCTTGAGCGAGAAGATCTGGAAGCCGCCGCTGTCGGTCAGAACGGGTCCCGGCCAGTTCATGAACCGCCTCAGCCCGCCCAGGTCCCGGATTCTTCCGGCCCCCGGACGCAACATGAGGTGATAGGTGTTGCCAAGGAGCATGGAAACGCCGGCTTCCTGCAGATGAGAGGTCATCAGACCCTTGACGGTTGCAGCCGTCCCCACCGGCATGAACACCGGTGTCTGCACGTCTCCGTGTGCGGTCGACAGGACACCGGTGCGCGCCCGTCCGCTCGTGCTTCGGCAGCGCCAGCTCAACACGGTCGTTCTCTCGCCAGCAGGCAGGCGTCGCCGTAGCTGTAGAAACGGTAGTCCCCGGCGATGGCATCCTGGTAGGCCCGCTTCATGATGCCGGTGCCGAGAAAGGCGCACACGAGCATGAAGAGCGTCGAACGGGGAAGGTGAAAGTTGGTGATGAGGGCGTCGATGGCACGGAACCTGTGGCCCGGCATGATGAAGAGAGCGGTGTCGCCCCGATAGGGGTGCACGACGCCGGAGTCGTCAACCGCGCTTTCGAGAAGGCGCACGGTGGTCGTGCCGACAGCGATGACTCGCCCGCCGGATTGCCGCACGGCATTGATCCGGTCTGCCGCCTCCTGGGAGACCTCTCCCCACTCCTCCTGCATCTCGTGATCCCGCACCGCATCCGTGCGGACCGGCATGAAGGTGCCTGGGCCGACATGCAATGTAAGGGCAACACGCCCGATTCCTGCTGCGGCGAGGGCGTCGAGCAATCGCTCCGTGAAGTGAAGCCCGGCGGTCGGGGCGGCGATGGCCCCGGCTTTGAGGGCGAAGATGGTCTGATAGTCGCTGCGGTCGCGCTCATCCGCATGACGCCGGATGTAGGGTGGCAGCGGCATGACTCCGTGGCATTCGAGATGGGCCAGAAACTCCTCCCTGGCCATGCCGACATCGAGAATGACGGCTCCGTTCGCCTCCCTGGCGACGACAGTGGCAGACATCTCGCCAGGCAACGAGATCGACTGCCCCGGCTTGAGCTTGCGGGCCGGGCGCGCCAGAACCCGCCACAGGCTACCGCCCTCGCAACCCACCGCCGTCACTTCAACAGGGGTGCGGGCACTCTGCCCGCTCATCCGGACGGGCACGACCCGGGTATCGTTGACCACGAGAATGTCGCCCGGTTCGAGGAGCCGGGGGAGATCCGCGAAGACGTGATGGGTCCGGTCGCCAGCGCCGTCGACAAACAGAAGGCGCGCCGCATCGCGGGGCTCCACAGGGCGTGTCGCGATCCTGTCGGACGGAAGGTCGAAGTCGAACGTGTCGACCCGCATCGGCCTCAGGCTATGGCCCTGGCAAGGCGTTGGGCCACGCGCTCAGGAACGAAGCTCGCGAAGTCGCCCCCCAGCAAGGCCACTTCCTTGACCAGGCGCGACGAAATGAACGTGTGGCGTTCAGAAGCCATGAGGAACACCGTTTCAACGCCGGGTTCCATGCGGGCGTTCATGCCAGCCATCTGGAACTCGTAGTCGAAATCGCTGACGGCACGCAGTCCGCGGATGATCACACCGGCGCCACACTCCTTCGCGAAGGCCACCAGAAGACCGTTGATGGGACGCACGTCGATGCACGCAAGTCCCGACGCGTCCCCGAGATCCGACAGTTCCTTCTCGAGCATCTCCACGCGCTCGTCGTAACCGAACAGCGGATTCTTGCCGGTGTTGACGGCCACGCCGACGATGAGCCTGTCCACCAGCGTGCGTGCCCTTGAAATGACGTCGATATGCCCATTGGTCACGGGATCGAACGAACCCGGATAGACACCAACCCTGTTCGCGTTCATCAAACCTTCCCCGGATCGCCCCTGACGCGTCAGGGATCCCCGTTGTCTTCTTCCTTGACCAGCGCCACCGATACCACTTTCGTGCCCTCGGTAACACGGAAGAGATGCACGCCGCGAGTGTTGCGACCGGCAATGCGTATCTCGTTGACGGGACTGCGGATCAGTTGGCCGGTGTCGGAGACGAGCACGACCTGGTCGCTGTCGACTATCGGAAACGAGGCAACCACTTCGGCGCGATCCATGTCCTCGCCACGATCGAGGTCCATGTTGGCGATGCCCTGCCCTCCCCGTCCCGTGACCCGGTACTCGTAGGCCGAACTGCGCTTGCCAAGGCCATCGCTGGCCACGGTAAGGAGAAACTGTTCCCGGCCGCGCAGTTCTTCGTAGACGTCGTCAGCGATGCCGGGCGCATCGTCCGTCTCATCCTGGTCTGAACGCCGTTCCAGCCCCGCCCGTTTCAGGTAGGCCGCCCTGACCTCCGGATTGATGTCGATGTGATCGAGGACCGTCATGTCGATGACGGCATCGCCGTCTCCAAGGCGGATCCCCCTCACGCCCGTGGAGGTGCGCCCGGCGAACGTTCGGATGGCGTCGACGGGAAAGCGGATGGCGCGCCCCTGGCGGGTGAACAGCAGGATGTCCTGATCCTCTCGGCAGGTCTTGACGCCGATCAGCCTCTCGCCCTCCTCCAGTTTCATGGCGATGAGACCGTTTCTTCGGATGTTGGCAAAGTCCGACAACCGGTTGCGTCGTATCGTGCCCTGCGCGGTCGCGAATACCACGTGCAGGTCGTCCCAGCTTGCCTCGTCGATCGGCATGGGCATGACCGTCGAGATCGTTTCGCCGTCATCCAGGGGCAGCAGGTTGACGAAGGCCTTGCCGCGTGCCTGCGGCGTTGCCATGGGCAGGCGGTAGGTTTTCAGACGGAAGACAAGACCGGAGGTGGCAAAAAACAGGACCCAGGCGTGAGTGTTGACCACGAACACCTGGTTGACGACATCCTCGTCGCGGATGGACATGCCACTGCGTCCCTTGCCACCGCGCCTTTGCGCCCGGTAGTCGGCCAGCGGCACCCGCTTGACGTAACCGTTGAGACTGACGGTGACGACCATGTCCTCCGGTTGGATCAGGTCCTCGTCAGTCCTGTCGAATACCTCGTCGCCGAGCTCCGTGCGCCGTTCATTGGCGAATTCGTCACGCAATGCGACGAGTTCTCCGCGAATGAGTTCCATCAGGCGGTCCCGTGACGCCAGGATGGTAAGGTGGCCCTTGATTTTCTCCGCCAACCCCTTGAGTTCGGCGATGATCTTGTCTCTCTCCAGGCCGGTCAACCGTTGCAGTCGCAGCTCCAGAATGGCGCGCGCCTGCTCGATGGAGAGACGATAGACACCCTCTTCGCGCAACCGGGCGAGGGCTTCCGCACCCTCGATGAGTCCGAGCACCGGTTCAACCACGGCTGCGCGCCAGGTCCTGGCCATCAACTGTGTGCGCGCATCCTCCGGACTGGCGGCCTTGCGGATGAGCGTCACCACCTCGTCGACTTCCGTGACGGCGATGGCAAGACCGATCAACTGGTGGGCACGCTCCTGCATGCGCGCAAGTTCATGGCGCAGCCGCCGGGTGACCACGTCTTCGCGGAAACGGATGAACCGCGCAATGACATCAAGGAGCGACATCTGGCGGGGTCGTCCTGCCTCGTCGAGGGCCAGCATGTTGACCGCAAAGACGATCTGCAGCGGTGTGTAGTGCCACAGCTGGTTGAGCACGACATCGGACATCGCATCGCGCTTGAGTTCGATCACCACCCGCACTCCGTGACGGTCGCTCTCATCGCGCAATTCGTGGATTCCTTCCACGCGCTTGTCTCGGACCAGTTCGGAAATGCGTTCGATCAACCGCGCCTTGTTCACCTGATAGGGAACTTCGGTGACGATGATCGCCTCGCGTCCCTTGCGCACCTCCTCGACGTGAGTGCGGGCACGCACGACGATCCGTCCCTTTCCTGAAAGGTAGGCATCCCGCACGCCGGCCTGTCCCATGACCATTCCCCCGGTGGGAAAGTCGGGGCACGGCACGTATCGCAGAAGGTCGCCGGGAGCGATGGCTGGATCGTCAATGAATGCGCAGCATGCATCAATCACTTCACCGAGATTGTGAGGTGGAATGTTGGTGGCCATGCCAACAGCGATACCGGTGCTGCCGTTGACGATGAGATTGGGGAAACAGGCCGGCAGCACAACCGGTTCCGTTTCGCTGCCATCGTAGTTGTCGCGAAAATCCACCGTGTCATGGTCGATATCGGAAAGCAGGCTGGACGCGATGCGGGCAAGTCTTGCCTCGGTGTAGCGCATGGCGGCCGGCGGATCTGCATCCATGGAACCGAAGTTCCCCTGACCATCGACAAGTGGCGAACGCATGGTGAAGGTCTGCGCCATCCTCACCATGGCATCGTAGATCGCACTGTCGCCATGGGGATGATAACGGGCCATCACGTCGCCGACGATGCGGGCGGACTTGCGGTAGGGACGCTCGGCTGTATAGCCGGCTTCGCCCATCGCATAGAGAATGCGCCGCTGGACCGGCTTGAGGCCATCGCGAACATCGGGAAGGGCCCGCGACACGATGACGCTCATGGCATAGTCGAGGTAGCTCCGGCGCAGCTCATCCTCGATTGAAACCGGCGCGATGGCCTCGGAAGAAACCGGATCGGTCACGTCACGTCCCGCCATGCGCTATCGACTGGCCGCAGGGGTCTCCCTGGCACGGTGCTCAGAAGGGGATTCCGTCGTCGAAGTCCGATGAAATCCTGTCGGAGATCGTCTGGCCGGAATCCTCGACTTCATTCCACGGTGACTGTTGCGGGTCGCCATCGTCCATGCGTGGCGCACCCCCTCCCCGGCTGTCGAGCATCACCATTGTGCCACCAAAGCCCCGCACCACGACTTCCGTCGTATAACGTTCCTGGCCGCTCTGGTCCTGCCACTTGCGGGTTTGCAACTCACCCTCGATATAGATTTTTGCACCCTTCCGCAGGTAGCGCTCGGCAACCTCCGCCGTCCGGCCGAAAATGGCCACCCGATGCCACTCGGTGCGCTCCCTCTTCTCGCCCGTCTGCCGGTCATTCCAGGTCTTGGTGGTGGCAAGCGACAGATTGGCGACGGCGTCTCCCGACGTCATCCGGCGGATCTCCGGATCACGCCCGAGGTTGCCCACCAATATGACCTTGTTGACACTTCCTGCCATCTGGCATCTCCACATGAATGACCGGTGAATTGGGTGTATCGTTGAGCATATCAGGGGTTTGCCGGCGGCGCATGAAGAACTGTGACGCCTATCCACAGTCGGCGCCCTTGCCAGACAAAGCGCCTCCCCATAAACAAGGTGGGAGCGACACGGAACCATCATGACCAAGAGCATCCGCGTACGCGGCGCGCGGGAGCACAATCTCAAGGGTATCAACGTCGAGTTCCCCCGGGACCGTCTGATCGTCATGACCGGACTGAGCGGGTCGGGCAAGTCGTCCCTTGCCTTCGATACGATCTATGCCGAAGGCCAGAGACGCTACGTCGAAAGTCTGAGTGCCTATGCGCGCCAGTTCCTCGAGATGATGGAAAAGCCCGATGTCGAGCACATCGACGGTCTGTCCCCGGCGATCTCGATCGAGCAGAAGACTACCTCGAAGAATCCACGCTCGACGGTTGGCACGGTGACGGAGATTCACGACTACATGCGCCTCTTGTGGGCCAGGGTCGGCGTTCCCTGGTCGCCCGTGACCGGATTGCCGATTGAAAGCCAGTCGGTCAGCCAGATGGTTGACCGGATCATGGGCATGGCCGATGGCGCGCGTCTCATGCTGCTGGCTCCGGTGGTGCGGGGTCGCAAGGGCGAATACCGCAAGGAGCTTGGCGAGCTGCTGAGGTCGGGGTTTCAGCGTGTGAGGATCGACGGCGCCGTTCACATGATCGAGGATGCCCCGCGTCTGGACAAGAAACGCAAGCACACCATCGAGGTCGTGGTCGACCGGGTCGTCAAGCGCGAAGGGCTGGAGGGACGGCTGGCGGACTCCATCGAGACCGTCCTCGGTCTTTCCGACGGACTCCTTGTCGTCTTTGACGTCGACAGTCACGAGCAGACGACTCTCTCCTCGCGATTTGCCTGCCCCGTGTCGGGTTTCACGATCGAAGAGATCGAACCCCGGCTGTTTTCCTTCAACAACCCGTTCGGCGCCTGTCCGGAGTGCAGCGGCATCGGCACACGCCTCGTCTTCGACGTCAATCTCATTGTTCCCGATCACCGTCGCAGTCTCGACGGCGGCGCCATCGTTCCCTGGCATCGCAGCTCCAGCCTCTACTACAGGCGGGCCATGCGCTCGGTAGCCCGCCATTTCGGCGAATCCCTCCATACGCCCTGGCAGGAGCTGCCACAGGACATGCGCACCATGCTTCTCGAGGGGTCGGGCAACGAGAAGATAAGGTGGACGGAGGAATTCGGCGAAGAAGACGATCTTTCCGAGTTCCGGGCGCCGTTCAGAGGCGTGGTTCCGGGCCTTGAGAGACGCCTCAGGGAGACATCGAGCGAACACGTACGCGAAGAACTCGGCCGCTATCAGGCCATGACGACCTGCGAGGCCTGCAACGGTTTCCGTCTCAAGCCTGAGGCCCTTGCCGTGCGCATAGCCGGCAAGCATATCGCCGAGGTCTCGGAGTATTCGATCGGCGAAGCGCGGCTCTGGTTTGCCGGCGTGGCCAGGACGTTGAACCCCCAGCAGGCCGAAATTGCCCGGCGCATCCTTGCCGAAATCAACGATCGCCTGACGTTCCTCAGCCGGGTGGGTCTCGACTATCTGGCCCTGTCACGCCGTTCCGGAACGTTGTCCGGCGGCGAGGGCCAGCGCATCAGGCTCGCCTCCCAGATCGGATCGGGCCTGACCGGGGTCCTCTACGTGCTCGATGAGCCGTCGATTGGCCTGCACCAGAGAGACAACCAGCGGCTTCTGGAAACCCTGACCGATCTGCGCAACCTGGGAAACACGGTGATCGTCGTCGAACACGACGAGGAAGCAATCCGCGCCGCCGACCACGTGATCGACCTGGGCCCCGGCGCCGGTGAACACGGCGGTCACATCGTCGCCGAGGGAACGCCGGGTGACGTGATGGCGAGCGAGGCGAGTCTGACCGGTCAGTATCTCGTTGGCGCACGCCAGATCGACGTCCCCGGCAGCCGGCGCGGATCGGAACGGTTCCTGACCCTCGCCGGAGCGTCGGCCAACAATCTCAAGGCGATCACGGCCCGCTTTCCCGTTGGCGCCCTCACCTGCGTGACCGGAGTGTCCGGCAGCGGCAAGTCGACCCTGGTGAACGAAACCCTCTACCTGGCGCTCAACAACCACCTCGGGTCGCACCACCACGCGGCAGGAGCCCATTCGGTTCTCGAGGGTGCCGACATGTTCGACAAGGTGGTGGACATCGACCAGTCACCGATCGGCCGGACGCCGCGATCCAATCCGGCCACCTACACCGGCGCCTTCACCCCCATCCGCGAGTGGTTTGCCGGTCTGCCGGAATCGAAGGCGCGGGGCTACCAGCCCGGTCGCTTCAGTTTCAATGTCGAGGGCGGGCGTTGCGAGGCGTGTCGCGGTGACGGCCTGTTGCGCATCGAAATGCACTTTCTCGCCGATGTCTACGTCCAGTGCGACACCTGCCGGGGCCGACGCTACAACCGGGAGACCCTGGAGATCAGGTTCCGCGGCAAGTCGATCGCGGATGTGCTCGACATGACCGTCGAGGAAGGACGCGATTTCTTTCAGGCCGTTCCGGCCATCCGCTCGAAACTCGATATGCTGATGCGCGTCGGACTGGGCTACATCAGGGTCGGTCAGCCGGCGACGACGCTCTCGGGCGGCGAGGCGCAGCGGGTCAAGCTGGCCAAGGAACTGTCGCGACGCGCCACCGGACGCACCCTCTACATTCTCGACGAACCAACCACGGGTCTTCACTTCGAGGACGTGCGCAGGCTCCTCGAGGTCCTGCACGCCCTGGTCGATACCGGCAACACCGTGGTCGTCATCGAGCACAACCTGGAAGTGATCAAGACCGCCGACTGGATCATCGATCTTGGACCCGAGGGCGGCGACGAAGGCGGTCACATTGTCGCAGAGGGAGAACCGGAGGCTGTTGCCGGGATCCCGGCCAGTCACACGGGCCGCTATCTCGCCGGCATCCTCTCCGACGCAGGGACCGTTACGGCCGCGGCGGAATAGTCCTCACGCAATGGATGACGTGCCGCGATCGGGTGCTGTCGCAACCGATCGCGTTGCCATGCGGCGGCGCAACCTGGCCCATGTCTCGGGGGTACCGTCGTGGTAACTGCCGAACCACTTGTCCATCGGCACCAGCTGGTTGCCGTAGTTGCAGTTGTAGTAGCGATGGTGAAGCGTGTGGAAGAAGCTGCCCGCGTAGTGAACCGGCTTGCCGCGCACCAGGATGGAATCGAAACCTGTATGGGACGTTGCCGCCTGCAGGGTGTTGTATTGCCCGTGGAACAGGACATGCACCGGGTGCGACAGAACCGCCGCGTGAATGAAGACGCCCGAGAGATAGATGAGGTGCTCGATCGGATGCATCGACAGGCCCGACCAGGGTCCGACCGTCACATTGCGATGATGCAGGGCGTGGGCAATGCGGAAAAGCGGCTTCCAGTGAAGCAGCCGGTGGATGACATAGAAGTGCACGGCCGACCAGAAGGGAATGATCAGGAACCAGGCGACGAAGAGAACCGGATTCTCGTGCCAGACGAGGAAATGCGGGAACCAGCCGTTGGCATACCCCCACATCATGATGACCTCGTAGGCCGTCCAGATACCGACGCCGCTGGTACACGACCAGAAGATGTTGTCACGCGTCTGGTTTCCGGTGAAGAAGCGCGCATCGTTGCGGGCAAGGTCGCGGGTGTCGAACTTTCGCCGGTCGCCCTGGGCACGGAAGGTATGGAAAAAGAGATGCAGCCCCCCGGCGATCAGGATCATGAGACCGAGATTGCGCAGGTACATCCAGACAATCCAGCCAGCTTCGAGTTCCCGGCAGCGCTCCAGGGCCGGCTGCGTGAACTCCCAGACCACAATCGCGAGAATCGCGAAGGGCACGATCTGTGTCCACATGAAGCCCAGCGACAGCAGATATCGCAGGGCCTCCAGGGGCCGCCATGGCCAGGCAAACAACGGTACGACGGGCATGGGGATGTCGGGGTGCCAGGCCCAGTCCCGATTGCGCCTGCCTGGAGAGGAAGCGGTCATGCCCAGATTCTCCCTGTGGTCCGGAACCACAGGCAAACGCTAACCACATCCGCCAACGTATGACAACCGGTTTGCTCGGTCAGATCCGGGATGGGAAGGCGCTTCACACCTGACTGCGGTCACGTGCCGCTTGAGACGATCACGTTTCGGCGTACTCGCCGGCGAGCAGGACGCGACCACGGGTCCAATGCCGTTCACCTGGCACTGAAGTGCTTCGAGAGCGCCAGCGACTGGTCCTGATAGTGGCTTCCGAGGTCGGCGCCATAGAGAACCGATGGGCGCTCGGTGAGACGTTCAAAGGCAAGTCGTCCCATGATCTGGCCGTGCTCGAGGAGGAAGGGAACCTCGTGACTGCGGACCTCGAGGACAGCCTTTGCTCCGGCGCCACCATCCGCGCTCCAGCCAAAGCCGGGATCGAAAAAACCCGCATAGTGCACGCGGAACTCGCCTACGAGGGTGTCGTAGGCCGCCATCTCGGCAGCATGATCGGGCGGAACCCTCACCCGTTCCCGGGTTGCGAGGATGTGAAACTCATCGGGGTCGAGAATCAGGTTGGCCGCGGCATGGATGGGTTCCCAGAACCGTGCAGCCTCGAGTTCTCCCCTGCAATCGACATCGACAACCCCGGTGTTCCGCCGGGCGCGAAATCCTACGAGAGATCCCGGTCCCGCACCTTCGAGATCCAGGGTCAGGGCCACGGTATTGCCGCGTATCGATGCATCAGGAGTGTCCACGAGACCGTGTTCGTCGTGAAGCTGTCGCAGCCGATCCTCGCCAAGCGGCGGAGTGCCGCGACGGAACCGAAGCTGTGCGAGTCGGGACCCGCGGCGCACCAGAACGGAAAACGTGCGCGGTGAGACCTCTGCGTAGAGGCGACCCCGGTAGCCTCGCGCCACCCTGTCGAACTCCGTCGCGTAGTCCGTGATGACCCGGGTGAAGACATCGAGCCGGCCAACCGAACTCTTCGGATTGACGAAACCTGCGAGTTCGTCCTGTGCCTTCAGGCGCAGGCTCTCCTGAAGCGGAATGATGTAAACGCATCCGCGCTCGAGGACCGCGCCTCCGGCGAGATCAATCTCGTGCATGATGCCTGCGGTTTCAGCAAGCTTGCCCTCGACGGTCGAACGTGGTCCCGGCAGGAAGGACGAGCGGACGCGCCACGCGACATCGCCCAGCCTGAGGTCCAGGCTCGCCGGCTGCAACTGACCTTCCGCCGGTGGATCGTCAGGAACGATCGTGGAACCGATCAGGGCCTCGAGCCGCTGATAGGGCAGCACCCCGGTGGTGAATTGCGTGCCTTCGCTGGGTGTTTCCGGGGTTTCCGGCAGAACATGGGGAAGCGTAGGAATGGATGTCCAGTCTCTACCGTCGTTGAGATCAGTCATGGGAACCCCGAGCGTCTTCGCCACTTGTGTGGACTCTATCACCCCTGACGAGCACGATCCGGTTTGCAGTGTGCATCGGCCCCGGGACACTTCGACTATACTCCTGTGACCTCCCGGTGTGTTGGCTGGGGCATTCCAGTGGACAGAACGTCGTTTTGCATTATGCCCTCGACAGATCGCGATGGTCCGATGAAACATGGAGCAATCCGCATCGTCTTTGATCTGGAAAGATTCACTCAAGATGCCGAATGATCTTCCTCGGACGGTGCCCGCTCCCTGTTCCACAGTTCATGCACGGAAGGTGCTGCCGTGAACACATCCATTCATGTCATCGGTGGTGGTCTGGCCGGGTGCGAAGCGGCCTGGCAGATCGCGCGTGGAGGCGGCGGCGCCGTGCTCCACGAGATGCGACCGCACCGCACCAGCGATGCTCACAGGACCGACACTCTCGCCGAACTGGTGTGCTCCAACTCGTTCCGTTCAGATGACGCCGCCACGAATGCCGTGGGCCTGCTCCACGAGGAACTGCGACGCGCCGGTTCCCTCATCATGGCCGCTGCCGACCGCCACCAGGTGCCGGCCGGAAGCGCCCTGGCTGTCGATCGCCACGGGTTTTCCCGCGACGTGGAAAGGGCCATCGAGTCCGAGCCGCTGATCGAAGTGCGCCGCGAGGAGATGCCGTCCCTCCCGGGCCCGGACGAGGGCCTGGCGATTGTCGCCACGGGTCCTCTCACGGCGCCCGGCCTCGCCGCTGACATCCTGCGGGCGACAGGGCGGGACGCCCTTGCCTTCTTCGATGCCATCGCTCCGGTGATTCACCGCGACAGCATCGACTTCGACATCGCGTGGTTCCAGTCGCGTTACGACAAGCCCGGCCCGGCGGGAGATACCGCGGCCTACATCAACTGTCCGCTCACCCTTGAGGAGTACGATGCCTTTGTCGGCAGGGTGTGCGCCGCACAGTTGACACCCTTTCGCGACTGGGAAAGGGAGACGCCATGGTTCGAAGGATGCCTGCCCATCGAGGTGCTGGCGCAGCGCGGCCGCAACACCCTGCGCTTCGGACCGATGAAGCCCGTCGGACTGACCGATCCCGCCACCGGACAGAGACCCTTCGCCGTTGTACAACTGCGCCAGGACAATGCCCTTGGAACTCTCTTCAACATGGTCGGTTTCCAGACCAAGATGCGCCACGGTGATCAGGTCGAAGTGTTCCGCACCATTCCCGGGCTCAACGATGCCCGTTTCGCACGCCTGGGCGGTGTCCACCGGAACACCTTCATCAACAGCCCGCACCTGCTCGATGGCGCGCTGCGACTGCGCCAGCGGCCACACCTGAGATTTGCCGGACAAATCACCGGGGTCGAGGGCTATGTCGAGAGCACGGCGATCGGCCTTCTCGCCGGACGTTTCGCGTTGCTGGAAAGCCGCGCGGACGTCATCGTTCCACCCCCCGCGACGACGGCTCTTGGCGCCCTTCTCAACCACGTCACCACCGGGGCGGATGCCCGCACATTCCAGCCGATGAACTGCAATTTCGGCCTCTTCCCTTCCCCCGGGCCCGACCTCAGGAAAGCCGCGCGCCGGTCTGCGATCGTCGCTGCAGCGCGAGCCGACCTGGATCCCTGGCTGGCGGCTCATACCCGGTGCCGGGTGTAGACATCATGCGGGCGATGCCATATGAGTTTCACGCAATGTGGTGGCCCTTCGCGGTTGGCCGCCATGTGGTGTCGGGACCTAACGGAGATTGGGGGAAGCTCATGGCCAAGATACTCGAATCACTCTCGTCCACAGTCATCGCCGGATGTGTGCTGACGGTTATCGTCGCCATCATCCTTGTCTCGATCTGATCGCGCCGCGAGGAGGGACCATCTCATGGAAGGACTCGACTTTCTTTCGTTCCTGTTCCGCTGGCTCCATGTGCTTTCGGGCGTCATGTGGATTGGCCTGCTGTGGTACTTCAACTTCGTGCAGATCCCCAGCATGCCAAAGATCCCTGATGACCAGAAGCCCGCGGTCGGCAAGGTCATCGCTCCAACAGCATTGTTCTGGTTCCGCTGGGGCGCCATGGCAACGATCGTGACCGGTCTTATCCTGGCGATGCTCAACGGCTACTTCGTCGAGTCGATCGCCATCGGCTTCATCGACGGTGGCGCCAGCACCGCAATCGGCATCGGCATGTGGCTGGGCACCATCATGTGGTTCAACGTCTGGTTCGTCATCTGGCCGAATCAGAAGCGGGCGCTGGGCATGGTCGATGCCAGCGATGACGCCAAGAAAGCCTCGGCGCGCACCGCCATGCTGTTCTCACGCACCAACACCATGCTGTCGATTCCCATGCTGTTCTGCATGGTGTCGGCACAGAACCCCTGGTACTTCTGACAATCGTCCGTCCCGGGAAGGCGCTCTGGCGTCTTCCCGGGACGTGATCTCAGACGGCCATGAGGGCAGCCGCGACGAGGCGTTCCTCGGCCATCAGAATGTTGTAGGTGCGGCAGGCTGCGCCCGTCGTCATGGCATCCACGACAATGCCGTGCGAGCGCAGAAACTCGCGCACCTCCCGGGGCGGCAAATCCGATGCCTCCCCGCAGCCCAACAGTAGAATGTCGACACGAAGAGACCGTGCCACGACCTCTGCCAGGGCCGCCGGCGTCACGTCCGGCATGCCGGCCACCGGCCAGGCCATCACCGCATCGGGAAAGACTATCAGGGAGCCCTCGTGGCGCTGGTCACCGATGCGAAATCCGCCGTCTCCATAGCTGGTGATGACATTGCGGGTGGCGGCAGGCACACCCATCACCACTGCATCGAGCGTCGGGGCATCAGGGAGTGTCCGACAGTCCTTCCCTTTCGTCGCTCACCCGGACCGGCCTGAGATAGAGCAGGACCGGAGCAGCGACAAACAGGGACGAATAGGTGCCGATCAGGACCCCCCAGATCATGGCCAGCACAAAGGGGGCGATCACCGCGCCGCCGAACAGCCACAGGGCGACGAGAGCCAGCATCGTCGTGACACTTGTCATGACGGTGCGTGACAACGTGTCATTCAGCGAGCGGTCAATGACTCCGCGCACCGATTCCTGCTTGTACTTGCGGAGATTCTCCCGGATGCGGTCATAGACAACGACCGTGTCGTTCATCGAATAGCCGACGATGGTCAGCAGCGCGGCGACGACCGGCAGATCGAATTCGATGCGCGTCAGACTGAACACCCCGATGGTGAGGCCGACATCGTGAGCGAGAGCGAGCACGGCACCGACGCCGAACTGCCACTCGAAGCGGAACCAGATGTAGATCATCATGAGGACAAGGGCGACCAGAACCGCCTGGGCACCCTTCTCGATGAGTTCGCCGGAAACCTGCGGACCCACGAACTCCACGCGCCGGTACTCGATCTGCGGATACATGTCGTTGAGTGTCGCCTGAATCCTGTCGATGGCTGCCTGCTGAACGGATTCATCGCCGGCCAGCAAGGGCAGACGGATCAGCACGTCGCTGGCGGAACCGAACTCCTGCAACGCGATGCTGCCGACGTCGAGAGCATTGAGTTCACTTCTCACGGCTGCGAGATCGGCGGCATGCGGCGTGCGGATCTCGATCAGGGTGCCGCCCTTGAAGTCGATGCCGAAGTTCAGTCCGGAAAGGAGCAGCAAGGCAAGCGAACCGATGAAGAGAACCACGGACACGGTCACCGCAATCCGGTGAACGTCCATGAACGGCAGATTGAGACCGGTCGGGACCAGGCGAAGCCGCTTCATCGGTCAGATCCCCAGGGCCTTCGGCCGGAACCGGGCGAGCCAAAGATGGGTGAGAAGGCGCGTCAGCAACATCGCCGTAAACATCGACGTGAGAATGCCGATCGCCAGTGTGGCGCCAAATCCCCTGACCGGCCCGGATCCAAGGAAGAACAGCAGGAATGCCGCCACGGCGGTGGTGATATTGGCATCGAGTATGGTCGTCATGGCTCTCCTGAAACCGGTCTCGACGGCATTGAGGATGGTGCGCCCATGACGCTGTTCCTCGCGGATGCGCTCGAAGATCAGCACGTTCGCATCGACCGCCATTCCGACCGTGAGGACGATGCCGGCAATTCCGGGAAGGGTGAGGGTCGCCTGCAACAGTGACAGCAGGCCCATGAGGAGAATGAGATTGGTGATGAGCGCGACGTTGGCGAAGGCACCCAGGATTCCATAGCAGGCAACCATAAAGACGATGACGGCAGCGAAGCTGACGGCCGCCGCAATCTTGCCAGCTTCAATCGAATCCGCGCCCAGGGTGGGACCAACGGTTCGCTCCTCGACGACCGTGAGCGGAACAGGCAATGCGCCAGCCCGCAACAGCAACGCCAGTTCCTGCGTCTCGAACACGGTGAAGGAGCCGGTGATGATACCGCTTCCCTGGCAGATCGGCCCATTGATGCGCGGGGCACTGATGACGACCCCATCGAGAACAATGGCGAGCAGACGTCCGACATTCTCCGTCGTCACATCGCAAAACCGCGCGGCGCCCACGCCGTCAAAGCTGAAGGCGACAACCGGACGACCCTGATCGAAACTTGCGGCGGCACTCTCCAGACTTTCCCCGGTCACGAGAATCTCCGCCCGCAGGACGTGGTTCTGTCCGGGCTGTTCACGACTGGGCATGAGCACCGAGCCGACCGGGAGTTGCCCGGCTTCGGCAGCGGTAACGGACGTATCCTGATCGACGAGATGGAACGTCAGCTTGGCGGTCTGACCGAGGCGCGAGCGCAACACGCGCGTGTCGTCGACTCCCGGCACCTGGACCAGAATTCGGTCCCGCCCCTGGCGGGTGATGACCGGTTCCAGAACACCATCGGGATCAATGCGCCCGCGCAGCACCTCCAGGGTGCGCTCGATGGCATCGCTGAGACCTGCCTCCAGGCCGTCCTCGGTGAACGCCGCCGTGATCGTGCCGCTCTCATCGACGGTGATCGTGAAATCGTCCGCCAGTCCTTCAAGTTCGCCGGCAGCAGCCGCAGCATCGTCGGCATTCCGCAGGGTGAACTGCCGGTGACTGTCATCACCTCCGGTGACTCTGACACCAATGCGTTCACCACGCAGCGTCCGCCGCACATTGCCCTCGAGCCATGCGAGACGCCCTTCCCGCCAGGCTGCCTCGTCGATCTGCAACAGGAGATGTGCTCCGCCGGAAAGGTCAAGTCCGAGACTCACCTGCTTGTGCGGCAACCAGGTCGGCAGTTCGTTTGCAATGTCACGTGAAAGCAGGTTCGGTGCGGCGAAGGCCAGACCCAGAACACCGACAATAACGACGATCCAGATCTTCCAGGACGGAAAGTAACGCATGGTCGGTCGCGTCAGCTGCCACCGTTGTCGCCCGCATTCCCCTCATCCGCTTTCACGGCCTGGCGGGGTTCCGGCTTCGCCATGACGTCGGCGATCATCGAGTGCCGACACTTCACCCTGACGTCCTTGGCGATTTCGACGATGAGAACGCCGTCTCCCTCGATGCGCGTCACATTTCCGATGATTCCACCGTTCGTGACCACCTGATCTCCACGCTTGATCGAACTGAGCATGGCCTGGTGCTGCTTGGCCTTCTTTGACTGTGGCCGGAACACGAAAAACCAGAAGACGCCGAACATGGCGACCATGAGAATGAGGAAGAAGGGATCGAAACCGGCGGCACCTGCTTCACCCTGTGCATAGGCGTGTGTGATCGGCATGTCGATATCCTGCGAGAAAGGTGGCGGACTATAGCCGGGGGATGACCAAATGCAAACTGCCGGGTACTGTGGAACACGATGATGACCGCCGACTGACCGCCTTGCCCGTTTCATGACGAATCCCGCACTCGCCCGAATCGCACAGGCGCTGGAACGCATCGCCGGCACCGCCGCTGCAGCCCCCGGGGACAACACTGTCACGGCTCTTCCGCAGGGCAGCGAAGCGTTTGTCTGGCACGCGGGGACCGACACCCTCAAGGCGGTTGAACGCGTCCAGCATGTACCGCTTGACCTTCTGCACGGCATTGACCACGCAAGGGATGCGCTGCTCGAGAACACGCGCCAGTTTGCCAGAGGCTATCCCGCCAACAACGCTCTGCTGTGGGGAGCCCGCGGCATGGGGAAGTCGACACTCATCAAGGCCGTCCACGCCAAAGTCCACGCCGAACAGCCGGGATCCCTGGCGCTCATCGAGATACACCGGGAAGACATCACCCATCTCTACCGTCTGCTTTCGCGAATGCGACGGCTGGAGCGGCGCGCCATCCTGATGTGCGACGATCTCTCCTTCGATGCCCATGACAGCACGCTCAAGTCGCTCAAGGCAGTGCTCGAGGGCGGTCTCGAGGGACGCCCGGACAACGTGCTCTTCTATGCCACGTCCAACCGGCGTCACCTGACTCCTCGCGACATCATGGAGAACGAGCGCTCGACCGCGATCCATCCGGCCGAGGCTGTCGAGGAAAAGGTGTCGCTTTCCGACCGGTTCGGGCTGTGGCTTGGTTTCCACGGGTGTGACCAGCCCACCTACCTTGCCATGGTCAAGGGATATGCGGACCATTTCGGCCTGGACGTGGAGGACGATGCGCTCCACGCACGCGCTATCGAGTGGCAGATGACACGCGGAGCGCGGTCCGGTCGCGTTGCCTGGCAGTTCATCCAGGATCTGGCAGGCCGCATGGAGAGGACCCTCGAGACCGGCTGAAGACGTGACCGGTGGTTCAGCCTTCGACAAGGTGTTCGATCGGATTGACAGCTGTGGTTCCCTGGCGCAGCTCGAAGTGGGACTGCGGTTGGGAAATGCCACCACTGGCGCCGACGCTGGCAATGACGTCACCACGCAACACCATCTGGCCACGAGCGACGAGATTGCGGGCGTTGTGGGCATAGGCCGTGACCCAGCCATCCGTGTGGCGCAACAGCACAAGGTTGCCGTAGCCCCTGATCTCGTTACCGACGTACGAGACAACGCCGTCCTCGGCGGCACGCACCGGCGTTCCGGCTGGTGCGGCGATGTTGATACCGTCGTTGTGAAGACCGCCCTCCTTGGGGCCAAAACCCGAGACGAGCGTTCCTGTGACCGGCCAGATGAACTGCAGATCGTCTCCGGGCGCGGGCTCGGGAATCGCCGTCGTCACGGGTTCGGGAATGGATACCTCAGCTGCAGCCACCCGGGACGGCGTCGTGGCCGCCTGCGGCACCGTCAGTTGCTGTCCCTCCACGAGAAGATAGGGTTTGACGAGGCCATTCATCTCGGCGAGTTCGCGTGAACGTACACCAAGGTGGCGCGATATGCCGAGCAACGTGTCGCCGCGGCGCACCGTGTAGATGGTCACCGGCCCCGTGTCCGAAGGCACGGTCTCCAGAATTACCGCCTCGCGGGGCACATCATCCCGGGCAGCGCCAAGAATGCGCTCAATGCGCGCCATCAGATCCTCGGCGGCCTGTTCTTCCGGCTCCACGACGGGTTGTGGCGGCGCAGCAGGCGCCTCTGGCGGAAGGGGTTTTTCGGTCGGAAGGGGAGGCAGGGATGCCAGCCTGCCGGCCGGCGGGGTTCCTGGCAGCGGCGGCATGACCTGGTCAATGTGACGCACCGGAGCCGGCATCTGGGCGCAGGATGCCACCAGAACAGCGGCGGAAAGGAACGCCACAAACCCTGGGAACGGCCGCTCACCCATGGACGAGCGGAACGAACCTGACATCGAGAAAGGCATGACATTCATGACCCGAATCAAGGCGTTGCACATGGTAGAGCTTCTGGTCGAAGATCGTTCTACCAACCGGCACCACCATGATACCACCAGGAACGAGCTGGTCGATCAGAGGCTGCGGCATGGTGGTCGCTGCGGCCGTCACCATGATCCTGTCGAAGGGCGCCTCCTCCGGCCAGCCGGTCGAGCCGTCTCCCGACCGGCAAGAGATGTTCTCGAGGTTCAGTTCGGCAAACCGGGCCATCGCCAGATCGAGCAGCGTGTCGTGGCGTTCGATCGTCCACACGTGTCCTGCCAACTGTGCCAGAATGGCAGTCTGGTAGCCACTTCCGGTTCCGACTTCGAGAACCCGCATATCCTCTTCGAGAGCCAGTCTTTCGGACATCAGCGCCACGACGAAAGGCTGACTGATCGTCTGCTGGCAGTCGATCGGCAACGCCATGTTCTCCCAGGCATGGGCAATGAGGTCAGGACGCACAAACCGGTCCCTGGGAACCGTCGCCATGGCCTCGAGTACCGTGGACGAACGAACGCCCAGCGAAACGAGATCCTGGAGGAGTTCCGGGCGCGAGGCGGGCATCGCCGTGCTGTCAGCCGTCGACCGGTGTGGCTCCGCCGGGATGAAGGCGCTCGGTGCCACCCAGGTATGGACGCAGAACCTCGGGAATGGAGACGCTTCCGTCCTCGTTCTGATAATTCTCCAGGATGGCTATCAACGCCCGGCCAACCGCGACACCCGATCCATTGAGCGTGTGCACAAATCGGGTCTTGCGCGTATCCCTGGTTCGGCAGCGCGCAGCCATCCGGCGCGCCTGAAAATCGGCGCAGTTCGACAGACTCGAGATTTCCCGCCACCTTCCCTGCCCCGGCAGCCACACTTCGAGGTCCCATGTAAGGCGGGCTGCAAATCCAATGTCTCCGGCAGCCAGGGTGACGACACGGTAGGGCAATGCCAGGCGTTGCAGGATGGTCTCCGCACAGTCCGCCATGCGTCGATGCTCCTCCGGGGACTCCTCGGGCGTGGTCACCGAAACCAGTTCCACTTTCCAGAACTGATGCTGGCGCAGCATGCCCCTGGTATCTCGCCCCGCCGCCCCCGCCTCAGACCGGAAACACGGGGTAAGTGACGTGTAGCGCAGGGGAAGCGTGTCCTCGTCCACGATCGTTTCGCGAACCAGGTTCGTGAGAGTCATTTCCGCGGTGGGAATGAGATAGCGGTTGTCGGTGGTTCGGAAGAGATCACCGGCAAACTTGGGAAGGTTGCCGGTGCCGTAAGCGGTCTCGGGACGCACCAGCAGCGGCGCGGAGACCTCGACATAGCCGAACTCCCGCGTGTGCACGTCGAGCATGAAGGAAGCAAGCGCCCGCTCAAGGCGGGCCATGGCACCGGAAAGGACCACGAAACGCGCACCGGCAAGGCGCGCCGCGACTTCAAAGTCCATGCCGCCCAGAATGGCACCGAGATCAACGTGGTCCTTCGGCTCGAAGGCAAAGTTGGGGATGTTTCCCCAGCGGCGCATCTCGACGTTGTCCGATTCGTCAGCGCCCTCGGGAACGGCTTCGTCGACCACATTGGGGATCGCCTCAAGCACGTTGCGGAGCTTTCCGGCATCCTCCCGCTCGGTTGCCTCCAGGTCCGCGATCTGCTGCTTGATGCTGCTGACTTCCGCGATCTCTGCCGCTGCGTCCCGGCCGCCACGCTTCGCTTCGCTGATCAGGCGTGTCAGTTCGTTGCGTCGATGCTGCAGCTCCTGGACACCGGTTCTCGAGTGCCGCACCTTGCGGTCCATGTCGAGTATCTGCGACGCCTGTGGAGGCAATCCACGGCGCGCGCAGGCCGCATCAAAGGCCTGGGGATGGGCGCGAATCCACACAAGATCGTGCATGCGGGTCTACCTTGCGGTGCGTGCCGGAACGGTCAGCGCGCCGGATTGAAGTCCGTTTCCTCGTAAGCCTGGGGGTCGTCCATCTCATCCTCCTCCTCAACCTCTTCCTCATCGCCAGCTTCCTCGATTGCGGCCTTGCGCCGCTCGGTGAAGCGTGCACACCAGATCGACACTTCGTAGAGCAGGATCAACGGCAAGGCGAGGCCAAGCTGGCTGAAAGGATCGGGCGGCGTGATCACGGCCGCCAGCACAAAGACGGCGACGATGGCGTACTTTCGTTTTTCCTTCAGCCCTTCAGCCGTCACCATCCCGGTTCGGGCTGCCAGAGTCATGACCAGGGGCAACTGGAAACTGATGCCGAAGGCGAAGAGGAGTTTGAGGAGAAGAGAAAAGTACTCGCTCACCCGCACTTCCATGACAATGGGCAACTGCCCGAAATCCCCGGTCTGCTGAAAGCCGAGAAAGAACCTCAGGGCAACGGGAAAGAAGGCGTAGTAGACCATCGCCGCGCCGAGCGTGAAGAGCAGGGGAAACACCAGCATGAAGGGCAGAACCAGCTTCTTCTCCCGGCGATAGAGGCCGGGCGCCACAAACGCCCAAAGCTGCCAGACTAGAAACGGCAGCGAGACACACAGGGACACGAAGAAACCGACCTTCACATAGGTCAGGAAGGCTTCCTGGGGACTGGTGAAGATGAACCGTGGCGGGTACTCGGAATCGGCGCTGCGATCGATGGTGGCGCCCTCGGTGACGCCTGCCGGCTCTGCAGGCGCAGCATCCTCGTCCGGTGACGGGGAAAACAGCATCCAGGCATCATGCAGGGTGCGCTCGACCCACGTCTCCTCCCCCTCCTCCGTCTCCTCCACCGGCGCCAGTCCATAGGCATCGTAGAGCGGCAGGGCGAGGAAGTTGTAGATCGCCGGTGCAAAGTAGAAGCATGGCAGGAAGGCAAGCAGCACCACCGCCGCGCTGCGCACCAGGCGCCGGCGCAGTTCGACGAGATGCTCCAGCAGCGGAAGCTTCGTGTTGTCGATATCCTTGATCAAGGGCGTTCTACGTGTCGCCGGAAGCCCTGGCGCGTTCAGTCGGCGCCGCCTGGGCCGTTGCCTCCGGCTCATCCCTGACTGTCATGTTCTCCTGCATCTCGCGGCCCGTTTCCTCGAGTTCCTTCTTGAGGGTGCCTGTGGGATCAACAGCCGCGGCAACCGCCTTCTTCGCCTTCAGTGGTGTCTCAACGGCCTTCTTGACGTCATCGAGTTCGGCTTCCTTGGCGTACTGGTCCAGCGCCTTCTGGAAATCCCGCGCCATGCGTCGTGCCTTGCCGGTCCATACGCCGACGGTCCGCAGCACCTTGGGCAGGTCCTTGGGACCAACAACAACCAGCAACACCGCCCCGACGACCGCTATTTCGAACCATCCGAGATCGAACATGTCCGGCTATCTTCACCAAGTGTCTAGGCGACAGTCTTGTCCTTGTCGTTCTCGGCGGACGCAGGCGTGGCGGTTCCCTCGATGGTTGTCGGGGATTCAGCGGATTTCCGTGCCTGCTCCGACTCGTCCTTCATGCCCGACTTGAACTCCTTGATCCCCTTGGCAAGGTCGCCGGCCAGTTTGGGAATCCGGTTGCGTCCGAAGAGGAGCAGAACGATGACCAGCACGATGAGCCAATGCCAAATGCTGAAGGTACCCATGGTGAGGTCTCCCTTCCCTGTCAATCCATGAAACGGCGTCAGCGATGCACCGTCCCGACCCGGGACATATAGCCTTCCAGGGGACCAAGGGCAACGACGATGAGCGTCTCCCTCCCGCCTGCGGTGCCAGGGGAGGCCATGTTCATCGAGAGTCTGCCCTCAATCGTCAGGCTGCGGGGCCGGACACAACCGCGGACCCTTGCGGCTTCCCGGGCTCCATCCGACTCGGCGCCAGGCCCCCGTATTGCCATGGCGTCAAGAACATGCCGAGGGAGCGGGCACATGCCGCACATGACGTGGATTCAGACGGCTCGGCATCACACACGCTGCCGTATTCCGATGGACGATGACATGAGTGTCCTGGGCGACCGGGCCGAACGCACCGAATTGCCGACAGGACGGCAGGGACGGGCCAGGGCTTCCGGCACCAATAGAGACTCCTGGATCAACGACGAACTGCGTCCAGTCCATTCCCGAGTCAGAACCCGATCGTTGCGAGACGATCCGGGTATGGACCACCTGGACGATCGTGCGGCCCTCGCCGGCCGGGGTTGACAGGCCGAGACCGGTCCAGTCGCCATGTTTCAGCCCGACGATATCGGCATGAACGACCTCTTCGCCGCAACCCGATGCATGATAGTCTGTCAGTGCTGGTTGCCCGGAACCGACATTGCAGAATGGATGTACCGTGAGCCGGGAACGGAAGAGGAGATGACCGATGCACCGAAAGGGAAGTGGATTGGAAGCGACGGCGGGGATCCTGTCGCGCCGAGCGCTGCTCGCGGGCGTGTTCGCGGCCGGGCTCTCGCTGGTCGTCGGTCAGACGATCGCCGATGAGGATGGGATCAGCGGAGTGGAATCGGACGAATTCGTCAATGCGCTGTCCGACGGTGTTGCGATGGACGGTTTCGATGTCGTTGCCTATTTCGACGGCGAACCTGCCAGGGGCCTGGCCTCCAACTCCGTCGACTACAAGGGTACGTCGTGGATGTTCAGCTCACCGGAGAATGCAGCGGCCTTCGCGGCCGACCCGGGTGCGTACGAGCCGCAATACAACGGCTGGTGTGCCTATGCCGTATCGGAGGGTTACGGTGCAGAGGTCGATTTCGTGAACGGCTGGTCTGTGCTCGACGGCAAGCTCTACCTGAACTGGGATGCCGGGACTCGCGATGCGTTCCTGTCCGAACAGTCCACGCGCATCGAACGCGCCGAAAGGAATTGGCCGGACCTTCACGCTGCCCTGCTGGACGGATCTGCGGCCATGTACACCCACGCCGGAGAAGGCGTCGCCATTGTCCATCCCCAGCAACTTGACTGAACGAGGGACCGGTACACCGCGTGTTCCGGGCGACATTCCGCCGCGACGGCAACCGCGCAGAAGTCTGTCGTCAGGTCATCGTGCGGCGCCAATGACCCGGGCACCTCTGCCACGTCCTTCCTCGTGACTCTCCCGGAGCCTCACGTCCACCACTCAGGCGATATTCGGGGTCTCGTGGCAGGGGAAGACAAGGACGGAATCGTCATCGAAGCGGATCCTGACGTCGGTACCGGGCTTCGGGGCAGTCTGGCCAAGGATGCGAGCGCGCAGCATTTCGCCGTCCCTGAGGCGCAGGGAAACAAGCGTGGAATGGCCGACCAACCGCCGCTCGATCACCCGTGCACCGGGACCGTCGCCTTCAGGCGTCAGGTGGAGGCCCTCCGGGCGAATCAGGACATCGACCCTCTGGCCGGTGACGAATCCATCAGCCAGGACGTCACCCACCGGCGAGTGGATCCGGCCGGGAGCCGCAGTGCCATGCAGCCAGTTGACGTCACCGAGGAACCGCGCCACGAAGGCCGTTGCCGGACGCTGGTAGATCGCGTCCGGCGTTCCCGTCTGGAGCAGCCTGCCCCCCTGGAGGACGGCAAGACGGTCGCCGAGATAAAGCGCTTCCTCGGCATCATGGGTGACAATGAGTGTTGTCGTCCCGATGTCGCGCAGGATTGCGAGGGTCTGGTCCCTCACCGATTCACGCAAGCGCACGTCGAGGCCTGAAAACGGTTCGTCGAGCAGCAGGATTCGTGGTTTCGGCGCCAGGGCACGCGCCAGCGCAACACGCTGCTGTTCACCGCCCGACAGCATGTGCGGGTACTTCTCCGCGTAGCCGCCGAGACCGACCATGTCGAGAAGCTCTCCGACGGCGGCCTTCGCCCGCCGGCGTCCGCGCAGGCCGAACGCGATGTTGTCGGCCACACTGAGATGAGGGAACAGGGCGAACTCCTGGAAGACAAGGCCCACACCCCGAACCTCGGGCGGCCGGTGGACGCCGTTTCCGGCGACCACGTCATCACCGATGCGGATCTCGCCGGTCGCGAGGGGTTCGAGGCCGGCGGCAAGGTGCAGGGCGGTGGTCTTGCCGCATCCCGAAGGCCCGACCAGGCACATGACCTCGCCATCGGCAATCTCGAGATCGACACTCTTGAGGGCTTCTTCACCGGCCCAGGAATGACTGACACCGTGAAAGGACAATCCGGGCATGAAACGTCCGCATGCTGATCACGCTGGCGGGATGCTATGTGCAAACGGTTCTTATTTTCAAGCCTCTCATCATGCTTTGTCAGGAAGCCTCTTCCTCGTCGTCTCCGGGACCTCCGGGAAGCGGCAGATCCGGCCGGGTGTCGAGCAATCCCGCGGCCAGCAACTCGTCGCGCCCCGGAAGGTCATCAACCGACTCGAGACCGAAGTGCTCAAGGAATTCGCCGCTCGTGCGCCACTGCAAGGGTCTTCCCGGTGTACGCCGGCGACCCGACGGACGGATCCAGCCGATCTCAAGCAGAAGATCGAGCGTACCGCGCGACAGCGAAACGCCCCGAATGGACTCGACCTCGGCGCGGGTCACCGGCTGGTGATAGGCGATAATGGCCAGGGTCTCCAGGGCAGCTCTCGACAGCCGGCGGCGGCGTACGGACAGGATCTTCAGTTCCGCGCCCAGATCCACCGCCGTGCGAAAGGACCACTTGCCGGCAATCCGCACCGGTTCAACGCCCCGCCCCCGGTAATCCTCGGCAAGCTGGCCAAGGCAGGCTCCGACATCGGCGTCCTCGCCAAGCCGCCCCGCGATCTCCTTCTCGTCGACAGGCTGGGGCGAGGCGAACAGCAGAGCCTCCACAATGCGCACATCCCGGGTCGGTGTCTTCATGCTCCGCGCCTTCTAATCTCGATCGGTGTCCAGGCACCGTCCTGGCGCAGTTCGGCCTTGCCCTGACGGACAAGCTCAAGTCCCGCAACCAGGGTCGAACTGACGACAGACCTGTAGTAAAGGCCGCTCTTCAGGTCCTCGGGAAGCAGGCTGATCATGTCCATCCAGTCGGGCAGATCACCGACCAGGGCCTCAAGGCGCTGCAGAGCCGCCTCCACGGAAAACACCTCGACATGTTCCGGACGCCAGTCCTGGCGGCGCACACGCTGCAGGAGTTCGCCATAGGCTCTGAGCAGGCGCCAGAGGGACTCACGCCATACGTCCCGGGTCTCGACGGGCAGGCCTTCGGGATGACCGCAGCGAAAGACATCACGGTCGAGAAGCGGAAGAGCCATGAGCGCCCGGGCCCTGTCGCGCATCGACTCGAGACGGCGCAACTGGAATTGCAGCGCCTCGGCCATGAGTTCCGGCGACGGCGCTTCCTCTTCTTCACGGGGGATGAGGAGTCGCGACTTGAGGTAGGCAAGCCAGGCCGCCATGACGAGGTAGTCGGCGGCAAGTTCAAGGTGGCGATGACGGGCGCGGGCCACGAACGCGAGGTACTGATCCGCCAGATCCACCATGGAAATACGGGCGAGATCGACCTTCTGCTGACGCGCCAGGGCCAACAGGACATCGAGCGGACCCTCGTAGCCCTCCACATCCACCCGGAAGACGCCGGACGGACCGGGTCCCTGGCCCGCCTCATCCTCGGCAAAGTCCTCGCCGGTCACCGGCATTCGGCCTCCATCAGACCAGAACGTGAGTCTCGCCGCATTTCCGCCTCGATTCCAGCCGTCATGTTCAGGCTCCGCAGAGAGGATCGTCCATCATACCATCGCGACAGAGACGATGGCGTGGATGATGGCTTCGACCGGAGGCAGGAGCAGATGGGAGAGAATGCTGATGTCCATTCCGATCTGTTCGCCAATGAGCGGCGGCACTGCGATGAGGGCGACCAGGATGGCGATACCGTAGCGTTCCACGCGCTGGAAGCGCGCCGCCAGGCGAGTGGGGAGAAGGCCGGTCACCACGCGCCCGCCGTCGAGCGGCGGGAGTGGCAGCATGTTGAAGACCGCCAGCACGACATTGATGATCAGCGCATTGCGCAGGTTGGCGGCAAGCCAGGCCGAGGCCACGTCGGGGACAAGGACCACGAGGTGGAAGGCGACGGCCGCGGCAAGGGCCATCAGAAGATTGATGGCCGGACCGGCAGCCGCCACCAGAACCATGTCGCGTCGCGGTCGCCCAAGGCGATGGAACCGCACCGGAACCGGACGGGCATAACCGAACAGGAACGGCGCCTGGAAGAGAAGCAGAAGGCACGGCAGAAGAATCGTCCCGAACCGGTCGATGTGCTTCAGGGGATTGAAGGTGACCCGTCCCATGAGCCGCGCGGTGTCATCCCCCAGTTTCCATGCCACCCAGCCGTGCGCCGCTTCGTGAAGCGTAATGGCGGTCACCACCGGCAGGGCCCAGACCGAAACCAGCCACAGGATTCCCTCCAGATCGAAGGTCATGACATGGCCACCAGTTGCGCCAGTTCCGCGCGGGCCGCGCAGGGGTCGAATCCGGATTGCGGCGGGCGGCGTGCTGCTGCTGCTTTCGTCACCCTCTCCAGGGCGCCACCGGCAAGTTCCGGTGTGGCGGCGGCAACGCGCTCACGCACCTTCAGAGTCTGGTTGCAGTGCATCACCACGTCGATCCCGGCGGCGATGCACGAGCGGGCCCTTGCTTCATGAGGACCGCTCAGAGCTCCCATGTCGATGGCGTCGCTCAACAGCACGCCGGCAAAGCCCAGCTCACCGCGAATGATACGGCGGACCACCGCCGGCGAGGCTGACGCCGGATTCCGGTTGTCAACGACCGTGTAGACAACATGGGGCACCATGCCGAAGGGACAGGCGGACAGGCGCCGGAAGGGAATGAAGTCCTGTTCCCTCAGGACCTCGAGCGACGTGTCGACACGTGGCAAGCTGTCGTGCGGGTCCACGGTCACCCGGCCGTGACCGGGCATGTGCTTGATCGTCGCCTGCACGCCACCCGCTCCAAGACCATCGATGAAGGCCGCCCCAAGGTCGCTCACGCTGTCAGGATCATGGGAGAAGGCCCGATCACCGATGACATCGTTCATGCCTGCAAGTCGCAGGTCGAGCGAGGGGGCGCACGTGACATCGATGCCCAGCGGTGCCATGTCGTGGGCCAGCAGGCGACCGGCAAGCCAGGCGGCCCGCTCCCCTCCCCGGGCAATCGTGGCAGGAGGAAGACCGGGCCACCAGTGGGGTTCCCCGAGACGCGCCACACGCCCGCCTTCCTGGTCGATCATGACCGGCGCCTCGTCGCGGCCGACGGTGTCGCGGAAGGATGCCACCAGTTCACTGACCTGGGCCGGATCGACAACGTTGCGGCGGAAGAGAATGATACCCAGAGGATCGAAGGCGCGCAGAAAGGACTTTTCTGAAGCCGAGATGCGGGTCCCGGCAACATCGGTAACGAGAGCGCGCGGCACGGTGTCAGTAGGACACGACGCGGCATTCGAGCGCGCGCTCGACAGCCGCGGCACACAGTCCCTCGGCCTCCTGTCTGGCCTCGAATTCGCCGACGGTGAGGCGGAAGAACCTGCTGTCATCGACAGAGATCGTGGTGATGGTTGCCTCCAGGTCACCGAAGAGATCGTTGTGTTCGCGGTGCAGCCGATCCCAGGCGGCCGTTGCCCCATTCTCGCTGGAGTAGGAGGCAATGCGAACACCATAGCGCGTTCCAGACTCTTCCGGCAGCTCACCGGAAGTCTCTCCTCCGAGGGAGGCCGCAACATCCGAAAAGGACAACGAACCCGACCCTGCGGCATCATCGGCAGCCGCGATGCCTGGCCCCCAGTCCACGTCCGGCACCGCCGGCTTGTCGTCCGGCAGGGGAGGCACTGGTGGAGGAGTCTCGTCCAGAGCCTCGTCGACCATGGCCGTGACCTGGTCGGCATCGAAGATCGGATCGGTCACGGCCCCCTCATCGGCCGGCTCCAGCGGCGCCTCTGAAACATCTACGATCACATCTCCCTCCGCCTGCGCCCCGGTATCGAGCACAAAGGGCTCCTCGGGCGGCGGCATCAGGACCTCGTGCCCCTCGTTCTCCTCGCCGTTGGCCGTGGTTTCGAGAACCAGGATTCCGGTGTTGGGAATGTCCGACACGTCTGCGATCTCCGGTGCCACCCGATAGGGCGTGGTATCCGCCCGGAACACCGTAACTTCCCGGTTTCCGGTGCTGTCGCTGTCGGGCCAGAAGAACCACGCGGCGCCTCCGGCGGCCGGGACGACAAGGAGCAGCATGACAGCACGGCGCCACAGTCCGCGCCGTCGAACGGGCGCCGTCGCTGTCTCCTGGACGGGGACCTCTGGTTCTTCCCGGGGTTCGGGCTGCCCCCCGGCGAAGAGTGTTGGTTCGCGGCGGTCGTTCAGCGCATGACCTCCCTGGGCTCGACACCGACAAGACGCAGACCACGGGCAATCACCTGCCGTGTTGCCGCGCCGAGCGCAAGCCTGGCGCGTGTCAGTTCCGTGTCTCCATCCACAACAAAGCGCAGCGAAGGATCATCCCTGCCCGTGTTCCACAACGCGTGAAACTCGCCGGCAAGCGTGTTGAGCCAGGCAGCGACGCGATGGGGCTCGTGGGCAGCAGCAGCGCCATCGATGGCGGCCGGCCAGCCAGCCAGGGTCCTGATGAGGGCAATCTCGCGGGGCTGGGTGAGGCGGCACAGGGATGCGCCGGCGAGTCCGGACGTGTCGATACCAGCCTCGTCCGCCTTGCGCAGGACCGAGCAGATGCGTGCGTGCGCATACTGGACATAGAACACGGGATTGTCCTTCGACTGCTCCTGCGCCTTCACCGGATCAAAGTCGAGCGGCACGTCGTTGCGGCGTGTCACCATGATGAACCTCAGCACGTCCTTGCCGACCGATTCCACGACTCGCGCATGGTGACGTAGCGGCCGGCCCGCTTCGACATTCTCGCCAGCCGGTCATTGCCGGTAAAGCGGACAAGTTGGGTCAGCAGGATATCGAAGGAGGCTCGGCCATCCGACAGCGCCGCCACCGCGGCCTTGAGCCGCTTGACGTAACCGGCGTGATCGGCACCGAAGACGTTGATCATGAGATCGAATCCTCTCTCAACCTTGCCGTTGTGGTAGGCGATGTCCGGGGCGAAGTAGCTCCAGGAGCCATCGGACTTCCTGAGTGGCCGATCAAGATCGTCGCCAAAGCGTGTGGAACGGAAAAGGGTTTGGGGCACGGGCTCCCAGTCCTCGGGTTCCCTGCCCTTCGGCGGTTCCAGCACGCCGGTATAGATCAGTCCGCGGGCATCGAGCTTCTCCAGACACCTCTCGATCCCGCCCGACTCCATCATGGCGCGCTCCGAACTGAACACTTCCTGATGCACGCCTGCCAGGGCGAGATCATGGCGAACGATATCCATCATCCTTTCGATGACGAAGGAGCGGACTTCCACGAGAGGCTCCGGCAACGGCAGGCTGCCAGGCCGACGATCGCCGATGGCCTCCTTCAGCGCCGTTCCGTACCTGGCGGCGAGAGCCCTGCCTGTCTCGATGAGGTAATCGCCCGGGTAGAGTGCTTCGAGGACCGCTGCATCCGGCGGCTCGCCGAGCGCCTCAAGGTAGCGGACGTAGGCGGACCAGGCGAGGACATCGACCTGGGCTCCAGCATCGTTGATGTAGTACTCCCTGGTCACGTTCCAGCCAACGGCCTCGAGCAGGGAGGCCAGAACATCACCGATGACAGCGCCACGCGCCGTACCCACATGCAGCGGCCCCGTGGGATTGGCGGACACGTACTCGACGCACGCCATGCGACCCTGACCACGGTCCGCCAGCAGGGCGTCGGGTCCATGGACAAGAAGGCGCTTCAGCCAGGAGTGCCAGAAGCTCTCACGGAGCGTGATGTTGACAAAGCCCGGGCCGGCGCTGACGGCGGTCGCCACGTCGGGATCCTGGCGCAGTTCGCCGATGATCAGGTCCGCGATCTCGCGCGGTGCCATGCCGTTTACGCCAGCCAGCACGAGAGCGGCGTTGCTCGCCAGGTCACCGTGGCCAGCCTGGCGCGGATCCGACACCTGAATGCGATCGGTCAGACCGTCTGCGACCACTCCCCGGGTCTCGAGCGACTCCACGGCGGTGCGGATGCGCGAGGTAAACTCGTCATGGACATTCATGGTTCGTGGCGTACCAGGCGTTGATGTTCCTTGTGTGCGAAGCGGTCCGTCATGCCGGCGAGATAGTCGGCGACCAGGCGCATGCGGTCCGCTTCGCCACACCCGTCCAGATGTTCCTTCCATTCGACCGGCAGACGTTGCGGATCGTCTCGGAAGGCCGAGAACAGACCACGGAGTATGGCTCCGGCTTCCCGGGCCTGCCCCCGCAACCGTTCGTGGCAGTACATATTTGTGTAGAGCCACGCCTTCAAGCCCGCCGCCGCGTCCGCAAAGGCCTCGCTGAAACCGATGACCTGCGCGTCGTGCCAACGGACATCATCGGCCGACTGAGGGCGCACACAGGCCAGGGTTGCGCGCGATGTCTCGACCAGATCCCGGACCTGCACGTCGATGATCTTTCTCATGGTTTCGTGAATCTTGCGCACGAGGGGCGCATCGGGCCAGCGCTCCCGAACCTCCCGGATCGCTTCCGCGGCAACCGGCGCGCCGGCGAGGTCGTCCAGCGTGAAGAGGCCCATCCTCAGGCCATCGTCGAGATCATGGCCGTTGTAAGCGATGTCGTCGGCCAGCGAAGCGACCTGGGCCTCCACGCCCGGAAACGAATCGACCTCGAGATCCTGCAGACGGTTGTAGCGCGCGATGGCCGGCGGTACCGCAGACAACAGGGGCCCATTGTGCTTGACAACGCCTTCAAGGGTCTCCCAGGTCAGGTTGAGGCCGTCGAAGGCAGCATAGGGGGATTCCAGTTGCGTGAGGATTCGAAAGGTCTGGATGTTGTGGCTGAAACCACCCCACGGCGCCATGGCCTCATCGAGAATCTCTTCGCCGATGTGGCCAAACGGGGTGTGACCGAGATCGTGTGCTAGCGCGATCGCCTCGGCAAGATCTTCGTCGAGAGCCAGACTGCGGGCAATGGTCCGGGCGATCTGCGCCACCTCGAGGGAATGGGTCATGCGGGTGCGGTGATGGTCGCCGTGAACAGTGGCGAAGACCTGCGTCTTGTGCATCAGACGACGGAACGCCCTGCTGTGAATGATGCGGTCACGGTCTCGCTGGTACTCGCTGCGGTAGCAGGACGGCTGTTCGGCGAAGCGACGGCCACGACTCGTCGCCTGATATGCTGCATAGGGTGCTGAGGTCATGATGCCACGTTGTTACTCCATCGCATGCAGGATTGACAGCAACCAGCGGCGACACTAGGTAATGATGGAGAACCAGGCAGGATGCGGATGATGGGAGACACCCTTCCCCAGGATGGCATCAACCTCTCCGAAGATGCTGCTGCCAGGATCAGCGACATCATGGCTGGAGCGGGCGGAGGTCGCCTGCGGATCGTTGTCACCGGGGGTGGCTGTTCGGGATTCCAGTATCATTTCACGGTCGATGAGGGGCCCGAGGAGGGCGATGTCGAGTACGGCACGGGCAATGCGCGGGTCGTGATCGACGATGTCTCCCTTCGATACCTCGCCGGTTCCACCCTCCGGTACGTGAACAGTCTCGAAGGCAACTACTTCACGCTCGACAATCCCAATGCCACGTCGTCATGCGGCTGTGGCACCTCGTTCGCGATCTGACACCTCCGCTTTGCCGGCACATGAAGATTGCCACCTGGAATGTCAACTCGATCAGGGTACGGCTGCCCAACGTGCTGAAATGGCTTGAAGCCCGGCAGCCGGACATCGTCCTTCTGCAGGAACTCAAGACCGTTTCGGAGACCTTCCCCCACGATGCCATCGGCGATCTCGGGTACAACTGCGCGGTGGCCGGGCAAAAGGCGCTCAACGGAGTTGCCGTCCTCTCCAAGTCTCCCATCGACATCGAGACAATCTGCCTTCCGGGCGATCCGGAGGACGCGCAGGCGCGCTACATCGAGGTCTTCACCCACGGCCTGCGGGTCGCTTCAATCTATCTCCCCAACGGCAATCCGGCGCCGGGCGAAAAGTTCGCCTACAAACTGGCATGGATGCGGCGTCTGGTCGATCATGCCCGCAGCCTCCTCGCTTGCGAGGAAGCGGTCGTTCTGGGCGGCGACTACAATGTGTGCCCCACCGACGACGACGCGCACGAATCGGCCCTTCAGCCAGGAGACGCCCTCACGCGCGATGAATCCCGGGCGCTGTTTCGCGAACTCGTGTGGTCAGGCTACACGGAGGCCTATGCCACCCTGCACGGAACGACGGCGGGCGCCTGGACGTTCTGGGACTACCAGCGTGGCGCCTGGCCAAAGGATCACGGTGTCAGGATCGACCACATGCTGCTTTCTCCTCATGCGGCGGACCGCCTGGTGGCGTGCGACATCGATCGCGCACCCCGTGCCTGGCCGAAGGCGTCGGATCACACGCCTCTTGTGTGCGAACTCGATGACTGACCACGCCTCGACCCGGGTCCGGCCGTGTCTCTCGCCCGGCAACGAGGGACAGGGACGCCATGCCAGGGGGCGCCTGGGCTTCATCCTTCTCGACACCGAAGAGACGGCGGACGACGACATCCGGGCGATGGTGCCGCGGGATGTCGGTGTCTTCGTTACCAGAGTGCGGCTTGCCGATCCGGTGAACGTGCAGAATCTGGCTGCGGTTGCCGGAGATCTGAACGATGCGGCGCGCCTGCTGCCCGAGAATCTCGACGCCATCGCCTATGTGTGCACCTCGGGCAGCATTGCCGCGGGCGAGGCTGCCGTCGAACGCGCCATCAGGAGCGCACAGCCGGAGACCCGTGCCCTGGCGCTGGTCACGTGCGTCGTCGACGCCATGCGCCATCTCGGGATCACCCGTGTGGCTGTGGGTACGCCCTATCTCGACGAGGTCAACCGCATGGAGGCGGCGTTCCTCGAAGATCGCGGATTCGAAGTCTGCTCCATGAGGGGACTCGGCATTGCCCGGGGTCGGGACATGGCGCGAGTCGAGCCCCGTGACATCGCGCGCCTCGCCCTCGACGCCTGCACAATCAATTGTGACGGCATATTCCTGTCGTGCACGGCCCTTCGCGCTGTCGAGGTCATCGACGCGATCGAGGATGAGACCGGCAGACCGGTCGTGACGAGCAACCAGGCACTCGTCTGGCGCATGCTGCGGCAGATCGGTGTCCATGATCCCATGGCCGGTCCGGGCAGGCTCTTTCGCCTGCAGGAACCCGTGAAGCCGGCGGTCGACATGCCGCGGGCACGCTGATTGACTCATCTGTTGCCAGTCCACAGACTTCCGCACCCTTCCACTGCGAGACGGGTAGCGGATGATTTTCCAGGCCTGGTCCGGACTGAAGGCCCCGGAGTTGGTTCCCGAGAGCGTCGAGCTTCTCTGGCAGCGCTGGCAGGCGGCAGCCGGGCGAATTCGTGACGAGGAGCTGAGGACGCGGGCCCTCGATTTGCGCCCCGCCGCCGAGGGAATCCTCGATCCCGTCTTCCGACACAGCCCCTACCTGTCACGCTGCGTGACGGTCGATCCCCTGTTCGCCTTGACGCTGATCGGCGACGGCCCGGACGCCGCCTTCGATGCGGCCATCGCGATGGCGGGGCCGGACATCGACGGGGAAACCGAAAAGGACCTCATGACTCGCCTGAGGCGTGCCAAGCGGCGTGTCCATCTCGCGGCTGGCCTTGCCGACATCTCGTCCCTCTGGTCGCTCGAGCAGGTCACCGGCAACCTCTCGCAATTCGCCGAAACCGCTCTCAGGACGGCCTGCCGGCACCTGTTGCGAGCGCTTCACGCAAGGGAGAGACTCATCCTTGCGGACCCGGATGATGCGGAAACGGCGTGCGGACTCTTCGTTCTCGGCATGGGCAAGTTCGGGGCGGGCGAACTCAATTACTCCAGCGACATCGATCTCATCATTCTCTTTGATCCCGAGATCGTGCCGACCACTGGAGCCGAGGATCTGCAGCGGACAATGACACGCTTTGCCCAGGGCCTGACGCGGATCATCGACGCACAGACTGCCGACGGCTATGTCTTTCGCACCGATCTCAGACTGCGTCCCGACCCGTCGTCGACGCCCCCGGCCATCTCCACCGTCTCTGCCGGAACCTACTATCGCGAGTCGGCGCGCAACTGGGAGCGCGCCGCCATGATCAAGGCACGCACCGTGGCCGGCGACACGGCAAGGGGCGAGGTTTTTCTCGAAGAGCTGCAGCCCTTCATCTGGAGGCGCCATCTGGATTTCGCGGCCATGCAGGATATCCGGACCATCAAGCAGCAGATCGACTCGTCACGCTCCCGCGACGGCGGAACGTTCATGGGACGCAACGTCAAGCTCGGCGGCGGTGGCATTCGCGAGATTGAATTCTATGTGCAGGCACAACAGCTGATCTGGGGTGGCCGGGAAACCGCCTTGCGAACCAGGGGGACCTGCGAGACGCTCGACATCCTCGTTGCAGGCGGGCACGTGACCCACGGTGCGGCCATTGAACTGAAAGAGGCCTACCGCTTTCTGCGCACCCTCGAGCACCGGCTGCAGATGGTCGACGACCGCCAGACGCACAGCCTTCCCGCGAACGCGGAAGGTATCGGCAACATCGCGGCTTTCTCGGGATTTGCGGACGCCGATGCACTGGAATGCTCGTTTCTCGACGCCGTGGCCGTTGTCGAAAGGCACTACACCAGTCTCTTCGCGGAGAGGGTGGAGAGCATCAGGCAACAACCCATGGATTTCACCGGAGATTCGGTGGATGACACGACCCGCAAGAGCCTCGCGGCGCTGGGCTATGGCGAGCCCGAACGCGCTGCCGCCACCGTCATGGCATGGAAGGCGGGGCCATACCCGGTACTGCGGACCCCGCAATCCATCGAACACCTGATGCGCCTTGCACCCTCGGCGCTGGGCGTGTTCGCCGGATTGCGCGACTGCGATGCCGTGCTGATGAAGTTCGATGAATTCCTGTCCCGCCTGCCCGCCGGTACATCCTTCCTTTCCCTCGTTGCCGCCCATCCACATCTTCTGGAACTGCTCGGCGAGATCCTGGGCGTGGCGCCATATCTGTCCCGCTGGCTCACCCGCAAGCCGACGCTGATGGACAGCGTGCTCGCCCGCGAGTTCACCGATCTTTCCTTCGATGACGAGGACCTCGAAGCGGAGATTGCCGAAACCGCCCGCCGGGGTCTGGTGCGCCTGTTCTACACCCTGGAACTCGACAGGGAGGAAATGACCGCCCAGCTGGCCGAGGCCACCGGCCGGGCACGAGACCTCCAGGACGTGCTTGACGAGGTCAGGCGCTGGGCAAACGACAAGGTCTTCCAGATCGGCGTGCACCTGCTCGAGGGCATGCTGACTCCGGTCGAGGCCGCCCGCCCTCTCTCCGACATTGCCGACGCCTGCATTTCCGCCCTGCTGCCCGTCGTCGAAAGGGAGTTCGAGGCGGATCATGGCCGTGTACCCGGCGGCTCCTTCGCGATCATCGCCTTCGGCAAGCTTGGCAGCCGGGAGATGACGGTGAGTTCGGATCTCGACCTCCTGTTCCTCTATGACCAGAGCGGCAGCGAGGCGGCGTCGGATGGCCGCAAGCCACTCCCGGCCACTCACTACTATGCGCGCCTGTGCCGCCGCCTGATCACCGCCATCACGGCGCCGACCAGGGAAGGCCGCCTCTATGACGTCGACATGAGGCTGCGCCCCTCCGGAAAGGCCGGTCCCATTGCCTGTTCCCTCGATTCCTTCGAATCCTACCAGCACGAGAATGCATGGACGTGGGAACACCAGGCCCTCACCAGGGCCCGTGTCGTCGCCGCCAGCGGACGACTTGGGGACGAGTTCGAACGGGTGCGCCATGACGTTCTGACCAGGGCGCGCGCCCGGGAAGCCCTTGCTGGCGACGTCATCGACATGCGAGAGCGCATTCGCGAAGAAAACCGAGCCAGCCAGGAGACGATCAAGCACATGCCGGGAGGGCTTCTCGATGTCGAGTTCATCGCCCAGTACCTGGAGCTTCTGCATGCCCGCGACACGCCGGAGATCCTGGCAGGAAACACCATCGGAGTTTTCGAACGCGCCGGCGACCTCTCCCTCATCGCCGAAGATGTCGCCATCGAACTCGGCGAAACGACGGCGCTGTGGAACAATCTCCAGGGCATGGCGCGGCTGAGCGGAGAAGAGGAAGGGGCCGGCAGCCTGGCCGACACCGCGCTCATGGAACGGCTCGGCGGACAGCTTGTCTCCCATGCCCTTGTCGATTCCATCGATCATGCGGCGAAACAGGCGCGCCTCCACTTCGGAACGATCCTCGACATGGGCACAAAGTCATGAGCGACAGGCTTGAACAGCAGGCAGGGGCGTTCTAGGTTTCGGGAATGATCATCGGGATCACCGGAGGCTGCCGACCGACAGAAGGGATGCGGCATTCCGTTCGTTGCCCGGGGAATCGTCCGATTCCCTGATGTCATCGCCATTTCAGCGCCAACAGGAGAAAGCGGGTCTCAACAATGGAAGTCAGGACAGAGCGAGAGGACGATGTCCTTGTCACCACCGTCAACGGCCGCATTGACAGCGCCACGGTCAGCGAGTTCCAGCACCTGATGGAAAGGGCCATCACGGATGACATCCGCAGGGTCATCGTTGACTTCGAGAACCTGAGCTACATCAACAGCGCTGGATTGAGGGCGGTTCTGGTGATCACCAAGAACCTGTGGACGCGCAATGCGAAGCTGGCGCTTCATTCGTTGCAGCCATCCATCCAGGAGGTGTTTTCCATAGCCGGATTCGACAAGATCATCCAGGTGTGTGCCGACAAGGCCGAGGCGCTTGACGCCACACAGGAAAAGTAAGGCCGCATCACCCGCTTACCTCCGGTTGACTTTACTGATGGGCGCCCCATGACCGAACCCCGCAAGATACTTGTCGTTGACGATGAACCGGATCTGGAGCGCCTGATGCTGCAGCGCATGCGCCGGGAGATCAGACGCGGGAAGTTCCACTTCACGTTTGCCGGCAACGGCGTCCAGGCCCTCGAGGCGCTCAACGAGGACCCCGAAATCGAGATGGTTCTCTCGGACATCAACATGCCCGAGATGGATGGCCTGACGCTGCTGGAACAGATTCCCAAGGTGGATCCCAACATCCGTTCGGTGATTGTCTCGGCCTATGGCGACATGAAGAACATCCGCACCGCGATGAATCGCGGCGCCTTCGACTTCGTGACCAAGCCGCTTGATTTCGATGATCTGAGGGTCACCATCGATCGCACCCTGCGGCATCTCACGATGCTCCGCGAAGCACTGCAATCACGCGACAAGCTCGTCGCCCTGGAAAACGAGCTCAGCGTCGGACGATCGATGCAGCAGGCAATCCTTCCGACGAGTTTTCCGGAGACGCAGACCTACCAGGTCTTTGCCAACATGGAGCCGGCCCGGGACGTCGGCGGCGATTTTTTCGACATTCTCAACCTGCCTGACAACAGGGTCGGCCTGGCCATAGCGGATGTCTCCGGAAAGGGCGTCCCCGCCGCACTCTTCATGATGTCGAGCCGCACCCTTCTCAAGGGCGCAGCTGTTGGCAGAACGTCGCCAAGCGAAGTGCTGACGGAAGTCAACGAACTGCTGAACGAGAACAACGAAACGTCGATGTTCGTGACCCTGTTCTTTGCCATCTACGATCCCGCCTCGGGCCTCCTCACCTTTGCCAATGCAGGTCACAATCCCCCGCTCATCGTCCACGCGGATGGCAGCCACACAGTGTTCGGCACCTCCGCCGGCGTTGCGCTCGGGGTTGTGCCCGGCATCGAGTACACGCAACAGCAGATCCGGCTGGAGCCCGGTGACATGGCCGTCTGCTATACCGACGGCGTGACGGAGGCCGAGAACGTGAACCAGGACCAGTTCGGCCTGGAACAGCTGACGGAACTGTTCAGCGAGTCGCCGCCGACAAGCGCCAGGGAAGCCAACGACATCGTGTTCAGAGCGGTTGAGGCCTTCTCGGGGGACGCTCCGCAGTTTGACGACATCACGTGTCTCACTCTCTACCGTTCGGAGTGATGGTGTGGCAGCCAGCACGACCCTGGTCATCAGGACGACCATCGAGGAACTGCAGAAGGTCGAGACCGCCGTGGACGAGGTTTCCGGCGCCGAGGGCTGGCAACCGGACATCGAATTCAAGATCAGGCTGGTTCTCGATGAACTGTGCACCAACGTGGTCAACTACGCCCACAGCGACAACCTCGATCACGACATGACGGTCACGATCGAGTCCGACGATGACGAAGTCAGGATCCGGATCGTTGACGATGGCGACCCTTTCAACCCCCTGGAGGATGCCCCGGATCCCGACACGGACTCGGCGCTGGCAGAACGCAGGGTCGGCGGACTCGGCGTTCATTTCGTCAAGACGCTCGTGGATGACGTCCGGTACTGGCGGGACGACAACAAGAATCACGTGGCACTCTCCAAGCGGAGGAACTGATGCTACGGGCCCTGCAGCCCCGATTGTGCGCTGCCGTTCTCGTCCTGGCCGCCAGCCTTGCCCACGGCCAGGAGTCCGGCGTCGACGACGATTCCATCAAGTTCGGACAGTCGGCAGCCTTCAGCGGACCGGCGCAGGATCTTGGAAAGGAGATTCGGCTGGGCATCGAGTTGGCATTTGCGGAAGCCAACGAGGCGGGCGGTGTCTTTGGCCGCACTCTCGAACTTGTCTCGCTCGATGATGCCTACGAGCCGGAAGCGGCCATCGCCAACACGACGGAGCTGATCACACGGGAGAACGTCTTTGCGCTGATCGGCGCCGTCGGCACGCCAACCTCGAGGTCTGCCGTCCCGGTGGCCCACGCCGACAATGTGCCCTACATCGCACCCTTCACCGGCGCCGCCTTCCTGCGAGACCGCCAGTGGAGCACCGTGATCAACTTGCGGGCGTCATACTATCAGGAAACCGAGAAAATCGTCGATTTCCTGACAAGATCCCTGGGTATCGACCGTATTGGCGTGTTCTACCAGGACGATTCATTCGGCCAGGCCGGTCTGCGCGGTGTGCAGATCGCTCTCGAGCGCCGTGGTCTTGCGATGGTCGGAACCGGCGTCTACCCACGCAACACCACGGCAGTCAAGACAGGGCTTCTCGATCTTCGAGCCGCCAATCCCGATGCAGTCGTACTCGTTGGCGCCTATGATCCGGTGGCCACTTTCATCGCCTGGGCGAAACAGATCGGCTTCGAACCCCATTTCATGACCATCTCGTTCGTCGGCAGCAATGCACTCATCGAGAAACTCGGACCCGCCAGCAGCGGCATCTTCGTGACCCAGGTGGTTCCGCCACCGGGCGACAACGAGGGCGCTGTCTTCATCGATGACGGGCGCGTTCGCGTGGTTGACGATGACAGCACTGTCGCCAGTCCACCGATCGTCGAGCACTATCGCACGCTTCTGGCGCGGGAGTTTCCGGAAACTCCTCCCGGATTCGTGTCACTCGAGGGCTACCTGGCGGGTCGCCTGGCCGTCAGCATCCTGGAAAGCTGTGGGGAATCCCCCGATCGCGCCTGTTTCCTCGACACCATGACCGACGATCGCGTCATCGATCTTGGAGGGTTCCCGATCCGGTTCGGAGACGGCAACCAGGGGTCCGATGCGGTCTTCCTGACGGTCGTCGATGATCAGGGCCGTTACCGGACGGTGATCGAGACGGCCGGCGACGGCGGGGAGTGACGATGTTCCGGCGCCTCTACGATCTGCGCTCGCGCATCTCGGCGCAGCTCACCATCGCCATCATGGGGGCGGTCACGCTGACGGTCATCTCCGGCATGGTGGGCTGGTACTCCTTCGACCGCGTCGCGGATGCCCAACGGCACGTCAGCGAAGAAACGGTTCCGGCCATTGCCGCCGCCTTCGGTATCGCCCAGCACAGCGGTGCCCTGGCAGCGGCGGCGCCGAAGCTCACCTCGGCCGGCACCCAACTCGACCTCACCTACACCGGTTTCGAGGTCCAGCAGAATCGCGACGAATTCGCCAGTCAGCTGCGGTTGCTCGAGGAACTCGGCGGCGATGATGAGCAATTCCAGCCCATCCGCACCCAGAGCCGCGATCTGATCAGCACCATCGTCGATATCGAGAACCTGATGTGGAACCTCTTCGCACTCGAGGCATCACGCCTGCGTGTCACGGACCGCATGGCGGTGCTCTCCAGGGAACTCAACCACTTTCTCATTCCGGCCATCGACGACCAGCTGTTCTATGCCATGACCGGCTACCGGGCTCTCGGCGAGGTACCGATGTCCCGGACCCACGCGTTCACCGACCACGAGATTCTGCGCTACCGGGTCCTTTCGGAAATCCACTCCGGCACAAAGGTGGCGTTCGAAGTCCTGGCGACGGTCTTCAACACGTCCAGCATCACTCTTCTCGAGCCCCTGAAGGAACGGTTCGAGGCTGTCAGAAGGGGAATCCAGCACAACCTCAACACCCTGCCCGACAGTGACGAGAGGCAACAGCTCGAGAGTCTCTTCAATGCGATGGATCAGCTTGGAAGCGGCGAGGGCAGCAGTTTCGACATCCGCCAGCGGGAACTCGAAACCGAGACCGAACTCCAGAGCATTCTGGAACTGAACCAGTCGCTGGCCCTCAACCTTGTCAGCAACGTCGAGAAGCTGGTCGGTGACGCGGAAGAGGCCGCCATCGATGCGACCGAAGCGTCCGAGGACGCCATCCTGACCGGGCGCAATCTCCTGGTCGGCATCAGCCTGGTCAGTGTCGTGGGTGCTGCGCTGATCTCCTGGCTCTACATTGGTCGCGGCCTTATCCGGCGCCTGTCGAGGTTGTCGGAACGCATGCGGATCATGGCCAAGGGCGACCTGGAGGAAGAGATCGAGGTGCGCGGCAGCGACGAGATTGCGGAGATGTCCTCCGCCCTGGAAGTCTTCCGGCAGCATGCCCTTGAAGTCCAGCGACTCAATCTTGTCGAGAAGATGGCCAACGAATTGAAGGCCAAGAACGAGCTCATCGAGACGGCGCTGACCGATCTCGAAAAGGCCCAGGACCAGATCGTCATGCGCGAGAAGCTCGCAGCACTCGGTGAACTGACGGCAGGAGTCGCTCACGAGATCCGCAATCCCCTCAACTTCATCAAGAATTTCGCCGAAGGCTCGACGGAACTGCTTGAGGAGATGGTGGAGGAGATCGAGGCACTGCTCGCCGACATCGATGAAAACGAAGAGACGAAGGAACGCCGTGCCCTCGTCCGGGAAATCACCGACGACCTGGTCGAGAACACCAGGCTCATCCGCCAGCATGGCACGCGCGCCGACAGCATCGTGCAGAGCATGCTGATGATGGGCCGTGGCTCGGGCGAGCGTCAGCCCTACGCGATCAATCCGCTTGTCGACGAGCATGCCCGTCTCGCCTATCACAGCGCTCGGGCAACCGACACCAACTTCCAGGCCGAACTTGTCTTTGAACTCGACCCCGAGGTTCCGGAGATGGACATCATCCCCCAGGACATCGGCCGCGTCTTTCTCAATCTGATCGGCAACGCCTGCTATGCGGCCGATGACCGTCGGCGCAAGATTCGCGAGGCGGACCCGTCAGCGCACTTCGACCCGGTTATCCGGATCAGCACCAAGAAGCTGGAGGACGGTGTCGAGATCTCGGTGCACGACAACGGCTCCGGCATTCCCGACGACGTCATCGACAAGATATTCAACCCCTTCTTCACCACCAAACCGACGGACCAGGGAACCGGGCTCGGACTGGCGATGTCGAACGACATCGTTCGCCAGCACGGCGGCACCATCACGGTCGACTCCGAACCCGATACCTACACCGAGTTTACCGTGCACCTGCCCTTCGACACGACACCCGCCGACAACGAAGCGTCGCCGGCCCCGCAGGGCTGACCGAACACCGGGGCACTTCGGGACGCCGCCGCTTCCATTGATCAGCCGCTCAGGTGTCACAGATCGGCGAAGACGTGGGTTTCTCCTCCGCCACCGGGGTGGGAGACGGCGCCAAGCCGGGCCGGTCCCACGGTCTGTGCGTACTTCCAGATGACACCCGAATTGTAGTCCGTGGTTCTGGGCTTCCACGCCTTGCGGCGGGCTTCGAGTTCTGCCGCGTCGAGTTCGACATCGAGTGTTCCGGCCGCCGCGTCGATGGCGATCATGTCACCGTCCCTGAGGAGCCCGATCGGCCCGCCTGCTCCCGCCTCCGGTCCCACATGACCGATGCAGAATCCGCGGGTGGCACCGGAAAACCGGCCATCCGTGATCAGCGCCACCTTTTCACCCATTCCCTGACCATAGAGTGCGCTGGTGGTGGCCAGCATCTCGCGCATGCCCGGCCCGCCCCGTGGCCCCTCGTAGCGTATGACCAGAACGTCTCCCTCATCGAAGGCGCTGGCGAGAACGGCATCGAGGCAGGCCTCCTCGGTGTCAAAGCAACGGGCCGGGCCACGGAACTGAAGGCGTGCGAGACCGGCGATCTTCACGATGGCGCCTTCGGGCGCAAGATTGCCCCTGAGGCCGACCACGCCACCCGTGTTCGACAGCGGATTGGTCACGGGACGCACCACGTCCTGATCTTCGGGAAACACGACGTCGGCATGGTTTTCAGCGAGCGTCTTTCCGGTCACGGTGAGAGTATCGCCATGCAGGAATCCACCATCGAGAAGGGTCCTGATCAGCACCGGAATACCACCGATGCCATAGAGGTCCTTGGCCACGTAACGGCCGCCGGGCTTGAGATCGGCGATATAGGGGGTTCTTCGAAAGACGTCGCAGACATCCTCGAGGGTGAAGTCGATGCCGGCCTCATGGGCGATGGCAGGAAGATGCAGTCCGGCGTTGGTGGAACCACCGGTTGCGGCCACCACCACGGCGGCATTCTCCAGCGCCTTGCGGGTGACGATGTCGCGTGGCCGGATATCGTCGGCAATGAGACGCATGACCGCCTGACCGGAGGCTTCGGCGAACATGTCGCGGCTGTCGAAGGGCGCCGGCGTCATGGCTGAATTGGGAAGAGCCAGACCGATCGCTTCGGACACGGTCGCCATGGTATTGGCGGTGAACTGCCCGCCGCACGACCCACCCGATGGACAGGCGGCATGTTCGAGCACATCCAGTTCGTCATCGCTCATGGCGCCGGAGGCATTGGCTCCGACACCCTCGAAGACATCGATGATGGTGACGTCCCGGTTGCGGTAGCGCCCGGGCAGAATCGAACCACCGTACATGAAGACCGACGGGACGTTCAGTCTCACCATGGCCATCATCATGCCGGGCAGGGACTTGTCACAGCCGGCCAGTCCGACGAGGCCGTCATAGCAATGACCGCGCATGGTGAGTTCCACCGAATCCGCAATCACCTCGCGGCTGACCAGTGATGACTTCATCCCGGCATGCCCCATCGCAATGCCGTCGGTCACGGTGATGGTGGTGAACTCGCGGGGCGTGCCGCCACCGGCCTTCACCCCCTTCTTGGCGGCCTGGGCCTGGCGCATCAGGGTGATGTTGCAGGGGGCTGCCTCATTCCAGGTGGTCGCCACGCCGACGAAGGGCTGCTCCACCTCGGCATCACTCATGCCCATGGCATAGTAGAAGGCGCGATGCGGTGCGCTCTTGGGGCCGACCGAGACGTGGCGGCTCGGCAACCTGGACTTGTCCCAACGGGTCATGAGGTACTCCCTGGAGATTGATGCCAATTCGAGGCGGAGACTAGGTTCGCTTCCTGCGATTGTCACGTCCCCGATGACACGCTGCGGATTGACGGTGCACCGGCTGCCGGGCGAGGATCGGTGCGCCTCGCCCGGTCTGTTCACTCCCTTGACGACCACTCTTCCCGTCATTTTCCTTGCCGTCTCTGCGGCCGTCTGGGGGCTGTTCTGGATACCCCTGCGTGCTCTGGAAGCAACCGGTCTTCCGGCCGGGGCCACCGTGACCGGCCAGTTTCTGATGCCGGTGGTGATCATGGCGCCCGTGGCGGTGTTCCTCATGGCGCGGGGCCGGCCATCGGGTCTGTCGCGCTGGCACACGGGCCTCTTCACCGGTGGCGCCTTCGCGCTCTACGCCGACAGCCTGCTGCTCACCGAGGTGTCACGGGCGCTCATTCTCTTCTACGTGTCTCCAGCCTGGAGCATGGTGCTGGAGATCTGGCTCCTCAAGCGACGGCTTACCCTGGCCCGGGTCTCGGCCATCGTTCTCGGCTTTGCCGGAATCCTCGTCCTGCTGGCCGATGAGGGCGGTGTGCCCCTCCCCCGCAATGCCGGTGACTGGATGGCCATCGTCGCCGGCATCTTCTGGGCCTGGGGCTCCACCAGGGTCCGCATGGATCCCGAAGCGAGTCACTTCGAGAATGTTCTCTCCTTCTTCCTCTACGGCTCGGTCATCGCGCTCGCCCTGGCCCTGGTTCCGGCGACCGGACTGGGCATCCTTCCCCAGGCCGAAACGGCTCTCAACGCCCTGCCATGGCTCTTCGTGATTGCCGCGGTGTTCCTGATACCGATCATGTTCATGCAGCTCTATGCCTGTCAGCACCTCGATCCCGCCAGGGTGGGAATTCTTCTGCAGATTGAAGTCGTGGTTGGAATCGCCAGCGCCGGGATCCTGACCGCCGAGCCCTTCGGCTGGCGAGAGGCCACCGGCTTCGCTCTCGTCTGCTCATCAGCACTCACCGAAGTCTTCGTGAATCGGACGGCAACGTCCCGAACCGGCTGATTTCCGCCCGTCCTTCCCCGAAAGCACCTGAGCGCGGACGCTATGCCAGCAGAGCGTCCTCGTAGGGGAAGCTCGACAGGCGCTGGACGCCGGTGTCGGTCACGAGAACCTGTTCCTCGAGCTTGACGCCCTCGATGCCGTCTTCGGCGCCGATGTAGCTCTCGACACACAGTGTCATGCCAGGTTCGATGACGCCGGTCGAGGAGCGCTGCGGCGTGTCCGCGAAGGAGATTGACGGATACTCGTCGACAAGACCGACCCCGTGGGCGGCGATGCCGTACCTCCGGGCCTGGAACTCCTCCGGGACGGGCCACGACTTCTCGGCGGCCTCGACGAAACTCATGCCCGGTTCGAGAATGTCGATGTTGAACTGGACCTGCTCGTGGGCAAGCGAATAGAGCCTGCGCTGCTCGTCCGTCGGTCGTCCCGGACCACAGAACCAGGTGCGGCTGATGTCCGCACAATAACCGAAGGGGCCGACGAGGTCGGTGTCGAGACCAACGAGTTCGCCAGCCCGGATCACCCGACTCGAGGCCTCGCGGAACCATGGATTGGTCCTGCCCCCGGATGCGAGAAGCCGGGTTTCGATCCACTCGCCTCCGAGTTCGATGTTCACCTGATGGAGAATGGACCACAGCGCCGTCTCGCTGATGCCGGCACGCAGTTCCTCGCGCATCCTTGCCATGGCCGCCTCGCAGACGGAGATGGAAACAAGCATGGCCTCGATTTCGTCATCGGACTTGATCACCCTGGCGCGTTCCGTCACGCGCGTACCACTGGCGATCTCGTATCCCATCTCCTGGAGGGCATTGGCGCCCTCGAAGTCGAGCCGGTCGCCGGCGATGCGCCGACCGGTCCCATAGGCGCGCATCACCGAATCGATATCCTCGGCCCAGGCCTTCACCCGTGCCTCGATGTTCTCCGATGCCACCATGTAGATGTAGCCCAGAGCCGGCCTGATCTCGCCGATGGTCTCCATGTGCCGGTAGAGATGCATCGACTTCTCGTAGTCGAAGAGGACAGCCTTGCCCTCGGCCGGAACGAAGCAATAGCGGATCGGATTGTGGGTGAACCACACCTGCATGTTGCTGGTGCCGGTGGCGTAGCGGATGTTCACCGGGTCGTAGAGAATGATGCCGCCCAGGTCGAGGCGGCGAAGCTCGCCCTGGATCCTGCCCAGGCGCCAGGCGCGCATGCGGCGGATGTCGATCTGCGGCTCGGCGTCGTGCTGGGCAACGCCACGGGTGTTGCGCGCCAGGCTGAATGTATCGTTCATGTCACTCTCCCGTCAGCCGAGCAACGCGTCGTCGAAGGGGTATGTGGAAAGGCGCTGGGGACCTGACGGGGTCACCAGGATCTGCTCCTCGAGTTTCACGCCTTCATTGCCGTCCTCGGCGCCGATGTAGCTCTCGACACAAATGGTCATGTTCTCCTCGAGAACACCGGGCATGGCCTTGTCGGCCTTGTCGGAAAACGTCAGTCCCGGCCACTCGTCGGCCATGCCGACACCGTGCGCCATGGAGCCGTAGCGGCGCGCCATGAATTCGTTCGGAACACGCCAGGACGATTCGGCAATGTCCCGGAAGGTCCGGCCCGGACGCATTTCCTGAATGTTGGTCTCGATCTGCTCATGGGCATAGGCGTAGAGCCGCCGCTGTTCGTCCGTCGGCTTGCCGGGACCGCAGTACCAGGTGCGCGAGATATCCGAACAGTAGCCGAAGGGTCCGATGAGATCGGTGTCGAAGGCCACCAGCTCTCCGGCCCGGATGATTCGATCGCTGCACTCCCTGAACCACGGATTCGTCCGCCCGCCGGAAGCCAGAAGACGGGTCTCGATCCATTCGCCACCCATGGCGATGTTCACCTGGTGGAGATGCGACCACAGCTGGTTCTCCGTGATCCCGGCGCGAAGGTTCTCCTGCATCTTCGCCATCCCGGCCTCGCACACCGAGATGGAAACAAGCATCGCCTGGATCTCGTCGTCGGACTTGATGGACCGGGCGCGCTCCATGACTTCCTGTCCGTTGGCGATGGTGCATCCCCTCTCCTCGAGCGCCCGGGCGCCAGAAGGGTCGAGATGGTCGGCGGCCACGGCGAGGTCGCCGCCGGATGTCTCGCGGATGACATCGACGAGTTCGTCCGCCCACAGGCGGACTCTCTCCCGGTAGTTGTCGCCGGCGCCAAAGTAGGTCCAGGTGCGGGCCGGACGGATCTCGCGGATGGTCTCGAGGTGTTCTGACAGGTGAACGGCCGGCGGATAGTCGAAGAGAACGGTTCCTCCTTCGGCCGGGACCCAGCAGTACCGGTGCTGATTGTGCAGGATCCAGACCTGCATGTTGCTGGAGCCGTTGGCGTAACGAACATTGATGGGATCGTAGAGAAGCACACCCGCGAGAGAGCGTTCCTTCAGCATCTGCTGAACCCTGCCAAGGCGGTAGAGGCGCATCCCCGGAACATTGATCTGCGGCTCGGCATCGTGCTGCGCGATTCCCGGCGTGTTGCGGGCAAGATACTGACTGTCTGCAGAAGACTGGAGCATTGTCGAACCGTCCCCGTCACGTGATCGGCATGGAACGGACGATCACCGGGGGTGTCAATCGCAAAAGTGCGATCGCCTCACAGCAACCTGGGGTATAACCGCGGCGGGTGTGGAGAAAGGAAAGGGCGATGGCGCGTCGACGCAGGAGCCGAGCCGGTCTCGGCAGCGAGCGCCAGGCGCTTCACCTCCTGTCATGGCGCCAGGTGCGCAATCCCTTCCCGCCCATCTCGCCGCTCTCGGACGACGAGGTCGAGGCCATTCACCGAACCTCGCTTCGGGTTCTCGACGAACTCGGCATGAAGGTTCTCGATGGCGAGACCCGCAGTCTTCTCAAAGAGGCAGGGGCGCGCGTGGACGAGACCGCGGAGATGGTTTTCATGGAGCCTGGCCTGGTGGAGGAGGCGATCACCACCACACCATCCGTCTTCACCCTCCATGCGCGCAATCCGGCGCGCAACATCGTGGTGGGTGGCAACGCCATCAACTTTACACCGGTCGCCGGGCCGGCCTTCACCAGCGATCTCGACCGTGGGCGGCGCGCCGGGACCTATGCCGAGTTCTGCGACTTCGTGAAGCTCGAACAGATGTTCGACGTCATTCACATGATGGGGGTCGGCGCCTTCGCCTCTCTCGATCTGCCGGCCGAGACGCGTCATCTCGATCACGGTCTGGCGGGGTTTCTCTATGGTGACAAGGCGGTCCCGGTGAACCTGCTGGGTGGGGAGCGCGCGCGCGACGGCATCGAGCTGGCCAAGATCGCCCTCGGCCTCGACGAACGGGATCTTGAGACCACGCCCTGCGTCCTCGGCAACATCAACACCAACTCTCCTCGTCAGCTTGACGGTTCCATGGCCCAGGGGCTGATCACCCTCGCCCGCGCCAACCAGCCGGTGGTGGTGACTCCCTTCACGCTGTGCGGCGCCATGGCGCCTGCGACCGTGGCCGGTGCCCTGGTGCAGCAGAACGCGGAAGCGCTCTTCGGCCTCGCCCTGATCCAGATCGTCAGGCCCGGGGCTCCCGGTCTCTATGGCGGCTTCACCAGCAACGTCGACATGAAGACGGGCGCCCCGGCATTCGGCACCCCGGAGTATGTCCTCGCCTGCCAGGCCACCGGACAACTGACACGGCGTTACCGCGTGCCCTACCGGTCGAGCAACACCAATGCCTCGAACGCTCCCGATGCCCAGGCTGCCTACGAGAGCATGATGTCCCTGTGGGGGGCCATCATGGGCCATGCGAACCTCCTCTTTCATGGCGCCGGCTGGCTCGAGGGCGGTCTCGTCGGCAGTTTCGAGAAGCTCGTCATCGATGCGGAGATGCTGCAGATGATGGCCGTCTACCTTGAGGGAATCCGGGTCGACGACGACAGTCTGGGGTTTGATGCCATCGCCGAAGTGCAGCCCGGAGGCCACTACTTCGGTGCCCGCCACACCCTGGCGCGCTACGAAACGGCCTTCTACAGCCCCTTGCTGTCAGACTGGCGGAACTTCGAGAACTGGAACGACTCCGGAGCCGTGGAAACGGCCGAAAGGGCCCACCGCCTGTGGAAGCGCATGCTGAAGGAGTACCAGGCGCCGCCCATCGATCCCGGCATCGCCGACGGCCTGAACGACTACATCGCCCGCCGCAAGGAAGAGATCCTGGGATCCTGATTCCCCTCCTGGATGCACCGCGTCTGAGACGGGCTCACGTTGCCGGGACCGAACGCAGCCAGCCATTCCGGAGCCAGGTGAGTTGCCGAAAGTCCGCCGCCGGGCTTCGTTCGCGCGAAACCTCACCGCGGCCCCGGACCCGACCCGGACAAGGAACTCGCTGCGCGAGCGCCAATGGCTGTCCCGCCTGAACGAGCCGGTCCGGCCGACGGGCGTTTCAGCCTATTCGCACCGAGCCCCATAGTGCGCCATGACTGTCATAAGTCCGGTCTGGCGTGGACTCAGGCATTGGCCGTCAGCACCGGAGATGCCGGGGCCACAGACCAGTTCTCGCGGGCCCAGGCCGGGAACCGCTCGCGGGCGAAGTTCTTGGCCTGGTCGGTTCGCGTCGACCGGTTGTTCCTCCGCCCGGGACCGGTCAGCGTGTCGGCAAGGCCAAACAGGAGGGTGACTCGATGTCACCCGTCGGGCATGGCAAACGGGGTGTCGTCCATGAAGCGGCGCAGCACGTTCTCGCAGATCCGCGACACGTTGTTGTCATAGCCGTTGTGCGGCAGGCTGCCCGGCCAGGCGATGGAGCCCACGGAGAACACCGCGCCGCCGCCGGGCGTTTCGAAGAACGTCATGTCGGCGCGCACGTTGGGGTTCTGGACGCCGTCCATGACGGTATGAGTGAAACCGATTTCATCGGGCACGATCAGCGTGTTACTTGAATGACCTTCCGAGGACGCCAGGATCAGCGTGTGGGGCGGAGTGCCGAGCACGGGGTCAACCGCGTCGATCTCGCTGCCGCTTGCTCCGCCGGCGAAGAAACCAAAATTGCCAATGACCTCGTCGTCGCCAATGCCCTCGAAGATGAACCGGGCGCGGGCATCGAAGCTCCCTTCCTTGCGTACGTAGTAGCCCGAGACATCGAAGCCGACCGCGACCGTGCCGACCCCGCAAAGTGCCTGGGGCGACGTGCCGAGACGGCGCCACAGGCCACCATACTCGCCGTTGAACTCCAGATAGTATTCGCCCGGCTCCTCGCTGCGATAGCGGATGCCGTCCTCTGCCCGGCGCAACTCGACCACGCCTGGCATGGCGTCCGACATGGCACAACGCCAGATGAAGCCGTTGCCGCCGAGATAGGCCATGCGACCACCCCGCGCCAGATAGGTCTGCAGGCCGTCCCACATGGGCGTGGTGTAGTACTCGGGATGGGCGCCGGTGATCACGGCGCTGTACGGCTCAAGCACCGCGACGCCTTCGTCGTGCAGGTCTTCGTCGGTTATGACGTCGTACTCGATGCCTTTCTCTTCGAGCCAGCCAATGATGTGGGTGTCGGCATTGATGTTCCAAACCGGATCCGTCTTGGGGCCCACCTGGCTCACCGGTCGCAGGCGCGAGGCATACCGCACGCCACTGCCGTCGGAGTGGTCGTCGTAGGTCGACAGTCCGTATTCCGGGTGCTCCTGGAGGAAGACTTCCCCCGGTTGCATGGTCGTCCAGTAGCATTCGGTCACTTCGCCGAAGGGCTCCTGCCACGTCCACTGGATGTTGGAATAGGCCATGTAGGTGGCCGTCGACGCCAGGAAGGCGAGCCTGGCCGTGGTGGTGCCGCGCGGCGGGCGGACATAGAAGGTCAGGTACCATTCGTCGTCGTCGGCCCGCAGGCGCACCGCGTAGACGCCGCTGCGCAGGTCTGCCGGGACCTCGTAGGTGAAGTCGGTGTCCCATTCTGCGTCGTAGAGGTCGTCGTCGTGGAAGTGGATGGCGCCGTATTCCTCGGGCGCGTGACGCCAGTTCTGCTCATTGCCGCTCCAGTTGAAGCCCTTGACCGCGCGCGACGGCAGGTTGACCACCCGACCGTGAAGGCTGTTGGGGCCGGCGTCGACAATCGTGACGTCGCCGATTTCGCGGGAGAAATCCCACGCCGCGATCACCGATGCGTCGAGTTTGTGGGGCATGGCGTTCCAGCCCATGGCAACGCTGTCGGCCATGTCCAACGCACGACCGACCAGGCGCGGCCGGTCGAGCTTGCCGTTGAAGAAGTGGCTGGCGCCGGGCCGGCCCGCCGGATGGGTCGCCGGCATCGCCGCCATGATCAGTGGCCGGTCGCTGCCCATGGCGGGTGTGAAGTCGACGGCGCTGCTGGTGCTGGCGCTGGTGCTGGCTTCGAACTGCGGGCCGATGAAGTCCTGGGAGACGGTCAGCGTTGCTGCCGCCGCATCATAGGCGGCGGAGACCAGATGCCAGCGCCGCGCCGCCAGCGGCCTGCCGGTGGTGACTTCAACGGACCCGCCGGTGCCGTCGCCGAGCCGCATGGCCGCAGCGCCGCTGTCGTCGATGGCCAGGGCGAATCCACTGGCCGTGGCGCCGTCCCAATTCGAGATCAGGCCCTGGGCGCCCTTTTCGGGGGTCGTGGGAAAAACCCAGGTCTGGACCGTGAAGCTGCCCAGTCCCGTTACCAGCGGGCTCGAGGGAATGGTCGCATAGGATCCGGCAACGGTCTTCTGCTCGCGACCGGGATACTCGCCGGCAAAGGGCGCCGCGATCTCCTCTTCGCGATAGATGTCGAGGTCGGGATCGTCGTTGCCGCAGATCACCCGCACCAGGTCGGCGCGATAGCGAGCAGGGCCGTAGGTGCTGACCATGACATCGAGCGTATCGCCCGGCATGACGGTCCAGGGATTGCAGTATCCCATGATCTTCTTCATCCCCTGATCCTCCCTAGTCGGGCGCAACGCCGGTGACCGCCTGCCAGCGCATGCGGAAGACCTTTCTTGCGGCGGCGGCGTAGTCGTCGAACACCAGGTCGTCGTAGTAGTCCAGCTTGTCCCCGCGGGCCTTCGGCATCCTGGCCAGGGTCCACTCGACTCCGCGCCTGGTGCAGACGATGATCGTGCGGTCTTCCATCGGCATCAGGCGCAGACGATTGACCACCAGGGTCAGCTCCGGACCGTAGGGTCCACCTGGATTTCGATCGAATTCCTCGATCAGGTCGGTGCGTGTTGGATCGATTTCGTACATTCCCTGGTTCCCATGGTTGGCGCCGGGTGTCCGAACATCATCGCTCGGGTTCCACAGTTGTGAAGTGATTCTTGAAGTTCCCTGTCATTCTGAAGGGGCCGTTGAAACCGCGCGCGATGACGAATGCCTCGCCCGACGTACAGGTCTCAGTATGGCCGCGTTCGTCGGTGATGGTCATCGTGCCGTCGAGCACGAAGCAGCATTGATCAAGAGGATAGTCGGTGAGCGCGGTCCTCAAGCGCAAGGAGGGATGCCGGGGTCGAGGATCTGAAGGTCCGCAACATGACCCGCAGCGCCAGGGGCACGAAGGAGGAGCCGGGACGTCACGTGCGGCCCAAGGCGGGTCTCAACCGCGTCATCCCGGAGACGACCTTCCATAGTTTCCTGCCGTCGGACTGGAGGAACTTCGAGAACTCGAGCGACTCCGGAGCTCTGGAAACGGCCGACAGGCCCCACCGGCTGTGGAAGGAGTGCCAGACGCCGCCCATTGATTCCGGCATCGTCGACGGTCTGAACGACCACATCGCCTGCCGCCAGGAAGAAGTCCTCGATTCCCGACCTCTCCGCCTGCGTCAATGCCGCGTGTCGCGGGACGGCTCAAGGGAGCAGGTTCAGGTCCCGTTCGATCGGGTGAGCCGGCGTGTCGCGGAAGCGCTCGCGTCAGTCATCCTCTTCGGCGAGGCCGTAGGTGGCGAATCCCCTTGCGGTGCGGGCGATGGCGGCGTCGCTCAACAACACCGGTCCACCGATCTGCAGGGTGAGGTAGTACTGCCGGGCAATGGTCTCGAGTTCGACGGCGCGCCACATGGCCTTGGCGAGTGTGTCGCCAAGGGCGATCATGCCGTGATTGGCGAGCAGGCAGGCGGTGCGGTCCTTGATGGCCTCGAGGGCGAGATCAGAGAGCTTTTGCGTTCCGAAGGTGGCATAGCCTGAACAACGCACATCGTTGCCACCGAAGGCGGCGATCATGTAGTGGCAGGACGGAATGGGCTTTCGGGCGATGGCGAGCGCCGTGCAGTAGGTCGGGTGGGCGTGAACCACGGCCCCGGCGTCGCTTCGCGCCCGCAGCAGGTCGAAGTGAAAGCGCCACTCCGTGGAAGGCCGCCTGGGACCGTCCCATTTCCCGCCGCCATCGAGCGGAAACGAGGCGATCATCTCCGGTTCGAGATCGTCGTAAGGGACCGCCGAGGGCGTCACGAGCATGCGGTCCTCGAAGACCGCCGAGATGTTACCCGATGTCCCCTGGTTGATGCCCTTGGCGTTCATCTCGCGGCAGCTTTCAACGATCTCGCGGCGCAGTGCCTTTTCCGCCTGTTTCATCTCTCGCGTCTCCTCGGGGATCAGTGTCCGGTCAGGATTCACCATCAACTTGACATGATGTCATCAGAGTGAAAATAATCGCAACTGTTGCAAAAATTCTCACTGTAGGGAAGAGGGAACGTTGATTGCGGCCACCAGAACGCGCGCTCTCGACCATGAAGCGAGTCTCTCGGCCCGCGCAGCGTGGCTCTATTTCTGCGGACACATGACTCAAGGTGAGGTGGCGAAGAGGCTTGGAGTGCCGTCAACAAAGGCGCACCGCCTCATTGCCCGCGCGACCCGCGAGGGCCTGGTACGCATCTTTGTCGACGCAGATGTCTTCGAGTGCGTGGAACTCGAGGAAGAGCTGACCCGCCAACATGGGCTCACACTCTGCCGCGTGGCGCCGGATCTCGGCGAGGGGAACCTGCCTCTTCGAACGCTGGGCCTTACCGGCGCCAACTTCCTTCGCGACATTCTCGAGCGTCGTCTGCACCGCTGCATCGGCGTCGGCCAGGGTCGCACTCTCTCGTCCGTGGTCGGCGCTCTTCCGACCATGCATCGGCCCGACATGTCGTTCGTGTCGCTCATCGGTGGCCTGACCCGCAAGTACGCGGCCAATCCCTATGACGTCATCCACGGACTCGCCGAGAAGACCGGTGCGGAAGCCTACATGCTGCCGGTGCCTCTCTTTGCCAAGTCGGAGGCTGACAAGACGATCCTCCTGGCCCAGGCGGGTATCTCCGAAGTCTTTGCCATGGGCCGGTCGGCGACGTTGCTGCTCGTCGGAATCGGCGGCGTCGACAGTCACGCGCATCTCTCGGAGACGGGAATGGTGAGCAAGGATGAAATCGACAGCGTGCGCACCGGAGGGGCGGCGGGCGAGATTCTCGGTCATTACCTTGACGGCGACGGCCGGCCTGTGGCCTCGGCGCTCAACGGACGCGCGATGTCTCCGGGTATCGCCGAGTTGAGACATCGCCGGGTGGTCGCCATCGCCGGCGGCGCCGGCAAGATCGAGGCGATTCATGCCGTGCTGAAGAGCGGGTTGCTCGATGGACTGATTACCGACGAGGTGACCGGGCGCCACCTCTGCTCGTACTCTTGCCACTCACCCCTTGTTACCAGGATCTAGGGTTGTCCAATGCCGACTTCGGGCTGTTCGCTGGTGTCGCGCCCGTCCCACGAACCGGTGCCGCAACCCGGACAACGAGTGAATCTTGCGGTCGACGCCCGCATCATCCTCGTGTTCAGCGCCAGCGACGGCAGGCGTCTTTCGCCCGCGGATTCGCATCCATTCGACCGCGTCGACAGGATCTGCAATCCGCGCAGCTCCCGACCGGTTCATGCGGTGCGTGCGATGAACATGCAGCTCTACAAGGGTGAAGTCGACGCCCTGCCCGGTTCCTCGGGCTGCCGCAAGACCTCGACGCTGCGCATGATCGCAGGTTGTGAGGTTCTCTCGAACGGAACGATCACGCTCTCCGGCCGTGCCATCCAGAATGAACCGCCGGCGCGGCGCAATGTCGCCATGGCTTTCGAGGGATACTCTCTCCACCCGCCAGCAACCGTACGGGAGAACATTGCCTTCGCGCTCAAGGCGCGAGGACGTGATCCAGACGGCGCCAGTGCCAGGGTGAAGTCCATCGCCGAACTTCCTGAAATCGATGACATTCTCGAGAGGCGGCCAGCGGCGCTCTCTGACGGTCAGCAGCAGCGCCCCGGGCTGGCGCGATCCCTGGTGCGGGACGCCGGCCTCTCCCTGCTCAACGAACCCAAGGGACAACTGGAGCCACAGTTGCGGGCGATGCTCCGCGGCCACATCAAGGAACGGGAACTGACAGTCATTCTCGTCACCCACGGCCAGGCGGAAGCCAATGCGCTGGCGGATCGGGCCGCGGTGATGGAAGACGGTGTGCTCGAGCAGTTGGGAAGCCCTGAGACCCTGCGCGACCCGCCGGCGAATCGATGTGTCGGCGCCTTCATCGGTGAGCCGCCGATGAACCTGGCGGAGGCTGATGTCGAGGCGAAGGATCTCCACGTCTTCGATTCCCTGAGCGGAGCGGCCGTCTCGCACGGCGGAGAACTCGCATGAGGAAGGACGTCATCATTGGCATCGATGCCGGGACCTCCCTCATCAAGGCCGTCGCATTCAATCGCAACGGTGAACAACTGGCGATGGCAGCCCGGCCGAATTCCTATGCGACAAGCGCAGGAGGCAGGGCCGAACAGGACGTGGCGATGACGTGGCGGGAGGCCGCAGCCACACTTGTTGAACTCGTAGACGGGATGCCGGAAATCCATGATCGTGCCTGTGCCCTGGCGATCACGGGCCAGGGTGACGGAACATGGCTCATCGATGCCGACGGCGAGCCTGTCATGCCTGCCCTGCTGTGGCTTGACAGCAGGGCCGCAGACGAAACACGCCGGGTTCGCGAACACTCCGAGTACGGTCGATTCTATGAGACGACAGGCACCGGTGCAGCACCGTGCCAGCAGTCCAGTCAGCTGGCATGGCTGGCACGCCATTCCCCGCAAGCGCTTGCCCGGGCCACGACCGCCTTTCACTGCAAGGACTGGCTCTACTTCAAGCTGACAGGCGAACGCGTGACCGATCCTTCGGAGGGAGTCTGGACATTTGGCGACTTCCGCACACGCCGCTATCATGATCTCCCTCTTCGAATCTTCGGACTGAACCGTTACGCCGGACTGTTGCCGCCGATCGTCGATGGAACCGTGACATCGCATCCGCTGACGGCAGCCGCTGCTACGCAAGTCAATCTTCCCAAGGGCCTGCCCGTGGTTCTCGGCTACGTCGACGTGATCTGCACCGCATTGGGAGGAGGACTCTTTGATCCGACGGTCCGCGCCGGGCTGTCGGTGATCGGTTCGACCGGAGTGCACCTGAAGTATGCTTCGAAGGTCGATGAGGTCAGGCTGGGAGCCAATGGAGACGGATACACGATTTGCTTTCCGGTGCCCGGTACCTGGACACAGATGCATTCGAACCTCTCCGCGACTCTCAATATCGACTGGCTGCTCGATGTCATGCGGGAAGTCCTGTCGGAGGCTGGAATAACGCGGGAGCGTCGTGAACTCGTGCCGGCAATCGACCGTCTGACACGCACGTCCAGCGCCGGGCGCATCCTCTATCATCCCTACATCTCCGCAGCCGGCGAACGCGGTCCGTTTCTTGCGCCACAGGCGCGGGCCAGCTTCACTGGGCTCGATTCCAGCACCGGGCTGGCCGAACTGGCACGGGCGGTTCTCGAGGGGTTGGCAATGGCCGCGCGGGATTGCTTCAGCGCCATGGGCGAGATCCCCGAGGAGGTGCGCCTGGCCGGAGGCGCCGCCCGTTCCGACGCATTGCGCACTATCCTGGCGGCCGTTCTCGATCGCCCGCTGCGCACCTTCGAACGCGACGAGGCAGGAGCATCGGGCGCAGCCATGATCGCGGCGGTCCAACAGTGCCTCTACCCTGACATGGCGGCCTGCGCCGCCGACTGGGTGGCGCCCTATCGCGGCGAACTGGTGAGACCTGACCCGGCCCTGGCATCGACTTATGCGGACCTCTTTCCGCTCTATGTCGAGACCCGCCAGGCGTTGGCGCCGTTGTGGACGCGCCTGGCCGACCTGGGTGAGCAACGATGAACAAGGTGGCCGTCATCGGCGCCAGACATCGCTCGCGTCTCGCACGCCTCGAGAACCACGGCCCGTGAACTGGCGTGCCTGGTCTACGTGATGGTCACCCAGTGCACAGAACATGTCGAACGCAACCGCACCTACCGTACCATGACGTCACTCACCCGACGCGCCGGGCAACCGGGCTTCGCCGTGGTGGCCATCGACAAAAGCCAACCAACAACAAGTGGCGCAGTCACAGCCGCCTGAAGGGTGTTTTACTCGAGAGTCCCAATGCTCCGAACAGGCGGCCAGGTCTTGCAGTCGCCCGGTCACCATGGCTGGGACCACGCGCCGCGCATGGCCCATGTATCAGGTATCCCAGAAGCGGACAGGCTGGCCTGTGGGCGTGTCACTGATCTCGCCGTCGCGCATGGCCACGTGCCCGCGGATCACGGTGGCGCGCGGCCAGCCGGTGACCGTCATGCCCTCGTAGGCGGTCCAGCCGCACTTGGCATGCTGCTCGGAATGGCTGATCGTGCGCTTCTCCTGCAGATCGACCAGCGTGAGATCCCCGTCGTAGCCGACGGCGATGCGACCCTTTCCGCGGATATTGTAGATTCTCTGGGGTCCGTAGCACAGCAGGTCAACGAGACGCTCGAGCGTCAGGCGACCCTCGGCGACATGGTTCAGCAGGATCGGCAGCATCGTCTCCACACCCGGCATGCCACCCGGCGTCTCCGGATAGGGCCGCTGCTTTTCCTCGGCCGTATGCGGCGCGTGATCCGATCCCACCACATCGACGATCCCCTGGTCGATCCCGTGCCAGAGAGCATCCCTGTGGCGTGAATCGCGAATCGGCGGATTGACCTGGGCAAAGCCGCCCAGGCGCTCGTAGCATTCCGGCGCTGCGAGGGTGAGGTGCTGCGGCAACAGTTCAACGGTTGCGATATCCCTGGCGCTGCCCAGAAAGGCAATCTCGTCGCCAGTCGTCACGTGGAGAACATGGATCGGCCGCGCCGCGTCGCGGGCCAGGGTCACGATGCGCCGCGTGGCTCTCAGGGCCGTCTCGACATCCCGCCAGACGGGGTGCGCCCTTGGATGTCCCTCCTCGACCGCCAGGTGTCGGCGTTCGGCAAGGCGAAACTCGTCCTCGGCGTGTATGGCGACGCGCCGTCGGCCGGATCGCAGGACGGATGCGAGTGCCGCGTCGTCGGCAACCAGCAAGCTGCCTGTCGAGCTCCCCATGAAGATCTTGACGCCGCAACAACCGGGATGCAGTTCAAGCTCGGCCAGTACGTCATGATTGTCATCGCTGGCGCCGGCAAAGAACGCGTGATCGCACCACATGCCGCGGGCTCGCTCGAGCTTGTCCTGCAGGGCCGCGGGCGTGGTCGTCGGCGGATTGGTGTTCGGCATTTCGAAGACGGCGACCACGCCACCGGCAACGGCTGAACGAGACCCGTTCGCGAGATCCTCCTTCTCCTCGTGTCCGGGTTCACGGAAGTGCACCTGGGTATCGATAATCCCGGGAAGGACCATGAGCCCGCGCGCATCGAGCGAAGCGCCGGCCGCAGTCGAGGGCACGTCGCCGATGGCCGCAATCCGGCCATCGGTGATGGCCACATCCGCCCGGCGCCGTCCGGCCGGGGTCATCACCTCGCCGCCGCTGACGACAAGATCGAAGGTCTCGTTCATGACTCTGTCTCCCTGCTGATCCGGTGGAAATCGGGGGTGTCACTGACGATCGAATCGACACCTGAATTCATGAGCGCCTGCGCTTCGTCGGCGCAGTTGACCGTGTAGACGGCAACGCGCCGGCCTGCGCGATGGACACGGGAGATGAGTTCCGGGGTGGCCAGGGACCGATCAACGTGAATGCTGGCGCACTTGAGACGAGCCGCATGCCAGGACCAAAGACGGCGCGGCCGGTGCCCCATCACCAGGGCGAGTGGCCAGCGATACCCGGCAAGGCGGGCGTGATAGAGAACCGTGAGGCTGAAGCTTGACACCAGGGGGCGCTGCCGTCCGGCAGGCCACCGGCTGCGGATGATACGCGTCACGCGCCGTGCCAGAGTCATGAGGCCGCCGCCGTCAGCCTTGATCTCCACATTGGGGGTGAGGCCCAGGACGATGCAGGCGTCAAGCGCCTGGACCAGGGTCGGCACCCGCTCTGCGGACCACACCGGATCAAACCAGCCTCCGGCGTCAAGGGCGCCAAGTTCCGTGCTGCGCACCTCGTCGATCAACCGGTCGACACCGGTGGTGCGCAGAAGGCTGCGATCGTGCAGCACCACCGGGACATCATCGCCGGCAAGACGGACATCGAATTCTACCCACTCGAGGCCTTCCTCCGCGGCACGCGCCAGTCCCCCCAGGGTGTTTTCCGGCGCCCTTGCCGCCACTCCGCGATGACCGATGACGGGTGGAAGATCGATCAACGCGGTCAACCGATCAGAACATCCTGGCCACGCTTGGCCAGACTGTGGGCGATGATCATGCGCTGAATCTCACTGGTCCCTTCCCATATCCTCTCCACCCTGAGTTCCCGAAAGAACCTCTCTGCCGCGTATTCGCGCATGTAGCCGCGACCGCCGAAAATCTGCACTGCACGGTCGGCGACCCGATTGGCCATTTCCGAACAGTAGAGCTTGGCCATGGAGCACAAGGCGTGCTGAACCTTGACGTCCTCGCCGCCATCGATGGCCGCGGCGAGGCGATGGACCATCAGGCGTCCGGCCCACAGTTCCACGAGACTGTCGGCGAGCATGAACGAAATCGCCTGATTCGCCATGATCGGCCGGCCGAACTGGATGCGGTCCTGCGCAAAGGCGAGTGCTTCGTCGATGAGACGGCTGGCGGCGCCGCAACAGCGCGCCGCAATGCCGAGTCGTTCCTGGCGAAACCACTCGTAGGTCCAGGTGCGGCCGTCGCCTTGCGGGTCGATGAGTGCGTCGGCCGTCACCTTGACCGAATCGAACCGCACGACCGGATGATGGGAGGGGTAGGTGTGGCTGTAGGCGGGTGTGCGCACGACATCGACACCCGCGGCGTCACTGTCGACATAGAAGAGCCCGTGGGCACCATCCTCGAGGCGTGCCTGAACGATGACGATACCGGCCCGGTTGAATCCGGTGACATGCCACTTGGTTCCGTTCAGCACCCAGCCGTTGCCCGAGCGTATCGCCGACGTCTCGATGGCATCGACATCGCTGCCGGCGCTTTCTTCGGTAATGGCGTAGCACTCGCTCGTGGCACCATCGAGAAGTGGCTGAACCCAGGCTTCCCTCTGCGCCGGCGTCGCGGTGCGCACGAGAAATGGGGAGACATCGTGGAAGAAGAATCCGACGCCGTTGGTTGCCCGTCCGACTTCTTCCCAGACACCGGCCATGGCTCCGGCAGAGAACCCGCCACCGCCCGCCTCCTTCGGCACCTGGGGCAGCCACAGGCCCATGTCCCGGGCGGCCTGGAGATGACGCTCCCTGATGTCCTCGGGAATCTGTCCGCCATTCGCTTCGGCAACCTGCTCCAGTGGCAGGCGCTCCGTATCGATGAAGGGGCGCAATCTCCGGCGCCAGACCAGGGCCTCGTCCGATTCACCAGCGCCGGTGAGAGCCTCCTGACCCCGCTTCACCAGGCCGTCGGCGATGATCACCCGCTGGATTTCGCTGGTTCCTTCCCAGATGCGGTCGACCCTGAGTTCCCGGTAGAATCTTTCGGCAACGTTCTCGCGCATGTATCCGCGCCCACCGAAGATCTGCACGGCCCGGTCGGCTGTCCGGTGGGCGAACTCCGAACAGAAGAGCTTGGCCATGGCGCACTTGCCGTGGAGAACCTTGACGTCGTCTTCCCGATCCATCGCCTGAGCCACGTCATAAGTCATGAGTCTCCCGGCCCACAATTCGGTCAGACTGTCGGCAAGGGGAAACTGGACAGCCTGGTTTTCCCAGATCGGCCGGCCGAACTGAACGCGGTTCCTGGCAAAGTCCAGTGCTTCGTCGATGAGACGGCTGGCGGCGCCGCAGCAGCGCGCCGCAATCTTCATGCGTTCCTGGCGAAACCAGGCGTAAGTCCACTGAAGACCTCCACCCTTTTCGTCGATGAGATTGTCCGCGGGCACATGGACGTCGCGGAACTCCATCTCCAGGTGATGACCACGGTAGTGATGCATGTAGTGCGGCGTGCGCAGGACGGTGACACCGGGCGCTTCCTTCTCCACCCAGAAGAGAGCGTGGCGGCCATCCTCGAGCTTTGCCTGGAAGATGATCCAGTCGGAGAGATTGGCTCCGGTGACATGCATCTTGGTGCCGTTGAGAAGCCAGCCGTTGCCGTCGCGCCGTGCCGTTGCCTCGATGGCGTCAACATCACTGCCGGTCCCGGGTTCGGTAATGGCATAGGCGACCCGTCTGCGTCCTTCGATCAGCGGCCGGATGAACGTCTCCATCTGCCAGGGGTTCGCCGTGTGCCAGAGAAATGGCGACAGGTCGTGATAGCAGCCCCACAGGCCGTTGGTCGCCCTGCCCAGCGCTTCCTGGATGACGGCAATCTCGAAATACGGCAGGTGCCGGCCGCCACTCTCGTCCGGAAGGGAAGGATAGAGGAGGCCCATCTCCTCTGTTGTCCGGAAGATGGCATCATGGGCCTCATCGGCGATGAAGCCTTCGTTCATCTCGGCCTCGACCTCCCGCGGCATGAGCTCGCCCTCGACAAGCGAGCGCATGGCCCGTTGCCACTGACGGGCCTTCGCGGACATCGGGTAGACCATGCAGACCTCCTTACCGGACGGAACGACCACCGCTACACTGCGGCCGGGCGCCGTGGTGGCGCAAGACCTTCCCGAGTTCTGGGAGTGACCGACACATGACGGGCCATCGTCTCGACCGCATGCTCAATCCCCGTTCCATTGCCGTCGTCGGCGCCTCGCAACGGGAAGGCAGTGCCGGTCACGGCATGATACACGGTCTCATCAACGCCGGTTTCGATGGCGCCATCTTCCCGGTCAATCCGCGCTACCGGAGCATCTCCGGTCTCCCCTGCCACGAGACTCTGAGGGATCTTTCGCAACCGGTCGACCTTGCCATGCTCGGCGTCAACAGCACCCGCCTTGAAGAACAACTCGACGACGCCATTGCCATTGACGCCGGCGGGGCCGTCATCTTCGATACCTGCTATCTCGACGGCGAGAGCGACAGAGGTCTCCTCAACCGCCTGAAGACAAAGGCAAGAGCAGCCTGTCTTCCGGTCTGTGGCGGCAACGGCATGGGGTTCATCAATCTCGCGCGGCGCCTGCCGGTCACCATCTTCGACGCCTCATCCAAGCTGCGTGACGGCGGCAATGTCGCCTTCATCACCCATTCGGGAACCGTGTTCAGCGAAATCGGCAACAACGACTTTCGCTATGCGTGCAATCTGATCGTCTCGTGCGGCCAGGAGATCAACGGCACCATGGCCGACTACATGGACTATGCGCTGGACATGGACTCGACAGCAGTCATTGCGCTCTTCATGGAGGAAGCGCGGGATCCCGGGGCCTTCACGGCGGTCCTGGAGAAAGCGCGCAGGCAAGACATCCCGGTGGTGGTCATGAAGGTCGGCCGGACCCGGCTCGCCGCCGAATTCGCGCGCGTCCATTCCGATGCCGATACCGGCAACGACAATGCCTACCAGGCCGTCTTTGATCACTACGGCGTCATGCGCGTCGGCAGCATGGATGAAATGGCGAATCTTCTCGCCCTGCTCTCCCACGAACGCCAGCTCGCTCCGGGCGGACTCGGTGTCGTTCTCGATTCGGGGGGCGAAAGGGAGATGTTCACCGATCTTGCGGACGATACCGGCGTTCCCCTGGCCGTGATCACCGGAGAGACGGAGGCGCGCATCCGCCCTCACCTCCACCACGCCCTGGAGCCCGTCAATCCCCTTGATGCCTGGGGCACCGCCCACAACTACGAGGATGACTTCGAGGCCTACTTTGTTGCCATGGCGCATGACCCCGGTGTCTCCATGGTCACCTTTTGTGGCGATTTTCAGTGGAATCCGACTGTCGAGCGCGGCTATGCGAAGGCGCTTGTTGCGGCGTCCGGCCGGACCGGCAAGCCTGTCTCGGCCATCCTCAACACACCGATGTCGGGTCTGATGACGGCTGGCCAGGAGATGAGCCGCCACGGCATTGTCGTCCTCTGCGGCACAAGAGAGTCCCTCCTTGCCATCAGGCACGCGCTTTCCTGGCGGAACCGCAAGCTGCCACCGCCGCCGGTGGCCTTCTCCCCCACTCCGGCCCTGGACGACGGATTGCCTGCCGCGCTCGGTCTTGCACGATCGACAGGAGAGAGCCGTGCAAGCGTGATGCCGACACTTCTCATGATGATCGATCCCACTTTCGGTCCTCTGGTGGGCGTGCGCCAGGGCGGATCGGATCAGGAGGCATGGGCTCTGCCAGGATGTGACGCCGGGACCGCCGGCACACTCATCGATCGGGTCTACGGCACATGGTTTCCAGGCACGTGCGCCTTTCGCCTGGATCTCGCGCGACTCTTGTCCCGGTTTTCAGTCATCGCTCCGGATCTTGCAGGCCACGCCACGTCGCTCGAACTCGGACCGATCCTCGAAGAGGAAGACGGGATGGCATGTGCCGGAGTCACGTGGCGGAACGCCGAGGCGTGAGCGACCTCCGGCAGAACGTCATCGAGGGCCTCGCCTCCTCGTCGAGGTACCGGCACCTCAGCGCCGACCTTCTGGCGCGGACCGCCGACTGGGCCGTGGCCCGCCATGCAAAGCCGGGACCGGCTCTCAAGGCAGCCAAGCGCAAGCTCCATCAGGTGTTCGGCGCCTATGCCGTGAAGCTCGATTCCCTCAAACGTCACCTTGATGCGCTCGAGACCGGCGATGAAACCCGCGCCGTATGCCGACGCATCCTGAGACTTCACCATTCCACCGCCGAACGTCTCTCATTCGTCGAGACATTCCATGCAACAATCTGGAATCACTGTGGAACTCCTCGGCACATTCTTGATCTGGCCGCCGGACTCAACGCTTTCTCCCTGCCGTTTTCAGGTCTTGACCCTGCGGTGTCCTATACGGCGGTCGAGATCGACCGGCGCATGGTCGACGCCGTCAGGCGTTTCCTGGCCATCACGCAACGGCCGGGTGGATGTCTCTGGCAGGATCTTCTCGGCGGAGTCCTGCCGGGCGATGCGGATGTCGCCCTGGTGCTCAAGACCCTGCCCTGTCTCGAACGCCAGAAACCCGGAGCCGCTGTCGATCTCATGCACCGCCTCGAGGACATTCCCAAAGTTGTCGTGAGCTATCCGGTGCGATCACTCGGGGGCGCCAGGAAGAACATGCCACAGACCTATCGCGCCCAGGCGCAGTCCCTGGCGGCCACCTGTGGACGGGACATCACATTTCTCGACCTCAGCCAGGAGATTGTTGCGGTGCTGTCCCATCGCTGAACCCTTGAAGCCTGCAGGCCGTCCCCCCCATAATGCGCATCGGACTGCATGAAGGATCGATGACGTGAAACATCTCCTGGCCATCCTGGCGCTGTCCGTTCCCCTGGCTGCCCATGCCGATCTCGTGGGCAATCCCATGGTCCTGGACGGCGACACCATGAGTTTTGGCGAAAAGAAGGTCGATCTCTTCGGTGTGCATGCGCCGACCATTACGCAGACCTGCGGCGAGATCGGCAATGTCTGGTCATGCGGCTGGGAAGCGGCTCTCCATCTCGAGGAACTGGTCGGTGGCGGTGAAGTCGTCTGCGTCGAGGCCGCCGACAGCGGTTCGTCAACCCCTCTCGCTCGCTGCGCCGTTGATGGTGTCGATCTCGCCGGTCAGATGATCGATGCCGGTCTGGCGGTACGCGACGAGACCCTGGGCGATGACTACGCCGAACGCGAGCTCGTGGCCGCCACGCAAGAGCGGGGCATATGGGCCGGCCCCTTCATCGATCCAGTCGTCTGGGCTGAAAAGGGCGGTTGTGCCTGCAGTGCCCGCAAGAAGGCCATGGCGGAAACCGCCGCCCTGCTCAAGGACGAGGAAACGGTGGAATAGCGCGGAGAATCGCTGACGTATCGTTCACTGCGATCAGACGCGTTCAACAAGCGCCGACACACCCTGCCCGACGCCGATACACATGGTGACGAGCGCGCGCCTGGCGTCCCGGCGGCGCAATTCGTAGACGGCCGTGGCCGTCAGCCTGCCACCCGATGCGCCCAGCGGGTGGCCGAAAGCGATGGCGCCGCCATTGGGATTGACGTGCGCGGCATCATCGGCGAGCCCGAGTTCGCGGGTCACCGCGAGCACCTGGGCCGCGAAGGCCTCGTTGAGTTCAATGACGTCGACATCGCCCAGGCGAATGCGCTCCCTCTCGAGGAGCTTGCGTGTCGAATGGACCGGCCCGATCCCCATGATTCGGGGCGGCACTCCTCCCACCGCGCCACCGATGATGCGCGCAAGGGGTTGAAGGGCGTACCGTGCCACCGCCTCCGGGGATGCCACCAGGAGAGCCGAGGCGCCGTCGTTGACGCCCGAGGCGTTGCCGGCGGTGACGGTTCCGTTGTCACGGAAGGGCGCCCGCAGGCCCGCCAGCTTGTCGCGTGACGTCTCCCGCGGATGCTCGTCGGTTGTCACCTTGACGGTCGTCCGACCGGACGGCGCCGTGACCGGGACGAGTTCCTCGGCGATCTTTCCGTCCCTGATGGCCGCGGCAGCCCGCTGCTGGCTTCTCAGGGCAAAGGCGTCCTGATCTTCGCGTGCTATGCCCCGTTCCTCAGCCAGGTTCTCGGCTGTTTCCGGCATCTGGTCGACACCATGAAGCTGCCGCATGCGCGGATTGACGAAGCGCCAGCCGATGGTCGTGTCATGGATTTCCGCATGGCGCGAAAACCCCGTCTCGGCCTTGGCCATGACGAACGGAGCGCGCGACATGCTCTCCACGCCACCGGCGATGACGAGATGGGCCTCCCCCAGCTTCACAAGGCGACCGGCCTGCAGAACGGCCTCGAGGCCGGAACCGCACAGCCGGTTGACCGTGACTCCGGGAACCTCCACGGGCAGTCCGGCGAGCAGTGCGGCCATGCGTGCGACATTGCGGTTGTCCTCTCCGGCCTGATTGACGTTGCCGTAGATCACGTCATCGAGTCTGGACCAGTCCACCGTGGTATTGCGGTCCATGATTGCGCGTATGGGAACGGCCGCGAGATCATCGGTCCTGAGGCCGGACAACTGACCGCCGTAGCGCCCGAAGGGCGTACGCACCGCATCGCAGATATAGGCTTCAGACATGGCAACGTCTTCCCTGACCGGACCTCCACCATACTCCAAGAGCGATGCAGCGCCATCAGGTTCGGCAGGCTGCATCCCTGCCTGTTGCCAGGGCAGCGCGACGGCGCGCAGAATGTTCCATGATGTCAATCGGACGCCAATTCCAGGGACTCATGGCCATCCTCGTCGGAGCAACGATCTCGGCAGGCGCTGAAAGCGATTCCACTCGTCAGGTACCGGCAGAGTGGGAACCGCAGGAAGCGATCTGGATGCAATGGCCCGGACCGTATGAGAAGTCCTACGAGACCGCCTTCGCACGAATCGCAAACGTCATCGCCCGTTACGAGACACTCCACATCCTCCATTCCGGCCCGGCCATCCTGGAGAGCGCGAGGCGTGTGATTGCCCGCGAGGGAGGAGACCCCGATCATCCGGGCATCACGTGGCACGCCGTTGCCAGCGACAGCGCATGGATGCGCGACAACGGACCGGTGTGGGTCATCGACAACGGCACGCTCCTCGTCCAGGACTGGAGATTCGATGCCTGGGGAGGAGCCTTCGGCTCACAGATCCCCTATGCCCTGGACGATAGAATCCCGATTGAGGTGGCCCGCATCACCGGGCTCTCCCACGAGTCCGTGGCCATCGTGCACGAGCGCGGCAATCTCGAGTTCAACGGCAGGGATACCGTCATGCTCAACTGGAGTGTGATCGGCGATCCGCGGCGCAATGCGGACTACACCCGCGAGAAGGCCGCGGCGGACCTGAGAGCGCACTTCGGTGTCAGCAAGGTGGTCTTCATCGAAGGGGTGCCGATGGGTGACCTCACCAACGGGCATATCGACGGTATCGCCCGCTTCATCGATCACGACACCGTCGTCGTTGCCCGGTGCATGGACAGCGCAGGCTGCCCCGCCACCACGAGCGCAGTCTTCGAGAATGCCGCCGAGACCATCGCTGCAGCCGGATTCACCGTCATTCGTGATCCTGTCGACACGGCGGTGGTCCATCGCGGCATGACCTTCCACACGAACTACATGAACTGGCTGGTTGGCAACGGGTTTGTCATCACGACGGGTTTCGGCCACGCCGAGGCAGACGAAGCCGCACGACAACGCCTCGAGACCTACTTTCCCGGGCGCGACATTTACGTCATCGAAATGCTCGAGTCCTGGGCGGCGGGCGGCGGCGTCCACTGCCACACCAATGATCAGCCCGCCTTGCCGGACAGCTGAGAGAAGGTTCGGTTTTCTCTCTTTAGCGCTGCCATTGAAGGATGAATTCGCCTCGGGTTTCCTCAAGCGCGTCGTCGACGTTCCGCGTACACTCCCATGTGCGCTACAGCCGGATCGGTTGAAAGCGTCACCATCCGGGTCTAGCCTTTCCTGATCGTGCTCCGAGCGTGGAGGCGGACGCTCATGCACCTTGACCGTGATCAGATGAACCGGTTTCACGAGACCGGTTATCTCATGCTTGCCAACCTCTTCTCCACGGACGAGGCAAGGGTTCTTCGACAGGCTGCGGCCGAGGTCTACGCCCTGGACCGCAAGGAGGTGGTACGCGAGAAGGATGGCGTGTCACCGCGCACGGCCTTCGCGGCGCACTGCTACCACGAAGCCTTCCGGCGGCTTGGACGCCATCCGCGCCTGATCGAACCCGTCAAGCAGCTGCTCGGCGGTCCGGTCTACATGCATCAGTACAAGGTCAACGCCAAGGTCGCCTTCAGCGGCGACGTCTGGCAATGGCACCAGGACTACGGCACGTGGTCTCGCGATGACCTGATGCCCGAGGCGCGTGCGATGAACATTGCCCTGTTCGTCGACGACGTGACCGAGTTCAACGGTCCGTTGTGGATCATTCCGGGCTCGCACCGCGGTGGTGTCTACGATGCCGGGCACGACCTGGATACGACCAGCTACCCGCTCTGGACGCTCGATCGGGCGACGGTGACGGACCTGGCAGAACGGGGCGGGATAGTCTCGGCCAAGGGCAAGGCCGGCAGTGTTCTGATGTTCCACGGCAACCTCGTCCATGCGTCCTCGCCCAACATGTCGCCGTGGGGCAGGACCGTCGTCTATCTGTCGCTATGCCATGTCGACAACCACATCCGGCGCTTCAAGCGGCCGGAATGGGTCGCCCATCGCGATTTTGCCCCGATCGAACCGTTGTCCGACAACTGCCTGACCGAGCCGATGCCCGGATCGGCCGAAGCCGTCGCGTGAATCTTCACCGCCTGTTGCTGGCTCGGCAGGCGCAGCACAATCCGGTTCGCATCGGTGTTGTCGGGTGCGGCAAGTTCGCTTCGATGTTCCTCGCCCAGGCGATCCGGACGCCGGGACTCCACATTGCCGTCATCGCCGACGTGAACCCGGAGGGTGCCCGCAGGAACCTGGCGCGCATCGGCTGGCCGGGCGAACGCTACGCCAGTGCGGATCCTGGAGCGGCGCTGCGCTCGGGTGCAACCTGGGTTGTCGATGACGTAGAGGCGCCGTTCCGCGAAGGGGCCATCGACCTCGTCGTCGACGCCACCGGAGATCCGGCGGCGGGCGTGCGGCATGTGCTGCTCGCCTGCGAACATGGCAAGCCGATCATCATGGTCAATGTCGAGGCCGACGCTCTGGCCGGCCCGCTACTGGCCGAAAGGGCCCGCGAGGCCGGCATCGTCTATTCGCTCGCCTACGGCGACCAGCCGGCGCTGATCTGTGATCTCGTCGACTGGGCCCGGACCAGCGGCTTCGACGTCGTCGCCGCGGGGCGTGGCCACAAGTGGCTGCCGGAGTACCGGTACTACACGCCCGACAACGTCTGGGACGGATACGGGTTGACGCCGGATGAGGCCGTCGAAGGCGGACTCAACCCCAGAATGTTCACCTCCTTCCTCGACGGCACCAAGCCGGCGATCGAGAGCACGGCAGTCGCCAACGCCACGGGCCTCACGCCGGCGCCGGATGGCCTCGGCTATCCGCCAACCAGCATCGACGGATTGCCACAAGTCTGCAGACCGCGTTCGCAGGGCGGCACCTTGCACCACAAGGGTCAGGTCGAAGTGGTCTCCTCGCTGCATCGCGATGGCGTGGCGATCGACTATGACATCCGTTTCGGCGTCTTCGTCGTCTTCGAGGCGGACACCGACTACATCGCCCGGTGCTTCCGCGAGTACGGTCTCAAGACCGACGACAGCGGCCGTTACGCCGCCCTTTACAAGCGATGGCACCTGATCGGGCTGGAGCTCGGCACAAGCGTTGCCAGCGTCGCGTTGCGCGGGGAGCCGACAGGCGCTGCGAACGGCTGGAGGGCCGATACGGTCGCCGTCGCCAAGCGCGATCTTGCGGCCGGCGAACTGCTCGACGGCGAGGGCGGCTACACGGTGTCGGGACAGCTGATGCCCGCCGCACGTTCGCTGCACGAGGGCGCCCTGCCGATGGGCCTGACCCACCGGACCCCACTGGTGAATGCGGTCAGGCGGGGACACGTGGTCCGCTGGTCGGACGTCGCCGTCGATGGCTCGGATCCTGCCGTTCGGCTGCGCCTGGACATGGAAAGGCTCCACCGCCCGACACTGCTGCAAACCGCCGACACGTAGGGTTGCCCTTGTCGATGACTCCGGGGCGGTGGTCAGGGCTGACCGCTGGTCTTCGCCTCGCGTGCCCTCGCAAAGTGATCGAGCGCGGCGGCGAACTTGTCGCGGCAACCCGGGTTGCAGAAGCCGACGACATCGCCGTTGAACTCGATGAGTGAATCGGCGGCAACCGGCTTTCCAGACCAGGGACACGTCTCGTTGATGCAGTCCTCGGGATCGAGCATGGAACCAGTGTTCCTCAGGTGGAAGACCAGGAAAAGTTACCGGAGTCGTCCAGTGGCGAGAAGGGATTGAACGCCACTTCCCAGATGTGACCGTCGGGATCGCGAAAATGGCCGGAATGGCCACCCCAGAAGACGTCCGCCGCCGGCTTCATGAGCGTGCCTCCCGCCTTGACGGCCTCGTCGAGCACCCTTGCCACCTCGTCACGGGACCGCACGTTGTAGGCAAGCACAACGCCACCATCCGCCTCACATGAGAGATTTCCGACCCCTATCTCCTCGCGGAACCGGTGACGCGGATAGAGGGCAAAACCGATCCCGTTGAGTGTGAAGCAGACGATTTCCTTAGTCGCCTCACTTGCCACACGCCAGCCAAGCGCCTCATAGAACGCCCTCGCCCTCGCAAGGTCGTCAACGGTCAGGGTGATGATGCTGAGTCGCTGTTCCATGGTTCATCGGGTCGTGTCGGAGTGGGGGTTTACCGTCTCGACGGCGCGGTGCAAGGTCGCTCAAAAGGGCGATGACCTCAACCATGCAACTCACCGTAGTTTCCGGATCTGTCAGCGCCATCCAGACCGGGTGGGAATTCGGACTTGGCCGACATGCCACCTGGTTCCGCATTGACAATCGTCCGGCGTGCATGAGGCGCCCCGGCTCCTTCCTTACGCCTCACCCCACACCTGTCGCCGAGCGGGACCAGGTCACGGCGTGCGGTGTCAGGAAGCATGACTTCCTTCTCGTCTTCGCCCTCTACAACCACACGACGGGCGTCATGGGGCGATTGCCCGTCGGGCGCCAGACTGCCGGATGCATCCTGATCGGCCTCATGGGCGTCTTTCTCATCATCCAGGATTCACACGCCGTGCAGGCCATTGGCCTTGTCTTGCTGGCGGCGGCCGGCTTCACGGCGTGGCACATCCGCCGCATCACCAGGGCTGCACGGATGATCTGGCAACGCATCCAGCCGCCCGGATAGGGGCGCCGGTACTCAGGAGGCCGCCCTCAGCTTCGCGCACCTGGCACGGATCGTCTCGAGGAGTCCGCGTGCAGCCATGACCTCACCCCCCTTGGGACGGCCTGGCTTGTGGCGCCGGTTCCAGGCCATGAGGTCGATGTGGGCCCAGGGAATGGTCCCGTCCACGAACCTCTCGAGGAAGAGAGCCGCCGAGATGGCTCCGGCGAGGGGCGTCGAGCCCGTGGTCCGGAGATCCGCCACGTCACTGCTGATGTCCGAAGCGTAACCGGACCACAAGGGCAGTCGCCAAAGAGGATCCTCGACCCGCCGGCAGTTCTCGATGATGTCCTCTGCAAGAGCATCGTCGTTACAGAAAAGCGCCGGCAGATCGGGTCCAAGGGCCACGCGGGCCGCACCGGTCAGGGTCGCAAAGTCCACCAGCAGGTCCGTCCCCGATGATGACGCCTCGGCGAGGGCATCACAGAGAATGACCCTGCCCTCGGCATCGGTGTTGCCGATTTCGATGGTGAGCCCCTTTCGTGTGCGGAAGACATCGAGCGGCCTGAAGGCATTGCCGGAAATCACATTGTCGACGGCCGGAACCATGAGGCGAAGCCTCACGGGAAGGTCGAGATCCATGATCATGGAAGCAAGGGCAATGGCGGTGGCGGCACCCCCCATATCCTTTTTCATGAGCAACATGCCGGCAGACGGCTTGATGTCGAGACCACCGGAATCGAAGCAGACCCCCTTGCCCACGAGGGTGACACGGTAGGCATCAGGATCGCCCCAAGTCATGTCGACAAGCTGCGGTGGGCGTGAACTGGCACGACCAACCGCATGGATTGACGGAAAATCCTGTTCCAACAGGTCATCACCGACGACTGTCGTCACTTCGCCGCCGTGGCGATCGGCAATCGTCTTCACTTCCCCGGCGAGTTCCGCCGGACCGAGGTCTTCGGCGGGCGTGTTGATGAGATCGCGTCCAAGCCAGACCGCGCGGGCCACCGCTTCGACCTCCATCCGATCAGCCTGGCCGGGGAAGACCAGCTGCGCCGTCTTCCGGTCGCTGCTCTGATAGCGGCCGAAATGGTAGCTGCCCAGCGCCCAGCCGAGGGAAAGTGCCGTCGCTGTTTCGCCGTCAGTGTCTTCCGCGAGACGGCAGGTCATGGAGGCCGGCAGGCGCACCGGCAACCCGGCAAGCGTCATCATGCCAACGGATTCGTCGACAACAACCAGCACACGGGCGACATCACCATCCGCACCCGGCACCACGAGATGCCGCAATCCGGAGTTCCCGGGATCGTGGCTCCTGATCCAGCGGGCCTGGTGATCGGGAATGGTGTCAAGCCAGCTCTCGAGATTGCCGCGGGCAAGAAGGTCAAGGCCGACAGCGCCAGGCGCATCATTGACGAAGCACTTCATTCCTGTCCCCGGCGATTGCGTCACCCCACAGTGGCACACTTCGGCAGATTTCGGTATTCACGCGCAAGGTGTGCCAGCGATGCTGAACCAGCCATGATGAACCGTACCGACCTCGCTTGCCTCGATGCCCTGCAGACGAAGGTGCTGTGGCTGTCGAGCTGGATGATTCACCACGCCAATCACCTGCGCCCGTCCCGTGACGGGCTCAAGGTGGGCGGGCATCAGGCATCGTGCGCCTCCATCGTCCAGATCATGTGCGCACTCTATTTCCATGTCCTCTCGCCCCGGGACAGGATCGCCGTCAAGCCCCATGCCAGTCCCGTCTTCCATGCGATCCAGTACCTTCTGGGGCACCAGAGTCGTGAACAGATGGAAGCCTTCAGGGCCCTGGGCGGCGCCCAGTCCTACCCGTCGCGCACCAAGGATCGCGATGACGTCGACCTGTCGACCGGTTCGGTGGGGCTGGGCGTTGCCATGACGGCGTTCACCGCGCTCGTGGAGGATTATCTTGGCCGCAAGAACCTCATCCCCGACAACGGCGCCGCCGGACGCATGGTGGCGCTCGTCGGCGATGCGGAGCTCGACGAGGGCAACGTCTGGGAAGCCCTCCTCGAAAGCTGGAAGCACAACATCGGCAACGTCTGGTGGATTGTGGACTACAACAGGCAGAGTCTCGACAGCGTCGTCTCGGACCGGCTGTTCAGGAGAATCCAGGGGTTCTTCGGGGCAGTCGGATGGAAGGTCGTCACGCTGAAGTACGGCAAGCGACTTGAAGCCGCATTCCGGCAACCGGGAGGCGAGGACCTGCGCGCCTGGATCGATGCCTGCCCCAACGATCTCTACTCGGCGCTGTGCTTCAAGGGCGGCGGCGCATGGCGCGAACACCTCGAAGGGGATTTCGGCGCCAGCGGCCCCGGGCGCGGTCTCATCGACACCTTCGACGACGATTCCCTTCATCGCCTGATGACCAACCTTGCCGGACACGATCTCGAGAGCCTGCTGGAGGGTTTCACCGGCGGGATGACCGGCGATGACCAGCCGGTCTGCTTCATCTGCTACACGATCAAGGGGTTCGGCCTGCCCTTCGCCGGACACAAGGACAATCACGCCGGGCTCATGAATCCCACACAGATGGCGCAGTTTCGCGACCAGAACGGCATTGCCGAAGGGAGCGAGTGGGATCCCTTTGCCGGCATGGAGGACCAGGCGGAGGAACTCCGGTCCTTTCTTTCCCGCGTACCCTTTGCCGAGGACTTTCCGCGCCGCCGCGCGGCACCGACGATCGCGGTGCCGGAGCGCCTGCCCTTCAAGAACGAGGCTCGGACCTCGACCCAGCAGGTGTTCGGATCCATCCTCAACGAACTCGGCCGCAGCGACCATCAACTGGCCGATCGCATCGTCACAACCTCTCCGGACGTTGCCGTCTCGACCAACCTTGGTCCCTGGATCAACAGGCGGGGTCTCTTCGACCGACGGGAACACATCGACACCTTCAAGGCCGAAAAGGTGATGTCGGCCCAGTCATGGGACATCAGTCACAAGGGCCAGCACATCGAGCTCGGAATCGCCGAAAACAATCTCTTCCTTCTCGTCGCCGCCATGGGCCTTGCCCACAGCCTCTTCGGGGTGCGGCTGCTGCCGATAGGCACGCTCTACGATCCCTTCATCTGTCGCGGCCTCGACGCCCTCAACCATGCCTGCTACCAGGACAGCCGATTCATGCTTGCCGGCACACCGTCAGGGATCTCGCTGGCCCCCGAGGGCGGGGCGCACCAGTCGATCTATACCCCCCTCATCGGACTCGGCCAGGCCGGACTGATCGCCTTTGAGCCGGCCTACGGAGACGAGCTCTCCATCATCATGCGCTGGGGATTCGAGCATATGCAGGCGCGTGACGGATGTTCCGTCTATCTGCGGCTCTCGACCCGTCCCGTCGAGCAGATCGAGCGTCCCGTCACGCCGGATCTGGTGTCCGGAACCATCGCCGGCGGCTATTGGCTCTTCGAGCCCGGGGCGGCATCGGAGATCGCCATCGTTGCCATGGGGGCCGCGGTCACCGAGGCGATTGCCGCCCGCGCCATGCTGACCGAGGATCTCGGGGATATCGGCCTTCTCGTCGTGACGTCCGCCGATCGCCTGATGGCCGGCTGGCACAGGCGCGACGGTCGTTCACAGGCCGAGCGGCTGTTCGCGCGCCTCCCTGGAGACGCTGGTCTTGTCACGGTCTGTGACGCCCATCCCGCCACCCTGTCGTGGATGGCGGCTGTCGGTCGCCACCGGGTTCACGCTCTCGGAGTGACGGACTTTGGTCAGAGTGCCGATATCCCGGATCTCTTCCGGTTGCACGGCATTGACGCCGCCGCGATCGTCGAAGCCGCCTCCAGCTTGTGCCTTGAGCGCGCGGGATTGTCGTCAGCCAGGCTTCACGGATAGTCTGGCAACATTCATCGGAGAATCAGGCATGTCTTCCAGCGATCTTCATTATCTCGGCGCCGTTGACGCGGTGCGGATGTTCCGCAGCCGCGAGTTGTCGCCGGTGGACCTGATGGACGCCGTGATTGCGCGCGCCGAGGCCGTGGCGCCGCACCTCAATCCCTTCAGCCAGACGTTCTTCGATGAAGCCCGCGATCAGGCGAAGAAGGCCGAGGCCCGCTATGGCAGAGGCAGCCGCACCCGTTCGCTCGAAGGCCTGCCACTGGCGGTCAAGGACGAGGAGACGATCAAGGGGCTGCCGGCCACGTCGGGTTCGACCGCCTTTCGGCATGTGATCGGCGAAGAAACCACGCCCATTGTCGAGCGCTGCTTCAATGCCGGTGCCGTCATGCATGTGAGAACCACGACGCCGGAGTTTTCCTGCGCCGGGGTCTGCTACACCCGGCACTGGGGCGTGACGCGCAACCCGTGGAACACGGACTACACGCCCGGCGGATCTTCGGGTGGATCGGGAGCAACCCTGGCGGCAGGCGGATCCCCCCTCGCCACCGGCTCCGACATTGCCGGATCGATCCGCATCCCTGCGAGTTGTTCGGGCGTGGTCGGCTTCAAGCCCCCTACGGGCGAAATCCGCAGACCCATATCTTCAATCTCGACACCTACTGCCATTCGGGACCCATGGCGCGTTCCGTTGCCGATTGTGCCCTCTTGCAGAACGCCATGGCCGGCCCACACCCCCGGGACATTGCCACACTGAAGCCGAAGCTGCGTCTTCCTCTCGACTATGCGCCGGTCAAGGACATGCGCATCGCCCTTTCCATCGACCTGGGGTACTGCGAGGTCGATGAGGACGTGCGCAAGAACACCTTGGATGCGGCCACCAAGCTCGAGGAGGCAGGCGCCATCGTCGATGAGGTGGAGATCGGCTGGTCGTGGGACGCGCTGACGGCGGCGATGAACTACCTTGGCCACCTCTTCGGCAACTCCATCGCCCCTGCCCTGCGCCGGCATCGCCATGAACTGATGCCCTACACCGTCGCCTTTGCCGACTTCGGCGCCGGCACCACGGGCGAGGACTTTCTCGATGCCCAGAAACTTGCCGGGGAAATGTACGACGTCCTGGGCCCGCTGCTGTCGCGCTATGACGCCCTGGTGTGCCCGACAAATGCACTGTCCGCGGTTCCGGCGGAGTTCGACTCCACGAAGGAAGACCTCTCCATCAACGGCGTTGCCGTCGATCCGATGCTGGGCTGGGTCATGACCTATCCGTTCAACATCATGTCGCGCTGCCCCGTTCTCACCGTTCCGTCCGGGCTCGACCGCAATCATGTACCGACCGGCCTGCAGATCGTCGGTCGCACGTACGACGATCCGACGGTGTTTCGCATCGGTCACGCCGTCGAGGCAGCCGATCCCTGGTACACCAATCCGGCGCGCCGTCCGGATGTCGGCTAGGTCATGGTCCCGGAGGGCATGCGCCGCGCTCCTTGCCCTCGTGCTGGCGCCGCCCGGCGCCCAGGCCCTGACAGGAGAAGCGACGGTGGTGGATGGCGACACTCTCGTGATCGGCACCGAACGCATCCGCCTCTTCGGGATCGATGCTCCCGAGAGCAACCAGGACTGCGGCGATGGCTGGCCCTGCGGCAGGGAGGCCACCCGCGCCGTGGAGGACCTGACCGGGGGCAAGTCCGTCCGATGTGAAGGTGACACCCGCGACTTCTATGGCCGACTGATTGCAGTCTGCTACGCCGGCTCGGTGGACATCGGCGGTGATCTCGTGCGCCGGGGCCTTGCTCTCGCCTACCGCAAGTATTCCATGGCGTACGTCGGACACGAGGATGAAGCACGACAGCATGGCCGCGGCATGTGGTCAGGCGCGTTCGTCGCTCCCTGGGACTGGCGACGGGGCGTCACCTTGCCGGCAGAAGAGCCTGAAACAACGGATGTTTCGTCCGAAGGCGACATGCTGGCCCTCTACGACGACAACAGCAATGGATCGATTTCCTGCAGCGAAGCGCGCCGTCACGGCATCGCGCCGGTCAAGGCCGAGCATCCGGCCTACCAGTTCATGAGAGATGGCGACGGCGACGGCGTCGTCTGCGAGTAGCCACCGGCTTCATCGCCCCCCACGTGTCAGCCAGCCGGGACCGCGGCGGCCAAGGCCGCAGCCTTCGAGATGACGGCGTCCTGGTGGGGATAGAGTTGATGGCCACCGGCAGAGTCGACGTACTGGGCGAAGGGGTCCTCGATCGTCGACGAGCTCCCTGACAGCTCCTCCATCACCGTCAGGCCGCAATAGGGAACATAGGCGGCCGAATACCCTCCCTCGTGACTTGCCACCAGCGTGCCGCCGGTGAGTTCATCGGCAAGATCCAGCATGATTGAGGTCAACCGCCGGTAGGTGGAACTCGTCACCATCATGCGTCCCAGGGGATCGTAGATCGAACCGTCGAAACCCGATGCGACGACGATAAGCTGCGGCCGGAAACGCCGCAGCGCCGGCGCCACAACACGCTCGAAGACACCGATGTAGGCATCCCGGCCCGACCCTGGCGGCAGCGGCACATTGATGGTCGCTCCCTTTCCCGCACCCTCGCCGATCTCGTCAATGTGTCCGGAGTCGGCCGGGTACCAGTTGTCCTGGTGAATCGAGATGGCAAGCACATCCCGGTCTTCCCAGAATATCCGCTGGGTGCCGTTGCCGTGGTGCACATCCCAGTCGACGACGGCGCAACGCTCAATCGCGTGATGGTGACGCGCATGCTCGATGGCCACGCCGACATTGCCAAAGATACAGAATCCCCGCCCGATGTCCGGTTCGGCATGGTGGCCGGGGGGTCGCACGAGGGCATAACCGTTGTCGATATCACCACGCAAGGCGGCGTCCACCATGGCGATCGTGCCCCCGGCCGACAGACAGGCGATCTCGTAGCTGCCGTGACCAAAGGGTGTCGCTTCGCCAGCGTCACCGCCATGACCGGCCGACATCTCCCTGATCCTCTCGACATAGTCTCGGGTGTGCACCCTCAGGATGTCCTCTTCGCTCGCCATCACCGGACGCACGTCAACGAGGCTGTCGAGGATGCCGGCCACGTCCATGAGATTCCTCATGCGCCGCTTGGTCTCGGCATTTTCTCCGTGCTCGCCAGGCTGCACCGTCAGTCCGGGCCGATGCCACAGGGCGGCATGTCCCGTGTCGTGCCACATGTAGAGTTCGTGAAACAGGAATCCCGTCTTCCGGTTCATTGAAGTCCCTCTTTCTTGTCGTCAACTCACAGCCAGGGAAGAACGCCATCTCCATCGATGGGCCGTGAAAGAAAGGCTTCACCCATGGCGCACGCGGCGGCTGCGTATCCCTCCTTGCTGTCAACTGCAAGCTCGGTCTCGGCGTGGCTGCCGAGCCAGGCGAGAATGGCGAAGCGGCGCATCATGACCAACGAGGGAACGATGGCCAGGTCGTCCGCATCCAGGGCGCGGACGGACCTGTATCCGTTGAACCAGGCGTCCACGAGGTCGCCGGTGGTATCGAGATTGTCGATCAGCGTCAGGGCTGACGCGAGATCATAGAGAAACCACGAAAGGCCGCAGTCGTCGAAATCGATGACGCGCGTGTCGTCGCCGACCAGCAGCAGGTTGCCGAGGCGAAGATCACAGTGCGCCAGGCCGAAACGCCCGGGCATCCTGCCGTAGGCCTCCAGACGTCGGTGAAGTTCCCCTTCGACGCCTTCGAGGAAGGAGCGCTGATGCGTGTCGTCCAGCGGGCCGTCACGCCAGTCGCCCCAGTTCGGGTGAGGACCGAAGACACCGGAGGTGTCCCAGTGCAGACGCTCGAAGAACTCAGGACGCTGCCACGTCATGGCATGGAGATGGAGTCTGGCGCTCACATCGCCCAGGCGCCGGAAAGGCTCCTCGAGATCGACGTCCATTGACGGCTCCACGCCATCGATGAATTCGAAGAGCACCATGTTCCGGGGGCCTGCCAGACCGGGAACATGACCGGTCTGGATCTCGTCACCGTCGACGCCGGCAATTGCCTGGGGCGTGACGATCCCGATGTCGTTCTGGAGAGCGTGCAGCCAGACGAGCTCGGTCCTGATTCCGTCTCTCGAATGATAGCCGTCGCGATGAATCCGCAGGATCCAGCGTTCCCCCGAGGGGCCATCGAGCCGCCAGGTCACGTTTTCCGATACATTGACCAGCGTCACCGAGGTCGCAGAGGGAAGGCCCCACCGATCAAGCGACCGGTGCGCCAGATCACGCAGGTAGTCCAGCGTGCTGCCGGTCTCGCTCCATGGCGTGACACCGGTCACGAAAGCGCTGCCGAAGTGGTGCGGACGAGGGGAGTCGAACCCCTACTCCATGCCTGGAAGCGGATTTTAAGTCCGCTGCGTCTACCCATTCCGCCACGTCCGCCCATACGATGCGCGCTACATGATCCGCCGCCCCGGTGCAAGGCCGTTACCCGAGTGCCCCGTTCGGGAGGATAATGTTGGCGTCATCCATGCGTCCAAGTCTTTCGCATAACTGGCGATAGCTGTTGTGAAATTCCTCCCTGTCAACGGAACACTGCGCGATGCGTCTCGGCCCCGACGCAGGGTCGAACTCAGTCCGCGCATGGAGAATCCTGTGGTTGTCGAAGACATGGCACTCACCTGGTTGAAGCTTGTGCCGGTAGACAAGATCCTCGGAATAGATCTCCCTGGCGAAGGCGCCCAGCGCCTTGTAGGCGGGTTCGATCGTCGCTTCATCAAGGTCCTGGACACCCAGGGTACGATCCGAGAACCGGATGCCGACCACCTCCCCGTCCTGGTCGGTGACAATCATGCGACCGCGGGCAACATAGCGTTCCCGGGGATTGCGCTCGGCGCAGAACCGGAACGGCTGGCGGGCAAGGAACTCAAAGGCGTCGGCATCCCTGGCAGCAAGGCGACGGGCAGCGAGAAGACCATCGACGAGGATGGACTCGCCGCCCTCTCCCGGTGTCGACTCCAGGCCAAGGTGGAAACTGATGCCAGGCGGAGCATAGCGCCAGCCTTCATCGGTGTGGGGTGCGAGGCGCACCCACCCGCCGGCCCCAAGATTGGTGTAGCGACCCTCCTTCGAAGGCGGCCGGTTCTCGATCGTCGCAACAGGTCCAAAGTCCGTGTTGCGCAGGGCGCCCAGCCTTTCGGCCAGGCGCGCCACCTCGTCATCTCCGGCGGGCGCGCCGCGCACACGGGCGAAACCGTAGTCGCGCAGACGCACTTCAAAGGCAAGCAGGGCTTCGTCATCCGCGAGAAGTGCTTCCCAGTCCAGCCAGGGAAAGACCGCCGCCTCCCTCCCCGTCCAGGTCTGTTGACGCACCTTGCGTCCCAGGCGCGACGGCCCGTCATAGGCATTGCGCCGCAACCAGGCGAGATCATGGCGGGTGACAACACCATCGCCCGCCCAATGAACGACAAGTTCGCCGTTCTCGATGGCCGATGAGGCAACCTGAAGGGAGGCCGGATCATCCGGCAGGCGCAAGGCGTCGTCAGACGCCTGATCGGACCGGCCGATGGCCGGATGAAAGTGCTGCTGACGCAACCAGACGAAATGGTAGTGATTGCGTTCACCATCGGCCCAGTTGAGGACGATGCGGCGGTCGGGCAAGATGTCGTGCGAGTGCACTGATCGGCACATCGGGGTTCTCCGGTCTCGCGGACCCTCAAGACATGGCAGGCTATGAGGGCCGCATCATGACTTCAAGGAAACGCCTCCCTGCTACTCCGTTCCATCACGCCCCCGACAGCATTCGACGTTGCTGTCTGCACAACAGCCGGCGAATCAAGGCAGACTTCATTCACGCTGCGAAGGCCGCATCATGCCAACATGGGACGAGACGAACATGTCCGTCGACCTGAGCGCAACCACCGATCAGGCGCCCGATTCACGCCTGGGAACGCATCCGGCCATACCTGGTGCCGGTCCGTCTGAAGTCGGAATCTCTTTCAATGGCCAGCCTGTCTGGAGAGTACGATGAGAATTCTCTCTCGCCTGTGTCCCGTCATCATCATTCTTGCAGCGTCAATGGCAGACGCGGGGTCCCTTGCCCCCAACGTGCGTGTCGTCTCGGAACGCGACCGGGACTTCCTCGAGCGATCGGGCGCCCAGACCCTTGAGGAACTTCTGGATACCGGCATCGTTCGCTACTTCTTCACCGGCGGCCAGCCCTTGCCGGTGCTGGTGAACGGGAGGCCGTACGCCTCGACCGCCAGTGACCTCGATACCCTGCCACTCTCGGCCATCGAACGGCTCGAGCTCCTGAGCGGCGACGGTCTTGGCACTCTCGGCGGACACGCCGTGCGCGGCGCCATCAACGTCGTCCTGCGCAACTCCCTGGACGGCTTCGAGACCCGGGCACTCACGCGAATGCCGAGCCAGGACGGTGGCGACGGCTGGCAGGGCAGCGCGTTCTGGGGTGGCCCGTTCGGGAAGGGGCGCATCACCATTGGTGTGGATGCCCTCAGGCGCCAGGAGATTCCGGCACGGGCCCGTGAGCACAGTCGTTCCTCCTGGACACCGGGTGGTTCCTTCAGCGATGCCCGCAATGTCAGTGTCGGCGGCAACACGGTCTGGACTCTCCAACGCGATGCAGCAAACGAGATCACGGGCGTGCGATCGGTTGCACTGGGCGAGTGCGACCCCGCGGCCGGCTACACCGGTCCGCTCGGCAATCCCCCGGGAATCCGGAACGGAGACAAGGGCTGTGGCTTCGCATACGGCGACATCATGTGGAACACGACCGAGTTTGAACAGGACACGACCATTCTCGACCTTGAGCATCCGATAGGCGAACAGAACACGTTTCGCCTGACGGCAAACATCGGTCAGGGTGGCTGGTCCTTTCGGTATGCGCCATCGGTCGGCACGTTCTCCTTTGTCCCAACCCAGGACATCATCGACGCGATCAACCGCGCGGCCGGCGCCACGATTGCGGACGCCAACGACATCTTCGCGGTGGGCCACCGATTTGTCGGACACGGGAACCGCGACTGGCGGTCTGACTATGACGAGTTCGACGTCGCCGTGGGCATCGAGGGTCGGTTCTCCGAAGACCTCGGCTACGACGCGCGCGTTGACGCCTACCGGCTCGACGGATCGCGCACCGGCACGACCTTCGTTCACGCCGACAGGATCAGGCGGGAAGTACAAGACGGAAACTATGACCTCGAGAATCCCTTCTCGGACGCGCCAGAGCACCTGCAGGCCATCACGAACAGCAGCCTGCGTGAGGACGAAGATTTCGGATCGACCTACCTGGGCACCCGGTTGGCGCTGGAAGGCCACGCGGTCGCTCCTGGCGACCGCAAGACGGCCTGGACAGCCGGTCTTGAGGCATCCCGTGTCAAAGTTCACTCGTTGCTGCGCTTCCTGGACAGCGCGGGCCAGGCCCATGACGTCACCAGGGTCCTCGGTTCTGGCGGGGTCAGCTATGCCGGAGAGCGCGATGCGGCCGGGGTGTTCGCCGAAGCGCTGGTGCCCCTTGCCGAAACACTGGACGTGAGGGTCGCCGGCCGGGGCGACGAGTACGACGATGTCGGCACACTGAAGTCCTGGGGCCTTGCGGCCGACTACCGTCCGCACGAGATGCTCACACTGCGAAGTTCCTATCGCGTGGGGCAAAGGGCGCCGTCGATGTCCCGGCTGTACAGCACGGAGGACCAGGACCATCCCTACATCACGTGCGATCCCGGACGTGGAGCCCCGCCGCGCGCCTGTCCGAGCCCCAATCCCCGGCAGGTCACCCGAAGCACCACCGGGAATCCGCAGCTTGAGCCCTCGCAGACCGAGAGGGTCTCCGTCGGCGCCGAGCTTCGCAAGAACCAGTACTCCGTGGGCGTGGAGTGGTATCGGCTGTCGCGCTCGGATCTGGTGGGACAGAACACTGCGGACTGGTCCATGCAGAATCTGCCCGAGTGCACGGGCAACGCCGCCTCGAACTGCATCAGCCGCACTGGTGGCGATATCACGATTTTTGACAGCTACGCGAACATCGTGGAAACCGAGATTTCCGGCATCACGGCGCGGTACGGTGCATCCTTCCCGATGGATTGGGGTGAGATCGGGATGAGCGGCGCATGGCGGCACGTCATCGGCACGGACCTCTCCATAGCGGGCAACGATATTCGGTACGCCATTTCCAGGAACATGGCCCGAGTCCGGTTCATGGCACGCTACGGCAGCGTGACCGGGGTGTGGACCGTCAACTACCGTGCCGGTTTCAGGAATACGGAGGGCACGGGCACGTTCGAGTCCTGGACCGGCCACGACGCAGTCCTCGACTGGAAGGATCCCCTGGGGCTGGCAGGAGCGCGGCTTGCCGCCGGCATCTTCAATCTCACCAACGCCGGGCTGACTGTCGACACAGCCAATCCCTCCGATGTCGACGGACCCACAGCCGCCGGCTGGGGTCGAACCCTTTTCCTCACATTCAACATGCGCTTCTAGATTCAGGGACTGCCATGAACCTGCGGCCGGAGGAACGGTGGGTCGGGTCCATCCCGGGCGAGCGAGACCGGGGTTGGAGCGGCGCGAGGCACCGGCTCCCCGCGGTCCGTCCGTCCGGGCGACAGACAGCGGCGGGGAACGCGTGATGTCACGACGACGTTCCCTCTTCATCGTCATGCGATGATGCCTGCCCGCAGCATCAAGGGCGCTACCGGATACTCCGGACTCCGGGCGAGTTCGCGAACGCTCGCCCTGACACGACGTTCGCCGGCCCCGCGGATCCGTCGGTTGCGAAAGGCTGAATCGTGACGGCAAGAACGCTTCTCATCATCGGCCACGTTCCCTCGCCGAACACGCAGCGTCTGCGTGATGCGGTGCTGGAGGGCGCGCTTTCGGTTGATGCCGAGGCGCTCTCCGTGGATGCCCGGTCACCATTCGAGACCACGCCGGACGACGTCAAGGCCGCCGCCGCCCTGGTGCTCGGCACGACAGAGAATCTGGGATACATGTCCGGCGCGCTCAAGGACTTCTTCGATCGTTGCTATTACCCATGCCTCGAGGAAACCCGCGCCAAGCCCTACGCGCTCTACATCCGCGCCGGCCTCGACGGCACGGGGACCAGGCGTGCCGTGGAGAGCATCGCCGGTGGCCTGGGCTGGCGCGCCATCAGCGAACCCCTGCTGCTCAAGGGTGAATGGCAGGATGGCTTTGCCGGCGAGGCTCACGAACTCGGCATGCTCATGGCTGCCGGCCTCGACGCCGGCATCTTCTGAAAGGAGGAATCACATGCGTAACCCGCAACTCGAGGTCGGCCACGACAATCTCGCCTGGTGGAACCGGGCGGAGAACCGCCGCCATGGATTCCAGAACATCCACAGGCTGAACCGGCGCGCTCTTGCCCTTCGTTCGGGCCATGTCCTGCCACTTCGGGACCGCCACCATCCGGCGATCGCCAGGAGGAGCGACGTTGCCCGGCTGACGGCCCTGCCGTCCTTCAGTGCCATGGTGGTGGCGCAAGGCAGCGATGTCCTCTTCGAAGCCCATGCAGCCGACTGCAGCCCCGACACCCTTCATTCGATGCAGTCGATCACCAAGACCCATCTCAATCTCGTGTTCGGCCGCCTCATCGCCGCCGGCAGGGTCGATCCCGGGCGGACGGTGGAGACGTGGATTCCCGAGATCGGCAGCGGATATCGCGGGGTGACGCTGCAGCAGGTTCTCGACATGAACGTGCCGCTCGCTTTCGACGAGGACTATGCGGCGCCGTGGGATCCGCCACCCGGGCCCGGGGAACGACGCGGATATGGCCAGGAAGAGGTGGCCATGGGATGGCGCCTTCCACCCCCGGGCAGGGAAGAATTCGGTGTCAGGGAGTTCGCCGTCACTCTCGAGAAAGACAGGGACGACATCCCCGGCAACCGCGCCCGCTACGCCTCTCCGAACACGGACCTGGCGGGTTGGATCGCCGAGCGCGCCAGCGGCTCCGGTCTCTTCGATCTCATCTCACGAACATCGAGGGCGCCGGTCTGGAGGGGGTGTTCTTCGTCTCGCTGGACTGCGCCTTCGTACCGGTGTTGAGCGGAGGGGGCGCCATGACGGCGCGGGACATGGCGAGATACGGACTGCTGTTCGCCCGCAGTGGCGCCGGTGTCATGGGGGAATCTGCCGGAGATGCCGGATTCATCGAGCGTACGCGCACCAGGAAGGGGGCCCCCTTCGAGGGCTCATGGCCCGGGCTTTCCTACAGCAATCACATGTTTACCGATGGCACCTGGATCGGCCATGGCGGCTATGCCGGGCAGTTCCTCATGATACGGCCCGACAAGGAAGCCGCGGCCGCCTGGTTCAGCGTCGTCGACAGTGTCTACGGTGACGCCGACGACCACATGACCCATGTCATCGCCATGCTCTCGGACGTGCTGGAGAACCTGTAGACCGACGACGGCTGCTTGCGCTTGCGAAACGCCCCGTGACCGGTTCAGTCTCCGTTCGAGCGGATCGTGCGGGGCAGACGCGAGAGCAGTTGCAGACCATCGTCGGTTACCAGAAAAGTATCGATGAAGTTGCAACCCGTACCGCCCGGCCATCCTTCCCAGATATCGAACTGATTCTCGTAGTTGAACACCAGGCCGGGCTGGACCGTGAGCTGTTCAGCCGTCGGGCCGAAGTCCTCTTCGTTCCAGTGTACCCAGTACGCTCCCGTCCAGTCGGGCGGAAACGAAATGCCTAGCGGGTAGCCTCCGATCCACCATGCGTTGTCCTCCAAGCCGACCTTGCGGATGTGCGCGTTGGCGATCTCGTCGACGCGAGGCAGCGGATCGCCGAGCTTCACGTTCTCGATGATGGCGTCGATCGAGCCCGAGGCCCTTTCCATCACGTCCAGCCATCTGCTGTCGGCCTTGCCGATCGAGAACGTGCGGCACGTATTGATGTGGTAGCGGTGAAGCGATCCACACACGTCGATATGCACCAGATCGCCATCCTTGACCTTGCGCTGAGTCGGTGGCGAGTGATGGGTGCCCGAGCGAACACCCGATGCTACCATGGTATGGATCGCCGGATAGTTGCAGCCCTGTTCCATCAGGCTTGCGACCAGAACGGCTTCGATCGCGGTCTCCGTCATGCCTGGCTTCATGGCGGTGCGTGCTGCCTCGAGCGCATTGTCGGTCGCGGCTGCCGCCTGCCGCATCACCTCCACCTCGCGCGGCGACTTGTAGACACGTTGCGTCTCGACCAGCAGCGACGTATCGACGACTTCGGCTCCCTTGCCGCGGAGCTTTCCGGCAAGCGTTTCGATGACCGAAGAAACGGGGCCCCAACCCCAGAACTGAAGGCCGATCGTACCGTCTGTCAGTCCCCGGGCAGCGAGTTCGTCCGCGATGACGTCGAAGTCGCCAGCGCTGGCCATCGGATCGTGATCGAAGATCACGGCGTCGCGAATCTCGGGCAGCAGCGAAAGGAGCGTGGTATGGGCCGCGGCATCGAAGAACAGGGTGTCGTCGCTGTCCGCCCGCACGACCAGCGTCGCCGAGTTGCGCAGGTGGTTCAAGATCATGTCGTAGCCTGTCAGCCAGTTGATGTCCGGAAGCCGGCAAAGCAGGAGAAGGTCGACACCGGCATCCGACATTGCGGAGCGCACTTTCCTGCGGCGCTCGGCGTACTCCTCGGGTGGAAACGGCAGCTCCCAATCGATCTGTTCACGCAGGTGTGTCTTGAGTTCCATGGCCCCCTCCTCGATGAGACATGCGCGCCTTCCCGGCGATCATAGGCTCGTTCGCCGGTCCGGTGGAGTCAGAAGAAGACACAGACCGGCAAGCCGCATCCGGCCGCGGCGGCGGTCCGGACGCGTGTCAGCAGCTGGCCGCGTCCTCCTCGACAGGGCGTCCCCCTGCCTGTGCCGATGCATCGAAGACACGGTCGAAGGCGGTATCGAGGCGTTCGCGATCGGTTGAGCGGAGCACGATGCTGGTGCCGAAGACGCCGTCATCACGCCAGGGGTAACTCCCCATGTCGACATCGGGAAACTCCTGCTGGAGTGTGCCGAGAGCCCCGGCAATGGTTCCCTCTCCGCAATGGACCCTGATGGCGCGGGACAGAATGCGGGGCCCTCCGCGCAATCCCGCACTCGCCGCCCGGAACATGGCCCTTGCGATCTCGGGCACACCGGCCAGCACGTACACATTGCCGATCTGGAAGCCCGGCGCCATGCTCACCTCGTTGTCGATGAGACTGGCGCCATCGGGGATGCGCGCCATGCGCAGGCGGGCCTCATTGGACTCGATGCCGCGTTTGCGGGCGTACGCCTCAAGTGAATCGCGGACCTCCGGGTGAATGCTGATACCGACGCCGAATGCTGCCGCGATACTGTCGGCGGTAATGTCGTCATGGGTGGGACCGATGCCGCCCGTGGTGAACACATAGGTATGACGGGGGCGCAATTCGTTGACGGCGGAGACGATCTCTTCTTCCACATCGCCGACCACCCTCACCTCCTTCAGACGGATACCGAGTGCGGTGAGGTTCTCTGCCAGGAAGGCGATGTTGGCATCCCGGGTGCGTCCGGACAGTATCTCGTTGCCGATGACCACCACGGCAGCGGTGACAGTTTCGCTCATCAGGGATTCCCCGCCAGGCACCACCCGAAGTCTGGCCCGCAAGGCGGGTGACTTGCAAACACTCCGCATGCGACCCGGACAGGCTTCACCGGTTGCTGCGTTTGCGGACAGGCCCAGCGCGGCTATATTCGCTCACTTCCGGATCACGCGGAACTCGACATGACCACCGCCACGCGACCCGCGGAATCCCGGGCCGACCCCCACGCCTTTCGACTGATACTGCGCTTCGCGCTTCTCAACATCGTTGCCGTCGCCCTGCTCCTGGCATGCGAGGCCAACGGCCTTGTCAGCCGGGCGATCGATGCCGATTCGACATCCTTCGTCTTCGTCATCGTGGTGGTGTTCGTGGTCGGCCTTGCCCTCGCGCTGCAGCGGGTGGTGTGGACGAGCCGCGAACTCAACCAGGCGAGACAGGCGGAACCTGACCAGGGGAGCCGTGCCGCCACCCATGTCAAACGAACGGCCGGCAAGAATGCCGACAGCCGCCAGACCCTGGCCCAGGCGCTGCGCCTCGAACTCTCGCAGAACATCACCATCATCCGCCATCTCGCCTCGAGTCTCGTGTTTCTGGGCCTCATCGGCACCGTTCTCGGCTTCATCATCGCCCTTTCGGGCGTCGACCCCGATCTTGCCGGCGAGACGGAAAACATCGCTCCCATGGTCTCGGCCCTCATTGCCGGCATGTCCACGGCACTCGTGACGACCCTCGTGGGTGGCCTTCTCAACATCTGGCTCATGGCCAACTACCAGTTGCTCACCACCGGGACGGTCCGGCTCATCAACACCATCGTGGAACTGGGCGAAAGCCGTGCAGGCTCTTGATCCGCTCGACGACGATCCCGCCGGAACCGTCTTTCGCGACGTCATCCTGCTTGCCCTCTTGGGGTTCGTCGCCCTGGTGATCCTGCTGTTGCCGCACGTCAATCCCCCGGAAAAGAAGACATCGGACCTGATGACTCCGGGCAACGTGATCGTCGAGATCAAGTGGCCCGAGAGCATCGATGCCGACGTTGACCTCTGGGTCAGGGCTCCGGGCGATGGCGCCGTAGGCTGGTCGCAGCGCGGCGGCGCCATCTTCGACCTCCTGCGTGACGATCTTGGCTACCTCAACGATCTCACGGCAGCCAATCACGAGATGGCCTATTCCCGGGGTGTTCCGCACGGCGAATACGTCGTCAATGTCCACATGTACCGCAACGACACCGAGATCTGGCCGGTGCCGGTCTATGTCATCATCAGCGTCAAGCTCGACATCGACAAACCCGCCCGCCAGATCCTCCTCGGCAAGGTCGACCTTGTGCGTGTCGATCAGGAAGAAACCGTCTATCGATTCAACCTGAACGAGGCGGGAGGGCTGTTGCCGCACACGGTCAACAATCTCTACACCTCGCTCTTTGACAGCCAGAGGCTGTGACCCGTGTCACTCGTCGCCATCAGCTTCGTCGCCTGTTTCATGCTGGCTGCCGTTGCCGGCTGGGCGGCGGTCTCCTCGGCCGGACGCCTGCCCCGCAAGATCGCCGCGCTGGTGGCCCTCGCCCTCCTCGTGCCGGCAGGCTATGGCTCCGTCAGCGAACTGCTCGGCAGGCCCAAGCCCGCCAGCAGCGCCTGGCTGGAGGACTTCACCACCTATCACACGGTGATCGCCTGGGACATTCACGAAGACAAGGCGATCTACCTGTGGCTCGAGATGCCCGACGGCCAGGAACCCAGAGTGTTCGCCTTCCCCTACGATACGGCAACGGTCTCACGGCTGCAGAAGGCCGGCGAGAGGGCGAAGTCACTGGCCAGCAAGCTGCTGGCCCGCCTTGAAGAGACCGGACCGGCAGGCGCCAGCCGCCTCGAGTTCACCAGCCAGACCGAGTTCCGCCGCGAACTTCCCGCCAAGCCCGACCCGGAGGATGAGGATGTCTTCCAGTTCGACGAGCAATCCGAGACATAGGTTCTCCGGTCTCCTGGCGCGACAGACAGGGCAGCACGATGTCTGCGGTCATGGCAGGTTCCCCCGGCTCCGGGGGTTGGTGATCGATTCGGCAGACAAGCCGGCTGATCATGCGCGGCTGCGCGGCGTCGATGCCGGCGAAACTGAACGCACATACATCGAAGACAGGACTCGTGCGGGCCAACCCGTTGAAGGGACATGACGATGCGACTCCTCGTGACCGGCGGCACCGGATTCGTCATGAGTCATGTCGTGCGGACCTGGCTCGAACGTCATCCCTCGGCGTCTGCCGTTTCCGTCGATATCGCGCCGCCCGACTCCCTCGCGGAACGTTTCTTCGAGCCCGTCCGGGAACGGCTGGTCGTGGTCACCGGAGACGTTCGCGACCCGCACCTGCTCGGCACGATACCGGGGAAGGCGTCGTTGACCCATGTGGTGTGCGGCGCAGCCATGACGCCTACGATCGGCGCATCAGAACAATCCCGGGCGGCAACGATCGCCGGCGTCAACATCATGGGCCCGGTCCATTGCCTCGAATTCGCGCGCACCCTCGACCACCTCGAGCGCATGGTCCATGTCTCCACCGGCAGCGTTTACGGTGACGACGGACCCGAGGACGGTGGACCGCTTCCCGAGGACGGCTACGTTCGCCCGTTTCCTGTCACGCTCTATCCCATCACCAAGCTCTCCGGCGAGTTGCTGGCCAGGCGGTGGCAGGAGATGTTCGGATTGCCCCTTCACATCGTGCGCCTGGCCAGCGTCTACGGACCGATGGATCGCCCGACACCCGGGCGTGACTATGCCTGCGCTCCCCACGTGATGGTGCACAAGGCCCTGCGCGGAGTGCCCTGGAGCGTCTCGGGCGCCGAAGGCGTCGGCGATTTCATCCACGCCGCCGACGTGGCCGGCGCGATCTGTGATCTGCTTGCGGCACCCGCCCTTCGCCACGACGTCTACAACATCGCCTCCGGCGAGCCGACCACGCTGGACGCACTCGCCCGCCTGGTCTGCTCGGTTGTGCCGGGGGCGACCTGGCGCGAGGCCGCACCCGGCGACGTCGCCGATGTCGTCGGTTCTCCGGCTCGCAAGGCGGGCGCCTGGGGCGCCTACGATGTCACGCGCATCATCTCTGATGTCGGGTGGCGCTCCAGACCGCTCCGCCAGGGCCTTTCCGACTACGCGGCATGGATCGCCGACAACGAACCAGGCGACCGGCCCGGTCCATTGACCAGGAGGTGTCGGGATCACCCATCCTGATGACGTCGGGCACTGACCTGGAAAAGGGACCTCTCCCTGACGCGGTCTGCAGAACACGTTCGGCCACATCGAGGCGTGTCATCCGGGCTTCAGAGCGATGCGGAATTGACGACTCACGCCATGCCATGGAATCAATCCGCCACGTCTGCGGCAATACCCTGAAACCTCATGGCAACGATCTCGCTGAAACTGCCGGACCCGCTTGCACTGCGGCTTGCGGAAGCCCGCAAGAGCACGTCTGCGATCATTCTGGACGCCCAGGAGACATATCTCTCCGCGGGCGGAGCCGCACCCGGAAGGGTCCGCGCTGGCGCTTGCTGCCAATGCCAGGGGCGTGCCCGTCGGCCCTGCGCATCTTTCCTGGAACCGGAAGCCTGTGCGGGACTTCGGCCGTTGAGCATCATTCTCGATACCGAACCGCTGTTTGCGTTACCGAAGCGTCGTGTCACGTACCGTTACCGGGCCGTGGAGCCATGAGATTTGCCTCGCCGCTCAGACGCGCCACGCTGGTGAAGCGCTACAAGAGGTTTCTTTCCGATCACCGGCTGGATGACGGAAGCGTCGTCACCGCGCACTGCGCCAATCCGGGTCAGATGACAGGCATTGCCGAAGCCGGCATGACGACCTGGCTGCAGGATGTCTCCGGCAGCAAACGCAAGCTCGCCTGGTCCTGGGAACTCGTGTGTGCCGACGGGGGACTTGTCGGCTGCCACACGGGCAAGCCGAACCGGCTCATCGAAGAGGCGATCTCGAGGGACGGCATTGCCGAGCTGGCCGGCTACGCGTCACTGCGCCGCGAAGTGGTCTGGGGCGACCACTCGCGCTTCGATCTCCTGCTCGAGGATCCCGTGCGCGGATCCTGCTACGTCGAGGTCAAGAACTGCCACATGCGCCGGCAGGGGACGTGCGCAGAGTTCCCGGATGCGGTGACCACGCGCGGGGCCCGGCACATGGAGGAGCTCGCGTCGGTGGTCAGGGCCGGTCATCGGGCCGTTGTGGTCTGGTGCGTCCAGCGCATGGACTGCGACTCCCTTGCAATTGCCGACGACATCGACCCCGGATTCGCGGCAGCCGTGACGCGGGCCTCGGGCATGGGCGTTGAGACACTGGCCTATTCGTGTAGATTGACCACCGAGGACATCGTGATCGACCGGCGGATTCCGGTCCGCCTTTCGTGACAGACACCGGAGTTTTCCGATGCAGCTCAAGCGTCGCCAGAGCGACTCGCACGTGACAATCCACTCTCCGGAGGACATGGACGGCATGCGTGCTGCCGGCTCGCTTGCAGCACGGACACTCGACATGATCGCGCCTCACGTCGTTCCCGGTGTCACCACAGAGACCCTGGATCGTCTTTGTCACACCTTCATACTCGATCATGGAGCGGTCCCGGCGCCGCTCAATTATCGCGGGTATCCCAAGTCGATCTGCACCTCGATCAACCACGTGATCTGTCACGGCATACCGAGTTCCGGCAGGGTGTTGCGCGACGGGGACATCATGAACATCGACGTCACCGTTCTGCTCGACGGCTGGCATGGCGACACCAGCCGCATGTACTACGTCGGCAACGTGCGCCGGAAAGCCTCGCGCCTGTGCGAGGTGTGCCACGAATCCATGTGGCTCGGCATCGAGGCAGTCAGGCCGGGGGCCCGGCTCGGCGATGTCGGTCACGCGATCCAGAGCCATGCCGAGGCACAGCGCTGCTCGGTGGTCTACGAGTTCTGCGGCCACGGCATCGGCCGCATCTTCCACGACGCGCCCAACGTCCTTCACGTCGGCGAACCGGGGACCGGTCTCGAACTTGAACCAGGCATGTTCTTTACCATCGAGCCGATGCTCAATCTTGGTCGCCCGGAAGCACTGATCCTCGACGACGGCTGGACAGCGGTGACCCGGGACAAGAGCCTCTCGGCGCAATGGGAACATTCCGTCGCCGTGACCGAAGACGGCTTCGAGGTGTTCACGCTGTCGCCTGCCGGCCATACCTTGCCACCCTATTCGAGCTGACAAGCGGCCGGATGACCGGCGCGATGTCCACCGGGACGTCCGTATCCGTCAGGCAGAAGGTCGCCGGCAACGTCGTGCTGGCGGTGGGGACCTCGGTGTGGGGAACGCACTTCATTGTGACGGACATCCTGCTTGCCGGGTGGGATCCCTACTTCCTCACCATGGCCCGCTTGCTGTCGGCCACCGGATTCCTGCTCACCTTTCTCACCCTGCAGTCCAGGGGGCGTCCCTTTGCCCGGGTACCCTGGAGACCGGCCCTGCTGCTCGGGAGTGCCGGCATCGCCGTCTCGACGGTGCTTCTCACCCTTGGTGTGAAGTACGCAGGCGCCGTTCCCGCGTCCATCGTCGCCGCCGCCGCTCCGATCGTCGCGGCCTTCGTGGCACGGGCAGGATTTGGCATTCCACTCACGCTGGGGGTGGCGTTCGGTGCCGTCATTGCCGTCACCGGGGGCGTCATCGCCGCTCTCGGGTCGGCGGCAGGGGGTATCGGAACCGTCCGGGGCGGTGAGCTGTTCATTCTTGCCGCCATCACCCTCTTCACCTGGTACTCCATAGGCGCCCAGCGCTGGCTGACGGGTCTCTCGCAACTTGGCATCACCGCCATCACCATCATGATCGGCGCCATGACCATGATGGTCGCCCTGCCGGTTCTCATCGGGCTCGGAATCGCCGAAACCCGCTTCGAGCTCAGCTGGAGTTCGATCGCGTTCATCCTCTATCTGGGAGCAGGCCCCGCCTCGTTTTCCCTCTTTACCTGGCACTGGGGGGTCAGCCGGGTCGGTGTCACCATTGCCTCGATCTATTCGAACCTGGTGCCTGTGGTGGTGGTGGCCATCCGCACACTGGAGGGAATCCCGCCGACGACCGGGCACGTGGTTGGCGGCATTCTCATCATCACCGGTGTGCTTGTCGCACAGCTCCTCCCCTCCGGGCGTTCACGTCTTGCCCGCAGGCGCCAGGCATGAGGGGGCGACGTCCCGTCAAGGTGGTGGCCCTCGTCAGTCTGGGGCACCTGATGAATCATCTCATCGTCATGGTGGTGCCGCCACTCGTGGTCACATGGGTTGAGGACTTTGCCATCGACTACACCGCCATCGGCGTCATCATGGCTGTGACGGCCATCACGTCAGCCGTGTCCGTGGTTCCAGTCGGCATTCTCACCGACCGGGTACCGGCACGCCATGTCCTGATTGCAGGACTGTGTGTCCTGTCACTTTCGGTGATCGGACTCGGGTTCGCCCAAAGCTACGTCGAGCTTCTCATCTGGGCCGCGTTCATGGGGCTTGGCAACACCGTCTTTCATCCATGCGGATACACGATCCTGTCGGCCGGCGTACCGAAACAGTGGCTCGGGCGCGCCTTCAGCGTGCACACCTTTGCCGGCTATGCGGGCTTCGCCCTGACGCCGGCATTCATCGGACTGGCGGTTCTCTACTGGGACTGGAGAAGCGCACTCGTCACCCTGGGGCTGGCAGGCTTCGCCGTGGCCGCGACCATGACGCTGAACCGTGACATTCTGGTCGATGGCAGGGGAACCGACTCCGGCGACAGGAACCGGCGCCGGGAAGGCCGGGCCATCCTCCTGACCTTGCCTGTCCAGATGTGCTTCGCCTTCTTCTTCCTGACAACCATCGCCTATTGGGGATTCGACAGCTTCCTTCCGGCATCGCTCTTCGAGCATCACGGCATTCCCGAGACGCTGGGCACCTTCGCGCTGACGGTCTTCTTCGGATTTTCCGCCCTTGGCATCCTCATTGGCGGCGTGATTGCCGACCACACGACCCGGCATGACCTGACGGCGACCGGCGGATTCGTCATTGCCGCCACCTGCATCTTCCTGGTCGGCGATGTCGCCGGCGGCACGGCAACGATCTTCATCCTGATTGCCATAGCCGGCCTGGGCGCCGGTGTGGTCACGCCCTCGCGCGATCTCATCGTGCGCCGGGTGACACCGCCTTCGGAAACCGGCAAGGTATTCGCGTTCATGACCCTGGGCATGGATGCCGGCACCTTCATCGCCCCACCGCTTTTCGGCATGCTCATGGACGGGGGACATGTGGTGTGGTTGTTCCGCCTCGCCGCGATCATGCTGATCTTTTCCGTGCTGACGGTGACGGCCACCCAGCACATCCACAAACACCGGGGAGTGCCGGCATGACACCTGATGACGTGAAGAAGGCTGCCGCCATGCTGATCCGGGCGCGCGACGCCGGAGGCGAGGTCCCCCGCCTTCCTGCCGACGTGCGGCCCGTCTCGATGCAGGAAGGCTACGCGATCCAGGATGAGGTCATCCGCCAGCGCGCCGCCAGCGGCATGGAACAGGCGGGCTGGAAGGTTGGCTGCACGTCGAAGGTCATGCAGGAGATGCTGGGGCTCGACCAACCGGGAGGCGGCGCCGTGCTCGCCGCAAACCACCACGTCACCCCGGCGCGCCAGGCGGCATCCGGCCTGACCAGCCCGGTGGCGGAATGCGAGATCGCCGTGCGCATCGGGCAGGACCTGGAGCCAAGGGAAGGCGGACACGACCGCACGAGCGTTGCCCATTGCATCGAATCCTGCATGGCAGCCATCGAACTGGCCGAACTGCGGCATCCCGAACACGCCGACATGGCGCCGGCGGAAAAGGTGGCGGACGACTTCTTCCAGAAACTGATCGTCACCGGCGAGGAAGTCGCCGGATGGCAGTCACTTGACCTTGCCGCACTCCGGGCCACCACCGCCATCTCGGGCGTGGTTCGGGGTGAAGGATACGGGGAGGCCAGCCTGGGTCATCCCCTCAACACCGTGGCATGGCTTGCCAACTGCCTGGCAGAACGCGGAGCAAGGCTTCTGGCCGGACACGTCGTGCTGACGGGTTCCCTGGTCGAAGCCGTCCTGGTCGACGAGGGAGACGACATCGTCTGCGCCGTCGAGGATCTTGGCGAGGTCCGCCTCACCATGGTCTGACATGGCCGACCTGCGCTCCTGGGAGGACCTCACCTCTCCCGAACTGCAGCGACTGGCCCGAGGCAGATGCGTGGCCGTTCTCGCCATGGGGGCGACGGAACAGCACGGACCCCACCTGCCGCTCGGCACCGATACGATGATTGCCAGGGGCCTGATCGACCGGGCGCGTCAGCATATCGCAACCCCGGGCACGGTTGTCGTGCTGCCCCCACTCGCCATCGGCAAGAGCAGCGAACACACCTCGTTTCCGGGAACGCTGACCCACGAGCCGGAAACCCTGCTGACCATGGTGAGGCAGATCGGCTCCGGCCTTGCCGCCAGCCGCATCCACCGCCTGGTCATCGTCAATGCCCATGGCGGCCAACCGCAGATCGTCGATCTGGCGGCACAGGACCTGAGAGACCGCCACGACATGCTGGTGGTCCGGGCCAACTACATGGCCTGGCCCCTGCCCGCTCACCTCGCCGGCCTCGACCCCGGGGGACACCATGGCGGCATGATGGAAACCGCCATCATGCTCGCCCTCCACCCGGACCTGGTCGAGATGGCGCACGCCGGCACCTTTCCGTCGGCGGCAACATCGCTGGCCTCCCGGCACCGGAGATTCGGCCACGGCGGCCGGCTCGGCTTTGCCTGGCGGGCCGAGGATCTCAACCCCGAGGGGGTCGTCGGCCGGGCCGGTGAGGCGACAGCGGCGCTTGGCGAGGAACTCCTGGCTCATTTCGGGCGCATGCTGGGAGACTTCATCTCGGACGCTCTCGATATCGACCGCCGCGACGTGTTCGACTCAAGTCGCTGATCATCGAAGGAAGGAAGCATTCCATGGACATGACGCTCACACACGACGACCTTGACGTTCGTGAACGGGCGCGCAGCTTTGCCCGACAGCATCTCTGGCCTCACGAAATCACTCTCGACGAGAACGAATCCCTCGACGAGGCCACGGAAGCCGGAATACGCCAGGGGGTCCTCGATCACCGCCTCAACGCCATCAACCACGATCCCGAGCATGGCGGCCAGGGTATGACGATCGTCCAGCAGTGTATCGTCAACGAGGAAGTCGGTTCGGCCACCAACGGACTCTGGGGGCGGGTCTGGCAGCCCCCCGTCTGCCTGAAACAGGGAACGCCCGAACAGATCGCCGCCTACCTGGTGCCGGCATGCCGTGGCGACGTCACCGTGTCGTTCTGCGTCACGGAGCCCGGAGCCGGCTCGGATGCCGGCGGCATCAGGACATCGGCGCAACTGGCCGGAAACCGCTACGTCATCAACGGCGAGAAGTGCTTCGCCAGTTACTCCGACAGCGCCCATGTCAATCTCGTGACCACCATCATGGATGGTGACCCGGAGCGCCCGACCCTGTTTCTCGTCGACAAGGGCACCGAAGGGTTCAACATCCGGCGTTCGCCGCGGTTTTCCCAGCGCTCGGGTCACGCGCACCCCGAGGTCGACCTTGTTGACGTGCGGATCCCGGCGACACAGATGCTGGGTGAGATCGGCGAAGGATTCGAACTCACCAAGGACTGGTTCGTCGAGGCCCGGCTGGCGATTGCGGCGCGCAGTATCGGCATGGCGATCCGCGCTTCGGAACTGGCCCTCGAATGGGCCCGGGAGCGCCGTCAGTTCGGTCAGGCCATCATCGAGTTCCAGGGCATCGGCTTCATGTTCGCCGACATGGCAACCGAAATCATGGCCGGCAAGTCGATGCTCTACCGCACCGCCCAGGAGATCGATTCCGGCCTCGACCGCCGCGCGGCCCATGCCAAGGCGAGCGCCATCAAGTACTACTGTTCGGAGGCCGCCTTCAGGGTCGTCGACCGTGCGGCTCAGATCTTCGGAGGGCGCGGCATGATGTGCGAGAATCCCGTCGAACGGCTGACCCGGGACGTCCGCCTCGAACGGATCTGGGAAGGCACCTCGGAGATCCAGAAGGTCATCATGGCAGGCCAGATCACGAAGCGCGGCCTCGATCCCTACACCGGCTGGACCTGACATGCGTCACCCGCAGTCGCTGAAGGAGATCGTCGAGAACGGACTGTGTCTGGGATGTGGCCTGTGCGAGGCCATTGCCGGCAGGGACAGGGTCGCCATGGACTGGGTCGATCCGCCGGGGCGCCTGCGTCCGGTGATCCGCCAGCGTCTGGATCCGGCGACCGAGCGTGCCATTCTCGAGACCTGCCCGGGCATGCGGCTTGACGGCGCCCCGGATCCTGCGCGGCACAAGGACACGGTAGCCGTGGATCCGGCATTCGGACCCTGGATCCGCATCTGGAAGGGTCATGCGCGGGACGCTTCCATTCGCCACATGGCGGCTTCGGGCGGGGCGCTGACGGCGCTTGCCCTCCACCTCCTCGACAGCGGCGGCGTCGACTTCATCAGCCACGTCAGGGCCGACGAGAACCGTCCCATGCGTTCGCGCAGCCATGTCTCGTGGACTCGCGACGACGTGCTGGCGGGTGCAGGGTCGCGGTATGGTCCGGTGGCGCCCCTCGACCGCTTCACGGAACTCCTCGACATGGGTCGCCCCTTTGCCGTCATCGGCAAGCCCTGCGACATCTCCGGCGTCCACAACTACGCCAGACACGACCCCAGGGTCGGCGAACTGGTGCGTGCCACGCTGGCGTTTTCCTGCGGCACCTTCGCAGACCTCGACTGTTCGCGGCAGATGCTGGATCGGGTGGGATTTCCGGGGGGCGCCGCGGGTGAAGACAATCTCTCGCTCTTTCGCTACCGCGGTCACGGATGTCCCGGACCCACCCGGGCGGTTGATCGCGACGGCAGGATCTTCGACGAGGACTACCTCGACTTCTGGTACGGGCCGCAGGGCTGGACGTTCCAGTTCCGCTGCCGGATCTGCGCCGATCCCACGGGCGAGACGACGGATGTCACGGTGGCCGACGCCTGGCCCGGCGGAGCGCCTGAAAGGAACGAGGACGGTGGATGGAGCACGTTCATCAGCCGCACCGGCCGCGGCGATGCCCTGATGCAGGAGGCCATCGATGCCGGCGTTCTCGTTGTCGAGGAGCATGACATGTCCCTCATGCACGAGGTCCAGCCCCACCAGGTGGAGAAGAAGCAGGCGATCAATGCCCGCCTCGAGGCGATGGCCGAAGACGGATGTATCATGCCCGACTTCCGCAACCTCTGTCTTGATGAAGCCGCGGCTCAGCGCGATCGAGCCTTTCACGAGAACAACCGGGACGGCATGCGGGAACGGCTTTCCCGGGGCCTGAACCGGGAATAGCGGCGCCGGATGGGTTCATCTTCCATCTTCCGCTCCGGTCTCCTTGACGGGAGCCACGTGTTCATCACCGGCGGCGGCACGGGCATCGGTTTCGGCTGCGCCCGGGAGCTTGGCCTGCTTGGCGCCAGAATCACGATTGCAGCGCGTCGCCAGCAGGTTCTCGAGGAGGCATGCGGCGAACTGGCCGGGCACGGCATCGATGCCGCCTTCCAGGTCCTCAACATCCGTGACGACTCGGCCTGCCAGGAGGTGCTCCGGACGACCGTCCGGGAGCGCGGCCTGCCCGATCATCTCGTCAACAACGCCGGTGGCCAGTTCTCGGCCAGGGCGCAGGACATCTCGGCCAATGGTTTCAGGGCCGTCATGGATCTCAACGTCCAGGGCACCTGGCAGATGAGCAGTGCCTTTGCCCGGGCGCATCGCGACAGCGGCACGCCGGGCCGCATCGTCAACATCGTCTTTGCCCACACATGGGCGATGGAACACTTTGCCCACGGCGCCGCGGCCCGCGCCGCGGTCGTCAACCTGACGCGCACCCTGGCTCTCGAATGGAGTGACCACCGGATTCTCGTCAACGCGGTGGGACCCGGTGCGGTCATGACCGAAGGCATGCGCCAGTACGACGCATCCGACAGCGGTGAGGCGGCAAGCCGGAACTTCCCGGTACCACGTCTCGGAACTCCCGACGACATCGCCTGGATGGTCGCCTACCTCCTCTCCCCCGCCGGCGACTGGATCACCGGCAGCGTCTTCACCATCGACGGTGGTGCCAGCCTCGGCCGCCGACAATCGGACGCGAGCCGGCCAGCGCCGTTGAACGGCGGCTCAACGAACCAAGGCTCGAAGCCATAGCGGGCGGCTGGAGAAGGCAGGCATGGCCCCCTGGGGGGTGCTCGTGATCCATCAATCCACGGCGGATCTCCCGGTGCGCCGCATTCCGGACCGGAACCGACGGACAGGCGAAAACCTCAAGGCGTCCCCGGACATCCCGGAATCCGGAGTCAGCAAGCGCCGTGCGGCGCGGCGAGACGATGCACCCACGCAGATCGAGTTGATTGATGCCGGGAAACCATGAACAGATCTCAACGCCACCGAGATCAGATGTTCGCCATGACCTGTTGGAGACGAGGCAGCGCTAGTCCGGACTTCCTGTTCTCCAGTCCCACCGCCGGATCTGGGTTTCGGCGAAGATGTCCGCCTGGCCGAATGGACTGCCAGCCACGAATGCCCGCGCCTCTGCCACGGAGGGCGCTTCAACAATCAGCAACAACCCTGCGATACTGTGCGTATCGACGTCGTGGGTCGGACCTGCATGATGAACGACAACATCGGGATGATCAGGATGATCACGCAGATAGCCCGTAAAGGCTCCCTGCAGATCCCTGTGCTTTTGTTCCATTCCCGGTTTGTCGGTAACGAACGCGACGAAGTACATCGAGCTTCCCCCTGTCCCTTGGACGAATTGAGTCATCGAGGCTAACTGCTCGTCGCTTCACGTCAATCAAATGCTCCGGATCGCATCGATGTCGATTGCGTGACGGTGCCGCCGGCTCACATCGCTCGCACGATCCCCGCTCCCGGCGGCTCCACCCGGACGGTCACGATATCCGTGTCGTGGTACTGTTGATGACGGACCGAAGAGGCGAGGTGACGCAGGAGCCTGAGCGAGATATCCCGTTCAATCATCGAACCGTCACTGGCCTCGCCCAGCAGCGCGATTCGATCCTGGAGGTTCTCCTCGCCTTTCGTGGTGACGAATTCCAGAACCGCACCGCCGTCTTCCACGCGTGCCGTGAGGAGCAGCCGCTGCCGCTCGATGTCCGTGCCGGGCTCGCTTTCACGCTGGAGCGTCAGCAACGTTTCATCGCAGACGGCATCCAGACGGTCCGCCATCGCGGAGTCCCAGCCTCTTCGCGATGCGAATGCCGCAACGAACTCGCGGATCTCGTGCAGTGTGGAGGGATCGAACTCCACTTCGATCCGGCGCCTGCGCGGCTTCGTCAACTCGACGAAGACAGTCATGACGATTGCCGCAACGCCTCCGGTCAGCATTCCGTTCTTCAGGTGAGCGCCGGCAAACTCCGCGACAAGCGCGGGAAAAATCACGTCGCTCTGAAAGCCTACGCCGATCCAGAAGGACAGTCCGGCAATCAGGCCTTTGCGATAGTCGATGCCATCCTGGACAATCACTTTCATGCCGATGATGAAAAGTGTCGCCATCGTGACGGTGACGAATGCCCCGATGACCGGTCCCGGCATCGCGAGGATCACGGCAAGTGCCTTGGGAAGGAACGCCAGCACGATGAGGGATGCCCCGAACGCCAGGCCAATCCGACGGGAACTCATCCCGGTGATCTCGACCATCGACGCACCCGTTGGCCGGAAGCCGAGCGGCATCGTGCCCGCCAGGCCGGACAGCAGATTGCCCACTCCGTCGGCAGCGACGGCACCCTGCACCGCTCTGAAATCCACCGCCCGGCTTTCGGCCCACGACACGCGCTGGATCGCAACGGCGCCGCTGATGGTCTGAATCGTGCAGACCAGGGCGATGAACACGAACGCGGGGAGCAGCGCCCAGAAATCGGTCCCGAAGCGCAAGTCCAGCGCCGACCATTCAAGGTTCGGAATGCCGATCCACGAGGCCCGGGCGATGCGGTCGACGTCATAGATGCCGAACACGCCGGCCACGATCGACCCTGCGATGATTCCGATGACCGGCGCCCACAGGCGCACCCGTCCTTTCGCCGTCAGCGCGATGCCCGCAATGACGATCAGGGTTGTCAAGGCGCTGAGCGGCGCGGCCAGCGGCGGCGTGCCGTCCGGCACATCCTTCAACTGATCGAACATGATCGGCATGATCGTGACCGGCGTCAGCATCAGCACTGTCCCCGTCACGGTGGGAGTGAGAATCCGCCGAAAGAGCGAGAGGCGTGCGGAGAACACGAACTGGATCAGGGCGAGGGCGACGACCAGCGTCGCGAGCAACGCCGGCCCGCCCGCGGCGAGGGCGGCGATGCTGACCGCGATGGCAACCCCCGACGTTCCGATCGCGAGGATGTAGCCGGCGCCGATCCGGCCTATCCTCCAGGCTTGGAGCATTGCGGTCGCGCCGCAGATCGCGACCGAGGCGAACACGGCCCACAGCAACACGTCTTCGGGCTGACCGCCCGCCCGAAACACAACGGTTGGAATCACCACCGCGCCGGGCAGCACCAGGCATGCGATCTGCAGGGCGAGTCCCACGCTGAGCGGAACAGGAGTTTTCGTATCCGGATTGCGACGGGACCCGATGTCCTGGTCAGAGTCGTCTTGCCCCATGCCGATCCCTATCCTTGGTAGCGGTCACTGTCACGGCTCCGTTCGTGCCCGTGATGACCGCGACGATCCGACCGCCACGCACATTCCGCTCCAGTATCCGCGCTATCGCCTGTACAGGCGACGACGCGACCCGCTGTGCTTCGCGACAACCTCGCACACGCGTTTGCGAGTCACAACGCGATGCCTAGTCCAGACCCGGAAGCCAGAGGCAGATCGCGGGCACAGACACAACGATTGCAAGCAGAGCGACCGCGCTCAACAGGAACGGAACGATACCCCTGAACGATTCGCCAAGCCGGGTCTTTCCGTCCAGCGCGTTGATCACATAGACGTTGAGGCCGATCGGCGGAGTGATCAGGCCGATTTCGACCGCCATCACTGCCAGAATTCCGAACCAGATGGCAACCTCTTCCTCCGTGTAGCCGAAGTCCAGGCCGGTCACCAACGGAAAGAAGACCGGCACCGTCAGCAGGATCATGGCCAGGCTGTCCATGAAGCAACCGAGGATCAGGTAAACGATCACGATGCCGATCATGATCGATATGGGCGCCAATCCGGACCCCGCCAGCGCATCCGCCAGTTCGGTGGTGACCTGCGACAGCGCAAGGAAGCTGTTGAAAATCTCTGCGCTGATCAGAATGAGGAAGATCATCGCGGTGGCCTGTGCGGTCTCCAGCAGGCTCGATACCAACGCGGATCGGCTCAACCGGCCGGAAACCAACGCCACGACGGCGATGGCTGCGGTCCCGATCGCGGCCGCTTCGGTCGGCGTAAACACGCCGAGATAAATCCCGCCGATGACCGAAAAGAAGATCACCGCCACCGGCCACACCGCGCGCAGGCTGCGCATACGTGCGCGGTAAGGCAGGGCCGGAGCGGCCGGGCCCGACTCGGGTCGCAGCCGAACATAGATTGCGATCGCCACCGTGTAGCCGAATGTTGCGATGAGTCCCGGAACCAGCGCAGCCAGAAAGAGCTTGCCGACCGACTGTTCCGTGATGACCGCGTAGATCACCAGGATGACCGACGGCGGAATCAGGATGCCGAGCGTTCCGCCGGCAGCGAGTGTGCCGGTGGCCAGTGCTCCGGAGTACTTGTGGCGCCTCATCTCGGGCAGCGCCACCGATGCCATCGTTGCTCCGGTCGCGATCGATGACCCGCAAATGGACCCGAACGCGGCACACCCGAATATGGTCGAGACAGCCAGCCCGCCACGGTAGTGACCCACCCAGGCACGAGCCGCGCCGTAGAGCGAGCGACTGAGACCGGACCGCGTCGCCAGCTGGCCCATCAACAGGAACAGCGGCAGCACCGAGAGGGTATAGCTCGACACCCGACCAAACGCGGCGGTGTTCAGCAGATTGAGGAACGCCGACCACCCTGCGAGCGAGGCGAAGCCGAATCCCCCGACGACGAACATCGCCACGGCGACCGGCATCCTCAAGGCTATCAGCGCAAGGCAGACGACGAACAGGAGTCCGCCGAACTCGAAACCAGTCATCGTCTCAGGGCGTGCACGTGGCGGCAGACCACCAGCAAAGAAATCGCAGTCAGCAATCCGGCTCCGAACAGGGCGGAGAAGTAAGCCCAGTGAACCGGGACACCCAGAAACAGCGTCGTCTCACCATCTTCAAGCTTGTGTACCGCACCGACGAACAGGCGCCATGTGATCAGGCCGGCAGCCACCGCGAAGGCGACGGCGTGAACCGTGTCCAGCACCGTCCTGTGATGCGGGCGCAATCCTCCGGTGAAAAACTCCACGACGATGTTGCCGTTCCTGGCGTGGCAGTAAGGAAAGAAGGCGAACACGGCGATGCCGCAGGCAAGCTCCGTGAGTTCGTAATCGCCGGGAATCGGGGTGTTGAAAAGATAGCGTCCCAGAACGCTGATCACGGTCATGACCACGACCGCGATCAGCAGTACGCCTCCGGCGATCGCAACAGTCCGGGCCAGGCCCTCCAGCCGGGCTCCAAGGTACGGACCAGCCGGGCACGGGCTCGGACCGCAAGGCGTGTCGCTGGCCTCCGGATCTTCCGCGAGCTTACTGCTGGAGGTCATCGCCGTACTCGGCGACCAGGCGCCTTGCATCGGCAAGCATGGCCTCCCCGTCATGGCCCATGGCGTCGACCTTCTCGATCCAATCGTCGATGACTGGCTGCGTGGCCGTCTTCCAGCGCTTGCGTTCCGCTTCCGTCAGCGTGAACAGCGCATGGCCCTGCTCCAGCGCGATCGCCCGACCCGGTTCCTCGTCGTCCTGCCAAAGGCGCCCGAGGCGTTTCGCCAATTGTGTTCCCGTCGTTTCGTCGATGATGTGCCTGATGTCTGGCGGCAACCCGTCGTAACGCGCCTTGTTCATCGTCATCACGAACAGGACGCAGGAGAGGGAGACCTCGGTGTGGTGGCGCGTCACTTCGTGCAGACGGAAAGGCCGCATGATGGTCCAGGGGATCCAGGCTCCTTCCACCACGCCCCGTGCGAGCGCTTCATACACCTTCGGGACCGGCATGCCGATCGGCACCGCGCCAAGGGCTTCCAGCATCGCAGCGCTGGCCCGCGAAGGGGCGCGCATCTTCAGCCCTTCCAGGTCTTCGAGCGTGCGGACCTGTCGTTCGGCGGTGTGGATATGGCCCGGCGCAGCGGTATGAAACACCAAAGGATGGGTGTCTTCGTACTCGTCCCGCAACCACGCCTGGTAGAACTCGTTCAACGCCTGGCTGGTCGCCTCGGCGTCGGCGCAAACGAAGGGAAGCTCGAACACCTCGGTCAGGGGAAACCGCCCCGGCGTGTAGCCGGGCAAGGTCCAGACGATGTCGACCACGCCGTCGCGTGCCTGTCCGTAGAGATCCGATGGCTTGCCTCCGAGCTGCATCGCAGGAAACACCTGAACGGCGACCCGGCCCTGGGATCTCTCCTCGATCTCCTCGGCCCATGGCTGGAGAAACAACCGGACTGCGATCGACTTGGGCGAGTTGAACGTGTGCAGCCGCAGGATGGTCTGCTCCGCGCCTGCGCCGTTCGGGAGGCTGCACAACGTTGACACGACAAGCGAGGCCAGCAACGCATGGAGAAGAGTTCTGGGAGCCCCGCCCATCGATTGTCTCCCTCAATCCCCATGATGGCGGCCGACCGCCTGGATCCTCGGGCTCCTTCATTCACAATGGGAGCCCTGTTTGTGCATAGCACATCGTCAATGAGTACGCACATGGACCCATGACGCTTGTCGGCCACTTGACGCTGCCGTTTCGAAACCCAACCCTTTCACGGGGCCACAGCACCGGAGCCACTCATGCCTGTCGCCACCACCTGCATCGGGGCCTATCCCAAGCCTGCCTACGTGCCGCACATGGCCTGGTTCCACGATGACGCGCAGACCGGCGAGGCGGACGCAGCGGAACTCGCGCCCGGGGAGCGACGGGCCATTCTCGATCGCGCCACACGCGAAGTGGTGGCCGAGCAGGACTCGATCGGCATCGACATCCCGACGGACGGCGAAATCCGGCGGACGAACTACGTTCACTATCACTGCGCCCACCTCGACGGCTTCGAACTTGACACGCTCACCGAGTGCACCATGCGCAACGGGGCCTGGACGGCCGAGGTGCCCACCTTCACAGACCGAATCAGGGCGGGCGCTCCGTTCCTGGTGCGGGACTGGACGATCGCGCAGAGTGCGACCGCCAAGCCCGTCAAGATGACGGTGCCCGGACCGCTGACGGTCTCGGACTCAACCGCCAACCTCTTCTATCCTGATCGCCGTTCGTGGTGCGCCGACCTCGCCGATGCGCTCAACGTCGAGATTCGTCGCCTGGCAGAGGCGGGATGCCGGCACATTCAGGTCGACGAGCCGCTCTTTGCCCGTCTGCCTGACGAGGCCCTCGAATTCGGGGTCGAGAATCTCGAGCGCTGCTTTCACGGCGTCCCCGACGGCGTCACCCGTACGATGCACATGTGTTGCGGCTATCCCGACAGGCTCGACGAGACCGACTACGTGAAGGCCGATCCGGAGGTCTATTCCAGACTGGCCGGCGCGGTGAACGCCAGTCTCGTCGATGCGGTCTCGATCGAGGATGCGCACAGGCACAACGACCTCTGCCTGCTCGAGGCCTTCGCCGACACCACGGTCCTTCTCGGGGTTGTCGAGATTGCCTCGAGCCGCGTCGAGACAGTTGAAGAGATCGTCCTTCGCCTCAGGGAAGCGCTCGACCACATCGATGCCGAGCGCCTGAAGGCCGCGCCCGACTGCGGCCTCATCATGCTGGGCTCGGACCTGGCGCGCGCCAAGCTCCGGAGACTCGTCGAGGCCGCGCGCGCAGTCTGATCGACCTCATCCGGCAGGGATCCGGGCCGCCCGACCCGGACCCCGATATCGCCCAAGGCCCTGCCCTTGCGTGTCCTGCGGTCGACGCGGTTCGCCGCCCTTCCTGCCCGCGTCGCAGTGGCGTGGTCGCCAGGACACGCCGCGCGACAGGTGATCCGCGGTCTCCTGGCCGACCAAACCAGATGGCATCGCGCCCGTGCTGCCGCCAAGACCGACATTCCGTTCCGCGGGATACCGGCGGCTCGCTTCCGGCCCGTTCGAGGATGGCGCCGTGAAGCGCGGCATGCCGGGTGTGACGACGACGCGCCCGATCAGCTCCCGGATGGCGCCGGCCGCCCCGTCGCGGTCGCGCGGGTCCGCCGGCGCCCGACCATCGGCGGTCCCGTCCTGGCAGACTTCCAGCCCGCAGAGCACGTCCCGTGCGCAGCGGCCTTCCCCGATGGCCGCGATCATCGACGCCATCCGCTTTCGAACCCGGCCCCATGACATCCACGTAGGTTGAGACTCCGCATGCGGCGCGGGTTGGCGTCCGTCCGACACGGGGACATCGCCGGTAGCTGCGCACGCATGAAGCGCGGCGCACTGCAAGGCCGCCCTGTTGCCGGTCTTGCGGTGCGCAGCCGGCCGACAATCGAGCGGCCGGCCTGAATCGGCCGCCTCTCGCGCCAGATTTCTTGTGCGCCGCTCAGATCGATACCTGCAATTTTGACGGGATGCCATTCCTGCCGATGCCGGCTGGCCTGCGCTTGCCCGCCGGCGGCGCCCGGAGCGGTTCCTGTCCGGCCGGCTCCTTCGCCAGATCCGTCGGACACGCCGTGGGAGGACGCGGCGTGAACCCGGGGACGGTGCCTTCGAACGCATCGCCGCGGCGGAGGATCTGCCGCTCGCCGCCGCCGCCAGCCTTCGGGAGAACGACGTGCGCTGGCTGTTCCGGCAGGTCTGCAGAAAGCCGGGCGCATCGCGACAGGTGGCCGTGGTGCGACAGGTCCTGGTCGTGGACGCCCTGCCCTGGCGCTGACGCGAGCCCTCCCCGCCCCGTTTCCAGGCCCTTGATACCTGCAATTGTGAAGGATTTTCCGGGCCTTGGATTCCCTTGAGAGTGGAGTCGAAACGGTTGGTTTCGGTCCTGCGCGCCGCGGCCTGGAGGTGCGGCCGGCGGCGCAGGCCTGTTCGAGAGGGAGATAGGTCGGTGACTTCGATTCGTGTCGAAAATCCGGTTCGCGAAAGCGGTCTTTGTGGTAAAGTGGATGCCGAGCGCCGAGCGCCGAGCGCCGAGCGCCGAGCGCCGAGCGCCGAGCGCCGAGCGCCGAGCGCCGAGCGCCGAGCGCCGAGCGCCGAGCGCCGAGCGCCGAGCGCCGAGCGCCGCCGAGCGCCGAGCGCCGAGCGCCGAGCCGAGCCCCCCTGTCTCTACCGTTCCGTGCGTGGCTTGACGCCATGGGCCGTGCCGTCCGCTCGCGGGAGCGACATGCCCGCACCTCGAATGGCCCTGCCCGCGCGCTGAGCCTGCCGTCCCGCCTCGCGGCGGGAACTTTCTCCTCCCTTTTCTCTCGCCTGTCCGGCCTCTTCAGCCGCCCCGCGCCCTCTGGCTCTTCCGGGTCTGCTTCACGTCCCCGGCCGTTCCGCCCCGCGCCCGCCGCCGCCTTCGCCGCGGCGTTCTCCCTGCTGTTCGCCGCCGGGGCGGCCGAGGCGCAGACGTCGGTCACGCTGGTGGACAACACCGCTCAGTCGACCGAGTAACCGTATTGGTTTCGATCCAAACACCGTCTACGGCCAAGGGTTCACCACCGGCAGCCACGGTGGCGGCTACAAGCTGAAGGACGCGCGCATTGATGTGCACGTTGACGCCCCAGCGAACACGACGGAGCCGGACTATTCCGTGAGCATCTTCTCGGCGGGCGCGGACGGCTTCCCTGACAGCAGCCTGGGCACGCTGACGAACCCGACCACGCTGACCCATGAGGTCAACACGTTCACGGCCTCCGGCGACGGCATCGACCTGGACGCCGACACGACGTACTTCGTGGTGCTGGAGACGACCAGCGCGGGGGACAGAGGCCCTCAAGTGCGGTTCACGGCCTCCGACAGCGAGGATTCGGGCGGGGCGACGGGCTGGAGCATTGCGGACAGAGGCGTCAACAAGGGCAGCAGCGGAAACTGGGCAAACAACGGTGTTGACATCAACATCAAGATGGCCGTCCACGGCCATGAAAATGAGGTGGACCACCCTCCGTCCCTTTCGAGCGCGCGTCCTGGTCACGGCGAAGCCCAAGCGGCTTCGCCTGAACTTCGACGAGCCGCTGGACCCGGGATCGGATCCGGGCGCCCCGGCCTTCTCGGTTCGGGTGAAGGAGCCCGGGCTGTCGTTCAGCCGCCTGTGGACGGTCAACAACGCCGTGGTGCGGGCAGCAGCGTCACGCTGACGCTGGCCAAGGCGGTGCCGTCCAACGCCACGTCCGTCACGGTGGGGTATGACAAGTCGCGCGCGCGCCAGGGGGGCTTCGGCCACGGGCCCATCCGCGACCTCGCCGGCAACGAGACGGTCTCCTTCGCCAACGAAGCGGTGGATGTGAGGGCGAACAACCGCGCGCCCGTCTTCACCGCGACCTCGGACAACCCGGCGGACAACATCATCAACGCGCCGTCAAATACCCTGGTCTCATTGACGCTCGACCGTTCGGGGTTCAGCGACCCCGACGGCGACGCGCTGACGTTCTCGCTGAGCCTGAGCCGCGACGACGCGCACGTTCCCGGCGAGTTCAATGAAAACACTACATCAAACAAACTCTTCTACATCGTCCAAGGGCGAATGCGAGCTGGCGAACCTCGAGCCGCTGCTCGTGCCGCGCGGGAACGGGTCGGATCCTACGGTCACCGCCACGCTGACGGCGACCGACCCCTACGGCGCGACGGCGTCGATCACGCGGAAGTTTCTCCTGACCAGCTTTTTCAGCAACGCCGACGTTCCCCTATGCCCGCAGCTTGGGTCCGCCGTGCTGGACGGGACGACGCTGACGCTGTCCTACAGGGGTAGGCCCGCGGATGACAGCGTAGGCTTCACCCCCATCACGCCGTCCGTGTCAGCGTTCCGAGTTCACGGTCACGGTGAACGGGCGGGCGCTGACGCCGAGCGCGGTCTCGGTGGGCTCGGGCTCGGCTTCGGGCGACGTGCATACCACGCCGGTGACGCTCACGCTGCCGGAGGCGGCGTGGGGAGGCGACACGGTCACCGTGAGCCACCGTCCGGGCGCCTCCCCGACATCGGCCTTCTTCAGGGACTTCCCGGTGACGGTGAACACGTCCAACAGGCGGCCGACCGCGACCGTGGCGGACGAGGAGCACCTGGCGCCGAACGCGGCCCCGGACGCTCTCACGACCGCGGACATCGTCTTCGCCGACCCGAACATCGCGGCCGGCGACCTCGAGATCATCGTTCCCACCGAGACTGACCCCAACCCCACTCCCACCGCCGACCAGCTGCTCGTCACGGTGACGGCGGAGCCCGCCAACGCGGTCAAGGACATGGGCTACGCCGCCCACCTGAATCGGGCGTTCTTCACGATCAAGGACGCGGCCGACCTGTGCGCGCTGGCGCCACGGCCGGACAGCCCGTTCACGACGACGGTCACGGTGACGGCGACCGACAGCGACGGGGCGTCGGTGTCGAAGGAGATCGTCGCCACGACGGCGTATGCGTGCGGCCCGGTACTCGCGACCGCTTCGGTGGACGTCCTGACGCTGACCCTGACCTACGGCGAGCCGCTGGACGAGAACTCCGTGCCGGCGACCGGGGACTTCGCGGTGACGGCGGCGGGCGACGCGGTGTCGGTCACCGGCGTCGACGTGAGCGGCCGCACGGTCGCGCTGACCCTGGCCTCGGCGGTCGGCGAGGGCGAGGCGGTCACGGTGAGCTACACGAAGGGCACGAACCCGATCCGGCGCGCCGGCGGCGCGGGGGATCCGGCGGAGAGCTTCACGGGACAGATGGTCACGAACATCGCGGTGAAGTTGCCGACGCTGAAGAGCGCCGTGGTGCACCAGACGACGCTGACGCTGCTCTACGACGAGGCTCTGGACCAGGGCTCCGTCCCGGCGACCGGGGACTTCGCGGTGACGGTGGCGGGGAGCGGCCGGTCGGTGACCGGCGTCGAGGTGACCCACAGCGCGGTCGTGCTGACCCTGGCGGCCCCCGCGGTCACCGCGGGCCAGAGTGTCACGGTGAGCTACACGAGGGGCGCGAACCCGATCCGGGACACCGACGCGAACCGCTACGAGGCGGCGGGCTTCTCCGGGGTCGCGGCCGACAACCGCACGTCGTCCGACACCACGGCGCCGGGGCTGCTTGCCGCCACCGTGCAGGGGCACGTGCTGACCCTGACCTACGACGAGACGCTGGCTCCGTCCCGCACGCCGGCGGCGAGCCGATTCCAGGTCGACATGGAGGTCAACTCCCCCGAGGGGGCCACCTCCATCCCGGCGACGGTGACCGCCGTCACCGTGGCCGGCCGGACGATGACCCTGACCCTGGGCCAGGCGGTGACGAAGGGTCAGAACGTGACCCTGGACTACGACGCCTTCACGGGCGTGGCTGGCGACCACCCGATCCAGGACCTTGCGGGCAACGTGGCGGCGGACATCGAGGCCATGGCTGTGACCTACGGACCGCCGCCGGCCGAAGTGCTGCCCGTGCTCCAGTCGGCGTGGGTGGACCGTACGATGCTGACCCTGGACTACGGCGAGCCGCTGAACCAGGGCTCCGTGCCGGCGACCGGGGACTTCACGGTGACGGCGGCGGGCAATGCGCTCTCCGTCACCGGCGTCGACGTGAGCGGCAGCACGGTGGTGCTGACCCTGGCCGCGCCGGCGAACGAGGGCGAGACGGTCACGGTGAGCTACATCGCGGACGCGACGAAGCCGATCCAGCGCGCCGACGGCACGGGGGAGCCGGCCGAGAGCTTCACGAACCGGGCGGTCACCAACGTCACGGAGACGCCCGCGCTCGCGTCCGCTTTGGTGGACGGCCGGGTGCTGACGCTGACCTTCGACGAGGCGCTGGACGAGGCTTCCGAGCCTGCCCCGGCCGACTTCACGGTGACGGCGGCGGGCAACGCGCTCTCCGTCTCCGGCGTCGACGTGAGCGGCAGCACGGTGGTGCTGACCCTGGCCCCGGCGGTCTCCGCGGGCGAGACGAGTCACGGTGAGCTACACCAGGGGCGCGAACCCGATCCGGCGTGCCGACCGCACGGGGAGCCCGGCGGTGAGCTTCACGGACCATCCGGTCATGAACGTCACGGAGACGCCTCCGGCCTCCACCCCGCGCTCGCCCGGGGAAGAGCCGGCGGAGGGCACGCCGGTGGCGTCTGCGGGCGCGGACGTGGCGGTGGATCCGGGAGCGTCGGTGACGCTGGACGGCTCGGGGAGCACGGACCCGGACGGGGACGCGCTGAGCCATCGCGTGGACCCAGGTCTCGGGGGCGTCGGTGACGCTCTCGGGGGCGGCCACGGCGCGGGCGACGTTCACGGCGCCGGCGGAGTCGGGCGCGATGGTGTTCCGCCTGACGGTGACGGACCCGGGGGGTCTGGCCGGCAGCGACGAGGTGACGGTGACGGTGCGCGACACGGCGCCGGTCTTCGGGGCGCCGATGGCATCCCTGGTGCTGACGGTTGGCGAGGCGATGGAGCCTGCGGTGCTGCCGGCGGCGACGGGGGGCAACGGCGCGCTGAGCTACGCCCTGACCTCGGATCCCGCGGGCCTGGCGGGTCTCGACATCGACGCGGCGACGCGGAGGCTGTCGGGGACGCCGGAGTCGCAGGGAGAGTGGGTCTTCACCTGGCGGGCGGACGATGCGGACGCCAACCGGGCGGACACGGATGCGGCGATCCTGACGTTCCAGGTGACGGTGGCGGACGCCCGCACGGCGCTGGTGAAGCGCTCGGTGCGGCGCACGCTGGCGGCGGTGGCGCGGCGGGCTCTGTCGAGCGCGCTCGACAACATCGCGGCGCGGTTTGCGGCCTCGGTGCCGGCGAGCGGTCTGACGCTGGCCGGCGAGACGGTGCCGTTCGGGGTGTCCGGGGCGGCTCCTGCGGATGTGGGGCGGAGGTGTGTGCCCGACGTCCCGGGCCGCCTCGGGCAGACGGACGCCGGCGAGGTCTGCGCCCCGGTGCGCAGCCGGAGCGTCGAGGCCGGGGAGCTCATGCAGGCGAGCGCGTTCTCGCTGACGCTGGGTGAGGCCGAGGGTTCGGATGCACCGCTGTGGGCGGTGTGGGGCCGCGGCGATCTGGGGACCTTCGCGGGGCGCCCGGAAGGGATGCGCTACGAGGGCGAGCTGCGCACGGGCTGGCTGGGCATCGACGCCCGGTCGGGACCGTGGGTGGCGGGTCTGGCGGTGAGCCACGGCACGGGCGAGGCGGACTACCGCTTCGACGGCGCGGCGGGCTCCGGCGAGGGCCGCCTGGAGACCGATCTGACGGCGCTCTACCCCTACGGGCGGTGGACGCTGTCGGAGGACCTGGAACTGCACGGCGTCCTGGGCGCCGGCCGCGGCGAGGCGCGGCACCGCCTGGAGGGCGGCGAGGCCGAGACCAGCGACCTTGTGATGTGGATGGGCTCGGCGGGACTGCGCCATGCGCTTCCGGCCCTGGCCGGCATCGACCTTGCGGTGCGGGCGGACGCCAGCCTGGCGCGCCTGGAGACCGACGACGGCCCGGACTATGTGGACGGCCTGACGGCGGACAGCTGGCGCCTGCGCACGGGCCTGGAGGCGTCGCGGCGCATTGCGCTGGACGGCGACACGGCGCTGGTGCCCTTCGTCGAGGCGGCGGCGCGGCGCGACGGCGGCGACGGTCTGGCCGGGAGCGGCCTGGAGACCGTGGGCGGCGTGCGCTACACGGCGCCGCGGTTCCATGTGGAGGCGCGGGGCCGCTGGCTGGCGGCGCACTCCGAGGAGGGCGCCGAGGAGCGCGGCGTGAGCGTGACGGCGCGTGTCGGTCCCGGGGCGCAGGGCCGCGGCCTGTCGCTGATGCTGAGCCCGCACTGGGGCGCCGGCACGGGCGCCGCCGAGGCGCTGTGGGGCGCCGAGCTGCCGACGGTGGGCGAGGCGTCGGGTGGCGCCATGGCGCTGGACGCGCGCATCGGCTACGGCCTGGGCGTGACGCCCTACGGGTTGCTGACGCCGTTTGCGGAGACCGGCGTGGCCGGCGGCGACAGCCGGCGGCTGCGGCTGGGGACGCGCTTCGAGGCGGAGCGCCTGCATGTCGAGTTTGCGGGCGAGCGCCGCGAGGGCGCCGGGACCGAGCACCTGCTCAGGCTTGACGTGCGTCTGCGCTTCTGAGCCGGCGCGGATCCAACGTGACAAGAGGGATGCTTGCGATGAACTCCAGGACAGTGATGACCGCGGCCGTGGTGGCCGCGGCCCTGGCCCTCGCCGCCCGATGACACGGGCACGAACCCCGCCGGCACGGGGAGCGCGACGTGGCGAGGCATCGCCGAGGCGAGCCCGACGGGGACCTTCGAGCGGCTCATGGGCACGGCGACGGTGACCATCGCCGATCTCTCGCAGCCGCGGGTCGATGTCGGCATCGACGTGGCCGGCCACACCATCGGCGACTGGACCGGCATGCCGCTTGCCGGCGGCCGCTTCGCCGCGGGCGTCGCCGGGACCGACCACCTCTCCGGAGCCTTCCACGGGCCGGCGCACGAGGAGGCCTGGGGCGTCTTCGACACCACCGGCTACATCGGCGCCTTCGGAGCAAGAAGGACGCCATAGGGCTGAGGCGCGCTACCGGGGACTGGGTCCCGGAACGCGCGGGGCTCTGGCATCGACGACGGGAAGGCGCCGGTCCCTTGTGCCAACGGCGTTCACATGGGTTCAGCTGCCGCGGTAGGTGGTGTAGCCCCACGGGCTTGCCAGCAGGGGAACGTGCCAGTGACGCGACGTGTCGGTGATACGGAAGCGGACCGGCACGTGGTCGAGGAATCCTGGACCCGGCCCTCTCGAGGCGAAGTAGGCGCCGATGTCGAAGACGATCTCGAAGTGGCCCTGGCGCACGCTCTCCATGAGCGGCCGGTCGGTGCGGCCGTCGTCGTTGGTGACGGCAGAGGCGATGTCCCGGCGCTCGTTTCCGACCAACTCGACGAGTGTGACGGCAACCCCGGCAGCCGGGCGTCCCGAAGCGGTATCGAGAACGTGGGTCGTCAATCCTGGCATGGCCCTTCCCTTCCCCGCACGTGCTGGACACATCCAATGTCGGTGTTACCTTTGCAGCGACCACCATGCAACGAAAGCCCACCTTGCCGCCAGACGCTCCCTACCCCCGAGACATGAAAGGCTACGGCGCCACGCCGCCCGATCCGGCCTGGCCTGGAGGCGCCCGTCTCGCCGTGCAGTTTGTCATCAACTACGAGGAAGGCGGCGAGAACAGCGTGCTTCACGGCGATGCCGCATCCGAGGCCTTCCTCTCGGAGATCGTGGCGGCCGTTCCAATCGAAGGCATGCGTCACATGAGCATGGAATCGCTCTACGAATACGGCAGCCGGGTGGGTGTGTGGCGGTTGTTCCGGCTGTTCCGGGAGCGGGCGATACCGGTCACGGTCTTCGGTGTCGCCATGGCCCTCGAACGCAACCCGGACGTGGCGGAACGGGCGATGGAGGCGGACTTCGAGATCTGCTCCCACGGCTACCGCTGGATCGACTACCAGAGGGTGGGGGAAGACGAGGAGCGCGAACACATGGAGCGCGCCATCGCCATCCAGACGAGGCTGACCGGCCAGCGTCCGCTGGGATGGTACACCGGGCGGACCAGCCCGAACACGCGCCGGCTCGTCGTCGAGGAAGGCGGTTTCCTTTATGATGCCGACGACTACAGCGACGAGCTTCCATTCTGGACGACTGTCGGGGAAAGGCAGCATCTCGTCGTTCCCTATACGCTCGATGTCAACGACATGCGCTTTGCCACGCCCCAGGGATTCAACTCCGGCGACCAGTTCTTCACCTATCTCAAGGACGCGTTCGATGTGCTGTGGAACGAGGGTGGCAGAATGATGTCGGTCGGCCTGCACTGCCGCCTCGCCGGCCGTCCCGGACGCATGGGCGCCCTGACGCGCTTTGTCGACTACGCCAGTCGTCACGAGGGAGTCTGGTTCTGCAGGCGCATCGACATCGCCCGTCATTGGCGGGCGCGGTTCCCGCCGCCTGCCGAAGGGAACGGTTGACGTGCCGGCACTCACTCTCGAGGCGATCAACCGGGCCAGCGCGGACGGGTTCACGGCCATGCTCGGAGATGTCTTCGAAAGCTCGCCATGGTTCGCCCGGCGCGCCCATCGCCATGGCCCCTTCCCGTCGCGTGCGGCACTGATCCACGCCATGACGCGGGTCCTTGACGAGGCGCGGGACGAAGAGAAACTCGCCTTCATCCGGGCCCATCCCGACCTTGCCGGCAAGGCGGCGAGAGCACGTGACCTTGAACCCGATTCGACACGCGAACAGGCGAGCGCCGGACTCGACCGCCTGTCGGATGCGGACTTCACCCTTTTCATGGATCTCAACCGCAGGTATCGGGAAAAGTTCGGTTTTCCCTTCATCATTGCGGTCCGCGACCATACACTCGACAGCATCATCGAAGCATTCCGGCGGCGGCTCGGGAGTGATCCGCAAACGGAGAGAGCGGAAGCACTCGCCAACATCGGGCGGATCGTCAGCCTGCGAATCGCGGAAAGACTCGGGGAATAGGCGACATGGAAACCGCCATTCTCGACTGGGCCAATCTCGTCATCCGCTGGACCCACGTCATCGTCGGCATCGCCTGGATCGGCACGTCCTTCCTCTTCATGTGGCTCGATGCCCATCTCGAGAAGCCCGAACCCGGCAAGGAGGGCATCGAAGGCGAACTGTGGATGGTGCACAGCGGGGGATTCTACGAGGTCAACAAGTACCTCGTGGCGCCTGCGGCCATCCCGCGCACCCTGCACTGGTTCAAGTGGGAGGCCGGGTTCACCGGAATCACCGGTGTCATGCTGCTCGCCATCGTCTACTACCTCGGCGCCGAATCCTATCTGATCGAGGCGGGTTCCGGTTCGCTCAGCCGTCTGCAGGCGGTGGGTGTCGGGATTGCCACCCTGGTGGTCGGCTGGTTCGCCTATGATGCCCTCTTCGCTTCACGTGCCGGCGCCGAGAACCCCCTTCCCGCCAATGTGCTTTCCATCGTCGCGCTCGCGGCGGTCGCCGTCGCCCTGACCCAGATCTTCACGGGCCGTGCGGCCTACATGCATGTCGGCGCCCTGATCGGCATCGTCATGGTCATCAACGTCTTCGTGCGCATCATTCCGGCCCAGACCAAGCTGATTGCGGCACGTCTCGCCGGAGAGGAACCCGATCCCCTGCTGGGACGACAGGCCAAGCAGCGTTCGGTTCACAACAACTACCTGACTCTGCCCGTCGTCTTCATCATGATCAGCAGTCACTATCCGATGACGTTCGGGCACTCCCTGAACTGGCTGCTTCTGATCGCCATCTCGCTCTCCGGCGCTCTGGTGCGTCACTGGTTCAACCTGCGCAACGCCGGCAGGCCCCAGCCCTGGCCCCTGGCCGCGGCTGTCTTCCCCTTCCTGGGGGCGGCCATCATTGCCTCCTGGCCGGCCTTCGAGAGAGGAACGCAGGGGCCGACCACCCAGCGGGTCGCCTTCAGCGAGGTCCGGCAGATCATCAACGAACGCTGCCTGTCGTGCCATGCGGCTGAACCCCGCCACGAGAACTTCGACGCCGCGCCGAAGGATGTCCGCTTCAACACCGCTGCCGAGATCCTGAGCCACGTCGAGGCGATCAGAATCACCACGGTGGAAACCGACACCATGCCGCTCGGCAACGAAACCGGCATGACACCCGAGGAGCGGCAGCTTCTCGGAACCTGGATCCGTCATGGCGCCGCCGCTCAGTAGCCCCGGCCGGGAGACAGGCGTGCGCTTCCTTCTGAACGGCACCGAGCACGTGGCTCAGTCCGTCATGCCGACGATGACGGTGCTGGACTACCTGCGCGGCGAAGCCGGCCTCAGGGGCACCAAGGAAGGATGCGCGGAAGGGGACTGCGGCGCCTGTAGCGTTGTCATGGTGCGCCACGGCAGCACCCGGCCCGAGGCCATCAATGCCTGCCTCTACACCCTGGGTCAGCTCGACGGCGCCAGTCTCGTGACGGTCGAGGGACTGTCCGGCAGGGATGAGGCTCCCGATCCCGTCCAGCAGGCCATGATCTCCAGTCATGCAAGCCAGTGCGGATTCTGCACTCCAGGCTTTGTCATGGCACTCTGGGCGTTGCGCCAGGAGGGCGGAAATCCGGACGATGAAGCCATTCACGAGGCCCTTGCCGGCAATCTCTGCCGCTGCACAGGCTATCGCCCGATCGTCGAGGCGGCACGCCAGGCGTGCAGGAGTGCTCCGCCGGACCGGGAGACTCCTGGCAGGGCGGCGCCGGCACCGCAGGAATCGCTGGCAACCGGGGATGCCCTGTGGCTCGCACCGGAGACCCTTGACGGACTGCTCTCCCTCAGACGGTCCCATCCAGGCGCCTTGCTGCTCGCCGGCGGCACGGACGTCGGCCTGCAGTTCAGCAAGGAACGTCGTCACGCCGCGGTTACCATTTCCACTTCTCATGTCAGGGAGTTGCGCCTCATGAGGGAAACGGCCGATGAGCTCCGCATCGGCGCTGCAGTGACGGTCGCGGAAGCCCTGCCGACATGCGAGGAGGCATGGCCCGCGCTGGGCGCCATCATGCGCCGCTTCGGATCGCGGCAGATCCGCAATGCCGCCACCGTGGCCGGCAATCTCGCCAACGCCTCACCGGTCGGCGATCTGGCACCCTGCCTCATGGCGCTGGGTGCGGAACTGGACCTCGCCGGACCGGATGGCGAACGCCGGTTGCCTCTGGAGGAGTTCTTTCGTGCCTACCGCCGCACGGTGCTTGGCGATGCAGAGGTCATCACCAGGATCAGGATCCCGAGGCCTGCCGATGGAAGCGTCTTTCGCGCCTGGAAGATCTCGAAGCGCCATGATCAGGACATCTCGGCAGTGATCGGCGCCTTCCGTGTCGTTCTTTGCGATGACCGCATCGTGGACATGCGCATCGCTTTCGGCGGCATGGCGGCGGTACCGGCCCGGGCACTCGAAACCGAGCGTCTTCTGACCGGGCAGGCATGGTCGGAGGACACCGTCAGGAACGCCGGGTGCGCCATCGCGCGCGATTTCACGCCCATCGACGATCAGCGGGCCAGCGCGGCCTACCGCCTCAAGGTCGCCGCCAATCTCCTCATCCGTCTCTATCGAGACGTCACCGGAGAGTCGGCCATCCAGGTGAACCAGGCATGAATGCCCCGGATGCAGCGGTGTTTGCCAGGGCCGCGCACGACAGCGCCCTGGAGCACGTCACCGGCCGGGCGCGATTCATCGATGACATGCCGGAGCTTCCGGGCACCCTCGAGGTGGTTCTCGTGACCTCTCCCCACGCCCACGCCGAAATCGTCGGCATCGACCCGGCGCCGGCGCGCGCCTCGCCCGGTGTCCACGCCGTCCTGACGGCCGCCGACATTCCCGGGGCCAACGACATCGGCCCGATCACCGACGGTGAACCGGCGCTCGCCTGCGGCGTGGCGGACTATGCCGGAGCGCCCGTGGCCGCCGTGGCCGCCACGACCTTCGATGAGGCCTTCACGGCAGCCGGCCTTGTCGAGGTCGCATGGTCGCCTCGTCCCGCTCTCCTCACCATCGACGAGGCTCTCAGGCACGAGGCCTATACATCACCTCCACAGACCATGAAGAGCGGTGATTCCGAGGCGGCGATTGCCGAAGCGCGGCACCGGATCAGCGGCGAGGTTCGTTGCGGCGGCCAGGATCACTTCTATCTCGAAAGCCACATCGCCCTTGCGGTGCCGCGCGACAACGGCGACCTCGAGGTCTTCAGTTCCACGCAGCATCCAACGGAAGTCCAGCACGCCGTGGCGACGGTTCTCGGCATCCCGCTCTCGTCCGTCACGGTCGAGGTACGGCGGATGGGCGGCGCCTTCGGCGGCAAGGAGAGCCAGGGGTCGATCATCGCCGCAATCGCCGCGCTCGTGGCCGCGAAGACCGGACGGCCGGCGAAGCTGCGGCTGAGAAGGGATGCCGACATGATCGTCACCGGCAAGCGCCATGACGGTCTCATCCGCTACACGGCGGGGTTCGATTCCAGGGGCAGGATCGAAGGCGTCGACATCATGATCGCGCTGAGGGCAGGCAATGTCGCCGATCTGAGCGCGTCGGTTCTCACCCGCGCCATGTGCCATGTCGACAACTGCTACTTTCTGCCGAACATCACCGTGCGTGGCTATCCCTGCCGGACCAACACGGTGTCCAACACGGCATTCCGCGGGTTCGGTGGTCCCCAGGGCATGCTCGCCATCGAAACGGTCGTCGAGCATGTGGCCCGCCATCTCGGTCTCGACGTCGACGACGTGCGCAGCGCCAACTGGTACGGGACTGAAGACCGCAACACGACACCCTATGGCCAGCAGGTCTCCCACAACCTCATCGGCACCATCGTCAGCCGGCTGCGCAGTGCCGCAGACTGGGAGGGAGCCCGCCGGGACATCGAGCGTTTCAATGCCGCCAACCGGACGTTGAAGAAGGGGATCGCGATGATGCCGGCGAAGTTCGGCATCTCGTTCAACGTGCCGAAGCTCAACCAGGCTGGTGCCCTCGTCCATGTCTATACGGACGGAAGCGTCCATCTCAACCATGGCGGCACCGAGATGGGACAGGGTCTTTTCATCAAGGTTGCCCAGGTGGTCGCCTCGGTCTTCGGAATCGCCCTGGCAGACGTCAGGGTTTCGGCCACGCGCACCGACAAGGTCCCCAACACGGTGGCCACCGCTGCCTCCTCGGGATCGGACCTCAACGGCATGGCGGCCTTCAATGCCGCCACGGCAATCAGGGCCCGCATGGCGGATGTGGCCGCGCGGGCGCTGGATGCAGCGGTCGACACCATCGAATTCCGCCACGGGCGCGTCTACGCCGGCAACGAGAGCCTCTCCTTCGCCCGTCTCGCGGAGCTTTCCTGGGACGAGCGGGTGTCCCTGTCGGCCACCGGCTACTACGCCACGCCGGGCATCACCTGGGACGCCGACACCATGACGGGTCATCCCGCACACTACTACACGTTTGGCGCCGCCATTGCGGTCGTGGTGATCGACACCCTGACCGGTGAATCGCGGGTCCTGAAGACCGACATCCTCCAGGACTGCGGCGCATCGCTCAATCCCGCCATCGACATCGGACAGATCGAGGGGGGCTTTGTGCAGGGACAGGGCTGGCTGACCTCCGAGGAGCTGGTGTGGGATGCCGACGGACACCTTCTGACCCATGGCCCCATGACCTACAAGATTCCCGGAAGCCGCGACGTGGCGCCGGAATTCAGTGTCCACATCCTTCCCGACATGCCCAATCCGGTGCCGACCATCTACCGCTCGAAGGCGGTCGGCGAACCGCCTCTTCTCCTGGCCATTTCGGTGTGGCTCGCCATCCGCGATGCCGTCGCGCGCCTTGGCGGATACCGTCATCTGCCACGCCTCGACGCTCCGGCGACACCGGAGGCCATCCTCATGGCGGTTGACGACATTCTCGCCCGCGACTCCTGCCGGTGAACACAGAACCCCGACTCCGCCTTGAGGGCGTCACCCGCCGCTATCCCGGCGTCGTTGCCAACGACGATGTGAGTATCGCTGTCGAAGCCGGTGAGATACATGCACTTCTTGGCGAGAATGGCGCCGGCAAGTCCACCCTGGTCAAGTTCATCTACGGGGTGCAGTCGGCAGACAGCGGAACCCTCTTCTGGGAAGGCAGGCCTCGGCGGATTGCCAATCCGAAGGCGGCGCGTCGGCTCGGCATCGCCATGGTGTTCCAGCACTTCTCCCTGTTTGACGCCATGACGGTGACCGAGAACATCGCCCTGGGCCTGCCACGGTCCTTCGCCCGATCGGGGCTCGAGGAACGCATTCACGACGTGTCACGACGCTATGGCCTGCCTCTCGATCCCGGGCGTCACGTTCACGCACTCTCGGTGGGGGAACGCCAGCGTATCGAAGTGGTTCGCTGCCTTCTGCAGGAGCCACGCCTTCTCATCATGGATGAACCGACATCCGTGCTCACACCCCAGGAGGTCGAGGGTCTCTTTGCCACCCTGCGCCGGCTTTCCGACGACGGGGTCTCGATTCTCTACATCAGTCACAAACTCGAGGAGATCCGGGACCTGTGTCACAAGGCGACGATCATGAGGGGCGGTCGCGTGGTTGCCGAGTGCGACCCCGCCACCCGCTCGGCTCACGAACTTGCCGAACTCATGATCGGCTCGGACCTGACCCTTCCGCGGCGCACGTCCGTGGCGGGAAGCGCATCTCCGCGTCTGGAGGTAAAACACCTTTCCCTTGCGTCGTCCCGTCTCCACGGAACGCCGCTGGAGGACATCTCCTTCGAGGTTCTGGCCGGCGAAGTCCTGGGAATTGCCGGCATCGCCGGCAACGGACAGCAGGAACTCATGGACGCCCTGTCGGGAGAAACGCCTCTGGCCGACGATCATGCCATCGTGGCGGACAGCACACCGGTGGGCACATCCGGACCCAACAGGCGGCGTGCCGCGGGCATGGTCTTCGTTCCGGAGGAACGCCTGGGGCACGGCGCGGTCCCTCAGATGACGCTGTGGGAGAACGCCCTGCTCTCGGGAGCCGCGACATCAAGTCTCGTGAACCGGGGGATCATCAGAAGCGCCCGCGCCCGCGCCTTCGCGAGTGCCGTGGTGAGGGATTTTGATGTCAGGACACCTGGCGTGATGCAGCCGGCATCGAGCCTTTCCGGCGGCAATCTCCAGAAGTTCATCATCGGCAGGGAAATCTCGCACAACCCGGGAATCATCATTGCCCTGCAACCCACCTGGGGCGTCGACGCGGGCTCCGCGGCAGCGGTTCGCCAGGCGCTCATCGACCTTGCCGCGAATGGCGCGGCGGTGCTGGTCATCTCCCAGGACCTTGAGGAACTCATGGAGATTTCCGACCGCCTGTGCGTGATCAGCCAAGGCCGGCTGTCTGCGCCCATGAAGACCGCGGACGCCACGGCCAGCCGGATCGGTCTGCTGATGGCGGGCTCGTGATGGCCCTGCGCTTCGAGGCGAGGGGTGCGGCATCACGCGCCATGGTGCTGGGATCGCCCGCAATCGCCGTGGTGCTGACGCTGGCCGCCAGCCTCCTCATGTTCGCATCCCTGGGCACGGACCCGGTGCGCGCGCTTCAGGCATTCTTCATCCAGCCGCTGTCCTCCGAGCGGGGAGTGGCCGAGCTCATGGTCAAGGCCACCCCTCTCGTTCTCATCGCGCTGGGTCTGTCCATGGGATTCAGGGCCAATGTCTGGAACATCGGCGCCGAGGGACAGCTGACCCTCGGAGCGTTGGCCGGCGGCGGACTTGCCCTTGCCCTCTACGGCCACGAGTCGCCCCTGCTTCTTCCTCTCATGTTTGTGGCCGGTATCGCCGGCGGCATGGCCTGGGCCGCCATTCCGGCTTTCCTCAAGACCCGTTTCAACACCAACGAAATCCTGACGAGCCTGATGCTCGTCTATGTCGCCATCCTCCTCCTGAGCTATCTCATCCACGGTCCGTGGCGGGACCCGGACGGGTTCAACTTCCCGGAATCGCGTCTCTTCCACGACTCCGCCAGGCTGCCGGTACTGCTTGAAGGGACCCGGCTTCACATCGGCTGGCCGATCGCCCTCGCCATTGCCGCAACCGCCTGGATCCTGCTCGCCCGGCACATCATCGGATTCCAGATCCGTGTCGTCGGCCTTGCCCCGGCCGCCGCTTCCTTCGCGGGCTTCAGCCGCACGCGGATCACGTGGATAACGCTGCTGGCAGGGGGTGGCGCCGCCGGACTTGCCGGCGTCATGGAGGTGGCGGGACCGATCGGCCAGATCGTGCCGGTCGTCTCGCCGGGCTACGGATTCACCGCCATCATCGTCGCCTTCCTCGGCCGCCTGCATCCCGTCGGAGTCGTTTTCGCCGGACTTCTCATGGCGCTCACCTACCTCGGCGGAGAGTATGCGCAGATCACGATGAATCTCCCCAATGCGGTGACCGGGGTCTTCCAGGGCATGCTGCTCTTCTTCCTGCTGGCGAGCGACATTCTCATCCGCTATCGCATCCGCTTCGTCCCATGATTCCGAGAGTGCACCAGGACCCATGACCATCGACTTCCTCGTGGCCGCCCTCATGACGATCATCACGGCATCGACACCTCTGGTCTTCGCCGCCGTGGGCGAGATCGTTGCCGAGAAATCCGGTGTCCTCAATCTCGGGGTCGAGGGCATGATGATCGTGGGCGCCATCGGCGCCTTCGCCACCGGTATCGTGACCGGAGATCCGGTTCTCGCCGTGCTGGCCGGCGCGGCGTCGGGAGCCCTGATGGCGTTCATTTTCGGAGGCCTTACCCTGTGGCTCCTCTCCAACCAGGTGGCCACGGGCCTGGCGCTCACCATCTTCGGAATCGGCCTGAGCGCCCTTGTCGGGCACCGGTTTGTCGGAGTCACGTTCGCCGGACTGCCGAAGCTTGACATTCCCGGCATCACCGACCTGCCGTTCATTGGTCCGCTTCTCTTCGGGCACGACGCGCTGGTCTACCTCTCCGTTGTCTCGGTTGTCGGGGTCGCCTGGTTCCTCAAGCGCACCCGGGCGGGACTCGCCTTGCGGGCTGTCGGCGAAAACCACGACGCGGCGCACTCCATCGGCTACCCGGTCATCATGATCCGACTGATGGCGGTTCTCTTCGGTGGCGTCATGGCCGGCCTGGGCGGTGCCTGCCTGTCCCTTGCCTACACGCCACTGTGGATCGAGAACATGACGGCGGGGCGGGGCTGGATCGCCCTGGCACTGGTCGTCTTCGCCTCGTGGCGACCATGGCGGGCCTTCTTCGGCGCCTATCTCTTCGGAGGCATCACTATCATCCAGCTTCATGCCCAGGGTCTGGGGGTTGCCATCCCGTCACAGATCCTGTCCATGCTGCCCTACATCGCCACCATTGTTGTGCTGGTCCTGATATCGCGTGATGATGTCAGGATGCGTTTCAATGCTCCGGCGTGCCTGGGCAGGAGTTTCCATGCCACGGGGTAGGACCGGCAAAGACCAGGTCGTGAGATGAGCGACCTGATGAAGGGGAGAAGCGAATGTTGAACACAGTGATCCGGGCCATCGCCGCAAGTTTGCTGGCTGCAGGCCTTCTTGCGGCTCCAGCCCAGGCTGAGCCTCTCAAGGTGGGATTCGTCTACGTCGGCCCGATCGGCGACCACGGATGGACCTACCAGCACGACCAGGGGCGGCTTGCCGTCGAGGAGGCGTTCGGCGATCAGGTCGAGACCAGCTACGTCGAGAATGTGCCGGAAGGCGCCGACGCCGACAGGGTGATCGCCCAGTTGGCCGAAACCGGGCACGGTCTCATCTTCACCACGTCGTTCGGCTACATGAATCCGACCATCCGCGTCGCCGAGATGTATCCGGATGTGCGATTCGAGCATGCCACCGGCTACAAGCAGGCTGACAACGTGGCGACCTACTCGGCACGGTTCTACGAGGGCCGGCATGTTGCCGGGCTGGTGGCCGGCAGCGTGACCGAGAGCAACGTGATCGGTTACATCGCCTCCTTCCCCATTCCGGAGGTGGTCCGCGGCATCAATTCGGCCTTCCTCGCCGCCCGGTCGGTCAACCCCGATGTATCATTCAAGATCGTCTGGGTGTCGACCTGGTTCGATCCGGGCAAGGAAGGGGATGCCGCCAAGGCGCTGATCGATCAGGGTGCGGATGTCATCATGCAGCACACGGATTCGCCCGCTGCCCTGCAGGTGGCACAGGATCGCGGCGTGTGGGCCGTCGGCCAGGCGTCGGACATGACCGCCTTCGGGTCCGATGCCCACCTCGTGTCGGTCGTCAACAACTGGGCCGCCTACTACGTCAGACGGGTTCAGGCCGCCCTTGACGGCTCCTGGGGCACCTCGGACACCTGGGGCGGTTTTGGTGCCGACATGCTGTTGCTTTCCGCCTACAACGAGGCCATCCCTGCCGATGTCGTCGAGATGGCCGAAGCGGCCCGTGTCGCGATCGCCGAAGGATCCCTCCACCCCTTCACCGGTCCCATCCATGACCAGGAAGGCAATCTCCTCGTCGCCGATGGAGAGGTTGCGGACGACGGCATGCTTCTCGGCATGAGCGTCTACGTCGAGGGCATCGACTCCACGTTGCCGCAGTAGTTTCCGCCCACCCCCGGCAGCCGTTCCCTGCCGGGGGTGGTGACCGGCTGCCGGCATCCAGGGCACACGGTCTCGCCCGTGAGCGGCGTTGCATGAGGCCGCGAGAATCGCTCGCCGGCGAGGACGGCAACCGGGACTGAATGCACTCTGCAGACAGTTCCGGTCACACACCGGTGTGGCGCGTGGGGGATCGAATCGCCCGGACACGACGAGGCGCTCCGCTTCCGTCAGAACGCTGGTGGCCAGGAGACAGCCTGGAGGCATGGGAACTGCTCCATCGTGCGATGGCACACCGCCCTGCATCCAGACAGGGTTGCCGGTGGATTGTTCAAGGCCGCCTGCTGGAGGAAGCGACCCTGCGACCGGCGCCGACCCGTTATCCGCCCGGGACCTGGCGCGTGGTGTCCGGCAGCCAGGTGGCCAGTTCGGGCCACGCCACCAGCACGGCCACCATCAGCACCATGATCAGGAACATCGGCAGGGCGGTCTTGGCAATGTAACCCATGTGGTGATCGGTCATGCTCTGGAGCACGAACAGGTTGAACCCGATCGGCGGGGTGATCTGGGCCATCTCGATGACGACGGTCACGAAGATGCCGAACCAGATCATCGAGAACCCGACCTCCTGGAACGCCGGAATGTTCACCATCGGCTCGACCACCGCCATGGTCAGCACGACCGCCGAAATGCCGTCCAGGAAGCACCCGATCACGATGTAGAAGACCGTCAGCGCCGCAATCAGCATGTACACGGAGAGCTCAAGGCCTGCGAGCCACTCGGCCAGTGCCCGCGGCAGGCCGGTGAACCCCATGCTGAGCGACAGGAAAGCCGCGCCCATCAGGATGAGAGCGACCATCGCCGACGTGCGCACAGCCCCCATGAGACTCTGGGCAAACGTCTTCCAGCTGAGGCTCCCCTGTGCTGCCGCGAGCGCGAGGGCGCCGATGACCCCGATCGCGGCCGCTTCGGTCGGCGTGGCCAGGCCCAGATACATCGAGCCGATCACCGACAGCACCAGACCGGCGACGGGAATCAGAAAGCGGGCATTCTTGAGCTTCTCCGCGAATCCCACTGCCGGTTCCGGTTCCGGCCGCTGGTCGCGGCGCAGGAAGTGCCAGCTTGCGATGTAGCCCATGAACATCGCCGCCAGCACCAGGCCCGGCACGATTCCAGCGATGAAGAGCTTGGAGATCGATTCATTGATGGTGACCCCGTAGACGATCAGCGTCAGCGAGGGCGGAATCATCAGTCCCAGCGTGGCCGAGCCGGCCAGACTGCCGATGGTCATGAACTCCGGATAGCGGCGGCGCCTCAGTTCCGGCACCGCCATCTTGCCGACCGTCATCAGGGTTGCCGCCGACGATCCGGACACCGCGGCAAAGATGGTGCAGCCCACGACATTGGTGTGCAGCAGGCCGCCGGGAAGCCGCGCCATCCAGGGTGCCAGGCCCTTGAACATGTCCTCGCTGAGGCGCGTGCGGAACAGGATTTCTCCCATCCAGATGAACAATGGCAACGCGGTGAGCGTCCAGCTCGACGACGACGTCCAGATCGTGGTGATCATCGCATCGCCGGCCGGGCGAACGGTGAAGGCCACCATGCCGACGTAGGCCACGCCCATCAGCGCCAGCCCGATCCAGACGCCGGATCCCAGCAGGAAGAACAGCACGAAGAGGAAGATGGCCGTCTTCAGCCAGATGTCGTCGGCACCCGTTGCCACCACCAGCGCCAGGGTTCCACCCGCCAGCAGCGCGCCGGCGGCGGCGACAATGAGGCGTCGGGGAAGGTCCGGGGCGAGCACGGGGTCAGCCTCCGCGGTCGGCGGGTTCGGGGTCCTCGACTCCGGCATGCCGGGTCAGCAGCACGCGGACGAACTGATCCGCCAGCGCCAGGGCGAGCAGACAGGCGCCCGCGGACATGGCGATCTGGGGGATCCAGAGCGGGGTTGCGTCCTGCCCCTGGCTCACATCGTTCAGCCGGTATGACCAGATGTTCGTCTTGACGGCGTAGCGGGCAAAGAAGACGGCGATGACAGTGGCGACACCGTAACACCAGATTTCCGCAAGACGCCGCCATCGTCCCAGGGCGCCGAGCACCAGCGTCACGCGTATGTGCGCGCCCCGGTTGAGGGCATGGGCCAGCGCGAAGAACGACGCGCCGGCCATGGCGTATCCGGCGTAGTCCGGCCCGCCGGGAAACACGAGACCGGTCCAGCGCGCCGCCATCTGCGCCACCACCAGGACCAGGATCGCGACCAGGAACGCGGCCCCCACCAGCCCGCCCGCCAGATAGAGGCCGTCCAGAATGCGCCGCAGGACCCGGAGAACCGCGGTCGCCACGCCAGGGTCCTGTGCCGTCATCTGGCGCGCATGCCGTGGAACGAACCGCTATTCGGACTCGAAAGCCTCGAGGATTGCGGCCGCGTCCGGTCCGGCCAGCTCCGACCAGGCGGACGACATCGCAGCGCCGATGGCGGCAAGGTCCGAGGCGAGCCGCTCGTCAGGGGAAAGGACGATCATGCCGTTGGCGGCGAGTTGCGCCCGATACCAGTCCGTGAGCTCACGCGCCCTGGTGGTGCCGGCCACCTCCGCCAGGAGCGCGGCGGCGCGCAGGCAGTTCCGGGCGTGGTCGTCCAGGGCATCGAAGGCGTCCCGGTTCACGAACACGTAGTTGCGCGGAAGCCAGCCCTGGACATCGTAGAAATGGCTCAGATGTTCCCAGACCTTCCGGTCGTAACCGGTCGCGGCCGATGAGACGAAGGCCTCCGCCACTCCGGTCGCCAGCGCCTGGCTGAGCTCTGCAGCTTCGATCTGCACCGGCACCATGCCCGCCAGTTCGGCCAACATCGCCGTGGCGGCGTTGTACGCACGGAACTTGATCCCGGCCATGTCCCCAACGCCGGTGATCTCCCGGTTGAAGTAGAGCCCCTGCGGCGGCCACGGCACGGCGTAGAGCAGGATCAGGTTCTGTTCGAGAAGAACCTTCGTCAGCCTGTCCCGGGCAGCTTGCCACAGGCGATCGGATGCCTCGAACGAGGACGCCAGGAATGGCACCGAATCGAACCCGAACAGCGGGTTTTCGTTCTGGTGGGCACTCAGCAGGCGTTCGCCGATGGGCGCCTGGCCTGTCTGTACCGCCCGCTTGATCTCGTTGCCCTTGAAGAGCGAGCCGCCGCCATGGACAACGATCTCGAGTTCGCCTCCGGTGCACACGCCCACGGCCTCGGCGAATTGCTTGCCGTTCTGCGTGTGGTAGTTCGAATCCGCGTACGCCATCGGCAGATCCCATCGCTCCGCCGCCATGACAGCGCCGACCGAGAGCATCAGGGACGTGGCAACCCCGATCAACCAACGCATGCCTGCACCTCCCGTCCGTGACGTCCCACATGATTGTCGCGGCGAACAATCCGTCGATCGATAACGCGTGTCAACTTGCCGGAAACGCCTGAATCCGGACCGGTCCGGGGTGGCCCGGAACACGGTGATTGTCCGCGACTCGCCAACGCAGGAACCGGAGGAGGACAAGCGTCCTCGGGTCCGGTCCGGCTTCCGTGTGCGTGGATTCCGTCTGGACGTTGATTTACCGTAGCGGTCATCAACATGATGTCGCAGCACGAGAGGGGGACATGATCATGCCCAGAGCCATGGACATCCAGGAGTTTCGTTCACGTATCGACAATGGTGATCTGACGCGACGGCAGGCGACAGGCGCACTGGCCGCGGCCGGCGTCGGCCTGGCGACCATGACGTTCGGTCCGGGCGGCGCGCGCGCCCAGGAATCGCTGCCGGTCGACGATTCGCTGCAGGTGTTCGAGTGGGGCGGCTATGAGCTTCCCGAGTTCTACGTACCTTATGTCGAAACCTATGGGGCAACGCCCGCGTTTGCCCTGTTCGGCGAGGAAGAGGAAGCGTTGCAGAAGCTGCGCTCCGGCTTTCGATCGGACATCGGCCACCCGTGTGTCGGCAGCACCAGGCGCTGGCGCGATGCCGGTGTGCTGCAACCGATCGACACCAGCCGGCTGACCCACTTCCCCGATGTCTTCCCGAGTTTGAAAGTCCTGCCGGGCAGCATCGGCGAGGACGGCTTGACCTATTTCATACCGGCCGACTGGGGCAACTCGTCGGTCCTGTTCCGCCCCGATCTGGCGCCGGAGTATGTCGATACGGAAGACCAGAAGAACGAGTCATGGGCCATCCTGTTCGATGAGAAGTATGCCGGGCGCCTCGGCATCTTTGATTCGGTCGACGGCGTCATGGCCGTCGTCGGCTCCGTGGTCGGTGCCGAGGATCCCTTTGACATGACCGATGCCGAATTGGAGGAGGCGACGAAGCTCCTGCGCAAGCAGCGCGAAATCCTGCGCTTCTACTGGACCGATCAAACCAGCGTCGAACAGGCGCTCGCCTCGGGCGAAATGGTCGCGTCCTATGCCTGGAACAGCGCCATCGTCGAGCTCAAGAAACAGGGCGTCAACGTCGTCTACATGAACCCGAAGGAAGGCATCTGGACCTGGGTGTGCGGCTTGACGCTGCTTGTCGACGGCCCGGGCGATCAGAACAAGGCCTATGAGTTCATCGACGCCTGGCTCGCGCCGGCGTCCGGCAAGAACCTGATCGAGATGTACGGTTACGGCCACTCCAACGCCAGGTCGTTCGAACTGGTCGATCCGGCCGTCCTCGACAACCTCGGCATCACGGATCCGGACACGATGATGGCAAACAGCCGCTTTTTCGGCGAGATCAAACCGGAAGTGCGCGAGAAGTACATCGTCCTGTTCGACGAGATAAAGGCCGGGTTCTAGGAACACCGCCCGGAGAACAAGATAACAAGGGATCGGCGCGGCACATCCGAGACACCCGTGGCCGGGTGGAGCCTTGCTGGTCCCTGGCGGGCGTTGCCGCGCCACGGTTCGGCGTCAGCGCGGCGCATGTCAACCGGACGCGCCGACGATCGCGGTCGCAGGGCGACCGCGATCGGGTGCACTGGGCGGGACGGCCTCGAAGTCACCATTGAGGAGTGGTCCTGAGGTTCGGTTGCGGCACGGCGGTGGCCAAAGGCGTGCAAACCGTGGCTGACGCAATCGGTTTGGAATGCCCCGGGCAAGCCCTTGACCGACAACTCCTGCCGGAGCACCCACTCGAGTCGTACTCACCGGAAAACGCCGTGCCGGGGCGTTGGCCCGCCCTCTTCTTGACGGTGCCGGCCGCGCCCGAAGCCCCTCTGCATCCCTCTCCGAAGGGCGCTTTGGCTCGAAGGCCTCGATACGTCGGGAAACCCCGGAGTCCGTCGTTCCCGTGAACGTGCCATCCGCTTCAGCAGGGCCCTCCGCATCGGGTCCGCGACATGGCGTCCGGGTGCGCTTGCCGTAGCCGTGGCGGGGGTGGCAGGATGCGGCTTCAGGCCGACAGGGAACTGGCGATGTACAAGATTGATCCCGGACGCACCGATCTTGCCGAGGAGTTCCGGCGCAACCCCTTCGGACCGCACAGCGCCGAACTCCAGAAGGTGCTCAATGTCATGCGCTGGGAGCCCATCGAAGGCAAGTACGTCCTGGTCAACACGGTGCCTCACAAGGAGTGGTGCCTCGCCCAGCTTCCAGGCAAGCGCGGTGTGCCGGTGACGCTCCACGAGGACGTGGTGTTCACGGACCTGGGCGAGGCCGAGTGGTATATCTTCAGACTGCGCTGGAAGAAGCACACGGGGGTTGATCCGGACCAGGCCTCTCAATGACCTTCGATTACCGCAGACGCATCCTGGGCTACCCGGATCGCGTTCGTGCAAGGCCGGGCGACACCATCGATTTCAAGATCAGTCTCGAAGACCACGAAACCTTCGAATTCAGGACCGTTCGCATCGTCTGCGGTGTCGAGACTCCCGAGGGCGCTCCCTATCGCGAGGTTGCGGTCGATACGCCGGCCAACGGACTCCACGGCGGCTCCTGTCAACGCATCGATGCCGGTTCCTACGCGATCATCCCCTCCGCACCGGTCCTCGACCGGCTTTCGGCCTTCACGTTCCAGTCCTTCATCATGCCGACGCTTCCCGGCGACGGACGACAGGCCATCATCAGCCGTGGCTCGGGTCCGGGACGTCCCGGTTTCGCCGTCATGCTTGATTCGGCGGGCGCTCTTGCCCTGATGGTGGGCGACGGTCATGACCTCGTCACCGTTTCGACCGGCAGGTCCCTTCAACCGTGGAAATGGGTCTTCGTGGCGGCACGCTACGATGCAGCGAAGGGTTCGGTCACACTGAGCCAGGAACCGCTCGTTCATACCGGTGAGTCCAGCAGTCCCTTGTCTGTCACGGGACAGGCGCCGCCCGGCGTGGTCTTCGCGGCCGATCATGATCTCCACATGGCTGCCTGGCAGACCGGGTGGCATGAGGATGGAAGACGGCGCATGGTCGGACACTTCAACGGGCGCATAGACAGTCCGCGCCTTGCTTCAAGGGTTCTCGAAGATCACGAGATGGCGGCGCTGGCACGGTCCGGGCCGACACCGGCCGACGGGGTTGTCGGCGCCTGGGACTTCGCGGCCGACATCTCCTCCGACACCTTCCCCGACCGTTCCGGCAACGCCCTTCACGGCCGTCTCGTCAACCTTCCCTCGCGAGGCGTGACCGGGCGGCAATGGGATGGGTCCTGCCATGACTGGAGGGAGTGTCCCGACCACTACGCAGCCATCCACTTTCACGACGACGACCTCTTCGACGCCGGCTGGCGAACCACCGTATCCATGACCGTGCCCGAGTCTCTTGCCAGCGGAGTCTATGCCGCGCATTGCCAGGCCGGCGATGACACGTGCCACATTCCCTTTCTCATCGTGCCCGGGCGCGGAGCGCCCAGGGAACGCGTTGCCTTTCTCGCCTCCACGGCCACCTGGCTGGCCTACGCCAACAACCACTGGCAACTGGACGAGGAGAAGGCGGAGGTGAAACGCGGACGGATCATCGACTACGGTCCCGACGAACTCTTCCTCCACGAACGGCGCGACCTCGGGCTGTCGACCTATGACACGCATCGTGACGGATCGGGGGTGTTCTACAGTTCGCGGCTGCGGCCGCTGGTGAACAACTACAGCCCGAAATCGACTATCTGGAGCTTCAACGCGGACACGCACGTCACCGACTGGCTGGAGGCTTCCGGCATTCCGTTCGACGTCGTCTCGGACGAGGACGTTCACGAGGATGGCATCGCGGCTCTCGCCGACTACCGGGTCATCATCACCGGGACTCACCCGGAGTACTGGACGACCGACATGCTGGATGCGCTGGCCGCCTATTTCGATCGCGGCGGCAGGCTGATGTACCTTGGCGGAAACGGGTTCTACTGGCGCATCGCCTGTCATCCCACGCGCGGCGGCGAGGCCATCGAGGTGCGTCGTCCGGAGGCGGGAGCGCGTTTCTGGGCCTCCCGCCCGGGCGAGTACCATCTCTCCTTCAGCGGCGAAAGGGGAGGATTGTGGAAGCACATCGGCCGGCCTCCGCAGTCACTCGTCGGCATCGGCACCTTCGCCACAGGTTTCGATCGGTCGGGCTGGTTCGTCAAGAAACCGGGCATCGACGACAACCCCCGTGCTTCCTGGATCCTCGAGGGCGTCGAGGGCGATATCATCGGCGACTTCGGTGTCCTGGGCGGTGGAGCAGCCGGCATCGAACTCGACGGTGCCGACGAAGCTCTGGGCACGCCGCCGGAGACCATCGTGCTGGCGAGTTCGGACGGTCACTCCGCCTACTACATGCAGTCGCCTGACGAAATCGTCTTCAATCACGCAGCCGTCACCGGGGATGCCAATCCCAGGGTGCGCGCGGACATGGTGTACTTCACGCTGCCGTCGGGCGCCGGAGTCTTTTCAACCGGCTCCATCAGCTGGGCCGCAAGCCTTGGCTGGAACGGCTACGACAACAACGTGGCACGGATCACCGGCAATGTGGTGCGCCGGTTCGCCGCCGACGCGGCCCTGCCGTGAACCACCGGTCGAGAGGAGAACAAGGCATGCGGCGGCTTCTCGGATACGCCGACAGGATCAGTGTCGAGCCGGGCGAAACCATCAACTTCAAGGTGTCCAGCGAGGACGAAGGCACCTTCCATCTCGACATCCGTCGAATCCGTTGCGGCGACGATACGCCCGATGGACCGGGCCTCAGGGAGACGCCCGTCGAAGCCCGGGTGAATGGCGACTACCCGGCCCGCTTCCAGAAGACCCAGGTCGGTTCCTTCGTCGCGGTCGACCACCCCCGGAAACTGGTTCTGGAGAGCTTCACGCTGCAGGCCATGGTCTGGCCGACCCTCATCGAAAAGGATGAACAGACCATCATGGGCTCGTGGGATGCCGGAAGCCGCCGGGGCTATGCGCTCGGCGTCTTCAACGGAAGGCTCACTCTCCGAATTGGTGATGGCAACCGGATTGAAACGCTGGTCTCTTCCGCCAGCATGCACGAACGTCACTGGTACTTCGTGGCCGCGACATTCGATTCCGCAACGGGCGAGGCCACCCTCACCCAGGAACCCCTCGTGCGCTATGCCGGCGATGCAGACAGCGCGGGCATGACAGGACACATCGGTGTCCGACCGGGAAACGGCGGCACATTCATCGTTGCCGGCCACAACAGTGGCAATGGCGTCGGCGGTCTCTTCAATGGCAAGATCGATACACCGGCAGTGACCTCGCGTGCGCTCGGCCGCGGCCAGATGGAGCACCTTCTGGATCGGCGTATTCCTCCTGACATCGCCGCCGATGTGGTGGCCTTGTGGGATTTCAGCCGCGACATGAGTGGCGTGACGGCTCACGACATTTCGCCGAACCGGCTTCACGGCGCCATCGTCAACATGCCCGCGCGGGCCATGAAGGGCTGGAATCACGACGGCAGCGAGATGGTCTGGACCCGCCGGCCGGAACACTACGGCGCCATCCACTTCCACGACGACGATCTCTACGACTGCGCCTGGGAAACGGACGCCACCTGGCAGGTGCCAGCCGACTGCCGGAGCGGCTCGTTTGCCGCCTTCCTGACCCAGGGTGACCAGTGGTTCTACATCCCCTTCTATGTCCGTCCGCCGACGGGACGTCCGGGGGCACGCCTGGCCCTGCTGATTGCCACCTGCAGCTACTACGCCTACGTCAACAATCACATGGCGATCGGTTGGGGTGACATGGGCGAGCATTCCAGCAACGAGTTCAGCGCGATCGACATGACCGACATTCATCTTCACATGCACCCGGAGCATGGACTGTCGATGTATGACAACCACAGCGACGGCTCCGGCGTGGCCTATGCCTCGCGTCTGCGGCCGTTCCTGCGCATGGGGCCACGCGACGATCTCTGGCAGTACAACGCCGACACCCACATCACCGACTGGCTCGAGGAACAGGGGATTGCCTTCGATGTCATCACCGATGACGATCTTGACGCCGAGGGTGTGGCCCTTCTCGAACCCTACGCCGCAGTCATGACGACGACGCATCCCGAGTACACCACCACGGGAATGATGCAGGCCCTGCTTCACTACCAGCAGCGGGGCGGCCGCTTCATCTACATGGGCGGCAATGGTTTCTACTGGCGGGTGGCGCTACACCCGACTCTTCCCGGGGTCATGGAAATGCGGCGGGCCGAGGACGGCATGCGCAGCTGGATCGCCTCGCCGGGCGAGTACGTCATGAGTTTCAACGGAGAGCTTGGTGGCCTGTGGCGGCGCAATGGCATGAGTCCGGAATCGATCTGCGGCACGGGCTTCGCCGCCCAGGGGTTCAACTTTTCCCGCCCCTACACGCGAACCCCGGCGAGCGAGGACCCGCGTGCCGCCTGGATCTTCGAGGGCATCGGCCGCGACGAGAAGATCGGCGACTTCGGATCCGTCTTCGGCGGTGCCGCGGGAAGCGAGATCGACAGCATCGACCCGCTGGAAGGGACACCGCCCCACGCCCTCGTCATCGCCGAAGCCACCGATTTCGGCGTCGATTTTCACTGGGTCAACGAGGAGTTTCTTCACACGCACTCCGCCGTCAACGGCGAGAACTGCCCCCACGTGCGCTGCGACATGGTGTTCTACGAAACACCCAACGGCGGCGCGGTCTTCTCGACCAGTTCGATCGCCTTTGCCGGGTCCCTCGCCCACAACGGTTACGACAACAACGTCAGCCGTCTGCTCTCCAATGTCGTCAACCGCTTCCTCGATCCCGAACCCATCCCGCCCCCCTGAACACTGCCGGTCGGCCACGGCTGTCCTTGCGTGTCGGCAATCAACGCGCCGGTCCTGTCGAGGGACCGCGTCGACGGTCCACCTTTGGGTCCGATCAGGATGACTCGGGGCGGGGAACAACGAGAACGTCGAGGGCGATGGCGCCCCGGTCCGTGATGAGGAGAGGATTGACGTCGACCGCATCGAGGTAGGCCCCGAGTTCGAGGGCAATGGTCGACATCTTGAGGACTGCATCGACGAGAGCGCCGGAAGAGACGGCAGCGCGGCCGCGCCACCCCTCGAGGAGCCGGGTGAACTTCAGGCCGGCAAGGGTTTCCTCGACCTCCAGGCGCGAGACCGGAGGACGGTAGGCCGTCACATCGTCGAGGAGTTCGACGAGAACACCGCCGGCGCCGGCCAGAACAACGGGCCCGAACTGGATGTCGCGGGTCATCCCCACCATGGCCTCGATGCCGTCTCCGGCCATGGCCGCCACCATGCAGCGCCGGCCCAGAGTCCGGGCCATGGTCCTCCACGCCCTCACCAGGCCTGCCTCGTCGGCGAGACCGGTCACGACGCCTCCGACATCCGACTTGTGGGTGATGCCCGGCATCGCCGTCTTGAGAACGACAGGATAGCCGATCTCTCCTGCTGCCTCGCGGACGCCTTCTTCGCTGTCGACGATCGCGTGGCGCGGCGTCGCGATGCCATAGTCCTCAAGCAGCGCCAGACCGGCCGCCTCATCGGCGTTGCGCAGGCGGTCCCGCCAGCGGTGCACACGGTCCGTGTCGGGACGCACGGGCGCATCGGCCGGGCGCCGTCGCCAGTCCCGGCGCCAGAAGGCATGGGAGACGGCCTTGAGACCTGGCACGCTTCCGTCGAGGACCGGCAGGTCGTGGTTGTGGGTGAAGTCCCACGCAAGTTCGTGGTGATCGGTGCCGGAGTGGTTGGTGATGAGCGCCACGGGCTTCGTCGTCGTCGAGGCCGCAGCCAGACAGGCGTCGGCACAGGCGCGGCTGTAGCCGTTGTGTTGCGACACGTCGAGGAAGAAGGCTCCCAGCGCTGTTGACGGGTCGTCCATGAGGGCGGCAAAGCAGTCGCGCATGACGCCGTCGTGATCGATTCCCGTGCCGAAGGCATCGCAGGGATTCTCGGCCTCGAGGCCGTAATCGAGGCGTTCTCCAAGACGCACTCTCGTCTTCTCGCCGATGACGGCAAACGGAACGCCGAGATCGCTGGCAAGGTCGCAGATCATTTCGCGTTCACCGCCGGAATCGTGGATCGTCGCAAGAGCGCCTTCTGCGACATCCCGTGCCCGGGCAAGCAGCAGGGACGTGGCAATGAGTTCGTCGATCGTCGAGGCGCGCAGCACCCCATGCTTGCGAAAGACGGCCTCGATGGTCCGGTCATCTCCGGCGAGGGCTCCGGTGTGGCTCACCGCCATGCGGGCCGCCAGGTCGGAACGGCCCGCCTTGAGCGCCACCACGGGCACGTCCTTCATCTGCGCCTTTTCGAGAACCGCTTCGAACCCCTGCGGATCGCGGATCGCCTCGAGAAAGAGGGTCAGCACCCGTGCCGTTCCGAGTTCAAGGGCATAGTCCATGTAGTCGACGACCGTTGCCGACGTCTCCCGACCGATAGACGCCGCAAAGTTCGGTTTCAGGCGGCTTCCCGCGAGACAGCCGAAAACCGACCCCGACTGTGCCAGGACCGTGATCCGGCCCGGATCACGCTGCGGAAAGCGGTAGGAATTGACGTGGACGGCAGCCTCGTAGTTGCAGAACCCCATGCAGTTGACGCCGATCGAGGGCAGGTCCGCCTCGCGCAGCATCGCCTCGAGACGATCGGCAAGCGCCGGCTCCCTGTCGCCCGGAACGACACAGCTGCCGAAGATTGCCACCGCCCTGACACCGGCCTCGATGGCCTCCTTCACCTGGTCTTCGACACGGGCATCGCCGACCGCCATGATGGCAAGGTCGACCGGTTCCGGCAGGTCTGCCAGGGACGGATGGCAGATCTCGCCGGCAATGTCGCCATAGCGCGGGTTGACCGGGTAGACCGGACCGTCAAAATCGAGATCGCGGAAGGTCTCGAGGACACTGCGTCCCGTCGCATGTTCGCGCAGCGTCGCTCCCACCACCGCCACCGACGACGGTACGAGAAGAGGCTGGAGCCGATGCTCGATACGCCGGCGGCGCATCATGTGGGCAACGAACCGTTCAGAAGAACACGTATGTGCGGACCACGATGTTCTTGCGGCAGGGCGCCTCGGGGGGCGTGCTGGGATCGAAGCAGGCGGAGTGGAATGACCACCTGGAAACGGATCCATCGGTGATGGAATCGTAGCACTTCAGCATGGAAATCTCGTTGGGCTGCTGGCGTGGAAACCAGTACCACTCGTGGTCCGGGCGATAGGTGAACCGTGTGGTCTCTCCGACGCGGTCGTCATAGATGCGGTAGTTCGTGATGTAGGGCTGATCGGCGAAGGAAGGCCAGGCGCACAGGATGAAGGGGTACTGCTGGACGGTCTCGAAGGGTTTGGCGAGATTGATCGACATGAACCGGCGAGACATCTTGGCATCGGCCTCGGCCTCGGTGTAGTGCTGCTCGCGTCCGAAGTTCCGCAGGTTCTGCGTCAGAAGTTCGCGGCATCGCACGCGTCCGGAATTGTCGTTGAGATCATTGTGGACGAGATTGACATATCCGGTGTTGACTCCCGGATCCTTGGCCTTCTGGTTTTCCCTGACCGGGCCATCGTAGTCCCGGTTGAAGATGTCATGGTTGTAGACGAGTGCGTCGGTGGCACCAGGAAAGAAATCCAGGAGAAGCTTCTCGATTTCCGGATAGAAGACGCGCTCCACTTCCGCTGCGTCGTAGAAGTCGGTGCAAGTGGAGTCGAGGTGCGCCAGGGAGACGCCGAGCCTGTCCATACTCTCGGGCGTGGTCACCGAAACGCCTGCGGTTTCCTTGATCCTGCGGGCATCGCGTACCACCTGGGGGAAATAGAGCGAACGCTTCCAGAGATTCTCTTCCGCCTGGCGCAACAGGTCTGCTTCCTTTCGCCGCGTCGGATCCTGCCAAAGGTGATTCGACGACACGACGGAATAGGACGGATGCTCGTAGACTGTGTAGCGCAACGGCAGCACCACTCCGCCCTCGGGTGCTTCCATGCCGCTGGCGCGAATGTGCTCCATGCACTCATCCCAGGTGCGGAAACCGGTTCCCCGCCTGGTTTCCACAGGACCAGGGGGCGCATCGTCGATCCAGCGAATGAAATCGTCGACATGGCCCAGGGCAATCTGTTCAAGCGCGGCGTCGAGCGCCGCACCGGTCCCCGCATCGCCATCGCGCTCGAATGACGCAAAGGAGAGACCGCCGTTGGCTGCCACCGGCTCCGACTGTCCGCTGGTGATCTCCAGAGACGGCACCCAGGCCGTCCGGGTTCCAAGTCCTTCCATCCGGTTCCTCGCAAGGCGTCTGCCGCTTGGCCTTACTTTGAACCCATCGAAGGCAGATTCGCAAGTCCCGGGCGACTCCACCGCCAGGAGCGGGGGCCAATAGGGAGTACAGCAGGATCGACCGGATCCGTCATGCCTGCCAGAGACGGATGGCAGGGCTGACCGGCCAAACCGGTCCATCAAGACCCAGTTCGCGGAATGCCTCGAGAACACTGCGTCCCGCCGCGTATTCGCGCGGCGGCGCTCCCACCACCGCCACCGATGACGGCACGAGTAGAGGCTGGAACCGTGTTGCTTCTGCTATGAACCGTTCAGAAGAACACGTACGAGCGGACCACGATGTTCTTGCGGCAGGGTGCGTCGGAGGGTGCGCCGGGATCGAAGCAGGCTGAGTGGAAGGACCACCTGGAAACGGATCCGTCGGTGATGGAATCGTAACACTTCAGCATGGAAATCTCGTTGGGCTGCTGGCGTGGAAACCAGTACCAATCATGGTCCGGGCGGTAGGTGAACACGGTGGTCTCACCGACGCGATCATCATAGATGCGGTAGTTCGTGATGTAGGGCTGATCGGCGAAGGAAGGCCAGGCACACAGGATGAAGGGGTACTGCTCGACGGTCTCGAAGGGCTTGGCGAGATTGATCGACATGAACCGGCGCGACATCTTGGCATCGGCTTCGGCCTCGGTGTAATGCTGCTCGCGTCCGAAATTCCGCAGATTCTGCGTCAGCAGTTCCCGGCATCGCACGCGCCCGGAATTGTCGTTGAGATCGTTGTGCACGAAATTGATATACCCGGTGTTGACTCCGGGGTTCTTCGCTTCCTGATCCTCCCTGACCGGGCCGTCGTAGTCCCGGTTGAAGATGTCGTGATTGTAGACGAGGGCATCGGAGGCGCCAGGAAAGAAATCCAGGAGAAGCTGCTCGATTTCCGGATAGAAGACGCGCTCCACTTCCGCTGCGTCGTAGAAGTCGGTGCAGCTGGAGTCGAGGTGGGCCAGGGAGACCCCCAGCCTGTCCATGCACTCGGGCGTGGTCACCGACAGACCCGCAGCGGTTTCCTCGATCCTGCGGGCATCGCGTACCACCTGGGGAAAATAGAGGGAACTCCGCCAGATGTTCTCTTCCGCCTGGCGCAACAGGTCTGCTTCTCGGCGCCGCGCCGAATTCTGCCAGAGAGAGTTCGACGACACGACGGAATAGGACGGGTGTTCGTAGACGGTGTAGCGCAACGGCAGCACCACCCCGCCATCGGGTGCCTCCATGCGGCTGGCGCGAATGTGGTCCATGCACTCGTCCCAGGTGCGGAACCCGGTTCCCCAGCTTGTTTCCACGGGCCCTGGGGGCGCATCGTCGATCCAACGGATGAAATCGTCGACGTGACCCCGGGCGATCTGTTCGAGCGCAGCATCGATTGCCGCCCGGGTCCCCGCATCGCCATCACGCTCAAATGATGCAAAGGAGAGACCGCCATTGGCGGCCACCGGCTCCGCTTGTCCACTGGTGATCTCCAGAGACGGCACCCAGGCCGATCGGGTTCCAAGCCCTTCCATCTGATCCCTCGCAAGGCGTCTGCTGAACGGTCCTACTTTGAACCTATCGATGGCGAATTCGCAAGTCCCGGTCCGCGGCACCGCCGGCAGCCACGATCAATAGGGAATCCTGCCGGCCGTTCGGCTCCAGGCGTCGAACGTGGCAATCGCTTCGTTCGCCAGCAGCCGGCGGGCGGGAACGGATCGCTGGGCCATGGCCAGCGCCACCTCGCGGTAGATGAGGTCGTCGTCGAAACCGATCCGGGCCGCATCCTCCCTGGTGTTGCCATAGACTATTCGGGAAAGCCGCGCCCAGTAGATGGCAGCGAGGCACATCGGACAGGGCTCGCAGCTCGTATAGATGACACACCCTTCCAGGGAAAAGCTGGAGAGTGTGCGACAGGCGTCACGGATGGCGACAATCTCCGCATGGGCCGTGGGATCATGATCGGTGGTCACGCGATTGGCGCCTTCGCCAACGATCCGGCCATCGCGCACGATGACGGCGCCGAAGGGACCACCCTCAAGCGTCGTCACGCTGGCATCGGCAAGGGCGATGGCCCGGCGCATGAAGGCGGCATCGTCGGGCATCAGGAATCCTGCGGGTTGCGCACATGGCGGACGCCGAACTCGGGCGCCCTCTCCTCGGCTCCGGCAAAGTAGAAGGCGTTCATCTCGCGCAGCATGGTGTCAATCGGACGAAGACCTGCCGGGTCAAGGTCGAAGACGGGTTCGGGCTCGGGCCTGAAATGTTCGAACCGGTCCTCGCCCCGGACAAGCGTCGCATAGTCGACCTCGCCCACCACCTGCTTCATTTCCGGCGTGATGAAGCGCAGGGCCAGGCCGATCCGCCTCGATGGCGAGCAGTTCGCCGGAGAGGAATGATAGAGGCTGCCGTGGTGAAGCGACATCTCGCCGGACTTCAGCTCCACGTCGACCGCCTGTTCCTCGTCAACGTCGACCGCCAGTTCCTGCCCTCTCGAGAGCTGGTTCGACTCCCGCCAGGTGTCCCGGTGTTCCACCATGCCGTGGCGGTGGGATCCCGGCATGAACCGCATGGCGCCATTGTCGCGGGTCACCTCGCCCAGCGCGATCCAGGCCGTGATTTCCCGTGAGTCGTCATCGAGACCCCAGTAGCGAAGATCCTGGTGCCAGCCGACGAAATCCGTCGTGCGGGGTTCCTTGATGAAGAAACTGGCGCTCCACAGGAGGAGATCGGGACCCATCAGCGACTCGACGGGATCGAGAACGCGGCTGTCTCTCGCCAGTGCATGAATCCCGGGCAACACGAGATGGGGAACATTGAAGGTGTACTGGAAGACATGGGGCTGATCGCGGGTACGATCGAGCAGGTCTTCGGTCTCCTGACGCAGATCACTCGCCTCGGCGGGTGAGATTGCCGGGACGGGGAAGAGATAGCCCCGCTCGTGGTAGGCGTCCACACGTGCGCGGTCGAGAAACCTTCTTGTCATGTCGCTCTTCCTTCACTGTCGGGGTTGTCCGTCACACCTGGTGCCGGGCGCAATCCTGAAGCGACGTGGTGGCCGGGGATCACTGATCGAAGGATGGTACGGGAAGAAGGCACGTCGCTCGATCGTCCATTGCAGAGTGAACTTGCGGCTTCAGCCCGTCCCTGCCAGGCGATTGGCCAGCATGTGTGTGTGATGGACGCCGCCGCCGGCGAGGGCATCACGGCGTCGCATACTCGCGTCAATGCGCCTGGCAAACATCTCTTCACCCAGGGCCTCCCTCAGGATCCCGGCATTCGGCCCTCGCACCCATGCCACTTCCCGACGCGCCGCGTCGAGGGACCGCGCCGTGTCGTCCTTCACGCGCGGAGTGCCCAGACCCGCCCGGCCGAACGCCTCCTCGTAAAGGGTGAGAGTCTCGAAGTGAAAGGTGAGGCCGTAGGCCTTCATGGCATCGATCCAGGCCGTGTAGAGGTGTGGCGCCGCTTCGGGACCCGAAGGAACCGTGAAGTCGGCGCAGATCACCTGTCCTCCCGGAGCCAGTACGCGCGCCACCTCGCCAAAGAGGGCGGCCTTGTCGGGAATGTGACAGACGACGTCCTTGGCAAACACGGTGTCGAAGGCGGCATCTTCAAACGGCAACGGTCCCGGAGTGACGTGATGCGTTGTGATCTTCCCGGCAAGCCCGGCTTCGCGGATCGCCTCGCGGGCCCGCTCGACGAGATCCCCGGCAACATCGATCGATGTCACGTGACGGGCGCCGAAGGAGCCGGCCAGCATGACGGCCGCACCGCCAAGACCACAACCGATATCGAGCACGGTTCGGCCGGAAAGGTCGACGCCCTCGAGCAGGACGGCCATTTCCTCGGCACCGCCAGGCGACAGGAACCCCTTGCCATAGAGCGCCTGCATGCCTTCGACCACATTTGCCGAATACTGGGTTGTCATGAACTCGCCTCTTCACGCCACCTCGCGGACGACGCGCAGTATTGCATGCAGGTCTCGTCGCAAGACAAGGAGGAAATTGCGCCCCTTGTTCCGTGCCGGCAGACGCAGCAGACGCCAGGGCGAACATCCCTGAACCGGAACGCAGGTCACTCCATCCCCTTCACTCCGCCGGCACATGGCCATCGAGGAGGTGTCCGCCAGCTGTGCGCTTGCAGACGCTGGCTGCCAGGTTCTGTCCGGGAGTTGGTGAACTCCAGCGGGCGCGACGCGCATGGCGCGTGAGTCGTGCCGGATCCCCTCGATGACGGTCAGCCATCAAGGCCGGGATCGATTGTACCGGAGAAGCGCTCCTTGCCAGCACCTCGCAAGACCACGCGAGGTGCCGGATTCCTGAACGCCGTCTCAGCCCGTCGCCGGCCCGTGTCTGAGCGGCGCACTCTCGCCGACGAATCCCGCGTAGCGCGGCAGATCGTCGGCGACCTCCATCCACGCGATGCGCTCGGGTTCGAAGGCATGGGCCGTCGGAACCAGGGATTCGGGCTCGTCGAACGTGCTGATGTGGAACTCGATGATCGGACCAAGGTCGCCACCGTCGCCTTCCCAGGTCAGCGGCGTGCCGCAATCGCCGCAGAACCCGCGAAGCACACCGGGTGACGATTGGTAATGCCTGCGCTCCGCACCGCTGAAGGCAACCTGCTCGGCCCGGTAACCGGCAAGCGTCACCACCGCAGCACCGTTGTGCTTGCGGCAGCTGTGACAGTGGCAATGGGTCACGTCGAAGGGCTCGTCCTTCGCCTCGAAGCGTACGACGCCACACATGCAGCGCCCTGTTCTCGTCACGGTCATCGGTGCTTCTCCCGTTCGGGCACGCAGTGCACAGCCTTCGCCGCTGTGCCCGTCTCGTCTTCGGACAAGTCTATCGCCTATTCTCCTGGCAGGACATAGGCGCTCTCCGGCAGCCACGACGCGAAGATCCGCGTGCCCACATCGGTGTTGAGATGCGCGATCTCGTCGTGGCTCTTCTGCGCCCTGATGTCCTGGCCATCGTCGGTTTCGATGTGGATCGTGACCGTAGCGCCGACAAACTCCTCTCCGATCACCCTGCCTTCCAGAACGTTCCGTGCGTCAGCCGGCTGCTCCTCGGAGAGGACCACGCGGTCATTGCCGACCACGAACGTCGTCGAGGCTCCTTCTTGTCTCCCGTCCGCTCCGCTGGCGTTCACATGGAACGTCCCCTGACCTGTCTCGATCGAGAGAAGACCGCCATCCTCGCAAGCCACGCGGCCCTGGAAGATGTTCGAGGAACCCAGGAACTCCGCAACGAAATGGTTGTATGGCGTACGGTAGATCTCGACTGGCGCGCCAATCTGCTCGATCCGGCCACGACTCATGATCACGATCCGGTCGCCCATGGCAAAGGCCTCCGACTGACTGTGCGTCACGTAGACAAAGGTGATTCCGAGTTCCTTCTGGAGGTTCGAGAGGATGGCCTGCATGCGGACCTTCAAGTGCGCGTCCAGTGAACTCAGGGGCTCGTCCAGGAGCAGGATCTCGGGCTCGGTCACGAGCGAGCGCGCCAATGCGACACGTTGGCGCTGGCCGCCCGACAGCTGGCTGATGTCGCGCCTGGCAAACTCGGCGATCCCCATGCGGTCAAGCCATTCCATGGCCTTTGCGCGGCGCCTGGCCCTGTCCATGCCGCGCATTTTCAGGCCGAACTCGACGTTTTGGAGGACATTGAGAAAGGGAAAGAGCGCCAGGCTCTGCCAGACCATCGGCGTGTCCCGTTGCCATGTCGTCAGATCGTTGATCCGCCGGCCCTCCAGGCGGATCTCGCCTCGTGTCGGAGCTTCGAGACCGGCGAGCATGCGCAGCGTCGTGGTCTTTCCGCACCCGCTGGAGCCCATGATCACCAGAAACTCGCCCTTGCGGATGTCCAGATTCATGCGGTCCACGGCGATGGTGTCGCCAAACCTCTTCTCGACATTGTCGAAAACGACCAGCGCTTCTGCCACTGCGAACCCCCTCAGGTTTCCTCGACTCGGCCCTGGCGACTCATCAACAGAACCTGCGCGAGGATGACCAGCGTCATTGACGTCAGGAACACGATCGTCCCGATGGCGTTGATCCGCGGACTGACTTGACCCTGAAGGAATCCCAGGATGCGAACCGGGAGCGTTTCGTTCAGTCCCGAAACGAACCAGGCCACCGCGAACTCGTCGAACGACACGGCCATGGTGATGAACAGGGCGGCGAAGATCGCCGGGCGCGCAAAGGGCACGATGACATGGAACATGGCACGCCACTCGCCGGCTCCCAGGTTCCAGGCGGCCGCTTCGAGACTTGGATCCATCTGCGAGAGTCTCAAACGGATGATGGCCATTGCGAAGGGGCTGCACATGACGACATGGCTGATGATCACGGAATGAGTTTCACCCGAAAGAGAGACGCGCGACAGAAACGCGAGCATCGCCAGGCCCATGATCACCACGGGAATCGTGGGCGGCAGCAATGCAAGGGCGAGATACAGGGGCTTGCCGAAGAACCTGTATCTGAAGTCGGTGTAGGCTGCCGCAAAACCGAGCGCGGTCGAGAGCAGCGAGGCGCAGATGCCGACGACCAGGCTGTTGCGCAAGCCTTCCCAGACCAGGGGATCTTCCGCAATGGCCTCGTACCATCGCAGGCTGAAGCCCCCCAGGGGGAGCGACGGGAAGCGGTCGGCGTTGAAGGAAAAGACGAAGCTTGCCGCGATCGGCGCGAACACGAAGGCGAGTGCCAGGATGACGTAGGCGCGCAAACTCCAGTCGATGATCCAGTTCCGGTTCATGCTCTCTTTCTGTAGGCATAGCCGATCGCCGAAAAGGCGACGACCAGAAGCGTTGCGATCATGACGATCGCGATGACCGCCGCCCGCGGCCATTGCTGGCCGGCCTTGGTTGTATCGGTGATCATGATGCTGAGCGTCGGCGGCTTGCCTCCTCCGAGATAGAGCGGACCGACAAAGTCCCCGAACGTCAGGATGAAGCAGAACAGCGCGGCAATCACCAGGCCCACCCTGGCCGACGGTATGACAACGAGGAAAACCGTCCTGAGACGTCCGCAGCGCAGGTTGTGCGCCGCCTCGATCAAGGTGCGGTCGACAAACATCAGGCCGAACACCTGGAGGAGCACAACGAGCGGCAAACAAAGGGTCAGGTAGCCTACCATCGTGCCGAAATCCGTGTTCAGCATGGTGAACGGCCCCATTCCCAGGAGGCCGAAGGCCGCGTTGAAGATTCCGTTGTCGCTCAGGAAAATCTGCCAGGAGTAGACGCGTACCAGGTAGCTGGTGAAGAACGGAATGACCATCAGGAAAATGGCCAGCCGTCGCAGGTTCGCCGACAACTTGAAGGCAATGCCGTAGGAGCAGGGAAACGCCAGGATGCTGACAAGCACCGAGGCGCCGGCTGCCAGCGCAAGCGTTCGCAGGTAGGTGTCCCAGAACACGTCACGGCTGAACATCTTGGTCCAGTTGACGCCGTCGAAGTCCGGGACCATCCGGTAGTTCTCGACGACCCAGAAACTGAGGGCTACGAGAAAGATGAGTGGAAAGGCAAAGAACAGAAGTTGCCAGAGGAGGAGCGGCAAGGAAAGCGACAGTCCGAAAATCGTGACCTTCTTCATGCCTCACGCATCCATGTCAGGTCTCCGGCCTGTTTTCTCCGTCCGGGAGGGGGGCGCCATCATCAATGGCGCCCCCTTTCAAATCGGGATTTGCTAAGCGCTCTTGTAATCAGACCAGAAGTCATTCCAGTCCTCAAGGGTTTGCTGCACGGGCAAGGCTCTGAACTGGATGCGGCCGTCACGAATGTCATCCATCACGTTCCGCTGCCCCAGCACCATGCCCTGACGCTGGGCTTCCTCAGGGGTTTGCGCGTTGAGGAGCTCCCATCCCTTCTGGCTGGGAATGAGCGCGGGGTAAGCGGCCATGTTGGCAGACTTCACCTGGCCCTCGGGCGAGGTGATGTACTGGATGAACTGTCGGGCCAACTCGGGATGCCTGGCGCCCTTGCCGATGCAAAACGACTCGGTCCACTGCAGTCCGCCTTCTTCGGGCACAACGGTCCTGACGGCAGCGCCTTCCTTCTGCAATACCCCGGTGATCCAGTCGCCGATGCCGCAGAAGGCGAGCATCTGCCCATTCTGGAGGGATGCGAACGTGCCGCCATAGTCGAAGAACCCGCCGACCTGAGGACGCAGTGACAGGGTGGTCTCCTGGAGCGTGCCCCATGCCGCTTCGTCGAGGTCGAACGGCGGTTCGTTGCCGTTGTGGAGGCTCATCTGACCGAGATTCGGCAGATGCCAGTCGAAGTGGCCGAGCTTTCCGGTCAGCTTGGGGCTCCAATAGACCCCGTACGACCTTGCTTCCTCCTCCGTCAAGGCCTCGGTGTTGTAGGCCACCCCGAGAAAGCCGAAGCGCACCATGACCGAGAAGAGCTTGCCGTCTTTCCAGTGCCCGGGGAACTGCTGAAACTCCGGATAGTAGTCGTCGAGCGGATAGTCGCCCGGATCGAGCTCTTCGACGTAGCCGGCTGCGTTGAGCTGCTGCACGTACTCGGCGTCCGACAGAATCAGGTCGTAGGTGCCGGGTGGCGACTGGGCAATCAGGGCCAGCATGTTGTCGCCGCCCGAGTAGTACTTTGGCTTGACCGCGACATCATGCTGTTCCTCGAACTCGGCGACGATGTCAGGTTCCGCATGGCCGTACCAGGCGAGCATGGTCAGTTCGGTCGTTGCCGCCGACGCCCTGCGCATGACGTAAGGTGCCGACAGCGTACCGCCGACCGCCGCCGCGCTTGCGTACAGAAAGCGCCGACGGGTGACGAGGGATCCCGGTCCTGAACTTGGATTCGACATTTCGCCATCTCCTGTGTTCTTGATTGGGGCTCCAACGCGGGCTGGCATGCGCGCCGGTGGCGTCGGGGCATCTCTTCGTAGAGGATAAGAATGGCGACGGTATGTTCGAAATTTATAGTCGTAATGGGCCCATTAGCGATGCTTGTTGCATCCATGCTTGGTTCCGGATTCCCATGCGCGCTCAAAGCCGCTCTACCGACGCTCCGGCCGCCTGAATTCAGGCCCTCCCGCCCCGTCGAGGCCGGAGATGATGTGATTGACAGGGCGAACGCCTGCGTCTGACTGGCGAGGACGCTTGTAGCGGAGCCCCTGCCCGGATATCCGCGAGCGTCGGGATCGGGAATGTTGGCAAGCGTTCATCCTTTGGACGTTGCCGTCCTTGCAGTTGGGAAATGCCTGAGGGGTTTGGAGAAACAGCCCTTGAGACGATGGATGTCATGATGGCGCCATGCCCCCTACACTGACCCCTGCCATGTTCGCTGTCCGCAACAGGATCCTCTTCGATGCGCCCCTCGGGAAACGGGGACAACCCACCCGGGGACGAAGCGGCAGGGACACGGCCCTGGCTCCCTATTGCGTCTCCTTCAGGACCCCCGGGAACGCATCGTCTTCAGGGGAGTTCCGGACACGGGAGAACGAACCCGGATGACCGGAAGCCTTCTCGAGGTCAGGGGGCTGCGCACCGTCTTTCGCACGCGCGAGAAGACTGTTCATGCGGTCAACTCGGTCAGTTTCGACCTTCACGAAGGAGAAGTGCTGGGCGTTGTCGGCGAATCCGGTTCGGGCAAGTCGGTGACCATGATGTCGCTTCTGGGCCTTCTTCCGACCCCGCCTGCGGACATCGTCGAAGGCACGGTCACTTTCGATGGCCGCGATCTGCTCTCCATGGACACCGCGGAACTGCGCCGCATCTGCGGCGCGGAGATCGGCTTCGTCTTCCAGAACCCGATGACATCGCTCAATCCCGTTCTCACGATCGGTCATCAACTCGTCGAGCCGATGCGACACCACCTGGGACTGTCAGCCAGGGCAGCGCGAGCCAGGGCGCGTGAGCTCCTCGACCTCGTCGGCATTCCCGACGCCGGACGCCGCCTCGATGACCATCCCCACCAGTTCTCGGGCGGCATGTGCCAGCGGGTGATGATCGCCATGGCGCTTTCCTGCAGGCCGCGCATCCTGATCGCGGACGAACCGACGACGGCCCTCGATGTCACCATACAGGCGCAGATCCTCGACCTTGTCGCCAGCCTCAGGGAACGGTTCGGCATGGCGATCGTGTGGATCTCGCACGATCTCGGCGTCGTCGCGGACATCGCCGACCGGGTGCTCGTGATGTACGGCGGCAGGGTCGTCGAGACCGCACCTGCGGACGACCTGTTCCGTCAGCCGCAGCATCCCTACACCCGGGCATTGCTCGAGACGGTGCCCGCGGCCCACCGCTGCGGCCGGGGAAGGCTCGCCACCATCCCCGGCCAGACGCCGACCCTCGTCGAAACACCCCGCTGCTGCTCTTTCGCTCCCCGCTGCACTGTCGCCATCATGCGCTGCCGCGAGGAGGTGCCGCCAGCCATGTCCCTTCCCGGCCGCCGCGAGGCCGCATGTTTCCTTGCCGGTCAGCACAATGACCCCTGAACTTCTCGAGGTGAAGGACCTCAGGGTTCACTTTCCCGTGACCTCGGGACTCCTGCGGCGCACCACCGGCCACGTGCGGGCCGTCGACGGTGTCTCGTTTTCCATCGGACGTGGCAGGACCTTGGGACTCGTGGGCGAGTCGGGTTCCGGCAAGACGACCACCGGACGCGCGCTGCTCCGCCTGGTGGACATCACCTCGGGCACGGTCACCCTGGAGGGCGTCGACGTCACGTCCGCACGGTCGCGCGAACTCAGAGAAATCCGTCCCAGGATGCAGATGATCTTCCAGGATCCCCTGTCGTGCCTCAATCCGCGCCTCAGTGTCGCCGACATCATCGCCGAGCCCCTTGACGAGAACGGAAAACCGGCACGTCGCGAACGTATCCGCGCCGTCCATCGGTTGATGGATGCCGTCGGCCTCCTGAGGGCATGGGACGACCGTTTCCCCCACGAGTTTTCGGGAGGGCAGTGCCAGAGGATCGGGATCGCGCGGGCCCTGGCGCTCAAACCCCGGCTGATCGTCTGCGACGAACCGATCGCCAGCCTCGACTTCTCCGTCCAGGCGCAGATCGTGAACCTCCTGAAGGACCTCCAGGACGAGCATGCACTGGCCTACCTGTTCATCAGCCACGACCTCGGCATGATCCGCCACATGGCCGACGATGTCGCCGTCATGTATCTGGGAAGGATTGTCGAGCATGCACCGGTCGACGTGCTCTTCGACGCCCCGCTGCACCCCTATACCCAGGCCCTCATGTCCGCCGTGCCGCCCATGCCCGGCGCGGCGCGGCGGCGGCGGATCGTGCTCGAGGGCGAAAGTCCGTCGGCAAGCGAGTCTCTTTCGGGGTGCGTGTTCCGGAGTCGCTGCCCGATGGCGACCGCCGTGTGCGGCCAGAGGGCGCCGCCTCTCGCGACTGTCGCAACGGACCATCGCGTCGCCTGCCATCTCCACCCACCAACCCTGGAACCACACACATCATGAACAGAATCATCCCGGTCATCCTTGCAACCGCTTTCATTCTTGCATCCGCCACGGCGAAGGCCGAGAGAGGTCGTGACGGCCATGTCGGCATCCTCTACTGGCAGGCGCCGTCGATCCTCAATCCCTACCTTTCCGGCGGCACCAAGGATCTGGAGGCGGCATCGTTGATTCTCGAACCTCTGGCCCGCCACGACGAGACCGGCACTCTTGTGCCCTGGCTGGCCGAAAGCGTGCCGACCGTCACCAACGGAGGCGTATCCGACGACCTGACAACCATCACCTGGACCTTGCGCGACGACCTCGTCTGGTCCGATGGAAGCCCCGTGACATCGGCCGATGTGGTGTTCACGGCGCACTACTGTCTCGATCCGGCCGGAGGGTGCTCCGGTCTGACGCAGTTCAACGATGTCGTCGATGTCGCTGCGGTCGACGAGAAGACCGTCAGGGTCACCTTCGGCGTTGCCAAGCCCTACCCATACGGTCCCTTCGTCGGCGCCAATTCGCCGATCCTCCAGAAGGCGCAGTTTGCCGAGTGCACGGGCGCGCGGGCGCCGGAGTGCACCGACGCCAACTTCAACCCGATCGGCACGGGCCCGTTCAGGGTCGTGGAGTTCCGGTCCAACGATGTCATCTCCCTGGAAGCCAACCCCCACTACCGCGATCCGTCGAAACCGGCCTTTGGCACCGTGACCCTGAAGGGCGGGGGCGATGCCGCATCGGCGGGACGCGCAGTCCTCGAAACCGGTGAATTCGACTACGCCTGGAACCTGCAGCTCGCGCCCGATGTTCTCGAGGGCATGCAGGACGCCGGGCTGGGAGCCGTGGTTTCCGGTTTCGGAACCCTCGTCGAACGCCTCATCGTCAATCTCACCGATCCGTCGCCCGGTCTCGGCGACGAGCGCTCGACACGGACACATCCCCATCCCGTGCTGTCCGACCAGGCGGTCCGCAAGGCGCTTTCCATGGCCATCGATCGTACGACCCTTGTCGAGATCGGCTACGGCCCGGCCGGACGCACGACCTGCAACATCGTGCCCGCGCCAGCGCCCTACACGTCGACCGCCAATGACGAGTGCCTTGTTCAGGATATCGATGGTGCGAACCGCCTTCTCGACGAGGCGGGGTGGCTGCCCGGCGCGGACGGCATCCGTCAGAAGGACGGCGTGCGCCTGTCGATCGTCTACCAGACCTCAACCAACGCCGTGCGCCAGGACTTCCAGGCCCTCATCAAGCACTGGTGGTCCCGGATCGGGGTCGAAACGGAGCTGCGCAACATCGACGCATCGGTGTTCTTCGGCGGCGACCCCGGAAACCCGGACACCTATCTCAAGTTTCTTGCCGACATCCAGATGTACGCCAACGGCTTCGACGGGACCGATCCGGAGCCCTACCTCGCCGGCTGGCGATGCGGCAACGAGCCACGGCCCGATACCCAGTGGCAGGGCCAGAACATTCCACGCTACTGCAACGCCACCTACGACGCTCTGGTGGACGAGTTGGCGCGGACCGGCGAGCCGGAGGAACGGGCCCGTCTTGGCAGAATGATGAACGACATGCTGATGCAGGACTACGTGCTGATCCCGCTCGTTCATCGGGGGCGGGTGTCCGCCCACGCCGCGTCGCTGGGTGGAGTGCTGCTCAACACATGGGACAGCGAACTCTGGAACATCGCCGACTGGTACCGGATCCGGTGACATCGGGGACGGCTCGCCGGTGACGGAACGGCACCGTGTTTCACTACACGTTGCGCAGGCTGGCGTTCGCCGTACCGACCCTGCTGTTCATCAGTGTCATCCTCTTTCTTCTCCTTGACCTCGCTCCAGGCGACCCCACGGCAAGTCTGCCGCTGACCATCCCCGTCGAGGTCAGGGAGAAGATCCGCCTGTCACTGGGCCTGGGTGAACCGATTCACATCCGGTACGCTTTCTGGCTCAACCAGTTCTTCGTCAACGAACCCCTGCATCTCATCTCGAGCCTCACGGGGTTCGACGTCGCCGGCGAGCGTCCTCGCGTGATATCCTGGCAATCCCGATCGCCCGTGGTCGACATCGTCCTCGAGCGCATGCCGCAGACCCTCTGGGTGGTCGGCCTTTCCTATGTCGTCGGCATTCTCATCGCCGTGCCGGTCGGCATCGTCTCGGCGTGGCGCAGCAACGGCTGGTTCGACCAGATCGGGACGTTCGTCTCCATGGTCGGATTCTCCGTGCCGACCTTCTTCAGCGGCGTTCTTCTCATCGTCATCTTTTCGGTTCACCTGGGCTGGTTTCCCTCGATCTATGACACCACGCACCGGGTGACGGACCTGGAGAGTTTCCTCCACCAGATCCGCCAGATGGTGCTGCCTGTCTCGGTCCTTGCCCTTTTCAACGCCGCCCAGATCAGCCGATTCATGCGGGCATCGACACTGGACAATCTCCATCTGGACTACGTGCGCACGGCGCGCGCCAAGGGAATGCCCGAGCGGCGGGTACTCCTCGTGCACGTCCTTCGCAACTCGCTTGGCCCCGTGGTGACGGTCATCGCGCTGGGTGTGCCGGGAATCTTCGGCGGCGCCATCATCACGGAACAGGTCTTCAAGGTGAACGGACTCGGTCACCTCCTCATCACCGCGATCCAGGCGAACGACCTGCCGATGGTGCAGACCCTGACCTTCATCTTCGCCGTGCTCATCATTCTCTTCAATCTTGTCGCCGACCTCCTGCTCGGCATTCTCGACCCGAGAATCCGCTATGGCTGAGGCGCGGCATGTGCGGCGCCTTGAGGCCTGGGCCCGGCTTGCGGGACAAAAGAGCGCCGTTCTGGGCGGCGGGTTCTTCCTCGTTATCCTGACCGTGGTCCTCTTCGGTCCGCTCGTCTGGACGCTCGACCCACAGCTTGTCGACATCCGCGACCGCAACGCCGCGATGAGCCTCGATCACCCCCTGGGGACGGATCAGCTCGGGAGGGACATGCTTGCACGCATGATGGAGGGCGGCCGGGCATCGCTGGCGGTCGGCATGGCCGCCATGCTGCTCTCGCTTGCCATCGGCGGAGCGATCGGAATCCTCGCCGGCTTCGTGCGCTGGCTCGACGGGGTGCTGATGCGTCTCACGGACCTCTTCCTGGCGCTCCCTCTCCTTCCCCTCGTGCTGGTGATCATTCTCCTGTTTCGCGACACCCTGCGGAACCTGTTCGGACAGGAGGCCGGCATCTTCATGATGGTCGTCGTCGTGATCGGCATCACCAGCTGGATGCAGACCGCGCGTGTCGTCAGGGGTGAGGTGCTCACGCTGCGGGAACGTGACTTCGTCACCGCAGCGCGTTCCGTCGGCACACCGCCCCGGCGCATTGTCCGCCGTCACATCCTGCCGAATGTTCTCTCCCCCATGACGGTCTCCGCGACACTCGGGATCGCCAATGCGATCATCACGGAATCGGCCCTCTCCTTTCTCGGACTGGGCTTTCCTTCGGACTTCGCGACCTGGGGTCGCCTGCTCTTCGACGCCACCGACTATCTGCAGCAGTATCCGGGCCGCGTGATGTGGCCGGGCCTGGCGATCTCGCTGACGGTGCTGTCCGTCAACTACCTCGGTGACGGCCTGCGCGATTCACTCGATCCCCGCATCAGCCACAGGGGAAAGCGGCGAAGGCCGTGATCAGCAGTCCCGCAGGTTCGCGCGAAGGCAGGAGGACGTGGCGCGGGCTTCAGGCCTGCAGATCAGAACCCCACCATGTCGCCGCCCTTGAGAGACAGCATGCCGCGGGCCTCGGCCGGGCTCGCCACCTCGAGGGAAAGATCCTCGATGATGCGCCGTATCTTGGCGACCTGGTCGCGGTTCGACTTCGCCAACTCGCCCTTCGCGATGTAGAGGCTGTCTTCCAGTCCCACCCGGACATTGCCGCCAAGCATGGCCGCCATGGTGACGAAGTTCATCTGATGGCGCCCTGCTGCCAGCACCGACCAATGGTAGGTGTCCCCGAAGAGCTTGTCGGCGATGCGCCGGGCGTGCATGAGATTCTCCTCATCGGCGCCGATACCACCGAGAATGCCGAAAATCGACTGTACGAAGAGAGGCGGCCTGACCAGGCCCCGGTCAAGGAAGTGGGCCAGCGTGTAGAGGTGACCGATATCGTAGCACTCGAATTCGAAACGCACGCCGCGCTCTTCACCAAGCACCTTGAGGATGTGCTCGATATCCTTGAACGTGTTACGGAAAATGAAATCTCTCGAGTTTTCCAGGTGGCGCCTCTCCCAGTCATGACGAAAGTCCGTGATCTTGTCGAGAATGGGGAAGAGGCCGAAGTTCATGGATCCCATGTTGAGCGACGTCATCTCCGGACTCGCTCTCAGCGCCCCTGCAAGGCGCTCGTCGAGAGACATGCCGTGTCCTCCGCCGGTAGAGATGTTGATGACGGCGTCGGTCGACTGCTTGATGCGCGGCAGGAACTCCATGAAGACGTCGGGATCGGGAGTCGGGCTGCCGTCGGAATTGCGGGCATGGAGATGAATGATCGACGCACCGGCTTCCCACGCGCCGATCGATGCATCGGCAATCTCCTGCGGCGTGACCGGCAACCACGGACTCATCGTCGGGGTATGTATGGATCCGGTCACGGCACAGGTGATGATAACCTTGTCACGTCGAAGCATCGGCATCTTCCCTTTCCTGTTGTCTGGCGGCCAGCGCATGGGTCACGCGTCGGCCAGCACCTCCACGAGAACTCGATCGAGCGCCGCCATGTCGTCGGGAGGACCGATGGTGATCCTGACATGCCGGTCGAGGCCGAAATTGGCGAGGCGCCTGAGAAGGACGCCGCGCGCCTTCACCCGCTGATAGAGTGTCTCGGCGTCCATGGCGACAGACTGCGGCAGTCCGGCCATGAGAAAGTTGCCGTCACCAGGCGTGACATCAAGGCCGAGTTCGGCGAGCCGTGCCCCCGTCCGCTCCCTGAGAACACGTGTCTGCTGCACGACACCGGTTGTGTGGGCGGTATCGGCAAGCGAGGCGATGGCCGCCGCCATGGCCGGTGCGGAAAGAACGGCCGGCAACCGGACCTTCGCCACCGCCTCGACGACATGACGTCCGGCATAGGCCCAGCCGGTTCGCAGGCCCGCCAGGCCGTGGACCTTGGAGAACGTGTGAAGAACGGCAGCATTGTACCCTTCGTCCACCAGGACATCAGGCGACGCTGCAGACGGGGTGGTGACATAGTCGGCGTAGGCCGCATCGATGAGCAGCAGCACGTGGTCGGGCATCGCCTCCGCAAGGTGGCGCATGGCATCCAGACTGACCGATGTGCCGGTGGGGTTGTTGGGAGTGGCGATGTAGAGGACGGCGCTGCTGTCGGTGACGGCGTCGATGAAGGCATCGATGTCATGCGTGAACGATGAGTCCTCGACCAGCCTCACATCGGCTCCCGCCGCACGGGCGAGAACGGCAGGGAAGGCGTAGCTCAATCGTCCGGTCACGAGTGTGCGCCCGGGCTCCAGGCAGCACCCTGCCAGGTCGCGCATGATGTCCATCGAACCGGCGCCGCAGATGATGCGGTCCTCGTCGAGACCGTGATGGTCGGCCAGCGCCCTCTTCAGTGCCGTATAGTTCTCGTCGTTGTACCTGCGGATGTCGCGACACGCCTGACGCGCGGCCTCGATGGCCTGCGGACTGGCGGGAAAGGCGGATTCGTTGAAACCCAGCTGAATCATGTCTCCGGCAGACTCGCCGGAGACATACGCCGCCATCTCGCGAACCGCGCGTCGCACCGTGAAGGGCATGGCTCCGGTCAGGCGTTGTGCACGAGAGAGTCAGAACCGGCCGCCGCATCGACGAAGGGTTCCTTGCCGAGGATGGCAAGTCCGTAGCCCTCGATGGCCCTGTAGGGCGCCGGATTGTTGGTCAGGATGCGTATGGTGCGCAGGCCAAGGTCATGCAGGATCTGGGCCCCCGTGCCATACTGCCGCCAGTCGAGCCCGTGCAGGACGTCGTTACGGTCCCCATCCGCGTCTCCGTAGATCCGGCGACGTCCGAAACCGAGGCCCCAGCCCTGCGGTCCGCGCAGGTAGAGAAAGACGGAAGCCGGTTCCCGGGCGAGCCGCTCCAGCGCAATGTCCACGAGACTGCGCCCCGCGCCCCTCACCGTGCCAAAGACATCGTCGATGGCGCTCGCTGCGTGAACCCTGACCAGAACGCCGTCACCGGAAGAGCGGATGTCCCCCTTCACGAGGGCGAGATGTTCCGTGTTGTCGATCTCCGAACGATAGACGAAGACCTCGAAGGGACCGTGCCTGGTTTCAAAGGGAGCGCGGTCGATGAGCGTAACCAGGCGTTCGGTGCGCCGCCGATAGGCGATGAGATCGGCTATGGAGATGACGGCCAGTCCGTTCTCGCTGGCAAAAGGCAGCAGGTCCGGCAGACGCATGAGGGCGCCCCGGTCGTTGACGATCTCGCAGATCATGCCGGCCGGAGCACACCCGGCGAGCCGCGCCAGGTCGACGGCCGCCTCGGTATGACCGGCGCGGGTCAGGACACCGCCTTCTCGCGCGCGCAACGGAAAGATGTGCCCGGGCCTGGCAAAACTCGCCGCATCGACACGCCTGTTGCCGCCGTCTCCGGCAAGGGCCCGGATGGTCCGTGCCCGGTCTTCTGCCGAAATGCCGGTGGTCGTCCCGAAACGGTAGTCCACGGACACCGTGAAGGCCGTGCGGTGCTGTTCGGTGTTGTGCTGCACCATTTGCGGCAGCTCGAGTTCATCAAGGCGTTCTCCTTCCATGGGAACGCAGATGACACCGGCTGTATGGCGGACAAAGAAGGCGACCAGGTCCGGCGTTGCCTTCCCTGCGGCCATGATGAGATCGCCCTCATTCTCCCGGTGCTCGTCGTCAACGACGACGACGGGTCTGCCCGCGGAAATCTCGGCAATCGCATCTTCGATGGTGGAGAAGTTCTGCTCGCGTGTCATGGTCCGCACCCCGGATGCCGACCAGCCACCGGCAAGAGGTCGTCACGCGGCGAGAAGATTGTCGATCTCGCCAATGATGCTGTTGAGATGGAAACGCGGGAGCAGGCATGCTTCGTCAAGGGCAGGCAGAGCTCCCTGGCGCAATGCCAGGACACCGAATCCGTCCAGAAAGAGGATGCGCAGGCCCGGGACGGTCGCCACCGCGCGTCTGGCCAGTTCCGGTCCATCGATGTCATCCATTCTCGCTTCGGTGATGAGGATCCTGAATGCCCCCGGCACGAGCCATGCGATCGCTTCGCGCGCGTTTGCCATCGGCGAGACAACATGTCCCTGTCTCAACAGCCGCTTTGCCAGATATCCCCGTAGCACGTCGTCCTGCGCGACCAGGAGAATACGTGCCATCGGCCCTATGTCCGCCCGCACCGGTTGCCCAGACAACCCGGCACACCGACTCTCCACTCGATGCGTGACAACGACATGTGCGTAATCTAAACCGGTCCGGTGACACGCGCAAACGATAATGGCGGGCTGCAGGTCCTCGAGGTCATCAATCCGGATCGCCAGACCCTGCCGGTGCTGGTCTCGTCGCCACACAGCGGCCGAAACTATGATCCCTCGTTTCTCGAGATGACGCGGCTTGACAGCCAGGCAATCCGCCGCTCCGAGGATGCCTTCGTCGATCGCCTCATTTCCGGTGTACCGGCGCTGGGCGCCCCCACCATATCGGCGCTCTTTCCCCGCGCCTGGATCGATGTCAACCGCGAGCCGGGCGAACTCGACTGCACCATGTTCGAGGGACGGATGAGCGCCACGCCGGGACACGGCAGCCCGCGCGTCAGGGCGGGGCTGGGGATCATCCCGCGTGTCGTCGCGGGAGGCCAGGAAATCTACCGCTCGAGGTTGCCGGCGAGCGAAGCGCAACGCCGGATTGCCAGCTGTTACACTCCCTATCACGCCGCGCTCGAAAGCCTGATCGACGAAACCCGTCGGCTGTTCGGCGCCGTCTGCCTGATCGACTGTCACTCCATGCCGACCTCCCGCCCCGCCTGCGACCGCAAACCCGTCGACATCGTGCTCGGTGACCGGTTCGGAACGTCGTGCGCGCCAGCGGTGTCGCGGGCAGCCACCGAGGCCCTGCAGGCTCAGGGGGCAACGGTCCGCCGCAACAATCCCTATCCGGGCGGCCATATCACCATGCGCTACGGCAGACCGGATCTCGGGATGCACGCCATCCAGATCGAAGTCGACCGGCGACTCTATCTCGATGAGATGGCCGTCGAGCCCACTGCGGGCATGGCAGCCACGGCGCGTCTCCTGGAGGCCGCCATCCTGGCGATCGCTCAGGTTGTTCGCATTCAGGGGAAGCCCGACCGAAACGCAGGCGCGGACATTGACGGACGCCGGCGGCACGGCATGATCGCCGGGGGCGGCTGACGAGGAGGATCGACATGGCGGCTGACGACATCACGGTGGTGACGGATTTTCCCCACGAGGTCGAGGTCATCGAGAACACGTGGATTCCCCTGTCGGACGGCACCCGGCTGGCGGCCCGCATCTGGCTGCCGCGGGACGCCAGCGACAAGCCGGTCCCCGCCATCCTCGAGTACCTGCCCTACCGCAAGCGGGACGGCACCCGTGACCGCGACGAGTTGACCCACCCGTGGTACGCCGGTCACGGCTACGCCGCCGTGCGGGTGGACATCCGGGGCTCCGGCGAATCGCAGGGCATTCTCGAGGATGAATACCTGAAGCAGGAACAGGATGACGCCCTTGAAATCCTCGCCTGGATCGCCTCGAGGGACTGGTGCACCGGCGCCTGCGGCATGATCGGAATCTCCTGGGGCGGATTCAATGGCCTGCAGATCGCGGCCCGACGGCCGCCGGAACTCAAGGCCATCGTCACCATCGCCTCGACGGATGACCGCTACAGCGACGACATCCACTACATGGGCGGAGTCATGACCAATGACTCGATGGCCTGGGCCTCCACCATGTTCGGCATGAACACACGCCCGCCCGATCCGGCCCTGGTCGACAACTGGCGCGAACTGTGGATGGCCCGGCTCGAAGCGAACGATCCATGGCTCATCAAGTGGCTGCACCACCAGCGCCGCGATGGCTTGTGGAAGCACGGATCCGTCATCGAGAACCACGCCGACATCGAAGCGGCCGTCTATGCCGTCGGCGGCTGGGCCGACGGCTACTCGAATGCCGTACCGCGCATGCTGGCGGGCCTGACATGCCCGAGGAAGGGCCTGGTCGGCCCCTGGGCGCACAAGTACCCGCACTTCGCCAACCCCGGGCCGCGCATCGGTTTCCTCCAGGAGACCCTTCGCTGGTGGGACCGCTGGCTCAAGGGCATCGACAACGGGATCATGGACGAACCCATGTATCGCGTGTGGATGCAGGACAGCCATCCACCCGCCACCTGGAGCGGTCATCGCGAGGGACGCTGGGTGGCCGAGCCCTCCTGGCCCTCCCCGGCCATCGAGAACGTGGCGCTCGAGTGCTCCGCCCGCGGCCGGCTGGAATGCGGCGGGGAACCGACCCCGCCCGTCATCATCCGCACGCCGCTCACCATGGGTCAGGACCAGGGCGAATGGTGCCAGTACGGCCTCGACCACGATGCACCGGGTGACCAACGGGCGGAAGACGGCTGTTCGATCGTCTTCGAAACCGACCCTCTCGACGATCCGCTGGAGATCCTTGGCGCGCCTGTCGTCGAACTCGATGTCTCCGCCGACCGGCCATGCGCCTTCGTTGCGGCCCGGCTGTGTGATGTCGCTCCTGACGGCGCGTCGACACGGGTGACCTACGGAGTGCTCAACCTCACCCATCGAGACAGTCATGAACACCCCGAACCCCTTGAGCCCGGGACGGTCTACCGGGTGCGGGTGCAGCTGAACGACATCGCCCAGGGCTTTGCGGTCGGCCATCGCATCCGCCTGGCGCTCTCCAACGCCATGTGGCCCCTGTTGTGGCCCTCCCCGGAACCGGTTTCGCTCACGTTGCATCGCGGCGTCCTTCATCTGCCGCAGCGCCCGCGTCGTGCCGACGATGCATCGCTGCCCGTGTTCCCTCCGCCCGAGAGTGCAGAGCCGTGGAAGACCGAAGTCGTCGAACCGGCGAGCGACCGCCGGTGGACGACGCGGGAGGTCACCGGAGACGTGCGTTCCTCGGTGCTGCGTGATGGCGGACTCGTCCGCGATCCGGCCACCGACTGGACTTTCGGCGCCCGATGCGAACAGCACTTCGACGTCACCGACAACGACCCGGCGTCCGCCCGCATCACCATCACCTGGACGTGGCGGCAATTGCGCGAGTCGGCCGGTTTCGAAGTCAGCACGACGACGCGCTCGTGCCTGGCGTGTACCCGGGACGACTGGGTGTTCGAGGCCGATTGCGAGGCCTTCGAGAATGGCCGCCGGGTGTGGGCACGAAGCTGGAACGAGACCATTCCCCGTGACCTCAACTGAGCGTCTGGCCGTGGAGACCGGCAACTGGATGGTTGACTTGCCGGCCGATCCATAGCCCGATAGCAGATCATGCTGTTCTACACCATCAAGCGCCTCGGCCTTGCCATCCTCATCGTCTGCCTGGCGATGCTGATGTTGCTGTCGGCAATCCACCTGGTCCCGGGGGACCCCGCCGGAATCGCCCTGGGCCCCCGGGCCACCCCGGAAATGCGGGCCGAGTTCCGCGCCCTCATGGGAATGGACCAGCCGTTCTTCGTGCAGTACTTCAGGTTTCTTGGCAACGTCGTCACCGGAGATCTGGGTGTCGATGTGTGGTCGCGACGGCCGGTGAGCACCATGATCGGCGAACAGTTGCCTCATACCATTGCCCTGGCCATGACCGGACTGGGCTGGGCTATCGTGCTGGGCATCCCGATGGGATGCTATTCGGCTGTTCACCGCAACAGCGTCCTCGACAAGCTGACAGGCGTGCTGTCGGTGGGCTGCATCGCCATCCCCTCGTTCATCGTCGGGCTCTACGCCCTCCTCCTCTTCGCCGTGGAACTGAAGATCTTTCCGGCGATCGGCGCCGGCGATGCCGGCGATATCAAGGATCAGCTCGTTCACCTGGTGCTGCCGGGACTGGCCGTCGGACTGGGCTGGGTCGGCTATCTGTCGCGTTTCGTGCGCACCTCGATGCTGGAGGTCATGGGCGAGAACCACATCCGGATGGCGCGCGCCTACGGCCTCTCCAATCGGCGAATCACCTATATCTATGCTCTCAAGCTGGCGATCCTGCCCACCGTTGCGCTTCTTGGCGTCGGTGTGGGCAGCCTCATTTCGGGAGCCGTCTTTGCGGAAATCATCTTCGCGCGTCCGGGCATCGGCAAGATGGTGGTGGATGCGGTCAACACCCGGAACTACCCGATCGTCATGGGTGGCGTTCTCGTCACGACCATGCTCTTCGCCCTGTCAACACTGATTTCGGATCTCATCGCCGCCTGGCTCGATCCGCGTATCCGCCAGGGTCTCTAGATGTCCGATACCGTCACCAGCGACCTCGCAATCCGCCGGGAACCCCGGTTCGCCTGGTTCCGGCAGCTTCTGCGCGACCCCCTGGGCTGTCTTGGACTGGTGCTGGTGCTCCTCATCATCTTCTCGGCGATCGGAGCGGACATCATCGCACCCCACGACTACAAGGCGCTCGACGTCAAGTCGCGGCTCGCCGGGCCGTCGTGGGACCACCTTCTGGGTACCGACAACCTGGGGCGCGACACCTTCAGCCGTATTCTCCACGGCGGCCAGATTGCTCTCTACGTGGCACTGGTCTCAGTCGGTTCATCGCTCCTGCTGGGCCTGGTGCTCGGCATGCTCGCCGGCTACGGCCCGACATGGCTCGACAATCTCCTGATGTGGTTCTTCGATTCGGTGCGCGCCTTTCCCGTCATCATGTTCGCGCTGGCCGTCATCACCGTGGTGGGACCGAGCCTGGAGACCATCATCTTCGTCGTGATTGTCACCACGACCCCGGGCTATGCCCGCATTGCCAGGGCATCGACCCTGGCGACCAAGAGCACGGAGTTCATTCTTGCCGAACGAGCGCTCGGCGCCGGCGTGCCGCGCATCATGTTTTCCCACCTCGTGCCCAATATCGTGCAACCCCTGCTCATCCTCGCCAGCATGGACATCCCGGTGGTCATCACCATCGAGGCGGGACTGTCCTTCCTCGGTCTGGGCGTCAAGCCGCCGACGCCGTCCTGGGGTTCGATTCTCAACGACGGCTATGGATTCATCCGCAACACACCGTGGCTCGTCATCGCCGGCGGCATCCCGCTCATCATCACCACCCTTGGATTCACCTTCCTCGGCGAGGCGCTGCGCGACGTCCTCGATCCCAAGCTCAAGAAGGACCGATGAGCAACCTCGACAACACGGTTCTGAAGGTTCGCGACCTCTCCGTCGACTTCCTCACGGGTCGCGGCACGGTGCGCGCCCTGCGCCATGTCGATCTGACGGTGCCCGACAACAGGATTGTCGGCATCGTCGGCGAATCGGGTTGCGGCAAGTCGACCCTCATCAACAGTGTCCTGCGCCTGCTGGCGGCCAATGCGGTGGTGGCGAAGTCGTCCTCCGTGGTCTTCAAGGGGCGCGATGTGCTCGCCATGAGCCCGGCGGATCTGCGCAGCATCCGCGGCCGGGAAATCTCCATGGTGTTCCAGGATCCCATGACGGCGCTCAATCCCGTCATCTCCATCGGCACCCAGATGACCGACATTCTCTACCGGCTCGACATGTCCATGGGCGACAAGCGCCGCCTTGCCACCGACATGCTGGGCCAGGTGGGCATTCCCGATCCGGCGAGACGCCTTGCCGATTATCCGCACCAGTTTTCCGGCGGCATGCGCCAGCGAATCTGCATCGCCATGGCATTGATGATGAATCCGGGCCTGCTCATCGCCGACGAGCCGACGACCGCCCTCGATGTCACCCTCGAGGCGCAGATCATTCACCTGATGAAGGACCTGTGCGCCCGATTCGGCTGTTCCATGCTGTTTGTCTCGCACAATCTCGGCCTGATTGCCGAGCTCTGCGACGAGGTGGTGGTCATGTACGCAGGAGAGGTTGTCGAACAGGGCGAAGTCCACGACCTGTTTCACAGGGCGCAGCATCCCTATACGCGCATGCTGCTCGACTGTGATCCGGCGCGCATCGAGGAGAAGCGTCGCGACCTGCCGACCATTTCGGGCAGCGTCCCGGACCTGATCGACCTGCCGAGGGGCTGCATCTTCGCGCCGCGTTGCCCGGACCGCTATGCACCCTGCTCCGATTCCGCCCCGGCCACCTATGACGTCAACGCCGTGCATCAGGTCCGGTGCTTCAAGGTCCGTGATGCCTGAGTTGCTCAACGTCGAGGGACTGCGCGTCCGCTTCCGCACCGCCGGTGTCGTCAAGTCGCTGATCCGGGGACTGACCGATCCCCATATCGATGCCGTCATGCAGATCTCCTTCACCCTGAACGCGGGAGAGACCTTCGGGCTGGTCGGCGAATCGGGTTCGGGAAAGACCACCCTCGGGCGTGCGGTGATCGGTCTCGTGGAGATGGCCGAGGGCAGCATCACCTTCAACGGAACCGAACTGCGCGGCCTCGATGACGCCCGCCTTAGGGTCATCAGACGACATGTGGCGATGATGTTCCAGGATCCCGTGGCCAGCCTGTCACCCCGCAAGACCGTCCGCAATCTCATCACCGAGCCCTTCCACATCCATCGCATTCCGGGTCGCCAGAGCGGGCGCGACGCAAGGAGGCTGCTCAACCTCGTGGGCCTTCACGAAGGGTTCCTGGGAGCCTATCCCCACCAGCTGTCGGGAGGGCAGGCCCGCCGCGTCGGGGTGGCGCGGGCGCTGGCCCTGGAGCCGCGCCTGATCATCGCTGACGAGCCGACGGCCGGACTCGATGTCTCCGTTCAGGGCGAGATTCTCAATCTGATGAACCGCCTTCAGCGCGAACTCGGTCTCTCCTATCTCATCATCACCCACAATCTTCCGGTGGTGCGCCATGTCAGCGACCGTCTTGCCATCATGTACCTGGGGCGCTTTGTCGAGACCGGCGATACCGACGGAATCTTCGCCAGCCCGGCCCATCCCTATACCCTGGGCCTGCTGGCGGCCGTGCCCGAACCCGATCCCGACAAGCGTCGCGAAAAGCTGGAGCTCGAAGGGGAGATTCCATCCCTGATGAACCGTCCCCAGGGCTGCGAATTCCACACCCGCTGTCCCTTTGCCCGTGAAAGGTGCCGTTCAGAAGCTCCCGTGCTGCGGGAGGTGGCGCCCGGGCGGATGGCCAGCTGTCACTTCCCCTTTCCGAATCCGGCCGAGGCTGGTACATCCGGCCCCGGGGGGTGACACCCGGCGTGTCATCCGGCATGGTTCGCCCCCCTTCGAGGGACTGTGAACAGGTTTGACGATGGATCCAAGCGGTACCGCTTTCCGGTCGCCGGGAGCGAGAAAAAGACGATCTCGCGCAACCTCAAGAGGGCGCCAGACGGATCCGCAGGCAGCGATCGACATCGCCGCCCTTCTCGGTGATGCGCCGCCAAGGCGCGACCTCCTGATCGAGTACCTCCATCTCATCCAGGATCGCTACCGGCACATCTCGCATCGTCACCTCAAAGCCCTGGCCGACGCCCTCAACATCCCCATGGCGGAAGCCTTCGAAGTGGCGACGTTCTATCACCACTTCGATGTTGTCAGGGAAGGTGATCCGCCGCCGCCGCCCATCACCGTCAGGGTATGCGAGAGCCTGTCCTGCGCCATGGCCGGCGCCGATGAACTCTGCCGCACCCTCTCCGGCACGCTCGGGTCCGACGTCAGGGTGGTTCGGGCGCCCTGCATGGGACGATGCGCCGCCGCTCCCGCGGTCAAGGCGGGTCTGAACGACATCGATCATGCCAGCGTTGAGAGTGTCAGGGCCGCGGTCGAGACGGGTGATCTCGAGGCCAGGGTGCCGGACTGTCAGGATCTCGACGCCTACCGTGCGGAAGGCGGCTACGCCATGCTGCGGGAAGTCCTTGCCGGCAAGCACACTCCCGACGACCTTATCGCCACCATGGAATCGGCGTCGCTTCGCGGTCTGGGCGGCGCCGGGTTTCCGGCCGGAAGAAAGTGGCGCTTCGTGCGCATGGAAACCGGACCGAGACTGATGGCCGTCAATGCCGACGAAGGCGAGGTCGGCACCTTCAAGGACCGTCACTATCTCGAGACCGAACCCCACCGCATCATCGAGGGAACGCTGATCGCCGCCTGGGTGGTCGAGGCGACCGACGTCTACTTCTACCTGCGCGACGAGTACCCGGGGATCCGCCTGGCGCTGACGCGTGAACTGGCGCGTCTCGCCGACGCCGGCCTGGAAGGCGCAGCGCGGATTCACCTGCGCCGTGGCGCCGGCGCCTACATCTGCGGCGAGGAATCGGCGATGATCGAATCCATCGAGGGCAAGCGTGGCCTGCCGCGCCACCGTCCGCCCTTCGTCGCCAAGGTCGGCATCTTCGACAGACCAACGCTCGTCCACAATGTCGAGACTCTCTACTGGGTACCGGGAATCCTGTCGAACGGGCCTGACTGGTTTGCCGGTCACGGTCGCCACGGACGCAGTGGCCTGCGCAGTTTTTCCGTCTCCGGGCGGGTCAGGAATCCCGGCGTCAAGCTCGCGCCGGCGGGCATCACGGTGCGGGAACTGATCGACGAGTACTGCGATGGCATGGCGGACGGCCACCGGTTCAAGGGCTGGCTTCCCGGTGGCGCCTCGGGCGGCATCCTGCCTGCCTCGCTCGGTGACGTGCCGCTCGATTTCGACACCATTCAGCCCCATGGCGGTTTCATCGGCTCGGCGGCCGTCGTGATCCTGTCCGACGAGGACAACATGTCGGATGCGGCCGTCAGCCTCCTGAAGTTCTTCGAGGACGAAAGCTGTGGTCAGTGCACGCCGTGCCGGGTAGGCTGCGAGAAGGCGGTGGCCCTGATGGAGGGCGGCGCCTGGGATGCCCCGCTCCTCGAGGATCTCTGCCAGGTGATGGCGGACGCCTCGATCTGCGGCCTGGGCCAGGCCGCACCCAACCCCATTCTGACTGTCCTCAAGTACTTTCCGGAGGATGTGGCGTGAGCGACACCATCACCTTCTCGCTGGACGGAGCCACCGTCACTGCCGATCCGGGCGAATCGATCTGGCAGGTGGCGCGGCGCACGGGAACGCATATCCCCCACCTGTGTCATACCGAGATGCAGGACTATGCCGCAGACGGCAACTGCCGACTGTGCATGGTCGAAATCGAGGGCGAACGCACGCTCGCCGCCTCATGCATCCGCCAGCCGACACCGGACATGGTCGTTCACAGTGCCAGCAAACGTGCCGAGGCGTCGCGCCGCACCGTGCTTGAACTTCTGGTCGCAGACCAGCCCGAGGAACGGCGCGCCCACACCACGACATCCGAACTCTGGCATTGGGCCGGCGAGATGGATCTGGCCGACTCGCGCTTCCCCAGGCGCGCATCGCAACCGGCGCCTGACCTTTCCCATCCGGCGATGGCGGTCAATCTCGATGCATGCATTCACTGCAATCGCTGCCAGCGGGCCTGCCGCGACATCCAGGTCAATGACGTCATTGCCATGGCCGGGCGTGGTCCACACTCCAAGATCGTCTTCGACTTCGACGATCCCATGGGTGAATCGACCTGTGTCGCCTGCGGGGAGTGCATTCAGTCATGTCCCACCGGCGCCCTCATGGAGAAGTCCCTCGTCGACGAGGCCGGCATCGGCCGGCCGGCGCCGTCACGGCAGGTGGACAGTGTCTGTCCCTACTGCGGCGTGGGCTGCCAGATCACCTACCAGGTTGAGAATGACCGCATCGTTGCCGTGAAGGGCAAGGAAGGCCCGGCAAATCACGGCCGGCTGTGTGTCAAGGGACGTTTCGGTTTCGACTACATCAATGATCCCCAGCGTCTCACGCGCCCCCTCATCCGTCTTGACGATGCGCCCCGAGGCGCCGACGAATGGGTCGATCCTGCCAATCCCTTCTCGCACTTTCGCGAGGCGGACTGGGACGAGGCCCTCGAGGTCGCCATCTCGGGTCTCGCCGCCATACGCGATCGCCACGGCGGCAGCGCCCTGGCGGGTTTCGGCTCCGCGAAGGGCTCCAACGAGGAAGCCTACCTCTTCCAGAAGCTGGTACGGACAGGCTTCGGCAGCAACAACGTCGATCACTGTACCAGGCTCTGCCACGCGAGTTCGGTGGCAGCATTGCTGCAGACCATCGGTTCTGGCGCCGTGACCGCTCCCTTCACCGAAGCGCTGAAAGCCGACTGCATCGTCGTCATAGGCGCAAATCCGACTGAAAATCATCCTGTTGCCGCTACATTCTTCAAGAATGCCGCAAAGCGCGGCACCAGTCTCGTCGTCATGGATCCGCGCGGGCAGACCCTGCGCCAGCATGCCACTCACATGGTTCAGTTCCGGCCGGGAGCCGATGTGGCGGTGCTGAACGCCATCATGCATGTCATCGTCGAGGAGGGGCTTTACGATACCTCCTACATCGAATCGATGACCGAGGGTTTCGAGGGCCTGAGGAACCACCTGGCGGCGTACACTCCGGAATCGATGGAACCGGTCACCGGCGTCGATGCGGAAACGTTGCGGGACGTGGCGCGCGTCTATGCCTGTGCCGAACGCGCCATGATTTTCTGGGGCATGGGCATCAGCCAGCATGTGCATGGCACGGACAACGCCCGCTGCCTGATTTCCCTGGCGCTCATGACCGGCCACACGGGGCGCGAGGGTACCGGTCTCCACCCCCTGCGCGGGCAGAACAACGTGCAGGGCGCCTCGGACGCCGGACTGATCCCGATGAGCTACCCCGACTATGCGCCGGTGGCCGACGAGGACGTGCGACAGCGCTTCAGCACCTTCTGGGAAACGGAACTCAGCGCCGAGACGGGCCTCACCGTGGTGGAGATCATGGATGCGGTCCATGACGGAACCATGAAGGGCATGTACATCATGGGCGAGAATCCGGCGATGTCGGACCCCGATGTCCACCATGCCCGGGCCGCCCTCGCGAAACTCGATCATCTCGTGGTGCAGGACCTCTTCCTCACCGAAACCGCGATGTTCGCTCACGTCGTGCTGCCAGCCAGTGCCTGGCCCGAGAAGGATGGCACCGTCACCAACACCAACCGCCAGGTCCAGCGCGGCCGCAGGGCCGTGCCCCTGCCCGGCGAGGCGCGCCAGGACTGGGCCATCATCCAGGCAATCGCCCAGGGTCTCGGACTCGACTGGCGCTATGGCGATGTCGATGAGATCTACGAGGAAATGCGCCGGACCATGCCGTCCATTGCCGGCATTTCCTGGGAGCGCGTCAGCGCCGAGGATGCGGTGATCTATCCGTGCGAATCGGAAGCTGACCCCGGCCAGGAAATCGTCTTTGCGGATGCCTTCCCGACACCGAGCGGCCGCGGCTCCATGGTGCCGGCGTCCATCATCCCGCCAGACGAGACACCCGACGATGCCTTCCCGATGATCCTGACAACGGGACGCCAGCTCGAGCACTGGCATACCGGCGCCATGACCCGGCGCGCCACGGTGCTCGACAGCCTCGAGCCCGAGGCGGTGGCCATGATGGCGCCCGGCGACATGGCCAGCCTTCACCTGGCACCCGGGGACGACGTGCGCATCCAGACGAGGCGTGGCGCCATCGAGGCCCGGGTACGCGTGGATTCGGGCCTCCAGCCGGGCATGGTGTTCGTGCCGTTCTGCTACGTGGAGGCTGCCGCCAACCTGCTCACCAATCCGGCTCTCGATCCCGTCGGCAAGATTCCCGAGTTCAAGTTCTGCGCGGCCCGCGTGGAGCGCGCCCGACATGGGGCCCACTGAACGACCGGCCCCGAGGCACCTCTGGTCCTCCCGCTGGGCCGATCCCGGCATCATCTTCGAAGGACTGGCGACGGACTACGACCGCTTCCGCCCCCGTTACTGCACCAAGGCGATCGACTGGCTGGCGCAGCGTCCCCGGCGTATCGCCGACGTCGCCAGCGGCACCGGAATCCTCACGCGCCAGTTGCGCTCCCGCTTTCCCGAAGCCCTCGTCGTCGGCATCGAGCCGGCCCGCGACATGCTCAGGATTGCCCGAGACGCCGATCCTGACATCCACTGGCTTGGCGGCAGGGCAGAGAGGCTGCCCCTGGCGAAGGACGCGTTCGATCTCGTCACGGTCGGACAGGCCGTTCACTGGCTCGACCGCGACCTCTTCCATGCCGAGTGCCGCCGCATCCTCGCACCAGGCGGCATCCTCGCCATCCTCAACAACAACCGAATCAGGGATTCCGCCGTCTCTGAAGCCTACGAAACGGCTCTCGAGAACATCTCTCCCGGCTATCGGCGCACCTACCGCGATCATGATCGCGCCAGCGAACTCGCGGCGCTGCCGTACGTCCGGACTGTCCGCACCCGGCGCTTCACCTGGTCATGGACCCGCACCAGGGACGAGTGGCTTGGCTACGTCCGGTCGACCTCGCATTGTCGCGCGGCCGAGGCCCATCATGACCGGGAGGCCATCCTGTCGGCCATCGAAGGAGCGCTGGCCCCCTTCATCGACGAAGCCGGCCTCCTCGCAATTCCATACGAAACCGAGGTCATCGCGGCGGACTTCACCTCGCCGACGTAATCCCGTCAGAACATTCAGTCGTCGAACAAGACCCGGGGACTTCCCATCTCGCAGCAGCCGGGAAAGCCGCCACGCACCTCGTCGACCGACCCGTCGTAGATCTCAGTTCGCGCGCTCTCCCGGGCAATCCGGCCACCACGTCGACGGGAAGGGCGAGCCAGGAGTTCCTGGCCGTGCGCAACCATCCAGGACACCAGGACCGCGACATGGCCCGTCGCCGGACTTGATGCCTCCGGCGTCCAGCCAGCCCGCCCACGCCGACGCGCGTTTGCCATGCACGGCATGCTGTCCCAGCGGCAGCGGCCAATCGTGCCGCGCGTCTCCGCAGATTGCCGGTGGACGAGTCGGTCGGGCGCATGCCGGCATCACCCCCGGCGACGGCGGCGCGCGCGCCGTCTGAAGGAACAACAGCGGCCTCCCGCCAGCGGATTCTGGACGGCGACGCTATGGCGCGGCGCCGGTCTCAAGCGGCGGGGCCCCCGCGGCGCGTTCCAGTGCCGCGATCACGGCGGGCGTCCGGTCCGGCCCGAACCACGATCTCGCCAGGCCCAGAGGCGTCGTGCCGACGTCGTTTCGCGCCGTTGGATCGGCGCCCATCTTCAATAGTTCGATGATGATGGCGGGGCCGGTGTACCGCACCGCCCAATGCAGGGCCGTATCGCCGCCCTTGTCGCGGGCATTCAGGTCCGCTCCGGCGGCGACCAGAGCGCTGATGACGGCGGGGTTCGAGTTGTCGCTCGCCGCCCAGTGAAGGGCGGTGTAGCCTTGCTCGTCGCGGGCGTTCAGGTCCGACCCGACGGCAACCAGGGCGTGGATGACGGCAGGATTCCGGTTCTGGTCTGCTGCCAGATGCAGAGGAGTACGGTCGTAGATGTCCTCGAGGGCGTGCGGGTCTGCCCCGGCCTCGGCCAGAGCGTGGATGACGGCAGGGCTCACGCTGAACTGTGCCGCCTCGTGCAGAGGGGTGCTGTTGTACTCGGCACGGACATTCGGGTCTGCTCCGGCGGCGACCAGAACATCGATGACGGCGGGGTTTGCGTTGTAGCCGGCTGCCAGGAGCAGGGGGGTGTTGTCACCGCTGTCGCGGACGTTGGGATCCGCTCCTGCATTGAGCAGAGCATGGATGACGGCGGGATCCTCATTTGCGCCGGCCGCCTCGTGCAGAGGGGTACGGTCATAGACATCTCGAGCATTTGGGTCTGCTCCAGCGGCGAGCAGGGCGTCAACGACCGCGCGACTCTGATGGTCGGCCGCCACATGCAGAGGTGTGCTGTCGATTCTGCCGTGGGCATTGAGGTCCGCCCCAGCCGCGACCAGAGTGTCGATGACGGCGGGGTCCTCGTTCGAGCTCGCCGCAACAGCCAGTGGGACCATGCCGTAGTAGTCCAGCTCATTCGGATCCGCCCCGGCGGCGAGCAGGGCGTCGACGACGGCGGGGCCTTCGTTGACATCGATCGCAACATGCAGAGGAGTATTGCTGTCGATGTTGCCGTAGTTCGGGTCCGCCCCGGCAGCGAGCAGAGCGTCGATGACGGCGCGATCCTCAGCAAACACAATCGCAAGGTGCAAAGGGGTGTTGTCTCCGCCGTCGACGGCATTCGGGTCCGCATAGAAGTCGAGGCAGGCGGTCACCGTCTCGAGCGTCGCGGTTTCGAAGAATTCCTGCGTGTTCCAGTCGTCGCACTCTGCCACCGTCGCCGGCATGCTCGCGAGAGACCGATCGCCCGTTCGAACTGCCTGGCGCTCCTCCTGAAGCCGCCGGTACACCGCCGTTCCCACGAGAGGGGAGTCCTCCCCTATGAGGTCCCATGGCCTCTCGCCAGCCGCCGTCCTGGCGTCCGGGTCGGCTCCGCCGTCGAGCATGGCGAGCATGACCGCAGACATCTTGGGGCTTGTGGCGAATGCCGCAGCCCGATGCAGGGGCGTCCACCCTTCTTCAGTGCGTGCTTCCAGGTCGGCGCCGGCATCCAGAAGCGCCTCGACGACAGGGACCGTCGCGGAGGTGCCGGCCCGATGCAGGGGTGTCCACCCCTCTCCATCCCGCGCTCCCAGATCGGCTCCGGCGGCCACCAGCGCCACGACGACCGGGGCGGTCTCGGTGAAGTCGGCCGCAAGATGCAGAGGTGTCTCTCCGTCGTCATTGCGGGCATTCGGGTCGGCCCCGGCGGCCAGCAGCGTCTCGACGACCCTTCGGCTTCGTCCGGTTGCGTCCTGCATCCACAAGACGAACCCGTGACTTCTTGCAGCCGCGCCGTGCAGAGGCGTGTTTCCATGGCGATCGCGCGCTTTCGGGTCGGCGCCGGCGTCCAGCAGCACCTCGACGATCGATGCCGCATCGAACCTGCTTTCGACCGCCAGATGCAACGGTGCCCGTCCCTCGCCGTCCGGCATGTTCGGGTCGGCGCCGGCGTCCAGCAGCACCTGGACGATCGCCGGAACTGCGCTCTCCAGGACGGCCATGTGTAATGGCGTCCGCAGAGGCGTCCATGCCGACCCATCCCGCGCATTCAGGTCGGCGCCGGCATCCAGAAGCGCCTCGACGACCTCAGGCGCTGAACTGTTCAGGACAGCCGTGTGCAGAGGCGTCTCGCCATCGTCATTCCGTGCCTCCACGTCCGCGCCGGCGTCGAGCAACGTTTCGACCACCCCCGGCGTTGCGTTGTACCGGGCTGCCAGGTTGAGGGGCGTCGGCGCGCTTTCGCCCCGCGCCTCCAGGTCGGCGCCTGCGTCCAGAAGCGCGGCGACAACCGAGGGTGTCGCGCTGTACACCGCCGCCAGTTGCAGAGGTGTCAGATCACGGTCATGGCGCTCCTCCAGGTCCGCTCCGGCGTCCACAAGCATCTCGACGATCCCTGGGGTCGTGCCGAACGCGGCCACCGCGTGCAGGGGCGTCCAGCCCGAACGGTCCCGCGTACCCGCGTCGGCGCCCGCGTCCAACAGCACAGGGACGGCCGACGGACTGTATGCCGCAGCCAGCTGCAGGGGCGTGCCGCCTTCGGCAGACACTGCCTCCGGGTCGACTCCGGCGTCCAGCAGAGCCTGGACGAGCGCAGGAGTCGCGTCGTTTGCCGCAGCCCAGTGAAGAGGCGTCAAGCCCCCGGAGCCCGGTGTCCACGGGTAGGTGCCGGCCTGTGCCCCCGGGTAGGCGCCGGCCTTCAGTAGCGTCTGAACGACCGACGGGCTGTGCAATACCGCCAGGTGCAGCGGCGTGACCCCTGTTCTGGTCGGGGCACCCGGATGTATTCCGGCGTCCAGCAGCGCCTCGACGACCGAAGGAGTCGTGCCGCTCTCCGCGGCCCGGTGAAGAGGCGTCCATCCGTGCTCGCCCCATGCCAGCGGGTCGGCCCCGGCCGCCAGGCAGCGCGCGACGTCCGTTGCGGTGGCGTCTTCGAAGAATGCGCTCGTGTTCCAGTCGGAGCAGGACGGCTGCGCTGTCGCGGGCGAGACGACGACAACGTGCAGGGCGCAGGTCGCAAGAAAGGCCGCCGTCAGCCCACAGACCGTCGCCGCATGCTCCCGGGGCCGCGCCATGAAGCGCTCGATCCGTTCACGACGCCGCGCCGGCGCGGATGCGGCATCTCCCGCGGCGCACGCTGCCCGGGCTCGCTCCCTGTCAGGTGGAGGCATCGCCTCAACGAACATTGACGAAGCACTCGATCTGCAGGCAACGCGACAAGCCGCGCCGGAGATCGTCCAGCGATTCATGACTCACACCGTCGGCTGATCCATATCGCATGATAGGGTATCAAGGCCTTCACGGCCAAGCTGGAGACCGCCGCCCCGAACATCCGGCAAGCCGGCCGCTCTGGAGTCGGACGACGTCAGGGCGTGCCACGAACACAGCTGGCCGGTCGCCGTCCAGTTCCGGGTCCTGTCCCCTGCAAATGGGCAGCGACATCGCGTGCTCTCAATCCCCGCGGCGAGCCGGGCTAGGGCGATCCCCGAGCGGCCTCCGGTCCGGCCAGTGCAACGTCGATCAGGAGGGGCCGGTGGTCGGAGCCGATGGCGGGGCCGGTTTCGATATCGAGGATGCGCAGGTCGCGGCTGACAAAGGCGTGGTCAATCGGGATGCCGGCGAAACCGAGCCAGACGGGCCAGGTGGCCCGGGTGTTGACACCGAAGATGTCGTTTCTCGCGACGAACGCGCGCGGACCCGCAGACCACGGGCCAGCGTTGAAGTCGCCCACCACGAGTTTCGGGGCGTCGAGTTGCGCCAGGATGTCACCCGCGGTGGTGGAGCATCGCCCGCGACACCGGCATCACCGGCGAGAACATCGAGCTTGCGCGTCCCGCCCAGAAAGCGAAGGTGGCCGGAATGACGCGATGCATCCTTCCGGCCTCTTCAGGACCTACATGCCGGCGAGAACCTCGTCATGCAGATTGACGAGCTTGCGCTGGATGTCGGGCGGCACCGTCTGGAACCACAGGCTCCCCGACAGGATGGCTTCCGGATCCTCGAGCCCGAGATTCTCGATGATGGCCTGTGACGCCATGTCGTAGGACTTCGCGTTGGTGGCGCCGTAAGCGTACTCCTCGATCATGAAGACGCCGACCTCAGGGGCCAGCGTGGCATCGAGATAGTCGTAGCGCTGTTCCTCGGTCCCCACGTAGGTCTTCAGGAGCACGTGGCCGTCGACCCAGGTCAACAACCCTTCCTTCGGCACCATGTATTCCACTTCGACCCCTTCCGATTTCAGAGTGGCGTAGGCGGAGTTCCAGGCATACATGGCAACGATCTCGCCGCTTGCGAGTGCTGCCTGGGCATCCACCTCGCTTGCCCAGTAGAAGCGGTTGAGTTCGCGCTGTTCCTGGAGCAGCTTGCGGACCTCCACGATCTCCTCATCCGTCATCGCAAAGGGATCCTCGACGCCGGCAATCAGTCCAGCGGGAATGGTCGTTCCTGCCCAGTTGTCACGCATCGCCACCCGGTTGGCGTACTTGGGATCCCAGAGGATCTTCCAGGTGTGGTTCTCCTTGCCGGAGTACTCAGGCGCCAGATCACTGCGGAACACGATGGAGGAATTGCCCCACGACCACGGTGCGTAGTACTGGTTGCCTTCGTTATCGGATGTGCCGCGGGTGTTCCGCAACTGAACGAAGATGTCAGGCCAACGGCTCAACCGTCTGGCAGGAGAAAGGGGCCATGGCACTGTCGCACGAAGAGCTGATGAAGCGGATCTACGCGCCGCGCAGTTCACAGGAGCTGCGTCAGACATACGACATCTGGGCTGAAGACTATGATCGTGACGTCGCGGGCCGCGACTACAGGCTGCCCGGAATCGTCACTGCCCTCGTGGCGCGTCATGTCACCGCCGGCGCCGGGACCATTCTCGATGCCGGAGCAGGCACCGGCATTCTCGGTGAGTGGCTGTCGCTGGCCGGATTTCGCGACATTCTTGCCCTCGACATGTCGCCGGGCATGCTCGAACGTGCCGCCGGCCGGGGCGTCTACGACGGCGTCCGGACCGGTGAACTCGGCATGCCGATCGATCTGCCGGACGGCCATTTTGCCGCCGTTGCCTCAGCCGGCGCCTTCGGCATCACCCACGCGCCGGCCAGCGGCTTTCGGGAAATGGTTCGCGTCACCCGCAAGGGTGGCCATCTTGTCCTCTCCGTTCGTTTCAAAGGCATCGAAGAAGGTGGATTTGAGGAGGAGGCGCGTCGCATGGAAAGGGACGGCCTGTGGCGCTGCATCGAGACCCTCGCTCCCTTCGAAGCCTTCGCCGGAGACAGCGAGAGCCTCTACGTCACATGGGTGTTCCAGAGCCTATCTTCATGACCGTCCCTTCATCGTTCGATGAACAGGAAGCTCGCGCGAGACAACCGCGACAGCCATGCCGAAGAATTGGCGGCATCCGACTCCGGGTGTGATGTCGCCGGTGAAACCGGACGGCCTGACGAAGCGCCGTGACGACGTCATGTCTGTTGCCTCGACAACCGCGCGTTGGCGCTCCGACTGACTCTCAACCCCTGGTGAACAATGGGTGGTTCCTCGATGACCTGGCCCGCATCCGTTCCTTTCAGGTCTTGGGAACAAAGATCACGCCGGGAAGGCCTTCGAAGTGACGGTCGCAGGTCAACAGGTCGGCATCATGCGCACGGGCGGTGGCGAAAATAATGGCGTCTGCCGTTGCGAGGCCGTGCACACGAGAGGCCTTGGCAGCAGCAAGAGCGATCCGTGTGTCCAGGGGTGCGACGTTGCAGACCTGAGTGAAGGCGATCACCTGGTCGGCCTTGTCCTCGCCACGCTCCCGGGAAAGCCACTTCGCGAGTTCAAGCTGCACCACAGTCGGAACGAGCCAGGCAGTCCGCTCCGGAAGATATCCAGCAACGGTTTCGCCAATGGGCGAACCTATCAGCCATTCGATCCAGGCCGAGCTGTCGACCAGACGCATCAGAAGCGATCCGAGCGGTCGCGGTAGTCTTCCGGCTTGGCGCCCGCGGCGATGCCTGCCAGTTGGGCGCGGTCGGGGACCGGAACGAGCAGGACACCCGTCCCCTTGGGAATGAAGGTGAATACCTGTCCCGCTTCCCAGTGTTGGGCCGATCGCACGGCTTTCGGAATTGAAATCTGGAACTTGGACGACAAGGTCGCTGTGTCTGCCATGTTCGTACTCTCTCATGATCGATCGAAGAATGGTAAGACAATCGGGATATCAACTCAAGGCGCCACACGGTCCCCTTGTCGTCGCAAACAACGATGATGAGTCTGAGCCTGGCCCCAATCACCCGTCGCCGCGTGGCGGAACTCCAATCCAGCGGCAATCCTTGAGTCGCCGAAGCCAATCAACGAACATGGCTGTTTAGTCAACCAGGCGGAATTCATCCCATGACAACGAAGCCCGTGCGTCTCAACCACAAAGGCCATGGCGAAGGATTGGTGGCGTCCGATCTCATTGCCCCTCAAGCCTTCACATCAGGAGACACCACCGAACTCATCTCCCATGCCTGGACCGCCGATGACGGCAGCATACTGACAGGAGTATGGGTCTGCGCACCGTGCCGCGAGGAGATCGATGCCTATCCGGTCAACGAGATGATGACGGTGCTCGAGGGATCCGTCACGGTCACCGACCATACCGGCAAGGCCGAGACCTACACTCCGGGCGCTACCTTCTTCATTCCCAAGGGTGCCGCCTGCACCTGGGAAATCACCAGCACGCTCCGCAAGTTCTACATGATTGCCGCCTGACTTCAGGAATCCGGCGTCCCGGCAGGCATGGCAAAGGGCTCCGGGTCGAGGAAGCGGTTCAGCACGTTGCCGGTGACCGTCGCCACGTTGTTCTGCCAGCCGGCGTGCGGCAGGCTGGCGCCCCAGGCGATGGATCCGGTGGAGAAGACGGCGCCGCCCGACGGAGTCTCGAAGAACGTCATGTCGGCGCGGATGTCGGGATTCTGGACGCCATCCATGGCGCTGTGATGGAAGCCGGTTTCGTCGGGCACAAGCCAGGTGTCGGCCGAGTGACCCTCCGAGCGGGCCACGACAAGGGCATGGCGGGGCGTGCCCAGCCGGGGATCGGTGGCGTCGATCTCCGAGCCGCTGGCGCCGCCGCCCTGGATGCCGAAGGTGCCGATCAACTCGTCGCGGCCGATGCCTTCGAAGATGAAGGACGCCCGCGGATCGAGGCTTTCAGGAGTACGCCGGTAGAACCCCGAGCGATCGAACCCCACGGCCACGGTCCCGACACCGACCAGCGCCTGTGGCGCCATGCCCAGGCGCCGCCACAGTCCGCCATACTCTCCGGTGAACTCCAGGTAGTACTCGCCGGGTTCCTCGTCGCGATAGCGGATGCCGTCCTCTGCACGGCGCAGTTCCAGGGCGCCCGGCCATTCGTCCGAAAAGGCGCAACGCCAGATGAAACCGTTGCCTCCGAGGTAGGCAAGGCGGCCGCCTCTTGAAAGATAGCCGCGCATGCCGTCCCACATCGGTGTCGTGTAGTACTCGGGATGGGTTCCCGTGACCACCGCCCGGTAGGGCTGCAAAAGACCCGCCCCCTCGCGGTGCAGATCCTCGTCGGTGATGACATCGAAGGCGAACCCGCAGCGCTCGAGCCAGGCCAGAATGTGTGTGTCGGGATTGAAGCTCCAGAGCGGCGTGCGCGGCGCCATGTTGAGGACAGGGCGCAACCTGGAGGCGTAGCGCACACCGGAGCCGTCGGCATGGGTGTCGTAGGTCGACAGGCCGAACTCCCCGTGTTCCTGCAGGAAGACATCGTTGGGCGTCAGCGTTGTCCAGAAGGTCTCGGCCACCTCCGCGAAGGGCTCGCTCATGTGCCAGCGATAGTTGCTGTAGGCCATGTAGGTCGCTGTCGAGGCCAGAAAGGCGAGCCTGGCCGTCGCGGTCCCCGGTGGTGGCCGCACGAAGAAGGTGACATGCCACTCATCGTCTCCGGCCCTCAACCGGGCGGCATAGACCCCGCTCGCGAGGGTCGCCGGCACGGTGAAGGTAAAGTCGGTCTCCCATCCGGCGTCGTAGTGATCGTCCTCATGAAAGTGGATCGCCCCGTACTCCGATGGTGCATGGCGCCAGTTCTGTTCCCTGCCCGACCAGTTGAATCCCTTGACCCCGCGAGACGGCAGGTTGACCGTCCGGCCGTGAAGGCGGTGGTACCCGGCATCCGTGACCTCGGCGCGCCCGATGTCTTTCGAGAAGTCCCAGGCGGCGACGACGGCCGGTTCACGTTCGTGGGGGGATCCGGACCACGCCAGGGTTTCAATCTCCCGCGCATCGAGAGCCCGTCCGGCGACGATGGGCCGATCGATCTTGCCGTTGAAGTGATCGCTCCTGCCAGCCTCTCCGGCAGCGATGACAAGCGCCCCGGAAGCCGGTCGGAAGCCGCCTTCGCCACTGGCGCGTGCGTTCTCTCCGGCCTCGACCTCGCTCGACAGGCGATGCAAGAGGAGACCGAGAGTGCCGGTTGCTGCATCGAAGGTGCCGGCAACAAGGTGCCAGCGCCGGGATTCGAGCCTGGTCTCAAGGCTGAGTTCATGGACGGCGCCGTCTCCGGTCCTCAGCGCGAGCGTGCCGGCTGCCGTGATGACGAGAGCAAACCCGCACGACGCCGCGCCATCCCAGTGAGCGATGATCCCCTGTTCGTGCCCGCCTGGCAGCGTGGGATAGATCCATGCCTGGACCGTGAAGCTCGCAAGGCGTTCCGCGGGGGCCGGCTGCGGCACGATGACGCAAGAGCCTGCCGCCATCACCTGGGTGCGGCCCTCATGGGTGCCGTTGAAGGGGGCCTCGATCTCCTCTTCGCAGAAGAGGCCGCGATGGGGATCGTCATCGCCGCAGATGATGCGCACGAGATCGGCCCGGTAGTGCTCAGCACCGTAAGTGCTGACCTTGAATTCGATGGTGTCGCCGGGCGCGGCGCTCCACCGGTTGGCATAACCGACGATCGACTTCATTGGTCCCCCCGCCCCGGATCGGTGCCGGTGACATGTTGCCAACGCCGGCGAAAGACCTCGCGGCAGGCGTCATCGTAGTCTTCGAACACGGTTGCGTCGGTGAAGGCAACGGGCTCGCCCCTTGCCGGCATCCGCGCCAGGCGCCATCCGTCCCCCGCGACGGTCTTCACCAGGATGACACGCTCATCCATCGGCAGCAGGCGAAGGCGGTTGACCAGCAGTGTGAGTTCCGGGCTGTAGGGCCCGCCAGGCTGGTCCATGAACTCCGCCACGAGATCCATGCGACGGGGATCGACCTTGTACATGACCTCAGGTTTCTCCATTCACGTTGCATCCCTGCCGCACCACCATCTGGGCGTCAAGCGGGCAACAACCGTGATATCATGGGACGACGACGTGAAGAGGAAGGCGTGTGCCATGAACGTGTCTGATGGACTTCAGGCGTGGAAGGACAAGCACGAAACGCCGGCCTATCACACCATCCCGTCCGCTCTGCCCGAACGGGCCGCCCAGGGCCCGGTGATCAGCGACACCATGGTGGCCATGCGAGACGGCATCAAACTTGCGACGGACGTCTACCTTCCGGCCGGCGATGGCCCCTTCCCCGCCATCCTGACGCGCATGCCCTACGGGAAGACGGAACCCTACTGTTTCATGCCGGCCATTGCCCGTCACTGGGTGCGTCAGGGCTATGCCGCCGTGGTCCAGGACGTGCGCGGGAAATGGGGTTCCGAGGGGTACTTCGAACCCAATCTTTCCGACAACGAGGTCCCCGACGGCTACGACACGATCGCCTGGATTGCAGGCGAGGAGTGGTGCGACGGCCGGGTCGGCATGTGGGGCGAGAGCTACTTCGGGTTCACCAGCTATGCCGGAGCCGTGAGCGGCCATCCGGCTCTCAAGTGCGTTGCACCCGGAGACATATCCCTTGATCGCTATCGCGCCACCATGCGCTACGGATGCCTGCAGCTGAACACCGTGGGAACCTGGGCGATCTCGATGACAGACCAGACCTATCAGGATCTCTCGCGGCTCGATTACTGGCACCTTCCGCTCGCCGACATGGCCGATGCCGCAGGCGCCCCGTCACGCTACTTCGACGAGCTGATCGCCAACCCTCAGCCGTCCCGGTTCTGGGAACAGCACAGCCTCCTCGCCGGGTACGAGACCATCAGCATTCCGGTGCTGCACTGGGGCGGCTGGTACGACAACTACCTTGGCCCCACGATCGCCGATTGGCGCACCATGGAAGAACGCAATCGCGCCGCCGCCAACCAGCATCTCTTCATCGGGCCCTGGGATCACGAAGGCACGGCCGATCGCTGCCACCGGGTCGGCCTGCTGCCGGTCAAATCCAACACGGCCGAGGCCAAGTGGGACACCTTCGCGACTTTCTTCGACCGCTACCTCAAGCAGGAGCAGAACGGGTTCGGTGAGTCGGGCGCCATTCGCTACTACGCCATGGGGCGGGATGTCTGGCGCGATACCGGAACCTGGCCGCCCCGGGAATGCCGGCAGCAACGGTTTTACCTGAGGTCCGCCGAAGCTCTCTTCCTTGCCACCGATCCCCCCGGGGACGAACCGGCGACGAGTTATCGCTATGACCCAGCCGATCCGGTAGCCGAGACACTGGTCTACGACTGCTGGTCCCTGGCCGGACAGATGGGCGATCGGCGCGGTGTTCAGCAACGCCAGGATGTTCTCGTCTACATGTCGGAACCGTTCGCCGACGGGCTGGAACTGACTGGCCCCATCTCGGCCCACCTTTTCTTCTCCAGCAGTGCCGTGGACACGGATGTCACCGTGGCACTTGCCGATGTGGCAGTCGACGGCAGCGCCAACCTCATCCAGGACGGCATCCTGCGCTGCCGATTCCGCAACGGGATCGACAGGGAGGAGATGATGGTGCCGGGAGAGATACAGGAACTCGACATCGACCTGTGGTCGACCAGCTATGCGCTCGCCCCCGGTCACCGCCTCGCCGTCGAGATCTCGTCCAGCAACTTCAACCGCTACGACCGCAATCTCAACACCGGTGAGCCATTCGGTCAGGGAGCGAGCCCCGTCGTCGCCACACAGACGGTCTTCCACGACACCAACCGGGCCTCCTGCATCACCGTGACCATCCATCCCTGAGTCCCGGCCAGGCAAGGCTGTCAGGCACGCCAGGCCGGACCGGCGGCCGTTCACCACGGCACAGGCGGGACGACGTCAGGATGCCGGAGAGTTCGTGAGTCGGCTGGCTACCCACCAGGCGACATGACGGTTGTGCTGTTCGTGACGCGAAAGCGGCGCCCGGGTGGCCCGGCCGCTTTCAAGAGCCTTCTGGATCGCCGTGTTGGCGGGGACATCCTCGTCGTTGAAGCGATGGAAGAAGTTCTCGAGGCGATCGAGCCGCTCGTCGAAATCGTTGAGACGGCGGGCACTCTCCGGAACCAGAAGATCAACCTCCATGTGGGAACGACCGGCATCGACGGGAAGAAAGCGGATCATGATCCCGCAGTCGGGCTGCAGGTAGATCAGGTAGTTCGGCAGGACATAGACCAGCACGAAGTGGGTGCGGTGAAAGGCGTCGAGGCCATCGAGCGGTTCGAAGTAGCACCCGGGCATGACCCTGGTCCCGTCGGCGAGTGTCTCCAGGCTCTCTTCCCGCGCCGGGCTCCACTGCAGTATCCAGTCATCGCCACAGGCCGTGCCGGTCTTCTCGCCGGGGAAGACGGCCTGGAAGGTCTCGGGGTGCAACCCTTCGTGGTGGTAGCACTCGCCGTTGTCCTGCATCACTTTCCAGCCCCAGGGAACCTCTCCGAACTCCAGGGTGCGCGCGGTAACCCAGCTGTCGAGGCCGTAGGGGCGGAGCGTCTCTTCAACGCCCGCGAGGCGAGGTGCCAGAGGACCGGCGCGACCGTCGAGATTGACGAAAACGAATCCGTGCCAGACCTCGAAAGAGAGTTCTTCCAGGCGTGTGGCATCGGCATTGAAGTCGGGATGGCACTCCATGCCCGGCGCCCGGCGCAGACATCCGTCGAGCCCGTAGACCCAGGCGTGGTAGGGGCAGGTGATGACGGCCTTGCGCCCCCTCCCGTCCAGAACCTTCATCCAGCGGTGACGGCAGATGTTCGCAAAGACCCTGAGGCATCCACCATGATCTCGGACCATGGCGACCGGCGTCCCGGCGATCTCGCGGGCAAGGTAGCTGCCGGGTTCGCGGACCTCGTCGGTCCGGCCGACAGCGATCCATCCTGCCCGGAAGATCCTCTCGACCTCAAGGTCATGGATGTCCGGATTGCAGTACGCATCTACCGGCAGCGTCACCCATCCGGCGTTGCCGTCTACCGCCATGGCGGACATGGCCTCAAGAGTGGCGGCCGTTCTGGCTGCCTGCGCGCCGTTGCGACCCTGCATTCTTCCTCCGCGCTGCACCGGACGCCGATTATCAGGGAAACGCATCGCGGCGACAATCCGGGGTCGTCTTGCGGCCCATGGGCTGACGGGGACCCTGCCTCGCAGGATGAGAGGACCTGTCCGCGGTTCCGGGCCGGCAACGACGTGGTATGGTCTGTCGGACGAAAAGCACACTCGAGGGGTGCTGTTGCCCATGGAGAGCACGATGGACCTGACCGTACTCGATCGCACCGCCGATGCCGATACTGTGGCACGCATCCTGCAGCGTGACGGCACCGTTGCCGTGAGGGAACTCGCTCCGCCGGAGCTGGCAGATAACGTGGCCCGGGAACTCAGACCCCAGCTTGACGCCGAGGGACTGAATTCGCGCAGCGCCTTCAACGGAGACCTGACGCTCCGCTACGGTGGCGTGCTGACCACGGCGCCGGGTGCGGCCGGTCTCGTGGATCACGATCTCGTGATCGCCGTCGCCGACCAGGTTCTTCTTCCGTTTGCCGAGACGTACCGGATCAGCAGCCTGACGGCGATCGAGATCATGCCGGGTGAAACAGACCAGGCGCTGCACCGTGACGACACGATCTACCCCATCGACATCGCCGGCATGGAGCTGATCCTCGGGGTCATGTGGTCCCTGTGCGACTTCACGAAGGAGAATGGCGGGACCCGGGTGATTCCCGGCAGTCACCGCTACTCCCGCGCGTGGCATCTGCCGGACTTGTCCCGCTGGAGCGTTGCCGAAATGCCAAAGGGTTCAGCGCTCTTCTTCCTCGGCTCGACGTGGCACGGCGGCGCAGCCAACCGGAGCGACACACCGCGTCTGGGTCTTGTCAACAGCTACTGCCTCGGCTGGTTGAGACCGGAGGTCAACCAGTACCTGACGACGCCTCCCGAGATTGCGGCCCGCTACAGCCCCCGCCTGCGGGCGTTGCTGGGCTACATGCCCCATGGCTTCGGCGATGACCGGTGCGGCCACTTCCGGGGTGACTGTCCTGCGTGGGTCAGCACGCCACCGGAACCCGCCTGGCGGACCGGACGCAGCCAGGCGGGCACGATGGAGGACGCCAGGGCCCAGGGTGGAGGGTGACGCCGCCCATCCCGAAGCCTCAGGAGCATGACCGGACAACGGAACCTGATTCGGACGCACGGTTCATCGCGTCCAGGGAGTTGATGGAGGAGATCGTGGACGAGGAACTTTACGACGACGGCTACATCACCTTTCTCGAGGAGGTGTGGGGGAGCGGATACCTCTCGCCTGGGGGGCCCGACGAGGTCACCCGCATTCTCGAAGGTCTCGACCTTGATGGTGCCCGCATTCTCGACATCGGTTGCGGATCAGGCGGCATCACGCTTTCGCTGGCGCTCGATCACGGCGCGGGCCATGTCACCGGAATCGACGTCGAGGCGCCGGCCTGCAACGCGGCGCGCAAGCGTGCCCGCGATGCCGGGGCCGCCGACCGGGTCACCATACGGCAGGTGGAACCCGGACCCTTCGAGTTCGCCGACCGGAGCTTTGATGTCGTTTTTTCCAAGGACGCCATCATTCATGTCGCGGACAAGGACTTGCTTGCCCGCGAAGTGTTCCGCGTCCTGGAGCCCGGCGGCTGGTTTGCCGCATCGGACTGGCTGATCTCCCACGACGACACGCCGAGCCCCGGGATGGCGCGTTACATCGAACTGGAAGGGCTCGACTTCTCCATGGCCTCGCCAGACCACTACGAAGCGGCCCTCAGGGGTGCAGGATTCGTGAACGTGAGTCTGACCAACCGCAATCCCTGGTACAGGGAGGTGAGCCACCGCGAACTCGACTTTCTGACGGGCGCGGCGCGCGCTGACCTGGAAAAGAGATACGGTGCCGAGTTCGTCGACCATCAGGTCGAGACCTGGGAGGCCATGGTAGCGGTCCTCGGGACGGGTGAGCACTGCCCCCATCACCTGCGCGGACAACGCCCCGTGAGCACAAGCCGGGAGGACGACCTGTGACCCGCGATCCACGTTACGACATCCTGTTCGAACCACTCGCAATCGGCCCGGTCACCGCGCCCAACAGATTCTACCAGGTGCCCCACTGCAACGGCATGGGCCGGGTCTATCCCAATGCGATGATCGGCATGCGGGGTGCGAAGGCCGAAGGCGGCTGGGGAATCGTCTGCACTGAACAGTGCGACTTTCTGGCCAGCGGTGACGCCTCGCCCTACGCCGAAACGAACATGTGGGATACCAGCGACGAGGTCTATCTGGGCCGCATGGCCGAGGAGGTGCACCGGTTCGGAAGCCTCGCTGGAATCGAACTCGTCCACAACGGCCACGACACACCGAATCTCTACAGCCGGGAGATCCCGATCGGCCCGATGCACCGGCCGGCGAACTGGAGCCTTGCACCGATCCAGGCGCGTGCCATGGACCTCGCGGATATCCGCGAGTACCGCCGCGCGCACAGACGGGCAGCCATCCGGGCACGCGACATCGGCTTCGACATTGTCATCGTCTATGCCGGACACGACGGAACCGTACCGAGCCACTTTCTGGCGCGACGCCACAACCAGCGGACCGATGAATACGGCGGCAGCCTCGAGAACAGACTGCGCCTGTTCCGCGAACTGCTCGAGGAGACGCGGGAAGCCGTCGGTGACACCACCGGAGTCGTGGTGCGTTTTGCCGTTGACGAGATGATGGGACCGGACGGCCTCGAGTGGCACGCCGAGGGTCGCGAGGCAGTCGAGATGATGGCCGAACTCCCGGACCTGTGGGATGTCAACGTCAGCGACTGGACGAACGATTCGAAGACGTCACGGTTCGCGCCCGAGGGCTACCAGGAGGACTACGTTGCCTTCGTGAAGCAGGTGACGACCAAGCCCGTCTCGACGGTCGGACGTTACACGTCTCCCGATGCCATGGTCTCGGCAATCCGCCGCGGCATCGTCGATCTGATCGGCGCCGCGCGGCCATCGATTGCCGATCCGTTTCTCCCGAAGAAGGTCGAGGAAGGCCGCCTTGACGACATTCGCGAGTGCATCGGCTGCAATGTCTGCATCGGCTGGACCCAGATGACGGCACCGGCACGCTGCACCCAGAATCCGACCTTCGGCGAGGAATGGCGCAAGGCCTGGCATCCTGAAACCCTGCCATCGGCAGAATCGGACGCTCACCTGCTCGTCGTCGGCGCCGGACCCGCCGGACTCGAGGCGGCGCGGGCGGCCGGACTGCGGGGATTCCGCGTCACACTGGCCGAGGCAGACGAAGAACTCGGCGGGCGCGTCACCCGAGAGAGCCGGTTGCCCGGGCTCGCTGCCTGGGCCCGTGTGCGCGACTACCGGATGAGCCAGATTCAGCGCATGTCCAATGTCGACGTCTACCGCTCGAGCCGCCTCGACGCAGACCAGATTCTCGAACTTGGGGCCGAACACGTGGCGATTGCGACCGGAGCCACGTGGCGGCGCGATGGCTGCGGCCGGCGCCTCACCTCACCTGTTCCCGGGAGCGACGCAGCGCACGTCCTCACGCCCGACGACATACTCGAGGGGCGCCGGCCACCGGAAGGCAGGGTGCTGCTGTTCGACGACGACCACTACTACATGGCGAGCGTGCTCGCAGAGCTGTTGAGCACGGAAGGCTACGACGTGAGCCTTGCCACACCGATGGCGACTGTTGCCTCCTGGCAGATCCACACGCTGGAACACGAGGCGAACCAGGAACGCCTTCATGATGCCGGCGTGGAACTCCATGCCAACACGACCCTTCTCGCCGTGGAGACCGGTCAGGTGCTGCTTCATGACAGCCTGAGCCGCCGCGAGGTGACGCTGCCGGTCGACGGTGTCGTCATGGTGACGGCACGCCTGCCGGAAGACGGCCTCTACCATGAAGTCGTGCATACTCTTGACGACTCGTCCGATACCGGCATCCGCACGCTCAGCAGGATTGGCGATTGCCAGGCGCCCGGCATCATCGCCACCGCCGTCTACGAGGGCCATCGCTATGCCCGCGAACTCGGGACGGACGCCGATCCAGGTGACGTTCCGTTCCGCCGCGAGCTCCATGTCATCGAACCGGCCATGAAGTAGCCGCCGCGACAGCTGCTGACGAAGTTGCATGGACGATGTGTCGCCTGCTGGTGGATCCAAGGTGCTCAGGAGGATTTCTTCATGAGCAAGCACGCTGCGTCGCTGAACATGCTTGAGATCGGAGGGCGGCCGCATGCACCGGCCCGCGTTCGCCGCGGGGCTGCGGCAGAACAGAACCCGCGCTCACCACCTTCCACCGGCCTCTGCCTTGGATTGCAGTCGACAATGCAGACTGCCGTCGAGTGTCATCCACGGAGCCCGAAGCCAGGGCAGGTCATCCACAACGTCAAATTTCACTCTTGATCGTTAGTGTATCCCTACCTTATAGTTAGACTGTTACCCAGGAAATCATAAGCCAACATACACCGAATATGTCGCGATTTTGTATAGATAGGTTGTGGTGACCGTGACTTCGTCGAGAAGCCAAGGCAAATCGAGAAGGAGAGAATGGTTGAAATGTCGAAGTATGAGCCCTTGGAACACTACCTGCGCGCCTGCAGCCGTGCCGACGTACCCATGACCTTCGCCGAGATCGAGAGAATCATCGGGGATGGATTGCCGTCCTCAGCTTTCAGGCACCGGCCCTGGTGGTCGAACAATCCGTCCAACAGTGTCATTACGAATGCATGGCTCAGAGCGGGGTACAAGTCCGCCGACGTTGACATGACGGGCCGAAAGCTGGTGTTCCGCAAGTCGGCGAAGGATAGTGCCCGGCCGAGAGATCGCAGAACGAAGCCGCAAGTGGACGATCCGGAGGGGCTGGAAACGCCGCGCCAAAGCATCATCTCCCACCTCGCCAGTGCGCTCAACGGCACTGTGACGGTGTATGAAGGGATCGACTTGACGGAACCCGTGGACACGGAATGGAACGAGGCGCGGTAACCGGCGATGCCTGTCCTTTTGCTCGACACCTGCGCGGTAGTCTGGATCGTGCGGAACGAACCGCTACACGAGCCCGCCGCGAGCGTGCTGGCGGAACTGCACCCTGAAGAGGGGCAATTGGCGGTCTCGCCGATGACCGCGTGGGAAGTCGCAATGCTCGCGGCGAAGCGGCGATTGGCCTTGTCGCTCAGTCCCACGATCTGGTTCGACAGGATTTGCGCGACACCCGGCCTCTCACTTGCGGAGATGCCGCCGTCGGTGCTGATTGCATCCTGCACTCTTCCAGGTTCACCGCCCGCCGATCCGGTAGATCGCATCCTCGCAGCGACGGCGCGGGCGTTCGGATACGTTCTTGTGACCCGCGACCGCCGCCTTCTCGACTACGGCAGCGAAGGTCACATCCAGGTCATGAGGTGCTGAGGCTCGCCTCCCACGCAGGCAGGTTCGTTGTTGACCAGCGTGTTCACTACAGCAAGGCACTCGCGGGATCGCCGGCCGGTACTGCGCTCACTCCAACGCCAAGCTCCCTTGATGAAGGGCAACGCCGCCGGCAACGGGAAAGCGGTCCCCGCTTCCTTGCGTTGTCGAGTGTCAGGAAGCGGCGGCCATCCGCTCAAGACGCTGTGCCACAGTCTGCCTTGCGGCGCGTTCGGCCCTGAGAATGCCGTCGATAAGGGTATGGGTCAGGGGATCGGCGATGGCATCGAGTGTGGCCAGACCGGCCTCGAGTTCGGTGATGATGACGCCGTGGATGTCGCGGGCTGTCCGCTCGGCGGCGGCCGGCCCGCTTCCCATGCTGAGGCGGCCATGGCGGTGCTGGTCCGGCAGGCCACCGAGATCGAGAAGGCGCTCGAGGAGCGCCTCGGCCCGGGCCATGGCCTCGAGGGCGGCGACCAGTTCGCGTTTCGCCTCCTCCTTCCTGCCGGTGCAGCCAAACACCAGACTGTGCAGGAAGATCTGGCTGACCGCGGCGGCGAGCGGACGAAGCGCCCGGTTGAGCGCCTCCAGCGCCACCGGCAGGGCACCCGGCTTGGGCAGCAGGTGCTTGGCATGGCGTGTGACTTCCGGTGGCCTCTCGCACCACGTCCGGAGTCGTGCGGCGTACGCCTCTTCGCTGGCCACGATCTCGTTCATCAACGACCGCAAGGCGCCATTCGGGAGCGCCCTGGCCGCAGCTGAGGCGGTCGCGGCGCAGCGTTCCGCCTGAGCAGCATCGGCGGCAAGGACCGTCATGGCATCGCATCCGATGACGAGGTCCGACGCCGGCTTGTCATCCAGGCGGATGCCACACGCTGTCATGGCCTCGACCAGAGATGACGCCTGGCGCATCTGCTGCATCCAGTGGTCATTGGACTCCATGGCTTTCGAGTGACCCCAGGCCCGAAGCATCCGGGAATGGAAGAACGACTGGTTGATGGAGTCGATCAGGACGGCAAGCAGGGCGCCCGGCACCTGCCCCACTTCGTGGGGCCGCTCTGCCGTCAAGGCGTGTTGCGCCGGACGCGAGCCCAGCTGTCGCGCAGACCGACCGTGCGATTGAACACCGGACGCTCGCTCGTGAAGTCGGCATCGACGCTGAAGTAGCCCTGCCGTTCGAACTGCAGGACATCCCCCGGCGCAGCATCGAGAGCGGCGGGTTCAACGAGGCAGTCATCGAGAACGACAAGAGAATCCGGGTTGAGGTCGGCAACGAAGTCGCCTTCACGACCCGGCGCCGGTGACGTGAAGAGACGATCATAGAGACGGACTTCGGCACTGACGGCATGATCGGCCGAGACCCAGTGCAGGGTGCCTCTGACCTTGCGTCCGTCAGGAGAGCCGCCACCCCTGCTGGCCGGATCGTGGGTACAGCGAAGTTCCACGATGTCACCGTCGGCGTCCTTCACGACCTCCTGGCAGGTGATGAAAAAGGCGTGGCGCAAGCGGACCTCCCGGCCGGGGGCCAGCCGGAAGAACTTGCGCGGCGGATCCTCCATGAAATCGTCGCGTTCGATGTAGAGGGTGCGGGTGAAGAGCAGAGGGCGCCGCCCCGCTCCTTCGTCCTCGGGGTTGTTGATCGCCTCGAGTTCGTCGGTCTCGCCCTCGGGCCACGTCTCGATGACCACTTTCAGCGGCCGCAGCACCGCCATGCGGCGCGGCGCCGTGCGGTTGAGATGGGAACGCACACAGTTGTCGAGCATGGCCGGGTCGACGAGATTGTCCGCCCTGGCAACGCCTACCCTGGAAATGAACTCGCGGATCGCCTCAGGCGGAATGCCCCGGCGTCTCATGCCGCGCAGCGTCGGCATCCTGGGATCGTCCCAGCCGCTGACATGGCCGTCGTGGACAAGGCTGATGAGGGCACGTTTCGACAACACCGTCGAACCAAGGTTGAGCCTGGCGAATTCATACTGACGGGGCACCTGCGGCACCGGAAGATGATCGATCAGCCAGTCGTAGAGCGGCCGGTGATCTTCGAATTCGAGCGTGCACAGTGAGTGGGTCACGCCCTCGATGGCATCCGACTGGCCGTGCGCATAGTCATAGGTCGGATAGATGCACCACGCGCTGCCGGTGCGCGGGTGGTGCGCGTGAAGAATGCGGTAGAGCACCGGATCGCGCATGTTCATGTTGCCGGCGGCCATGTCGATCTTTGCCCGCAGCACGTGGGCGCCATCGGAAAACTCGCCGGCCCGCATTCGGCGGAAAAGATCGAGATTTTCCTCGGGCACGCGGTCCCGCCAGGGACTGTTGCGGCCCGCCACGTTCCATGTGCCCCGGGCCTCGCGCATATCCTCGAGCGACTGGGAATCGACATAGGCATCGCCGTTGCGAATGAGATGTTCGGCCCAGGCGTAGAGCTGCTCGAAATGGTCCGAGGCGAAGTAGAGGTGTTCGCCCCACTCGAAACCGAGCCAGCGGACATCCTCCTGAATGGCCTCGATGTACTCCTGTTCCTCGCGCACCGGGTTGGTGTCGTCGAACCTCAGATGACAGCGTCCGGCAAACTCCCCGCCGATACCGAAGTTGAGGCACAACGACTTGGCGTGGCCGATGTGGAGATACCCGTTGGGTTCCGGAGGAAATCGCGTGACGACGGTCGCAACGCGGCCTGCGGTGACATCGTCGGCAACGATCGCGCGAATGAAGTCATGAGTCCCCCCGGGAGCGGGGCTTTCCTCGACACTCATGGCGCGACACTCCTGCGACAGCGGTCTGCTGTGTGCCAAAATCACCCGGTCTTGCCAACCCCGGGCACTCGATCATCGCCCACCGGGCCGGAGGCGGCGCGTGCTGTCAGGGCGCTGCCACTTCGGGCTGATGGCATTCCAGGCGCATCAGGAGAGTCCTGGCCGTGGCAAGATCGTCCGGATTGTTGATGTTGAAGAAGGGGTCCACCGGATGGTCGCTGAACGACGCCTCGGCCACCCGGTAACGGCCGGTCCAGGCGTCGATCTTGCGCACGCCCTCCATGATCAATGCCTGGCGCAGTTCGTTCCGCAGGTGGACGGGCCACAGGCCAACGACAGGGTGGCGCCTGCCGGCGGACGCAGCACAGGCCATGTCGGCGCCTGAAGTCTTCACCGCCGCAAAAAGCCTCTCGACAAGGTCGACGGGCAGGAACGGCGTGTCCGTGGGCACGGTGACGATCCAGTGCAGGCCCGGCACGTTGGCAAAGGTCCAGTCGAGTCCGGCCAGCACACCGGCAAGTGGACCGGGGCGTCCCGGCAGCATGTCGGGCGCCAGCGAGATGACGGACGAGTCGAAGCGCGAGGCGTCATCATTGACGTTGAGCGCCACCATGCGCACCTGTGGGCGCAAGCGGGCGATCACGTGATCGAGAATGCTGCGGCCACCGAGGTCCAGCATGCCCTTGTCCCCGCCACCCATGCGTCGCGCCAACCCGCCGGCGAGCACCGTTCCGGCCACGTCGTTGCGCAACGCCGACACCTCCGTCACTCCTCTTGCGACCTTGGAACGGGCGGGTCGTCCCAGCACACACGATGCGCGCCTGCGGCCACCATGAACCGTCTGCCGCGCAGGCGGCCGATGAGTGTCATGTCGACCTGGCGGGCGAGTTCGACGCCCCAGGCCGTGAACCCCGAACGGGAAATCAGGACCGGAATGTTCATCCGTGCCGTCTTGATCACCATCTCGCTGGTCAGCCGGCCGGTTGTGTAAAACAACTTGCCGGCGGCCGGAATGTTCTCGATGGCCATGTAGCCGGCAATCTTGTCGACGGCATTGTGCCTGCCGACATCCTCCATGTAGACCAGCGGACGGTCACCTTCACAGAGAACACAGCCATGGATGGCGCCGGCCTTGAGGTAGAGGCTCGGCGTCGCCGTGATCGTCTTTGCGAGCGCATGGAGCCATCCGGTGCGAACCACCGCGTTCCTGTCCAGATTGACGGACTCGATCTCGTCCATGAGATCGCCAAAGACGGTTCCCTGCGCACATCCCGACGTCAGTGTGCGCTTCCGGAGCTTCTCCTCGTAATCGGTCTGCCCACGGGTGCGCACGACCAGCGTGGCGATCTCTTCGTCATGCTCGATTCCGGTGACGTCTTCGATTCCGGCCAGCATCCCCTGGTTCAGCAGGTAACCCAGGGCCAGGTAGTCCGGGAAATCCCCGATCGTCATCATGGTGACGATTTCCTGATCATTGAGAAACAGCGTCAACGGGGTCTCCACGGTCACGGCCCGATCGACCCGGTTGCCGTCCTGGTCGATGCCGGACACCGAACGCGTCAGGCGCGAATCGTCGGGATTCGGCCTCAAGAGATAGGGCGTGCTTTCCGTCATGGACCGTGTTCGGCGGCTGCCTCGCGTCGCGGCAGGGGCGTGTGGCCTCGTATCATGTCCGCCGCTTTCTCGGCAATCATGACCGTTGGAGCATTGGTGTTTCCTGTCACGATAATCGGCATCACCGATGCATCGACCACCCTGAGGCCATCGACGCCGCGCACCTTCAGCTGATCGTCGACAACCGCCATCGGGTCGCCAGGCGCCCCCATCTTGCAGGTTCCCGATGCATGATATCCCGACAGGGCGCCACGGGCGACCGCCGCAAGAATGTCGTCGTCAGTCGAGACATGCTCCCCGGGATCCATTTCGCCTCCGCGATAGGGAGCCAGTGCCGGCTGGCGTGCGATGTCGCGCGCCCACCTGACCGCATCAATGAAGTCCCGCCGGTCCTCATCTTCGCCAAGATAGTTCGGTTCGATGACGGGGTGGTCCTCGGGATCGGCGCTCTTGAGCCTGATGTGGCCGCGCGAAAGCGGGTGCATCTGGTTCACATCGAACTGGAAACCGTCGACGGCGGTCTTCGTTCCGTAACCCCGACCTTCAGCGATGACCATCGGTGTGAAAAAGACCTGGAATCGAGGAAGGTCGGGCGCTTCCGCGCCACCTTCGGAAAAGGCGCCGGCCGACCAGAAGGGATGGGCCCCCGGCCCCGCCCGTCCGCCGCTGGCAAACCACGAGGCGCCGAGCATGAGAGCCATCATCGGCCGGGCCCAGCGGGCCTGGGTTTCGCGCGGCCGCCGACAGTGGAACCGCACCGGAATGTTGAGATGGTCCTGCAGGTTTTCCCCGACTCCGGGGCTCTCCACTCTCACCTCGATCCCGTGCCGGCGCAGGTGGTCCGCCGGTCCAATGCCCGACAGCATGAGGAGTTGTGGCGAACCGATGGCACCCTGACAGACGATCACCTCGCGGGAGGCATGGACTTCTTCCGCAGCGGACCGCCGGCGGTAGCGCACACCTCTGGCGCGATGTCCCTCGATCACCAGGGATGTGACCAGACATCCCGTGCGGACCTCCAGGTTTGGCCGGGATCCGGCAGACCCGAGATAGCATCTCGAGACGCTGGAGCGCCGGCCATCGCGAACGGTCACATCGAGCAGGCCGGCACCAACCTGGCTTGCCCCGTTGAAGTCCGGATTGGCCGGCAATCCCGACTGCAGGCAGGCTTCGATGAAGGCGTGGTCGATCGGCAGCGGCCGTCCTGCCGGTCCGGTCAGCAGGGGTCCGGACTCGCCGCGCCAGTGATCGCCGCCACCCTCCCGGCTTTCCGCCTTGCGAAAGTAGGGCAGCACATCTGCCCAGGCCCAGCCCCCGAGACCGAGCTGCCTCCAGCGATCATAGTCGGCGGCATTGCCGCGTATGTAGATCATGCCGTTGATGGCGCTCGAACCCCCGAGCCCGCGCCCCCGGGGCCAGTGGATCCGGCGGCCGGCGAGATGCGGCTGGGGTTCGGTCAGGTAGCACCAGTCGAAGCGCGGGTTGCCGACGGCGAACACGTTGGCCGCCGGCATGGCGACACGAAAATCCCGGTTCGCGCCACCAGCCTCGAGGAGAAGGATGCGGCACGAACTCTCCTCGCTCAGACGCGCGGCGAGGACAGACCCGGCCGATCCCCCACCAACGATGATGAAATCGAAGACCTCGACCACCGATGTCTGCCGCGTGTCACGACCTAGTGGAAGGGCCGGTCGCCGATGACCGTGACACGGTGCATCTTGCGATGTCCCGAAAAGTCGGAGGATGCCAGATGCATGGTGCACCGGTTGTCCCAGATCGCCAGGTCACGGGGTTTCCACGACCGGCGAACCTGGTAGTTGGGGTGCTCCGCAAACTCGCACAGCATTCTGAGGATGTAGTCGCTCTCGACTCCGCTGAGCCCTTTGATCTCCTTTGTGAAGGTACGGTTGACGAACAGCCCCTTCCTTCCGGTTTCCGGGTGTGTCCGCACCACCGGATGCTCCACGGGCGGCAACTCGATGATGTCCCGGGCAAGTTGCTCGATTCCGCCCTCGCCGGCCAGAACCGAGGATCCGAACGACATGTAGTAGTCGTGGATGGCCGTCAGGTCCTCGATCATGTTGCGAACCGCCGGCGACAGCGCGTCGTAGGCAGCGTAGAGGCTCGACCACAGGGTGTCGCCACCACCGCCTGGCGGCGTCACCTGGCAATGCAGGATCGAGGCCATGGCGGGTCGTTCGCGAAAGGTCACGTCGGTATGCCAGACATCGTTGTAGAGGCTGCCATCGCCGTGCTGCTCGATCACCGTCACCTCGGGCAGTCCCGCCACATTGCCGAACACCGGATGGGGCGGCTCGACGTCACCGAACCAGCGCGCAAGGGCGAGATGTTCTGCCGGGCCGATATGCTGATCCGGGAGAAACACGACCAGGTGCTCAAGCAGTGCCTGGTGAATCAGATCACACGTAGCGGGTTCAATTCCCTCGGCAAGGTCGATCCCGTGAATCTCGGCGCCGATCACGGGTCCGAGCGGACGCACCTCAATGGAGTTCCGGGTCAAGGTTCGCTTCCTCCATCTTCCGCCGACAGTGGATACACCGCACACGGTCACCGTCAAGACGCGATCCGGCCACCAGTGAATATCGTCGGAGCGGATTGGCTGCAGGACCGCGGCAAAGCCTTGTCAGGTTCGCGACAAGGGGGGAAGATGGAGGCGGATCATGTGATGGGAGGCCCATGACCGAACGCGACATCATTCGCACGAGTTGTCCCCGCGACTGCTATGACGGGTGCGGCATCGCTGTGGTCAGGCGTCATGGCAAGATCACGCGGGTTCTGGGCGACCCCGATCATCCGGTGAGCCGGGGCGCTCTGTGTGGCAAGTGCGCCATTGCCTACAACGGTGTCTGGCTCGACCGAGATTCCCGTCTCCTCCACCCCCTGCGTCGGACCGGACCGAAGGGATCGGGTCTCTTCGAGCGAGTCAGCTGGGAGGAGGCGCTTGGCACGATTGCAACACGCCTTGATGCCATCATCGCCGAGAGCGGCGCCGAATCCATCCTCCACACGCACTACACCGGCACCTGTTCGGCCCTTGCCAACGCCTTTCCGGAGCGGTTCTTCAACCGTATCGGCGCCACCGAGGCCATACCCGATTCCATCTGCAACAACGCCGGCCACCAGGCTCTTCACTATGTCCTCGGCTCAAGTGGCACCGGTTTCGATCCCGCAACGGCCAGGGACAGCGCCTGTATCGTCGTCTGGGGCGCCAATCCGGCCCACAGCGCTCCCCATGCTCACAAGCACTGGCTGAAGGAAAGCCGGGCGAAGGTTGTCGTCATTGATCCGGTGCGGCACCGCACGGCCTCCGAGGCCGACATTCATCTGCAGGTCAATCCCGGCAGCGATGCGGTGCTGGCCTTCGGCCTTTGCCACGTTGCCCGCCGCGATGGCCTGCTCGACGACGCCTGGATCGCCAGCCACGTCGAGGGTTACCACGAGGTCGAGGACGCGATCGCCGCGGCAGACCCGGAATCGACGTCCCGCGTGACCGGTGTCCCTGTCGAGCTCATCGAGGAGACCGCCCACCTCTATGCGAGGGGACCGTCCCTCCTGTGGCTCGGCCAGGGACTGCAGCGCCAGTTTCGCGGCGGCAATATCTTCCGCGCCTGCGCCATGCTTCCCGCGCTGACAGGCAACATGTCGAAACCCGGTACCGGCATCTACTACCTCAACAGCACGCTCGACATCATGGCACGCAAGGGCGCCACGCCGCCCCGGCCGATGGCCCAGGAGACCTGCCCCTCCATCAGTCAGATGGACGTCCCCGCCGCACTCGATGCAACGGATCGTTTCCGTGCCTACATGGTCTGGAACTGCAATCCCCTCGCTTCGAATCCGGCGCAGCAGGTGCTCACCAGGGCGCTGATGCGCGAGGATCTGTTCACGGTGGTCGTCGACTGCTTTGAAACCGATACATCCCGATACGCCGATATCGTGCTGCCGGCCGCCTCCTTCCTGGAATTCGACGACGTGAACGCAAGCTACTTTCACCTCCATCTCGGCGCCCAGGTCCGGTGTGCCGAACCCATGGGTGAGAGTCTGCCCAACCAGGAGATCTTCCGGCGCCTCGCCCGGGCCATGGGTCTGGAGGACGCAGAGCTCCACCGCAGCGACAGCGAACTGATCGACGAAGTGCTGGAAGGCACAGGTGTGTCCTGGGAAGAGTTGAAGACGCGTGGCTGGGCAGCAGCCAGCAATGAGCCCCTGGTGCTGTGGCCCGGGGGCAGGTTTGCGACACCATCAGGCAAGATCGAGATCGCCAGTGCCAGCGCCGAGGCCGACGGTCATCCCCGGGTGCCCGAGGCCGTGGCGGATCCGCCACCCGAGGATGGCCGGTTCCGCCTGCTGAGTCCCGCCGGCCGCTGGCTGATGAACTCCTCCTATGGCAACGATCCGCGCATCGGTGAACTTCTCGGCACACCGACGGTCACGCTCCATCCGGATGATGCCCGGTCATGTGGTGTCGACACCGGTGACGAGGTCAGGCTCTCCAATGATGCCGGTTCGCTCACCATGGTCGCCGTCGTCTCGGACAGCGTGCCATCGGGGGTTCTGCTTACGGACAAGAGCAGGTGGCCCGGACCCGGTGGGGCCAACGTCAATCACCTGCACATTCCCCGCAAGTCGGACATGGGCGAGAGCACCTGCGTCCACGGCGTGGAAGTCACCCTGACGCGCTGATTCCCATGAACGCGGATGCATCGTCACGCTGGCGCATTGCCATGCGGGTCCGGAAACAGCATGATCGTTCCAGACAACCCTGCAAACAGGCGGCACCGGCATGTGGATAGGAATACTCGTACTCATCACCTTCGGAATCTGCTCGATTGCTTGCCTCGTGCTGTCGATCCGCGGTGCCCTGCAGGGAAGGTGGCACATCTTTGGCGCTCTGCTGATCCCGGCAGTGGGGATCGGGGGCACCATCATCATGCTGGTGGCACGGCCGGTGTCCCTGGAACTCTTCGGTGACAGCAATCTCGAGATTCTTCCCGAACGCGCCGTGGCCATCACCGGCGACGACCTGCTGACCGTCCACAACGGCACCTGGCGCTTCGGCTATGCCTACGACGAGGAAACGCAGCTTTTCCACTGGTATGACGAGGCCTATGCCGATGACGGCGGATTTTCCGGACGCAACGACACCGGCCAGACCTGGTCGGGTGGTTGGGACATCGTCGAGGATGGGATCTGCCTCTCCCGGGGGCAGGACACGGACTGTTTCGGTGTCTGGCAGGATGGCGATCTCTGGTACCAGACCAACCACCGGGATGAGATTGTCAATCGCTACATGGTGATGGAGGCCTTCCAGGTTCCCAAGGGGCATCCGAAGCTGTCTCCGGCGGTTCTGCAGGCCATCATTCCGGGTCGCACGCTTGCAGGTGAACTGCATTTCCATTTCGGAGAGCCATTCTACAGCGCCTCCTTTGCGGCCGGCAGCGACGCCGTCACGGTACTCCGGGGCGACGCAGCGGCATCCCTCGGAACGGAGGAAGCCGGCACCTACCGGATCGATGATGACGGCATGCTGTGCCTGGCGGGGGTGCTCCACGTCGTCGATGCCTGCTACGCAGTCGTTCCGCGACCCGGCGGCGCCGACATCGTTCGCGACGACAGGCGCATCGTCGCCACCGTCACGGAGCTGAGATAGGCATCTCGCCGGGGTTCTCCCCTGGCGTTCCGGGCAGCCTTGACAGTCCGTTCGGCCGCGCCGTATCACCCTTTCTCGGGAGGGCGCGTAGCTCAGCGGGAGAGCACTGTCTTCACACGGCAGGGGTCGCTGGTTCGAACCCAGCCGCGCCCACCAGTCAAACCACTCACGTAGCACCGTTTCCCGGCTCAGAAATGGGCCGGATGACCGTGCAACTGCACAGAAACCCGTCCTGGAGGGCCAATCTGGGATGGGCTGATTCCCCGGCTCTGTGTGGATGAGTATGGGCGAGGTTGGCTTGTGACTTGCTTGGCGGGACCCCGACTACACGGCGCACGGAGCAGGAAGTCCCTACTCGTGGGAGTACCAGGCACAAGGGACAGCGGGGCGAATCGACATGAACGAATTCAAGTCCTGGAACAGCTACCGGAACTTTGCTGGCCGGGTACGGCGCAAGAGCCGCTACATTCGAACGCCCGAGGACGACGAGTTCCCTGGCGAGCTTCTGCGGACCTCGAAGAACCGCATCAGGGACGTGCCTGAAGGCGCCGGGCTGTGACGGGCCCAGCTCGGCCATGATTGGGAACCACACTGCGAGGACGAACGGCATGTCGGCGATCTTCCCGCCGCGTATCTCCCGGAGCGAATGAAGCTGCTGCCAGGACGTGCCAACCCGAAGGGAACACCGGCCCTCTGCCTATCCACTCGCCGAAGAACCGCCATGTTCGTTTGAAATCTCTTGGAGTGCGCTATAAGAAGGGCACGATCCCTTCTCATGATCTATTCATGGAGCGCAAAGAGCAATGGCGAAGCCCGCACACAGAAGCTATTCCCGCTATGCTCGCGAAGCCGCAGAGCTGCTCGGGCTGATGATCCATAACGCGCGCATCGAACGCGGCATCACGGTCACCGATCTCGCCGAACGCGCCGGGATTTCGCGCGGCCTCGCGCACCGCATCGAAAAAGGCGAGATGGGCTCCTCCATCGGTGCGGCCTTCGAGGTGGCCGCCATTGTCGGGCTGCGCTTGTTCGAAGCTGAACCGACAACGCTGACACGCCATCTGTCGGTGGAACGCGACAAGCTCACGCTGCTGCCGCAGTCCGTCCGCACGGGAACGACGAAGGTGAAAGATGACTTCTGAACGCCGCGACACGAAAGCGCCGGAGGACGCCTATGTCTGGATATGGCTGCCCGGCGCGACGACACCGGTCGTCGCCGGTCGCATCACGCGTGACGGCGGGAGACTGATATTCAACTACGGTCAGAGCTATCTGGACCGCAATGACGGAATCCCGATCTACGAACCGGAACTGCCGTTGCGCCGCGGAGCGATCGCGCCCGAAGCCGGGCTGGGCGTGGCCGGATGCCTGCGCGACGCCGCGCCCGACGCATGGGGCCGTCGCGTCATCCTGAACCGGACCTTCGGACGCAAGGGCAAGGATGTCGACACCGCTACGCTCGACGAGCTGACCTGCCTGCTCGAGTCCGGCTCCGACCGAATCGGCGCTCTGGACTTCCAGCACTCCCCTTCGGAGTACGTGCCGCGCGCCGTTCAAGCCGCGACGCTCGAAGAGCTGCTGAACGCCGCCGAGAAAGTCGAAAGAGGAGAATCGCTGACGCCCGACCTCGATCAGGCGCTGGTTCACGGCACATCGCTCGGCGGCGCGCGCCCGAAGACGATGATTCAGGACGGCGACACAAAGCTGATCGCCAAGTTCTCGTCTTCGACCGACACCTATAGCGTGGTGAAGGCGGAATATGTTGCCATGCGGCTTGCTGCCAAGGCAGGGCTCGACGTTGCTCCCGTGCGTCTCGAGCAAGTCGCCGGCAAGGACGTGCTGCTGGTCGAGCGCTTCGACCGCGGAAAGACGAAAGACGGTTGGACACGCAAGGCGATGGTCTCGGCGCTGACGCTGTTCGGTCTCGATGAAATGATGGCGCGTTACGCGAGCTACGAAGTCCTCGCGGAAATCGTCCGGCACCGCTTCACTTCGCCGAAGGCGACGCTGCACGAGCTGTACGGACGGCTCGTGTTCAACGTCCTGTGCGGCAATACCGACGACCACGCCCGCAACCATGCGGGCTTCTGGGACGGCAAGCGCCTGACCCTGACACCTGCCTATGACATCTGCCCGCAAAGCCGTTCCGGCAATGTGGCCAGCCAGGCGATGCTGATCGTCGGCGACGATCGGACGAGCACGCTTGCAACCTGCCTGGAGGCCGCGCCCAGTTTCCAGCTCAGCGAGAAAGCGGCGAAGGACACCGTCGCCCGGCAGATCGGCACCATCCGGGACGCATGGGACGACATCTGCGAGGAGGCCGCATTGACGGACGTCGAGCGCAACCTGTTCGGCCAGCGCATCTTCCTGAATGACTGTATCTTCGAAGGCACGGCCGAGGGCTCGCGGTGATGGAGACCCTATCGTGGCAGTAGCGGAAGCCGAAACGGCGGAGATCAGTTGGGGGATTGTATCGGAAAGTCACAATGAGACCCGGCGTGATGGCCGGGTCTCATGTGTGGACAACGCGGGAACGTCGATTGGTCGACTCGACCCGAAGGTCGCCCATGCATTGGCATTGCTCAAGTGCAATGCTGTTGATCGGAAGGTGTGATGTGACTTTCCGATGTAAGTCCCGTTGATGCCAACAAGGGAATTCCCTACCGCCGCGCCTCGGGTAAAGCGGGGACAATGAAACGGATTCCACCTGTCCCGATCCCGGCCCGCCTCCTGGCTCGCCTTCGTCGATGGGCGCAACATGGGCCGTCGAGTACCGGGGACCCGGCAGCAGGGGCGCCGCTCGCATTGGAAGCTTCAAGACAGTCTGGAAGACAGTTCTCGAACGGTCCGGTATCGACCATTGCACACGTCACGATCTGCGCCATACTTGCGCGACATGGCTTATGCAATCCGGTGCCCGCACCTGGAATGTTGCCGGGTTCCCGGGCATGACCGTTCAGATGCTTGAACGGGTCTACGGTCACCACCATCCGGAGTACATGCGAAGTGCTGTTGACGCCATCGCAAGGATGCGAAACCGATGATCGTTTCTGTGAACTGCACAGAAACCCCGTCGCCGAACGTCACCGAGCGGGAACGAATGACAGGGAAAACCGGGAACCGGACGGGAACAAACGGCGCTGTCCCGTCTTCACGCGGCAGGGGTCGCTGGTTCGAACCCAGCCGCGCCCACCATCCTTCAGGCATGCCGAGCCATGACCGCCACGGATCGCTACCGCAGTTGCGTCTTCCCCCAGGCGCACGTGATGCCCTGGCAGGGCGTGTGGCCGACCATCGACAACGCAAGCCTTGTTCTTCCCGGCGCCGCGATCATCGGTGACGTGGTGATGGAGGCACAAACCAGTGCCTGGTTCAACGCCGTGATCCGCGGCGATGACGGACCCATACGCATCGGTGCCGGCACCAACATCCAGGACGGATGCATCATCCACGTTTCCGTCGAACTCCCGACCATCATCGGCCGGGGCGTGACAATTGGTCACATGGTTCATCTTCACGCCTGCACGCTGGAGGACGACACCCTGGTGGGTTCCGGCGCCATCGTGCTCGACGGAGCCAGGCTCGAGCGTGAGAGCCAGGTTGCTGCCGGCGCCCTGGTGGCGCCAGGCAAGGTTGTGCCGAGCGGTGAACTGTGGGGCGGGGTTCCGGCACGAAAACTGCGTGATCTCAATCCAGACGAGATCGACGGCATCCGGGACAACGCCGCATGGTACGTTCACGAACTGGGCGCCTGGCGACAACAGCTGGAGACACAGCCATGACCTTTGACGGAAAACGCGTTCTCGTGACCGGCTCGACGAGGGGGATCGGTCTTGCCACGGCGCGGGCCTTCCTGAAACAGGGTGCGAGCGTCGCCATCAACGGCCGCAAGGCTTCCGATGTCTCCGCCGCCATCACCGGACTCGGCGGCGAGAACCTGGTTGCTGCATCCGGCGATCTCGGCAGTGCCGCAGCCTGCCGCCAGGTCGTCAATGCGGCCATTGACGGGCTGGGTGGTCTCGATGTCCTCGTCAACAACGCCGGAGTTTATGTCGGGGGACCTGTCGAGGACATCAGCGACGAGACCTACACGTGGCTGATGGACATCAACGTCAAGGGTTGCTTCTTCTGCAGCCAGGCAGCGATCCCGGAACTGCGCCGCAACAATGGCGCCATCGTCATGACCGCATCGGAATCCGGGCTCTCCGGCAATCACGAGAGCGCGCTCTACTGCACCTCCAAGGGTGCAGTCGTGAACATGACCCGGGCGCTTGCCCATGATCTCGCGCCCGACATCAGGGTCAATGCGGTGTGCCCGGGGGCCGTCATGACCGACATGCTCGGTGCCGGCGACGACGCGGAAACTCTCCGCGGCATTGCGGAGTTCTCGCCTATGAAGACCATCGCTTCGCCGGAGGAAATTGCTGACGCGATCTGCTTCCTGGCCGACCCCGGTCAGAAGTTCATGACCGGAGCGCTGCTCTCCATCGACGGCGGCGCGACGGCGTGCCGCTGAGCCTACCTGGCCGCCACGCACATGATTTCCACCAGCAGGTCGGGACGCGCCAGGGCTGCCTCGACGGTGGCGCGGCACGGTTTGTTGCCGGGATCGACCCAGGCGGTGTAGACCTCGTTCATGGCTGGCCAGTCAGCGATGTCGGCAAGCCAGATCTGCACCGAGAGAAGCCGTGACCTCGAGGTTCCGCAGGCCTCGAGGGTGGTGTCGATCTGCTCCAGGATGTCCCGGGTCTGTTCCCGGACATCGCCTGTGGCATCGGAGGCCACCTTGCCGGAAAGCCAGACCGTGTCGCCATGGATGACGGCGCCGCTGTAGAGTTCACCTGGTTGCAGGCGCTGGATATCGGTCATGGTCCCCTCCCCGGGGCGATGTGCATCGTCGGATGAGCGTAACACGAACTGGAAACGCCATGTCGAGTGAGATTCCCGTAGACGGTCTCGTCCTGGTGGTCCGGGAGGACTGCCCGACCTGCCAACTGATCGCGCCGGTGGCATCAGACCTCGAGGCGCGCGGTCACATGGCCGCCGTCTACTCGCAGGACAATCCCGACTTTCCCGAAGGACTGCGGGTTCGCGACGACCGTCTCCTCGAGGCCTCGTTTCATCTGGGCATTTCCATCGTTCCAACCCTGATCCGCTTCGCGGGCGGCGTGGAAACCGCACGGGCGATCGGCTGGTCGAGGCAGGAGTGGTGCAGTGTTGCCGCTCTCGACGATCTCGGTCCCGGTCTGCCGGACGAACGACCAGGCTGCGGGTCCCTGAGCGAGGAGCCGGGCTGGGCGGAGGAGCTCCTGGCACGCCATGGCGAAACGGGCCTCGATGCCGCGACTCTCACCGTGCGGTTTCCGGAAGATCCCTTCGAGATCATGGATGCCCGTGGATGGTCCGATGGCCTTCCCGTGGTCCCTCCGACGCCGGCGCGCGTGCTGGCCATGCTGAACGAATGCACTCTGGCGCCCGATCATGTCCTGGGGCCGATTCCGCCGGCGGGGGCGGAACTGACGGTGGAAAAGGCGGCCATCAACGCGGTCATGGCGGGGTGCCGGCCCGTGTATTTTCCCGTGGTGCTGGCCGCACTCGACGCGGCGCTCGATCCAGACTTTGCCTGGCAGGGTCTGCTGTCGACCACCATGGGGGCAGGTGTCGCCGTCATCGTCAACGGACCCGTCTGCCGCCGGGTCGGTCTCAACAGCGGGCTTAACGTTCTTGGCCACGGCACCCGGGCCAACGCCACCATTGGGCGTGCGCTCGTCCTCATCGCCATGAACGTAGGCGGCGCCCGGCCAGGTGGCGTCGATCGCTCGACCCTGGGCCACCCCGGCAAGCACGGTCTGTGTTTTGCCGAAGACGAGAGTGATCCGGCGTGGCAGACACTGGCCGCCTCCAGGGGAATCGAAGTGGGGCGGTCGGCCGTCACACTCTTCGGGTTCTGCGGCACCTCGATCATGAACGACGAGACAGCACGCACGGCCGAGGATCTCGTGGCCAGCCTTGCACGATCACTCGAGGCGATGAGCCAGATTCGATCGTCCAGGCACGGCAGCGGTGTACTGCTGGTGATCGCCGGCGAGTTCTGGCGCATTTTCCGGGAATCAGGCTGGGACCGAACGCGAATCGAGACGGCTCTGCACGATGCGACAGCAGGCGCAGGCGGGGTGGCACCGATGTTCGGACCCGGCGACCTGCTCGTCACACGCGCCGGTAGCCATGCCGGACTCTTTTCCACTATCATCCAGGGATGGGGCAGCGGCCCCACAGGGAGTCAACCCGTCACCAGGGAGGTGGAGTATTGACCACGATCCTTCTTGACCCCACGGCGACACACACCGCGCCGGAACGTCAGCGTGTGGCCGGACACCGGTCCCTCGAGGGCCTCACTGTCGGCCTTCTCGACATAGGCAAGCGCCAGGGCGATGTCGTTCTCGATCATCTCGAGCGGCTGCTTGGCGAACGCGGTATCCGGACCGGCCGCTATGCCAAGCCGACATTCACCAAGCCGGCGCCATCAGGCGTGATCGACCGGATCACCGCCGAATGCGATGCCGTGGTTGAAGGCCTCGCCGATTGAGGCTCCTGTACGTCGTGCAGTCTGCAGGACATGCTGGATATCGATCGCATGGCGACACCGGCGGTGGCGCTGGTTTCCGAGGAGTTCGCAGGCGGCGTTGCCTCATGGCGCGATCTCCATGGTTTCGATCCGGCCGTGGTGTATGTCCGCCATCCAATTCAGCCCCTGAACGAGGCTGAACTGCGTGGCCGCGCCGAAAACATCGTCGACGCCGTCATTGGCGCCCTCACCCGAACCTGACCGGCAATCGGCCAACGGACCCCTGGTCACCTTCCACGGGGTCCGCTCCGCTCCCCAGGACGGACCGGAGACTCGTGCTTTCGGCGGTCATTCGTCCTGTATCGCCATCTCGGCCGGCGACACGCTGCTGATTCTCGATGCCGGCTCCGGCATGCGTACCTGCGGACTGTCACTGCTCGGCAAGGGGCCTCTGGAAGGACATGTTTTCTTCAGCCGGCCTACAGTCGTTCGCACCATTGGAATCCCGTTCTTCGCCCCGGCCTTTTCATCCGACAACCGCTTTACCCTCTACAGCACCGGCGGAGTCATCAGATCGGAACTCGCACGGCTGATGTCCGATCCCGTGTTCCCCGTCTCCCCCGACATCTTCAACGCCACCGTCACCTTCCGCGACCTTGAGCCGGGCACACCCACCGCACTTGCGTCGGACATCACCGTCACCACCCTGGTCCTTGGCGGGTCGATGCCGGGGACGGCCTACCGTTTCGACGGTGACGGCTGGTCGCTCGCCTGGGCAACGGGCATCACCCGCCATGACGACGCGGGTGCGATCCGTGTTTTCGCTCGCGGCGCCGGCCTCCTGATCGCGGGGGGCGCCCCCGAAGTCATCGACGCCCTCGTGCCGGGAACATCAGCCACCGAACTGGTGATCACGGATCATCCGCCGGGTCTTGGAGACCACGATCTCGCCCACCGCGAGAATGCGCTTCAGCGTCTCGCTCCCAACGCCAGATTGGCCCGGCAGGACGAGACCCTGCGCCTCAGTCAGGTTTCTCGCCTCGACACGGACGAATGACAACGAGGCGCACTCGACGTTGACGGTCTCCTGACACGTCAACCGGCCCGGGTCGCCGCCGTCGGTATCCGCGACAGGTCCATCGTGCAGCGCCGCGGTGCGTCGGTGGACAGGTTCAGCATTCGAGAAGTTCCCCGACAGTGCGTTCAACGGCATCGACTTCGATGTCGTTCATGGATTGTGTCGCGCTTGTGACCACCGCTGAGCGGGGGCCCCAGGGGGCATAGGCCTCGACGGAGCTCGGGCCGAAGAGGCCGACTGTCGGTGCTCCGCTGGCGGCGGCAAGGTGCATCAATCCGCTGTCGTTTGCGATCACGACGCTGCATCGCCGCATCACTTCGGCGAGAGTCAGGAGATGTTCGCTTCCGGTCAGGTTCAGGGTCGTCTCGTGCGGCAGCGCCTCGACGACGGGCTGGGTGAGGTCGTGCTCCGCCGGCCCTCCCATGATGACGATGCGTCCGCCTGCCAGAGCGCCATCGGGAGAGGTCAACCGCCTTGCCAGCGCGACGTAGTTTTCCCTGGGCCAGATCTTCCCCCGCCCGCTGGAGGTAGGGGCGAGACCGAGTACAGGGCCTCCACTGGGCACGAGCCGGGTGGCATGACGGCGGTGAGTCCCGTTGGTCCACACCCTTGGAGACGGGACCGGTTCGACACCATACCAGCGCGCCAGGCTTTCCACGCGATGGCCGGCGCCGCCCCTGAACTTGGTGCGTCGCCTGGTCCGCATGAGGCCAAAGGGAACCGCCGAGGCCCTGAGGTCGACGACGAGATCCCACCAGGTGCCCACAGTCTGCCGCCACAGGCCGAACCAGTGCCCCTTGCGCGGTTCCTTGTCGAGAACGATCACCCGTTCAAGTCCCGGCAGGCACTCGAAGAGTTCCGCGGCCACGGGCCCGCACACGACGGTCGACTCGACCCCGTCACCGGCCACGAGATGATCGAGCAAGCCCGTCGAAAGAACCGCATCACCCAGCCGGGTCGAGGTGATGAAGAGCAGCTTCACCGGCTCACCACAGCGTCGTGGAGAGCTTCGAGTTCGCCAGCCGCGTCGTCCCAGGACCTGTCCCGCTGCAGATCGGCCGCGTCCTTCGAACGGCCGCGGTAGACGAGCTCCTCCTTGAGGCAGAGGATGGCACAGTTGGCAAAGGCGGCGTCATCGGGCACCAGGAAACCCGACCTGCTGTCCTTGATGCGCTCCACGGCGGCTCCCGCCTTGAAGGCCACGCCCGGACAACCGGCTGCCTGGGATTCGGCGAGCGTCGCCACGTAGGCCTCGCGCAACGAGCCGGGGTGAAGATGGACACGGGCATGGCGAAACTCCCGGGCCATGTCGGCATCCGGGAGCGGCCTTCGGACCACCACGCCGGCGCCACCGAGACTCTCCATGCGCCGCCACAGCGATGCCAGATCACCCTCCACCGCCTTGCCCGAGGCCGCCCTGGCGAGCAAGCCGGAAAAGACATGCAATTCGGCTTCGTCAATCATGGGATGGATCTTGTCGACCCAGAGGTCGAGGAGCCAGGCGAGGCCGCCGCGCGGATGCATCGTCGTCACCGCCCTTGGCGGCCAGTACCCCTGGGGCGGTTCCGGGGCAAGGTAGGCCGGAGCAATGCCCGGCCGCAGGACCGCAACCAGTCCTTCGTCGGCGTTCCATGACGACACATGGTGGTCGCCCATGAAGACGAGGCGGTCGATCCTGCAGGCATCGACCCTGGACGCGAGCGCCGCCACACCGCTGTCGTCCAGCTGATCGGCCACCCAGAGCACCCGGCACAGACCGGATTCAACCTTCTCCAACAACCGCGGGTGCCTGAGCGCCACGACAAGATCGGCTTCGGGAATCGCTTCGGCGATGTTCTTCCAGAGGACGCCCCGGATGGTGTGCGTGTTGTCGCAGCGGTTCATCACCGTGACCTCATGGTGACGGCTGGCGAGGGCCTCGGCGAGAAAGACCAGACCCTTCTGCACACCGCCCATGGGATCGTTTCGCGGCGTGTAGCCGTCGAAGACAAAGGAATCGTCAAGAAAGAGGACTTTCATCATGCACCAGGGGAGATTGGGTCGGACATAGAACCGTCCCCAACGGGTTCAGGCAACCCCCCGATTTCCGGGCCTGGTCCGTGGAGGGCTTGCCGAAGGGCGGAGTCGTCGCCATCCTTGGCAGGTGTCAGGATCCGGAGAATGCGGGGATGATGGACACATCGCGTGTGGAACTCGAGGGGCGTGGCGTTCTTGCTGTCGACGGCCCGGATGCGCGCACGTTCCTCCAGGGCATCATCACCAACGACGTCGGCCAGGTGGACCGGGCATGCGCAATCTATGCCGCCCTGCTGACGCCTCAGGGCAAGTTTCTCTTCGATTTCTTCGTTGCCGACGATGGCGACGGCGGTCTCCTCCTCGACACGAGACGGGACCGCCTTGACGCTCTTGCCGAACGCCTCGACTTCTACAGGTTGCGGGCGAAGGTGCGCATTCGCGATGTTTCCGAGAACTGGCGCGTCAGCGCCCTTGTCGGCGACGAAGCGGCCAGGACCGCGCGCCTCGTCTCCCGCCCGGGCAATGCGCGTCGTGCAGAACGCTCCATCATCATGGTCGATCCCAGACTTGCCGCGCTCGGCGTACGCGTCATTCACCCGCTCGACAGGCCCGCGTTTGCAGAGATCGCCGGCATGCCGGCAGACGTCTACGAATCGCACCGCCTGGACCTTTCGGTTGGCGAGGCCACCCTGGACATACTCGTTGGCAAGTCCTTTGCCCTTGAGAGCAACTTCGATCATCTCAATGCCATCGATTTCACCAAGGGCTGCTATGTCGGGCAGGAACTGACGGCGCGCACGAGATACCGCGGCACCGTGAGACGACGCCTCTACCGGGTCAACGCGACCGATGACGGGCGCCTGCCGGATCCTGGAACGCTGATCACGGCGGGGAAGACCGAGATCGGCGAGATGAGAAGCAGCCGGGGCGCCACCGGCATCGCACTCATCCGCATGGACCGGCTCGAGGAAGCCGGGATGAGGGAGATCAGCGCCGGCACAGCAACCGTGTGCGCCGAACGACCCGCGTGGTTTCCGCCGGAGTCCGCTGCCGCGGAGTGAATCTCAGGCCCGGTCGCGAGCACTGGCCCACCGTGCGAGTTCCACGGCCCCCCTGGAGGGCCGGTCAGGCGGGATCGATTCGCTCGAGGAGGTCAACGACGTCCCTCATGTGGGGAACGGCAAATGTTCCCTCGATGGCATCGGCCCCTTCCGGGGCCCACCTGTCGCCGTGGCGCGCCACCCGGCAACTCGTCCAGCCCCGGGCGTTTGCCGGCACGATGTCATGGAACCGGCTATGGGCGACGTGAAGCAGATCATCCTCACCCAGTCCCCGTTCCCCGAGGCGGGCAACGAGAGTATCGAAGTGACGCGGACCGGGCTTGTAGCCCTTGATGTCGTCGGCGGTAATGAGAATGTCGAACTCCCGCTCGAGCCGCGCCGCACTGCCGGCAAAGAGGTCACGGTCGACATTGGAGATCACGCACAGGATTCGCCCCTGGCTCGCCAGCGCTTCGAGGGAGCGCGCTGAATCATCGAAGGCCGGCCAGTCACCGACACTCTGCGCAAACCGGGCGCACGCATCCTCGTCTGCCGGAATGCCGCAGGACTCGGAGAGACTCGCGAGGGAGTGGGAGAGAACACTGCGATAGGAGCGGAACGGATCGCGCCTTTGCTCGACGACCTGCGCATCGAACAGGCGGCGGACCAGCTCCTCTCCCGGGACATCAAGTCCATTGCGTTGTGCCCAGGCGCTCAACCATTCCGCGATTCCGCTCTCCCAGTCGATCAGGGTGCCGTAGCAATCGAAGGACAATGCCTGGTACTTCATGATGAGTCCTGCTCCGTTAAGGCCGCCTGCGCCGCCGCCAGACGGGCGATTGGGATCCGGTAGGGAGAACACGACACGTAGTCGAGCCCTTCCCGGTGACAGAATGCTATGGAGGCGGGATCGCCTCCGTGCTCGCCGCAGATGCCCAGTCCGAGGTCACCCCTCGTCCGCCTTCCCCGATGGCTGGCAAGCGCCACGAACTCCCCGACGCCCTCCGTATCGAGAGTGACGAAAGGATCTTCGGCGAAAATGCCTTCCTCAAGGTAGCGTTCGATGAAGCGGCCCGAGTCGTCGCGGCTGATGCCGAACACGGTCTGCGTCAGGTCATTGGTTCCGAAGCTGAAGAAATCGGCCGAGCGGGCAATGTCACCGGCCTGAAGGGCGGCGCGGGGCAACTCGATCATGGTTCCCACCTGATAGTGCGGACGCTCGCCGGTCTCAGCCGCGACAGCCGCCGCCACGTCGTCAATCGCCTCGCGGATGATGGCAAGTTCGCGTCCTGTGGCAACCAGCGGCACCATGATTTCAAGATGCACCGGCTCACCCTCGGCGCGTCCGGCCTCGAGAGCCGCCTCGAGAATGGCGCGAGTCTGCATTTCGTAGATTTCCGGATGGGAGATGCCGAGTCGGCATCCACGATGCCCCAGCATGGGGTTGAGTTCCCTCAACGACGCGGCGCGCAGCCGCACGTGCTCGACATCGGTCCCGGTATGGCGCGCCAGTTCCTCGAGTTCCCGCAAACCTGTCGGCAGGAATTCGTGCAGTGGCGGGTCAAGAAGGCGCACGGTCACGGGCAGACCCGCCATCGTGCGAAACAGCTCGACAAAATCCGCCCGCTGCATGGGCAGGATCCTCTCGAGCGGGCGGCGTCGACCCTCGATATCCTCTGCCATGATCATCTCGCGCATGGCGATGATGCGGCCGTCCTCGAAGAACATGTGCTCCGTCCGGCAAAGACCGATGCCATCGGCGCCGAACTCCCTCGCTCTCGCCGCATCGGCCGGTGTCTCGGCATTGGCCCTCACACCCAGGGTTCTCGCCTCGTCGGCCCACGCCATGAAGATCTCGAACTCTCCGGATTGTTTCGGCTGCCGGGTCGGAATCTCGCCTGCGATCACCTCGCCGGTGGAGCCGTCGATGGTGATGATGTCGCCCTTCCTGACCGTCACGTCACCGGCCACCAGGAGGTCCCGGCCGGGGTCGACCCGGATCCCGCCGGCACCGGTCACGCATGGGCGCCCCATGCCTCGGGCCACCAGCGCAGCATGGGAGGTCTGGCCGCCATGGCGGGTCAGGATGCCGCGGGCGGCGTGCATGCCATGGATATCTTCCGGACTGGTTTCGGGACGAACCAGGATAACGGCCTTGCCCTCGGCACCGAGCGCCTGGGCGTCGTCGGCGTGGAAGACCGCCATGCCCGAGGCCGCGCCGGGAGATCCGGGAAGACCGCGGGCAATCACGTGGCGTGGAGCGCGCGGATCAGGAACCGGGTGAAGCAGACGATCGAGATCACGGGGATCGATTCTCATCAGTGATTCCTGACGCGTGATCAGTCCCTCTGCGGCCATATCGACAGCCACCTTCATCGCCGCCTGCACACTGCGCTTGGCGTTGCGGGTCTGGAGCATGAAGAGACGGTGGCGCTCAATGGTGAACTCGACATCCTGCATGTCGCGAAAGTGCTGCTCCAGGCGGTCCATGACGTCCACCAGCTCGCTCCAGGCACCCGGCATCCTCTCCTCGAGCGAGGTACCGTCACCGGCTGATGCGATCGGCCAGGGTGTTCTCAGGCCGGCCACGACATCCTCGCCTTGTGCATTGGCGAGATACTCTCCGAACGGTGTTCGCACACCGGTATCCGGGTTGCGCGTAAACGCCACACCGGTGGCACAATCCTCGCCCATGTTGCCGAACACCATCGCCTGCACGTTGACAGCCGTTCCGGGAGTGTCGGGGATTCCGTGAATTCGCCGGTAGTCAATCGCCCGCCGGTTGTTCCATGACCGGAACACGGCGCGCACGGCGCCCCACAATTGCTCGAAGGGATCCTCGGGGAACGGTTCCTGAAGACGTGTTTGCGCATGGTGCCGGAAGCGCGCGACGACTTCCTTCAGGGAAGCGGCAGACAGGTCCGAGTCGTCGCTGATTCCTTCCTCATCCTTGACCTCATCCAGGATGTCCTCGAAATCGCCATGATCGAGGTCCAGAACGACCCCGCAGTACATCTGGATGAACCGGCGATAGCTGTCCCAGGCGAAGCGGTCGCTGCCACTGGCCTTGGCGAGACCCTCCACGGTGGTGTCGTTGAGCCCAAGATTGAGAACCGTGTCCATCATGCCGGGCATGGAGGCCGGTGCGCCCGAGCGTACGGACAGCAGCAATGGATCGGCAGCACTGCCAAAGTGCCGCCCCATCTGCGTCTCGATGTCATGGAGGGCTTCCCTCGCATCCCTCGCAACATCCCCGGAGAGGTCAAGGGCGCCATCGGCGAGAAACGCCGCGCAGACCTCGGTGGTGATTGTGAAACCGGGCGGCACGGGAAGGCCGAGAGCAGCCATTTCCGCAAGATTGGCACCCTTGCCACCGAGCAGGGTGCGCATCGACGCGGTGCCGTCCGCGCCTCGAGGACCAAAGGAGTAGACTCGGGACTCAGTCATTCAGCCCCCGATCCTCGAAAAGTCGGCAACACGGTCCATGGATGCACGGATGTGCCCAAGCAGGTTGAGACGGTTTTCCCGCAAGGAAGGATCATCGGCATTGACGGTGACCGAATCGAAGAAATCCCCCAGAGGTGACCGCAGTGATGCGAGGGCTTCCATGGCACCGGCATAGTCCTCAGCAGCGAGGGTGTCCGCCATGGCTGCATCCGCCATCTCAAGAGCCGTCACGACCGTCCTCTCGGCCTCTTCGCGCAACAGGTTCCGGCTGATGTCGCCGGTGAAGGTGCAGCCGTCCTTCGCCTCCTCGATACGCAAGATGTTGGCGGCGCGCCGATAGGCCTCGAGAAGGTCGCCGCCGTCCGGCGATTCAAGGAACGAGTCGAGAGCCTCGATTCGCCTCACGAGGCGCACGAGGTCGCCGTCCCGGGTGCCGGAGAACGCTGCGTCAATCAGGTGATGCCCCAGCTGGCGCTCCCGCAGGTGAACCCTGAGGCGGTCGGCCACAAAGTCAAGGACCTCGCCGGAAACATCGCGTCCGTAGCCGTTCCCAGCCGCCTTCAGGGCCTCGAGAAGATCGAGGCGCAGGCCGTTCTCGAGGACGAGTCGCACAATGCCGAGCGCAGCGCGACGCAGGGCAAGGGGATCGCGTGAGCCGGATGGTCTCTCGCCGATGCCGAAGAAACCGGCGAGCGTGTCGAGTCTCTCGGCCATGGCCACGGCCACGCTGACCGGGGCCGATGGACAGCGATCGGAAGGCCCGGCTGGCCGATAGTGTTCCGAGATGGCAAGCGCGACATCGGCGCCCTCTCCGGCCGCACTGGCGAGATGGCCCCCCATGATCCCCTGCAGTTCCGGAAACTCTCCCACGGTGTCACTGACCAGGTCCGCCTTGGCAAGCCATGCTGCCCGACCTGCATGGTCAGGATCGCATCCCGGAATCGCCGGGGCGAGCCACCCGGCCAGGGCCTTGAGACGGTGGGCCCGTTCCTCAAGGGTGCCCAGCCGGGCGTGAAACACCACCGTCGACAGGCGGCTGATCCGGCTTTCAAGACTCACCCGAAGGTCGCGGTCCCAGAAATGCCGGCCATCGGCCAGGCGGGCGGCCAGAACTCTCTCGTTTCCGGCCCTGATGGATCGGCCGCCGTCGCGACCCTCCATGTTGGCGACAAACAGGAACCCCGGCGCCAGGTTGCCTGATGGTGTGCGCAAGGGGATGTAGCGCTGGTGGTGAACCATTTCGGTGGTCAGCAGGTCGTCCGGGACCTCCATGTATCCATCATCGAAGGTGCCAGCCATGACCACAGGCCACTCGACGAGACCGGCGAGTTCGCCAACGAGACGCGCCGGTGCATCGGCGACGAGCCCGAGATCGTCGGCAACGGCCCGGGCCCCCTCCTCGATCAGCCGACGCCGTTCGCCGTGATCCGGGACGACACGCGCATCACGCAGCCTGGCGCAGTAGTCGGCGTAACTGCGGACCTCGAAGGGTGCCGGATGAAGGAAGCGATGGCCCCGGGTCATGGCGCCCGATTCGCAACCAGCGAAGCGGAAGGGCACGACATCCCCGGCAAAGAGGGCCAGAATCGACACCACGGGACGGATCCAGCGCGTTTCGCCGTCGGCCCAGCGCATGGACTTCGGCCACGCAAGGGCCGTCATCGCCTCAGGGACGATGCGTGCCAGCACGTCGGCGGTGGCCTGCCCTCCCTTGCGGGCGACCGCGAACCAGAATTCGCCTTTCGCCGTTGTGCGGCGAACGAGGTCGTCTGTCCCGACTCCGGCCGAGCGGGCAAAGCCGGAGACCGCCGGGGTCGGTGCGCCGACCCTCGGACCCTTGCGTTCCGTCTCGAATGACGGCTGACACTCCGGCAGCCCCTCGAGATGGACAACCATGCGCCGTGGCGACACATGGGCGCGCCTCGAAGAGGCCTTGAGATCCTCGTCGGCAAGGCGCTGCTCCAGGAGGTCGCCCAAGCGCTCCAGCGCCCCCCGCTGCATCGATGCGGGGATCTCCTCGGACAGGATTTCGAGAAGAAAGTCGGCCACGGTTCAGGAAGGCTCCGGATGTCCGAGCCAGGCCGCCGCACAGGCTCTCGCAAGGTCGCGCACACGGCCTATGAAGGCGGCACGTTCCGTGACACTGATGACTCCCCGGGCCTCGAGCATGTTGAAGGCGTGGCTGGCGTGGATGCACTGATCGTAGGCCGGAATGACAAGTCCGGCCTCGACAAGGTGCATGCAGGAGGATTCGGCATCGTCAAAGTGACGGTGCAGCATCGCCACGTCCGCCATCTCGAAGTTGTAGCGGGACTGTTCCCTCTCGGATCTCAGATGGACATCGCCGTAGGTGATACCCTCTCCGTTCCAGTCGAGATCGCGAAAGTGGTCAACGCCCTGGAGGTACATCGCCAGGCGTTCGAGCCCATAGGTAAGCTCCCCTGGAACCGGCCGGCAATCAAAGCCACCGACCTGCTGGAAGTAGGTGAACTGGGTGATTTCCATGCCGTCACACCAGACCTCCCAGCCAAGGCCCCAGGCGCCGAGTGTCGGGCTCTCCCAGTCGTCTTCGACGAAGCGGATGTCGTGGTCGAGGAAGTCGATGCCGATCGCCTCCAGACTGCCCAGATAGAGATCCTGGAAATCCGCCGGAGACGGCTTCATCAGCACCTGGAACTGGTAGTGCTGCTGGAGGCGGTTGGGATTGTCGCCGAAGCGCCCGTCGGCAGGCCGCCTCGATGGCTGGACATAGGCCGCCTTCCAGGGTTGAGGTCCGAGACTCTTGAGTGTCGTCGCCCAGTGAAAGGTCCCGGCGCCCATCTCCATGTCGTAGGGCTGCAGGATGACGCATCCCCTGTCTGCCCAGTAGTTCTGGAGTTCGAGAATCAGGTTCTGAAACGGCAGACCACGGCCTGTCGTGCCCATTGCGGGTCAAACTCCCCGGGAAAGTGGTGCCGGAAACTATGAAGCGGATGTGCGGCGGTCAAGCGGCCATGGGCAGTCACTGCGGCCGCAGTGGCCATCCGTCGCCACCCAGTTGCGGCAGGTCGGGCAGGACTGCATCTCGACCTCGCCGGCCGAACGCGGTCCCAGCCCGAACCATTTCCGTTTCCCGCGCCGCACGCGCTCGCGCTCCTTCTGCTGGCGTTCGAGGTTGCGCACGAAGCGAAAGCCCAGCCAGAGGACGGCAAGAATGACGGCAAAGACCGCAAGTTTCTGGAACGAGAACATGGCTCCGATTGTAGGGCGTCAGGTCAACCCGGCAAGGGCCGCGTCCGGCTGGACTCGATCGGGGCCCGGGGGTATGAGGGCCCGCCACGCGATACCGCCGCCGGAGATGATCATGAACGACGGTGCCAGCATCTATGCCATGTCGCATGGCACGGTGAAGATCAGCACGAAACGGTTTGCCTTGTCCCCGTGGAGTCCTGCCTACCTCACCGATGACCTCCTCATGGGGGTCTACAGCCGCCGGTTCTATCCTCTTGGCACGACTGATGATCCGGTTGCCGACTATTGGCACCTCAGAAGGGGTGTGGCCCTGTTTGACGTGCCGGAACACCCCATCGAGATCGCCGGTCCGGACGCCCTGACACTCTTCTCGAGGGTGTTCTGCCGTGACGTCTCGAAGCTGCGCGAGGGCCGCGCCACCTACGCCATCGCCTGCAACCACCAGGGCGGCATCCTGATGGACGGCGTCCTGATGAACCTGGGCGAGGACCGTTTCTGGTATGTCCTTGCCGATGGCGAGTTCCTGCCCTGGCTCGAAGCCCATGCCGGCGGTCTTGATGTCGTCATCACCGATCCCGATTCCTGGGTGCTGCAGATACAGGGGCCGAAAGCGCTCGATGCCATGCCTGCCATTCTCGACACCGTGCCGGAGGCGCCCTTCACCTACTTCTCCGTGCACCGCTCGACGATCGACGGCCACCCCTTCCTCATATCCCGCACCGGCTGGACCGGGGAGCTGGGATTCGAGCTCTATCCCCTGTCACCGGACTTCGACGGGCCGAAGCTCTTCAACCTGATCCTCGAGAGGGGGGCTCAACACGGCATGGTGTTCGCCAGCCTGGAGTGCATGGGTGTCAGGCGCATCGAAGCCGCCATCATGGACAACGGGACCGACATGGATTCCTCGATGACGCCCTTCGACGCAGGATTGGGACGCTTCGTCGACCTTGACAGCGACGCCGACTTCATCGGCAAGGCCGCGCTGCGGACGGCGCCCCGCGAGCCCCGCTTCTTCGGCATGGTGGCATCGGGCATCACGCCTGTCGCCGGATCGCGTGTCTACCATGAGGACCGGCAGGTCGGCGTGGTGACGGCGGGCGCCTGGTCTCCCTATCTGGAATCGGGCATCGCCTTCGTGCGCTTCAGGCAGGCCGACGACTGGGTGGGGCGCGAGGTCACCGTCGATACACTCGATGGCCCACCATCCGGAGCGACGATCGTGGCATTGCCGTTCTACGATCACGAGAAACGGATTCCCCGAGGCCTCGCCAACGACATCCCCTGACATCGTTGCGCGTCGAGCCGGCAGTAAGCCGCTGCCACCTGTCAGCCTGCGATGACCTGCTCGATACTGCGGAGGGCCTCCGTTGCCCTGGAGGCATCGGGTCCACCGCCCTGCGCCATGTCGGCACGGCCGCCGCCACCCTTTCCGCCCAGAACCTCGACCCCGGCCCTGACCAGATCGATGGCGTTGAATCGTCCGGTCAGATCATCGGTCACGCCAGTGACGATGGCAGCCTTGCCGTTGTCGGTCGCCACGAGGACGACGATGCCGGAACCGATCTGCTGCTTGATCCCGTCGGCCATGCTCCGCAGTTCCCTGCCCGGCACATCCTCCAGGGTGCGCCCGACCACGGTCACGCCGGCGATTTCGCGTACGCCCGGAGTCGCCGAGCCGGACTCTCCGGCGGATGCGACCTTCTGGCGCAGGACGGCGACATCCTTTTCCAATGCCCGGCGGTCGGCCACGAGTTGGCTGACACGTTCCTCGACATCCGCCGGAGTCGTCTTTAGCTGGTGCGCCAGGCGGCGCAAACGCCGGTCCTGTTCACCAAGATGGTCAAGCGCCGCACTGCCCGTGAGAGCCTCGATGCGGCGCACTCCGGATGCCACGGCACTCTCGGCCACGATTCTGAAGAGGCCGATATCACCGGTGCGCGAAACATGGGTGCCGCCACACAGTTCCGTCGACCAGCCTCCCTCGCCCATGGAGACGACCCTCACCTCGTCACCGTAGCGTTCGCCGAAGAGTGCGAGAGCGCCGGCCTGCGTGGCTTCGTCGGGAGTCATCAGCCGGGTGGTGACCGCTGCGTTCATCCGGATCATCCGGTTGACCTCGCCCTCGACCGCCCTCAGCGAGTCCTCGCCAAGCGCAGACGGGTGGCTGATATCGAAGCGCAGCCTGTCGGGGGCGACGAGCGAGCCCTTCTGGGTGACATGATCGCCAAGGTGACGTCTCAAGGCCTCGTGCAGCAGATGGGTCGCCGAATGGGAGGCACGCAACTGCCTGCGCCGGTCATCATCGATGGTGAGAGTCACATGATCACCCAGCGACAGATGTCCTTCCTCGATGTGCGCCATGTGAAGGTGCATGTCGCCAATGCGTTTCTGGGTATCCGAAATGGTGGCGCTGACTCCAGGCCCCGCAAGGCGTCCCTGATCGCCGATCTGCCCTCCCGATTCGGCATAGAAGGGTGACTGGTTCACCACGATGCCGATGTCTTCGCCGGGACCGGCGCTGCCGACCTCGCTGTTGCCCGCGACGAGAGCGACCACCTCCGCCTCGGCGGACTCGGTGGTGTAGCCGAGAAACTCCGTGGCGCCGCACCGTTCGAAGAGGGCGTACCAGAAGGGGCCGTCCGCCGCATCGCCGCTGCCTTCCCAGGCCTTGCGGGCCTTCGCCCGCTGCTCGGCCATGGCGTCCTCGAAACCCTGGCGATCAACCGTGCGGCCATCGCGGCGCAGGGCGTCCTCGGTCAGGTCGAGGGGGAAGCCGAAGGTGTCATAGAGCCGGAAGGCGACGCTTCCCGGAAGCGGGGTGTCGCCGGGCAGTTTCGCGGTCTCCTCGGCAAGCAGCCGCGTTCCTCTCTCCAGCATGGTCCGGAAGCGCTCTTCCTCGTGACGCAGCGTCTCGGCGACCAGCGCCTGGGCGCGGACAAGTTCCGGAAATGCCTGCCCCATTTCGGCCGCCAGAACGGGCACCAGCCGATGCATCACGGGGTCCCGGCCGCCCAGAATATGCACGTGGCGCATGGCGCGGCGCATGATCCGGCGCAGGACGTAGCCACGCCCCTCGTTGGAGGGAAGGACGCCATCGGCAATGAGGAACGAGGAGGCCCGCAGGTGATCGGCAATGACGTTGAACGAGGGCCGCGTTTCCTCTCCGGCGGTCACCCCGACGCAATCCTCGCAGGCCGAAATCAGGGCGGTGAAGAGGTCGGTGTCGAAGTTGCTCTTCACACCCTGCAGGACGGCCGCCATCCGCTCGAGACCCATGCCGGTGTCGACCGAAGGTTTCGGCAGGTCGATTCGCTCATCTGCGCTCACCTGCTCGTACTGCATGAACACCAGGTTCCAGAATTCGAGGAAACGGTCACCATCCTCGTCCGCAGTGCCTGGCGGCCCGCCCTCGAGTTCGGGCCCCTGATCGATGAAGATCTCCGAACAGGGTCCACAGGGCCCGGTATCGCCCATCGACCAGAAGTTGTCCGATGTCGGAATCCGGATGATCCGGTCATCGCCAAGTCCCGCCACGCGCCGCCACAGCGAGGCGGCTTCCTCGTCGGAGGAATGCACCGTGATGAGAAGGCGGTCGCGGGGGAGTCCGAAGACCCCGGTCACCAGATCCCAGGCGAGTTCGATCGCGTGGTCCTTGAAGTAGTCGCCGAACGAAAAGTTGCCCAGCATCTCGAAGAACGTGTGATGGCGGGCCGTGAAACCGACAACGTCAAGGTCGTTGTGCTTGCCACCGGCACGCACGCACTTTTGCGCCGTGGTGGCGCGGCTGTAGGAACGCTTCTCGACTCCGGTGAAGACGTTCTTGAACTGCACCATGCCGGAATTGGTGAAGAGCAGCGTCGGGTCGTTGTGCGGCACGAGCGGACTCGACTGCACGGCGACATGGTCGTGTTCCGTGAAGAAATCGAGGAACGTGGAACGGACCTCGCTGACGCTGGTCATGACCTGCCTGCCGTCCTCTTCGGCGCCGAACTCCTAGGACGCCCCGCCCGGCACGTCATCTGACGTGGCGAGCGAGTCCTCGTCGACAAGCCCCGCCCTCGCCCGCACTTCGTGCTCGATGGAGTTGGCGATTCCGGGATTGTCGTGCAGGAACACCTTCGCGTTCTCGCGCCCCTGTCCGATACGCTGGTCGTTGTAGGAATACCACGAACCGGACTTTTCGATGATTCCCGCGCCAACGCCAAGATCGATGATCTCGCCGGACCGGGACACGCCCTCGCCATACATGATGTCGAACTCGACGGTCCTGAAGGGAGGCGCCATCTTGTTCTTGACGACCTTGACCCGTGTCTGGTTGCCGATCACCAGGTCGCGATCCTTGATCTGGCCGATGCGGCGGATGTCGAGACGCACGGTGGCATAGAACTTGAGGGCATTGCCGCCGGTGGTGGTCTCGGGGCTGCCGAACATGACGCCGATCTTCATGCGGATCTGGTTGATGAAAATCACCAGGCAACGGGACCGGGAGATCGTGGAGGTCAGCTTGCGCAGGGCCTGGCTCATCAACCGCGCCTGAAGCCCGACATGGGTATCGCCCATTTCCCCCTCGAGTTCGGCCCTGGGAACGAGGGCGGCCACCGAGTCGATGACCAGCACGTCGACCGCGCCCGAGCGCACGAGGGTGTCGGCAATCTCGAGAGCCTGTTCTCCGGCATCGGGTTGCGAGATCAGGAGATCATCGGTGTTGACGCCGAGCTTGCGCGCATAGGTCGGATCAAGGGCGTGTTCGGCATCGATGAAGGTGGCGATTCCACCGGCCTTCTGGGCCTCGGCGACGGCATGCAGGGCAAGCGTCGTCTTCCCGGAGCTTTCCGGTCCGTAGATCTCGACAATCCTTCCCCGTGGCAGCCCGCCGATACCCAGTGCGATATCAAGGCCCACGGATCCCGACGAGATCACTTCCGTTTCGACGGTCTGGCCGTCCTGTCCGAGGCGCATGATCGAGCCCTTGCCAAAGGCCTTGTCGATCTGGCTTACCGCTGCCTCGAGCGCCCTGTTCCTGTCCATACCGGTTCCTTCCACCACCTGAAGTTGTGGGCCACTTCTCACCATCGTTCACTCCCGGTCTGCTGTTGTCCACGACACCATCATGGTATCCGAGTCGGGAATGTACGCAGTTTGTTCTCTCAACGCAAGAACATTATGTGAACAACCGGTGATCCGCTCTCAATCGTCCCGGTGAACGCGCTCGCGGCGTTCGTGGCGCTCCTGTGCCTCGAGACTGAAGGTGGCGATGGGACGGGCCTCGAGGCGTCTGAGACCGATCGGCTCACCCGTTTCCTCACAGTAACCATAGGTCCCCTGTTCAATCCGCCGCAGGGCTTCGTCGATCTTGGAAATCAGTTTGCGTTCCCTGTCGCGCGTGCGCAGTTCGAGCGCCCTGTCGACCTCCGCCGTGGCACGGTCGGCAACGTCCGGCTGGGCCACCGTGTCCTCCTGGAGATGGCGTATCGTTTCCGAGGAGTCATGGAGGAGCTGTGCTCGCCATGTCACCAGCTTGCGGCGGAAGTACTCGCGCTGCCTCGCATTCATGAACTGTTCGGTGTCCAGGGGCTTGTAGCCCTTGGGCAACTTGACGGCCTTGGCCGGGCATCCGTTCTTGCGCTTCACAGATTTCAATCCCACCAGACATGCACAGGTTGGCGGCGCTCTGTATAGTTTGACACGTTGCCCTTGTGCAAGCGCGAACGCCGATCAGCACGGTGATCTCCCGCACGCAATCGATGCCCCGGGCACGCGGAGTCCTGGTCCGCAACGCGCTCGCCATGCCGGCGTTCATCATCGATGCGCCAGGCGCGCGGAGTGCTGCGCCGGCCGGCAGTGCTCCTGCGTCTCAGGCGACCTCGGGGTAGCCACGGTCGCGTGCCAGGGCGGCAAAGGCATCGATCCGGTCATAGGCCTCCAGGGGCAGGATGGCGAACCCCTTCAACCGGAGGCGCCGTCGCACGTCATCGAGGACCGGATCCGATGCGGCGGCCAACAGGCCTTCTCGCAGCGTTTCCACCTCGTCGTCACCACGATGCGCCGAGGTGACATAGGGAAGAGCCGGCGCGCTGCGGGTGGTGGCGAGAACCCGCACCCCGCTTGTGGCATCGGGCATGGTGTCCTGCATGAGCGCAAAGGAAACACAGTCGACGGCGCAGACGTCGGCAGTTCCTTGCGCGACCATCGCCACGGAGCCCTGATGGCTTCCCGACACCCGGACTTCGCCGAAGAAGGCCCCGGCGGTCGCGAGGGGGGCGATGGTGGCCCGCAGGGCGTTGTAGCCCGAATGGGAATCCGCGCCGTTGACCGCCGCACGCAGACCACGCAGATCGTCCAGTTCCGCCGCCGGCGACGCATCACGCACCAGGATGAGGCTGCAGTAGTCGCTTCCCTGGCAACAGGGAACGTCATACAGGGGAGTTGCAAGGAGCTGCAGGTGTCCGGCAAAGGCGTTCACCAGCGGCCAGCCGCAGGTCTGTGAAAGAAGAAGGTCGCGGGACGACCAGTGTTCGTGGCGATCGCCCCTGCCAAGACGAACCGGAACATCGTCGAGGCCACGTTCGCGAAAGGCCTGCGCCAGTGCCCGCCACCACGCATCGGTGGCATCGCGAAGCGGTTCAAGGTCGTACATGGGAAGGCTGGCAATCACCATCATGCTGCCCCGGACGCCACATCGCTCATGGATCCCCGGAATGCCTCGAGATCATCGGTGATGGCGTACCATGAAGGGCGGTCGGCGGTGAAGATGTGGCGTTCCAGCTTCAGATCCTGCGAATCATCGAGTGCTCCGGCAGCCACGGCAACGTAACCACCTGCGGATGGCTTCCAGAAGAGGCTCGATCCGCACCTGCTGCAGAATCCCCGTTTCGCCGACGGCGATGACTCATACCAGGCCAGCAACTGTGTACCGCTGATGGCGAGACTCTCCCAGGGACACGCGGTGTAGGCCGCGAAATTGCCGTGAAATCTCTGGCACTGGCCGCAGTGACAGGCGACGACCTCCCGCATGTCTCCGGTGACCACGAATCGGACACCGCCACAAAGACACCCCCCTGCAAAACGCCGTTCCTCAACCATTGACCGGGTTCTCCGCGTGACCGTCCGGGAGAACCGTATCGTCTCCCCGGCGCGGAACAAGGGGGCGGAGTCGCCGGCGGGAACCCGATGTGCTATGCGACGACGGACGTGACCCCAGGCCAGCTCCCTCTTCCATGATCCCGCTTTTCGCGGTCGATGACACTGACCCTTGAGACAGCGCATCGATCTTTCCGTTGTCGGACCGATGCTCTTCGTCTTCCTGTGGAGTACCGGGTTCATTGCCGCCAGGGCGGGGCTTGAGGAAGCGGGGCCTGCCACCTTCCTGTTCCTGAGATTCTCCCTGGTCTCGGTTCTGATGCTCTGCCTTCTTCCCGTGCTGCGGCCAGTCTGGCCGGCCTCGCCTGGGGCGTTGGCCCATCTGGTGATCCTGGGTCTCATGATGCAGGTCATCTACTTCGGTGGCGCCTGGATGGCGATGTCGACCGGAGTCGGCGCCGGCACCGCCGCCCTCATCCTGTCCCTGCAGCCCGTCCTCACCGCACTGCTTGCCGGGCCCGTGCTGGGCGAGAACCTTCACCGCCGTCAGTGGCTCGGCCTCGGTCTTGGAGTCATCGGCGTGTTGCTGGTCGTCGATCACAAACTCGCCCTGGGACTGGGAAGTGTTGCCGGCATGATCTTCTGCCTGGGCTCGCTGCTGGGCATCACGGCAGGCACTCTCTACCAGAAACGCTTCTGTCCGACCCTGGATGTCTTTCCGGGCCTGCTTGTCCAGTTCATCACCGCGACCGTCATCTTCCTGCCGCTGGCATCGCTGGAGGGCTGGGACGTGACATGGAGCCGGCAGTTTGTCGCCGCACTGGCGTGGGTCGTGGTGCTGCTCTCCCTTGTGTCGGTCATGCTCCTCACTCTCATGATCAGGCGTCACGAGGCAACGCGCATCACGAGCCTCTTCTTCCTCGTGCCACCGGTCACCGCCCTCATCGCGTGGCTGGTGCTGGGTGAAACCATGGGAGCGGTGGCGCTTGCCGGCATGTCACTTGCCGTCGCCGGTGTCGCTCTCGTCGTCAGTGGCAAACAGGGAAGCCCGGCATGACCGCAACCTGGCTGCGCGAGTGCGCCCTGACTTTGACGATCGCCACGGCTGGAGGCGTTGTCGCCGGCACCGCCGGCATTCCGGCAGGCTGGCTGGCCGGGCCCATGATCGCCGTCGCCGCGGCCGCTGTGCTTCGCGTTCCCGTGGCCATGCCAGCGTCACTTCGCGACGGCGCATTCGTCATTCTCGGCACCATGATCGGCACCACGGTGGACCGGCGTACACTCGAGTCCCTGCCGGATTGGCCGGTATCCGTCGCCGGCCTCATCGTCGGCATCGCCATCATGCTCGCCGTCATACCGGCCTGGCTCCATCGCCTGCATGGTATCGACCGCAAGACCGCGAGAATGTGCGCCATGCCCGGCGCCATGGGTTTCGTCATCCTCCATGCCATCGAGACCGGCGCCGACAGCCGGCGTGTCGCCATCATGCAGATCCTGCGTCTGTGCACCATGCTGCTGATGGTGCCGGGTCTCTTCGCGGTCATCTACGGCACCGGACCACTCCAGACATCAGGAGATGTTCCGCCCCTGTCGTGGCCGGTGGCCCTTGGCCTTGTCGCCGCCGGGTTTGCGGCGTTTCCGCTCGCGCGAAGACTGCGGCTCCCGGCACCGGCATTCTTCGCCCCGATGTGCCTGTCGGCCGGTCTGTCGCTGACCGGCTGGTTCGACAGGGGATCCCTGCCCCTTGAACTCATGCTGCCGGCACTGGTCGTCAGTGGTGCGGCGATCGGCTCGCGCTTTCGCGACACGTCGCCACGCTACCTGCTCGAAAGCGTCAGGGCGGGGCTGGGAAGCGTGGTGCTGGCCGTGGCCATCACGGGAACGCTGGCCTGGGTGGTTGCCGGCATCACGCCATTTCCCTTCCTGCAGGTGCTGCTCGCCTTCGCTCCGGGCGGTGTCGAGATGATGACGGTCCTGTCGCTTTCCCTGGGTCTCGACCCCGCCTTCGTCGCCGGCCATCAACTGCTGCGATTCCTCGCCGTCTGCCTCATCCTCCCCTTCCTCGTGACACGGTCCTGACTGCCCACGTCATCCGGATCGAGCGGCTGCGGAGAATGAACGTCTTTATCTCCGCAGAGCATGCGGTGATTATTGCTTGTCCAGAGAATTCACACTATATTCTCCGCACTCTATGCGGAGCACATTCCATGTTCATGTGGCAACGCCCCGAGTGGCCACGGTTCTATCAGGACACCACTCGGCTCGCCGACCTGCTGGCGAACACGCGTCACGCTCAGGGGAGATTGTTCGGCCGCATGGAAGCCCTGGGTTTCAAAATGCGCGGCGAGGCGATGTTGCGCATGCTCACTGAGGATGTCGTGAAGACGAGTGAGATCGAGGGCGAAACCCTGGCGCCCGACCAGGTGCGTTCGTCCATTGCAAGCCGCCTCGGTCTTGACGCCGGCGGCCTGCCGACACCGGACCGCAACGTCGACGGCGTCGTAGAGATGACGCTCGATGCTGCCCGGAACTACGCTGCGCCCCTGACCGAAGAGCGGCTGTTCTCATGGCACGCAGCCCTGTTTCCGACGGGCTACAGCGGCATGCGCCGCATCCGCATTGGTCAGTGGCGCGACGACGCAGACGGGCCGATGCAGGTCGTCTCGGGCCCGATTGGCCGCGAACGCGTCCACTATCGCGCGCCGCCGGCCGAGCGTCTTGGAAATGAGTTGTCGGAGTTTCTCCACTGGTTCGATGGCGCACGAACCATGGACCCCGTACTTGCCGCTGGCCTGGCCCATTTCTGGTTCGTCTCCATCCATCCGTTCGAAGACGGCAATGGGCGTATCGCGCGGGCAATCGCCGACATGGCGCTCGCCCGCTCGGAAGACAGTCCTGAACGCTTCTACAGCATGTCCGCACAGATCCGCCTGGAGCGTGACGCCTACTACGACATCCTCGAAGTCAACCCAGAAAGGCGGCCTGGACGCCACCCACTGGCAGAACTGGTTTCTCGAATGCCTCGGGCGCGCGATCGAGACCTCCTGGCACACCCTTGCCGCGATCCTGAACAAGGCCAGCTTTTGGGAAGCCCATGCCCGCGAGGTGCTCAACGAACGCCAGGTGAAGATTCTGAATCGGCTGCTGGACGGCTTCGAGGGCAAGCTCACGTCATCGAGATGGGCGAGGATGAACCACTGCTCCCAGGACACGGCAAACCGGGACATCCGCGATCTGACAGACCGCGGCATGCTCGTGCGCGGCCCGGCCGGCGGTCGCAGCACCAGCTACGATCTGGCACCGCACGAATCTGACGAACGACGGCCCGAATGAGGACGCCGCTCCGGACGCGATCGAGCATCAGGCCGCGATTCCACGGCTTGACCTTCACCAACCCCACTGCCGGCCGGGTGGTGGCGCCCCGGAGCATGACCATGACGTGCGCCGGCCGCCACGGCCGGCATGCGATGCTTTCCTTCCTGACGCCCCTGAACTTGCGATCCAGACCGCTCGTTCACATCGAGGCCGGACATTGAAGAGACAACGCCCGGTTGAACCCGGGCCGGTCAGGCCTCAGCAAACCTGCGTATAGTCACCGGCTTGCGGACATGCTGCGTCTGCCAGAGATCGTATTGCATCTGCTGAGTCAGCCAGCTTTCAGGACTGCCACCGAATGCCTCGGACAGCCGGAGCGCCATCTCCGGCGAGATGCCGAGGCGGCCGTTGAGCAGGAGCGAAAACGTGTTGCGCGAGACCGCGAGCCCCTTCGCGGCCTCTGTCACCGTGAGGCCAAGAGGCTCGAGACACTGGCGCCGAATGAACTCACCGGGGTGTGGCGGATCGTACATCAACATGGAAGAATCCTCGCTCGTGGTAGTCCAGGTAGCCAACATCAGCGGCATGGCCATCCTCGAATCGGAGAATCACCCGCCAGTTGGCGCAAACTGTCACCGCCCAAGACCCGGCATCGTCCCCACCAAGCGAATGCAACCGGAACCCTGGCAGATCCATGTCGCCAGGAGCGATGGAGGCATTCAGGCGCACCAAGATGTCTCTCACTCTCTCTCGGTGTTCCTGATGCATGCGCCGTTCATCGCCGCGAAACGCCGAAGCGCCCGGCTCCTGAAACTCCTGATCATGACGATCCGCAACATTGCCTGTTGCAGATGTCAACGTCATCCCGTCAGGCCTGGGCTTGCGCGTTGACCATGCACTCGGCAGCCGATCCGGAGACGCTGTTCCATGCCTGGATACACGGTCTACAAGTCCATACGGACTTGACAGCGCAGCCGGATGTGCCAAACGCCGACGCGCATCCGGTGGACCATTGCGTCGGGGCCAGGCGGGAGACGCCACTCCTTCTCCAATGCGTGTCGACTGCGACAGATTGCGCTCGGTATCGTTCCGGAACGCGTCCTGCGAGGCTGTCGGTGGCATCACAGAAGAGTGTCAACCGCACACTCGCAGGAGCGTATCGCGGCCCGAGGGCGCGCGTCAGACGGTGGCTGCCTGGAGATTGTCCGGCCGGGCTTGCCTGCAAGGGTCGGTTGCCGGACCGGCCCAACGGTCGACAAACTCCTCGGTCCATCTCTGGATGGCCGCTTCGTGGAGATGCGCCAGGCGGACCTGTTCGTCGACGCCCTGGGCACCGTTCGTGCCGATGAGAGAATCCTTCGCGATCTCTTCGGGGGTCATCCTCTCGAGGCGCGCGTCGGGGTGGAACTGGACGCCATAGGCGTTCTCGCCGACGCGGAAGGCCTGGACAGGAAAGTTCTCGCCTGTGGCGAGAAGGACAGCGTCCGGCGGCAATGTCATGACGCCCTCGTAGTGAGCCTGGTAGAAACACCGCGAGTCGCGGAAGAGGCTGGCCCCCTCCGCGGTGGGCTCCACGTGAAAGAAACCGAGTTCGCACAGGCCGTCGGGCCGCCCGCCCACCTCCCCGCCACAGGCGCCGGCGAGAATCTGGCACCCCATGCAGATGCCGAGGAAGGGAATGTCCCGTGCCAGGACGTCGCGCACATAAGCGATTTCCCGGGCCACCCAGGGTGGATCGTCGGGCTCGGCGACGTGGCCCTCCTCGCTGCCCCCCACCATCACCACCGCATAGTCATCGAGTGCGGGAAGATCATCACCGAAGGCCGGGCACACGTGATCGATGGTGTAGCCCCTGGTCCTCAGCGTGTCGGCGACCCGGCAATCGGTCCAGGCCGGATGGTGAATGATGTAGAGAACCTTCGATGTCACGGCGCATTCCCTTCCCGGGGGACGGCGAGACGCGCCAGGGCCGCTTCAAGGCGATGGCGAGCGTGGAGCGCCGCCTCGAGGCGTTCGCGCTGTTCCTCCACGACCTCTTCCGGGGCCCTGGACAGGAACTGCTCGTTGCCGAGCTTGCGTTCCATGGCGGCGATCGACGTTCCCGTCCTGTCGATTTCCTTTGTCAATCTGGCCATCTCGGCATTGATGTCAATGACACCCTCAAGGGGCAACGACACGGTGGCGCCATCGAACACCGCTTCCACCGAACCCGGCGCAGCGGTCCCGCCGACGGACAACTCATCAAGGCGCGCCAGGCGCTTGATGAGGACCATGTGGCGCTCGATCACGCGCGTGAGCTCATCATCGGCATCGCGCACCAGGGCGGTGATCCGGCTTGCCGGCGGAACATTCAGTTCGGCCCTCACCGTCCTGATCAGCGTGACAAGACGCACCACCTGGTCCATCTCGCGCGCAGCGCATTCTCATCAATCAGACCGGAATCCGCCGTTGGCCACGGCGCCTCGATAAGCGGCGTGTCGCGGTCACCGCCAATCTCGCGCCACAAGGCCTCTGTCACGAAGGGCATGAAGGGGTGAAGGATCGTCAACAACTGGTCGAGCGCCCAGCCGGCGGTCTGCCTGGTTTCGGCCGCCACACCTGCGTCGCCCTTCTCGAACACCGGCTTGGTGAATTCGAGATACCAGTCACAAAAGACATTCCAGATCCCCTGATAGACGGCCTGGGCGGCGTCATTGAACCGGTAGGCCTCAAGAGCCTCGTCGACGCGCATGCGCAGGCCCGCCACCTCACCGATCATCCAGCGGTTCACCGTTTCCCTCGCTGTCTGCGGATCGAAGCCGGCATCGGCGCGGCATTCGTTGATCTGGCAGAAGCGGGCCGCGTTCCACAGCTTGGTGGCGAAGTTGCGGTAACCCTCGACCCGCTTTTCCGAGAGGCGGATGTCACGACCGGGTGCGGCCATGGCGGCCAGCGTGAAGCGCAGGGAATCGGCGCCGTAGGTCTCCATCAGCTCAAGGGGATCGATGATGTTGCCCTTCGACTTCGACATCTTGGCGCCGGCGGCGTCGCGCACGAGGGCGTGGATGTAGACGGTGCGGAAGGGAACGTCACCCATGAAGTGAAGGCCCATCATCATCATCCGGGCAACCCAGAAGAAAATGATGTCAAAGCCTGTCACGAGAACATCGGTGGGATAGTAGCGCTGCAGTTCCGGTGTCTCCTCGGGCCAGCCCAGCGTCGAGAAGGGCCACAGGGCCGACGAGAACCAGGTGTCGAGCACGTCGCTGTCACGCACGAGGTCCACGCTCTCGCCATAGTGCCGATGCGCCTTGTCACGGGCCTCTGCCGCGGTTTCCGCCACGAACACCTCGCCGTCCGGTCCGTACCATGCAGGAATGCGATGGCCCCACCAGAGCTGCCGGGAAATGCACCACGGCTGGATGTTGTGCATCCACTGGTAGTAGGTCTTGGCCCACTTCTCCGGGAAGAAGCGGGTCCGCCCCTCCTCCACCGCCTTGATGGCCGGACCGGCCAGAGTGCGCGCGTCCGCGTACCACTGTTCGGTGAGGTACGGCTCGACCGGCACGCCGCTGCGGTCGCCATAGGGAACGGTATGCACGTGATCATCGATCCGTTCGACGAGACCGGCTGCCTCCATGTCGGCGACGACCCTCCTGCGCGCCTCGAAGCGGTCGAGGCCGCGGTAGGGCGCCGGCACGTTGTCGTTGAGCCGGGCCCGCTGATCCAGGATATTGGGCATCTCGAGACCATGGCGGCGGCCCACCTCGAAGTCGTTGAAATCGTGTGCCGGCGTGATCTTGACGGCGCCGCTGCCCTGTTCGGGGTCAGCCCAGGTATCGGCGACGATCGGTAGTCTCCGTCCCACCAGGGGAAGGACGGCATGGCGCCCCACCAGCGCCGCGTAACGGGCATCGTCGGGATGAACGGCGATGCCGGTATCGCCCAGCATGGTCTCAGGCCGGGTGGTGGCGACGGTGACGTGAAGGCCGTCGGTCCCCTCGACGGGGTACCGGAAGTACCAGAGGTGACCGCGGGTCTCCCGGGCCTGGACCTCGAGATCCGAAATCGCCGTTTCCAGGCCGGGGTCCCAGTTGACGAGCCGCCTGTCGCGGTAGATGAGGCCCTCCTCATGGAGGGCCACGAAGACCTTGATGACAGCCTTCGACAGTCCTTCGTCCATGGTGAAGCGTTCGCGCGACCAGTCGGCGGAGGCGCCCAGGCGGCGAAGCTGCCGGTTGATGAGTCCGCCCGACTCTTCCTTCCACTCCCAGACCCTGTCGACGAACGCCTCGCGTCCGATGTCGCGCCGCGCGATCCCTTCTTCAGAAAGCTGGCGCTCGACGACCATCTGCGTCGCAATGCCGGCGTGATCCGTGCCCGGCTGCCACAACGCATCGCGGCCCCTCATGCGCTCGTGGCGGATGAGGATGTCCTGCAGGGTATTGTTGAGGGCATGGCCCATGTGCAGGCTTCCCGTCACGTTGGGTGGCGGGATGACAATGGTGTAGGGCCGGGCATTGTCCCGTCTGCCGATGGCAAAGGACCCGCCCTTCTCCCACTCCTCGTAGAGACGGCCTTCCGCCGATGTCGCATCCCAGTTCTTGTGCATCATGTCGCGTTCCATCACACCCGGTCCGCACCTGAGATGTTGAACGAACGTCCAATATCCTGAAACAACGCCGTTTTCTCTCTCACGTTTCTACGCCCGGAACACGCAAACAGGATGTCTCCGTGTCCTCGGCGCCACAGGGAAGGGAGAGAAACTTATGGCGGCAAGCCGTCCCGCGCAACATCGCGTCGACACCCTCAAGCCGGGCCGGCAGCCCCGCGACATCCATGACAGGAACTTCAGGGATTCCGGTGTCCGGATCCTGCCTTCGGGCAGCTGGCGATACGCCTTACGCTGCCAGCTTGCGGGCATTGAGGATCAGGCACACGCCGTGGCACCAACCAGCCGACGAGCAGTATCAGTCCCAGGAACACCATGAACGCGTCAAGATCGGGTATGTAAATGTCCGTGAAGTCGATCGCGATCGCGGCGGCAAGCAGCACCACGGCAATCAGATAGATGACGCCGATGGCTTTCCACAGGGGCGAATCGACCCGTCTGCCGAATCTGATCGCAAGAATCGAGAACCACGCCCAGAGCGGAAACGCGAGAGGGGGCAGGAACACGAGCACGCCAAAGAGCCAGGCAACCAACGCGTCGGCGGACCTGTAATCGGATGCGTTGAAGACCTGCTTCGTGGCCCACAGGACAAAGGCCGAACAGCCCACGAAGGCGTAGTACATGACGATAACCAGCACGGCGACGTGCCCCAGGGCTCTCTCGATGCTGGCAGGGCCGGACGGAGTCAGTGATCCAACCAGATAGGCCGATCCAGGTACGATCAGGACCGTCGCGAGGGCCACGATACCGCTCACGCGCACAGCTCTGGCCGACATCAAGGCCTCATCGACTGGTTGCCTCCAAACTCTCGTTCGCCGCCACTTTGGTGTCAAACCGGAACCAGTCAGGCACAGCAGATCCCTCGCGACGGCCCGGAGCCCTGCTCCCGGCTCGTCGCGGTGCCTCTCCCGGAATCAATTCCGGAAATTCTGCAGTTCTGGATCACAACGCAGGTCCACGGACACCTTCCGGTCGTGCTGCGCAAGGGTCTCCACAAGTCCGGCGTCAACCACGCACGGTGCCTCGATCGGACCCGTCCTCCTGCAGGAAAGGTCACCGGCGGGGTGCACCCGATTCTTGTTTCATGCGCTGCGCCACTGCTTCATCGCGGTGGCGGCCACCAGGCCGCTGCCGGTCAGCCGCCGCGGCGGCCCATCAGGTCGCGGACCTCCCGTTCGACGGCGCGCGCGACGATATCCGGCAGATGCTTGTCGAGCCAGTCCCGGACCATCGGTGTGATCTGCTCCACGACCATCTCTTCCAGAACCTCGGCGCGTCCCGGCGGGCCGTCACCGGACACTGCAGTGTCCGCCGGCGCATCCATGGTGTCAGCGGAAGCCGTCGAATCTTCTGACGGATCGGCTTGCGGCGCCTCCTCGACAGGGTCGGCCCTGTCCGCCTCCATCATGCCGCGAACGGCTTCGAGGGCTTCGCTCATCGGTTTGTCCTGATTTGTCATGCGGCCCCCGTCACCTGTTTCACTCAAACCAGTCATCCGCATAGATCGTGTTGTCGCCGTAGCCCCACAACGCGGATCGCGCCTTCTCATGATAGGCGCGCTCATCGTAGACCGCGACCGGCAATCCCAGGCTGCGCACGTTCAGCCGACCGGTCGCTGCCAGCAACTCGTAGGCTGCCGTCACTTCCTGGCTGCGGGCACGAGCGAGGCTGACTTCACTGATGAAGAGCGCCTGTTCGGCATCGAGAACGGCCAGCACCGTGCGCAATCCGGCCCGCAGTTCATTGGTGACGCCCTCCAGTGCTGTCGCATTGGCCGCCACTTCCTCCTCAAGGGCCCCGATTTCGGCACGGGCCACCTTGAGGGACTGCCATGCACTCACGACTCCGGCTTCCACCTGCCTGCGGATGTTGTGGACCTCGTGCTTGAGGGCAGCCGCCTGCTGACGTGCCTCCCGGGTCCGGGCAGAGGTCAGGCCTCCCTGGTAGAGGGGAACGACAAATCGGGTCAGAACGCGGACATCATCCCGCCAGACATGCCCGAAACTGCCGTCTCTGGCCCGCCTGAATTCCGCCCTCAGGTTCACAGACGGCTCTAGTTCGGAGGCCATGACATCAGCAGTCAACCACGCCGTCCTTTCATCCTCGATGGCCCGCACCACAGCAGGATGTTCCGCCGCGGCACGTGCTGTCGCCTCCTCCAGGCTTGCCGGCAGACCGTCCGGCACAGCCGGCTGCCCGGGACTGTCGGGGCTGACACCGACAACCTGCCGGAACCGGGCAGACGCCGAGTTCACCTGACCCTGTGCCCGCTCCCTGTCTGCGCGTGCCCCGGCCAGCCGGGCGCGTGCCTGAGCCACGTCGGTCAGGGTGGAGAGGCCCACGCGGAAACGGTCCTCCGTTGCCTCGAGGTGGCTTGCCAACCTCTGTTCGTTGCTGATCGCACGGTCAAGAATCACGTGCGCCAGAACAATATCCGTGTAGCTCCGTGCGACGTCCAGCAGGACATGTTGCTCGACTTCGGCCAGACCGGCTCTCGCGCTGCCGACGACATGCACCGACCGGCTGATGCCGGTGGCGACGGCGCCATGATAGAGCACCTGATCGATGCCAATGGACCACGAGGCCGGTTTCGTGCTCCCCCGGGTCTCGTGCTCCCTCAGGCCCAGGTCCCCCTCGAGTGTCAGGGACGGGCGCGTTCTGGCATCGGTCTGGGCTGCCTGTTCATCGGCGGCCCTCAGGCGAGCCCGGGCCGCTTCGAGTGCCGGACTGCTCTCATAGGCGATGGCCAGGGCCTCATCGAGAGTCTGGGAGGATGCCGGCCAGGACAACGCCAGCGCGGCGGCGATGACCAGTGGTCTACAACCGGAATTCAGGTTCACGTCTGAAACATTCCAGTGGTGGGAGGAAGGCATCAAAAAGGGACCGCCGGCTCAGGTTCCCGGCGCCGTCACGGCGGATCACGACGGCACGTCCGACGGCCGCTTCGCTGCACACGGCGACGAGTCGGCCACCCGGGGACAGCTGTTCGGTAAGGGCGCGCGGCACCTCGTCGCAACGCCCCTCGATGACGATGACATCGTAGGGAGCCTGTTTCGGCCAACCCAGCCGCATGTCGCCACAGACGACGACGCCATTGTAGATTTCGAGGCGGGCGAGAGTGGTCTCGGCCCGGGCAATCATGTCCGCATCGCCGTCAAGGCCGACCACGGCTGCGGCCAGGCGCGCCGTCACGGCGACGCTGTATCCGGTGGTGCAGCCGATGACAAGAACGGCATCGTCGGGACCGATGTCACCGGCCTGAAGAAGACGGGCCAGCACCATCGGCTCGGTCATGTAGCGGTCGCCATCGATGCGGATGTCCTCGTCGACATAGGCGACGTCGCGCAGCCGTTCCGGAACGAAGAGTTCCCGCGGCACTTCGCGCAACGCCTCGAGGAGATCTTCGTTGTCCACCTTCACCGAGCGGATCTGATTCTCCACCATGGCCTGGCGAACACTGGCAAACTCGATCATTGCACGCCTTCATTTCCGAAGGCCCGGCCCCACTCGGGCGAGACGGCACTTCGCAAGCGATCAGAGGGCCAGTATAGTGGACGGACCGCGTTGTGTGGAAGGGCACCCCGCAAGGCGGCCGGGGCTAGGTGGCAGAGTGGTGATGCACCGGACTGCAAATCCGTTTACACCGGTTCGATTCCGGTCCTAGCCTCCATCGACCCATGACGCACCCTTCTTTGCTGAAAACAAACGCTTTTTCTCCCGCAAGGAAAATGTCGGGGAACAGCTTCGTGTCGCTGTTTACTTCCCCGGCTGCAACTGCAATCGGGAGACCGGCAAGCCAGGACCACCTCTTACCCGATCCCGCATCACGGTACTGAAGCCGTGCGCAAGCGCTCTTGACATCCGCGATGGCAAGCTCCGGGGCTTCGGCGTTCGCATCATGCCCAGCGGAGCCAAACGGTATGTTCCATCCACAGCCAGCATCGAGGAGAACGGATCCGGCAAATCGTCGGTGACACCGATTCGCTGGATGTCGATGAAGCCCGGTCGCCCGCCAGGGCCATGCTGGCCGCTCTTCGACGTGGCGCTGAGACTCCTTCATCTGACGGTGACGCCCTCTTCGAGACCGTCGCCCGGACCGCGTTCAAGTGCCACGAGCGCCTCCGGAAGGCGGGAACGTTCGGCGTCAACTCATCGCACCTCGACCACCACATTCTGCCGCGCTTCGCAGGCTGCCCCATCGCCGAGATCGACCACGCGGACGCCAGGCGCTGGTTCGCCTCGCTTCGCGCTACGCCCGCGGCAGCCGACCATTCTTTGCCGGTTCTCTCCGTCATCACGCCCGGGAGAACCACAGCCACCACTCCGCGCCGTGTTTCTGAGGTCCCACACGACGAGCCCGTGGACGAGAAGACCACGCTGTCCGTCGCTTCGACACGATTCATGGGATTGATGACAGAAATTCCGGGGCGGACTGGCAGCCGATCCATGACCAGATCGACACCCGACTTGAAGAGGTCAGGCAAGAGATCGCCAAACGATCCCTACAGAACTGAAATCCGGGGGATCGCTTCCTTCCCTCTCCGGGCGGCTTGCACGAAGTGCCCGCCAGTCACGTGCGTCATGCTGACGTCCCCACCAGCAGGTTGACGATCAGCCGGATCATGAGGTCCTTGCCGGCGGGAGCGCTTTCAGCGACCAGCAGGGTCAGCGCTGTCAGCGCCTGGGGGTTCAGGCCGTGTTCGATCCCCTCCTGCTTCAGGTAGAGCAGGAACAGCAGCGACCCGATACGCTTGTTGCCGTCGGTGAAGGGATGGTCCTTGACCACAAAGTACAGCAGGTGCGCCGCCTTCTCCTCGCGGCTGCGGTAGAGCGGTTCGCCGAACATGGTCTGCTCGATATTGCCCAGAATGGCGGCGAGCGCATCGCCGCGGGGACTGCCGAAGAGGGCCGAGGCCTGCTCGCGAGCCATCAGATCGTGCCGGAACTCCGCGATCGCGCCGATGGCCCGGTCGTGATCGAGCACGCCCGACGACGGCCCCGTGCCGGGCGGCGGCACCAACCGGTCCTCGTCGTACTCCAGCAACAGGCGCCATGTATCGGCATAGCCCGCGATCAGGTCCAGCACCGCCTGTCCGGTATCGTCCACCAGCGCCTGGTTGCTGAGTGTGCGCGCCAGAAGGTCCAGGGTCTCCCGCGCTTCCCGCAGGCCGCGCTCGGCCAGCCGGCGCTCGTTCACGGTGAAGCCCTGCACCAGGTGACCGAGCAGAGTGCGGGTGGCCCATTGGCGGAACCGCACGCCGCGCCTGGTGTTGACGCGGTAGCCGACCGAGATTATGGCGTCGAGATTGTAGTGTTTCAGCCGGCGCCGGACCCTGCGCCTGCCTTCGGTTCGAACTGCCAAGTATTCCTTAGTAGTTGCCTCCGCCTCCAGTTCCCCGCTCGAATATGTTGCGCAGGTGCATCAGCACGTTCTCGGGCGTAGTGTCGAACACCTCCGCCATCTGCCGCTGGGTCAGCCAGACCGTCTCCCGGTCGAGACGCACGTCCACCCGCACCTCGCCGCCGGCGCTTTCGTACACCGCAACCTCGCCGCCGCCCGCGCTCTCTGGCGTTTCGTCGTTCATCCCGTTCCGCGCTCCATCGACCGTCCGCGATTCCGCCGCATTCCGGCGTGACCCGCCGTCAACGCGCCTGCCGCCCGCCCACGGTCAGCTCAGCAAGTCCTTCAGCGGCTTGCCGGCCTTGAACGACACGCCGGCCGCCGGGCCGATGGCGATGCGTTCGCCGGTGCGCGGATTCCTGCCTTCGCGAGCAGGCCGGTCCTTCCTGGAGAACCTGCCGAAGCCGACGATGGAAACGTCCTCGCCCCGGGCGAGTGCCTCCGCGATGGCGTCGAACACGCCACCGACAGCGGCCTGGGCCGCCTGTTTCGTGATGCCTGCCTCGCCGGCCACGCGCTCGACGATCTCTGCCTTGTTCACTCTCTCGTTCTCCTGTTCTCGCGGACGCTGCCGGAATTGGCTCGCGATCCGATGCCGCCCTTTTCCGTTGTGATTGCCTGATCGGAAACGCCGATCGAACCGACGCCCGATCCCTAGTCCTACCTGTCCACCCGGTCAATCACCGACTCTCCGCCGCCGCGCATCGCCCCACCGAGAGGGGAGCGCCGGCCGTGAGCGGGGCGGCGGTCGGGGCGTCCGGCTGCCGTTTTCCCTCATCGGCACGAAGGAAACGGCGCCGTGACGGCAGCCATGGCGATGCCCGGCAACACGACGGAGACGTTTCTGGCTCATTTCTTCGGCACCGGCCTGGCGACGACCGCCTTGTGGCCGAACGGTTCCGGGCTCACGCCGACGGCGACATCGTTCCCGCCTTGACCGAGGAGCCGGCGGCGAAGGGCCGGCGCAAGGTCGAGCGTACCACGGCCACGCTGAAGGCGGTGAAGGACCTGCGCCCCGCCGCCACCGAGATCTTCATCGGAATCGGCCTCGAGACCCGCGGCGGCTGGCAGCTCTGGGGTTCGATCGCGGGCCGGCCTTCTCTTCGACCGCAAGCAGAAGGGCTGACGATGCACTGATGACCGGATGCGTCGAATGACCGGCACGGCTGATCTCGTTGACATCGGTGCGATCCCGCGTCACGAAAGAGACAAGTGCTGCCTGCCCAATCTCGGCGGGGCGCGGCCCGTGCGGGGTCCCATCGCCCTCATCGAGGACAAGGGCGACGGTATCGCGTCGATGCCGGAATGGCTCGCGCTCGAAAAGGGGATGATCTGATGAGGGGGCAAAAGACGAACTGCAAGGCGTTGGCGGCCGCTCTGTTGGCGGCTGCGATCATGCCGCTAATCCTTGGGCCCGCTGCAGGTGACACGGTGCTCCGGGCGGAACTCGGCGTCATCAAGAGTTTCCATCCGGACTCCGACAGGAACTATGCGACCTGGCACCCCTGGATCGGCGTCAACGCGCCGCTGCTCGGCGAGTGGCTACGGGCGCGAACAGGCATCGTGCGTACATCGCACCATACATGGGGACCTTTCCTTGGCGTGACGGCGGCTTGGGAAGTGGCCGAGCGCTGGCGTGTCGGGGTGAGTGCCGGCGTGAGCGGAAACTACACCCGGGGGCACTGGCTGCGCCGGGGCGCGTTGCCGGTGGTCCAATGGCAGGAAGAGGACAGCGATGTCATCTGGGAGGTCGGTTTCATGCGCCACCCGGATACGACGTTCCTCGGGATCGGCGTGCACATGCCGTTCTCGACGATTGTCGGTCTCGGCGGCGCCGGACGCGCCAACTGAAGACACGTTCCTGAAGGTCGACCATATCGTCGCAGCAGCGCAGATCGAGCGCGCGATTGGCGCCGAGCCCGTTGCCACGTGTTCGCCGCTCCATCCGGGCCATCGGCACCGCCGCCGGTGCTACCGAAGCGTCCAGGCCGACTTCATGAAACCGCCTGTCCTTGACCCCCCGGGAGTCAGGCGCTTCCGCCGATACCTCGGGCCGGCGAACCAGTGCATCGCTTCTCGAAACGACGACAGGGAGTGATCCTCTCCCCAATGTCGCTACCTCCCTGCGCCATTCCGCAACGTCGGCAGGCCGGGCGGCATGGGGTCACGACACAGTACCGCTGACGGATCCCCGCCATGGCTTCCGATCCCGGCCTTCAGTCCCCCCTGCCCGGCACGGCCGGCCATCAGTCTACTGGCGGATCATCACCGGCGATGGCGCAGAAGTAGTCGCCCTGGCGGGCCAGGCGGTGGCTGCGCCGCGTGTAGAGACATCCCGTGACCGGAGCGGTCACCGGGTGGCGCGTGCCGCTGGCCGGATCGAGAATGTGGGCGAAGGTCTCGCCCCTGGCGACGTGCCTGCCGAGTGCTCCCTCGTAGATGACGATGCCGCCTGCCGGGGCCTGAAGCCGCCGCAGACCGTCTATCGAGCGCGCCCGGCACCTTGGCCGGGGGAGAGGTCCCGGCTCTCCGCCGACGACACCACGGCGGCGCAGCCAGCGCAGCAGCCCGCGTGCGGCGGGCAGGGTCAGATCGTCGTCGACATCCCTCTGACCGCGCAATTCGAGGACGGCGGCCAGACACCCCGGCCGCTCCAGGCTTGTCGGAAAGTGCCTGGCGATTGCCTGCCACAAGAGAACGTGAGCCGACTTGAACGTCATCATGGGATTGCCGTCGTCGACGATCACCACCTCGCTTTCCATGTCCCGGGCGAGGTCGGCGGCATCGGGCCAGTGGAGAGAACTGACCAACATGTGCGGCAGCGCCTCCCAGGCCGTGTGAAGGTCAAGGACGTAGTCGCTGTCCAGCGACAGGCGCAACAGGGTGGTCTTCAGGACATCGTCCTCGCGCAGGACTGGCCGGCGTTCCAGGATATCGAGGGCCGCCTCTCTCACCCGGGCCACACTGGCATCATGGTTCCGGTCGAGCTTGCCGGTGACCGCCTGGGCCACCTCGTCCAGGATGTCGGGAAAACCGCGGTTGTAGTTGCGCCCCGTATCGAGGTCGTGGCGTCCCGGCGTTTCCATCATGACCTGCTGTGCCAGACCGATCGGGTTGGCAAACGGCACGATGACCACCTCTCCCCTGACATCGGCGTCGCGCAGCATGCCGGCCAGGTGATCGAGAACGACGATGCCGGGAAGCTCCTGGGCATGGAGCGCCGCATGAAGGTAGGCCTTGGGCCTCGCACCCGGTTCTCCGAAGCGCTGGACTACGATGCTCCGCCGGGTCCCGGGCCCCGCCCGGGGAAGCTCGATGATCTCCTGCCTGCAGACCACGGGCCCGCCCTACCAGTCGTGGACGGGATGGTCCGGAGGCGGCAGTTCCTCCGGTCCCGACACCACCGCAAAGGACTGGCCCGGGCGCACCAGCCGGCTCAGCCGGCGCCCATAGAGGATACCGCTCGCCCGGCTGGCAACCGGTGTCCGCGCCTTGCCCCAGTCGGCTTCTGCCGGATCGACGATGTCGGCAACGACCATGCCGGCCTCGACCCTGTCACCCGGCGCCAGGCGGTAACTGACGACACCGGCGACAGGCGCCACGAGGTTGTCGGAACCGGCGAGAGGCGTCGGCTGGCACAACAGGTTCGGCGGCGGAACCGGATCACCGGCAATGAATCCGTGACGCACGAGGAACCGCCAGAGCGCCGATGCATCATCCCGGGCCATGTCGGCACCGACATCGGACTGCCCTCTCAACTCCAGGGTCGTGGTGAAGGGCGCATCTGCAAACTCACGATCCGGAAAGGTCCGGCGAATGGTGGACCAGGCGACAGCAGCGGCGTTCTCGAAGGCGGTGCCCTCGGTGGCGTCGAAGAGCAGGATGGTGCGGCAACCCAGTTCACCAGCCAGATCGCTGTAGCGCGGCCAGATGTCCCGGGGGAAATAGATGTACGCAATACCCTCGCCGTGACAGTGCAGGTCGAACACGAAGTCGCTGTCGATCGAGAGGCCGAGCAGCGTCTTCCTGAGCTGATTGGCCTCTCCCGTGGCAGGCCACGCGGCGACCGCATCAAGGAGGGCCTGGCGAATGATCCGCGTATTGGCTTCACTGTCATCGGCCAGGAGATCGCCCACGCCCTCGGCCGCGACTGCGCCGAGGTCCGGGTACCAGCGGTTGAAATTGCCATCGCCGCCGAGATCGAAACGGCCCAGGTGGTAGTTGAGGATGCGATTGGCGAGACCGACGGGATTGGCAAGGGGAACGATCACGAACTCGCCCTTGAGGCCGCCCCCCTCGTCTGCTTCCTTCAGCCAGGACAGCATGCGGTTGAGCACCAGTGATCCCGGGAGCTCATCGGCATGGAGCGCCGCCTGGAAGTAGAGCTTGGGGCGCGCGCCCGGCTTCCCGAAACGATGCACGACGAGATGACGTTCGCTCCCCGGACCCGGGGACATGAGAGGAATCGTCTCGACGCGGTGCGCCACCGCCGGCTGTCTCCTATCCGCCCGTGACACTCATGTGGCGCGAGACGCTCGGCGTCCTCGTTGCCCGGTCGATGACAAAGTCGTGGCCCTTCGGCTTGCGGCCGATGGCCTTGCGGATGGCCGCCTCGAGTGCCGCATCATCGGGAGACATGCGCATGGGCGTCTTCAGGTCCGCGGAATCTTCCTGGCCAAGGCACATGTAGAGGGTGCCCGTGCAGGTCAACCGGACGCGGTTGCAGGATTCGCAGAAGTTGTGGGTCATCGGCGTGATGAAACCAAGTCGCCGGCCTGTCTCGGCAATGTGCACATAGCGTGCCGGACCGCCGGTCCGGTGATCGCTCTCGACGAGCGTCCATCGCCGTTCGAGATCCGCCCTCACCGCCGACAGCGGCAGGTACTGGGCCGTCCGGTCACCGTCGATATCGCCCATGGGCATGGTCTCGATCAGTGTCAGGTCGAACCCGCGTTCGCCACACCAGCGAATCATGCGGTCGAATTCATCCTCGTTGACACCCTTCATGGCCACCGCGTTGATCTTGATGGCAAGTCCGGCCTCGGTCGCGGCGGCGATGCCCTCCATCACCCTGTCCCAGCGGCCCCAGCGCGTGATGGCCCGGAACTTTTCCGGATCGAGGGTATCGAGCGAGATGTTGATTCGCCGGACACCGGCTTCATGAAGCGCCCCGGCATGGCGCGCGAGCTGGCTGCCGTTGGTGGTCACCGTCAGTTCGTCGAGTCCGCCGCCGTGAAGGTGCCGTCCCAGGCTCCTGAAGAGCTGCATCACGCCCTTGCGCACGAGGGGCTCGCCGCCGGTGACCCGGACCTTGCGCGTGCCGAGACGCACGAAGGCGCTGGTCAGGCGATCGAGTTCCTCGAGGGTGAGAAGGTCCTTCTTGGGCAGGAAAGTCATGTCTTCCGACATGCAGTAGACGCAGCGAAAGTCGCACCGGTCCGTCACCGAAATCCGGATGTAGCTGATCTCACGACCAAAGGGATCGACAAGTGGCGTCATGGGTCGGGTTCACAACAAGGAGGCGGACAATCCTACCGCTGGACCAGCCGGCATTGCAATGCCGGCAACGTGCGCGACGCCCGGGAAGCCCTCGCAATGGCCCCGAACATCGACGCCTCGGGTCGTGACAAGCAGGGGCGATCCCGGATTCTTCGAAACTGGACAGCCGGGGCGATTGTGTCGCAGTGTGAATTGCCGGGAAGACAACTGGTGCGGAGAAGGCGCGGGAATGGCCCTGTTCATAGGCAAACGCTTGCTGATGATGCTCGTCACGATGTTCGTGACATCCGTGCTTGTCTTCTCGCTCCTCGAATTCACGCCTGGCAATGTCGCCAGCAAGACACTCGGCCCCTACGCCACCCAGGCGCAAAAGGATATTCTCTACAACAAGCTCGATCTCGGAGACCCCCTTGTCGTGCGCTACGTGCGCTGGATTTCGGTGCTCTCCGGCATCATCAAGGATCCGGTCTACGACCCCGACCTCAAGCTCGGATACGAGGACCCCAGGGGAGATCGGTACTTCGGCAACTTCGGCTGGTCCCTCAAGTACCGGCTGCCTGTGAACGACATCATGTGGCGCCGCCTGGGCAACACCATGATCCTCGCCGGCATTGCCTTCGCCATCATTGTACCCCTCTCACTGGTCTTCGGCGTGCTGTCGGGCATGCGGGAAGGAAGCGCGCTCGACAGGTCGCTCTCCTACACGGGCATCACGCTCACCTCCATTCCGGAGTTCGCATCCGCCACCTTCCTGCTGGTCATCTTCGTCCTCATGCTCGGATGGTTGCCAGGCACGTCGAACATGCAGAGCTTCGAGCCGTGGTCGTGGGCTTCGCAGATGGTGTTGCCTGTCCTTGTGCTTGTGCTCTACGACTTCGGCTACGTCGCCCGCATGGTGCGGGGCTCCATGGTCGAGGTCATGACCCGACCCTATATCCGCACGGCGGTCCTCAAGGGGCTGCCCTACCGCCAAGTCATTCTCAAGCACGCGTTGCGCAATGCCCTGATCGCCCCGTTCACGGTCATCCTGCTGCAGATCCCCTTCCTCATCACCGGCGTCATCGTCACCGAGACCGTGTTCAGCTATCCGGGATTCGGCAAGATGCTCCTCGAGGCCGCGCTCTTCGGCGACACGGCGCTGATCGAGGCCGCCACGCTCATCGCCGTCTTCATTGTCGTGACGACGCAGGTCGTCGGGGATATCGGCTACATGTACATCAACCCGCGCATTCGCTTCATATGACGATTCCTGCATGACCGACACCACCACAGACAGCACCCCGGCCAACCCTGCAAGCGCCGAACAGCCAGACCGGACGGGCTGGGCGCACTTCTTCTATTCGATTGGCCTCCTGCGCGAATCGCCTGCCGCGATGATCGGCCTGTCCCTGGTGATGCTGTGGGTCCTAGTCGCCGTCTTCGCCGACGTCATCACGGTCTGGGATCCCAACAAGCAAGATATTCTGGCCATCTCCGTGCCGCCGCTGACCGTCGATGGTCACTGGCTTGGAACCGACATCTCCGGCCGCGACATCTGGTCGCGCCTCGCCTACGGGGCACGCACGACGCTGATCGTGGCGCCGACAGCCATTCTGGTGTGCTATCTCGTCGGCATCACCATGGGCATGCTGGCCGGATACTACGGTGGCTGGGTCGACATCGTCATCAGCCGCATCAGCGACATCATCCTGTCCTTTCCACAGATCATTCTCTTCGTCGTCATCATCGCCGTCTACGGCGCCTCCGCATTCAACATCATCGTTGCCGTGACGGTGGCGTCGGCTCCTGGAATCGGCCGCATCGTGCGCGGACTCACCCTCGATTTGCGCAACCTCGAGTACGTGTCGGCAGCCCAGATCCGGGGAGAGCGGAGTCTCTACATCATGGCGGTGGAGCTCCTCCCCAATGCCCGGGGACCGCTCATCGTCGATGCCTGCCTGCGCATGGGATACACCGTCATCACCATCGGAATCCTCGGCTTTCTCGGCCTCGGCCTGCCGCCTCCCAACCCCGACTGGGGTGGCATGCTTTCCGAATCGCGGACCATGGCAACGGTCCCGGGCATGGCCTACATGCCGATCATTCCGTCCATCGCCGTCTCGAGCCTGGTGATCGGCTTCAACCTCCTGGCGGACGGCCTGCGGGAAATCTCGACGAGGGACTGAATCCATGGCGCCTGCCTCCAGCGACGACTACGTCCTCGAGATCGAGAATGTCGGTATCTCCTACTTCACGCGGCTTGGAGAAATTCCGGCGGTTCCGGATTTCTCGCTCAAGCTGAAGCGGGGCGAAAGTTACGGTCTTGTCGGCGAATCGGGATGCGGCAAGACCACGGTGGCCATGGCCATCATGAACTACCTCGGCCTCAATGGCGGCATCGTCAAGGGACGCATCAAGTTCGAGGGGCGCGACATGGCGACCATGTCCGAAGAAGAACTGCGTGCCGTCCGCGGATCACGCATTTCCATGGTCTACCAGGAACCGATGAGCGCCCTCAATCCGTCACTCACCATCGGTTCCCAGATCAAGGAAGTGCTCGCCGTCCATGAGCGTGTCTCCGACGCGGAAGCTGCGGAGCGCTCCATCGAGATGCTGCGCGACGTCAACATGCCGGATCCCGAGAGGGTGATGACACGCTATCCGCACCAGATTTCGGGGGGCCAGCAGCAGCGTGTCGTCATCGCCATGGCCATGCTGTCCAACCCGTCGCTCCTGCTGCTCGACGAGCCGACAACAGCACTCGACGTGACGGTCGAGGCAACGGTGATCGACCTCGTCGTGCAACTGCGCGAGAAGTTCAACACCACCCTGCTCTACATCAGCCACAATCTGGGCCTCATCGTGAAGGTCTGCGACCGCGTCGGTGTCATGTATTCGGGCTCCATGGTCGAGGAAGGCACCATCCGCCAGGTCTTCAAGGAAACCCGCCACCCCTACACGTTCGGCCTCTTCGACTGCATTCCCACTCTCGGTGCGGACAAGCACTCCCGGACCCTGCAGCCCATTCCAGGCCAGGTGTCGCTTCCCCACGAAAGACCGCCAGGCTGCTCCTTCGGGCCACGCTGCAACTACTTCAGGCAAGGGGTCTGCGATGCCGGCGAGCCCTCCCTCGAGACGGTGGCGGACGGCCACCATGTGCGCTGCCGGCGCATCGACGAGGTCGACCACGTTCCCTCGGCCGCCCAGAGCGAAGTCGTGGGCGGGGATGGCGATGCCGTGCTCGATGTCGTCAACATGAGCAAGTTCTACGAGATCAACGATGTCTCTCTCGCGTCGCTGATCAAGGGCCAGAGCCGTCATTACGTCAAGGCCAACGAGAGAATCAGTTTTCGCGCGCAGCGCGGCCGCACCGTCGCCATCGTCGGCGAATCGGGATGCGGCAAGTCGACCTTCGCCAAGGTGCTCACCGGACTCGAGACCGCCACCGAGGGCGAGATCATGTTCGAGGGCCGCAACATCGCCGTCATTCCGGTGCACAAGCGGGACCAGGATCTCATCCGCGCCATGCAGATGGTATTCCAGAACCCCGACGGCACGCTCAACCCGAGCCATTCCGTCGGTCACTGCATCGGCCGGGTCATCAAGAAGTTCGGCCTCCGCACCGACAGCGAGGGAATCCGGGACCAGGTTGGCGAGATGCTCGATGTGGTCCGCCTGCCCAAGGCCTTCTCGACACGCAAGCCGCGCCAGCTTTCCGGCGGTCAGAAGCAGCGCATCGCCGTGGCCCGCGCCTTTGCCGGCAATCCGTCCATGGTCATCGCCGATGAACCGGTCTCGGCGCTCGATGTCTCCGTGCAGGCGGCCGTCATCAATCTCCTCAACGACGTGCAGAAGCGTTACAACACCACCCTGCTCTTCATAAGCCACGATCTTTCGGTGGTCCGGTTCCTCTCCGACGAGATCGTCGTCATGTACCTCGGCGAGATCATGGAGGCCGGATCCTCGGAGCGCATCTTCATGCCGCCCTATCATCCCTACACCGAGGCCCTGTTGTCGGCGGTGCCGATCCCCGATCCGGACATCATCCAGAAGCGCATCCGGCTGGAAGGCGAAATGCCGTCCGCTCTCGATCCCCCGGAGGGATGCCGCTTCGCGTCCCGCTGTCCACGGTACCTTGGGAGAATCTGCAACGACGAGGTTCCGCCGGACCGGGATGCCGGAGACGGCCACACCATCAAGTGCCACATTCCCCTCGATGAACTCTCCGCAGTGGAACCGATCTTCAATACCAGGGACAGTGCTGACTGAACGCCGGCATGGGATGGTTGTCTCGAAACCGGTTCCATCCCGGGCGCCGCAGTCCCTTTCGGGATTCATCGAATTGCCGTATGGATGCGGCGTGTCCTGAGGTCAGGCCGAGAGCATGAAGTACTCCCTGTGGAACCTTCTGCGCCAGGCGCCTCGCGGTCATCGGGACTGGCCGCAGGCCTGGCGCAATCCGGAACCCAAGGAATCCTACGACGTCATCATCATCGGCGCCGGAGGTCATGGCCTGGCGACCGCCTACTACCTGGCGAAGGAGCATGGCATCACCCGGACCGCGGTGCTCGAGAAGGGCTGGCTTGGCGGCGGCAACACCGGACGCAACACGACCATCGTGCGCTCGAACTACCTGTGGGACGAGAGCGCGCACCTCTACGAGCACTCCCTCAGGCTCTTCGAGACCCTGTCACAGGATCTCAATTTCAACGTCATGTTCTCTCCCCGCGGTGTCATCAACCTGGCGCACAACGAACACGATCTGAAGGAACTGCGGCGGCGCGGTCACGCCTGCCGACTCAACGGTATCGACTACGAGATGGTGACCCCCCGGGAAATCAAGGAGATCGCGCCGATCATCAACATCTCCAGGTCCATCCGGTATCCGGTTCTCGGCGGCGCCATGCAGCGCCGCGCCGGGAATGCCCGTCACGACGCCGTGGCCTGGGGCCTTGCCAGACGCGCCGACGAGTTCGGTGTCGACATCATCCAGAACTGCGAAGTGACGGGCATCGATGTCCGGGACGGCCGGGTCACGGGCGTGCAGACGACCAGGGGAGCGATCAGGGCCAACCGCGTCGGCGCCGTTCCGGCAGGCCATGCGTCCGTCGTCGCCTCGATGGCCGGCCTGAGGCTGCCGGTGGAAAGCCATACCCTCCAGGCCATGGTGACGGAGCCGGTCAAGCCGGTGATCGACACCGTCATCATGTCGAACACCGTGCATGTCTACATCAGCCAGTCCGACAAGGGCGAACTGGTGCTCGGGGCCGGCATTGACGGCTACAGCAGCTACAGCCAGAAGGGCGGCATCAACGTCATCGAGCATCAGCTCGAGGGATTGTGTGAACTCTACCCCATCGTCTCCCGCCTGAAGATCATGCGGGCGTGGGGCGGCATTGTCGACATCGCGCCCGATGCCAGCCCGATCATTTCGAAGACACCGGTCGAGGGCTTCTACATCAACTGCGGCTGGGGGACCGGCGGATTCAAGGCGACACCGGGCTCCGGCTGGGTGTTTGCCCACACCATCGCCCAGGACCGGCCCCACAGACTCAACGAGGCCTTCAGTCTCGATCGTTTCGAGAGCGGTCTGCTGATTGACGAGCACGGCGCGGCGGCGGTGGCTCACTAGGCCGGAGCAGAACGATGATGCTGATCCCCTGCCCCTGGTGCGGCGACAGACTCGATGCCGAGTTCACGTGCGGTGGCGAGGCCCACATCGTTCGTCCCGACCCGGCCACGGCCAGCGATGCCGAGTGGGCCGACTACCTCTTCATGCGGAAGAATCCGAAGGGTCTTCATCACGAGCGCTGGTTCCATGCCCACGGCTGCCGCCGCTGGTTCCACATCACACGCGACACGGTGAACCACCGCATCGTCGCGGTCTACGCCATTACCGAGAGCGCACCGGAGGCAGCCGGCTGATGCAATCGTGGCGAAACAGCACCGGCGGGATCATCGATCGAAGCCGCCATCTGTCCTTCACCTTTGACGGCAAGCGCCTCTCCGGCCATCCAGGCGACACGCTCGCTTCGGCCCTTCTCGCCAACGGCATCCATCTCGTCGGCCGCAGTTTCAAGTATCACCGTCCGCGCGGGATCGTCGGCTCCGGCGTGGAAGAACCCAATGCCCTCGTCAGACTCGGCGAGGGCGGTTCCGTTGAACCCAACGCGAGAGCCACGACCACGGAACTCTTCAACGGTCTTGTGGCGTCCAGCCAGAACCGCTGGCCGAGCCTCGCCTTCGATGTGGGCGCGCTCAACGGCGTCGCATCAGGACTCATTCCGGCAGGATTCTACTACAAGACGTTCATGTGGCCTCCGAAGGCGTGGACGTTCTATGAGCGATTCATCCGGCGTGTCGCCGGTCTTGGCCACGCGCCTGAAGAACCTGATCCGGATGTCTATGAGAAGCGTTATGCCCACTGTGACGTCCTCGTCGTCGGCGCCGGCCCGGCCGGTCTCCAGGCGGCGCGGGCCGCCGGACGCTCGGGCGCCCGCGTGATCGTTGCCGATGAACAGGCCGTACCCGGCGGTTCGTTGCTGGCCGATCATGTCACCCTTGACGGTGTGGCCGGTCAGGAGTGGCCCGAATCGGTCCGCACGGAACTTGCGGGCATGAGCGACGTCACCCTGCTCACAAGAACCACCGTGGCCGGCTACTACAATCACAACTTTCTTGTCGCTGTCGAAAGGGTCACGGACCACCTGCCGGCCGGCGAGAGTCCCCTGCCGCGCCAGCGTCTGTGGAAGATCCGGGCCCGCCATGTCGTTCTCGCCACCGGGGCCATCGAAAGGCCCCTGGTGTTTCCTGGGAACGATCGGCCCGGTGTCATGCTCGCCAGCGCGGTGCGCGCCTTCGCGAACCGCTGGGGGGTACGCTGTGGCGCACGGGCCGTCGTCTTTACCAACAACGACAGCGCCTACCAGTCGGCCATCGATGCCGCCGACAGCGGAGTCCACGTCACAACCATCGTCGATTGCAGGGCCGCGCCCCGGGGGCGTCTCGCCGAGGAGGCTCACTCGCGCGGCATCGACGTGATGACCGGACATGTCATAGCAGGGATCGAGGGAAGGAAACGGGTTCGCGGTGTCGCCATTTCCGCTGTGGACGAGAGTGCGCCTGCAGCCCTGCGCAAGGAATGTGATCTCGTCATGATGTCGGGGGGCTGGAATCCGACCGTCCACCTTGCCTCCCAGTCAGGGACCCGCCTTGCCTGGGACGAATCCCTGGCGACCTTCATTCCCGGCGATGCCGCGGCACACCAGACGAGTGCCGGCGCGGCAGCCGGGACCTTCGGGCTCGTCGAGTGCCTCGGTTCCGGAGCACTCGCCGGAACCGAGGCAGCAGCCCGGGCCGGCTTCGACGGCGACGTGCCAGCCGTGCCGGAGGTCGACGGCGACACCGGAGACGGTGCGCTCGATCTCGAAGCCTTCTGGTACCGTCCGGCGTCACCGCGGAACGGCAAGGCCTTTCACGATTTGCAGAACGACGTCACCACCGCCGACGTGGCGCTCGCCACCCGGGAGAACTACGTCTCGGTGGAGCACTTCAAGCGCTACACGACGACCGGCATGGGGACCGACCAGGGCAAGACGTCCGGTGTCAACGGCCTTGCCATTCTCGCATCGCTCAGGGGCGAGGCCATCCCTGCGGTCGGTCACACCACATACCGGCCGTTCTACACCCCGGTCACCATCGGCGCGCTGGCGGGAATCGATACAAAGGGCGACCTCTACGACCCCGTTCGCAAGACGCCCATGCACACCTGGCACGAGAAGAACGGCGCTCACTTCGAGGATGTCGGCCAGTGGAAGCGCCCGTACTGCTACCCGAGAGCCGGCGAAACCGTCGACGAGGCGGTCCAGCGCGAGACTCTTGCGGCGCGCACGTCGATCGGCATTCTCGACGCCTCGACGCTGGGCAAGATCGACATCCAGGGAGCCGACGCGGCGGAGTTCCTCGACCGCATCTACACCAACATGTTCTCGACCCTGAAGGTGGGCCGGTGCCGGTACGGCCTGATGTGCCGGGACGACGGCATGGTGTTCGACGATGGCGTGACCGCACGGATTGCCGAGAACAGGTTCCTGATGAGCACGACGACAGGCGGCGCCTCCACGGTTCTCAACTGGCTCGAGGAATGGCTTCAGACCGAGTGGACGGATCTCGAGGTCTACTGCACGTCGGTCACCACGCACTGGGCGGCGATTGCCGTTGCCGGTCCGAAGAGCCGGGCGCTGGTCTCGGAACTCACGCCGGCCGACCTTTCCGCCGAAGCCTTTCCGTTCATGGCGTGGCGCGATGCCGATATCGCCGGCATCGCCGGCCGCATTTTCCGGATCAGCTTCTCCGGTGAAACCGGCTTCGAACTCCATGTTCCCGCAAGCTACGGACTGGCGCTCTGGCGGAACCTGATGACCGCCGGGGAGAAGTACGGCATCACCGCATACGGCACGGAGGCCATGCATGTGCTGCGCGCGGAGAAGGGATTCATCATTGCGGGTCAGGACACGGACGGCACGACCACGCCCCATGATCTCGGCATGAGCTGGATCGTTTCGAAGAAGAAGAAGGACTTCCTCGGAATGCGTGGGCTCTCGAGACCCGACACCCTGCGCGAGGACCGCAAGCAGCTGGTCGGACTCCTTGCCGACGATCCCGCAGTGGTCATCCCGGAAGGCGCCCACGTGTCGCCGCAGCCCACTGCCCGACCTCCGGTGCCCATGGAGGGGTGGGTCTCGTCAAGCTACATGAGTCCCAACTGCGGCCGTTCGATCGCCCTGGCGCTCATCAGGCGGGGACATGACCGGATCGGCGAGGAGGTCGCGATCCCCCTCGAGAAGGGGATTGTCAGGGCACGTATCGCGAAACCCGTCTTCTTCGACGAGGAAGGAGCCAGACTGCGTGGCTGAACACTGGCAACGGCAGAGCCCGCTCACCCACCGCGGCCTCTCCGCCCACGACAGGAACGAGACATCGGCGGCCAGTCTCGTGATGGCCGAGCTGAGATTCCTGGCCAAGGTGGTCCTGCGCGGCCGCGTCCCGGGCGACTCCGTGAAGCAGGCGCTCGGCGTTTCCGTTCCCGGCGAACCCAACACGGTGATGACCGGCAACAACCTCTGCGCGTTGTGGCTCGGGCCGGATGAATGGCTGATCGTCGGCCCGCCGGACGCCGAAAGGGCCATGACGGGCCAGCTCGTGAAGGCTCTTCCCGGCGCCGCCGTCGTCGATGTCACGGAAGGCCGCACAACCATTCGCATTCGAGGGCCGATGGTCCTCGACATCCTTGCCATGGGATGTCCCCTTGATCTCCACCCTCGAGCCTTCGGGCCTGGCCGGTGCGCCCAGAGTACGCTGGGCCGCTCCCCCATCATCCTTCATCAGGTCGACGGGGCCCCCCTATTCGACATCCATGTCGAACGCAGCCAGGCCGACTATCTCTGGACCTGGCTCGAGGCCGCAGGACGTCCCTACGGCGTCGCCGTCGACGCCGAACCGGCGCCGCGCACGTGGCGCCGGCCGGCCACAAGGAGATCCCGTCGTGCCTGACGACGAGGCATGACCGCCTTTGCCGCCATCGATTTCGAGACCGCCGACCGGTGGCGCGACAGCGCCTGCGCGGTCGGTGCCGTCCTCGTGAAGCAAGGCCGCATCGCCGGCAGGTATCATCAGCTGATCCGGCCGCCGCGCCGCAGTTTCGAGTTCACGCACATTCACGGCTTGACGTGGGCGGATGTCCGCGACAGCCCGGCCTTCGGCGACATGTGGCCCGACCTCCGGAGGTTCGTGGATGACGCCGGGTTTCTCGTCGCCCACAACGCCGGGTTCGACAGGAGCGTCCTGGAGGCGTGCTGCGCCGCGGCCAACGTCGCGCCGCCCGAGCTGGGGTTTCGCTGCACCGTGCAGATGGCCCGCAGAACGTGGAACCTCCCGTCAGCCAGTCTTCCGTCCGTCTGCCGTCATCTCGGCATCCCGCTCAACCACCACGACGCGCTTTCCGACGCCGAAGCCTGCGCACGGATCGCCATCGAGGCCCTGGGTGAGGCGGCGCACATGCGGGCCTGATCGCCACGACAACTCCGGGCCTGCCGGACATGCATTCCCCGGGCGGCGATCCGACGTCCATGATCACGGCGCCGGCGCCTCATGCAGGCTTCAGGCCGCTATCCGGTCATCTCGCCGCGTCGAACGCCGTTGTCGGAGGATTCGAGGGACCCTGCGAGCGCAATGGCGGTCCCGCGTGTCGGCCCGGAGAACCTGAAGGACACTTGGCCATACCTCGCTGTCCACCACCATAGGGCGATGGCGGCCCGTGATCAGTCTGACGGCAACATGACCACGAAAGCCATCACTTTCCGTCGTTTTCACGCTCCAATCGAGATGCCTCGATCGGCTGCCGGGCCACCCGTAAACCGGCAACCGGCCCTGCGAGACTGGTTGTCCGGTGTCACGCCGTTCCTGTGTGCGACCTCCTGCAAACGGAACATGTGGCGGCGCTGTCGCACGGCGGGGCTCCTCGCCCCCGGAAACGGCGTTCGGGAACAATCCGGATGCGGGCCGAAAGGCGAACCGCGATGCGGCTGCAGGATCTGGCGCGGGGACACATCGGTTCCCACACGGCGAGAATGCCGTCAATCGTCATAGTCCGGGAGGAGAATCCCCGGGCTTGTCGGCACACCCAGCGTCTTTCCCGCCCTGATCATAGCCTTGTCCAAGCTGTAGACCACTTCCGCCTGCCGATTGCCCGCAATGGCGAGATGCAATGCGTCCCCGGCCCTCAGACCGGTCGCGAAACGGCCAAGCCATTCCGCGGCTCGATCAAAGTCGTCGCGGTTCGGCAACAATGTGACAAATGACTCCTCGACCATCGTTTCGAACCTCGCACTCGCCTTGTGCGCCGCCGTGACATCCAGATTGCCCATGCGAACCTCGCGGGCAAGCAGCGATGCGAACTCGACCCGGGTCCAATGGCTGACCGCCAGATCCTCCGCAGGCACGCCTTCAAGAAAAGTGGCAACCGGTTCGCTGGCAGCTTCCGGGAGGATGAGTGGGACGAGGAAACTGGTGTCGAAATAGAGCATTCGAGGGCCGATCGGTTCCCACACGGCGAGAATGCCGTCAATCGCTAGTCCGGGAGGAGAATCCCCGGGCTTGTCGGCACACCCAGCGTCTTTCCCGCCCTTCCCGGGCTTCCGCCTGCAGCAACTGCGGCCCCGGCCCTCAGACGGGGCGTTCGCGGCTCGATCACCGAGGACTCCTCGACCATCGGAACCGCACCGCCTTGTGCGCCGCCGTGAAAGATTGCACGGCGGGCAGCAGCGATTCACCCGGGTCCAATGGCTGACCGCCAGATCCTCCGCAGTTCAAGAAAAGTGGCAACCGGTTCGGGCAGCGGGAGGATGAGTGGGACGAGGAAACTGGTGTCGAAATAGAGCATTCGAGCCGACCGGCAATGTCACAAGCGCTCATCGGGCTTCGCGCAGCAACTCGGCGGGGGCGTCGCAACCGAGGCATGGCCGACCGAAACACGGCCAGTTCACGTAGCGGCAATGGTTTCCTGGGGCGGACCGGCCGAGAGATGCGCGACGGCCTTGCCGCGGCGCGTAATGACCACGTCCTGGCCGGCTTCGACCTTGTCCAGAAGCTCGCTGAGGCGCGCTTTCGCCTGAGCCAGATTGACCGTCATCATGGCAACCTCATATGGTCATGAAACTAGTCACATGATAGCGGCTATCAGACAGGACGGCCACAGGAAAGTCCCGGCTGTGGTGGCGCGCGCCACGCATCGCGTTCGGACAGCTCTGCGTCACCGCACAACCATTCCTTGAACGCACGAGCCGGCCCGTACCGATCGGGACCGCCCCCTTGAAGGGAGGATTGCCCGGACCGGCATGGCGATCCCTGTCGTCATGAGACCGGTGAGCTGCCTGAAGGACGCCTTACTCGAGAGAGCAGCGGATGCGAACACAGGCCGCCAGTGCAATCTGGTGCGGTGAGCATTGGCGGGGGAACGCTCTGATCTTGACGTGCATCGCAGAATCAACCTGACTGCGACTCGTCTGTTTCAGGACATGCTGTCGGAGGCAAATCCTGTGTCGGAGATCGGAGCCTTTGAGGCAAAGACGCATTTGCCGCGACTGCTTCAGCGCGTGGCTGCGGGCGAACGTTTCGTCATTACCCGGCACAACCGTCCCGTGGCCGAACTGATTCCATTCCGTGCGCGGGATGCCGACAAGGTGCAGACCGCGATCGATGCCTTGAAACACTTCCAGAAAAACCATTCGCTCGGTGGGATTTCGGTGCGGCAGATCATCGAGGAGGCACGCAGGTACTGATGCCGTTCGTTCTCGATTGCTCGGTGGCTCCGACGCAACCGAGCGGTTGCGCGATTCTCTCATCGACGATCGGGCTTTCGTCCCGTCCCTCTGGCCGATTGAAGTCGCCAGCGTGCTGCTTGCCGCGACTCGCCGCCGACGCATCAGGGCAGATGAGTGGCCGCAAATCTGCTCCGGCCTGGAAGCCCTGCCAATCGAGGTTGAACCGGTGTGTCCACGTCCCGGGTTTGGGAAACGGTGATCGCACTCGCCGACCGGCACAACCTCAGTGTGCATGACGCGACCTATCTTGAACTCGCACTGCGCATGCGTTTGCCGCTCGCCACACTGGACCGGGCCCTGGTCACAGCGGCGCGGACCGCCGGGGTCGATACGCCCGCGGTTGGATAGGGGCCGTCCGGGATTGGTGAGCTTGAACGTCCACAGTCAGGCCTTCCGGTCTTGTGACCGGAGGACCTGACCTGGCGGGGCCAGTTGCGGTACGATCATCCCGGTGCTCATCGAGACGAGGCGACATGAACGGCAACCTTCCCGGGAGTATTCTGGTGGAGCGACAGGGGTTCATTGCCACCGTCACCATCAATCGTCCCGAAAAGCTCAATGCCATCGACACGGTGACGGCCCGCGGGCTGTCGGACGCCTTCGACATGCTGTCGGCGGACGACACCGTGCGCGTCGTGGTGCTGCGCGGCGCCGGCGAGCGCGCCTTCGGTGTGGGGGCCGACATCAGCGAATTCTCCGAACGGCGCGACAATCCCGAACAGGCGTTCGAGTACGAGGAGGCCTGGGGTCAGGGGCTGGCGAATTGCCGGCATCCCGTCATAGCCATGATCAGGGGCTACTGCATCGGCGGCAGCCTCGGCCTTCTCCCCGACACGGATCTGCGCATCGCCGGCGAGAGTGCCCGTTTCGCCATTCCCGCCGGACGGCTCGGCATCACCTACGGGCACGATGACATCGACAGGCTCAAACGCCTGATCAGTCACGCCCATGCCCTCGAGATCCTTCTCGAAGCCTCGCAGTTCTCGGCAGCGCGCGCGCTCGACATCGGCCTCGTCAACCGCGTCGTCGCCGACGACGAAGTGGAAAAGGAAACCTATGCCTGCGCCGAGCGCATTGCCGCGAACGCGCCGCTCTCGGCACGCTGGCACAAGAAGTTCGCCCGCCGTCTGCTCGATCCGGCGCCGTTGACCGACGAGGAACGAAAGGAACCCATGGCCTGCTTCGCCACCGAGGACTACGACATCGGCCGGGCCGCGTTTGCCGCGCGCACGGCACCGCAGTTCAGGGGACGATGACCGTGGAAAGCGGCTATGGGCCCCTCAACGGCGTCCGTGTCATCGACTTCACCCATGTGATGGCCGGTCCGACCTGCACGCTGATGCTCGCCGACATGGGAGCCGACGTCATCAAGATCGAGCGCGTCCCCTTCGAAGAGGACCCGTCCCACAATGCCGACGATCCCTACTGGATCAACGGCGTGTCGGCGTCCTACATGATCGTCAACCGCAACAAGCGGGGCCTTCCACTCGATCTCAAGCGCAAGGAGGCAGTCGACATCGCAAGGCGCCTCATCGCGTCTGCGGACATCATCGTCGAGAACTTCCGCCCCGGCGTGCTCGACCGCCTCGGTCTCGGCTACGAGGATGCCCGCGCGGTCAATCCCGCCATCATCTACGGCGCGGTGAGCGGTTTCGGCAGGACAGGGCCCTATGGCCAGCGCCCGGGCTACGATCTCATGGCCCAGGCCATGTCCGGAATCATGAGCGTGACCGGAGAGGCGCCGGGACGCCCTCCCGTGAAGCCCGGCGTGCCGATGACCGACATCACTGCCGGCATCCTGCTCGCCATGGGCCTGTGCGCTGCCCTTCGCCACCGCGACGCGACGGGCGAAGGGCAGATGGTCGACACCTCCCTCTTCGAGGCCGGTATCGTCCAGACCTACTGGCATTCGGCCATCGCCTTTGCCACCGGCGAGGCGCCGCAACCCCTGGGGTCCGGGCACCCCCTTGTTGCCCCCTACCAGGCCATTCGCACGAAAGACGGCCATATCACGGTCAGTGCCGGCGGCTGGATGTGGCCGAAGTTCTGCGAACTGGTGGACCCCGCCCTCGAAAACGACCCGCGATTCGACACCAACGCCAAGCGCATGGCCAATGTTGCGGAACTTGCAAGCGAGCTTGACGAGCGCATGTCGGTGAAGACGACCAACGAGTGGATCGCGGAACTCGAGACGGCCGGCATGCCCAGCGGACCCATCAACACCATTCCGGGCATGCACCGGGATCCCCAGGCGCTGGACCGCGAAATGGTGGTGACGCAGGACCACCCTGTCGCCGGGAAGGTGCAGACCCTTGGCCTGCCGGTCAAGTTCTCGGCGACGCCCGGCGGTCCGGCACGGCCGGCCACGGTCTACGGCCAGTACACCCGGGAGATTCTCGCGGAACTGGGCTACAGCGACAGCGACATCACCCGCTTCACTCAGTCAGGCGTCACGGCCGACGGCTGAGCCTCAGTGGCGATGTCGCCCACGACGCGCACCCTGGCGCGCAGCGCATTGCCCGGAAGGTAGGCAAGGGGCAGATCCTCCATGTCGACGGTCTGCAGCGTCCGCGCCTCGGCGCCGCCGGCGACGGCGTTCTCCTCGGCCATGGTGCGGGCGCGGCGGAGTGCCTCGTCCCGCGCCAGGCCCGTGAACACCCGGTCGCATTCTCCCGAAACCTGGGCCATGGCCGCACCCACCGCGTTGGCGACGGCGCCATGTTCGACGCGGATCACCTCGCTGGCGCCCCTGACGTCGTCCGCCACGAGAAAGGCCCCTCCTCCCACGGCGATGACCGGCTCATCGCCGGCACGGACCTTGATGCGGTCGATGGCGTCGGCGAGCATGGTCGAGGCGACGTCGAGAAGGGAATCGGCCGTCGCCGGATCGAGGTCCGCCAGACGGCCCCTGTCGCCAAGATCAAGCCTGTTCGCCGCCACGCCCAGATCGCTTGCCGTCAGTTCGTCGCCGCCAAAGACACGGGCCCGCGGATCAATCTCGTGGCCCGTGCTGGCAGGTCCGATGGTGCCCGCCTTCTCGTCGACCAGTGACCCGCCGCCAAGACCGATCGAAATGAGATCGGGCATGCGAAAGAGGGTCCTGATACCGGACAGGATGACGACATTGTTCGCTTCTCGCGGGAATCCTGCCTCCAGCATGCCGACGTCGCTCGTCGTGCCACCGACATCGACGACGATGCCGTGGTCAAGCCCACTCAGAAGGGCGGCGCCCCGCATCGAATTGGTCGGTCCGCAGGCCAGGCTGAAGACAGGAAACCGCTCGGCTTCCCCGGCAAGCAGAACCGTGCCGTCGTTCCGGGTGAGATAGAGACGGGAGTCGAGGCCTGCGTCTTCCAGGGCGTCGTCCAGGGCCCTGGTGAAGCGCTCTGCAAGGGGGCGCAGACTGGCATTGAGGATGGCGGCATTCTCGCGCGCCAGGAGACCGATCCTTCCGATATCGGCCGACAGCGTGATACGGCAGTCGGGGCACCGCATGGCAATGATGTCCCGGGCCCGTTCCTCGCAGGACCTGTTGAGAGGTGAGAATATCGAGGCAATCGCCACGTTGCGGCACTCGCTGTCGGCAACCCGGTCGGCGAAGGCGGCAACCGCCTCCTCGTCGAGAGCGACAAGAACCCTGCCGTCGACCTCGTGCCCACCCTCGACACTGCAGACCAGGCCACGAACAGGTTTCGCGAGACGGGATGGCCAGTCCACAAGGGGCGCGAGCGTGCGGCTGGCGGGAAGACCGATGCGCAGGCAGGCGACAGAGTCCAGGTTGCGCCCCTCGACAATGGAATTGGTGAAGCGGGTGGTTCCCACCATGACCGCCTCGACCGGACCGGACGCCTCCGGCTCGCCGATCACTCCGGCAAGGGCACGCGAGATGCCGGTCATGATATCGGCGGTGGTCGCAACCTTGATGCTCGCCACCACCGTCGTGCCATCGACCAGCACGGCGTCGGTGTTGGTCCCCCCGACATCGATCCCAATACGCCGCACGTCCGGTTTCCCCCGCCTCGGAGCGGCTCACTTTCGCTCAAGCAACCGGCGGCGGGCAAGACCTTGTCCCTGCGCGACCCTTGCGCCACACTTCCCGCCAGGCCAATCGAGGGCAATCCGGAAGGGGAACCATGACCGCAGGCACGGCTCTGGACAGGACTGAAACGATCGACGCCAGGACACTCGACATCAGCACCATCCCGGTCATCGACTTCGCACCCTTCCGGAACGGATCGGGCGACGCGAAGCGCCAGGTGGCGCAGGCGATCGGTGACGCCTGCCGTCACACGGGCTTCTTCTACATCGTCAATCACGGCATTCCGGAGACCAGGATCGACTCGCTGATCCACCAGACCTTCCGTTTTTTCAATCAGCCCCTTGAAGAAAAGCTGAAGCTCGACATCGATCACGTTCAGCGCCACCGCGGCTATGTGCCCCAGGGCGGTCTCTATGCCGACATCAATTCCGAGCCGGACGTCCAGGAAGGCTACGAGGTCTCCCTGGAACTGCCCCACGACGACCCGGACTACCTTGCCGGCAACATCATGCTTGGCCCCAACGTCTGGCCCGACAATCTGCCCGGCTTTCAGGATGCGGTCTATTCCTACTACGAGTCGGTCCTCGGTCTTGCCCGGATGCTGTTGCGCACGTTCGAGATGACGCTTGGTCTCGAGGAAGGCTGGTTTGACGACAGGACCAACAAGCCCATGGGCCAGTTGCGGCTGATCTACTATCCGCCGCAGGACGGGCCCATCGATCCCCGCCGTATCGGTATCGGCGCCCACACCGACTACGAGTGTTTCACCCTCCTTCTCCAGGATGATGTCGGCGGCCTCCAGGTCGGCCATCGCAACGGCGAGTGGATCCAGGCGACGCCGATCCCCGGCAGCATCGTCGTCAACATCGGCGACATGCTGATGCGCTGGACGAACGGCGAATTCGTCTCAACGCCTCACCGGGTCATCAACAGGTCGGGGCGCGAGAGGGTGTCGTTCCCCTTCTTCTTCGGCGCCAACCATGACTGCGTCGTCACACCCATCGAGCGGTTCGTGAACGACGACCGGCCGGCACGCTATCCGCCGACCCGTTGCGGCTGGTGGACGGAGATGATGATCACGGACGTTTACGAGTACCGCAAGGCCTGGCGCGGACGGATACCCGACCCCGAACTCGACCCCGGCTGACTTGCCCGCTGACGACATGCCTCAATCAAGACAGACGACCATCAACGCATCCGATTTCAAGGCGCGATGTCTTGCCATCCTCGACCAGGTCCATGAGACGGGCGAGCGGGTGGTCATTCTGAAGCACGGCCGGCCTGTCGCTGCTCTCTCACGTGCTACCGGAGAGGACGAGGGGTGTCCTCAGGACGATCTGAAGGGAACGGTCGTCATCATCGGCGATGTTCTGGAACCGGTGTTTCCGGAAGAGCACTGGGACAGGCTGGAGCGGTGAAACGCCGCACGCTCCCCCACATCCTGCTGTGGTGGCACGGGGACCGCAGTCAGCTGTCTCCGCAATACCAGGACTTCGTCACTGTCACCAACGCGGACTCGCCCCTTGTGCGTCTGCGACATCACACTATGGGAAGTGCCCACGCTGAGGGCATCGGCCGCACCGATGCCGCACACCAGGGCGGCGCGTGGGGCCGCCGTACAGCCGCTGAAAGATCCTGATCTTCAATGGACCCAGGGGGGAGTTCGTCCCCACCCTGTCACCCATCGTGATAACGTGGCGGGCATCGACAGGGAGGTGACCGTGAGAGTACTGACCGCAGCACTGGCGTTGGCGCTTCTGTTTCTGGCCTCCGCGTTCGGCGACGATACGGAGCAGTCAACGTTGCGTATCGGCATCGCTCCCGACTATCCGCCCTTCAGTCACATCGATGACGACGGGCAGTTCAGCGGCTTCGATGTCGACATTGCCATGGCGCTTTGCGCAAGGCTGGAGGTCGAGTGCGCCTTCGTCCGCGAGGACTGGGAGGAGTTGATCCCCGGACTGCGGGACGGCAGGTTCGACGCCATCGTTTCCAGCATGTCGATTACCGAACAACGCAGGCATCTGGTGTCCTTCACTGACCGGTACTACAGCAATGTCGTCCGATTCGTGAGCCGCAAGGACTCGGGCTTCGACCCGGAAGCGCCGGCGGGAAGATCCATCGGCGCGGCGCGCGCGACAGTCTCGTCGGACTGGCTGGAGGCCAACCTGTCGGGAGTTGCCGACATCAGGCTGTTCACGGAATCCGGTGCGCCCCTGCAGGCGCTTGTCGAGGGCAGCATTGACGCGATTTTCGGCGACGGACTCGGTTTCTGGGACTGGTTGCAGAGTCCGCAAGGCGCCGACTTCGAGTTTGCCGGCGACGGATATCGCCTCGACGAGGGCATCGGCATCGCCGTCCGCAAGGATGACGACACACTGCGCCTGCGGCTCAATCAGGCGATCGGGGAGATCCTGGCTGACGGCACCTACGAGGCGATCAACGCCCGCTATTTCTCTTTCAGCATCTACTAGCTGATCCTCTTCTCCGGGCTGTCCGGCATTCGAAGAGGCGGGTTGGCGGGACCCTCACTGCGCCTCCACCACCAGGCGCCGGGCAAAGGCGTCACCGTCGTCGAAGCCGCCGAAGCGGGCGATCTCCTCCTCCGGCGGCGGCTCGCAGGACCACATCCGGCTCGGCACCCAGCCGCACTGACGCTTGAGATTGGCGGCATACTCGGCCCGCTTCATCGCGGCGATGGAGGGGTCGATCACCGGCACGCCCACGGCCTCTTCGACCTCCTTGTAGAAGCCGATCTCCAGCGTGCAGCCGAGAATGAGCGCTTCGGCGTAGTCCTCCTCCACTGCCTTGCGTCCGGCCGCAACCAGGCGGCGTCTGGTCTCCGCATGGTCGGTCTGGAAGTCGTTCACGCCGAGGTCCACGTGATAGAAGCCGCTGAGGCGCTCGCCGTAGCCGTGCTCGCGGGCGACGGCGTTCATCTGGTTTACCCATTTCCGCCTGCCGACGATGATGCCGAAGCGGTTGGCGAGGCTCGACGCAATCTCGCAGGAGGCAAGGCAGGGGGCGGTCACCACCATCTCGCCCGAAATCTCGCGCGCATCGTGCAGGCCCGTGTCGTAGAAGCAGCCGATGGCCAGCGCGTCGAAGTTCTCCCGCGCCGCCTGGCGAGTCGCCTGGATGATGCCGCGCGAGACGATGGTCTCGTAGGAGCGGTACTCGATGTGGGTGAAGCTCCCGCCCGGGTTGGCGAGGCAGGTGACGTGCACCTCGGTGCTTGACAGCTTGTAGCTTCGCGCCATCTCGGCGAAGACAGCATCGTAGTCGTCGGCTCCGGTCGGGCTGAGGTACATGACCTTGAGGGGGGCGTTGGCCTTCATGAGGTCCTCGCGTTGTCTGAACCGGCTGTCTCGGATTTGTCGACCGTCACGCCGTAGACCTCCCGCGCCCGCTCGGCGCTGATAAGGCCGTTCTTCACGTCGCGGCGCACATTCTCGGGGTCGCGCTTCCTGGGATCTCCGAAGCCGCCGCCGTTGCCGGTGACGACGCGGATCACGTCGTCGCGGCGCGTCTTGAGGCCCGAGACGAAGGCGAAGCGCTGCCGCTCGCCCTCGCGCGGAATGAACTCGACGTAGTTGGGCGAGCCCTCGTTGCCGCCGTCGAGCGCCCAGGCAGGATACTTCGAACGCGTGTACCCGACGGTGAGGAAGCCATCGTCCGCGCGCACGCGGTAGTCCATGACGATACCGCGACCGCCGGTGAACTGGCCCTCCCCGCCTGGTTCGAGGTTGAGCGTCAACTGGTCGACGTAGAGCCCGTTGCGCGCCTCGTTCACCTCGGCAGGACAGTTGAAGGTCTCGCCATGGGCGCCGGAGAACATGGCGCTGTTGCCATCCATGCCCTCGCGGCCGCCCCAGCCGCCGAGCTGCGGCTCGATGATGGTGTACTGGCGGCCAGTGTCGGGATGGATGCCGCCGATGAAGGTGCCGCAGACGGAGGCGAAGTGCCCGGCCGCCAGACGTTCCGGCATGTGCCGGGCGAGGCAGCGCCACATCAGGTCGTAGGCGCGCAGGTCGACCTCGTAGTAGAAGCCGACGGGCGCGGGCTCCCTGGCGTGGAACACGGAGCCCTCCCTCGTCAGCAGGCGGATGGGACGGAACGAGCCGGCATTCGAGGGTGAATGGGGGGCGGTCAGCGACTTGAAGATCATCTGGGCCGACACGATCACGCTGTCCCGGCTGGTGTTGACCGGGCTGGCGGCCTGGTCCGGATTGTCCGCAAGGTCGACGACGAATTCGTCGTCCTCGATCGTGATCGTGACGTTGAAGACCAGACCGTCGTCCTGCTCCTCCGAAAGCGTGAAGACGCCCTTGGGCAGCGTCGAGAGCGCCGCCCGCGAGACCCGTTCGCCATAGTCCATGAACGCGGTCATCGCCTCTTCGAAGGTGGCGGCGCCATACTTTCCGGCGATCTCGGCAAGCCGGGCGGCGCCGATGCGCACGGACGCGACAGCCGCCCATACGTCGCCCTCGAGCACGTCGGGCATGCGCGAGTTGACCTTGATGATCTCCATGACCGGCTGAATGGGCTCGCCCCTGGAGATCATCTTGATGGCGGGAAGGCGGAGCCCTTCCTGAAAGATCTCCGTCGCATCGCCGGTCAGCGAGCCCGGCGCCATGCCGCCCACGTCGGAGTTGTGCGCGATGTTCGCGGTCCAGGCGATGATGCGGTCTTCGGCGAAGACCGGCATCGCGACCACGATGTCGTTGAGGTGCGTCACCCCGCCGTAGTAGGGATCGTTGGTGACGAAGACATCGCCGGCTTCGACGGCGCCGGGGGCGCCAAACTTCCCGGCAATCACCTTCACGGCCTTGTCGAGCACGCCGACGAAACCCGGAATGCCGGCGCCGGAGCAGGCGATCTCTCCCTTCGCATCGGTGATCCCTGTACCCATGTCGAGCACCTCGTAGATGATCGAACTCATCGCCGTCTTCTTCATGGCGGCGAACATCTCGTCGGCCGCGCTCTGCAGCGAGTTCTGGATGATCTCCAGGGTGATCGGGTCGTTCGCGATCGGGCTCGTCGTGTTCATGGTGCTGCCACCATCTCGCTCAGTTGCGAATATGAATGCGGATGTTTCCGAAGTCATCCACCTCGGCGTGATTGCCGGGGTGGATGACGACCGTGGTGCCAGGATCCTCCACGATGGCCGGGCCATCGAAGCCCATGCCGGGCTCCAGCCGCTCGCCGTCGTAGAGCGCCGCCTCGTGCAGGCCTTCGAGTGCATAGTCGACCCGGCGCGTGCCCTTCTGCGCGTCTGCGAGAATTCGCCCTGTCGTCTCCCGCGGGATCACGGTGAGCTTGCCGATGTCGACCGTGGCGACGACGTGGAGGCCCACCATCTCGACCGGGGCGTCGAGCCTGTAGGTGTACTCGCGCTCGTAGATCTCGTGGAAGTCGGCTTCGATGACGGCGACATCGTCGGCGGTCACCGGGCCTCTCGCCAGCGGCACCTCGGTGGTGTGCTCCTGGTTCTGATAGCGGAATCTGCCGAGGCGCGCGATCTTGACCGCCGATGCAGCGATGCCCTCGGCCGCAAAGCGGCTCCGCGCGCGCTCCTCCGCCTCGCCATACGCCGCCTCGATGACAGCCGCGTTGTCGCGGGTGAGATCGACGAGGAGGGTCACCACGTCGTCCCGACGTAGGTCGGACATCAGCATGCCCCAGGCGGAGAAAACCGAGGCGTCTGCCGGCACCACCACCCTGGTGACGCCGAGTTCCTGGGCCAGCGCGACCGCGTGCATCGCGCCACCGCCGCCAAAGGCGATCAGCGTGAAGTCGCGCGGGTCGAATCCGCGGTTGACCGAAACCAGTTTGAGGGCGTTCACCATGTTGTTGTTGGCGATGCGCACGATGCCGCGGGCGGCCGCGTCGGCGTCAACGCCGAGCCGCGCCCCCACCGCTTCGATGGCCCTTCGCACGGCATCCATGTCGGCTTCCACCTCGCCGCCGCAAAAGTAGTCGCGGTTGATCCGGCCGAGCCATAGATTGGCGTCGGTGGTGGTGGCCTCGGTGCCGCCGCGCCCATAGGCGGCAGGACCCGGCAAGGCGCCGGCGGACCGCGGACCGACGTGCAGCTTGCCGAAGTCGTCGACCCAGGCGATGGATCCGCCGCCATTGCCGATCTCCACCAGATCGACCACGGGCACCATGATCGGATAGCCGGCGGTCTCGCGACTGCGCCCGATCCAGTAGTCGGTCTTGATCCTGACGTCGGCGTCCTCGATCAGCGAGCACTTGGCGGTGGTGCCGCCGATATCCAGGGCCAGCACGCTGGGCTCGCCGATGAGTCGTCCGAGCTCGGCTGCGCCCCAGACGCCCGACGCCGGCCCCGACTCCACCATGGTAATCGGAATCCGCGAGACAGTGTCGACGGAATCGACGCCGCCGTTGGACTGCATGAGGTAGAGGCCGCCATCGAAGCCGCGCTCGGCGAGTCCGGCGTCGAGGCGTTGGAGGTAGCGCTCCGACACGGGTTGTACGTAGGCGGACAGCACGGCGGTGCTGGTGCGCTCGTATTCTCGCCACTCCCGCGTGATCTGGTGAGACGAGATGGCTGAAACCCCGGGCCAGAGGCGAACCAGTTCCTCCAGCGCCCGCTCCTCGTGCGAGGAGTTTGCGTAGGAGTGGATGAAGCAGATGGCGACCGCCTCCACGCCTTCGGCCCGAAAGTCCGCGACGATCTCCGGCAGCGGCGTGAGGTCGAGGGGCTGCATCTCGTTGCCGTGGTAATCGATGCGACCGGGCAACTCGCGGCGGAGCCGGCGCGGCACGAAGGGCTCGGGCTTCCGGTAGTGCAGGTTGAAGAAGTCGGGCCGGTTGCCGCGCGCAATCTCCAGCGTGTCGCGAAATCCCTGGGTCGTGATGAGGCCGACCTTGACGCCGGTGCGTTCGGTCAGCGCGTTGATGACCACCGTCGTGCCGTGGGCAAGGAAGTTCACCGAGTCCGCCGCGATGCCCGCCTTCTCCATGACGTCGAACACGCCTCTCTCGTAGCCGCCGGGCGTGGTGTCCGACTTGGCGCTGCGAACGCGAGCCTTTCCTGTCTCTTCGTGGGATTCGAAGACCAGCAGGTCGGTAAAGGTTCCGCCAACGTCGGTCGCGACGCGGAAGGGTTTTGCAGCCATCGGCGACCTCCCATTGTGAAACGGGTCGCAACCACACGCCTGAAGCAAGGGAGGCATATCAAGTCCTGGCTTCGGCTTGAAGCCCGTTGACCTCGTATCGGGCGGCGGGACAGCCTCTCCACTGCGCGCCCGCCTGTGCTTCAACTCGCTTGCCTGATCGCGATTCGTGTACCGCGCACCGGCCGCCGCGACGTAAGATGCCGGTCAGGCCGGATACGGGAGCCGGGTGTGAGCCGCTCTGAAAGCCCGCCATGCTGACGGTACGCGAGTTGGAGTCGCGGCTGGGCGCTTGGGCCATCGAGTTCCGGTGGCCGATTGTCGGCGTCGCTCTGGTCCTGGTCGCAATCGCCGCCAGCGGAACGGCGTTTCTCGAGTTCTCGGCCGATGACCGGATCTACTTCTCCAGGGACAATCCCGAACTCCTGGCAAGCGAGGCAATGGAGAACACCTACGGCGAGGCCAGCAACGTGTTCTTCGCCGTCGTGCCCGAAGACCGCGACGCTACCTCCGCCCTGGCGCTGGAGGCCGCGCTCTGGCTCACCGAACGGTCGTGGGAGATTCCCTACGCCACCCGCGTCGACTCGCTGACCAACTACCAGCACACCACGGCCGCCGAAGACGACATTCTGGTCCGCGATCTCGTGGACGACGCCGCTCTCGGCGACGGCGACGAGCGGTCCCGCATTCGTGCGGTCGCCCTGGCCGAACCGCTGCTCTCGGGGCGCCTGATGGCAGCCGACGGCGGGGCCAGCGGCGTCAACGTCACCGTGGTGCTGCCGGACGGGAACCAGATGCGCGAAGGCTCCCGGGTCGCCAGGTTCTCGTACGGACTTGCCGACCAGGTTGGCGAGCGATTCCCCGGAATCGACGTGCGCGTGACGGGCCTGGTGATCTTCAACCAGGCCTTCATGGAGGTCTCGCTGCGCGATCTCAAGATCCTGGTCCCGGCGAGCTTCGCAGCCATGATCCTGATGCTGGTTCTCCTGACGGGGGGATTGGGCGGGACCCTCGCGATCATGCTCGTGGTTGCACTCTCCGTCATGACCGCGGTGGGGCTCGGAGGCTGGGTGGGGCTGCCGATGACGGCGCCGTCCGCCGTTGCGCCGGTGGTCGTGCTCACGGTCGCGATCGCGAGCTGCGTCCACATATTCTCGAGCCTCGTCCACCACATGCGGAACGATTCGTCGCGCGCGCCGGCGGACCGGGACGCGGGCGGCCCGCCTTCTCTCCTCGCCGACGGCGGGATCAAGCGAAGTGCGATCGTCGAGTCGATGCGGATCAATCTCCAGCCGGTCTTCCTGGCCTGCCTGACCACCGCGCTCGGCTTCCTCAGCATGAACTTCTCCGAGTCCCCGCCTCTGCGTCATCTGGGCACCTTCGTGGCGTTCGGGGTCGGCGCCGCGTTCGTGTTGTCCGTGACCCTTCTGCCGGCACTGCTCTCGCTGCTGCCGATCCGGGTACGCGCGACCAGGGACCGTCGCGACGCGGCGATGGCCGCTCTTGGAGAATTCGTGATCCGCCGGCGTCGCGCGCTGGGGTGGGGGTTCTGTGCGATCGTGCTGGCGCTTGTCGTCTCGATACCCCGCAATGAACTGAACGACGTCTTCCTTCACTATTTCGACGAGAGCGTCGAGTTTCGCCGCGACGCGGATTTCACCGTCGAGAACCTCACGGGCCTCTACACCATGGAGTACGCGCTCGCCGCAGGCGCGCCCGGAGCGATCACCGACCCCGCCTATCTTTCCGATCTTGCCGCGTTCGCGGAGTGGTACCGCCAGCAACCCGAGACGATCCACGTCAACGCCATCTCCGACACGTTTCGGCGGCTCAACATGAGCATGCACGGCGACGATCCTGCCGAGTACCGTCTGCCCGCGAGCGGGGAGCTGGCCGCGCAACTCCTGCTGCTCTACGAGTTGTCCCTTCCATTCGGCCTGGATCTCAACAACCAGATCGACGTCGGCAAATCGGCGACCCGCATGACGGTGGCGACCCAGACCCTCTCGTCCAACGACGTGATCGCTCTTGATCGACGCGCGTTGCGTTGGCTCGCGGACAACGCGCCGAACATCACCCGCGTCGAGAGCGCCGGCGGCACCCTGATGTTCGCCCATTTCGGTCGGCGCAACATTGTCGCGATGCTGCTGGGGACCACGATCGCACTCGTCGGAATCTCCTTCGTCCTCATACTCGCACTGCGATCCCTGCGGCTCGGAATCGCCAGCCTGGTCCCGAATCTTGTTCCCGGCGCGCTTGGCTTCGGCATCTGGGGGTGGGCGGTCGGAGAGGTCGGGGTGTCGCTTTCCATGGTGACGGCCATGACGCTCGGCATCGTGGTCGACGACACGGTGCACTTCCTGAGCAAGTACCGCAGGGCCCGCCGCGAACTCGGACATGACTCTCCCGATGCCGTGCGCGTTGCCTTCCGTACCGTGGGCCGCGCCCTGGTCACGACATCCCTTGTGCTGGTGGCCGGATTCGTCGTGGTCAGCTTCTCCAGCTTCGAACTCAACGCCAGCATGGGCAGGCTCACCGCGCTGGTCATCGCCCTGGCGCTCCTGGCCGATTTTTTCCTGCTGCCCCCGCTGCTCATGAAGATCGACGCGGAACCGGGCACACGCGCGCTCACGCGGTCACGTGACCGCTCCTAGGGCCCTGTGCGACCTGCCCGGGAAACGGAGGGCGCCCGTTCAGATCGGTGCAGCATCGGCCAGCGCAATGGTCACGGGATCAGCCGCACTGGGCCTTGTGACGCAGCAGGTGGTCGGCGAGGACACAGGCCATCATCGCCTCGCCGACGGGTACGGCCCGGATGCCGACGCACGGATCGTGGCGGCCGGTGACCCGGACCGTCGTGTCATGCCCCTCGTTCGTGACGGTGCGCCGCTCGTGATAGATCGAGCTCGTCGGCTTGACCGCGAAGCGCACGATCAGCTCCTCGCCGGTCGAAATGCCCCCGAGAATGCCTCCCGCCCGGTTTGACAGGAATTGTGGGCCATTCCCGCCGGAGCGCATCTCGTCGGCTGCCTCCGTGCCCGGCGCGGAGGCCAGGGCGAATCCATCGCCGATCTCGACCCCCTTGACGGCGTTGATGGACATCATGGCGGCAGCCAGGTCGCTGTCGAGCTTGCCATAGACCGGACTTCCCAGGCCCGCGGGTACGCCCGAGGCGCGAATCTCGATCACGGCGCCTGCCGACGATCCCTCCTTGCGCACCCCGTCAAGGTAATCCGCCCAGTGCGACGCCATGGCGCAGTCGGGACACCAGAAGGGATTGCGGCCGGTTTCCTCCCAGTCCCAGGCCGACCTGTCGATGGCGTGAGGGCCGATCTGGACCACCGCTCCCCTGATGACGATCGCCTCGCCCAGGACCTTGCGGGCCACGGCGCCGGCGGCCACGCGCATCGCGGTCTCCCGGGCGCTCGCTCTTCCGCTGCCGCGCCAGTCGCGGATGCCATACTTCACGTCATAGGTGTAGTCGGCATGGCCCGGACGCCATACGGAGGTGAGGTCGTCATAGTCGCGGGAGCGCTGATCGACATTCTCCACTGTCATGGCAAGGGGGGTACCGGTGGTCATGCCCTCGAACCAGCCCGAGACGATCGACACCCGGTCGGGTTCGCGGCGCTGGGTCGTGTATCGCGACGTTCCGGGCCGACGGCGATCCATCCAGTGCTGGATCTCGTCCTCGCTGATGGGAATTCGCGGCGGCACGCCATCGACCACGCAGCCGATGCGGGGGCCGTGGCTCTCGCCCCAGGTCGTGACCCGGAAGACCTGCCCGAAGCTGTTCGACGCCATGGCCCTAGCTAACGACGGAGATATCCGGCGCCTTCGGGTTCTTCATGCCGACGACGTGGTAGCCGCAGTCGACATGATGGATTTCGCCGGTGACCGCCGTGGAAAGATCGCTGACGAGATAGAGAGCAGCCTGTCCGACCTCGTCGATACTGAGGTTCCGGCCGAGCGGAGCATTGAGTTCGTTCCACTTGAGAATGTAGTGGAAATCGCCGATTCCGGAAGCGGCGAGGGTCTTGATGGGACCAGCCGAAATGGCATTCACACGCACGGCCTGCTCACCGAAGTCGGCAGCAAGATAGCGCACGCTGGATTCAAGGGCCGCCTTGGCAACACCCATGACGTTGTAGTGGGGCATCCAGCGCTCGGCGCCATAGTAGGTGAGAGTCACAAGGCTGCCGCCATGGGGCATCAGATCGGCACTGCGCCGGGCGACGGACGTGAAACTGTAGCAGGACACGTCCATCGTGTGCAGGAAGTTGTCGCGGGTCGTGTCCGCATATCGCCCCTTGAGCTGGTCGCGATCCGAGAAGGCAATGGCATGCACCAGGAAGTCCATCGAGCCCCAGCTCGAGGCGACGCTCTCGAAGGCGCTGTCGACGCTGGCGTCATCCGTGACGTCGCAGTCGATGACAAGGGTTGCGCCGATCGATTCCGCCAGGGGCTTGACGCGCCTGGCAAAGAGATCGCCCTGATAGGTGAATCCGATCTCCGCACCGGCGGACGCGAGGGTACGGGAGATCCCCCAGGCAATCGACCGGTCATTGGCCACACCCATGATGAGGCCGCGCTTTCCGGCGAGGAGCGGGGCGGCGTTGGTCATGGCATACCCGGGTTCAGTGACGACAGACGATCGATCCTACACATAACACGGGACCCCGGCCACGCAGCCAGGGCGCCGGACAGCGAGCGGGAACGAGGCAGAACCATTCAGGTTTCGACAATGACCCATGTGCCGTCCGGCTGGCGGCAGGCCGTGCCATAGGCCTGATGGGTTTCGCCACCGATGGTCACCGTGGTCTGGTACTCCCTGCAGTAGTTGCCATTCTGATCCTGGCCGTCGCGCTGCGGTATGACAGTGCCGTGATTGCCCGACTCCGGGTTGTTCCATGTCACCTGGCTGCCGACGGGCACCTGGTGAGCCTGCTCCTGGGCCTGGGCCGCGTAGGCCTGATCGGCCCTGTCGAGCGATGCGCCGATCTCGGAGCCAAGCCAGGCGCCGATGACACCCCCCACCGCCGTTGCGATGATCCGGCCGCTGCCGCCGCCGACCTCGGATCCGAGCACCGCCCCGCCAATGCCCCCGAGGATTGTTCCGGCGGTTGCCTTGTCTCCCGCCGTCTGGGAACACGCCGGGAGGATGAGAGTGGCGGCGAGCATCGCCGCCGCGATCCTGATTGCAATCATGTCATTATTCCTGGTGAAGGTTGAACCGAACGGGAGACCGGTTGCCATCCCGTGGCGGATACCGGACCATCTTGTGTGATTTGTCGCACGAGGTGAAGAAAAAGCGAAGTGTCTGGATCATGAACGACACCGAATGCCCCTTCTCGATCTTCGCGCGCTGGTATGACGAGGCCCGGCAATGCGGGCTGAAGGAACCCGCCGCGATGGCCCTGGCGACCGCCGATGCCTCCGGTCAGCCATCATTGCGCATGGTCCTGCTGAAGGGTCACGGACCGGAGGGGTTCGTCTTCTACACCAACCTGGAGAGCCGCAAGGGCGGCGAACTCCTGGCCAACCCGAAGGCAGCGCTGTGCTTTCACTGGATGCCCCTCGAGCGCCAGGTGAGGATCCAGGGCAGGGTCGAGCCGGTGAGCGACGACGAAGCCGATGCCTACTTCGCCAGCAGGCCGAGGGACAGCCAGATCGGCGCCTGGGCCAGCGACCAGTCGCGGCCCATGAAAGGCGTGCGTGATCTCGAAAGGAATGTCGCCCGCATGGCGGTGAGGTTTCACGTCGGGCGCATTCCCCGGCCGGCCCACTGGTCGGGGTTCCGCGTCATACCCGATCTCGTCGAGTTCTGGCAGGCAAAGCCGTTCCGCCTGCACGAGCGCATCCAGTACACGCGCACCAGCGACGATGGCGCCTGGCGGGTGGCGCGACTCTTCCCCTGACCGGTTGCGGCGTGGAAGGTTGGAGCCGACCGCACTACACTGTCACGGGAGGATTCGGAGGAACATCATGCCGATATCGAAGATCCTGGTTGCAGCGACCGGCACCGAAGACGGCCTTGGCGCCGTCGAGTCGGCGCTCCTGGTGGCCCGGCGCTTCGATGCCCACGTCGAGGTCGTCAACGTGCGACGCAATCCGCGCGACGCCGTCGCCTTCATGACCGAAGGCATGACCGGCGCCGTCATCGAGGAGATTGTCTCGACGGCCGAACAGGATATCGAGCAACGGGCCGACTTCGCTTCGACGGCCCTGAAGGATCTTGCAGAAAAACACGGCATCACGATTGCCGCGCGAGCCCCCCGGCACGGTCTTTCCATCACCTTCGTGCAGCAGGAAGGACGCGAGGACGAGGTCATCGCCGAGCGGGGACGGTTGTCGGACCTGGTGATCGCTCCCCGACCGACCTCCCATGGCGACGCCAAGGAAGAAGTGGTCGCCGAATCCGTGCTCATGGAATCGGGAAGCGGCCTGCTCCTGGTGCCGCCTGGCCATGTCAGCGACCTCAAGGGCAATGCGGCCATTGCATGGAACGGCAGTGCGGAGGCGGCGCGCGCCGTGCACAGGGCCATGCCGCTGCTCACGGAGGCCGAGGAAGTCACCATCATGGCGCCCGAGGAGAGCTCGATGCGGGGACCAGGCCCGGATGCCCTGACGGAGTATCTCGCCCATCATGACATCAGGTGCCATGTCCACAACCTGCCGACGAACTGGACCAATATCGGGCACACCCTGCTCGACATCGCCCGCAGCGAGGACGCCAGGTTCGTGGTCATGGGCGCCTTCAGCCAGGGGAAGCTCAGGCAGCTCATTCTCGGCGGCGCCACGCGGTTCATTCTCAATCATGCAGATCTGCCGGTGCTGTTCACGCACTGAGGCCGTGTCGTGAAGACAGTGATCATCACCGGGGCCAGCCGCGGCATCGGACACCAGACAGTCATCCGGTTCTACGAGGAAGGCTGGCGCGTCCTGAGTTGCTCGCGCGACGACATCCCGGAGGACAGGCGGGTGGCGGACTCGCCACATCACCATTTTCCGGCCGATCTCTCGGATGAAGGAAGTCTCGAATCCTTCATCGCCCGCGCCAGCGGCATCATCGGCGACGGGCCGGTCCACGCCCTCATCAACAACGCGGGGGTTTCTCCGAAGACCAGTTTCGCCGAACGCCTCGGTACCCTCAATGGCAGCCTCGATCACTGGCGCGAGGTCTTCGACCTCAACTTCTTCGCCCCGCTCATTCTCGCCCGGGGGTTTGCCGCGGCGCTGCACCGGGGCAAGGGTACCGTCGTCAACGTCACCTCGATCGCCGGTCACCGAATCCACCCCTTCGCGGGCAGCGCCTACGCGTGTTCCAAGGCGGCGCTGTCGGCGCTGACCCGGGAAATGGCGGCGGAGTTCGCCCATCTCGATGTCCGGGTGAACGCCGTGTCGCCCGGCGAGATCGAGACCGCCATGGTGTCGGAGGACTACCAGGACCTCGTGCCGCGAATTCCCCTGGGGCGCATGGGAACCGCCGACGAGGTGGCCGGCACGATTGTCTACCTGTGTTCCGCCGACGCCGCTTTCGTCACCGGCACCGAGATCATGGTGACCGGCGGCCAGCACCTCGTCTGAACCGCGACACCGGTCCATGCTGTTGCGTCCATGAGTCTGTCGCCGATAATGGGTCCATGACACAAGCGGCCACAGAGAGCCTGGACGGGATCTGTCTTGCCGAACCGGCGTTCTGGAGTCGGCCCGACAAGCACGACATTCTGGCCCGCTTCCGCCGGGAACAACCGATCTCGCTGCAATCGGTGCCGGACAGCGACACGACCTACTGGTCGCTCACCAGGCACCGGGAAACACGCGACATCACCAGGAACGCACAGCTCTTCCTGTCACACTACGGGACCGGCATGACCACCATCGACGGCCCCGACATTGCCTACGACGTCGCCGGCATGGTCAACCGGGACGCTCCCGTTCACCCGCGTCTGAGGGGCATTCTGGCCAAGACCTTCACGCCGCGCCTGCTGCGGGACCTCGAGGGCGCCATCGCCGCCTCGGCCCGCACCGTGATCGCGGAGATCAGCGAGCGCGGCCAGTGCGATTTCGCCGGCGACATCGCCAGCCGCATGCCCACCAAGGTGATCTGCGACATGCTCGCCGTCCCGGAGGGCAACGACCGCGACGAGCTGGCCCGCCTCAGCATCGTGGCCCAGGGATACGGTGATGAACTGGGTGGCGACGAAGAGGAGTCCATGGCCGCCTTCTATGCTCTCAACGCCTATGGCGAAGAGATATGCCGCGCCCGGCGCAAGGCGCCGGGCGACGACCTCGTCTCGATGATGATCGCCGCCGAGGTCGATGGGCAGAAACTCCGTGACTACGACATCGGGATCTACTTTCAGCTTCTGATTACCGCCGGAATCGACACCACCTCGAGTTCGCTGGGCCAGGGAATGAGCTTTCTCGCCAGGCATCCCGACCAGTGGCGTTGCTGGCGGGAGGACTACGACGGACTGGCGGCGACAGCGATGGAAGAGATCGTCCGGTATGCCAGTCCCGTCGTGCATTTCGGTCGCACGGTGGCCCGCGACACGGAGATTCTCGGCCAGCGCGTGGCCGCGGGCGAACAGGTGGTGTTCTGGTATGTCTCGGCCAACCGCGACGAGACCGTGTTCGACGACCCCCAGCGTTTCGACATCAGACGATCGCCCAACGATCACGTCGGCTTCGGCGGCGGCGGCGTTCACCACTGCCTGGGCATTCACCTTGCGCGGCGCGAGATGTATCACCTCTTCAAGGTTCTCTTCGAGACGCTTCCCGACCTCGACGTGGATCTCGACGGCATGCGGGAAATCAACGGTCTCTTCATCAACGGCATGCGCCACCTGCCCTGTCGCTACACGCCGGTGCGGTTGAACGCATGAAGCGGACCATCGTGGTGACCGGAACCCATTCCGGGATCGGCAGGGCGACGGCAACGCTGTTGCGCGAACGCGGAGTCCGGGTCATCGGGCTCGATGCCAACGGCGACGGCGACGGCGTCGATGAATTCCATCGCTTCGATCTCACCGATCCCGCTTCCATCGATGCGGCGCTCGCGGCAATCGATGAACCCCTGCACGGACTCGTCAACGTTGCCGGCCTGCCCGGGAGCCACGACGGCGAGGCGGTGATGCGGGTCAATGTCCTGGGTCTGCGCCACGTCACCGAGTCACTCCTGGGGCGGCTGCAACCCGCCAGTGCGATCGTCCATGTGGCCTCGGACGCCGGCCACGCGTGGCGGGAGCGTCTCGATCTCGTCCGCGAGCTGCTTCGCCAACGCACCTATGCCGCGGGACTGGCGTGGGTCCGCGACCACCCGATGAGCGGTCCGGACTCTTATGATTTTTCCAAGGAAGTCGTGATCGTCTATGCCATGGCGGGATCGATGCTGGCGCGTCCTTATGGCGTGCGGTCGCTTTCCGTCAGTCCGGGTGCCGTCGAAACGCCACTCCTCAGGCATTTCTACGACACGATGGGGGCCGACCTCCTGGATCGTCTGAAGGCGCAGTCGGGAGGACGCAATGCCCTCCCGGAAGACGTTGCCAGAGTGATCGTCTTCGCCCTCTCCGAGGACGCAGCCTGGATCAACGGCTCCGACATCGTCGTTGATGGCGGCGCCGGACCGGCCTTCCACTTCAATCTGGCCGACGTCTCCGCTGCCGACTCGGCGACGGCCTTCTTTGGCGCTTGACGGCGAGAGTCACGGCAGCGCCCCGTTGTCGAGGAGGCCGCCGAGGTGGGCATGGCAGACATCGCCGAAGGCGGCGCTCGAAGCCTTCATCGCTCATGCCCGTGGACCGCGCCTGTTTCAATCGCGCCAGGCCCATGTGCATCGCGCGGCGAGGTTCCCTGATCGGCACGCAGACGAGGCTTGAGCCGTCCAGGGTCCGGTTGTGTGGCGCTCTGGTATGGAGAAGCCCGTAACCGTAGCCGTTGGCAACGAGGCCCCGCACCATCTCGAAGGACCGCGTCTCGTAGGCAATGTCGGGTTCAAATCCGGCTTCGGCAAAGAGCGAGAGAAAATGCCCGCGGCTGTCGGGCAGACCGAGGAGAACCAGGGGTTCGTCCTCCAGGTCGCGAAGGTCGAGCACCGCCGCCGAAGCCAGCCGGTGGTCCGCCGGCAAGGCGGCGTAGAGCGGGACCGGGACCACGGGCTCGAAGGCAATGTCCTTCTCCAGGTTGAGATCGTAGGTGAGCGCCACCTCGTAGCGGCCGTTGCGCAGGCCATGCTGCAATGCCCGCAGGTCGTCCTCGTGGGGCCTGATGCGGATCAGGGGCTGTTTCGCCGCCAGGACGCGCAGGAGGCCCGGCAGCACGATGGGAGCAAAGGTCACGAAACAGCCGACATCAAGATCGCCGGAAAGGCCCCCTGCAAGACCGCCGGCCTCCTCGGCGAGTTCATCTGCCTGAAGGAGAAGGGCCTGGGCGGCTGTGTGCAGGCGCCGGCCGGCCGGCGTCAGGGCGAGACCCCGCGCGTGCTGTCTGACAAAGAGCTGAACGCCGAGCACGTCCTCGAGATGCGCAACCGCAGCGGACACGGAGGGCTGGGAAACAGCGCAACGCTCGGCGCCACCCGAAATGCTCCCGGCTTCGGCGGCGGCGGTGAAGTAGCGCAACTGTTTCAGCGTGTAGCGTATCAATTTATTCTATGCAATGTGTCGATAGAAAATGTTTTGCTGGAAGCCGCAATCCTGTCAACCTCTGCGCTCGCTTCAGCAAGGGAAGGACATGTCAGATGCTGATGACCGGCAGAGAGTACCGCGACTCATTGCGTGACGACCGAGAGGTCTACATCTCCGGCGAACGGGTGAAGAGCGTTCCCGATCACCCGGCCTTCCGGCCGATCGTCGACGTTCGTGCCCGGGTCTACGACATGGCCCACGAAGAGCGCTTCAGGGACACCCTCACCTTCGAGGAGAACGGCGAGACCTTCGCCACCGCCTGGCAGCCGCCCTTCACCCGCGAGGACTGGCAGACCAAGCGCGAGTGGATCGACATGGTGATGAAGGAGATCGGCGGTGTCGTGACCCGCATCGGTGACGAGACTGTCGGTGAACTGTGGTCGCTTGCCGACGGCAAGGATGTCCTCAACCAGGTCGACAGCTCCTGGGCCGAGAACATCGACCGCCACATCACCAATGTTCTCGGCAACGACATCTTCCACGTCTCGGCCAACACCGACCCCAAGGGAGATCGCTCCAAGGCGCCGCAGGACCAGGATCCCGACATGCTGCTTCACGTGGTGAAGGAGACCGATTCAGGCATCATTGTCAGGGGCGCCAAGTACGAGACGGCGGCCGCCTACGCCCACCAGGCCTTCGTCAAGCCAACCATTGCCAACTGGGGCGACGCGAAGCTCTCGGACTATGCGCTTGGCTTCATCTGTCCGATGAATGCGCCCAACCTCAAGCACATCTGCCGCAGCGGATTCGCCGGCGTCAAGCCTGTGGCCGATTATCCGTTGTCCAACGGCTTCGATGAGGTCGACACCCTGCTCATCTTCGACAACGTCCTGGTGCCCTGGGAGAACATCCTGTTCTACCGCCACACGCAGGCGGCGGTCTACATCCGCGCCGCCCTGCACCGCTACAGCGCCTACATGTTCGTGCTGCGCATCCTGCACATGGCGGACCTGATGATCGGCACCGCCCTGTTCAACGTCAGGCAGACGGGCCTCGATCGCCAGCAGGCCGTGATGGAAAAGCTCTCCCAGCTCGCCTGCTATCGCGAGGGCATCAACGCCCACCTGACGGCGGCCATCGCCGAAGCAAAGCGCAGCCCGGCCGGCTACCTGATGCCCAATCCATCGCTGCTCTTCACCGGGCGCGTGCTGGCCTGCACCCAGTTGCCGGCCATGATGCATCTCACCCGCGAGCTGTGCGGCGGGCAGATCTGTGTCACACCCGACAGTCCGGCCTTCACCGCGCCGGAGACCAAGGAGTGGATGGACAAGTACTACAACGTGAACGATGACTGGCAGGCCGAGGACCGGCGGCGCCTGCTCGCCTTCGGACGCGACCTCGTCAACTCCGACTACGCCGGTCACAAGGTGACATTCCAGCTCTTTGCCCAGTCGCCGCCCTTCGCCCACCTGGCCGCGGTCTACCGGAACTTCGACTTCAACGGACCGCTGGAGTTCGTCAAGTCTGCCGCCGGACTGTCCGACAGGGTCATGTCGCGGTAGAGGGAAGCGGCCCAATCATCAGGAGTCCTCATGGCACACCAGCGTTTCAGAACCTTCAACACGCGGGACATGTACCCGGAGCAGACGCTCGACAACGATCTCTGCATGGTCGTGAGAGCCGGCAACCACGTCTTCATGCGCGGGCAGACCGGCTTCGATCTCGATGGCAGTTTCCATGGCGTAGGCGATCCGGCCGCCCAGGCCGAGATGGCGATGTCCTGTGTCAAGCGCCTGCTCGAGGAAGCCGGCAGCGAGCTCGACCACATCTGCAAGATCACCATCTACCTGACGGACCCGCGCCACCGGGAACCGGTCTACAATGTCATCGGGCGCTGGCTCAAGGGAGTCTACCCGGTGTCGACTGGCCTGGTCGTGCAGGCCCTGGCCAGGCCCGAGATGCTGATGGAAATCGATGTCGATGCGGTCATCCCGGAGGACGGACCATGACGTTTTCGCTGACCGCCCGCTGCCGGAGAACCGGCATGTTCGGGGTGGTGGTCACCTCCTCGAGCCCGGCCGTCGCTGCCCGCTGCGCCTGGGTGCGCGGCCATGTCGGAGCCGTCGCCAGCCAGAACATCACCGACCCGGGTCTGGGCCTCATGGGCCTCGACCTTCTGGCCCGGGGATACGGCGCGGCACGGGCCATGGCGATTCTCGTCGAGGCGCGGGCCTGGCCGGATTACCGCCAGCTCGCCATGATCGACTCCCTGGGACACACCGCCCATCATTCGGGCTCGGGCACCCTGGGGACCCATGCGGTCGCCGAAGGCAAAGACGCCGTTGCCGCCGGCAACCTGCTTTCGAGCACCGGCGTTCCCACCGCCATGGTGCGCGCCTTCGAGGCGGCAGCCGACGCCCCCTTCGTGGAACGCCTGCTCGGCGGTCTGGAGGCAGGGGAGGAAGCCGGAGGCGAAATGGGTCCGGTGCGCTCGGTAGGCATCAAGGTCTGCCACCAACACGAGTGGCCGGTGTGCGACCTCAGGGTCGACTGGCACGACGAACCCATCGCCGAACTGAGGCGCGTGTGGGATGTCTTCGGCCCGCAAATGGACGACTACGTCACGCGGGCCCTCGATCCCGGCAACACGCCCAGCTACGGCGTGCCCGGCGATCCCTGACGGAAACCGCCGGGCCTGCTTTCAACCCTTCCAGTGCCCCTCGCGCACGAGGTCGTCCTGGGTCGCCAGGATGGCGCCCCTGAGGACGCCGACAAACTCGTCGATCTGTGCTTCCGTCATGATAAGCGGCGGCGAGATGACATTGAGGTGACCGAGGGGGCGGACGATGACTCCGTTCGCCTGGGCATGTTCGGCAATGCGCTCTCCGACATTGACCTCCGCAGGCAACAGCTCCTTGGTCTCCTTGTTGGCGACGTTCTCGACACCCAGCATGAAGCACTTGCCGCGGGTTTCACCCACCAGCGGCAGGTCGTTGAGTTCGGCGAGGCGTTTCTCGAAGTAGGGGCCGACCTTGCGCACGTGGCCGGGTATGTCCTCGCGCTCCATGATCTCGATGTTCTTCATTCCGGCAGCGCAGCACACCGGATGGCCCGAATAGGTAAAGCCGGTGGTGAAGAGCGCTCCGTCGGCCTGGGGCGTGGAGAGGACGTCGTACACCTCCTGGGACACGATGGTCGCCGACAGCGGCTGATAGCCCGAGCTGATGCCCTTGGCCGACGTGATCATGTCCGGAACGATGCCGAACACGTCCTCCGAGGCAAAGAAGTGGCCGAGCCGGCCGAACCCGGTCACCACCTCATCCGAGATGTAGAGGATCTCGTTGGCCTTGCAGACCTCGAACATGCGCTTGTGATACCCCTCCGGAGGGACGATCACACCGCCTGCGCCCATGACGGGTTCGGCGATGAAGGCGCCGATGTTCTCGGCACCGACCTCCTCGACGCGCTTGCGGAAGTCCTCGACCAGCCAGTCGCAGAATTCGGCCTCGGTCATGCCCTCGGGGCGCCTGTAGGTGTAGGGACAGGCGACGTGCACCACCATCTCGTCGGCCTGGTCGAAGCCGATCTTGTCGTAGGCGATGCCGGTCAGAGCCGCCGCCATGTAGGTCATGCCATGGTAGGCGTCCACCCTGGAAACAATCTTCTTCTTGTTGGGGCGGCCGAGGTTGTTCCAGTAGAAGTGGACAAAGCGCACGGCCGTGTCGTTGGCCATGGAGCCGCCCGTGCCGAAGAACATGTGATCGAGGGTTCCCGGTGTCAGGGAAGCGATCTTTGCCCCGAGAAGGCCTGCGGGCGGGGTCGAGAGATGGTGGAACGGCGAGTAGTAGGGAATGGCGCGCACCTGTTCGGCAATCGCCTCGGCCATCTCCTCGCGGCCGTAGCCGATGTTGACGCACCACAGTCCGCCGATACCGTCGATGAACCGGTTGCCGTGGCTGTCGTAGACATGGATGCCATCGGCCTCGGCCATGATCTCGGAACCCTTGTCGTCCCATCGTGAGAAATCCGTCCACGGATGAATGACGTGGTCGTGGTCCTTCTGCCACAGTTCACTGGCGTCGTACCTGGTGTTCCTCAGCATGGTGTCCTTCCTTCCCCGATCGGGAGCCGTCGTTTGCGTGCATCCACGTTGTAGACCAATCGGCAGGGCCGGGAAAGCCGCAGCCCCGGCGGATGCTCGTCACCTGACGCTCTCATGGAAGATCCGCAGACGGTTGCGGAACCGGGTGATGAGGAGCAGCGACGCCCCGGTGGTGGCCACGGCGAGGCCGGCCCAGATCCCTTCGCCGGACCAGCCGAACCAGAATCCGAAGGCAGCGGCACAGGGGAGACCGAGGCCCCAGTTGGTGGCGACGCTGTAGACCATGGGAATCGCGGTGTCTTTGAGTCCCTGCAGCGCGCCGCGTGCCGTGATCTGCACCGCATCGCTCAGCATGAAGATGGCGGCAACGCTGAGCAGACTCACGGCAAGACCCAGGGCGTGGGCGTTGGCGGGATCGTCGGCGTCGAGAATGAGCGAGGAGAGTTCGGTTCCGAAGAACCAGAAGGCGATGACGGGCGCCAGGACCGTGATTCCCGAGAGCGTCACCGCCATCCAGCCGGAACGGGCAGACCACTCGGGACTGCCGGCGCCGGCGCCGCGGCCGACACGCACCGCTGCCGCCTGGGCAAAGCCGACCGGAATCATGAAGACGAAGGCATAGCACTGGGCGGTCACTGCGTGGGCAGCGAGCATCTCCGTCGAGATCAGGCCCATCATGATCGTGGTGACAAAGAAGAGGCCCATCTCGCCGACTTCCGTGATGGCAATCGGCCCGCCGAGGAAGGCGACCTCCTTCATCACGCCGCGATCGAGCCGCCAGAAATAGCCCAGCAGGCGGTAGCGCCGCAGGCGCCGGTCGGCATGCACGAACCAGAGAAGCGCGCCGAACATAGCCCAGTTGACGATGACGCTGGCGACGCCCGCGCCCACGAGGCCGAGTTCGGGGGCGCCGAGCTTGCCGAACATGAAGGCGTAGTCGAGAAGGGCGTTGAGTGCGATGGCGTGGACCGTGACCACGACGATCGCCCTGGGCCTGGCATGGGCGGCAAGGAACTCGCTCAGGACAACGAACCACAGGGACGGCAGGAGACCCCAGATCATGACCCGCAGGTAGGCCTCTCCCAGGGCGGTGATGGCCGGATCCTGGCCGAACATGACGAGGATCGGCGAGGCGTACCAGGCAAGGACCGCAACGGTCACCGTGAGCGGCAGACACAACCAGGCCGCGTTGCGCACCACCGGACGGATCGCCCGGAAACGGCGGGCCCCCAGGTGCTGGGCCATGACCGGGGTCGCTCCCGTGAGCACGCCGATCGCGAACGCCACCATGACCCAGTAGAAGTCCCGCGCCAGGGAACCGGCGGCGATGGTCTCGGTACCGATGCGCCCCATCATGATGACATCCGTCGCCATGATCGCCATGTGCGCGAGGTGCGTCAGGATGAGCGGGACCGCAAGACGGACGATGGCCTCCGCCTCGTGCCAGACGGAGGCAATGCTCTCAGGTGGATGTATCGTCATCGCGTGGCCGTTGTCGCGTCATCAACGCTTCCTCTTCCTCGAGCCACGCCAGATCCTCCCCGGTGCGCGCGATATCACGGTCGAGCCACGCCAGGAACCCGGGATCCTCACCCTCCATGTGACGACGCAGATTGACAAGACGCGCGCTCTCGCTCCTCAGGGTATCGCCCAGCACCTCGGCCAGCCGTCGTTGTCCTGTCGTGTCGAGGAGGCGAAAGAAACGGATCTTGAGAGCCACCATGAGTCTCGAGGAGGCGCTGGAAACCCTGACCGGCGCGAGCATGAGGCGCTCGAGTTCGTCGCGTCCCCCGGGCATCAGCGTCACCCGGGCGCTGCCGGCATCCTCACCCTCGTCGCCGATCGCGATCAGGCCCTCGAACCGCAGGAGCTCGATGGAGGACGACATCACATCGACAGGCGACGCACCGTAGCTCGTGGCAAACAGGCGCACCGCGGTGGCAAGGGCGGCGTAGTCCATCGGCCCCCTGCTCGCGAGGATTCCCAGAGCCGCGAGGCGCAGGCCTTCAACGGGAATCAGGACGCGGTCACGCTGCATGGGATGATTCATAGGCCAGCCGTGAGCGTGTCTCAACGCTCCCGGGGTGGAGGGCATCAGGGCAGCGGGGGACTTGACGCACGTGGCAAGGCATTGGACAAGACGCCCGCCAGGTCAAGGAACGGGAGCAGGACTCATGGATATCTGCGCGCTGGGCGAGCGGCCCCCCCTCGGAGAGGTTCCGGAGCGCATGCACGTCTTTTGTGTGCGCCAGGATCGTTTCGGCGCACCGCGGGACGCCTGGCAGAGGGAGATCATCGACGTTCCCGACATCGCTGCTGACGAGGTTCTCGTCTACAACATGGCGACCGGCATCAACTACAACAACGTGTGGGCGGCGCTCGGCTACCCCATCGACGTCATCGCCGTGCGCCAGAAACAGGGCGAACCGGAGGACTTTCATGCCGGCGGATCCGACTGTTCCGGCATCGTCTGGAAGGTGGGTTCCGCCGTCACCAACGTCAAGCCGGGCGACGAGGTCGTGGTTCATTCGGGCTGGTGGCCGCCCGACGACCCATGGGTGCGGTCGGGCCGCGATCCCATGCTGGCCGAAACCACGCGTATCTGGGGCTATCAGACCAACTACGGCAGCTATTGCCAGTTCGCCAAGGCCCAGGCCCACCAGTGCCAGCCCAAGCCGACGCACCTCTCGTGGGAGGAAGCGGGCTGCTACCTGCTGTGCGCCTCCACCGCCTATCGCATGCTGATGGGCTGGCCCCCCAACACGGTGGAGGAAGGCGACGTGGTTCTCGTCTGGGGCGCTGCCGGCGGCCTTGGGTCCTATGCCATGCAGATCACCCGGGCCATGGGCGGACGCGCCGTCGCCGTCGTCTCCGATGAGGGCAAGCGGCAGTTCTGCCTCGACAACGGCGCCGTTGGCGTCATCAACCGCAAGGACTTCGATCACTGGGGGCCGATGCCCGATACCTCGAGCCCGGAATACGGCGCCTGGGTCAAGGGGGCCCGCGCCTTCGGCAAGGCCCTCTGGGAGGCCGTGGGCGAGCGGGTCAGCCCGCGGATCGTCTTCGAACACCCGGGCGAATCGACGCTCCCGACCAGCGGATTCCTGGCCGCCACCGGCGGCATGGTGGTCATCTGCGCCGGCACCACCGGCTACAACATCACCATGGACCTGCGCTATCACTGGATGCGCCAGAAGCGTCTCCAGGGGAGCCATCTTTCCAACGACGAGCAGGCGGCCGCGGTCAACCAGCTGATGATCGATCGCCGGATCGATCCCTGCCTCTCCGAGACCTTCACCTTCGACGAGATCGGCCACGCGCACCAGCTGATGCATGACAACACCCATGCTTCCGGCAACATGGCGTGCCTCGTCAACGCGACGGAACCGGGCATGGGGCGTTCCGCCTGATCACCCGAGGACCGGCGTGATCAGGGGCCGAGGCGCGCCAGTCGCCCGGCGATGACCGGCATCGCGTCCGCGTCCAGGTTGGCAAAGGCAAGGCGGATGTAGTCCTCCTGGTCGGGACCGAACCAGCTCCCGGGCAGGGTCAGGAGGCCGTCGTCGACAGCCAGGGCGCGGGCCACCTCGACCGCACCCCTGCCACGGAACGGATGGCGGACATAGGCGAAGTAGGCGCCTGCGCTCACGAGTTCCCAGGCAAGGTCGTTGCGGGTGAAGGCGCGTGCGAGCGCCTGCGCCCGTTCGCTCATGACCCCGGCGTTGTGGCGCCGCCAGGAATCGAGATGACGGATGCCGTAGAGCGCCGCTTCCTGACCCAGATGCGGCGGCGAGATCTGAACGCAGTCGCACACCTTTTCGAGGGCGCCCTGAAGCCGTCCGCCGGCCACCACCGCGCCGACGCGGTAACCGGTCAGGCAGTAGACCTTCGAGAAACTGTAGAGATGCACCAGGGTGTCGCGCCACCGCTCGTCGGTGAAGAGATCGTGCGGGCGGATCCCGGCGCCGAGAAAGTCGCGGTAGGTCTCGTCGATGACCAGAGCGCATCCCGCCTGCCTTGCCACCTCGAGAAAACCATCGACGACGTCAGGCGGGTAGACCGCGCCCGTCGGATTGTTCGGCGTGACGAGAACGATGGCCCTCGTCCTGCCGCTGACCAGGCGGCGGGCATCGTCGGGATCCGGCACACCGCCACGGTCCGGGCGAAAGCCGAGAGGCACGACGGAAATCCCCAGCATGCGGGCCGTCATCTCGTGATTGAAGTACCAGGGTACGGGAAGGACGATCTGGTCCCCCTCCCCCGCCAGGGCCAGCATGGTGTTGAAGAACGCCTGGTTGCAGCCGGCGGTGATCATGACATCGTCCGCGCCGACGCTGCCGCCATAGAGAGCGTTGATGTCGTCCGCCAGGGCTTCCCTCAGGCCCGGCATGCCGAAGATGCCGGTATAGCGGGCCGTCGACCCGTCGCGCGCCCGCCCGGCCACGTGGGCAAGAAGCTCGTCAGGCGGAGGAGATGCCGGGACCGCCTGGCAGACATCGATCAGAGGCTCCGCCAGTTCCACGCCCTCGACCCATGTCCAGGCCTCCGGTATCGGCGGCGCCTGGACCGCATCGACCCTGGTGTTCGTCTGGTACATCACCCGCACTCCCCGTCTCGCCGTCCCATGATCCGCCGGCGACGCCACCCGTCAAGCGCCGCAACGGACCGTCGGCGCCACGGCCGAACCCGCAACCGGTCCAGGGATCCTGCATCGTCGTCCATCCCGATGGGATGCCCTGCTCGCACGCCACTCGGAACGCGCTCGACAGGGATCGAAGAGGGCTCTCGCCGCCACCGGGACCGACATTCCGTTCCGCGGTGTGTCGCTCGCTCTCGTCCCGGCCCCTTCGAGGATGACGCCGTGAAGCGCCACGTGCCGGGTGTGACGACGACGCGCCCGATCAGCCCCTGGATGGCGCCGGCCGCCCCGGCGACGCGCCAGACCATGCGGCGACAGACGATGGCGATGTCGCGGGGGCGCTCAGCGGTCTCGTCCTGGCAGGCGCCCCGCTCGCAAAGCATGTCCCGTACGCAACGGCCTTCCCCGATGGCCGCGATCATCGACGCCATCCGCTTTCGAACCCGGCCCCATGACATCCACGTTGAGCGAGAATCCGCATGCAGCGCGGGTTGGCGACCGTCCGACACCGGGACGTCGCCGGTAGCGTCACACGCATGAAGCGCCACGCACCGCAAGGCCTCCCTGTTGCCGGTCTTTCGGTGCCCAGCCAGCCGACAGTTGAGCGGCCGGCCTGAATCGGGCGCCTCTCGCGCCAGATTTCTTGTGTGCCGTTCAGGTCGATACCTGCGTTTTTGAAGGGATACCGTCCCTGACGACACCGGATGGCCTTTGCCCGTCCTTTCCCGAGCCGGGCCGGTCCTTCGTTGCCCTGCCGCCGGCGCCTCGCACCGAGCCACAGTGAGAGATTCTCGATCACCGAAAGTGCGCAATTTTCAGTCGGAATTGATGCCGCCTGACGTGTTGCACTTTCGCTTGCCATGGACAGCTGGTCGTGGACGCCCTGCCCTGGCGCGGCGCGGGCACGACCCCTTCTGCGGTCGCCCTCTCTGCCCCCCTATCAGACCCTCAATACCTGCATTTTTGTAGGACTTTTCGGGACTTGAGATTCCCGTATAGCGTCGAATCGGACGATTTCGGGGTCTGCGAGCCGCGGTTGTGCGGCCAGGACGCCGAAGCGGTTCCCGGCGTTGCGGCCGGCGGTGGGACTGTCTGAGAGGGAGATGGGTCAGTGACTTCACATCGAGTCGAAAACCCGGTTCGCGAATGCGGTTCTGGTGGCAAAATCAGGCGCCGAGCGCGCCCCGTGTTTCCTCAGTCCGGCGCGTGGCTTGACGCCGTCGGCCGCAACGAGACCCGCCGGCGGGAGCGGCATGCCCGCACCTCGAATGGCCCTGCCCGCGCGCTGAGCCTGCCGTTCCGCCTCAGGGCGGGACCTGCCTCCCCCTTCCTTTCGCACCTGTCCGGCCTTGTCGGCCGCCTCGTGTCCGCCGAACCCTTCCGGGCCTGCTCCGGGCCAGCGGCGCGTCCCCGCTCGTTCCGTCCCGCGCTCGCCTTTGCCGGGCGGGCAGCAGCGATGCTGGTGACCGTGACGGCAGCGCTCGCCACGGCCGCGCCGGCGTCCGCCGACGTGCTGGTGAGCAATATCGGGCAGGCCGGCCATACGATCTTAGATACCGGGAGTTGGAGAGGAGCGCAGGGGTTCACGACCGGTAGCGTCAGCATCCACCTCAGCAGTATCGAGATTAGATTCACAGCGTCGGGACCGGGTGTTTCCACGACCGTGCAAGTGGTCACAGGACTGCCCGGCAGCACCACGCCCACAGTGGTCGCTACCCTGAACCATCCATCGGCGTACGACATGCGCAATCTCGCGTTCACCGCGCCCGCCGGCACGACGCTGAACCCCAATACCGAGTACTGGGTGACCGTTGCCGGAGGCGGCATTGTCGAAACTACGCGTAGCAACACCGAGGATTCGGGAGGGAAGTCCGGGTGGGGCGTGGCCGACGATGTTCAATTCCAGGACATAGCCGACCCAGGTGCATGGCGATCAAACCCCCTTGCCATGAAGATCCGCGTGAACGGCACGGAGGACAGTACGGCTCCGTCCCTTTCGAACGCGCGCCTGGTCACAGCCGAGCCCAAGCGGCTTCGCCTGAACTTCGACGAGCAGCTGGACCCGAGATCGGTTCCGGCCACCCTGGCCTTCTCGGTTCGGGTGCAGGAGCCCGGGGGGGTACGGTCCAGCGTGACGGTCGACCGCGCCGAGGTTGCAGGCAGCAGCGTCACGCTGACGCTGGCCTCAGCGGTGCCGGCCAACCCCACGTCCGTCACGGTGGAGTATGACAAGTCGCTCGCGCGCCAGACGGGCCTCAGGTTCGGTCCGATCCAGGACCTCGTCGGCAACGAGACGGCCTCCTTCACCAACGTGGCGGTGGATGTGAGGGCGAACAACAATGCGCCCGTCTTCCACGAGAACCTCCCGAACATCCGGCGGGATGCAAGCGTCGACGCGCCGAGCGGGGAGCTGGTCTCGCTGAAAGCCGACAGGTCGTGGTTCAGCGACCCCGACGGCGACGCGCTGACGTTCTCGCTGAGCCTGAGCCGCGACGACGCGCACACTGACGGTGGGTTCATTGACGACAGCGACAATTCCGACGTCACTGACAGGTATCTTCGGTACATGGCCAAGTCCCCCTGCCAGCTGGCGAACCTCGAGCCGCTGATCCTTCCGCGCGGGAACAAGGGGGATCCCACGGTCACCGCCACGCTGACGGCGACCGACCCCTACGGCGCGACGGCGTCGATCACGCGGAATTTTCGCCTGACCACTTATTCAGGCAACGGCAACGTGCCGACGTGCCCGCAGCTTGGGTCCGCAACACTGGACGGGACGACGCTGACGCTGTCCTACAGAAGTGAAAGTTCCACCAGCTTCAGTCCGTCCGGCCTGCAGAGTTCCGAGTACACGGTCACGGTGAACGGGCAGGCGCTGACGCCGAGCACGATTGAGGTGGGCTCGGGCTCGACTTTGGGCAACGTGCTGACCACGCCGGTGACGCTCACGCTGCCGGAGGCGGCGTGGGCCGGCGACACGGTCACCGTGAGCCACCGCCCGGGCGCCAACCTGACGACGGCCTTCTTCAGGAACTTTTCGGTGACGGTGAACACGTCCAACCACCGGCCGACCGTCATGGTGGACGAGACCAATCTGATGCGTAACGCGCCCCGGGCACTCTCGTGTTCATGGACATGGTCTTCAGCGACCCGGACATCACCAGCAACCCCGGGATTGTCGTTCCCACCCCCGAAACCCCCAACCCCACTCCCACCGCCAACCAGCTGCTCGTCACGGCCACGGCGGAGCCCGCCGACGTGGTCAAGCAGATGGGTTACTACCCCCACCTGAGGAAGGCGGCCTTCGCGATCAAATCCGTGGCCGACCTATGCGCGCTGGCGCAGCGGCCAGCGGGCCCGGGCGGCACGTTCGAGACGGTGGTCACGGTAACAGCGACCGACGGCGAAGGGGCGTCGGTGTCGACGGAGATCGTCGGCACGACGGCGTATGCGTGCGGCCCGTTACTCGCGACCGCTTCGGTGGACGGCCAGGTGCTGACACTGACCTTCGACGAGGCGCTGGACGAGGATTCCGAGCCAGCCCCGGCTGACTTCGCGGTGACGGCAGCGGGCAACTCGCTCTCCGTCACCGATGTCGACGTGAGCGGCAGCACGGTGGAACTGACCCTGGCCTCGGCGGTCGGCGAGGGCGAGACGGTCACGGTGAGCTACACCTCGGACGCGGAAAAGCCGATCCGGCTTGCCGACGGCACGGGGGGTCCGGTGGAGAGCTTCACGGACCAGGCGGTCGACAACGTCACGGGCGAGCCGCCGGTGCTGGAGGACGCCGTGGTGCACTCGACGACGCTGGCGCTGCTCTACGACGAGCCGCTGGACCAGAACTCCGTGCCGGCGACCACGGACTTCACGGTGACGGCGGCGGGGACGAATACGCTCGACCGTCAGGCGTCGACGTGACCGGCAGCGCGGTCGTGCTGACCCTGGACTCGGCGGTCGACAAGGACGAGGCGGTCACGGTGAGCTACACGAAGGACACGATTCCCGATCCGGGACACCCACGCGAAACTCAACGAGGCGCCAGACCTCGACGGCGAGGAGGTCGACAACCTCACGTCCGACGCGAAGGCGCCGGAGCTGCGCAGCGCCAGCGTGCAGGGGAAGGTGCTGACGCTCGTCTACGACGAGTATCTGCACCCGTCCCGCACGCCAGCGCCTGAGCCGTCCAGGTTCACCGTCAGCGTGGACGACATCCACTCCGATGGGACCGTAACCAACATCCACACGATCGTGAGCAAAGTCGAGGTGGCCGGCCGGACGGTGGTGCTGACGCTGGGCCGGACGGTGACGGACGGCCAGCGCGTGAACCTGGACCTACCGGAACTCCGATCCGGACGTAGCGACGACCCGATCCAGGACATCGCGGGCAACGTGGCGGCGGGCTTCGAGGCCTTGAAGGTGACTCCGGCCTCCACCCGACGTCTCGCCCGGCGGTGACACGGGACCGACGGAGCCGACGGAGCCGGTCGACGACGACACGGCGCCGGTCTTCGGGGCGCCGATGGCATCCCTGGTGCTGACGGTTGGCGAGGCGATGGAGCCTGCGGAGCTGCCGGCGGCGACGGGGGGCAACGGCGAGCTGAGCTACGCCCTGACCTCGGATCCCGCGGGCCTGGCGGGTCTCGACATCGACGCGGCGATCGCGGACGCTGTCGGGGACGCCGGCGTCGCAGGGAGAGTGGGTCTTCACCTGGCGGGCGGACGACGCGGACGCCAACCTGGCGGACACGGATGCGGCGATCCTGACGTTCCAGGTGACGGTGGCGGACGCCCGCACGGCGCTGGTGAAGCGTTCGGTGCGGCGCACGCTGGCGGCGGTGGCGCGGCGGGCGCTGTCGAGCGCGCTCGACAACATCGCGGCGCGGTTTGCGGCCTCGGTGCCGGCGAGCGGTCTGACGCTGGCCGGCGAGACGGTGCCGTTCGGGGTGTCCGGGGCGGGTCCTGCGGATGTGGGGCGGAGGTGTGTGCCCGACGTTCCGGGCCGCCTCGGGCAGACGGACGCCGGCGAGGTCTGCGCTTCGGTGCGCAGCCGGAGCGTCGAGGCCGAAGAGCTCATGCAGGCGAGCGCGTTCTCGCTGACGCTGGGTGAGGCCGAGGGTTCGGATGCACCGCTGTGGGCGGTGTGGGGCCGCGGCGATCTCGGGACCTTCGCGGGGCGCCCGGAAGGGATGCGCTACGAGGGCGAGCTGCGCACGGGCTGGCTGGGCATCGACGCCCGGTCGGGACCGTGGGTGGCGGGTCTGGCGGTGAGCCACGGCACGGGCGAGGCGGACTACCGCTTCGACGGCGCGGCGGGCTCCGGCGAGGGCCGCCTGGAGACCGATCTGACGGCGCTCTACCCCTACGGGCGGTGGACGCTGTCGGAGGACCTGGAACTGCACGGCGTTCTGGGCGCCGGCCGCGGCGAGGCGCGGCACCGCCTGGAGGGCGGCGAGGCCGAGACCAGCGACCTTGTGATGTGGATGGGCTCGGCGGGACTGCGCCATGCGCTTCCGGCCCTGGCCGGCCTCGACCTTGCGGTGCGGGCGGACGCCAGCCTGGCGCGCCTGGAGACCGACGACGGCCCGGACTATGTGGACGGCCTGACGGCGGACAGCTGGCGCCTGCGCACGGGCCTGGAGGCGTCGCGGCGCATTGCGCTGGACGGCGACACGGCGCTGGTGCCCTTCGTCGAGGCGGCGGCGCGGCGCGACGGCGGCGACGGTCTGGCCGGGAGCGGCCTGGAGACCGTGGGCGGCGTGCGCTACACGGCGCCGCGGTTCCATGTGGAGGCGCGGGGCCGCTGGCTGGCGGCGCACTCCGAGGAGGGCGCCGAGGAGCGCGGCGTGAGCGTGACGGCGCGTGTCGGTCCGGGAGCCCAGGGCCGCGGCCTGTCGCTGATGCTGAGCCCGCACTGGGGGGCCGGCACGGGCGCCGCCGAGGCGCTGTGGGGCGCCGAGCTGCCGACGGTGGGCGAGGCGTCGGGTGGCGGCGCCATGGCGCTGGACGCGCGCATCGGCTACGGCCTGGGCGTGACGCCCTACGGGTTGCTGACGCCGTTTGCGGAGACCGGCGTGGCCGGCGGCGACAGCCGGCGGCTGCGGCTGGGGACGCGCTTCGAGGCGGAGCGCCTGCATGTCGAGTTTGCGGGCGAGCGCCGCGAGGGCGCCGGGACCGAGCACCTGCTCAGGCTTGACGTGCGTCTGCGCTTCTGAGCCGGCGCGGATCCAACGTGACAAGAGGGATGCTTGCGATGAACTCCAGGACAGTGATGACCGCGGCCGTGGTGGCCGCGGCCGTGGCCCTCGCCGCCTGCGGCGGCGGCGGGGGCTCCTCCTCGCCCGGCGAGCCGGGCGCGGGGTCGGGTCTGTCGGGCTCGGCCAACGAGGACGTGGCCCGCCTCGGCGGCGTGCTCGAGCGTGCCGACACGCTGCTGATGACCGGCTCGCGCACGCACGCGTCCCTGATGGCCGAGGGCGGGGCGGCGATCGAGGACTCCAGCGTCGAGGGCGTCACCTGCGCCGGCGGCCGCTGCGTTGCGGCGGACGGCACGGCGACCACGGTGGCGGACCTGTTCGACGCCTCCGCCTCGGGCGCCATGGGCCCCGAGACGATCGAGGCGAGCCTCGGCACGCGTGGCGGGTTCGCCACGGCGACGACGCGGGAGAGCCTCGAGGTCCTCAGCGCCTCTCCGGAGGTGACGAGCTGGGGGTTCTGGGGCGATCACGGCTTCGCGGTGCTGGCGCTGGGCGAAGGCCCGCTGGCGGCGACGATCGAGGGGACGGCGTACACCGGCGGCTTCTCCCTGGCCCGGGCCTACGTGGCGGGCGACGCCACGGGCACGAACCCCGCCGGCACGGGGAGCGCGACGTGGCGAGGCATCGCCGAGGCGAGCCCGACGGGGACCTTCGAGCGGCTCATGGGCACGGCGACGGTGACCATCGCCGATCTCTCGCAGCCGCGGGTCGATGTCGGCATCGACGTGGCCGGCCACACCATCGGCGACTGGACCGGCATGGCGCTTGCCGGCGGCCGCTTCGCCGCGGGCGTCGCCGGGACCGACCACCTCTCCGGAGCCTTCCACGGGCCGGCGCACGAGGAGGCCTGGGGCGTCTTCGACACCACCGGCTACATCGGCGCCTTCGGAGCAAGAAGGACGCCGTAAGGCCAAGGCGCGCGACCGGGCGTGCTGTCCGTCGTTGCTGCGGCGCACGCGACAGGACATCGTCGAATCCCTGTTCTTCGCAGTGGTTCAGGTTGTCCCGCTGCCGCGACGCGACAGCCTGAAGCCGGCATGGAGCCAGTCCGCGCGACACGATACCGGGTGAGACGCGAGGATGTCCGATTGAGAGCAGAGGCATCAGTCTCCACCCCTTGCAGGAGATTGTACCAACCGTCACGACTCCGGGTCAGTTCTTGACCCAGGCTCGCACGCTGACAGGAATGTTCCCCATCCTTGGCTGGCCCGTGTAGCGATCGACACCGTCGTCGACACGTAGCAGACGACCGGAGTTCGTTCCCCGCTCGTGGACCTGTTCGTCCTGCTCGCCGGGGAGGCCACCGTATGTTGGCGCCATGGAGACGACGCCGATCCGAAGGTCGGGGTCAGGCTGGACGATGCCCCGGATCGAGCCGTGCTTGGAACGAATCTCAACCGTATCCCCCGCGCAGAGGGCTTCGCGATCGAGGTCGTCGGGATGCATGAACGCCGGATTGTAGGGCCACTTGCGCCGCAGCCCCTCGAGGTCCTGACCGTTCGTGTTGTAGGCGTGTATCAGGCGCCCGTTGATCAGGCGATAGGGGCGGAGTTCCTGCGCTTCGGTGTGCCGGGCGTTCTCGAAATCGTCGGCCGCCTCCGCAAGATCGCCAAGCATCTCCGGGTTGCCAACGTCGAGACGCTCGGCCCAGCCCGGCTCGCGTCCTTCGACGACCAGTGACTCGTCACGGAAGATGGCGCCGTGGGGATGTTTCCTGACCTCTTCCAGCGGCACTCGCGCATCACGCGTCAGGATCTCGAAGACTTCGTCGGTACTCGGTCGAGACTCCATGTCGAGGTCGACCTTGCCGCCGTTGACAGACGTCCCCGGAGCGGCTGCCGGTTCGATCGCGAGTCGCAGCCCCATGTGCTGCGCCAGGACATAGAAGAATTCCCAGTCCTCGACAACATCCGACCCCTCGGGCGGCTCGACGATGGGCGGCGTGTACTGCGCGTAGGCGTCCTTGTAGCCCATGCCGGGCGCATAGAAACTGGTGAGCTCCTGGGACAGGGTCATGCCTGCCATCTCGACAGGGAGTTTCGGCGCGATCACGTAGTCTGCGAGGCGGGCCGTTGCCGAGAACTTGATGTCGATCTGTACCAGCAGATCGAGCGACTCGAGCGCCCGCACGTTCAGGACCTGATCGGGAATGGTCACGGCAGGGTTGCCGGCAACGCTCACGAGCGCACGAATCTGCCCGTTGCCTTCAAGCAGGATCTCCTCGGCCAGTGCCGACACCTGGAGGCCGCCGTCGCAGTTGGCGATATCGCGCACCCGGAGCTGCGGATCATAGCCGTAGCCACGGTGTGGCGCGGACGCCTGTGCGATGGCGGGAAAGGCGGGCGTCAGGGTCCCGGTATGCGTCACGGCATCTCCCACGCGACTCCACTGTCCGCAGACCGTGTTGAGCGCCAGGAGCAGGTACTCGAAGAGCGTGCCCTCGCCGTTGAAACTCGGGGCCGTACCGGCGGTCGCAACGCCGCGTCCCGCGGCAAAGATCCGCGCTGCCTCCAACAGGTCGGCGACCGGAACGCCTGCGCGCTCGCCGACAAGGTCGGGTTCGAATGGCGCCACGGAGGTCCGGAGCGCTTCGAGGCCCGTCACGTTCTCCTTGACGAACTCCCCGTCGAACAGGTTCTCGCGGAAGATGACGTTGAGCATTGCCGCGACCAGAACCAGGTCGTGGCCGGGCCGGCACTGCAGGTGCAGGCGTGCACGTCGGGCAGTCTCGGTCCGCCGTGGGTCGATGACGATAAGGCGCATTCCGCGAGCGATGGCGGCCGTCAGTTCGCGTCCCGGGTTCGCCAGCGGCAGACCCATCTGATAGGAGACCAGCGGGTTGGCGCCGATCAAGAGGGCGACATCCCGCGTTTCGAACGCCGGCGGAGGTGCCAGCCAGGTTCCGTGGAGGGCCTGGGCAACGGCCTTGCCCGGTTGATCGATCGAATTCGTGTCGAAAACCAGGGGCGATCCGATTGCCTCCATGAAGGCAAGGGCAACCGGCACCGTCGCGGGATTGACGACACTGTAGGTGCCTCTGTAGAGCGCAACCGATCGTGGCCCGTGCTTCGCCACGATGTCGCTCAGTCGCTCGCTGATCTCCTCGACCGCATCGCAAAGCGGGATCGGACGATACGTCCCGTCGGCCATGCGCCTTTGACTGTGCAGCAGGCGCCCCGGGTGATTCCACTGGTCGGGCACCTGCTGTCCCTTGATGCAGCAGAAGCCTGCGTATGCCGGGTTGTCGCGATCACCGCGAACCTTCACCGGGCGCCCGTTCTCGAGCTCAATCAAGACGCCGCAACCGTTGTCGCAGAAGCGACACATCATCGGTCTTGTTGTCGTCATCGATTCCTTTCGCGAACGATCAGATCCGGTTCAGCCGCAAGATCGCAATCGGGCCAACCAACGCCAGAACTGCCGGTTCCGGCGCTCACTCGGCCAGCTTCACCTCATCGTACATGGTGACGTAGCGCTGCAGCGCTTCGGGTGGCCACGACTGCCATGGAAGCGAGTCCGAAAGGTACCCGGCGATGTCGCCGCCGAGCCCCATGGCATCGAGAATCGACGGATCGACGATGTCGTAGGTCAGCAGGTTCGCGTGGCCGTAGCCGTAGACCTCAATGAGGAACTTGCCGGCTTCGGGCGAGTTCCAGGCATTGATGAAGTCGTAGGCCGCCTCTTCGTCGCCGCCGCCGTTTGCGGCCATGACGAGCCCGCAGGCCCACGAAATGATGCCGCCTTTCGGATCAAGCATGTACTCCACGGGAATGCCGGCATTCTGGAGCCTCAGGATTGGCCCGCTCCAGAAATACGAGGCGACGACTTCACCGGACGACATCATGGCCTCGCCGTCGGTCTCGACCGACCAATAGGAGCGCAACAATGCCTTTTGACGCAACAGAACATCCTTCATCTGCGCGACCTGGTCGTCGGTGACGCTGGTTGTGTCCCGGACCCCGAGGATCATGGCGGCGAAAGCGACAGCCGCGTCCACCGAGTCCCACATCGACAGACGCCCGGCATAGTTTTCATCGAGCAACAATTCCCAGGATTTCTCCCTGGCGTAGTCCGGATCGATCACGTCGGTGCGATAGGCGATCGAGTGGCTGCCCCAGTCATTCGCCACAAAGATCGGCTTGCCATCCGCAGTCGTCCCAGGCACGTCCCGCAATGCTGGAATGAGGTTGTCCCAGTACTGCAATCGCGACGTGTCGAGTTGCTTGATGACACCGGCCTCATACCAACGCTGAACGACGGTGTTGCAGGGATGAACGACGTCGGCATTGTAACCTTGCCGCAGCTTGATCAGGGCCTCTTCCTCGTCGGCGAAGAAGGCGACCTCCGGTGATCCGCCGTACTCTTCGACATAGGCAGGATGCAGTTCGGGAATCTCGTAGCCGGCCCACGTGAAATAGGTCATGTCACCGGCGGCTCGGACCATTCGTGGCGCCAGCGGCACGGCGACACACGCCAGACCCAGCGAAGCAAGATGGCGGTTGAAGGCGCGACGATCGGTGCGCGACGCGTAAATCAGATCCCGAAGTCTGGACTTGTCCACGATTGATTCCTCCCCCTACTTCGAAATTGATGTCTCCTTCCTGGAGTCGAGCCGGTTGTCCCGGTTCCAGCCAAATCAGGTTCATCCGTTCTCGGGGGAACGTCAAGCAACTGCTCATGCCATTCGCGGCCAGCTGATCTCGATATCGCGGCTTGCCGACGCCGCCGAGGGCGAACGGGAACATGAGGTCGGTTCTGCCCTTCAGTGCAAGAGCCCGCGATTGGCGTCATCTGTGTGATGGCATGCTCCGTGTCATCCATCCGTTCAATGCCGGTCTTGGCGGATGGAGACCTGCGGGTCACCGTGCTGTTGCAAGCCTTGGCGTGGGGAGGTGAGCCCCGCCTGCCTTTGAGGTTCCCGTCGAACCGTTCAGGCTTTCCCGACACGTCGATGACAACAACCTGGACGTGGACCCATGTCCGCCGCCGGACATGACGCAGATTCCAGGGGCAAGATCGGGTTGACACCACGAAGGGGAACGTCGTGCCGGTGTTCGATACGAGTCCGGGATGACGCGACATCACCGCACACGATGCGGCTTGCAGTCGGGGCGAATGATCTCTGCCCTGACCGATGCAGGCACCCGAAACTCGATGTGCATGGCCCGGGTTGGCATCGGCCGGCGACAGTTGTCATGATTGACCATGGTCTCAAGGGAGCTTGATGCATGACCGAACCCGGCATCACTCTCGGGATCGAGGAGGAGTTCTTTCTCGTCGATCCCGGAACGCGGGACGTGCTCGCCGATCCCGACCCTGCCATCTTCGCTGACTGCGAGGAAGCGGCAGGGCCGCACCGCGTGGTGCGCGAGGCCCTGCGCACGCAGATCGAGACCAACACGAAGGTCTGCGGATCCGTGGCGGAACTGCGCCAGGCGCTGAAGGAAACACGGCGCGTGGTCGTCGACACAGCCGAACGGTACGGGGCGGCGGTCATGGCCTCGTCCACCCATCCCTTCGCGGAGTGGTCGCGCACGGAGGTGACGCCGAAAGACCGCTACAGGACAATTTCGGGCACGCTCCAGGTCCTGCTCAACCGCCTGCTGGTCGGAGGCATGCACATCCATGCCGGGTTTGGCAATGCCGACGAGCGCATCAGCGTGATGACGGCAATGCGCCGCTATCTCCCCATCTTCCATGCGTTGTCCGCCTCCTCGCCTTTCAGCGAAGGCCACGAGACAGGATTCCGCTCCTGGCGCCTCGCCCTCTTCAGCGGCCTGCCACGCGTCGGCATTCCCGCCCCGCTGTGGTCGGACGAGGACTACGAGAACCTCCTCGACGAATACCGGAACATGGGCTTCATCAGCGACGGCAGCGAGCTGTGGTGGGACATCCGCCCTTCCCATGCCTATCCGACCATCGAGATGCGCATCTGCGATGTGTGCACGCGGATCGAGGATGCCGTCACCATCGCCGCACTCTACGCATCCCTCGTGCGGCGTCTGCTGCGACAGACCCGCGAGGGAACGCTTCCCGCCGAACCGCTGACCGAAATCATCTCCGAGAATCGCTGGATTGCCCAGCGCTACGGAGTGCTGGCCTTCTTCGGCGACATCGAGGCCGCCCAGGGCCGGCTGGACATCGCCGACGCGACCCGCGCTCTCATCGACGATATCTCTGATGACGCCCGTGCCCTCGACTGCGAAGACGAGGTCCGCCGGGCCACCGCCATCATCGACGAAGGCAACAGCGCCGACCGCCAGGTCGATCTCTGGCGGCTGTGCCGACTGGAGGGAATGGATCACATGGACGCCTTCCGTGCCGTCGTCGATCATGTCGTCCGCGAGACCCGCGACGGAACCGGGCTGACGGGCCACTCGGGAACGTGTTGACGCCGGCCCGGCCATGCTGCGATCCGACGTTGCCGGAACCGGGACGCAGATCATGGGCCGCGACACGCCGCGGGACCTGGAGGCGCCTCCTCTCGTTCTGCGTGGTGCGGTTCGATGACTGAACTCGCCGACACATTCCTGCCCGGAACGCAGGGCTGAATGTGCGTCAGTCGAGGAGGCGAACAACATGACAGTACCGGGAAGCCGAGGCCTGCAGGGAGTCGCTTTTGGCCTTGCCCTCGCGGCAGCAACCGGAACCGCTGTAGCCGAGAATGCGGCGGACCGGGCGGTCGAGGCGGCCAGGCAGTATGCCGGTGAAACTCTCAACATCACCTGGGAGGCAGGTCCTCAGGCCCTTGATCCTCTCATTCACTCGGGCCCGGTCTGGGAGCAACTGACCGGGGTCAAGATCAATGTCGTCGAGATCCCGATCAACGAGCTCTTCACCAGGACCCTCGCCGAACACCGCGCCGGGACCGGGGCCTACGACATGCTCAGCGTCGTTCCGGCCTGGATGCCCGACATGGTCAGGGCCGGAGTGCTCGAACCCCTCGACTCCTACGTCGACAGTTACGGCTATCGCGACGAGCTTGACGACATCGCGCCGGCGTACCGCAACAACCAGATCACCTACGGCGACCAGATCTATGGTCTGCCCGATGACGGCGACGTCTTCCTGCTCTACTACCGGACCGATCTCTTTGGCGACAAGGCGAACCGGGCGGCCTTCCGCGACGCCTATGGGTACGACCTGGCGCCTCCGACGACGTGGGACGAGTTCTACGACATCTCGAAGTTCTTTACCGACTCCGGAGACGGTGATCTCTATGGATCGGCACTGATCCTCTCGCCGGGCCTCGTGCACTACCTCTACGAGATGCGGCTGAGAACCGCCGGCGGGCGATTCTTCGATCCGGAAACCATGGACGCGCAGATCAACAGCGACATCGCTGTCGCCGTTCTCGAGGACATGGTGCGCCAGCTCGACAACATGCCCCCCGGAGCGGCCGGCTGGGGTCCCATCGAGGTTCTCAATGCCTGGCTGGCCGGAGAGCTCGCGATGCAGATCTGGTGGCCGCCGCCCGGCCGCTGGTCGGCGGGATACGGCGCCGATGCGGAGGAACTCTCCTGGCTTCCCGAAACGACCATTGCCGGCAATGTCGGCTATGCGCTGCCACCTGGCGGGCATCCCGAACTTGCTGCCGGGTACGCACTGTGCGTGTCGTCGAATTCAAGGAACAAGGAGCTCGCCTACCTCTTTGCGCAGTGGCTCAACAGCCGGGAGGTCAGCGTTGCCCGGGTCACGCTGCCGTTCGCACTGCGCGATCCCTTCCGCACCTCCCACTTCAACAGCGACGAATACGAGGCGCTGTGGCCGGCGGCCGGAGATTACCTTGCCGCACTCGAAGAGGCGGCGGAGACCGGCCTCTTCGATCTCTCGATCATCGGCACCTTCGCCTACGAGGAATCCCTGACCCGTGCCATCGTGGCGGCGCTGTCGGGTCGGGATGCACGCACCGCTCTCGATCATGCGGCCGCAGAGTGGAACGAGATCACCGATGAGATCGGCATCGACGATCAGCGGGAGGCCTACATGATCTGGTCCTCCAAACCGGGCGCCTATCCGGACTGATGGCCCGGCAGACGCAGCGTCAGGAATGTCGGGAACATTCCGGATGCCGCCTCCGCGGGCATTGTCCATGTCATGAATCTCCAGTCCGGATGCCGATTGCCGGGCCGGTCAGACATCACCGGAGGACGGCGCGCTCATCACGTTGGGGCCGGTCAGCAGGTGCTCTCCGGCATCCACGATGATGGCCTGTCCGGTGACGGCGCGCGCCGCCGCCAGGAGCCATATGGCGGCGTCGGCGACGTCGTCCGCGTTGACCATCTTCTTCAGGGGCAGGGTCGCATTCAGGCTGTCCCTGAATTCGGCGTAGCGTTCCTCTCCGATGCGCCGCCGCGACCAGCGGGTATCGACGTAGCCAGGGCACAGGGCATTGACCCGGATCTCGGGCGCCAGGACACGGGCAAGGGAGAGCACGAGGGTGTTGAGCGCCGCCTTGGAGGCGGCATAGGCGGCGCTGCTTCCAGCCCCCGTGAAGGCGGACAGCGACGAGATGGCGACGATCGAGCCTGAGCCCGTGCCGCGCATCAGGTCCGCCGAGGCCCGCGCCAGCTGCCAGCAGGCGACCAGGTTGACCCGGAGGATGCGCTCGAAGTCGCCGTGATCCAGGCCGTCGAGATCTCCGGCCTCCACGAACTTGGTCACGCCGGCATTGCTGACCAGGCCGTCAAGGCGGTTCCAGCGGCATGCGGCCGCCCGCACGAGCTCGCGGCACAGAGCGTCCTCTGCCACATCGCCCCTGACGATGACGGTATCGCCCCCGGCCTCGCGGCATGCCGCCTCGGTTTCGGCCATCTCGCGTTCGCTGGTCGTGTAGTTGAGCACCAGGCCCCAGCCCCGCGCCGCCAGACCCAGGGCGATGGCGCGTCCAATCCCCGTTGCCGAGCCGGTCACAATCGCGACGTGCCTCGTCATGCCGAATCTCCCCCCGGTTCCGTGCGGTCATGATGCTTGCTGGTCAACCGGCAATCCACCGTCGTTCAATAGGCGACCGGGAGAGGATCGAGATCGCGCCAGAGATACCAGGTTGCCACGGTACGCCATGGATGCCAGGCCGTTGCGCGGGATCTCACCGCATCCGGCGAGCGCGGGCAGCCGTAGACGGCGGCCACGGCCCGCTGCAGGCCGATGTCTGCCACCGGCAGGACATCAAGGTCGCCCGCTGCGAAGATCAGGACCATGTCGACGGTCCAGGGACCGACTCCCCTGAGGGCCAGCAATTGCTGTCGGATCTCCCCCGACTCCGACGGGGTGCCCTCCCAAGTGGCCATTACACTGGCGGCAGTGGCAATGCTGCGGGCCTTGTTGTTGGTGAGGCCGCAGCCCCGCATGGTGGCGGCATCCACCCGGGCGACGTCCCGGGGCGTGACGGCCGCGAGGTTCCGGGTCAGCCGATCCCAGATCCGCTCGGAGGCGATGACGGAGATCTGCTGCCCGACAATGGCGCGCATCAGGGAACGGAAGAGATCGCCATGCGGTTCAAGACGTTCGCCGGGGTAGCGTTCGATGACAGCGCCGAGACGGGGATCGCGACGGCACAGTGTTTCCGTGGCTTGCCACCAGGTGCGGGCAAACCTTCCGGGTTCGATCAGCACGGTGCGGCGCCTATACTCGGGCCATGACGATCAGCCGCCTCGTTCTTGCAGCAGTCCTGGTCATGACTGTGCCCGCCTGGCCGGAGGACTCCGGTTTCCTTGCCGGCTGGCAGGCCGTCGAAGAACGGCGCTATGCGGATGCACACGCTGCCTGGGTTGAGAGTGCGGCCAACGGTGATGTCGACGTGCAGTACTACCTCGCCCGGCTTCATGAATCGGGACTCCTCGGCGCCGTCGACATCGAGAGCGCCATTGGCTGGTACAGCGAGGCGGCACACCGGAATTTGCCCGTGGCGCTGGTCGCTCTCTCCCATCATATGCTCAAGGCGGAGTCTCCGGATACGACCGCGGCCGTCGATCTTCTCTCGCGCGCCGCCAACCTTGATTTTCCACGCGCCCAGCAAAGCCTCGCAAGCCTCTACGAGCGGGGCGTCGATGGTGCTCCGCAACCCAATCTCGCCATCCACTGGTATCATCGTGCTGCCCGCCAGGGCCTGCCGGAGGCACAGTATAGCCTGGCTCGACTCTCCGCGGCCGACACCGGCAACAGGGCCAGCCTCGAACGGGCCCTCGCCTGGTACCACCAGGCGTCCGCGGCCGGACTCGCGCAAGCCGACAACAACCTTGCCCACATGTATGAACTGGGACTGGGCGTTGCGCGTGACCCGGAAAGGGCCGTCGCCCTCTATCGCCGGGCCGCCGACAAGGGGCTGGCGGTTGCCCAGAACAATCTCGGCATCATGCTCCAGTACGGCCGCGGCACACCGGTTGACCTGGCGGGCGCCGCCGCTGCCTATGAAGCCGCGGCACGGTCCGGCCATGCCTTCGGCCAGATCAGCTTCGCTACCTGCCTTGCCAATGGCACGGGCATCGAACGAAATCCGGTCGAGGCCTATGCCTGGCTGGTGGCGGCCGCCCGTGGCGATGACAGAGACGCCCGCAGGGTGGCGCGGGAACTCATGGACAGCCTGGCGAGCGTCCTGGATTGGAGGGAACATCGCCGCGCCAGTCTGCGCGCGAGCAACCTCCCGGGAACGCCGACGGAGGAGACGCACATTCGCCTGCCTCTTCCCGGGGCGCTGGGCGCTCCTGTCGTCGCGGCCCAGCGCTACCTCGTGTTGCTGGGCTATCTCGACGGAGCTGTCGACAACATTGCCGGACCCATGACGAGGGCCTCCGTCAAGGCGTTTCAGACAGGCAACGGCATCGAGGCCGACGGAGTGGTCAGCGACGAACTCGTGACCGCCCTCGAGAATGCAGCCATGATCCTGCTTCAACCGGACACCGGGAGAGTGAACCGTGCCACGTATTGAAATCAGCTACCTCAACGGTGCCGATGTCGCCGCGCTGGAGATGACTCCCGGCGAGATTCTCGATGCCATCGAGGACAGCCTGGCGGCACAGGGGCGCGGCGAAACCGTCATCGAGCCACGCATGCATCTCGTGGCAGACGAGTCCTTCCGCGGCCACTTCAACGTGCTGCGCGGCTACATTGCGCCCATCGGCATTGCCGGCGTGAAGGTGGTTGGCGACTACATCGACAACTACCGCAAGGGACTGCCCTCGGAAATGGCCCTCGTCAACCTGTTCGATGCCAGGACCGGCATGCCGCGGGCGCTCGTCGACGGCACGGCGATCACGGACATGCGCACCGGCGCCCTGACGGCGCTCGGCGCCAAGTATCTGGCCCGTTCAAACCCGCGCAGGCTGGGTCATATCGGCGCCAGGGGGAGTTCCTACTGGAACGTCCGCCTGCTCGATCACCTGTTCGACTTTGCGGAGATCCGCGTGCACTCGAGGCGGCCGGAGAGCCGCGAAGCCTTCGGCGAGCGGCTGACCCGGGATCTCGGCAAGCCCGTCATCGTCACCGAGGACTGGCAAAGCTGCCTCGAGGGCGCCGATATCCTGGTGGAGGCCTCCCGGCTTGACACGCCGCAGCCTCTCCTGAAGACCGCATGGGTGGAGCCGGGAGCGCTTGTCATCCCCTACGGCACCATCAGCGCCGTCGAGGATGACCTTGCCGACGTCATGGACAAGATTGTCGTCGATCACTGGCAGCAGTGTCTGGTTGGCCCCTTCGGCTGTCTGCGCCGCCATGTCGACTCAGGCCGCATCACCGCCGACACCATCCACGCCGAGATCGGCGCCATCTGCGCCGGACTCACGGGCGGCAGGGAAAGCGACAGCGAGAGAATACTCTTCTGGCACCGGGGTCTCTCGACCTCCGACATCGCACTCGCCTGGGCCATGCTCGCCAAGGCCGAACAACTCGGTGTGGGGACTGCGCTGCCCTATGCCTGACCGGCGCCGGGACGGATCATCACGCGATTGCCGCCTCACGTCCCCGTTTCAGCGCTTCCTGGCGATGGTGAGGCCGTCTCCCGTCGGCACCATGGCCATGTCGACCCGATCGTCGCCGCCCACCTTTTCGTTGATGGCGCGAATTGCACGGGTGTCCGCTGACTGATCGCTGTCATCGATCACGGCGCCGCCCCACAGGACATTGTCGATGAGGATCAGTCCCCCCGGGCGAACGAGGACAAGGGCACGCTCGTAGTAGGTGTCGTAGTTCTCCTTGTCGGCATCGATGAAGGCGATGTCGAATGACCCCGCCTGGCCTTCTTCAACCAGTCTTTCGAGGCTCTCCACGGCCGGCGCCAGTCGCAGGTCAATGCGGTCCGCCACACCCGCCTCGGCCCAGTAGCGGCGGGCGATCGCTGTCCATTCCTCGCTGACATCGAGAGCGACGAGCGACCCTCCCTCCCCCAGGGCCCGCGCGACACAAAGGCTGCTGTAACCGGTGAAGACACCGACCTCCAGTGCCCGACGGGCCCCCGTCAGGCGCGTCAGGAGGGCCATGAACTGCCCCTGGTCCGGCGCAATCTGCATCATGCCCCAGCCTGTCTCCAGGGTCTCCTCGCGCAGGCGGCGCAGGATGTCGTCGTCACGTACGGTGGTTCGCACCATGTAGTCGTAGAGATCGTCGGCAAGGCCCGCATTCTTGCGACTCATTCCGGATGTCCCCCTTCGCCATTGTCGTCATCGAGGTGGGCGATGTTGCCATCGTCGGACAGCAGGATAGCGATCGGACGCGTCTGCCGGAACTGGGCAAAGACGATGAGGGCGATGACCGTGATCGGCACACTGAGGAACATGCCGATGACGCCCCACAGGCTGCCCCACAGGGCCAGCGACAGGAGGATCACCAGCGGACTGAGCTTGAGCGTGCGCCCCATCATCCGGGGCTCGATGACATTGCCCGTGACGATCTGCGTGACTCCCAGCAGGGCGGTCACCATGACGAAGGGCGCCAGGGGTTCGGCGAACTGCGCCAGGGTCAGCAGGGCCGGAAACACGATCCCGAGAATCGAGCCGATGGTCGGAATGAAGTTCAGGAAGAAGATCAGCACAGCCCAGAACTCCGCCAGATCCACCCCGACAGCCTTCATGACGATCCACGAGAGGGCGCCGGTGACGACGGACAGCAGGGTCTTGACCCACAGGTAGGTGCGGATATCGGCGTTGATCCTGGAGATGACCTGGCGCACGCGGGCGATTCTGCCGGCATTGCCGCCGAGCAGCGCGTCGAGCTTGGAGCCAGCGTGTCCCTGTTCCACCAGCAGGAAGGCGAGGTAGACAAGGACGATGCCGACATTGCCGACGAACGTTGCCATGCCGGAAGCAAGGGACGTCACGAGACCGGCCAGATCGACGCGATTGCGGATTTCGCCGATGGTCGGCAGTTCGGCAACGCCGAAGAAGGCGGCGGCGTTGCCAAAGTGCTGCACGAGATTGGCCTGGTAGAAGGGCGCCGCATCCACCACGGCGTTGACATTGGCGAGCGTCAGTTCGACCAGCACGGCGACGAGGGCGACCACCGTGGCAACGGCGAGAAGGAGAGTCAGCCACCCGGGCGCGCCCCGCACACGGGCGTAGACCTGTCTCAACGTGGCGATGAGATACCACAGGACGACAGCGACGACGAAGGGGAGGATGAGCGCACGGCCCTCCACCACAAGCCACAGCGAGAATCCGGTCACCGCAGCCCAGAGAACAATGGCCGGGAGTCCCATCGTCACGCCACCTCTCCTCCCTGAGCCGTCACAGGACTACCGACGCGGCACCATTCACCATCACGTGCTCCGCTTGCAAGGGTTTTGGGTTGACATGACGGGGCAACACAAAAACTATGGGTCCATGCAACGACTCCGGCAATATGCCGGAGCGCCAATGGATCAATCACAGGGAAGGATCGACCATCATGGTACACCCCTACTACAGCAAGCTGCAGGAGCAGCTTGCAGAAGGACGGCTCGAGCGCCGGGAATTCGTGCGCTACTCGGCCCTGCTGGGTGTGTCCGCCTCGACAGCCTACGCGGCGGCGGGCCTCATCAGCGGCGAGGACTTCGCGCCCCGCGCCGTCGCTCAGGACAAACCCTCGGGCGGCACCATGCGCCTCGGCATGCGTGTCTACACCGTCAACAATCCGCATACGTTCTCCTGGGTCATCGACTCGAACATCGCCCGCCAGGTCTGCGGCTATCTCACCCGCACCGGCTCCGACAATGTGACCCGTCCCGACCTTCTCGAGGGCTGGGAAGCGTCGGAAGATCTCCTGACCTGGGATCTCAGGATACGTCCAGGCATCATGTGGCACAGTGGCCGGGCCTTCACGGCCGAGGATGCCGCGTGGAACCTGCGCCGGGTTCTCGACCCGGAAACCGGCTCATCGGTTCTCGGCCTCATGAAGGGCTACATGATGAACGATGAGGGCAGCATGATGTGGCGCGACGACGCCGTCGAGGTCGTGGACGATCATACCGTCCGCCTCAACACGCGCGCCAAGAACATCGCCATCCCGGAACACCTGTTCCACTATCCGCTTCTCATCATCGATCCTTCGGAAGACGGGGTCTTTGGTGTGGGCTCCAACGGGACCGGCGCGTTCAAGCTTGTCGAGCACGTGGTCGGCGAGGTCTCGATCCTCGAGAATGCCGGCAATGCGACGTGGCATCGCGAGGGCCCCTACCTCGATCGTCTCGAGTTCATCGACCTCGGCGACGATCCGTCGGCAGCCATCGGCGCCATCGCGTCGGGTCAGGTCGACGCCGTTGACGGCGGCGACGTCGTTCAGCTCGACGCCTACAAGGCCATGGCGGATATCCAGGTCAATACCCGGACCACGGCCCAGACGGCAGTGGTTCGCGGCCAGGTCGACATGGCGCCGTTCGACGATCCCCGGGTCCGCACGGCGTTGCGCCTTGCCGTCGACACGCCGTCGGTTCTCGAGGCGGCTCACCGCGGCGTGGGGTCTCCCGCCGAGCATCACCACGTCTCGTCCATTCATCCCGAGTATGCCGAACTGGCGTGGATGGGACGGGATGTGGCCGCGGCCAAGGAACTGCTCGCCGAAGCCGGACATGCCGATGGTCTCGATCTCGAGATCGCCTGCAAGAAGGACCCGGCATGGGAGCTCCTGGCGGTCCAGACCATGGTCGAGCAGTGGAAGGATGCGAACATCAACGTCGCCATCAACCTCATGCCGTCCGACCAGTTCTGGGATGTCTGGGACAAGGTTCCCTTCGGCTTCACCTCATGGACCCACCGTCCACTGGGCTTCATGGTGCTCGGACTGGCCTACCGGACCGGAGTGCCCTGGAACGAGAGCCACTATGCCAATCCGGAGTTCGACGCGCTCCTCACCGAGGCCGAGGGTATCCTCGACGTCGACGAACGGCGCGAGGTCATGGCCAAGCTGCAGACGATCATGCAGGAGGACGGACCGATCGTTCAGCCGGTGTGGCGTGGCGTCTACAACGTCCAGAATTCACGGGTAAAGGGCTACGGGATGCATCCCACCACCTACATTTTCGCCGAGGAACTGGCGATCGAGGCGATGGAATCCTGAAGCACCGACATGTCAGACGGAAGGGGTTCCATGAGCCCCTTCCGTCCTGTTTTTTCATGAAGGGGCCTTGAAAAGGCCCCTTTTTTTCTGGCGTCCCTGCCCGGCGGGCGGCAACCGGTGCACGACACGGACGGTCGAGAGATTCCTTGGGAACCGGGTCAACAGGTACCGCTTGCGGCCTTTCGCGCAACGATGACAACGGGATCGAGGCCGATCATCGCCGCGAGCCGGCGCGCTTGGCGCGGAGACGGGTGTTGACATCCCGCCCCGGTACCCAAGACTCGTCGGGCCGTATCCAGGAGGCGCCGCCCAAGGGAGCGGGACATTGGAGATACTGCAGCTCATCGTCAGCGGTCTCGCCAACGGCTGCGTCTATGGCCTGATCGCTCTGGGCTTCGCGCTCATCTACAAGGCTACCGAACAGGTCAATTTTGCTCAGGGCGACCTGATGATGTTCGGCGCCTTCGTGGCACTCGGCCTCACCAACGGATCGCACCTGGGCCTGCCGTTCTGGGTCGCCTGCATCGGCGCGATCACCGCCATGGCCGTGCTCGGCTGGCTGCTGGAGCGCACCGTCCTGCGACAGGTCTTCGGCCAGTCCCAGATTGCCGTGGTGATCCTGACGATCGCCTTCGGCTTCCTGCTGCGCATCGCCGCCGGCCTCATCTGGGGTCACGACCCGCTGACGCTGGAAAGCCCGATCGCGGGCGTCAACCAGCGCTTCGGCACCCTGGTGCTGGGTCTGGACGAGCTCGCGGTCATCGCCGTGACCCTCGTACTCACCGGCCTTCTCTTCGCATTCTTCAGCCGCACCAGACTCGGCATCGCCATGCAGGCATCGAGCCAGAACCAGCTCGCGGCCTACTACATGGGCATCCCGGTGAGGCGGATCCACGGGCTCGCCTGGGCGTTGGCAGGCGCGATCGCGGCAGTGGCGGGGATCCTCTTCGCCTCGAAGGGCTCGATCGATCCCAACACGGGGCTGCTCGGCATCAAGGCTTTCGCCGCCGCGGTGATCGGCGGCTTCGGCTCGCTGCCGGGAGCGCTCGCGGGCGGCCTGATCGTCGGACTGATCGAGCCCTTCGCCGCCCGCTACGTCGCCTCGGGCTACTCCCAGATCGCGCCCTACGCGATGCTGATCCTCGTGCTTCTCATCCGGCCGCGCGGCCTTTTCGCCCAGGCTCACGCCAAGAAGGTCTGATGCGCACCGCCCTCAAGACCAGCTACGTCCAGGACGTCCGCCTCGTTCCGGATGTCAGGCGCGCGCTCCGCTATGCGGTTCTGGTGGCTCTCGCGGCAGCGCTGCCGCTGCTGCTGGACGACTTTCTCCTGGGCGAAGCCACCAATGTCCTGATCTGGGCCATCGCCGGCATGGGACTCATGGTGCTGACAGGCCATGCCGGACAGGCAAGCCTCGGCCACGCGGCGTTCCTCGCGGTGGGCTGCTATGCCCACGCAATCCTGATGGAGCGGATGGGCCTCCCCTTCGTCGTCTCCTTCCTGGCTGCGGGCGCGATCACCGGGCTCGCCGGGCGTCCTCATCGCAGTTCCTGCTCTCAGGCTGCACGGCATCTATCTCGCCATCGCGACACTCGCTCTTTCCATGCTGACCGAGGACATCATTGTGCTCGCCGAGCCCTGGACCGGCGGGGTGATCGGACTGGTTGCGCCCGACATCACCATCGCGGGCGCCGAGGTGGACCGCTATGGCTCGCCCGATCTCTTCTATTGGCTCTGCCTTGCGGTGGCGCTGGTCGTCACCCTTGGCTACTGCAATGTCCTGCGCACGCCGCTGGGACGGGCTTTCTTGGCGATCCGCGATTCCGAGATCTCGGCACAGGCGATGGGGGTGAACGTGGCCAGGACCAAGGCTTGCGCCTTCGGCCTCTCCTGCATGGTCACAGGCTGGGCCGGCGCTCTGATGGGACACTTCATCTACACCTTCAACCACGAGGTCTTCACTGTCATCATCTCGATCCAGCTTCTGGTGATGATCGTGATCGGCGGTCTCGGTTCGATACAGGGCGCCTACTGGGGGGCGCTCGTGCTGGTGAGCATCCCGCAGGCGATCAACATCGCGCGCGACGGGGCTCAGGCGGCTTTCGGCAGCAACATCGTGATTCCCGGGATCGAGACCGGAGTGTTCATGACAATTCTCATTCTCTTCATCCTGTTCGAGCCGCGCGGTATCCATGGCCGCATTGAGAAGTGGAGGGTCTATGCCGAACTCTTTCCTTTCTGTCGCCGCGACATGTTCCGCCGGCAGAAGAGCTATCTGAAGACGGAGCGGATGCGGTGAGCCTGCTGGAGGTGGATGGCGTCACGGTACACTTCGGCGGCGTCACGGCGCTGGAGCGGGTCTCGTTCACGGTTGAGCCCGGCGAGATCTTCGCCATCGTCGGGCCCAACGGAGCCGGCAAGTCGACTCTCTTCAACCTGATCTCCCGCTTCCACGAGCCGGACGAGGGGGATCTGCGCTTCGCGGGTGAAAGCCTGCTCCGCCGCGCGTCCTCGGGGATTGCCGGCCTCGGCATCGCGCGCACCTTCCAGAACATCGAACTTTTCGAGCACTCGAGCGTGCTGCAGAACCTGCTCATCGGTCGCCACACACGCCGGCGCGCCTCCATCCCCGAGCAGATCCTCTTTACGCCCGGGGTCAGGCGCGAGGAGATCGCCCACAGGGCTGCGGTCGAACGGATGATCGACTTCCTCGACCTCCAGCCCCACCGCGACAGGATCATCGCCGGGCTCCCCTATGGCGTTCGCAAGATGGTGGAAGTCGGCCGGGCGCTCGCCGTCGAGCCCCGGATGCTGCTCCTGGACGAGCCCGCTTCCGGACTCTCCGCCGAGGAGTCCAGGGACATGCAGTTCCGCATCAAGGACATTCGCGCCCGGATGGGCGTCACCGTCGTCATGGTGGAGCACGACATGGGGCTCGTCTCGGCAGTCTCGGACCGGGTTCTGGCGCTCGACGACGGACGCGTGATGGCGATCGGCACGCCGGCGCAAGTGCAGTCTCATCCCAGGGTGATCGAGGCCTATCTCGGGAGGGAGGCCACGGCACGGTGACCCGGACGCTGCTCCAGATCCGCAACCTCGAGTGCTTCTACGGCCCGGTCATGGCGATCCGCGGCGTGAGCCTCGACGTGCCCGAGGGCAGGATCGTCACGGTGCTCGGCGCGAACGGGGCGGGCAAGACCACGCTTCTGAAGACCGTCTCCGGCGTCATGGACCCGGCGAAGGGCGACATCCTTCTGGCCGGCGACACCATCGCCGGCCGCGATCCCGACCGGATTGTACGCAAGGGAGTCGTGCACGTGCCCGAGGGGCGGGAGATCTTCCCACTGCTCACCGTGGACGAGAATCTCGCCATGGGTGCCTACACCCGCAGAGACCGCGACGTGGACGAGGACCGCGAGATGGTCTTCTCCTACTTCCCCATTCTGAAGCAGCGGCTGCGCCAGACCGCCGGCACCCTCTCGGGCGGACAGCAGCAGATGCTGGCGATTGCACGCGGGCTGATGGCCGGGCCGAGGGTCATGTTGCTGGACGAGCCCTCGCTTGGTCTTTCGCCGCTGCTGGTGACCGACATCTTCGCCATCCTCCGTCGCCTCAACGCCGAGCGTGGCGTCACCATGCTGCTCGTGGAGCAGAATGCCAGGGTGGCGCTGGATATCGCCGATGACGGCTACGTCATGGAACTCGGGCGCATCGTGATGGAAGGCCCCGCCGAGCGCCTGCGGCAGAGCGCGGATATCCAGGAGTTCTACCTCGGTGCCGAACAGCGCGGTCTGCGGGGAGAGCGGCGCTGGAAGCGCCGCAAGACCTGGGGATAGCGCAGGATGGGTGAGATGCCGGAGCGCCGGAAACACGTGGTGGACACGAGTCTCTCCCTGAGACCCTGCCTGATTGACGGCTGCGACACCCTGCCAAAACTCTTCCTCGCCCGCTGCCGCGAGATGGGCGCGCGCACGGCCCATCGCGAGAAGGTGCACGGCATCTGGCGCAGCCACTCGTGGGCGGACTTTCACGACGCTGCCCGGGCCATCGGCATGGGGCTGGTCCAGCTGGGACTGAATCGGGGCGACGTCGTGGCCATCCTCTCCGAAGACAGGAAGGAGTGGATCTACGCCGATCTTGGCATCCAGTGCGTCGGCGGGATCGTCACCGGCATCTATCCCACCGACAGCGCCGCACAGGTCGAGTTCCTGCTGCGCCATGCGGGCAGCAGATTCGTCATCGTGGAGAACGACGAGCAGCTCGACAAGGTGCTGGAGATCCGCGACCGGGTTCCGGGCCTTGAGATGTGCGTGGTGCTCGACCGCGACGGTCTCCACGAGTTCGCAGACGACCGGGTCGTCTTTCTCGATGCGCTCTATGAGAGCGGCCGCGCCGCACACGAACGGGAACCCGAGCGCTTCGCGCGCGCTGTGGCGGAATCGCGCCCTGACGACACCGCGATCCTGATCTACACCTCCGGCACCACGGGAGAGCCCAAGGGTGCGATGATCTCCCACGAGAACATCATGTTTTCCGCCTCTTCCGTGCTCCAGGCGGTGCCGGTGAACGAGGGCGACGAGCAGATCTGCTTCCTGCCGCTCTGCCACGTGCTGGAGCGGCTCATCTCGGTCTTCACGCCACTCGCCGCGAAATCGGTGGTGAACTTCGCCGAGAGCATGGAGACGGTCTTCGACAACATGCGGGAAGTCTCGCCCGCCTCCTTCACGGCGGTGCCCAGGGTGTGGGAGAAAGTCCACGCGCGCGTCTCGATGCTCGCCGCGGAGGCGGGCCCGCTGGGACGCTGGGCCTTCGCGCGCGCACTCGCGTGCGGCATGGCGCGCGCAGACCACCTGATGGAAGGGCGCCGGGTCCCGCTCGAGCTGGAGGCGCGCTTCAGGCTCTGGGATGTCCTCGTGCTCGCGAACCTGAGGCGCATGATCGGCCTCGACCGCGCACGTCACATCAGCACCGGCGCCGCGCCCATCGCGCCCGACCTGGTGCGCTGGTACTGGGCGATCGGCCTCGTCATGGTGGAGGGCTACGGCCAGACGGAGAGTTCTGGCGTCCTTTCGGTCAATCGGCCCGGGCGCAACAAGACCGGCTCCGTCGGCCTGCCGGCGCCGGGCGTCGAGCTTGCGACTGCCGCCGACGGGGAGATTCTCGCGAAGGGTCCTCTGGTCTTTCAGGGCTACTGGAACGATCCGCAAGGCACGGCGAAAACGATCCGCGACGGCTGGCTCTACACCGGCGATCTCGGTCGAATCGACGACGACGGGTTCGTCTGGATCACCGGGCGGGCGCGGGATATCATCATCACGGCCGGCGGAAAGAACATTGCGCCTGCCGCACTCGAGAACCAGATGAAATGTTCTCCCTATATCTCCGATGCCATCGTCATCGGCGACCGCCGCAGATACCTCACCGCGCTCGTGATGATCGATCACGAGGCCGTGGAGGCCTTTGCCCAGGAGAGGCGCGTGCCATTCTCCGATTTCGCCTCGCTTTGCGCCGCGGGCCCGGTGCAGGATCTGATCGCCGCTGAAGTCATGGAAGCAAACGCCCGCTTCAGCCCGGTCGAGCAGGTGAAAGCCTTCCGCCTGATCGACCGGCAGCTGACGGCGACCGACGACGAGATGACCCCCACCATGAAGCTTCGGCGCAGCTTCGTGGAGAGGAACCACGAGGCATTGATTGAAGACATGTACAGGTGAAAAGGGAACGACGTCATGAAACACCTCTCGAAACTTCCACGCATCATCCTCACCCTGGTGGCGTTGGCCGGAACTCCGGCGCTCGCCGAACAGGGCGTCAGCGACGACGAGGTCATCATCGGCTCCGTCAACGATCTCTCCGGACCGTTCTCCGCCTTCGGTGCGCCGGCGGTCGAGGCCGCCCAGCGGCATTTTGATGCCGTCAACGCGGCCGGCGGCGTTCACGGCCGGACCATAAGGTTCATCGTCGAGGACCACGCCTACCAGATGCCGAAGGCCATTCAGGGCTACAACAAGCTCATCAATCGCGACGGCGTGTTCGCCATGCTGCTCTCGCTGGGCACGCCGATGAACATCGCCGGCTTCAATCTGATGGAGCCGAAGAACATTCCCAATCTCACGCCGCTCAGTGCCTCGAGACACATGCTGGACGAGCCGATTCGCCTGCGCTTCTCGGTTTCCAGTTCGTACTATGAACAGATGCGGCTCGCGACCGACTATCTGACCCGGACGCTTGGAATCACGAGAGTCTGCGGCATGTACATTCCCTCGGACTTCGGCAAGGAGATGAAGGAGGCCGCCGTCGACGAGGCGCAAGCCAACCCGGCGCTCTCTTATGTCGCCGAAACCTCTCACAAGCTCGACGAGGCGGATTTCGTGGGCTCGCTGCAGAAGCTCGCCGCCGAGGAGTGCGAACTGATCGCCCTGGCGCTGAGCGTGCGCCAGGTCATCACGGTGATGGCGACGGCGAAGAAACTCGGCCTCGCGCACCTGAAGATGATCGGCACGTCCGGCTCGTTCCACACCGTGATCGCCAAGGTGCCTGAGGGCGTGACCGAGGGGCTGTACGCCACCGGCGTGTGGGCCGACCTCGCGGCACGGGCCGACGAGGAGGCGCCGGCGGCCTTCATCGCGAGCCACATGGAGGCGACCGGGGACTTCCCCGGCACCGGTGCGCTGCTGGGCCATGTCGGTGCGACCAGCTTCACGCGGGCGCTGGAAAAGGCGGGCCGGGATCTCAGCGTGGAGAGCTTCCTCGCGGCGGTCGAGAGCCTCGACTACTACGATCCGCTCATGGACAACCACGTCTCCTTTGCGGCCGACGACCACCAGGGCGTGGACGTCACCATCCTCTCGGTGATTGAAGACGGCAACTGGAAGGAAGTCGCGCGGCTGCAGTAACCCCGCCCGCATGGCCCGCTGCTGAACGTTCACCGCGCCCTGTGATCGTCGATACGGCAACCGCCTGGCTCATGGCCGGCGGCAACAAGCCCGGTCCGGCGTTTCCGGGGCTGGAGGGTCCGGAGGGTGCCGGTGACGGCTGTCCACAGGCCGTCGAGCATCCATGCCTTGGGACGGTGGTTGAGATGGAGGTTGCAGGGCGGGAGATGAAGCGGTTCGACACTGGCTGCTCCGAGGCCCCTCCCCCTCTTCAGACGTAGCTCACCACCTCGCCGAGCGGCTTTCGGGCGATATCGGGCACCGTCGCGTTTTCGGCCGGATAGCCCGTCACCAGCAGCAGGAAGGGCCGCTCGACCGATGGCGGACGTCCCAGGATCTCGTTCAGGAACGCCATGGGGCTCGGGGTATGGGTCAGGGTCGCAAGCCCGGCCACGTGCAGCGCCGCAATCAGCATTCCGGTCGCGAGCCCGACCGATTCCATCGGATAGTAGTGCTTGACCTTGCGGCCGTCGGCCAGGCGGCCGTGCTTCTGGGAGAACACGGCGATCAGCCAGGGGGCGGTCTCGAGGAACGGCTTGTTCTCGTCGGTGCCAAGCGGCGCCAGCGCGTCCAGCCATTCCTGCGGCGCCCGTTGGTGGTAGAAACGGCGCTCTTCCTCTTCGGCGGCCCGGCGTATCCGCCGCTTCGTTTCCGCATCGCCGATGACGACGAAATGCCACGGCTGAAGGTTGGCGCCGCTCGGCGCCGTCGTCGCAGTCCCCAGGCACTCGTCGATGATTTCCCGCGCCACCGGACGGCTCGAGAAATGCCGCACCGTGCGCCGCCGTTTCAGTTCCGCGCGGAACTCGCGCGCCCGCCGTATCATCTCGTCCTCCGAGCGCTCCCGATAACCGGGCAGCGGAATGACGGGATGTTCGCTCATCATGCTGTCCTCTCTCCTTCAGGCCGGTCCCACGCCGAAACCGGTACACGTTCCTCTGTCACCGGCAGCGCCCGTCGACCATCGTCTGGCTCAAACGTGAGTCGCCGGCGACACCCACCCGTTTCCGTTGGATCCGGGATATCCCCGGGAAGGCCTGTCGGCCAGACCAAACCGTCGATCCGGAGAAGAAACACCGGGGACCGAGTTATCGCAACGCCGCGCACTGTCAGAACAATGCGAAGGCAGATCGTGTCATTGACAGATATCTATATTACTATATTGTATCGGGCGTCAAATATGTAGATATATATGAATGATCTACGCAACGCAGAACATCATCGACGCGCTCAAGAGCGCGCGAGTCGCCAAGGGACTCAGTCAGCAGGCCCTGGGCAGGCGCACGGGCGTACCGCAAAGTCACGTCTCCAAGATCGAAAATGGCGGCGCTGACATCCGCCTGTCGAGTCTGGTTGAACTGGCGCGCGCGCTCGACCTCGACCTGCGGCTGATCCCGCGCAAGGCGGTGCCTGCAGTCGACGGTATCGTGCGCAGCACGGCCCCGCCCGTCGTCGCGACACGGGCAGCAAGGGATTTCAACCGTACCCTGGATGTCGTCAGGGAGCTCCGCTTCGCTTATCCCGATCTGGTCGAACTGAAGGAGATCCAAGAGAGCATCCGGATTTTGAGAGATCTGGGCAACGTCGACAAGGAACTGAAGGCAGTGAGGGATACGGGCAAGCTCGTCCGCAAGTTGCAACGGACCAGCACGCACCTGACCGGAGCAGGTGAGCGGCACGCCGAACAATCAAGGGCAATCCGCGAGGCAGCGGGAGTTCCGTCAGAGCAACTGCAGGCACTACGAAAGGCGGCGAGCGCCCTGCAGGACCTGCGCGAGCGGCTGCGGGACGCCGTTCCGCCGCCACCACCGCTGCCGAAACCGGCTTATCGTCTGGATGTTGACAGAGATGGCTGACGTCTCTGTCCTCAATGTCAATCTCCATGGCGAAACGATCGGTACGCTGACTCATGTCGGCGGCGACCGCACTCTTTTCAGCTTCACGGACGACTACATCGCCGACGAGAACCGGCCAACGCTCGGGCTGTGCTTCCAGGACGAGTACAGACAACTGATTACCGGGTTTGCAGTCACGCAGAAGCGCCTGTTGCCCTTCCTTTCGAACCTGCTGCCCGAAGGCTACCTGCGGCAGTACCTCGCCCGTCTTGCCGGGGTCAATCAGGAGCGCGAGTTCCATTTGCTCTGGGCCCTGGGACACGACCTCTCTGGCGCAGTGACTGTCGAGCAGGCAAGCGGCGAAGAATGGCCGCCCGCCATGGCGAACGAGAGCGCTCCCGACGCCCGGAGGCGCAATAGGGCGCTGCGCTTCTCACTCGCTGGCATCCAGCTGAAGTTCTCGGCAGTCCACGACGATGAAGCTGGCAAGGGCCTGACGATACCGGCGTCCGGCGTGGGCGGTTCATGGATCGTCAAACTGCCCTCCCTGCGATTCGAAGGCATGCCTGAAAATGAGTACGCGCTCATGACCCTGGCGCGTCTGGTCGGCATCGATGTCCCGGAGATTCAGCTCATCGATGTTGACGAGATCACGAACCTGCCGGAAGGAATCGGGGATCTCCCGGGACCGGCGCTGGCGGTCAGGCGATTTGACCGTGAAGCGGGACACCCGGTTCACACGGAAGACTTCGCGCAGGTCTTCGGTGTCTACCCCGAGAACAAGTACCGGGCCGCGAGCTACCGCAACATTGCGACCGTGCTTGGAGCGGAGGCAGGCGAGGTTGACGTCGAGGAATTCATCAGGCGTTTGACCTTCTGCACGTTGACCGGCAACGCCGACATGCATCTGAAGAACTGGTCGCTGGTCTATCCGGACAAACGAACGCCCGCTCTGGCGCCGGCCTATGATCTGGTCTCGACCATTCCCTACATCGAGGACGAGGAAGCTGCGCTCAGGTTCGCAAGAACAAGACGCTTTGACGGTTACACGCCTGATGAACTCTCCTTCCTTGCGGGCAAGGCCGGTCTTGCTGCAACACCGGTGCTCGACACCGCCAGGCAGACGGCGGAGCGTTTCCACGACGTCTGGCAACGGGAGAAGAAAAACCTGCCGCAACGAAGGCAGGTCACGGATCGCATCGACGCCCATCTCGGGACACTGCGCAGTGGCGGCCGGGCATCGGATAGAGCTCGCGCAGGTGCGTCTCCTCACCGGGCGCCGTTCGGACCACGCCTCTGCGGACAAGGGCCTTCGGTCTCGTCGGGGTCGACGACGAAACGGTACCGGGCGAGGTCGATGGTGCCCGACTCATCGATCGCGATGCCTTCGCGTCTCAGGCGATGTTCCTGTTCGTCGGCGCCGATGGATCGGCCGTTGCTGCGGCTTGCCTGGCCCCGTGCGTTGATCACCCGCCACCAGGGCAGAAAGGGATCGCCGCAGCAGGCAAGCGCATAGCCGACCCGGCGGGCGCGGCCCGCAAGTCCGGCGGCCCGCGCGACATCTCCGTAGGTCATGACCCTTCCTTTTGGAATCCGGCGGATGACGGCGTAGTAGGCATCATACTCCGTCGACACCATGGTCAGCCGATCCCGGCCAGAAAGGGGAATGTCTCCAGCAGCCACCAGGCCATGGCCGACACCCAGCCCGCCAGCATGGCAACGCCCATGGCGACGAGAGCGGCGCCGGCGATGATCTGCAGGCGATGGCCGATCCGGCCCAGTCCTCCCAGGTGACGCAGCAGGACGCCGGTGAAGAGGGCGGCGCCAAGAAACGGCAGCCCCAGCCCGAGGGCGTAGACGGCCAGCAGCGAGACGCCGCCGGCGATCGTCGCCTTGGTTGCGGCGATGGCGAGGATGCTCCCGAGAACCGGTCCGATACACGGGGTCCAGCCGAATCCGAAGGCAACACCGAGAACATAGGCCGCCCCTGCCCTGCCCCTTCCCAGGGCCGGATGGAACCTGAAATCGCGCTGCAGGACCGGCAGGCGCAGCACACCCATCATCACCAGGCCAAAGACGATGACGACGATGCCCGCGATATCGACAAGCAGGAGACTGTGGCGCAGGACAAAGGCCCCGGCAGCGGTCGCACTGGCACCGAACAGCACGAACACCGTCGAGAAACCGAGCACGAACAGGAGGCTGGCCACCAGAATCGCCGGCCTTCGGCCGTCCTGGCGCGCCAGGTCATCGACGGTGACGCCGGCCACGTAGGAGACGTAGGCCGGCACCAGGGGAAGAACACAGGGTGAAAGGAACGACACGATGCCGGCGACGAGCGCGACCCCCAGTTCAACCCCGTGGATCTCCATCAGGGCGCATCGGCCGCCGCGGCTTCCACGAGGGGCATGATCACGGCCAGGGCCTCATCCCCGTCCCATTGCGCCTCGCCGACCAGCTGCGCCACGACATCGCCCCGGTGATCGATGAGAAAGGTCGTCGGCAGGCCAAAGAGCCGCATGGAACGCGCCAGCTTCAAGTCCGGATCACGCTGGATCGTCAGGTGACGAAGTTCGTGTTCGTCATGGAAGGCCTTGATCTTCTCCTCGCTCGCCCGGTCCGCGGCCATGGTGATGACGGCGAGGTGGCTGCCGGCATGACGCGCGGCGAGGCGATCGAGCGAGGGCATTTCCTCGATGCAGGGAGGGCACCATGTCGCCCAGAAGTTGAGCACGATGGCCTTGCCCCTGTGATCGGCAAGGGTCCCGGTTCCCCCGCCCTCGACCAGGTAGGGGGTCTCGGGGGCCGGAAACGGGGGATCGAGCCAGGCCAGAGCATCGAGGGCCGCAGCCGGCTTCACCCCGACGGCGAGGCAGAACAGGAACACAGGGATGCACCAGGCGATTTTTCGCAGCGATGTGGTCACGATCCGGCTCCTGTGATCACGGGCAGCATGTCGCGGCGCCAGATATCCCGTGTGAGTGGTCCGACATGCTTGTAGACGATGATGCCGCCGGCATCCACGACGAAGGTCTCAGGCACGCCCCTGACACCCCATTCCACGCCTGCCCTGCCATCGACGTCGGCAGCAGTGGCGGCGTAGGGATTGCCGAGACGATCCAGCCACGCGGACGCCGCCGCGGAATCGTCCTTGTAGGCAAGACCGAAGATTCGCGCCGCGCCGCTGGCAGAAATCTCCATCAGCAGGGGATGCTCGTCAAGGCAGCTCGCGCACCAGGAAGCAAAGACGTTGACCAGCGTGGCCTTGCCCTGGAAGTCCTTCGACGTGAACGACGGTCCGTGGTTCTCGACGGCCGGCAGGACGATCTCGGGTACCGGATCGCCGATGAGAGCGGATGGCACGTGGGAGGGGTCGCGCCCGAGACCGATCGCCAGCGACACGGCCAGGGCAGCGAAGGCCAGCAACGGAAGCGCATGCCGCAGCCGGTACCGCACCTTTGTCGCCATCCCCTGACCTCAGCCGCCGGGCAATGTGGCGGCGAAACCGGCAATGCGCTCTCCGGCGCTGCGAAGATCCTCGTCGGACGCCGTCAGAGACAGTCTGACAAAACCGGCGCCGGTGCTGCCGAAGCCGTCGCATGCCAGAACGGCGACCCCGGCCTCCTCGAGCAACCTCCAGGAAAAGTCCATGGACGAGAGACCCGTGGCGCGCACGTCGATCATCATGAAACAGGCGCCCTGGGGCCTGACGACGGCAAGGTTGCCGCAGGGGGCCAGGCAATCGCACAACAGATCGAGACGCGTCTGGTAGCGCCGCGTCATCTCCGCCACCTCGTGGTAGTCCCCGCGAACCGCTTCGATGGCCGCCGCCTGGATGAATGTCGGCAGACCGTAGTGGATCGCCAGAGCCAGATTGTACATGTGCCGGGCAAACTCCACAGGAGCCACCGTCCAGCCGATACGCCATCCGGTCATCGCGTGGGACTTGGAGAGGCTGTCAATGACGACACAGCGCGACTCCATGCCAGGAAGGCTGCGGGGAGAGACATGCCGGCGGCCATCGAAGAGAGTCCGGCTGTAGACCTCGTCGCTGACAAGCCACAGGTCATGGGACCGGCAGAGATGCGCCAGTCCTTCGAGCTCGTCCGGTCCAAGGGCGGCTCCCGTCGGATTGTGCGGCGTGTTGATCATGACCACGCGTGTTTTCGGGGTGACGGCCGCCGCAACATCGTCGGCATCCAGATGAAACGCCCGGTCGGGTCGCAGGGGAACGCTGACGAGCGTGGCGCCGCTGGCCTGCACGACGGAGTCGTAGGTCACGTAGCAGGGCTGCGGCACCACCACTTCGTCACCCGCCTGGGCGAGGCACATGATGGCTCCGAAGAGCGCACCCTGGGCGCCGGGGGTCACGGTGACATTCTCCCAGGTGACATTCGTTCCGGTGTCGCGTGCGTGTCGTTCGGCAATGGCGCGCCTCAGCTCCCTGGCGCCGTCCACCTCCCCATAGTGGGTGTCGCCCTCCGAGACACTCTTCACCAGGGCATCGACAATGCCGGGCGGCGTGGGAAAGTCGGGATCACCGATGCTCAGCAGGATGACATCGCGTCCGCGACGCCGCTCCTCCTGGGCGCGGGCATGCAGGTCCCAGGCCCGCGATCCCTCGTTCTCGAGGCGCGCAATCGTGGCGCTGTAACGCATCGCTCCCCACAGACTCGCCCGCAGGCGAGGGCTGCGGTGCTTCAGGCTGTCAGCAACAGGGCCGAATCGTCGTTCCAGGTCAGCCAGACACGTTCATGGTGCTGGCCCACGACCGAGAGCTGACGCTGGGCATTCTGGGCAGCGACGGCGATCGGCGTCTCGCGCCCATCAACGGTGACATAGTAATGACTGCGGTCACCGAGATAGGCCGCCGCCTGCATGGTGCCGGTCACCATGTTCCTGGTTGCCTCCGGTTCAGAGAAGGTCAGCTGGAACTTCTCGGGGCGAATGGCGACGGTGATCGGTCCGGCCGAAGGCGCCTCGGCGCCGGAGGCCGTCGAGCGGACGGTCCCCAGACCCTCTGCCTCAACGATGGTGCCATCACCCTCCCGGCCCCTGATGTCGCCTTCGAAGAGGTTGACCGTGCCAATGAAGTCCGCCACCTCCTTCACCTTCGGCACCTCGTAGAGCCGGGCCGGTGAATCGATCTGCAGAACCTTGCCGAGCGACATGACCGCAATACGGTCGGACATCGTCATGGCCTCTTCCTGATCGTGGGTCACGAACACGAAGGTGATGCCGACATCGCGCTGCAGGGCCCGCAACTCGAGCTGCATCTGCTCGCGCAGTTTCTTGTCAAGGGCGCCAAGCGGCTCGTCAAGCAGCAGCACCTTGGGTTTCTTGATGAGGGCGCGTGCCAGGGCGACACGCTGGCGCTGGCCGCCGGACAGCTGGTGAGCGCCCCGGGCGCCGTAGCCGGGCAGCTTGATGAGGTCGAGCATCTCGTCCACCCGCCGGTCAACCTCCGCCTTGGAGAGGCCCGACTTGCGCATGCCGTAGGCGATGTTCCGGTTGACGTTGAGATGCGGAAAGATGGCGTAGTTCTGGAACACCATGTTGACCGGACGATGGTGTGGCGGCACCCCGGCCTGCGGCTGGCCATCGAGGAAGATATTGCCCAGGGTGGGCTGCTCGAAACCCGCCAGCATCCGCAGCAGCGTCGTCTTGCCGCACCCGGAGGCGCCGAGAAGGGAAAAGAACTCTCCCTCGCCGATGTCGAAGGTCACATCGTCGACAGCCCTGACGCTGCCGAAGTGCTTCGACGTGTTTCTCATCGAGATGTAGTCGTCACGTGCCATGAGCCCTGTCCGTCAAGATTGCAAGGTTGAAGATGTGCCGGGTCACTCCGGTCAGATCGCCGATCCAGACTGCGGGCCGACACCGCGCCTGCGCAACACCTCGGCGACAGTCACGATGAAGAACGAGAAGATCAGGATGGTGGCGCCAAGGGCCAGCACCATCGGCAATCTGCTCGGAAAGCGCAACTGACTCCAGATGTAGACCGGCAGGGTCGCTTCGTTGCCCGCCAGGAAGAAGGCGAGGATGAACTCATCGAAGGAGATCGTGAAGGTGAGAAGCAGACTCGCCAGGATGCCCGGCCAGGCAAGCGGCAGGGTCACCCGGAAAAATGTCCGGAACGGACCCTCGCCAAGGTCGAGCGAGGCCTCCTCGAGGTTCTTGTCGAAACCCTCGAGGCGGGACATCAGCACCAGCGTGGCAAACGGCACGCTGATCAGCGTGTGGGCGAGGCCAATGGTGTAGAGCGAGAGTGGCATTCCCACCATGTTGGTGATCACCAGGAGGGAGATGCCGAGAATGATGCCCGGCACGACAAGCGGCAGCATGATGAAGGCCGTGACGGCTCCCTTGCCGGGCATCACGTAGCGCGTCATCGCCTTGGCAGCGAACAATCCCAGGATCGTCGAGAGGACCGCCACGGCGCCACCCACCTTGACACTGTTGGCGAGGGCCTCGAGCAACTGCTGGGTACTCACCATGTCGCCATACCACTCGAGGGAGAAGCCCTTGAGCGGGAAGGCGACATAGATGGAGTCGTTGAATGAAAACAGCGGCAGGAACAGCACCGGGATATAGAGGAAGGCCAGATACCAGACCGCGTAGAGGAACATCGGCGCCTCGGCGGTCCAGTGATGTCCCTCGTGCTTGGAGGCAAAATACTGCGGCGCTTCCTCGCCGCGCTGGTCCTCCGCGGCCTTTTGGGCCGTCAGACTCCCCTGGGCAGTCGTGTCGGTCATGCGGATCGCGCCCTTCCGCGGGTCGTCGTGACAATGAAGACAACCACCAGGAAGGCGATCATCAGCATGACAATCACGGACAGCGCCGCGCCCAGCGGCCAGTTGTTGGCCTTGCCGAACTGCGACTGGATGATGTTGCCGATCATGATGCCTGTCGTGCCGCCCACAAGGCGCGGTGTCACGTAATCGGCAACGGTCGGAATGAAGACCAGAAGGCCTGCCGCGATGACGCCGGGAAGCGACAGCGGCCAGGTCACCCGCCAGAAGCGCTCCGAGGGGGTGTCGCCCAGGTCGGTGGCCGCTTCAAGGTAGGATCTGTCGATCTTCTCCAGCGACACGTAGATGGGAAGAATGGCGAAGGCGGCCCAGGCGTGCGCCAGGGTCAGCACCACCGCCGTCGGATTGTAGAGCAGGAACTGCAGGGGCTCGCCGATCAGCCCGACGCTGATGAGTCCCGAGTTGACGACACCGTTGTACCCGAGAATGACCTTCCAGGCGAAGACGCGAAGCAGGTAGCTCGTCCAGAACGGCACGGTGATGAGAATGAGCCAGACCAGCTTGTTGCTCTTGACCTTGAAGGCGATGAAGTAGGCCATCGGGTAGGCGAGGATGATGGTCGCGAAGGTGCAGAAGAGCGACATCCTGACCGACTTCATGATCAGGGCGACATAGATCGGTTTCTGGAAGAAGGCCTCGTAGTTGGCCAGCGTAAACGTCCTGTCGATGTCCAGATAGTTCTGGGTCCAGAAGCTGTAGGTCACCAGCATGAACACTGGCAGGCACATCAGCATCACCATCACCAGCAACGTCGGCGATAGCAGGGTGTAGCCCCTGATCCACTCGTGACGCAGGAACAGCGCGTTCACACGGAAGATCAGGGAGGTCCGCTGGCTGTCCCCATAGGACACAGTCCGGGCACTGTCTGTCACGGCCATGGCGCCTTGGTGCCTCCTCAACAGTTCACCGCAGATCCTTATAACACACATCCCGGCGCCTGTGTCACCTCGAAAACAACGAGCCTGTCCCGTCCCGGCGAGGTCGATCCGGCTGTCATGGAGGTCTGGTGTTTCCCTCTTCTCCTTGCCCGTGAGCGGCCATGGAGGCGGGCCCCGACCCATCTCCGGCAGACTGACCTGCGTTGCTGCGGCGTCATCCGGCGCATGGGTCAAAGCCGATGCCGTTCGCTGCCGTCAGGTCTCCCGGCGACGCGCTCGCAGGCAAAGGCGTCGACTCCCTGAAAGCCCGGTCACACGAAACGGTCTTGACAGGGGCGAACGCGACACCATGTGTGTTGGCACTCGCCGCCGGTGAGTGCCAACACATCACGGCGGGCACCTGCCGCCTGCTCACGAAGAGGAAGAGAGCTCATGGGTTTCAGACCGTTGCATGACCGTGTTCTCGTGCGCCGCACCGACAGCGACGAGGTTTCCGCAGGCGGGATCATCATCCCGGATACCGCCAGGGAAAAGCCGATGGAAGGCGAAGTGATTGCCGCCGGGCCAGGAGCACGTGACGACCGCGGCACCGTTCAGCCGCTCGATGTCGCCAAGGGCGACCGGGTGCTGTTCGGCAAGTGGTCAGGCATCGAAATCAAGATCGACGGCGAGGAACTCCTCGTCATGAAGGAATCCGACATCATGGGTGTTCTCTAGGGCAACAGCCGCACACCCGCCCATCACTGCACAGACCAGGAGACGAACAAGACATGGCTGCGAAAGACGTTAAGTTCAGCGCTGATGCCCGATCGCGGATGATCAGGGGTGTCAACATTCTGGCCGACTCGGTCAAGGTGACACTCGGACCCAAGGGCCGCATGGTGGTTCTCGACAAGTCCTTCGGGGCGCCGCGCATCACCAAGGATGGCGTGACCGTCGCCAAGGAAGTCGAACTCGAGGACAAGTTCGAGAACATGGGCGCCCAGATGGTGCGCGAAGTGGCTTCCAAGACCAATGACGTTGCCGGTGACGGCACGACCACGGCCACTCTCCTCACCCAGGCGATCGTGCGCGAGGGCGCGAAGGCGGTAGCCGCCGGAATGAACCCGATGGATCTGAGGCGTGGTGTCGATGCCGCGGTGGACGCGGTGGTCCGGGATCTCTCCAGACGCTCGCGCAAGATCAACACCGATGACGAGATCGAACAGGTCGGCACCGTTTCGGCCAACGGCGACAACACTGTCGGCGAGATGATCGCCAACGCCATGAAGGCGGTCGGCAAGGAAGGCGTCATTACCGTCGAGGAGAACAAGGGTATCGGCACCGAACTCGAGACCGTCGAGGGCATGCAGTTCGATCGCGGCTACATTTCGCCCTATTTCGTGACCAACGCCGAGAAGATGATCGCGGAGCTCGAGGATCCCTTCATCATGCTCCATGAGAAGAAGATCTCGAACATGCAGGACATGCTGCCGGTGCTCGAGCAGATCGTTCAGTCGGGGCGCCCGCTGGTGATCATCTCCGAGGACGTCGAAGGCGAGGCTCTTGCCACGCTCGTCGTCAACCGCCTGCGCGGAGGCCTCAAGGTGGCCGCCTGCAAGGCACCGGGCTTCGGCGACCGCCGCAAGGCGATGCTCGAGGACATCGCCATCCTGACCGGTGGCCAGGTGATCAGCGAGGATGTCGGCATCAAGCTCGAGAACGTCACCCTCGACATGCTGGGCACGGCCAAGCGCGTCGAACTCACCAAGGAGAACACCGTGGTGGTCGGCGGCGCCGGCAGGAAGTCGGACATCAAGGGCCGTTGCAACCAGATCCGCCAGCAGGCCGAGGAAACCAGCTCCGAGTATGATCGCGAGAAGCTGCAGGAGCGTCTGGCCAAACTGGCCGGCGGTGTCGCCGTCATCAAGGTTGGCGGCGCCACGGAGGTCGAGGTCAAGGAGCGCAAGGAACTGGTCGAGGACGCTCTCAACGCGACCCGCGCGGCTGTCGAGGAAGGCATCGTCGCCGGCGGCGGCTCAGCCCTTCTCCTCGCCACCCGGGCCCTGAAGAAGGTCAAGCCGGAGGAGGCCGACCAGCAGGTCGGTGTCGACATCGTGCGCCGCGCCATCGAGGCGCCAGCCCGCCAGATTGCCGAGAACTCCGGGCACGATGGCGCGGTCGTCGCCGGAAAGATCCTCGAGAGCAAGGTACCGAACTACGGTTTCGATGCCCAGGAGGAGGTCTACAAGGACCTCGTCAAGGCGGGAATCGTCGATCCGACCAAGGTGGTGCGCACGGCCCTGCAGGATGCTGCTTCGGTGGCCGGACTCCTGATCACCACCGAGGCGATGGTGGCCGAGATTCCGAAGAAGGACCCGCCGATGCCGGCTGGCGGACCGCCGGGCGGCATGGGAGGAATGGGCGGCATGGGCGGCATGGGAGGCTTCTGAGCCCCGCTTGCCAGTCACCCTCCGACAAGGGGGGCCGTGGCCATGCCACGGCCCCCTTTTCATTGTCTGGGGACTCCGCACGTTCGCGCGGTGGCGAGTTCGGCACCGATGTCCGGAGGAAACCCGCCGGCGCACGTGTTCTCAGACAGGGACGCGGTTCCCGCCCTTTGCGTCGAACGGTCGCCCTGGCGACCAGCCGAGGCGGGTCTGCGCCCCGGACAGTCAGATCAGGCGGTTGGCCGTGCGCAGGAAGACGGCAAGCGTGCAACCGGTGCGGGTGGTGGACGAATGAATCGTTCCCGGTCTGAACGACACGAAATCCCCCTGGCGAAAGACGCTGCCGTCATCATCGACGAGCTCGCCGTCGACCACGAAGAAATCCTCATAGTCGACGTGTTCATGAGGCAGTGACGAGTAGCCCGGTTCGAGACGCAGCAGATAGGATCCACACCCGGTCTCCGGATCAAGGCTCATGCTGATCCACGACAGCCCGGGAATGGCCTCGCCGTAACGGTCATAGGGCACAAACCGCGAGGTGTCGTCACCGCGCCGGACGATGCGACGGGATTCGTCGGTCATCGCCTTCTCCTCACTCGAACGAGACTTCGACACGCCGATTGCTCGGATTGCGCACGTCATCGCCGGTATCGACCACCGGCAAGGCCTCGCCATGCCATTCGAGAACGAGGATCGAGGGATCGATTCCCGCTGCCGTCATGTAGGCCGCGACCGCCTCGACACGCTCCCGGGAGAGACCCAGGTTGAAGTCGTTGCTTCCCGAAGTGTCCGTGTGCCCGGAAATCACGATGCTCGACGGCTGCTGGCGCACGGCCTCCTCGAGAACCTCACCGAGAAATCCCATGGCAGTGTCCGAGAGGTCCGGGCTGTTCCAGGCGAAGTAGACGACAAACTCCGTTTGCGGTTCGGGCTCAGGCACGGGTTCGGGCTCTGGCTCGACGTACAAGAGTTCTTCCATGGCCGCGTAGAAGGAGTCGCGGCATGACGCTATCTGGGTCTCCTGGTGAGCTGCGATCGGGCCGGATGGACCGGCCCTTCCTCGACCTCCTCGATCCAGCAGTCGAAGCTTGTCTGCGCGCGGGCGGCAGCCTCCGGACGCTCAACCCTGTCTCCTGCCGCCAGCTCCGCCATCAGGTTCGCCCGTTCGTTGACGAGAAGGTCCATCTGCTCCGCCGAGTCGATGTTCCAGCCGGTGGGATCCCACGGCTCAACGGCAACACCCTCAGCCACCATCTCTGCCCGGTCGCGAAATGTCGCGGCATCGACCCAGTCGTAGTACGCCGCTTCCTTGCGCGCGAGATCAACATAGCCGGCGTGAAGTTGCTGGAGAAACGGGTCATCCGCGGTGGCCATTCCATCAACGCGGTCAATCGATGCCGGTGTTCCGCACGCCGCCAGAAGAAGCGCCACTGCGCCGGCCAACAACATTCCAGAAGTCTTGCTCATGATTGCTCCCCATCGCCCCGGCCGAGCCCTGACCGAACCCGGCGCGCTCCGGACATTCCCACTGATCACTCTCGGTCCGAATATTATCATGAGCACTTGGTGGCCGTATGGCGGTTTGGTGGTTTTATCCCCAGAGGGCGGTCTGGCGCCGCCACGCCCCAGGCACGGTCCTTCGTCCCATCACTGACGCCCCTTGCGCAACGATTCCCGCGCCTGGCCCTTCACACGTCAGGACGGATGCCGGCGCGCCGTGATCGCCAGGGCATGGGCGTCAAATCCCTCGTAGTCCGCGAGGATACGGGTGGCGGATGCGAGGATGTCGTGACCGGCAGGAGTCAGCTCCGCGATGGACTGGCGCTTGAGGAAGTCCACGACCCCGAGGGCGGACCGGCTCGCCGCCTTGCCGCCGGTGGGCAGCACCGCGTTGACGCCGATCATGTAGTTCGCCATGGAGAACGGCGCTTCCTGACCCAACAGGATCTCGCCGGCATTGCTGATGGCGTCGAGCCATGCACGGGGCCGGCGGCTGGCAATCTGCAGGTGTTCGGGTGCGAAGGCATTGACAAAATCAAGCGCGTCCCCGGCATCGCCGGCAATGACAAGGCCGCCGTTGGTGCCCAGCGCAGCGCCGGCGTAGTGCCGGCGCTCCGGTGACAGGTTCTCGAGGTGTCCGGAGATGGCATCGGCCACTGATTCGGCGAACTCGTCGTTCCAGGTGACCAGAAACACGGTCGAATCATCGCCGTGTTCCGCCTCGATGAGAAGATCGAGGGCCACGCGCGCGACATCCGCGGTGTCGTCGGCGAACACCACGGCCTCCGACGGCCCGGCGGGCGGTCCGGGCTCGATGAAGTCCGCGCACAACGTCATGGCGGCACCGACCCACGGTGAGCCGGGTCCGACGATGCGCACGCAACGCGGCACGGTTTCGGTGCCGAAGGCGACGGCGGCGACCGCCTGCGCACCCCCGGCAAGGCAGACCTCTTCCACACCGGCCAGACGGGCCGCCACCAGGGTAGCCGGATCGCACTGACCACCGGGTCCCGGCGGCGTCACGATCACCACCTTCTTCACTCCGGCGACGACCGCCGGAATGGTCGTCATCAGGGCAACGGACGGGAATGCGCCCTTGCCGCGGGGCACGTAGCAGGCGACGGAATCGATCGGCACATGACGGTCTCCGGCCATGACACCGGGCCGGACCTCGACCATGTCGAGGGTTGGGGGACGCTGCCTTTCGTGAACAAGACGGATGTGGTCCGCCGCCATGGAGAGGGCGTCAACCACCTCGTCCGGCACGCTCTGGCGTGCCCTGGCGAAATCCTGCGGCGCCACTTTCAGCTGTTCCCGCGACATGCGAACGCCGTCGAATTGCTCCGCAAACCTCACCAGGGCCCGGTCACCCTCGCCGCGCACCGCCTCGACGATGGGCCTCGCCCGCTCCACGTGATGCGCCATGTCGGGCGCCCGGCGAATCATGAGAGCATCGCGCTCTGCCGGCGACAGGCTCGCCAGACGCAGGATGCGCGGACCTGCAGCCGGAAGGAGCGGCTCAGCCAAGGCTGTCGTCCGTCTCCGGATCAATGCCCAGTTCGGCAAACACACTGCGGGCGATGCGGAAGCTCTCGACTCCGGCCGGCATGCCGCAGTAGACGGCGATCTGCATCAGCGTGTCACGCAACGCCGCCAGGGTGACACCGTTGCGCAGCGCGCCCCTGAAGTGCAACTCGAACTCGTGCATGCGTCCGGAAGCCGCCGTCATGCACAGGTTGTTGAGACTGCGTTGGCGACGGTCGAGACCTTCTCCGCTCCAGATCTCCCCCCAGCAATAGGTGGTCAGCAGATTCTGGAAGCCGGCGTTGAACCGGTCGGCTCCGTTGATCGCCCTGTCGACGTAGTCGGCTCCGAGGACTTCGCGCCGGTTGGCCAGGCCCTTCTCGTACATCTCACTCATGACATTCTCCCGATGATGGACATCTCCGCGACCGGTGGTGACGGCGGAGCAGTCAGGCCTGATCGGCGAACAGGCCGGCAAGGGATCCGGCACTGGCATCGCACAGGCCCCGCTCGGTAATCAGCCCGGTCACGAGTTCGGCCGGCGTGACGTCGAAGGCCGGGTTCTCCGGCATCGTCGTTTCGGGCGCAATCGCGACCGGCCCGACGGTCCCGTCCGCGGCACAGCCGGTCACTGTGGTCACCTCGCCGCCGCCTCGTTCCTCGATGGGTATGGCATCGCCGTCCATGAGACGCCAGTCGATGGTCGGTGACGGCAGTGCGGCATAAAACGGCAGACCGTGCCGGTGTGCCGCCAGCGCCTTGAGATAGGTTCCGATCTTGTTGCAGACATCGCCCGAGGCGGTGACACGGTCGGCTCCGGTGATGGTCATGTCGACCCGGCCGGTGCGCATGAGATGTCCGGCGGCGTTGTCGACAACAAGCGTGTGCGGCACTCCGTGACGCGCCAGCTCCCAGGCCGTCAGCGACGCTCCCTGGTTCCTCGGACGCGTCTCGGAGACCCAGACATGGACCGGAACACCGGCATCATGAGCCTTGTAGACCGGCGCCAGGGCGGTACCCCAGTCGACAGTCGCCAACCAACCGGCATTGCAGTGGGTCATGACCTGGACCGGCTGGCCGGTTTCCTCGTGATGGTCCTTCAGGATCGCCAGTCCGTGCTCGCCGATCGCCTCGCAGATCGCCGCATCCTCGTCACAGATCTCCGCCGCGAGAGCGTAGGCCTCGTCCTCGCGGGCACTCCGGTCAAGCGGGGTCAGTCGGGCGAGAACGCGTTCGACGGCCCATCGCAGGTTGACCGCCGTCGGCCGGGTGGCGAGGAGGGTCCGGGCCGCATCGTTCATGGCCTTGTCCGACGCATCCTGCCGCATCGCCAGCGCCATGCCGTAGGCGGCGGTGGCGCCGATCAGCGGCGCTCCCCGCACCTGCATGGCACGAATCGCATGCGCCGCATCCTCGAGAGAGGTGAGCGTTGTCGTCACGAACCGGTGCGGCAGACAGGTCTGGTCGATGATGATGACCGTCCTCGCATCGTCCGCGACCTGGATCGACCGCCAGGCAACTCCATCGATCTTCATCTCGACCCCCCGACCTCGCGGACCGGATGGCGCCGGACTTCTCCCGGCGTGCGCTCAAAGCGCCTGCACGCGTGAACGAAGTTCACATGATCGGATCCCCAGACGGTCATGACCGGCACTCCCTTTCCGCAAACGGCGGCGAAGTCTACTCCAGACCCCGAGCCGACGCACAACCGGAGACGCCGCGTCTGCCGGATCGCCAGCCTGCGGTTGACTTTGGCGCTTCGATCGCTGACTTTCCGGCGACTTCCTGCCCCCTCACATGCCTCATCGACCATGACGGCCGCCCCCATCATCCGCCTCGGTCTCCCCAAGGGCCGCATGCAGGACAATGTCCATGCCCTCCTCGAGGATGCCGGCATTCACGTCCGCTCGGGGCGCGTCACCAGCGCCCGCGACTACCGGCCGGCGATTTCGCTGCCTGATTTCGATGCCAAGCTTCTCAAGCCACAGAACATCGTCGAGATGCTCCACATCGGCAGCCGGGACATCGGGTTTGCCGGGCGCGACTGGGTGATCGAGAAGGAGGCTGACCTCGTCGAGCTCGTTGATACCGGTCTCGATCCGGTCGAACTCGTTGCCGCGGCGCCGACAAGGATCCTGGACAGAGGCCGGTTGCCCGACCGTCACCTCATGGTGGCGAGCGAATACGAGCGCCTGACACGCTCGTGGATTGCCGAGGCATCTCTCGAAGCGACGTTTGTGCGCTCTTACGGAGCCACCGAGGTGTTCCCGCCGGAGGATGCCGACTGCATTGTCGACAACTCGGCAACGGGGGCCACACTGCGCGCCAACGGACTGGAGATTGTCGCCTCCATCCTGACCTCGTCGACGCGCCTGTTCGCGCATCCGGCAGCCCTTGACGATGCGGGCAAGCGCGACGCCATCTCGAGTTTTGCGATGATGATCCGGTCGGTCATCGATGCCCGACGGAGGGTGATGGTCGAAGTGAACGTCACAGCCGATCACCTCGAGCCGGTCGTTGCCTGCCTGCCCTCGATGCGCGAACCCACCATCTCGCCGCTTCACGGAAACAGCGGCTACGCCGTCAAGGCGGCTGTGCCTCGCGACAGGCTGGCGCGTATCATTCCGCGCATCAAGGCAATGGGCGGCACCGACATTGTCGTCAGCCCCATCAGCAACATCGTGGCATGAGGCCACGGGTCATCGGGGCACGGGAGAACCATGATGGAACGCGTTGCGACAGTCAGCCGCTCGACCCGCGAAACCGCCGTGACGGTCACCGTCAATCTTGACGGCACCGGCAAGAGCGACGTCGTCACCGGCCTGCGCTTTCTCGACCACCTCCTCGACTCCCTGACGCGGCACAGCCGCATGGATGTGGCGCTTCACGCCGAGGGTGACCTGGACGTCGACGATCATCACACGGCGGAAGACTGTGCCCTGGCACTCGGTGCGGCGGTCGACGAAGCCCTGGGGGACAAGCGCGGCATCCGCCGCTTCGCCGATGCCCATGTGCCGCTCGACGAAGCCGTGGCGCGGGCGGTGATCGATCTTTCCGGGCGTCCCTTTGCGCATGTCGAGCTGGGTCTCCGACGCGAGCGCATCGGCGACACGGCAGCCGAGATGATCCCCCACGTTCTCTCGAGTTTCGCCATGGCCGGGCAACTCACGCTTCATGTCGACGTGCTGCGCGGAATCAACGACCATCACCGCGCCGAAGCCGCCTTCAAGGCGGTCGCCGTCGCCTTGCGCCACGCGGTCGCCCTCGACGGCCACGACGAGATCCCGAGCACGAAGGGTCGTCTGTGACCGTGCCGGACGTCGTCGTCTGCCGTACCGGAACAGCCAACCTGGCCTCGGTCCTGGCCGCGCTCAGGCGTGCCGGCGGCCTGCCCCGCACCGGCCGCTCACCTGACGAGATCCGGGCTGCCACCCATGTCGTGCTGCCTGGCGTGGGAACCTTTGGCGCGGCCATGGATACGCTCCGCGGCGCCGGTACCGCCGACGCCCTGAGGGAACACATCGACAGCGGGAAACCGCTTCTCGCCATCTGCGTCGGATTCCAGCTGCTGTGCCGGTCCAGCGAGGAATCTCCGGGGGCCGCCGGTCTCGGCCTCATCGATGACGCCGTGACGCGGTTTCCGGAAGGGGTGCGGGTTCCCCAGTTCGGCTGGAACAGCCTGGCGCCCGGAAACGGTTGCAGGACACTCGTCGCCGGCCATGCCTACTTTGCCAACTCCTATCGTCTCGAAAGCGCGCCTCGCGGCTGGTGTGCCGCCATGGCGGACCATGGCGGACCCTTCGTTGCCGCACTCGAGCGCGATGCCCTTGTCGCCTGCCAGTTTCATCCGGAACTGTCCGGTTGCTGGGGTGAAGCACTGATCCGCCGCTGGCTGGCCACGCCGTGCTGACCGCACGGGTCATTCCCTGTCTCGATGTCGACGCCGGACGCGTCGTCAAGGGCGTCCGCTTCCAGGGGTTGAGGGACGCCGGCGATCCCGTGGAACTGGCCAGGGCCTACGAACGCCAGGGTGCCGACGAAATCGTCATGCTGGACGTGTCGGCAACGCCGGAAGGCCGCCACAATGCCCGTGATGCCGTGGCGGCGGTGCGCCAGTCTCTGGGCATTCCGCTGACCGTGGGCGGCGGCGTGAGGTCGCTCGACGACGCCGGAGCCCTGCTCGAGGCCGGCGCGGACAAGGTCGCGGCCAACACCGCCGCTGTTTCGAGACCGGAACTCCTGGGCGAGATTGCCGGAAGGTTCGGCCGCCAGTGCACCGTGGTGGCCGTCGATGCCGCCGCCAACGGCGCGAGCTGGGAAGTCGTCACGCTGTCGGGCCGGACGCGCACGGGTCTTGATGCCATTCACTGGGCCGTCCGGGCGGTCGAACACGGCGCCGGCGAAATCCTCCTGACCAGCTGGGATCGTGACGGCACCCGTTCCGGCTACGAGACCAGGCTCATCGCCGCCGTGGCCGCTGCGGTGCCGGTTCCGGTCATCGCCTCCGGTGGTGCCGACTCGCCTGCCCACCTCGTGGAGGCTCTGCGTCACGGTGCCGATGCGGTGCTGGCCGCCTCCATCTTCCACGATTCCGACTACACGGTGGGTGACGTCAAGCAGGCCATGGCAGGGGCGGGCATTCCGACACGGCCGGTCCCCGGACACACCCGGGGATCACACACATGATCGTCCCGTCGATAGACCTGTCGAACGGCCAGGCCGTGCAGCTCGTCGGCGGCAGGGAGCTCCGCATCGAGGCCGGCGATCCCCGGCCCATCGCCGAGCGCTTCCGTCTGGCCGGCGAGATCGCCGTCATCGACCTCGACGCCGCCCGCGGCACCGGCCACAACCGGGCTCTCATCGAGGAGCTCGTGCGCATGGCTCCCTGCCGTGTCGGAGGCGGTATCCGGGACGTCGACACGGCGCGGCACTGGCTCGATGCCGGCGCCCGCAGGATCATTCTCGGGACTGCCGCCACGCCGGAGATTCTTTCGCAGCTGCCGCGCCGGCGGGTCATCGTTGCCCTCGATGCGCTGCATGACGAGGTGGTCACCCACGGCTGGACGACGCGAAGCGGCGAGACCGTGGAGGCCGGGATGGCAAGACTCCACGACCTTGCCGGCGGCTTTCTCGTCACCTTCGTCGAGCGCGAGGGGAGGATGGAAGGAACCGATCTCGACCGCGCCCTTGCCCTCGCCGGAGCGGCGGGCGATGCCCGCCTGACGGTGGCAGGCGGGTTCACCGACCCCCTGGAAATCGCCACGGCCGATCGAGCCGGGATCGACGCCCAGGTTGGGATGGCGCTCTATTCGGGCGCCCTTCACCTGGCCGATGCCATTGCCGCGCCGCTGGTGAGCGACCGGCCGGATGGCCTGTGGCCGACCGTCGTGGTTGACGAGCACCAGCGGGCCCTGGGATTGGCGTGGTCGGATGCCGAGAGCCTGCGGGCCGCCGTCGACCGGAAGGCGGGTGTCTACCATTCGCGCACGCGGGGTCTCTGGATCAAGGGCGAGACGTCGGGCGCCACCCAGGAACTGCTGAGGATCGATCCCGACTGTGACCGCGACGCCCTGAAGTTCACCGTGCACCAGGCGGGCAGCGGTTTCTGTCACCTCGGAACCCATACCTGCTGGGGGGACGACGCGGGTCTTCCGGCCCTTGCCCGCGTTCTCGCCGGACGCCTGGCGGACGCGCCCGCCGGCTCCTACACGGCCCGGCTCTTCAGCGAGCCGGCAGTCCTCGAGGCCAAGCTCCTCGAGGAAGCCGGGGAACTGGCCGCGGCCGGAACACGGGCCGACGTCATCCACGAGGCGGCCGATGTCATCTTCTTTGCCCTCGTCGCAGCAGTCCGCGCCGGTGTGGACCTGGCCGACATCGAAGGAGAACTCGACCGCCGCGCTCTCGCCGTCACCAGACGCTCCGCCACCTGAAGGCGCGGCCTCGGCAATTTATTTTGCCCGCCGGCGCTTTGCCCCTTGAACTCGCCGGTCTGACTCCTACATCACTGTTGGCACTCTCCCCAGGTGAGTGCCAATACGCTTGAACCCAGCAAGGAATCATATTCATACAGGAGGTTGCAACATGGCGTTCCGTCCGTTGCACGACCGCGTTCTGGTTCGTCGTCTCGACAGCGACGACGTCAGCGCAGGCGGCATCATCATTCCAGACACTGCCAAGGAAAAGCCGATGGAAGGCGAAGTCGTCGCCACCGGTCCTGGCGCCCGCGACGAGTCCGGAGCGGTCCAGGCGCTCGACGTCAAGGCGGGTGATCGCATCCTTTTCGGCAAGTGGTCCGGCACCGAGGTCAAGATCGATGGCGACGAACTCCTCATCATGAAGGAGTCCGACATCATGGGCGTCATCGAGTGAGACACTAAGTAGCGAACCCAAAGGAGACAACAGCAAGATGGCTGCCAAAGAGGTCAAATTCTCAGCTGACGCGCGCTCTCGCATGATGCGCGGCGTCAACGTTCTCGCCGATGCCGTCAGGGTGACCCTCGGGCCCAAGGGCCGAACCGTCGTTCTCGACAAGTCATTCGGCGCTCCCCGCGTCACCAAGGACGGCGTCACGGTCGCCAAGGAAATCGAACTTGAGGACAAGTTCGAGAACATGGGCGCCCAGATGGTCCGTGAGGTCGCCTCGAAGACGAACGACATTGCCGGTGACGGCACGACCACGGCGACGGTTCTCGCCCAGGCAATCGTGCGTGAGGGAAGCAAGGCGGTTGCCGCCGGGCTCAACCCCATGGACCTGCGCCGCGGCACGGAGGCCGCCGTGAAGGCCGTGATCGAGGATCTTGAGAAGCGGTCGCGCAAGATCAAGTCGTCCGACGAAGTGGCCCAGGTGGGCACGATCTCCGCCAATGGCGACACCGAGGTCGGGCGCATGATTGCAGAGGCGATGCAGACCGTCGGCAACGAGGGCGTGATCACCGTCGAGGAAGCCAAGTCCCGCGACACGGAACTCGATGTCGTCGAGGGCATGCAGTTCGACCGTGGTTATCTGTCGCCCTACTTCATCACCGATCCCGACAAGATGAAGACCGAGTACGAGGACGTCGCGGTCCTGATCCACGAGAAGAAGCTGTCGAGCCTCCAGGCGATGCTGCCCATTCTCGAGGAAGTCGCGAAGTCGAGCCGGCCGCTGCTCATCATCGCCGAGGATGTCGAGGGCGAGGCCCTTGCCACCCTCGTCGTCAACCGCCTGCGCGGAGGCCTCAAGGTCGCAGCCTGCAAGGCGCCCGGCTTTGGCGACCGCCGCAAGGCCATGCTCGAGGACATTGCCATCCTGACCGGTGGCCAGGTCATCAGCGAGGATGTCGGCATCAAGCTCGAGAACGTCACCCTCGACATGCTCGGCAAGGCCAAGCGCGTGGTCGTCAAGAAGGACGACACCACGATCGTTGGCGGCGCCGGCAAGAAGTCGGACATCAAGGGCCGTTGCAACCAGATCCGCCAGCAGATCGAGACCACCACCTCCGACTACGACCGCGAGAAGCTGCAGGAGCGGCTCGCCAAGCTCGCCGGCGGGGTCGCGGTGATCAAGGTTGGCGGTTCCACCGAGGTCGAGGTGAAGGAGCGCAAGGATCTCGTCGAGGACGCCATGAACTCGACCCGTGCCGCGGTCGAGGAAGGCATCGTGCCTGGCGGTGGCGCCGCCCTGCTCTATGCCCGGCGTGCGCTTGACAAGCTCAAGCTCGACGATGCCGACCAGCAGGTCGGCGTCGATATCGTCCGCAAGGCGATCGAGTCCCCGGCACGGCAAATCGCCGAGAACGCCGGTCTCGACGGCGCTGTCGTCACCGGCAAGATTCTCGAAAAGAACGACCGGAACTGGGGATTCGATGCCCAGGCCGAGACCTACAAGGACCTGGTCAAGGCCGGTATCATCGATCCCACCAAGGTCGTTCGCACGGCCCTGCAGGACGCCGCCTCGGTGGCCGGCCTGCTGATCACCACGGAAGCGATGATCGCCGAGAAGCCGAAGAAGGACACACCCGCCGCACCTCCAGGCGGCGGCATGGACGACATGGACTTCTGAGCGTACCATCCGGATGATCCGACGGGAGCCGCGGTGGATGCCGCGGCTCCCTTCATTCCGGTCCCCGGAGTCGTCCATGACTTTCGATCACGACACCGAGTTCGTCATCGTCGGTTCCGGATCAGCCGGCTCGACCCTGGCGAACAGGCTCTCCGCCGATCCCGCGAACCGGGTGCTGGTGCTCGAGGCCGGACCGGCGGACCGCGGCCTCTTCAGCTGGATGATCCACATGCCGACGGCCTTCGCCTGGCCGTTGCGCGACGATCGTTTCAACTGGTTCTATCACACCGAACCGGAACCCTGGCTCAATGGCAGGGTGATCCACTGCCCCAGGGGCCGTGTGCTCGGCGGATCGAGTTCGATCAACGGCATGGTCTACATTCGCGGCCATGCCCTCGACTATGACAAGTGGGCGCAGCGCGGCTGCCGCGGCTGGTCCTATCGCGACGTCCTGCCCTATTTCCGGCGGGCCGAAACCCACGAGAAGGGGAGCGACGACTACCACGGCGGAGACGGGCCTCTCCATGTCACCTCCGGCCGCCTCGGGAGCAACCCGCTGCACCAGGCCTTCACGGCGGCGGCCGTGGAGCAGGGTTATGCCGAGAGTTCCGACCTCAACGGCTTCCGCCAGGAGGGCATCGGGGCCATGGACCGCACGACCCGCAACGGCCGGCGCTGGAGCACGGCGACGGCATACCTGAGGCCGGCGCTTCGCCGGCCCAATCTCTCGCTTGCCACCCGGGCGCTCGTGACCCGCATTCTCATCGAGAACGGGCAGGCGATCGGCGTCGAGTATGTTCACCGCAACGAGGTCCTGAAGGTTCGCGCCACGCGCGAGGTCATTCTCGCGGGCGGCGCCATCAACTCGCCCCAGATCCTGCAGCTCTCGGGCATCGGCCACGCCGACCGTCTCGCCGATGTCGGCATCACGGCGCACGTCGACCTGGCGGACGTGGGTGAGAACCTTCAGGACCACCTCGAGGTCTTTGTCCAGCACGAATGCAGGGAGCCGGTCAGTCTGCTGCGCCACCTGACACCCCTTGGCAAGCTGAAGGTCGGCCTCGAGTGGTTCCTCAGCAAGTCAGGGCCGGCAACGTCCAATCACATGGAATCGGGTGGATTCATCCGCAGCCGCGCCGGCATCGAACACCCCGACATCCAGTATCATTTCCTGCCGATGGCCATGACCTACGACGCCTTCAACGTGAACCGCATTCATGGTTTCCAGGCCATGGTCGACATCATGCGGCCGCTCTCTCGAGGACATGTCAGGATCCGCAGCGCCGATCCGCGCCAGGCGCCCGAAATCCTCTTCAACTACCTCAAGGAACCCGAGGACGTGCGAGGCCTCATCGATGCTGTCCGCCTGACCCGGGAGATCCTGGCCGCGAAGGCCTTCGAGCGCTACCGCGGCCAGGAGATCTGGCCCGGTGACGACAGGCAGACGGATGCCGAACTCGAAGCATGGATCCGCGACACGTGCGAATCGAGCTACCACCCCTCCTGCACCTGCGCCATGGGGAGCGTCGTCGATCCGGAACTGAAGGTCCACGGCGTCGAGGGCCTGAGGGTGGTGGACGCCTCGGTCATGCCGGACATCGTCTCGGGCAACCTCAATGCCCCCGTCATCATGATCGCGGAAAAGGCCAGCGACATGATTCTCGGACGTCCCCCACCGGAACCTTCCGACGCCCCGGTGTGGATCCACCCCGAGTGGGAAACGCACCAGCGCTGAGACCCGTGAACGCGGCGCCTTGCCGCTCCCGAACTCACCCCAAACCAACGTGTCGACGGCCGCACCGGCTCACCTTCAAGGGCAGTTGATGCGGACCGGCCGAACCCGGCCAGGCGAGGATCACGCCGCCGGAGTCTCGAGGGCGTCGCGCACCCAGCGCTGGAGGGTGGCGATCGAGTGCTCGCTCATCACGCCGCCCCGGGGATTGACGACGAGCGGACCCGGTTCGTAGTGGCCGCTTTCAAGGCCACGCTGAACCGATTCCACGATGTCGATGTCTTCTGCCAGCGTGGTTTCCCGATCGAGGCGCGCCAGCTGGCGGGCCGTGGCGTCGCTCTCGCCATTCCGGACGTACCAGCCGCGCCGCACCGTCACCGTGGCGTGGTTTGCCGCCTCCCAGTGGAACGTGTTGAGAAGGCGTCCAGGGTAGACCTGGAATGAACAGGTCGGCCACAGGTACCAGGAACTGTAGGAGGACGCGCCTTCGTCCGAGACATCGATGCCGTAGGTCATGGCATCGGACTGCGCCGCGGTGGTCGTGTGCCGGAGGCAATAGCCTTGCGGCCGGATGTCGTAGCTCTCGGGATCGAGGACGCCGTTCGAGAGCGTCGGATGGCGCAGCTTGCAGTGGTAGCACTCGTTGTAGTTCTCCACCGAGACCTTCCAGTTGCACGCCTCCTCGACGACCACCTCGTCCACGAGCCGGAGGTTGTCGATGAAGGGCACAAGGTCGCGCATTTCCTCCTCGACGCCGGGGTACCAGTGCGCCATGGGAAGCGCCTCCCGGTCGGGATTGACGAAAACGAAGCCGCAGAACACCTCGCAGCGAACCTCGCCCAAGCGGATGGAGCCGGCATCGAAGTGCGGAACGTCATCGCTTCCGGGGGCACTTTTCAGACCACCGTCGAGGTCGTAGCACCAGCCGTGATAGGGACAGGTGATGAGCCTCCTGTTGCCCTTGCCGGCCAGGAGCTCGTGACCCCGATGCCGGCAGACGTTGTGAAAGGCCTTCACCGTCCCCGACGGATGGCGAATGGCCATGATCGCCTGCCGGGCGACATAGTCTCCGGGGCGGGGCAATTCGGACTGATGGCAGACGAGTTGCCAGGTGTGACCGAAGATCTTCCTGCGCTCTTCCATGAAGAGTCCGCGATCGGTGTACCAGATAGCACCCAGAGCCCGTTGCGGTTCGCGTGTCATGGGCCGACTCCGCCTTCGCCGTATTCTTGTAACCCGATATGCGAGACCTTTCATCTCGACAGGCGAGCAACTCCCCTGATATAGACTGCATCGCCTTGGCGGGCGCATAGCTCAGTTGGTAGAGCAGCTGACTCTTAATCAGCGGGTCCAAGGTTCGAGTCCTTGTGCGCCCACCATTTTCCGCCAATGCACACAATGATCCGTGGGTCACACGACGCATTGTTGAGATCGCGCAAATCGGCCCTGCCGCCAATCGGAGCGCCATCTCGCCTGAACGGCGATTGACGTGAGACGCTCGCGCCGCCAGACATGAACCATGCGCCCTGTCGACCATGTCGTGCTCGCCTTTGCCATCCCGGTCGTGATTCTGACTGTGCTGTTGTTGCTCGGCTCGCTCTAGACGCCCGAGGCGACTCAACGTCCTTCAAGATTGGCCGTGCGCACGCTTTCAGCGGTCCCCAGTGAGGAAACAGCCCCCACCGCCGTCGCGGCGAGACAGCGGCGGCTGTTCGACGATCAGCTGGCAGAAGCAGGGGTCGCTGGAGCCGGAATTCACCTTCCCTTTCCTCCGCGTACGGAGCCGATTGTGGCGCCCGCGCCGATGCGTTGCCAGACCCTGGAAGAGACGGCAAGATCGCCGGCGCGCGACTGTCATGGAAGAGGGGATGCGTCGATGGCGAACCTCGCGAAGAACACTACGGCCACCATCGTTCCGTCGCTGCGCTACCGGGACGCTCCGGCCGCCGTCGCATGGCTGTGTGAGGCATTCGGATTCGAGAGGCACCTCGTCGTACCCGGTGAGGACGGGACGATCGCCCATGCCCAGCTCGTCTTCGGCAACGGGATGATCATGCTGGGTTCGGCCCGCGACGACGAATTCGGCGCGCTTCAGAAACCGCTGGAAACGGCCGACAGCCCTGTCTCCAAGAGCGCCTACGTGATCGTGGACGACGTCGACGCGCACCATGCCCGCGCCGTCGCCGCCGGGGCGCGGGTGGTCATGGCACCGGAGGATCAGGACCACGGCGGGCGCCTCTACTCCTGCCGCGATCCCGAGGGCAATCTCTGGAACTTCGGCAGCTACGATCCCTGGGAATAGCGCTGCGGGGACGGATGTACCGGGCACATGCACCTATCCGACTGCGGCGTGGATGATCGTGCCGCATGCAAGGGAAGCAGCCGCAACCCGCTTCCTGTCCACACTCAATCTTCGGGGTTCAGGGTCGTCAGATGAGACCTGTGGTGTGGCGGGGGACTTCCGTGTCGCGATGCACGTGGACGCTGGCGAGCAGTCCGAAGGCCATCATCAGGGTCAGCATCGCCGTGCCGCCAAACGACATCAGGGGCAGGGGCAGGCCGACGACGGGAATCAGTCCGGTCACCATGGCGATGTTGGAGAAGACGTAGAGGAAGAAGGTCGACACAATTCCAAGAGCCAGCAATCTGCCGAACTGGCTGCTGCTTCTGGAAGCGACGCTGACCCCGTAGAGCACGATGAAACAGTAGAGAAGGATGAGACCGAGCGCACCGACAAGCCCCAACTCCTCGGCGAGCATGGTGAAGATGAAGTCTGTGTGCTTTTCGGGCAGGAAATTGAGCTGGCTCTGGGTGCCGTTGAACAGTCCCTTGCCCCACACGGCCCCCGAGCCGAGAGCGATTTTCGACTGCTGGATGTGGTAACCCGCGCCCAGGGGATCGAGATTCGGATTGAGGAACGTCAGCACACGGTCCCTCTGATAGGGCAGGAGCACATACCAGACCACCGGCGCCATACCGAGCACGGCCGAGAATCCGGCGATGAACCAGCGCTTGCGGACGCCCGCCAGGAACATCAGCAGGATGCCGCCCGCAACCATCAGGAGACCGGTCCCGAGGTCCGGCTGGCGGACCACCAGGACAGAGGGCAAGAGGATGAGGATCAGCGGAACCGGCAGGCTGGTCCAGCGCCGGGCAACGTTGAGCGCCAGACCGTGATAGTAGCGGGCAAGCGCCAGGATCACGGCAAACTTCATGAGTTCCGATGGCTGGAACTGGAACTTCATGCCACCGAGCGTGACCTGGATCCAGCGATGTACGCCGACGCCGCTGACTCCCGGTATCTCCATGGCGAGAAGCAGGGCCAGCGCTCCGGCGTAGATCACGTAGGCCCAGCGATGCACGTGACGGATGTTGATCATGGCGATGACAAGAAAGAGGGCCACGCCTGCTCCGAACCGCATGATCTGGGGCAGCGCCCATGGTCTCCAGTCTCCTCCTGCCGCCGAATAGAGCATCAGGAACCCGAAGCCGGCGACCAGAACCAGCAGGAAGAGCAGGCCCCAGGCCATGTTGACGAGCTTGCCGCCAATGAGACGGGTGCCGGTGGCAAGGGGATGGGTCGTCAACGCCACCATCACGCGGTCCCTTCCGCCTGGCCGGATGGGTCGTCGCCGGTGTTCCAGCGGATCGACTGCCGCCTCTGCGCCTCACGCAACACGTCACGCACCACCGGTGCCGCCGATCTGGACCCGGCCCCGCCGTGATCGACAATCGCAGCGGCGACATAACGGGGTTCGTCAAGCGGGGCATAGCCGATGAAGAGACCGTGGTCCCGTTCAGCCCAGGGTATGTCCTCCTCACTCAACCGACCTTCCCGTTCGGCCTTCCTGAGACGCCGCACCTGGGAGGTGCCGGTCTTGCCGGCCATCTCCATGCCCTCGTCCTGGATCCTCGCAGTGTAGGCCGTCCCCCCGTCGGCGTTGTTGACCACGTCAACCATGCCCTGGCGCACGGCCTGCAAGTGAGCCTCGTCGACATCAAGGGCGTCGAATCCGGGCACCTCGGCCCCGGTGGAGCGACGCACCAGGCGCGGCGTCACCCGAAAGTGCCCGTTGGCGAGACGGGCCGTCATGACAGCGAGCTGGAGGGGTGTGGTGAGGACATCGCCCTGCCCGATCCCGACATTGATCGTGTCGCCGCCGTACCACGGCTCGCCATGGACCGCCCGTTTCCAGGCCGCGGTGGGAACCAGCCCGGCCCGTTCCCCGGTGAGCTCGATCCCCGTCGTTTCGCCAAGGCCGAAACGCCGGGCCATGGCGGCAATCCGGTCCACTCCGACGAGATGGGCCACCTCGTAGAAGTACACGTCGCACGACGCCTTCAGGGCATCGATGAGACTGACCTCTCCATGGCCCCAATGCCGCCAGCATCGGAAAGTCCGGTCACCCAGGGTGAAGCTGCCGGAACAGTGCATGGTTGTCGCAGGGGTCACGGCTCCGGCTTCCAGCGCCGCCAGCGCCACCATCATCTTGAACGTCGAGGCCGGGGGATACTGGCCGGCAACGGGCTTGTTGAGCAAGGGCGAGCGAGGATCGTTGAGCAGGGCCTGCCAGGCATCCCCGGTCAGTCCGAAGTTGAACACATTGGGATCGAAACTCGGGACCGATGCCAGGGTCAGCACATCGCCGTTGAGAGCGTCAAGAACGACCACGGACCCCGTCTGGTTCTTCATTCTGCGTACGGCGAACTCCTGGAGCGCCATGTCGATCGTGAGGCGGATGTCCGAACCGGGATCGTCCTCGCGGCGTTCGATCTCCCGGATGACGCGTCCCACTGCATTGACCTCGACCTGGCGCGTGCCCGGCGTTCCCCGCAACTGGTGCTCGTAGACCTTCTCTATTCCCGTCTTGCCGGTGCGGAAACCGGGGAATCTCAGCACCTTGTCGCCCTCGAGTTCGGATTGCGACACTTCACCGACATAACCCGAGACGTGGGCCACGAGGCCGGCAAAGGGATAGTGGCGATGCGGGACCGTCTCGATGACGATGCCCGGCAGCACCGGCAGGTTCACCTCGATGCGCGCCACCTCCCGCCAGGACAGGTTCTGGCGCACGGTGACGGGGATGAATCCCTCCTGGACACCGATCTTGCGCAGCACCTTCGCGATGGTGCCGTCATCAAGATCGATGAGCGCGGCAATGCGCTCGAGGGTAATCTCGACGTCGCCGGTCTGCTCGGGAGTCATGATCAGCTGATAGGTGGGCCGGTTGACCGCCAGGCCCTTGCCAAACCGGTCGACAATCAGTCCGCGGCGGGGCGGCAGCAGGCGGATGCTGATGCGGTTGTCATTGGACAGGCGCTGGTAGCGCGCCGCATCGACAACCTGGAACTCGTAGAGGCGCCCGGCCACCGCGGCCACCAGCAATCCCTTCACGCCGAAGAGGACGACCGAGCGCCGGTTCACCAGAGTTCGCTGCTCGAAGTCCTCCCGCATGTCAGCCCGAGCCGGCAGCCTCCCGTCCGGCAAGGGAGACCAGATCCTGACACCGCGCGAGGAGCCAGTAGACTGCCGGGAACAGGGCCACGGTCAACAGGACCTGGAACACATGGACCAGCAGTCCGGGATAGGACCACAGATAGAGAGCCGCCAGCATCCAGTCGATGACCACCGCGGCAATGACCACGAGCGCATACTCGGCCCAGACGATGTGGAAGGACTTGCGCAGGAAGTAGCGGCGGCGCGTGAAGACACCGTAACGGACCATGACAAGGACGAGCGCCGTGATGCCGAGCGGAAGCCCGGTCATGAGATCCGCAACGATTCCGAGACAGAAGGCGGAGGCGTAGCCGAAGAGATCGGGGCGGTAGACAGTCCAGAAGATGACGGCGGTCACTCCGAAGCGCGGGGCGACATCGCCGACATGGCCGAAATAGAGCGGCGTCGCGGTCACGAGCACGAGAGCAACGCCCGACACCAGGGGCAGGAACGATACCGCCCGGCGCTTCAGGCTTGCGCCCCAGCCCTCGATTACCACAGCGGTTCCAGCATGCCGGCCTCGCGTGTTGTCTGCATGAGACCGGGCAGCGTGTAGTCGAGGACGCGCACGTGCTCGATGCGGGCAGGGTCGACGAAGGGCGTCACCCGGGGAAGACCGCCTTGTGAACCGGTGACAATTCCCACCGGGATCCCGGGAGGCAGCATCCCGCCCTCGCCCGATGTCACGAGTCGCTCGCCGGAATCGATGGTGCCTGCCAACTCGGTGAACAACAGCGACAGGACGCGCGAATTGTCACCGCTGACGATGGCCGGCTTGCGACTGGATTCGAAGACAACCGGGATACGGCTGTTGAGATCGGTCAGCAGCAGAACCCTGCTGCTGTGCCGTGCCGTCTCCGTGATCCTGCCCACGAGACCATGGGTTGCGACCACCGCCTGCCCTACCCTGACACCGTCACGGCTTCCGGCATTGAGGACCGCCGTCCTGACGAACGTACCGCTGGAATGACCGATGATGCGGGCCGTGACAAAGGCCGCGCGAGGTTCGGCGACACTGGAAAGAAGTGCGCGGAACTCGCGATTCTCGGCGAGCAACTGGCGCGCCGCCGCCTGCCAGTGCATCAGGCGTGCATTCTCGCGGCGCAGTTTCTCGTTCTCGGCCGCAACGGCAAGCCAGTTGTTGACTGAATCCACCGCCGCGTTGACCGCCGACACCGGGCGGGAGGCCACATCGATGACAGGGGCGAGCACGTCAAGGGTGCGCGTGCGGGCGTCGATGACCCAGGGATTGTCCGTGCGGCTCATGAGAATGAAGGCGAGGGCGGCGACGACGAAAAAGGGCAGTGCGAAGCGTTGGGTGGTCTGGCGGGTGAGCAGGACAAGCTTCAGCATGCGTCAGTCACCACCTCTCACTGCGGAACCACCGTCATCCCGAATTGCCGTCCAGGACCTGCTTGAGTGTCCTGGGTTCCTCCAGCACCCTGCCGGTCCCCTGAACGACACAGGTGAGCGGATCATCGGCGATGGTCACCGGAAGCCCGGTCGCCTTGCGCAGGACCTCGTCGAGCCTGTGGAGCATGGCGCCGCCGCCGGTCAGGAATATTCCCGTGTCGACGATATCCGCGGCAAGTTCAGGCGCCGTCTGTTCGAGTGTGGTCTTCACCATCTCGACGATCTGACCGACGGGCTCGATGAGGCCTTCGGCGACCTGGCGCTGGCTGATGACAATCTCCTTGGGCACGCCGTTGAGAAGATCGCGTCCCTTGATGGCGATCGTCGGACCGTCGCCATCCTCCGGCAAGGCGGCCGAGCCAACGGTCTGCTTGAGATTCTCGGCGCTCGACTCGCCAATCAGGAGGTTGAACGTGTTGCGGATGTGGCGGATGGTTGCCTCGTCCATATGGTGCCCGCCGACCCTCAGGGACCTGGAATAGACGATACCGCCAAGCGACAGGACACCGACCTCGGTCGTGCCGCCGCCAACATCGACAACCAGGGATCCGCTTGGCTCCGTGACCGGCAGACCGGCGCCGATCGCCGCCGCCATCGGTTCCTCGATCAGACCGACCTTGCGTGCACCGGCGCGCAGACCGGCCTCCTCGATGGCGCGCCGCTCCACCGGCGTCGATCCCGATGGCACGCAGATGATGACCTCGGGCCTGGAAAAGAAGATGCGCCGGTTCACCTTGCGGATGAAGTACTTGATCATCTCCTCGGCGATCTCGAAATCCGCGATCACCCCGTCGCGCAAGGGATGAATGGCTTCGATGTGCGCCGGAGTCCGGCCGACCATCCTCTTGGCCTCCACACCGACAGCGAGCACGCGCACCTTGGAATGGTTCTTGTTGATCGCGACCACGGACGGTTCGTTGAGCGCAACTCCCTCGCCCTTGACATAGACCAGGGTGTTGGCCGTCCCAAGATCGATCGCCATTCCGGAAGACAACAGTCGACTGATCATTGCGGTCTGCAAACTCCCGTAATCACATGCCTTTGCATGGCGTGTCCCAGATACCAGCGAGGCACAGACCCCTGCCCAACTCCGGCAGATCAACCGGATTCGCCTTCATATCATGATTGCCCCGCACATTCGAATGCAATCGGACAAAGGCGAGTCAGTTTCGTGACTTGTCCACGAGGCGATCCTCGGAGATCCACGGCATCATGGCACGGAGCCTCTCGCCGACCTCCTCGATGGGATGTTCGGCGGCGCGGCGGCGCATCGCCTTGAAACTCGTCTGCCCGACCTCGTTCTCCAGCATCCAGTCCCTGGCGAAGCGACCCGCCTGGATCTCTGCGAGGATCGTCTTCATCCTCAGCCTCGTCTCGTCATCGATGACGCGGGGACCGCGGGTGTAGTCGCCGTACTCGGCCGTGTTGGACACCGAATAGCGCATGTTTGCGATACCGCCCTCGTAGATCAGATCGACGATGAGTTTCACCTCGTGGAGGGTCTCGAAATAGGCCATTTCGGGGGCGTAGCCGGCATCGACCAGGGTCTCGTAGGCGGCCATGATGAGAGCCGTCAGGCCACCGCACAACACCACCTGTTCGCCGAAGAGATCGGTCTCGCATTCCTCCCGGAACGTGGTTTCGATGACGCCTGCCCGCCCGCCGCCAATGGCGCAGGCATAGCTCAGACCGGTCTCGTGGGAAAGGCTGCCGGGATCCTGGGCCACCGCCAGCAGGCAGGGGACGCCCGCTCCCCTTGCATACTCGCCACGCACCGTGTGCCCGGGGCCCTTGGGCGCAACCATGATCACGTTGAGATCGGCACGGGGCTCGATGAGATTGAAGTGAATGTTGAGCCCATGGGCAAAGGCAAGGGTCGCGCCGTCACGAAGGTTGGGGGCGAGGTCCTCGTTGTAGAGGCGTCGCTGTCCCTCGTCGGGAGTGACAACCATGACAAAGTCGGCCCACTTGGCCGCCTCGGCGGTGCCCATGACCCGGAGTCCCTCGGCCTCGGCCTTGGGGGCGCTTGCCGAACCCGGTCTCAACCCGATCGCCAGGTCCTTCGCGCCACTGTCCCTCAGATTCAGCGCATGGGCGTGCCCCTGGCTTCCATAGCCAATGATCGCGACCTTGCTGGCCTTGATGAGGTTGAGATCAGCGTCGTGATCGTAATAGACGCGCATGGCAATGCTCCGGACAGGTGGTGATTTCAGATCGGATCGGGACCGCGGGAAATGGCGGCGACGCCGGTGCGGGAGACGTCGACCAGCCCCAGCGGGCGCATGAGATCGACAAATGCCGAGATCTTGTCGAGCGATCCGGTGATCTCGAACACGAACGATCCGATGGTGCTGTCGACAACCCTGGCGCGGAAGATGTCGGCGATCCGCAGGGCTTCGACACGCTTGTCGCCACTGCTCGCCACCTTCACGAGAGCCAGCTCGCGTTCGACGTGCAGGCCTTGCGTCACGAGATCGCAGACCCTGTGCACCGGCACGATGCGCTGCAGCTGCGCCATGATCTGGGCAATCACCATTTCGGTTCCGCTGGTGACGATGGTGATGCGCGACAGCCCGGCGGCCTCGTCGACCTCGTTGACGGTCAGCGAATCGATGTTGTAGCCACGCCCGGAAAACAGCCCGACGACGCGCGCCAGCACACCCGGTTCATTGTCGACCAGGACGGCAATCGTCGCTTTCCGTGTGGAAACGGTCTTCTTCTCGGCGGCAGGCATGCGTTCGGACCCTAGACCAGGACCATGCCTTCTTCCTTGTGGACCTGATCGAGCACCACTTCCTCATCGGGACTCATGGTGACCTGATTGTGGGCGGCGCCGGCCGGGATCATCGGATAGACGTTTTCGTCCGGGTCGACGACGATGTCGGCGATCACCGCGCTGGGCGTGGCGATCATCTCGTCGACAACATCGTCGAGTTCGTCCGGCGTTGTGGCCCGCAGACCGACAGCACCATAGGCCTCGGCGAGTTTCACGAAGTCCGGCAGAGAATCCATGTAGCTCTCGGAGTAGCGTCCGCCAAAGAAGAACTCCTGCCACTGACGCACCATCCCCATCCATCTGTTGTTGAGAATGAACGCCTTGACCGGCAAGCGGTACTGCGCCAGCGTCGACATCTCCTGCATGTTCATGAGCACCGACGCCTCGCCCGCCACATCGATGACAAGGGCGTCGGGGTGGGCAATCTGGACGCCGAGCGCCGCCGGCAGCCCGTAGCCCATGGTGCCGAGTCCGCCCGAGGTCATCCAGTGATTCGGCTTCTCGAAGTGCAGGAACTGGGCCGCCCACATCTGGTGCTGGCCGACTTCGGTGGTGATGTAGACATCATCCCTGCCGGAGATACGCCGGTTGAGAACCTCGAGGGCATGCTGCGGCTTGATCAGGGTGTCGGAGGGCTTGTAGCTGAACGACTTGCGCTGGCGCCACCCGTCGATCTGCGTCCACCACCGGTCAAGAGCGTCACCGTCACAACGCGCCTGACGCGACTTCCAGAGCTTGATGAAGTGCTCGAGCACGTAGCCGCAGTCGCCGATGATGGGCACATCGACATGGATGTTCTTGTTGATCGACGAGGCGTCGATGTCGATATGGATCTTGCGCGATTCGGGAGAGAACGCATCGGTCCGGCCCGTCACGCGATCATCGAACCGCGCGCCAACGCACAGCATGACATCGCAGTCGTGCATGCACATGTTGGCTTCCAGCGACCCGTGCATGCCGACCATGCCGATGAAGTTCCTGTTGGACGCCGGCAGGGCGCCCAGCCCCATGAGAGTGAGCGTGGTGGGGATGCCGGTCATATTGACCAGATTGGTCAACAGCTGTGACGCCGCGGGACCGGAATTGACGACGCCGCCTCCGGCATAGATCAGGGGCTGCCTGGCGCCCGCCAGCAGATCGACAGCTTCGGAAATCCGTTCGTGGTCCCCCTTGAGGCGGGGACTGTAGCTTGGATGCTGAATCGGCGCCGATGGCCGCGCATAGGCGGTGGAGGCCGTCACCACGTCCTTGGGCAGGTCCACCACAACCGGACCGGGCCGACCGCTGGCGGCAACCAGGAACGCCTCCCTGACGACACGCGCGAGATCATCGACATCCTTCACGAGGTAGTTGTGCTTGGTACAGGGCCGCGTGATACCGAGGGTATCGGCCTCCTGGAAGGCATCGTTGCCGATCAGGTGCGTGGGGACCTGGCCCGTGAGACAGACCACGGGCACCGAATCCATCAAGGCGTCGGCAAGGCCGGTCACGCAGTTCGTCGCTCCCGGGCCAGACGTCACTAGGACGACGCCGACCTTGCCGGTCGAGCGGGCATATCCTTCGGCGGCATGCACCGCCGCGCCCTCCTGGCGCACCAGGATGTGCCGCAGGCTGTTCTGCTGGCACAGCGCATCATAGATCGGCAGCACGGCGCCACCCGGATAACCGAAGATGACGTCCACACCGAGATCCTGGAGGACCTTGACGAGAATCTCTGAACCTGTCATCTGCTTGTCGGTCACGAGTGCATCTCTCCGCAACAGGCGCCAACGGCGCTGACATGTCTCTTGACGGAAGTTCCCGCGCGCGTCCGGCGCCGCGTCGCAAGTGCCGGAACCTATGCGGATGACCGTCCGCGGTCAACGGAAAACCGCCCCCGGCCCGGCCTCGGTGACCGTATCGGGCTCCAGGACGGCTTGCACCTGGAGGTGCGGCGACAGTTCCATGTCATCGAATTGTGCGCATCATGGCACCACGGCGCCTGAACAGCCCTGCCTTCGACTGCCAAGGGAGCGGGTTCCGGGGTTCGCAATTGTCGGGCGCAGTCGATCCCCCGCGGCGCACCCAGCCGGCTCGGACCGACCGGAACATCCACGATCCCGCACGAGGAATCTCGAGGGGCGAAAGCGGGATCTGCCGGATTGCCTGACGATCCTTCCCCGTGACCCCGCGACGCTCTCCGGTCCCGAATGGTCCAGACCATCACGTCAACAACGCTGGCCCCACCACCTTTCCCGCAATCACGGGAAGGACGGCACCAATATCGCGGACCCCGGGGCTCTACGACGCCGCGCCGTCACCTGCGTGCCCGATCCGAGCCGCCAGTTCCTCGGTCACCCGAATCACCGCCGCCACCAAGGCTTCATCGACGTCAACCGCTCCTTCGTATTCAGCAAGGTTCCTTCTGCGATGCGCGTCGTCCAGCACGCGCCATCTCTCGGCCGAAATGCCAAGCGTGTGTTCAAGGCACTGGAATACGAGATAACGATTGTTCGGGCGATAGCCGGTGCTCCGCAGCCCTGCCAGGGACAAGGCGTGCGCGGCGTTGTACGCGAGGTCAAATCGGGACTCCAGGCTGAGGCCCTCATTCTTCGCATCCGCGAGCCGGGCGACTCCGGATCGAATCAATCCCGAGACCTCGTCGGCAATTGGCGGCTCCGCTTTCAACCGGTCCGCTGCCACCAGATTGTCCAGGTGCTCAATCACCATCGAGGCTGCCCATGAGAATGATATGCGGTCCTTGCAGAATCCGAGTCAGAAACCCGGTGTTGGCTGTACGCCGCTTCCGGAACTCGTCCGACGTGTAGATCATCGGGTTCACTCGCCGGCCGAGCATGTCTTCCACCGGCGCCATGACGGCGTAGACCGCTTCCAGTGTCACGTCGTCGGAGACGAGCAGGAGATCGATATCGCTCGTTGCCGTGTCCGTGCGCCGCACGGTCGATCCGAATAGTAGGGCGACGATGAGCCGGTCCGCCAACGGCTTGAGCCCATTTCGAACGGACTCCTCCAAGCCAATGGTCTTGCGAACGATGCTGCAGACTTCATCAAAGAGAGGCGAATTGCGGTTCGCCTTGTAATGCTTGCGGTTGCCGACCTGTGAAACCGCTGCGAGGCCGCTCCCTGCGAGCCGGGCGAGTTCTCGCTGCACCGCCCCTCGCCCCGATCCAGCCAACTCAATGATTTCGGATACGAAAAATTCGCGGTCCGGCTGACCGAAAAGCAAGGCGAGTACACGCTGCTGCGTGGAGGTGAACAGCGCATCGACAAGTGCCTTGACTCGCGGATCGCCCTTGCGGTGCGACGTGTTCGCAACATATCTCGTGGTTTCAGTACCCATATTGGGTAGTTAAGTACCCGAAATGGGTATGTCAAGTCAACTGGAAGCGGAGACGTGTCCCCATTTGAAGTCTGGCCGTGCGATGCACGAAGGCTCAGTAGGTGTGTACGCTCCCACTCACCTTGATCGAGCCATCAATCACGTAGACGAAGCAGGGACTCCACGACTCTCCGCACTCGAGGCCGACTGCGGTGGCAGTTGGCACACTGTTCTGGATCGCCAGGACGCACAGCGCGAACGCGATAATCGTCAGAATGATCTTGGTGTAACGGTCAACCATGGCGGCCTCCTCAATGCGACACGGGGTGAACAGGCTAACTGACACGACCGAAAGCGGAAGCGATGTCACCGCCGGATCCCTGGAGCCAGCGCGCCAGCCCTCTGCTTTGTTGAGTGTTCTCCGCCGGAATGAAGTCTGCATCATGCGTTCGTTCCCTGACCCGTCAGGATGCTCCCTCCGGAACTGCGGTCACGGTACGTGGGCGGAAGAGGATGACAGGAAGCACCGGGCCCTGGCGACAATGTCGCCAGCGTTTTCGTCGTCGCCGAAGGCACAGAGGAGCGATGCGTCCCCTGATTGGTGGCGGAACCATGTGAACTGCCTGCGGGCGTAGCGCCGTGTTGCCCGCTTCGCCTCGTCACACGCCTCGTCAAGGGTGAGACGTCCGGCAAGATGGGCCGTGAGACTGGCAAGCCCGACGCAGCGTGTGGCCGGCAGGGATGAATCGAGACGGCGCGCCGCGAAGGCCGCGGCTTCTTCGAGAGCGCCTGCCGCCATCATCCGGTCGAAACGGGCAACCGTGCGCTCGAAGAGGAGCGATCGGTCCGGAAGCAGGCTGATCTGCCACAGCGCCCCTTTCCATCCTCCCTCGCGGGACCGCGTCATCCATTCCGATAGCCGCGTTCCCGTTGCCTCGTGGACCTCGTGGGCCCGGGCGATGCGCTGGCTGTCTGCGGGCGAGAGAGCCGCCGCCAGGGAGGGATCGATCCCGCCGAGGTCGGCGTGAAGCGCCTCCGCTCCCTCTATCGCCAGTCGCTGGCGGACCCTTTCGCGGACGTCCCCTGGAATGTCGGGAATCGGCGCCAGTCCCTCGCGGAATGTCCTGAGATAGAGGCCTGTCCCGCCGACAACGATCGGCACCCGGCCGGTCGAGGAAATCTCCTGGCAGATGCTGCGCGCGCGGCGGTGCCACAACCCGGCCGAACAGGGTGTGGCGGCATCGAGAAAGCCGAAAAGGTGGTGTTGGCAGCGTGCCTCGTCCTCAGGAGTCGGCCGGGCCGTCAGGATCGCGAGGTCGGCATAGACCTGCATGCTGTCCGCGTTGACGATGACGCCGTCCACCTCGTCGGCAAGGCGCATGGCAAGCCGAGACTTGCCCGACGCCGTCGGCCCGCCAATGAGGATGACCGGGCCGATACCCTCTCCTTCGTCCGCGCAGTCAGCGTCGACGAGGGTGTCAATCACCGATTTCCAGGGCCAGGTATCTCGGATCGCCCGCACGTTCGATGAGAACGACCACGGACTGGGCGTTTCTTCCCTTGGCCGCCTCGAGGAGGTCCCTCACCTGCTCGACGGACTCCACGGGCTCGCGCCCGACATGGAGCAGGATGTCACCGGCCTGGACGCCTCCACGGTACGCCGGGCCAGCCGGTTCGACCCGGGTGACGACGAGGCCCGTCGCGTCGTCCTCAAGCTCGAACTGGCGGGCAAGTTCAGCATTGAGCGGGCGGATCTCCATCCCGAGAAGAACTTCTTCCTGGACCTCTTCGACGTCTTCGACGCTGTCACCTGACTGGTCCGTGGCGCCGGCGAGGGTGGCTTCGTAGGCCTCGAGTTCTCCGAGCACCACGTCGATGGCGCGTTCTTCGCCGTCGCGGATGACGACGACCTCGACCTCGAGGCCCACTTCCGTGCGCACCACGGCGCGCGGCAGCTCGCGCATGTCGTCGATCGGAAGGCCGTTGAAGCGGACGATGGTGTCGCCGACCTGGAACCCGGCGGCTTCAGCGGGGCTGTCAGGCGTGACACTCGCCACGAGCGCGCCGCTCGCCTCGGGCAGACCGAGGCCCTCGGCGATCTCCGGGGTCACCGGCTGGATACGCACGCCAAGCCAGCCGCGGCGCGTCCGGCCATACTCCTTGAGCTGGTGGACAACGTGCGCCACCACATTGGAGGGAACGGCGAAGCCGATGCCCACCGAACCACCAGACGGCGAATAGATCAGCGTGTTCACGCCGATAACCTCGCCGTCGATATTGAACAGAGGTCCGCCCGAATTGCCGCGGTTGATGGGCGCATCCGTCTGCAGAAACTGGTCGTAGGGACCTGCGTTGATGTCCCGCTGGCGCGCCGAGATGATTCCGGCTGTCACGGAGTTGCCGAATCCGAAGGGGTTGCCGATGGCAAGGGCGACATCGCCGATGCGCACGACGTCCGAATCGCCAAAGGCCACTGCCGGCAACGGATCGTCTGCCTCGACCCTGAGCAGGGCAATATCGGTCTTGGAGTCCGTCGCCATTACCGTGGCTTCGTATTCGGTCCCGTCATCGAGGCGCACGAGAATCTTCGAGGCCTTGTCGATGACATGGGCGTTGGTCACGATGTCGCCGTCTTCGTGGATGATGAACCCGGATCCCAGCGCCCACGGGGCCGAGCGCGGCTCGCTGTCCTCCCGGTCAGGATTCTGCCGGTTGAAGAAGCGCTCGAAGAATTCCTCGAATGGCGTTCCCGAATAGGGATTGGTTCCTGAACGGCTGCCTCCGGCGACTTCGGTCTCAGTGAAGATCGACACCACCGATGGGAGCAGGCGTTCCGCCAGATCGGCATGACCTTCGCCAGTGCCGTGTGCATGGCTGCCGGGACCGGAGAACCCGGAGAGAAGGAACGTCAGAACAAGTACAGGGAAGAAACCGGTCCGGTTCATCGTCATGTCACGACCTCTGTATCGACTTCGCATTCAGCCACGCAGCAACCATACGGCTGTCACGCCGGCCAGGGCCACCATCAGACCGACCGTTCGCACCGTGGAGAGGGGCTGGGCCAGGACATGCACCATGGCCCTCTTCATGGCGCCCGGGAACAGTGCCCAGGCGACACCTTCGAGAAACATGGCAATGGCAAGTGCCACAGCCAGGTCGGTCATCGGCGCCCGGTCAGGCGATACGCCACCACTTACTCGGCGAATGTGTCAGAACGAGGGCTCATCTGGAGACCCTCGAAACTCGTCAGGAAACGCAGGAAGTCTCCCTCCGGCGTCAGCACCAGCGTGGTGTCCGTGGAGTTGAGCGCCTCACGGTAGGCCTGCATGGTGCGATAGAACGTGAAGAAGTCGACATCCCGGCCGAAGGCTTCGGCAAAGATGCGCACCACTTCTCCGTCTCCCTCGCCACGCAGGATTTCGGAATCGCGCCTTGCTTCCGACAACAGCACGGTGCGGGTCCGATCGGCCTCGGCGCGGATGCGCAATGACTGCTCCTCGCCCTCCGCGCGGATCTCGCTTGCTTCACGCTCGCGCTCGGTCTGCATGCGCCGGTAGATGGCCTGGCTGTTTTCCTGGGGAAGGTCGGTGCGCTTGATGCGCACGTCCGTCACCTCGATGCCGTACTGCTCGGTCGCCCTGACCAGGGATTCCTGAATCGCGTTCATCAACGTCTCGCGCTCCCCGGAAACCACATCGACCAGCGGCACCCGGCCGATGTGCTGGCGCAACGTGCCGGTCAGCGTTCTGAGCATGAATCCCTCGAAACGGTCGATGGTGATCGCCGAGTTCTTGAATTTCAGGGGATCCGTGATGCGGTAGAGGGCAAAGGCGTCGACAACCAGGCGCTTCTGGTCCGACGCAGTCACCTGTTCGGGCTCTCCGTCGACCTGGATGACACGCTTCTCGTAGTAGATGACGTCCTGCCACGGAAGCTTGAAATTGAGACCGGGCTCGCTCACCACCCGCTTGGGGTCACCGAACTGGACAACGATCCCCTGCTCGTATTCGGCGACGGTGAACACCGACATGGAACCGACCACCAGGGCGGCGGCAAGGCCGATGACCGAGAGAATGATCTTGATGTTCACGGCTCAGCCCTCCTCGTCGCTGCTTCGCCGCAGCTGGTCGAGCGGCAGGTAGGGTACGACCCCCTGGCCGTCCATGGCCCCGGTGTCGATGACGATCTTCTCCATGTCCCGCAGCACCGTTTCCATGGTCTCGAGGTAGATGCGCCGCTCCGTCACGTCCTCGGCCAAGATGTACTCGTTGTAGACCGACATGAAGCGGGCGGCATCGCCCTGGGCCGTGTTGATCACCTGCTCCTTGTAGGCCTCCGCCTCCTGAATCATGCGCTGCGAATCACCACGGGCGACCGGCACGATCTGGTTCTGGTAGGCCTGGGCCTCGTTGATCGAGCGTTCCTGGTCCGCCCGGGCAGCCTGGACATCGCGGAAGGCGTCGATCACCGCCGCAGGCGGATCGACGCTCTGCAGTTCGACCTGACGGATCTCGACTCCGGCACCGTACTCGTCGAGCATCGTCTGCATCAACTCCAGTGTCTTCTGTTCGACTTCCGCCCGGCCTTCGGCAAGAGCCGTCGCCAACGGGGTGCGGCCGATGGCCTGACGCATCGCGCTCTCGGCCACGTTGCGTGTCGTTCCCTCCGGATCGGAGATGTTGAACAGGAACTTTCCGGCGTCGTCGATCTTCCACTTCACGACGAACTTGACGTCGATGATGTTCTCGTCACCCGTCAACATCAGGCTCTGGTTGGGCGTCGTGCCGATCGTGAACTGCTGGATCTCCGTCACCGTCGGCGTGAAGACCTGTCCGACGGGCGCCGGCCAGTTGTAGTCGAGGCCGGGTGTCGTCGTGTTGACCCAGCGTCCAAAGACAACCTCGACACCCTGCTCGTTGGTGTCGACCCGGTAGATTCCACTCGCCAGCCACACGGCGACAAGCACGACGAGGATGATCAGGATTCCCCTGATTCCGCCGAAACCGCCGGGCAGGAATCGCCGGCCCTTCTTTTGCATGTTGCGGACGAGTTCCTCGAATTCGCGGCCGCCGCCGCCCGAGGGACGCCGTCCCCAGGGGCCGCCGCCGGAGCCGCCCCATCCACCTCCACCACCGTCATTCCAGGACATGGGTTCGCTGCCTTCCTGGCGGATCCAGGTGAGCCGGGTTCCGCACTTTATGGGTTGTTGCCAAGGGTCCCCGCGTTATATGTCACCTGCGTGTTGCCTGCAACGCGGGAAGGACGACGAGCGATGGCACGAGTCACGCAAGAGACAGTTGAAGCGGCCCTTCGCGGGATCATCGATCCCGGGAGCGGCCGACCGATCAGCGACGAGGGTCTCGTCTCCAATCTCGTCGTCAAGGACGGCAACGTCGGGTTCGTCATGGAGGTGCCGGCTGATCGCGGCCACACGTACGAGCCGGTGCGCAAGGCGGCAGAAGACGCCATTCGCGCCCTGCCCGGAGTGCTCTCGTCCAGCGTCGTCATGACCGCTCACCGCGATCAGGCCGCCCCGGCAGAGCCCGCCGGAGGCATCGACGGCGTCAAGTCCATCGTGGCGGTGGCCAGCGGCAAGGGTGGCGTCGGCAAGTCGACGACCGCGGCCAATCTGGCGCTGGCCCTGGCCGCCGGGGGCCGCAAGGTCGTTTTCCTTGATGCGGACATCTACGGCCCTTCGGCGCCCCGCCTCTTCGGACTGACGGGCAAGCCGGAGACTGACGGGACACTGCTCTATCCGAAGATGGCCCACGGTATCGCGACCATGTCGATCGGCCTCTTGATCGGAGAGGACCAGCCCATGGTGTGGCGCGGCCCAATGGTGCAGAGCGCCCTGGAACAGATGTTGCGCCAGGTGGCGTGGGGCGAGGCCGACATCATGATCGTCGATCTGCCGCCGGGGACCGGCGACGTCCAGCTCTCGCTCACCCAGAGGACGCCGCTCGCCGGCGCCGTGATCGTGTCCACACCGCAGGATCTGTCGCTCATCGACGCCCGCAAGGGACTCAACATGTTCCGCAAGGTGGATGTCCCCATCCTCGGCATTGTCGAGAACATGAGCTATTTCGCCTGTCCGGCCTGCGGTCACCGCACCGAAGTCTTCGCCCATGGCGGCGCAAGGCACGAGGCCGCCAGGCTGGGGGTTCCCTTCCTGGGCGAGATTCCTCTCGACGTCAGGATTCGCGAGACATCGGACAGCGGTCTTCCCATTGTCGCCGCCGAACCCGGGGGCGCCATTGCCAACGCCTATCAGGAGGTGGCCTCGGCGGTCCTGGAGAGCCTGCCGGGAGCCCGCCCGGAAGGCCCGCGCATCGTCATCGAATAAGCGGCCGGTCCGGCCCGCCGTCCGTCAGGGACGGTCCTCCAGCACGGCCTGCAGTTCGTCCCACATCCGTCGCGACAGCCCGCTTGTTTCCGCCGTCACCGTCTCGCCGTTGAGCATGCGGCGCACCGCCGCCAGCTGTTTCGCCGTCAGTTCCGCGCCGTCAAGCCGGCATTCGACAAAGGCCTCGTGGGCCAGCGGAACCCAGGCCTTCACCGTCTCCAGCATCGCCTCGGCATAGACCCTGATCTCGTGCTGGGCATGGGAATCCGCCCTCAGGGCGAGGAAGTGAAGCAGGTTGTGAAGATTGGTCTTCCAGTACCACTGGGTGTAGATGCCGAGCGGCAGGTTGATGCGCGCCAGTTCGCGGGCAAGGCCAGGCCCTTCGTCGTCGAGCAACTCTTCGTAGTGTCCATAGGCGCGGCTGGCGTCGTCCTTGAGAATCTCCAGCACCCTCGCGGCCTCGTCGCCCTCGAGAATGTCGCTCCGTCCCTGCCGGTTCTGCGTCGACTGGCGGGCCAGGTTGTCAGGCGCCGGGATATGGAACTCGCGGTCGAGAATCGAGTACCGCGCCGAGACCTCGTTGACGCTGGCCGTGCGGTGGCGAATCCACTGGCGGGCCACGAACACCGGCAGCTTGACGTGGTACTTGATCTCGCACATCTCGAAGGGCGTCGTGTGGCGGTGGCGCATCAGGTAGGCAATGAGCGCCGCATCGCCACGCACCGACCGTGTGCCCGTCCCGTAGGACACCCGTGCCGCCTGGACGATGGCGCTGTCATCCCCCAGGTAGTCGATGACGCGCACGAACCCGTGATCGAGCACCTCGATTGGCTCGTAGAGCAGCGCCTCGAGCCCCGGCGACACCACCCGTCGCGTCGATTCGGAGCGCGACCGCTGTTCGCTGATCTCCCGCGCCTGTTCCTGCGTGATGCCCATGCCAAGGGCATACACGAGCCGGCAGGCGAACTCCACAGACAACAGCGCCCACTGCCACTGTCGGCGTTCGGCCCGGCACGGCCCTTCCGTCGCTCGACTTCGCGATCCACAGGCGTGGAGACCGTAGCGGCTCCGGGTGAGTCGCAAGCCAAGGCCATTTCAAAATCCTATCTTGATTTGGCCTGTGACTTTGTTACGTTTCGCATCATGATCGCACGCGACATTGCACCAAGGCTGATTCAGGCCGCGCAGACTTGGCCATCCATCACGCTGACCGGGCCCCGGCAGAGCGGCAAGACCACGTTGTGCCGCACCCTCTTTCCACAACATCCGTATCAGTCGCTGGAAGACCTGGACGTGCGGGCCTTTGCCATGGAAGACCCGCGAGCTTTCCTCGCACAGTTTCCCTGCGGCGCTGTTCTCGACGAGATTCAGAAGGTGCCCGGGTTGTTCTCCTACCTGCAGGGCATCATCGACACCGACCCCAAGCCCGGGCGCTGGATTCTCACAGGATCTCAAAATCTCTCGCTCCTCCAATCGGTCAGCCAGTCGCTTGCCGGAAGGACGGCGCTTTGCAACCTGTTCCCGTTGACACGGGGCGAGACGATTCGATTTGCGAAGCATCCAGAGACTCTCGACGAGACTCTCTTTGCCGGCTCCTACCCGCGAATTTTCGATGAAGGTCATGATGTCCCGGAGTGGCTTGGCTCCTACGTCGCGACCTACATCGAGCGCGACGTGCGGATGATCGCCAATGTGGGCGACCTTTCGACATTCCAGCGTTTCGTCACGCTTTGTGCCAGTCAAACGGCACAACTGCTCAACCTCTCATCACTGGCGGGAGACTGCGCCATCTCGCAGCCGACCGCGAAGGCCTGGCTGAGCATACTTGAAACCAGCTTCATCGCCTTCCGCCTGCCAGCCTTTCACACGAATGTTCGCAAGCGACTGGTGAGAACGCCGAAGCTGCATTTCTGCGATACCGGGCTGGTCTGCTGGCTATTGGGCATCCGAAATCCTGACCAGCTCCAAGCACACCCCTTGCGCGGCCCGATCTTCGAAACCTGGGTCGTGTCGGAGATTGTCAAGCATCGGGCCAATCAGGGCGAGACCAGGGGCATTTCGCACTACCGCGACCGGAATGGGGCCGAGGCCGATCTGATTGTCGAACATCCGGGTGGCATCGCAGTTGTCGAGGCAAAGGCATCCATGACGCCGTCATCAAGCCTGTTCCAAGGTGGCAACCGCATTCGCCAACACCTCGTCAATTCGGCCCCTGGGTGCTCCACCCTCGTCGTCTATGGCGGCGACGGCGCCCAGCACCGGAGAACGGGCAGACTGCTCCCTTGGAAGGACTTGCACACATTCGGCTGGGACGCACCGGATTGTATCGAGCCCCTCGGGACGGCAGGCTGAGCCTGTCGACGCAGACCACGTCCTCACGGCGCAAGGACTGTCCCAACACGGTCAGGCGGACCGGCGCGCATCCTTCTTGAGACCCAGGTGCTCGATCTCCACATCGCCCCAATGTTCCTTCAGATACTCGGCGACGAGCCGACGGTGACAATGATGCGGCTGGTCTTCGCTGCACAGCAGACAGGCATTGTCCACAACGTCCCCAGGCAGAACGGATTCGATCCTGCGGGCCTTCATCAGGTCGACAAACCGCTCTTCGTAGGCGTCCCAGGAGATTCGTCCCTGTCGATACGCGCCCAACAGCTCGTTCGTGGGTGCGAGGTCCGGCACATGGACATAGTCTATGCCGCACAGTTCGCGCGCAAACCAGGCGAGATCACCCTTCTTGGCGAACCCGGCAAGCTGGGAGCCGTTGCGGAGTCTCACGTCCACGATGCGCCTAGTGCCTGACTCGCGCAGAAGTTCGAAGAACCGCTGCGCGGATTTGCGGGTGAAACCTATCGTCGATACTTTCATGGCTCCTTCTGCCTTGCCACGTCACTCACTCGTTCATTGACGTGCCCAACGCGCTTCGCTTGTTGTGTAATCGCTTCCACTACGAGTTGGTCACGTGTTCGGTGTCGGTTGAACAAATCGTATTCGGACTCGAACCCGAGCTCATCAAGCAGGCGACCCATCGTGCTCGCGTGCGGTTCAAGCGTTCCGTCGGCCAGAATGTGCGCAACTTCAACACCACTCTTGTCCAGTTCGTGTCCAATGAGAAGCGCCCGATGGCAGTCGAGCGGTTCCTTCTCGGCGCACATCAGTGCAATGCAGTATCGGTCTGCGCCGAGCATAACCCTCTCCAGTCCGCTACGAAACAGTGGTGTGTGCGCAACTAGATCGTAGCGAACACGGCCGCGTTCGTAGCAGGAAGGGTCGTCGGATCGCCCACCTAGCTCGAGTCCGAGATACACATACTTGAATCCAGAAGTCTTGAGACTCCGGACGAACCCTTCGCGATTGAACTGAGGATTGAAGCGGCTGTAAGGGGCAGAGCGCACATCTGCGAGCACGGTGACGCCGTGCAGGGTCAGAAGCTTGAAGAAGTCCTCTAACGTATGGCTGGAGTGACCGATCGTCAGAATGGTTTTCTTGCTCGTACCCACGATTCTATTGCCCATCAGGTTCGATGATGGCGGCGATGAGCTTAAATGCGGAGTTCCGGTACAGTTCCCCAAGACTGATGGTGAGATGGCACTCGCCAATCCCGTATGTGCCATCAAGCTTCGCAAGGTATCGCATCTCATACAGGGGGTCAGTTACCCAGAACGCATAATCCTGACCCGCATGCATGAACTGGCCCTGTACGCGCCGCTTGGAGTTCCCAAAGGCTTCGCCGGGCGAAAACACCTCGATAGTAAGTTCCTCGACCGCAATCAACCGCAGGGATCCGGCCACCTTTGCCGTTTCTTCAAGGGGAATCGTGTCATTACAACCATGAAATGTGCTGTAACCGTCAATCCAAAGAGGCTCAACCGGATCTATCAGATCGGGAAGATCAAATGATGAATAAACACCGGCCTTTTCCCAATAGTAATCCGGATCGAGCAACCAGTTTTCGGTCTGGTATCCTTCCGGCTGTGGCGAGAGCACTGGCACTTCGATGATATCGAGAATCCCGGGATCACTTCCGTCTTCGTACTGGCGCTCGTACTCCGACACTTCCTGGTTTTCTCGTTCGCTGACGAAGCGGATCCAGCGTCCTGTCCCTCCATCAGCCGACCACTCCCGTCCGGCAACACATCGTCCCGACAGTTTTCGGGAATTTGCAAGACATACAATCTGCATGCTTTCGGTCACTGACACCGCCCCGGCACTTTGGTCGTTCGCATTCCGCTTGCAACCGAACAGCCTACGCGAACAGAGACTGCCACGGGAGCATGCATGGCAGGCGAATGCAGCACTTAGCTCGCCGACCGAACCACGAGACGCAGTTCACTATCGTCCAGCACGCTGTACTCGGGAAGCTGGCCGGTCAAGCGTTCACATTCCTTGCGAATGATTGGCACACCGTCACCTCGGCGATCCATCAAGCGGGAACGACCAAGTCCGGTTGGTGCGGGGCAACGCGCCAACAAGGACACGATGAGTTCGTTCCTGCTGGCCTGCCTCAGGTGCAGGCTGTCCGGAGTCAGCGTATTGGCGAGCGCACCGGGAACATAGAGCTCGAGCCGGTCCCCAAACAGGTGAAGACGTATCCGTGAGCCGGCGATTGAGTAGTCACGATGCGCGACGGCGTTCACGAGAGCCTCGAAAACCGCCCGTTCGCTGAACTGTGGTCTGTCCGACCGTGGCCCTTTCTTTGTTGCCCGTACCAATGTGTTCCGTCGCACGAAATGCAACGCTTCGGCAACCTGTTCGTCGAGTGGTCCGCCGATGTCCCGCGAATCTGTCTGATACTCAACATCAGTACGGTCTCCGGCATAGCTGACAGCCTGCACGTACGCGTGCGCCATCCAGCGTTGCGGCTCCGGCGTGCAGAGCAGCACACCCGCAATCGTGAGACGTTCGGCCCCGTCATCATCCTTCGACGTGATATGGAGTTTGCGCAGTGTGTCATCCGTAGGGTCGTTCCGGGTGAATCTTCGAGTAAGCGCAAAGTGCAAATCCGCGCGTCCTGTTCCAGGGACGATCGTTTCGTCGAACCGAATGAGACGACTGTAGGTGCGTTCCTGAATCAGCCGGGTGAGTGCTTCCGGAGTCAATTCGCGTTTGGAACTACCAATTCTACGGAAGTATCCCCCGGGACTCTTGTGAATGAACAGACTGCGTGCCAGATCAATTCGGATAATCGGAACCCGGTTGCCAGCAGCGGTCTTCATTCTCAGCTTGCGGATGTCGGCGTCGAGCGCCGGCCTCACCGAATCGTTGCAAATCTCACGGACCCAACCCTCGACAACATCCAGATCCTTCAGCGCAATGCCAAGCACCTCCCGACTCTTGTCGTCCACTCCCAGGATCACGGTCCCGCCTCGCCCGTTCGCCATCGCGGCAAGTTCATCAGCGAACGCACCCCGGTCCGGATCTCTGACGCGTTGTCCGCTGATTTCGACGCGTTTGAACTCCAGTGTCGAATCTTCGCCAAGTTGGATGCGGTCAATCAGGCCGGGCTCAGCCATCACACTCCTCGTCAACTCATGGTATCCTTGTAGCATGGGAAGTATGCCATTGACCCGCAAGACTCCAGCGATGCAACGTTCGGGACTGAGGTCGGGCGAAGAGTGAAGCCTGCACGGTTCGGATGCCGAACGCGGTATCATCGCCGGACGTGAACAACAGCCTCTTCTTCAGGGAACAGGAGAACCACACGAACTGTGACCGCAATGCGCTGTACGAGGCAAAGCGCGTTCCGTGCATGTCAACGTGTCGATGACAGGAGAAGCCACTCGCATCCGGCTGCTGTAGGGTTGCCCGAAAAGGCGTGGCGTGGAGGCCGCTCTACGCCGTTGTGACGGGTTGCCCGGTGGCCGGGCTACGGCGAAGAGCGTCGTCCGGAACGGACTTTGCGGAGGCGGGGACATTGCCCGCCGCCTCCACCATGGATCGATGGGGGACCTGGATCGACGTGCGTCGCAAAGGTCCGGCTATCGCTCGGTAAGATACCGCTGTCACCGGGTCATTCGCACGAACGCCAACGACAATGAGGCGTTCGCTGTCGCCGCGTGAGCGACAAGCGCGGTTTGGAGGGCACCGGGGAACAAAGCCCTTCCTCATGTCGATCCCTGACGGTCCGGTCGAGCGATGATTGATTCCATCAGCCATGGACTGCTGGCTGACGGCGCCCTGCGCAGCGTCGCCGCCGTCGAACATGTGGTCGAGCAGGCACCCGGGTCAGCCGGGCCTCTCGTCGTCGGTGCGGCCGACGAAGCGGTGTTCGACCGTCGCTGCCTACCAGTGCGCGCCGCCAGAAATCTGGATATCCTCGCCCGTGATGCCGCGAGCGCCTTCGCTGCACAGGAAGGCTGCGAAGGCGCCGATCTCCTCGGCTTCGATCCAGCGGTTCTGCGGCACCGTCCTCACGGTGTCGTCGAGGTAGTCCTCGAGAGAGCGGTCAATGCCCAGCATCGCGATCTTGTTTGGCAGCGCCGAACGCACGACATGCGGTGTCTTCACGCTTCCCGGGTTGATCGCGTTGCAGGTCACGCCGTGGCGCGCGCCCTCGAGCGCGACGCAGCGGGTCAGACCGAGCAGGCCGGTCTTCGACGCGCACATGGCCGCATGTCCCGCGTGTCCGACCCGCGCGCCGGTCGTCGCCAGGTTCACGATACGTCCCCAGCCCCGCTCAACCATGCCCGCAAAGCAGAGCCTGGTGGTTCGGTAGGGGCCGTTGAGGTTGACGTCGATGGTACGCAGCCAGAGCTCGTCGGGATGGTCGATCATCGGGTGGTGGGCCGAACCGCCTGCCGCGTTGACCAGGATGTCGACCTTGCCGAAGGCCTTCACCGTGGCCTCGAAGAACATGGCGCAGGACTCGTCCGAACAGACGTTGAGCGGCAGGGCGAGTGCCTTCACGTTCCGGGATTCGATCTCGCCGCCCGTCGCCTCAAGCTCGCCGTCATCCAGCACCAGGGCGGCCTCGCCCCTGACGCGAGGATTGCTCACCTTGGACGTCAGCGAGCCGATGGCGACATCGGCACCGGCTTCCGCGAGCGCAAGGGCGCAGGCGCGCCCCATGCCGGTGGCACCACCCGTAACCCAGGCGCTCCGTCCCTTCAGATACTTGCCGCCCATGCCGTCCTCCCTCACGCCCGCTTCGTGAGCTTCTGTTCGTTTTGCCAGGTCGCCATACGTCTCATTGCCGTGCCGTGCGCGGCGACCGCGTCGTCGTCGAGGTCGGCCCTGGGCCGCGGCTCGAGCTCGAAGTTCCCGTGGCGGTCGGTGCCGCGCACCAGCATCGCGGACTCGCGCAGCGTCTGGTTCTTCACGTGCGGCGGTATGAAGACCATGGCACAGCCCACGCGATAGTCGTCGCTGCCATTGGGTCCCGAGGCATGGGGCGTGAAGACGCCGTGGAACGAGGCCTCGCCCGAAGCGAGCTGAAGCGCCGTCGCACGCTCGGGGTGGGGCAGCTCACGGATCTGCTGGCCGCGCGGCAGCATGATGTCGGCAGCGAAGGTGTTGGTATGGGCGAGCTGGCCGCACGTGTGGGCGCCGGGGATGAAGCTCATGCCGCCGTTGTGCGGGCCCACGTCGCCCAGCGCCAGCCAGACCGTCAGTCCCACCGGAGGCGTCATGCCCCAGTAGGTGGCGTCCTGGTGCCAGGAGTAGCGGCCCGACGAGCGCGGATCCTTGCAGACGAAGGAGCAGCTCCACAGCAGCAAGTCCGGGCCCAACACCGCCGCCACGGCGTCGAGCAGAGCGGACCTGTGCACGAACTCGTCGACCCACCGGTAGGCCACGTTGGCCTTGTAGGAGAGGTAGTCGGCGATGCGGGGATCGCGCTCGGCCTCCCGCCGCGTCTCCAGGAAGCGGCGGCGCGCCCCGTCGGCCGCCGCGCGCGAAATCACCGGAACCGGGAACACGAAACCGTCCCGCTCGAAGCGCCCGGCGATCTGCTCCGGGTCGGCCATGGCCGGGCCTTCACTCCTTGTCCGGATCACTCGTCACCCAGGGCGGGACCATGCGGAACAGTGTGTCGACCACGGCATACTGCGCATAACCGAGCCGTGCGATGGGGCGAATCCGCGACAGATCGACGCGCCCGTTCGCCATGATCGTCTCGTCGATGTGCACACCGACCACCTCGCCCAGCACCAGCCCGTTGTCCCCGGGCGCATAGTCGCCATTCTGCGGCACGATCACCGTCTTCAGCCAGCGGCACTCCAGGTGTACGGGAGAGCGTGCAACCCGGGGGGGCTTGACAAGCCGCGACGGAATCATGTCGAGGCCCGCCAGCGCCGCCTCGTCGACGTCGCTGGGCACGGCGTCGGAGGTCTGGTTGACCTCCTCACGCAGCTCCCAGGTCGCCAGGTTGAAGACAAACTCGCCCGTCGCCTCGGCGTTGCGCCAGGAGTCCTTCCGGCGGTCGGGTCCTTCGCCTGCCGAGGAGGAGAACATCACGGCGGGCGGGTCGTCGGCCACGGCGTTGAAGTAACTGTACGGCGCAAGGTTCACCCGCCCCTCGGTGTCGAGCGTGGTGATCCAGCCGATCGGACGGGGTACGACCAGGCTCTTGAAGGGGTCGAGTTCCAGGCCGTGGCCCTGTGCCGGCTCGTAGAACATCACACCAGGTCGCGCGGCACCGAGGCGTCCCAGGAACGGGTGAAGGACTTCTCCCCGTCCTCGAACGCGTCGATCTCGGAATGGATGTGGAAGGCCTCCTTGTCCGACGTCATCCGCGTCCTGGTCTCCAACCTCAGACGCCAGTCGCCACGGCCGATCAGTACGAGCTGCTCGGTCTCGCCGGTTGCGCTCGAGGGGTCGCTTCGATGCACGCTGTAGCGCTCGGTGCCTTCGCTGCTCATCTCAAGGCCGTGGCTCTCGATGCGGAACCAGCCGCGGTGCTTGTGCGCCTCAAGCGTGGTGATGCCGGTCACCACGTCGTGGCGCACACTGCGCGCCCGGCTCGCGTCGACCAGCATGGTGCGCGCTTCCGGCTCCGACGACTCCGGCTCCTCGAACGGACGCAAGCCGGCGTCCTCGGGGCGTGGCTTCCGCACCGGCACCTCGAGGGTGCTCTCGCCCGTGTGGAGCGTGAGCATGGCCTTCTCGGGCGTTGGCCACGCCACCGGCCAGTAGCCCGTCGCAACGGCAAGCCGCATGCGGTGGCCGGGCAGGAAGGCATAGGCCATGTTGTCGAGCGCCAACCGGATGCGGGTACGCCGGCCGGGCTCCATCGGCTGCGGATCGGTGTGCCCGTCCCGATGGGTCAGGTTGAGCAGGCCGAAGGTGACCCGGGTCGAGGTGCCGTCGGGAGCGACGTCGTTGAGCCTGACCGAGATTTGCGCTACCGGCCGGTCGACCGACAGCTCAAGCTCCACCACCGGTGCGCCGAAGAATTCGACGCGTTCGCGAAGCGGTGGCGTGTCGAAGCACAGCGAATTGCCGTCGTCAACGCGCTGGTCCGTCTGCAGTTCGTGGCCGATAGAGCCCAGACCGTAGGGGCAGAGGCAGCCGCTCGACGTGCCGATATCAAGGGGCGAACTCAGCGTCAGCGCCGCGTCTTCCTCGGGCCTGTCGGCGAGGCCCCCCGGTGCGAGGTGCCAGGTCCGGGCATGGCCGTCGGAACGCGGCCAGACGGGCTCGGCGATCCAGCGGCCCCGGGTCTCGGGCAGGCCGGGGTCGGGCGGCATCGCCTCCGCCATCCAGGCGCGGTACATGGGCTCATCCATGATCCCGGTGTCGATGCCCTTGAGCCAGTGGCCCCACCAGCGCAGGGCCTCCTGCAGAAAGCCGAACCAGGGACCAGGTGGCGCCATGTCCTGCGGGTACTGGTGGCCCCAGGGTCCGATCAGCCCCTTGCGCGGCACCTTCAGACCCGACAGCAGGCTCGGCACCGAGTTGATGTAGCTGTCGGCCCATCCGCCCACCAGGTAGATCGGGCACTGGATCGCCCCGTAGTCCTCGCGCACCGAGCCGTGGCGCCAGAAGGCGTCACGCCGCTGGTGTGGCAGCCATTCCTGGATGGGGTTGATCAGATTCTCCAGGCGATCGAACCACATCTCGCGCCAGCGCTGCTGACCCACGATCATCGGGTCGGGCGGCCGCGAGAGCAGCGAGAAGAAGAGCGAGTGCCAGTACATGTTGTCGTTCAGCAGGCAGCCGCCCTTGAAGTGCATGTCGTCGGCGTAGCGATCGTCGACCGAGCCCACCGAGATCACGGCCTTCAGCGCCGGCGGCCGTCGCGCGGCAACCTGCAGCGCTTCGAAGCCACCCCAGCTCAGTCCCATCATCCCGATCTTGCCGTCGCACCAGGGCTGCGCGGCAATCCAGTCGAGCGCCTCGAGCGCGTCGTCGTGGTCCTGCTTCAGGTACTCGCCCAGCAGCAGCCCCTCGGAGTCGCCCGAGCCGCGGATGTCGATGCGCACCGCGGCATAGCCGTGGCCGGCGAAGTAGGGATGGATGGTCTCGTCGCGCTCACTGATCGCGTCGCGCTTGCGGTAGGGGATGTACTCCAGGATCGCCGGTACCGGTCTCGCCTCGGCGTCTTCGGGGAGCCAGATTCGCGCGGCCAGCCGCACGCCGTCCGACATCGGGATCCAGCAATGTTCGATCTGGCGTATCTTCACGGGCAGTGACGACACGGGTCTCATCGACACGATCTCTTCTCCCTTGCCCGCCGTCACGCCGATCTGCCACCATGGCCCTCCCTTGAAAGGCGAGGTGATCATGACCGCCGACGGCGCGGTGACTTCACTCCCGGCAGCGGCCCGCGTCGAGCGCCTGATCGCGGCCGTGGTCGCTGCATGGCGGGCGGGGGCAACACGCGGGGATGAAGCCAGCGACTACCTTGAGGCCGCTGCGAGCGTTGTCTTGGACTCGCCAGAAAGACGCCTGTCCGTGCCAAGCGAGCAGCCGCCATGCGCGCACCTCGACGACCTGCCGAACCCCTCTGCGGACGATCCCGCCGCCGTGACCGAGGCGCTGCTCGCGGCGCGCGACGCGCTTGCCTGGGGCGCTGCATACCCCGAACTCGCCGGCGATCTACGCTATGACGCGTTCCGCGCCGAGTATGCCTACGCGGAGCTTGTCGGGCCACGCGGCCTGGTCGTCTCGGGTCGTCTCTCGGCCTTCTTCACGATCCAGGGGCCGGGCGTGCTCTATCCGCCTCACGCGCACCCGGCCCCCGAGGTCTACTGGGTCGTGGCCGGCACTGCCCGTTGGCGGCGCGGCAATGAGGACTGGGTGACCCGCCCGCCCGGCAGCTTCATCTTTCACCACTCGGGTCTGCCGCACTCCACGCGAACGGAGAACGAGCCGCTGCTCGCCCTGGCCTTCTGGACCGATCACCTCGACGGCGCATCGGTCATGGTTGGGGACGAAGCGCCACGCACGTGATCTCGACCTTGAGGCCCTCGAGCAGGCGGGCCTCGATGCTGACCCGGGCCGGCACGGCCTCGGGGTCGATCCAGGCGAGCCAGGCCCGGTTCATGTCCTCCCAGGTTTCGATGTCGGCGAGATAGACGTTGACGAACAGCACCGACGATTTCGATGTGCCACAGGCCTCGAGGTAGCCGTCAATCTTGCCGAGGATGAACCGGGTCTGGCTCTCCACGTCGCCGCCGCTGGGGCCGTCCCAGGCTGTGGTGCCGCCGACGAAGACGAAACGGTCGGCCGCCGTCGCCGCGCTGAACAACGCGCCGTACTCGGCGCCGGGCGAGACGCGTTCGATTGTCATGTCCTCTCCTCCCTCACGGCGGCGTCTTGCAGTGCGCGCCAGATACACGCCGGTGTCGCTGCCATGTCGATGGTCGTCACGCCACGTTCGGCAAGCGCGTCGAGCAGGGCATTGATCACGGCGGGCGGGGCGGCGATGGTCCCCGCCTCGCCGCAGCCCTTCACGCCCATGGCGTTGTTGCTGTTGGGCACGCCCTCCAGCGTCACTTCATAGGCGGGGAGGTCGTCAGCCCGCGGCAAGGTGTAGTCGAGCAGGCTGCCGGTCATTGGCTGGCCGCTCTCGGGATCGTAGGCGTAGCATTCCAGCAGGGCCTGGCCGATGCCCTGCGCGACCCCGCCGTGGACCTGGCCCTCGACCAGCGGCGGATTGAGCACATTGCCGAAATCGTCGACCACGACGTAGCGTCGGATTGTCGCCATGCCGGTATCGGGGTCGACCGCAATCTCGCAGACATGGCAGCCCGTGGGATAGGCAGCACCCTTCTGGCGGTAGTAAGCGGTCTCGTCGAGCCCGGGCTCGATGTCAGCGGGCAGGTTCGCGGCATCGTGGGCCGCGCGCACCGCCTGCCGGAACGTGACCGAACGGTCCGTCCCTGCGACGCACAATCGCTGCTCGTCGACCTTGAAATCGATGTCGACTTCGGAGGCCTCCAGCAGGTGCGACGCGACACGGCACAGCTTGTCACGCACCCGCTCGGCGACCACCTGCAGTCCCGGTCCCGCCACCTGCAGGAAGTGCGAACTGCTCGATCCGCCGCTGCCCGGTGCAACAACGTCGCTGTCGCCGCTCACCACGCGCACATCCCCGGGCGCCACGCCGAGTTCGGCCGACAGCATCTGGGCATAGGCCGTTTCGTGGCCCTGACCGTTGGAGATACTGCCGACCACCAGCGTGACGTGTCCGGACGGCTCCACTCGCAGCCGGGTCGTGTCGCCGACTTCGCCGCGACCTGTCGCCTCCAGGTAGTGCACCAGGGCACGCCCCAGAAGCAGGCCCTCGGCGCGTGCTGCGGTGCGCCGCGCGGGAAAGCCGGTGACGTCCGAGGCCTCGAGCGCGCGGGCATGGTTCGCTGCGAGGTCGGTGTCGGCAAGCGGCACGCCCGTCGCGGTGTGATAGGGCATCGCCTCGCGTGGTACCAGGTTTCGCCGGCGCAGTTCATCGCCTGGCACGCCGAGCCGGCGCGCCGCGGCCTCGATCACGCGCTCGCGCGCATAGGTCGCCTCGGGCTGACCGGCACCACGCATGGCGTCGACCGGCACGCTGTTGGAGAAGGCTCCGCGCACCCGCGCGTGCACCTCGGGCAGCAGGTATGGGCCCGGCAGGGTGATCGTGGCGCCGCTGGTCGGAATCCGTGTGGCATGCTGCGTCAGATAGGCTCCGAGGTCGGCTACCGTGTCGCTGCGCAGGGCCAGGAAGCGGCCCTCGCCATCAAGCGCCAGGGCGATGCGGGTCCGGTGATCGCGCGCCTGGGCGTCGCTGATGAAGGCCTCGCTGCGGCTGGAAATCCAGCGCACCGGCCGGCCTGTGCGCCGCGCTTGCCAGAGCACCAGCGCCTGCTCGGGGTAGGGCGTGTACTTCATGCCGAAACCGCCGCCTATGTCGGGCGTCAGGATGCGCAGCCGCGCCGGGGCGATGCCCAGGACATGGGCGAGATCGTCGAGCAGGAAGTGAACACCCTGATGGCAGGCCGTCAGCGTCAGCCGCCCGCTCGAGGCATCGTACTCGCCCAGCGCGCCACGCGGTTCTATGGGGGCAGGCGCCATCCGGTTGTTGACGATCTCGATCTCGACCGTGGCCGCCGCGTCCGCGAACGCTCGCGCGACCGCATCCCGGTCGCCGGTCTCCCAGTCGAAGCAGAGGTTGCCGGGCGCCTCGTCATGCAGCTGCGGCCCTCCGGATCTCAGCGCCGCCTCCGCCCCGGGGGCGGCAGGCAGGGGCTCGAAATCGACCTCGATCAGTTCGCTCGCATCGGCCGCCTGCTCGACCGTCTCAGCCGCCACCGCGGCGACCGGCTGGCCAACGAAGCGCACCCTGTCGCCGGCGAGGACGGGATAGGGTGGCCGCGCCTGCGGCGTGCCGTCCGTGCTGACCACAGTGCCGATCGTCGGCATGCCGCGCAGCCCGTCGACCCGAAGTTCGTCGCGGCAAACCACGTCGACGACCCCGGGTGCCGCGCGCGCTGCTGCCGTGTCGATCGAGGCTATCCTGGCATGGGCGTGGGGCGAGCGCAGCACGATCATGTGGAGCTGGCGCGCCGCGACGATGTCCGCGACATAGCGGCCGCGGCCGGCCAGGAAGCGGCCGTCCTCGATTCTGCGCAACGGCGCGCCGAAGCGTACGATCGCCATTGTCCTTCCCCAAGCCGGTCGTGATAGGTACCACGGCTGTCGGCGACACGGTCAAGCCTGCCGGGCCAGGCGGGCGCAATTGCATCGTTGACTGGCGCAGGCATAGTCTCCGGTGGCGGGTGCGTCCTGTTGCGCTTGCCGCAACCTTCCGAAGGAGGCCCCCCAACGACATGACCCTGGCGCCCCTCGCCCAGCGATTCGCCGACCGCGGGTTCGTTTTCCCGTTCCGCGCCATCGAACCACCCACGGCTCCAATGCCACGAGCGAGCCGGGCCATGGCATGACCCCCATTCGGTCCCATGTCGTCTCGCGCAAGGGGCCCAACATGGCGAGGCCGGTCCGCGGCGGGGAACGTCAAGGCAGCGTTGAGTTCGCGCCGGCGGGTGCCGAGTTCGCCATCGAGGCGGAGGTCCACAACCGGACTTCGCACATGCGCCAGACCGGGAACCGAACGGGATGAGCGATTCGGATCTCTGCTTCACCCCGGCGCTCGACCTCGCCCGGCTCGTCGCGCGCCGCAGGCTTTCGCCCGTCGACCTGGTGACAAACGCCCTCGCCCGCATCGACGAGGTCAATCCGATGATCAACGCCTTCTGCTCGGTCTTCCCGGAGCGCGCACTCGAACGGGCGCGGATGCTCGAGAACGAAGCGCGGCGCGGCATGCTGCGTGGACCGCTCCACGGTGTGCCGGTCGCGATCAAGGATCTGACGCCGACCGCGGGCTTTCCCACCACCTTCGGCTCCCGCGTCTTCGCCGGCCACGTCGGCGAGCACGACGCCGTGGTCGCCCGCCGCCTGTTCGAAGCCGGTGCGATCATGGTCGGCAAGACCAACACGCCGGAGTTCGCTTACTCCGGCTTCACGCGGAACGAACTTCACGGCGAGACCCGCAACCCCTGGTCGCTCGAGCACAGTCCGGGCGGCTCCTCGGGCGGCTCGGCGGCGGCGGTCGCAGCGGGCTGCGTGCCGCTCGCCGAAGGTTCGGACGGCGGCGGCTCGGTGCGCGACCCCGCTGCCTGCTGCGGCATTGCGGGCCTCAAGCCGAGCTTCGGGCGCATCCCCTTCGACATCTTTCCGACCCAGTTCTCGACCGTCTTTCACTTTGGGCCACTCGCCCGCACCGTGGCCGACGCGGCGCTCTTCCTCGAGGTCGCCAACGGGCCCGACGACGCCGACATCCAGTCGCTGACGCCGCGCCTCGACGTGCCGGTGCCGCCGCCCGGGAACGTCCGGGGGCTGAAGGTCGCTCTCAACATCGACTTCGGCTTCTTCCACGTCGACGCCGAGGTCGAGCACCGCCTGCGCGCCGCCGCCGCCGCGCTCGCAGAGCGTGGCGCCATCATCGAGGAGGTCGATCTCGTCTTCGACCGCCAGGCGATCTACGCCTGTGAGGCCGATGTCGGCTCGCTCGCCGCACTGCTGCAGGGCGACATTGTCCGGCAGCATCCGGATCGCGTGACGCCGCGGGTCGCGGCCATGGTCGAGCGCGGCACAGGCTACAGCGGCACGGACGTGAAACGATTCGAGATCGCCCGCACGAAGACGTGGCAGGCGCTCGCGCCGGTGCTCGCTCGCCACGATGCGCTGCTGTGCCCGACCCAGGGTGGCCCGGCGCCGCTCCTGAGCCAGTCCGAGACAGATTTCGACTGGGTCGACGACGAGGGGCGCTACCACGGCCACTTCATGTCGCAGTTCTTCAACTTCACAAGCCAGGTGCCGGCATTCTCCGTGCCCTCGGGGTTCACCGGCAACGGCCTGCCCACGGCGGTCCAGATCGTCGGCCGGCGCCACGACGACAACATGGTGCTGCGCATCGGTCAGGCGCTCGAGATGGCATTGGGCTGGCCTGCTCACCGCCCGCCGCTGTAACGTGGCCATGACCGACCGCGCCCTCACACATGCCGGCGATCACCCGCGGGCAAAGGCAGAAGCGTGCGTCGCCGAAGGCCGCACGGGCAGCCTGCGCGGCCCGCTCCTTGGCATCGCCGGCGCCTTCGGGGACGTCGTCGACCTCGCCGACATGTCCCTTGACCTGCGGCACCGGCGGCCACGACGGCACTCCGGTCGTCCGAGTGGAAGCCCGCGGCTCGACCTTCATGTCCGTGTCCGGCGTCGCAGGAAGCGGGTCTGGCGCCGCCAGGTTGCGGTGCGCCCCGAACGGCCTGTGACGGTTCTGCGGCGAGGGGCGCATTCTTGGCGCGTGCGGACGCTTGCCCGCCATGACCCGGCCGCAAGGTCTGCGAGCGACCTGGACCAAGGGATTGGACATGCCTTACCGCATCGACCCGGACCGCGACCTGCCGCTTGCCGGCGAATTCATGGCCGCGCCCGACGGTTTCCACAGTCCCAACCTCCAGCGCCTGCTGCGCGCCATGCGCGGCGGTCCTGTGACCGGAAAGTACGCGCTCTACAAGAGCCGTCCCGGCCGCGAATGGATGCTCATGCAACTGAGCGGCAGCCGCGATGTCCCACCGACCCTGCACGAGGACGTCGTCTTTTCCGATTTTGTGGAAGCCGAGCGGCACGTCTTCCGCCTGCGCTGGAAGCAGATCACGGGACGCGACCTGGAATGGCCGTCATCGTGAAGAAGAAGACCATCGTCGGCTATGCCGACCGCTTCAGCGTCGCGCCGGGTGAGACGATTTCCGTCAAGGTGAGCGAGGAAGGTGCCGCCGAGAGTTACACGACAACCATCGTGCGCCTGACGAGCACCGACACCCATGCCCTGGGCCCCGGCATCGTCGAGCACCCAGTCGAGGCATCGTGCAACGGCGGCTACCCGGCACGGCGCCAGCGGATCCATGCCGGCTCCTATGTCGTGGTCGACGACCTGCCGCTCGGCCCGTCGTTCACGCTCCTGGCTTTCATCTGGCCGACCTTGCTCCACGGCCGCTGGCAGACCGTGATGGGTCGCGCCACCGACACGGGTCCCGACATCCTGCTGGGTCTCGACGAAGCCGGTGCGCCCACGCTCAGGCTGGGCAACGCGCTGGTCTCGACCGGGCGTCCCCTGAAGGTCCGGCAATGGGTGGAGATTGTCGCCGCCTGCAACAACGGCAAGGTCACGCTGCGCCAGACTCTGCTGTCGTCGGAGTCCGGCAGCGACACATCCGTCGTCGCCGAGGCCGACGTGTCGGTCAGACTCCCGACCGCCGACGGGCGCTTCACCATCGCCGCCCATGGTCCCGCGGCCGACGCCATGGCCGGCCACTTCAACGGCAAGATTGACCGGCCCCGCGTCGCCTCAGGCGCCCTTTCGCCCGACGAGGCCGCCGCACTCGCCGGCGCCGAGGTGCCAGACGCACTGACGACCGGCGTCACCGCCGCCTGGGACTTTGCCCGCGACATGGCGGGTGACCGTATCACCGACATCTCCGGCCACGGCCGCCACGGCCGCACGGTCAACGCGCCGGGCCGCGCCATGACCGGCCACAACTGGACCGCCGACATCTTCGATTGGCGCCGCGCGCCGGAGCAGTACGGCGCCATCCACTTCCACGACGACGACATCTTCGACGCCGGCTGGCAGACCGACCTCTCCTGGGTCGTGCCGGAGGGCACGGCGTCGGGCGTCTATGCCGCGAAGCTCGACGACGGCGGCATCTCCGATCATGTCGTCTTCTGGGTCCGCCCGCGACGCGGGACGGCGACCTCGGACGTCTGCTTTCTGGCCTCCACCGCAACCTACCTGGCCTATGGCAACTACCGCGTCATGGAGTGCTCGGCGACCTACGAGGCCTTCCAGGGCGCGCTGCTCGTCGCGGGTCCGGAAGACATCTTCCTCGCCGAACATCCCGAATACGGCGGCTCGCTCTACGAGAGTCACACCGACGGCAGCGGCGTCGCGCTCTCTTCGCGCTTGCGCCCTCTGGTCTCCATGCGCCCCGACACGCCGCGCTGGCAGTTTGCCGGCGACGGCTACCTCACATGGTGGCTCGATCACCTCGGCGTTGAGGTCGATGTTGTCACCGACGAGGATCTCCACCACGAAGGGGCCGAGTTGCTCGCGCCGTACAGGGTCGTTCTCACCGGCAACCACCCGGAGTACTGGTCGACGCCGATGTGGGACGGCCTGCAGCGGTGGCTCGTTGACGGCGGCCGCCTCATGTACCTGGGCGGCAACGGCTTTTACTGGCGCATCGGCATGAGCGACGGCCTGCCGGGCGCCATCGAGGTACGCCGTGCCGAGGACGGATGCCGTCCCTGGGAGGCCCAACCCGGCGAGTATCACCTGGCCTCGACCGGCGAGCTCTCCGGCCTGTGGCGCCGGGTCGGTCGCACGCCCAACTCGCTGGTCGGCGTCGGAATGGCGGCCCAGGGATTCGACCGCGGCACCTACTATGTACGTCGGCCAGGCTGTGAGGATCCACGGGCAGCGTGGATCTTCGACGGTGTCTGTGACGAGCGAATCGGCGATTTCGGCTTTGCCGGCAACGGCGCCTCGGGCCAGGAGATTGACCGTCACGATCTCGCGCTCGGCAGCCCGCCGCATGCGCTCGTGCTGGCCAGCTCGGAAGGCCACAGCGACAACATGCTGCTGGTGGCCGAGGACTACCGTTCCACCCACCTGATGCTGGGCGGCACGGAGAACGACAAGGTGCGCTCGGACCTCGTCTTCTTCGAGACCGAAGGCGGCGGCGCCGTCTTCTCGACCGGCTCGATCTCGTGGATCTCGAGCCTGCCGTGGAACGGGGGCGTGAACAACGTCTCGCGCATCACCCGCAACGTGCTCGACCGCTTCCGCAACCCCACGCCCTTCACCATGCCGGAGGGCTGATGCCAGGGGCCGGCTCTCCGCCTTCAAGTGTTCCCTTGCCTGTCGGGGTCGCGACCACGCCGGTCTTCAACAAGATCGAAACCCTCTCAACCGTGCACCGGGAAGCAACGCGAGCATCGCCGGAGCCCGGTGGAAGGCGCCACCGGATCCGTTCAATTCACGGCGGTGCGAAAGGAGGAGAATGGCAGCAACGGATGCCGGAGACATGCTCTGCGGTCGGGTCGCCTGGGTGCCCGGCGGCGCTACAGGGATCGGCCGCGCGACGGCACTCGCGCTCGCGCGGCGCGGCGCGGACGTCGCCGTGGGCTCGCTTACCCGCGGGCTGATGGGCGAGCGCGTCGGCCCCGAATCGACTCTCGACGTCAGCGAGGAGACCCTTGACGAGGCACGACGGCTGATCGAGGCCGCGGGTGTGAGAGCCCTGGCGATGCCGCTCGACACCGGCAACGAGGAGAGCGTCGCGAGCCATCACGCCGCGGTCGTCAAGGCACTGGGCCCGGTCGACATCCTGGTCCACACCGCCGGTATGGGCGGTCGCATGCCGATGGTCGGCCACACCACCGCGTTCTGGGACCGCGTGATCAACATCAATCTCTCCGGACCGTTCCGCACCTTGCGCGCCGTGTTCCCCGGGATGGTTGCGCGCAGCTGGGGGCGCATCGTCATCGTGGCCTCGACCGCCGCGAGCGTCGGCGAGAAGGATGGCGGCGCGGCGCGCGGCGCCTCCAAGGCCGGACTGCTCGGCCTCATGCGCTGCATCGCGCTGGAAGGCGCAACCTGCGGTGTGACCTGCAACGCCGTGAGCCCCGGCCACGTCGATACGCAGCAATCGCGGCGAGCCGTGGAGAGCCTGATCCATCAGCGGGGGCTCGACACGGGAGTCGAGGCGTTCCTCGATGAGAGCGCTGCTCGGTTGCCGCAGCGGAGGCACATCACCGCCGAGGAGGTCGGCGCCGCCATTGCCTTCCTGTGCGGCGACGGCGCGCGCGGCATCACGGGCGAGAACATCACGATCGCCGGCGGCTCGCTCTGGTAGCGGCGTGTCGGCCGTGGACGATCGTTTCACCATATTGTGGATGACCGATCTGCATCTTCTGTCGGACGCGCGCGACGGGCCCGGGGAGGCCGACGGCATACGCCACGGCGTGCTCAACATGTGGCGTGGCCCGCGCCGGCTGGCCTCCTTCGTCGAGCGTGTGAACACCGAACGCCCCCGCCTTGCGCTCTGCACAGGCGACATCATCGACAGCCAGACGCTGTGGCGCCGCCATGTGCTGGCCCACCGCGGCGAACTTGCGGCCTATGCCGGGCGCCTGCCCCATCCCTGGCCCTACGAGGACTACGATGCCCGGCGCCACCTGCAGCACTTCATGGAGGGTTGGCGCGCTATCGAACCCGGCGTGCGGCGGGAGCTGACGATCGGAAACCACGACGTCATGGCGCTGCCGCGAGACGAACTCGCCCGCCTCCTCGAGTCGGGCGACCAACCCTGGCAGGCGGGCAGCCCTTTCAATCGCAGTGTCGTCCTCGAGGACGGCAAGGCAAGGGCTCGCTTCATCCTGGTCGACAGCAGCCTCGGCGCCGATGCGTTGCACTGGTGCTACACGGGAACCCTGCTGCCCGGGACCCTTGCCTGGATCGAGGCGGAGCTCGCCGCAGCAACCGAACCCGTGGTCTTCCTCGCCATGCATCACGGTCCACACCGCGCATTCGCGCATGACCCCTACGGCGGTGACGGCAGGACGACCCAGTTCGAACCCGCGGCGGCCCGAGCGCTGGCCGCCATTGTGGACACGGCCTCGGCACGGCGGCCGGATCAGAGGTTCGCCGTGCTGTTCGGGCACCAGCACGGCAACCGTTTCCTGACCCGCTTCGACGACCTGGGCCCCGCCCTGCCGGGTTACCTGTGCCCATGCCTGATCGACTATCGCATCGGCAAGGGCTGTCGCATCACAGTCAAGGCCGGCGGGCAGTACGCCATCGAGGAGGTCGTGCTCGACGAGGCCGAAAGCGCTGCCGCGAAGTGATCGGGCGGCATCCTCAGGGCAACAGCGGCCTGCGCATGCCCATGCGGATGCGGTCGTCGCGGGGCGACCGGCCGTAGGCCGACCGATAGCAGCGCGCGAAGTGCGAGGCCGAGACGAAGCCCGTGGCGAGCGCCACGTCGAGAATTGATTCCGAGCCGTGCAGCAGCATGCGCCGTGCGGTCTTCAGGCGCAGGTCGCGATAGTAGGCACTCGGCGCGCATCCCAGGTGCATCTTGAACAGACGTTCCAGGCTGCGCATGGGAACCTTGCAGACACGGCTGATCTGCTGCAGTGACAGGGGATCCTCGATGTGCTGCTCCATGGCCAGCACGGCGGCGAGCAGCCGGTCGTCGTCGATGCCCATGCGCTTGTCGAGACTGATGCGCTGGTGGCGGTCGCCGTCCCGCACCTGATCGTGGAAAAATGCTTCGGCGATCGCCCCGGCCAAGTCCTGGCCGTGGTCGTTCGCAACCAGATGAAGCATCAGGTCGAGCGCCGCGGAGCCGCCCGAGCAGGTGACGCGACGCCCGTCGATCTCGTAGAGACTGTCCGTGACCTCGATGTCGGGAAAGCTCTCCCGGAAGTTCGCAATGTCCTCCCAGTGGACCGTGCAGCGATGACCACGCAGCACGCCCGCCCGCGCGAGTAGCCAGCTGCCGGTCTCGAAGGCGCCTATCACGGCGCCGCGGCGGCCGAGGCCGCGCAGCCAGGCAAAGGTTCGCGCATCCTGATAGGACCAGCCGCCGATGCCCGCGCCGACCAGGATCAGCGCAGGAGGCTCGACGTCGTCTATCGCCGCGTCGGCCATCAGGGTGAGCCCGGTGCCCGCGGTCACCGGCCCGCCGTCGGTCGTCAACACGATCCAGTCGTAGAGCGTCCGTCCGCTGATCCAGTTGGCCGTGCGCAACACCGCCACGACCGAGGAGAAGGACATCAGGGGAAAATCGGGGACCAGAAGGAACGCGTAACGTCGCGGGCTCGATACGGGCCTCTTGTCCCAGGACGACATGACGCTCGTTGTCGCCGCCACCAGACGCATTCCCTTCGCTCGAACGACGCGGCGGAGCCCCGGCCCCCTCGATCGTCCTGCCGAGGCTCCCGCATTTTTCCATTTCCGTCAACGCGGCCACGGCAAGGCTGGCGTCTGTGGCCGGAAATCGGGCGTTTCCGGACGCACATCGCAAGACCGCCGTGCCAGCCTCGCTCCAGGTGGTGACCCACAAGGAGAGGCCCGGGATGGACCTGCCCGACTGCATGCTCGTCGTCCGCGCACAGGTGGCGGTCGAGGTCGAGAGCGCATGGAACCGCTGGTACAACGACGTGCACCTGCCCGAGATCACGGCCTGCCCGGGCTTCATCGCGAGCCGCCGCTACAAGGCCGAGAGTGCCGAGGGACGCCGCTACATCGCGCTTTACGCACTCGAGCGGCCTGAAGCGCTCGAGAGCGCGGAGTTCGCCGCCCGACGCGGCTGGGCGGAGTTCGAGCCGCATGTCAGCGCCACCGTCGAGGTCTACGGCGCGGTTCCGGGAGGCTGCCAGCCATGAGCGAGCCCGACGCCAGGACCTGGTACTGGGAAAAGACCTGGACCGATTTCCGCAGCGGCACGACTCGCGTGCGCCTGGTCTACGAAGGCGGTTCGGCCATCGCAACGCTCTATGATCAGGGCGCGCCGCGCACCGTCGCCGAGGTCGTCCGGCACCTTCCCTTCGAGATTCCGGTCGTCCACGTCGCCTGGAGTGGCGACATGGTGATGTCGACCCGGGCCTACACCTTCGATGCCCGGCAAATGGAGAACGCGGTCCACCTGCCGCGACCCGGCGACATGGGCTGGGATCCCAAGTTCGGCGAGTTGACCGTGACCTACGGCACGGCGCAATGCCGCCTGCCCTCGGGCGACAACACGCTCGTCATCTTCGGGCAGGTCGACGAGGGTCTCGAGGGGCTCGCCGACTGGTGCCGAACGCGCCGCTTCGAAGGCGCCGGCGTCATCCGCCTCGATCGGGCCTGAGCGGGCCGTCCACGCTCGGCGGCTGATCCGACATCACCGACCGGCGATTGCCGAGCTGCGTCAGTGAACACGTTCTTCAGCGCCGGAAAACCGTCGTCTTCGACGTGACGGATCGGTGGCATCGTCGCTGCAGACTTCTCAGTTCACTGAGTGCCGGCCGCGGACTTGCAGGCCGCGATGAACGCGGCGGACGTCGTGCTGACACCAAGCGAATACTCGGCCAACACAATCAACCGCTTGGTGAAGCGCAGTTCATCGAGATCTCCAGGCAACTCCTGTGCGAGCGTGGCGTCCCGAACCAGCACGATTTCGTAGTTGAGGCTCATGGCATCGACCATCGTGGAGTGCAAGCAGACGTCGAGCGAGAAGCCGACACACACCAGCGTCTTGATCCCGAGATTGCGCAACAGGCCATCGAGGCGCGTTTCGAAAAATCCGCTGTAGGAGTGCTTGCGGACGAAGTAGTCGCCTTCCTGTGGTTCAAGCCGGGTGGGAAACTTGAGCGCATCCGGCTCTCCCAGCGCGTACTCGCGCGGATCGACGTTTGCCTCCTGGCCCCACTCCTCCCAGTCGAGTTCGAAACTCCGTCTGGCGATTCGTCCCAGCTCAGAGCGATGAATTGCGATACGCGGCGCCGAGTTGTTCGTGTATACGATTGGCAGACCGATTGTCCGGGCAGCGGCAATGGCCGGCACGATGCGCCGGACGATGACGTCATGTTCCATGTCGGCCATGCTTGCCAGACCCATGCCGCCCACGTCGACCGCGAGCAGCGCGGTGGCTGTCGTGTCGATCTCCAGTGAACGCTCGGTGTGGCCCAGGTGTCTGTCCTGCGGGTACATCCGGTAGTGCCGGGCCGGTAGGGTCAGCGTTGCCATGGATCGATCACCCGTCAGATGTGTCGTGTCAGTCCGCCGTCGACGTCGATCGAGGCGCCGGTCAGATAGCTCGCCCGCTTGCCGGCCAGAAACGCGACCACCGCGGCGATCTCGTGCGCTTCCGCCACGCGTCGCAGCGGTGTGATCCTGGCGAGCTCCCGGTACCAGTCCTCGAGCTCGGAACCAGGCGCAAAATAGTCGAGCGTGCTGTCCCACGCTTCGCTCTTGACGTTGCCCGGGTTGACGCTGTTGACGAGGATTCCGTACTTGGCGAGATTGTCGGACAGTACCTTGTTGAAGCCGAGGCAGGCGGCGCGATCGGCGCTGTTGGCGATGTAGTCCGGCGTCGACTGTTTGCCGACGATCGAGTTGATGTTGATGATGCGGGCCTGATTGCTTTGCTTGAGAAACGGCAGCGCCGCACGGATACAGTAGACCGGGGCGAACAGCTTCACGTCCAGGTCCGCACGCCAGTCCTCCAGGTTGACCTCCTCGAAAGTCCCGGTGACGGGACTGCCGGCATTGTTCACCAGGATGTCGATCCCCCCGTGCGCGGAGGCCGTCGATTCGACGACGCGATTCACCGCTGACTGATCGGTCACGTCCGCTGCAATGGCAAGGATTGGCCGGCCGGTTTGCGCGCGAAGCTGCTCCGCGGCGGCCTCCAGGGCCTCAGCACCGCGTGCGCAGATCGCCACGCTGGCGCCCTCCCTTGCCAGTTCGAGGGCAATGGCCAGCCCGATACCCTTGCTGGCACCGGTGACGATGGCGACGCGATTGTCGAGACCCAGGTCCATCAGGCATTGCCCTCCCACACTAGAAAGCCGCTCCGGTGGTGATCGCGATATCCTCCCCGTTGATGGCGGCGGCACGCGTGTCGCAGAGGAAGCAAACCAGATCGGCGATCTCCTGGGGCGCGATGAAACGCTTCGCCGGATAGTTCTCCATGAACCGCTCGCGCAGTTTCGTTGTCGGGACCTGCTCACGTTCCGCCCACTTCCTGAGATGCAGTGCGCCGGAAGGCGTCTCGACGATGCCGGGACTGATGGTGTTGGCGGTGATGCCATGGTCGGCTATCTCCAGCGCCAGCGAGCGGTTGAACCCGAGCAAGCCGTGTTTCGATGCCGCGTAAGCGCTGTACTCCGGCGTGCCGACGTGAGCGTTGGTCGATGCAATCGAAATGATGCGCCCCCACTTCGCCCGCAGCATGAAGGGCAACGCTGCCCTGGTGCACAGATAGGCGCCATAGAGGTTGACGTCGATGATCCGTTTCCACGCCTGGTTGTCGTGCTCGTGGACCGGGTGAACACAGTTGGTGGCGGCGTTGTTGATCAACACGTCGATGCCGCCGAACGCCCCGGCGGTACCCTGCACCGCTCGTGCGACGTCCTCCTCGCTGGCGACGTCACCATCGAAGTTCAGGCATTCGCCGCCGAGCGCGCGAATGTCCGACCGCGTCGTCTCGAGTTCCCCGGGCGATGCGAAGTGCTTGAGCTCGGCGGGCACCCTGCTCGGATTGTCTCCGCTCATCGACATGAGCGCGATCCTGGCGCCGCGCCTCGCCAGTCCGAGTGCGATCGACCGGCCAATTCCCGACGCCCCGCCGGTGACGAGCGCAGTCCGATCTGACAGTTCGCCGGTCGTCATCTCCCTCGAGTTCACTCGACACGCAGTCACTTCTGCAGTGGGCCACGAATGATGTCAATGCCGAGGCCGGGACGAGCGACGGGCACTGCGAACGTGCCATCGGTGCAGATCTCCGGGGCCGCGGTGACATCGCCAGGCCGCACGAGAATCACCCGGCTCGCGCCGGACCCGTGTCGTGCGCCTGGAGGAATCGGGAGATCTCCGCATTCATGAACGACGCCTCGGCTGCGTGCAGCGACGATGCTGCCTGGTGGCCCTGCCGCGACGGAATCTCGCGATAGACACAGTCGGCAATGCGCCCCGAGGCCCACTTTGCCCCGCACTCCGGGTTCATCAGATCGCCGGTTGCCGCCATGATCAATGTCGGCGCCTGGATTCTCCGCAAAGCCGTGTGCGTGTCGCCGTTGCAGCCTGGCGTATCACCGAGATCGTGTTCGTCGTACGCACGGGTTTGCCAGATCCAATCCCTTGGATCGGGCGGTTCGGCCATGATGGCCTGTGCTTCGCGGTCGAGCAGCGCCTTCGCATCGTCATCGGGACAATCGTGCGCGATCGCCGCCGGCGTCCTTCCGGCGATGACCTGCAACAGGGCGGTCCACGCGCGCCAGGTCTCCGCCGAAGCATGCCCGTCACGCCAGCCGGGGTCCGCCGACAACAGCTGACGGGAAATCAGCGTGACGGCCTTCGACCATGCCGACGTGCGGGCCATCGGCGTCAAGGCGACAACGCAATCCATGTGACGCGGATGGCTGACGGCCCACTGGAGCGCCTGCATGCCGCCCATGGAGGCGCCAATCACGCAGAAGAGACGCGTCACACCCAGGTGCTCCAGCAGTTTTCGTTGCGATGCCACCATGTCGCGCACGCTGAAGTGGGGGAACGAGTCGCCCGGCTGTGTCCGGCTGTTGCTCGGCGACGACGACAGGCCGTTGCCGAGCGCGCTGGTCGCAACAACGCAGTAACGCCGGGTGTCGAGTGCGCGTCCCGGTCCGATCAGGAACTCGAGCCGTCGATGATCGCCGCCCAGCGACGCCGCAACAAGGATCACGTTGTTGCGTTTCCGCGATGCGCTGCCGTGAACGCAGGCCGACACCCGGCAATTCTCGATGACGCACCCGGATTCGAGCGACAGATCGCCGATCGCATACTCACGCGGCGTCGGGTCCATCGCCGGTTCCTCTCGCCAGGTTCACTGCGGCCGAGACAAGAACGTCATCGATCCCGGTTGCGTAAGGCGCCGGCAGCATCGTGTTGTAGAAGGATTCCGCCTCGTAGCCGCCTTCGAGGATTGCGGCGCCCGTAGGCACGTACCCCCGGTATTCGTTGGCATGCCCGATCATAAGGCAGGGAAGCGGTGACAGCGCAGCCTTGATGCGCAATCCGATACTGGCGAAGACTTCGCCGCCGAGCGCGACGACACACAGGCGATCGGCGATTCGCCACACTTGCATCGGATAGGGAACGCTCCGCGGAATCTGCTCACCGGTCAGGAGCTTCGCTCGCATGTGCGCGGCCCACCTGGCGTGGAGGTGATTGAACGGCAGCGACGCGACGGCTTCGACTTGCTCCAGCGAGAGCGGCGGGCCCAAGGCGAGTTCCACGGTCGCAACACAGGTGGACAGCCGGCCAACGAAGGGTTCCTCGCTGCCTTCATTCACCAACTCGATGGCTTTGCTTGCGAGTTCCTTGCCGGCGGTCTCCATCATGTTCTTGAACGTCGCCTCCGGCAACAGGCGGCGTCCGGCGCCGGTGTGCGGGTTGCCGATTTCGTAGTCGGTGCCGTCCCAGCGCATGCGCGGCGAAACGTCTCCGGCACAACCCAGCGCATGGAAGCCCATGGAATTCGGGAACGCCGCCTCCAGCTCATCGCGCAAAAAGCCGGTGAGGTCGCTGCTGACCTCGCTGCGCAGGTGGCCGATCGGATGGCTCGCGTAGCAGCACAGCACCGCGACCGGATTCCCGGCGGCTCCTTGCGCGATCAGCACGCCCACCTCGGGATCGAAAGCGCCGGCCGGGTTGGCACGCATGAGCACACCCCAGGGTGTGCCCAGGCGCTTGTTGACACCGAGCTCCGAATGCCCCTTCTCGTACCGCAAACTGACCGGCTCGAGCTTCCCGGCTGCCTGGAGAGCCGAAGCGATCATTCCGGCCGCAGCCTGCTCCGCGAACCCCTTGTCGAAAGCGCCCGGCACGGCGTCGTTCTCGATCGTGTGCGGTGCCGAGTGGGTGTGAGACGCTGCGATCATGATCGCGGCGCCGGGCAGGTCGAGCTCCTCGCCGAGCCTTTTCACGACCGCCCTGACCATCGCAGCGCTGACCTTGCAGACGTCGACGGTGATCAGGACAAGCCGGGTTGTCCCGTCCGTCAGAAACAGGCTCTGTGCATAGAGGTCCTTGTGTACTCGCCGTACTTCGGCGTCGCTGTCGAGCACGTCACCGGCGAGGTAGCCGGCCCCGCTCGGCGTGATCAATTCCCGTCCAACGCCGGCATAGAGTTGAGTCACGACGACCTCCTCCGGATGTCACCCGCGTTGACTGGCGGGGCGCTTGTCGATCTCTGTGGTGAGCGACAGCTGCAATGCAGCGATCGTTCGATCGATGTCGAATCGCTCGCGAGCCGCCGGCGCCCCCACCAGATGATAGATCCCGACGCCGGTCTTCGATTGTTCCAGCAATTGCAGACACGCCTTGCCCACATCATAGCGGTCGATCCAGCTGTCGGTCGCCATGGACGCATTCCAGGAGTGCTCGCCGTGTTTGCTGCGGCCCTGGGCCGTATCGACGATATCGCCCAGACGCAACAATGTGATGTCGAGTTCATGGTGGTGGGCAAACCACTGGCAGATCTGCTCCTGCAGGCACTTGGTCAAGTCATAGTAGCTGGGTCGACCGAAGTAGGTGGCACGGTCATCGAGATATGTTCCGGCCGGGTGCTCCACGTGCGTTTCCGCCGACGCGATCTGAATGAAGCGCGTCACGCCCTGCCGCCGCATGGCTTCCAGCACGTTGCAGGTGCCTCGCAGGTTGACGTCGAACGGTGCGGTATCGGTGACGTCGTGATACTGGCCACGGGTGACCGTGCTCGCCACCGCCGCATGGATGACAGCGTCCTGTCCCTCGACGGCCGCGAGCACGTCCGAATACTCCGTCACCGAGCCATAAAGCACGTCGCCCTCGAATTCGTTGCGCTCGCGCTCGACATCCGGACTCTCCAGGTCGAACGCACAAACCCGGTGCCGGGTGCTGACCTGCTCCGACAAGGCTTTCCCCAGCCAGCCGAGGCCTCCGGTAATGAGAACCTTCATCGATCATGACCCCGCTGTACCGTGTGTGAGACAAAGGGTACGTCAGGCGGAAAGCCCTCCGCGCCCCAGATTTCGCCGCGCTCCGGCGCCACGATCATGGCGTACACGGTGTGCATGCCGTGCTCGCCGTTCTGGCTGATGGCGCCGGAGGGCGAGCGATCCTGCAGCAACAGCTGCATGCTCCGTAGCGATCGCGGCGTGCTCGGAACCTTGTCGATCAGGTTGTCGAGGCGCAGGCGGCTGTTCTCCATCAGCCCGGGATAGCCGGGCACCATGCCGATGTCGGCGTCGTGCCTGCCGGACGCCGAATCCAGCAGGCAGTGATTCGTGTGAATGAGATAGTCGTCGCGGGCCCGCCCGGAGCACTGGCTGCCGGGCACGACTTCCACGAACGCCAGGTCGCCGGACGAGTCGGCGAGAGTGAGGTTGAATCCCCAGTTCATCACGTCGTGCTGCCGCAGCCAGCTCAGCGCATCCTGGACATCACGGCAGTGCTGCAGCACACCTCGTGTGAGCGCCATCGTCGGCACGCTGGCGCCGCCGGCGCCGCGACCGGCCAACCCGTTCAGAACCATGCCAAGCCCGGCTTCGTTGAGCCCTCCTTCACACCAGAGCGTCCCCGCGCAGCCGTAGTGAAAGAACGCGTTGCCTTCACCCGGCACAGGTCGGTAGCGCTGCGACAGCGAAAATGCCGCAACATCCGAGATTGTCCAGTCGGCTGTCTTTCCGAGCAACACGCCGCAATCGGAAGCCTGGAATGCGATGCTTGAACACTGCCGCGGCGGCGTCCTGCGCGAACGGTACTCGTCGAGGCAGTTGAGCGCGACGATCTCCTCGATCGTGAGCCCGGCGCCGTCGGCGATACCCTGCATCTCGTCAAGCAACGCCGGAAAGGTCTGGTCGAGCGATGTCGCAACCCTTTGGAAACCGTCGCTGCGCTCGCGCTGGTCGAAGGCGTCTGCCGGTCCCCAGGCCCGGTAGGCGGCGTGCACGGCGGTTGCGCAGTCCCGACCGTGCTGCCTGCCGATCTCGTAAGCCGTGCCGGTGCTGTCAAGGTGGATCATGCCTGTGCTTCCGATCTGCGGGCTGGCACATGCGTCATACAATCGCGAATTCGCTGACAGCCTGCAACGTGATCTCGACATGCCTGTCGCCGCGACAATCGACAGCGCACGAACACTGGCAGCCCGGGAAGCGGGGGCCGGGATTGCCGAAGGGTTGCAATGCGCAGGTGTCCTACGCGTGGCTGAACAGCGCGAACACGTGCCGGAAGGAAGCGCGGCGCGGACCCGATTCGACGAGCCGTGCTGCCTTTGCGGCACCAGTCGCTCACCTCGAGGCGGGTCAGACGCAGGCGCCCCTATCGGGCTGCGATGCATGCTTGGAAACTCGATTGGTGAGCGGACACAGCCTGCGTCGAGCGCAATCCGCTCGAAACCTTGGCTGCCGACCGTTCCGGTGTCGCACCCTCGCGCCGCGTCCGCACCAACGCCGGCGCCGATCAGGACAAGCCGCACCATCCCTTCGCAGGCGCTCTCGCCAACTCGACGACCGAAGGGCTGGTCCGAAGGCGGGCTCCGCGCCGACGTGCCAGACCGCTCTTGCGCAATCGCGTCGAGACACGGCGAGGACGTGATGAGTGCCGGCAACGACCGGCTGCGCGGCGTCCGGGCGCGTCCCCTTCAGTCCGCCGGCCGACTGGCGAAGACGAGATCCGGCACCGGATCCGTGATCGAAACCTGATCGGGCGCCTCTTCGATCGGACGGAGCACTGCCGCCAAGTTGCCACCCGACGCCGGGAACGGAGGTGACATTCCTCGCGTTCGTCACACGTGCGGCGATTGGCATCCGGTTGCGTGTTTGCGAGTCAGCGTACTAATGTAGATCACTCGCCGATACTGTGAACAACCATTCCGCCATGCCATGCCTAGCATTCTCGCGCGTATCGAATGGGGTGCGTTTCTCGTTCTCGACGGTCGGGTCGGCGCACAGATCGAATCGCACGGCGTCGCCAAGGACGCAACGGCGTCGAGTGCCAGCGCCACGACTCGCATCCGCACGATCCTTCGCCAGGCACACGACGAGTAAAGTGCCGCCGGGGCTGGCGTGATCACCGCGATTGCCTGTGCGCCTGTGCACCATGCGCTCGAGGCCGTCGGGTCGGGCGCTCAGGGACCGGCCATCAACCGTCGGGCCGTTGCGCTCGCACGACGGGCTCGCGATCGGGCTGCGACCGAGGAGGCCTGGTTTGCTGTCTCAATGTCGAGCATGGCGCCTCCAGGGATGGAGCAGACGCCACAGGGCAGCAACATGTTCGACAACGACTTTCGGCCGGCAATCGTTCCCGCCGAGTGCCGGGACGGGCAGAGTCTTGCCGGTGCGGGGGTCGGAATGTTCGCCAACCTGCACCGGTTCTTCAGCGAAGCCGCCTCACCAACGCCAATTCTGAAGAACGCCCGATCCCGGGTCGCGAGCCGGCCCACGCCGGGCGTTGACCGGCGTTGCGGCACCGGCCCCGAGCGAGTCCGGGCGCCGCGCGACGGCCTGCAAACCGAAACCGGGATCACCGCGGACGGCAGGCACGCATGATTCTGTACATGGTGAAACGAACCGCCCTGGGGATCGTGATCATCATGCTGGCCGTCACTCTCATGTATCTGATGATCCACGCGGTGCCGGGCGATCCGGCGACCGTCATGCTCGGTCCGCGAGCGACACCAGAGCTGATCGCGGCGATGGAACAACGCATGGGCCTGGACAAGCCGTTGCCGATGCAAATCGTGTCGTTCTTCGGGCGGGTGCTGTCCGGGGATCTGGGCGTCGACGTGTTCGCCGAACGACCGGTTGCCGAGACGATCATCGGCGTCCTGCCCTACACGCTGATTCTGGTGGCGGCGGGCATGTCGTGGGCCCTGCTGCTTGGCGTGCCGCTCGGAGTCTACTCGGCGACGCACCCGGACAGCTGGATGGACAAGGCAGCGGGCGTTTCTTCGGTCGCCTTTATCGCGATGCCGCCTTTCGTGGTCGGATTGTACGCGTTGCTGTTGTTTGCGGTCACACTCGGCTGGTTCCCCGTGATCGGTGGCGGCCAGGAAAAGGGCTGGTTCGGTCAGTTGCATCACCTCGTGTTGCCCGCGTTCGCCGTTGGTCTCGGCTGGGTCGGCTATCTGGCACGACTGGTGCGTGCATCGATGCTCGAGGTGCTGGCAGAGAACCACGTGCGGCACGCCCGTGCGCATGGCCTGCCGCACAACGTGATCCTGTACCGGTACGTGTTGCGCATCGCGATCCTTCCGGCGGTCACCATCATCGGCATCGGTATCGGCGCGATGCTGTCCGGAGTGGTGTTCGCAGAAATCATCTTTGCACGACCGGGTCTGGGCAAACTCATTTTCGTTGCCGTGCAGCAGCGGAACTTTCCGCTGATCATGGGCACGGTGCTGGTCACGACGACTTTGTTCGTCATCGCAACAACGCTGTCCGACATACTCAATGCCCTGCTCGATCCACGCATTCGCTCGCGCTTGTGAGGCACGGACGTGAACGGCTCCGATACATGGTGGCAAGGCGTAGGCGGTGGGCTCCAGCTGCTGAGTCGCCAGGTGCTGGGTATCGCCGGACTGATTCTCGTCGTTACGATTCTGTTTACCGCGTTGTTCGGCGATTTCCTGGCGCCCGAGGATCCGCTGGCACTGTCGATCCGCGACAAGTTCCTGCCGCCGTCTTTCGCGCACCCGTTCGGCACCGATTTCCTGGGCCGGGACGTCTTCTCCCGCGTGGTAGCGGGCAGCCGCATCGCGATGACGGCGGCGGTGGTTGCCGTGTCGCTGTCGGCGGGTATCGGTCTGGTGCTGGGCATGCTGGCCGGCATGGGGCCACGCTGGCTCGATTATTCGCTGCTGCTGCTGTTCGACACGTTGCGTTCGTTTCCCGTGGTGATGTTCGCGTTGGCCGTCGTGACGCTGGTGGGGCCAAGCCTGGAGACCATCATCTTCGTGGTGGTGGTTCTTTCGATTCCGCTGTTCGGACGCGCCGTACGCACGCAGACGCTGGCCTTGAAGAGCAGCGAGTTCATCCACGCTGAAATCGCGATGGGCGCGTCCCTTGGTCGCCTGATGGCGGTGCATCTGCTGCCGAACGTGCTCGGCCCGATCATGATCCTGGCGGCCATGGAAGTGCCGGTCGTGATCACGACCGAAGCGGGATTGAGTTTCCTCGGCTTCGGTGTGCGCCCGCCGGCGCCAAGCTGGGGCAACATTCTCAATGACGGATTCACTTACGTGCGCAATTCGCCGTGGCCGCTGCTGTTCGGCGGTCTGCCCATCATTCTGACGACCCTGGGATTCACGTTTCTCGGCGAGGCCCTGCGCGACATTCTCGATCCGCGGCTCAGAAAGGAAGAGTGATGGCCGATCCGACCGAGAACATCCTGCAGGTCCGCAACCTGAGCGTCGAGTTCAAGGCCCGAAAACGCGTGATAAAGGCGTTGCGTGACGTCAGCCTGGACGTGCCGACAGGAAAAATAGTTGGCGTCGTCGGTGAATCGGGATGCGGCAAGAGCACGTTGATTCTCGCAGTCATGCGACTGCTCGCGCCAAACGCGGCGATCACGCAGGGCAAGGTGCAATTCGGCGGGCGTGATCTGCTGAAACTGCCCGAGGCGGACATGCAGTCGCTGCGGGGCACCGACATTTCGATGATCTTCCAGGACCCGTTGACGTCGCTGAATCCGGTGGTCTCAATCGGACGTCAGCTGATCGACGTGCAACACCGCGACGGCGGTGGTCTCGACAGCAAGAGACAACGCGCGATTCAGGCGCTCTCGCAGGTGGGCATTCCCGATCCCGCCGCGCGCATGGATGCCTTCCCGCACGAGTTCTCAGGGGGCATGCGCCAGCGTATCGCGATCGCGATGACGATCATCGAAGAGCCCAAGCTGCTGATCGCCGACGAGCCCACCACGGCGCTCGATGCAACCCTCGAGGTGCAGATCATCCATGAGCTGAAGGAGCTGCAACGCCGCTATCAGTGCTCGATCCTGTTCGTGTCCCATCATCTGGGGGTGGTCGCGGACCTGTGCGACTACGTGGTCGTGATGTACGCCGGCGAGGTCGTCGAGCAGGGAAGCGTGCGGGATCTCTTCCACGATGTGCGCCATCCCTACACCGAGAAACTGATGGAATGTGACCCTGCACGAATCGTGCGGTCGACCGAGCGCGCATTTCCGACCATACCTGGCGATCTTCCCGATCTCGTGGACCCTCCGTCAGGCTGCATTTTCAGCGCGCGCTGCCATCGCGCCCTGCAACAGTGCGCGGCCGAAGCGCCGGACACGCGAACCGTCGCCCCCGGGCACGCGGTCGCCTGCCATCTGTACTGAGGGATTGCATGCCCGGACTCCTGGAAGTGGACGACCTCAGGGTACGCTACCGCGTGCTGTCGCCCTTGCGCGCCAGGCTGAAGCAGCGCGAAGCCTATCTGCAGGCAGTATGCGGCGTGTCGTTCTCGATCAGCGCCGGCGAGTCCTTCGCGCTGGTCGGCGAATCGGGCTCGGGCAAGTCCACGCTCGCCAGGACCATCGTGGGCATCGAGACCGCGCACGCCGGTTCGATCCGCTTCGACGGCCAGGAACTGTGCGGACTTTCGAAGAACGCCTACAAGCCGTACCGCCGCCAGTTGAGCATGATGTTTCAGGATCCGGCCGGCTCGTTGAGCCCGCGTCTGACGGTGAAGCGGCTGGTCACCGAGCCGTTCAAGATCCACGCCATCAAGGATGTCGATCTCAACGACGAGGCGCGCCGTCTGCTGCAGATGGTCGGGCTGAGCGAGGAGTTTCTCGGCCGCTATCCGCACCAGTTGAGCGGAGGACAGGCTCGCCGGGTCGGCGTCGCGCGCGCGCTGGCGCTGTCCCCGCGGCTGCTCATCGCCGATGAGCCCACAGCCGGGCTGGATGTCTCGGTGCAGGGCGAAGTGCTCAACCTGCTGCTCGAACTGCAGGCACGTCATGGCATCGCGATACTGATCATCACGCACAACCTGAAGGTCGTGCTGCATTTCGCCGATCGCATGGGGATCATGTATCTGGGCCGGTTCGTCGAGCAGGGCCCGGCGAGCGAAATGTTCCAGCGGCCGCGCCATCCCTACACGCGGGCACTCCTGTCGTCGAGTCCGGAACCCGACCCCGACGCCGTGCGCCCGCCGCTCCAGCTCAAGGGCGAGGTGTCAAGCAATATCGAGCGCCCGCGCGGTTGTGAATTCCACCCGCGTTGCCCGGTGGCGCAGGCGCGCTGCTCCGAGGTGGCGCCACCCGCGACGCGCACGGCCCGGGGTCACAGCTTCACCTGTCATTTCCCGATCGAATCCGACATCTGACATGGGCGCACAAGGCGCGCCGTTGGTCACGCCGTTCCTTCGATGCTATGATCGGACGGAGGATCCGAAGTTCATCGCTGGCTGATCTTCGCGGCGCTTGTCTGTCGTGCTCCCGTTTCGTCGGGATCGAAGATCCAGCGTGTCGTTTAACGAAGAAATGACGGAGGAGACAACCGTGCTACCACCAATCAGACTGAACCGCAGACAAGTGTTGCAGCACGCCGGCGCCGCCGGCGTCCTGGCGTTCGCTGGTCCCAATGTCTCATGGGCTGCGGACGGCAAGGTCCTGAACATACGGGTTCGCAACGAGTATCATTCATTCGACCCGCTGATCACGATTTCTGAAACCGATACCGTTGTGATGCACGCCCTGTTCGAGCGCCTGGTCGAGTACAACAGCGGCGACACGTGGGGCTGGCACCTGTCTGCTGCCGAGATGATCGAATACGAAACGCCCACCCGACTGCGTTTTCGCCTGCGCCCCGGCATCACGTGGAGCGGCGGATACGGCAACGTTTCCGTCGAGGATTTCAAGTATTCCATCGAGCGTATCGCGTTCACCGAGACGGCGACCAACCGCATGGAATGGACGCAGCTCATCGAGGTCGGCGTCGACGGCCCGCAGGATGGCGTGATCATCATGAAGGCGCCCCAGGCGAACCTGTTCACCAACACGTTGCCGCGCGACATGGCCGCCATCGTCTGCAAGGAGGCGATGGAAGAGATCGGTGGCAAGTTCACCTTCGAACCGCCGGCCTGGTCCGGGCCCTACAAGATCGGCGAATTCTCCCCCACCACGGGTACCGTGGTACTCGTTCGCAACGACGAGCATACGCCGTACCCCAACGCGGCTGGCGTGGAAGGCGTCGACGAGGTGTATTGGGACGAGTTGCGTTTCACGCATGTCGCAAGCCACAAGTCGGCCGAGCTTGCCTACCTGGCGGGTGACCTCCAGGCGACCGACATCGCCGAAAGCTCGATTCCCGAGTTCAGGGAAAACGTGCCGGAGAATTCCAAGCTGGTGACCGCGCAGACGACCGGTTTCACGTGGATGGGCATGAACGTCGATCACGAGCCGTTCGGCGACGTTCGCGTTCGCCGTGCGATCCAGGCCGCCATCGATGCCGAGGAAATCAACGATGGCGCCTACTTCGGCGCCGCCACGGTAGGCACCGGTATCATCGCGCCCGGCCTGGAGGGCTACTGGGACGTGGAGCGACCGAAACCGGACCTCGAGAAAGCCAGGCAGTTGCTGGCCGAAGCCGGGTTTCCGAACGGCTTCGACACCCACATCACGGTGCTCAACTCCGACGCGCAGGTGGCGGCCTGCCAGATCATCCAGGCGCAACTTGCACAGATCGGCGTCAACGTCGAAGTGCGCAAGTACGAAGGCGGGACCTTCTGGAACCTGGGGCTGGAGGTGAAGGGCGATGACTGGAAGGACCTGCAGCTGATCTTCCAGCAGTGGACGTCGTCGCCCGATCCGAACCGCGCGACGCAATGGTTCACCACCGCCGGCGTCGGCGACTGGAACTGGGAACGCTGGCGCAGCGACGAGTACACACGGCTGAACGAGGAGGCGTTCACGTCGGTCGTCGCGGAAGAGCGCGACCAGAAGTACCAGCGCATGATGCAGCTCATGTGGGAGGACGCCGCCTACGTGCCGATCAACCACGTGCAGATCGGCTGGCTGGTGCGCGATCACGTGAACATGAACTTCATTCCGAACGCGCGCATTCGTCCGCGTCGCATCGGCCCGGCCTAGGTCCCGGGAGCGTGCGCCGCACGACCCTGACGTGTCGTGCGGTGGTCGGAGCCTGCCCGGGATGGGCATGGCCGGTCTGGTCGTGCGACGATGTTCCACGGCGGATCATGACGCCCCGGCGGAGGTAGCCGGCAGGGCGTTGCGCCGGGCCGGAGGTTGCCACTCCGGTGCCGTCTTCAGCGTGCCGCCGGCACGCACCTTCCCGGAATTGCGGGCGCTGAACCGCAGGAAACCGGGGGTCTCTCTGGTCCAGACTCCGGGGCCTTCGGAGAATCGTGTGCGACGGCTACGGCAAGCCGCTCTTCGGATCTGCCGGGCAGGCGATGGCGGCTGAGGCTCTTCGCATCCGCTTGCTGCGGGGTCGCCCGGAAAAGGGTTGCATGGCAGCGGCGTTGCGCCTATATGTCGGGTTGCCCGGTGCGCCGGGCTATGGCGATAAACGTCGTTCGGAATAGACGTTGCGGACGCGGGGGCAGTACCCGCCGCCTCCACCATAAACCTATGGGGGCGAACCAGGATCGACGTGCGTGGTAAAGGTGCGATTTTCGCCCGGTATGATACCGCCGTTATCGGGTCAATCACACAAACGCCAACGACAATGAGGCGTTCGCTGTCGCCGCTTGAGCGACAAGCGCGGTTTGGAGGGCACCGGGCAACAGAAGCCCTCCATCATGTCGGTCCCTGACGGTCCGGTCGAACGATGAATGATTCCATCCACTATGGACTCCTGGTTGACGGCGCCCTGCGCAGCGTCGTCGCCCGCGCCCTCGAAATCGCCGCGCGTGACGGCTTGCCCGGAGACCACCACTTCTACATCACCTTCCGCACCGACCACCCCGGCGTCAGGATGGCCAAGGCCCTGAAGGCCCGCTATCCCGAAGACATCACGATCGTCATCCAGAATCAGTTCTGGAATCTCGAGGTCGACGAAGAAGGCTTTTCCATCGGTCTTTCATTTGACCGCATGCCCCACGAACTCGGCGTTCCCTGGACCGCCGTCACCTCGTTCGTCGACCCGAGCGTCAAGTTCGGGCTGAACTTCAAGAGTCACGAGGGCGTGCCTTTCGAGGAAACAGAGCCTTCCGAGGAGGAAGAGCCGGAGCAGCCTGAAAGCGGCGGCACCATCGTCTCCCTCGATTCCTTCCGCAAGAAGTAGCGCCGCAATCCACGACTGAGAATCGTTCGCAAGGCCGCGGCGCAGTGTGGTAAGAGGAACCTGAATTGACGTAGGACCTCTAAGTCCATGGCCGGTCTGCGTACAGAAACCGACTCTCTCGGGGAGATCAGCGTTCCTGGTGATCGCTACTGGGGCGCCCAGACCCAGAGATCGCTTGGCAACTTCCCCATCGGGGGGCCTTCCGAGCGCATGCCCGCGCAGCTGATCGAGGCCTTCGGTTACATCAAGAAGGCGGCCGCCGACATCAACCGGTCCTCGGGCAAGCTTGCGGACCATCTGGCTGCGGCAATCGTCACCGCCGCCGACGAGGTCATCGAAGGACGCCTGGAGGACCACTTCCCTCTCGTGGTCTGGCAGACCGGATCGGGCACCCAGACCAACATGAACGTCAACGAGGTGATCGCCAACCGGGCCATCGAGATCCTTGGCGGCGAACTTGGCTCCAAGAGCCCGGTGCATCCCAACGACCATGTCAACATGGGCCAGTCGTCCAATGACAGCTTCCCGACGGCCATGCACATCGCCGTCGCCATCGAGGTTGACCGGCGGCTTCTTGGTTCGCTTCAACGGCTTCACGCCGCACTGGCTTCCAAGGCCGAGGAGTACGCCGAGATCGTCAAGATCGGCCGCACGCATCTTCAGGATGCGACGCCCCTGACGCTGGGCCAGGAGTTTTCCGGATACGCCCGCCAGGTGGAACTCGGCATCGAGCGTCTCAGGGGGACGATGCCGCGGCTCCTGCAGCTTGCCATGGGGGGGACGGCGGTCGGCACGGGCCTCAACAGCCCTGAAGGGTTCGACGTCGCCTTCGCCGGGCGCATCGCCGCGATGACCGGCCTTCCCTTCATCACCGCCGCCAACAAGTTCGAGGCCCTGGCGAGCCATGATGCCCTGGTGGAGGTGTCCGGAGCGCTCAACGTCGTCGCCGTCAGCCTCAACAAGATCGCGAACGACATCCGGCTGCTGGGCTCCGGGCCGCGCAGCGGCATCGGCGAGCTCGTGTTGCCGGCAAACGAACCGGGCAGTTCGATCATGCCGGGCAAGGTCAACCCGACCCAGTGCGAGGCGCTGACCATGGTCTGCGCCGAGGTCATGGGCAACCACACGGCGGTGACGATTGCGGGAGCCCAGGGACACTTCGAGCTCAACGTCTTCAAGCCCGTGATGGTCTTCAACGTGCTGCGTTCCGCCCGTCTTCTCGGTGATGCGGCAGCGAGTTTCACGGATCGCTGCGTTGCCGGCATCGCTGCCGACAGGGACCGCATCGACGAGTTGATGCAGCGCTCGCTCATGCTCGTGACGGCACTCAACCCCCACGTCGGTTATGACAACGCAGCGAGAATTGCCAAGAAGGCGCATGCCGAGGGCACGACCCTGAAGGAGGCTGCCGTCGCGCTCGGCCTCGTCAGCCCCGAGGACTTCGATGCCTGGGTGAAGCCCGGCTCGATGATCGGCCCCTCGAAGACGTGAGGCTGTCGGTCGGACAGTTTCGGCCCGCTTCCGGCTGGCGCCCGCTCTTCCCCGCGGCGGCCATGGTCATCGCCGCCATCGTCTCCCTTCCCATCCTTGCCGTGGTCTCGAATCTCTTCACCGGCAGCGGCGTCGTGTGGGCCGGCCTCGTCGATCGCATTCTCTCGGTCTATGTCGTCAACACCGTGGTCCTGCTGGCCGGAGTGGCCGTGGTTGCCGGGACCATCGGCACCGGAACCGCGTGGCTCGTCACCATGTGCGAGTTTCCGGGCCGGCGCCACATGGAATGGCTGCTGCTGCTGCCCTTCGCCGCTCCGGCCTACGTCATCGCCTACGCCTACACCGATTTCCTGGAGTTCGCCGGGCCACTGCAGACCCTCCTTCGCGATCTCGCGGGCTGGAGCCGCCATGACTACTGGTTCCCCGAAATCCGCTCCACGCCCGGTGCCATCGCCATGCTGTCGCTGGTGCTCTACCCGTATGTCTATCTTCTGGCGCGCAACGCGTTCCTGTCACAGTCGGTCCAGGCGCTCGGTGTCGCCCGTTCGCTGGGCCTCGGCCCGTGGTCCGCATTCGCCCGCGTTGCCGTACCCATGGCCCGCCCCGGAATTGCCGCCGGCCTCGCCCTGGCACTCATGGAAACGCTCGCGGACTTCGGAACCGTCGAGTTCTTCGGGGTCCAGACTTTCACCACCGGGATCTACCGCACCTGGTTCATCAGGGGCTCCCCGGAAGGCGCGGCACAGCTGGCCAACATCCTGCTCTTCTTCGCCCTGGCCGTGATTCTCCTGGAGAGGGGTTCCCGGGGCCGGGCCCGCTATGTGACGGGAACGGGCCGCTTCCAGCCGTTGCCGCGTTTCGCCCTTGGCGGAATCAGGGCCTGGGCCGCCTTCCTTGCCACCGTCCTGCCGGTCGTGCTGGGATTCGTGGTGCCGGTCTCCCTGCTCCTCGAACTCTCGGTCGCCTCGGGCGATTCGATGCCCCTTGCGGCGTTCACGACCTACGCCGGAAACTCGGTCCTGGTGGCCGGACTGGCTGCCGTCCTGGCCGTCTGTGCGGCCCTGACGCTGGGTTACGCGGCGCGCCTCGCGGCCGGCCCGCTGACGATTGGCGCCGCACGGGTCGCCTCCATGGGCTATGCCATCCCGGGATCGGTCATCGCGGTCGGGGTCCTGGTCCCCCTTGCCTGGTTCGACAACCGTCTCGATTCCTTCATGGAGGCGGCTTTCGGCGTGTCGACAGGCCTGCTGCTGACCGGCTCGATCGCTGCGCTGCTCCTTGCCTATGTGGTCCGGTTCCTCGCCGTTGCCTACAACAGTACCGATGCGGGACTCGCCAGGGTGACCCCGGCCATGGACGGCGCCTCGAGGTCGCTGGGACGCAGCCCCTTCTCCACCCTGGCCGAAATCCATGCCCCGCTGTTGCGGGGCAGCCTCCTCACAGGCGGCCTGCTGGTCTTCGTCGATGTTCTCAAGGAACTGCCGGCCACCCTGCTGGTGCGCCCCTTCAACTTCGAGACCCTGGCCACCAGGACGTGGAGACTGGCGGCGGACGAACGGCTGGCCGAGGCCTCGACGGCGGCGCTGGCCATTGTGCTGGCGGGAATTCTCCCGGTCATCCTGCTCTCCGGCAGGATCGCCCGGTCACGGCCGGGATCACGGCCGTGACCGGGGATGGCCGGACGACTACTTCCAGCCGTTCTCTTCCATGATCCCGAGAGCGCGGGCGCGGTTGGCGCCGAACACCGCCGCATCGAGTTCGTCGGCGACGAAGTCTCCATAAAGGTCGTCGAGCACGTCCGCATGGGCGATGCCGTCGACCACCGGCCATTCGTTGTTGCTGTCGGCAAAGACCTGCTGCGCCATGTCGCTGGCCAGGAACTCCAGGAAGGCGATGGCGTTGTCGCGGTTGGGAGCGTTGGCGGCCACACCGGCCCCTGAAATGTTGACATGGACCCCGCGGTCACCCTGGTTCGGCATGATGACACGGATGGCATCGGCGATATCGCGATTGGCCGGATCGTCGGACCCCGCAAGGCGCGCCAGGTAGTAGGTGTTGGCCACAGCGATCTCGCACTGGCCGGCGGCCACCGCCTTGATCTGGCCGGTATCGTTGGATTCCGGTTCGCGCGCCATGTTCGCCACCAGCCCCTTCACCCATCGGGCGGTGTCGTCATCGCCATTGGCGACGATGAGCGAGGCCACGAGAGACTGGTTGTAGATGTTTCCGGATGAACGGATGCAGATGGTGTCGGCAAACCGCGGATCCGCGAGGTCCTCGTAGCGTTCGAGACCCGTCGCGTCGAAATCCCTGCTCACCATGATCACGCGGGCGCGCCTGGTGAAGGCAAACCATTCGCCATCGGGGTGGCGCAGGGAAGCGGGTATGCGGGACTCCAGTTCTGCCGAGGAGATGCCCTGGAGCAGACCATCGAGGGCGGCGGACATCAGGTTCGAGGCATCGGCGGTCATGAAGACATCGACGGGACTGTTCTCGCCTTCGATCCTCATCCTTTCCATCAGGGCCCCGGCCTTGTCCTCGATGACGTTGACAGTGACCCCGGTAGCCTCGCGGAAGGCCTCGTAGAGCTGGGCGTCGGCATCGTAGTGGCGTGCCGTATAGAGATTGACCTCGCCATCCGCCGCCGCCGGCAGCGACAGGACAGCGAGAGCGAGCGCAACAATTCGCACGAACATCATGTTCTCCTCTTCATTGCGAATGATTATCATTAGCGCACCTTTGAAGCATCGCCGACTGCATGTCAACACTTTTGCGAATGATTATCATTGTCAGAGCCGGTGATGACTCTCGACCTCACATGAGGCTGGGGCTGCACTGATGTCCCTGCGTCTTGCCTGGCCCTCCCTCAGGGGCTTGCAATGATGCGGCCAAAGCCGGAATCCCGGTCGCGGCGTTTCGCAATGGTGTAACCGAGTACCTTCACGAATGTCGTGGTACATTGGTTGTCGCACCATCCGCGGGACCAGCCAGTGACGACCAAGAACCAGCATGTTGTTCCGCGCGGGAAGAGATGGGCGATCCACAAATCGGGCGCTGAAAGGGTTACGCGCCACTTCGACACCCAGCAGGAAGCGATCAAGGTCGCTCGAGGGATCGTCCGCAATCAAGGCGGCGAAGTGCTCATCTACGGACCAGATGGCCGCATTCGCAAACGTGATTCCTGCGGGACCGAGCCTTCTCGATCGCGCGGATAGCACCCTTTGCCAAAGAACAGTGATTTCGATCGAAACGTCTTCGTGAATTGCCCTTTGGACGACGATTACGATCACATTCTGCAAGCCGCGCTGTTTTGCCTGGTGCGATTCGATCTGAAACCGCGAATTGCCGCCGAACGCAGCGATGCAGGCGAGACACGTATCAGCAAGATAGTCGAACTCATCCAATCGTCCCGATACTCCATTCATGATCTGTGCCGATGTCAGGCCCGGGTCGGGGGAGAGTACTATCGCCTCAACATGCCCTTCGAACTGGGTCTGGACTTCGGATGCCGCCGCTTCGGTGCGGGACAGATGAAGGACAAGGTCATTCTCGTACTTGAAGAAGAGCGATATCGGTACCAGGCAGCAATCTCGGACCTCGCCGGTTCAGACATTGAGGCCCATTATGGAGACTACCAAGTCGCCGTCAGGAAGTACGGAACTGGCTTGCCGGATTGCCGGGCTTCGAGGCCATCGGCGCCTCTCGGGTTCTGACCGACTACGAGAACTTCCAGGATTGGTACCATCAGCGCCAGAGCAGTCTTGGATTCTCGGATGACGACATCCGGGACTATTCGACTGCCGAACTCCTGCAGGGCATGATCGCCTGGCGCCATTCACGTGGGAACATTCCGTAACGTAGCGATAATCTGCACGATTCGGGGCGGACTTCGACCGCATTGCGGCGCCCGTATCCCGGGCGCAGTCCGCATGTCTGATCACGAGGTCGGCCAGCGCCAAAGGGGGGACGGTCTGTTTCTGCTCGAACAAATCCGGGCCGAAATCCTGGCCCGGATGCGCACTGCCGGACCTGCTCAGAGCGTATGACAAGCGTGCATTCAGTCGAGCAGACGCAGGATACTGCCGTTTTCCTCATCTCCCTTGACGTCCTGGTCACCCTCGTCCGTTTCGGCTGGCTGAGGTTCCGGCAATTCAGTACCTCCTTCATCCTCATCCAGGACCCAGAGAAGCAGTGAGCCGTCATCTTCCCGTGGCTCGTTGACGAGGGTTTCGCTCTCCGGCGCGTCGGATTCGGCCGCTGCCAGGATATCGTCGTCAACGGTCTCATCGGAGGGAACGGGCGGCTTGTCTTCCGGCAGTGGAATGGGTTCGCTGACGAGATGTGTCTCCAGCAGCCTGGTATCGAAGACGAGGTCCGTCTCGTCCAGGGGACCGGCAACGGTCATGGCGACCGCCGGAAGACCGGTGCCGCCGGTCAGCTGCACCGATCCTTCGAGATCGATCCAGCGGCGCGGCAGGTCGAGCTCGAGCTCGTAGATGCCTTCGGCGCCGTTGAAGATGACGGAGAGATCGTCCGACCGGGCGACACCCTTCGACACGGAAAGGGAGGCGCCGGCCGTGATGATCTCCGACGTGCCCTCGCCGGTGGAACGCAACATCTCTTCTGCAATGTCGGAACTCTCCCCGCCATCGGCCAGCAGACCCGCCATGGCCTGAAAGTCGAAACCTTCCACCGCGCCACGCCGGAGCGAGATCCGTCCCTCGCCGGCAAGGCTCTGCAGGAGGTCTTCGCCGGTGAGCCCACGCGCTGTTCCGTCGACCGCGAGCTGGAGACGGCCGGAGAGCGTCTTCCGTCCCGCCAGGGCAGCGAGAATCTCCCTCAGTTCACCGTCTTCGAGGACAAGGGAGTAGGTCACCTCGTGGGGAAGGCCGTGGCTGGCTGTGCCGGAGACGAGAATCGTCCCGCCAAAGAGGGATCCCGACAGGCTCTCGATATGAAGGACACCTCCTTCGGCCGCAGACCGCAGGAGAACGTCGTCGAGTGTCATGCCGCCGACGACGAGGCGATCCGCCGCGAGGTCGATGCGTCCATCCACGTCTTCGACGATCCCGGGAATCCGGCTGGCCAGCGCATCGAGAACGATGGTGTCCGCTGCGAGACGAAGATGGATGATCGGCCGGGCGGCCGCTGTCGACCACGCGGCCGCGCCTTCGAACGAGGACGGCCCGACGCTTGCCCGCTCGAACTCGACCCTTCCCTCGTCAAGCGACCCGGCAGCCCTGACGGCGATATCGAGCGGCCCTTCCAGGTCCGCGCTCCCGGCAAGGCCCCAGCGGTCCATCAGGTCCCCGGAATCGGCGTGCTTGAGAACGGCGCGGCCCCCATCCAGAACCGCGTTCCGCAGGCGGCCACTGGCGTCGAGCGTGGCGCCAAGGGTCTCGACAGCGACGGCAAGGCTCATCTCGGGAGGTGCGAGATCGATGTCGGCAGACAGTGTGAAGGGTTCTCCCTCTCCTCCCGGCACATCCAGCCCGACAACGCCGGCTGCGGCCGCAAGGCTCTCGCCCTCGACGTCAAGGTTGCCCCGGAACGACGGGTCGGCGAGCGGCCGGTCCAGGCGGCCCCGGACGGAGAATTCCGCGACCGCAGTCGCCAACGCGCCCTCGAGATCGATGTCGTCGAATGTCCCCTGCGCGGAAAGCGACAGGTCCACGGTCCCCAGCTTCTGCAGATCGAACGGCGTTTCGATGCCTGCCCGGCGGGCGATGGCGCCAATGTCGGCCGCCCCGGCCTCGACGTCGAACGCCAGGGTCCGGTGAGCCGGCTCGATCGTCCCCGTGGCCCTGACGGCGGCGCCCGAGACATCTCGTGCCTCGAGACGTCGAAACTCCAGGGTCCCCTGGTTCAGGGCGCCGTCGACAAACACCTCGGCGGCGACGACATCGCCCATGACCAGTGTTCCGACCTCGCTCCTGACATCGAGAGCGATTCCGGACCAGTCGGTCCCCGGGAGGGTGTCCGGCAGGCCGGCGGGAAGATAGGCATCGAGCGCCAGTTCATCGATGGCGAGATCGGCAATGAAACTCCTCTTCCCGGCGAAGAGGCTGATGAGTGTCCCGGTTACACGGGATGAATCGAGGACAAGGTCCATGGCTGACAGAACCGCGGAACCCGGCGTCGCTTCACAGTGCGCCGACAACCGGGCAGTCCTCAGCCGGTCCCGGGGAATGCCCTCCAGGTCCACCCCGAGCCATGCGAGTGTGCTCCTGAGATCACTCGACGTGACGTCAAGCGGGCCGCGGAAGATCGGCACGTCACCCTTGATGGTGGCGACGCCGGTCACCATGGCGTTCGTGTTGCCCGGCAGGAGAGCGGCGGCCCGCTCGATGTCAACCGTGCCATCGGCCACGGACGCCACCACCTCGACCTGTCGCGCCGTCCGGTTCCGGTAGAGGGCATGCTCGACCGCAACATCCATGGAGACATGGCGTCCCCGCAGCCAGGCGATCGCCGGATGGTCGCTCTCCATCTCCCCGGCCAGCGCCACGAGGCGATCGAGATCAAGCTTGCTGGAGGTCATGCGGACCGCCAGCCGATCTTCCCACGATTCAATGGCGCCGAAGGCGACAGAATCGTCGAGCTGCAGGGCGAGATCGCCGATCTCGACCGCATCGGCGCTGATCGCCATTACGGCATCAAACGACGCCGGCAGCGCTCGAGCCGCGGCGAGCCCGGTCAGCCTTCCGAGATCGGGGACATCCAGTCTCACGGTGCCGGCAAACCTGGCCTCTCGCTTCCAGTCCTGGAGACTCCCGGATGCCCGCAATGAGGCGCCCTCGTCGGACACGATCGCAAGGCTCACCGGAAGAGACGGTCGGGTCAGCCGTCCAAGGGCGCCGTCGAGTGTCCAGTCCCCGGCATTCCCCGAAAGGCTGCCGGTAATCTCGAAGGGACCGTCCACGCCCTTCGACTCGACGGCAAGATCGAGACCTTCGTAGACCCGGGTCCCCTGGAGCGCACTGTGCCAGGTGACCGTGGCGTCGACGATCTCGACGGCGTCGATCCTGACCGCCGGATGCTGAGTCGTCCCGACGGCGGTGAGGGATCCGGCCATGTCGGATCCGCCGATGGTGAGCGCCGGCCCGACAATCCTGATCCGCTCGATGGCGAGATCAAGGGTGAGCAACGACGTCAGGGAAACGACCGCGTGGACTTCCGGCAAGGTGAGCCAGGGAGCATGCTCGTCGCCGATGGTGACGTCGCTCAACGCCACCTTGAGATCGGGAACCAGCGCCAGGCCGAGGTCGCCGGAAACCGTCACGTTGCGGCCGGTCAGCGCCTCGAGCTGCTTCTCGACCTCGCCACGGTACCGGTCGAGATCGCGTGTCAGGTGCCAGAACGCCCCGGCGGCCAGCAATACGGCCACGAGGGCTGCCGCTATCCAGAAAGCCTTGCGCAACCTTACCCGTCTCCTTCATGTCCGGAGTGTTCCGGTGAGAACCCTGGCACGCCGTGGAGGGCGGTATCATGGCACTCAACCGCTTCCCAGTGAATCCAGGCTGTCCACATGCCTCATCTGAACAGGATCGCGGACCTGTGATAGGAGAGGCGCATCATGCAGGGCTCTCCTCCAACCCCCCTTCTTGAAGGTCTCAACGAGGCGCAGCGCGAGGCGGTCGAGGCCTTGGACGGGCCGGTTCTCGTGCTCGCCGGTGCAGGCACCGGAAAGACTCGCGTGCTGACCGTGCGCCTTGCCCATCTCATCGAAACCGGGAGGGCCTGGCCAGGTCAGATCCTCGCGGTCACCTTCACCAACAAGGCCGCCGGCGAGATGTCGGAACGGGTGAGCGCGCTCATCGGACAGTCCACGGCCGGCCTGTGGATCGGCACCTTTCACGGCATCGGCGCGCGCATGCTGCGACGGCATGCGGAGCTCGTGCGCCTGAAGTCCGGGTTCACCATCATCGATACCGACGACCAGGTCCGCCTGGCGCGCGAACTCCTCGAAGCGGCCAACATCGACGACAAGCGCTGGCCTCCACGCATGCTCTCGTTCCTGATCCAGAAATGGAAGGACAGGGGATGGACCCCCGATGAACTCCCCGGGGAGGAGGCGGCATCGTTCGCCCACGGTCGGGGCCAGGCCCTCTACCGCGCCTACCAGGAACGCCTCGAATCCCTCAATGCGGCTGATTTCGGGGACCTGCTGCTCAAGCCCTACCGCCTCCTCCTCGACCACCCGGATGTGCTTGAAGTCTGGCACAGGCGTTTTCGCTACCTCCTCGTCGACGAGTACCAGGACACCAACGCGATCCAGTACCTGTGGCTGCGCCTGCTCGCCCGCGGATCGGGCAACATCTGCTGCGTCGGCGACGACGACCAGTCGATCTACGGCTGGCGCGGCGCGGAGGTCGGCAACATCCTGAAATTCGAACAGGACTTTCCCGGGGCCACCATCGTGCGCCTCGAGCGCAACTACCGCTCGACACCCCGCATCCTCGCCGCGGCCTCGGGCCTCATCGCCCACAACCGCTCCCGGCTCGGCAAGACCCTGTGGACACCCGATGGCGACGACGCCGGGGAACCCATCGCCGTCAACGGCGTGTGGAGCGGCGAGGACGAGGCCCATGCCGTGGGCGACATGATCGAGAACCTCCACAGGAAGCAGCACCAGCTCAACGAGATGGCGGTGCTGGTACGGGCCGGCCACCAGACACGTCATTTCGAGGAGCGCTTCATCACGCTTGGCGTGCCCTACCGCATCATCGGGGGCCTGAGATTCTATGAACGCCGCGAGATCCGCGATGCCCTCGCCTACCTGCGCCTGGTGCGCCAGGACGACGACGACCTCGCCTTCCAGAGGATCATCAACCTCCCCAGGCGCGGCCTTGGCGAGAAGTCCCTGCTCCCTCTCCATGACCATGGGCGCAAGGCCGGGACCAGTCTGCTCGGCGCCGCGCGCCACGTCGCGGGCGACACCACGCTGCCGCCGGCGCGGCGGCGCACCCTGCGTCTCTTCATCGAGAACATCGACCGCTGGCGCGCCGAGGCCAGCCGCAAGGCCCCGGCGGAGATCGCCGCCATCGTCCTCGAAGAATCGGGCTACACGGAGATGTGGCAGAAGGACAAGTCCATCCATGCCCCGACGAGGCTCGAGAACCTGAAGGAACTCGTCGTCGCGCTGGCCGACTTCGAGAACATCGAGGAGTTCCTGGACCACGTGAGCCTGGTCACCGACGGGGATGTCGCCATCGACGGCGACATGGTCAGCATCATGACGCTCCATGCGGCCAAGGGCCTTGAATTCGACACCGTCATCCTGCCCGGCTGGGAAGAGGAGCTCTTTCCCCACCGACGCGCCCTCGAGGAGAGCGGCAACCAGGGTCTCGAGGAGGAACGCCGTCTCGCCTACGTCGCTCTCACCCGTGCCCGCCGGCGCGTCGCCATCTTCCATGCGGCCACCCGGCGGATCTACAACCAGACCGTGTCCAACATTCCCTCGCGTTTCCTCGCCGAACTTCCGGACGAGCACGTGCTGACGGATGAATCCCCCCTCGTCGGCTACCGCAACATGTCCCAGTTCGGCGCGGCCGTCACCGACAGCAATTTCGCCCGCACCCTCGCCCGCCGCCAGCAGCAGTTTCCCTCCCGCACCGCCCCGGCAGCGCCTGACGCCAGCCCGCCGCCGGCGCCCGACACCCGCATCTTCCACGACAAGTTCGGCTATGGCCGCGTCCTCAAGGCAGACGGCGAGAAGCTCGACATCGCCTTCGACAAGGCCGGCCGCAAGAAAGTCATGGCGGCCTTCGTCACGCCGGCATGACCTGGCAGCTCGAGGCGGAGCACGAAGGAGCACACGACCTCCTCGAGGACCTGGAGCCCCTGGCGCTGTCCCTCTTCGGCTCGAGCGTCCAGGCCCTCTTCGCCAGCCGCGAGGAAGCCGAACGTGCGCGCCGGCACCTCGAGACACATCTCGGCGTCACGCCCTCCCTCCATGAACTGCCGGCGAAAGACTGGGTCGCGGACAACATCCGCTCCTTTCCGCCCCGTGTCGTCGGGCCCTTCACCATCGTTCACGGCGATGACCCGGCGGACACATCTCGGCACCTCATCCGCATGAGGGCCGGGGCCGGTTTCGGCACCGGCGAGCACCCGAGCACCGCCGGGTGCCTGAAGGCCCTTGCCGCCCTCGACCCATCGCCTGGCACCGTCCTCGACATGGGATGCGGGTCGGCCATTCTCTCGATCGCCGCCGCCGTCTTGTGGGACTGCCACATCATCGCCGTCGACAACGACCCCCTCGCCCTCTCCTTTGCCCAGAGCCAGATCGCGGAGAACGGCCTCGCCGACCGCATCCACCTCGTCTGCGCAAGCGCCTTCGGCGCCTTCTCCCCGGCACACCTCGATCTCGTCATCGCCAACATCCTGGCCCGCCCCCTCATCGCCATGGCCCCCGCCATCAACGCCAGCACCGTCATCCTGTCAGGCTTTCTCGAACACCAGTCCGCCCCCGTCCTCGAAGCATACCGCCAGGCCGGATACGCGCCCCGCGCCACCACCGTCATCGACGACTGGGCCACCCTCACCCTCGCCCACAGGCCTTCCGCCTCCCGGGCACAATCGTTGTGAGTGGCATTCCGGTTCCGAAGCCGGTTGAACTGCAATTGGCGACGATCCGCACATGTCGAACTCCTGCTCTCGGCACCCCCTCGACCCGAGGCGGTGCAAAGTGATCGCGGCTGCCGAACATCCAGCGGCCCCGACATCCGGACAACGCCACTCCTTGCCGGATGGTCCGTCCCTGTGCCTCGCCACACAGAACCCGCTGCGCAGGCCGTTGGTGTGCCCGGAAAGACCGGACGGGCTACGTTGCCCCAGCGGATCCAGAATGAACTCTACGCCCTCGCGGCGGGCGAGCTTGGCCGCCGGCACGAAGAGTGCACCGAACATTCTACAGGGCAGCAGGCCGCATGTTGGGCGGCAGGGATCGAGGTCCGCACACGGTGCGGCCTGTCAGAGGCCGAGTTCGCTGTGCGAGCCAAGCCGCACCAGATCGGGATGATCGGCGTCGGGCTTGCGGTAGATCAGTACCAGGTCGGGCCGGACATGACAGTCCCGGTGGTCCTACCACTGACCGCCAAGCGCGTGGTCCCGATGGCGCGGCGCCAGCGGCCGGTCCTCCGCAAGATTGGTCACGACATGCGCCAGTTCGGCATCGACGGTCCCGGCGAAACGACCTCTCTCTTCGCGCCGGTAGTCTCGTTTGAAGGCCGCGGTCCGCCTAATCGTCCGCATGGAGATCGGCAATCAGGCCGTTGACGTCGCCGACCGTGACCAGCTCGCCCCGCCTCGCCGCCTTCATAGCGGCAATGGTTTCCGCGTTCGGCACCAGCGGCTCGAAGGGCAGGCGTTTTTCGGTCGCTATCCGCACCATCATCAGACGGAAGGCATCCGACACGGTGAGGCCGATTGCTGCGAGCACGTCGGCGGCCTCTTCCTTGGTCTTCTCGTCGATGCGTGCGCGAACGACGGTGCGCATGTGCCGATACTCCTCGCTGGGCTGCAGTGTAGCCTGCCTGGACAGTCGTTGCCCATGCCGGGATCGGTGGCCGGCAATCGTGGTGCGCCGTCGCCCCCCTTCATCGGCATGGTCCACGCCGTTGGCGCCACCACCGTCATCCTGTGCCGGATTTCTCGAGCACCAGTCCGCCTCCGTCTTCGACGCCTACCGCCAGGTCGAATTCGCACCTCGCGCCGCCACCGTCACCGACCACCGGGCCACCCTCACCCTCGCCTACAGGCCTTCCGTCTCCCGGGGACACCCGTCCTGAGTGGCATTCCGGTTCCGAGGCGGGTTGAACTGCAATTGGCGACGACCCGAACTTGTCGAATTCCTGCTCTCGGCACCCCCCTGACCCCAAGGCGGTGCAGAGTGATGGATGCCTTCACATCCGCAACGCCGAACCAGAGGCAATCTCTTCAGCTCCCGAACATCCAGCGGCCCTGACATCCGGGCAACGTCACTCCTTGCCGGCTGGTCCGTCCCTGTTCCGCACCACATGGAATTCGCGTCGCGGGCCGCCGTTGTTCTCGCAAGGATCGGACGGGATGCACCGCCACAGCGGATCCAGGGTGAATTGTGCTCCTCGCGGCGGGCACGCCTGGCCGTGGACTCGAATACTGCGTCGCTGACGATCATCCACGCCCTTTCCCTCAACACGGGCCTCGAACGAAGAAGCGGATCGCTCCCGAAGGCAGCATCCGGACGCCCAAGGCCTTGATTTTGCCGTCGCGGATGGCGTATGCGGTCCTGCAGGCGTTGAGCGCCTTGATGTGGACATCGCCGGGGTTGTCTGCGACCACGAGCGTTGTCCTTGTTCGGGCTGCACACAGGAAGCGGACGGTTGCGGATCCGTTCCAGTGCAGCCGGTCATGGAACATAAACGACCCTATATCAATCGTTTAACTTCGGATTGTGCAGGGTCACCGCGACAGGCATACCGATAGGGAGCATCACGATGGCCACCTGTGACACGATGAAGCCGTGTGCGCTGTCGGAGACGGGCTTCGATATCGACCTTCCTGGCAAGACGATCCACATTGCAACTGGGCGTCGGATGTCGCTGGAAGTTGAGGGACTGTCCAGGGCCACGCAAGACACGGGTTCGCCGGAGCGCATCAACCGGTTCGACGGCGTCTGCGCCTGTGTCCGGGAGAAGCACGCGGACGCGTCGAGAATTCCGAAACGGCGAAAGGGATGCCGCTTCCCCGGCTTCCTGAAACCACGGCAGACGACCGAGAAAGCACCGAAATCTGAGATTCCAGCCCCGGGCGCGAAAACCTGCTCCCTGGCGCCCATTTCATTGCGATCACGATGTTCCGAATCGATGCGAGCCCGCCTCGGCGGCATGACAGTGGGCCGCCGCGCCCGCTCGATCGGCCGGACAACCGGAGATGCTCCGTTCAACCCCGCATTCGGCATGCGGGATTGCCGACAATTGCGGAGCCACGCAAGTCCGTGCCGCACGACCGTGCGAATTCCCGGCCCGGTGGCCTCGCGGACCGCCTTGACCGGGTTCCACGCGCGCGCTCCTCGAAAGCTGATCCGGTCGGGAGTGGCCTAGCCATGGTCGCGCGTGTCATTCCGGTCGATCCCTTCGATCTCGTGGTCTTCGGCGGGACGGGCGATCTCGCGCAGCGCAAGCTTTTGCCCGCGCTCTATCGCCGGATGTTCGAAGGGCAGGCCTTGCCGGATTCGAGGATCATCGCCGTTGCCCGACGAGACCTCGACGCCGACAGCTTTCGACGCAGGGTCGAGGCGGCGCTCCGCGAACATGTGGGTCCCGAGCAGCTCGACCCCGACCGACTGGCAGAGTTTCTTGCCACGCTCGACTATGTTCGCGCCGATGCGGCGGGCGACGGCGGATGGGCTGCGCTTTTTGACCGGCTCAGGGACTCGGAGCGCATGCGGGTCTTCTATCTGTCGGTGGCGCCACAATTGTTCGCTCCGATCAGCGAGCGGCTGGCGACGAGTGGCTGCCGGACTCCGGACACCCGGCTGGTCGTCGAGAAGCCCCTGGGTCACGATTTCGCGAGCGCGCACAATCTGAATCGCCAACTTGCGACGATATTCGACGAGCGCCAGATCTACCGGATCGACCACTTTCTCGGCAAGGAGACGGTTCAGAACCTCATGGCGTTGCGCTTCGCCAATGCGCTGTTCGAACCGATCTGGAACGCACGCCATGTCGACCATGTGCAGATCACCGTCGCCGAGCGGGTCGGCGTCCGCGGCCGCGGCGCCTACTACGACCAGAACGGCGCCGTTCGTGACATGATGCAGAATCATCTTCTGCAACTGCTTTGCCTCATCGCGATGGAATCTCCGGCGCATTTTGAACCGGACGCGGTACGCGACGAGAAGCTCAAGGTGTTGCGCAGCCTGAAACCGCTTGAAGGACTTGGCGACGTCGTGCTCGGCCAGTATCGCGGCACCAATGGCGAGCCTGGCTATGTCGAGGATGCTGGAAATCCCGAATCGCGCACGGAGAGCTTTGCGGCGATCAAGGTAGAGATCGCCAACTGGCGCTGGAACGGAACGCCGTTCTATCTGCGCACCGGAAAGCGACTTCAGGCCCGAATGTCCGAGATCGCCGTCATCTTCAAGGACACGCCGCATTCCATTTTTCCTGCGAGTGCGGGTGGCACAACTCCGAACGCGCTGGCGATCAGGTTGCAGCCGGACGAGGGGATCACGCTGAGATTGACCATCAAGGAACCGGGGCCTGGCGGCATGCGGTTGTGCCAGGTGCCGCTCGACATGACCTTCGCCAATGCCCTGGGCGCGCAAGGCCTGCGGATTCCGGGTGCCTATGAGCGGCTCGTGATGGACGTGATCCGTGGCGATCAGACGCTGTTCATGCGCGATGATGAAGTCGAAGCGGCCTGGCGCTGGATCGATCCGATCATTGCCTCGGCGGACTCCGCGCCCGAGGGCCCGCAACCCTACGACAACTACTCATCGGGACCTGAGGATGCGATGATGCTGATGCACCGCGACGGCCGGCGTTGGCGGGCTCTCGCGGCATGATGCCCGTTATCGAGGCCGCGAACCGGGGTGCGCTCGCCCGACTTCTGGCCGACGACATCGCGGCGGTGCTGGAAGCGGCGATCCAGAGTGCCGGCGGCGCCGCGCTGGCGGTTCCAGGTGGCAGCACTCCGGCGGCTTTCCTGGTCGCACTCGGCGGACACGAGCTCGACTGGGCGGCGGTGGCGGTCACGCCAACCGACGAGCGCTGTGTCGCGCCCGATCACCCGCGCTCGAACCGACGCCTGCTCCACGAGACGCTCTTCGCCGGCCCGGCCCGTGCAGCCCGCTACGTCGAACTCGAAGATGCGCAGGCGCTCTCGGCGCTTCTGCCGCTTGATGCCTGCGTGCTCGGCATGGGGGAGGATCTGCATGTCGCTTCGCTCTTTCCCGAAGCCGACCGCCTGGACGAAGCGCTTTCGGCGGAGTGCGGCACGCCGGCTCTGCGCTTGCGCGCTCCCGGCGCCGAGGAGGAGCGCATCACCCTGACCGCACCGGCGCTGACCGGGGCGGCGCAGCGTTGCGTGCTGATCCATGGCGCAGGGAAACGCGCAGCTCTCGAGCGTGCATGGGCAGCGGCCGGGCCTTCCGACGCCCCGGTCCGGCTGGTCCTGGACGGGCCGAACCCTGCCCGCGTCTACTGGGCTCCATGAAGCAATGACCGTGAGAAGCCGATGCATCTGAACGATACCGTGCACAAGGTCACCGAGCGGATCCGGGCGAGGAGCCTGGACCTTCGCACAGACTATCTCGAACGCATGGCACGCACCGCCGAGGCCGCGCCGGCACGCGCGCATCTCTCCTGCGGCAACCTTGCACATGCCTTCGCCGCGAGTTCGCAGGCAGACAAGATGCGCCAGACCGGCGGGAGCGCCGGCAACATCGGCATCGTGACCGCGTACAACGACATGCTGTCGGCGCACCAGCCGTTCGAGACCTTTCCAGCGCTGATCCGCGACGCGGCCCGGCAGGCAGGCGGCACCGCTCAGGTCGCCGGTGGCGTGCCGGCCATGTGCGACGGCGTGACCCAGGGCCAGCCAGGCATGGAGCTCTCGCTCTTCAGCCGCGATGTGATCGCGCTCGCGGCGGGCGTGGCGCTGTCGCACAATTGCTTCGACGCGGCCATCTTCCTCGGCGTCTGCGACAAGATCGTCCCCGGGCTTGTGATGGCGGCAGCCACCTTCGGCCATGTACCGGCGATCTTCGCGCCGGCGGGTCCCATGACATCGGGACTGCCCAACGAGGAGAAGGCGGCCGTGCGTCAGCGGTTCGCCCGCGGCGAGATCGGCCGGGATGAGCTGATGGCCGCCGAGATGGCTTCCTATCACGGTCCAGGCACGTGCACGTTCTATGGCACGGCAAACTCGAACCAGATGCTCATGGAATTCATGGGCCTGCACTTGCCCGGTTCGAGCTTCGTCAACCCGGGCACGCCTTTGCGCGAGGCGCTGACCCGCGCGGCGGCACGGCGGGCGCTCCAAATCACCGCGCACGGCCATTCCTACACACCCGTCAGCGCGGTGCTCGACGAGCGCGCCTTCGTCAATGGCATCGTCGGCCTCTTCGCCACGGGCGGGTCGACCAATCTGACCCTTCACCTCATCGCGATGTCCCGCGCTGCGGGAGTGCTGATCGACTGGACCGACATGGCGGAACTGTCCGCTGTCACGCCGCTTCTGGCGCGGGTCTATCCCAACGGACTCGCCGACGTGAACCATTTCCACGCCGCCGGCGGACTCGGCTACCTGATCGGCGAGTTGCTCGAGGCCGGGCTCCTGCACGGCGATGTTCGCACCGTCGCCGGCGACGGCCTCGCCCGCTATACCAAGGAGCCGGTTCTGGGCGATGACGGACTCGTCTGGCGCGACGGACCGCGCGCGAGCCTCAACGACAGGATCCTGCGCCCCGCGGCCGATCCGTTTCAGCGCACCGGGGGACTCGCGATGCTGACCGGCAATCTCGGTCAGGCGGTCATCAAGACCTCGGCGGTCAAACCCGAGCACCACGTCGTCGAAGCCCCGGCCCGCGTGTTCGAGGATCAGGACGCGATCAAGACCGCGTTCCGCAACGGCGAGCTGGAGCGCGATGTCATCTGCGTGCTCCGCTTCCAGGGCCCGCAGGCCAACGGCATGCCCGAGCTGCACGCGCTGATGCCGGTGCTCGGCAGCCTGCAGGATCGCGGCTTTTGCGTGGCGCTGGTCACCGACGGACGCATGTCCGGTGCGTCGGGCAAGGTTCCGGCAGCCATCCACGTCACGCCGGAAGCCGCGGCAGGCGGGTCGATTGCGCAGGTGCTCGACGGCGACATGATCCGGCTCGATGCTTCGGAGGGTCGGCTCGACGTACTTTGTGATCCGGCGGAGTTCGCCGGACGGGCGCCGGCAGGGGTCGATCGCTCGGCGAGCGCCTGCGGCATCGGCCGCGAACTCTTCGCCACATTCCGCAGTCATGTCGGCCCGGCGGAGTCCGGTGCCGCGGTCGTCGTCTAGAGGATGATGACGCCGCTCGAAGCAGCCTGGGAACGGGTTCGCCGCGAGGCCGCTCGCCTGCGCCCGATTCATCTGCGCACGCTCTTCGCCGGCGATCCGTCACGGTTCAAGCGATTCTCCTTCACCTTCGACGATCTCACTCTCGACTTCTCGAAGGAAAAGCTCGACACGGCGGCACTCGATGCGCTCCTCGCGCTCGCCCGAACGGCTGACGTCGAGAGTTGGCGCGAGGCGATGTTCGCGGGCGCACCGGTCAACGAGACCGAGAACCGGGCGGCGCTCCACATGGCGCTGCGCGGCGGTGCGATGCCTCCTCCTGGCGATGACGTCGATCGTGTACGCGCTGATTTCCTCGCCTTTGCAGAGAGCGTTCGCGACGGCCGCTTCACCGACGTCATCAACATTGGAATCGGCGGTTCCGACCTTGGCCCGGCCATGGCTGTGCGGGCGCTGTCGCCCGATGCCGACGGGCCCCGAGTGCACTTCGTGTCGAATGTCGACGGCGCCCATCTCGCCGATACGCTCGGAGGGCTCGATCCGGCCACGACGATGGTCATCGTCGCCTCAAAGACCTTCACGACGCTCGAATCCATGACCAATGCCCGCTCCGCCCGGGCCTGGCTCGGCGATCACGCAGCGGAGAACATGGCGGCGGTGTCGACCAATCTCGCGGCATGCGCCGCCTTTGGCATACCCCCGAAACGAGTCTTCGGTTTCTGGGACTGGGTCGGCGGGCGCTACTCGCTCTGGAGTGCGATCGGGCTCCCCCTGGCGATCGCTGTCGGCGCCGGGCGGTTCCAGGCCTTTCTTGCGGGGGCCGCTGCCATGGACCGGCACTTCCGCGAGGCGGCGTTGGACGAGAATCTGCCGGTACTTCTTGCCCTTGCCGGCATCTGGCGGCGCAACGCGATGGGCTGGCCGACCGTGGCGCTCGTTCCCTACGACCAGAGACTCGAACGGTTTCCGGCCTATGTTCAGCAGCTTGAAATGGAGTCGAACGGCAAGCGCGTCACCCGTGGAGGTGATCCCACCCGCAGCGCAACCGGCCCCGTCGTCTGGGGTGAGCCGGGCACCAACGCACAGCACTCGTTCTTCCAGCTCCTGCACCAGGGTAGCGACGTCATCCCGGTCGATTTCATTGCCGCCGCCTGCCCGCGCAGTGCCGATGCGGATCACCACGCGCTGCTGCTCGCGAATTGCCTGGCGCAGAGCGCGGCACTGGCCTTCGGCCGCACCGAAGACGAGGCCCGCGCCGGGCTGACGCCAACCGAGACCGAACGCCTGGCGCCGCACCGGACCTTCCCGGGAGACCGACCCTCGACAACCATAGTGCACCGCCGCCTCGACGCGTTTGCGCTCGGCCGCCTGATCGCGCTCTACGAACACAAGGCGGTCACGATGGGAGTCATCTGGGGCATCAATTCCTTCGACCAGTTCGGTGTCGAACTCGGCAAGGCGCTTGCGCAACGCCTGGCTCCCGTCATGCGCGGCGAGAGCGATCCCGATACCAGGCTCGACCCGTCGACCGCAGGACTCGTGACCCGCATCAGGGAGCTCCGCCGATGAACGTCGAGGACATCTGCGCGACCGTCCCGGTCATTCCGGTGCTGACCATCGAGGACAGCGCCCGGGCCGCGCCGCTGGCGCAGGCGCTGTCCCGAGGCGGACTGAGGGTGCTTGAAGTGACATTGCGCACGCCGGCTGCCCTCGACTCCGTGAGGGCCATCGCCGAGACGACACCCGACATCATGGTGGGTGCCGGAACGCTGCTGACGCCTGAGGACGTGCACGCTGCGACCGCCGCCGGCGCCCGGTTCGGCGTCTCCCCCGGCTTCACCGACAGCCTGCTCGACGCCGCCGGGGATGCGGGTCTTCCGATGCTGCCCGGCGTCGCGACCCCGGGCGAGGCGATGCGAGCGCTGGAGCGCGGCCTTGACGTGCTGAAGTTCTATCCCGCCGGCCCAAGCGGCGGGCCGTCGGTGCTGGCTGCCTGGGCCGCCCCTTTGCCGCAGATCCGCTTCTGCCCGACCGGCGGCGTCACCGCGGAAAACGCTGCCAGCTATCTGGCAATCCCGAACGTCATCTGCGTTGGCGGAAGCTGGGTCGCACCAAGGGACGCCGTCGCGGCTGGTGACTGGACCAGGATCGAGGAGCTCGCGCGGGCGGCGGCGGCATTGGAGCGCAATCCGATCATGTTGCGTTCATTCCCGCAGAGCTGAAGCAATCTGCCGCAATTCTCCGGCGAGAGGCCCCTGCAGATCGCTCGCACGAGGCCGACGACCGTTCTCTGAGCGGCTTCTTGCAACCATGCCTCGAGCGTGAGTTCGATGGAATTGAACGCGGGCCGCAGGGGGCGGCAAGAGGAGGTGTACACCGACTGCGAGAAGATCTTGCGAATCATCGATCAGGTGATCGGTCAGCCGCTGTCGGCGGAGTGAGAACGGATCGGCCGGGTAGCTGAGGCGGCAAGTACGGACCTGTCGCGCTTCGTGACGGATCGCGCGCTCGACCGGGTCTCCATTCCTGCGGACGTTCCGCGCCGCGCAACACCGCGAGATGCTGGTGCGGCCCAGGCTGGAGTCCCCTCCAATTCAATCGAAACTGACTTCGCGACTGCCTCTGGACCATGGTAAGGGGCCTGGGAGGAGCGTTGCAGTGACGGACATGGGCATTCTTCGTAGCCAAGAGATCGGCGGCGTGTCGATTGAAGCACCGAGATCTTGTGAAACGCACCGCCTCAATCCGTACGTCGAGGCCGCCAAGCTTGCCTGGGAAAAGACGGATGCGACGTGAGATGAGCGAGAAGGGAGCGACCTGTCAGGTGTGCGGCAGCACGGGCCAGCCGCATTTGAACCACGATGGCCTGACGCTCTTCCGTTGCCCCGACTGCGGTCTGGTCTTCATGAATCCAATGCCCGACGACGCTACCTTGCAAGCCCTCTATGCCGAAGGCTACGGGGGTACGACCAAGGTGTACTTTCCGAAGGCCGCGTCCAAGCTGCGCCGTTGTCGTCGCAGAGCTCGCTGGCTTTCGCGGTGGGCTACAGGACGGCGCTTTCTCGACGTGGGCTGCAACGGCGGCTTCATGGCTCAGGCGATGCATGAACGGGGTTTCATGAGTTGCGGCATTGACCCGGATCCCATTTCCATCATCTGGGCACGGGAGCACTATCCAGACGTCTGCTTCGTGAAGGCAACTGCGGAGACGTACTCTCCTGACGCCGGTCTCTTCGACGTGGTTTATTGCTCCGAGGTTATCGAGCATGCCCCCGATGCCAACCAGTTTCTCTCTTCAATCGTGGCACTGATGGCTCCCGGTGGCGTGCTTTTCCTGACGACGCCGGACATAAGCCACTGGCGCCGCCCGCGGGATATCACGGCGTGGGACGCCTTCACGCCGCCCAATCATTGCCTCTACTTCAATCCGTCGAATCTCACTCTGCTGCTGGCCAACCACCGGCTCTGCGTCGTCCGCCGCCGCCTGGTGCTCAAGCCGGGCATCCAGGTCCTCGCCCGCAAGGAGTTCCAGTCGGTTTGATCGCGCTCTGCAGCGGGTTGATGATCCTGGTGAGAGCGCGTCAAGGGGGCGAGAGACAGTCGGTTGAGTCGGCTTCACAGCAATCCGGCACCAGCACTCGATCGATGACCGCCCGATGCGTTCCGCCGTGACCGCAGACGATAGTCCGCGCTACAGCGAGGCCCAGTCCTGTGCCACCCTGGTTGGGGCTTCGTGCCTCGTCGAACCGGACAAGTGGCTCGAATACCCGCTGCCAAACCGCCTTGGCAGACAACTGGCGGATCACCTTCAAGGAGCGGGACGGCGGGACCGAGCGCGTAAACCTGGAGGACCACCACTGATGAGCGAGGGCGGCATCAAGATGGGGATGACTCCCCCACATCCCGGAACCTTCATCCGGATCGAAGCCCTTGAGGAATTGGGGCTGAGCGTTGCGGCGGCGGCGCGGATTCTCGGCGTGCGCCGCGCGACGCTCTCCGACCTGGTGAACGGCAACGCCTCGTTGTCGCCCGAGATGGCGCTCAGGGTCGAGAAGGCGTTCGGCCTCAGCATGGACCTGCTGTTACGGATGCAGGCGTGTTCGACGTGCGGCGGTATCAACCGGCATGATCGGCACTCGTGATCGCCCCCCAGTCGACGCAGGCGGCTCCTGGAGGTGTTTGTGACGTACAAGAGCTCGATTCCATACAGGAATACCCATGTCCGGCGGTTTCACAGTGCCAATTCGGAGGGAAAACCTGCTCCCGGGGGCACAACGAGCGGCAGGCATGGGGATCGACAACGGTGACGGCGCACCTGCCACCAACGACAACCCCGTCGTGGAGTTTTTCGGATGGGGTCCGGGGCAGGCTGCGGCCGGAAAGCCTGGATCGAGGCCGTCGCGATATGCCGAGACGGGGCTCATCGACAAGGGCGGACGCGCACGTCGTGCCCGCGAATCCCAGACCCGAATTGCATGACAAGGTGGGCGAGAAAGAGAGTCTCGTTCAGCGCTTCAGCTCGAAGATCAGCGTCGAAAGCGGCGGCACGACAATCTCGATCGAGTGAGGACGGTGGTGGCATTTGACGGGTTCGCTGCGAACCCATCCGAGGTTGCCGCGTCCGCTGCCACCGTACTCCGCCGCATCGGAGTTGAGGCGCTCGGTCCAGATCCCCGCAATCGGCACGCCGAGGCGATAAGGTGCGCGCTCCATCGGCGTGAAGTTGCAGACCACCACGACCGGTGCGGTCTCGCCACGACCGCGACGTATCCAGGCGAAGAGGGATTCCTCGGCCGCGTCGGCTTCGATCCATTCGAATCCGCGCTCGTCGCAGTCGAGCTCATGGAGCGCCGGCGTCGTCCGGTACAGGTGGTTCAGGTCCGAGACGAGCTTTTGTACGCCACCGTGGAGCGGCTCCTCGAGCAGGTGCCAGTCGAGGCTGGTGGCATGGTTCCACTCACCGGGCTGGGCGAAGTCCTGACCCATGAAGAGGAGCTTCTTGCCGGGATGACACCACATGAAGGCGAAGTACGCCCGCAGATTGGCGAAGCGCTGGGCCTCATCACCCGGCATCCTGGCAAGGATCGAGCCCTTGCCGTGCACCACTTCGTCGTGACTCAGGGGCAGTACGAAGTTCTCCGAGAAGGCGTAACTGATCCCGAATGTCATCTGGTGATGATGGTGCTTTCGGTGAATCGGGTCGCGCCGCATGTAGTCCAGGGTGTCGTTCATCCAGCCCATGTTCCACTTGAAGCCGAAGCCCAGCCCTCCGACGCCGGTGGGCCGGGAGATTCCCGGATAGGAAGTCGACTCCTCAGCAAAGGTGGCGACGCCCCCGCAATGGCCGTACACCACCTCGTTCATGCGCTTCAGGAAGGCAATCGCTTCCAGGTTCTCGCGTCCGCCTTCAACGTTCGGCACCCACTCGCCTTCGGGACGCGAGTAGTCGCGATAGAGCATGGACGAGACGGCATCCACTCTCAGGCCGTCAACGTGGTGCTCCTTCAACCAATAGAGGGCATTGGCGATCAGGTAGTTCCGGACCTCGTGCCTGGCGTAGTTGTAGATCAACGTACCCCAGTCCCGATGGGTCCCCTCTCGCGGGTCGGCGTATTCGTAGAGCGCCGTACCGTCGAAGCGTCCAAGTCCGTGCTCGTCGGAAGGAAAATGGCCGGGCACCCAGTCCAGGATGAGGCCGAGACCCGCCGTGTGGCAGGCTTCGACGAAGTCACGGAACTCGTCAAGGGTGCCGTGGCGGCTGGTCGGTGCGAAGAGACCGACGGGCTGATAGCCCCATGAGCCGTCAAAGGGATGCTCGGACACGGGCGTGATCTCGATGTGCGTGAATCCCATGTTGCGCACGTAGGGCACCAGGTCCTCTGCAAGCTCGTGGTAGCTGAGCGGGCGGGCGCCGTTATCGGCGCGTTTCCAGGAGCCGAGGTGGGCTTCATAGATCGCAATGGGCCGATCGGGCCGGCTCATCGTGCCGCGCCTGTCGAGCCATTCACCGTCCTTCCACTGCCTGGCGCCGAGACCGCGCACGACGGATGCCGTGGCGGGCGGGTGCTCGGCTCCGAAGCCGACCGGATCGGCCTTGAGAGGCAGCACGGCACCGTCGGAAGCCCTGATTTCGTACTTGTAGCGGGCGCCTGCCGGAACTCCAGGCAGAAAGACCTCCCACACGCCGGTCGATCCACACCGTCCCATGGGGTGCCGCCGCCCGTCCCAGTGGTTGAAATCGCCGACGACCGACACCCGCCGTGCGTTGGGCGCCCACACCGCGAAATGCGTACCGGCGATCCCCTCCCTGACCAGAGGATGGGCGCCCAGCACCCGCCAGAGATCGAGGTGCGTGCCCTCGCTCAGGAAGTACCTGTCCATCTCGCCCAGAACCGGCCCGAAACGAAAGGGGTCTTCCTCCTCCCAGGTGTCAGCCGCATTCGATACGCTCAGCCGATAGGCGCCCGGCTCAGCCCTCAACCTGGCGGCGAAGAGCCCGTCCGTGTCGGCTTGCAGCGATACCGGCTTGCGGCGTTTGTGCGCGGGCAGCATGGTCACCGCATTCACACCGGGCCGGAAGACGCGCAGCACCCAGGTCCTCTTCCCCAGGCGGTGCGGTCCAAGGTAAGCGAAGGGGTTGTCATGTTCGCCGCGCGCAAGAGCGGCGTTCTGGCGAGGATCGGTGAGCGGCGTTGCCATCTGATCGTCAAAACGCCGCGGTGGCGTCCCAGATGTCTCGGGCATAGCCGCGGATGGTGCGATCAGAGGAGAACCGGCCCATGCGGGCGGTGTTGAGCACCGAGCGCCGATTCCAGTCGTCCCGGTCCCGCCAGGCCGCGTCGATCCGGTCCTGGATCTTCCGGTAGGCAGAGAAGTCGGCGGTGACCATGAACCAGTCGTGATGGCGCAGGTTGTCGATCAACGCTGCGTAGCGGTGCGGATCGTCCGGAGAAAAGAGACCGGACTCGACTTGGTCGAGCACTTCGGCCAGCAGCGGATCAGCAGCAATGTGGTGCTCGGGCCGGTGGCCCGCCACGCGGCTCGCGGCCACCTCCTCGGCTGTCTGTCCGAAGATGAAGATGTTGTCCCAGCCCACGGCCTCGCCGATTTCGACGTTGGCTCCATCCAGGGTGCCGACAGTGAGGGAGCCGTTCATGGCGAGTTTCATGTTGCCGGTGCCCGAGGCTTCCATGCCGGCGGTCGAAATCTGCTCCGAGAGGTCGGAGGCAGGGACAAGGATCTCCGCCATGGACACATTGTAGTCGGGTGGATAGACGACTTGCAGGCGTCCGGACATGCGCGGGTCCGAGTTGACGGCGGCGGCAATGTCGTTGATCAGCTTGATCACCAGTTTGGCCATGGCGTACCCGGGAGCCGCCTTGCCGGCGATAATCTTGACTCGCGGCACCCAGTCCACATCGGGGTTGCGGCGGATCCGGTTCCATATCGCGGCCGCATGAAGGATGTTCATGAGCTGGCGCTTGTATTCGTGGATCCGCTTGATCTGGACGTCGAACATGGCTTCCGGGTCCACCTTGATCCCGAGACTGCGGTCCAGCCACTCGGCGAGGCGGCGCTTGTTGGCGAACTTGGCGTCGGCGAAACGCGCGCGAAAGGCCGGGTCGTCGGCCAATGGCACGAGACACTCCAGGCGCTCCAGATCGGTCACCCAGGCCTCGCCATCGACCTCCTTCAAAAGGTTGCGAAGCGCCGGATTGCTGTTGTGGAGCCAGCGTCGGGGAGTCACTCCGTTGGTCTGGTTCACGATACGCTCGGGATGCAGTGCGTTTAGGTCCCTGAACACGGTCTGTTTCATCAGTTCGGTGTGAAGGGCCGACACACCGTTGACACGGCGGGAGCCAATGAAGGCCAGATCTCCCATGCGCACCTCGCCGCCGTCGATCACCCTGACACTGTCGGACCGCGGCACCACACGGGCGTGATACGCGTCGATGAGCTCGATGAGTTCCAGGTGCCGAGGCAGGATCCGGCCGATCAGATCCACCGGCCAGCGTTCCAGCGCCTCCGGAAGCAGGGTGTGGTTGGTGTAGTGGAAACAGGCGCGGGCGATCTCGAAGGCGTCGGCGAAGGATTGCCGGTGGTCATCAACCAGCAGGCGGACCAGCTCCGGAATGGCGATGGCCGGGTGGGTGTCGTTGAGCTGGATTGCGATGGCGCCGGGCAGCCCGGACACGTCGTCATGATGCGCGAGGAACCGCCGCACGATGTCGGAAATGGAGGCGGCGGAGAAGAAGTATTCCTGCTTCAGCCTCAGTTCCCGGCCCTGTTCGGTCGTATCGTCGGGGTAGAGCACGCGGCTAATGGTTTCTGCCAGAACCGAGGGAACGGCCGCGGCCACGTAATCGCCCCGGTTGAATGGCTCGAGGTCGAACTCCAGCACCGGCTTGGCGGACCACAACCGCAGCGTATTGGACCAGCGCCCTCGCCAGCCCGGAATCGGCGTATCGTAGGCGACGGCCAGCACGGTCTCGTCGGGCGTCCAGGTGGTGCGGGTGCCGTCGGTGCGCACGGAACCGCCGAAGTGGACCGCGTGGCTGGCCTCAGGCCGTTCAAATTCCCAGGGATGAACCTGGCGCAGCCAGTCCTCCGCCTCCTCGACCTGCCAGCCGTCCTTGAAGGATTGCTGAAACAGGCCATGCGCGTAGCGAATGCCGTAGCCGTAGGCCGCCAGGCCAACTGTGGACATGGAATCCAGGAAACACGCGGCAAGACGGCCGAGCCCGCCGTTGCCGAGCGCAGCGTCCGGCTCGTCGGCAAGCAGTGCCCGGTAATCGACGCCAAAATCCTCGACGATCGCCCGGAGCTCTTCGTCGAGCCCCAGATTGGCGACGGCATCCTCGAGCAGGCGACCAATGAGGAATTCCATCGACAGGTAGTAGACCCGCTTCGGGTCTTCGGCATAGATCCGCCGCGTCGTCTCGAACCACGGTGCGATCACGAGGTCACGGACCGCCCGCGAAACCGCCAGCCGCCAATCCGTCAGGGTCGCGGCCGCCGGCGCCTTTCCGGTCGTGTAGCGCAGGTGGTACTCGATGGAGCTGCGAAGGCCCGCTGCGTCGGGCGGCGGCGAAGGCGTCTTCATGTTCAGGTCCGCACGTCCGGCCGGTCGCGTCCCAGACGCGCGTGAATGCCGGCAATCTCCGTCGCTGCGGCGGCGACCGCGGCCAGCGCCTCCTGCGGGTCGAGATCCAGTTCGCCCGACCCCTCCTCGTAGCGTTCCAGATAGACGCGCAGCGTCGCCCCGACGGTCCCCGTTCCCGAGAGCCGAAACACTGCGCGGGCGCTTTCCACGAAGACAATGCGCACCCCTTGCGCGTCGGCGGTGGATCCGTCAACGGGGTCGCGATAGGAAAAATCGTCGGCGGCCGTGACGGTCAGCGCACCGAACGACTGGCCGGGCAGTTCCGGAATCCGACTCCTCAGGTCCGCCATCAGGGCCTCTGCCGCGCGCTTGTCCACGCTCTCGTAGTCGTGGCGGGTGTAATAGTCGCGCCCGTACTCGGCCCAATGCCCGGCGAGAATACTCTTCACGGCGACACGCCGTCTGGCGAGGATGTTGAGCCAGAACAGCACAGCCCAGAGGCCGTCCTTTTCGCGCACGTGGTTCGAGCCGGTTCCTGCGCTCTCCTCGCCGCACAGCGTTGCGAGGCCGGCGTCCAGAAGCGTGCCGAAGAACTTCCAGCCCGTGGGTGTTTCGAATGCATCGATGCCCAGCTTCCCGGCAACCCGGTCGGCGGCCCGGCTGGTCGGCATCGACCGCGCGATACCGGCGAGGCCGCCGGCATACCCCGGCGCCAGGGTGGCATTGGCGGCCAGCACCGCCAGGGAGTCGGACGGGGTCACGTACGTGCCGCGGCCGAGGATCATGTTGCGGTCACCGTCACCGTCGGAAGCGGCGGCAAAATCCGGCGCTTCCGGACCCATCATCAGCTCCACCAGCGCCCTCGCATGCATCGGGTTGGGGTCGGGATGGCCACCGCCGAAGTCGGGCAGCGGTTCGCCGTTGACGACCGTGCCTGGGGGTGCACCCAACTCGTCCTCGAGGATCGCCCTTGCGTAGGGTCCGGTCACGGCGTGCATGGCATCGAAGCGCATGGAGAAGCCCGAGGCGAAGAGAGACCGTATTCCGTCGAAGTCGAAGAGCGTGCGCAGGACATCGGCATGGATGGCCACCGGATCAAGGACCTCCACGGTCGTGGCGCCCATGCGCAACGTGGCGACTGTCGAGAGATCCAGATCTTCGGAGTCCAGAATTCTGTATTCGTCAATCTCCAGACTGCAACGATGGATCTCTTCCGTGACGGATTCCGGCGCCGGGCCGCCGGCGGGAACGTTGTACTTGATGCCGAAGTCGCCGGTCCTTCCTGCCGGATTGTGGCTGGCCGAGAGAATCAGGCCGCCGTCCGTCCGGCGTGCGCGAATGACCGCCGAGGCGGCAGGTGTCGAAAGCAGCCCGTCCCGTCCGACCAGCACGCGGTCGGCTCCGTTGGCGGCGGCCATTGCAAGAATCGTCTGAATGGCGCGCTCGTTGAAGTAACGGCCGTCACCCCCCACCGTCAGCGTCTTGCCGTCGACACCGCCCACTGCGTCGAACACCGACTGCACGAAGTTCTCGAGGTAGCCCGGCTCCATGAACACCGCGGTCTTCTTGCGCAAGCCCGACGTGCCGGGTCTTTGGCCCTCGATCGGCGTGGTCGAGACCGTTCTCACATTCATCGTTCAACCCCGTTGCCGACAACCCGGGGAGCGGAGTCGGCGCAACTGTCCAAGGGACTCCTGTCCGGGCGAAGCCCGGCGACCTTCCGCCGGGATTCATGCCGGGACGCGCCGGGCCCTGTTCGCGCGTTCACGGAATCCGCAACGGCTCCGCACGGACTCCCCGACCGGTCCCGAGCGCCCTTTCTACCCGAGTGAACCGCGTTCGCGACGGCGGCGAGTCCCGGATCACCGGCGAGCGCCTCGACTGCCACCGGATATCGACGGCGCCAGTTGGGATGTTCGTCGATCGTGCCGGGCAGATTCTGCTGCTCGACCAGGCCGAGGGCATCGTCAAGCTGGACGCAGAGCAGCGCCGAGCCGGAACCGGCGAGAAGGGCATGCACTGCGACAACCGTGGCGTCATCGGCTTCGCCGGGCGGCGAGGCCGGATCGAGTCCAGGCGGGGCATGTCCTTCCTCCACGAGCAGGCGGCACAGCGCCCTGCGCTCCTCACCACGGCGACGGAACGCTGCGGTGCTCTCTTTCGCCGTGGTCCAGCCGAGGTCTCGCCGCAGCTCGATGTCCCGGCCGCGCCACCAGCCCCTGAACGAGGGCGTATCGTGGGTGCCGGCCGAGGCGAGGCTGTCGCGGCGATAGTTCCCGGGAGAGCGCAAACCGTGCCCGTCGGTTTCGAATTGCATGACCGTACATCCCAGCAGTCCGGCGCCGGAGAGTTGCCGGCGCAACCTCGGGGAGACGGAGCCCAGATCTTCGCCGATCACAGTGCAGCCGGAACGCGCTGCCTCGAGGCGGACAAGGGCCAGCAGGGATTCGAGGGGGTAGCGCACGTAGCCGCCGGACGCGCCCGATTCGGGTATCCAGAAGCAGCGATCGAGACCCAGGACATGGTCGAGCCGAACGATCCCGGCGTGGCTCGTTGCCACGCGCAGCATCTGGATGAACGGCCGGTAGGCCGCAGCCTGCAGACCCGGAGGACTGAAGGGCGCCAGGTTCCACGTCTGTCCGTCGGCATTGAAGGTGTCGGGAGGCGCGCCAAGCGACACGCCTCGGGCAAAACACGCCGGATCCGCCCACGTGTCCGCGCCGCCGGGGCGTGTTCCCACCGCCAGGTCAAGGTAGAGGCCGAAGGCCATCCCCGCGTCCCGAGCAACCGCCCGAGCCTCGCCGAGCTGGCGGTTGGCGAGCCACTGCAGCCATGCGTGGAAGCGCACCGAACGTTCATTCTCCGAAGCGAAGCGTTGTACGTCCGGGCTGCCGGCGTCCTGCAGCGCTTCGGGCCAGAGGCGCCAGTCCGGACCATGGACGCCGGCAATGGCTTCGAAGACGGCGAACCACTCCAGCGCGACTCCCGTCCCTTTTCGCCAGACGGCAAAGTCGTCCGCGGTCGACTGCCGTGCTTCGACCGTGGCATGGAACAGAACTTCCAGCACCTCTCGCAGCAGTCGCGCGTGTGCCTTGTAGTCGAGAAGGCCGCCCGCCTTCTCGACATCAAGACCGGAGGCGCGCTCCTCCAGAAGTCGACGAGCCTCGGTCGAGCATTCAAATCCGGGCACCCCGTCCGGGGCGATGTGGCCCGGCTCCAGAGCGGTGCGGCACGTCGGGGAATAGGGGCTGATGCCGTCGTGGGCGGTTCCGCGGGCATGCACCGGATTGATGCCGAGAAAGTCGGCCCCCAGGCGCGCCATGTGTTCCGCCGCATTCGCCAGGTCGCGGTAATCGCCGATTCCGAGGTTGCGCTGCGAACGCAGACCATGGAGTGCCGCAGAGAATCCCCAGGTCTTGCTGCGATTGTCCGCCTCTGTGACCGCCGGCGCCCGTGCGGGCGCGGCGATGACAAGGCAGGTGTCCTCTCCGACGGTCAGGCGGTGAAGTCCCGGCGGCAGGGTCAGCGCGATTTCTTGTGCAGAGCGCCCTTCGAGCAGTTCGCCGGACTCGAGCGCGACCCGCCAATCCGCGGCGCGCTCGAGAGGAATGCGTGAGTCGGTGTCGGAAGTCACCACGATTTCTTCGGGGATGCGCCGGGCGGCCCGGCGTGCGCGGAGCGTGTCGAGCGACTCCCGGATTTCGGCTTCACTGGCGGCCGCCACCCCCATCGCGGCGAGCAGGGCGTGTTGGGTATCTCGGTCAGCAACCTGTTCCGCCCCCTTGAGATCACGCCAACTGGAGAGAATCCCCATGGCCTCGCAGAGGGCTCCGAGGGCGCGGTCGTCCCGAATTCGAACGCTCACGGAGCAACTCCGGCTTCAAAGGCAACAACCGACTCAGGCGGTATGTCCTGTCGAAGGTCGATACAGGCCGAAGGGGGCGCTTCGAACCAGTCGGTCTCCAGGGTACGCAGCCAGACACGGTCATCGCCAGGCGGGGGCAGGTGGACGGAGACCATCCTGGGCGACCGATTGAAGACGAGAGCCATGCGGTCCGCGAGATCGCGACGTTCGGCGTTGGCGGCGCAGACACACCCTGCGAGCAGCAGGCAGAAGCCCGCGAGATGCGGATCATCCCAGTCAACGGGGCCTCCCTCAAGTCCCTGCCACGCGACGTCGGGCGCGCCGTCGCAGGCGTGTTCGCGGCCGTGCAGAAACCGGCGCTGCCTGAGACACGGATGGGCTCGGCGCAACGCAATGAGCCGCCGGGTGAAGGCCAGCAGAAACGTGTCGGAATGCTCCCAGTCGATCCAGCCTGTTTCGTTGTCCTGGCAATAGGCGTTGTTGTTGCCCCGCTGGCTGTCGGCTATCTCGTCTCCGGCGCGCAGCATCGGTGTTCCCTGCGCCAGGAAGACGCTGGCAAGCATGTTGCGACGCCGCCGGGCCCGGCGAAGACGGATCGCCGCATCCTCGCTCTCGCCTTCCTCGCCACAGTTGTCACTCCAGTTCTCCTTGTGACCATCCCGGTTTTCCTCGCCGTTGGCCTCGTTGCGCCTTTCGTTGTAGGCGGTGACGTCGGCGAGGGTGAAGCCGTCGTGAGAGGCCGCGTAGTTCACCGAGGACCAGCTCTGGCGTCCGTCGCGGTCGAAGGTGCCGGCCGATCCGAGAAGCCGCTCCGCGAATTCCTGTGCAGCGTGCGCATCGCCGCGCCAAAAGCGGCGCACTCCGTCGCGGAACCTGTCGTTCCACTCCGCACATCCGGGCGGAAACTCGCCCAGGCGATATCCTCCGGAACCCAGATCCCATGGCTCGACGATCAGCTTCGCCTGCCCCAGCACCGGATCCTGTCGCAGGGCATCGAAGAAACCGCCGCGGGCGTCGAAACCATGGGCATCCCGTCCAAGAGTGGTCGCCAGATCGAAGCGGAAGCCGTCGACACCCATGGCCTCGACCCACCAGCGCAGGCTGTCCAGGAGCAGTCGGAGAACAAAGGGGTGGGAGACATCGAGGGCGTTGCCGCAACCGGATTCGTTGCAGTAGTAGCGCTCCTCCCCGCAGCAAAGGCGATAGTAGGCGGCGTTGTCCAGCCCGCGCAGCGAGAGGGTCGGCCCGTTCTCGTCCCCCTCGGCGGTGTGGTTGTAGACGACGTCCAGGATGACCTCGATTCCCGCGGCATGGAGCCTTCGCACTGTGTCGCGAAAGCCGCCGGGACCTGCTCGACCGACGTACCGTGGTTCGAGTGCGAAGAAACCGATGCTGTTGTACCCCCAGTAGTTGACGAGACCCGACCGGAGAAGCCGGCGTTCGTCAGCAAACGAATGGACCGGCAGGAGTTCCAGCGCGGTGATGCCGAGCGAGGTGAGATGTTCCAGCACCGGCTCCGCGCCGAGGGCTTCGTAGGTGCCGCGCAGCTCTTCCGGCAGCTTCGGCCACAGACGCGTGAGCCCCTTGGGATGGGCTTCGTAGATCACGGTCTCGGACCAGGCCGTGTTGGGCCGCTCGCCCTCAGGCACCGGCGGGGCGGGTGCCGTCACCACGCACTTCGGCATCTCTGGGGCGCTGTCCACGCAGGAGAACGAGAGGTCTCCCTCGGAAGACGCGGGATCGTAGCCGAGACACGCATCGCCGACGAAGAATCGTCCGTGCAATCTGCGGGCATAGGGATCGAGCAGCAGCTTGTTGGGATTGAAACGGTGACCACGCTCCGGCGCGTAGGGGCCGTGGGCACGCAGACCGTACAGTGCTCCGGGCGCGAGACCGGGCAGATAGCCGTGCCACACGGACCCGCTTCTTTCCGGCAACGCCAGGCGCTCCGTCTCCCGCTGCCCGTCCTCGCAGAACAGGCAGATCTCGATTCCGGTCGCGTTTTCCGAGAACACCGCGACGTTCACACCCTCGCCGTCCCAATGGACGCCGAGGGGATCCGGCCTGCCGGACATGACCTCCCGCGCGGCCCTGGCCTTCACGGCGCGATCCCGGCGAGTTCGGAATAGATCCCGGCGTAGGCTTCGGCCGAAGCAGTCCAGCCGACCGGATGGCGCATGGCGCGTCGTACCATGGTCGACCACAGCTCCTGGTCGGCGAATGCGTCGCACGCCCGGTCGATGGCATCGGCCAGGGGCAATGCCGATACCGGCGAGAACTGGAATCCCGTCGCTGTCCCGGCTCGACGCGCCGCTTCGTTGGCGTCAATCACGGTATCCTCCAGGCCGCCAGTGCGGGACACCACCGGCAGGGTGCCGTAGCGCAGGCCGTAGAGCTGGGTGAGGCCGCAGGGCTCGAAGCGCGACGGGACCACGATGGCGTCGGCGCCGGCCTGCATCAGGTGCGAGAGCGGCTCGTCCCAGCCGATGGCCACACCGACTCGTCCGGGGTGGTCCGCGGCTGCCGTTTGCAATGCGCTCTCCAGATCCGCATCGCCGGATCCGAGCACAGCGAGGCTGGCGCCGCGCGCCAGCAGACGGGGCAGAATCTCCAGCAGCAGATCCAGACCCTTTTGCCGGGTGAGTCGGCTGACCACGCAGAACAGGGGGCTTGCGGCGTTGGCATCGAGGTTGAACGCCTGGGCCAGAGCAACGCGGTTGACGACCTTGCCGGCTGGCGCTTCAGCGGAGTATTGCGCGGCAATGTCGGAATCGCTCTGCGGATTCCAGACCTCGAGGTCGATGCCGTTCAGGATGCCGAGCACGTCGGCGCGACGCGACGCGATCACTCCCTCCAGGCCCATTCCGAACTCCGGACGCGTCAGCTCGCGGGCATAGGCCGGGCTGACTGTCGTAATCCGGTCCGCGTAGACCAGGCCGGCCTTGAGGAAGCCGACCTGGCCGAAGAACTCGAAACCGCTGGCGTGAAACCCGCTCCTGGGCAATTGCAGCGGTGTCGTCACGTCCGATGGAAAGAGGCCCTGAAAGGCGATGTTGTGGAGGGTCAGCACACTGGGGGGCGCGGGATGGCGGCCGAGCTTGAGGTAGGCCGCAGCCAGGCCCGCCTGCCAGTCGTGCAGGTGCACGACGTCCGGCCGCCAGCCGTCGATCCCGGAGACGGCAATTCTCGCCGCAGCGCGGCAGAGGGCGCCATACCGAAGATGATTGTCGGGCCAGTCCCGGCCGTCCGGTCCGAGGTAGGGATTGCCGGGCCGGTCGAACAGTCGAGGCGCATCCAGAACGATGGCATCCAGTCCGCCGGCCCGTGCCGTGAGGACGCGCGCCCGCCCGCCGGGCAGCCGCTCGAACTCGCAGGCCTCGGCGTCCTCGGGAAGCATCGTCTTCACGGTCGGATAGCCCGGCATCAGCACACGCACCTCGACGCCGAGTTGAGCCAGCGCACCCGGAAGGGCGCCGACCACATCGGCGAGACCACCCGTCTTGGCGAAGGGCACGCACTCGGAGGCAACGGACAACACCTTCATGTGTTCTCGGATTCCCACTCGTTTCAACGGCCCCGATTCAGACCCCTGGATGCATCCATCCCTGCCAGCCACGCGCACGTCTGAGCCACCTGGTCACGGTTGTCTGTGATCCTCGGTTGCCGGGACGTCAGCGGTCCAGGGCGTCGATCATCGTCTGGGTTATCAGTGTGACCCCTCCACTGGTAACCCGAAACCGCCTGGCGTCCTCCGCGGGGTCTTCGCCCGCCACCAGGCCCTCCGGCAAGCTCACACCCCTGTCCAGCACGACTCGGGTCAGACGCGCGTTTCGGCTGATGACGCTGTACGGCAACGCGACCACTCCCTCAAGCTGACTGTAGGAGTGGCAGTGGACTCCGGTGAAAAGCAGGCTCCGGTGAACGCTGGAGCCCGATATGACGCAGCCGCCCGAGACCATGGAGGACACCGCGGAACCGCGCCGATCCTCGTCGTCGTGGATGAACTTGGCGGGCGGCGTCACTTCGCCGTAGGTCCAGATGGGCCAGTCGCGGGAGTAGATGTCGAGCTCCGGCTCAACGTCGATGAGGTCGATGTTGGCGCGCCAGTAGGAGTCCACGGTGCCGACGTCGCGCCAGTAGGGGCGTGGCTCGGAACCGGTCATGACGCAGGAGTCGGAGAAGCGGTGCGCCACCGCCTTGCCGTGCTCGACCACGTGGGGGATGAGGTTCCTGCCGAAGTCGTGACCGGAGTCCGGATCCGCCGCATCCCGGCGGAGCTGGTCGATCAGGAAGCCGGTCTCGAAGACGTAGATGCCCATCGAGGCCAGGGCGTGATCCGGGTCATCCGGGATGCCGGGCGGGTCGGCCGGCTTCTCGACGAACCGGATGATGCGGCTCGCTTCGTCCACGTGCATCACGCCGAAGCCGGTGGCTTCCATCCGGGGCACCTGGACGCAGCCGACCGTCACGTCGGCGCCAGAGTCGACGTGCTGCGCCAGCATGACGCCGTAGTCCATCTTGTAGACGTGGTCGCCGGCCAGGACGACGATGAACCGCACCCCGTAGCTCTCGATGATGTCGATGTTCTGGGTGACGGCATCCGCGGTGCCGAGATACCACTGCCCTTCGTCGACCCGCTGGGAGGCGGGCAGCACGTCGAGCATCTCGTTGCGCTCGGCCTGGAAGAAGCTCCAGCCGCGTTGCAGGTGTCGGATCAGGCTGTGGGCCTTGTATTGGGTGGCCACGCCGATGCGCCGAATGCCGGAGTTGACGGCGTTGGACAGCGCGAAGTCGATGATGCGGCTCTTGCCGCCGAAGAACACCGCCGGTTTCGCTCGCTTCTGCGTCAGTTCTTCAAGACGACTGCCACGCCCTCCGGCAAGGACGAATGCCATCGACTGTCGGGTCAGCACGCCCGTACCCACGGAGACAGCGCTCATTCCTTCCTCCTTAGAATGCAGAACCCGGCGGCACGCAACGCGACATCGGCCGTTGAGCGCCGCAACGCCTCCGAACCTTCGTTCGAGAGGTCGCGAACAGTCCGCCTCGCCGGCAGGACGTGAATGCCAGTCATGGTGTCATTCACTCAAGGCATCATCGCCGATCTCGCCTTGCACGCCAATACAAAATCAACCGCATTTATTTATTGACAGCAGGTGTTCATTGAAGATGATACCGGGCAGTCGGGTGCCGAAGCACGAAGGGTGGCCTGGCCTGCGGGTTGCGGATACTCAGGCTCCTGGCAAGTCAGGATTTCCGGCGGCGTGCTGAACCGGGTTCAGGAAGTCGCCGGCATTGCCACCCAGGCGGTTCGAACTCGACAAGGGAATGTGCAACCAAGTCCATCTGAATAGGCCATCGAAACATCTGAGGAGAAACACATGAACCTGAAGACCGTGCTCCGCGCAGCCTGTGCGGTTGCGCTCATCGGAACCACCGGCGCCCATGCCGACTCGCACACCGTCACTGTCACCATTGCCACCGTCAACAATGGCGACATGATCCGGATGCAGGGGCTGACGGAGGATTTCACGTCCCGGAATCCCGACGTCGCCCTCGAATGGGTGACGCTCGAAGAAAACGTGCTGCGCCAGCGCGTGACCCAGGACATCGCCGCGAAGGGCGGCCAGTTCGACGTCCTGACCATCGGCACCTACGAGGTTCCGATCTGGAGTCGGAATGGCTGGCTCGTATCGCTCAACGATCTCCCGCCCGAGTGGGATGCCGACGATCTTCTGCCCGCGATCCGCGCCGGCCTGACCGTGGACGGAGAGCTCTACGCTGCGCCGTTCTACGGTGAAAGTTCCATGGTGATGTATCGGACCGACCTGATGGAGAAGGCCGGTCTGGAGATGCCGGACGCCCCGACCTGGGAGTTCATCAGGGAAGCGGCGGCCGCGATGACTGACAAGGACGGCGAGATTTACGGGGTCTGCCTGCGCGGCAAGGCCGGCTGGGGCGAGAACATGGCGTTCATTACCGCCACGTCGAACTCCTTCGGCGCACGCTGGTTCGACGAGGACTGGCGACCGCAGTTCGACAGCGAGGCGTGGGCCAACACGCTCAACTTCTACATGGACCTCATGAAGAGCTACGGACCTCCGGGATCCTCGACCAACGGGTTCAACGAAAACCTCTCGCTCTTCCAGCAAGGCAAGTGCGGCATGTGGATTGATGCGACGGTCGCCGCCTCGTTCGTGACCAACCCCAACGACTCGACCGTGGCCGACCGTGTCGGATTCGCTCTGGCGCCGGACAACGGCCTCGGCAAGCGCGGAAACTGGCTCTGGGCCTGGTCGCTGGCCATTCCGGCGGGATCGGACGCCACGGACGCGGCCAAGAAGTTCGTCGCCTGGGCGACCAGCAAGGAATACACGGAGTTGGTGGCGTCGAAGGAAGGCTGGGCCAATGTCCCGCCAGGCACACGGACCTCGCTGTACGAGAACGCGGCCTATCTCGAGGCGGCGCCATTCGCCGAGATGACGCTGAACTCGATCAACGCCGCCGACCCGACTCAGCCGACCGTCGATCCGGTTCCCTACACCGGCGTGCAGTTCGTCGCGATTCCGGAGTTTGCAGGCATCGCCACGCAGGTGGGGCAGGAGTTCTCGGCCGCGCTGGCAGGCCAGCAGACCGTCGCCGAAGCGCTCGAGAAGGCACAGGCCCTGACGGTCGATGAAATGGAGGCGGCCGGCTACTAGGAAGCGACACCGGGTGACGTCCCGGGAGGATTACTCACGTTCGGCAACCCGGAGGATCGATGATCTCGACAGGCGAAACTCATGGTCCGAATCGGTGTGAGACATCCTCAGGCGCCGGAGGGCAGCGTCGGCTGTCCTCCGGCCGCAGACTCTCCTTGATCTAGCCCAGGAAGGAGACGCGTCGTGGCTACCCAGCATTCCAGATCCGCTGCCCGCGCGATGTTGGCGCCTGCGGTTTTCCTGCTCCTCGTCTGGATGCTCGTGCCCCTGTCCATGACGCTCTACTTCTCGTTCAAGCGCTATCTGCCACTTCGCGGCGGCGATCAGGGGTGGGTCGGTTTCGACAACTACGTACGTTTTGTGACCTCAAGCTCGTTCTGGCCGAGCGTGCAGACAACGCTCCTCATCGTGGGCGGCGTGCTCCTGATCACGGTGATCCTGGGTGTGCTTCTGGCGCTCCTGCTCGATCAGCCCATGTGGGGACAGGGTATTGTCCGGATCCTGGTGATCGCACCGTTCTTCGTCATGCCGACGGTCTCGGCACTGGTCTGGAAGAACATGTTCATGGACCCCGTGAACGGGCTGTTCGCCCACCTGTGGAAGTTCTTCGGTCTGGCACCCGTTGAATGGCTGAGCCAGGCCTCGATGCTCTCCATTGTCATGATCGTTTCGTGGCAATGGCTGCCCTTCGCAACGTTGATCCTGCTGACGGCGATACAGTCGCTCGACAGCGAGCAGCTCGAAGCGGCGGAGATGGACGGAGCCTCCCCGCTGGCGCGGTTCGGCCACATCATTCTGCCGCACCTCAGTCAGGCCATCACGATTGTCGTGTTGATCCAGACGATCTTCCTGCTGTCCATCTTTGCCGAGATCTTCGTGACGACGCAGGGCTCCTTCGGAACGCGAACACTGGCGTACCTGATCTTCCAGCGTGTCCTGGAGAGCCAGAATGTCGGTCTCGGATCGGCCGGTGGCGTCTATGCGATCATCCTCGCCAACATCGTGGCGCTCTTCCTGATGCGCATTGTCGGCAAGAATCTGGACGCGTGAGGAGACAAGCCCATGGCCCGCACCGTCACGAACCAACGCAAGATCGCCAACACGGCCGTCGCCTGGGGTATCGGCCTGCTGATCTTCTTTCCGGTCCTGTGGACGATCCTGACGAGCTTCAAGACCGAGGCGGAGGCGATTGCCGATCCGCCGGTCTTTTTCTTCTTCGACTGGACGCTCGAGAACTACGCGGTTGTGCAGGAGCGTTCGGACTACATGCGCTTTCTCTGGAACTCGGTGATCATCGCCGGGGTATCGACCCTTGTCGGAATCGTCGTCGCTGTCCCTGCCGCCTGGTCCATGGCTTTCGTGCCGTCCAGGAGAACGAAGGACGTCCTGCTCTGGATGCTGTCAACCAAGATGCTGCCGGCGGTGGGAGCCCTCTACCCGATCTACCTGATCTTCATCGAGTTGGGGCTCCTCGACACCCGCACCGGGCTCGTTCTCGTGATGATGCTCATCAACCTGCCGATCATCGTCTGGATGCTCTATACCTATTTCAGGGAGATCCCAGGCGAGATTCTCGAGGCCGCGCGGATGGACGGCGCATCGCTGCGAAGCGAGATCATTCACGTCCTGACGCCCATGGCCATCCCGGGGATTGCATCGACCATTCTGCTGAACTTCATTCTGGCCTGGAACGAGGCATTCTGGACTCTGAACCTCACCGCGGCGCAGGCCGGTCCGCTGACGGCCTTCATTGCCAGCTATTCGAGTCCCGAGGGCCTGTTCTATGCCAAGCTGAGCGCGGCTTCGACCATGGCCATTGCACCGATCCTGATACTCGGGTGGTTCAGTCAAAAGCAACTCGTCCGCGGCCTGACCTTCGGCGCGGTGAAGTGAGGACAAGGAAATGGGACACATCGTTCTCGACAACGTGGAGAAGAGTTTCGGCGATGTCACCGTCATTCCGCCCCTGGACCTTCAGATCGAGGATGGCGAGTTCGTCGTTTTCGTCGGTCCATCCGGTTGCGGCAAGTCAACCCTTCTGAGGTTGATCGCGGGACTTGAGGACGTTTCCTCCGGAACGATCCGGATTGATGGCCAGGAGTCGACGGCCGTGCCGCCGGCCAAGCGCGGTCTCGCCATGGTGTTCCAGTCCTATGCGCTCTATCCCCATATGACGGTCCGAAAGAACATCAGCTTTCCGTTGCGGATGGCGAAGCTCGAAAAGGCCGAGCAGGACCGGCGCGTCGAGCAGGCAGCCGCCGTCCTCAACCTCACCGAGTATCTGGATCGACGGCCGGGCCAGCTCTCCGGCGGCCAGCGCCAGCGGGTGGCCATCGGCCGCGCCATCGTGCGCGAACCCGCGGCCTTCCTCTTCGATGAGCCCCTGTCAAACCTCGATGCGGCGCTGCGTGTCGGCATGCGCCTCGAGATCAGCGAACTGCACGAGCGCCTCAAGACGACCATGATCTATGTCACCCACGATCAGGTGGAAGCGATGACCATGGCCGACAAGATCGTCGTCCTGCAGGCCGGAAGGATCGAACAGGTCGGCTCACCCCTGGAACTCTATCGTGCGCCACGGAACAGATTCGTGGCCGGCTTCATCGGTTCGCCCAGGATGAACTTCCTGGAAGGACCCGAGGCCGCCAAACACGATGCGCAGACGATCGGCGTCAGGCCGGAGCATATCACGCCATCGCCGAGCGAGGGCACGTGGAAGGGCCGCGTAGGAGTCTCGGAGCATCTGGGTTCGGACACGTTCTTCCATGTCCACATGGATGGCAGCGACGAGCCGATCACCGTGCGCTCGGGCGGCGAGGTGGACATGCACCACGGCGACGCCATCTACATGACTCCCGATCCCGGCCACATCCACCGGTTTGACGAACGGGGCCTGCGTATCGCGTGAAGCGCGGGGGATTCGTCGAATGACCGGTGGGCCCGGGCTGTACCACGGGCATCTCGACGCTTCATTGCGTGTGCGGAAGCCCTGCCGAGGGCCGCATCCGTGATTCGCCTTTCGGACGCAACGCTGAACGACCTGCCGAAGTCGATTGCGCGACCATCCTACGATCGCGCGTCGCTCACCCCGGGCATCGTCCATATCGGGCTTGGCAACTTCCACCGGGCCCACCAGGCGTGGTACCTGCATCGGCTGTTCGAGCTCGGCATCGACCACGACTGGGCCATCATCGGCGCAGGTGTCCGTTCAGGCGATGCGGTGCAGCGCGAGAAACTGCTGAAGCAGAATTGCCTGTCGACGCTGATCGAGCTCGACCCGTCGGGCTCGTCGGCCGAGGTGCCGGGCGCGATGATCGACTACGTGCCGGTCGAGGACGGGAACACCGCCCTGATCCGCCAAATGGCGGATCCCGCGATCAGAATTGTCGCTCTGACGGTGACCGAGAGCGGGTACTACATCGATCCCGCGACGATGGAATTTCACGAATCGCATCCCGACATTGAACACGACGCCGCCAATCCCGAGAGCCCCCGTACGGCATTTGGAGCCATTGTGGCGGCGCTCAGGTCCAGACGCGATCAGGGCATCGGCCCCTTCACCGGAATGAGTTGCGACAACGTTCAGGGCAACGGCGAGGTGCTGCGCCGGACCGTCGTCTCCCTCGCGCGGGCCTCGGATCCGGCCCTTGCCGAGTGGATTGACGCGAACTGCACGTTTCCGAACTCCATGGTGGACTGCATCACCCCGGCGACCGGCCCTAACGAGCTTGCGCTGGTTCGCACATTCGGCATCGACGACAGGGTTCCCGTCACACACGAGCGCTTCCGGCAGTGGGTCATCGAGGATGACTTCTGCGCCGGGCGCCCGGACTGGGGCCGCGTCGGCGCCACGTTCTCGGACCGGGTTCACGACTACGAGACGATTAAGATCCGCATCCTCAACGCGGGTCACCAGATCATTGCGAGTCCCGGCGAAATCCTGTCCGTCGAGACTGTTTCGGACTGCATGGCGGAGCCGTTGATCCACGCCATGTTCAGACAGGTGCAGCGTGAGGAGATTCTGCCTCACGTCACGCCGGTTCCGGACTTTGCGCCGGAGGATTACCTCGAGCTGGTCACCCGACGATTCTCGAACCCCGCCGTCGTCGATACGACGCGGCGCGTCGCCTTCGACGGCTCAGCGCGCCACGCGGGCTTTGTCCTGCCGACCGTCCGCGACGGCCTCAGAGCGGGCACGCCGGTCGAAGGGCTGGCCCTGGTCGAGGCGCTGTGGGCACGCATGTGCGAGGGCACGCGCGAGGACGGCACCGTGATCGAGCCCAATGATCCGTTCTGGGACACGCTCGTGGCCGCCGCGAAAGCGGCGCGGCATCGTCCGCGCGCCTGGCTGGAACAGCGCCAATTCTACGGCGAACTGGTCGAGGCCCCGCAGTTTGCCAGCGCGTTCGAGCGCTGGCTCACGAGGATCTGGTCGGACGGCTGCAGGGCATCCTTGCACGACTATACGGCCAGCTAGCCAGGGCAATGCGGTCGCCAACGCCGAACAGGTCTGCCCCCTGGGGATTCGAAGCTGCGGAACAGCCGCAGATGGCACGGCGCTGTTGCAGGAGTGCTGCAACGGCGAGGCGTGGCCAAGGCACGGAACCGGGTGGAGTGACGGATACAACGACCACGTTCCCTGCAGCTTCGCAGGCGAACACTCCGACAGCGTTGTGCCGATCACCGGCCGGGATCGAACGAGGACCTGGCAATCGCTGGTCCCCGCGCATCCTCTTGTGGGCCGAACACCCGCCCGTGAGTGAGGAGGAGTGACATGTTTCTGAGCTGCGGCGAAGCGCTCTTCGACTTCTTCCCTTCGGCCGAAACCGACACCGGCTTCATGTTCGATGCCCGCATCGGTGGATCTCCCTTCAATGTTGCCGTCGGTCTCTCGCGCCTCGGACGTGGCGCCGCGCTTTTCACCGGTCTGTCCAGCGACTCGCTGGGTCGCCGGCTCGAGCGCACGCTGGTGGACGAGGGAGTGGACACCACCTGGCTCGTCAGAAAGCAGAATCAGACGACGCTGGCGCTTGTCGGATTGGACCTGAACGGCGTACCTCAGTACACCTTCTATGGCCACGATGCGGCCGACAGTTCGCTCGGAGAAACAGAACTGCCCGAGTTGCCACGGTCCGTGGCGGCAATCCACTTCGGATCCTACTCCCTGGTTGTCGAGCCGACGGGCTCGTCGCTGCTCCAGTTCGCCCTGCGGAATCACAAGGTGAGGCTGATCTCTTTCGATCCGAATCCTCGACTGAACATCGAACCGAACGTGGGCCGGTGGCGCCGACGGGTCGAGGAGTTCTCGAAGATGGCCGACCTGATCAAGGTGAGCGACGAGGACCTTGAGATGCTGTTTCCCGGCGACGACATCGAAAGCGCGATGAGCCGCTGGGGCTCCAGAGGCGTGCAGCTCGTTGTCGTCACCCGAGGCGACAACGGGGCTGTGGTCTCGCTTCGCGGCGAGGTCTTTGAAGCGTCCGGCAGCACGGTCGAGGTGGTCGATACCGTAGGCGCCGGCGACAGCTTCCAGGCCGCGCTGCTTTGTGGTCTCGACGAACTGGGAAAGGCAACGAAGCCAGGAATCGCCGATGTTTCGCTGGACGAATGTCGCAGGATTGTCGACTTCGCAGCGGCGGCGGCGGCGATGACCTGCACGCGGCGCGGCGCGGATCTGCCCCGTCGTCTCGACCTGCCCGGTCTGTAATTCTGGCGGCACGCGACATCGGCCCACTCCCGGTTTCTGTGCGAAAGGCGGCACGTTTCGTCTTTTGCACGAGCGGGGTACGTCCGTCCCCTGCCCCCGGCCGGCTTTCGCACCACGGCTCGAGACATGATCGACGTCCGCTCGATGCCAGGGCGTCCGACGCACAATGAAGTCGAACCGGGCGTGCCGTGTCGCGCCACGGGATATGGGGATATGATTGAGTTCGCGGGCGCAACGGTACGTCCGTGTGCCTTCGAGGGAACGAACGAGAGATGCGAGGCGGAGACTCGACCGGGCTCAGGGCCTACAACGAGCGGCTTGTGATCACGACGATCCGGCAGTCCGGTGCGCTGTCGAAGGCGGAGATGGCCCGCACCACCGGACTCAGCGGCCAGGCTGCGACGGTGATCGTCAACTCACTTCTCGACGAAGGGCTTCTGATCAAGTGCGAGAAGGTGCGCGGCCAGGTCGGGAAACCCTTCACCCCCATCGCGCTGAACCCCGAGGGTGCCTATTCGATCGGTGTCAAGATCGGGCGCCGCAGTCTCGAGGCTCTCCTGGTCGACTTCGACGGCAACGTCGTCGTTTCCCGGTCGACGCCCTATCCCGCCCCTCTTCCCGATCAGACGATGACTCTGGCGACGGATACGTCCATGGAACTCATCAATTCGCTGAACCAGGGATTGCGCGACCGAATCGTAGGAATTGGCGTTGCCATGCCCTGGGTCTTGCATGAGTGGTCGGACGTGCTCGGTCTGGAACGCGACGTCATTGCGGCATGGCGCGAGATCGATGTCGCCGCGGAGATTGAAGCCGCGACCGGGCTGTCGGTGTCGGTGTACAACGATGCCACCGCAGCCTGTGCCGCGGAGATGATAGCCGGGGACCGGATTGTCCGGAGCAGTGCGCTCTACATCTTCCTTGGCACGTTCGTCGGAGGCGGGGTGGTCATCGACGGCCGTCTCCATCGCGGAGAGCAGCTCAATGCCGGCGCCCTGGGATCAATGCCGATGGACGAAGTCGGAGATGACGGACGCCCGCTTCAGCTCATCCATCAGGCGTCGGTCATCAGTCTTGAACGGGCACTTTCCGCAGCCGGGATCGACGTGACAAGCGTGTTCGATCAGCACGTCACACCCGGAGCCGACGCCATCTTCGATGCCTGGCTGCAGCGCGCGGTGGACGCGCTCGCGCGCGCGGTGGTGTCGGCGATGAGCGTGGTGGATTTCGAGGAAGTGGTCATCGACGGACTGCTGCATCCTGCTTGGCGCGGCCGCGTCGTGGACAGTCTGGAGGATGCGTTCTACCGGATGAACTGCACGGGTCTTTCACCAATTGAGATCGGCATGGGTTCCATCGGACCACAGGCGCGCGTCCTCGGCGCCGCCTTGCTGCCGCTCATCGGAAGGTTCTCACCGGACACGGACTTGCTGGTCAAGACAGCGGGGAATTCCAGGACCGGTTGACCACAAGCCTCCGGTCCGTCGGGGCGATTCCCTTGAGGCTGCGGCGGAGGCAACGTCGTTGCAGGGTTCGAACCTGCCGATACCGGCGCCATCTGAAGACGGTTATCTCTCGGACTGCCAGTTCCGCCTCGAAGCGGACGTCAATGAGGCCCGGTCGTCAGGCGGAGTTCCGCGCGCGAGCATCCTGGCGAAGACCGTATGCGGGTCGGTTCTGCTTCCCGACACGCGTATCGTGGATTGATCATTGACCCACGCGTAGACGATCCCCTTCGCCCTGGAATCGTAGCGGAAGAACAATCGGAACCGTCGGCCGATCCTGGCGTGTTGCCCTGGAGGTACTCGTCCCGGGACGGATCCTGCGGGACGACGTCCAGCATCAGTCGGCTCAACGCGTGGAACAGCTTGACGTTCGCATTGGATGCGAACCCCGTCGGATCACTCCGTTGTGCGCGTTGAACCGCGTGATGGAGCTCACGCAGCTGGTCGATGAGGCAATCGTGGAACAGCAGCGTCCATCCGTGCCGCTGCATCAAAGATCGACGTCGTCGTCGATCTCCTCGTCCGGTTCCGTTTGACGTCCGGCAAATTCGAGCATGTCCCGTGCCAAATCGTCCGGAATCGCCCGAACATGCCGGCCGGCCCGGACATCGCCGGCGAGCGGGTCGAGAAACGCACCGATCGCCGGATCTTCATGCTCCGCGTCGGCACGACTGACGATGATCCGACCGTCTTCGTGGAGTTTGAACGTCACCTTGGCGCCCGCATCGACCCCCAGCGCCTGACGGATCGCCTTGGGCAGAGTGATCTGACCCTTCGTCGTCATGGTTGCGACTTCCTGGATGATCGACATGATCGGCGCTTCTTCGTGCCGCACGATCGTAAGGAAACTTCCTCACACCGTCGACGCGATGCGGTCATGCAGTCCAAATGCTCCTCGTGGCGCCAGTCGGGTGGACTCACGCGGTGCGTCCTGCCGGATCAACCTGTCGAGGCGGCCTGGCGGAGCGACTGCGGCGTCAGCGGCAGGCGCCGCGCCCGGATGCCGGTGGCGTCGAAGACCGCGTTCGCGATCGCCGCTCCCGTCGGACCGCAGGCGGCTTCGCCGGCGCCCAGATACGGTTCGCCCGGCCGGTCCAGCAGCACGGTGTCGATCTCGGGGATGTTGTCGAAGCGCAGGATCGGGTAGCTCTGCCAGTCCCGGCTGGTGATGCCGTCGCGGTCCCAGGTCACCGCTTCGAGAAGGGTCCAGCTGGCAGCCTGCACGAATCCCCCTTCGAGTTGCGCGGCAAGTCCGTCCGCATGGACGATCTCGCCGGAATCCGCGGCGATGACCGCGCGTTGAAGCTCCACCGACGCGTCGTCGTTCACCCGCACCTCGACCGCGACCGCACAGTAGCTCTTGGTGTTCCTGTAACGCGCCAGCGCCATGCCGCGTCCGATGCCGTCAGGCTTCTCCGCCGGCGGACCAGCGGACCAGCCGAAGCGCCGCGCAGCGGCGTCAAGCACGTCGATGGAGCGTCTGTCCTCGAGGTGGCGGCGCCGGTAGGAGACCGGATCGGAGGCCGTTTCGTGCGCGAGCTCGTCCATGAACGATTCAGCGGCAAAGACATTGGCAAAAGCTCCCAGGGTGCGAAGAGCGGAGACCCTGAGCGGCAGTCCGTGGACGAGGTGCTTGACGATTCGCATGTGCGGAAAGGCATAAGCCGGCGTGGCATTGCGGTGGATTCCGCCGCCGGCACCGAGACTCGCGGTCGGCGCGGGCGCCGGCAGAGGGTTTGCGCGATAGCGCGGGGCCAGGAACTTGCCGGCCTGCGGCCGGGCAGGGTCCGGCCAGGCGCGCATCAGGTGGGTATCGCTGTAGGTCTCGTGCGACCAGGCCTCCACCGCTCCGTCGTGGCCAAGGCGGGCAGCAAAGTTCGATCCGCATCGCGGACCCGTAGGGCTCCCATGCGTGTTCATCGTCGCGCGACCACTTCAGGAGCACGGGACGGCCGGGAATCGCGCGGGCGATGAACGCCGCCTCGAGCGCGGCGTCGTCTGCGCCGTTGTGTCCGTAGCATCCGGACCCGGGTGCGTGCGTCACCGTGATCGAGGCGGGATCGCAGTCCAGCGCCTCGGCCAGGGCGCTGCGCAGCGGATAGGGACCCTGGGAATGCGTCCACACGGTGAAGCGGTCGTCGGCGAAAACGGCGAGTGCCGCCGACGGAGCCAGGGACCCATGCATCTGGTACGGCCGCTCATAAGTCGCCCGAATCGTTCCCGGTCCGCTCAAGGGCGGCGTGTCGACCGGTTCGTTGCGCGCCACGCCGTCCTGCACGGCAAAGCTCTCGCAGCGGTTCTCAAGGAGCCGCTGCCCGATCGGCCCTTCGTCGAGGTCGCGCACCGCGCACCACCGGGCAACCGCCGACAGCCGTTCCGCGCCCTGGATGGCCAGGTGCTCGTCGTCGTGGGCTACCGCAAGGAAGCTTCCGTCGCGGACGAGGCGCGCATCGCCGAGCACCGTCTGGATGTCATCTGGCAGTTCTGCAAGCACGGCGTGGTAGTGGGGCGGGCGAACGATGCGGGCATGCAGCGTACCCTCCGGGCAAAGATCATGGACAAACCTGAGAGTGCCGGTCACGCGCCTGCGCATGTGGAGTGGCTCGAACTCTTCTGAATCTCCCGGCCTCAGCCGGGCATCTCGACGGGTCGGCGCCCGGAGATCGACGGGGCCCGTGACGGGCGCGTCGTGAACGAGTTCCGCGAAGGCGATCGTCCGGTTGGTCGCGCGCGAACGCACCATTCCGTCCCCCGTCTCGAGATCCGCGGCCTCTATGTCCAGGCGCCGCGAGGCCCTCCCGAGAAGTTCGCTGCGAAGGGTGGCGGCGGCGTGTCGCAGTGCCTCGCCCGAATGCTCCAGCGAACTGCTGCCCGCCGTGTAGCCTTCGTCCGGCGCGAGGCCGGTGGTGACCGGTGTCATGAGAACCCGGCCGAAGGGCACCCCCAGTTCGTCCGCCACGATGAGCGCCACCGCAGTGTCGATTCCCTGCCCGATCTCCACCTTTCCCGTGCGCACCTCCACACCGCCATCCGCACGCACGGCAATCCAGTCCTCGACATTCGGATGGGCCGCGAGACTCGGGTTGACCGTCACCGTGCCGTCTCCGCCGCCAGCGCCCGCACCGCGCGCAGGACCCTGGGATGGGCACCGCAACGGCAGAGATGCGGCACGAGCGCGACACGGATCGCGTTCTCGTCCGGCCGGGGCTCCCTTCGCAGCAGGCCCGTGATCGCGACCACCAGTCCCGGCGTGCAGTAGCCGCACTGCGCCGCCCCGGCGTCGATGAGCGCCTGCTGCACCGGACCGGGACGCTCGGGGCTCCCCAGCCCCTCCACCGTCTCGATCTTTCTTCCGGCGAACCCGGCCGCGGGCGCGACACAGCTCAGCACGGACTCCCCGTCGACGAGCACGGCGCAGGCGCCGCACTGCTCGAGACCGCAGCCAACCTTGACGCCCGTGAGCCCGAGCCGGTTGCGAAGGACGAGCGCCAGGGGTTCGTCCGCACCCACCTCGAGGCTGCAGGTCGTGCCGTTGACGTCGAGGCTGATCGGCTGCGTCATGCTTTAGAATTCCACGATGCGGCCGACAACGTAGCGGCCCTCCACCGGCGCGCCAACCGAAGCAGTCCTGGACCATGCGAGCCCGCCGAACTCCCCGTATCCAGCCTGAGACCGGGGTGTCCGAATTCCTCTCGCCGCTGACCAACGCACGAGTTCCCGGTGGCACCTGAACGAGAATCGGCATGCATGAAGAACGTCTTGGAAACCGTGATGTCGACTGATCTCCATGCCGAACCGGCTTCCTGTGCACACTGACCACGGAGCGCGGACATGATCCTGACTTCATATTCCGAACACCCCCTCATGCTGCCGGGATCACGAACTCAACGTCTCCCTGGCCACGGGGCGTAGACACCGCGATGTCGGAACGTCACACCGCATGGGGACAGACCAGGGAAACATCTTCACGCACGCTCACAAAACCTTGCACCGAAACATGGATGCTCAAGGAGGATGCCGGGCCATAGGGCCCGGACTTCGGCGAGCGGAACACGGCCGCCAGGTCAAAGTGAGCAACACAGGTGCACGCGGGGCTCCGGCATCGAAGCCCGGGACGTCGCAATCCACCGGGCGGCTCATCGAGGATTCCTCTCGGGGGTCACTGCGACAGGGCTCGTAGGCCGCCAGGTCCCTTTGCACCCACTTCCTGACGGCAGCGGGACGATCATCGTGGCCGGGGCCGTCGTTGCCATGATTGCATCCACGTTGTGAAGGGCCCTATGTCAAGCGACGGGCAGGCGCTTCAACCAAACCCCTGTTCAAACCATGTCCGTGCCATCGTGCCTGCCGGCGGCGCGATGCCACCCCTCCGCCACCGCTTGTCGGTGGCCAGGCGAACGCAGCTCGGTGTCGTCAGTGCCGGGATGCGCGAGTCATGACCTCGTCGAGGGTCGCCGCCTCAAGCAACGCGTCGCCCCAGGCTTCGAGCTCGTCCGTCGAGGCCCCGGAGACGCGTGATCGCACCGTATCTGACACCTCCCCGAAGCGCCGTTTCATCAATTGCAGGAGCAGTTGTTAGTGCTGATCGTAAATCTCCCACATATGCGCACTCAAAGTTTCTCACTTTGGGGTTGTCACTGAGGTGCACCGGACCGCTGCTGTTGGCGAAGCCAACAGCAGCGGGAAGCGGTGCGCGGATGTACAGATGGGAGACCAGGATGTTGCTCAAGCACTATCTGGACCGGGGCGTCTCGAAGGCGGAGTTGTCACGGCGTTTTGGGGTGAACCGTCGCACGATCCACCACTGGATCGAGACGGGTCAGTTGGACCGGGACCTCGAGGCCGGTCCGAAGGGATATTCGCCACGCCCGCCGATGGCTCACAAGCTGGACACAAGGCGATCATCGATACACGTCTCGAGGAGTTTCCGAAGCTGTCGGCGAAGCGTCTGTTCGACGAGGTCCGCGCGGCCGGCTATCCGGGCGGCTATGATCGCGTGCGGCAGTACGTGCGCACGGTTCGGCCGCGTGAGCCGGTCGAGCCGGCGGTGCGGTTCGAGACGCCGGCAGGGCGCCAAGGCCAGGTGGACTTCGGCACCTTCCGGCTTCCCTGGGGCCGGCGTCACGCGCTGGTGGTCGTCCTCGGCTACTCCCGGCTCTTGTGGTTGCGCTTCTACCACCGCCAGACGATGCCGGTCCTGATGGAGGGTCTGGAGAGCGCCTTCGAGGCATTCGGCGGGGTTCCCGACGAGATGCTGTTCGACCAGATGCGCGCTGTCGTGCTGTCCGACGACCGCGCCGCCGGCGGCGGCCTGGTGCTCAACGAGGAGTTCCTGCGCTTCGCCAGGCACTGGGGCTTCCTGCCCCGCTCGTGCAGGCCCTACAGGGCGCGGACCAAGGGCAAGGTCGAGCGCCCGATCCGCTACATCCGGGAGAGTTTCTTCTATGGTCGGGAGTTCGCCAACGACGACGATCTCAACCTGCAGGCCGCAGGCTGGCTCGACGCGGTGGCCAACGTGCGTCGGCACGGCACGACCGGGGAGCGCCCCGTCGACCGCTTCGAACGCGACGAAAGCGCGGTGCTGCGGCCCCTGGCCAACAGCCCCTACCGACGGCTCGGTCTGCGCCAGACCCCGGATCCGGCGCCGCGGCGCCTGCCGGCCGCCGTGGACGTCGAGCGGCGGCCGCTCAGCGTCTACGCCGAGGCACTGCAATGAAGGCCCCGACACGCCGCGACCGGCTGCGGGCCATGCTCGCCGACCTCAAGATGCCCGGCGCCCTCGAGGCCGTCGACGGCATCCTGGCGCAGGCCGACAGCGGCGCCATCTCAGCCGCCGAGGCCATCGAGCAGCTGCTGAACGCCCACATCGTGCTGCGCAACAACCGCAGGCTGCAGACCGCCATGCGCTCCTCCAGGCTGCCCGCGGTCAAGACCCTCGAGGAGTTCGACTTCGCCTTCCAGCCCTCCATCAAGCGCGAGCAGATCGAGAGCCTGCACGAACTCGGCTTCGTCGAGCGCCGCGAGAACGTGATCCTGCTCGGCCCGCCAGGGGTCGGGAAGACTCACTTGGCCATCAGCCTGGCGATTGCCGCGGCCGAGGCCGGACGGCGCGTCTACTACGGCACGCTCACAGGGCTCATCGACTCCCTCACCGAGGCCAGGGCCGCCGGCAACCTGGCGCGCCGACTGCGCGTGCTCACCCATCCACCTCTCCTCGTCGTCGACGAGATCGGCTACCTGCCCGTCAGCCAGGACGGCGCCGTGCTCTTCTTCCAGCTCATCAACGCCAGACACGAGAGGACCTCGACCGTGCTCACCTCCAACAAGGGCTTCGAGGAGTGGGGCGCCGTGCTCGGCGACGAGGTCATGGCGGCAGCTCTGATCGACCGCCTGCTCCATCACTGCCACATCGTCAACATCCGCGGGAACAGCTATCGCATGCGCGATCACCAGAACCTGCTGCAGGCCGGCGCCGAGCGGCGCCGGAAGAAGGACGGATCATGATCGCCGCCAACAACAACAACTTCAGCGCGAGACGCCCGCTGTGGATAACTGGCCCCCCGCCGCCAGACTCGTGGCGGTCGCTGCGGCGGGCCAGTTACCCACAGCTGCACCCAGCCACAGTGAGAGATTTTCGATTCCGAAAAGTGAGCAATTTTCGGTTGGGATTGACAGCAGTTCCGCCATTCCGAAGGCACGCTCCCTGTCCCATTCGGCACGCACTTCGCCCAAACCCTCGGCAAAACCCTGTTCAAACCACGTCCGTGCCATCGTGCCTTCCGGCGGCACGACGCCACCCCTCCGCCACCGCTTGTCCGGGTCATTGTCCATGGCCAGGCGAACGCAGTTCGGTACCGTCAGTGCCGCGATGCACGAGCGATGACCTCGTCGAGGGTCGCCGCGTCCACCAGCGCATCGCCCCAGGCATCGAGCTCGTCCATCGAGGCCCTGACGACGCGTGCACGCACCGCCTCCGGCACCTCCTCGAACCGCCGCTCCATCAGTCGCAGCAGCACCCTTACCTGACCCTGAGTCAGACCCTCTTCAATCCATGTTTCCGCCATCGTGCCCATCAGCATCTCCCATCGTTCCGGCTGCGTGCGCCCCAGCGAACTCTGCATCGCCGTCGGCGTCAGGTCCTGCAACGCGGCCAAGGTCGGACGAACGCAGCAGGGAGTCGTCAGTGCCGGGAACAGGAGGTCATGACGTCTTCGATGGTTGGCGCGTCCAGCAATGCCGCTCCCCAGGCGTCAAGCTCCTCCGTCGAGGCGCCGGCAATGCGTGTGCGCACCGCCCCCGGCAGTTCCCCAAAGCGCAGCTTCATCTGCCGCAGGAGCAGATCTGCCTTTCCCTCGGTTCGGCCCACTTCAATCCATGTTTCCGCCATCGTGCCCATCAGCATCTCCCATCGTTCCGGCTGCGTGCGCCTCAGCGAACTCTCCATCGCCGTCGGCATCAGATCCTGCGACGCGGCCAAGGTCGGACGAACACAGCGGGGAGTCGTCAGTGCCGGGATGCGCGAGCAATGACCTCGTCGAGGCTCGCCGCCTCAAGCAACGCGTCACCCCAGGCCTCGAGCTCGTCCGTCGAGGCTCCGGAGACGCGCGATCGCACCGTCTCTGACACCTCCCCGAAACGCCGTTCCATCAATTGCAGGAGCAGCTCGGCCTTTCCCTCGGTCCGACCCTCGGTCCGTCCCTCTGTCCGTCCCTCTTCAAGCCACGTTTCTGCCATCGTGCCCATCAGCATCTCCCATCGTTCCGGCTGTGTGCGCCTCAACGAAGCCTTCATCGCCGCCGGCATCAGATTCGCCACCTCGGCAAGGTAGTGCAGAATATCACGTTCCATGACGCCGTCGGCAACCAGAGCGGCGCCGATCCGGTCCAGATCCTCCGGGCCCATGTCCGTCGCCGTCGCCACCAGCGCCGAGCGCACTTCCGGATCGCGGCTGAGCCGCTCCGGCGCAATCCGGCCCAGATCGTGCACCGTGTAGGCAAAGTCCCGCACATACGGCGCCAGAACCTCCGGCGCGTCGATCATCGCCGCCACCGACAGTGGCACCCGCCATTCCTGCCGACCGTGGTAGAAGACCAGGGGAACGATCGGCTTCACGTTTCCCGTCCCGTCCGCAAGATCCCGGCGCCAGATGTTCACCATGTAGCCCAGCAACTGCAGAGGCGTCGTCCCGTCAACCTGGCTCTTGTGCTCGACGAGCACGTAAATGTGAAGAGGCTCGCCCGTGGCAAGGCGCGCACGGAAGAGCGCGTCGCACTGGCATCTGCCCCCCTCGTCATCGATGAACGTGCCCTCGACGTGCTCCGGCGGCTTGGCGGGGTCAAGGAGGGCGCCGAGTTCGCCCGGGAGATAGTCTGCCAGCAGCGCTGCGGCAAGCGGCGGTGCGGAGACGATCGCCCGGAAGAGCGTATCATGAGGCTGCGACGGCAACGACATTGGACGGGCTTTGCACGATGGAACAATAACAGAACATATAGAGCCCCAAGTGTTCGACCGCAAGTGGCAGGGGCCGTGCCGTCAACATCATTTCAAGCCGAACAATCTTCCTTCACCGACACTCTCACCCGCCCAAGCTCACGACGGAGCGGGCGTAGGCTTTCAGCGGCGATTCGGGGTTGATTCGCTCAGATTGATCGAGATCTTGGGGAGAGCGCACCTGGCGATCTTGCAAGAAGACCGCCGAGGAGCTTGCCTCGGTGACGATGATATCGACGAGAGACGCCGCCAATGTCGCACAAGCTGTTCCGCCACTCCATCTTTTCGAACGCTCGGGCACCACGCCCGCGCCGCTTGAAAGCTCTTTCAGTCTCGGCGGATGAGCATCTGACAAAGCACTCCACTCAGGCCCGGAACCACGCACTTCGGCAGTGTGTCGGGTGATTTTCGACCGGACGCCACGGCACTCTGATACCGTCAGGGTGCCGCAAGAACATCATATCGGAGTCGACGTCACTCCCGGATCGTATGGACGCACCGCTCCGCCCGGTCTGCGATGCGTTTGGCCATACGCGAGAGAATCCCCGCATCCAGACCCGGATACTTCAGTGTGCATGCCACCCTTTCCGCCCGTGTCTTGATGGTCTGGCTGATGTCGGCAACGCGACGGCGCACGAAAGGCAACCCCAGGACGGCGCCAGAAGCGAATGCCGCCCAGCCCTCGGCGTCCAGTTCCGCGAGCGTCGCGCGCTTGCCGATCGTCATGGCGAACCTGGGCGACAGCTCGGGCCAGGCCACGGTCGACAGCAGATCGTAGAGGGGCGCGAGACGGGGCCCGCTCCTGCGGTACAGGATGGAGAAGTTCTTTCCGTGCGCGTCGGCATTGCCGACGATCAGATTGAAAATGACCGCATCGAGCAGCTTCAGGATGTCGAGTGCCGGGTGAATGGAGAGAGAGCGGAGAAGGCGAAAGCAGTCTTCAAGCGTCGGACCTCCCTCTTCGGCATACTTCAGTTCCGGCGGCACCGAGAGCGCTTGACAGAAGTCTTCCTGGTGGATGCGCCGGGTTCTGCGATCGGCACCCACGAAACGGTCATACCTCTCAACCAGGAGGAACGGCCGGTTGCCGATCAGGCGCGGTTCCACCCGTGCGACATCAAGACCGATGTCTGCGGCGAGCCGCATCACGAAGGCTTCATTCTCTGTGGTACCGGGAAACCTTGCGACCGGCGGCTTCAGAATGTGAGTGGTCGGTTGCCCGGACAGGGGCAAAGCGATATCGCCATCCACGAGAACAACCGGCAACTTGGACTGGGCGCCGGCGAGTGAGAGCCTGAGCCCCTCTGTGCCCGCAAGCAATGGGCGTGTCGGCAATGCGTCAAGCACGCCGATCAGCTCCGCCTCATCGAGTGGAGACGGCTGGCTGTCGAAGTCGGAGTCTCCTGGAGGCTCTCCAGGCGGCAGGAGCTGAAGTGCGCCTGCCACGTCGCCGCCAAGGCCTTCGAGAAGCGCAAAGTCGTTGCCGCTGGATACGCCCAACGCCTGGGCGGCGGCGTTGCGCTGACTGTCCTCGGGCAGCAGGCCGGCAAAGAAGGGGCGGCACTCGCGGCGGGGAAAACGGCTCCTCGCGCTTGGGCAGGGAAGCGGAGAGAGGCTGGGCACTCTCATCGCGAAGCCAACTCTCGGAATAGGCGAACCCGAGGTCGCCGTAGCGATCCTGAGTCAGCTGGCCGACAGGTTTCCCGTCCCACCAGACGTGGAGAACACGCCTCATCCCTTCTCCGTGTCCTCGGGCTCCGGCGGTGTCGCGATGTCCAGTGAGCAACCGAGGGCCTGCAGGACCTGAAGCGCCTTGCCGATTTGTGCGGTCGGCTTTCCGCGTTCGAGCTCAACGAGGAAGCGCAGGCCAACACCGGCCGCCCCGGCTAGTTCGTCCTGGCGCAGCCCGGCGGACTTGCGGGTGGCTCTGACGACGCGGCCAATGTCTGCGGGTGTGAGGGTTCGGTGGAGCATGGAGTTTACCGAACGGGAACATGCCTTGGTTCCTGGGTTCTGTCAACTAAAATGTCCCGATAAGGATCACACAAGAGGCAAACGACCCTCATGGAATGAAATTCCCCGAGCGGGAAAGAAACGTGGACAAGGCCGAGAAGCGATCCGACATGGCTGATCAAGCCGCCCGCCTGGCCGATGGGACGTGTACGGGAGGCCAGGTTCCGCTTCCTGCCTTAAGGCCCGGGCCTGAGGGATACGGTTGGCGATGGCGGGGCATTTCAGGGAATCGCCCGACGGCGTCCCCTTCGAATGGCACATGGTTCCGGCATCCGGAACTCTTCATGGAGGCGCCGTCCTGCCGCGCCACCGAACGATTGCGGAGGTCGACGACATCGCAGCCGAAGACGATCGCGTCACGGTGAGCACCCTTCGCGGCACGCACGTTCCGGGCCAAGAACGTCATCATCGCAACCTGGCGGGTGGAGGGTGGGCCTCGCCGTGATGCAGCGCACCATGCCGAAGAAGCGGATGATTTCCGACACCCGCAAAAAGGGTCTGCTGTGACCGGCCATCGCCCGTTCACATCGAGTCCAGAAACGACGGCCGCACCGTCGACACCTTCTTTCTGTCCATCCTGACGGCGCACTCGCCCGCCAGCGCACGAACGATCGACGGGTAGCGCATCAGGAGCCCTTCGCGTTCGTGGAGCGTCAGCCCTCTTTCCGCAGTGGCCGCCTTCAGTTCCGCCACGAACCGGGTCTCGAAGAACTGCCGTTCCTGTTCCTCGTCGAACGTCCAGCTCTCGCAGGCATCCTCCGCGCACTCAACCAGGCCCGAGAACGCGACATCAAGATGCTGTCCTGCACGCCTGATGGCCGCGACGTTGCCGGACTGCGCCGCCTTGACCATGGCGCGGGCCTGCGACAGCACACGCGATGCTGCCTTCACTGTCACCCCGGCCGCCGTTTCCGTTTCCCCGAAGGCCTCTTCCATACTGTTCACGTCACCCGTCTCATGCTCCCGGGAAACTTCAGAGGCGGATCGGCCCTCGACAACCCCGCAATTCAAGACATGCCCCGAGTTGGGAAAGCAGGTAGTGGAGGCTTGCAATCAGGCCCATGAGCAAGTTCCTGTGTCCTCCCTTCCAGCCACAGCGGTGCACGTTGCACTTGCAGAACCGGCTGAAGGCCCGAAGGACATTCCTCCGCAATGTTCCATTGTCGCCGCTCTCCGTGAGATCAAGGGCCCGCGCAAACGGACCATCGTGTCCCGGTCTTCGGATCCGCGGCATCGACGCTCAGGTGCCGCGAGGCCGGACGGAGAAGCTCACGCCGTGCTGTGACGGCGTCAAGGCGCAGCGCCTGACCCGAGTGTTCCAGCGAGCTGCTGCCTGCCGTGTAACCCTCGTCCGGCACGAGACCGATGCTGACCGGTGTCATGAGAACCCGATCGACGGGCGCCCCCAGTTCGTCCGCCACGATGAGCGCCACCGCGGTGTCGATCCCCTGCCCGATCTCCACCTTTCCCGAACGGACCTCCACGCCGCCATCCGCGCGCACGGCAATCCAGTCCTCGACATTCGAATAGGCCGCCAGACTTGGGTTGCCCGTCACCGGTCCCTCTCAGCCGCCAGTGCCCGCATCGCGCAGCACCCTGGATTGGGCGCTGCAGCGGCAGAGATGCGGCACCAGCGCGGCACGGATCGCGTTTTTGGTCCGGCCACGGCCGACTGCGCAGCAGGCCCGTGATCGCGACCACCGGTCCGACCGTGCAGTATCCGCACTGCACCGCGCCGGCATCGATGAGCGCCTAGCGCACCGGACCGGGGCGCTCGGGGCCTCCCGGCCCCTCCACCGTCTCGATCTCCTGTCCGGCGAATTCGGCCGCCGGCCGGAAACAGCTCAGCGTGGACTCCCCATCGACGAGCACGGCGCAGGCGCCGCACTGCTCAACTCCGCAGCCCACCTAGACGCCCGTCAACCCGAGACGGTTGCGCAGGACGAGCGCCAGGGGCTCGTCCGGACCCGCCTCGAGGCTGTACGTCTTGCCGTTGACGTCGAGGCTTATCGGCTGCGTCATGCCCGAGAATTCCACAATGCGACCGACAACGTGGCGGTCCTGCACCGGCGCGCCAGCTGGGGCAGCCCAAGAAGCAGCGAGCGCGCCACTTCCTGTATTCAGCTCTCCACGGATGCGCGCACAAGTCCCGGTAGCACCGCAGAAAGAACTGATAGGTGCCAAGAACGCCAAGCAACAAGGAACGCCAAGCAACAAGACAATTCACCAAAGCACTTTGCGAAGACCGTCCAATGGGCCATGCGCCTCCATCATGAGCCGCGAAAACGCGATCCTCTTGGCTACACCCTCTTTCGTCCTGAACCATCCACGACGCAGACGCCACAGGGGATCCTCCCACCTGATGACAGCCGCTTGCCACTTCAGCGAATTCTCATGCTGGAAGTGCTCCGCATGGTGAACAACCGCGGGACGCAGGCAGAACGTCCTCAAACCATGTCTCCAATAGCTTGCGAGAGCACGATCAATTCCGGTCCTTGCCAGGGGATAGTGTTGCAGAAAAGTCGCCGCTGCCCGCCTGGTAATCACGTAACCCTGCGTTCCAAAGTGCGACCACCGCAGTCTCCCCAACCGGTGACCAGTTGGAAGATCAAGTGCCGGTATGAATGGCCGGTCCGGACCGGAGTGAAGAAAGACGATGTCAAACTGGTCGGTCATGGTCTCAAGCAATCCCAGAACCGACGCCAATTCCCCGGTTGGTACGGCGTCATCCTCCAGCACAGTCATGACTTCAGGGCCATTCTCCACCATGTCTTGGAACACCTGGCACTGGCTGATCCAGTTGGCCACGGAACCCATCTGGACATAGATGCCATTGCGACGGGATCCATTCCAGTCCACCAATGCTCGACACTCATCCGGGAATTTCACGCCATCAACCGCGCGGTGGAAGTCAAAGTCCAATCCCAACGCTCCCAGATGCGCTGAGATTTCACGTTGTCGATCCTTCGATCGATCCAGACTGATAACCGTGATCTTCACAAGACCGGTTACACTTCGAGAAGGCTAAGGAGAGGCTTCGACACTTGACTGATCCACTCACCACTGTGTCTACGCAATCGTGATATTCAAGTTTACTGGCACCACCGCTGTCACATCTCTCGCATCAATATGACATTGTGATTCCGTGTCCGCTTCAGTTCCCTGTACCCCATTCGGCGGGCTATCGCCATCCAATCGCAGTTCCAGTTTTCCGACCATGAGCACTCTGCCACGATCACTCTTGGCAACAAGTGCACAGGAGCACTGTCAAGAAATGGCTTCAGGACACGATCCTCGTAGCCCTCCACATCCACCTTGATAGCATCGATGCATCTCAGTCCATGTCCCTGAATGATCTCCAACAAGGTCCTCATTTCCACGTCCTTTGTGCCGGACTCCGAGACGCGACTCCTTCCCAGGTTGTGATCGTCCACCTCCAACAATGCGCGGCCGGCTCGATCTCCGATCACACATCCATGAACGCCATCCAGTTCAACGTCATTGATCATCGCATTGTAACAAAGCCGCTCCAACAGGACTGGCTGTGGTTCAATGGCGATGACCGTGCCGCCACCGGCGAGCTTCTCCGCAACCCTCAAGCACCAGAAACCGCAGTTCGCACCGACATCAACAAATACAAAATTGTCGACCGCCAACGCCAGAACGAAGTCAACCTCCTCCTTTTCGAAAGAACTTGGCCTGCGCAGTATGCGCGATTCAGAGACATTGCCGAATCGGCTAACCCTCCATCGCATGCCGTACCTCCTCACATCAAGGAAACGGCGCTCGCCAAACAGGAGTTTCTGTTCAATCCAACGCAAGCGACCGAACACCCTGCGACCGACATAACCGCATCTGTATGTCTGGTTCATGACGGCATAGATCCACTCAATGAGGAGTGGCGGTTCCTTGAATTGCCGGGTCATGGAGATTCTTTCGCCCGCAGGGAGCTGCGTTCCCCGTCAGGCACAGAAGCCCATTCCTTGGTCGCAGTGACTCTCTCAAGCGCCGCTTCGACCTCTCGCTCAAAGGCATCGAGCCCCACACCCGACAGCTGGTAGTCCAGATCTGTCGCAAGTTTGTCCGCCACAACATGACCGTAAGTCTGTCCAGTGAGGTGCGAGAGCCACGCAAAGGCGCCTTGTACCCAGCCTGGATGAAAGTTCTCAACCACTGCTCCACCCTTCGGCATGAAGATCAGATTGGTCAGACCCGCCCCATGCGGTCCGGCGATAATCTGCGCTTCGGAGAACAGTGCAATCTGGTCCTCAACCGGAAGGCGTCCCGGCATCACGTGCTGGAACCCGAGATGCTCAATGCGCCTAAGCGCATCGTCTTCGTTCAACAAACGTCTCTTGTTGGCATCGGCGCGAGAAACGAAGAGCCGTCGTCTCGCAAGATTGCCCATCGACCCCTTTGTTCTCGGCCGAGTTTGGAACGAATGTCGCATCGCCTCCACCGCAAGGGAAAGCAATCGTCCGCTTGCCGGCGACCGGAATATGCTCGATCGTCGCACGCGATGGAACACAACGGACTCGCACCGAAGTCTCTCGGACTTTCGAAGCTGTTGAACTGGGAGCCCGGGGAACAGTCTCCGTGCCTCTGAAACCAGTGCCACATCGAGCGGATGGTCGGACGTGGGCAGAAGCAGAGTGAGGTGACCGAAAGCCTCTACAGCCAAGCGAAGCGCCTCCAACTTCTCGGGGATACTCTCCATCAGGAAATGATAGTAGTTCCTCCTCTTTCCCGGCACTCCGGTAAACAGACTGAACGCCACTCCATCGAGCCGCCGAGCACGCAACAGTCCCGGCATTGTGGAACCACGGTGAACCGGTGTAATCGACCGCCCCATTCCTGCATCCACAATCTGCCCGGTGTGCCCGAAGACCCACACGTCCCCGAACATTGCCAATTGCAACTCGAGCTCAGAAGTTGCCGACACGTGTCCCTCGCGCCGATGTTCCAATTCAAACTCGGCGCTGAACTTCCGCATCCATTCGGCCGGCAGGGGCGCCTCCGGTGTTTCCACAACAGTCAGAGGACCCCACTTGGCCAGTGCACTGAAGTCCGCCTCCCGCGTAACAGAGCCAATTGACAAGCACAAACTCGGCATCACCGGTTCGAGTCGCCGCATCAACTCGAAACGAAACTGTCTGCCTGTCGGAACAAAGGTGCGTCGACTCGACTTAACTGACATTGCTAGTTCCAGCTACTGCGGCTGTGGCGGCACCAAAGTATCCAAGACAAGAACCCACTCGCAAGATTTGTGGAACTTCGCCTTCTCGATGTTCCATGTTTTAAGATCAAAAGAAATCCCTTGAACAGTCCAAGATCAGGAAGCTTCCAGACAGCAAGGGTTTCCTCCTCCCAGTCATGGACATGCCATCCCCACTCTTGTGCCGGACCACATTCCGTCCGCAACTCTGAAGTGAAGCTAAATCACAAGCGTCCCATGCACGACCTGCCCGCCAGCGTTCCACCGTCAAGCCGGTCTGGGACAACGTCCCACGCTCGATACTGCGCAGCTGCGAGATAGCAATCCCCTGTGTACACAGTTGCTTCGTAGCAGTCATAACTCATCAATGCCAATCAAGATTAATCCGTGGGCGAGATACATTCGTAACTCTTGTCTTCAACTCCAACACACGATCTTTCTGGTCCGGGATTTGTCGTTCGTGTGTCTCGACAAAGATGGAGTCCATTCGAGTGAGAAGGTCATGCCTGCACAGCAACGCATCCAGGATATCAAGCTCCTCTCCTTCAATGTCCATCTTCACCACACCGATATCCGAATTCGGATTCAGGCCATCGAGATACTCGACGAAATTTACCAAAGTAACCACCACTGATTGATTGGGGCTGATCGGTTGGATTTTTCTCTTCACTAGCGAACTAGAAGCTGAATGTCCACGCGGATCATCAGAAAACTGGGCGCGGCGCCAAAGTACGCCTACCCCACTTCGAGTGCTTACCGCTGCTTCCTCGACTCGAACGTTGGGAAACGCACCGAGATTGTATCGAAGTTGCTCAACTGCCCACGGATCAGGCTCGAAAGCGATTACCTCCCTTGCCACCATCGCCATCTTCCGCGTGTAGTGACCGACATTGGCGCCAAGATCAATGCATGTTTTCCCAGCAGACCGGGCAACGGCAGCTTCAAACTCGTCAAGTGCCAGAACGGACTTGTACTTGCGGGAGTAGCGGCACCCATGTCGTCCGGGAAGGTGCTGCAGGAGGCGATACTTGAGTCGCTGCATCACATGACAACTCTTGCTTGTGGCTGAATCAGTTACATATGCAACATGCAATTCGCCGATCCAGATCGCTCTCTACACCGGTTGCGAGTCCAGAACCAGTACGAAGACCCACACCTGCATGCCGTTGTTCTGCTTGGCATCTATCTCCAAGATCGCATCCAGATGATATCGTTCTCCCTCGCGGGCCCAGACAAAAAACAAATAGGGCATCACCATCGGGTGAGCTCCAAAAGGGTCCATTTCGCCGGCACCTTCCACCGAATGAGCCATCGTGTGCTCAATGTACATGCGTCCCCTCGGAGTGAGTTGTCTGGCCCATGCATCCAGGGCGCGAGCCGGGTTCAAGGCCTGATCGAGTGAGTTGCTGTAAACAAAGTCAAACTTTCTCATCCATTCGGGATTGTCGTCATGAAAATCCCAAACATGCATGTGAGGAAATTGGGACGCAGTCTCGGCCATATCAGTGCCGACTATGTCTCCCGACAGATGTTCCCGGAACCACATGACTTCGAAGCCATTGCGTGCGCCGTGACAGATGCCGGTGCGTCCGAGGCCATGAGTGCGGAGATTGTTCTCGATCGCCTTCAGCGTGTATTCATCGGCCCATACGTGGTCGAGTTTACGCCTGTTGTGCCGGATTTGCACTTCTCGATACTGCTTGTAGCCTCCGGGATAGTCGTGAAAGTACACCGGTTGTGTATGGTAAGCTTCTACGACGCGTAGACCGAAGGGACGTATCAGCCTGCTAAGCAAGCGCTTCAATGTTGCATAGTCCTCTGCTGGATGAACGACGCTTGCAATGAACAATCCTGAATGTGACTCACCCCATGAGTCATGATCGGATGAGTCTCTTGAGCAGCCATGACTTGAGGGCTTCATCTATAGGCGGTTCTAACTCAGACACGCTTACTTTCATGTGGAAGGGACTATACGCTGTTGATCATGATGCCAGCAAGGCGTGTCCAGCGATGGCTGCCCGCGGAATCACGGACGGCGATGGCGATGGCCTTGTGCTGGCCGACGAGGACGACCAACTGGCGGCCGCGGGTGATGCCGGTGTAGAGGAGATTGCGGCGCAACATGGCGTAGTGCTGGGTGAGGATGGGGATGACGACGACGGGGTATTCGGATCCCTGACTTTTGTGAATGGTGACGGCGTAGGCTGGAACCAGGGAGTCGAGATCGGCGGAATGGTAGGTCACCAGGCGGCCATCGAAGGCCACGGTGACTGTTCCCTCTTCCTGGGACACCTGATCGACATGGCCGATGTCGCCGTTGTAGACCTCCCTGTCATAGTCGTTCTCGACTTGCATCACCTTGTCGCCGGGCGCAAAGGATCGGTCGAACTTCTCGATGACGTCAGTTCTTGCCGGATTGAGGGCGCGCTGCAGTTCGGTGTTGAGCGAAACGGCGCCAACGGCTCCGCGGTTCATGGGACACAGGACCTGGACGTCTCGTACCGGATCCGCACCGAACCGTTTGGGTACGCGGTTGCAGACAACCTTCACGAGGCGATCGACCGCGATGGCAGGGTTCTCGGCGGGCACGAAGTAGAAGTCGCTGGCGCTGTCCGGGGCGTCAAGATCGGGCATGATCCCGTCGTTGACCCTGTGGGCATTCATGACGATGCGGCTCTGCCCTGCCTGGCGAAACACTTCGTGGAGGCGGGTCACCGGGATACGTCCGCTGTCGATCATGTCACCAAGGACCTTGCCGGGACCCACGGACGGCAGCTGGTCGACGTCCCCGACGGCCAGAAACGCAGCCTCCTTCGGCAAGGCTGCAAGGAGGGCATGCATCAAGGGCACATCGACCATGGACATCTCGTCCACGACGAGAAGGGTGCACTCCAGGGGGTCATCCGCATTGCGCCGGAATCGGCCGTTGCGGGGGTCGATCTCGAGAAGGCGATGAATGGTCTTCGCCTCCATGCCCGTTGTCTCGCTCATCCGTTTCGCCGCCCGCCCGGTCGGAGCGGCAAGCAGAACCTTCACCTTTCTGACGGCAAGAATGGCGAGGATGGCGTTGACTATGGTCGTCTTGCCGACACCCGGACCTCCGGTGATGACCATGACCTTGGCCGCCAGGGCGTCTCTCACTGCCTCCTTCTGGCTTGCCGCCAGTTCAATGCCGGTACGCCCCTCGACCCAGGGAATCGCCTTGCCGGCATCGATTGCCGGCCAGGGCGACGGGCGCTCAAGGAGGTCGACCAGCATCCGAGCAATTCCTGTCTCGGCGTAGTGGAGACCGGCCGGGAAAACACAGTCGTTTTCGCCGATCCGATCCGGAACAACCCTGCCTTCAGTGATCTCAAGGTCGAGTGCCTCGCGCACCAGCGGTTCAGGACACGCGAGGAGTTCCACCGTGACCGACACGAGTTCCTCGACAGGAAGACCGCAGTGCCCTTCGCTCGCGGCCTCGGAAAGCGCGTGGTTCACGCCGGCGCGAAGGCGCACCATGGCGTCCGGAGGGATGCCGAGTTTCATGGCAATCGCATCGGCCGTCGTGAAACCGATGCCTCGGATGTCGCGGGCTAGCCGGTAGGGGTTTTCCGACATGATCTGCAGGGCATCGTTCCCGTAGGTCTTGTAGATGCGGAACGCCCTCGTGGCGCCGACGCCATGGCTGTGAAGGAAAACCATGATTTCGCGAACCGCCTTTTGTTCTGCCCACGCCTCGACGATCCGCTCGACACGCTTTGGTCCAATGCCCGGGATGTCCTCAAGCCGCTCCGGTTCTGTCTCGATGATGTCGAACAATCGATCGCCAAAGGCGCGAACCAGCTTTCGGGCATAGACCTGGCCAATCCCCCTCACCGTCCCGGATGCAAAGTACTTCTCGATGCCATCAGCCGTGGTCGGGGCGGACAGTCTCATGAAGCGGGCACGGAACTGCCGACCATAATTGCGGTCGTTCTCCCAGGAACCGCTTGCGGTCAGCCATTCACCGGGCGCCACAGAGGCGGCACGACCAACGACGGTGACAGGATGACGCAGGCCCCTGATCTTGGACCGGATCACGCAAAAGCCGCTGTCCTCGCTGTGAAAGAAGATGTGCTCGACAACGCCGGCAATCACTTCTTCTTGCCTGTCCTGACCCCGTTCGTTCATCAACTGGCCTTCGGATCTCTTGTCATGGAACGGCTCACGAACTGGACCTTGTGAACAGCTGATTGCCTTCCTGGGTGCAGGGCCCTCCGACCGGTCTGTAGCCCAGACCACCAAGGTAGCCCGTCAGCTTCTCTATGCTGTCGCCACGCCGGGCAAGGTGCCCGTTCACCAGCTCGATGTAGAGTGCCGGGGAGAATCTTGAAAGCGTCTCCCTGGCGCCTGCCAGCATGCGCATTTCGGAGCCCTCGATATCCACCTTGATGAAGTCGACACGTGTCATGCCGCACTCCATCACGACCTCATCGAGCCGTTTGATGGCGATGTGTTCGGTCAATGCCCGCCGCTCCCGCGCCTGAGAGTCGCCGACGAAGCTCAGCCCGAAACCGACGCTGCCGGATTCCTTGATGGGCACGTTGAGGACACCAGCCTGCGACGTGTCGCCGAGACCACAGGCATGAACGGTGACATTCGACAACCTCCTGAACGACACCACGGTCCGCAGGATCGAGAGGGCGTAGGAGCCGGGCTCGAAGGCATGCACATGGCCCCCTGGAACCATCGCGGCGAAGAGCTTCGTGAACTGTCCGGCATGGGCTCCCACATCGAGCACGACACCGTCCGTCGGAATGAAGGGCCGGAATTGGGGGAGCATCTCGAGGTGATGCCGGCGCACGAGAGCCTTCCAGAGGTGCGCAGACCAGGTCAGTCTTTGCCGCAAGGTGAGCCGGAGCATGTCCATCATTCATCGTGGCCCTGTTGCCAGTCCATCCGCGTCCCCACTATCCTCAACCAGGAGACTGGAAGCCGCACCATCATGACCCGTTCCGATGCCGTTGATCCAGCCCGCTACCTGGGCGACAGCTACCTTGCCCGGATGTTGGCGCGTGAGCGCACCGGCAAGACCGTCACCGAGGTCCGCAGCCTGATCGCCGGCGTTCTCGCGGCTCCGGAGGACGTCGACCCGGACCTGTGGCTGGGCCTGGTGGCTGAATCACCGGACGATGATCTGGCACAGCAACTCCGGGCACTGAAGCAGGATCTCGCGAAGAGAACCTCCAGCGGCCTCGAGGTTCCGGCGCCGGCCTGGCGCCTGAAGGCCCTGCGCGACGAGCTGCGGCGGACCGGGTTGGACGGTGTCGTCGTACCGCATGCCGATGAACATCAGGACGAGATGCTTCCCCTGCGGAGCGAGCGGCTGGCATGGCTGACGGGATTCAGCGGTTCGGCCGGTATCGCCGTAGTGCTGAGCGACAAGGCCGCCATCTTCGTCGACGGGCGCTACACGCTCCAGGTCAGGACTCAGGTGAACGGCGCCGACTACGAATTCCGGCATGTGATGAACGAACCACCGTCGGACTGGATTGCCGCTCATCTGGCAGGCGGCAGGCTTGGCTATGATCCGTGGTTGCACGGCCGCGTCGAAGTCGACATGTTCCGGGATGCGGCGAACAAGGCAGGCGGCGTACTGGTGCCCTGCGCCAGCAACCCGGTGGACCAGATCTGGACCAATCAGCCCCCTCCCCCCCTGTCTCCGGTCCGGGTCCACCCTCTCGAATTCGCCGGTGAAACCGCCGCGTCGAAGATCGACAGGATCGCTGAAACACTCACGGCGAAGGGCCGTGACGGTGCGGTGATCTCCGATCCGACATCGATTGCCTGGCTGCTCAACATCCGTGGCGGCGACCTCCCGGGAACACCGGTATGTCTCGGCTTCGCCATCATCCGCAAGGATGGTTCGGTCAGTCTCTTCGCCGACCGCAGGAAGTTCACACGGGAGGCCGTCGCCTGGCTCCCGGACAATGTCGCCGTGCAGTCTCCAGACGAGCTTGCAGATGGACTGGCCCAACTCGCTGCAAACGGTGCAAACATCGTTGTCGACCGCCAGTCCGGTGCCGCGTGGTTGCACGAATGCATCGAGGCGGCCGGGGGCACGGCCGTGGTCGAACAGGATCCGTGCGCCCTTCCCCGAGCCATCAAGAACGCTACCGAAGTCTCCGGCATGGCCAACTGCCATGTTCGCGACGGCGCGGCCCTCGCAACCTTTCTTTGCTGGCTCGATCGCTCAACCCGTCCGGGAAGCAACGAGACGGTTGACGAGATGACGGCCGAGAGGGTGTTGGAGACGTGTCGGCGGCGCGTGGACGGCTATCGGGGAAACAGCTTTGACACGATATCGGGATTTGGGCCCAACGGCGCAGTGGTGCACTACCGGTCCAGCGATGCCACGAACCGCACCTTCGAGGCCGGTTCTCTCTACCTGGTCGATTCAGGCGGCCAGTATCCGGATGGCACAACCGATGTCACGCGCACCATCGCAATCGGCGAACCGCGCGAGGAACACCAGAGCCACTTCACGGCCGTGCTCAAGGGTCACATCGCAATCGCCACGGCGCGCTTTCCCAAAGGCACGACCGGAGCGGCCATCGACACCCTGGCGCGCACGCCGCTTTGGAAACTCGGCGCCGACTATGATCACGGCACGGGTCATGGTGTCGGCAGCCACCTTGGAGTCCACGAAGGTCCGCAGAACATTTCCAAGCGCGGTCACACTGCTCTTGAACCGGGCATGGTCCTCTCCAACGAACCCGGCTACTACCGTGCCGGCGCCTGGGGTATCAGGATCGAGAACCTCGTTGTGGTGGAAGAGGACAATGAGCCGGGGGAGCGGCCCATGCTCCGTTTCTCGACACTCACCAGGGCGCCGATCGACCGGCGCCTGGTGAATGCCGACGACCTGAGTGATGAGGAAGCCGACTGGCTTGATGCCTATCACGCGGACGTTCGCGAAACCCTGAAGCCCCTGGTCGATCCCGGGACAGCCGCCTGGCTGGACGATGTCACGCGACCCATACGCGATGGGTCCTGAACTGGTAACGCACCGCAGGAGCCAGCACCGATGAATGGATCGGGTCCATGACCTCTCCCCTTCTCGCCACGCCTTCCGGAAAGCCACGAGCCCGGGCGCTGGGGATTCCCTTCGAAGGCTGTCCGGGGCCGTTCAACGCCATCACCGACGTCGGCGGCGTCGAGGTCGGGTACGCGACACTCATTCGCGGCGAAGGCGGCCCTCTTGTCGTCGGCTCCGGGCCTGTGCGCACGGGAGTCACGGCCATCATCCCGCGAGGCAAGGCCAGGGCCAGTCTCCCGGTCTGGACCGGCCAGTTCAGCCTCAACGGCAATGGCGAGCTCACGGGAAGCTGGTGGATTGACGAAGTCGGGCACAGCGACGGTCCGATCACCATCACCAACACTCACTCCTGTGGTGTCGCCCGCGATGCCACAATCGAGTGGCTGAACCGCCGCTTCGATGCCTACGGAGAAGGCGCCGACTGGGGATTGCCTGTCGCCGGTGAGACCTATGATGGCTGGCTGAACGACATCAACGGCTTTCACGTCAAGCGGGAGCACGTCTTCGAGGCGATCGACTCCGCGGCAGGGGGGGCCCCTCGAGGAGGGCAGTGTCGGAGGCGGCACCGGCATGATGCTCTACGGGATGAAGGGCGGATCGGGAACGGCCTCGCGCCGGGTGACCCACGAAGGAACGCCCTACACCGTCGGAGCATTCGTTCAGGCGAACTTCGGCCTCAGGTCACAACTCGTGATCGCCGGCATCCCGATGGCCGAACACCTCCCGGGCCCTGACCCCTACGCAATGGAAAGAGGATCGATCATTGCCGTGGTGGCGACCGATGCGCCGTTGGTCTCCCACCAGCTGAAACGTCTCGCCCGGCGCGTGTCGCTGGGCGTGGGCCGCGGCGGTTCGACTTCCGGCCATGGATCAGGGGACATCTTCCTTGCCTTCACGACGGCAGGATCCGATGCCCTCGGGAAGGACGCCCCTTACCTCGAACTCGCCATCATTCCCGACCAATGGCTCGATCCCTTCTTCGAAGCCGTCATCCAGGCGGTCGACGAGGCCATCATGAATGTCCTGGCGGTCAGCGAGGAGATGGTGGGTGTGGACGGGCACACGGCAACGGCACTCGACCGGGACAAGGTGACGGCCGTGTTGAAGCGGTTCGGCCGTTACCGCGAACCTCCTGGCCTGTAGAACCCTGTCCGCATCCCGGCCGACATGAGAGAATTGAACACAACAACAACAAGGGAGGTCCCCAGATGGGCCGAATGATCAGTTTTTCCCGCCCGGATGGCGGTTCCACCGAGGGCTGGCTGGCCGAAGCAGGTGCAGACCGCCCGGGTGTCATAGTCCTCCAGGAATGGTGGGGCCTCAACGATCAGATCTGTGGTGTCGCCGACCGCTTCGCGCGCCATGGATACAATGCCCTTGCCCCCGACCTCTACCGGGGCAGGGTGACCGGCGATGCGGACGAGGCCGGGCACATGATGGAGGGGCTCGACTTCCCGGGAGCTACCCACCAGGACATCGCCGGCGCAGCAGGCCATCTGAAGTCCCTGTCGAACGGCCGCGTCGCCGTCACCGGATTCTGCATGGGCGGGGCGCTCACCATCGCGGCGGCCGTTCATGTCGCCGAATGCGATGTGGCTGTCGCATTCTACGGCATTCCGCCAAAGGAATTCGCCGATGCATCGGCCATCCGCATCCCGTTCCAGGGCCATTTCGCCAACATCGACGACTGGTGCACGCCCGAAGCCGTGGACGCTCTGGTGTCCGACCTCAACGCCGGCGGCGTCGATCACGAACTCCACCGGTACGACGCCGAGCACGCCTTCTTCAACGAAGTGAGCGATGCCTACGATGTCGCCAGCGCCCGCACCTCGTGGGACCGCACGATGGAGTTCCTGTCAGCCAGGCTGTGACAGTCAACTCTGCCTGGGCCCCGGCCCCGTGGACTTATCGTGCGACATCTCACGGTGCCCCGAATGGATGGAAACGGTGCGGCCTGCTCCACCAGGAGCACTCGCGTCAGTTCACCGCGGAGCTTGTTGCCATCGGATATGGCCGGTACCGCCAGGCGTGATCAGGCGGTCGTGGCGGCGGTCAGGAGTCGGTCGATGTCGCCCTGAGACGTGTTGAAGGACGTGACGAGACGCACGGTACCGGTGTCCTTGTCGGTGGGCTGAATGGGATAGAATCCGAATCCAGTCCTCCTGAGCCGCTCGAAAATGACGAGCGGCATCTCGAGGAAGATCTCGTTGACGTCGACAGGGTGGAGGAGACGGACACCCTCGATCTCCTGGAGACCGTCAGCCAGCCTGCGTGCCTGGGTATTGGCGTTGCCCGCCCATGCCAGCCAGTTTCCGGAGTCGAGATAGGCATCAAGCTGGGCCGAAAGGAAGCGCATCTTGGAGAAGAGCTGGCCTGCCCTCTTGTGGTGACGGCGCAGGACGGGAACGTCCTTTCTCCTGTCGCCGAAGACGATGATGGCCTCGGCCGCCAGACAGCCATTCTTGGTGGCGCCGAACGAGAGCACGTCGACACCGGCCCGCCAGGTCATGTCGGCGGGCCGGCATTCGAGGGCGGCAACCGCGTTGGCGAAGCGGGCTCCATCCATGTGGACGGCGAGACCGAGATCGCGCGCCGTGTCGCCCAGGGCGCGGACATCGTCAGGGGAATAGAGTGTGCCGCACTCGCTTGCCTGGGTGATGGACAACACCGAGGGACGCGGATGGTGGACATCATCGGCATCGAAGGATGCAGCCGCGCGCCGCAAGTCACGCGGGTGAAGACGCCCGTGGTCACCCTCGAGACCGATCAGCTTGGCGCCGCTGGTGAAGAACTCCGGTGCATTGGCCTCGTCAACGACGATGTGGGCCTCCTCGTAGCAGAAGACGCTGCCCCAGGGCGGTGTGAGAAACGCCAGAGACAGCGCATTGGCGATGGTCCCCGTCCCCACCGGCAAGACGGAAACGTCGGTTTCGAAGATCTCGCCAAACCTCTCCTCGAGGGCAAGGGTCAGTCCGTCGCCACCATAGGAATCGACTCCACCGGCGCTTGATCGCGCCAGGGCCTCGAAGACCTCCGGCGCGATGCCGGAAGCGTTGTCGCTGCCGAAGTGAGGCTGGTGCATCACGACACCGGTGGCTCACCCGTCACCCGGGAGAACGGCACCAACCATGGCCAGAAGTCGAGCATGCATCGCCACACCACCCTTTCGTTCCGAACACCGGAGCAGGCGCGCAATCATGGTCCAATCCATGATCCCGGACAACGGCGGAGCGTGAGGATTCTGGCGGCGGGCGAGCTTGCTGGCATTCGCGACCGGGCGGTCCTCGTCGTTGTGACCACGAGAGACACGGAATCAGGTCGAACAGTGCTCCCTCGGAACCCCGCAGGCGCGGCCCGACTGTCCCCAGCTTGACACTTCACAATCCGGCGCACGAATTAGTATGCTTGTCTCGCCAGGCAGGGAGGGTGCCGAATGAATACCGGAGCGTGGAAGATCAGGGCATCGGTTGCTGTTGCATTTTGCCTTGTGATGCTGGCCGGCATCGTGACCGACGCGCGTTCGGCCCGGGCGCAGGAGGCGTGTCCGCTTCCCGCTGGCGAGACGCCGCCCGCGGACCCGCCCGTGACGGCGCAGGATGTGGAAGACGGCACCGCCACACTGGCGCAGTTCGCGCAGGCCGCGACAGCGCAGTTCGAGCGCAGAGGCTCCGAAACGCTGACCGCGCAACAGCTTGCATACTCGGGATGCCGGCTTCGACTGGAAGACGGTCCGTGGCGTTCCGGCTCCACGTACATCGTGACGCTGACGCTCGATGGACGGGTGTTTCTCCATGCCAAGGACATGTCCCTTTCAGCCGGAAAGCTCGACCCCCGAATCTACGGAGTGATCCTTCGAGCATTGGGAATCGACCCGACCAACCCTGCGACGGCCACGTCCCCCGGAGCCAGGACCGGCGCCTCGTTCAGCGTGCCCAACGTTCCGGGCGCCTCTGGCTATGCGGCTGTCTATGTCTCGGTCAACTCGGGGCGCCCGATTGTGCTGCTCGCCGGATTCGACCTCACCGCCTCTCATCTGACCGAAGAGACCATCGATTATGGCAATCCGGCCATCACGGCCAGTGAGGTGGTGGACCGGGAGAGTCTGAAGGCCTTCGTCACGGAAGCGTTGAAGTTCCTCATCGGCACTCAGAGAGGCGTGACATCGACCGCGGAATCCAGGGCTGCCTTCGCCAGGGCCAGGCTTGCGCTCAGAGATCCGAACGGGCCCTGGAGGCACGGCTCCGTGTATCTCTACATTCTGGATCGGACCTCCAACGTCATCCTGTTTCACGGAGCATTTCCCGACAGGTTCGAGCTCAAGCCCCTGGTGCCAACCGTGAAGGACATCGTGACGGGAGAGTTCGTCCTGCCGCAGGTCATCCAGGCGGCAACCAGCAACCCGGACGGCGGTTTCGTGGAGTACTACTTCGACGATCCCACCGACGACACCGACAGCGCCGACATCCCCAAACTGGGCTATGCGAGGCAGTTCGCCAGAACGATCACCACGAGTACCGGGGCCGAGATCACCACCAACCTCATCATTGGTTCGGGCGTTTACCTGAGGGCGCCTGAGGCCGTGGCGGGCGATCCCAACGCGGTGATCGAGACCATTCTTCCCCAGGTGATGCGTGCGATGACGGCGAGCACGGTGGATGCGGTCTCGCGCCGCATCGATCAGGCGGGTTCCGGAGAGGCGGCGTCGCAGGAGATGAGCCTGGGCGGCGCCTCGACGCTCGAGGATGTGCTGATGGCCAACGGACAGGCGCTGGCCAACGGCACCTTCGATCCCGGCCGGCTGCTCGCAGGCTCGTCCTTCGTGTTGCCGCTCGGTGCGGCCGGGTCCGCGGACACGGGTCCGCTCGGCAACCTGACGCTGTGGGGAAGCGGGGACTGGCGCAAGATCTCCGGCGGCAACCCGCAAAGCGTCGACTACGACGGCAGCGTCCTGAGCGCGAACCTGGGGGTCGACACCCGGCTGAGCGCGGAGCTGCTGGCGGGCGTGTCGCTGGGCCGCTCGCGGGGCGCGGTGGACTACACCGGCGCCTCGGCGGGCGAGTTCACGGCGACGGTGACGAGCGTTGCCCCCTACGTGGGCTGGCAGGCTCCCGGCGGCATGAGCCTGTGGGCGATGGCGGGCCAGGGCTGGGGCGAGGTCGAGATCGAGGAGGCGGCGGGCACGCAGTCGAGCGACCTGACGCAGCGGATGGCGGCGGCGGGCCTGAGCGGGACGCTGATGACCAGCGACGAGCTGATCGCGGGCGGCACGACGCGCCTTCGGGTCAGGGGTGATGCGGCCTTCACGGAGACCGAGGTGGACGGCTCGGGCGGCATCGCGGCGCTGGAGCTGGAGGCCGGCCGTCATCGATTGATGGTCGAGGGGAGCCACACCCGGCGCCTGGCGTCGGGAGCGCTCGTCACGCCTTCCCTCGAGGTCGGCATGAGGAACGACGTGGGCGACGGCGAGACCGGCAGCGGCATCGAGGCCGGGGGCGGCATCGGCTATGCGGACGAGGCGACGGGTCTGACCGTGGAGGGCCGGGCGCGGACGCTGGTCGGCCAAGGCGGCGACTACGAGGAATGGGGCGTGAGCGGCCTGGTGCGTCTTGATCCGGGCGCCGCGGGCCGGGGCCTTGCGCTCAGCGTGCGTCCGGCGTGGGGCCAGGCGGCGAGCGCCGTCGACCGGCTGTGGCAGACCGGCATCGGCCCGGGGGCGTCCTCCGGGCAGGAGAGCGGTCGTCTGGAGGCGCGCGTGGGCTACGGCATGGCGCTCCTGGGCGGTCACGTCACGGGGACGCCGGAACTGGGTCTGGGTCTCTCCGATGCCGGCCACGACTGGCGCCTTGGGTGGACGCTGGGTCTCGCGGAGACGGAGCGTGTGTCGTTCCACGTCGGCTTCGAGGCGACGCGCTGGGAGCCTGCGGACGACGACAGGTCGGCGGAGCACCGGGTCGGGATCACCGCTTCCATGCGCTGGTAGGGGTGATCCGGGGAACCCGGCGCGGCTGAACACTGCGGCCCCTGGGCCGGGTCCCCGCCGCCGCGGAACCGGCGGTCGACGAGCGCGCCAACGTCAGAATCCGGTGGCCGGTCTGTCGCGTTCCTTCCGGGCTTCAGTCCGGCCTCCATGACCGCATTTCCGGCTCTCCGCCTTTCGAACCCGACAGCGCCGACCTCCGGCGCCGGGCTCGTGACCCTCGCACACGGACAACACGTCATTCGGCACAGGACACGGCCCGGCCGTTCAGTTTGACGCTTCACAATCCGGTGCTTGGATCAGTATGCTCCTCTTGCCAGGCAAGGAGTGCGCCAGATGAATACCGCCGCGTGGAAAACCTGGGGACCGGCATCCGTCGTCCTGTGCGTCCTCATGCTGGTCTGCCTCCTTGCCGGGACGCGGCCGGCGCTGGCCCAGGAGGCCTGTCCGCTTCCTCCCGGCGTGACGCCGCCCGCGGACCCGACCGTGACGGCGCAAGAGGTTGAAAACGGCACCGGTTCCCTGAGGGAGTTCGCTCTCTCCGTGAGGGATCGGTCCAGGGAATATGCCAGAGCGGCCACGACCGTGGAGCAGGGGCTGCATATCGGATGTCTCATAAGGCAGGAGGAAAGTGTCTGGCGTTCGGGTTCCACCTACATCGTGAGCCTGACGCCGGACGGCCGGGTTCTCATTCACGCCAAGGACATGTCCCTCGCGGGCAGACTCCTCAACCCCGCGATTTACGCGGAGATCCTTGTGGCGCTGGGCGTCGACCCGGCAGCTCTGGCCAACCTGGCCTCTCCCGATCCTGACACGCGCGACAGCGCTTTCGCCGCGGTCTTCGCCACATTGTCGCAGGAACCGGACGGGGATTTCGATGCCACCACTCCCGTACCGGGTCTGCGGCCAGGCATACCCGGTGCTTCCGGCTACGCCAGCGTCTATGTCTCGCCCAATTTCCGGGCTCCGATCGTGCTGCTCACCGGGTTCGACCTCGGCGAGTCTCACCTGGTTCCCATCAGCGCCGAGACCATCAACTACGGCGACCCGACCATCACGGCCCGTGAGGTGATGGACCGAGAGACCCTGAAAGAGTTCGTCACGCAGGCAGGACACTACATGATTGAAATCCAGAAGTCCGGGGATACGGCCGCGGCCTCTCAGGCCAGGATCGCCTTGCGGGATCCCAACGGGCCCTGGAGGCACGGCTCCGTGTATCTCTACGTCCTGGACACTGTCACCAACATCATCACGTTTCACGCAGCGTTCCCGGACAGGTACGAGAGTCGGCCCCTGGTGCCGACCGTTCGTGACGTCGTGACCGGAGAGTTGATTCTGCCGCAGGTCATCGAGGCGGCGAAGAGCAGTCCGGACGGCGGCTTCGTGGAGTACTACTTCGACGATCCCACCGACGACACCGACAGCGCCGACATCCCCAAGGTGGGATATGCGAGACAGTTCAGCAGCCAGATCCAGAGAACGGACGGAAGCGTCATCCCGGTCAACATCATCGTCGGATCGGGTTTCTACGGAACCGCGGCTCAGGCTCCGGTCGCAGGCGATCCCAACGCGGTGATCGAGACCATTCTTCCCCAGGTGATGCGTGCGATGACGGCGAGCACGGTGGATGCGGTCTCGCGCCGCATCGATCAGGCGGGTTCCGGAGAGGCGGCGTCGCAGGAGATGAGCCTGGGCGGCGCCTCGACGCTCGAGGATGTGCTGATGGCCAACGGACAGGCGCTGGCCAACGGCACCTTCGATCCCGGCCGGCTGCTCGCAGGCTCGTCCTTCGTGTTGCCGCTCGGTGCGGCCGGATCCGCGGACACGGGTCCGCTCGGCAACCTGACGCTGTGGGGAAGCGGGGACTGGCGCAAGATCTCCGGCGGCAACCCGCAAAGCGTCGACTACGACGGCAGCGTCCTGAGCGCGAACCTGGGGGTCGACACCCGGCTGAGCGCGGAGCTGCTGGCGGGCGTGTCGCTGGGCCGCTCGCGGGGCGCGGTGGACTACACCGGCGCCTCGGCGGGCGAGTTCACGGCGACGGTGACGAGCGTTGCCCCCTACGTGGGCTGGCAGGCTCCCGGCGGCATGAGCCTGTGGGCGATGGCGGGCCAGGGCTGGGGCGAGGTCGAGATCGAGGAGGCGGCGGGCACGCAGTCGAGCGACCTGACGCAGCGGATGGCGGCGGCGGGCCTGAGCGGGACGCTGATGACCAGCGACGAGCTGATCGCGGGCGGCACGACGCGCCTTCGGGTCAGGGGTGATGCGGCCTTCACGGAGACCGAGGTGGACGGCTCGGGCGGCATCGCGGCGCTGGAGCTGGAGGCCGGCCGTCATCGATTGATGGTCGAGGGGAGCCACACCCGGCGCCTGGCGTCGGGAGCGCTCGTCACGCCTTCCCTCGAGGTCGGCATGAGGAACGACGTGGGCGACGGCGAGACCGGCAGCGGCATCGAGGCCGGGGGCGGCATCGGCTATGCGGACGAGGCGACGGGTCTGACCGTGGAGGGCCGGGCGCGGACGCTGGTCGGCCAAGGCGGCGACTACGAGGAATGGGGCGTGAGCGGCCTGGTGCGTCTTGATCCGGGCGCCGCGGGCCGGGGCCTTGCGCTCAGCGTGCGTCCGGCGTGGGGCCAGGCGGCGAGCGCCGTCGACCGGCTGTGGCAGACCGGCATCGGCCCGGGGGCGTCCTCCGGGCAGGAGAGCGGTCGTCTGGAGGCGCGCGTGGGCTACGGCATGGCGCTCCTGGGCGGTCACGTCACGGGGACGCCGGAACTGGGTCTGGGTCTCTCCGATGCCGGCCACGACTGGCGCCTTGGGTGGACGCTGGGTCTCGCGGAGACGGAGCGTGTGTCGTTCCACGTCGGCTTCGAGGCGACGCGCTGGGAGCCTGCGGACGACGACAGGTCGGCGGAGCACCGGGTCGGGATCACCGCTTCCATGCGCTGGTAGGGGTGATCCGGAAAGCCCGGCACGGCTGAACACTGCGGCCCCCGGGCCGGGCACCCGCCGCCGCGCAGGAACGGATGGCGTCGGGCGCGGCGCGCTCAGGGATGGCGCCTGCCCACACCGAAAATGTGGCTGTCGTGGCGCCCGACCCGCTTCACGTTCAACCGCGATGGTTGTGTACTCATGGCCATATGGTGTTCCCGGCGAGCGCGTGGTGCAGCCGGTCAAGGGTCCACACGTCGATTCCGTCTGCCGTCCGGAAGGACCTCTTGCCACCGTAGACGAGGACACGCCGCACCACGCCCGCAAGTGCATCAACCGCTCGCAACCCTGGCAGCATGCCGGTGTGATAGCGAGGCCGGGATTTGACCTCGATCGCCACGAACTCGTTGCCCCGCCGAAGCAGGAAATCCACTTCTGTCCGTCCTCCGGAATGCGGCGCCCAGTAGTGCAAGTCCTCGAACAGTCCCCCCTCCTCCCCGTGGGCCCGCAGCAGATGCAGGATCCAGCCGTCAAGGAGTGTGCCGCGCTCTTCGGGCGCAATCGGTCCATGGAGTTTCTTGACCGCCCGCACCAAGCCCGGATCGGCCCAGAAGAGCTTCGGATGGCGACGTTCCCGAGCCCGCAAGCGCGGCTGGAAGGCGGGTAGTCGAAAGACAACCAGTGTGTCTTCCAGGATGTCCAGATAGCCCTCGACGGTGGTCCGAGCGACGCCACAGTCACGCGCAAGGCTCGAGACATTGACGACCTCGCCGTGACAGAGGGCGGCGACGGGCAGGAATCGTGCAAATCCCGGCAGGTTCCTGACGAGTCCCTCGGCACGAATCTCTTCGCGGAGGTAGAATCGGGCGTAGCTCTCGAGCACCGCACGCCTGTCGTCCGCAACCCACACCAGAGGGATGGTCCCCGTATCGAGCGCGGCATCGAGATCGAAGTCATCGCCGAGTTCACCAGGAGCCAGGGGATGCATGGTCAGGTGCAATGCCCGGCCAGCAAGCAGGTTGACACCGGCCGCCTTGAGCTTGCGTGCACTCGACCCAAGGAGAGCGAAGTTGACTGTGACGCGCTTCGATATGACGATGCACCTCGTTGAGGAGATTGGGGAGGCGCTGGATTTCGTCGACCACCACCCAGCTGCCGGGTTCCGCATCCTGCAGATCGAGGGCGAAGATGGATGGATCGGCGAGATAATCCTGATAGCGGGCCTCGTCGAGGAGATCGATGTGAAGGGCATCGGGGAACTGCCTTCGCGCCCAGGTGCTCTTGCCGACCCCGCGCAGACCGAGCAGGAAGAAGCTCTGTCCGGGCGCAGAAATCAGTCGGGGGTATGAGTTTCGTGCCACCTTGTCGTCATTTTTCCATGAATAATGACGACAAGGTGGCAGACTCCCGTCCGCGAGTCAACGAAATCACACGGGTGTGACCGTGGCGGGCCGGGGCCTTGCGCTCAGCGTGGGGCCAAGAGGCGAGGTCCGACACTCACACTGCCGAGGCCGCTCTTGGGGGAAGCGGGCCTGGAGGCCCTGGTGGTGAACAAGGGCATGCGGAAAGGCTTCACAACGGCCTCGCCACGGAAATGTGCAGGCTCTCGGGCCACACTGTCGAATGCCTCGGGGCCCAGGACCTGCGGGGCCTTGAGCCGGCCCTGTCGCGAGAGATCGCGCATGGCGTGTTTCTTCCCGAAACAGCCCGCGCGACAGACCCCTATCGCCTGGTCTCCAGCCTTGCCGATCACTTCTCCGGCAACGGTGGAAAACTGGTGATCAGGGACGTAAGCCAGCTGGCGGTCGACGGTCAGGCATTGATCGAAGCCGGTGGAACAATCCGCTGCCATGACATGGCCGTTGTCGCCGCGAGCGTGTGGTCGGGCCGTCTTCTCGCGGACCCGGACTACAGGGCACCCCTGGTGTCGCAGCGAAGCTGCCATGTGACATTCGAGGAACCCGAAATCGCACGCAACACCGTCGTCATGCCGGTCGATCCAGCGGCAAGCATCGCGCCCATGGCGATGGGGATCCGCACAGGCCACACCGTCGAATTCGCCCGCCCAGGTCAACCGGCGAACCGTCGTCGCAACGATGCTCTGAACGCCTTGCCTTCGCTCGGCGAACCGTCTGGACGGGAGAAAGGCCTTGCACCCCTGACCGTCTTCCCGTTCTGGGCCGTGCGCCATGGCACCCGCAGATCCTGTTTGCCTTCGGACATGGCCATCAGGGCATGATCGGCGCAGCCGGAACCGGGGCCATCATCGCCGAACTGGTGGCGGAGAGAACTCCGGCGATCGCTCTTCAACCCTTCGTCCTGGACCGTTTCCGCGGTCCGCTCTTCAGTCGCATCGTGCCAAGAGAAAGCTCAGCAAACCGCTTCGCTCCCTGATCCGGTCGCTTCCGTCCTTCCTTGGTTTCGTTGACGGTGGCACCTCGACGTAGCGTCGCCACACGGCGCACCATCAGGTCGAGACTTCAGGCACACCTCCCACCACTGTCAGCGGAAACCTCATTCGATGTCATCACGCCCGATCCAGGTCATCGGCGCTGCCGATTCCTGCCCCTAATAGCTCGACGGACATGATCTGACCGCACTTGTGATGCGAAGCGTCTCGTTCGGCAGCAACTCCAGACCGATGTTTCCGGCAATCGTGATGCCCCTGACCGAGAAGTACACAAGGCAACGCTTGCCGCTTTTCTCGATCTCGGCGAGCGCGTCGAACTCGCGCAGAACGCCGGCTCGCTCCATCTCGATCCCTGCTCTCAAGTCACGCAGGAACGGCTCCTTCTGCATCAGAAGAGCCTGATACGAGCAGAACATGTGACTGCTGATGGTCTCATCACACATGTGAATGATGAGCGGGCGTCGAGGAACGCAATCGCCGTTAAGGAGGTCGCGTCCGATGGAGGAGGTGTCCAATCTGTCCCAGGGGATTCCACAACTTCTTCCGACAGAGTGATATGGCCTCTTAATTCCAACTGTAGTTGCCAGCAAAAAGGGCTCAGGTCGATTTGCCAAGTTTGATCCTCCGGGTGCATCACCGGAGAACCATGCGCTCTGGTGCGATTGGCTCTGCAGACGTACTCCCGGTTCTCAACTTGTCCAGGGCTGTAGCACCCTGACGCGGTCCCATCGCGCGAAAGTGCGCGAAAGAGCAAGGTAAGGAAGAACGATGATGTCGTGGGATCACTGTCCAGCTGTCGAACGAGATCCCGAGAAGGTCAGCGGAGCGTGGCTGTTTCGAGGATCCCGCGTGCCGGTTTCCTCGCTGATCGAAAACCTCAGGGATGGCGCAACAATCGAGCAGTTCCGCGACTGGTTTCCCGGAGTTGAGCGCTGGCAAGTCGAGAGCGTGCTGGATCATGAGACGCGGCGCCTGAAAGACCTCGCGGCTTCATGAGAGTGCTGTGCCACTAAAGCAGGCGGTTCCGCTTTGTGATGGAGGGACGGCACCGTGAGTGAGTGTCTTGAGTCACTTTTTCTCGCTTTTGCGGAGAGACTGTGCGATCTCTTCCTTCTTGCGTGTCGAATCTGTCTTGATGGACCATTCAACTACGCGCATCCGTCGGAACAGCCAATTCGCATGTTCATGGATTGCAATTCGACGGAGAAGGCAGGGAGTACCCAATCCTCTGTGCGTTCGAGCAGTTCGTGCAGCGCAATGTGCTTCGTGTGCAACGTCCCGCCTTGAGAGGCTCTGGAGTCTGCCACCGACGTCGCTTTCTCCGTGACGGTAAAGCCTTACGGGACGGCTCGCCGGTCGCCCGGTTCGAGTGAAGGAGTGACCGAGGATGTGATCGTCAAATGGGCGTCGCTCGATTTCGGGCCGCGAACTACAACGCGCCACGAACATGGGAAGCGGGGAACCATTCCTGAAGTGTGTCGCGCATTTCCTGGAATGCGGGATCCTCGCACGCATTGAGACCCACGTTTCGAGAAAGGGCCATGAATGTCGCCACCGTCGGACGGCGGTGACCCTTCTCCATCATCGCTCGTTGCAAAGCTGATTTCGGATCGGGCGGCTTAGCTTCACCGTCGGGCCAAAGGTGTTGTTGACGCAGCCAGTTCCGGAGCACTCTGGTCCCTTCGTTCCACCCGAGGACCTTGCTCACGTTCGGGGACGTGGACCACACCCACGTCTCCAGTTCAGGCTCGATCACAACAACCTTCGACCTGTTCTCCCACCCGTTGCGGCTCAGATCCTCTTCCACAGCGCCCTGGATGCACCGCCGTTCCGCCCCCTCGTCCCCGCAACCTTCCTTGTCGAACAGCACCAAAGCGTACTGGTGGTCGTGGACGTAACCACGCGTAGTTGATGCCGCCTGCCGGCGGCACCCCGGATCCCTGTTCGGATGCCTGGTGATCGTGAATTCAATGTTTCGTATTCCGAGTGCTGCTTGTCGTTGGTTCAAAAGGCCACGCATCGTCGCCTCGATATCTGCGTCGGCCGCGAGTATCAACAAGTCTTTCACGACAGGATGTCTGCCGCCCAGAACACGCTATCGTCCACTGAACCTCGCCATTCCCCTAATCGCGGATGCTCACCACCGGGAACGATTGCCGTCCCTCTTTTCGGGTCGTAACCGAAACACAGGACCTCGTCTACTTCGACGCAGCGCAGCAACGTCGGCGAGTGGGAGGCGATGAAGACTTGTGTGCCGTAGACTGCCGACAAAGCCTGGTAGGCAAACTCAATGGCCATCGGATGGATGCCATTCTCAGGCTCCTCCAACAGATACGCCAAAGGAAACTCCTGAAGGTAGGCGATCACGGTCAGGGCGAACAACCGCAGCGTGCCTTCTGAGACGCCCCAAGACGGCACTTCGACGCCGGCGTGTTTGACCATCAGGTAGTCGTGGCGGTCGTCCTCTCGATGAACGATTCTGATCCCCTCAAGCTCCGGCGATGCGAAGCGCACGTGCTCAAGCCACCTCTCCCACTCCTTGGGATCCGACTTCAGCCTTTCCAACACGCGGGGCAAATTGCTGCCGTCGTCCGCCAACCGGCTACCATCGTCCCCGTTCGACTTCGACGCTTGCCTGAGTTTCCGGCCGTCCAGTTGGAGGCGCTGCACTCCGTGCCGCTTTAGCGTGTTCGTGATCCGCAACGAGACGGAGAAGTCCATCTCTTCTTCGTCGCTGAGCGAAACTCCGTGCAACATCGAAAGGAAATCAATCACACTGTTCTCGTTGTGGCGGTGGGCGATTTGAATTTCGCCCCCTTCCTTGTTCTCGGAGCGGATCCACGCGACGTTGCGGCGCTCGTTCCGGCCAAAGATTTGTTGCGGCCTGCTGTCGGATGTCTGAACAATAGAACTGGATCTTGCGCTTATCTCAAACTCCTTAGGCGTGAGGCGGGCAAGGTATCCGTTCTCGCGCGCCACCTTTACGCCATCGCTGGATTCCTCGACCCGCAACTCGTAGCGAAGCATCTGAGTACCCACTGCGAACTCCGCCGCCAGTTCGAAGCTAGGCGACTTAGCCGGGCGGCCCCACACGAGATCCTGGAAGTTTCGCGTGCGCTTCCCCACCGCCCGTTCCAGTCCCTGCTGAACGAAGTCAGTCAAGAACGCAATCGCGTCCAATAGCGTGCTCTTTCCGCTACCGTTCGGACCGACGAGGACGTAGAAGTTCCCGTCGAATCGCAAGTCAACGTGCCGCAGGCTACGATAGTTGCGGGCCTGGATCGCTCTGAGCGTGGCAGGGCGTTCGCCCGCACTCGCTTCGCTAGTCACCGTGGATCACCACAGTCAACCGGAATGGGCCTCGTTCCCGCCGCTTGGAGCGGCAGCCCAGCCCGACACATCTATTGGTCTCACAACAAGCGCTCCGGCGTTGCACCCAGATAGCCATTTAAAGTGTCCCAGCCGTGGTGATCGGCGCTTGGTCTGAGCAAGGCGCGATTCTGTCAGCAGGATACCACTGCCACACCAAACACAGACCTCACAACATGCACTCTAACCAAGGAACAGTCCATCCCATAACGGCTACTCTAGTGCGGCGCAGGCACGCAACTGGCAATGCCGCAGGTAGGGATTGTCAAAAACTCGAAGTCACGGAAAGATCTGAACTTAGCACCACACCTCGTGGACTGACCGCGTGATGGATGATCAAGCGCGAAGTGCGTTAGCAAGTCGTTGAAGTCGATCGCCCCGGCCTTGAGACAAGCTTGGATCTTGATATTGTTGAGGTCGCCGGCTGACAACTCAGTCCCACCCGCGTCAAGTCCTGGCCTCCCCGCGAAAGCCCTTCGAACGTCAACGACAGCGCTTGTAGAGCCGTTCTTCTCCGTCGGTTCAGCGCGCTCTGCGCGGAAACCTGTCGAATCACTGCGTGGAGACCGCTTTTTCGCGCGTATGGTCGCGCCTTCTCACCAGCGCAATGCTAAATCGCACCGAGGCAGGTGGCTTCAAGCCGCTGGTCACGACGGATCAGAGCTTGCGTCATCAACAGAGTCTCGCAAGGCGGAACTTGTCGGTGCTGGTGCTACTGTGCACGTCTTGGCCTCGCATCGAGCAGATTGTGGCCGTGATCGAACAGATAGCGCCAGATGAGTGCATCGAGGTTTCGATTTGAACATAGATCCGCACAACCTCAGCACGTGGTTCGCCGAGGTCGGGAAGCTGCGAAAGCACCGGTGCATTCACGCGACGACTGTCGAACAGCGTTTCAGAGTCCTACTCTTCGGGCCCATCAGGCACCGGAACGACAAGGCGTACCGCTTCACTCCCTGATCCGGTCCGATCGCTTCCACGCTTCCTTGATGTCATCGACAGTGGCCCCGGGACGCCGCGCCGCCTCGAGTATGACAGCCTCGCGGCGCACCATGAGATCCAGGCTCTCGAGGACACCTCTCACCGCCGCCAGCGGAACGACGACCGCACCGTGACGGTCCGCGTGGATGAGGTCTCCGTCCTGCACGACCATGCCGTTGATGTTGACCTCGCATGCCCACTGGGCGACGTGGACGAAGGCATGCGACGGCGCGACGAGGCCGGCCAGCACCTGGAAGTCGGGGGCCAGCTGATCGATATCCCGTACGCTGCCGTCGGTCACAAGCCCCAGACAGCCGAGCGCCTTGTGAACGGTGCTGTTGACTTCTCCGAAGAGTGCGCCATACCCCGGGCGTTCATCGACATCCTGGACCACGCAGATCTTGGGAACGTCGCCGTCGGCAACGTAGTCGAGATACCGGTCGCGACGGGATCGTGCCTCGTCCGGCGTCCATCCAGCCGGATCCTTGGCTCTCATCGTCGCCGTCCTGGCGAATCCGACGATGGGTTTCATGTGGGGAAAGAGGCAGTGCAGGTGCTGAACGGTGAAGCCGAACCCGCGCCTTTCCGGTACCACCATCTCCAGCAGGTTGCAGATGGTCGGCGTGTCGATACCGACGAGCGAGGCGATCTCGTCGGCTGTCGGTTCATCGGTCATGTCATTGTCCCTGGTTGCCGTTCATTTGCGTCGCGTGGCGCCGTCCTGGTCACCCGCGTGTGTCCTATCTCTGCGTGGTCTGCCAGTCGGGCGCCCGATGGAACGGCGTGTAGTCGGGAGCCAGGGGTTCCCGTCCGGCAATGAGGTCCGCAGCCTTTTCGCCCAGCATCAGGCAGGTCGCATTGAGATTGGCGGTGACCACATTGGGCATGATCGATGCGTCGACCACGTGAAGATTGTCGAAGCCATGAACCCGGGTATCGCGGTCGACCACGGCATCGTCGTCATAGCCCATCTTGCAGGTCGAGGCCGGGTGATGCTCTGTCTCTCCAACGCGGCGTGCAAAGGCATCGACGTCCTCCCGGGACGAGACGTCCTCGCCCGGAGCGAATTCCCGTCCACGGTAGGGGGCGAGTGCTTTCTGGGCGGCGATCTCGCGGGTGAGTTCAAGTCCCTCCCGGAATTCAAGGCGGTCGTTCTCGGTCTCAAGGTGGTTGAACCGGATGCGAGGTGGATCGAAGGGGTCGGCAGACTTCAGGCGGACGTAGCCCCGGCTGGTCGGGCGCATCTGGCTGATGTGGATCTGGAAGGCGTGATCCTTGCAGGGCACCGAGCCGTCAAGATTCATGGCAGCGGCAACGAAGTGATGCTGGATGTTGGGGTACTCGATGCCGGGACGGCTGCGAAAGTAGCCGCCGGCCTCGAAGAGGTTGGAGGCCGCAACGCCCCGCTTGGCCAGCAGCCACTCGACACCGGCCAGGGCCTGGCCAAGGGGCTTCGTCGCAGGATAATGGGAGACCGGCTGCTTGCACTGGTACTGAATGGTCCAGTCGAGATGGTCCTGGAGATTGCGGCCGACGCCGGGGAGATGACGCACCACGTCGATACCGTGCTCCCTCAATTCATCGGCATGCCCGATCCCCGAACGCAGCAGGATCTGAGGGGAGTTGAAGGTGCCGGCGCTCAGCACGACACCCCGTTCGGCCCGCATGGTCTTCGATCGACCGCCCTGGATGTATTCGACACCGACGGCGCGACTGCCCTCGAAGAGAATGCGGTTGATGGTGGCGTTGGTCAGGGCCTCGAGGTTGGGGCGATGGAGCGCGGGATGAAGCCAGGCTCGTGCCGCCGAGTTGCGCACCCCGCCCAGCACCGTGCGCTCCATGAAGAAGACCCCTTCCTGGCGATAGCCGTTCACATCCTCGTTGAAGGGATAGCCGGCCTGCTGGCCGGCCTCGACATAGGCCTGATAGAGAGGGCTGCTGTCACCGCCCACGGTGATCTCCAGAGGACCGTCGCGGCCGCGGAATGCGTCGTCGCCACGGTCGGTCTTTTCCATCTTCCGGAAATAGGGAAGGCAGTGGGCGAACGACCAGTTGTCGAGGCGGTTGGTCGCCCAATGGTCGTAGTCGAGTGGATTGCCCCTCAGGTACACCATGCCGTTGATCGACGACGATCCGCCCAGGACCTTGCCCCGCGGATAGAGAAGCCGGCGGTTGTCCATGCCGGGCTCGGGCTCGGAGAAGTACCGCCAGTTGTAACGCTTGCCGTTGATGATGATCCACGCCGCCGCCGGCATGCGCAGCAACCACAGGCTGCGATCCGACGGACCGGCCTCCAGCACCTTCACCGTCACATGCGGGTCCTCGCTCAACCGGCTTGCGAGCACACACCCGGCGGACCCTGCGCCAATCACGATGTAGTCCGTTGCTTTCGCCATCATGCCCTACCGTTCACGCACCGATGGTGCCGAACAACGATCGTGTCCTGCCGCCTGTACGTCTTCCCCGCCACGGACGATACCACGCGGCCCATGTCACGGAACATCACTGTCTGGCACCTTGTTCGAATGCGTGCCGGGACCGAAGACGCGCGTCTCCATAACTTGCTCCATTCCTTCACCTGGCCCTCGGCGAGGGACCGCCGATAATCGGGAGCTGTGCGGTCCGGGGGACAGCATCGGAGCGCACATCACGCCGGCGGAGCTGGCATAGGCTGTTGTCAAGAGAGCCCCTTCAACTGCGTTGTCCTGGCGCACATAGCGAGGACATGGCACCCGAGTTGGCTGGCCAGCCCCTGTTGGACCGCCGCCGGACGAACGCTCGCTCAACTGCATCGGACGTATCTTCCTCCAATTGGACGAGACAAATTCTTACAATCAGCCGCACTGTGAGCTTGCAATTGGCCGCACTCTGAACTTACATTTGGCCGATGTCGAATCCGGTCTTCTACCCCCGATCCGTCGAACGCCGGCTTGTCGAAGCGCTCGAGGATTCACCGGTCGTGCTGATTCACGGCCCCCGTCAGAGCGGCAAGACAACGCTCGCTCAGATCACCTGTGCGCCGAACTATGTGAACCGGGGCGGCGGCGGACCCGCTTGGGGTTATTCTCAGGACGATCAGGACTACAGGTACTTCAGTTTCGACGATCCTGTCGCGAGAGACGGCGCCCGGACGGACCCGACGGGTTTCGTTGCTGACCTGCCGGAGCGCGTCATCCTTGACGAAGTCCAGCGTGTTCCCGAGCTGTTCGAGGCCATCAAGATTTCCGTGGACCGCCAGCGGGCACCCGGACGTTTCCTGCTTACGGGCTCCACCAATGTCTTTCTTGTTCCGCAATTGTCGGATTCCCTCGCGGGACGCATACAAATCGTGCCCTTGCATCCTTTGACACAGTTTGAGCTCACGGGTCGATCAAGCCCGTCTTGTCCCGATGCGGACTTTCTGAACGCCTTGTTCGGTGACGGTTTCCCAATGTTCCATTGCGATCGTCTCGCAGGGCAGCTTGTCGAAAAGATCGTTGCCGGCGGTTATCCAGCGGCATTGGCGCGCCCGACCCCGAGGCGCCTGGCGAACTGGTATCGCGACTACGTGGAAGCACTCGTCCAGCGTGACGCGCGAGACATCACGCGAGTCCGCTCGCTCGACGTGCTGCCAAGACTCCTCCGTGCCGCGGCCGCACACACGGCCCAGCTCTTCAACCTCAGCAGCCTGGCCTCGCCATTCGAGCTCAGCCGGCCGTCAATCCGGGATTACGTCACGCTCCTTGAGAGGCTTTTCCTGCTGGAACGGCTCCCGGCCTGGCACAGCAACCGAATGAAGCGGCTGGTCAAGAGCCCGAAGTTGCATGTCAACGACACCGGTCTCGCCGCAGCCTTGCTCGGCGCCAACGCCAAGGCGCTCGCGGCAGACAGAACTCTGCTGGGACATTTCCTGGAGACGTTCGCGTATCAGGAATTGCGAAGGCAAGCCAGTTGGCACGACACACCGACCGAGTTCTTTCATTTTCGAGACAAGGACGGTGTCGAGACGGACATTGTCATCGAGCAGGCGTCGGGTGATGTCGCCGGCGTGGAAATCAAGGCGGCGGCCACAGTGAATTCGACCGACTTTCGCGGGTTGCGCAAACTCGAAAGTGCAGTCGGCAACCGTTTCGCTCGCGGCGTAGTGCTCTACGACGGTGAAACATGCGTCCCCTTCGGCAGTCGCTTCCACGCAGTACCAATATCCCGGTTATGGAAACTGCCGTAAGCCCGACCGTCCGGCATTGCCAGAGAAGACGTCAGACCTGATTGACGTTGACCGCGCCGCTTCACGAATTCGACTTTGCAACGGGCTTGCCCCGCTCTTCACAACCGGCCCGGCACCGTTGCCTGGATCGATGGAGGAGTTGACAAGAAGGTCTCTGGGCCGTCCTTCGTACCAATCCTGTATCCGGCGGCGATACCATGACGTACGATGACTTCGCTTTGCGAAACACCCATCATGTCAGCATCCTCTTGAGCACCTTGCCCGTGGGGCCGAGTGGCAGGGTCTCCCTGATTTCGACAAGGCGGGGGTACTTGTGCGCCCCCAGTTCATTCCTTGCCCAATTGACAACATCAGAAGCGTTCAGCGACGATCCTGGCCTCGTGGTGATGAAGGCCTTCACCTCTTCCCCGTAAACCGGGTCGGACACACCGACGACAGCTGCCTGGGAAATGGCCGGGTGTTCGAGGAGCACGCCCTCAACCTCCGCCGGGTACACGTTGAATCCGCCTCGGATGATCAGCTCCTTCTTGCGCCCGACAATGAAGACGTGGCCGTCCCCGTCCATTCTCGCGAGATCGCCGGTGTGATACCAGCCGTCGCGGATTGCTTCGGCCGTGGCTTCCGGGTCCTTGTAGTAGCCTTTCATGACGCAATGGCCGCGCACGAGGAGTTCACCGACCTCGCCTGCCGGCACGTCGCCACCCGTTCCGTCCACGATCTTCAGCCGGACACCCCAGGCAGCGGTGCCGATGGAACCGAGCGGGATGGCGCCACTTGTCTGGTGAAAGCACGAGGCGGGCGAAGTTTCCGTGGCGCCGTAGCCGTTCGACATGCTGACCGAATAGGTCTCCATGCACTCCTTCTGCAGTTCAGGCAGCAAGGATGCGCCACCGGCCGAGAATGACTCGAGCTGCTCGGCCAGCATCGTCCTTTCGTCTTGCGTCACCTCCGCGCAGTCGAGGATGGCCCTGTACATCGTCGGCACGCCATGAAGGCCGGTGATGCCCTCCTCCAGCATCAGCCTGATCACGTCGGCCGCCCTGAAGCGCTGGACCAGGACGATCGTCATGGCGTTGTAGATGGCAAGGTGCATGGCACAGGTTTGCGCCATGACGTGAAAGAGCGGCAGCGCGATCAGGGTCTTTCCGCCTTCCTCAAGTGGTGGCTTGATGCGGGCCAGCACCATGACGTTCATGATGATGTTGGCGTGGCTCAGTTCCGCACCCTTGGGAAATCCGGTGGTGCCCGACGTGTAGAGAATGACGGCCGTCGCCTCACCGGATACGGAAGCGCTTTCGAAGGTCCCGTCCTCGTCCCCGACCAGTTCATCAAAACTCTCCATGCCGATGAACCAGGCCCGGCGACAGGCGCCGACCTCCTCGAAGGCTTCACGGGCATGGTTTCCGATCGTCATGTCGTCGCCGCCATAGGCGATCATGGCCACGGCGTCGGAGTGCTCGAGCTGGTAGGCGATCTCCCGGGCCTTCAGCAACGCGCTGACACACACGACCACGGCGCCGACTTTCAGGATGCCGAAATAGCTCGTCACGAACTCCGGCCGGTTGGGGCAGACCAGAGCCACGTGATCCCCTTCCCGGATACCGGCGCGGTAGAGGCCGTTGGCCACCCGGCCCGCCTGCTCCTCCAGCTCGGCGTAGGTCCACCGCCGCCCGGCGAACACGATGGCCTCGCGCCCCGGGAAACTGGCGGCGGCGCTTTCCAGGTTGCTGGCAAGATTGAACATTGCTGGCTACAGGTTCCCGCACTCGTCATGAGCCAGGCACCAAGGTTCCCGGCAGGGCCAGAGTAGACGGCATCCGGATTGCGTGCGCAAGGACGAGGCCGCGTGTGACAAATCCTCCGGCGGCCTTCATGATGCAGGGCAAGAACACAAGGGAGCGTCGGCAGCCATGACCAGCCAGGCAGAGAACCGGTACGCGAACCCCGACGTCACGCCGCCGCTGGTGGAAGCGATACCACTCGGCCTGCAGCACGTGCTGGCGATGTTCGCCTCCAACATCACCCCTTCCATCATCGTCGCCGGCGCCGCCGGTCTGGCCTTCGGGGGCGCCGAACAGGTCTATCTCATCCAGATGGCCATGCTCTTTGCGGGCATCGCCACCCTCTTCCAGACGGTTGGCGTCGGTCCGGTCGGATCCCGCCTGCCGATCATGCAGGGAACCAGCTTTGCCTTCGTCTCGGTGCTGACGGCTATTGCCGCCACCGAGGGCCTCGGCGTCGCCCTGACCGCCTGTCTCATCGGGGGCATCATCCATTTCGGGTTCGGCACCATCATCGGCCGCATCCGCTTCCTCTTTCCTCCTCTCGTGACAGGACTGGTGATCCTGGCGATTGGCCTCTATCTCATCCCCGTGGCCGTCAAGTACGCGGCCGGGGGCGCCGCCACGTTCCAGATGGAGGCGGAGAGCTTCGGATCGCTGGAGCACTGGTCCGTGGCGCTCGTCGTCGTGATCGTGGCCATCGTCGCCAAGTTCTACTGCCGCGGGATCATCTCGGCTGCAGCCGTGCTGGTCGGCCTGGTGGCGGGCTATGTCCTGGCGCTCATCCTCGGCATGGTGAGCTTCGCCCCGGTGGAGAAGGCGGGCATCGTCGCCGTCCCCGATGTTTTCCCCCACGGGCTGGAATTCAGCCTTGGCGCCGTCATCGCGGTGACGCTGATCTGCATCGTATCGGCCGTGGAGACGGTCGGTGACACCTCCGCCACGGCGAAGGCGGGCGCCAACCGTGACGCGACCGACAAGGAGATTGCCGGCGCAACCTACGCCGACGGTCTCGGGACCGCGGTGGCATCCGTCTTCGGTGGCCTTCCCAACACGTCGTTCAGCCAGAACGTCGGCATTGTCGGCATGACCGGAATCATGAGCCGGCACGTCGTCACGATCGGCGCCATCATCCTTGTCGTGTGCGGTTTCCTGCCGAAGATCGGCGCGGTGATCGCCTCCATGCCGCTCCCCGTCCTCGGTGGCGGCGTCATCGTGATGTTCGGCATGGTGGCCGCCGCCGGCCTCAACATGCTGGCCACCGTGACCATGAACCGCAGGAACATGGTGATCATCGCCGTGTCACTGGCCTTCGGGCTCGGCCTCAACCTGGTCCCCACCGCCGTCCAGTACCTGCCGGGCGTCCTTCACACCATGGCCGTCTCCGGCCTGCTTCCCACGGCCGTCATCGCCATCGTGCTGAACCAGGTCCTGCCCGAGGACATCTGACAAGGGGAGACCCGTTCGCCGCTGACGGGATCAGAAGCTCGCTGACCGGCGCCCCCCGAATGCTCGAACCCGCTCGTCAGGACCCTTCGGGCAGGGAGCCGAAGCGTTTCGTTTGATCGTCATGGATCTCGCGGATCCGCCCAACCTGGCTCTCGCTCAGTTCTTCCTTCCAGCCGCGGCAGAAGAATGCCTCCCTGGATCCGCAAGGTCCGAAACGAGGAGTTGTGGATGGCCCGCGACGGTAACGGGCGCGACGGCTTCAGACCGAGAAACCGCACTGGTCCACCCCAGGGCCGCTGCCTGTCCGCGCAGCAATCTCGACAATCTGCTCACCTGCTCTGGCTGCAAGGTCCACGTCGTTCCCGATGTCACTCCGCATGAACACATCTCGATATCATAGCATCGTGATGGCATCCTCTCCGGCATGAGAACGACGCTGAACATTGACGACGAGATTCTCGAGGCGGCCAGGTCGATCGCGGACGAGCGAAACCTCTCGGTGGGCGCGGTGCTCTCCGACCTGGCGCGACGCGGATTGCGACCGGAGACGACGGTTGTGCGAAAACGCAAGGGTTTTCCCGTATTCGATGTCTCCCGCGACGGTACCGTTCTGACCCTCGATCGCGTGAAGCGGTACGAAGACGAGCTTTGATCTTCCTCCTGGACCTCAACCTGCTGCCCGCCCTGGCGTGGCCGTCGCACGTTCATCACGATCCTGCCCACGCGTGATTCGAACGGGAAGCATCGACGGGCTGGGCGACCTGTCCGCTGACCCAGCTCGGATTTGTCCCGCTTTCTTCCAACACCGCGTTTACATCGGGCGCGGCTTCGCCGCCCACGGCGCCATCCTTGCTGCAGGACATCACTGCCATGGACGGCCAAGAATTCTGGTCCGATGACGTTGACTGCGTGTCGGCCGGGTTCTCCCGAGACATCCTCTTCACGGGGCATCGTCAGGTGACCGATGCCTACCTCCTGTCGCTTGCGCGGACAAGATCGGGGTGCCTGGCGACGCTGAACCGCCGTGCGGGCCGGCTTGTACCCCGGCACCTTCGACCGGACCCGCATCTTCGGATCGTGGAAACCAGCTAGATCGACACCGACTGTGCCAGCAGTGTCGCCCCCGACAGTCGCAACTCCACCCGAGTCGAACGAGACTTGCGGCGGATAGCCGAGACGACAAGGGTCGGCATGACGGCCGACGCAGACGGGGTCAGGCAGGCTTCCGCTCGGATCGGACCGAGCACCCTCTCCCCTTCGCTGGTCCTTGCAATGCAAGCACCGTCCGAACGGACGCCGTAAAGCGTTCCGCCAGCCTCGACCTGGCCCGCCAGGCCGGCCTTGATCTCCTCGCGCCAGCCCTTGGGGAACCCCGGCATGGCGGGTGGCCTGAACGCCCCGGCCCAATACGCCGAGACGCCAGGCTTCTACGCCACGGCTCGGGGCACGATCTGAGCAAGGCCGCCATGCGAGGAACCGGGGGCCCTCATTCGGACACGTCCGGCTCTCCGGCGGAAGGGGATCGCAAGCGAATCCTCGTGACCAGACACGATGGCGCATCCACTGTCATGGGTGGGGGGCGCTCGTCGCGTCCCTGGATCGTGATTGTCCGGAAAGCAGTGACAACGGATGAGTCTGTCGGCGCGGCAGGCGAAGCGTCAGACGCACGCCGACTTCGTCGCCGGGCGCAACGTTGTCGAGCGCGATCCTGCCGCCATGGCGCCATATCACGGATCGCACGATGTTGAGGCCAAGTCCCACGCTGCTGCCCCGCACGCGCAGCGAATGACGGCGGCCAAAGCTCCGCAACACATGGACAGGAACCCGCTTTCCGTTGTTTTCGATGACAATCTTCACCGTCCTCGCCGTGGCGCGGACGCGGATTCGCACCAGGGGATGGGATGCCGCCCGTGCTGCGGAAGCCGCGTTCACGAGAGCGTTGTCGATGGCCCGCCTGAAGTACTCCTCCCAGCATTCGATGTCGATCGCATCCGGGCAGTCCAGGTCGACCTCGACATCCGTCGGGACGTTCATGCCGAGATCGAGAAACAGCGAACGAAGATGCAGAATCTCGGTTTCGCTCTTGTAGCGTCCCGGTTCCACCATCTGGACCAGGTAGTCGATGCGTGTGGTGACGGTCTTCATGATCGTCTGGGCGGTCTGCGGATCATGCTCTTCGCGCAGCTGCTGGCTGAGCACATTGACGAGCCCGTTCAACATGTTTCTGAGATCATGCCTGATGTCCATCATCTGGCGGCGACGGCCGGCATACCAGACAACCAGGGCAAACGCGCCGGTGCTGACCAGGAAGAGAATCAGAATCAGAATCGCCTTCGTCTCGAACGAGTCATCGTGCACCCATGTGCTTTCGACAAGGATGTAGGTCCCCTCGCCGTCGCTGTTCTTCAGGGATGGATCCTTGTTGACACAATGAATGATCCTGGACACCGGCACCCTCGCCCGGAGAAATGGCCATTCTCCTTCCACGGCCGGCCAGATGCGGACCCCGCCCCTGGTGCCGTAGGCGCCCTCCTTGTTCTGACCGGACACGCCCTCCTCCGGGATGTCCGGCACTCCCAGAACAACACCATGCATGCCCTCGAACCGCGGATAGCTGACGCTTGGGTACCATCGAAACTCAGTGTCGGCGCGAGTTTCTGCGTAAGCCTCCTGGCTTTCCGAAAAGTGCTTTCTGGCAGCGTCACTCAGGTGGCACTTTGACCGGAACAAATCGTGGGCGTTCGAGGGTAACGACGGCGGAACGGTGACATGCAGAAGGTGGAGAATGACACCGGCGATGACGAACGAAAGTGCGAGCAGCGACAGGGGCCGGACAACCCTGAACAGGGGGTGCCACACCATCAATCGTCGACCCTCTTGACTCTTGCCGCGACCACGTAGCCTTCATTGCGCCTGTTCTCGAAGATGCCCTTTTCCACCGGATCGAGGAGAGTGCGCAGCCGGGACACGGGTTGATGAATCCAGCTGTTGTCCTCTCCCTGGGTCCGCTGAGTGCCCAGGTGCCAGGGTATCGGGATGGTCGTCTGGTGCCGGCCGTCCTTGTAGGCATAGATTGTGTCGTACCCGACCAGAGTTTCCGGGGATTTGTCCAGGGCCTCGCGCAGGAACACCTCGAGAAACCAGAGATCGCCTGTGCCGCGCGGCGTCGATACCTTGGCCCGGCCAGGGAGGCGACGCAGCGTCATGGTGCCCGTGTTCAGGATGAAGGCCCTTTCCTGGTCGTCCTGGTGCGCCGGAGAGAACCAGAAGACGGGAGCCTCTCGCGGCGGAAAGCGCGTTCTGATGACCTCGGCGAGATTCTCGGCGTCGATTGCGGCCTTGGAGAGATAGCCTCCATCGGCAATGTCGCTGGCGGTCTTGAAATCGGCCGGATCGTGGTGGATGGCCGTCACCACGATGATCCCCAGGTCGGGATAGGGCTGATAGAGTTCCTTCAGCTGCCTTGCGAGAGCCCACCGGTCAGTCTCGTAGGGTTCGCCACTTGCCTCGAGATGCAGATCGAGCACCGCGACGTTGAAGGGGGCGCCACGTGCCCTCTCCTCCGAGAGGAGGTCAAGAGCGTCCCCGGCCGTCCTCGCGCCCATGGCGAAGAACTCCCGTCCGCGCACTCCCAGCGCGCACAATCCCGCCACCCAGCCGTTGCGGACGTCATCCTCATCATCGACGATCAGAACCTTGTATTCGTAGCTGTCCATTCGATGTCTCGCGCGGTGGTCACTGCAGCGCTTGCGTCCTGATGTCTGCCTTGCCCTTCAGGAAGGCGCGTCCACAGTCGGTTGCGTCACGTCCCTGGTTTTCCGGATGCAATTCGGACGCCACGTTATCGCCTTCAAACCGTGGATCGTCGCATTCGCCATCGAACGCCCATTCGCTGGTGTCCCTGCCAAGGTCGAATCCGGCCGGCAGCCTGTCGAGCAGAGCGACCGACGAGATCAGCGTGACGCGCCCGCTGGTCCAGGCCTCGTGACAGTCTGAAGCATCGCGCAGGAGGTTCGATTCGCTGGCGCTCTCGGCGGCAGCAACTCCGAAGAACCTGGGATCGTCACATTCCCCGTCGTTGACCCACTCGCCGCTGTCGTCGCCGAACACGAGGCCCTTGCTGTCCTCCGACAACGCCCATGCCGGCCAGACGCGGCGCTCGAGGAACCCCTGCTCGCAGTCGGCGCCATCATGGTGTCGGGCGTCAACGACAGGAAGAGCGTCATCCGGCCATCGTGGATCGGCCACGAACCGGGAATCGTTGCACACGCCGTCACCAGCCCACGCGCCTGCGTTGTCTCCGAAGGACAGAACCGTCCCGTCCTGCAGTCGTGGGAGTTTCAGTTCGACCGCGCCGCTCAGCAGACCCTTGACGCAATCGGTTGCGTCTCGCGCCTGATCCACGGTGAGCGGATCGCGGGCCATGCCCATCCCTTCGAACCGCGGGTCATCGCATTCGCCATCGAACACCCATTCGCTGGTGTCGCCGCCAAGGTCGAATCCGGCCGGCAGGCTGTCGAGGACAGCGACCGGCAAGATCAGCGTGACGTCCACGTTGGTCCAGGCCTCGTAACAGTCCGAAGCATCGCGCAGGAGGTGCGACACGCTGGCGCTCTCGGCGGCAGCAGTTCCGATGAACCTGGGATCGTCACATTCGCCATCGTTGGCCCACTCGCCGCTGTCGTCGCCAAACACGAGGCCCTCGCCGTCGGTTGGCCGAAACCGGATCGGCCACGCCTGGCGAGACAGGTATGCCAGGAGGCAGTCAGTGGAGTCCCTGCCCTCGGCTTCGTCGATCTGATCGACGGCGCCACGCCAACGCGGATCGGCCGCGAACCGGGGATCGTTGCACACGCCATCCGAGGACCAGGGCCCCTGGTCGGAGCCCAGGGTGTCGCCGGTTTCGCCGGAAGCTTGATCAAGGTCGCCAAGGTCGTAGTCGAGGTGCCCGATCGTGGCCATGCGGCTCACCAGGTAGTGCCCGGTCTGCCGCAAGACAATCTCTCCCTTTCTCCAGGCGGCATGACAGTCCGCGGCATCGCCGAAGATCTGCTCGAGATCGCCTGTGTCCGGACCCTCTTGTGCGACGAACCGGGGATCGTTGCACGCGCCATCGAATGCCAGGGCGCCGCGGTTGATGCCGAATTCAGGTTCGCTGACGGCGGGCTCGGAGGCTGCCACGGCCGTCAACGCTGCCGTTGCCGCGCCAAGGACAAGTGCGACCCACCAGTTGCGATCAGGCATGTCGTCCACCCTGCAGCCCCAGTGTCCCATTCAACCACAGCGACGACCCACGCAACATGTGCGGGGGATTTCGGAGTCTTGCGGAAGTCTTGCAGCAGGGGTTCGCCACGACACGAATCGTCCCGGGCGCCGCTTCGTCGAGGCAGCGCCCGGGACCGGGGACCGTCATAGGCCGGAGTTTACGATCAGCTCGACCACGGAATCCTGAGCACGGTTGCCGATGTCGGCAGGCGGAAGGATGTCGTCCGAATTCGCGAGCTCGTAGTCGACATTGTTCGTGTCGAGGAAGACCCTGACCAGGGTGCCGCGCAGCGCGAAGTTGACCAGTTGTCCGTCCGCGATTCTCGATGTCACCATGCCGACCACATGACCCTCCGCGTCAAACAGCGGCGAACCGGAACTGCCCGGCTGGATCGGGGCCGTGAACTGGAGACCGGCGAGATCGCCCTCGGCGCCGGTCAGTGCCGAAACACTGCCTTGCGTGAAGTTGCCGTTCGGCATGGGGAACCCGAAGGCGAAGACCGTTTCGCCGATGGAGACCGGCGGCCGCGAGCGGAAGACAACCTCGATCAGCCCTTCGGGCATCTCTTCGGCGTAGAGCAGCGCGATGTCGTCCGCTTCGTTGTACGTCACGATCTCGGCCTGGAACTCCGGCAGACCCAACGCGCGCACGGTCACGCTGCCAACAGCGTCATCAACGACGTGCCAGTTCGTGACAATGTGATGGCCGGAGACCAGGAAGCCCGTTCCGGAAAAAACGTCGCTCTCGCCTGTCATTTCCGTGACGAAGATGTCGGATCGGCTGCCGATCTCGTCGTGATAGAAGGTTCCGACCCGAATCTCGTACTGGCCGCTTTCCGGGTTCTGCAGTGTCACGAGCGCATCGCCGTCGCCGCCGCTGTCGTCATCGCACAGGACGCGGCCCGAGGGCATTGTGACTTCAAGCGTGGTGTCCGCCTCGTAGCTCGCCGTGCCGAAGCTGATCACGTAGTCTCCACTGATGTAGTCGACGACAAGCTGGGGTTCGTCCGGGAGGAAACCGCAATCGCCCTGGTTCGGGCCGCCGGCGCCAATCTCAACGAACCTGGGATCGTCGTCGAAGCCTGCTTCCAGGGACCACCGGTGCGTCGACTGCGAGACTGCCTTGTCGCCGGCATCGCCTGAGATGAGTTCGGTGACGAACACATCGGAACGGCTGCCGATCTCTGCGTTTGAGTAGGTTCCGACCCAAATCTCGTACCGGCCGCTTTCCGGGTTCTGCAGCGTCACGAGCGCGTCACCATCGCCGCCGCTGTCATCATCGCACAGGACGTTGCCTGAAGGCATCGTGACCTCAAGCGTGGTGTCCGCCTCGCGACTGGCCGTGCCGATACTGAGGGCGGATTCTCCACTGACGTAGTCAAGGACGAGCTGGGGCTCGTCCGGAAAGAAACCGCAAACGCCCGGGTTCGGACCGCCGGCCAGGGGCAATCTCGACGGACATGGGATCGCCCTCGAAGCCCGCTTCCAGGGACCACGGCCGGGGCGATTCCGACACCGCAACCCATGCCGATGAAGCGAGCGCTGCGACAATGGCGCCGCCAAGGAGTGATGGAGTCTGAATGAGCATTTGAAGTCCTCCGTCGGGGTTGTGAACGGAGGCAACGATGATGAACCGGGATCGCTCGTAGTATCGTCCTATTGTTGAGCAACCTTGAGGACAGGTCGCGGAACATTGCGGAAGTCTTGCACGGCGCTTCAGAACCGAGGCATCACCGCGGCGTCCGGTTGCGGCGCCGGCAAGGCGGTCTCCCTGCCAGGCTGGAGACACGACTCAGGCTCCCTCCCCGACCACAGGCAGGAGGAGCGACCACGCCGGGCATGAACGTGCCGTCTGTCTGAGGTCGCTCTGGCCGGAAGGCGATGATCCCCTCATGCTCTGCGCACCTGAAGCAGGTCTGCCCTGCAACCTGGATTCCCCAGCGAAAGCAGCCTGGGCAACCTTGCAGCGTCGTCGTCTGAACAGACGGCTCTCAAAGCAGATACACCCCTCGGGACTCTCCTCCACTCGGCCCTTGTGCGGAATCACGCGATGCTGAACCGGAGGAAGCGAAGCGATGCCGGAAGACCCGGGCGAGAGATTGCGGACTTCCAGCGTCGACGTGTTCCGCTCCAGCGAACCCGTAGAGTGAATGCCTCAAGGGGCCATGGGATCGTTCCCCTGGGAGAGGATGCCGGTCCCGCATCATCCGGCACGTTGCTGACAACCTCGGGCCCGCGCTGCGGTGCGGGCCTTCGTGCTTGCGGAGGCTGCGGATGGCGTATGGCACCTGGCTCGACGAGTTCGGACACGTCGGCCCCTGTGCCACCTGAACGAACCCGCACCGGCCCGGACCAGCCTGCATTGACCCGACCGCGGCCCCGGCATACATTTGGGTCATGACGAATCTCCATATCCAGTCCATTCGTAGTCCGTTCGATAACCCGAGGCTTGCCTCCGCGGCGATCGGGGCGTTGACCCGCGCCGACGCGATGGGCCTGCTCTTGCGTCCCGTCACCTGCCTGGACGAATCCGCGATTCAGGGACTCGAAACGGGCATGGCCGAGGCCGGTATCGGCCGCCGCTTCCTTGCGGAGCTTCACCGGATGCCCTGCTCCGATGCCGCACGGCTTTCCACGCTTCTGGAAAAGATCAACGAGGCTCTCGACCAGTCCCCGGCCCCCGCGCATGAATGGCGCACCCTGCAAGGTGCCCTGGGAGTAGAATTGCTGGCCCGCCTCCTCGGCACCTCCCAGTCCAGTGCACGGCGCTATATCTCCGGCAGCCGCTCCACGCCGGACACGATCGCCGCCCGGCTTCACTTTCTCGCCTTCGTCGTCGGGGACCTGGCCGGCGCATACAATGACATCGGGGTTCGGCGCTGGTTCAACCGGCCCCGAGAACGACTCGACGGTAACACGCCCGCGCAGGCACTCGGCGACGAGTGGTCGCCGGGAGACGACGGGCCCCGAAGGGTCCGCGAACTCGCCCAGGCCCTGATGTCGTCGCCGGCGACGTGATCGCCTATCGCCACGCTGATCCCCGCTTTCCCTTTCTGCGGGAGGAGTCCTCGCAAGCCGCTGGCCGCTGGAACGCGCCGGGCGAGCTGACCCACTACTTCTGCGACACGCCGGACGGGGCCTGGGCGGAGTTTCTTCGACACGAGGAGATCCGCGATCCGGAGGATCTCGCCACCGTCCGTCGCGCCCTCTGGGCCGTCGATATCGGCGAAACCCCGTCGCATCGACCGGACCTGCCACACGCAACGCTGACCGGCGGACCGGGCACCTGGCCCACCTGCCAGCAAACCGCCCGGCGGCATCGGGAACATGCCGACGGCATCGCCGCGCCTTCGGCGGCGCTGAAACCCGGCGCGGCCCACGGATGGCGCGTCGACGGCGGCCTCCAGCCTGGCCCCGACCGGGACGGTCAGGTCTTCGCGTTGTTCGGTCGGCGCCCGGATGTCGTCGGTTGGGCCGCGACCGTCGACGGCCGTCCCGGCCCGGACCTCCTCCCCAGGGTCCGGCATTTCCGTGGCTGAAACACCGGTCCACCGGCTGGGTCCGGAGTTCTCTCGTTCCAGGCCGCACACCTCCTGACCTCTCTGCGGCGCGGCGGCGAGGGCCGCCCGAATCGGCCTGGATCGCCATGGTACAAAGCAGACAGAGCACGGCCACGGCAAAGGGCAGGATCGACGAGAACCCGACGATGACGCTGTTCGCGAACGTGGACAACATCGCCCCGGTCACCAGGCGAACGCGGCCAACGCGCAATGCCAGCTCCGCACCGCCGATACTCGATACCAACGCGACGGTGGCGGTCAAGTTGGCAAGCAGCGTGGCGCCGAGCTCGAATTCGGCGCCGGTGCCAAGACAGAACACGAGACACCCCACGATCCAGAAACGCATGACGAAGAGCTCTGTCCCGTGGCCAGCATGACCGACGATGAAGTTCATCGCCTTGCGCAAGCGCAGGATCGGCCGAAAATCCAGACCGTGGCTGTGGACCTTCCTGGCGGCCTCCGGCCTGCGCGGCGCGACCAGCACTGCGAGAGCGATGCCGCCGACGACCGCCCCGATACAAGCAAGGTGCGTGCCACACGGTGCGAACGGTGCCAACGCGTTCCGGCCCGGTCGCACCAGACGCTGAACCGCTTCCCAGGGTTGCGTGGAAGGGGAAACCGCAGGAGAGGCGATCACACCGCGCCCGTCGCATGGCAGAGGGCCCTCAAGCGAGCGCGATGCATCGCGCTGCAGCCTTCGTCTTCATGTCATCCCCTCCCGGTTCGCTTGCAGGCGGCATGATCTCGAGGCAAGCCGCATGTCAATGCCGGACCGCCGGGAGATCTCACGCGCGCCGCGATTCACGAGGTTGCGGGAAGAGAACTCGCGAGCGATCACCGGAGCCCGATGCAGCGATGGCCGGCCGCCGGGAAGGAATGCAAAGGGGATTATATACGCAACTTGACAGAATCGACTTGACATCCAATGGTGTTATCGATATGAATTCGTGTGGTAAATCAGTGCTCGCAATACCGGAGTCCTCGCGTGTCTTCCTCTGTCACCTATCGACAGATCACCTTTCGCCTGCTGCCCGAGAAGCGCAGCACCTGGCGGCAGCTGGAGGCCATGCTCGACGCGCAGCGCTGTCTCTACAACGCGGCGCTGGAAGAACGGATCGACTGCTACCGCAAGACCGGCACGTCACTCACCTACTTCGATCAGGCGAAGTCCCTGACCCTTTGCCGCAAGGCGCTGCCGGACATGGCGGCGGTGCCGGTGGCCATTCAGCGCGGGACGCTCAAGCGCCTCGATCATGCCTTCAAGGGCTTCTTCCAGCGGGTGCGGCGCGACAATCAGGATGAGACTCCCGCGTCAATCAGGATGAGCGCCTCGCAAAGTTGTCCCCCGGTCCTTCTGGCGGATTCGGCCGGCCGGGCGAACGGTAGCGCTTTCTCAACAGGGGAGCGCAGCGTTGCCCGGGCGTCACATCACCGATCGCCAGAAGAGGCTGTTCATGACCCAGAAGAAGACCAAGAGCATCGACGTTGCCGCCGCCAAGGCGGGCTTCAGCCGGGCCACCGGCTACCGGCTTGCCGCCGATCCGCTGCCGCCCCGGGAGAAGAAGCCGCGGGGCCGGCGCCGTCCGGACCCGCTGGCTGGCGTGTTCGACACGGAAGTCGTGCCGATTCTCGAGGCCAACCCGGACATCCGTCCGGTCGGCGTGTTCGAGGAGCTGATGCGCCGCCATCCCGAGCTGGATCCAGGGGTGCGGCGCACGCTGGAGCGGCGGATCCGCGTCTGGCGCGCCGAGCACGGCCCGGACAAGGACGTGATCTTCCGCCAGAAGCACGAGCCGGGCCGCCAGGGCCTGTCCGACTTCACCCGCATGGGCCCGCTCGGCGTCACCGTGGCCGGGCAGCCGCTGGACCACATGCTCTATCACTTCCGCCTCGCCTGGTCGGGCTTCGCCCATGCCCGGGTGGTGCTCGGCGGCGAGAGCTTCACGGCGCTCGCCGAGGGGCTGCAGGACGCGCTGTGGCATCTCGGCGGCGCGCCCCGCGAGCACCGCACCGACAGCCTGTCGGCGGCGTTCCGCAACCTGGACCGGAATGCGGCCGAGGACACCACCGAACGCTATCAGGCGCTGTGCGGGCATTACGGTATGCACGCCACCCGCAACAACCGCGGCATGGCCCATGAGAACGGCTCGATCGAGGGACCGCACGGCCACCTCAAGCGTCGCATCGCCGATGCCCTGGCGCTGCGCGGCTCGTCGGACTTCGAGGATCTCGACGCCTACCGGCGCTTTGTCGCCGAGGTGGTCGGCCGCGCCAACGCGCACCGCTCGAGAGCGATCGAGGCCGAGCGTGCGGCACTGCAGGACCTGCCGGTCAGCCGGACCGTCGACTACGAGCCGGTCAGCGTCAACATCGGCCAGTCCTCGGGCTTCACCCTGCGCCGCGTGTTCTACACCGTGCCCTCGCGCCTCATCGGCCACCGGCTCGGCGCCCGCATCTTTGACGACCGGATCGATCTCTTCCTGTCAAGCATCCACATCCTGACCCTGCCGCGCGGCCGCGCCGGCACCGGCAGGTCAGGCGTCGTCAACTACCGCCACATCATCCACGCGCTGAAGAAGAAGCCGATGGCGCTCCTGAACCTGGTCTATCGCGACGAGCTGTTCCCGCGCGAGCCCTACCGGCGCTGCTTCGAGACCGCCCTGGAGCGCCTCGGCGAGCGCCAGGCCTGTCGTCTCGCCGTCTTCCTCCTGACGCTCGCCCACGAGGAGAACTGCGAAGCTGAACTGGCCCTTGAGATCGACGGCGCGCTCAAGGCCGGACGTCTCCCCGACCTCGACGCGCTCAAGACCCGCTTCGCGCCACGCCACGCCACCATGCCCAGCGTCGATATCGCCAGGCCGCCGCTCGTCGGCTATGGCTCATTGCTGAGCGCGGGAGACGCGGCATGACCGGCAAGGACAACAAGACCGCGACCGACCCCAACAAGGTCGACGCGATGAGGCTCTCCCTGATGCTCACCGAGCTCCGCCTGCCGACGATCAGCCAGCTCTGGCAGAGATTCGCCCAGCGCGCCGACAAAGAAGGATGGACCGCGGCCCGCTTCCTCGCTGCCCTGGCCGAACACGAACTCGCCGAACGTGACCGGCGGCGCATCGAACGACACCTCAGGGAGGCCAAGCTGCTCCCGGGCAAGAGCCTCGAGTCCTTCGACTTCAACGTCGTGCCGATGATCTCCAGGGCCCAGGTCAACGCCCTGGCCGCCGGCGACGCCTGGCTCGGCCAGGGCGCCAACTGCCTGGTCTTTGGCCCGCCAGGGGCCGGCAAGAGTCACTTGGCGTCCGCCATCGGCCTCGCCCTGGTCGAGAACGGATACCGCGTGCTGTTCACCAGAACCACCGATCTCGTGCAGCGCATGCAGGTGGCGCGCCGCGAACTCGCCCTGGAAAGCCTGATCGCCCGGCTCGACCGCTTCCACCTCCTGATCCTCGACGACATCGCCTATGTCCGCAAGGATCAGGCCGAGACCGGCGTCCTCTTCGAACTCATCTCAGCGCGCTACGAACGGCGGTCGCTGCTGATCACCGCAAACCAGCCCTTCGGCGAGTGGGGAAAGGTGTTCCCCGACGAAACCACTGCAGTGGCTGCCGTCGACCGCCTCGTCCACCACGCCACCATCCTCGAGATGAATGTCGAGAGCTATCGCCGCCGCGCCGCCCTCGACAAGGGCAAGCGAGGGCCCGGCAGGCCGGCAAGCTACGCCACCGAGAAAAACACCAGAAGCTGAACCCTCACGGCCCGCGGCGATCACCTCCGCGGGCCGGTCTTCTCCAACCACACCAGCAACACCCATGTCGCGCTGTCTGTCGCGCCGCGACAATCAAACCAAAAACACGCTTGCAATCGCCACCAGGCACGGGAATCATCCCTTCGCCGCTGCCGCCGGGAATCTCATCCTGATTGACGCGCGGCTCTCATCCAGATCGTCGCGCTACAGATCATGCCGCGGTCGCCCACCAGGGCGACGCGGGCCATGCCGAAGCGCTGCCGGATCCTGGCGATCCAGGAGGCCAGGGTCGCCGGGTCCGCGGTGTTGCCGGCAAACACCTCCACCGCAATGGGACAGCCCTGTGAACTGCACAACAGGCCGAACACGATCTGCTGCTTGCCCCTCTTGCCGTCGCGGTTGTGACCGAAGGCGGCCAGGGGGCACGCCCGGCCCTCGAGGTACGAGCTCGACACGTCGTAGAGGATGAGGGTGGCATCCTCCAGGTGGCGCCGCGCCAGGACCCGTTCGATCCAGCGCTGGCGGGAGAGCAGCCAGTCGAGCATGGCCAGCATCTCGTTGCCGCTCACCGGCCCCAGACAGAGCATCGGCCCGAGGCTGCTGGTGGCGGTCTCCGGCGACAGCCTGCGGGCGGTGGCGAGCTTGGAGTCCGGGCTGAGCACCCGGGCGGCGACGGCGGCCAGGGCCAGTTGCCGCTGGCGGCTGTCATGGCGGTGCAGCAGGCGCTCGAGGCCGAGCCGGCGGCAGGTCCCGAGCACGGCCATGACATGGCCGTGGGCGAGCGAGCGCTCGACGGTCATGAGAGCGCCGAGCTCATCGACGGCGACACCGCCCTTGAGCACGGTGCGGAAGCCCTCGACGACATGATCGGGGAGCATGGAGAGGTTGGCGATGGTCTTCTTCTTGATTCGGGATCCCTCGCGCCAGGCCTGTCTCAAGAGCACGGCGGGCTTGCCGGCCTGGTTGGGGACGCGTTCGATGTTGAAGGCCATGGGGCATCCGTTATGGGAACATCATGCAGACACTAGCCCCCCATATGTCACCTGTCAACACCCCTGACCCCCAACATGTCCGCCAAATGTTATGGGAACACATTGCCAGTTTGCACACCCCCAATCACGCCGATTGATCAACCAATCCAGCGAGTTAGGTCACTTGAGGGTCGATGAAGTTCCGGCTAACTCGGCACTTGGTGCGGAGTTTTGTATACGATTATGGGGGTAGCGCTTGATGACGGGCGATAGCAGCCAGACGATCAAGGGTCGGGCACCGGCTTCTGGCCCAGGCAGTTCGCGTCGCCGTTCCTTGAGATATCCCATACACACCGAACGGTTGCCTTGTTTTTCTTGTAGAAGCTGCCATGGCCCAACCTGCACACCGCGGCATGGGCGATCGATCTCTTGAGCCGGCCGACACCGGCTTCCTTCATCGCTGCGAGAAAGACGTCATCGGCGAACCTGCGCATCCACCTGGGAGGCCTGTTCTCACCTTGCCACGCAACTTCGTGCTGCCATGCAACGTAGAGCCAGTCGTGCACGATGCTTGCCTCGAGATGGGCCCCGACCTTGCCCAAGAACCAGCGACCCCACCGCGGAACCGAGGAAAGGTCCGTCAACAGACCGCACGGAACCTCGATCGGAAACGTGCACTCTTCACCGCTCGGCAGCCGGAGCCTGACTTGTGAGCAGTAGCGTCGAGCGACGATGTAGTCCGCATCTTCCTCGTCACCACGCATCTGGACCGCTTCGATCCCGCGAGTGAGATAGAGATCATCGCTATAGGCGAAGCCCAGGACCTCGACTGGTCCGTCCGCCGGATAGGCGCTTGCGCTCTTCGCGTCCGGATTGACCACACCGCTGCTGCTATCGTCGTTCATGCTTCCTGTCCTCTGTGATGGTCTCCTGGCACACCAGGCAGATGTTCACACTCATGGTCTCGCAACAGCGGCCCCGGACCGCTACGACAGCGCCATTGGCGTTGGATTGCGAGGCATGGCCGATGCAGCTCCGTGCCGAGGCGCTGAGCGCGGTCCGTGCCCACGCCCCGACGGCTACAGTCGTTGCACCGGGCTTCACGACCGGAGCGTCCTTGCGCCGCGGATGTGTCGAGAGATCGCCGGAACTCCCATGGAGTGAATTCCGGCCCGGGATGGGAAACCTCCGCGAATGGTCGCGTTCCGCGCTGGAGAAGAACGCACCGACGAGCCGCCGGTCGTCACCGCCTTCATCGGAGACAAGGCGCAGTTCGTGCGTCATCTGCTCGGTCTCGGTGGCTTCGCGCAGGCTGGAAGGCAACCAGACAGCTTCGTCTGCCGACCTGAGGCCCACGCCCACACTGCCCGCCAAGGCGCTCGCATCCCGACTGGCCAGCGGTTGCCGGCTGATCGAGCGCGATCTGCCCGGAGGAGACACCACGGATGGCGAAGACGCTCTGTCCGGGTCCGGGGTTCTGTATCGACAGCCCGGGCACGCCGAGGGATTGATCTTCGATGATCGGAATGTTCAGGCGCCGGACCTCCGCCTCGGACAGGACCTTCACGCAGAAGGGTGCCTCCCGGACGATCGAATCGCGCTTGGTGGCGGTCGCCAACTCGACTGACCTAGCGACGCCGTTCCGGCCAGCGCCGACAAGAGTGCAGTGTCGTCGAGAGGACTCTTCTCATTCGCGTCATCACCAGCCTCCTTCCCGTCGGGAGGAGTAGACGATCGAGAGCCCCACCGCCCCTGCAACATTGCGGGTGCGAGGCGGAAATCCCGCAAGGCGAACGTGCCAATCTGCGGGAGAGGACAAGGAACCCGAATTGACATGTGAGCGGACCGCGTGCCGCGCTCGATCTGGTGTTCCTGCAACTCCCTTGGGCCAAGTTTTCAGATGTTCTCACACACCCCCCTCAAATTGGGGGGTCACCGGAACCCGGACCGCCTACTCTTGCTGATGGAGATTGAAATTAGCTGGGTTTGAATCACCGGATTGAGCGTCAGACAGAATGTCCGCTTTCCTGCATTGGAATGAGTTCACCGGCAGAACCGAAGCGACCGTCGGCGACCGGCCAGGCTTGAGTGTCTTTCAACCGGCTCGCTCATCTGATTCAAGCGTCCCACCTGGTCCACGGATTGCCTGCCCGGCGCAAGTCGCGGTGATGGCGCCGCCATGAGCGACAGAACAACGTTCGATCGCATCCTGGCGATGCTGCACGATGCCGTGCTTGACGACACACTCTGGCCGCCATGCTCCGCCCTCATCGACGAGGTCTGCCGGATCAAGGGCAACATGCTGACCTTCGCTCGCGGGCAATCCCAGGACGAAGCGGAAATCTACCTGGCCCGGCTCTATCTGCGAGGCGAGCGCCACTACACCCTGGAGTGTGAATACTTCGATGTCTACTACCCGCAGGACGAGAAGGTACCGCGGGTGTTTCGCCTGCCCGACAGCGAGGTAGTCCACGTCGCCAGCCTGTACACCAAGGAGGAAATGAAGACGTCGGCGACCTATAATGAAATTCTGCCCAAGAACGAGTACCACGACGGCGTCATCGTGCGCATGGATGGGCCGAACGGATCGCGCATTACCTGGAGTTCGGCCGATCCCGTCGATGGGGACGGCTGGTCGTTTGATCAGATCGAGGCAATTCGGGCGCTGCTGCCCCACATTCGCCAATACGTAGTTGTCCGGCAGGTGCTCCGTGACGCCAAGGCGCTGGGAGTATCCCTCACCGGCCTGCTGGAGACGAGAGGCCTGGCTATCGTCCATCTCGACGGTCGCGGACGGATCGTCGCGACGAACGAACACGCGAGAAGAATTCTCAGGAAGGGCGATGCGCTCCTTGACCGGGCCGGCAGTCTCCATGCCCGACTGCCCGTCGACGACAACGCGCTCCAGGCAGCGCTGGCGCGCGCGCTGCCAACTCGGACCGAACAGGGTGCGGGCGGTTCGCTCATGGTCGGCCGCCCGAACCGTCTGCCCGGGCTCTCGGTGCACATCAATCCTGTCGGCGCCGGTGAGATCGACTTCCGCCCCTGGCGCGTCGCCGCACTCGTTCTGGTCATCGATCAGGAGCCGAAAGTCATCGATCCGCTCATGGCAGCGGCGGCCCTCGGCCTGACACCGGCGGAAAGCCGCGTGGCGGTACTGCTGGCCGAAGGCAGGACCGTCCGCAACATTGCCACGACCACCGGCCGCTCGGAGCGGACCGTCCGCTGGCACGTGCGGCAGATATTCGAGAAACGCGGCATCTCCCGGCAGACCGACCTCGTGCGGGAGGTGCTCTCGCTTGACGGGGGTCCCGATCTCGGACCCTGAATTCAATTCGTCGCTCGGAACATGGGTTGGTGCCGAAAGGACCGGCAGCCTCGCGCATCGGCCAGGCGTCATTTGCAAGTTTTTTGGGGTCGGTCCGCGCAATGTCGCCGGGAACACGATGCCGACGATGGCCTGGCATTCACACGACTCGCGGAAGTCGGCTGTCGGCCGGGATTCGCGACCCTCGCGCGCCATTCTCCGCCATTGGCAGGAAGAGTCGAGCATCATGCCCGTGAACTGCGCCGCAGCCGGACTACTGGCGACGCTGGCTGTGAGCAGCATCGACACGCCAATCCACACGCGGCACCAGTCAGCCCCTCCACTTCCAGGACCATAAGGCGCGCCCAGGCCGCAAACTAGATCATCTCGAGAAGAAGATTCGCTGTCGGAACTCGTCTCCAACTGGGGTCGATAGGGTCGTCAAGTCGTTGGCGGTCATCGCGGCACTCCTTCTCCGGTCAGGTGGATTGTGCAAGCCTGACCATTTGCCATCACAAGCCAACCCGCTGATGGTCGAAGCTGGGCGAACTAAAGTGCGGCATATTTGACATGGTTGCTCTCTTGAAAACGGCACTGCCGAATTCATCGGAATTGGAGCACATTGCTCGCTGAGCAGAGAAAGAGATCTTCTGGCCCGGAACCGCCCTGATCCGACAGGAATTCAAGGAACCGGAATTCGGAACCCCGTCGCCGGCCCACCTGTAGTCGATGGAGACGGTGACGGCGCACAGTTCGCCCGCGCCGATGGAAACCTGCCTCGAGCACTCACGCTTCACTGTGGCCGGCTGTCAGGCCGCCGGATGCACCCCCGGGTCGGTGCCGTCCCGGGGTAACCGGACATTCCAGGACGGCCTTGAGGCTGTGATGACTCGCGCTATCCCTTGGCGTTTTGTCACGCGCGAAGGGAGATTGTCATGTCGGTTTCCGATGTTGTTCGCTCACGGTCGCCGAGGAAGGGTGCGGCCCGATGGCGCGAGATCTGCGAAGAGTACGAGCGCTTCCTCGGCACCCAGGCCGAGTTCTGTCGCCTGCACGGCATCTCGTGCAGTTCGTTGCGCTACTGGCGGCTCAAGCAGGAGACGACCTTTGTCGAGGTGACGCCTCCGGAGGCGGCGGCCTGGGATGTCGAACTGGCTTTTGACGACGGCACGGTCCTGCGCCTGCGGAAGTCCTGATGCTGGGTGGCTGGCCGCGGGGCGGTGTGTGGCTTGCCCGCGATCCCGTCGACATGCGCAAGTCCTTTGATGGCCTGCAGGCCCTGGTGAGGCAGCACCTCGGGGACGATCCCCTGTCGGGCCGCTGGTACGTCTTCATCAACCGCCGGCGGACACTGTGCAAGGTGCTGTGCTTCGAGGCGGGCGGGTTCTGCATCTGGGCCAAGCGTCTTGAGAAGGGGCTCTTCGCCTCCCTGAGTTGTGGCAGATCGGACAAGCGGGTGCTGTCGCGGGCGGAGTTCCATGCTCTTGTGGATGGCCTGGAGATCCGCGTGACGGGCCGCCGCCGGCGCTGGACCGGAGAGCCATGAAGACCCATGACTCCAGATGGTTCTCCTTGACATGAACCACACCCGACGGTAGGGACCATCCACGGTCTCTACAAGGACATGTGGTCCTCGATGGCAGTTGCCTCTCACACGATCGCCGCCCTGGAACAGGAGAACGCCGAGCGACGCTGAGGAGGTCGCGTCGCTCAGGCAGACGCTGACCTGGTTCAGGAAGCAGATCTTCGGCGCGACCTCGGAACGGCGTCTGATGGCGGACCCATCCGAGATGGGCAACCTCTTCGGCGAGGCGTCCGCGGCCGGCAAGGGCGCGGAAGTCAAAGAGGTGGTGCGGCGGAAGCGGCGGCGTAAGAGTCGCGAAGGCTGTGTCAACGAGGAAGGCCTGCGGTTCGACGACACGGTGCCGGTGAAGACGATCCATGTTGCCAACCCCGAGGCCGAGGCGATCCCAGAAGGTGATCGGGTGAAGGTGGGCGAGAAGGTGACCCACCGCTTGGCCCAGGAGCCGGGCTCATGGGTGGTGCTGCGCTACGTGAGCGAGACCTTCAAGCGCCGGGACACCGGCGAGATGATGGCGGCATCGGCGCCGGCTGCGGTTCTTGAGCGCAGCTGTGCGGATGTCAGCTTCCTGGCGGGGATGATCGTCGACAAGCTTGTCTGGCACCTGCCGCTGCATCGCCAGCACCAGCGCCTGCAGGCAGCGGGAGTGACGCTCAGCCGTGCCAGCCTGACCTCGTGGATGTTGAGAACGACGGCGTTGCTCGAGCCGATCTTCGAGGCGCAGTGCCGATCGGTTCTGGAGAGCGCCGTTCTGGCCATGGACGAGACCTCGATCAAGGCCGGCAGGACCGGTCCGGGGAAGATGCGCCAGGCCTTTTTCTGGCCGATCTTCGGCGATCGCGACGAGATCGTCTTCCACTATGCCCCGTCCCGGGAACACCGCCATGTCGAGGCATTCCTCGGGGACTTCTCGGGCACCCTTCTCAGCGACGGCTACCAGGGCTACGACGCCTATGCGAAGGCCCGCGGGGAGGCGGTGGTCCACGCCAGCCGCTGGAGTCACGCCAGGCGTGAGTTTGCGAAGATCCGGGATCTCGATCCGGTGCGCTGCGACGAGGCCCTCGACCTCATCGGCGATCTCTATGCGGAGGAGGAGAAGATCCGCAGTGAGAAGCTCGGCGGCCGGGAGAAGCTTCTCTGGCGCCGGGAGCATTCCCGGCCGATCGTCGAGGCCTTCTGGCGATGGTGCGATGCCATGGCTGATGACATGACGCGCCCGCCGCAGGATCCCCTGCTCAAGGCCATCGGCTACGCCCGCAACCACATAAGAGCGGCCTCGAGATCTGCCTCCAGGATCCCGACGTGCCCATCGACACGAACCATCTTTATTCCAGATCTGGAATAAAGATGACTATCCCGGACACCGGATTATTCCGGAGTCATTCCACAACCTGTGGATTTCTGCGGACATTGTGCGCTTGATGCCGGGATAATCACAAGCCGTTCAGGAACGCCAGGACGTTGTCCTCGGGTTCGTACCTTCGCATTGGGGCTCCGGTGGGGACGGTTCTGGCCATGGCCCGCTCCTTCAATTCGCGATCGGCATGCAGATAGATGTAGGTGGTCTCGACGGATTCGTGGCCCAGCCACAAGGCGATGGTGGCGCGGTCAACGCCGTTGTGAAGCAGGTCCATGGCGGCGCTGTGCCGCAGGGTATGGGGTGTCACCCGCTTGCTTCCCAGCGACGGGCAGCCTGACCGCGCGGCGGCCAGGTTGCGAGCCAGGAGATAGGCGAAGCTGTCATGGGTGAGCGGTCTGCCGCGCTGGTTGGGGAAGACCGGGTCACAGGGCTCGCCGCCACGCTCCTTGAACCACGCGTCGAGTGCCGCGACCGAGTCCCGGCGCAACGGGATCGATCGCTCCTTGCGCCCCTTGCCGTGACAGCGGACGTGGGCGCCGTCGTCAAGGCGGACATCAGCGTGGCGCAGGGCGATGATCTCTGAGCTCCGCATGCCTGTCTGCAGGGCCACCAGCAACAAGCAGTAGTCGCGTCGCCCGACCCAGCTGGTCTGATCCGGCGCCCGCAGGAGGGCCTCGCTCTCCGCGCGATTGAGGAAGTCGACCTCTCGTCGGGTATGGCGTTTGGTCGGTATGGCCAGGACCCGCTGAGCCAGGGCCGCATGCTGCGGTTCGTGCATGGCGACATAACCGAACAGGGAACGGATGGCCGCCAGGCGGGCATTGCGGGTACGGACGTCGTTGCCGCGCTCGTGCTCGAGATGATGGAGGAAGTCGCCGATAACGTCGGCGTCGAGATCCTCGAATGACAGGTCCTGCGGCGGCTTGCCGAGGACCTTGTTGGCAAAGGTGACGAGCAGCCGGAAGGTGTCGCGGTAGCTGGCGATGGTGTTGGGGCTGACCTGACGCTGCTGCATGAGGTAGCTGGAGAAGAACAGGGTCAGCAGCCTGGCGAAGTCGGCGATCGCACTCATGAACTGCGCCTCCCCTGCTGTTCATCGAGACGCCGGGCGGCAAGCGCCATGAGCTCGGGGACCGCTGTAAGGTACCAGTAGGAACCGGCAATGGAGCTATGGCCGAGCCAGGTGGAGAGACGAGGCAGGTGGCGCTCGATGTCGACGCCGTCGCGATACCATCGGATCAGAGTTCTGACGGAGAAGGTATGGCGCTCGTGAAGGCGGGGCCCTCGGGAGGCCGCGGGGTCGCGCAACCCGGTCTGACACGCCAGGTCCTTGAACGTCATGCGGAAGCGTGCCTTGTCGATCCGATTCGCGCGTTGGTTCAGGAAGAAGGCGGGAGAATGCGGCCGAGGACAGAGCTCATCGCGCCAGGCAGCGTAGTCGACCAAAGCGCGCACGGTTGTGTCATGGCACAGGTTGACACGCGACTTGGCGAACTTGCTCTCGCGGATCGTCAGCACGCCGCGCCGGAGATCGACATCGTCGCGGTCGAGACGGACCACTTCGCCGCTGCGCATGCCGGTCACCGCCAGCAGGCCCAGCATCGTCGAACAGGTCCGCGGGCGGAGTCGTCCCGACAGGTCACGCGCGGCGCCGATCAGATCTTCGATCTCACTATCGCTGTAGATGTAGGGCTGGGGCCGCTGGCGCCGATAGGGCAGGAGCCGCTGAGGCGGGATCTCGTGGCGCGGATCGAGCGCGTGAACATAGCGGGCGAACTGACGGACTTCCGACAGCCGGCGCGCTCGCCATTCCTGCTGCACGCCTTGCGGCGTGCTGGCCCACTCGAGCGCCAACGCGGCGGTGATGAACGGAGCCTCGCGCTGCGCCAGAAAGGCGATGAACTGGAGCAGGAGTCCGCGCGTCATGATGAGCTTGGTTCCCAGGGCGCGGCGGAAGGCGAGATAGTCCTCACAGAGGATACGAAGGCTTGTCATGCCGCACCTCCCGGCCACGCCGGAGCCAGGGGGCGAAGGGCGTCAAGATCGATCTTGGCGTAGATCCGAGTGCTGTCGGGATGCTGGTGTCGCAGGATCTGCCCGATCTCCTCGAGCGAGGCTCCGTTGCGCAGCATTCTGGTTGCCAGCGCATGACGAAACAGGTGGGCCGCGCCCCTGCCGGGTCGTTCGATTCCGGCCTGTGCCAGCGCACGACGAACGATATGTCCGACCGCGGCCGACGACTGAAAGCCGTGAACGGGGGCATAGCGCCCGACGAACACACGGCGTGTCGCACAACTCGGCCGACCGGCCTGCAGATACGCGGCCAGGCCTTCGCCGACTTCGTGGGGCAGGGGCAGAACATCGCGCCGGCTACCCTTGCCGACCACGCTGATCTCGGCGTTCGACCAGTCGATGTCGTCCAGGGTCAGGCGGACGACCTCGCAGGCCCGCAACCCGAGGAGCGCCAGCAACAGCAGAACGCCGTAATCGCGCCGGCCGATGACCGTGCCGCGGTCGCAACTGTCGAGCACCGCCTGGACCTGATCGGGCTCCAACCCCCTGGGCAGGTTCGACAGACGACAGGCTCTGACCCCGGCGATGCCATCGGCAATGTCCGTGGCCATGATCCCGGATCGATACAGATATCCCGTGAAACTGCGCAACGCCGTCACATGGCCCCGCGTCGTTGCCGGACTGTGGCGCTGACACGAGTGGAGAATGAACCGGTTGATGTCCTGGAGAGCCAGAGCCGCAGGGGATCCGGAGTGGAAACGGTCACCGAACAAGGCTCGAACGCTCGACAGATAAGTCTGCACGGTTCTCGGGCTTACGCCGCGCTCGTCGAAGAGGAAGCGTTCATACCGGTCCACGGTCTCCCCGATCGGGTCATCGCACGACGGTTCGGCTGCTTGCGGCGCCAGACGGCCGGACTCGCGCGCCATGTCAACAGCGTCCGACCGTCGGACATGACGTTGGCCGTGTACTTGCCGTGGCGCGATCGGAAGCGACGAAACCGTTCGAGGTGCTCTTCGTCCAGTGCCGCAGGGCCGAGCCCCTGATCCTCCAGCCAGCGGCTGAACTGACCGGCCAGTCGGAGCTTCCGACGTCCGGTCGGTCGCGCGTAGCCCTGATCCGCGAGCCAGTTTGCAAAATCATCAACATGGTCGCCGAGCGGGCCGGCGTGCAACAGGTTCCAGCCCGTTGACGAGGTAAAGAAGGTGGTTGTCGACATCTGTCGTCTCCTTTGCAGACGCTGGCAACCGAGCCAGCGGGAGACGACAGCTTGTGATTATCCCGGCATCAAGCGCACAATGTCCGCAGAAATCCACAGGTTGTGGAATGACTCCGGAATAATCCGGTGTCCGGGATAGCCATCTCGAAAAGTGCGTCAGGCCGGTCGCGCTGGGCCGCCGCAACTGGCTGTTCTGCTGGAGCGAGGCGGGTGCGGACGCCGTCGGGATCCTGCAGCGCCTGGTGCTGACATGTCGCCTGCACGGTATCGATCCCTACACGTGGCTGTTGGATGTCCTACAGCGGGTCTCGGTCCATCCGGCCCGGGACGTGGTTCAGCTGACGCCACGCCTGTGGAAGGACCACTTCGCCGACAACCCGATGACATCCGACGTCAGCAAAGCCGAGCCCGCGAAGGCGCCGCAGGCCGCCTGACAATCACAGACTGCTCAGGGGTGCGGACACTCGGCGTCAACGACGTCGCAAAGTGACCGGATACCTTAGTTCTAACCGGGGGGAACCTGTAGATCCACGACTGTAAGCAACAAACCAGACAAGAAGAAGCCGATAAGAAAGAAGCGTAATGGTCGCCCAGTACGAACGCTCAAACCAACCGCTAGCGCAAGGAACAACGGTGTTGAGGAGAACATAGCCAGCAAGAGAACTTGACTGACTTCAAGGTCGCCTCCCAGTGCACTCTTCAGCGTCTTTTCGAACGCGAACAACGGATCCCCGATGGAAAAGGAGAACAACATTGCAAACAATGCCGCTGATCCAATGAACGTCCAGAAACTTCGCCAAAAGAAGCCCAGGGCGATGGAACTATCGAAGTACACCTTCAGATATCGCAACGCGATCTTCTTCAAGGCATTTTGAAGACCTCTAGACTTTCTGTCGGCTTTCTTAGCCATCATGTCCTCGCAAGTTGCACACGGCACCGGCGGCTAGATTATGAACCAACTGGGCTGTCATCTGCCACACGGTCCCCATCGACCTCCCCGGCGAACTCCCAAGGCCCCTCCACCTTTACTGAAGCTTGAACCATGAACAACGAAACCAAGCATTTTGATTCAGAGACAGTCCAAACCTTCCTTCAGGCACTTGCCAACTTCATTGAAGACGTTCCGACAATCGAACCAAGGGTCAAAGACCTACTTCCCATATGGAAGGGTAGGCAACCGAGATCCCAACCACCCCGGCAATATTGCGGGGAGGAGCAAAGAATTTGAAAGGCGAAAACTCGACTCCCCGCAATCAGACGGGAAACCGCATTCACACGCGAGGGGGCGGCGCCGCACTCGATCGGGTAATCCTGCGGCTCACTCAAACCGGTGCTTCCGATATTCTCACACCTACCCTCAAAATGGTGGGGTTAACCGGAATCCAAACGCCTATCCTTGCAGATGGCGACTGAATCAAGCGAAGTTCGAGCCACAGGAGTGTTTGTCAGCAGAATGTCTGCTCTCCTGTATTGGAGTGAGTTCATCGGCAGAACCGAAGCGACCGTCGACAACCGGACAGGTTTGAGTTTTATTCAATCGTCACGTTTATCGGATACAAGCTTCCCATCCCGCCCGCGGATTGCCTGCCCCGGGGCGAGCCACGAAGATGGCACTGCCATGAGCGACTGAACGATGTTCGACCGCATCTTGGCGACGCTGCATGATGCCGTATTCGACGACACGCGCTGCCGGCATGCTCCGCCCTCATCGACGAGGGCTACCGAATCAAGGACAACACGCTGACCTTCGCTGGCGGGTAATCCCAGGACGACGCGGCCCTGAAAACGATCGGCCATCATCTGGAAACTCGGGCGCGTGCCAAATTGACAGACCGGTCCGGCAACCGAGGGGCCTCATCGGGGCAAGCTTGACATAGCGGCGCGCCGTCGCTGACGCGTCGGCAACCTCGAGCCCGGCGCCTTCGCCGCGCCATCGGCCGCGGAGGCCCGTGCGTAGCCGCTCAGCATGCACGAGAACGACCCCCTCATGAAAACTCTCCACCACCGACAAGCGTTGCTGAGGGGCGGTAGGGTTGCATAAGGAGAGCCGTGAACGTGACGACTCCGCTGCGCCTGCTACTCTTCCGGTTCGACCTGGGTCTGGGTTCAGAGTAATCGGTCTTCCGATGCAGAGTTTGTGGATGAGGGGTCGCCATGACGATGCCTGATGCGAGACAGTGGTGTGACAGGGGGCTGGTACGGTGACCGACGAAGTCTTGCTGATCGTGCTCGCGGGGGCGTGGCTGTTCGTTCACGTCTGCGCGCATGGATTTGCCCAATGGGCCACCGCAGGAAACGCCTGGGCGCTCGGTGCTCGCGACAATCCGCCGCGCGAAACTCTGGTGAACGGGCGTTTGAAGCGCGCGTGTGCGAACTATCTCGAAACACTGCCGGCCGTGCTGGCGGTGCTCATCGCCGTCGAACTGTCTGGCCGCGCCAACGACTTGACCGCGTACGGCGGCTGGGTGTGGTTCTGCGGCCGGGTGGTCTACCTGCCCGCCTACGCCTCCGGAATCCCCGGGCTTCGCAGCATCGTCTGGGGCGTTGCGATGTTCGCCGTCGTCGCGATGGTTCTGGGGTTCGTACTCGGCGCCTCGCCATGACGTGGAACTGAATGGCGTGCCACGATAGCGGTCCATTCGGCGTCGGGACCCATACGCCCGGAGCGGGTGTGACGGTGGGTGAGGCAAAGCAGCGAGGACCTTACCCGGGGCGGAGCGGGATCGCGGGAAAGGTAGGAAGCGTCGAGCACCGCAAGACTGCGCGCTCAGCTGGCGTGCTCCATCGACCACACCACCTGGTCGGCAACAAACCTCGCGAGTGGTTCTATGTCCTGTTGAACGCTGGCGCATTCAAGCGCGGCGAAATAGGGATCGCGGTGCTCCACGCGGATGATGTTCCATGGATAGCCGCCTGAGGCCAGCATTGTGTTCATGAGGAAGCGTGTCATGCGCCCGTCGCCGTCCAGATAGGGGTGGATGTAACCGAAGAGCCAGTGCCCCAGGAGGGCGCGTACCGACGATTCGGGTTCGTTTTCCAGCAAGTCGAACAGCGCCGGTATGGCGTCACGCACGGCTTCCCAGCGGGGCGGAACGTGGCGCGATCCGCGCAGGAAAACCGGGTCGTTCCGGTAGCCGGCAAGCGCCGAAGCTTCGATCAGGCCTGCGGCAACACAGGGCTCAAACATTTCTCGATGCCAATCCCGATGAACGGCACGGGCCAAGGCGCCGGGATTCGCGCCCTCAATCACTCGCCCGACAGTCTCTCGGACAACCTGAAATGCCTGCCAGTAACCGCGCGCGGCCAGTGCATCGCGGGTCTGTCGGTCGGTGTCATGCCCGTGCGGGTCCCAATCACCTGCACGCACCTGTTCGATCAGTTCGGGCGTTACACGGTATCCTTCGATCGACAACGAGTGATAGGCGTCACTCCAATACATGTCATCGATGAAGGAGAGATAGGCATTCGTATCCTGCGGCAGTCCGGGGGCCTTCGGGAATGCCGCAATGACGGGCTGGCGGAAGGCCTTCCACATGAAAGGATGGATCATGACCGCCGACGCCGACAACGACTTCGCCGCACGCCGCCCGCTGTGGATAGGCAGTCCGCCTCCGCCAGACTCCCGGTGGTCGCTGCGGCGGGCCACTTATCCACAGCTAACACCGGGACCAGTAGGCGTCGGCATGGAGGCGCGATCGATCCTGTCCGTCAGTGCCGCCTCGATCCTCCGGACCATCGCCGATCGCTCCCTCTCGTCGAGCTGTGCGAGCTTCCTCATCCGCCACTCCACTGCGGGAAGGCTACTGACGCTGCGCATCCCAAGCAGCGACCATTGCGGTTCCCCGCCCGCGATGGACAGCAGGAACTCCCGGTGGGCATCAGGCATGCGGCCGACAATCGCGGCCACCAGCTCCTCGCGGGTCCGCTCCAGAACGTCCAGCGCGACGGGAACCTCCATCATCCCTGCCAGACCACGCTCGAACTCTTCGCGCATGTCCCGGCGCACCGGCGCCAACAGCCTCTCGATCGGCCGATGATGGCTCACCAGGTAGACGATGAAGGCGGTGCGGAGCTCGCCGTCGATCCCCTCGTTCGACAGCAGATCATGGACGTCGAACAGGTCACGCGGATGTTGACGGTCGAGCGCCGCCACCAGCTTGCCGGCGAACAGGTCCGGGAACGACACCACCTGAATGGCGGCAAAGCCGAACTGCTCCTCAACCGCATCCGAGACCGCCTTTTCCTCCGCCTCGAACACGCAGCCGCGCAACACCGGCGTGACCTCGACCTTGATCTGCGTGCCGCGTTCGCGGATGAAGAGCTTGTTGACCGTGCCTTCCTCTTTCAGCACTCCGGTCTGAACGCGGGCGAATGCAAGGGCGCCTTCGATACGCTCACCGATTTGTCGCAGCGCGGCCTCGATGTCCGCAAGCGACCGTGCCCGGTCAGCCACCGGCAGATAGGTGAGGTCGATGTCGACCGACAGCCGGGGAAGGTTTCGGAAGAACAGGTTGATCGCCGTCCCGCCCTTCAGCGCGAAGCACCTCTCCTGGGCAACGTAAGGCAGGGTGCGCACCAGCAGCTCGACCTGCCGCCGGTATCGCTCATCCACCGGCATCGAGGTCTTCCGGAACCGTGATCTGGTACTTCGTGTCGAGCTTGCCGCCCCGCACCAGCATACGCTTTCCCTTGCCGAGATCGATCCCGTCGCGGTCGAGGCGATCGAGCCACGGATGCCCGTGGCGTTCGGCAAACCACAGAAACAGGCGCTTCACCTTGACGCTTCGGCATTCCCCGAGCAGACGGCTGGTGCGCTTCGGGCTGAGACCGGCCAGACCTTCCATGAGCATGTCGACCTGGTGGAACGTCTCCCCGCCGGGAAGCTCGTCCAGCAGTTCCAGTACCGCCCGTTCCGGCGTCGACATCACGATGGGCCAGTCCCCGTCGCCGAAGTGCCGCCAAGTCAAGCTGCCATGGATCTGTGCCTGGTGCGACGGCCCCTCAACGGCCATCGCCGACTTGAGCCGTTCGAGACCGGCCGCGATCGGCTCAACGCGAAACAGCTTGCGGGCATTGTGAAAGACGAAGGGCGTGACGATGGGCAGCTTGCTGAGCCATCCCGGCGCCCGTTCGTCTCCGTAAAGGTGAACCTCCCGCGGCCCCTCGCTCGGCAGGTAGTGCGCGAAGCCGTGCAGTTCCAGCGCCGTGCGCCCGCCCACCGCGACCGGTTGTTCCAGCACCATCTGCAGCGAAACCACGATATGTTGCCAGCGCAGCGGCACTGTTGTCGCCTCAATCCCCGGCTTGTGCAGCGGGCGCCGAAACACCCCCCGCGCCACAGGTTCCAGCCAACCGCTGGCGCAATAGCGGCTGCGCAGAGAGCTCGGGTAGCCCAGGCGGGTGAACCAGCCGGCGTCCGCAACCAGCCCTTCCGGCAGCAGCCGGTGAAGATGGTTTAGCATTGGGCGTTTTTGGTATCTCATGATAACGAAATTAATGATCTCTCAAACCGCTTTCAAGTTCGACATGCTCCGAATTTCGTCACTTGCTAGACGCATAATGGGGGTATCTTCAAACCCGCAAGCATCCCCGAGTCACGGCCAGCCTGTCCGGAAACCCTTCGTCCAGTCCACCAGCCCGGCACCATCATGAGCTATCGCTACGAGTTCGACGACACGCGTGACGGCGATCTCCGCTTCCGCCGCACCAGCTATGAACTCCTCCAGGATGCCTACCGCGGGCTCCGCGACGAGCTCGAGGCCCGGAACCGGCGCGCCCTCGACCACGGCGGCTCGACGCCACCCTACGAACAGAAGGTCGACAACCTCAACCGCATGCTCGCATGGGGCGACAAACAGCTCGCCGTAGCCGGGGTCAACGAGATCGCGGTCAGGGGAATCTCCGTCGCCAGCTCGCGCTGTGCCAAGGCCGCGCCGACACTGACAATCCATCGCCGCCGGGAGGACCGCGAGGCAAAAGTGCGGCAGGACTGGCTCGACGCCGTCCTCGGTTCCCTCGACGAGGGCATCGAGCTCATCCGCCGTGTTGGGTCTCTGTTTAGTCGTAGCTTCATCGGGTTTGAAGAGGCCAATCGTCTCCCAACGTTATGACTCGACGCCATTGTTGGACTGAGGAGCGCGGTCTCAACCTGTCAGGTTTATGGGAACAGTGCGGTCGGGGTTGACCTCGAGGAGTTCGAAGGCGCGGCTCTGCAGCCGGATCCTCCGGGTGACGATGGTGGTGCGTTTCTGGCCGGCGCCCGGCAGGCGGATGACGTTGACGACGACGCTGGCGAGATCGTCGATGAGGGTGCGGAAGCTGTGCATCGGCAGGCCGTCGGGGGTCTTCTGGCAAAGAGGGGATACGTCCCTTACCTTCCTCTCTCACTTCCTGGTTGATCGTCCTCCCGAACAGTCGGGAGACCAGGACGTGTGAATCCCCTCTCAGATCATCGGAACAGCAAGGATCCTGCTCCCTCCACACCACTCACGTTGATCACGCGACACGGAACCCGATCACGGCACCCATGGCCGCGAAGCGGCCTTCGTTCAATCCGTAACGGATCTACACCATTGGGTTAGATCATGGATCCATGCAAGCCGTCGCCGAGACCCCGACATTCACGCACCGGACTGACAGAACTGGAACCCGATCACGGCACCCATGGCCGCGAAGCGGCCTTCGTTCAATCCGTAACGGATCTACACCATTGGGTTAGATCATGGATCCATGCAAGCCGTCGCCGAGACCCCGACATTCACGCACCGGACTGACAGACTGTTCAGCGAGGAGGAACGGAAGGCACTGATCGACTATCCGGCCGAAGCCTCCGCGCCAGGCGACGAGATTCCAGGAACGGGCGGCGTCCGAACGCTGCGGTCTGCAGCGTTGGGCCGAGGCAAGCGAGGCGGTGCGCGTTTGATCTGTTTCTGTGGTGGTGAGGACATACCAGTCCATGCGCTCCTCGCCCCGCCAGAACGGACCTGAACCCGGCAGAGCGGCGCCAAGAAGCCCGGATCGCTGCGGCGATCACGAGAGCCCGAAAGGAGAAGCCATGAGTACGTTCGCAGACGATCTGATCCAGTCTCTCAACGAGGCGCTGGTCCATGCCAAGGGCGAAGGCCCTTCTGTGGTTCATGCACCCGTGACCCCGTGCGATGTCCGCAAGCAGGCGAAGCTCACTCAGGCTCAGATGGCCCCCTTGATGGGCATGAGCCTGTCTGGCTACAGAAATTGGGAGCAGGGAACGCGGCGGATCAGCGGCCCTGCGGCAGCACTCCTGCGCGTTATCCAGAAGGAACCGGAGGCAGTCAGGCGCGCGTTGATCGTTGGTAAGTAGGGTGAGCAGACATCTTGCGGAACATCGGTGAGCCAAGGACGGCGGACCGCAAGGCGTAGGCACGGCCGGTGACGAACACCGAATGGGGAGGATGGGAAGGAAGAGTACCGAACGCGCAGGTGCCAGCCTTGTGATTGAGGAAGCATTTGGCGAGACCCTCGCCCATGTTTGAGGCAAGGCCGTATCGGATTGTCGCCCCGCGCAAGCGCCTGCACCTCAGCCGGCAGACATTTGCCGATCGATTGGCAGCAGGGACGCCGGGTTCCCGGCCGGTCAGCTCGGGTACTGCTGGCGGTATTCGACAGCGACCCGGTAACAATCATAGGGCCCCTCGCGCCGACGACGGATTGATCCAATCCGGATTCGAGGGCCGGGTGGCTCAGAATCCCTGCCAGATTGATCTCCTCTGACGTCAATCAGGATTCCGTCTCTTTCGTGAAGAGCCGGACGCGCGCGCCTGCCAGCATGGCGGCGAGGCGCGAGCGGATGAGGAAGAGGCAGACCAGCGAGGGGAGCACCATGAGGGTGGTGATGACGAAGAGTGTGCCCCAGTCACCCTGGCGCCGGATCGATCGGTCGGACCAGAGCGGCGGCGTGTTGCGCGAATCCTGCAACATCGCCGTCCTTCAACTCGGCGCGCCGGCGGATGGCGGTCAGCAGTGCCCCATGGCGGCCCGCCCTTCCGGCAGAAGTGTTTCCTCGAGAATGGCGCGTACTTCGGCCTCGATGCTGCGGCCGCTCAGAGCCGCCCGCACACGCCAAAGCGCGATGCACCTCGTCCGGGCAGGTTGCGCACGGTCAGCATGGCCATGGTCGATTATCCCTTGCGCAGATCGCGTCGGCACACCTCTTCCAGCATGCTTTCGACGAGTCGAGAACACGGCATGGACCGGACCGGACAGATCGCGTCAATCGAAAGACTCGCGGGTCCCTCACGTATTCGACTGCGCGTGCCGACGGTCGAGTTCGGCAAGCAACTTCAAACCACGTTCGGTATCGCCGCGCGCTGCGCGCATCCGGAACCGCATTTCGGTGTCGTGTTCGGCCAACGCCCGCACCGAGAGCTCTGCCATCAGCTTGTTCATGCTCACGCCACGCTGCGCAGCCATCGCCGCCAAACGGTCGCGGTGCGCATCGGGAAGCCGGATCGTCAGCGTTGCCATGTCAATAGTCTCCCTTCAGCCATTCCCCCGGTGTGACAACCTGGAAGCCATCGAAAACGAGCTCCCCCTCTGCGGCATCCCTCGCATTGCCTGTCACAATCCACGCCGCATTCCCAGCAACCGCCAACTCCACCAGGTGATTGTCGGACTCGTCCCGGAGGTTCGGGTGCCAAAGATAGGAAATGTTAATCCACTGGCAGACGCCCAGCACGGCATCCATCAGTGCCGTACGCTCTTGCGAACCGATCAGCGCCTCGGCGAACAACTCCTCTCTCGACAGGACATCCTCGTACTCCAGGAACAATGCGTTGCCGATCAACGGTTGGGCGGCGCCGACAAGGCACCGCCGCAGGACTTCCCGCGCCGCGCCATCAGGAGAAAGAACCGCGGAGACAAGAACATACGTGCCCGAGACAATCTTCTTCTCCATAACTTGACAGCATATACGCTATCACAATGGAGTGCATCCCGGGAACGTCCAAGTGTCGGTTCTGGCGCCTGGCGGGTTGGCGGGTATTCGGTGAATGGTTCGGATGCGTTCGTGCAGGCGCCGCCATTGCGTCCCCAGGACGCCTCGGGTTGCATGGCTGCAACCGAAAGGTCATTGCCGCCCCTGCCCCGCTGCGTCTCGAGAGCCGCGTCGGTCGCCTCGTCGGACGAGGCCTCGAAAAGTCGCTACAGACTTTGAGAGGCCGGTCGATGACGAGCGCGCGGTGATCCTTAGATCAGGATTCCGCCTCCTTCGTGAAGAGCCGGACGCGTGCGCCTGCCAGCATGGCGGCGAGGCGCGAGCGGATGAGGAAGAGGCAGACGAGCGAGGGGAGCACCATGAGGGTGGTGATGACGAAAAACGTGCCCCAGTCGCCCTCGAGCCAGTCGACGAGTTCGCCCGACGAGGCGGCAAAGAGGGTCCTGCCGGCGGTGCCGATGGAGGCCATCAGGGCGTACTGCGTCGCCGTGTAGGTGCGATCGACCAGCATCGAGATGAAGGCGACGAAGGTCACCGTGGCGAAGGCGCTCGTCAGGTCGTCCATGACCACGGCGACTGCGAAGAGGAGTTCCGAGCGCCCGGTCCAGGCCAGCAGCGCGAAGAGCAGGTTGGTCGCCGCCATGGCAAGGCCGGAGACGAACATCGCGCGGATGAGACCGATGCGGATGGCGAGGAGCCCGCCCAGGACGGAAAAGGCAAGCGTGGTGATCCAGCCCAGTCCCTTGGAATAGAGCGCGATGTCCGACTTGGTGAACCCGACTTCCTTGTAGAATACGAGCGACATGCGCCCGAGGAAGGCCTCGCCGATTTTGAAGAGGAAGATGAAGCCGAGGATGGCGACGGCGATGGCAAGGCCGTTCTTGCGGAAGAAACTCATCAGCGGCCCGGCCACGGTGGCGCCGAGCCAGGCAAGGGGACCCGGCAACGTGCGCGCAACCTGTTTCTCGTCGTCGGCCTGACGGGCCAGGCGTTCGTGGGCCGGCGCTTCGCGCACGAACATCAGGGCAATGTTGCAGGCAATGACCACCGCTCCCAGCACCAGGAAGGTCATCTGCCAGTAGTTGGCGAAACCGGCGTCCTGGAAGCGCTGGGCCGTCTCGAGCGCGATGATCCCGCCGATCTTGTAGCCGGTCCACCAGCCCACCACGGCGGTGGCCGCGCCGGCGGCCATCGCCTCGCCTTCCGCCTGGCCGATCTGCTCGATCCTCAGGGCATCGATGGTGATGTCCTGGGTTGCCGAGGCGATGGCGATGACGAGGCCGACACCGATGACCGCTGCAAGGTTGGCCAGCGGATCGATGAGACTCCAGACGACCAGACTTGCGAGAATGACCGCCTGGAGGACGACGATCCAGGCGCGCCGGTGGCCGATCCGGTCCGTGAGCCACGGCATCCGGATGCGGTCAATGAGCGGTGCCCACAGGAAGTTGAAGGCGTAGACGCCGAAGATGAGGCCGGCCCAGCCTATGGTGCTGCGGGAAAGACCGTCCTCCTGGAGCCAGAGATTGAGGCTGCTGCCGATCAGGACCCACGGGAACCCGCTGATGATTCCCAGGAGGAAGATGCGGGCCATGCGGGGCTCGAAGTAGTACGCGAACGTGTCCGGCAGTCGTGGCACACCCTGCTCCTCTAGTCCCGGGGAGGTTGCCGGCATCCTAGACTCCTTGTGGAAACCAACCGAACGAGGACTGTGGATGAATCAACTGCCGGACGAAGGGTGCGATGGTTGCTACCCTTGCGTCTCCTTGGATAACCGGACTGGAGCACCATTGTGGAGACACGTGCGGGACGGGAGAAGCGCTGGCGACTGTCGATGTCGCTGGTCCTGTCGGTCTGTTTCGGCACGCTCATCACCGTTTCCATGGCTGCCGTGCTGGGCATCACCGTGACGGGCGCCACCCGAAACACCATCGACCTCCTTCGCAAGGAGGCGGAACTCGGTGTGTCGCTCGTCGTGCGCGAGATCGACCGGCATCTTGCCGCTGCCAGAACCCAGACCGCCTTCGTTGCCGGCATGCTGGAAACCGGCAAGGTCGATGTCGACGACGGCGCGCGTCTGGGATCGCTGCTGACGGGCGCCATGGCCGCCGATCCGGCCATCGCCGGGCATGCCTTCATCTTTCCGGGCGGCGAGGCCGTGATCGTCGACCGTCTCGATCCCCCTGCCCGGATTTACCATGTCCCGTCCGGAGACGACCCGATCGCCGTGGAAGCGCTCGCGAGGGCCGCGGCCGGCGACGGGCCATTCTGGATGCCGCCGAGCTGGAGAGCCGACTACGACATCACGATCCTGACGCTCGTTTGGCCGGTCCGGCGCGGCGGCGAAGTCCTCGGGGCGCTGGTCACCGCCATCAGCATCGAGCAGCTGTCGGCACGCATGGCGCCCGCCGTCGCGGACTTGCGCAGCCAGGTCTTTGCCCTCTTCGGCCGCGACCGGGTCCTTGCCCACGGCCTGATGGCCGGCGGCTATCCCGGTCTTTCCGCCGCCGATCCCCTGCCGGCCCTCGAGAGCTTTGCCGATGCCGGTCTCGCCGGCATGTGGGATCCTGCAACCCTTGAACGGATCGCCCTGCCGGCGACCGACATGCAGGGCCGGGTGCGCACGCTCACCACCGCCCGGCTGATCCGGCGCATCGTCGTGCCGGCAACGTCCGACATGGAGAGCCACACGGTGGAGATCGACGGCACGACCCTGGTCTTCGTCTACCGCTCCATCGATGCCTACACCACCGTGCCGCTTCTGGTCGGCGCCTACTATCGCGCGGAGGTCTTCGACGAGGAAATCGGCCGCCTGGTCAATTCCGTCGTCATCGGAGTGACAGCCATCCTCATCTCGCTCATCGTCGCGATGCTGATCGGGCGACGCCTGTCGCGCCCCCTTGAACGGCTGTCTGCCGCCGCCCATCTGGTCGGGCGCATGGACCTTGACCGCCTCGAGACCCTGCCGCCCAGCCGCGTCATCGAACTCGATCGCCAGGCGGACGCCTTCAACTCCATGAGCGGCGCGCTCACATGGTTCCAGGCCTATGTCCCGCGGGCCCTGGTCCGCCAGATCATGCACGCCGGCGACATGGCCGGGCTCGAATCGGACCGCCGCAACATCACCGTCATGTTCACCGACATCGCCGGCTATTCCACGGTGTCGGAGGGCATGAGCGCGGCCGGGGTCACGGCCCTGCTCAACCATCACTTCTCGATCCTGACGGCGGAGATCGAGGCCGAGGGCGGCACCGTCGACAAGTTCATCGGCGACGGGGTCATGGCGTTCTGGGGCGCACCGGAGAAGCAGAAGCACCGTGCCAGGCGCGCGTGCCTTGCCGCTCTCGCCATCCGGCGGCGCATCGAGGAGGACAACCGGGAACGCGAGGCATCCGGAAACAGGGCCATGCGAATGCGCATCGGCATCCACTCCGGCCAGGCGACCGTGGCCAACATCGGCAGCCCGACGAGGCTGAACTACACGGTGATCGGCGACACGGTGAACGTCGCCCAGCGACTCGAGCAGCTTGGCCGGGACATCGCGCCCCTGGCCGAGGTGGCCATCGCCATCAGCGCCGATACCGCCCGTGACGCGGGCAGCGACTTTGCCGCGACACCGGCCGGCACGATTCCGGTCAAGGGGCGCGCCGCTCCCGTCGAGGTGCTGTTGCTGGAGGGATTGGCTGGAGAGGACCCGTCGTCCCGAAGACGAGGTCCCGGGAGTCAGGCGTGACCCTTGCGACAGGTGTGCTGACGCAACGGACGTTGTCTGCGATGTGCGCAGGGCCTCTGGCGTGGTGCGGCGGCGCGAGGGGCTGAAGGTGCGTACCGAGCGGACGGACCGCGTCTGGTCCTGCGGCTTCGTGCATCACCGGACATGCGGCTGCCGGACCTTCCGCACCCGAGGATACGCGGCCGACTGGACCGGCGCACAGCTTCGCGAGCCTGCCCCTTTCAACTCTACGGTCTATACGTGTATTGAGGCCGATCCTTGTTATCTGGGGAGTTTGCCATGCCCAGAGTGAGCGCCCTTGAGTTCCAGCGCAAGTTCGGCCGGTTCCAGCACGAGGCGCAGCGCGAGCCGGTGGAGATAACCCGGCATGGGCGCCGAGAGTTCGTGCTCATGTCCGCGGAGCAATATGACTGGCTTCGAGCTTCGGCGCAGCGCAGCCATCGTACAGAAGATTCCGCCGATGTGGTGATCGACGCGGTGGAGCGCGCCGAGATGGATGTGGAGCACAAGCCGCTCGACGACCTGCTGACGTAACGACGAAACGGTGACGCTTCCCGATCCGAAGCCGGGCCTGCTCGTCCGCTACGACACTCTCTGGACGCATGAGGCCGCCACCGGCCGCGATCAGGGCAAGAACCGTCCTGCTTGTCTGATAGCCGCCACCGACCCGACGCATCGCCCGCGCCATGTCGTGCTGCTGCCGATCACCCATGCACGACCCGAGGGCGATACCGTGGGCATCGAAATGCCGGCGCGCGTCAGACAGGCCTTGGGCCTGGACGGCCCGCCGAACTGGGTGATCGTATCGGAACACAACATCGATGAATGGCCCGGGACTTACTATCCGAAAGTCACAAAGAGGCCCGGCGTGATGGGCCGGGCCTCGTGTGTGGGCAACGCGGGAACGCCGATCAAACGACTCGACCCGAAGGCCGCCCATGCATTGACATTGCTGGAGTGCAATGCTGTAGATCGGAAAGTGTGATGTGACTTTCCGATATATGTCCCAATGGCCCAATGCCGGACTGTCTCCGGTGCCCGGTCGGCCGGATACCCTCAGCTACGGTTACATCCCGCCGGGGCTGTTCGCGCGGATCAAGACCCGTTTCCTCGAACTGGCTCGCTCGAAGAAGAGCCCCGCCGTGTACCGCTGACATGTGCCGTTGCGAAACGCGCAAAGAACGCGCGGCGAATCTCCGGGATTTGATCGATCATTCTTCCATACGTGCGTTCGCCTGCACCGCTGCAAGCGACCGGATCTTCCGCTCTAGAGCGTTATCCGATCAGGCTGGATCATATCCGGCGGCTGCGAAGTAGTTCCGGCATTCCTGGGGCTTGATGGTTTCGAGAATGCGGGCGATGGCGTTCCACAGGCCTTCTACGGTGCGCTCGGCGGCCTTGCGCAAGTTCGCCTTGAGCTTGGAGAAGGCCATCTCGATCGGGTTGAGATCGGGTGAGTAGGGCGGGAGGAACACGAGCTCGGCACCGGCCGTCTGAATCGTTTCCCGGACCCTTGGCCCCTTGTGGCTGGACAGGTTGTCCATGATGACGATGTCGCCCGGGCGCAGTTCGGGGACCAGCACCCTCTCGACGTAGGTCTCGAAGGCGAGACGGTTGATCGGTCCGTCGAGCACGAAGGGTGCGATCATGCCTCCAAGCGTGAGCCCGGCGACGAAGGTCGAGGTCTTCCAGTGACTGTGCGGCTGGCCCATGCGTAGGCGTTGGCCCTTGAGCGCGCGGCCATGGCTGCGGGTCATGTTGGTCTTGGCCCAGGTTTCGTCGATGAAGACCAGACGGGTCGCATCGAGCGCGGTCTGTTTCTCGCGCCACGCCTGCCGGCGATCGAGAACGTCCGGGCGGTCCTGCTCGCTGGCGTGGCCCGTCTTCTTCTTGCGCGTCATCTGGTGGCGGATGAGGAAGCGCTGGATCGTGCCGTAGCCAAAGTCGAGCCCGCGCCTGGCGAGCAGGCGGCGCAACTCTTCGATGGTGCTGTCCGGCGTCTCAGCCAGCACGCCAAGGATCAGCGTTCGATGCGCTTCGATGCGACCCGAGCGACGGTCGCCGCCCAGCGCTCTCGGACGAGGATCGCCCTCAACGTGTGCCCGTCTGCGCCAGCGGCTGACACTCGCCGCACTCACGCCAAAGCGGGCCGCAGCGGCGCGGTGACTCAGGCCCTCGGCCACCGCCTCAAGGACCCGAACACGAAGATCAAGGGAAAGCGCTTGCGACATGTCTGCCGGCCTCCTTCCCGGCAGACAGTGTGAATCACAAAACAAACGACTTGGGAATCCCTTTCGATTCACTCAGATAGGATTGCGCTCTAGCCAACCACCAGAGGTTGAGTCCCACCACATAGTGTAGGAGTTGGCTCCCCTGGTAGTTGTGGGCAAGTCTGCGGGCGCTCTTCGATCCGGGTCGGCGGCGACGGACGAACTCCTGCAGGAGGGTGTCTGGCGCGCCTGACGGTCCATGTCGTCGCTTGAATCGCCGGCCCCGATCCGCCACAAGGGGAGAACGACAAGGCGCCGGACGGACCGCAAAGGGAGAGCCGGAAGCGATGCAAGGGCGTTTCGGGTCGAAGCAAGGCGCCGCGCCGGTGCAGGACCAGTCGGCCGTCGGGGGTTCCTGACATGACGGACGACATCAAGGAATTCTGGGAAGGCTATTCCGGGGCCTACCAGGCGGGCACGCGCATCCCTGTCGACATCCACTACGGCCCGGGCAGCCCCAACGAGGACGAACTCAACCTGCTGGGCGACCTCAAGGGGCGGGACGTCCTGGAGATCGGATGTGGCGGCGCCCAGTGTTCGGTCGCGTTTGCCCTGCGCGGGGCCCGGCCGACCGCGCTCGATATCTCGGTCGAGCAGCTCCGCTTCGCCCGGGCGCTGGCGGTCCGGCACGGCGTCGAGATCGACTTCGTGCAACACGACATGGGCGACCTCGAGCCGATCGCCTCGGCGAGCATGGACATCGTGTTCTCCGCGTTCGCCCTGCAGTTCGTGGCCGACAGGACCGGGACCTTCCGCGAGGTCATGCGCGTCCTGCGGCCAGGCGGCGTCTTTGTCTTTTCGCTCGAGCACCCCTTCTTCAGGAAGGTCGATCGTGACACCCTGATGCTCGTCGAGAGCTGCAACGAAACGGGCCCAAGTCTCGACGACAGGGGCGAGCACGGCCACGTCACGGTCCACCGGTACACCATCTCGAGCCTGCACCAGGCTCTGGTGGACGCCGGTTTGGCGGTCGAGAGAATTGTCGAGCCGGACTCCCGAATTCGCTATCCCTACGATCCCTGGTTCGGCCTGCGCGCCAAGTATGTCCCGAGAATTCTCGACATGGTGCCGGCGACCCTCATCATGAAGGCGATCAGGCCCCTCGACTGAGACGGGATCCCGTCGGCCCGGCATGTGCAGGCGGGGACCTGGCCCCTTGGACGGCGGCGCTTCCACCCTGTCAGGGAGCAACCCTTCAAGACCGAGAAGGGTGTCGCCCGGCAAGCGCAATTGCATTGACTGCAACCTTGTCGAGGCGGGCGCGGTACCGGCGGCGCCCCTGATCAAGGTGTTCCGCCAGGCCGCGCAAAGCCGGATCGTCACCACCGCCCACGGCATCAACCTTGGGGAAGTTCCCCATGCCCCCGGCTGGATGACGAGAACGACTACGACAGGGGAAGTGTCCTGCGACGCGGGCCGGCCTGCTGACCCGGAGTTTCGGGGCCTCCACTTCGACCTCGACCCGGTGTCCGGTGGAGAGTTGTCCAGGGGCCCACCAAGTCTGTGGGCGTTCTTCCATTCCGGGAGGTCGCGCCGGCCACCCTTCGGGAATTGAGACCCTTGCGGGGTATCAGGCGGGGCCGGGAGTTCCCGACCGCACCTTGATCATGGTGGTCCGCAAGTCGGACAGCGATTGCAATTGGAAGCCATTATGGCTGTTATGGCTACATGAAGGAGATAGCGGCGAGAGAAGCCAAGAATCGCTTCGGCCACCTGCTCGATGACGCGCAGAGCGCGCCCGTGCGCGTGACCAGAAAGGGCCGCGCGGTCGGCGTGATCATGTCGGTGCAGCAGTATGAGCGGCTTCGAGGAGCCGCGTGGGAGCGCCTGACTGCGACGATGGATGCTTTGGGGGAGGAAGCTTGCGCGAATGGCTTGACCGAGGCCCGACTCGAATCGCTTCTGGCGGATGAAAGCTGAATCGCGTCGTTCTGGACGCGCATGTAGTAGGATACGGTCTGAAACGCACTAACTAGCCAATATATCTACGTTTTTTTCCGTTTCCACCTGGATCGATTCGAACTCCGTAAGCATCCAGAGAGCGATCCGGATCCGAAGCCGCGCGCCGCGGCAAGCGCGCATGCGCCCCGGACGAAGGATCTGCCAAGAGATCGTATGTTCGTTCGTTCAGCGGGTGATGCCATCGCCGGGCCAGCGGCGGCACGCAATTCCGCCCGAGCGGAGAGGGCTGCCCTCGGTGGAATGCCCACCGTCATCACCCGCTAAACGAACGAATACGAGATCGTTTGTTGCCGTTCGGTCACGCGGTGGCGGGAGGACGACGCGATACGGTGGCGGCTGTTAGCGACGGTTAGGAAGTGCACTTATTTGCTGGAGTTCGGCGGCGTTCCGGGTTCGGCTTCACGTGCCTTTCCGGTAGTCTGCCTGTCTTTCGCGCTCCGCCGGCGGCGGCGCTCGGCGCTTCGGACCTTCTGACGTTCCTCGGCTTCCTTTCGGCGATATGAGTCGCCGTCGATGGCGAGGATTTCGGCGTTGTGGACGAGCCGGTCGACCAGGGCCACGAGGCAGGCGGCGTTCGGGAAGGCCTCGCTCCACTCGGCGAAGGGCCGGTTTGTTGTGATGATGGTGGAGCGCTTCTGGCTGCGGCTGGAGACGATATTGAACAGCAGGTCGGCATGGCGGTTGGAGTAGGAGAGATATCCGACTTCGTCGATCACCAGGAGGTGCTGTCGGGCGTAGAAGCGGAGCTTGCGCTGTAGCAGGGTATCGGAGTCGATGGCGGCGAGTTCGCCGAGCAGGCTGGCGGCAGTGGCGAAGCGCACGGTATGGCCTTCGAGCACGGCGCGGTGGGCGATATTTGCGGCAATGGTCGACTTGCCGACGCCGTTGGGTCCGATGAGGACGACGTTGGCGCCTTCGTCGAGGAAGTCGAGGCTCATGAGGTCCTCGACGGCCATGCGGTCACAGCGCCTTGGCCAGTCCCAGTCGAAGTCTGCGAGGGGCTTGAAGCGTCCGATGCGGGCGGTGCCGAGGCGGCGTTTGAGGCTACGGCTACGCCGTTCCTCCTCTTCCCATGTGATCAGGGTTGGGAGCCATCCGGTCTCGCCGATGTCGCCCCAGTGGGAGACGAGGCCGTGCAGGCCGAGGGCCAGGGCACGGTTCTTGAGGGTATCGGTCATTCTTCGCTGTCCTCTTCGGGGTCTTCGACCAGCCCGTCGTATCCGCCGAGGTCGTGATCGCGGACGGCGATGTCGCGCACTCTCGGATCCCTGGGCAGCTCGACGGGGATGGGCGGAGGCCGGTCTTGCTGCTCGCGGCGCCGGGTGAGGCTGAGCCGCACGGCGTTGGGATGGGGAACGTCCCGCTTCAGGGCCTCGTCGATGGCCGCCTCGAGTTCAGCGGCGCCATACTGGTCGAGCAGGCGCAGCAGGGCGGCGACGGTAGCGCCCATGTAGCCGCCGCGTTTTGCGGTCTCGGCGAGCAGGAGTTCGCTGTTGGGGGCGGCCTGGAGCAGCCGGCTCTGCCCGCGCAGGCGGTGCGCGTGATGCTTGTGCCTGACCAGTTCCTCGATGTGCTCGGGGTTCTCGATGCGGGCCGCCTTGTCGAAGCTGCGCGGATGGCTGGCGATGACGTCCAGGCCGTCGAGGATGCGCACCTGCTCCAGCGTCGCGACCACGGTGAGGGTGCGCCGCACATGGGTATGCGGGACACTGTAGTCGTTCAGGTCGAACCGGGCGTAAGGCGTCTTGCCGATCCTGACTTCGACGCGCTCGTCGACCGGGGGCCGGTCGTCGGGCAGCGCGAGGAGAGAGCCGCACTCGCGCTCGAAGGCCTCGCGCACGGACAGGGAGCGGTCGTCCGGCCACGGACGGTCGGCGGCGATGCCGTCGCACCAGGCCCGGGCCCGGTCGTTGAGTTCGTCGATGTCGCGCCAGGCGCGGGCGGCGAAGAAGCTGTCGCGGACATAGCGTATGGCCCGCTCCACGCGCCCCTTCTCGTTGCCGCGGGCGACCGCGACGGGCTTCGGCAGGAAGCGGTAATGACCGGCGAAGTCGAGGAACCGGGGGTTGAAGCGGATGGCATCGCCATGGCGCTCCAGCACGACGCTCTTCAGGTTGTCGTACCAGAGCTCGCGGGGCACACCCTGCCACGCCTCGAAGGCCTCGACATGGCCGCGCAGGAAGTTGTCCATGCCGGCATTGAGGTAGAAGCGCAGGAAGAGGCGCCGTGAGTGGCCGAGCACCATCACGAAGGCCATCAACGGGCGCTCGGCCCGCCCGATCCTCACCTTGCCGAAGTGCGCCCAGTCGACCTGGCCCTGCTCGCCGGGAAGCGCGTTGAGGCGCAGATAGGCCTCGGCCACGGGCCTGGGACGCTCGGGGGCGATCACGTTGCGGAAGTGGCTCTGGCTGCCCCGGTAGCCGCGTTCTACGGCCATCTGGTAGAGCCGGGTGGAGGGCAGCTTGGGCCAGGTCGCCAGGGTCTGGCGGATGAAGGGCAGGAAGGGGTCGATCCTGGAGGGCCTGCGCCCTCTCAGATGCACGGGCACCCCGGCCTCGCCGACGATACGGTCGACCGTGTTGTGATGAACGCCGAGCTGACGCGCGATCGTGCCGATCTTCCACTTCTCGGCAAAATACAGGCGAAGGATCTCGGCGCGGGTCTGCTTGTCGATGGCCATCTCACTCCCTTCGCGCCGGGCGCAGGCCCGGATAGACCGCGCGGGCGCAGAACCGCCCGCAGTGATCGCAGCGGAACACTCTGGCGGGACGGTCGTGCCCGAAGGGCCGGGTTCCGGATCGCCCCGCCGACATGCGCGTCACAACAGGACGCCACCGCGCGGCGGTCAAAGGGTGATGCGTCACTTTCTGCACCCTGGCCGGAGCCGCCGACGCCGGGCAGCGGCGTTCGCGGTAGCGCCTCTGACGCTCGGCATGCTTGTGACGGCCCCGGCGGCTGTTCTGGTAGCGCTGCCCGGCAAGGCGCACCGACCGACGCCGCGCCCGGTCGCTGCAGCGCCGCGAACAGTAGATGTTGCCGTGGTCGCAGCGCCGGCAGAGAACCACCTGGCGACGGCACGAGGCGCAGGTGAACAGGCGGGCGGCGTTCTTCATCGCGACAACCGATGAGAACGGGGTGGACCCGCGCCCGAGCGCGCACGATACTGCGCATACGGGCCGCGCCTTGCATGGCTCGGGGGGTGCGGCGCCGGTCGTTGCCACCAAGCAGACGGGGCCGGCGCCGCATCGTTCTCAGCGGCCTCAGTCTAGTTCCGCAGGTCTCGCTGTCAGGGCCGCGGAACCGCCGCCAGCCCGGCAAAATCAAAATCGAGACGGCTGACCGCTATGGATAAATGGCCCGCCGCCGCCAGACTCGTGGCGGTCGCGGCGCCGGGCCATTTACCCACAGCTCCGACAGAGAAGGCCCTCAAATGCCAAACAGGACGTCATCCCAACGCCGCGCGCAGGCGACAAACTCCAGCAAATAAATGCAGTTCTCGACCGTCACCTACAGCGGCTGCCGCGGCCAGGCAGACGCGTCGATCGCATGGCCGTCGTCAGCCCGTGAGGGAACCGCAACTCGTGACCCGGTTCGCTGCCTTCAAGAAGGCGGATCGTGGGCGCCGGGCGTGCCCGCGATGGCTGTCTGGCGGGCGCAGGCGCGGCCGCCGCGCCCGAGCGCGTGCAAGCGCGCGGACGGCGGGGCAATAGAGGATTTCCCCTAACCGTCGGCTTTGAACACCCGCGCGGCTCCGCCTACCTTTTCTGCGTCGGCGGGAGCGGGCCGGCGGTGCGGAAGGTCCGGCGCATTCGGCAATCGAGAGGGAACGGCATGAGCGGCGACGAGAGCGGATTCTTCGACACAAGGCGCGCGGCGGCCTATCTCGGCCTCGGCCCGCGCACGCTCGACGGCTACCGCGTGAGCGGCGCCGGGCCGGCGTTCCACCGCTTCGGCAACCGGGTGCGCTATTGCCGGTCGGATCTGGACGCATGGGCGGCGCGGCGCCGGGCCACCACGACGGCGGAGGCGGACAGGCTGGGCGCACGATGAGGAGGGCGCTGCCGTGGTTCCGGTTTGTTCAGAACGACATCCTACCCGCACCCGGCGAGCGGAGCGGTCCCGCTTCCGGCCCCGCAACCGAGCGGCCGTGACAAAATCCCGACCCCGAAACCCCACTTGTCACCGATCGGCCCCAAAGGCCATCGGAAACGAACGCAAAATCTCAATAAATCGGTTGGTTACAATCGACATACGGGAGTTGCGCCCCAGAAAGACTCACGTAAAGTAATCAGAACCCGGATCATCCAACTTTCGCTGAATGGTCCCTTGCAACAATTAGCGCCGGATGCTTTTTCTGTACGATTGCGATAGCCTCGTTTAGATTCTTTGCCTCTACCACTTCTGTAAAGCCCACCAGCCCCGGATGAAGCTCTTCCCCGTCCGAATTGACCTTTATCTTGCGATCCCAGAAATCGCGGTAATCCTTTTCTCGACCTTCATATATGACTGTGACGCTGTATGTGGATTTTGACATATTATTTTCTCCGGCACCTGTTCCTTGCGACCTCACTTACCTGCACATAACGACAGTGCTCAGCGGCCAGCGGGACGCTGGTCCGCTGCAGCAAATTGTTATATTCGTCCTGCACGATTGCTGTTTCTATCTTACACACGTAGAGGAATACCAGACTGTTGGAGTTCGACAGATTGATAGCCATGCCGACTCAGTATTGCTGCAAGCGTGCGATTTTCTTCATCTGGGTCGGCGCATGGCCCAATAGTAATCGACTCAATTGGCAGCCGGCCTTCATTGAGAAAATCAAACTCAACATATGGCGTTAAACCATATCGACCGGACCTGAATTTGGTTTCCAACAACAACGAGGATATGGACGGTTGGTATATCTGGCGGTATTCAGCCTCCTCTTTAAATCCCGCATGCTTGATGATACATGCCACGATATTGAACGTTGCTTCCAGCATGCCGAGAAGGTAACCGACCTCCACCTCACCGAAATCACTTTTTGCCAAGAGTTCCTCAACCCGACCAAGCAAGCGTACCACAACAGCTTCAGCGACTTCCTCACTGTAGATGACTTTTTCGAGTAACGGCATCCTGCCATCTGTGGTTGCCATATCACCAGACTTGAACCCTATGCAATAGCCAACGCCTAGCCCTGCGTATGCACGCCACTGGCTAAGCTGATTTACCTCAGATGAGTAGCAAGCAATATATGTATCTACGGACACAAGGTTGGATATCGCTCGTTCGAACAATTGACGCAACTGGCCTTCCATATTTTTCCGCACCAATCGTTCCACCAACTCGATCCCGATTTTATATTCCATCGAATCATTCATCCGGCTTACATGCGTAGCCCAGACTTTGCCGGATTCAAGCATTCCAATCAGTGCACTAGAGTTTGTATAATGATAAATCACATCTGCCGGATTTGGTTCGATCAGATCTGCCAGCTCAAAACCTAGCGCTTTAGCCCACTCATCGATCTGGGCCATACGGCGTTGATATTCCGTCTCATTCATCGTTTGTTATGTCGAGGAATTCACGAAGAACATAACGCCTGCCTTCAGCCGCCCGCTTGAAGCGAATGATCGAAGGGAAGTAGCGGAAAGCGGGTCGGTTGCAAGGCATTGTTAGAGCGCGACCAACTCCGCGAGTTTTACCACAATGTCTGCCATGGGCTCTTCTGCGGTGCTCAAGCCACTGCGCGAGCCAAGTAATGGACTAACTTCGCGAAGTGCTTCATACGTAGTGTTATGCACGATAGGAACGAGCAGATCACGCGCCAAGAGCGCCGAAAGCTCTTTGTCAGCAATACCCTCTGCCTCGACACGGCGCAGGAACGCAGGGGTCACCAGCACGATCCCCACTCGGGAGTTGGCCAAGCCCTTGTCGATTTCCCTAAGCAACGACGCACCGAGGACGATGTCCTTCTCGCTGAACCAAACGGAAACGCCTCGAGACTCAAGATGATCGTGCAACTCTTTGGCAGCCCCTTGCCGATCATCCCAAGCGTGGCAAAGGAAGGTGTCACGAAGATCGGGCACCGTCGCTCGTTTCTCGACGTTTTCACGGATCGGTGTAAGCGTCCGCACCTCGGCAGGCGTGTACATGACAGACGAACCTGGTCGCGACCATCGCGGCTGTGTCGTGCGGCTGGATCCGCCGCCGCTCCGACCGCTGCCACGGTTACGCGACGGAGAGTAAGACGAGGGCGAGTACGACCCGTAGCCGCTGTAACCCCTATAGCCGCCATAACGCCCACCGCAAGCAGGGCAGTTGGCTGCCGCGCTCGCTGTGCGATGGCCACGTACTGGTGCGGTGCATCTAGCCATGTCGTAATCCTCTATTGAATTTGCGCGCTCTAACCAATGATTATCAGGCACATCCGCCTGATAACACGCTATTGGACCCTGTTTCGAGCAGATCTGCCATGCGCAGTATCATCGCCTGGAGATGCCCGACCCCTGGACTCACCGATCACCACGCATGATCCAGCCCTCGGGTGTGCCGGTACGGGTGACTGGTTCATGGCATTCGCATGGAATGTGCAAGCGGGTACCCTCGTGCGTGGGGATTCAACGTCGGAGCATGATTTCGGATCGGTGCCCATGCCCATGATTGTCCAATCGGGCAAATCGCTACGCCTCCCCCCTGCCCCGAATGTGACTCTGTGGCGCGTCGCCAGTCAAAACCGCAGCGGGCGAGCCAGGACATGTTCATGATCGGGACTTGTCGGCCAGAGCGGGTCCACCGGGTGGAAATGCGCCGGGTGCTAGGACCCTGAACATTCCTGCGTTCAAGCAGTCGCGTATCGACGAGGCGCCGTGGCGAAGGCGCTGCCGGGTCGCGTCCGCGCTGCCGCGACAAGAGCCGGATGGCTGTCCACAGATCCGGCCCGCTATGGGTTGAGCGCGTCGCGGAGGGCCTTCGCGGCCTTGAAGGACGGCACCCGGGCGGCGGGGACGTCGACGGGCTCGCCGGTGCGGGGATTGCGCCCCTGGCGAGCCGCGCGGGTCCTTACCGTGAACTTCCCGAATCCGGCGACGGTGACGGTCTCGCCCTCGGCAAGCGCGTCGGCAATGCTGGAAGTGAGGGCGCCGAGCGCTGCGGCGACGTCGGCCTTTGACAGCGACGAGCGGGCCGCAGCGCGGGCACACAGCTCCGATCGGGTCATGGGTGTCCTCCGAGCTCGTGTACGCTGTCGATGTTCGGTGATGCGATGGAAGTTGTCGAGCGGCGCCGTCGAGTGCTCCTGACACGAGCGGAGAGAACCGGAGCGAAACGCTGTTGAGGATGCGGTTCGCGGTGCGCATTGCGCCTGCGGAATCGCTGCTTGCCGATGCCCAAGCTACCGGCCCCGGGGACAGCGGTTCGAGGTTGGCCGCGGTGGCAAGTCGCGATGCGTCGAACTCCCCGGGTGATCCCGGTGCACAAGCCTGGGGCGCCCGACTGGCAATCCCCGAAAGCTGGTCGGTAGCAGGTGGTACGTCAGCCGCGCGCAATTGCCAGGTCGGCGTAGCACTGCCGGGGTTCTCCTGATCGTGCGCTTTGAATACCCTGCCGCCCCGCCTACCCTCGCTTCAGCCGGCGTGCCGTACTCAGCAGGCGCTGGGGTCGGCGCCGCAGCGGGTCCGGCACGTCCTGCAATGGAAAGGGGGGGCGGCATGGGCAACGGCGAGGGCGGATTCTTCGACACAAGGCGCGCGGCGGCCTATCTCGGCCTCGGCCCGTGCACGCTCGACGGCTACCGCGTGAACGGCGCCGGGCCGGCGTTCCACCGCTTCCGCAACCGGGTGCGCTATTGCCGGTCGGATCTGGACGCATGGGCGGCGCGGCGCCGGGCCACCACGACGGCGGATGCGGACAGGCTGGGGGCGCGATGAGGGGTGCAGCCGCAAGGGTCGCTCGTGGGTGATCGGCTCCCCGGCAGGCGCGAACGCCTGATTGCGGTCAGAGGATGGCGGAGGAGCCTCAGCCACGGCCGCAGCGCAGCGGGAGCGACCGGAGTCCGCGCAGCACGACGCCGTGGTGGAACTTCGGGCGCGCGCCAATGAGCTCGATACGCACGAAGCGCTCCAGCAGCATCTCGAAGGCGATCCGTCCCTCCAGGCGGGCGAGCTGCGCGCCGAGGCAGTGGTGGATGCCGCGCCCGAGCGAGAGGTGGGGACAGGGCGCGCGGCCGACGTCGAGCCGGTCGGGCTCCTCGAACACTTCGGGGTCCCGGTTGGCGGCGCCCAGCAGGACGGCGATGTTGTCGCCCGGGCGGACCTCGACGCCGTTCACCGCAGCGTCGGCGCGCACGCGCCGCAGCGTCATCTGTATCGGCGAATCGAAGCGCAGCAGCTCGTCGACGGCGGCCGGCACAAGGCCCGGGTCGCTCCGGAGCCGGGCAAGCTGGTCGGGGCTTGCGAGCAGCGCCAGCATGCCGTTGCCGATCAGGTTGGTGGTGGTCTCGTTGCCGGCGATCAGCAGCAGGCGCAGCAGGTTCAGCATCTCGCGCTCGCTGAGGCGCTCGCCGCCGTCCTCGGCGTGGGCCAGCGCGCTCAGGATGTCGTCGCGGGGCGCGCTCCGGCGCTGCGCGACGGCCGCCTGGAAATACGCGTCGAACTCCCGCGAGGCGGCCTGGGCAACCGCGCGCTCACGGCGGCTCACCGTCGGTTCCACCAGGCGGGCGCGCTGGGCCGACCAGAGCCGGAAGCGGTCCCGGTCCTCGGCCGGCACGCCCAGCATCTCGGCGATCGCGATGATCGGCAGGGGCCGGGCGAAGGCCGCCATGAGGTCGAAGCCGCCGGGGTCGTCGACGGCGTCGAGGAGCTCCGCCGCGATCGCGCGGATGCGGGCCTCCAGGGCGTTGACGGCCCGCGACGTGAAGGCCTTGTTCACCAGGGCCCGCAGCCTCGTGTGGTCGGGCGGGTCGAGGATCGCCATGGAGTACTCGTCCTCCGGCGGCAGCATGGCCTGCTGGCGGCGGGTCAGCGTGCCCACGCGCGGGTCGTTGGCGAAGCTGCGGTGGTCGCGGAGGATCGCGTCGGCATCGGCATGGCGCGCGACCAGCCAGGCGTTCATCAGCCGGCTGCGATGCGGCGCGCCGCGAGCGCGCAGCGCCGCATAGACCGGATAGGGATCCTGGACTACGGCGGCAGACAGCGGGTTGTAGGCCACCCCGGTCCGCCAGCGCTCGCCCGCGACGACCGCGCGGGCGAGCACCGGCCGGATCGCCTCTTCGAGCGAGATCATCGCAGGGCCCTGCCGCCGGGCGATGGCGCCGCGCGCGCCGACGCGATCACGACGGTCGCCCGTCGCATCGGCTGCGCCGGCCGGATCCGGCAACCGCGCCGGGGGCGATGGGGGGCAAACTCATGAGCCGGCCTCCGGAAAGGGTGTCTGCAAACGGGCTGGCGTCGGCGCCGCGCCGCAGGCGGCCTGCCCGGGAAGATGCCCGGACCTGCCGGTCTGAGCCGGGGAGGCACGCCGCCGGAAACGGTCACGAAGAAGAGGCGGCACGCAATGCCCTGCCGGGTTCGCCCTGGTCCTGTCGCCGCCGGTCTCGCTGTCCAAATCCCGGGTGACGGACAATGAGCATATGACCGGCGGCGGCGCGCTGTCGAGCGCGCTCGGCAGGCGACCCCGGAGCTTGCGCCGCGCCGCGACAGGCGGGTCTGCGGCCGGGACTCCACGGGCGTCCCGACGCATTGCCGGCGGGCCGCCATGGCCGCGGCGGTCCTTCCGGGCCGCCCGGCCGCGTCTTCGATCCCGCGGTCGACGGCGGTGTTTCGACAGCGCGAATCGTGCACGGCGGGTGACGGGCGCGAGCGGAACGACCGTCGGTCCGGGGGCGGAAAATCGTGAAACGGAGGATGATTCTCGACCCGCAATTTTCACGAAACCTCCCAAATGGGAGGATGGTTGGGCTGGCCGATCTCCCATAGATTTCGCCGGACGGCGCATCGGAAGGGTGGCCGTGCGATCCGGCGGCCGGGGGAGAATGATGCGCAGCGGCGTCGTTGTTGGGCAAATCGGTGTTCGGCGGGGACCGGCGGCGACGCGTCGCCGGAGCGCCGCGGCGTGAACCCGGACGACGCCTTCGGGCGCATCCTCGCGGCGCTGCATGAGGCCGCCCTCGACGACACCCGCTGGCCTGGCGCCGCCGCCCAGATCGAAGAGGCCTGCGGCGCCACGGGCAACGTGCTGGCGGTCGGCGAGAGGTCCGGCGACGAGGTGCGTGTCTACTTCGCCCGGCTGCTCTACCGGGGCGAGACGCGCCACGACCTGGCGCGCGAGTATTTCGAGGTCTACCAGCCCCACGACGAAGGGCCGCCGCGCCTCTGGGGGTGGCCGGTCGGCGCGCTGGTCCACGTCCCCGACATGTACACCGAGAGGGAGCTGAAGACGTCGGCGGCGTACAACGAGGGATGGTCCGCCCGCGGCGGCCGGAACGGACTCATCACGCGCCTCGACTGGCAGGACGGCCTGAGCGTGGTCTGGGGTGTCGGGGACCCCGGCGACGGCGAGGGCTGGAACGCCGATCGGGTGGAATTCCTGGAGTCCCTGCTGCCGCATATCCGCCAGTTCGTGCGCGTCCGCCAGGCGCTGGCGGCGGCGGAAGCCCTGGGGTCGGGCCTTGAGGGCCTGCTGGACAACGGCCGCATCGGCGTGGTGCAGCTCGACCGCGGCGGGCGGGTGCTGGAGGCCAACGCGCCGGCGGCGGAGATCCTGCGCCGCGGCGACGGGCTCATCGACCGCGACGGCGCGCTCGACGCCTGGCTGCCGGCGGACCGCAGCCGGCTGCGGCGGCTGCTCGGGCGCGCGCTGCCGGACCTGTGGGGCGAGGCGCCGTCCGGCGGCTCGATGACGGTCCAGCGTTCCTCGGGCCGCTCGCGGCTGGCGCTCCACGTCACCCCGGTGGGCGACGGGGCGACGGACTTCGGCGGGCGCCGAGTGGCGGCGCTGGTGCTGGTGGTCGACCCGGCGCGGCGTTCGCGCATCGACGCCCAGCGGGTGGCGGTGACGCTCGGCCTGTCGCCATCGGAAGGCCGGACGGCGGCGCTGCTGGCCGAGGGCCAGAAGGTGAACGAGATCGCCGCGGCGGCGGGATGGTCGGAGGACTATGCGCGCTGGCTGACCAAGCAGGCCTATCGGAAGCTGGGCGTGTCGGGGCAGGTCGAGCTGGTGCGCCAGGTCCTGGCGGTGGACGCCCTGCCCCGGCGCTGACGGCCCGCCGAGGGTCCGCCGGCGACAGCCGGCGCTCCCCCTGCTCCCCTTCTCCCGCCGCCCTGACCGGGCTTCGGGCGGGCTTTCGATACCTCCCAAATGGCAGGATTTACGGGGGTTTTGGGCCTCCTCTAAAGTTTTCGAAATCGCCGGTGAAGTCCAGACGCCGTTGCAGATCGGTGCACCGGAATGCAACGCGTCGGCGCCTGGTACCGCCGGGCGGGAGGTGTCCGTATGCCCGCAGCAGTGTGGCAGGTAGAGAATTGCTCCGCCTGATTAAGCCGAGCCGAGCCGAGCCGAGCCGAGCCGAGCCGAGCCGAGCCGAGCCGAGCCGAGCCGAGCCGAGCCGAGCCGAGCCGAGCCGAGCCGCTCCTGCGTCCGCACGCCGGCGGCGGCTGACGCCGTGGGCGGCGCCTCCCTCGACAGGCTCGGGACGGGCTCTGCGACAGGTTCGGGACGGGCTCCGGCCCGCCTGCGGGAGCGCCCTGGCCGGCTGAGCCTCGGGCGCCGCCGTCCGGCGGACCCTGCGCGCCACTCCCGCTCTCCCCCTCCTTCCGGCTTCCGGCCCGCCCGCCTGGCCCGCGCCTGGCGGGCGTCCGCCTGCGCGCTCGCCGCCGCCCTCGTCCTCCCCCTGCTGCTCGGCGCCGGGGCGGCCCAGGCGCATGACGAAGGGGCTGAGGGTCATGTGCATCTGAAGCTGGGATTGGACCGCACCAGCTGCCCAAACTGCGCAGACGCGCCGACGGGCACCGCCGAGCCGGGACCAGGCGTCGGGGAGATCACGTTGCGCTGGGAGCCGGCCACCACGGGCCCCCAAGGGAACTTCGTCCGGTGGCACATCCACGCAAAGAAACAGAGCACCGGGAACGTGGAGAGACCGGTCCGCCAGATAACCAACGCCCAAACACGCTCGTTCACGCTGACCGGCCTGGAGACCGGCGTCACCTGGACGGTGGGCGTGGAAATGCGAAGTCGCCACAACGGAGTGTGGGCTGGCGACATCGCCCAGGCGAGACTGGAGGCATTGAGCCTATCGGCCGACGCGGGTGACGACCTGACGGTCCGTGCCGGGGCGCGTGTGGCGCTGGACGGCACGGGCTCGAGGCCCGCAAGGCTGACCTACGCGTGGTCGCAGACGGCCGGGCCGACGGTGATGCTGGACGACGCGAGTTCGGCGACGCCGGCGTTCATCGCGCCGTCGGTGAGCATGCAGACCGACCTGACCTTCACGCTGACCGTCAATGACGGGACGTCGTCCGAGGAGGACACGGTGACGGTCACGGTGCTCCCGTCGCGGGTGAAGAGCGCGACGGTGGACGGCACCAAGCTGAGCGTCACCTTCGACACGGCGCTGGACACGAATTCGAAGCCCGCGGGCAGCGCGTTCACGGTGACCGCCTCGAAATCGGGCTCGATCCGCACCATCGCCGGCACGGGCGCGCTGGTCGGGATTTCGGACAAGACGGTGACGGCGACGCTGAGCGCGGCGGTGGCCGCGGACGAGCGGCTGACGGTGCGCTACGACAAGCCGGCCAGCGGCAATGTGCTGAAGGACAGCTCCAACAACGAGCTGCCGAGTTTCGCCGACCGGCCGGCGGGCAACGCCGGGGACACGACACCGCCCTCGTTCGTCTCGGCCTCGATCAACGGGGCGAAGATGACGGTGGTCTTCAATGAAGCGCTGGACGAGAGCGTGCTGCCGCCAGCGGCGGTGGCGAGTATGTTTCAGATCGTAAGGGGCAACGACTTCGTCAACCCCATTCGTTCGTCGGGGGTCTCGATTTCCGGCGACACCGTGACCGTGACCTTGGCGACGGCGGTACGCCACATCGGAGTGCGCTTGCGGGCGTCCTATGTCGGGCCGCAGGACTTGAACTCGGCGAACGCGCTCAAGGACTTGGCTGGCAACCTGGTGCCGCAGGGGACGTTCGCTAACAACCTGACCAACAACACGCCGCCGGCGTATTCGTCGGCGAAGGTGAACGGCTCGGCGCTGACCATCACCTTCAATGGGGCGCTTGACGAGGACGCGGTGCCGGCGGGGAGCGCGTTCACGGTGAAGGCGACGCGCTCGGGGACCGAGAGCACGCTGAGCCTGGCGGCCACCAACCCGGTCTCAATCAGCGGCTCGGCGGTGACGCTCACCCTGGCCGAGGCGGTGCTGCGCACCGACACGGTGACGGTGGCCTACGCGGTGCCTGCGACCGGCGCCAAGCTCCAGGACGCGGACAACCTGAAGCTCCCGGTGACGGGCTTCGGCGACACGAAGACGGCGACCAACGACACCGCGGCGGATACCACGGGTCCGACGTTCGTCTCGGCGTCGATGAACGGCACGACGCTGACGGTGGTCTTCGACGAGACGCTGGCGGCCGCCGGCGCGTCGGGGAACGTGTCGAACAACCGGTTCAGCGTGACCCATGGCGGCAGTGCGCACGACTCGACGGGCGTGTCGATCTCCGGCGCGACGGCGACGGCGACGTTCGCCGCGGCCGACGCACCGGGCCATGGCGAGAGCGTGGGGCTACTTCGCTACCATCAATCGAACACGGCGGCCGACCGGCTCGCGGACCAGTCGGGTAACGCGATCGCCGTGCCGGACGGCCTCAACTTCACCTTGCTCGCCGCGACCGCGACCAACGTCACCCCGCCGGCGTTCTCGTCCGCGACGGTGGACGGCGATGAGCTGACCGTCACCTTCGACGGGGCGCTGGACGGGAGCGCGGTGCCGGCGGGGAGCGCGTTCACGGTGAAGGGGACGCGCTCGGGGACCGAGAGCACGCTGAGCCTGGCGGCCACGAACCCGGTCTCCGTCAGCGGCGACGAGGTGACGCTCACCCTGGCCGAGGCGGTGCTGCGCATCGACACGGTGACGGTGGCCTACGCGGCGCCTGCGACCGGCGACAAGCTCCAGGACTCGGACAACGCGAACCACCCGGTGCCGGACTTCTCCGCCCAGACGGCGACCAACGACACGCCGGCGGACACGACACCGCCCTCGTTCGTCTCGGCCTCGATCAACGGGGCGAAGATGACGGTGGTCTTCAATGAAGCGCTGGACGAGAGCGTGCTGCCGCCAGCGGCGGTGGCGAGTATGTTTCAGATCGTAAGGGGCAACGACTTCGTCAACCCCATTCGTTCGTCGGGGGTCTCGATTTCCGGCGACACCGTGACCGTGACCTTGGCGACGGCGGTACGCCACATCGGAGTGCGCTTGCGGGCGTCCTATGTCGGGCCGCAGGACTTGAACTCGGCGAACGCGCTGAAGGACTTGGCTGGCAACCTGGTGCCGCAGGGGACGTTCGCTAACAACCTGACCAACAACACGCCGCCGGCGTATTCGTCGGCGAAGGTGAACGGCTCGGCGCTGACCGTCACCTTCGACGGGGCGCTGGACGAGGACGCGGTGCCGGCGGGGAGCGCGTTCACGGTGAAGGGGACGCGCTCGGGGACCGAGAGCACGCTGAGCCTGGCGGCCACGAACCCGGTCGCCGTCAGCGGCTCCGAGGTGACGCTCACCCTGGCCGAGGCGGTGCTGGCGCGCCGACACGGTGACGGTGGCCTACGCGGCGCCGGCGACGGGCAACAAGCTGCAGGACTCGGACAACGCGAAGCTCCCGGTGCCGGGCTTCTCCGCCCAGACGGCGACCAACGCCACCCCGGCGGACACGACGGAGCCTTCGTTCGTGTCGGCGTCGGCGAACGGGACGACGATGACGGTGACCTTCGACGAGGCGCTGGACGAGAGCGTGTCGCTCGATAACTGCCAAGTTTTCGCGCGCCCTCGACGGCTTGGGCGAGGCTCCCACCGGCTCGTTCCATCTCCGGGCGCACCGTGACCCTGACCTTCGCGACGGCGGCCCTGCACGGGCAGAGGGCGAGGGTGGGTACGCGCAGTCGGACGACGCCACCAAGCGGCTCAAGGACCTTGCCGGCAACGAGGCGCCCGTGGTGTTCAACGGAGGCCGTGACCAACAACACGCCGCCGGCGTTCTCGTCCGCGACGGTGGACGGCGATGAGCTGACCGTCACCTTCGACGGGGCGCTGGACGGGAGCGCGGTGCCGGCGGGGAGCGCGTTCACGGTGAAGGGGACGCGCTCGGGGACCGAGAGCACGCTGAGCCTGGCGGCCACGAACCCGGTCTCCGTCAGCGGCGACGAGGTGACGCTCACCCTGGCCGAGGCGGTGCTGCGCATCGACACGGTGACGGTGGCCTACGCGGCGCCTGCGACCGGCGACAAGCTCCAGGACTCGGACAACGCGAACCACCCGGTGCCGGACTTCTCCGCCCAGACCGCGACCAACGACACGCCGGCGGACACGACACCGCCCTCGTTCGTGTCGGCGTCGATCAACGGGGCGACGATGACGGTGGTCTTCGACGAAGCGCTGGACGAGAGCGTGCTGCCGCCAGCGGCGGTGGCGAGTATGTTTCAGATCGTAAGGGGCAACGACTTCGTCAACCCCATTCGTTCGTCGGGGGTCTCGATTTCCGGCGACACCGTGACCGTGACCTTGGCGACGGCGGTACGCCACATCGGCGAGTGCGCTTGCGGTGCGTCCTATGTCGGGCCGCAGGACTTGAACTCGGCGAACGCGCTGAAGGACCTGTCTGGCAACCTGGTGCCGCAGGGGACGTTCAATAACAACCTGCCCAACGTGACGCCGCCGGCGTTCTCGTCGGCGAAGGTGAACGGGGCGGCGCTGACCGTCACCTTCAACGGGGGCCTGGATGAGGCCGCGGTGCCGGCGGGGAGCGCGTTCACGGTGAAGGGGACGCGCTCGGGGACCGAGAGCACGCTGAGCCTGGCGGCCACGAACCCGGTCTCAATCAGCGGCTCGAGGTGACGCTCACCCTGGCCGAGGCGGTGCTGCCCGTCGACACGGTGACGGTGGCCTACGCGGCGCCGGCGACCGGCGACAAGCTCCAGGACGCGGACAACGCGCAGCACCCGGTGCCGGACTTCTCGGCCAAGACGGCGACCAACAACACCACCGACTCGACACCGCCTTCGTTCGTCTCGGCGACGGTGAACGGGACGAAGATGACCATCACGTTCGACGAGCCCCTGGACGAGACCGTGGCGGTGCCGGCGGACGCGTTCGGACGGTTTTTCGAATTGGCCACCACGTTTGCCGACAGCGCGTCGATCTCCGGGAGCACCGTGACCGCGACCTTTGCGACGGCGGCTCGGCACGGACAGGAGCTGGGGGCGAACTACTCCCGGCCGTCCGACGCCGCGTTGGAGCTCAGGGACCTGTCGGGCAACCGTGTGGTCGGGTTCAACAAGGCCGCGGCCAACAACACGCCGCCGGCGTTCTCGTCTGCGACGGTGAACGAGGACGTGCTGATCGTGACCTTCGACGGGGCGCTGGACGGGAGCGCGGTGCCGGCGGGGAGCGCGTTCACGGTGAAGGGGACGCGCTCGGGGGCCGAGAGCACGCTGAGCCTGGCGGCCACCAACCCGGTCTCGGTCGGCGGCTCGACGGTGACGCTCGCTCTCGCCGCGGCGGTGCTGCCCGGCGACACGGTGACGGTGGCCTATGCGGCGCCGGCGACGGGCGCGAAGCTCCAGGACTCGGACAACGCGAAGCACCCGGTGCCGGACTTCGCGGCCCAGACGGCGACCAACGCCACCCGGGCGGACACGACGGGCCCGGCGCTCGCCTCGGCGTCGGTGAACGGCGCGGTGCTGACGATTTCCTTCGACGAGGCGCTGGACGAGACCGTGGCGGCGCCGGCGAAGGCCGCCTTCACGGTGACGGCGGGCGAATCGGCGGCGGAGCTGGCGGCGAGCGGCGCCGTCTCCGTAAGCGGGCGGACGGTGACGCTGACCCTGGCCGCGGCGGTCGCCTACGGCCAGACCGTCACCGTGGGCTACGACAAGACCCAGGCCGGCGGCGGCGCACTCCGGGACGCCCGGGCCAACCAGGCGACAGCTTCGCCAACGCGGACGTGACCAACGCGACGCCGGCGCCCCTGACGACGATCCTGTCGGTGGCGATCGAGTCCGCGCCGTCGCTCGCCGCCGACACCTACGGACGGAACGAGCATATCCGGGTGAAGGTGACCTGGTCGGCGGACGTGTTGTGGGACGTGTCGGCCGCCGGCGCGGAGATGGCGGTGGAGCTCGACGTGGGCGGGACGACGCGGACGGCGTCCCTGCTGACGGGCGGCGAGACGAGCGGCCGGGCGCGCGCGCTGCATTTCCGGTACACGGTCGTGCAGGCGGACATGGACGGCGACGGCATCGCCCCGTTGCGCACGGCGGCGGGCGACCTGGTGATCCTGACCGGGGGAGCGACGCTCAAGGACGGGCAGGACCGCAACGCGTCGCGCGGCACCGGGGCGCTGGGCGCCGCCCCGGACCACAAGGTGAACGGCGCCGAGCCGGCGGGGGAGGACAACAGGCCGCCGGAGCTCGTCGATGCGTCGGTGAGCGGCAAGACGCTGACGCTGACCTTCGACGAGGACCTGGCGGTGCCGGACGAGGCGGAGAGGGCGGCGCGGGCGCTGCGCCACGCGTTCATCATCCAGGGCGGGCGCCACCTGGGAACCCCGATCGTCAACCAGTCCCCCAACCGGGTGGCGTTGAGCGGCCCGACGGTGACGCTCACCCTGGGCACGGCGGTGGCGCCCGGCCAGCCGGTCACGCTGGACTACGGGGGGGCCGCGTCCTGGCACCGGCTCCAGGACGCGGCGGGCAACCCGGTGGCGGACCTGGAGAACCGGCCGGTCTTCAACGCCACGGGAATCGACGGTCCGCCGCCGAAACTGGCGCGCGCGACGGTGGAGGGGCGCGCGCTCACGCTGTTCTTCGATCGCGGGCTGGACTCGGCGTCGCGCCCGGCCGGGCGCCGGTTCGAGGTGTACGGCAATTCGGGCGACGGGTCCTACCGCGTTCGGGGCACGGGCCGGGCGCAGGTCCGGGGCGCGACGGTCGTGGTCACGCTGGAGGAGGCGCTGGACGACGACATCGGGGTCGCGTGGATAGGCTACGACAAGGGCGACGACGCCAGCCCGCTGCGCGGCGCGGCCGGCGGCGAGGTGGCGGACATCGGCGCCTGGCGGGCCGCGTGGCTCGACGGGACCGGACCGGGCGCGACTTCCGGCAGCGTCTCCGGGACGGACCTGACGCTCTATTTCGACGAGGCGCTGGACGAGAGCTCGGTGCCGGCGGCCGCGGCCTTCACGGTGGAGGTGGCGGGCGCGGACCGCGGGGTCGACGCGGTGAAGGTGCGGGGCAACGCGGTCTACCTCACCCTGGCTTCGGCGGCGGCCGCCGGTGCGGTGGTGACGGTGGACTACACCAAGGCGAACGCGGGCGCGACCCCGCTGCGGGACCCGGCCGGCAACGAAGCTGCGGACTTCAGCTTTCCGCGTCAACTGATGGAAAACCTGGGTGTGACGGGCCACCTGGGTCGGCCGACGCTCGTGGACACCAATCTGGAAGACGAGATCGAGCACGACCCGCCGGAGGCGAACGGGAGGGTGCTGACGTTCACCTTCGACGAGCTGCTGGACCCGACGACGGTACCGTGGAACGAGGCGTTCGTGCTCTCCGTGAACGTGTACCACGGCGTCAACGCCGTCACGGTGCAGGGCGCCGAGGTGGCGTTGCGCCTGGGGAGGCCGCTGCAGCCCTGCGACGGCCATGAGGACTCCGGCGACGACGTGATGGTGAGCTATGCCGAGCCCGAGCGCAACGCGCTGCGCAACCTCTGGGGCACGAAGGCGGAGAGCTTCGGCCCGGTGGAGGTGGAGAACGAGCGGTGGGATCACTGCGATCCGGATGGACTTGATTCGGCGGAGCCGGGCAGCGTCATCCTGAGGGCGAAACGGCCGTTCGCGGCGCATTCGGAGGCGCGCCCGGAGTGGTTCACGGTCGCGGCGTCGGGCGGGCCGGTGACGGTGACGGGGACGGCGTTCCCGGCGGACGACCCGCGCGCGCTCCGGCTGACGCTGAGCCGCGAGTTCGCGCCGGGCGAGACGGCGACGGTGAGCTACCGGCGGCCGCTCGGCGAGGTCGGGCTGTGGAGCGTCGACGGCAAGCAGCTCGGGAACGTCGTGGACCTGCCGGTGACCGTCGGGACGCCGGCCGCGGCGCCGGCTGTCGAGGCGGTGACGGTGGCCTCCGCCCCGGGCGCGGACGAGACCTACGCGGCCGGCGACGAGATCCGGGTGTCGCTCACCTTCGCTGAGACGGTGGACGTCGACACGGAAGGCGGGACGCCGCGGCTCAAGCTCGACCTCGGCGGCGGGGACGGCGCGGGCGAGCGGTGGGCGGCGTACGCCTCGGGCAGCGGCGGGACGGTGCTCACGTTCGCCTACACGGTGGTCGCCGGCGACATGTCGGCGGACGGCGTCGCGGTGGTGGCGGACACGCTGGAGCTCGACGGCGGCACGATCAGGTCGTCGGCGACGGATGCCGACGCGGCGCTCGCCCATCCGGCGGTGGCGGCGGACACGGGCCACCGGGTGGACACGGCGGCGCCCGCGTTCGCGTCGGCGGCGGTGTCGGGCACGGCGCTGACGGTGACCTTCGGCGAGGCGCTGGAGGCGGACCCGGCGCCGGCGGGAAGCGCCTTCACGGCGACGGCGCGGCTCGGCGACGGCGCGGCGCGCGAGATCGCCGGCACGGGCACGGCGGGCGTCGACGGCGCGGCGCTGACGGTGACGCTCGCCGGGGCGGTCCTTGCCGGCGAGACGGTGACGGTGGCCTACGCGCCGCCGGAGGACGGCCCGGTCCGCGACCTCGCGGGCAACGCGGCGGCGGCCTTCTCGGGCGAGGCGGCAGCGAACGCAACGCCCGCGGCGCCGTCGGGCGAGGCGGTGGCGGTGGTCTCCGACCCGGGCGCGGACGCAACCTACGCGGCCGGCGACGAGATCCGGGTGCGGCTCACCTTCGCCGAGGCGGTCGACGTGGGCACGGCGGGCGGGACGCCGCGCCTGAAGCTCGACCTCGACCCGGCCGACGGCGGCGAGCGCTGGGCGGCGTATGCGGGCGGCTCGGGCACGAACGCGCTGACCTTCGCCTACACGGTGGCCGCCGGCGATGTGTCCGGCGGCGGCGTCGCGGTGCTCGCGGACACGCTGGAGCTCGATGGCGGCACGATCCGGACCGCGGCCGGGCAGGCGGACGCGGCGCTCGGCCACCCGGGTCTTGCGCCCGACGCGGCGCACAGGGTGGATGGGGAGCCGCCCCGGCTGCTGCGGGGCGAGATCGACGGCGGGACGGTGACTCTCACCTTCAGCGAGGCGCTGGACCCGGCATCGACCGGGGGCCGGTTCCTGATGGGCATACAGACCTCGGAGACGGCATCGCTCGGCTGCTCCGCCACGGGCGCGGTGTCGGTCGACGGCGAGACGGTGACGGTCGGGCTGGGCAAGTACTGTCCGCCGGCGCGGGCGGGCCTGACGGAGCGCAACAAGCTGACCTACTTCCGGCGCGCCGACGGCGCCGACGGGTCGTTCCGTGACCTCGCCGGGAACCTGCTGGCGCCGGACGGCGACGCCGGCACCGGGCTGTACGTCCGGATCGAGCTGGTCAACGTCACCGGGACGGGGTCTTCGGTGACCGGCGTGGCGGTGGTCTCGGACGCGGGCGACGACGACACCTACGCGCTCGGCGAGACCATCCGGGTGGAGGTGACCTTCGCCGAGGCGGTCGAGGTGGACACCGGCGGCGGGACGCCGCGCCTGACGATCAAGATGGACCCGCGCTGGGGCGCGTTCCGGGCGGGCTACGAGAGCGGCTCCGGCACGAACGCGCTGACCTTCGCCTACCGGGTGGCGGAGCCGAACACCGCCCCGACCGGCATCGCGGTGCTGGCGGACACGCTGGAGACGAACGGCGGCACGATCACGTCGGCGGCGACCGGCGCGGCCGTGGCGCTCGGGCATGCCGGGCTGCCGCACGACCCGGCGCACAAGGTGGACTGGCGGCTCGCGCCGGTCCCGGTCGCGGTGACCGGGGTCGAGGTGACGTCGGACGCGGGCGCGGACGGCGCGTACACCGAGGGCGAGACGGTCGAGGCGGCGGTGACGTTCGACGCGCCGGTGGATGTGGACACCGAAGGCGGCGTGCCGACGCTGGCGCTCATCGCGAATGACGGAATCCGGCGGGCGGCCTACGTGTCGGGCTCGGGGACGGCGCGGCTCGTGTTCGCGTACCGGGCGGTCGCGGCGGACGGGAGCCTGGGCGCTTCGGTGCGGGCGGCGGCGTCGGGATTGAAGCTCAATGGCGGCGCGATCGCGGCCGCGGCGGGCGGCACGGCGGCATCGCTCGCCTTCGGCGAGGCGCCGGGGGTGACGGGGCTGGCGGTCCCGGACGCGCCGGCCGGGGGCTGGGGCGCGGGCGACACGGTGGCGGTGACGCTCACCTTTGCCGAGCCGGTCGCGGTCGAGGGCGCGCCCTCGGTGGCGCTCTCGTTCGGGGGCGTGGAGCGCCGCGCGGCGTATGCGCGGGCTCCGGCGGGCCCGCGCTGACCTTCGGCTACACCCTGGCAGGGGCCGACGGCGGGCACGGCGCGGTCGGGGTGGTCGCGGACAGCCTGAGCCTCGGCGGCGGGTCGATCGTGAGCGCGGGCGGCGGGCTGGCCGCGGCGCTCGCGCACGGCGGGACGGGGTCCGCCGGGGTGCGGGCGGCGCCGGCGAAGGTCACCGGGTGGCGGTGGTCTCGGACGCGGGCGGCGACCGGACCTACGGCCTGGGCGACACGATCCGGGTGCGGGTGACGTTCGACCGGGCGGTCGACGTCACGGGCTCGCCGCGGGTGAAGATCAAGATGGACCCGCGCTGGGGCGAGTTCTGGGCGGGCTATGCGAGCGGCGGCGGCACGGCGGCGCTGACCTTCGCCTACACGGTGGTGGAGCCGAACACCGCCCCGACCGGGATCGCGGTGCTCGCCAACACGCTGGAGGCGAACGGCGGCGCGATCAAGTCGGCGGGGACGCAGTCGGACGCGAGCCTTGCGCATGCGGGGCTCGGCCACGACGCGGCCCACAGGGTGGACTGGCGGCTCGCGCCGCCGGCCGAGGGGCGGCCCTCGGTGACCGGGGTGGCGGTGGTCTCGGATGCGGGCAGCGACGACACCTACCTCCTGGGCGACACGATCCGGGTGCGGCTCACCTTCAGCGAGGCGGTCGAGGTGACGGGCTCGCCCGGGCTCACGATCAAGATGGACCCGCGCTGGGGCGAGAAGCGGGCGGTGTACGAGGGCGCGACCGGCACGGCGACGCTGGCGCTGACCTTCGCCTGGACGGTGGTGGAGCCCAACTACGCGCCGCAGGGCATCGCGGTGCTGGTGAACACGCTGGCGCTCGGCGGCGGGACGATCCGCTCGGCGGCGACGGGCGCGGACGCGGCGCTCGGGCACGCGGGGCTGGGCCACGACCCGAAGCACAAGGTCGACTGGCGCCCGGTGCTCTCGGTGGCGGACGCGGAGGCGCGCGAGGGCGTGGACGAGGCGGTCGCGTTCGAGGTGAGCCTGAGCCGCGCCTTCACGGGTCCGGGCACCGGGTGCGGGTGAGCTACGCGACGGCGGACGGCACGGCGACGGCGGGCGAGGACTACACGGCGACCTCGGGCACGCTCGTCTTCGTTGCGGGCGAGACGTCGAAGACGGTCCGGGTGCCCATCCTCGACGACGGCCACGACGAGGGCCACGAGACCTTCCTGCTGCGGCTTTCGAACGTGGTCGGCGCGCGGGCAGGCGATCTCGAGGCGACGGGCACGATCAGGAACACCGACAAGATGCCGAAGGCGTGGCTCGCGCGGTTCGGGCGCACCGTGGCCGAGCAGGTGGTGGACGCGGTCGGCGCGCGGCTCGACGCGCCGCGCGCGGCCGGCGGCCAGGCGACGCTGGGCGGCCAGGCGCTGCCGTCGTGGGCGCCCTCGGGGTCCGCGGCGGGCGGGGCGCGAGCGCGGCGAATGACAACGAAACCGCCGCGGCGGGGTTCGTCGGTGACGCGGCGGCGCGGCGCGACGCGGAGCGGCTCGGGCGGTGGCTCGCGGGGACCGACGAGCGGGACGACGAGGCGCGCGCGAAGGACCGGAGCATGACGGGGCGCGAGGTGCTGGCCTCGACGGCGTTCTCGCTGACGGCGGCGCCGGAGGACGGCGGGGCGTCGGTGGCGCTCTGGGGCCGGGGCGCGTCGTCGTCGTTCAGCGGGCGCGACGGCCCGCTCACCGTCGACGGCGAGGTGACCTCGGCGACGCTCGGGGCCGACTGGCGCACCGGGCGCTGGCTGCTCGGCGCGATGGTCAAGCACAGCATCGGCGAGGGCAGCTATTCGGGCGACGGCGGCTCAGGAAAAGTCGAGAACACGCTCACCGGGGTCTACCCCTATGCGGCGGTTGACGTGAGCGCGCGTCTCAGGGCCTGGGCCGCGGCGGGGCTCGGCGAGGGCACGCTGACGCTCACCCCGAAGAACCCGGAGACGGGCGAGGACGATCCGGCGCTGGAGACCGACATGTCGCTCGGCATGGCGGCGCTCGGCGCCAGGGGCAACCTCGTCGAGCCGGCGGGCGGGAGCGGGTTCCGGCTCGACCTGGAGGCGGACGCGTTCTGGGTGCGGACCGCCTCGGAGAAGGCGCGGGGCCTGGCGGCGGCGGAGGCCGACGTGACGCGGCTCCGTCTCGGGCTCGACGGCGGCTACGCCTTCGCGCTTCCCGGATCGGGTTCCGGGACGGGCGACGGCGGGGGCACGCTGGAGCCCACCTTCGAGCTCGGTCTGCGCCATGACGGCGGCGACGCCGAGACCGGCTGGGGCGTCGATATCGGCGGCGGGCTGCGCTGGCACGCCCCGGCGCTCGGGCTCTCGGCCGAGGTCTCGGGACGGGGGCTCGTTGCCCACGAGGCGGCGGGGCTCAAGGACCGGGGCGTCTCCGGCTCGCTCGCCTGGGACCCGGACCCGGCGTCGGACCGCGGGCCGTCGCTCACGCTGACGCAGACGCTGGGCGCGCAGGCCGCGGGCGGGGCCGACGCGCTGCTCGGGCGCCAGACGCTCGCCGACCTCGCGGCCAACGACAACGGCTTCGAGGCGCGCCGGCTGGAGCTGAAGCTCGGCTACGGCCTCCCGGCGTTCGGCGACCGGTTCACGTCGACGCCGGAGCTCGGGATCGGCGTCTCCGACGCCGGGCGCGACTACCGGCTCGGCTGGCGGCTCGGGCTGGTGCCGGGCGGGCCGTCCTCGTTCGAGCTCGGCATCGAGGCGACGCGCAAGGAGCCCGCCAACGACGCCGGGACGGAGCCCGAGCACGGGGTCCGGCTGAAGCTGGAAGCCCGGTTCTGATGGGCGGCGGCGTGCAATGCGGACGCCGGTGACGCGGCGGCGCGGGCGCTCAGGCGCGGGTGACCTTCCACAGCACCTTGCCGACGATGTGGACGTCGTCGGCGGGGCGCTCGTAGGGCGGGTAGTCGGGGTGGGCCGAGGCGAGGCGGAGCGTGCCCTTCGCGGTGAGCGCCTCGACGCGCTTGACCACGAGCCCGGTGCCGTCCCAGAGCACGAAGAGCTCGCCCGACGCGGGCACGGTGCGCGCGGTGTCGACGACGAGGCGGTCGCCTTCGCGGAGCTCGGGCTCCATCGAGTTGCCGCGCACCTTGAGGATGCGAAGCGCCTCGGGCGTCGGCGTCGCCCTCGTGGCGGACCATCGACTCGGGCAGGCGCCAGCGGGCCTTCTCGTGGACGAAGTCCTCGTTCCAGGCGCCGGCTCCGGCGGCGGCCTCGACCTCCACCTCGGCGACCGCGGCGCCCGCGGTGCGCCTTCGCTTCGGCCCGGTCCAGGGCTTCGGCGCCGGCAGCGTGTCGTGGCGGAGCTCGGCGGGGTCGCACCCGAGGAGCTCGCCCCAGCGCTTCGGAGTCCTGGAACGAGAGCACCCGGGGCATGCCGCGTGCGAGGTACTGCTGGAGGTAGGCCTTGTTCCTGCCGATGGCCAGAGACGCCTCGGCGAGCGAGGTGCCGGCCTTCCAGAGCTTTTCCTTCAAAGCTTCTCGTACGGGGTCGCGGTCCATCGTGGGGTTCCTCGTCCATGCTGCGGTGACGTAGGATAACTCCTAACTAACACAGTTGTCAACGAGGCGCGTTCGGCTTACGTTCGCGCCCCATGACACACCTCGACCGCCAGCTCCGCGCCCTTCTCGGCGCGTTCCTCGAAGAGACCGGCACCGGCCCGCGGCGCTTCGGCATTGAGGCGCTGGGCGACCCCTGCTTCATGGGCTCGCTCGACCGGGGCCGCTGTCCGGGGCTCAGGACCGTCGACCGCCTCCTCGCCTTCATGGGCCTCGCGCCCGTCGGCCCCGCCTTCCGGCGCGAGGTCGAGGCGTTCCTGCGCGTCAGCGGCACCAAGGCCTACGTGTTCGGCGAGCTCGCGGCGGGCGACCCCTCCTTCGTCGACCGTCTGCGCCGGGGCGCCTCGTTTCGGCTCGGCACCGTCGAGCGGGTGCGGGGGTGGATGGCGGGGCATGCGTCGGCCCCGGCGCGCGCGGCGATGCGCGCGGCGGTGGCGGGCGTGCCGCTGCTCGGCGAGGTGGACAGAGGCGCACCACAGGGAGACTGCGACATGACCCACGCCAACGGCGAATACTTGAGCACGCGCAAGGCGGCGGCCGTGCTGGGCTTGAGCCCGCGCACGCTCGACCGCTACCGCGAGACCGGCGACGGGCCGGCCTATCACCGCTTCGGCCAGCGCATCGTCTACCGGCGCGACGACCTCGACGCCTGGGCGGCGAAGCGGCGCGTGCCGGCCGCGGACGAGCCCCGGCCGGACGGCGGCGGGTCGGACGCATCGGGGCCTGCCCCGGACCGCGCTCCGGGGGGAGCCGACCGATGAGGGCGCGGGCGATGACCGCGGCCGCCGTGGACCGCTCCGGCGACGCGCTTCGCATCGCCGCGCTGGCGGCACTGGCGGCTGCCGCCGTGCTGGCCGGAACGGACGCGGCGCTGGCGACCACCGACACCACCTTCGGCACGCCGCTCGACACGGTGGAGAACATCGTCGGCGGCACCGGCGGCCAGCTCGCCGCCGCGCTCGCCGTGGGCGCGGCGCTGGTCGGCTCGGTGCTGCGCTTCAACGCCATGCAGCTCATGGGCGCGGTCGGCGTCGGCATCGCGGCGGGCGCCGGCACCGGGATCGTCACCGGCCTGGTCGGCACGGCGATCGTCTGAGGCGGCAATCGTGAACGACACCGCCCGCCACACCATCCCGCGCCGGCTCGACGATCCGGAGCGCTGGCTGTTCTGGACGGTCGACGAGGCGGCCGCGCTGATGGGCCCGGCCCTGCTCGGGCTGGCCGCGAACCAGTTCGTGCCGGGGCTCATTGCCGGCGTCGGCGGCTGGCTTCTGCTCCGGCGCGTCAAGCGCGGCGGCGGGGCCAACATCGCGCGCTACGCGCTGTACTGGTTCCTGCCGGACTTCGTGCTGCGTCTCAAGGCGACGCCGCCGAGCCACCTCCGGCGCTTCGTCGGCTGAGGCGGGCGGCATGAGACGCATCGACATGGACTCCGCCATCCGCCGGGTGCGGGACGTCCGGCTCGCGCTGGCGGCGCTGCTGGTGCTGTCGATGACCGCCAACCTGGCGCTGACGGTGAGCTTCGCCGGGCGCGAGACCGTCACCGTGCTGGTGCCGGCGGTCTCGGGGCCGTCCCTGGAGGTCGGCGGCAGCGGCGTCGGTATCGGCCCGGCGGGGGCGCGGTATCTCGAGGACATGGCGCGCACCGTCGCGGTGACGCTGCTCACCCTCACTCCCGAGAACGCGGCCCATGTGCGGCTTGCGGCGGCGCGTCTCGCACACGCCTCGGCGCGCGGCGCGATCGGCGCCTGGGTCGAGGCCGAGGCGGCGCGCATGGCCGGGCGCGACATGGCGAGCGCCTTCTACCCCACCGAAATCGAGGCCGATCCCGAAGGGCTTTCGGTCGAGATCGCGGGCGAGCTGGTGACCTGGATCGGGCGCGAGGAGTCCTCGCGCGAAGACCGGCGCTACCGGCTCGTCTTCCGCATCGACGCCGGACGGATCGGCCTCCTGCGCTTCGAGCAACTGGAGAGTGACAAATGACAGATATCGGTTCGCGCGTGCGCGCGATGCTGCTTGCCCTGCGCATTCTGACCATGGGCGCGCTCGCGGCGCCGGTTCCCGCGCTGGCAATGCAGATCCTCGATGCGGCCGACCATGCCGAGCTAGCGGCGGAAATCTCCGCGAGCGGCGTCAACCGCATCGCGCTTCATGGCGACCGGATCGCGAAGGTGGTGCGGTCTCCGGACGGCTTTGCGGTCGAGCACGACGGCGCCTCGGGCGACCTCTATCTCCGGCCGGCCGGCCAGGGGCCCGGGACCGACGATCCGGTCACCCTGTTCGTCGGCACCGAGAGGGGCTTCACCTACCGGCTGACGCTGACTCCGGCGGCGCGCGACTCGGCGCAGATCCTGATCCGCAACGCGGCGGCCCTGCCGGACGGGGGGCCGGGCGCCCGGGCATTGGCCGAGGATGCGCACATCGCCGCTCTCGTCCGGCTGGTGCGCGCGGTGGCGCGGCGCGAGCTCCTGCCGGGCTACGCCATCGAGACCGGCAAGGATCGGTCCGTTGACGGACTGACGCTCATCGAGACCTGGCGGGGCCGGCGGTTCGCGGCGCTCGTGGTCGAGGCCGCGCGTCCGGCATCGCAGGATGCGGACGGGGCCGCGGGCCTCGCCGGGACCATCGAGGGCGTTGCGGGGCGCGGCCGTGTGTCGGCGCTATGGCTGGCGGCGCCGGGCACCGGCCCTTCGGGCGGGCGGCTGGCGGTGGCGGTCGTGGAAGCCGCCGCGGTGGGAGAGCCGCGATGAGCGCGCGCAGCGACGGGCGGCGCGTCCGCGACCTGGTCGACGCCGACGCGGTGCGCCGGCGCCAGCTCCTGCTGTTCTCCGCCATCGCGGCGGTGCTGCTGGTGGCGGTGGCCGCGTGGCTCGGCATGGGCGGGGGCAAGAGCAAGGCGCCGCAGGGCGGCATCGAGGCCGAGATCGCCGGGCCGGACGCGGCCGAGCAGGTCTGGACGCGGCGCTCGGAGGCCAGGCTCGGCGGGATCGAGACCCGGATCCGCGAGCTCGGCCAGGAGGCGCGGACGCTCAGGGCGGACAACGAGCGGCTGCGTGCGAGGCTGGAGGGCGACGCCGCCAACGCGCGCGAGGTCATCGACCGCCAGGCGGCGCTGATCGACGAGCTCAGGCGCGGGCTGCCGGCCGAGGGCACCGCCGGGCAGGCCAACGCGCCCGGCGGCGATCCCTGGTTCCGGGGCGAGACTCCGGCTCCTCCGGGGGACGGACAGGCGCGGCCGGCGATGCCCTCGCGCGTGCGCATGATCGAGACCTTCGAGCTCGAGGGCGCGCCGCAATCCTCCGTATCCGATTCACGTACCGGACCGGAGCTGGTGGCCGACGCCGTGGCGAAGCCGGTCTCGACCTGGCTGCCGGCGGGCGCGCATGCACAAGCCGTGGTGCTGGCCGGCGTCGACGCCTCGGCCGGGGTGAGCAGCCAGGGCGATCCGCGCCCGGTGCTGCTGCGCATCACGGGGCCGGCATGGACCGCGGCCGAGGACGGCACGGCCTTGGCTGTCGACGTCGACGGCTGCACCGTGACCGGGGCGGCCCACGGCGACCTCTCCTCGGAGAAGGTCTATGTGCGGTTCCGCACCATGACCTGCGCCGGACCGGAGCCCGGCACCGTGATCGAGACCGACGTCGCGGGGTTCGTGGCGGGCTCGGGCAAGACCGGGGTGCGCGGCCCGGTGGTGAGCCGCGAGGGCGCGCTGGTCGAGAAGGCGTTCCTCGCCGGCATGGTCTCCGGCCTCGGCCAGGGCGTGTCGCAGGCGTTCCAGCCCCAGGCGGTCGCCACGGGCACCGGCGCAGCCGTGGCCAATACCGGGCTTGGCGACATCGGCCGCGCCGGCCTCGGTGCGGGCGCCGGCTCCGCCGGCCAGAAGGTCGCCGACTACATGATCCGCCGCGCCGAGCAGTACCAGCCCGTCGTCCAGCTCCAGGCCGGCACGAAGGTGACGCTGGTGTTCCTCGAAGGCGCCCGCATCGACGGCCGCGGGCCGGTTCTCACCGCGCAGAAAGGACAATGACATGACGCATGCAACCAGACCCGCGCCGCTTCTCACGGCGGCCCGTCCCGGCCGCCGAGCCGGGGTCCCCGCCGCGGCGCTCGCCGCGCTGCTGCTCGCCGGCTGCTCGACGGGCCATATCGGCGAATCCTGGCAATGCCCGCTCGCGGAGGGGGGGCTGTGCGACAGCGTCGCCGCCGCCGATCCGGCGGTGCCGGACCGGCAGGCGACACGCGCGACGGTGCTCGCGGAGCCGCTCTGGCGGGAGCGTGGGCACGAACGGGCCGGGCCGGCACCGGACACCGCGCCGCCGTGCGAGGCGGGCTGCGGCGCGTTCGATCCCTTCGCCTGGCTGGCGCGGCTGTTCGCGGGCGAGGCCCATGAAGACGAGGCGCGTCCGGCTGGAGGCTCCGCCGTGGCGTCCTCCGCGACGGCGGCGCAGCGTCCGGCGCCGGTCGAGGAAGCCGAAACGCCCGCCGCCGCGCGGACCGGGGAACCGGACTCCGCCCCCCTTCCGGCCGAAGCCGAAGCGGCGCCGGACGGACCGGAGGCCGAGGATCTTCGCACCGGCGAAATCGTCGCGCGGATCTGGATCGCGCCCTTCGTCGACGCGAACGGCGTCTACCGCGAGGCGAGCCACGTGCGGGTCGTGCTGGAGCCCGCCGGGTGGAGGCTCCGCTGATGGCATCGGGCGCGCTGTCGCGGCTGCTGGAGCTGTTCGAGGGCCCGGAGGCGCCCGGCGCGTGGACGCCGCCGGCGCTGCCGGCCGCGCTCCATGCCCTGCTGCCCTGGCGCGCCTTCGACGAATCGAGCGAGCTCTACGTCAACGCGGGCTCGGTGGGGTTCGTCGTCGAGCTGCCGCCATTTGCCGGCATCGACGCCGAGACCCTGGGGGCGCTGGCGGGAACGCTCGCCGATGCCGCGCCCGAGCGCTGCACCATCCAGGTGATCCACTGGGCGAGCCCGCGCTTCGGCGCGGCCGCGCGCGCCTGGGCCGGGCCGCGCAGGGAGGCCGGGGGCGCATTGGCCCGAATGGGTTCCCGCCGCGGCGAGCTGCTGGCGCCCGGCGGCTGGCGCCGCCTGCATGCGGGCGGCCCGCCCTTCACCCTCTCGGACTACCGGGTGTTCGTCACCGCCTGCCTCGCGGGCGGTCCGGGACCTTCGGCGGAGACCGCGCTCGGCGCCTTCCGCCGCGCGCTCGAAGGCACGCTCGCCTCGGCCGGCGCACAGACCCGGCGGCTGGAGCCGGACGCGCTGCTGTCGCTGGCGGCGGAGCTCACGAACCCCGACATCGGCGGTTACCGCGACGGCGGCGCGGAACGCCCGCCGCGCCGCTGGGCGCCGCGCGATCCGCTGCACGAGCAATGCACTGCACCGGGCCGCGCGCTCACCGTGGCGCCGACCGGCCTCACCTTCCACCACCCCGACGGGCAGGACATCGCGGTCCGGGTGCTGTCGGCCATCGCCTTCCCGGAGGTCTGGCCGGGCTGGCGCGGCAACGCGCTGATCGGCGACTTCCACCGCGACTTCCTGCAGCCCGGCTGCCCGGTGCTGACCTGCCTCACCGTCGTCACCGGCGACGAGGCGGCGGGCGAGAAGGCGTTCCTCAAGTCCGCCCGCGCGACCCAGCAGGCCGGCACCGGGATCGCGAAATATCTCCCCGGCCTGCCCGAGAAGGCGCGCGACTGGCAGGCGGTGACCGACCGGATCAAGGACGGCGAGAAGCTGGTCCGCGCCTCCTACATGGCGGCGGTCTACGCACCGCTCGACGCGCTCGACGAGGCCGAGCAGGCGGTGCGCGCGATCTACCACGGCCAGGGCTGGCGGGTGAACGCGGAGCGCTACATGCAGCTCCCCTCCTGGCTGGCGTGTTTGCCGATGGCGTCCGCCGGCGGCCTCGACGCCGACCTCGAACGCATGGGCCGGATGAAGACCCTGCTGACGTCCTCGCGCGGTCAACCTCAGCCCCCTGCACGGCGAGTGGCGCGGCCAGCCGGCGAATCCCGACAACCCGCCCGCGCTGTTCCTGATCGGGCGCCGGGGCCAGCCGGCCTGCTGGTCGCCCTTCGCCAACGAGGCCGGCAACTACAACGTCGCCGTCACCGGCAAGTCGGGCTCCGGCAAGTCGGTGCTGATGCAGGAGCTGGTGACCGGGCTGATCGGCGCCGGCGGCGAGGCTGTCGTGATCGACGACGGAAGATCGTTCCAGCACACGGCGGAGGCCCTGGAGGGCGCGTTCATCGCCTTCGGCAAGGACCCGGCCTGCCTCAACCCCTTCGCCATGATCGACGCCGGCACCGCCGAGCATGACGGCGATTACAGGGAAGAGTGCTTCGCCATGCTGGCGGGCGTCATAGGCCGCATGGCCCGGCGCCGCGGTTCCATCGACGACATCGAGGCGGCGCTCATTGCCGAGGCCATCGCGGCGGCCTGGGACGAGGCCGGCAATGACGCCGATCTCGGCACGGTGCGCAAGAACCTCGAAGCCCGCGACGACCGCCGCGCCGCCGACATGGCGACCTCCCTCGGCCCCTGGTGTCCGGGCGGCGCCATGGGGCGGCTGTTCGCGGGCTCGAACGTGCCTGACCTGGAGAACGCCATGACGGTGTTCGAGCTCGCCGAACTCAAGGGCCGGGGCGACGTCCAGGCGGTGGTGCTGATGCTGGTGGTCTTCCTCGCGACGCAACGCATGTATCACGGCCCGCGCACCCGGGCGAAGGCCATCGTCATCGACGAGGCCTGGGACCTGCTCTCCGGCGAGGATTCGAAGGCGTTCCTCGAAGGGGCGGCCCGGCGCGCCCGCAAATACCGCGGCGCCCTGGTGACCGGCACGCAGTCGGTCAACGACTACTACGCCAACCCCGCCGCCCGCGCCGCCTGGGAGAACTCGGACTGGGTGATCTTCCTCGCCCAGAAGGACGAGTCGGTCGAGCTGCTGAAATCCGAGAAGCGCATCCACTGCGATCCCGGCATGGAGCGGGCGCTGAAGATCCCTCACCACCGCCGACGGGCGCTACGCCGAGCTGGTGCTGCACGGTCCCGGACGGCTGGCGCGTGGCGCGGCTCGTGCTCGACGCCTGGTCGGTGGCGCTGTTCTCGTCGCGCGGCCCCGCCTTCGCAGCGGTCGAGCGGCTCAAGGCCGAGGGGCTCTCGACGGTCGAGGCCATCGACCGTCTGGCGGGGGACGTCAATCCCGCCCCTACAGGCCATTCCGAAACCAGCGAGACGGAGGATGCCGCATGACGCGGAAGGCAACCGACGGCGGGCAACGCCCGCTCACCTGGCCGGACGACCCGGAGACGGTGACGGCGGAAGATATCGACTTCGAGGCGCTGGCCCATGTGCTCGCCAACACCTGCCGCCGGGGCGGCTGCATCCGGCACTACCACTCGGTCGCGGCGCATGCGGTGACGGTCAGCGAGGAGATCGAGGCGCTCGACGGCCTCGACGAGGAGGACCGCCGGCGGCTCGCATTGCACGCGCTCCTCGCCGATGCGCCGTCGGCCTGGCTCCGGGGGCGCCTGCCGGACTCGCAGCGTGCGGCGGACCGCGTCGGACGCCTCGCCACGGAATCGAGACTGCGGTGCGCGAGGCCGCCGGGCTGGATGCCGTGCTGAACGAGGAGCAAGCCGAGCTGCTGCGCTTCGTCACCCGCATGGCGGCGGCGACCGAGAGGCGCGACCTTCTGGAGGGCCAGGGTTCGGCCGGGGCCGGCGTGGCCTTCCCGCCGCTGAAGCGGCGCATCCGCCCGGTACCTCCCGACAAGGCGGCGGAGGGCTGGCTCGCCCGGTTCCGGGCGCTTGCGGGCGACCGGGCAGCGTTACGGCGGGCAGGCGGCGAGGGGGCGGACGATGCGCCCGCGTCCTGACCGGCGCCGGCCCGCGGCGAACGGCATCACCGTGGAGCGGGACGCGGAGACGGTGTTCCGCGCCGCCATCCTGGCGGGCGTGCTGTCGGGCGAGCCGGGCGCGCGCAACTGGGCGGGCCATTACCTCTACATGTTCCATGACGAGGACGGCACGGCCTGGTTCAAGCATCGGGACACCCGCGCCCATGTGAGGATGACCGCGCGGCGGGCGGGGAACGCGGCATGAGCGAGCTTCGCCTGCTGGCCTGCGCCGTGCTGCTGGCGGGCGGCGTGGCGGCGGCGGTCGCGGCGGCGACGGTGCGCCTTGCCGCGCCCGAACCGGCGCGCGTCGCCTCGGTCCGTCTCGGCGAGATGACCGCGGCCTGGACGATGCGCGCCGCGACGGAGGGGCGGACCGCCGATGACGTGCGGGCCTGGGGCGAGGCGCTGGAGGCCGCGCTCGTCCATGTATCCGAACGCCGTGGCGTCGTGCTGCTGCCGGCCCGGGCGGTGGCCGCCGGAGCGCCGGACGTGACGTGGCACGTGGAGGCGGTGCTTGCGGAGCTCCTGGCGCGGCGCCCGGACACCGGGGCCGGGACGGCCCGGGGAGACGGACGGTGAGCGGCGGGCGCCCGGACTTCGCGCTGGCGGCCGCCCGGCCGCGGCGGCGGCGCATCGGCCTGGCCGTGATGGTCGCGCTGGCGGCGCTGTGGCTGGTTGGCGTCTCGCGCGTGCATGTCAACGCGAGCTGGTCGGACGAAGCCTGGGGCTATGCCGCCTTCCCGCTGTTCGGCGAGGCGCCGGAAATCGGCGACCGGGTGCTGTTCGAGCCTCCCGAGGCCGTCGGCTCGCCGGTGCCCTATCTCAAGACGGTGCGCGGCGTGCCGGGCATGGCGGTCACGGTCGGACCGGACAGGACGGTCTTCCTCGACGGCGCGCCGGCGGGCCGGGCCAAGGCATATGCGCGCGACGGTCGCCCGCTGGAACCGATCGCGCCGGGCGTGATTCCGCCGGGGCATTACTACCTGTTCGCGGACCACGCGGATTCGCACGACAGCCGCTACGCCGAAATCGGCCTCGTGCCGCGCGACGCCAGATCCTGGGCCGCGCCGTCGCCATGCCGGACATCCCCTGGCTCGGCCTCGACGGGCCGCTGGTCGGGCCGGAGGACGCGGATGCCGGAGACCCGGCCATCCTGCCGCATCCGGCGGACGGACCGCCCCCGGTTGCCGGAGACCGGTCGTGAGACCCCCGGCCCTGCGGCTGCTGGCGGCGCCGGGAGTGGCGGCGGCGCTGGCGCTGGCCGCGCCCGCATCCGCGAAGGACCTCGGCGTGCGCGGCGCGACCTGGCCGGTGGCGGAGCCGGACCTGCTGGCGCAGATCGAGGCGCGCCTCGTCGAGATGGAACGCTCCGGCGCGCTGGCGCGGCTGGAGGACGAAGCCCGCGACGGCGCCCGTCGGATGCTGGAGGAGCCGGAGCCGGTGCCCGGAATCGCGCCGGCCAGGGAGGAGCGCAGCCGCCTGTTCGATCCCGCCATCACGGTCGCGCGCGATATCCGAACCGCCGACGGCGCGCTGATCGCCGCCGCCGGCACGCGGGTCAGCCCGCTGGAGCGCGTGACGCTCGCCCGCGACCTGCTGTTCGTCGACGGCAGGCGCGAGGCCGAGATCGCCTGGGCGCTGGAACATGAGCGGCCCGCGAAGATCGTGCTGCTCGCCGGCCGGCCGCTGGAGCTGATGCGCCGCCACCGCCGGCCCTTCTTCTTCGACCAGGGCGGACGCCTCGCCGCGCGCTTCGGCCTGCGCTTCACGCCCGCGCTGGTCGCGCAGGCCGGGACGCGGCTGCGCATCACCGAAATCCCCGTGGTCCAAGACCCGGACCCCGATGGAACTGAAGGGAAGGAGTGAAGCCATGCTGAACGTCAACCGCGCCACCCTGCTGGGCCATGCCGGGCGCGATCCGGAGATCCGCGACCTGAAGAAGGGCGGCAGGGCGGCCGTCTTCACGCTTGCCACCACCGAGAAGTGGAAGGATGCGGAAGGACGCCCCGCCGAGGCGACGGAGTGGCACCGGATCGTCGTCTACGGCGCGGCGGTCAAGGCGGTGGAGGCGATGCTGAAGAAGGGCGACCGGGTCATGGTCGAGGGCCGGATCGCGACGCGCGGGTTCACCGACCGGGAGGGGAACGACCGGACGGTCACCGAGATCGTCGTCTCGGGATGGCAGGGCCTGGTCAACATCCTGACCGCGCGACGGCGCGCGCCGGAAGAAACGCCGGATGCCGCGGTGGGGGTGATGGTGACGGCGCCGCACCGGAAGCCCCGGCATGATCCGCCGCCTCGCCCCTCTCGCCGCGCTTGTCCTGGCGGCCGTCCTGTGGTCCGGCGCGGCCTCGGCGCAGTCCTGCACCGGGCGGTTCGTCAACCCGATCTCGGACGTCTGCTGGGAGTGCCTGTTCCCGATCTCGATCGGCCCGATCTCCATCGGCAGCGTCTCGGGCGTGCTGGACACGCCCAACCCGTCCTCGCCGATCTGCCTCTGCGGCTCGCCGATCCCGCGCATCGGCCTCTCGCTCGGGGTCTGGGAGCCGGCCCGGCTGGTCGACGCGACGCGGGCGCCCTGGTGCTTCCCGAACCTCGGGCGGCCTCACCATCGATCCGGGCCTGCCGGCCGGGCGCGGGCGCACCGGCGCGGCCGGCGGCGACGGGGCCAAGGGCTCGGTCTGGCACGCGCACTACTACATGTATCCGCTGCTCTCCTGGATCGGCGTGCTGCTCGACCTGGGCTGCCTGGAGGGCGGCGGGCTCGACATCGCCTGGGCCTCGGAGCTCGACCCGGCCTGGCTCGACGACGAGCTGTCGTTCCTGTTGAACCCCGAGGCGGCGCTGTTCGCCAACCTGCCGGCGCAGGCTGCCTGCGCCGCCGACTGCGCGGCGTCCTCGGCGGGCCTGCCGCTCGACCCGATGTTCTGGTGCGCCGGCTGCCAGGGCGGGATGTATCCGCTCACCGGCAACGTCGCCGCCCATGTCGGCGGGGTCCAGGCGTCGCTGCTCGCCTCCCAGCGCCTGCTCTACCGGCTCCACCGCGCCGGGCTCGCCTGGGGCACCTTCGGGTCGGGCGCGCTCTGCGGGCGCTACCCGATGCCGGTGATGCGGAAGTCGCAGTACCGCTGGCAGATGACCCAGCCGGTGCCGGCCGTCGACCCGTTCACCGGCTGCAACCCGACCGGGCGCTCCACGGTGCTGTGGGAGACGCTCCGCGAGCTGCCGGTCGCGGGCGAGAACTTCGGCTACCTGCTGTGGAGAAAACGCAATTGCTGCCTGCTCTGAACCCATTGACAGACAACAAGAATTTGCACTCCGAGGACAATCCGATGCGCCGTTTCCGACAAGCCCCGACGGTCCTGTTCCTGACGGCCCTGCTGCTGGCGGCGGGCGGGTCGGGAACGGCGCGGGCGGAGGAAGCGCCGCGCGCCGGCACGCCCGATGCGGACGCCGCGCGCCTGGTCGAGGAGGTGCTGCGCAAGGCGGGCGGCGATGACGGGGAGTCGCTCGGCGCCTGGACCCGCTCGATCCTCGACCGTGCCCTGGAACGCGCCGGCGAGAGCGCGCGGCAGACGGTTCCCGGACGGTCCACCGCGCCCCTCCCGGCCGAACGCCATGCCGGCGAGCTCTCGGACCCGCGTTCCGGCACGGCCGAAATCCTCATCTTCATGAGCCTCTCGGTGCCGGCGGCGAGCTGGCGGCAATGGGCGCGCGAGGCGGCGGCATCCGGCGCGCCGCTGGTGCTGCGCGGCGTGGGCGTTGGCGGCCTGCCGGAGACCGCGAAGCGGATCGGCGAGCGCCTCGGCGGCGCCGATGCCGGGGTCGCCATCGACCCGCGCCTGTTCCGGCTGTTCGGCATCGAGCGGGTGCCGGCCGTGGCGGTCGTGCCGGGCGGCGGACCGCCCTGCCAGAGCCGGGGCTGCGCCGACGACCCGGCGCCGCCGCACGACGTCGTGACCGGAAACATCGGCCTGGCGGCGGCGCTCGAAGCCGTCGCCGACGAGGGAGCCGTCGGACGGGACGTTGCCCGCCGCCACCTCGAACGCTTGCGGGGAGAGGACCCGCCATGACGGAACAGAACGAGCTGTCCCGCGACCGTATCGAGGTCGCGCTGGACCGGGGCACGCGGGTCGTCCGGCTGCTGACCTGGACGGCCATGTTTGCGCTGGTCTGCCTGATGCTGTGGGTGGTCTCCGGCATGGCGGCGAAGGCGGAGGAGGACCCCAAGGCGGCGGCGCGCGCCATCGGCAATGCGGGCAATGCGGCGGCGCGCGCGATCGCGCGGGATTCCTCCAACGCGGCCGACGTGCCGGGCTATGCCGGCACGAACCTGCCGGAGCGCGAGCATCGGCGCGAGCCGCCTCGAACACGAAGGCCGGGCGCGGCTCGCCGATCCCGACGATCCCGGCGGCGCGGCCGGGCGGACGGTGGTCCGGGGCGCGACGAGCCGGCCCCCGGCGACCGTGCCGGCGAGCGATCCGGTGGTGGCGCGCTCGGAGACCATCGCGGCGTCGCCGCAATCGTCGGCGCACGGCGCGGACGGCCTCGCCTCGGGCAGCACGGCGGATTGCGGCGCGGACCTCCAGGACGCCCAGGACGGCGGGTCCTGCGGGTCCGTGCGCTGGTGCGTGGGCGCGGGCTGCGAGACCGTTCCCTCGCAGTCGAACACCGGATTCGTGAACGCGACGACGCGGCTCAACATGGCGGTGGAGCTGGGCGGCGACGAGTTCGACCGCGACGACATGCGCTTCTTCACCGGCCAGCGCCGCGCCTGCCACATCAAGCTGTTCGGGCTCGCCAACTGCTGCAAGAACTCGGGCTGCTCATCGGGCTCGGCAACTGCTCGGCCTCGGAGCGCGAGCTGGCGGAGGAGCGCAACGCCGGCAACACCCACTATCTCGGACGGTACTGCTCGAAGCGCACCTTCTTCGGCGTCTGTATCCGCCGCTCGCGCGCCTGGTGCGTGTTCGGCTCCAAGCTCGGGCGCATCCTGCAGCAGCAGGGCCGGGCCCAGCTCGGCATCGGCTGGTCGAGCTGCCGGGGCCTCACCGTCGCGGAGGTCGAGGGCATCGACTTCGCGCGCCTCGACCTCTCGGAGTTCACCCAGGACCTGATGGACGGCTCGCGCGAGCCCTCGGTCTCGCTGCCGGACGCGGGCGACACCGGCACGGCGATGCGCACGCGCATCCGCGACTTCTACCGGCGGGGGCAATGATGGTGCGCGCCGCCCTTCGCATCCTCAAGCAGGCCCTTGCCGCGACGCTGGTCTGGTCGGTCCTGGGCGCGCCCGCGGCCGGCGGGGAATGGCGGTCCTGGTGTGCCGAGGAAGGCGCCGGCGCCTCGCTCGGCTGGCACTTCTACTGCGACCGCCAGGAGGAGGAGCCGCGACGGGCCGAACCCGCCCCGGCCCCGCCTTCGGGCCAAACGAGCCGATCTGCGACGGAGCAAATCGAGGCGATGCGCCGGGCGCTGGAGGAAGCCCGCGCCGAGGCGATCCTCGATCCGACGCCTGCGAACGTCACCGCCTATCTGCGTCTCCAGCAGGAGACGCTGCAACGCGCCGCCGCCTTCTCCGACGCCTTCCGGCGCACGGTGTGGGCGACGCCGGAGCTCGACTACACGCTCCGCCGTCCGGTCGGCGCGCTCGCCAAGCGGGTCTGGTCCGACCAGCGGCGGCAGGACCGGTCGGCCGCGCTCGCCCGGCTCGGCGAGCGCTACGGGCTGATCTATCTCGGCCATGCCGGCTGCGCGGGCTGCAAGGTGTTCGGGCCGCTGCTGCGCGCGTTCGCCCAGCGCCACGGCCTCGACGTGCTCGCGGTCTCGCTCACCGGCGAGGCGCTGGAGGGCTGGCCGGAAGCGGTGGCGGACCAGGGGCGCGCCGCGCGGCTGGGCTTGCGCGACTCCCCCGTCCCCGCCCTCGTGCTGTTCGACACGGCCACCAAGCGGATCGTCCCGGTCGGCTTCGGCGTGATGGCCGAGGACGAGATGGCCGAGCGCATCTTCGCCCTCACCGCCCTGGAGCCCGGCAATGACTATTGATGCAAGGAAGGGCGCCCTGTCCTTCGCCCTCGGCACGGCGCTTGCCGCCCTCCTGCTCGCGGCCTCCCCCGCGCGCGCCGACGTGCTCTCGGAGATGGGCCGCTTCTGGCAGGGCGCGGCGGTCAACACCACCGGGCCGACCGCGTTCCACGGCCAGGCGTCCGGCCACTGGACGCTCGGCAACCTCTACCTGCGCTCGCCGGTGCGCTCGGAGCAGATCGCGACGGTGAGCCTGCCCTCCTTCCGGGCGGGCTGCGGCGGCATCGACGCCTTCGCCGGCGCCTTCTCGTTCATCAACTCGGACCAGCTCATCGCCTTCGGCCGGGCCGTCGCGCAGAACGCCGCCGGCTTCGCCTTCGAGCTGGCGCTGGAGACCATCTCGCCGGTGATCGCCGAGACCATGGCCAAGCTCCGGGCATTGGCGCAGTGGATCAACAACCAGAACATGAACTCCTGCGAGACCGCGCAGGCGCTGGTGGGCGCGGTCTGGTCGAAGAACGACCGGGCGAGCGCGTCGATCTGTGCCGCGATCGGCACCTCGCAGGGCATCTTCTCGGACTACGCGGCGGCCAGGCACGGCTGCGGCGCGGACGGGCAGCGCAACTCGACCCTGGCGTCGGCCTCGGGCGCCATGGCCGACCAGGTGCCGGTCAACGTCAACTACGCCTGGAAGGCGATCCGGGCGTCGTCGTTCCTCGCGGGCGACACGCAGCTCGCCGAGTTCGCCATGGCGGTGACCGGCACGCTGATCGTGACGGCGCCGACCTCGGATGCGGACACGTCCGGCCCCAGGGTGCGGATTCTCGAGCCGCTGGCGCTGGACCGCCGTGTCACCGAGACCCTGATGGAGGGCGGCGGCGCGCTGCCGGTCTACCGCTGCGACACGCCGAACCTCTGCCTCAACCCGAGCCTCGGCACGGTCACCATCCCCGCCGACCGGGGGTTCCGCGCCCGGGTCGCCGAGCTGCTGCGCGATCTCGTGGACGCGGTGCGCGCGGATACCGCGCCGCCCGCGCCGGCGCTCGGCCTCGTGAACCTCACCACGCTGCCGGTCTACCGGGTCGCCAACGCGGCCGCCGCGTACCGGGGCGCAGTCATCGACCAGGAGATGGACGCGCTCGCCGAGGCCGTGGCGCTCGACGTGATGCAGGTCTGGATCACCGATCTTCACCGCACGGTCGAGGAGCGCGCCGGGACGCTGGACATCGCCGACGGCGAGCAGCTCCGGCGCTGGCGCGAGGGGCTCCGGTCCAACCGCGTCGCGCTGGCAAGGCACCGGCACCAGGGCCTGCAACGGCTCAACACGGCGCTCGCCGTGGTCGAGAAGCTGCGCCTGATCGAGACCGAGCTGGCGGGCGCGCTCAGCGCCGATCTCCGCGCCGCATTGGCGTTCGCGCGCGGCGGCGCCGGGGCCGGGTCGCGCTGAGCCATGAGCGTGACACCTTATCATATGTACGAGCTCTTCACCCTCGGCGGCGGGACCTACCTCGTCGATCTGCTGAACGCCGTCGCCGCGATCACCGGCGGGCGGCGCCTATGTCACGCTGGCCCAGCTCGCCGGCGTCGCCGGGCTCGCCTGGGTGCTCTTCCGCACCGCCTTCGGCGGCTCGTGGAAGGACAACGCCAAGTGGATCCTGCTGTTCGTCACCGTCTGGGGCGCGATGATCGTGCCCAAGGCCACCGTGCGGGTGGTCGACCGGCTCGACCCGACGCTGGCGCCGGCGGTGGTCGCCAACGTCCCGATCGGGCTCGCGCTGTTCGCCTCGCTCACCAGCCAGGTGGGTGACGGGCTGACGCGCCTCACCGAGCAGGCGTTCACGCTGCCCGAACGACCTCCAGTACCAGCGCCACGGGCTGATCTTCGGCGCCAGGCTCGCGGCCAAGGCGACGCGCCTGGAAATCACCGATGCCGTGTTCGCGCGCAACGTCCGCAACTACGCCCGCCAGTGCGTCTTCCACGCGCTCCTGCTCGGGCACATCTCGGCGGACGATCTGCGGGAGTCGACGGATATCTGGCGGCTGGTCACCGCCTCGGGCTCGCCGTCTGCCGGGGCCTCGCCCGCGCGCATGGTCGAGTTCTCGACCCGGCAGGCAGGCGGCGTCGACCGGCACGGGCGCGACGCCGATCGACCGGCAGATCGTCACCTGCCGGGACGCGGCGGGACGGCTCAACGGCCAGTGGGCCGCCGAAATGGCCCGCGCCGGCACGGTGTTCGGGCGCCGGATATTCCCGGACGCGCGGACCGACGCGCTGGCCCGCGCCGAGCTTCTGGCCGCGCTCCCGGCCGCGCACGACTTCCTCATCGGGGCCTCGCGCACGGCCGGCGAGATCATGCGCCAGCAGATGGTGCTGAACGCCGTCCACGACGCCGGCGAGCAATGGGCGGCGGAAGCGGGCAACGCGGCGGCGTTGCGCGCCTACACGGAAGCCCGCGCCGAGGCGCAGACCGTCTCGGCCTACCGGGCGATCGGCCGGCAGGCGGAGACCTGGGTGCCGCTGCTGCGGATCGTGTTCGAGTGCCTCTATGTCGGGGCCTTCCCGATGGCGGTGCTGCTGATGCTGACGCCGGCGGGCACGGCGATCTTCCGCTCCTACGTGACGGGGCTGGTGTGGCTCCAGTCCTGGGGGCCGCTCTACGCGGTGCTGCACCGCATCTCGATGGGCGAGGCGGCCGAGCGGATGCAGGCCGCGGCGTTCATGCCGGGCGGCGACATCGGCATCTCGCTGGTGGCCCAGGCCGGGATCCGGGCGGTGGCGTCCGACGTCGCGGTGATGTCGGGCTACCTCTCCATGTCGGTGCCGTTCCTGGCGGCGGCGCTGGCCTACGGATTGTCGAAGGCCACCGTGCTCGCCACGTCCGTCCTCGCGGTCGGCCAGGACGCCGCAAGCTCGGCCGCGCACGAGGGCACGACGGGCAACCTCTCGCTCGCCAACACCGGCTACGACACCCACCGCTTCGCGACCCTGGAGGGGCGCCAGATCCGCACCTCGGCCCATGTCGATACCGACCGCTACACGGGCTACGCGCCGGCCGGCGCGGCCATGACCGTGACCGGAGACGGCACCGTGGTCGCCGATGCCGGCGCCGCCACCAGCCGCATCCCGGCCGCCGGCGTGCGGCTCTCGGAGTCGCTCGCGACCTCTTACGAGACCCGCGCGGCCGAGGCCAGCACGCTCTCGCGCCATTGGTCGGCGGAGGCGGGCCAGGCGCGCAACGCCGCCGTCACCGACGCGACGGGGCTGATCGAGCGCTATTCGCACGACGTGTCGACGGGGAAGCCTTCGCGCGCGGCGTCACCGAGAGCGAGTCGAGCCAGGCGCAGCAGCTCGACTCCCATGTCGAGAAACTGTCGGAGATCGCCGGGATTTCCCGGAACCAGGCCGCGGTGCTGACCGGACAGGCGAGCGTCGGCGGCGGCTGGGACTTCATCGTCAAGGCGAAGGCGAACGGCTCGGTGATGTGGCGCGGCCAGACCATCGAGTCCGAAGCCTGGAACCGCGTGAAGGAATACGACCGCCAGCACGGCGTGACCGAGACCTGGTCGCAGGTCGCCGAAGCCTCCCGGCGGTATTCCACGCAGACCGGGGATTCGGAGCTCGCGAGCCTCGACGAGAGCCTGTCGGCCAACCTCACCCGGATGCGGACGTTCCAGGAACGGGCGTCGCTGGCGCGCCAGGAGTCCGAGAGCTGGTCGGAGCAGGCGGCGCAGGTGCGCTCGGACGCGCAGGCGATCGAGCGCGAGCTCGGCCAGCCCTTCTTCGCCTGGCTCTCGGAGCAGCCGGGCACGGACGGGCGCGCGATCGGCGCCGCCGGCGCCATGCGCATCGCATCGCCCCAGACCCCGGAAGACGCCGAGCAGCTCCGGGAGTACGCCGCCGCGTTCGTGGCCGAGAAGTTCCCCGCCCCGGCGGGGCCGGACCCGGCCTCGGTCGGCGGCGCGGCGGAGTACGAGGGTGCGGCGGGCGAGCTGCGCGGCGCCTACGGTCGTGAGACCGCGGCCGCCTACGGAGGGTGGGCGGAAGGGGTGCGCGACCGGGCCTACGCCGCGGGCGCGCCCATCCCGGGCGAGGTCGAGGCCGCCGCCCTCGGCGAGCGCGCGGAGACGAAGACCGAGCAGATCATGAAGGGCACGGCCCGCGAGGCGCGGCAGACGGTGACCGGGCAGGATACCGCGGAGGGCCGCGCCGGCGTCGCCGTCGAGGCGGACAAGCCCTTCGAGCGCCACGCCACGGAGAACCTGCCGGTGGTCGGCGACTGGCTCGCCGGCAAGCTGTTCGGCACCGCGAAGAACGCCGTGCCGGATGGCGCCCCCGGCGGCGCGGCGGAACGGCCGAAGGCGGACGAGCGGGGCTGGGGGGACGCCTCGCCGTGAGGCCGGGGCGGAACTCTCCGGGCTCAGTCGCCGCGCATCAGCCGCTCGTGGTCCTCGGCGACGCCCAGCTCCAGCCAGCGCCCGCTCCCGGTCGACCAGTCGATGAGCTCGGTGCCGTCGGAAAGATCGCCACGGCGGAAGGCGCTCCAGTCGCGGCCGCGCAGGCCCGCCGGAGCGCGAGCGCCAGCGACGACAGGAAGGCCCAGACGCCGGCGGCGAGCCACGCGGCGGCCACCGTCTCGATGCCGGCGCCGGCGAGGATGGACCAGGCAGTGCAGAGCGCCGCGAGGGCGAAGCCGCCGAGCACGACGGCGCGCTCGGTCCGGGTGACCCGCGGCGTGCCGGCCGGCGCCGGCGGTCCGGCCCGGTCGTTGAATGTTCGTGTCATGTTCATGTCCTCCGAGCATACCGGCGAAACCGGAAAAGGGAATCCCCGGGACCTCTCTCCGTCCCGTTCACTCTCGACCCCGCCTCCGCCGGCCTCCGCCTCCGGCCGGCGACCTGCCCGACAACGGGGAGAGCGTGATGCGCGGCATCGGCGGCTCGACGCTCCGGGGCGGCCAGACCGTCTTCCACGGGCTGCGCATGTGGGGCCAGCTCTTCCGCGCGGCCGTGTTCTTCGCCGCCTTCACCACCGTGGCGGTCCCGGCCTGGACGCTGTGGCAGCGCACGACGGGCGACGAGTGGTACGCCGCCGGGATGGTCAGCCTCGCCGAGGTCAAGCTCGTCCTCGGCTACGACCCGGACTCGGGCCAGGAGATCCGCTTCGAGGACGGCACGCGGCGGGTGCTGCGCATCCGCGACATCGCCGCCTCCGTCCCGGCCCGCGAAGCACGCGAGCGGATCAGGGACGAGATGTTCGCGAGCGCCGGGCTCGGGCCGGCGGCCGGCGCCGGGCTGATCGGGCTCTTCCTCGTCGTGTTCTGGTATCGCGGCGCGCAGCTCGGCCGCCAGAAGCGCATCCGGGGCGCGGAGATGGTCAGCGGCCGGAGAGCTCCGCCGCCGGCTGCAATCGCCCCATGAGCGGCTTCTCGGCATCCTTCCGGGCGGCAGGCGGCTCCGCCCCTGGTCCATCGCCGGCATCCCGTATCCGGAGCGCACCGAGACGCAGCACACCATCGTCTCGGGCACCACCGGGTCGGGCAAGACGGTGCTGATCTCCGACCTCGTCTCGCAGATCCGCGCGCGCGGCGAGCGCTGCGTCCTCTACGACAAGATGGGGAGCTACACGCGGTCCTTCTTCGATCGCGACCGCGACGTGCTGATGAACCCGCTGGATGCGCGCGCGCCGCGCTGGTCGCCCTTCCTCGAAGCCCGCAATCCCCGCGACTTCGACATGATGGCGGCCGCGCTGATCCCCCAGCAGAAGGACACGGTCGATCCCTTCTGGGTCACGGCCGCGCGCCAGCTCTTCTCCAACGGCGCCGGGGTGCTCCGGCAGAAGGGGGTGAAGGACAACAAGGTCCTGGTCGACCATCTCCTGAAGACGGACCTGACGGCGCTCGCCGAGGCGATGGAAGGCACGGTCGCGCAGTCCATCGTCGATCCCGACAACCCGAAGACCGCGCTCAGCGTGCGCGCCATGCTGACCGCCAACCTGTCGGCGCTGGAGTTCCTGCCCGATACCGGCAAGCCGTTCTCGATCCGCGAGTGGATATCGGACGAGGACCGGGACGGGTTCCTGTTCCTCACCTCGCGCGGCGACCAGCACGCCAGCCTGCGCGGTCTGATCTCGACCTGGCTGGAGATCGCGGTGAACGCCATGCTCTCGCTCGCGCAGGAACCGGACCGGCGCATCTGGGTGATCCTCGACGAGCTCCCCACCCTGCACCAGGTGCCCTCGCTCCAGCCCGGCCTCGCCGAGTCGCGCCAGTTCGGCGGCTGCTTCGTGCTCGGCGTCCAGGTGGCGTCGGCCTTGCGCGACCTCTACGGGCGGAACGGGGCCGAGACGATCTCCGGGCTCTGCGGCACGCGCGTGGTGCTGGCGGCGCCGGACCGCGACACCGCTCAGTGGTCGGCCGACAGTCTCGGACGGAGCGAGATCGAGGAGGTCGCCGAGGGGTTCTCCTACGGCGCCAACACGATTCGCGACGGGGTGAGCCTGACCCCGCGCCGCGAGCTGCGCGCGCTGGCGCTCCCCTCCGAGATCATGCGGCTCGCCAACCTGGAGGGCTATCTCAAGTTCCCCGGCCCCTTCCCGGTCGCCTCGATCCGCCTGAAATACGTCTCCCGCCCGAAGGCGGCGGAGCGGTTCGTGCCGCGCGAGGACCGGGCCGAGCCACCCGGTCGTGCGGACGACGCCGAAGTCGCCGCATCGGCGCCGGTCGCCGATCCCGGCGGCGACGCGGATATCGCGTTCCCCGCCCTGCCGGAGGAGGCGGATACAGAGCCCGTAGACCCGTCGCCGGCGAAGGACGGCGCGCCGGACTCCGCGCCGCCCGGGGACGGGCCGGAGCCCGCGCCGCTGCCCGGCGAGGCGGAGGATGCCCCGGCGGACGCCGGAGAGGCCGCGGACGGCGGACCGCAAGATCGGGACGGCGAGGCGAAAGAAGGCGGGCTCCCCGGCACGGGGCCGGGGATAGCGATCTGAGATGGTCGCCTCGATCGGGGCCGTCGCCGCTCCGGCCCAGGGTGCGAGCTACTACGAGCGCGACGGCTACTACGCGAAGGACGATCCGGAGCACCGGGAGGCGAGCGCCTGGGCCGGCAGGGGGGCGGACGAGCTCGGGCTGACCGGGCCGGTCGATCCCGGCGCCTTCCGCGCGGTGCTCGAAGGCAAGGTGCCGGACGGCTCGGACACCCGCCTGGGTCGCCGCGGCAAGGACGGCGAAATCACGCACCGCCCCGGCCGCGACCTCACCCTCTCGGCCCCGAAGTCCGTGTCGCTCGCGGCGCTCGTAGGCGGCGACGCCCGCGTGGTCGACGCCCACGACCGGGCCGTCGCGCGCACGCTCTCCTGGTTGGAGCGGAACGTCGCCGAGACCCGGATGAAGGACCCCGAGACCGGGCGCATGGCCCGCACCGGCGGCCAGAAGACGGTGATCGCCACCTTCCGCCACGACACCTCGCGCAACCTCGATCCCGCGCTCCACACCCACGCGGTGATCGCCAACATGGTGCAGGGGGAGGACGGCAAGTGGCGCTCGATGGCCAACGAGAAGCTGTACCGGTCGAAGATGCTGCTGGGCGCGCTCTACCGCAGCGAGCTCGCCGCCGGCCTCGCACGGCTCGGATACGGGATCGAGAAGACCCATGCCGACGGACGCTTCGAGATCGCGGGCGTCTCGCGCGAGGTCGTGGAAGCCTTCTCGACCCGGCGCGCCGAGATCGAGGCGGCGGTCGCCGAGCGCGGCGGCGGCGATACCGCGGACGACCAGCGCCTCGCCCAGCGCGCGGCGCTGATGACCCGCGCCGCCAAGCGCGACGTCGACCGTGACGAGCTCAGGGAGAGCTGGGAGCGGCAGGCCGCCGCGCTCGGGTTCGATGCCCCTGCGCTTGCCGGCGAAGCGAGATCGCGGGAGGCCGGCCGGGACGCGGGGACGGAGCCGGGCCGGGGACGGGAAGCGGGGCCGGATGGGGGCAACGGAGCCATGCCCGGCGCAGGCGCGGCCGTGGAAGCGGACTCCGCAACAGCGCGGGACGAAGCAGCCGGGTCGCCGGCGGCGCAGGCCGTGGAATGGGCCGTCGCCCATCTTTCCGAGCGCGAGGCGGTGTTCGCCCGCACCGACCTGCTCGCCGCCGCGCTCGCCCACGGCCCCGGCGCGGCGCGGATCGGGGACATCGAACGCGAGGTGGCGGCCCGCGAGCAAGCCGGGACGTTGCACGCCGCCCGTCTGCCGGGCGCCGAGGGGCTGCTCACCACCGACCGCGCCGTCGCCGACGAGCGCGAGACCATCGCGCTGATGCGGGCGGGCGAGCGCCGGGGTGCCGTGCCGATGCGCGCCCGCGCCGTCGACAAGGCGCTCTGGGGCGGCCCGCTGACCGCCGGCCAGAAGGAGGCGGTGAAGCTGATCCTGTCGTCGGACGATCGCACGGTCGGCGTCCAGGGCTACGCCGGCTCGGGCAAGACCACCATGCTGCGGCGCGCCCGCGGGCTGCTGGAGAAGAAGGGCTATGAGGTCCGGGGACTCGCGCCCTCGGCCTCGGCCGCGCGCACCCTCGAAGGCGAGGCCGGCATCGGCTCGGAAACCCTCCAGCGTTTCCTCGCCCGCTACGCCGGGGTCGCCGAAGGGCGCATGACCAGGAAGGGCGAGAAGGACATGCGGGCTCAGTTCGCGAAGACCGCGCTGGTCGTGGACGAGGGCTCGCTCGCCTCCACAGTTCAGGCCCGGAACCTGCTCCGCATCGCGGACGCGCTCCGGATCCCCCGCGTGGTGCTGGTGGGCGACGCGAAGCAGCTCGACGCCGTGGACGCCGGCAAGCCCTTCGCCCAACTCCAGGCCGCCGGCATGAAGACCGCCGTAATGGACGAGATCATGCGCCAGCGCGACCCGGCGCTGAAGGAAGCCGTCGAGGCGAGCCTCGCGGGCGACGTCGCACGCGCATTCGACAAGCTGGGGGAGAATGTGGCCGAAGTGAAGCCCGACAACCTCGCGGGCGCCGCCGCCGCGCGCTGGCTCGCGCTCTCGCCCGAGGAGCGGGCCAACGCCGGGCTGATGGCCCCGAGCCACGGCTTGCGCGAGAACATCAACGCCATCGTCCGCGAACGCCTGGTGCGCGACGGCGCGGTGCACGGCCCCGCCACGACAGTCGAACGCCTCGTCTCGCGGGGCTACACCAACGCCGAGAAGACCCTCGCCGCCAACTACCGGCCCGGCGACACGGTTGCGTTCCACCGCCCCTACAAGCGTCTCGGGGTCGACAAGGGCGACGAGCTGCGCGTCGCCGGGGTGGACCGCCGGACGCGAATGGTGAATCTGGAGGGAACGGACGGGCGCTCCGTTGCTTGGGAGCCCAACCGGATCGCGGCCCGCGCCGGCGGCGTCGAGGTGTACCGCAGCGAGGAGATGGAGCTCCGCACCGGCGACCGGATCCGCTGGACCCGGAACGACGCCGGGCTTGGGCTCGTCAACAGCGGCACCGCCGAGGTCGCGGCGGTCAGGGACGGCAGGGTGACGTTCCGCCTCGAGGACGGGCGCACGCTCGACCTCGCCCCCGGGGACCCGCAGCTCCGCCATGTCGACCGCGCCTGGGCCTCCACCGTGCACGCGTTCCAGGGCCGCACGGTGGACACCGTGATCGCCGCGATGGAGGCCAACCACCCCCACCTCACCACGCAGAAGTCGTTCTACGTCGAGATCTCCCGCGCGCGGGACCGGGCCGAGCTCGTCACCGACGACAAGGCGGCGCTCAAGGAGCAGCTCGAAGCGGCCACCGGCGAGCGCATCGCGGCGCTCGAAGCTGTCGAACCGGAGCGTGCGAAGGGGCGCGAGGCCGGATTGGGGGCGGGCCGAAATGCTGGCCTTGAAGGCGGTGCTCCGGCGCCCCGGGAGGAAGAGCGAACCCCGGTGCCCGAAATGGAGCAGGCACGCACGCCGAAGGGCGTCGATCGCGGACTCGGGTTGTAGAGCCGACGCACTCTCACCGGAGGACTGCTTGTCGGGATCACGAACGTCGAGTGTCCAGGTGACGGCGGCCACCGCATTGAATTGAATCGATCGCCTCGGTCGCCGGAAGCGCGATCGTCACCGGCGCTGCCGTTGGAAATCTATATCCAATGGGTCTCGCTATCCCTTTCCGACCGGCCGGATCTCATGGCGTGTCACCATTGGCGCGTTGTGGAAAGCGACCATCATGGTTCCCTGGAAGCGCGCCCAGCGGGGCGTTTCGGACCCGTTCTCTTCGCTGTCCCACCCGACGCCCAGCTTCATCCGGTAGAGATCGCCTTTCGGACGCGCGACAGACTTGTTGTCGAGGAGGGTATCGTAGAGATACATCGCGGACTCGATCACGACGAGATGGGCAAACCTGATGCCGCAGAACGTGACCGCATTCAGGATGTGCGGTGCCGGGTTCTGGGCCGCCGCGGTCGGCGCCGCGCCCCCGAAGGTCGCGAGTCTGCTGGTACTCACGGCGTGCGCAGCTTCAAAGTTGACCACGGTCTGAATGATCTCCCTGAGCGAAATACCTCGCTTGTCGAACAGCACAACCTGCTGGCCGAGCCATTGGTCGCAGTCCATCGCGGGCTCCTGGTCGAGACGGAACAGCATCTCCGGAACAATCAGCCAGGGTTGCTGCGCGGTGGGCACCCCGGTCCAACCGATTGCTCCCGGAAGGGGCCATTGGATGACGATCTCCAATGTCTGAGGACCCATGGGCGCGGCAAACGTCTCTTCCGGTTCCCCTGTCTCGTCATTCAGCTTCGTGAGGTACAACGCGCCGCCCCTGATACCCCCGAACTCGATCCGGATGGGTCTCCGCAACTCGCGCGGGATCGTCACGAGACGGTGAAACCGCAGGCCGAGCGTGTTCAGCACGTCGTCGTCGAGCAGGCGCGTCTGTTTCTTGCCGAAGTCGCCGAGCACGGTCTTCCGGAGGAATATCGAAGAGGCCCGAGCGAAAGCGGCCATCGCCGTTGCCCACTCCTCGCCCTGTCCGGTGCCACTCTTCCCGAACTGCATCGCCATCCCGTTGACGGCGAGCGTCATGTCCTGCAGCGCTTCCGTAATGCGTCCTGGCTTGTCCCTGGAGAACCCGCCGATGAGACTCCCTTCGGCGGGAAGGAACTCCGGTGCGTCTTCGTGGCTCACTGTCGGTGCTCTCTGTTGCTGCGCCTGTCGGTGGTCCGGGCAGTCAAGGCTATGCGGTTCGCATTCTGCCCGGTGGCTTTCTGCCGTTCGAGCTGACGGCTGCCCGGCCGTCGACCTTTCGCTACCTTTGCGCCGTGTGGCCCTCGCAGTGGAACGGCCGACTGGAGCTCCAGGTTGGCGACGTCTCGAAACGAAACCCGATTCGCTCGGTGACCGCAATCGTGCCGCCGTCCTCCGCGAACGTATGGGACAGACTCTCGCAGTCGTTCGGAACGAACGGACCCAATCCGTCGTGGGTGTCGTTCACAGTACCGTCTATGGTGCAGCTCGCTTTGGTGCAAAGACCATGAGCCGGAAACTCGTTTGGTCGCCCGTGTTGGCACCCGTGAACTCAATTCGGGTTCCCTTACCGACCATCGGGCCGTGCGGCGCGGCCCGTTTCGGCATGTCCGCGGGTGTCGGGATTGGGCATGATCGACGAGATGTAGCGGGCGATTCGGTGCTATCGGCCATACTGGATTAGCGGGAGAAGGTTCGTGGGGAAGCGGAAGAAGCGTGCATTGGTTCTCGCGGGGGCGGGCGCCTCGCTCGAATTCGGAGCGCCCAGCACCGCGAAGCTGACGCAGCTTGTCGAAGCAAGGGTGATGGCCGACGACTGGATGAAGTGCTGCGGCGGAGATGGAGCCTACCGGGAGATCCGCGCGATGCTGGCCGGTTATCTCCAAGGCGGCGCTAGTGCGGTTACGTTCGAGCACATTTACCACTGCGCCCACGAGCTGCTGTTCACCTTCCAGCCGGACCCGCGCGCCGTGGATGAGTTCCGGCCGATCCTGGTGCCGTTCATCGAACGGCGGTTTTCGGCGGATGAGGAGGCATTGCGAGCGCTGGTCGGGCGAATGGCGGAGTTCATCTACGCCGAGCTATCGACGGTCTGCGACCGTCCCGCGAGGAATCTCGGACCGCTCGCCGGGTTCATCGCCGGATTGCGACAGGATCATGTTGCCCGCATCTATACCACCAACTACGACGACTTCCTTCTGCAGGCGGCGCCCGATCTGTACACGGGATTCGCGCGTGCGGCGAGCCGGGATCCCAAACGCTTCGACGCGCGATCCTTCTGGCAGACGGTCGATGACGACTGCGCCTTCCACCTGCACGGCTCGGTGCATCTGGGTTTTCCTGTCCCGCCGAAGCGGGATGCGGAGCTGGGCGCCCTCTATTGGTTCGACGATCGGGCTGCGGCGCTGAAGCACGCGTCGTTTACGGGGACGGGAGGGCGGAGGATGGATGGCAGCGAGGTGACGCGTACCGCGGTCGTCACCGGTCTTGAAAAACTCTCGCGCTTGCAGCAGCAGCCGTTTTCGCACTACTACGCGAGCATGGCTCGCGACGCGCTGGCAGCCGACATCATCTACGTGATCGGTTGCGGTCTCGTGGATCTGCACCTCAATACCTGGCTGGGCGACGCACGGAGCGCGAGGCCAAGGCCCCCGCTGATACTTGTCGACTCCTGGGACGATGGTTTTCTGCACGCCACGGCTTTCGAGTTCGATCGCAAGTCCATCGAAATGCTCCACGGATTGCGCATGCTTGTGAACCATCACTATGGCGGAGACGCATACGGGAGCGGTTGGATTCTGGCCAAGGACCGCACCTGCGCCGTGTGGGACAAGGGATTCCTTGCCTTTCTCAGCGCGCCCGACGAGCTCGAGCACGTGCTGGGAGAGCTGATGTGACGACATCGCCCCGGGGCGGCGCGCCCGTTGCGCGGGAGAGCGCCCGTTGAAGTGCTGACTGAGGGGTGCTTGGCGGCGAAGAAGTTGTGCCGGATCTGCTCGTGACCTCGTTGATGCCTTCGGCTGCGATGTCGCTAGCGACAGCCCGTGCAACGAACATCGACAATCGAAGCAGGCGGGTTTCGTTTTCGGCGCGAAGGCACGCGTGACGGTAGTCATGATGTAGGCGCGAAATAGCTACCCGCGACCGTGGCCGCCGGACACGGCCGTTCTTTGGCTCGGTCCGCTTAGCGGGGCTCGTCGGCTTCCGGATCGGGCACGATCGACGAGATGTAGTCGCGGATCTCCTGAACCTCCTGCTCGCGTCCGTCCGCGATCAGGCCACGCGCGAGGGCCTGGGCGGCGAACAGCGAAGCCCGCGCAACGCGCATTTCGGTGTCGGTGCCGGGCCATTCGCGGCGGTCGAGGGCCTCCATGGCGAGTTCGACCAGGACCTGGTTGGGGGAATGCGGGCTGCCCTCGGCGGCCCGTTCGATGCGCTCCCACTGCGCGCGGGACACGCGGATGTGCTTGTGCAGGGAGCCGTCGGGCGAACTGGTCATGGTTTGGTGCTGCCTCCGGATGGAATAGTTGGCGCTCCGGGGAAGGGCTGGGGGCGGATCGCAAGGGCTCCGGACCTCCATTGGAGCGGTGGAAGCGCCCATGCGCGGGGCCGGCACGAACGCCGTTACGGGCTTGGGCGACGCTGGGCGCAGGTGAGACTGTCATTCTACGCCGCGCCCGGCCTAGCACCTATAGGTGCTCGCAGCAAATCTCAAGAGAATTCGCCGTACACGGCGAGGCACCGAAAGGTGCTCGCTGCGGCATGGGCGCGATGGGACGGTCTTGGCGACGTAACCGGGGCTCGGTTTGGAGCACCGATCGGTGGCAGGTCAATCCGGCACGCCAGGCGCCGACACGCGCACCGACGAGCGCGGCATAGCCAGCCAACAGCAGCGATGGCCAGTCACGGCAACCCTTGCATCAACGATGCGTCGGGTGTGAGAACCAAGGCCGCCCCGGCGGTCGGGACGGCCAAATCGGCAGCATTGAAGTTCGGGGAATCGACGCCGGCGAAGCCGGCGGAGGGGAGCCGCCGCGGCGCGTGAGCGGGCGGCGGTGCGGACAGAGCCGCAGGCAGTCGTGCGCAGCACGCTGCCGGAGGCGATGGCGGTGGTGTCCGCACTTGTGCGGACACGACTGCACCGGGCAGTGCGCGAGCCGGTGGACGGCGAAGCCGACACCGGCGGCGCACGGAGTACTGCCGCGACGAGCGCGGCGCGCAGCGCCATCGCGAGGAGGACACGGCGGTGCCGTGGACGGTGCGGTCGAATGAAGCACCGGGCGTGTCGGGCCGGCAACGGCGGCGAGCGCAGCGAGCCGCCGGGCAAGCGGAGCGCGCAGCGACCGAAGGGAGCGGAGGCGCGAGGGATACCCGCCCGAAGGGCCGAGACCGCGCAGCGGGCTCGGCAGGGTAGCCCGGTCGCGAAGCGACGCGCCCAGACTAACCTGACCGTTCGGCACACCGCGTACCATCTTCGGCACCAGCGGCATCACCAGTACCGGCAACACCGCCGGCAGGATCGTCGTCGTCACCATCGACGGCAGCGCGAACATTGTCGCCAGCGACACCGGCACCGCGAGGGGTAGCATCAGCGTTGTCTGCGGGGCGTTGTGCGGAGAGAGAGCGGCGGAGCCGCTGCGGAGCGCGGCGCCGCAGGCGCCGGGCGACGCGAAGGCGAGCCGCGCGGCGGTGGCGTTGTCCGGGGCCGACCAAAGAAAAACGGGCCGCGCCGCCCGGAAGCGACGCGACCCGTGGGGGCGCTGCGGGTCAGGCGGCGCAGCGCTGCACCGGGATGCCCAGCGCGACGGCCTTGTCGACGAGGTTGTCGGTGATGCCCGAACCGGGGAAGGCGATGACGCCCTTCGGCAGCAGGTTCAGCAGCTCGTCGTTGCGGCGGAAGGGAGCGGCGCGTCCGTGGGCGGTCCAGTCGGGCTTGCACACCACCTGGTGCACGTCGTTCCGTTCGGCCCACTGCGCCGCGATGCGCTCGACGCCGGGGCCGCCGCCGTGCACCAGCACCATGTCGGCGTACTTCTCGCGGGCCTTGTCGAGGCGGGCGATGACGGCGCCCACGTCGGCGACGTGCTTCCCGCCCGCGATGGCGACGAGGGTGCCCTGCGGCAGGTGCGCCCGGAGCTCGCGGTCCTTGCGGGCGCGCTGGAAGTCGCGGGCGTCGATGGCCGCCGAGGTGAGGTGCCCGGTCTGGCTGACGTGGCTGCCGCGCCGCGGGCGCCAGAGGTCGCCGGTCTCGGTGCGGTAGGCGTCGGCGGCGAGGTCGCGCATGGTCTCGAACGCGTCGCGGCGGTCGCCGAAGTTCCGCGCCCGGTCGGTGATGAGCTCCAGCTCGCGGGCCTTCACCTCGGTGCCGTCCTGCGCGCGTTCGAGGTCGCGCATCTCCGGGAGGAGCCGGTCGGTGGCGCGGTCGAGGCGGCGCACCTGGGCGTCGAGGCAGTTGACGAAGCCCCACAGCAGGCTCTCGCGCTCGTCGGCGAGCTGGAAGCCGTCCGGTGCGACGCCCTCGGCGAGGATGCGGAAGGCTTCGCCCACCGCGTCGGTCGCGTCGTCGGCGTCCCAGACCTCGCGCGGGTCGAACTCGTCGCGCTCGGGCGTTGCGCCGAAGAGCTGGGCGTGCTCGCAAGCGATGGCGGTCTGGGACTCCTCGCGCGGCCCGTCGTCGCCGGTCTCGATGACGGCGGTGGCGTCGAAGTCGAAGCCGGCCTGTGCGAAGGCGTGGCCCATCGTGGTGTCGGTGCGGTCGATGTCAGTCATGACGTTCTCCTGATGGAAGTGAGTGTCTCGAACCGTCTGCGGCTCGTCCTCGGGGCCTCCCCCGTGGTGACTGGGTATGTTTCACGCGCGCGCAGGGGAGCCACCGGGGCCGCAGGGCATGGCCCGGCTGTGTGCGCGAGTGGTGCGGGCGCAGGGAGCGAAGCGAGCGAGCCACGGTCGCGCGCGCCGCCGGGACTAGGCGCGCCAGCGCCGTTGCCCTGCGAGTCCCGGCCGGAGCGTCAGCGGAGGACCCCGCAGGGGTTGGCGCACTGAGCACGTGTGGGACAATGCCCAGTCACGGCGGGAGGCAGCTTTCTCTCCTGCTCCTCCTGGCAAGCGGAGCGCGCAGCGACCGCAGGGAGCGGAGGCGCGAGGGATACCCGCCCGAAGGGGCGAGACCGCGCAGCGGGCTCGACAGGGTAGCCCGGTCGCGAAGCGACGCGCCCAAACCTTCCCCTGCCTGCCCCGCCACCCACCGGGCATTCGATGAGGAATGGAAGCCACCGCCCTCATGGCGCATCGGTGCTGTAGCGGTCCTCGTCGGAGGTCGCGAGGACGGTGTCTCCCTGCATCGTGTCGCGCAGCACGATGATGTCGTTGCCCACGCGCTTCTCGATGGCGGCGTAGAACGCGGTCCAGGCGTCGTCTTTCTCCTTGTGCGCGGAGAGCAGGTCGCTTGTGACGGAGAGGTCCGTGTCGAGGACGTGGAACACGGTCTCGTCGACCGCGAGAACCTCGTAGCGCGCCGGGATGTCCGGGTCGCTCTGCCAGAGCGTGGCGCCGGTGTGGCGATCGAGCACGACGGTCTTGAGCTCGGGGTGTTCGCGGACGCGACGCTGGGCCTCGTCCCAAGCCGGGCGCTTCTCGCCGATGCGCGAGGGTTCATCGAAGAGGTCAATCCAGTCCTCGTCGACGGTGCGGACAACGTAGCGGGGCGCCATCCGGATGGTGCTCGGGTTCGCGGCGGTGCTCATGGACTCTCCCTCCTCTCCTTGTGGGCTTGCCCACCCTTTCGCTCTCCTCTTCCTCCCGCGAAGCGGAAGCGGGGCGCTCCGTCAGCGGACGCGCCCGGCGAGTGCGTCGGCATCGAGCGGCGCGCCGTCCCGGCGCGCGGCACGGATGGCGTCCAGCATCCGGCCGAGGCGGTTGGCGCCGGCCCCGTCGCGGCCGATGCCCCAGAAGGGGTCGCCGTGCGCGCCCCAGGGCGTGGCGTGGCGGAGCGCGCGCTCGCCGGTGGCGAGCAGCCGCGCGGTGTCGGGGCGCTGCGGAGCGAAGCGGAGCAGCAGCCCCTCCGCCATGCGCGCGAGCTTCGCGTCGTCCCAGCGGGCGCGGCAGCGCACGGCGCGCCCGAGGCGCTGCGCCTCGCGCGCCGTCGCCGCGCGGCGGATACGCTCGACCGCCGCCGGGTCCGCCGCCTTGCCGGCCTGGTACCAGTGCTCGACGCTCGACCAGACTTCGCCGCCGGGGCCGGCGAAGCCGGCGGCGGCGAAGTTCGAGAGCCATCCCCACTCCGGGCAGCGCGACCAGAACAGAATCGGTTCGGGCGACGCGACACGGCGGCGAAGCTCGCCGGCGGCCCAGGCCGCCGCGCGGGCGAGCACCGTGCCGTGACAGGGCTTCGGATGGCACCAACACGCCAGGTCGCGGGAATCGAGCGAAGCGAGATCCGCGAGGGCGATTTCGCCCGAGCGGATCTGGCGCCAGAGGTGCGCGCGATAGCGCGTAATCACCTCGTCCCTCGTTCCGTCACGGCCTATCCGATAGGGATTTCCCCAGCGCGTGCGGCGGTCGATGCGCACCGCGCCGCGCGCGACGGCGTCGGGCTCGTGCTTCAGATTGACGATGCGGGCCATGCTCCCTCTCCCTTCACTGCTCTCGCCCTAAGCGAAGCGCGCACTCCCACTCGCGCGAGCCGGTGCGGAGCGGAACGCGGAGCAGCGGCGAGAGACGCGCCGCGAGCGCGTCGCGGCCGAGTGCAATGAGGTCGTCGTTGAAGTCCTCGCCCTCGGGGACGAGCATCAGGGCGGCGACGCCCGCCCGCGCGCAGCGCCGGGCGAGGCGTTCCGCCGCCCGCTCACCTTCCTCGTCGTTGTCGCGCGCAATGACCAGACGCGCGACCCCGGGCGGAGGCGCGAATGCGCCGAGGCTCCCGGCGGAGAGCGCGGCGGCGGCGGTGATCTCCGGCACGGCGGTCACCAGGGAGAGAACGGTCTCGATGCCCTCGCCGACGAGGAGCGAAGCGCCGTCGGCGGGGCGCCCGAAGCGGACCGCGAGGCCGTAGATGCGCCCGAGCGCCTTGCGAGGGGATGCGACGCCCGCCTTGGCGGGCGAGCGGGGGTCGAGCCAGGTGCGCTGCACGCCGGAGACGGCGCCGTCGTCGCCGGTCACGGCGGCGACCAGCGCCGGCAGGCGGCGCACGGTCGAGCCTTCGCGATAGCGAAGCTCGGGGTGGAAGCGCAGCGCCGCGAAGCGGCAGCGCGCGAGCCCCCGGGCGCGGAGATACGCTTCCGCGTGCGTGCCGTCGATGGCGCGGCAACGCGCCCAGAGACGGCGCGCCGCCTCGGAGGCGTCGTAGGAATCGCCCGAGCTCCCGCCCGCGGCCGGCGCAGCCGGCAGGGCGAGGAAGGCGCGGGCCTCGTCGAGCGCCGCGCGAAGCGTCGGCGCGCGCGAGCGGTGGCGGATGATGTCGAGCAGGTCGCCGTGCGTCCCCTCGGCAGCATCCGTCCACTTCCCCGGCGTGCCGGGGGGTCGGAGCCGCACGTAGAGCGAGCGCCCGCGGGCGCCGTCGAGGTCGCCCGCGACCCAGTAGCGGCCCTGGCGCCGGCCGTGTGGCAGGTACTGCCGGCACACGGCCTCGGCGCGCTCAGCCAGCGCGGCGGCGATGGCGGCCGCGTTCACGGCGCGGCTCCGGCGGGCGAGTTGCAGGAATGGGGCATGGCGGGACTCCTCGGGGCTTGGACCGGACGCCCCGATACCGGCCAGGCCCGGCTCCTGCCGGCGCCGGAGGGCGAGCGGGCCGTGCGGAGCACGGCCGCGAGGCCGGGACGGGAGCGGGCGCGAAGCGCCGCTCAAGGGGCGAGGGTGCGGAAGGTCGCGGAGACGCGCGTCGCGGTCTCGCGCACGCTCGTCTCCCGGTCGATCCCGTGCATGAACCGATGGCGGGCGTCTCGTGCGAGCACCAGCACCGAGCGGCGAGGGAGCAGCGCGACCTCGTCGCCCGGCAGCGCGCCGGCGGCGTAGGGCCGGGTGGCGCGCGGCCGGAAGCGCATCGGCCAATCGGCGCCGAGCGACAGAGAGGCCACGACGGGACCGAAGTCGCGGTGGTCGGCGTGCATCCCGATGCCCTGGCCCGGCCGGTACTCGTTCACGATGCACTGCACCGGGAGCGCACCGCCGAAATGCGGACGGAGCCTCTGGGCCATCGCATCGGCCCACCGCGGGAAGGCCGGCGCGGGCTCGCGCGAGCCGCCGCCGCGGTACGCGTAGCGGAAGCCGTAGTGCTGCACTCGGCGGCTGAGCTCGGAGAGCCAGGGCGCCTCGGCGATGCGCAGCAGGATGCGCGCCTCCTCGGCCGGGGTGACGAAGTCGGGGACGATGACGGCCCCGTGGGCGAAGATGCTGTCGCGCGGCATGCTCTCTCTCCTGTCCGGTGGAAGCGCCCACATGGGCGCTCCACTCGAACGGCGGCGCCATCGGAGGACTCGAAGCCGGCGGCAAAAGGGGGGACCGACGCCGAAGCGCCGGTCCCCGAGGTGGGAGGGAGGAGGAAGCGACTCAGAACGGGATGTCGCTATCGGGGTCGTCCATGGGCACCGGGGCGCCGCCGGCCGGCATCGCCGGGCCGCTCGCGGGCGCCTGGGCGTCCGACGTCGACGCGCCGTTGGCGGTCTTGGGCTTGTCGAGGAACTGGACCTTGCCCCCGGGGATCAGGATGATCTCCGTGGTGAAGCGGTCGGAGTCCTCGCCGTCCTTGCGCCAGCGCCGGGTCTGGAGCTTGCCCGCGACGTAGACCAGCCGGCCCTTCTTCGCGTGCTTCTCGAGAATGTCGACCAGGCCGGGCTGGAAGGTGACGACCGGGTGCCACTCGGTCCGGTCCATCCGCTCGCCGGTGTTCTTGTCGATGTACGACTCGTCGGTGGCGATGCTCATGTTCGCCACGCGCCCGCCGGAGGGGAGGTGGTTGATGCGCACGTCGTCGCCGAGCCGGCCGATGAGCTGCGCGAGGTTCAATCCGAAAGCCATGATTCGTCTCCTGAGGTTCCTGGTTGCTGACGATGGGTTGCGAAGCGGGGGGACCGGGGTTCACTCCCCCCGGCCCCTTCCCGTTCACCCTTCCCTCGCTTCCCTCCTACTCGCGGTCGTCGCCGCGCGGGTCGAAGGGAGCCGGTTCTTCGAGAATGGTGCGGATGGCACGAGCATCGAGGCCGAGCTGTGCGAGCAGGTCCGTGCCGGATTGCGGTTGAACGTCGAAATCGAACATGGGCGAGACTCCTTAAGCCGGTTGCCGCGTCCGGCATCGGGGGCGGGAGCCCATCTCCCTCTCCCTGCCGGGCGTTCGCCCGGCGCGAGGCAACCCTCCGGCTCGAATGCGGGAGGCTCAGGCGGCGCGGCGGATGGCCAGCAGGCGCTCGCAGGCCTCACGCGGAGGCATCGCGCCGAGGTTCATCACCGGAATGCCGAACTCGGCCGCGATGCGCAGCCCCATCCCGGTGCCGCCCGTGACCGCCCCATCGCGGGTGAAGGCGACGACCGCATCAACGGGATGGTCCAGCCCGGCGCCGAGCAGAATCAGGACGTTTCGGGCGTGGAGCATCCGGGCGCCGGACGAGCAGCGGCGCCAGGCGGGATGCAGGGAGGCGGCCACGTCCATGCAATCGGCGAGCGCGGACCGGGAAAGCGCGCGGCAATCCGGCCCCGCGTGCCCGTTGTAGCCCGGCCACGGCAGGTAGAGCGTCCGCTGGCCGGCCGGCGCGCCCGCCGCGAACGCGGTGTCGGCCCCGTGCGCGCCGCCGCTCGCGAGGTGCCAGCCCGTGCGCGCGAGCCAGGTGGCCATCTTCGTCATGTCCGCAAGCACGGACCGGGGCGTGGCGCGCGAGCCGATGCCGGCGTAGATGAGAGTCGTCATGTCGCGATTCCTCCGGGAGACGATGGCGCCGCTCCCTCTTTCTGTGAGCGGCATTCGCCCGCCCCCGGCTGTCCCTCCGGCGCGGGATGGGGGAGGTCGGGTCCGGTGGAGCTACAGGAGGCCGCATTCGGCGAACGAGACCAGCTCCCCGTCGCCGACGACGAAGTGGTCGATGAGGCGGATCTCGACCAGGGCGAGCGCGTCGTGAAGCCGCCTGGTGATGGCGCGGTCGGCGGAGCTCGGTTCTGCCACGCCCGAGGGGTGCGAATGCGCGGCGATGCAGGCCGCGGCGTTGTGCATCAGCGCGCGGCGCACGACGACGCGCGGATGGACGGTGGTGCCGTCGACCGTGCCGGAGAAGGTCTCCTCGAACGCGATGATGCGGTGGCGGCTGTCCATGTAGAGCATCGCGAACACCTCGTTGCGGTAGCCCCGGAGCCGCGCCTCGATGTAGCGCTGCGTGTGGTCCGGCGAGGTGAGCGGCCCGCCGTCGCGGTGGAGCCGGGCCTCCATCCAGCGGGCGTGCACGTCGAGGAGCGCGTGAACGCGGGCGCGGTCCTCGGCAGGAAGGACCACGGTGCGCCAGAGATCGTCGGGGTCGTCGAGGAGTCCCCGGAGCCCCCCGGCGGCGGCGAGGGTGCGGGCGTCGACGGCGATTCCGAGGAGCGCGAGCAGCTCGTGGTCGTCCAGGGCGGCGGGGCCTCCCCGCGCGATGCGGGCGAGAACGGGCGCGGGCGGCGGAAGCGCGGCGCGGGACAGTGGCGCAGCAGGTGCGAGGGCGAGAGCGGATTCGGCGGACATGTCGCCTCCTCGTACGGCAGCGAAGGGGTGCGGCCCGGAGGCTCTTCACTGCCCTGCCGGTCCGCGCCCTCGCGTGCGCCGGACTCCGCCTCGTTGCGATGTACGCGGCGAGTCCGGGCCGCGTTGCCCGAGGGCGGCGGGCCGGCGGCACGTGCCCCGCGCGGCCGAAGGCCGGCCGGCGGGACGTCCCGTTCGGGGCGGGCTGGAGGGAGGGGCGGACGCCGGCTGAGCGGCGGCGTCCGGCGAAACCGGCGAAGCGGTCAGGCGGGTTCGGCGGCGGCGATGCGCAGCCGTGCGCTGTCGGCGGAACGGGGCAGGCGGATGACGATGTCGCGCCGAGCGCGTTGAGCAGACGGAACAGGCGCTCCAGCGAATACTCGAGAAAGTCGCCGCGCAGCAGCCGCGACACGTCGGGCTGGGACAGGCCCGTCAGCCGCGCGGCCTCGGTTTGCGTTAAGCCGCGATCGCGCACGATGTCGTCGATGCGGCTGGCGGCGCGGACATAGCTTGTGGCGGGGGACAAGGCTTCGCCTCAGTGCTCGGCGGGGTCGCCGGGCTCGGGCGTCTCGGCGCGCATCGAGGCGGCGGCCATGGCGGTCCAGGCATCCCGGTCGTAACCGAGCCTGCGGTTGAGCTTGTCGCAGATCGTGAGCGCGTCGTCGAGGTCGAGCGCGATGAGGGCGGTCGGGACGTGGCCGGCGAGGCCCTCGATGACGATGCGGATCTGCTGCACGTCGGTCTCGACGTCGTAGGCCGGCACGAAACAGAAGTTGGGTTCGTCGGGGAGCGTCTGCGCGGTCATTGGAGCGGTCTCCTTGCGCGGGTGGCGGTGTTGGCGGCCGGCGGGCCGGCGGCGCGTGCCCCGCGCATGGCGGTGCGGGGCATGGTAGCGGACGGGCCGGCGCCGCCGGAGGGCGGCGGGCCGGCAATACGTATAGCGCGGGCGCCGTTCATGAGGCGAGCGGCCAGCGTTCTAGGATGCGGTCGAGGACGTGCGCGCCGGGGGCGAAGGCGCGCGCCCGCCACGACACGATTTCGACGGTGCAGCCCATGCGCTTCAGCGCATCGGTGTCGCCGTCGACCGGTCCCTCGATCTCGACGCGGTCGGCGCCCATGATGCGCCGGCGCGCGAGCCGCCAGCCGTTGGCGAGCGCGAGCGCGGTGCCGCGTCCCATGACCGCCTCGAACGCTTCGGCGCCGGTCATGGCGAACGCGCCGCCGAGGCCGAAGCTCGTGCGCACGGCTCTCACCTGCTCGGCGTCGAGCACGCGGCCGATGAGGGCCTCGCCCGCGTCGGTGGTGAGCCGGCGCACCCGCATGTTCTCGAACGGCAGCCGGTCCCAGATAGGCAGAAGCAATCCGGCCGCGAGCCAGAAGCGCGATTCCCGGTGGGTCGGCAGCTCAGTCGTCTCGTGCTCCCAGAGCGCGCGCCAGGTCGGCTCGTCGGCCGGGCGCCAGTGGGACGCGTCGAGCTCCGTCCGCGCCATCGTCTCGCGGGTCGCGGGCCGGACGAGGCGCGTCCGCTCCTGGACCCCGCCGTCGTCGAACAGGCGCGACGGCGCCGGCAGCAGGATGGCGGCCCGCTTCGAGCGCGCGTTCACGACCAGCGACGGCTTGCCGTCCGGCCCCGGATCGCGGGCGCCGATGTCGAGCGCGGTTTCGGCGGTCGTGGGCTCCAGCCGGTCGCGGCGGACGATCTCGACGAGGTCGGTCGCGGCCCCGGTGCGGGGATGCTCATACAGCGTCTCGCGGCCCGCGGTGGAGAGCGAGTCAGCGCGCACCGTCTCGACGCCCACCTCGTAGCTGCCGGCCTCCATCGCCTGCTCGATGTTCGACTCGATGCGGGTCTCCAATGCCGCGAAGAGCTGGTTCTGCTCGGCGATGGGGAGTGCCAGGAGCCGGTTGAGGAACCGCGACATCGGCGGCAGGTCCTCCTTGAGGGTTCCCTCGTGGACGAGCTTGAGGCCGGTCGCCTCCTCGAAGTCGGCGAGGGACCAGCCCTCGATGGCGCCGCGGTGGAGCGCCATGTAGAACTGCCGCAGCGCCGCCTTGGCGTACAGGCTCTCCAGGTTGTCGCTCTCGCGGAACAGCGCCTGGTCGCCGCCCATCGCGGTCTGCGAATCGCGCTGGCCGCGCGTGATCGCGCCCGAGGCTGTCGAGCCTGCGCGCGATGGTGGCGATGAACCGCCGCTCGCCCTTCACGTCCGTCGCGACGGGGCGGAAGAGCGGCGCGGACGCCTGGTGCGTCCTGATGTGTGCGGCCGAGCCCCTGGATGGCCTGGTCGGCCCGCCATCCGGGCTCCAGCAGGTAGTGGATGCGCCGCTCGGTGTTGCCGCAGGCGAGATCGGCGTGATAGCTGCGGCCGGTGCCGCCCGCCATCGAGAACACCAGGATGCGCTTCTCGCCGTCCATGAACGCCGCGGTCTCGGCGAGGTTGGCCGAGGCGGGCCGGGTGCGCAGCGCGAGGCGCTCGCCGCGGGCGTCGGTGATCTTCAGCACCCGGCGGGACCGTCCCGTCACTTCCGCGACGGCGTCGTGCCCGAAGTGCTGCACGATCTGGTCGAGCGCGGAGGGCACCGGCGGCAATGACGCGAGCTTCTCGATGAGCGCGTCGCGGCGGGCGGCGGCCTCCTGGCAGATGACGGGGTTGCCGTCCTCGTCGAACACCGGCCGGCTCATGACGTTGTCGTCGTCGTCGGTGAACGGCTCCTGGAGCTGCACCGGGAAGGCGTGGGCCAGGAACTCGATGACGGTCTCGCGCGGCGTCAGGTCGACGTTGATGTCGTCCCACTCGGACGCCGGGATCTCGGCGATGCGCCGCTCCATCAGCGCCTCGCCGGTGGAGACGAGCTGGATGACGGGCGAGCGGCCGGAATCGAGGTCGGCCTCGATCGCGCGGATGAGCGAAGGGCACTTCATGCTGGTCAGCAGGTGCCCGAAGAAGCGCTGCTTCGCGCCCTCGAACGCGCTCATGGCGGCCGACTTGGCGTTCTTGTTGAGGGTGGCGTCGCCCTGCGTGATGCCGGTCGCCTTCAGCGCCTCCTGGATGTTGTGGTGGATGACCTTGAACGCGCCGGCATAAGCGTCGTAGATGCGCCGCTGGGCGTCGGAGAGCGGGTGTTCGAGGATCTCGACCTCGACCCCGTCGTAGGAGAGCGCGCGGGCCTGGTAGAGCCCGAGGGCCTTCAAGTCCCTCGCGACCACTTCGAGCGCCGCGACCCCGCCCGCCTCCATGGCGGAGACGAAGTCGGTGCGCTTCTCGAAGGGCGTCTCGCCGGCGGCCCACAGGCCCAGGCTGACCGGCGTAGGCGAGACCGGGGACGGTGGTGGCGCCGGTCGCCGAGACGTAGGCGATGCGCGCATCGGGGAGCGCGTTCTGGAGCCTGAGTCCGGCGCGTCCCTGCTGGGACGGCGCGACCTCGCCGCGATTGCCCTTCGACCCCGCCGCGTTGGCCATCGCATGCGCTTCGTCGAAGATCACCGCCCCGTCGAAGGCGTGGCGGTCGTCCTCGTCGAGCGAGCCCGCGAGCCAGTCGACGATCTGGTCGAGCCGGGACGCCTTCCCCTGCCGGGCCGGCGAGCGCAGCGTCGCGTAGGTGGCGAACAGGATGCCCTCCGAGAGCGGGATCTCCGCCCCCTGGCGGAACTTGCCGAGGGGGATGACGTCGTCGTCGCGCCCCCGAGCGCGGTCCAGTCGCGGCGCGCGTCCTCGACGAGCTTGTCCGACTGCGAGAGCCAGAGCGCGCGCCTGCGGCCCTGGAGCCAGTTGTCGAGCACGATGGCGGCGACCTGGCGGCCCTTGCCGGCGCCCGTGCCGTCGCCCAGCATCCAGCCGCGCCGGAACCGGACCGGGGCCGACAGCGTTTCGCCGTCATCGGTGAGACAAGCGGTGTCGATCTCTTCGCCGTCGTCCTCGCGGCAGCGGTGGACGGTCTCCCAGCCGGAGCCGATGCGGTAGTCGGCGGCGAGGTGGCGCGAGTGGGCCTCCCCCGCCAGGACCACGCTCTCGAGCTGGGCGTCGGACAGCAGCCCGTCCGTCACCGCCCGCTCGGGCAGCATGGGGCGGAAGGCCGGCACCGGATGGGACACGGCGGCCATCGCACCGGACTGCACGAGCGGGGTCGGGTGCTCGATGGCGCCCGGCACCCGCACGACGCTCGGGCGCCAGGGCTCGTAGGGGCCGGCGGTGGACGCGGCGACGGGTGCGCCCGGGCCGGTCTCCGGCGCCGCCGTCTCGACGGGGAGCTCGCTGACGGGACCCCAGTCGCGAGGCGTCTTCGGGGCGGCGTGGGCGGCCGGCTTCCCGGTCTTCGGCGGCGTGACCGCATTGCCGAACAGGTCCCGGCTGGCGACGGCGGGCGCGGGCCGGATCGGCTCGGGCTCGATTGCGGCGCGCGGCGGCACCTGCGCGATGACCGCGTCGAGCAGCGCGGCGGGCGTCGCGGCGCGGGCCTGGCCGTCGATGTCGATGCCGGCCCCGGCGCTCCGCTCGATGACGGTGAGCCGGGTGTCGAAGCCGGTGCCGCGCCGGGCGTAGGCGCGCCCGTCGATGGCCATGGTGAACACGGTGCGCGCGGCGTGGCCGGCGAAGGCGCCGCGCCAGGCGGCGTCGCCGGGAACGCAGTGGGCCGAGGTGATGGCGGCGAGCCGTCCGCCCGGCGGCAGCATCGAGAAGGCCGAGCGGAGGTGGCGCAGATCGGCGTCGTGGCGGATGCGCTCGATCCCCGGCGTCGCCGAGAACGGCGGGTTCATCAGCACCACGGTCGGACGCAGGCCCGGCAGGAAGTCGGCGAGGGCCTCGGCGTTGTGGCGGGTGACGGCGATGCCGGGAAACAGCCCCGCGAGCAGGCCGGCGCGGACCGCCGCGATCTCGTTCAGATACAGGCGGCCGGCGGCGTCCTTGCCGAGCGCGCACTCCGCCATCACGGCGAGCATCCCGGTGCCGGCGCTGGGCTCCAGCACGATGTCGCCCGGCCGGACGGCGGCGGCCTTGAGCGCGGCATAGGCGAGCGGCAGCGGGGTGGAGAACTGCTGGAGCCGGACCTGCTCCTCGGAACGCTTCGTGTGCGAGGGCTCCAGCGCGGCGACGGCCGCGAGCATGTCGAGCATCCTGCGGGGGCCGTCCGCGCCGGCGCCGGCCCGCCGGCGCATGGCGCGTCCGTAGCGGCGGACGAACATCACCACCGCGGCCTCGGCCGCCTCGTAGGCGTCCTTCCAGACCCAGGCGCCGTCGGAGTCGCTCGCGCCGAAGGCACGGGTCATGGCGTCGCGGAGCGTGGCGGCGTCGAGGGGCCGGCCCGCTTCGAGCACGGGGAGCAGAGTGCGGGCGGCGCCGAGGAGCGCGGCGGGAGCGTCCTCGATGGCGCCGTTGGGGCCGGTGGCCGGGACGGATACGGGGGGAAGCGGCGGGCGCGCGGACGCGTCCGGCGCCGGGTGGGCGTCGAGCATGGCATTCTCCGAAGTGGCAGGACGTGGAACCGCCGGCCGTGCGGCGAGAGCGAGGGCTCCCGCGCCGCGTCGCCGGGCCTGCCCCCGGCCGGCTGCCTCGCCTCGGGAGGGCGCGGGCCGGGACGTGCGGGATCAGGCGGGGGCGGCGTACCGGCGCCCGGCGGTGCGGGCGCGGCGCGGTGCTATGGGGAGGGTGTGCGGGGCGGGCCTGTCGAAGCCGCGATACCGGGGACGGCCGGGCGGGTCAGCCGAAACGGCGGCCTTGCGCGGTGAACGTGTACTGGTTGAGAGCGATGGACTCGTCGACCGCGTCGTCCGAGGTGAGGTAGTCGTACTCGCGTTCGAGCTGGCGGTAGAGCCAGCGGGCGAGGTCGCGCAGCGCCTCGATCACGGTGTCCTCGGCGCCGTCCGTCATCGGCTGCCAGGTCGGGCTGTCGCGCTCGACCTCGATCGCCATGCTGTGCTCGTGGCAGTAGTTGCCGCGCGTCCGGATGGTGCCGGTGAGCTGGTAGAAGTTGCGCTTCTGGACCGCCTGCAGCTCGTCCGCGATGCGGTGCAGCTCCTCGTCCTTCGGCGCGTGGGCGCGGATGGCCCTGGCCGCGCCGGGGGCGTAGGCTGTAGCGCACCCTCGAAGGACGCGCCGTCCCCCTGACTGTGGAACCCGCGAAAGAACAGGTGGGGGTTTCCCGCGTCCCCCCGCCCATGAGCCTCACGGGGCTGGTCCGGAGCGTCACGCCGAGGATCCGGCAGATCGTCTCGAAGTCCTCGAACACGGCGTCGTACCACTCGTGTTCGAGGCAGGTCTCGCGATACCAGGCGCGGGCGCTCTCCTTCGCCGCCTCCGGCAGCTCTTCCAGCTCGTAGACGACGGTCTCGACGGTGCGGGGCATGGCTCAGCTCCTTTCCGGGCGCGGGTTGCGGATGGCATGGCCCGGCGCAATGCGGACGAGGCGCGGCGGCGCGCTCAGTCGTCCTCGGGGAACATCACGGTGATGACCGGGCTGCGTCGTCGCCGGCGCCGATCGCCACGATGGGGAAGTGCCTGCGGGGCGGGCGGTTGCTGTCGCGGAGGTCCTTGCGGATGTCGCGCACCAGCACGCACATCCTCACGCGGTTGCTGTTGGAGGCGCGGAGCGCGTAGTGGCGCGCCATCCACAGCACGTCCCACAGGCGCCCGCTCTCGTCCTGGAAGCCCCGGTAGCCCTCGGGCAGGGCAACCAGGCGGGTCCAGACGCTGCGCGTGACCGCGACGGGAATCTGGAAACCGGCCTCGCGCGCGGTTTCGGAGACGTCGACGAGGATGCCGTCCTCGATCGCCTGGGCGCGGGTGTAGGCGTGGAGCACGGGACCGAATGCGGTGGCGGGTTCGGGCATGGTGGGGTTCCTGCTTGTGGAGGATGCGGAGGGGATCGCGCCGTCCGGCGAGCGGGCGAACGCGGAACGTCCACGTCGAGGCGGCAGCGCCGGGTCAGTGGGCCGTGGAACGGGCGGGCGGGCCGAACGCGACGCGGATGTCGTCGCCGTCGACGGTGATGGTCACGGCCCGGTCGGTCGGCATCAGCCAGTGGATCTCGGTCCAGAGAGCGTGGGCGATGGCGCGCTTCCTGGCCTCGTCGGCGCAGTCGGGCGGGGCGGCGGGGATGCCGGCGGGAGCCGGGCGGGGTTCGGCGCGGGTCTTCATGGCGGGATCTCCGGTGAGAGGGGAACGGGACGCGGCGGGACGGGACGCTCCCGCGCCCCGCCCCCCGCTCGTCCGGACGGACGCCGGCCGGGCTCCAGGCGGCCGGGGGCTGGCGGTGGCAGTGGACGGCATGGCGGCGCCTGCGGATCCGGGCTTGGGTCAGCCGGCGGCGGCCGCGCCCAGGGTCACGGTGACCTTGCGGTCGCGGACCGAGATGTCGGCGCCCCGGTCGTGCGGGATGAGCCAGAACACCTCGCGCGTCACAGCGTCGGCGATGGAGCTCCGCCTCGCGGCGTCCTCGGAGACCAGCAGCCGCGTCGCGATGTGGTGGGCCTCCTGCTCGAAGACGTCGCGCTGGCGCTCCCAGGAATCGGCGTCCGAGTCGTCGGAGGCCGAGAAATACCCCGCCCGCAGCAGCAGCATGAGCTGGAACGGGTCGATGTCGCTGGCGGCGGTGACCAGCGGCAGGGCGTCGCCGACCCAGGACCAGGCTTCGCCCGCGAAGGCGACATCGGCGTCGAGGTCGAGGACGCGTCCCACGCCCTTGCCGGCTCGGATGGTGAGGCTCATGCGGATGGCATCGGGCCGTTGCGGAAGCGGCGCCTCGGGCGCGCCGTTGCGCTCCGGCACGGGATAGCGGTCGAGCGCGTGACCGCGGCGGCCGACGGTCGCCTCGGTGTGAATGCTCACGATGCGCTCGATCGCGTCGTACCAGGCATAGCCCTCCAGCCGGCGGTCGGGCTCGAACATCCGGCCGGCGATGCCGCCGCGCCCGGCGGCGCGCCACAGCGCCTGCGCCTCGGGCGGTTCGGGGTCGCACGCCATCAGCAGCGCGTCCCCGCCGACGGGCTCGCGCCTCGGCGGCTCGCGCCAGTCGTCGACGTCGGCGAGGCCGGGGCGCCAGGGCCGGAGCTCGGCGGGCGGCGGGGCGATGTCGATGCCGGCCTCGTGCGCGCGCCTGCGGTCCTCGAAGGACGGGCGCGGGTCCGGATCGGCGGCCATGGCGCGGTAGATCGCGAGCCTTGCGGCCTCGCGCATGTCGTCGAGGAACGGGGTTTCCACCGCCTCCTTGCGTGCGGGCAGCACGAGCTCCAGTTCCGGGCAGTCCACGACGTCGGCCGCGACCGTCCAGTGCGGGCCGTGAACCGCCTTGACGGACGGCAGGCGGACGGTGACGGTGAGGCCGTGGAAGTTGACGTCCGGGTCGTTGAGGCCGATGCCGTTCCAGCGGTCCTTGAACACGCCGAACACCAGCCCCTTCCAGGGCTCGGCATGGAGCGCGCCGTCGAGGAAGGCGCGGCGTTCGAGCGTCTCGCCGCCGGGCGGGGTCTCCGGGGCGTTCTCGAACACGACCGGCAGGGGGTAGTGCCAGGCGGCGGTCTCGACCGCCTTGCGGATGGCGTCGGCGTCCTCGGTCTCGTATGCCTCGAACGCGACGGCGGTGCCGCCGGGCCAGGGCGCCGTGTCGTCCGGGTGAACCTCGGCCTCTGCCTCGCCGAGAAAATGCGCGGGCTGAAGCGCGACGCGCCAGCCGGGCGCGGGCTCGCCGTTCGCGGCGCGCGGGCGGGAGGAAACCGTGCAGCCGCGCCGCGCGAGGCTGAGCATGCCCATGCCGGCGGCGTCCTCGCGGCGTACCAGGTCCTCGGTCCAGCCGTTCTCGCCGAACGAGAGCAGGACGCCCGGATCGGCGATGCCGGCGCCGTCGTCGGTGACGCTCACCGCGAGGTTGCCGCCGGCGCCGGAGACGGCGACGCGGACCCGCGTGGCGCCGGCCCTGCGGCTGTTCTGCAGGATCTCGGTGAACGCCTCGGTCAGGGTCGCAGCGAAGGTCCTCGTGACGCGGCGGATGGCGCTGTCGTGGATGCGGGCGCGGATGGTCGCGGTGTCGTTCATGGACGCTCTCCGTGATGGATGCGGGAAGGAAAGCGCCCCGCCCGGCGGCGTGCCGGACGGGGCACTCGGTTGGTGGCGAACGGTCAGTGGACGCGGCGCAGGAACTCGGGGATGTCCAGCGGGTCGTCCGCCGGAGCCTCGCCGTTCACCGGGCCGACCGTCTGCACGATGACCCGGGGCCCGCCGTCGGCGGTCGGGACCCGGTTCATCGCGTCGATGGCGTCGGCGGCGGAGGGTTCGGGCTGTCCGTCCTCCGAGCCCTCGCCGTTCACCGGCTCCGGGCCGGCCTCGGCCTCGTCCTGCACCGGATCGGCGTGGCCGTTGCCGTTCGCGCCGGTCTCGGCTTCGGCGGCAGCTTCGCGGGAATCCGGGGCGGGGACGGATTCGCCGTTGCCGCTCGGGGAGTTGGCCTCCGCACTGGCGGCGGCGCGGCGCTCCGCGACGCCCGGGGACTCGATGCTCTCGACCACCGACGTGGCGCGCGGCTTCTCCGCGGCCGCGGTATCTGCCGTGGCATGCCCGGATGCGTCCGCGGGGTTCGCCTGAGCGTCCCCGGTGGCCTCGTTCGCGGCGGCATCCTCCTCGGGCGCACCGCCCGAATCGAACGCCGCGAACCCCGGAATGGCCCACGCGAGCGCGGCGGCGTGCATCGTGGCGCCGATGCCCACGGGCGGCGTGCCGGCCGCGAACGCCTCCTCCATCGAGTTCGCGAGGTCGGCCTTCTTGTACTTCGACCGCGTCGATGCCCAGGCCGCGCCCAGGGTCTCGCGGGCGATGTCGAGGATGCGGCTCTTCCTGATGCGCGACCAGAAGCTGTCGGCGGTCGGCCGCACGTGCTTCGCGAAGTCGATGTCGAGCCGGGCCACGGTGGCTTCGAGCTCGGGCCGGGCGTCGTGCTCGAAGGCGAGCTGGCCCTTCACCGTCCGCGCCACCGCGGCCGCGAAGAGCTTCTCCTTGTCCGCGCGCGGCAGCGCCCGGAGCGCGGCGAAGCAGGCCGCGTCGTCGTCGCCCTCCATCCACTCGAAGGGCAGGTGCGACCAGTCTGCGAGCATCGCCTCGCCCGGGCTCCACGCTCGCGAAGTCGTCGTCGTTCGTCCGGGACGTCGGCCGGTCGGCGGTCTCGTTGAACTGGATGTCGAGCGCGTGCCACGACGCGGTGTAGCCGCGGGCGAACACCGCGCGCACCATCTGGAACACCACGAGGTCGAACGCGGCCTCGAAGTCGCCCGCGAGATACGCCTTGACGAGCGCGGTGCGGATGGCCCGCAGATCGTCCGCGAGCCCGATGCCGACGCCCGCGTCGGCGCGGGCCTTGGCGCGCGGGTCGACGGGCGATGCCAGCGGCGTGGTGATGGCGGGACCGTTGACCCGGCCGGTGTCGGCCGTGGTGTCGTCACCGGCATCGGCGTCGTGGCCGTTCGCGGCGGCGCCGGTGTCCTTCGGCAGGTCTTCGGGCTTCACCAGCCCCTGGATGACCTGGAGCGAGCCGTCGCGCCCGATGGTGGCGATGCACCCGGCGATCGCGAAATCCTCGCGCTTGAACCGGGCGCGGGATTCGACCTCGGCCTCGATCTCGTCGAGGCGCGGCTCGATGGCTTCGGCCTCCTCGACCAGCGCGTCCGTCCACGCGTCCTCGTCCATGTTGACGAGCTCGTCGTGGCGGGCGGTGAGCCGCTCGATCTCGGCCTTCTCGGCGTCGGTCGGCTCGCCGGGCTCGGGATGGATGCGCCCGTAGCGCGCGGTGGCGCTCCAGTCGACCTCGACCATGGCCTCCCCCCACTTCCAGCGGGTCGAGAGCTCGTCGGCGGCCGCCTGGAGCTTCTTCATGGCGAGCTCGTCGAGCAGCTTCGGGTCCTCCAGCCACACGCCGTTCTCGTGCTCGTCGGCGAAGAGGTCGCGCAGCACCCGGCCGCCGGCAGCCTCGTAGTCCGCGACGCCGACGAAGCGGGCCGTAGCCGCGCCGGCGGGCACCCGCTCCTCGGTCAGCATGCGCTTCACCTGCCAGGCGGCGGGGCGGTAGTTCTGCCCCGACACCCGCTCCCAAACCGCTGCGCTGGCGGTCGTGGTCGGTGGTGACGGCGAACGCCATCAGGGTCTCGAGGTCGAACTGCTCGGCGCGGTAGGCGTCCAGCAGCTCGGGCGCCGCGTTGCCGAGGCGAAGCCGCTGCTCGACGGTGCGCTCGGAGACGCCGAAGCGCGCGGCGATGGCCGGGACGGTGACGCCGGAATCGGCCAGTCCGGCAAACGCGACCACCTGGTCGGCGGGGTGCATCGCGATGCGCACCACGTTTTCCGCGAGCGAGAGCTCGCTGGCGTTGCCGTTGGCGGCGATCTTGCAGGGCACCGGGTGATCGGCGTGCAGCGTGCCGTTCTCGGCCAGCGCCTTGAGCGCCGCGAGGCGGCGCCCGCCGGCGACGACGGCGAAGCGCTCGATGCCGTCCGCGTCCGGCTCGTCGGGCCGCACGACGAGGTTCTCCAGCAGGTCGTGCTCGGCGATGGACGCCCGGAGCTGGGTCTCGGCCGCCTCGTCGGGCGGGGTCTTGCGCACGTTCTCGGGCGCGAGCGCGAGCCGGCAGAGCGGGATGTCCCGGATCGCCGATTCGTGCATGGGTGCGATGTGGTTCATTCGGATCTCCCATGGATGAGGGGTGGGGCGCGGAGCGCGGCCCTCTCCGGCCCGCCCCGCGCGCGCCCCGGCCTCGGCCCGGCTCCGACTCCGGGCGCCGTCGCTGCAGGGCTCAGGCGCCGGCGGCGGGGCGGCCGGCGCCGGCACCGGACGGGTCGTCCGGGGTCCCGGTGGAGCCGGGTGAGGCCGCACGCGCGGCGGTGTGGGGCGGCGGGTCGGCGCGGTCGGCGGCTTGGTCGAGGAGGCGTGCGGCCTTGCGCAGCGCGGCCGCGGCGTCCCGCATGCAGCGGGCGCTGACCACGGGTTCGGGCTTGAGGTCCGGGTCCGAGGTCCACGCTATCCAGAACGACAGCTCGGCCAGGGCCTTGAGCGCCTGGCGCAGCGCCTCGGCGGGAGCGCCGTGAATCGCGCGCATCACGGCGAGGCCCGCCGGTCGGGGGCGATCCTGATGCGCTCGCCCCAGGGCGCGGGGTGCCGCCAGGGGCTTTCCTCGTCGCCGTAGTCGCAGAACAGCACCGGGAACGCGGGCTCGGTCTCCGGGTAGTCGGAGCACTCCATGTCGGTGAAGTAGAGGCACACCCTCGGCTCGATGCCCTGCGCGTCGAGCCATGCGAAGCCCGGGCGGTAGTCGGTGCCGCCCCGGCCCTTGGCCGCGATCTCGTCGGGAAGGTCGTCGGCGGCGTACTCCGCCGCGTCCTGAAGGACCGTGTCGACCTGGAGGACGATGACGCTCTCGGGGCGGATCTCGGCCGCGACCTCGCGCAGCTCCGCCCAGAACTCGGCGAGTGTCGCGGTCGCAAGGGAGCTGGAGCTGTCGATGATGAAGGCGATGGTCTCGATGCCCTCGGAACGGATGGAGGGCAGGTAGAGACCGCCGTCGATGAAGCGCCGGTTGGGAACGCTCCAGCTATAGTCGTGGCTCGCCGCGTCGGTCATGTAGCGGCGCAGCAGCGTGCGCCAGTCGAGCGTGCTGGCATGGGCGCCCTGGATGGTCTCCTCGACCCGGCCCGGCACCTTGCCCTCGGCGCGGGCGATGTTGAGCGCCTGGTGCATGGCCTCGTCCCACGCCTGCTCCTCCGCGGTGACGTCCACCGGCGCCTCGGCGGGCTCGCCGTCGTCGCCCGCGCGGGCGTCCGCGTCCATGACCTCGCCGGTGCCGGACGGATCGTGGCTGGGCGGCGCATCGGGCGTAGCATCGTCGCCCTCGCCGTTGCCGTCCTGGCCGTCCCCGTCCTGGTCGCCTCCGGCCTCGCCGTCAGAATCGCCGTCGCCGTCATCGTCCCGGCCGTCGCTGTCGCCGTCATCGTCGGGGCCGTCGCTGTCGGCGGCGGCGGAATCGGTGTCGTCGTCGGAGTCCTCGTCATCGCCGTCGGGCGAGGATTGGCCGGCGGGCGAGGCACCGGCTCCGGCGGTATCGGAGGGCGCGTCGCCGTCGTCGCCGGGGTCGCCGTCCTCGGCCTGGAGGCGGTCGTAGGCTTGCTCGACGGTGAGCCCGTCCCAGGCTTCCGCGTCGGGCGGGAGCGTGAAGCCCGCGTCGCGAACGAGCGCATGGGTGACGAGCTGCGAGGCCATCTGCCAGCGCTCGGGGTCCCGGTCGCCCCGGCGGGTGTGGTGCTTCAGGGCGCAGGCCATCACCACGCGCGCCATCGCGGTCTCGATGAGGTGCGAATCGGTCTCCGCCACCCAGCGGGGCGAGTAGCGGATCTCGTGCCCGTCGGTCGCCAAGCGTCTCGCGCGTCGCATCGGGGCGAAGCGGGAGCCTCAGCACGAGGCTCCCGAAGAAGGGCTGCTTGCGCAGCAGCTCCGTCACGCAGTCGCTGACGCGGAGCGCCGATTCCTGGAGTACGCGGGCAGACATCAGGCTGCCTTCCGCACGGGCTCGGGCGGCGGCGCGAAGTAGCCCGCGAACTTCTCCGCGAGATCGTCGGCGTCGCGCTTGACCTGGGCGCGCGCCGCCGGGTCGAAGGTCTTGGACGGCCTGAGCGCGTCCGGCTCGACGCCCGCGATCTTCTCCTTCACCTGCCCGCAGAGGCGCGCGAGCTCGTCGTCGCCGAAGATGTTGAGCCGCGGCACCACGTCGACCAGATCGCGGATGTTCTCGATCATCGAGTTGCGGAAGACGAGCGGCTTGCCGTTGTCGTCCTCCTGCAAGCGGTCCGAGACCCGCCCGACCGCCTCGCCGAGACGCCGGTAGAGGTCGCCCACCGCGTCGTGGAGCTGCTCCTCGATGTGGCGCTCGATGTCGCGCTTCACCCGGTCGGTGTCGTCGGAGGCGAGCTTCGCGATGAAGTGGTCCGCGTCCGGCACCGGGGTGATGCGGTAGCGGATGGCGAACTTGCCCTGAAGCGCCTCCTTGGACGGATAGTCCTCGATGCGGAAGAGCTTGCCGAGGTCGAGCCGGGCCTGGTCGACATAGTCGTCGTAGTCCTCGATGAAGCGGGCGCGCTGGCGGACCACGCGCTCGCGGAGCGCGTTCATGAGCTCGGTGTAGTGCTCGTAGTTGGCGACGGTGAGCAGCCGCGCGCCCTTGTCGTCCCAGGGCAGGCTGTTCTCGTAGTGCTTCGTGCGGGCCTCGCTCATGGTCGAGGTGAGCGCGGCGAAGGCGGCCTTGGGCAGCAGGCGCTTGTTGTAGCGCCCGGCGCTCGCCGAGGCGTCGTGGGCGACGGCGACGTGGTCGCTCGCCTGGCGGTCGTAGAGCCGGCCGGACCAGGCAGCAATGTGCAGGCCGACCAGCATGGCGTCTCGATTGAGGTCCATCGGGTTCTCCTCTCGGGTTAGCGAAGCGTCCATACGGGGACGTCGAGAAAGGCGGCGAGCTTGCGCTTCGCCGCCTCGTGGCTGCGTGCCCGCACGGCGTACCTGCGCGACGGGGCATCCCCCGCCGGGTAGTGGGTGACCCACCAGTGCATGGCGTTCTCCTTCACTGGGTCTTGGCGGCCGCCCAGCGGATGAAGCCGGGCGAGCGCTGGAGCGCTGGAGGGGCTCGCGGCGCACGCACGCGCCGACGAGCGATTCGCCGACCTCGCGGCGGAGCCGCTGGGCGTAGGTGACGATGGCGTCGAAGTTGACGTCGGAGGCGAGCTTGTAGAGGGCGCCGCAGAGCGCCATCAGCGCGCTCGCGTTGTTCGGGATGCCCGCGTTCTCGGGGTCGTTGACGATCGCCCTCGGGTGCGGCAGCTCGCGCCAGACCTTGAGGAACGCCGCGAACTCGACCGCCGCGGTCTCGCCGACCGTGCCCCGGAACAGCGCCCGCTCGGCCTCCGGGTCGAGCCCGTTGCGGCGCTTGACGATGTTGCTCGCGAACTCCCAGGTCCTCGGACAGGGGAACGCGCGCTCCTTCGACTGCGGGTCGAACTGGTGCAGGAGATCCGACTCGTAGGTGATGAAGAACAGCACCTCGGCCGCGATACCGTTGGCTGCGCCCCAGGCCAGCCAGTCCTCGGCGTCGACCCGGATATCCAGGTGAACGAAACGGGACGCGAGCGGGGTTGGCATCCGATGCACCACGCCCGCGGTCGGTCTCGCGGTTGCCGCAGGCGATGAGCGAGGCGCCCTCGGGCAGCTCGTACTCGCCGACCTTGCGGTCGAGCACCAACTGATAGAGCGCTGCCTGCACCATCGGCACGGCGGACGGCAGCTCTTCGAGGTTGATGAGCCAGCGGCCGGGGTCGTCGGACGGGGGCAGGAAGGCAGGCGGCGCCCAGCGGGTGCGGTCGGCGCCGTCGCGCCAGGGGATGCCGCGCAGATCGACGGGGTCGAGCAGCAGCGCGCGGACGTCGACGTACTCGCGGTTTGCGTCGGCCGCGACCTGCTGGGCGATCTGCGACTTGGCGGCGCCGGGCGGGCCCCAGACGATGCAGGGCTGTCGGGCCTCGACCAGGAGGGCGAGCACCGAGGCGAGCTCGCTCGGGCGCAGCGTGTAGTCCGCGGAGATGGTGTCGGGAACGGTCATGGGCAGCCTCCGGAAATGGCGGGAGCACGGCGCGGAGACCCTCCCCGGGCCTCCGGTCTTCACCCCTGCCCGGGCTGGCCTCGTCTCCGGGTGGCTGGACGGCTTGGAGCCGGCGGGATAACGGCCGCGGGGCGACCACCGGCGTGGGAGCGTCGGCGGCGCGGCGGGCGAATGCGGGAGTGGCCCCGGACGGGGCGGCCGGGCGGGAGTCGACGGACGGCTTGCGGAGTCCGCCGGGGCGGCGCTAACTTGCGGGCATGGGTAGCTGGAGCGACAACATCGAGGCGGTCGCGCGGGCCATCACCGCGAAGCGGCTGGGGCATGACGGCATCAGCGAGGAAAAGCTCGCCGCCGACGTCGACATGTGGTGGCACATGACCGCGGCGGAGCTCGAGTGCGGGGTCATCGACGAGACCGGCGAATACATCGGCGGCGAAATCGACTGGAAGCGCAAGATGGACGGTTACAAGGACTGGATGGACCGTCATCCCGCGAGTCGCGCGGTCTGGGAGACCGCCCGCTACGGGGAGCCGCTACCGCGACACTGACGCGGCACGGGGCCGCGTCGGAATACTTCCTTTGGGGCCGCGGGCCCGGGGCAACGTGCGGACGGCGCTCTCGACCGGAATGCCGGTGAGTTCCGGCAGATACTTTCGTGTGGGCGAGAGCGTGTGGGCGATGCGCCGTTCGAGCTGCGCGTATTTGGCGTAAAGGTCCGGACGGAGTTCCGCCGCGCGGCGCAGGTCCGAGCGCGACGCGAAGATGCAGAAGCTGCACGAACAGCGGGTCAGGCCGAACGAGTAGACGGGGTGCGGCGTCTGGCCGGCCTCGGCGATGACGCGGAACACGTCCTCCGTCGTGAAGTCGAACACGGGCAGCCAGTCGAAGACCTCCCGGCCGGCGGCGCTCATGCGATCGTTGCGGCGCCAGGGGATGCGCCGCGCCCGGTCGCGGCTCTCGTCGCGGCGGATCCCGAGGGCGTTGACGAGCCGTCCCGCGAAGCGCGGATGGGCCTTGAGGTAGCGGCGTAGCTCGCGCTCGATGGGTCCGCGCTTCGTGCCCGAGGTACACCATCGGGCAAACTTCGACGGCCACATCCCCCGCTCCTCCACCTGTTGGAGCAGGGTCTTGCCGGACGTAACGGGGGCCATGATGAGCGGCACGCCCGGGGGAATAGAGTTCTGGATATGCTCGACCGTGCCGGGCCACTCCACCTCGCCGAGCGGTGCGTGGACTGCAACGAGCTGGTCTCGGGGAACGACGCGGGAGAGCAGGATGGTCATGGCCTGACTGTCCTTTCCGCCGGAGTGGGAAAGTGCCAACAGCGCTCCGCGACCAATCAGGTCTGCGCATTGTGACGGGATAGGGAAGTTGGTCTCCAGGGGTTCATTGATGGCAAACTTGCAAGCGATCCCTTCCCCGTTGCTGGCATAATTCACGAGCGCAGAGTGGGAGTTTTCATCGGTTCCGGAAGGAGATATGGAGTGACGACGTTTCTTGGTGGTGGTAGCCATGGTGGGACCCCGTGCACAACTTTCCGAATGTCCAGGAATGCGGTGGCTGGTCCACTCGGGGACAACAGCCTCGGCCGACCGCCACCGGCCTCGGCCTCCTGGCGGACACATTCAGGGAACGGGTCGAGAGGCTGGGGAGTATTCGCAGCACGCGGCGAACGCGTCCGCAGGCTACGGTTAGGGGATCAGCTGATAGATTGGGCGGGACCGTAGGATCCGCGCAGGAGTCAGGAAATGAAGAAGCTAGTGTTCTTGTCGCGGAGGGCATCAATCACTCCGCTTCCACGGACGAATGGGAGCGATTCTCGACGAACTGTCCGAGCCGTTCCTGTCGGCCGTAGAGATGCCGCTCTGCACGTTCTTGTGCGGGACCGATTGACGATATCTGCGAGAGCGTTTCGTGCGACTGGAGTGTCCGTTACATGACAAATCCCGACATTTCTTCATTGCCGGACTACGCCGCCCTTTGCCAAATTCGCGACGCGCTATGGAACAAGGGGTCAATACGCGGTGCAGCGGTTATGGTTGGGTCCGGATTTAGCAGGTTTGCTAAGAGAGCCGCTGAAACGGTCCCTAAGCCTCCCTTGTGGCACGATTTCGTGCATTCGATGTTGGCGGAGCTTTACCCCCACGACGACACTCCTGCTAGCCACGACCCGCTAGCATTGGCGCAAGAGTATAGTGCCGCGCTGGGTCCAAGCGCTTTAGAAAATCTGATCCGTGATAAGGTTCGCGACACGGAATGGAGCCCTGGCGACCTCCATAGCCAATTGCTCAAGCTCCCGTGGAATGACGTGCTTACCACAAACTGGGATACTTTACTGGAACGAACAGTCCAGCAAAACCCTGACATGACCTATGACGTAGTTCGTACTACCTCGGATATTGCTAGAACCACTTCTCCACGTATTACAAAGCTCCATGGCACCTTGCCCTCTCACGGGCCATTCACATTTACGGAAGAGGATTTTCGAAAATACCCAACAGAATTTCCCGCCTTTGTTAACCTCGCCCGACAAGTGCTTCTTCAAAACGAGCTCTGTATGTTGGGCTTTTCCGGCAATGATCCGAACTTCATTGAGTGGTCCGGGTGGGTTCGGGATCATCTTGAATCGTCTGCTCGACCTATCCGGCTTATTGGTGCGCTCGATCTGTCCCATTCCCGCCGTCGATACTTTGAAGAGCGAAACGTGACTGTCATCGATCTTACGCCCTTGGTGCGTGACCAAGTAGGCGATGACCGCCACTATTGCGCAACGCAAATGTTTCTCCACTTTATGCAGGAAGGTCGTCCCCGTCCTGCTGAATGGAACATATCCAAACTTGCGGACAACTCGAAAGGAACAGGCACGCCACTCAGCGAAGACGAAGTAGTTGAAATGTTGCAGTCCGATAGACGAGCATATCCTGGCTGGTTAGTAATGCCGGTGTCGTATCGTTGGCAAATACGCTCTGAGTTGATGTACGAACTGCGAGCTTTGCAGAGTTTTGATTTGGACACATCGCTTGTCAACAATGTTCGGCTCGCTGTTGAGGTAGTATGGCGTCACCACGTTTCGTTCAATGTGCTTACTGATTCTTTGGAGCGCCAAGTTCACGAAATAGTCGCACAAGACAGGGATCGCATACTTCCATTAGAAGACCGCGTAATTTTGCGACGCGGACTGACACAAGCCGCACGTAGGAGCCATGATGTTGCTCCTTTTGAGGAGAGAGTGGAACTGCTAGAGGCACTGAATAGTCCCATTGCTGTTGCTGAGGCAAGTTACGAAAGATGTCTAATGGCGCGGGAATATCAGGATTATGCTTCAATGATGAACCATATCGACAAGATTGAGGGTGATGATCCTATTTGGAAGATTCGACGCGCTGCTTTGTTGAGTGAGCTGGGAGACTCACGAGAGCCAGTACAACTTGTGTACGAAGCTTTCCGCGTCATAAAGGACCGTCGCGCTCAAAGTCCGAACTCAATTTGGCTATTGTCAAGGGAGGCATGGGCGTCTTGGCTGTTGGATGCGGCGCGTTACGAACTTTCCAAACTAGGATTTGAGCACAAACAGGAAGGGGCTAATACTCGATACAGAGAGGCGAGAACAGACCCGTGGGAGGAGGTACATTGGCAAGATGCTGAGATAGTGAAGGCTTCGAAGGACCGAGCTGCGGCCTTTCGGACTCGGGTACCCAGCTTTGATCCCGGCAGTTACGTTGTTCCTGGCAGGAAGTTCTACGGAGTCGGAGTGGCGTTTCCAGACGCGGAACTTGTCTGGCTATCTGAAGTAGTGGGCGTACCTCTTCGTTTAGGACATACAGATTTGCTGGCATCACGGTTTACAGACGCAACCTTATGTTCGCATCAAGACCAGAGATTGCGCATATGGTGGAGTTTGAGGTGTGTTGTAAATGGGCGACTAGATGCAATACGGGAACAATTCTCGCGCTCCTTGGTTGCGAGAATCGACATTGATCTAGTCCGAGACATGATCGAAAGAATCACCGCTGCGATAGACTTCATGTTGAGGAGAGTTGACCAAGGGGCTTTCGACCCATCATACAGAACATGGTCTAACAGACCGGAAATCGCCACGGCGCTGCTAGAAGTGTTGTCGTTTCTCTCTATGCGATGTGGAACAGAGGAAGCATTGGATCTGATCCGATTTGGAGCAAGGCTGGCACGGCGGTACGATCATGTATCGCACAATTTCTTTCCTAATTTAGCGACTCTAATCGCAAGAAGCTTGGCGGCAGTAGAACCAAATCGAAGATCGGAGGTGTGCCTTATTCTCCTTAAACTTCCATTCGCCTGCGAAAAGGATTTGGTGGCTAAGGAGACGGTCAATTGGACTGCTGTGTTGGAAGTGATGGATGTAGAGGTTTGGCGGCACGCAACGCGAACCAGTGAGTGGCCGGGTGTGATAGAAAGAATGTGCCGTGTTGCGGCGGAAGGGAGTTGTGATGTGTCGCGGGGAGACGCAATATATAGGTTATTCGAGCTAAGTCAGGCCGACTTGTTGACGGAGCATGAGATTGATGAGTACGGAGGCGCAATTTGGAGTCATGTAAGCGAGGATGGTAGTCCAGCGGCGTGTGCATTGTACCCACACATTATTCGTCTACTCCCAGACGCGGAGAATCAAAATGGTGAAGAGATTTTTCAGAAGACCGTGGTAGCCGAACTAGTACAAGGAAATATGACCGAAGATAGTCTGGTGAGTCTAGATGGAGTGTCATTCGATGAGAATAGAAAGTATAGTCCGTTTATGCTAGACGTCAAAGATGCGGATAAAATACTGGAAAATATTCTTCAATGGAGACCTAGACCCAAGATGCGCGATCCATTTGTGGATCGTGGCATAGAAGATCGAAATATTATGATACGCATGGGACGGTGTTTGGCTTCGACCGTGCTACCTTCTAGTTCGGTGTTCGGTGGTGATCGAGCAAAGGTTGACGATCTTTTGGTAAGAATTGAGTCATTGGATAGACCACATTTGATTTGTGCCGCGCCTGTAATAGCTAGCAAGGTTCCGGAATTACGGGATCGTGCGACTCGACTTATCCAAAAAGGATTGATCAGCCACGATTCAGATATCATCAACATGGCATTAAACGCGGTTTTTTGGTTTGAGGAGTTGAGCGATCAGATACCACCGGAGATTGTTAGTGACATTCTTTCCATTTGTGTAATGAGACGGGAGCCTGGACTGCTGGGTGCGCTAATCTGGGTGCAGAAATTTGCGGAAGCAGGCAATGTGCCTAAGGAGGATGTTGGCCGACTTGTGGCAGCTCTGGAATTGATGTGGGCGGAAACAGATTACAGAAATTGGGAGGATGAAACTCGTAGCTCAGACGTTGGGTTGCAAAGGAAGGCGGTCGTGGAAATTTGCATGGCGCTGCGAAAGGGCGGGGTAGTTGAAAGGTTTACGGAGACCTGTATCAAAGAAGCAAAGGCGGACGCAATGCCCGAGGTTCGATATGCAGGGTATGGTGTAGAAGTCGATTGAAGTAGCCATCGCCTATTCTCACGATAATTGGAGTATTGGGTGGCATCGGGATGCTTCGGGGCGGCGAAATCGTCGGTGAGATGGCTGTCCGCAACGTTCTCGGCGGAAGTTCCTGCTGAGTCCTGAACATGGTGGGCGCACGGCGGGCAGTTGTCTAGGGCAACGGCGACCAAGGAGTATGGCAATCATCGTTAGGCGGCGGCATCCGGCGAGAGCCCGCGATGCTTAGCGGCACCGTAGATCACGAGGTAGCGGAAACCTCCGGCGGGGTGTCCATGTCGGCTTCGAGGCTATCGGATATCCGAACGGCGGCGACCTTGACCGAGTTCCGCCCAAGGTGGGCGTAGCGCGCGGTCGTCTGCACCTTCGCGTGACCGAGCAGCTTGCCGATCATCGGCAGGCTCTCCCCGAGCGCGAGTGCCCGCGAGGCGAAGCTGTGACGCAAGTCATGCAGGCGGACATCTTCGAGCCCGGCCTCCTTGCGGACGACCTGCCACGACGCGTTCAGCGTGCGCAGGCGGGAACCGTTCACGCGGCCGGGGAACACCCAGGGGTTGCCGGGCCGGCGCGGCAGCGCGGTGAGAAGCTGCTTCGCCGCCGGCGAAAGCGGCACCTCTCGGGCGCCGGTCTTCGCGTCGCGGAGCCGCAGCTCGTCGTGTTCGAGATCGACGTGCTCCCATTTGAGCGTCACGACCTCGTTGCGCCGGCAGCCGGTCAGCATCAGCAGGCGCAGCGCCCCGGCCGCGCTCGTCGAGATCGTGCCGGCGGCTTCGAGCTCGGCGAGGACGCGGCCCAGGCGGTCGAACTCCTGTTCCGACAGGAAGCGCTCGCGCGCGCGGGTCGGATACTTCTGGATGAACCGGCAGGGATTGCCCCCGGCCGGCGCCTCGCCCGTCTTCGCCGCTGTGTAGAACAGCCGGGAGAGGAGCGAGACCGTCTGGTTCGCCATGGTCGGCGTGTCGCGCATGCGGTAGTGCAGCGCCGCAACGTGGTCGGGCGTGACCTCGCTCAGGCGAAGCGCCCCGAAGCGCGGCAGCAGGAACCTGTCCAGGATATCGCGGCATCCGCGCTGGGTGGTGGGCTTGCAGCGCACGGCGACATGCTCGGTCATGTAGCGTTCGGCCATCTCCGCGATCGTGGGCCCGTTGGCTGAGGGCGAGTCCGCGCCCGGCCGGGTCGGCGTCTCTCCCGCCTTGAGGCTGGCAAGCAGCCGTCCCGCCTCGCGCCGCGCCCGCTCGGGCGTCCACACCCCGTGGCGGCCGATGGTGACGCGGCGTGTTTTCCCCCGGGCGCGGGTCTGCACCATGTAGACCTTCGAGCCCGAGGGATGGACGCGCACCCCGAAGCCGGTGAGGTCGCGGTCCCAGAACAGGGCTTCACGCTCGGCCACCGGCAGGGCGTCCACGGCGCGCCGGGAAAGGACGAGCTTGTTCGGGCTTGGCATGGCGGTCTCCCGTGAGAAGTTCAGTTGACGCCGACGTGCTGGGGGCCGTCCGGCGGCACGAGCCTGGGGCCGAGGTCATCGCCGATGTTGGCCGTGGCATGGCGCACCGAGTCGCGGGCGAGATGCGCATACCGCGCGGTCGTGGTCACCATGCGGTGACCGAGCAGGTCGCCGATCATCGGCAGCCCCTCGCCGAGCGCCAGCGCGCGCGAGGCGAACGTGTGCCTCTTATTCCGGTTCCGGAGTAAGAGGCATTATTGCCGGATCCGTCTTACTCCGGAATCGACGGCGGAGACGGGCGGGGAGCGTGCTCGAAGGGACCTTGATTCCGGGATAATCACAGGCTGTTCAGGAATGCCAACACGTCATCGTCGGGCCGGTAACGCGTGTGCGGCACATGTGAAGGTTGAGTGTGCGCCATGGCCTTTTCCTTCAGTTTCAGGTCGGCGTGCAGATAGACGTACGTGGTCTCGACGGATTCATGACCGAGCCACAATGCAATGACCGCGCGGTCGACACCGCTGTGAAGGAGTTCCATGGCGCACGAATGGCGCAATGAATGGGCGCTGACACGTTTCCTGGCGAGCGAGGGACATCGAGCCCGCGCGGTCGTCACGTGCTTGCCCAGGAGGTAGGCGAGGCTGTCATGGCTCAGCGGGCCGCCGCGCTGATTGGGGAACACGGGGTCGCGCGGCTCGCCGCGGCGTTCGGCCAGCCACGCCCGGAGTGCCTTCGCCGCATCCTTGCGCAGCGGCGTGCACCGCTCCTTTCGTCCCTTGCCGTGACACCGCACGTGGGCGCCGGCGCCGAGCTGAACATCCTCGCATCGCAGTCCGGTGAGCTCCGAGGCGCGCAGTCCGGTCTGGACTGCCACGAGCAGCAAGGCGCGGTCGCGGCGTCCGCTGCGGGATCGCGGGTCCGGCGCCGCGAGGAGCGCCTCGACTTCGGGGCGCTCGAGCCAGGTCACGGGGCGGCGGGTGTAGCGCTTGTCCGGGATGGCCAGGACCCTCTGGGCCAGGGCGGCGTGGCGGGGTTCCTGCAAGGCGACGAAGCGGAAGAACGAACGGATGGCGGCAAGGCGGGTGTTGCGGGTCCGCGCATCGTTGCCGCGTTCGGTCTCGAGATGGCCGAGGAAGTCGCCGAGCAGCTCGGTGTCGAAGTCGGCGAGCGCCATCGCCGAGGGCGGTGTGTTCAACACGCGCTGGGCGTAGAGCACCAGGAGGCGGAACGTCGAACGGTAGCTGGCGATGGTGTGCGGGCTGGCCTGGCGCTGTCGCATGAGACGCTCGGTGAAGAACAGCGCGAGCAGCCGCGGGAAGTCTGCCGCATCGCTCATGACGGCGCCCTGCGGTCGAGACGTCGGGCGGCCAGATGCAGCAACTCCGGCGTGGCGGTGAGATACCAGTAGGTATCGCTCACATGGGCATGGCCGAGCCAGGTCGCGAGTTGCGGGATGTGACGTTCGACATCGACTTCGTTGCGATACCACCCAAGCAGCGTGTTCACGGCGAACCGGTGGCGCAGGTCATGCAGGCGCGGACCGGTGCCGTGCGACGACGAGGGAGCACGCAGACCGACCTGCTTCGACAGCTTTGCGAAGGTCCAGCGCAACGCCCACTCGGTGATCCGGGTGCCGCGTTCGGCAAGGAAGAAGGCCGGGACGAGAGGACGAAGACAGAGGCGGTCGCGATGTCGTGCATAGCGGCGCAGCGCCCGTGCGGTCGAGGCATGCATCGGCAGATAGCGCGACTTGCCGAACTTGCTGTCACGCACACTCAGCACCCCGTCGGTGAGGTCGACATCGTCACGGTCGAGGTTCACCACCTCGCTCACCCGCATCCCGGTGACGGACAACAGCGCCAGCATCGTGGCATAGGTCAGGGGCCTCAGTCCGGTGATGCCGGAGAGCGCTCGCGCCGCGGCGATGAGCGCGGCGACTTCTGCGTCGCGGTACAGATAGGGGGTGCGGCGGCGATACTGCCCAGACAACAGCCCCTGCGGCGGGACCTCGTGACGTGGGTCAACACCGTGGGCGTAGCGGGCGAAGCCGCGCACCATGCTCAGACGGCCCGCCCACTGGGCGGGCCGTGCATCGCGCGGCTCGGTGGCCCATTGCAGCGCGCACTCGGTGGTGATGAAGGGGATCTCGTCTTGCACGGTGAACGCGACGAAGCGCTTCAACAGCCGGCCGGGCAGCACCAGCCGGTTGCCGAGCGCACGGCGCGTTGCGAGGTACTCCTCGAGCAGCAGTGCGAGGTCATTCATGATGCACCTCCAGGCCACGCCGGCGCGAGCGTGCGGAGCGCTTCAAGGTCCACCTTGGCGTAGATCCACGTGGTGTCGGGTGAGGTATGGCGCAGGACCTGCCCAATCTCTTCCAGCGAGGCGCCGTGGCGCAGCATCGTGGTAGCCAGGGAATGACGCAGCAGATGCGCGCCCTTGAACGGCGGATCGATGCCGGCCCGGGCCAACGCCCGCTGCACGACATTGATGACCGCGACCGCTCCGGCGAACCCCACATGCGGTGCGTGAAGGCGCACGAACACGTGCCGGGTGGGGCACTGCGGGCGCCCGTCGCGCAGCCAGGCGACCAGGGCCTCGCCGACCTCACGGGGCAGCGGCAGCGCCTCGCGCCGCGGGCCCTTGCCGGTCACGCTCACGACGCCTGTGTCCCAATCGAGATCGCCGAGCGTCATCGCGGCCACTTCACCGGCGCGCAACCCCAGCCGCGCAAGGAGCAGCACGATGGCACGGTCGCGCCGTCCGGCGGCGGTGCGCGCATCGCAGCTGCGGATGACCGCCTCCACCTGCTCGGGCGCGAGCGACTTCGGCACGCCTGAGAGCCGCCAGCTCGCCACGGCAAGGAGCGCGCCGGCGAGATCGACGGGAATGTCCCCACGCTGATGGAGGTGGCGCAGGAAGCTGCGCAGCGCGGTGACGACGAGCTTGACGCGCGATCGGGACAAGCGCCGGGACTGGCGCACGATGAACCGGTTGACGTCGCGTACGGTGAGCGTCTCAAGCGCCACGGCCCGCGTGGCAAAGCGTTCGGCAAGGAAGGCGTGGACGATGGGCAGGTAGGTCTCCACCGTCGCCCGGCTCACGCCCCGCTCGTTGACGAGGAAGCGCTCGTAGCGGCGTTCGACCGACGCGAACGGGTTCGAGACCTGCGGGGATGGCGCAGCGAAAGGAATCCGCCCATCCGTGCGCAGATGGCTCAGCAACTGCCGGGTGGTCACAGCCTCGCCGCGTTGCACGCATCGCGGTCCGCGGGTCACAAGGAACGCTTCGATGCGCAGCTCATCGAGCGCTTCGACCCCCAGGCCCCGGTGCTCGAGCCAGCGGCTGAGATTGCGCACCAGCCGCAGCTTGCTCACCGCCGTCGGCCGAGCGTAGCCCTGGGCCTTGAGCCGGGTGGCGAACCGCTCGAGATCGCCGGCCAGTGGACCGACACGCAACCACCGCTGGCTGGTTCGGCTGGGAAAGTAAAACTCTGTCGACATCGGCCTTCTCCATTGCGCTGACGACATTGCCAGCACGAGAAGACCACCGGATTACTCCGGAACTTCAACCATCATGACCCTGCACAACATACTGAAGTCACACCAATCTCAGATGTTCATGCCAGACGAGCCGGAATAAGACGGATCCGGCAATAATGACGCAAGTCATGCAGGCGGACGTCTTCGAGCCCGGCCTCCTTGCGCACGCGGTCCCACGAGTCATTGAGGTTGACCAGCCGGGTGCCTTTCTTCTTGCCCGGGAACACCCACGGACTGCCGGGCGTGCGAGCGAGGCCGTCGAATACGCGCGCGACGGCGGGGGTCAGTGGCACCATCCGGGTACCAGTCTTCGTATCCGGGAGCCTCATCTCGCCGGTGTCGAAGTTGAGGTCGTCCCACCGGAGCCCGAGGATTTCGTTGCGCCGGCATCCGGTGAGCACGAGGAGCCGGATCGCGGCCGCCGCGTGGGTCGAGGCGAGCCGCTTTTCCGGGGCTGCCCGCAATGCCTCGCCGAGCCGGAACAGCTCCTCGCGGGTGAGGAACCGCTCGTGCTTCTCGACCCGGAAGCGGGGCACGCTCCGGGCCGGGTTGCTGCCCGAGGGACGCCAGCCCCACGCGTCCGCCAGGTTGAACATCTTCACCAGGATGTCGGCCGCCCGGTTGGCGACGGTCGGCATGTGGTGCAGGCTGTTGTGAAAGGCGAGGATGTCCTTGTACTCGACCTCCGCGACGCGGCGCTCCCCGAGGGCCGGCACGATATGCTTGCGCAACATGAGGCGGTAATGCGAGATGGTGGCCGGCTTGCAGTGCATCGCGACGTACTCGCGCTCGTAGCGCTCGGCAAGGTCGGCGACGGTCGGGTCGGGCGCGGGGTCCGGCGGAACCGGCGGCTGCCCGTCCTTGATGCGCGCGATGACGTCGGTGGCCTTCCTGCGGGCGTGGTCGACGGAGAAACCGGTGTCGCCATGGGTGCCGAGGCTGACGCGCTTGGAGCGGCCGAAGGCGCGGGTCTGGACGACGAAGACCTTCTTGCCGGAGGGGTACACTCGGACACCGAAGCCAGGCAGTTCGGTCCTGATCAGTGCAGCGCTTCGCCGCGATGGGCGGCCGCGCGCAGTTGTCGACGCCGTGCAGGGGAACGCGGCGTGCTGCTATTCTCCGACGGGACGTTCGATGAGCTGCAAACGCGGTTGCATCCACCGAAGTTCGATCGATATGTCAGCCGGGAGGGGAGAGCTCTTTACCTGGCCCAGCTCGAAGCGGTCTCCGAATGGGTCCCGATCGCCGGCGCGAAACTCGGGTGCCGGGATCCCGATGACGACAAGCTGCTGGAGACGGCGCTGATGGGCGCGGCGGCTTGCCTGGTCACGGGGGACCAGGACCTTCTCGAGATGTCTGCTTTTCAGAACATCCCGATACTGTCGCCGAAGGGCTTTCTGGATCTTTAGACAGTCCGATAACGGTGGTTGCAACTCCTGAAGCTCGATCGTTGCCTCGACGCTTTCGGATTGCGAGGCAAGGGGAAGCGTCTTGCGATGCGGTCTCGACCTTGCTGACCCGGACCCCAAGAGGTCTCCACGTCGACCCTGGCCCTGCAACCAGTGTAAAGTTCCGGGAGCACGCGAACCCGTGGGCGCTCTTCGTTTCCAGAAACCCTTTCGGAATTGAGATCCTTGCGGAGAATCAGGCGGGGCCGGGAGTTCCCGGCCCCGCCTTGATCGAGGTGATCAGGCGAACCACCAGCGGTGGGCGGAACGGGCGCCGTCACATTCCCAGCTCGCCGCGACACTCGGACCATGGCGCACGTTGCTGCGCCGTGCATACACGAAGTTCACGAAGAGCGGGATGATGGTGCCGCCGTCGTCACGGGCGATCTGACACATCTCGCGGTACATCTCGGCGCGCCGCGTCTCGTCGAGTTCCGCCTTCGCCATCAGCAGGAGTTCGTTGAAACGAGCATTCTGCCAGTGCGCCTCGTTCCACGGGGCGTCGTCCTTGTAGGCGAGCGTGAACATGTTGTCCGGCGTCGGACGCGCACCCCACTTGACGAACACGAAGGGCTTCTTCAGCCACACGTCCGACCAGTAGCCGTCGTTGGGTTCCCGCACCGGCACGAGGTCGATGCCGGCCGCCTTGGCCTGCTCGCTGTAGAGAACGACCATGTCGACGGCGCCCGGCAACACGCTGTCGGCCGCCGAAAGCTCGACACGGAGCCCCTCCATGCCGGCCTGCTTGAGGTGGTGCTTAGCCTTGTCCGGGTCATAGACGCGCTGCTCGATGTCCGGCCAGTAGGGCATGTTCGGCGAGACGTGAAAGTCGTTGCCGGGAGTGCCGGTGCCGAACAGGATCTTCTCGACGATCTCTTCCCGGTCGATGGCGTATTTCAGAGCCAGGCGGACATCGACGTTGTCGTAGGGCGCGTGGTCGCAGAACATCGGCAGGGTGATGGCCGAACCGCTCGGGACGTTGTCGATCTCGATGTTGGGATCGCGACCCAGCAATGTGAGCGTCTTGAGGTCGACCGACGATATGGCGTCCACGTCGCCGGTGATCAGCGACGTCTGGCGGGCGTTGGGATCGTTCAGAATGGTGATCTCGATGTCGTCGAACCACGCCCCTTCGCGGTGCCACCCGTCATGGCGTTCGAGGTTGGCGCCGACTCCCGGCTCGTTGTTGACGATCCTGTAGGGTCCGGCTCCCAGACCGCTTTCCCACTCGACGCCGCCGTCTTCGGTCGCCGGCAGCATGGTAAGATGGTAGTCCGCCATCACCCAGGGAAGATCGGCAAATCCCTGGTCGACCTCGATGACGATCGCATGATCGCCGTCGGCCCTGAGATCGACAACGTTGGAGAGAAGCGGCTTGGCCGCCGACGTCGTGTCGTCACCACGGTGGTGATTGAGCGAGGCGACCGCATCCTTCGACGTGAACGCGCGGCCATCATGGAAGGTGGCGTCCGGACTGAGTTCGAACGTCCACACCCTGGCGTCCGGAGAGGCGCTCCACGACACCGCCATGTCGCCGCCGAGCCCGTTGTCTTCCGTGATCTCCGTGAGGTAGCTGCGGAACGTGTGGGCCAGCTGGATCTCGCTGACACTCTGGTACTTGCCCGGATCGAGCGTATCGGCGGTGTTTCCGTCGTGCAGACCGAGGCGGAACGTGCCGCCTTGCTGCGGCGTCTCTGCCGCGGCGTTCTCGGACCACAGCGTGGAAGCCGCGGCGACCGTCAGGCCGGCGGCCGAGGCCTCAGCCATGAAATTCCGGCGTGAAATCCTGTTGTGCCTGCTCGCACGGACAATGCGTTCAAGCAGGGTCTTGTCTTCATGTGACGACATGGTCTGGTCTCCCCATGGTGGGCCGATTCAAGTCGGTCCGGGCTTGATCGGTTTCTTTATCGCGACCCGGTTGTCATCACGATACGCGACAAGCGCTGCGTGTGGCAAGGTCACAGGGCCCAGCCCTTCGATGATGAAGAGCAAGGGATGAGGCCTTTACGGCGATTTCAACTCGTTGAGAGTGCAGAGGTCTCGCAATGGATTGCCCTTCCGAGGGACCGGCACAACTCCCCTGGATCGACCGCGCCCATTGCTGCCCTTGACCTGCAGTCGGGTTGCGACTGCTCCGATCCGGCGTCGTGAGGCACCGGGCATTCGGAACAGCGGGGCAACATCCTGGGGATCGGGACGCGTTCCCCCTTGCAGCTCCCTCATCGGGGCGGCCAGGAGCCCATGTATGATGGTGGCAGTGGCGGCTCAGATCGTCACACGCACGGGCTGATCGACCGTGAGCACCAGGACGGCCCTCGAAAACACGCCGTCAGGCGGGTTCTGCTCGTTGCTGCCGTTGATAACGGAGGTTGGCTGACGGGAGATGCTCAAGACCTGAGTCATGGTACATTCGCGTGGTCGTTGGCGAAGAGGAGTGACGTCCAATGTCGTTCAGGCAGGACACGCCGATCGGCTCGCAGGACAGAGAGCGGCTCAACCTTCCGATTGATGAAGCCTACGGTCTGCCGGGGGAGACCTATACGGACCCGGCGTACTTCCGACTGGAACAGGAAAAGATCTTCCGCCGAACCTGGGTTTGCGCCGGTCACATCACGGATATTCCGGACAAAGGCGATATCACGGCCGTTTCCGTCGGCGGCGCGCCGATCATGCTGGTCCACGGTCAGGATGGCGAGCCGCGAGCTTTCCACAATGTCTGCCGACACAAGGGCAACGTCCTTGTCGAAGGCAGTCGCAAGCAGCAGCGATCCATTGTTTGCGGCTATCATTGCTGGACCTACAGGCTCGACGGCAGTTTGAGCGCGACGCCCAACTTCGGCGGCATGGGCAAAGAGTGGGAGGGTACCGCGCGGCGGAAAGAGAATCTGGGTTTACGGCCGGTCCGGCTCCACAACTGGCACGGGTGGCTGTTCGTCACGCTCGACGAGGAGGCGGAAAACTTCGATGAGCATGCGGCGCCGCTGATCGCATGTCTGGAGAGCTACGATTTTTCGGACCTGAGACTGGCGGCAGCGACGGACTTTGTTTTCGAGGCGAACTGGAAGTTGACCCTCGAGAACTTCTTCGATTGCTATCACATTCCCTACATTCACGGTGACAGCCTGGTCAAGCGGAACGAGGCGTTGTACGGAAGCGGGGAAACGGTCACGGACTCCGTCCGGCGAGCGTCGGTCGAAGGGCCCCTCTTTCCGATCATTTACGACTATCCGGCGGAGTCGGAAGAAGCGCATTTCGGCATGCCGATTCCGGACTCGATGCCGCAGGAATGGCGGACCCGGATTGTCTATCTGCATTTCTTTCCAAACATCCTGTTGTTCGTGCATCCGGATCACATCGTCAGCATCATCGAAACGCCGGTCGCGCCAGACCGGGCGCATCAGACGCTGAAAATCTTCTTCCATGGGGATGCGGCGTTCGATGACAACCTGGCGGCGGGCCGAAAACACTGCGTCGACTTCTGGTCGATGGTCAACGCGGAGGATATCGACGTCTGCCGCACCTTGCAGGCGGGACGCGGGTCTCCCGCGTTCGACGGCGGCATCTTTGCGCCAGCCTGGGAAAGCCAGGTGCATGCCTTTCAGCAACGCGTCGCCGACTACATGGCACGATAGGCATGGCGGCCTATCCCAGTTTCTTCTCCCCGATCTCGCTTGGGCCGGTGCGCTTGCGAAACCGGTCCTTCTTTCCCGGCCACGGCATCGGCCAGACCCGGGATTTCGCTCCAGGCGACGAGAGCATCGCCTACTACGAAGCGCGGATCGACGGCGGGACGGATCTGATCTTCACCGAGATCATCCATGTTGACGAGACGGCGATCCATGCGCCATCGCCGCGCCTGACGGCGGACGCCGCCATTCCGCGTTTCGCGCGATTGACGGAGGCGGTGCATGCCAAGGGAGCGAAGGTCTTCGGACAGCTGTTTCATCCGGGGCGGCTGCTGATCCGGAACCCGGACGGCACGCGGCCTGTCGCCTATTCCGCTTCCGCCCTGCCGGATGAACGCTTGATGCACATGCCGCGCGCAATGACGGTCGCGGATATCGACCGAATCGTCGATCTCTATGCCGATGCGGCGGACCGGATGAAACGGGCCGGGTTCGATGGCATGGAGATCATCGCCTGCCACGGCTACCTGTTGGAGCAGTTCCTGGCATCGGGGTTGAACAAGCGAACCGACGCCTATGGCGGGCCGGTGGAGAATCGCTGCCGGTTCCTGGTCCGCATCGCGCAGGCGGTCCGGGAGCGGGTGGGTGACGGTTACGCCATCGGTGTCCGGCTGTCGGCCAGTCATCTCTGGGACGGGGAGTTTTCCGAAACCGAACTGGTCGAGGCCTGCGCACACCTGGACCGGTCGGTGAGTCTGGATTTCTACAGCATCACCACCGGGTCCTTCGGCTCGCTGGCGAACTCGCTGCTCAACATCCCGCCGATGGGCAATCACACGGATGCCGCCGTGCCGAGAGCGGCGGCCGTGAAGGAAGTGGTGTCGAAACCGGTGCTGGTCGCGGGGCGCATCACCCAGCCGGCGCGAATCGAGCGGATCGTCGCCGACGGCGAGGCCGACATGGTCGGCACGGTGCGGGCGATGATCGCGGACGAGGACTTCGTCCGAAAGATGCGCGAAGGGCGGCCGGAAGACATCCGTGCCTGTATCGGCTGTAACCAGGCCTGTATCGGTCACCGCAATATCGGCGCCTTCGTGTCCTGCATCCTGAACCCGGTCACCGGACGGGAACATATCTATCGAGACCTGCCACCAGCATCCTCGCCCCGGGACGTGCTGGTGGCCGGCGGCGGGCCGGGCGGGATGAAGGCGGCCGCCGTCGCCGCCGCCCGCGGCCATCGCGTGACGCTCTACGAAAGGGAGCCGGCCCTCGGCGGTCAGGCGCGGCTTGCACAGAGCCTGCCGGACCGATCGGAGTTCGGCGGGGTGATCACGAACCTCGAACGGGAGATGCACCTTGCCGGCGTAGCGGTGCGCAAGGGCGTCGCTGTCGACCGGGCGATGATCGAGCGTGAGGCGCCGGATCACGTCATCGTCGCCACCGGCGCGCATCCGTGGCTACCGGACATCATGGGCGCGGAAGACGGCGCGATCGTTCAGGCCAACGACGTTGTGTCCGGTTCGGCGGATGTCGGGGGCAGCGTGCTGGTCGCTGACTGGCGGGGTGATTGGACGGGCCTTGGCGTCGCCGAGCTGTTGGCTCGGGACGGCTGTCATGTCCGGCTCGCGCACCTCGGCTATGGACCGGGAGAGTTTCTGCAAGGCTATGTGCGGGCCGATTGGGTGGGCCGGCTGCACAAGCTCGGTGTCGAGACGATTCCTCTCGCGCGCCTGGTCGGCGTGGACGGCGCGACCGCCTACCTGCAACACACGACCAACAGCGAGCCCATCATCATCGAGGGTATCGAGACGGTAGTCGCCAGCCTGGGCAACGCGCCCGACATGACGCTCGAACAAGAGCTGCACGGCTGGGCCGGATCCGTGCGCTACATCGGCGACTGCCGCACCCCGCGCACGGCGGAGGAAGCGATTCTGGAAGGGTTCGAAGCGGCCGTGGAGATGTAACGGGACAATGGTAGTGACTTCAGCGAGAGGTCGGATTCGGACACGTGGCTGAAGTCGTGGCCTGGTCCGAGATATGTTCAAGAGCAGACACTTCAATCGACCGAGAACACTTCCGAGCGCCGGTTGACTTGCCGATCATCTATACAATTGCTATATCGCGGAATCGACGCAATGCTGCGCGCAACCCAAGGGAAGGAAAACGTCGTGCCCCAGGTGAACTTCCGCGCATCCAGTGAGCGCCTAGCCGTCATCGACCGCGCGGCGGCGATTCGCGGCGTCAGCCGGACCGAGTTCGTGCTAAGTTCCAGCGAGACGGCGGCGATCGAGATCCTGAACGAGCGACCCGTCATCTGCCTCGACGACAAGGCCTGGGACGACTTCATCGCCGCGCTCGACGCGCCGGTGGAGATCGACCCCGCGGTGAAGGCGCGTTATGCGCGCGCACCCCAGTGGGACCGTTAGGCCCGCCCGAACCTTTCGCCTCCCGCCACGACATCTCGCAGTTCTCCTCGGGCGTCCCAACCCTTGACGCCTGGCTCCGGGGAAAGGCACGGCTGAACGAGGCCAGGGGCGGCGCCCGCACCTATGTGGTCTGCGACGGCGACCGAGTGGCCGGGTTCTACAGCCTCGCGGCGAGTTCCGTTGAGCGCCGCCGGGTATCGTCCCGGGTTGGCCGAAACATGCCCGACCCAGTCCCGGTCATTCTGTTGGGACAACTCGCGGTAGATGAGGCCTGCCGCGGCCGACGCTTGGGATCGGACCTCCTGATCGACGCGACAAGGCGTTCCCTCGTCGCCGCCAGCGTGATCGGCGCCCGCGCCATAGTCGTGCAGGCAATCAATGAATGCGCCCGGAGGTTCTACGAGAAGTTCGGCTTCCGACCGTTCTCAGACCACGAACCACTCATGCTGGTCTTGCGCATGTCCGAGGTCGAGGGGCTGCTGCGGTCCTAGCCTATGCCGCTTTGCCGGGACCTACGGTGCCGCCCATGTTCATCCACACCGCCAAGGCAGGCTCCTCGAAGGATGGCTCCGCGCCTTCCCTACCGCCCGGTCTGGGAACGGCGGCCTCACCCGATGCAGGAGACTGGCGGGCGCCGGAACTCCTGACAACGCCAGCTGATCCCGGCTGACACGCCCGCCCGGCATCCACGCACCGGTCCCGTGCAAGGCATACGCGCCCGCCGGTGTCGCAGTCGGACCCGCACGACGCCCGGAACCCCTCCGAAACCGCCCGTCCGGCACCGGCACCGGGATCCCTTCGACGCGGCTCCGCGGCGAACGCAACGGTCGGACTCGCACCGCAGATCGCTGAAATCCGCAGCAATGTAGATGTCCCCTCAAGGGACGGGATGACACGGCTTCATGAATTGGGTTACCCTTTTTGTCCCGGGGACGTACTGGAGGACGCATGGGTGACGTGACACGTATCATCATCACCAGGCTGGGTCTGGGGGTGCTGACCCTGCTGGTGATATCCGTCCTCATCTTCGGTGCGGTCGAACTTCTCCCGGGCGACATCGCCCAGGCCGTCCTCGGACAGGGCGCCACGGAAGAGAACCTGAGGGCGCTCAGGACCGAGCTCGGCCTCGATCGCTCCGCGCCTGTCCGCTACTTCGACTGGCTGACGGGAGCTATCGTCGGAGACTTCGGCAACTCGCTCCTGACCCAGTCGTCGGTGACCGACACCATCGCGCCGCGGTTCGCCAACACCCTCTTCCTGGCAGCATACGCCGCGGTTATCGCCGTGCCGGTCGCCATCATTCTCGGCATCATCGTTGCCCTCCTGCGCAACACGCTGTTCGACCGCGTCGCCAATGTCGCCACCCTGACGTCGATTTCGTCGCCGGAGTTCTTTCTCGGCTACATCCTGATCCTCTACTTCTCGGTCAAGACCGGCATGTTCCCGGCCATCGCCAAGCTGAGCGACGACCTGACGTTCATCGAACTCCTGGAACGGACCTTCCTGCCGGCGTTGACCATGGTTCTCGTGGTCGTCGCCCACATGATGCGCATGACCCGGGCGGCCATCATCAACCTCCTGGCCTCCCCCTACATCGAGATGGCGCGCCTCAAGGGAACACCGGCGTGGCGGGTGATCGCGCGGCACGCGCTGCCCAATGCGTGGGCCCCCATCATCAACGTGGTGGCCCTCAATCTCGCCTACCTCATCACCGGTGTCGTCCTCGTGGAGGTGGTCTTTGTCTATCCCGGCATCGGCCAGCTGTTGGTGGACGCCGTGACCAAGCGCGACTTCCCGGTGGTCCAGGCGTGCTGCCTGATCTTCGCCGCGACGTTCATTCTCCTCAACCTGGCCGCAGACGTGGGCGCCATTCTCACCAACCCGCGCCTGCGCCACCCGAAGTAGGAGGGCGGCCATGAACTACTTCGTCATCGTCTACTACGCCCTTCTCATCGGCGGGTCGTGCCTGGCCGCCTACTTCAAGAGGCGGGAGATCTTCCTCGCCCTCTTCTCGCTGACCCTGGCGTCCTTCGTCATGGGCATCGTCGGCGGGCAGGACGCCCTGTGGGCCGTGTCGATCGCCGCGGGCCTCCTGGCGCTCGCCGGAGGCACGGCCTACGCCTTCCGCGAATTCCTCGTCATCATCAGCGGCACCGAAACGGCCAAGGCCCTGCGCACGGCGCCCCTGACGGCATCCTTCGGCATGTTCGTCATCTTCACCTACGCCGTGCTCGGAATCTTCGCTCCCGTGATCGCCCCCTTCGGCGAGGCGGAGGTGATTTCCCAGTCCTTTGCACCGGCCGACGAAAACATGCTGCTGGGCGCCGACCAGCTGGGCCGCGACCTCTTCAGCCGTATCGTCTATGGCGCCCGGAACACCGTGGGACTGGCCCTGGTGGCGACGATGATCGCCTTCGTCATCGGCGTGCTGCTGGGCATGGTCGCCGCCGTCAAGGGAGGCTGGTTCGACCAGCTGATGGGACGCATCATCGACGTCGTCATGTCCATTCCCGGACTGATCTTCGCCCTGCTGCTGCTCAGCATCTTCGGCACCAACCTCATCATCCTCGTCATCATCATCGGTCTCATCTACGCACCGCGCGTCTTCCGCCTGACCCGCGCCGTCGCCGGCAACGTGGTGGTCATGGACTACATCGAGGCGGCAAGCCTGCGCGGAGAGGGCATGTGGTACCTCATCCGCAAGGAAATCCTGCCGAATTCGACGGCGCCGCTGATCGCCGAGTTCGGACTGGAATTCTGTTTCGTCTTCCTCCTCGTGGCGGGTCTCTCGTTCCTCGGCCTCGGCATCCAGCCGCCCACGGCGGACTGGGGGTCGATGGTGCGCGAGAATGCGACGCTCATCTCGTTCGGCGAGATCACGCCACTCATTCCTGCCGCGGCCATCGCGCTCTTGACCGTGGCCGTCAACTTTGTGGTCGACTGGATGCTGTTCCGCTCGTCCGGACTGAAGGAGTGACCGTCATGGCCGACGACAAGCGCGTTCTCCTCAAGATCCAGGGTCTCCGGATCGAGGGCTATTCGGACGAAAAGTGGATCGAGATTGTCCACGGCGTCGATCTGACGCTCCATCGTGGCGAGGTCCTTGGTCTGATCGGTGAGTCGGGCGCCGGCAAGTCGACCATCGGACTCGCAGCCATGGGCTTTGCGCGGGACGGTTGCCGGATATCGGGAGGTTCGGTCGAGTTTGACGGCATGGAGCTCACCACCACCCCCGAGTCCGACCGCCGCGTTCTCCGTGGCTCGCGTATTGCCTACGTCGCCCAGTCCGCGGCGGCATCGTTCAATCCGGCCCACAAGCTGATCGATCAGCACACGGAAGCACCGGTTCACTACCGTATCCGCAAGCGCATGGAGAGCCAGGAAGACGCCATGGAACTCTACGACCGCCTGCGCCTTCCCAATCCCAGGGAGATCGGGTTCCGCTACCCTCACCAGGTTTCTGGCGGACAGCTGCAACGGGCGATGACGGCCATGGCAATGTCCTGCCGACCTGATCTCATCATTTTCGACGAGCCCACCACGGCGCTTGACGTCACCACGCAGATCGAGGTCCTCGCGGCCATTCGCGACATCGTCGACCAGTTCGACACCGCCGCCATCTACATCACCCACGACCTTGCCGTCGTCGCCCAGATGGCCGACACCATCAAGGTCCTGCTCAAGGGCGACGAAGTCGAGGAAGCGGATACCGTGACCATGCTCGACGACCCGCAGGAGGACTACACCAAGACCCTGTGGGCGGTGCGGAGCTTCCAGCGGCCCCAGAAAACCAGGCCCGAGGATGCCACCGTCCCGATCGTCACCATCGATGACGTCGACGCGGCCTACGGCGAGACCAAGGTGCTCGAGGATGTTTCCTTCGACATCCACGCCGGCATGACCGTGGCGGTGGTGGGAGAGTCGGGTTCCGGAAAGTCGACCACGGCCCGCTGCATCACCGGATTGCTGCCGCCCACCAAGGGGCGCATCCTGTTTTCCGGAGAAGAGCTCCCGGCCAGCTTCCGGGCACGCTCGAAGAACCAGCTGCGCCAGGCGCAGATGATCTACCAGATGGCCGATACGGCGCTCAATCCCAAGGTCCGGATCAGCGACATCATCGGCCGACCGGCCGAATTCTACAGCGGACTGAAGGGAGCGCAGCTGAAGAACCGGGTCGACGAGCTCCTCGACCTCATCGAGCTCGAACCGTCGCAGTTCTACAGCCGCTTTCCGCCCGAGCTTTCCGGCGGGCAGAAACAGCGGATTGGCATCGCCAGGGCCCTGGCGGCCGAGCCCTCCTTCATCATCTGCGACGAGGTCACCAGCGCCCTTGACCAGCTGGTCGCCGAGGGAATCCTGAGGCTTCTCGATCGCCTGCAGGAGGAACTCGACCTCGCCTACATGTTCATCACCCACGATCTCGCAACCGTGCGCTCCATCGCCGACGAGGTCGTGGTCATGAAGGAGGGGCGCGTCGTCGAGATGGGGCCAAAGGACGTCATGTTCACGCCGCCCCATCACCCCTACACGGACCTCCTGCTCTCCTCGGTGCCCGAGATGGATCCCAACTGGCTCAACACGGTCCTCGAGGAACGCGGCGTCGACAACATCGGCGAGGCGGCCCAGACCTGATCGACGGCCCCATCGATGATCGACGGGGCACAATGGAACCGGCACGGATTGCCTTCGCGGTTTCTCCGCCCAGGACAGCCGACTGCAGCGGCAGGAACACGGTGAATATCGACAGGTTGGCCATGTGGCGTCAACGCCCACTGGATAGCCACATCTGTCAGTGCTTTCACCCGACGCACTGAGTCATGGGTTAAGCGACGGTGAGCGCTGGAGGTCTTGCCGAGCTATTGAGTCAACCCGGAAACCGATCAGCCAGAAGAGCATTCAGACGACACGCAAATGCCCTGGAGGGTGAGCCACACGGCCTCGTCTGCCGTGAGGCTGAATGCTTGCTGTACATCATGATTGCGACGTAAAGCGATCTACATGGTTATTGGCCATGCGCTTTCACTTGTCATAAAAGTATGACTTGCACAAATTTTGATACTAAAGTATTTTGATGGTTATGAACCGTCAAAGAACACCGCGCCTGAAACCTCTGCTGGACGCCGTCCCTCCCGGTTTCATGGTGGACACTCCATGGTTGAGATCCCAGGGAATCGACCCGAAGTCCATTCACGACTATGTCGCCCGCGGGTGGCTCGAACGCGTCGTCCGCGGCGTGTACCGACGCCCGCTGCCCCAAGGCGCGCTGGGCAGCCGCGAGGAATCCTGGGCGATCCCGCTTCTTTCCCTGCAATGGCTCATGAAGTACGCGGTGCATCTCGGCGGAGAGAGCGCCCTCGACATGGCCGGCTACGCCCATAACCTGAGCCTCGGAGGAAGATCGCGCGTTCAGTTCTATGGCGAGGTACCGTCCTGGCTGAAGCGGCTACCCATGCAGACCGAGATCATCGTGCGCCGGCGCACGCTTTTCGGCGATGACCCTCTCGGTCTCGACGATGTCAATCCTGGCGCGACGGCAACCCCGACGATGGTCGGGGTGTGGCGCTGGCCCCTCAGGGCGTCGTCGCCGGAGCGCGCCATCCTCGAGGCCCTCGACGAGCTGCCGCGGAATGCGAGCTTCACAAACCTCGACAAGGTCTTTGAGGGCCTTGTGGCGCTCCGACCCAGACGGCTCTCGGCACTCTTGAGCGCATGTCGCAGCGTAAAGGTGCGAAGACTGTTCTTCGTGTTTGCCGACAAGCACCAACACGCATGGCGCAAGCACCTGAACACCTCGGGGATCGATTTCGGGTCCGGACCGCGGGCCCTGGTAGAGGGCGGCAGATTTCATCCCTCCTACCGCATCTACGTGCCCGAAGCATTCCTGCCCGGGACACAGCGAGCGGCAGACGGCGATGCTTGACCGGTACGTGGCGCAGGTTCGCCTGCTCCTGAGCACGCTGCAGGATATCGCCAGCGAGACCGTGTTCGCGCTCAAGGGCGGGACCGCCATCAACCTGTTCTACAGAGACATGCCGAGACTGTCCGTCGACATCGACCTGACCTACCTGCCGGTGGCGGACCGCCAATCTTCGTTGCAGGACATCGACAATGCCCTCGATCGCATCGTCACTGCGATCGCCCGCCGCAACCCGCGGGTCGAGGCTCGCCGCGCTGCGGGTAGTGGAAACGCCAGCACGCGCATCATGGTGAGCGACGGCCAGTCGCAGATCAAGATCGAGACTTCCCCGGTTGCGCGAGGGGCGGTGTATCCGGCGGCGACGATGACTGCTTCGGAGGCCGTGACTGAGCTCTTCGGATTCGTCGAGACGAACGTACTGGCATTCGAAGATCTGTACGGCGGGAAGCTTCACGCGGCGCTCGATCGCCAGCATCCGCGCGATCTCTACGATGTGAAGCTCCTGTACGAGAACGAGGGCCTGACGGCAGACCTCTTCCGAACGTTCATGGTCTATGTGGCGGGATCTGCCCGCCCGATGCACGAGCTGCTGGCGCCGGCGGCGTCTCTCAGGGAGGAGCTGTATGGGGAGGAGTTCGTGGGGATGACTCGCCAGCCCGTCTCCTGGAATGCCCTGATCGAAACGCGTCGCTTTCTTCATGCCGACATCGGTTCGCGATTGACGGGTGACGTCTCGGACTTCCTGCTCTCCCTGCACGATGCCGATCCGGACTTCCGCCTGATCAACTTGCCCGAAGCCGTCAACCTGCCGGCCGTTCGCTGGAAGCTGGTGAACCTGGAAAAGCTGAAGCGAGCGAATCCCCGGAAACACAGGGCCCAGCGCGACGCGCTTGAAAGGCTATTCCGGTGATCCCTTGCGCCCCCCAGCATTCTGCCCGCGCACCTGCATACCGCATGGCGCTTCCAGGCACGCACTATGCACGGGGCAAGCCGCAGGGAGGCTGACGTGGCGCGATCGCATGGCGCCGCTCAGCCCTCGCATCCTGAGATGGCAGGGACACCTGCCTCGCGATTGGCGACGACGTGCGAGAGGGGCACCCGGCCGTATGGATGAGATGCGACCCACAGGGACTGTCGGCGGCATCCCTGAGAGTGCCGGTCATCTGGTCCAACGGCGGGCTCACGGTTGCGCAGCTGAAGAACCGGGTCGACGAGCTCCTCGACCTCATCGAGCTCGAACCGTCGCAGTTCTACAGCCGCTTTCCGCCCGAGCTTTCCGGTGGGCAGAAACAGCGGATTGGCATCGCCAGGGCCCTGGCGGCCGAGCCCTCCTTCATCATCTGCGACGAGGTCACCAGTGCCCTTGACCAGCTGGTCGCCGAGGGAATCCTGAGGCTTCTCGATCGCCTGCAGGAGGAACTTGACCTCGCCTACATGTTCATCACCCACGATCTCGCAACCGTGCGCTCCATCGCCGACGAGGTCGTGGTCATGAAGGAGGGGCGCGTCGTCGAGATGGGTCCAAAGGACGTCATGTTCACGCCGCCCCATCACCCCTACACGGACCTCCTGCTCTCCTCGGTGCCCGAGATGGATCCCAACTGGCTCAACACGGTCCTCGAGGAACGCGGCGTCGACAACATCGGCGAGGCGGCCCAGACCTGATCGACGGCCCCATCGATGATCGACGGGGCACAATGGAACCGGCACGGATTGCCTTCGCGGTTTCTCCGCCCAGGACAGCCGATTGCAGCGGCAGGAACACGGTGAACATCGGCAGGCTGGCCAGGGAGCGTCAACGCCCACTGGATCGCCACATCTGTCAGTGCTTTCACCCGACGCACTGAGTCATGGGTTAAGCGACGGTGAGCGCTGGAGGTCTTGCCGAGCCATTGAGTCAACCCGGAAACCGATCAGCCTGAAACCCTCCTGGACACTTCAGAGATCAATTTCGGGTCCGGGCCGCGGCCCTGGCAGAGGGCGGGAGATGTCATCCGATCTACCGCATTTGCGTGCCCGAAGCGTTCCTGCCCGGGACACCGCGAACGGCCCACGGCGATGCTTGACCGGTACGTGGCGCCGGTCCGACTGCTCCTGGACACGCTGCAGAGTATCGACAACGAAACCGTGTTCACGTGTAAGGGCGGCACCGCCATCAGCCTGTTCTATAGGGACATGCCAAGGCTGTCCGACGATATCGACCTCACCTGCCTGCCGGTCGCGGATCGCCAATCATCGCTCAAGGACATCGACGCTGCCCCGCGATGCGCATCGTTGTGGCCATCGCCCGCCGCAACCCGAAAGTCAAGGGGCCGCGGAAGGTCGGATGCCCCGCTACCGTTCAACTGGAACGTCAGAATGTGCACTGGACTTCACAACACTAATGTGACATAACCTCTGCGTCTGTTCATTATAGCAGAGATAATGTCACATTACCCGACGAAACAACGCGACATGGTCCTGTCTCTCTGTCGCCAGAGGGGGCTGGTCCGCATGCGAGATCTTCGTGACGCCGGCGTTGGGCCCGAGACCGTTGCCCGGTTGGTTCGCAAGGGCATTGTCACGCGAGTCGCACGCGGCCTCTACCAGCTTGCTGACGCGATTCCGGATCCCCGACGCAGCCTTGCAGAGGCCTCGGCCCTCGTGCCCAGGGGAGTGATTTGCCTTACATCCGCGCTTCAGTTTCATGAATTGACACTCCAGATGCCTTCCGCTGTCTGGATCGCCATCGACCGCACCGGATGGAAGCCCAACGTTGAATACCCCCTGGTCCGCTTTGTCAGATTCAGCGGCCACGCCCTGATGGGGGGGGTGAAGCGGCATCTCATCGAGGGAATTGAGGTCCCGATATTCGAGCCGGCCAAGTCGATTGTCGACTGCTTCCGATACCGCAGCAAGATCGGGCTCGACATCGCGCTGGAAGGACTCCGGGAAGGGCTCCGCAGCCGTCGCGTCACACCCGACCAGCTTTGGGAGTTCGCTCGCTCGGAGCGTGCCTGGTCAGTGATGCGGCCCTATGTCGAAGCGATGGTCGCCGATGGCGCGTGAACTTCGCAACGTCGGCGCATCCGTGCGTACCCGCCTGCTCGCGCGCGCCCGTGCCGAACAGGCGGATTTTCAGTTGCTTCTGACCCGTTACGCGCTCGAGCGATTGCTCTACCGACTCAGCGTCTCCAACCAGCGCGAACAGCTTGTCCTGAAGGGAGCGATGCTCCTCGCAGTCTGGCAGGAGGATCTCTTCCGACCGACCCGTGACCTCGACTTGCTGGGTCAGGGCGATCCCGATCCCGCGTCGATTGCGGCAAGCATCCGCTCCGTCTGCTCCGTGAAAGTTCCTGACGACGGGGTTGTCTTCGACGCTGCGCGCGTTGAAGCCGCTCCAATCCGCGACGAGGACGCGTATCCCGGTGTGCGCATCAGAACCAGCGCAACCATCGCCGGGGCGCGACTGCCCATTCAGATCGATGTCGGTTTCGGAGACGTGATCACGCCCGGGGCGATCGAAATCGAATACCCCACGCTGCTCGACGCGCCCGCGCCCATCCTGCGTGCCTATCCGCCAGAAACCGTCGTCGCCGAAAAAGCTGAAGCAATCGTGACGCGCGGTATCGCAAACAGCCGCATGAAGGATTTCTACGACCTCTGGATGATCGCGCAGGTGTTTTCGTTCGAAGGCGACGACCTGTCGAAGGCCATCCGTCGGACCTTCGAACGACGCCGAACCTCCTTGCCGGGACAAGTACCTGTCGGCCTCAGTGATGGCTTCGCCCTTGAGAAGGAAACCCAGTGGCAGGCCTACCTGGAGCGCAACCGGCTCGCAGTGGCGCCCCCCTCACTCGTCGAGGTCATCGATTGTCTGCGTGCCTTCCTGCAGCCGATGCTGACCAAAGCAGAGGTTGCCTCGTGGCCTCCCGGAGGTCCCTGGATTGAGACCGTGTGCCGATGAGTTCGGGTTCACCGTCGGTTGCGTTGAACGTGCTGCCGCAAGGCGCGGTTGATCTCGGTCTGATATCCACGCCCACCCGGTGCATTTCTCCTGAACCAGGCCAGTACGTCGACATCCAGGCGCAATGTGATCTGCTTCTTCAACGGTCGATAAAAGAGGCCACGTCGGGCGTCTGGCCAATTCACGATCTCAGGCAAGTCGCTCGTATCAATTTGATCGTCGGGCAAAGCCTCAAGCGCGGCCAGATCCGCCTTCTGTGCCTCGGTCAGTGTTCTAGAAGTCGCCTTCTTCATAGAGTCTCCTCTCATGTGTCGTGGCCTTTCGGGCGCTGATGATACGCCCGGTCTCGTCGCCGGTTTCACGATCGAGACGAGGGAAGGTGTGAGCCACTATCACGACAACGTTCCCGATCGTCCCGATTGTCTGCCATCGCTCTTCGTCAGAATGCGTCTCCTGGCGCGAGGCCGCCAATGGATCATCGAACACGAGCTGCGCTGTCTCGAAATCCAGACCATGCTATCCCCTGTTGGTGAGGTTCTTTCCGTAGTCCCATGCCCAGCGCAAGGAGGTGGCGTTCCTGTAGTTGCTTTCTTGTAGTTACATTTCCGTCGATGTCAAGAGCAAGCCGAAATTGGCCTCCGTGTCCTGAGATGGCTGGGGTGCCTGCCTTGTGATCGGCGGCGTCTCTTGGGGAGGAGTTCCTCGGACACATAGCGCCCGGACTCTCGACCGTTTCTGATCCTTCAGAAACGAAATGCTCCGTCGGCACACCCGGTTTCAAGCATTTCGGGTACTCGGCTGAGGTGTTGGATCCACGCACGCGTGGCTGGCGAAATCCACTCGGCAGTTTCAAGGATGCGCTCGTAGTCCTGGCAGTTGCGCCCGCAACAACAAGGAAGGCACGATACGGAATCCCAGTGCCATGACCGCCTCCAGATCAGTCCTGCCTGGAGTCGTGTGCTGTCATTCTCTGCGCCTCCGTCTCGATATCGTAGACGCGAAGCACGTATTCGAGGGCGTGGCTGCTTCCCCAAGACAAGGCCGCAGTGTCATGGGCGGTGGCGGGAATCCCGGCAATTGCACACGCACGGCGTACGACGCGAGCTGCAGGGAACCGGCACGGGCAGTCTGTCAGCATGCAAGAACGTCGGTATGACTAGCGCGATCGTGCGGTATCGCCCGGCTTCGGCATCTTGAGATGGCGCGGGTGCCTGCCTTATGATCGGCGGCGTCTTTCAGGGAGGCGTGTCCGGCCGTGTGGAAGAGACGCGAATTTGTGGGACTGGCGGCGGGAGCGGTGGTGGCGCCGTTCGTCAGGGCGCGGGCCGACGGGGGCGACATGATCCTCGGCGATCCCGCGGCTCCCATCGAGATCATCGAGTATGCCTCGATGACCTGCGGCGCCTGCGCCGCCTTCCATGCCAACACGCTTCCCGATCTCAAGGCCAACTGGCTCGAGACGGGACGCGCCAGGCTGGTGTTCCGCGATTATCCCCTGGACGGCCTGGCGCTGAGGGTGGCGGCGCTGGCCCGCTGTGCCGGCGGCGACAGCTTCTTCCGCTTCGTCGACGTGCTCTTCCGCACCCGCGACCGCTGGGCCGGTGCGGACGATCCGGTGGCGGAACTGAGAGCCATCGTCGCATCCGGGGGACGCGATCCGGCCATCGTCGATCAGTGCATCGACGACCGCGCGGTGATGCAGCGGATCCTCGAGGGCCTGGAGGAGGCCCGCGCGACCCATGGGGTCAGGGTGACGCCGACGCTCGTCCTCAACGGGGAGGTGGTCTCCGGCGATCCCGGTTACGCGGCGCTCGACGCGATGCTCCAGGACATCGAGGCCGCCTTGTGAGCGGAGCGTGCCAGTAGACCGGCATGCACTTTTCCCGTCTGCGCCTCGTCGGTTTCAAGTCCTTCGTCGACCCCGCCGACCTCCTGATCGAACCCGGGCTGACCGGCGTCGTCGGCCCCAACGGCTGCGGCAAGTCCAACCTGCTCGAGGCCCTGCGATGGATCATGGGCGAGGCGTCGCCGACCAGGGTGCGCGGCGGCGGCATGGAGGACGTCATCTTCGCCGGAACCAGTCTCAGGCCGTCGCGCAACCTGGCGGAAGTGACCCTCTCGCTTGCCAACCCGGGCCGCGATGCCCCGGCGCGGTGGAATGACATCGACGAGATCGAGATCACGCGGCGCATCGAGCGCGGCAGCGGTTCGGCCTACACCATCAACGGCCAGGACATGCGGGCGCGGGACGTGCGCCACTTCTTTGCCGACATCGCGTCGGGCACATCGAGCTCGGCCCTGGTGAACCAGGGCCAGATCTCGGACATCATCAAGAGAAAGCCGGCCAGCCGCCGCCATCTCCTCGAGGAGGCGGCCGGAATCGCCGGCCTGCAGGCGCGCCGTCACGAGGCCGAACTGCGTCTCCAGGGAGCGGAGAGGAATCTCGACGATCTGATCGTCGTCATCGATGGCCTGGAAGACCGCCATGCCAACCTGCGCCGCCAGGAACGCATGGCGCAACGCTACCGCAACCTCGCCAAGCGAATCCGGGATGCCGAGATGCGCTGGCGCCTGCGCCTGTGGCAGGACGCCGGCGAGGCCCTCGTCGCAGCCGACGATGCCTTCACCGCCATCGAGTCGGAGGTCGCCGAACTCACCGGCGTGGTGGCCGCGGCCACCTCGGCGCGAGAGAGCGCTGCCGCAGCGGTGCCGCCGGCACGCCAGGCGCTCAGCGATGCCGACCGGGCGCTCCATGAGCTCGACGTGGCGCGTGGCGTTCTCGAGACCGAAGGGGGACGGATCGACGACGCCCTGAAGGAGGCGCGGAGCGCTCTCGTCGAGCTCGCCGATAACCTGAGGCGGGAACAGGCGCTGGAGGCCGAGGGCGAGGAGACCCTCGCCCGTCTCGATGCGGAGCGCGAAGGCCTTGCGAACGAAAGCGACGGGCCCGTCATCGCCGCCGCCGAGGAGGCCTTGCGCCTGGCACTGCAGGATGTCCGGGAGATCGAGGCCCAGGTGAACGACGCGACCAGGAGAGCAGCCGCGCTCTCCGCCGAACGCCAGGCCCTCATCCGGGAGATCGCCGACTGCGAGGCCCGTCTCGCCTCCCTTGAGGAGGATGTGCCGGCCGATGACGGCGGCGCGGCGATCGACGCAGCCCGTGCCGACCTCTCAAGGCGGCGCCGGCAGGAGGAGGAGGCCGAACTGGCGCGCGAGAGCGCCCGCCGTGACCTCCTGCGCCACGAAGAGGCCCACGCGACGGCCCGGCGCGTGGAAGAGGAGACCCGCCTTGCCCTGCGCGGCGCCGACCATCGCGTCGAGAGACTCGAGAGTGCGGCCGAGGCCCTCGAGGCCGAGGCCTGGAGCCACGAGGCGGGAGACCTGAAACCGCTGCTCGACTCGGTCGAGGTGTCGGCCGGATACGAGAACGCCCTGGGTGCCGCCCTGGGAGACGATCTCGAGGCCCCGTCGGGCGACGGGCACGAACGCGGCTGGCATCTCGTTGCCACGCCGGCCGTACCCCCTTCCCTGCCGGCCGGGGCCGAACCCCTCACGCGTCACGTGAAGGGCCCGCCGGAACTCGCCCGCCGCCTCGAACGCACCGGGGTTGTCGACGCCTCTTCGGGCCGCGAGCTGGCAGCGTCCCTTGGACCGGGAGAGCGCCTCGTCAGTCGCGAGGGCGACATGTGGCGCTGGGACGGCTACTACGTCACCGGTTCCCGGTCGGGCGCCGCCACCCGCCTCGCTCAGAGGGCCCGCCTCGACGCCCTCAACCGGGATCTCGACGAGGCCAGGCCCGATCGCCAACGGGCTTACGATGCGCACGCGGCCGCCGTGGAAGCCGAGGCCGCGGCGCGCCTTGGAGAGGACGAGGCGCGGCGCACGGCCACCCGTCTCGCCGACCGCCTCGCGACATGCGTCAACGAGGCGGCCGCGGCGGCACGGATGCTCCTGGATCTGGAAGAACGTCAGGAGCGGCGCGCCGTCGAGGCGCAACGCAAGGCCGCGGAGCAGGCCTCTCTCGAAGAGACCCTCGCCCGCTGCCGCAGTGACCTCGAAGGGTTGCCGGAAGCGGACGACGAAGGCGACCTCGAGGCGCTGCGCGAGAGGCTCGAACTCCTGCGCCAGGCAGTCCTTGAACGCCAGCGCGACTGCGACCGGCTGCATCAGGAACGCGACATGCGCCTCAGGCGCATCGAAGCCATCGGCCGCGAGCGGGAATCGTGGCGCTCGCGCGCCAGCGAGGCGCGTCAGCGCATCACCGGCATGGAAGAACGCATCGCGTCGCGGCGCGCCACCTGCGAGGAACTCGAGAGCGCGCCGGAGCGCATTGCCCGCCAGCGGCGCGACCTCGGCGACCGGATCAGTCGAGCCCGGGAACGGCGCAAGGCCGACGCCGATCGTCTCGCCACGGCCGAAACGCAGCTGGCCGAACGCGAGAGCGCGATGCGCCAGCAGGAACAGGCTCTCTATGCCAGGCGCGAGGAACGGGCACGGCGCGAGGCAGACCTCGCGCAGGCAAGGCAGCGTTCGGCGGACGTTGCCGACCAGATCCGCCACAACCTCTCGCTTGCGCCCGAGGACCTGGCAGGCCAGGTGCCGGACGCCGGCGCTCTCGCTGAGGCCGGGGACCTGGAGCAGCGCTACGCGAGGGCCGTGCGCGAGCGCGACAACATGGGCCCGGTCAACCTCATGGCCGGAACGGAGATGACGGAACTCGCCGAGCAGATCTCCGCCCTCAGCCGCGAGCGCAGCGATCTCGAGAAAGCCATCCAGCGGTTGCGCCGCGGCATCGGCGAGCTCAACCGCGAGGGCCGCGAGCGGCTGCTCGCTGCCTTCAATGACATCGATCGCCACTTCCAGGACCTGCATCGCCGTCTGACGGGCGGCGAAGCGCGCCTCTCGCTGGTGGATTCCGACGATCCCCTCGAGGCCGGTCTCGAGGTCGATGCCAATCCGTCCGGCAAGAAGCTGCAGGCGCTGTCGCTGCTTTCCGGCGGCGAACAGGCGATGGCGGCCATCGCCCTCATCTTCGCCCTTTTCCTCACCAACCCGTCGCCGGTGTGCGTCCTCGACGAGGTGGACGCACCCCTTGACGATGCCAACGTGGCGCGATTCTGCGACCTGCTCGACGAGTTCGCCGCCACGGACAGCACCCGGTTTCTGGTGATCACCCACCATCGCGTCACCATGGCGCGCATGCACCGGCTGTTCGGCGTCACCATGAGCGAACCGGGGGTCTCGCAGCTCGTCTCCGTCGACCTCGATGCGGCCGAAAGACTGCGCGACAGCGCCCCGGCCGGCTGACGCCTGCCGGGAACGGGAGTTCCCGGTGTGGGGATGAGGACGGTCCGTCGCATGGGCCGGGCGAAACAATGCGGTGAATGTGTCGCTTTTGCGACAACCGGAGTCGCGAACACACTACACACGGGAATATGATGGTCATACGTGTGCCCTTGGAGATCGACTGATGGGAGCAGGCTGATGGCCGACGTCGACGACGATCTTGATCTCACGACTCTTGACAACGACGAACTCGTGCAGCAGATGCACGAGGATCTCTATGACGGCCTCGCCGACGAGATTGTCGAGGGGACCAACATTCTGCTCGAGCGTGGCTGGGCGCCCTACAAGGTCCTCACGGAAGCTCTCGTCGAGGGCATGAGGATCGTCGGCATCGATTTCCGCGACGGCATCCTGTTTGTTCCGGAAGTGCTGCTGGCCGCCAATTCCATGAAGGCGGGCATGGGCATCCTTCGCCCGCTGCTGGCGGAGACCGGCGCGCCCAAGCTCGGCTCCATCGTCATCGGCACGGTCAAGGGCGACATCCACGACATTGGCAAGAACCTCGTCGGCATGATGCTCGAGGGCGCCGGTTTCGACGTGTTCGACATCGGCATCAACAACGACGCCGATTCCTACTTGAGCGCCCTCGACGAGCACCGGCCGGACTTCCTCGGCATGTCGGCCCTTCTCACCACCACCATGCCCTACATGAAGGTGGTGATCGATACGTTGAAGGAACGCGGACTGCGCAACGACTACATGGTGCTGGTGGGCGGCGCGCCCCTGAACGAGGCCTTCGCCAAGAGCGTCGGCGCCGACGCCTACTGCCGCGACGCGGCGGTCGCCGTGGAAACCGCCAAGGCCATGGTCGACGAACTCCGCCAGCAAGCCGGGGCGGCGGCCTGAGCGCGACCGATCACGGGCGCAGTCTCGTCATCGCCTGTGGCGCGCTGGCCCACGACATCATGACCCTTGTGCGCGCCCATGGCTGGGACGCGATCGAAGTCCAGTGCCTGCCGGCCGACTGGCACAACCGGCCCTCGCTGATTCCCGAAGGCGTACGCCGCAAGATCCGCGAGGCACGAGGCGATTTCGAGCACATCTTTGTCGCCTACGCAGACTGCGGCACCGGCGGCGCCCTCGATGAGGTGCTGGAAGACGAGGGTGTGGCGAGGATCGGTGGGCCCCACTGCTACCAGTTCTTCGCCGGCAGGGACGTCTTCGAGGCCCTCCACGACGAGGAGCCCGGCACCTTCTATCTCACCGACTACCTGGTGCGTCATTTCAACACCCTGATCATCAAGGGACTGGGCATCGACCGTCACCCGGAACTCGAGCCCGTCTACTTCGGCAACTACCGCCGGCTGGTGTGGCTGGCCCAGGCGCCGGATCCCGACCTCGAAGAGAGGGCAAGGGCCGCGGCGGCGCGTCTGGGCCTGGAGTTCGACATGCGTCACGTGGGATACGGCGCTCTTCAGACCCTGCTGGCCGAGGCGCAGCAGGCGGCGGGAGAACAGTGATGGCGGCGACGCTGACCGTTGTCTACTGGCGCGACATCCCCGCCCAGGTGATCGCCAAGGCCGGCCGCCGCTCCGAGAGGCGCGTGCTCTCGACCCGCTTCGAGAAGGCGATCGACCAGGCCGCCATGCATGCCGGGCTCCACGGCTCGGACGCCTATCTCGAGCACTGGCGCCGCTCGTCGCCGGTCGTCTGTGGCGACGATCTCGCGACGGCGGCCGACGAAGCGGTGGCGCGCCTCGAAGCGACATTCACACCAGACGTGCTGGCGGCCCATGTCCGGGCCGGCGGCCGCGAACCCTGAAAGACGGTGCCGATCATGAAATCACCCGGACAGCTCGAGGCGCGCCTCGCCGCAGGCGACTTCGTCATCACCGCGGAGACCACGCCGCCCGATGCCGCCACCCGTGATGCGGTCATGGAGCGCACGGGCTGTCTCAAGGGCCTCGTCGATGCCGTCAACGTGACGGACGGCGCCGGAGCCAGGACCCACATGTCCGCCCTGCCCTGCGCGGCGATCCTGGCGGCGAACGGCATCGAGCCGGTGCTGCAGTTCACGGTTCGCGACCGCAACCGCCTCGCCATCCAGGGCGACATGATCGGTGCGGCGGCCCTCGGCGTTCCCTCGATCCTGTGCCTCCACGGCGACAGCATCACCAAGGGCGATCAGCCCGAGGCGAAGGCGGTGGAGGACACCGACAGCCGCGGCCTCATCTCCATGGCGCGGCAGCTGCGCGACGAGGGATGCCTGCCGTCGGGCCGGGCCATCGATCCGCCTCCGGGCCTGCTGATCGGCGCTGCCGACACCCCCCGCGATCCCGGCGCCGGATTCAACACCGACGGCCTCGATGCCAAGATCGCCGCCGGCGTGGATTTCTTCCAGACCCAGTTTGCCTACGACATCGACGTTCTCCGCCGCTACATGGCGGCGCTCGACGATCACGGAATCACCCGCAAGGCACGGTTCATCGTCGGCGTCGGGCCGATCATGTCGGCCCGCTCGGCCCGCTGGATGGACGCCAACCTGTTTGGCGTGCACGTGCCCGACCATGTCATCCGCCGGATCGAGGGTGCGGCGGACGAGAAGGAGGAAGGACGCAAGGTGTGCGCCGAACTCATCGAGCAGTTCAGGGAGATCAGGGGCATCGCCGGCGCCCACCTGATGGCTCCAAGGGGCGAGAAGGCGATCGCCCGGACCCTGACCGACTACCGGATCCGCGGCTGATCCGAAGGCTGGCGGGAGGCGTCCCTCCATGCGCTCCATGAGAGACTGGTCGGTTCGCCATGCGCATGGCCTCGCGCGTCTCTATGTCGTCTTCGAGCATCTGATCGTTGCCATCGCGCCCCTGGTGCGCCTCATCGGCCACGAACGCCTCGAACGGCCGGTCGCCGCCGTCGAGCGAAAGATCAAGGGAACCCTTTTCGACTGCCGCATGTGCGGCGCCTGCGTGCTCTCGTCGACCGGCATGTCGTGTCCCCGCAACTGCCCGAAGAACGTGCTGAACGGACCCTGTGGCGGCGTGCGCGCCGACGGCGCCTGCGAGGTCCTGCCCGACATGACCTGTGTCTGGGTGAAGGCCGTTGAAGGAGACCGCAACATGGGGGGCGGCACCATCGCCCTCCTGCCGGCCAGCGATCACCGCCTGTTTCAGCGGTCGTCCTGGCTGCGCATCCTGCGGCAGCGTTCGAAGGCGAGCGCGCGGTGACGGGCCTGCGCCATCCGGGCACCGGACCGCTCAACGAGGGACCGGCATTCCCTTCAATGAAGTCGCCCGGACCCATCGATCCCGGGGCTCCCCTTGACCGGCTGCCGGGACACTCGTCGCGCGGCCGTCTCGAACGGGTGCTGAGGGCAGGCGAGTTCGCCGTCACGGCGGAACTCTCGCCGCCCGATTCCGCAAACCCGATGGATGTCTTCGAGCGGGCGGCGATCTTCGACGGCTGGGTCGACGCCATCAACGCGACCGATGGCTCCGGCGCCAACTGTCACATGTCCAGTCTCGGCGTGTGCGCCCTTCTCACCCGCGTCGGCTACGCGCCGGTGATGCAGATCTCGGCCCGCGACCGCAACCGGATCGCCATCCAGGGAGATGTCCTGTCGGCGGCGGCGATGGGGGTCACCAACATCCTCTGCCTGACCGGAGACGGCGTCGAATGCGGCGATCACCCCGAAGCGAGGCCGGTCTTCGATCTCGACTGCATGACGTCGCTCGCCATGCTCTCCACCATGCGTGATGAAGGCACGTTCGCATCGGGGCGCCGTCTCGACCACCCGCCTGAACTCTTTCTCGGCGCCGCCGCCAACCCCTTCGCCCCGCCCTTCGACTACCGGCCTCTGCGGCTGCAGCGCAAGATCGAGGCGGGCGCACAGTTCGTGCAGACCCAGTACTGCTTCGACATCGCCCGCCTCGAGCGCTACATGGAGCGCGTGCGCGATCTGGGGCTTCACGAGAGGTGCTTCATCCTGGTGGGGGTCGGACCGCTGGCCTCGGCCCGGGCGGCGCGATGGATCCGCGCCCGTGTCCCCGGCGTCCACATTCCCGACGCCGTCATCGACAGGCTGAGCCGTGCGGCGGACGCACGAGAGGAAGGAAAGCGGCTGTGTGTTGAACTCATTCAGCGCATACGCGATATCGAAGGCATTTCCGGGATACACCTGATGGCCTATCGTCAGGAGGAGAGTGTCGCCTGGATCATTGCGGAGTCGGATGTGCTCAAGGGACGCACTCCGCATGCCGTTCATCCCGTGATCCCCGACTACATGCACAGGAAGGTGTGGGCCAAGGCATGACAGAGACCGTGATCAGTTCGGCGACGAAAACCGTCGTCATCGGCTTCGACCGTCCGTTCACCGTCATCGGCGAGCGGATCAATCCCACGGGCCGCAAGCGCCTTGCCGCCGAAATGGCCGACGGCGACTATGCCCGCGTCGAATCCGACACCGTGGCCCAGGTGGCCGCCGGGGCCCACATGCTCGACGTCAACGCCGGCGTGCCGCTCGCCGACGAGCCGCAGATCCTCCATGACTGCATCAGGCTCGTGCAGTCCCTGACCGATGCGCCGCTGTCGATCGACAGTTCCATCGTCGCCGCCCTCGAACGGGGCCTCGAGGCCTATGTCGGCAAGCCCCTGGTCAATTCGGTCACCGGTGAGGAGGAGCGGCTCGAATCCGTGCTGCCCCTGGTGGCGAAACACGGCGCTGCGGTGGTCGCCATCTCCAACGACGAGACGGGAATCTCGGAGGACCCCGACGAACGCTTCAACGTCGCCCGCAAGATCGTCGAACGCGCGGCCGATTACGGCATCCCTCCGGCCGATGTCGTGGTCGATCCGCTGGTCATGCCCATCGGCGCCATCGGCGAGGCAGGGCGCACCAGTTTCCGCATCATCCGGCGCCTTCGCGAGGAACTGAAGGTCAACACCACCTGCGGCGCCTCCAACATCTCCTTCGGGCTGCCGGCCCGCCCGGCGCTGAACGCCGCGTTCCTCACCATGGCCATGGCCAGCGGGATGACATCGGCGATCACCAACCCGCTGGAGTCCGAAATCATGACGGCGATCCGCGCCGGTGACGTGATGATGGGCGTGGACCGCAACTGCCGGAAGTGGATCGCCCTCAACTCGAGCGCCGGGGCAACGGGCGATTCCATCGCCCAGGCGCGGGCGCGGCGCCGCGAGGGCCGCAGGCGCCGTGGCTGACGACCCCCTCGTCGTCTTCACGCCCTCGGGCCTGAGAAAGAGGTTCCGCCGCGGCACCGGCTTGCTGGAGGCGGCGCGCGATCTCGGTGTCGACCTCGATTCGGTGTGCGGCGGACGCGGTATCTGCACGCGCTGCCAGGTGAGGATCGCCGAGGGGGAGTTCGCCAAGCACGGCATAGTCTCCTCGAGCGAACACCTCACGCCTCTCGGTGACGCCGAACACCGCCAGCGGGCCAGCGGGTTGCTCAAGGACAATCGCCGGTTGTCGTGCCAGGCCCGGATCGGCGGCGATCTTGTGGTGGACGTGCCGGCGGAGAGCCAGGTGCACCGGCAGATCGTCCGCAAGCGCGCCGATGCCCGCGCCGTCGAGGTCGATCCGGTGGTCAGAGCGATGTATGTCGAGATCGCCGAACCGGACATGCACGAACCGGCATCGCACCTGCGCCGGCTCGAGACGGCGCTGAAGGAGACGTGGAACGTCACCGTCGCCGGGGTCGACGCCCATGTCCTGCGGAAGCTCCACGCCACTCTCGAGGAGGGCAGCTACCGGGCCACGGTGCTGGTGCGTCGCGGCAAGCGTCTCGTCGATATCCGCCCCGGCTTCCATGACCGGCTCTTTGGCCTTGCCATCGATGTCGGCTCGACCACCATCGCCGCCCATCTGTGCAATCTCCAGACGGGCGACGTTCTCGCCTCGGCGGGGCGCATGAACCCGCAGATCCGCTTTGGCGAGGACCTGATGAGCCGCGTGTCCTACGCGATGATGAACGAGGACGGCGCGGCGGCCATGACGGACGTCGTGCGCACGGCGCTCAATGAACTTGCCGGCGAGACGGCAGCCGAAGCGGGTGTCGATCTCGAGGACATCCTCGAGGTCACCATCGCCGGCAATCCGGTGATGCACCACCTGGTCCTGGGTCTCGATCCCACACCGCTGGGCTTCGCTCCCTTCGCGCTCGCCACCGACGATGCGACGATCATGCTGGCCAGCGATATCGGACTCGAGCTCAATCCGGGCAGCCGCATCTACGTGCTTCCCTGCATCGCCGGCCATGTCGGCGCCGATGCGGCCGGCGTCCTGCTGGCCGAAATGCCCTACCGCAACGACGAGATGACGCTCATCGTCGACGTGGGCACCAACGCGGAGATCATCCTTGGCAACCGCAAGCGGCTGCTGGCCGCCTCCTCTCCCACCGGGCCCGCCTTCGAGGGGGCCCAGATCAGTTCCGGACAACGCGCCGCACCGGGTGCCATCGAGCGGGTGCGGATCGATGCCGAAACCCTGGAACCGGCATTCCGGGTGATCGGCGACGAACACTGGTCGAACGAGGCGGGCTTTGCCGGCGAACCGACGGGAATCTGCGGATCGGGTATCATCGAGCTTCTGGCCGAGATGTACCTCGCCGGGCTGCTCACGGAGGACGGGATCATTGACGGCGCCATGGCCGGCCGCACGCCGCGCATCATCCCGCAGGACCGCACCTTCGCCTATGTCCTCCACCAGGGAACGTCACCCATCGTCGTCACCCAGAATGACATCCGGCAGATCCAGCTCGCCAAGGGTGCGCTCTATGCCGGCGCCCGGCTGCTGATGGATCACATGGGCGTGGACACGGTCGATCGCGTCACCCTGGCCGGCGCCTTCGGCAGCCATATCGACACGCGCCATGCGATGGTCCTCGGCCTGATTCCCGATTGCCCCCTCGAAAACACCGGTTCGGCCGGCAACGCCGCCGGAACCGGCGCGCGCATTGCCCTGCTCAACGGCGCCCTCAGAAAGGAACTCGAACGGGAGGTGCGGCGTATCGAGAAGATCGAGACCGCGGTGGAGCCGAAGTTTCAGGAGCACTTCGTCGATGCCATGGCGCTCCCCCACAGGACGGCCGCCTATCCCTGCCTTTCCGAGGTCGTCTCTCTCCCCCGGCGCAAGGCGTCGGCGCAGCAAGCAGGAACGGGGCGGCGCCGGCGGAGAGCACGGACATGATTCCCCGTTACACCCGCCCGGCCATGGCCGCCCTGTGGGAACCGCAGAACCGCTTCCGGATCATGCTCGACATCGAGATCCTTGCCGCCGAGGCGATGGAAGCTGCCGGCACCATTCCGGCAGGCGTGGCGCAGGCCGCACGGGAGCGTGGCCGCATCGATGTCGCTCGCATCGACGACATCGAGCGCGAGACACGCCATGATGTCATCGCCTTTCTCACGAGCGTGACCGAACAGGTGGGCGACGAGGCCCGCTGGCTGCATCAGGGCATGACCTCCTCCGATGTCCTCGACACCGCCCTGGCGGTGCAGCTGAAGGATGCCGCCACGCTCCTCATCGCCGACACGGACCACCTGCTCGACGCCCTCGCACGGCGGGCCCGCGAACACGCCGCGACTCTGTGCGCCGGACGCAGCCACGGCATTCACGCCGAGCCCACCACGTTCGGTCTCAAGCTCGCGGGCCACCATGCGGAGTTCGCCCGGGCGAAGCGGCGCCTCGAGACGGCACGCGACGAAATCGCGGTCTGCGCCATCTCGGGCCCGGTGGGAACGTTCGCGACGGTGGACCCGGCCGTCGAGGCCCATGTCGCGAAACAGCTCGGCCTCAAGGTGGAATCCGTCTCGTCCCAGGTGATTCCGCGGGACCGCCACGCGGCCTTCTTCGCCGCCCTGGGCGTCGTGGCCACCTCCGTCGAACGCCTCGCCGTCGAGGTCCGCCACCTGCAGCGCACCGAGGTGCGCGAGGTCGAGGAGGCCTTCGCCGCCGGACAGAAGGGCAGTTCGGCCATGCCGCACAAGAAGAACCCCGTGCTCTCGGAAAACCTGACGGGCCTGGCGCGCCTCGTGCGCTCGACGGTGGTGCCGGCCCTGGAGAACGTCGCCCTGTGGCACGAACGCGACATCTCCCATTCCGCCGTGGAACGCAACATCGCTCCCGACGCCACCATCGGCCTCGACTTTGCCCTTCACCGGCTCGCCGGTGTCGTCGAAGGCCTCGTGGTTCATGCCGAACGCATGCGCGACAACCTCGAGGCGACGCGGGGACTCGTCTTCAGCCAGCGGGTCCTGCTGGCCCTCATCGACAGGGGCATCGGCCGCGAGACGGCCTACGCCATGGTGCAGCGCCACGCCCTGGCCGCCTGGGAGGGAGGTGACGATTTCAGGGCCAGACTGGAAGGCGATCCGGCCATCACGGAGATCCTCGCCGCGCGGGACCTCGACGGCCTCTTCGACTACGGCTTCTTCACGCGGCACGCCAGCGCCATCATCGAACGGGCGCTCGTCCCCGACGCCGCGACGTAACCGGACGCTTCGGGCCTATTCGGACCGGACCTGGGTTTCGGCTTCCCGTTCGAGGGCTTTCAGGCGTGCTCTGACCTTGTGCTCGTCAATGTCGAGACCCGCTTCGCGGATGTCCGCCAGCACCTTGTCGACCACGTCGTCATCACCGGGGCGCTCGAAGTCCGCCTCGATGACCTCCCGGGCGTAAGCCTCGGCACTCTCGCCACTGCGGCCGAGTTCGCCGGCAAGCCACAGCCCGAGCAGCTTGTTGCGCCGTGCCGTGATCCTGAACTTGAGGTCTTCGTTACGGGCGAACTTGCTTTCCTCACCCTTCTCGCGATCATCAAACAGTGCCATGGCAGCCTTCCTCGCCGAACAATTCGTGGACTATAAGCCCATTGGGAGGGTCCTGTCTTGTCCGCTGGAACCGTCGTCCTTCCCGGCCCGTCATCAACGCCGTGGCGTCATGCCGGGCACTCTCAGCATGTGACGGATGATCCCTCCTGTGGACACAGTCCATTGTGTTGAAGAGGGCGGGACTTTAGGGTAGGAAGCGGTTCGTCACGGCACACATCAGGTACGGGAACCATCGCATGGCTCGTCGCAGGTGTGTTTACGAAGGCAGGGAAAAGGACCTCTTCGAAGGCCCGGGCCCGGGCCTCCTCGTCCAGCACTTCAAGGATTCCGCCTGGGTCCGCCGATCCAGGAAAGTCGGTGTGATCGACGGCAAGGGAGTCATCAACAACCGCATCAGCGAGTACCTGATGACCCGCCTGACAGAGATCCGCGTACCGACGAATTTCGTGCGGCGCCTCAACATGAGGGAGCAGCTCATCCATGAGGTCGAGGTGCTGCCTGTCGAGGTGGTGGTCCGCAACATCGCCGCCGGAGAATTCGCCGAGAAGTTCTCGCTCGCGGAAGGGACCGTGCTGCCGCGTTCCATCATCGAGTTCTACCTTCGCTCGGAGGAGATCGCCGACCCCCTGGTGAGCGAGGAGCACATGACGGCCTTCGGCTGGGCCTCCACCCACGATATCGACGACATGGTGCACCTCTCCATGCGGGTCAACGACTTCATGACCGGGCTCTTCACCGGTGTCGGCATCCGCCTCGTCGATTTCAGCCTGACCTTCGGTCGTCTCTACCACGAGGACGACATGCGCCTCGTGGTGGCCGACGAGATCAGTCCGGACAGCTGCCGCCTGTGGGATGCCCGGACCAACGAACCGATGGACAAGGACCGCTTCGCCCGCGATCTCGACAATGTCGTCGAGGGCTACCGCGAGGTCGCGACGCGCCTGGGGATTCTCTCCGAACTCAACAATCTCTCCGAGGTGCCGGGACGTTGAAGGCCCGCGTGCACGTCACCCTCAAGGACGGTGTTCTCGACCCCCAGGGCAAGGCCATTCACCGCGCCCTGGAGACCCTGGGGTTCGCCGGCGTCACGGATGCCCGCCAGGGCAAGGTCATTGATCTCGAACTCGCCTGCGCCGACGAGGCCGGGGCCAGGGAGCAGGTGGACCGCATGTGCCGGCAGCTGCTCGCCAACACGGTGATCGAAGACTACACAATTGAGTTCGTCTGAACCGATCATGGCGCAGGCCGGCCATCTCAGCGGTCAGCACCCCCTCTCTGGTGCGGGACCGGACCGGTGAAGGCCGTTCTCGTCCTGTTTCCAGGCACCAACCGTGAAACCGACATGGCTGACGCCCTGCGCCGGGCCGGCGCCGAGGTCGTCACCGCATGGCATCGCGACCGGGAGCTTCCTGCCGCCGATCTCGTCGTGCTCCCGGGAGGATTTTCCCACGGCGACTATCTGCGCTGCGGCGCCATGGCGGCGCGCGCGCCCGTCATGGCGGCCATCGTCGAAAGCGCCGGACGCGGCGTTCCGGTTCTCGGCGTGTGCAACGGATTCCAGATTCTCATCGAGGCGGGGCTCCTCCCCGGTGCGCTCCTGAGGAATGCCGGGCTGCGATTCGTGTGCCGGACCGTTCGCCTGCGCCTCGAAAGGCGCTGTCGCCTGAGCGGACATCTCGGCGTGGGCGACATCATCCGGGTTCCGGTGGCCCACGGGGACGGCAACTACTTTGCCGATCCGGACCTCGCCCGGAGGCTCGAGGATGAGGACCGCGTCGTCTTCCGCTATGTCCCGGATGGCCGCGGCACAGGCAATCCCAACGGCAGCACCGGCGACATCGCCGGCATCATCAACCAGGCCGGCAATGTCCTGGGCATGATGCCGCACCCCGAGGATGCCACCGGACCCCGCCAGCAGAGCCGGGACGCCCTGCCCCTCTTCCAGGGCATTGTCGACAGCCTGTCATGAATGCGGTCCTTCCCGACATCGCGGCGCGCCACGGATTCACGGCCGACGAATACGCGAGGGTCCTGGACCACATGGGGCGCGAGCCCAATCTGACGGAACTCGGCATCTTCTCGGCCATGTGGAGCGAGCACTGTTCCTACAAGTCGAGCCGGCGCTGGCTGAAGACTCTCGCCTCGAACGCGCCATGGGTGATCTGCGGTCCCGGCGAAAACGCCGGTGTCGTCGACATCGGCGACGGTCTCGCCGCCGTGTTCAAGATGGAAAGCCACAATCACCCGAGCTTCATCGAGCCCTTCCAGGGCGCGGCCACCGGCGTCGGCGGCATCATGCGCGACGTCTTCACCATGGGTGCGAGGCCGGTTGCCCTTCTCGACGTGCTGCGCTTCGGCAGTCCGTCGCATCCGCGCACGCGCCATCTCGTGTCGGGCGTGGTGAGCGGCATCGGCAGCTACGGCAACTGTACCGGCGTGCCCACGGTGGGCGGCCAGACCACCTTCCATGCCAGCTGCAACGGCAACAATCTCGTCAACGCGATGTGCGTGGGCATCGCGCCGGCGGATCGCATCTTCTACGCAGCGGCCAGCAAGCCCGGCGCCCCCGTCATCTATGTCGGCTCCAAGACCGGCCGCGACGGCATCCACGGCGCCAGCATGGCGTCGACCGGGTTCGATGACGAAGCCGAGGCGAAACGACCGACCGTGCAGGTCGGCGATCCCTTCACCGAGAAACTCCTCCTCGAGGCGTGCCTCGAACTCATGGCCTCGGAGTCGATCATCGCCATCCAGGACATGGGAGCGGCCGGACTGACGTCTTCCGCCGTAGAAATGGCCGCCCGGGGCGGGACAGGCATCGACCTCGATCTCGACGCCGTGCCACAGCGCGAGACCGGCATGACGGCCTACGAGATGATGCTCTCGGAGAGCCAGGAGCGCATGCTGATGGTGATTCACGAGCATGCCCTGGAACATGCCCGCGGAATCTTCGACAAGTGGGACCTCGACTGTGCACCGATCGGCCGCATCACGACGACCGGGCGCCTCGTGGTCACCATGAACGGCCGTGTCGAGGCCGATATCGCGATCGGCCCCCTGGCCCACGAGGCACCTCTCTACGAGCGTCCCTGGACCCTTCCCGAACCGCGCCCGCCGGTCGGCGTTCCCGCATCTCCGGTGACCGTGGAAGCGGCGCTCCTCACTCTTGCAGGCTGCCCCGACCTCGCATCGAGGCGCTGGATCTGGGAACAGTACGACCATCTGGTCATGGGCCGCACCGTTGCCCCGCCTGGCGGCGATGCCGCGGTCATCGAGCTTCCCGGGGACCGGGGTCTGGCCATGACCGCCGATGCCACGCCCCGCTATTGCGAAGCCGACCCCGAGGCGGGCGGCCGCCAGGCGGTGGCCGAGGCATGGCGCAACCTCGTCGCCGTCGGCGCCCGACCGCTTGCCGTGACCGACTGCCTCAATTTCGGGAACCCGGAATCTCCCGCCGTCATGGGAACCTTCGTCGGATCGGTCAACGGCATTGCCGAGGCCAGCCGGGCGCTCGCCATGCCGGTCGTCTCCGGCAACGTCTCGTTCTACAACGAGACCCGGGGAGAGGCGGTCCAGCCGGCGCCGACCATCGGCGCCATCGGCCTCATCGACGATCTCGACCGCATGGCATCCCTTGCCTTCGGCGGCGCCGACGAGACCATCCATCTCCTCGGCGACACGTCGGGTCACCTCGGCGCCAGCCTGTGGCTGCGCGAAATCACCGGCGCGGAAGACGGCCCGCCGCCGCCTGTCGACCTCGACGCCGAACGGCGCACCGGCGAACTCGTTCTCGGCCTGGTCCGCGACCTCGGCCTCGCCACGTGCCACGATGTCTCGGATGGCGGTCTTCTCGTCGCCCTCGCCGAGATGGCCCTGGCCTCGGGCATCGGTTTCTCGGTCAGGCGGCCCGACGCATCGGTTGCCGCCCACGCCTTCTGGTTCGGCGAGGATCAGGGGCGCTATGTCGTCTCCTCGCCTTGCGCCGGGAAGGCGATCGCCGCCGCGGCCGACGACGCCGGTGTCGCGTGCGCGGTTCTGGGGCGCACCGGCGGCGACGTGTTGACAGTCGATGACGGCCGGCCCATATCGATTGAGAGTGTCCGAACGGTCCACGAGCGCTGGTTGCCGGACACCATGGCCGGCGCGGGGGAGACATCCTGATGGCCATGAGTGCTGCGGAAATCGAACATCTCATTCTCGAGGCCTTCCCCGATGCCTCGATCGAGATCGAGGATCTGCGTGGCGACGGCGACCACTATGCCGCCACCGTCGTCAGCGGCGCCTTCGCCGGAAAGACACGGGTGCAGCAGCACCAGCTGGTCTACCGGGCGCTCAAGGGAAAGATGGGTGGTGAGCTGCATGCCCTGGCACTCACCACGCGCACACCGGACCAGTAGCCATTGGCACGCCGCTTGCCGTAATGTAACCGCCGGACACGGCACAAGACGACGCTTCGAAGGAGACCGACACCATGGCACTGAACGAACACACAAGGCAGCAGATCGACAGGGAACTCTCCGGGAACGACGTCGTTCTCTTCATGAAGGGCACGCCGGTGTTCCCGATGTGCGGCTTTTCGGCGGCCTCCGTCCAGATCCTGTCCCACCTCGGGGTGCGCTTCAAGGGGATCAACGTCCTCGAGGCACCGGAGATCCGGGAGGGAATCAAGACCTACAGCGACTGGCCGACCATTCCGCAACTCTACGTCAAGGGCGAGTTCGTGGGCGGTTGCGACATCTTGAAGGAGATGTACGTCAGCGGCGAACTGCAGAGCCACCTCGCCGACATGGGAATCGAGACCGATCCCGTCTGATGACCTTCGACGATCCGGGTGACATCACGCTCTGGCACGCCCATGTCAGCTATGACCCCGAAACCCGCGACCAGGCGCTCCTGCTGCGCGAGGAGATCGGTTCCAGATTCGACGTCCGTCTCGGACGCATGAGAGACGAGCCGGTCGGTCCCCACCCCAGGCCCATGTTCATGGCGGAGTTCCCCGCCGGCGAGTTCGCCAGCCTGGTCCCCTGGCTCAGCCTCAATCACCAGGGTCTCTCCATCCTCATCCACCCGGAGACCGGCAACTTCATCGCCGATCACCGCGACAACGCCCTGTGGATCAACGAGCGCCTCGAACTCGACGTCTCCTGACACGCCGTCGGCACACGTTGCGGATTGCGATCATCACCCGCATCGTGCCACGCCAATTCCCGATGTCTCCGAGTATGGAGATCGCGCCCCATCAGGCCACGCGACACGGCTCGAAGCCGGGTTCAACACCGTTGTTCCCCGCGGTCCGCTCAACTGGAACAGAGCCCCGGCCATCGTCTGATTCCGGACAGTCGCGAAGCGCGCCTCATCTGCGCGTGCGTGCGCCGCAACGAATGCAGCCCCTGCCGACTGCCAAGACCAGAGCAGCAACGGGCTCACCGTTGATCCTGATGGGGTCAGGGATCATCATGGATCCCGTCCTGGCGAGAGCGGGAGAGATCGTCGGCGAACGCGCGCATGAATGAAGGCAGTGCGCAAAGCGCCGAATCCGACATTTCCATTCCCAGGTACTGTCCGGCTATCCGCGCCACTTCCCGCGACTGGGCCCGGTCGCGATTGCGCCTGACCGGCTCGCGGTCGGCCCGCCGCGCCACCCAGGCCTTGTGCAAGGCGAAGGCACGTGGATCCACGGACCAGCATCGAAGCGGAATGCCATCTTCGCCGATGACGACACCGTCCACCTTCGGCGCATTGACGAGCCACTCCAGGCCCTCCATGCCTGCTCCGACCAGGTCTTCTTCGCTGGCCGGCAGCAGGTCTCCGACCGGAGGGATCAGATCAACCATGAAGCCATGCCGGTTGACGGCGCGGAATTGCTGACCTCTGCTGCGTCGGAACGACCGGTCCGCGCGCTTGAGATAGCCGATGACACCCTCGCGGCGGAAGTCACTCACGGACAGGCTCAGGCTCTGGCGGGCGTCCCAGAGAAGGTCGACGTCACCGGTCGCAAGCAGGTCGCTCCTCAGCTGGACGCCGGCCAGCGCCTCGTAGAGGTAGAGGCTGTTGGTGCCAACCACCGAGATGTTCCGCCCGAGAACCTGTGCGCTCGCCAGGTGGCGGAGAATCCGGGCAGTGGTGAGCGGAACGCGGTTCAGACGCAGCGCCCGGTTCACCGGCGCCATTTCCTCGAGGCGCGCACCCAGCTCCTTGTATCGGTGCCGCTCTGCATCCCGGCCCTCGCGGAACGCACGGTAGATCTCCTCGGTCTTCCCGGTCTTCCGGCCAAGGGAAGCTTCGCGGCTGGCTTGCTTTCGCAACAGGTAAACGTGCCCTTTCCGCTCCGCCCACCGCATGGACCCGGCGAAGCGTCGCGCGAGCTCGGCTCTGGAGTCTTCCCACGCCTCGAATATCTGCACCACATCGACGAACTGGCGTCTTTGGGCGTTGTTGATTTCTGTAAGCATGGTCTGCTCTATCATATTGTAATGAAGGCGGTTTCCACCACTGATATACATTTGACAGAGCATAGGGGAAACCGGTCCTCGAGAATACGCGATCCAGGGCGTCGATCACCTTTCCTGGCCCGGGGAGTCTCATGAAGTTCGATTTCCACGTACCCGGCATCGGCGAGATAGCGATGTTCCGGACCCACTCCCCGGTTGAACCGCTGAAGCGGCGGGTGACCTGCCGCCGGTTCGCTGCCCACCGGATCCCGGTGTCCTGCTCAATCGGGAACCGGACGTGGCGATCTGGCAGGGGAAGATCTGCCGGCGAAGCCCTCCGGGGGTTGCGGAAGACGACACGCCGGGCAGGATGTGTGCGCGGTACGGATACTTCCAACCTGACGGGCTTGCCGAACGCCCGTGCGGAGCATTTGGCCATGGCGACTGAGTTCCACAACCCGATCTCCCGGGCGGTCCGGCCCGAGGACACCGCCGACGTGCTGGCGCGCTACCGCGACAGCCAGCGCCGGGGCAGGCAAGAACATGCCGCCATGGTGGAGACGTTCTACGACCTGATCACCGATTTCTACGAGTACGGCTGGGGCCAGTCGTTTCACTTCGCCCCGGCACGGGACGGGGCATCCTTCGAGGAAGCCATGGCCGACCACCAGGACTACCTGGGCAAGGCCCTCGGGCTCGCGCCCGGCATGCGGGTGCTGGATGTCGGCTGCGGCGTGGGCGGTCCCCAGCGCGCCCTCGCCAGGAGATTCGGCGCCGAGATCGTCGGGCTCAACATCAGCGAGTACCAGATCGGCAAGTGTGCCGCCTACAACGGCCAGGCCGGGCTCGAGGATCTGTGCAGCGTGCTCCACGGCGACTTCATGGCGATACCGGCGCAGGACCTGAGCTTCGACGCAGCCTACCATGTCGAGGCCATCCCTCATGCACCCGACAAGACGGCGGTCTATCGCGAGATATTCCGGGTGCTGCGTCCCGGGGCGGCATTCGCCGGCTACGACTGGTGCATGACCTCGCTCTACGACAGCGGCGACCCGGTGCACCAGGAGCTCAAGAAGGGCATCGAGTGCGGCAACGCTCTGCCGGAAATCGCTTCCTTCGCAGAGGTCTGTGACGGGTTGCGCGCGACCGGCTTCGAGAGCATCGAGACGCGTGACCGCGCATTCGACGCTGATCCCGCGACGCCGTGGTACCGACCGCTGGAAGGCAACGGCCTGACGCTCAAGGGATTTCCGCGGACGGCGCTCGGCCGCAGGGTCACCTCGACGGCGCTCCGCCTGCTCGAGACCGTGCGCGCCGTGCCGAAGGGATCGTTCGCTGTATCGGAAGTTCTCAACGGCGCCGCCGACAGCCTGGTGGCGGCCGGTCGCCTCGGGATCTTCACCCCGATGTACTTCCACGAGGCGCGCAAGCCGGGCTGATCGAGGCACCGCGCCTCTCCCTCGGTCCGGACGCATGACGGCTCATGCCCTGCTCGCTGGCCGACAGGGCCTACGATTTCGACCGGTTACGCGCTACCGTGTCTGGCCGCACTCGTCCCCGATTGACATGAACGTTGCCGGCAGGAGGACGCGCCATTGTTCGAGGAGCTGGGATTCGAGGAACTGACGCCGCTCGGGGCCTCCGTGCTGCTGGGTCTGGTGCTGGGCTGCGCCTACGGTGCGCTGGCACAGCGGAGCGCCTTCTGCCTGCGCCGCAGCCTGGTGGGTCAGTGGCGCGACTGCCTGCCGGCGCTGGGTACCTGGGTGATGGCGCTCGCGTGCGCAATTGTCGGCACCCGGCTGGCCGTCGCCCTTGACCTGATCTCCTTCGAGGCACACCGGTTTCTCTCCTCCGACCTGCCGGTCGCTTCCGCACTGCTGGGAGGTGCGCTCTTCGGGGCCGGCATGGTGCTGACAGGCGGTTGCGTCTCACGGCTCACGGTGCTGGTCGGCACCGGCAATCTGCGCGCCCTGCTCGTCCTCGTCGTCTTCGCCATCACGGCCCACGCGGTGATGAAGGGCGCGCTGGCGCCGGTCCGCGAGGCGCTCGGCGACGCAACCCTTCCCGGAGGCGATGCGGTGGCGCTCTCGGCCTGGCCCGGTGGCGAGGTCTGGCCGCTCCTGATCGCGGGCGCGGCGCTCGTCTGCGCGCTCCTCTCGCGCGCGAAAATCTCCCATTTGGCCATGGCGGGCGCGATCGGGCTGCTGGTGCCGCTGGGCTGGATCGGCACGGGCCTTGTGCTGCTGGATGATTTCGATCCAATCCCCGTGCAGTCCATGGGCTTCACGGGGCCGATGGCCGACACGCTGTTCTGGACCGTGGCGGCAACCTCGATACCGGCAGGCTTCGGCACCGGCCTCGTGGCGGGCGTCCTTCTCGGCAGCCTGGCCGCGGCGCTGGCGGCAGGCGAGTTCCAGTGGCGGAGCCTGGAAGGGCCGCGGCAGACCGGGCGCTACCTCGCCGGCGCGGTGATGATGGGCACAGGTGGCGTGCTGGCGGGCGGCTGCACCGTCGGCGCCGGTCTTTCCGGCGTCTCGACGGCAAGCCTTGCCGCCCTGCTGGCGCTGGCGGCCATGGCGGTCTCTGCGAGAGCGGTCGGCCTGCGCCTCGCCGCCGGCGGGCCTAGCTGAACATGTCGGCGGTCATGCCGTCGTACCAGCCAAGCGACTCCTCGTAGGTCGCCTGGCGCAGCTCCGCGCTTTCCCCGGTCTGGGAAATGAAGCCATCGGTCTTGGCAATCTTCTCGTCTGTCGCTTCGTAGGAGGCGCCGACCTTGACGCCGTCGCCGGTGGCGATGAGCGACCAGCACGTGTTGGAGAAACGCGGCGGGAACACCGAGGATCCGGTGAGCGCACCGCGCACCGCCATGGCGCAGACCTTCGCCTGGCTGTTGGCCGAGAAGCCCGACTTCGGCATATCGCCCTGCAGCGCGGCATCGCCCAGCACGTGGATGTTCTCGTCGGCCCTGCTCTGCATGGTGTGCGGCACGATCGGCGCCCAGCCGGAGTCGTCGGTGATGCCCGCCGCCGCCGCGATGCGCCCCGCCTGCTGCGCCGGGATGACGTTGCAGACGTCCACCTTCATGGCCTCGCCGTCCACCACGACCTCCATGGCCTCCGGCCTGACCTCGACCATGTCGCCGCCGAAGTCCGGGCCGATGCGCTCGATCATGCCGGGGTAATGGCGCTGCCAACCCTCTTCGAACAACCCCTGCTTGGAGAATTTCTCCTTGGGATCGACGATGATGATCTTCGCCGTCGGATTGGCCTGCTTCAGCACGTGAGCCACCATCGAGATCCGCTCATAGGGCCCCGGCGGGCAGCGGAACGGATTGGGCGGCGCCACCATGCAATAGGTGCCGCCCTCCGGCATGGCCTCGATCTGCGCCTTCAGAAGCTGAGTCTGCGAGCCCGCCTTGTAGGCGTGCGGCATGCGATTCTGCTGCGACAGGTCCCAACCGGGAACCGAGCCGTCACGGAAGTCGATGCCGGGCGACAGGATGAGGCGGTCGTAGGCGAGGCTGCCGCCGCCGGCGAGCCCGACGCTCCGCTCGTCGCGGTCGACGGAGACCGCCCAGTCGTGCACGACGTTGATGCCGTGATTGGCTGCCAGCGCGCCGTAGCTGTGTCCGATCGACGCCCACTCGCGAAAGCCACCGATAAAGAGATTCGAGAAGAAGCAGGTGTAGTAGGTACGACTCGGCTCCACGAGCGTCACGTCCACGGCACCATTCGAATCCTTGGCGATGTAGCGCGCAGCCGTCGCGCCGCCCGCGCCTCCGCCTACGACCACGACGCGGGGGCGCCCCTCGGCGAGCACCGCTGGCGCCGATGCCGCCGCTGTCGCTGCGGCCGCGGATGCAAGGAATCCACGGCGGCTCAGATCACTCTTTCCGTTCTGTTTGCGCATCACTCGCTCTCCTTGGTTCACGGATTGCCTTCCGCCTCTTGAAAATGTGCAGCGAGGGCGGCGATCTCCTCGTCCGACAAGCGCCCAGCCACCATCTGCATCACGGCATGGACCCTCGTTCCTCGCTTGTAGGCATGCAAGGCTATCACGAAGTCGTCGACCGGCCATCCCACAATCGAGGGAATGCCCTTGTCGGCGCCGTCCGTCCGGTGGCAGGTGGTGCACTCTCCCGCCAGATAGGCGCCGTATTCCGGGTCTCCCGCCATGGCGAGAATCGCGGGATCGAGGCCGTATTCCTCGGGCGTGGCCGTTGGCTCCGCTGGCGGCAGATCGGCGCGGCCGCCGGAATAGCCTTGCAGCCACGCAAGCAGCGCAGCTCTGTCGTCCGTACCCTCCATGCCAGCGAAGCTCATGCGCGAGCGTGGCACAAAGGCGTTCGGATCGGCAAGGAAGGCATCGAGGGTCGCATCGTCCCAGACCAGGCCGCCGGCACCGGCCTTGCGCATCGCTGGAGAGTAGCGGAAGCCTGCGAGCGAGCCGGCAGCGCGGCCAAAGACATCGTTGAGGTGAGGGCCGATCCGATGCGCCGCGCCGCTGCCCACCTGGTGGCAGCGCTTGCACTGGCCAAAAAGCTCCTTGCCGCGGTCGCCGTCGTCGCTCCATACGCCGGCGGCCTGGAACACCAGCAGCAGCGTCAACGCGAGCAGCCCCGAGGCCAGACATGCCGCAAGGCCCGCCGGCCGACGTCGCGCGGCGGCCCTAGTCGACGTCAACCCGCTTGCTGAGGCTGTAGACGGAGCCATCATCGTCGAACCACTGGAATTCCAGATGGCCCGATTCCGGTACGGCCATCTCGAACTGGACGTAGGGATCGGCCGAGACCGCAGGCTCCAGATCGACGGAAATCGCCAGCTCGCCGTTGTAGCTCACCTCGAAGCGATTGATGATCTGGCGGGGCACGAGCACACCGTCGCTGTCGTGGCGCTCCCCCGTGTGCATCGGATGGGTGATGCGGGTCTTGACCGTGAACGGGACGCCCGCCTCGATCGACCTTGGCAGCTTCACGCGCGGCCTGGGTTCCGCCATCGCCCGCTCCTCAGGCGCAGCCGCCGACCGTCACCGCGATCTTCTGGGACGCCTCGCGGAACGTGCCGTCCGCCATTTCCGCCACGGCATACACGGTCTGGCTGCGGGCCAGGCGGATACGGATCGTCGCTTCCGGCCGCACGAGCCTGCCGAACGAGAACACCGCAACGCCGGGATTGGGGTTCCCGTCGTTGAAGAGCGCGATGCGCCGCGCACCCTCGGCGACGACCCGGATCGGCACAGCGCCGCCGTTGTCGAAGATTTCCGGCGCATCGATCAGCATGCCCCCTTCCAGGCGCGGCGCGCCGCCGGTGAACGCGTCAATCGCCTCGAAGACGTTGTTCGAGGCGTGGGCCACGCCGACGGGGATCAGCGCGGCGCCGACGATGGACGCGCTCGCCAGCAAGACATCCCTGCGTGTCGGAACCACGATGGAGGCTCTCCCCACTCGCTGGACCACAGCCAATATGGCGTCCCCTGGCGACGCCCGTCAACTTCAACCACAATCCCATGGCCCGACTCGCCCGGCGCGGTGGGCGTCCAGAATACGCCCGTCTTCGAGACGGCCTGTGATGGGCTGCCGCGGTGCGAGCGGTCTTCGAGGAGACCGGTCCCCTGACGGAAGGGACCCGACGCAGTTCACTCAGCATGCGCCAACTGCAGTCTGGCGCGCGCCTTTCCTCGGCACACGTCAGACTTCAGTCAGGAACCAGGCACAAAGTCCCATTCTCTGGGGAGCAAGGACTGGAAGCGCGCAGCCATCCGGGCCCGATAGTCAGTCGAGATTTTCGCGATTTCGGCCAGGTGGCGCACTGTCAAACCCGCCGTCGTCTCGTGCCAGTACCAGCGGCGGAACCCAAAGGGCGAGTCCGCGCCGCCGGCCGCGATCACGCATTCCGCATAGGCGTCAACCAATTCCTGCGCACCGAACTTCAAGGCAAGGCCGGGGCGATTGGTCGACGTGATTGTCTCTTCGCGTGCGTGGAGAAAACCGATGAGCACGTCTGCAACGCCTGCCAGGGAGAGTCCGCTCAGCCCGACGAAACTGCTGTTCCGCCTGGCTTTCGCCTCTTCGTGGCGAGCCGCCATGATGGCGACTTCATCGCGCAAGGCGTCTGCCAGAGCCTTGCGATCGCCATCTTCTTCAACGCGCGGCAGATCAAATGGCGGCCGCCAATCCAACGCGCCTGCCGTCGGCGGCGCATCTTGCGAAAACTCCTTCAAGAGCCTGTCGCCAGGTTCATCGAGCAACGCCATCGTGGCGTTCAGCACCCGACGCTGCAGCGCGGGCTCGTTCGGCGCGCCCAGGGGGCGACCATACCAGAACGGCACCCAAAGGGCGCGTGGTGAGGGTTGAGCGACAGCGGCGTGCCTGTAGACCAGGGCGATGTTGACCGTCGCAAGTCCCTCCCGCTCCAGATAATGTGCAAGCCCGCCCACGGCGCGCGTGCATCCTGGTCAGACGGGAACGAGTACGACCGTGTTGACGCCGTCGGCCTTCATCGCGGCCGCGGCTCGCCTGGCGTGTGCCTCATACTTGGCGACGTCATCGGTGCCGCCGTTGAAAGCGTAGTGCAGGTCGGCCACGGAGCCGACGCCGCCTTCCTCGCAGATCTCCTCGAGCCGGTCGATCGGATACGCGACATTGATGTCACGCATCATGCCGGTTCGATCCCAGTTGACGGAATTGTGGCTGCACAGGAACTGCCGCTGGTTTCGCGGAAAGGTCCGAAAATCATGGGCACCGAATCCGAACGGCTGGTCTTCGGGCGCATGGATGGCCGCCGTGGACACGATCGCCACGCGTCTTTCGGACTTCGGCGGCGGTTCGGTCCATGGCCGATCTTCGAACACCTCGAACGTGTATTGAGTCAGGAAGGAATTGCGAGACGCCTCGCTCAGATCGCTTTCCTTGACCATTCGCATTCCTCCAGCGGTTGGCAGGTCAAGATACACAGTCACAGGACTTTCCTGTTTCAGAACACACCCCGCGTCGTGACACAAGCCTCTCCTCACGCAAGAACGCCGGGAATGTTCATGCAGACGCCCCCGGGGAGCGATAGTCTGGTTCCGTTCCAGTCGCGTGGCTCGTGTCTTGAGGGAAGGTCTGAAGTAGCGTGCCGGAGCCGGGTCCGCCGTCCCATGGAATTCACCACGAGATGGTGGCATGGTCTGCGTCGCCTGGCTCAATTGTTGGGATCGGGACCCTCTGATCCGTGCTGGAATCCGTTTCGTTCGACGACGTCGCCTTGACCCTGGGATTCATCGTTCCGGGCCTCATCGTGCTGTTCGTTCGATCGCAGTTCGTGGCCGGGCGGCGCCCGTCCCATTCGGATTCGCTGCTGAGCTATCTGACCGTGTCGGTCATCTACTATGCACTCGCGCTTCCGTTCGTTGAGCTCGAATCGCTCGTCGTCATGTCCGGGACCTACCCTGTTGTGACGTGGTTCGCGCTGGTGATCCTCGGGCCGGCACTCCTTGGCCTCCTGCTGGGGATCGACGTGCAACGCAACCTGGTGCGGGGCCTGCTGCAGCGAATGGGTCTCAATCCGGTCCACGTCATGCCGACTGCCTGGGACTGGAAGTTCTCCGGCATGCCCGAACAGTGGGTTCTCGTCACCCTCAAGGACGGCACCCGCTTCGCCGGATTCTGCGGGAAGAACTCGTTCATGTCCTCCGAACCCAGCGAGCGTGATATCTACATCCAGTGGATCTATGATGTGGACGACGACAACAACTGGACGACGAGCAATGAGAAGGGAGTCCTCATTGCCGCAGGTGAGATTCAGTCGATTGAGTTCTGGCGCTACTCGCCAATGGAGGAAACACGATGACGAGACCGGATAGACCAAGGCCCTCCACCGTGGAGAAAGGCTATCAGCCCGGAACCGTCGGCGCCCCCGGCGTGATCGGCGGGCATCGGCCTGCCACCAGCGAGGCGTCTCCGAGCAGCCCGCCCTCCAATCCGCCCAATCAGGGAAGCAGCGGACGAAAATCTGTGTCATCGTCGTCCGATGGCGGCGGTGGAGGCCGTCGGGAGAGCTGAACACAGGATCCTTCGCCCGGGTCATTGCGGGATCCGCGAAGCTGGACGCCTGTCGACATCGACAGCACCCGCGATTGTCGAGGCACATAGCGAGACCGCGCATTGAAATGGTCTACCACAGGGATCAGACGGTGCCGTGGCGGGACGACATGCTGGCCAACATCTGGTCAACGAGCAAGGGTGTCCTGGCACTGGCTGTCGCCATGGCGGCGGAGGCCTGATCTCACCGGCGGGCCGTCGCCCGGGCGACAGCCGAGCGCTTCGACGGCATGGACGACTCTCTCAACGAACTCTGCCGTTTCGGTGCCGGCTTCGTACTCGCAAACCAAGAGAACCCGCAGGATCCCGATCCCTTGTCATTCGGCCACAACGGCTGGGGTGGCGCCTTCGCCGATCCGGACACGAGCCTCGGCGTCGCCTCTGTCATGAACCGGATGCTCGGCCGCAGTGAGGAGCTGCGGATCCGTCGCCAACGCATGATCGAGGCCGTCTACGCCGCCCTGTGACAGGGTCGAAGAAACTCGGAACCGACGCCGACCAGAAGCTTCCAGGGGCACCCGCGTAGGAGCGCGGCGTCTGCACATCGAAGGTCGAGTCTTCGTCGACCCGGTCGACGAAGACGCGAAGTCCGAGGTCGTGCGACCGGGCGCACGAGCCCAGTCGGAAGAAAGAAGGATCATGATCACCACCGCCTACTACGACTTCGGTGCGAGCCGCCCGCTGTGGGTCACTTCATCGACGCACTCGCCCGGGAGGACAGAGCAAAAGCGGAAGCGACAGATTTTCAGTCGGGTTTGACACCGGGCAGATGCGACAGGTCGATCATGTACTCCTGCAATGGCGAGCGCTCCTTGGGCTGTGCTGCCCGCCGCTTTGCGACGATCTCGCCCGGCGTCATCGTGCCGACCTTGACATCGGAGAAGCAGGCCCGGCAGCGCCGACAGGTCGTTCGCTTGGATGTCGCGGCATCGCTCATCGAAACATGACTCCTTGTCAGGACGAGGTCATCTGGATGTGCGAAACGGCGCACAGGTGCCTACAATGTCCGTCGACGGTCACGAGCGGGAACACGTTGCGCGTCCTGACGATCTTTTGCCATCCCAAAGGGAGTCCTTCACCGGAGCGCTTCTCGATGCGTTCCTTGCAGGGCTTGAGGATGCCAGCCATGCATGGGAACTGGCCGACCTTCACGGCGAAGGATTCGATCCGCGGTTCCGCCCGGACGATTTTGCCCAGTTCACGAAGGGGCCGGCGGCAATGCCCCCGGACGTTCTCGACGAGCAGGAGCGCGTCATGCGCGCCGAGGCCATCGCCTTCGTCTTCCCCGTCTGGTGGTGGTCGTTTCCGGCGATGCTGAAGGGCTGGATCGACCGGGTGTGGTGCCAGGGCTGGGCCTACGATTTCACGATCCGGCAATCCCGCGGCCTTCTGGCACTGGAGCAGGCCGTTCTGCTCTGCTCCGCCGGGTCGTCCGCCGCCACCTATCGGCGCTATGGTTACCAGGAGGCGATGCGCCGCTCGATCGACGTCGGCGTCCTGGGCTACTGCGGCATCGACGATGTTGCCATGCACGTCTTTCCGGGAGTGGACGACGACAGCGACGCGCGTCCGGCCTGGCTCGCCATGGCCCGGCAGATCGGACGGGACATGACCGCCGAACCGCCGGCATCAGCCATGTCGTACCGTTCGCTGCCCGGCCCGTGACAAAAGGGAGATCCCGTCATGCGTATCGCCACACCCGAAACCTGGTACGAGACGACCTCCCTCGAGGACGGCGTGACCCATGTTCACGAGCCCTTCATCAAGGCCTTCTTCCGCTGCAACATCTGGCACGTGCGCGGCCGCGACTGCGACATGCTGGTGGACAGCGGCATGGGTGTCGTGAGTCTCGTTGAACAGGTGGCGCTGGTGGCCGAGCGCCCCTGCCTGGCGGTGGCGAGCCACACCCACTTCGACCACATCGGCTGCCACCACGAGTTCGCCGAGCGTCTGTGCCATCGTGACGAGGCCGGACTGATGGCGCGACCCACACGCGCCAACACCCTTGCGGACCCTTATGTCACCGACGACATCTTCACGCGGCGCCCTCCCGGACCCTACAGTTCGCAAAGCTACGAAGTCAGGTCCGCGCCGGCGACGCGGCTCATCGACGACGGCGACCGCGTCGATCTGGGCGACCGGAGTTTCGAGGTGATGCATACGCCCGGACACTCCCCCGGCAGCATCATGCTGTGGGAAGCGGCCACGGGCATCCTGTTCTCCGGCGACACGGTCTATGACGGACCGCTCATCGACGACGCCTATCATTCCGACCGCGAAGCCTATGCCGCCACCATGAAGCGCATTCTGGATCTTCCGGTTCGTGTCGTCCACGGCGGCCACTTTCCGAGTTTCGACGGCAGACGCTACCGCGCGCTCATCGCCGCCTGGCTCGACCAGGGGACATGAAGGCGCCATTCGGCGCATCGTTCGACCGGCCTTCGCGAACGGAACGTTCCGCCTGGCGGTGGCGCGCGGAAAGCCAAGCCGTCGACGGGCATCGTGGCTGCGCCCGCCGTGCGGACCACTGGTGAAGAGGCTGCACGGTCGATAGTATTGTGAGAGGGAAAACGGGAGGGGCGGATGACGGACCGGGCGGCAGGATTCCTCGTGAGCAGGGCGTCGGATGCCTCGTGGACGGCCGATGACGGGAATTCGGCGTTCGTCAGCCGGGACCTCGGACTCGAGGCGGCGACCGGGGGCAGGTTCGCCGCCGATGTCAGCCGGGCGACCGGACACGGCCAGCTCGAGGAACTTCACTCCCACATGCTCGACTTCCAGATCGTCTACGTGCTCGAGGGGACCGCGACATTCTGGTACGAGGGTGAAGGCGAGGTGACGTTCGCGAAGGGCGACTTCGTGCACCAGCCGCCGGGAATTGCGCATCGCGTTGTCACCGTCTCGCCGGACTGCGAACTCCTCCAGGTCACAGCGCCGGCGGACTACGAGACGGTCGCCGCCGGCGCGTCCTGATACCGACATGACCGCCGGGCAGCGCGTCAGCGACGATCCTCTGGCTTCGCCGATCCTCGCTCCCCGCTACTACACGGATCCGGCGGTGTTCGAGGCGGAAAGGGCGAGCGTCTTCCATGCCTCGTGGATCTACATGTGTCATGCCGGCGAAGTGCCGGAACCGGGCTCCATGCTGCCGCGGACGATCCACGGCGAGCCGCTGGTCGTCGTGCGCAATCGCGAGGGGAAACTCCGCGCCTTCCACAATGTCTGCCAGCACCGCGCCATGCAGGTCGTGAAGGAGCCGTGCCGCCGCAACGTTCTGCAATGTCCCTATCACGGGTGGGTCTACGATCTCGACGGGCGTCTCGTCGGCGCCAGGCGCACGGCGCATCTCGAGTCCTTCGACAGGACCTCGCTCGGCCTCCTGCCGGTGCGGTTCGCGGAAATCGACTCGTTCGTCTTCGTCAACATCGATGGTACGGCGCCTCCTGCCGAAGAGATTTTCGGGCCGGTCTTCGCGGATGCCCGCGCCTGCGGCGTGGAGCCGGCGGGTCTGCTCAAGGCGCGCCATATCGACTACGAGATCCGCGCCAACTGGAAGGTGGTGATCGACAATTTTGTCGAGTCCTACCACACCGAAGTCGCCCATCCCGGCTATTGCGAATACGCGGACTTCGACCGCGCCTTCGTCGAGGACGGCCCGTGGCATACCCTGATGGGAGGCCCGCCGGCCCGGCACGTGATGGAGTCCTGCCGCCGGCACGGAACTCCCGGCGTGACGGCGAACCGCTACAACTGGGCCTGGCCGACGACGATGGTGCTGTTCTCTCCCGGTCCCGCCAATCTCTTCATCTGGGAAGCGATTCCCCTTTCATGGGAACGGACCGTGTTCCGTCACTCATTTTTCTTCGACCGGCCCGAGGACGACCTGCTTCCCGAGCAGCAGGCGCACATCTCGATGGACGGTGCGCTGCAGGCCGAAGACACGGCGCTTGTCGAAGGGGTCTGGCAGGGACTGAAGTCCCTTGCGGCGCCGCGGGTTGGCCGCTACGTCGTCAACGACGGGGAAACGCAGCACAGCGAACGGGCCGTGTGGCGATTTCACCACCGTCTTCAGGGGCTCTACGATGCGCCCGGACGGGCCGTGGCCCGGCATCCATCAACATCACCAGGGGAGACAGTTTCATGACATTCTGGACGAGAGCATTCGGCATGGCCGCCGTGTTCCTTGCAGGGATCGCACCCCTTCACGCGGCAGACGACGAACTCAACGCGCTGGTCTGGTGCGATCATTCCGACCCGGCGCTTCTCGAGCCCTTCGAGGAAGAGCACGGTGTGACGGTCAACATCAAGGAATACGAAGGAACGGGCACCGCGCTGGCGCTGCTCGAGCAGTCGCAGCCCGGCGACTGGGATGTCTTCGTCGTCGACGGGGTCGATGTTCCACGGGTCGTGGCGGCCGGCTACCTCGCGCCGCTCGACCGGGAAGGCCTGCCGCTCGACGATATCTTCCCCGGCATACGCGATTCCGAGATTCACGAGATCGACGGCGAACTCTACGCCGTGCCCGAGAAGTTCGGCTACAACACGATCTCGTACAATTCCTCGAAGGTGAATGCCGACGACATGCGCGACATCGCCGTTCTCTGGAGCGATGACTACAGCGGCCGCATTGCGATCTACGACTACTACATTCCGCTCATCAACCTGGTGGCGGTCGGCCTTGGCCTGCGCGAGGACGGCATCACCGAGGACGAGTTGCCGGCAATCCGCGAGCACCTGCTCAAGATGAAGGAACGTTCCGCGATGGTGGGCGAGGTCGTCTCCGTGCAGACCGCTCTTGCAACCGGCGACGTCGACATCATCGCCGGCGGCGGCGAATGGGCGACGGCGGTGCTGATGGCCGAGGATCCCAACATGGAGTGGGTGAATCCCGATCAGGGCGGCGTGCGCTGGTCCCAGTCGATCGGCGTCTTCAGCGACGCCGGCAATCCGGAACTGGCCCGCAAGTTCGTCGAGTATGTCCTCAGCCCCGAAGGCCAGGCGCGGCTGGCGACCTCGTCGTGCTACTGGGCCATGCCCTCGAACAGCAAGGCCGCTCTCACCGACGAGGAAAAGGCGATACTGCGCTGGGATGAACAGGAAACCTTCATTGCCAATTCCTGGCCCTATTTCATTCCGGATTCCGAGCTGGATGCCATGTTCCTCGATATCTGGACGGAAATGCTGCAGCACTGATTCTGCGCGCCCTTAACACGAACCGCAGACGTCCCGGCCCGCACGGCTGCGGGCCGGGACGGGAATGACGGGATGAACCGGCGGGGACTCGCAGGCTGGCTCTTGCTGGCGCCGGCACTCCTGTGGGTCGCCGCGTTCTTCGTCGTGCCCTTCGCCGTCATGGCGCTCTACAGCCTCTGGAGACGGGACGGCACGCAACTGGTGCGCGAGGCCTCGCTCGCGAACTACGAGGCCTTCCTGAGCAAGAGCTACTTTCTCGACGCCCTCTTCAACTCTCTCGAGATCACGGCCATCACGGTGGTGCTCTCGGTGCTCTTCGCCTACCCGCTGGCCTACATCCTGGCCTTCCTCGTGCCCCGGCGCTGGCAGCGTCTCGGTCTCGTCCTCGCCATCCTGCCGTTCTGGACGTCCTATCTGGTGCGCTCCTACAGCTGGTTGCTGGTGCTGTCGGAGAACGGCGTCATCTCGCAGACACTGGTCACCCTGGGCCTGCTTTCGGAAACCATGTCGTTCGCCAACAGCAACGGGGCCACCGTCCTGGGTTTCGTCCACTTCTTCACGATGCTCCTGGCGCTCACGATCTACGCCAATCTGGTCCAGATATCACCGAACTACCGCAGGGCAGCCGAGGATCTCGGGGCATCCAGATTCCAGAGCTTCATGCATGTCGTCCTTCCGCTGAGCCTGCCCGGCGTGATGATCGGCGGGTTCATCACCTTCGTGCTGGCGATCGGCGACTACGTCACGCCGCAGATCCTGGGCGGCAACCGCGAACTGGTCATGCCGCAGGCGATCCTCCTGCAGGTCCAGCGCCGTGCGGACTTTCCCATGGCGTCCGCCATGTCGCTCGTTCTCATGCTCGTCGTCTCCGCCGTCTTCCTGGCGTGCGCGCGCTGGCTGAAGATGGACCGGGTCTGATGAGGCCCCAGGCGCTCGCCGCCATTCCTGCCGCCGTCTACGTGCTGGCGGTCTACGCCTTCATCTACCTTCCCGTGGTCGTCCTCGTGATCTTTTCGGTTCAGGACGGAAGGCTCCCCGTTCCTCCCTTCAAGGGCGTGTCGCTGCGCTGGTATCACGAGGTCTTTTCGGACTCCGATCTCATGGAGGCTCTCGTCAATTCCGTCATGGTGGGAGTCGTGTCGGCGGCGCTGGCGACCGTCCTGGGCTTTCTGGCGGCCCATGCCCTGGCGCGCCACCGCATACCCGGCTCCGTCCTCTTCCAGTGGCTCCTCATGGCCCCGCTTTCGGTCTCCTACCTCATCATCGGCCTCGGGCTTCTCATCACCTTCACGGCAACCGGCATGCCGAAGTCGCTGCTGTCCGTCGTCATCGGACACGTCGTGATCAACCTGCCGCTGGCCTTCGGCATCTGCTACTCGCAACTGGGTGGCCACCAGGTCAGCGCCGAGCGCGCCGCGCGGGATCTGGGGGCGCGGGAATGGCAGGTCCTGGCGCTTGTCAGCGTACCCATGATGTGGCCGGCAATCGCGGCGTCGTTCTTCCTGTCGTTCACCCTGTCGTGGGATGAATTCATCGTCGCCTGGCTCGTGACGCGTTTCGACGTCACCCTTCCAGTCGAGATATGGAGTCTGCTGAGAAGCGGTCTCGATCCCACGACGAACGCGGTCGGGACCGTGGTGTTCGCGATCTCCATGGCTCTCGTGATCGTCATGGAGCTCTTCGTGTTCCGCAGGAGGGTCCGCGCATGACCCAACCGCTCGTCAGCCTGGAAGGCGTCACGAAACTGTTCGGCGAGGCCGCTGCGGTGAGCGACGTTTCCCTGGAGATCGGCGAAGGTGAATTCGTCGTGCTTCTCGGCCCCTCGGGCAGCGGCAAGACGACACTGCTCAACATTCTTGCCGGTTTTGTGGAACCGACGCGCGGCCGGGTGCTGATCTCCGGCATGGACATGGGCCGCGTGCCTCCTGCGAAGAGGCCGACCACGACGGTGTTCCAGGACTATGCCCTGTTTCCCCACATGAGTGTCGCCCGGAACGTCGCATTCGGCCTCGCGATGCGCGGCGTTCCGGTGCCGCAGAGGCGGCAGCGAAGCGAGGCGGCCCTCGATCTCGTGGGCCTCGCCGGTTCCGGCGACCGGCGTGTGCACGAGCTGTCGGGCGGCCAGCGGCAGAGGGTCGCCCTGGCGCGGGCCATCGTCGTCGATCCCCAGGTCCTGCTTCTGGACGAACCCCTGGGAGCGCTCGATCTCAACCTGAGGCGGCAGATGCAGGAGGAACTGCTCCATTTGCAGCGGCACCTGGGGACCACCTTCGTCCACGTGACTCACGATCAGGACGAAGCCATGAACATGGCTGACACGATCGTGGTCCTCAACGAAGGCCGGGTCGAGGACCAGGGACCTCCCGCCCGGATCTACCTGAAGCCCGCAACGCGGTTCGTCGCCACGTTCATGGGCGACAGCAATCTGATCGAAGGCACGGTCACGCGTCGAGACGACCAGGGCCTCACGGTCGCCACCGCGTTCGGTGCGTTGGAGCTTCCGGCCGGCGACCTTCGCGAAGGCGGGGTGGTCCTCTCCCTCAGGCCCGAACAGATCGAGACGGCGCCCGGCGAGGGATTCGCGGCGCTCGGCGAAGGCATTGTCAGGGAGTGTCACTTCAGCGGTACGCATGTCCGCTGCCGCCTCATGGCAGGGCGTGACGGCGACCGCGAGATTCAGATACACCTGCCGGCACGCACGGCGGTGCGCCCCGGCGATCGCCTGAACCTCTATGTCAATCCAGACGATGTGGTCGCGCTTGCCGACTGAAGCCCCTCCGGTACCAAATCGAACACCGAAAGGCCGCATGCTGTGGCGCACAGGCCGCCGTTCTCGCGGAGCTGTCACCCGGCGAGCGAATGGTGACCATTCGGTGTCGTACCGTCGTCCTCTTCGGGCTCATGAAAAGGTGATGTGAAGCTCGGGTTCCTTTCCGATATCGTGGCGGCAGGCGACCCCGATTTCGGCCTTGGGTCCTTGCATCCACGCACTCCGTCGGTATGGTGCCGCGCACCCTGAGGGGTGCCTCCCTTCCAGCCTTGCCGTCCTCATGATGAACCTGCGCAACGTTGCGATCATCGCCCATGTCGATCATGGAAAGACCACACTGGTGGACGTGCTGTTCCGCCAGTCGGGCACCTTCCGCGACAACCAGAGGGTCGCCGACAGGGCGCTTGATTCGAACGATCTGGAGCGTGAGCGCGGCATCACCATTCTCGCCAAGTGCACCTCGGTGGTCTGGGAAGGGACAACGATCAACATCGTGGATACGCCCGGGCACGCTGACTTCGGGGGCGAGGTCGAACGTGTCCTCGGCATGGTGGACGGCGTTCTGGTGCTGGTGGACGCCACGGAAGGTCCGATGCCCCAGACCAGATTCGTGCTCTCCAAGGCGCTGGCCCTGGGGCTGCGGCCGATGTGTGTCGTCAACAAGGTCGACCGGCCGGATCAGCGGGCGCGTGAAGTCGAAGAGGAAATGTTCGACCTCTTCGCGTCCCTCGATGCCAGCGATGAACAGCTCGACTTCCCGACCCTCTTCGCCTCGGCCAAGGAAGGTTGGGCATCGTTAACGCCCCAACGTGACGCGAACGACATGACTGCGCTGTTCCGGGCGGTTCTCGATCACGTTCCGCCTCCGATCATCGATCATTCGGAGGACTTTCGCATGCTGGCGACGATCCTGGAGGCCGACCCCTGGCTCGGCAGGATCGTGACCGGCCGCATCGCCTCGGGGTGCGTGCGCCCCAACATGACAGTCAACGCCCTCTCCCGTGAGGGTGGCCTGATCGAGACCACCAGAATCACCAAGGTTCTCGCCCGCCGCGGACTGGAAAGCGTAGCGCTGGAGGAGGCGCACGCCGGGGACATTGTCTCGCTTGCGGGACTGGGTGTGGCGACGGTCGCCGACACGGTCACCAGCCCCGGCGTGAGCGAGCCCCTGCCGGCCACGCCGATCGATCCCTCGACGATCGCAATCACCTTCTCGATCAACGATGCGCCCCTGGCGGGCCTCGAGGGCGACAAGGTGACGTCGCGGGTGCTTCGCGACCGCCTGTTCAGGGAAGCGGAGGGCAACGTCGCTATCGAGGTCTCCCCGGCGCCGGACGACGACGCACTCGAGGTATCGGGGCGCGGCGAACTCCAGCTGGCCGTCCTGATCGAACAGATGCGCCGGGAAGGCTACGAGATGTCGATCAGCCGGCCGCGCGTGCTGTTGCGCCACAATCCGGAAAGCGGGACGCTCGAGGAACCGATCGAGGAGGTCGTGGTGGATGTCGATTCCGACCATGCCGGCGCCGTGGTGGAAACCCTCTCCCGTCGCAGGGGTGAACTGAGGGACATGAGAACGCTTTCCGGCGGCAAGCAGCGTCTCGTCTTCCAGTGCCCGTCGCGGGGACTGATCGGCTACCACGGCGAGTTCCTCGGCCGAACCCGGGGAACCGGCGTCATGCATCGCGTCTTTCATGCATACGGACCGCATCGCGGGAGGCTGCCGACACGGCGCCAGGGTGTCCTCGTGTCGCTCGAACGAGGCAGGGCATCCGGCTATGCCCTCTTCGGTCTCGAAGACCGGGGCCGCCTGATGATCGGCCCGGGCGAAGAGGTCTATCCCGGCATGATCATCGGCGAACACAGCCGCGGCAGCGATCTCGACGTCAACCCTCTCAAGACCAAGCAACTCACGAACTTTCGGGCGGCTGGCAAGGATGACGCCCTCGACCTCTCTCCGCCGATGCGCCTTACGCTCGAACAAGCGATCGCCTGGATCGACGATGACGAACTCGTCGAAGTCACGCCCTCATCCATTCGCCTGCGCAAGCGCTTCCTCAATGTCCACGAACGCCGCCGTCACGCCCGCGCGAAAGGGTAAGGCTGGCCTTCAGGATTTCGAAGCTGGCGCGCGAGTGGCGGAGGTCGCCGCGGGAGAACCGCCGGATCCAGCGAAGTTCAAGGAGGCGGGTCGAACGCTAGCTCGAAGCGAGGGCGTCGAACGTCTCCACGTCGACGGCGGGCGAGGTCAGGAACCCGACCCCGGTCAGGCGCGTCAACTTCAGTGAGACCTGCATCGCGGTCTCGATATCCGGCAACTCGACCAAGAGGATGAGGTCGAAGGCCCCGAGCAGCGCGTACATGCCGATCACCTCGCCACCGCTCTCCCGGATGACTTCTCCCGCCTGGTCGGTGCGCGATGCGCTGATCCCTTCCATCGACCCTTGCGTGTACTTTCCGAGCATGACGAACTTGGCCATGGTATCCCCTTCAGTGCGAATTCAGTGTCCCTCGAACCGTGCCCGATGGAGACGGACAACGCAAGTTGGAGGAAGCAACGGCGACCGTCGCCGATTGCATGCCTTCGCCAAGGCGTCACGTATCGATCCGGTTGGCATCGCCAAACACACAATGGGAGGTTTCCTTGATTTTGCCGGAACAATGTTGCATTGTTTCCTTACTTCGCATTCATCATTTGGAAACCGATCATGCTCGCCAAGCTGACCTCCAAGAACCAGTTGACCCTGCCCAAGGCAGTGGTCGCGGCCGTGGAGACAACTGATTACTTCGATGTCACCACGGAGGATGGCCGTATCGTTCTCACGCCGGTTCGCGTCAACCGTGCCGATGGCGTGCGGGCGAAGCTCGCCAGACTCGGGCTCTCGGATACCGACGTGAAGGATGCGGTGGCATGGGCGCGGTCCGGCGACTGACGCCAGTTCGCCCGGTCCTCGACACAAACGTGCTGGTCTCGTCACTGCTGTTCCACACCGGCCAGGTATCGTGGCTCCGTGGAGCCTGGCGGCTGGGCCGCATCCGCCCGCTCGCCAGCCGTGAGACCACTGCCGAGTTGATCCGGGTCCTCGCTTACCCAAAGTTTGCGCTGAGTGCCGACGATCAACGCGAGCTGCTCGATGACTACCTCCCCTATTGCGAAAGCGTCGACGTCTCCGGCAACGAGGCCGCGATTCCGCAACGCCGCGATCCGTTCGACAGGGCATTCCTCAGCCTTGCCGTAGCCGGGCAGGCGGATGTGCTTGTCACCGGTGATGCCGACATCCTGGCGCTCGCAGACGCATTCACCGTGCCGATACTCTCTCCCGGCTCGTTTCAGCGCCGGCTATCAGGTGAGGAAGAAGCGAACGGCTGAGCGCGTCTCCGTCGTGGACCGCCGGTGCCTGCTGCGGCAGGGATTCGAAGATCGCAGCGAGGTGCTTCCTCGCTCGTCCGCCCGCATTGTGAGCGACCAGCGGCAAGACAGGACTGGAACTGGACACCATCTGAACCGGATGTGGTGAGTTGCCGCAACAGCGTCGGCATCACCCGTCAAGGCCCATGGCCCGTTCTGCCTCAGCGTGTTCGAAAGCTTCCGCATATCCGCGAATCTCGTCACTCGACGCCCCTTCTTTGCGCAGGACCTGCTTCCAGTTGCCGGCGACGATCCTGGCCATCCTGTGCGCTTCCTGCCTCGCGGCGGCAGATTCGATATCGAAGAACTCGGACGCCTCGAGAGCCAGGTCAAGCGATGCTTCGAATGAACCACCCTGGATGATGCCCGTCGCCAGGACCCGATGCCGTGACGGAGACGGATTGATGTCGAAGGCCGGCGACAGCCGCCACCGGTCGCTGCCGGCATAGATGAACCCGTGGTTCTTCAGGTGATCGTCGTTGTTCGACACAAGGATGGTGAAGACGATCCGGCGCCACAGCTCTTGCCGATCGTTGACCGGCTTGCTGGAGATCTGCCGAATCGCTTCTGCAATGTCCGTGTAGAATCCCCCTTCGTTCAAGTGCGCCAGGACTTTGCACCCCTACGTAATCTGCTCCTCTCAAGTTGTTTCCAGGGACCCCGACTACGCCACATGCCTGAACCGACTTACCAGGCAGGTGCGCGCGGCAGGGGAGATGGGGTCGAAATTCGGAACACACGCGGTTGTCATCGACTGTAGGCACGAACACACATTCCTCGACATGGTTACGAGACCTCCTCGGAAGCGGTCACCGACTCCATTGACGAAATGCGACACGAACCATTGGACGCCTTCAGCAAATCCGCTCGCTTCGCGCCCGCGAACGAGTTCCGGATCGCTCTGATGGGCGGTGAAGATGTCGGAATGAGCTTGCATCTGGACATCGGAGACTTGAACGGCATCGCCGAGATCGTCGCAACGATGAAGCTGGTAGTGTCAAGGTTGAAAGGATGGCTACTACGCGAAGAACGATCCGGAACACAGGAAGGCAAGCTTCTGGCAGGGCACCGCGGCGGCGGGCTCGAACATGAGGGGTCACGTGGTGTCGTCGCGCATCGAGTCGGCGCTCTCAGGCCGAGTGCCAAAGAGCGCCATCCGACTGGGCCGGATCATCAAGGGCGCGACAGCACCGTCCGGGCTGGGACGTCGCCTTCTCGATGCCGGTGTCGTTGGAGGCGCTGGCGATGGGCGACGCCCGCGTTGTGCGGGCCCACGACGAGGTGGTGCGCACGACCCTGGACCGCATCGGCGTGACCTGCTGCAGACCCGGGGCTGGGATCCGGTGACGAAGCGCCGTCCCCGGGTGAAGGCCCTCGGCATGTTGGTAGCGGGCTTCCGCCACCTTACCAGACGCGACCTCGACCCGCAGTTCCGCCCCACGCGGTGAGACACAACCGTCGAGCCCACCCCTATGGCCCAGTTCCAGATCCCGATGCGACCTCGACACGACTCTGCTCGCATCCAATCGGTGAAACGCTTCAGCCTGATAGCCCATGCACCTCACGCGTCGATCGCGACAGCCCCAAGGACGATTGTTGGTTCCCTGTTTAGTTCGGTAGGGGCCCGGGGATTCTTGCCACATTGAACGTGTGGTGGATTGACCGGGATGGTGTGTCAATGCCGACTGAAAATTGCACACTTTCGCCGATCGAAAATCTCTCACTGTGGCTCGGTTGAGCTGTGGGTAACTGGCCCGCCGCAGCGACCGCCACGAGTCTGGCGGCGGGGGGCCAGTTATCCACAGCGGGCGGCTCGCACCGAAGTCTTTGTTGGCGGCGGCGATCATGATCCGTCCTTCTTCCGGCGCCGCTCGGCGCTGGCTTGCAGCAGGTTCTGATGATCGCGCATGCGATAGCTGTTCCCGCGGATGTTGACGATGTGGCAGTGATGGACCAGGCGGTCGATCAGAGCTGCCGCAGGGCGGTCCCCGGTCCCTGCCTCCACGCCGCCGCCTCACCAGGACGCGCTGAGCCGCAGCCCGATGCCGGTCCCGAGCGGGGCATCGTCGTTCGCCGCCTCGCGCAGCGTCCCCTTGATACCGAAACCGAAGGCGAACCCCGCGGAGAGGCGCTCGGTAAGCCGCCAGCCGAGAAGGAGCTGGCGGCCGCTGTCGGAGAGACCGAGCCCAAGCTCGGGCGTGGCCGTGTAGCGATCGTCGAACACGGCGAAGCCGTAGCCGACGCGCGCATCGAGGCGCCGGGCCGAGAGGCTGTCGTCCTCCTCCGCGCCGAGCCCCGCAAGCGTGGTGCGCTCGAGCAGCGCCTCCGCGCCGCCCCAGGTCTCCGCGCCCACGGTCTGGGTGAGGCTCAGGCTCAAGCCACGCCCGGACTCGGGCGCGGGATCGAAGGCGAGCGTGCCGGAGAGGCCCCGCTCGCTCAGTCCCTCGTCCTCGTGGGTCAGCAGCCCCCGCACGCGGATCTCCGCGCTCAGGCCCCGCGCGGGGTCCGACAGCGCGAGCCCCGCCCCGATGTCCGTCCCGAAGCCGGTCTCCGCATCGCCTCCGTCGCGGCGCACCCCGAGCTCGAGGCTCGGCGTCAGCACCACCGTCTCGCTCAAGTGCAGCGGACGCGACCCTTCGAGCGCGAGACGCACGCGCGTCACATCGGCCTCGGCCGCCTCGAGCTTCCCGTCCGGTCCCGACACCGCATCGGTGCCCGTGCGCACGGCGAACGCGTCCGACTTCGCTGTGAGCGTCGCCCCGTCCGCGCCGCCGTCGAGCAGCACCGAGCGCACCCCGAACGCACCCATCGCGAAGTCCATGTCGAGGCGAAGCGCCGCCTGTCCCTCGGGCGTCAGCGTCCCTTCGCCGTAGCCCATCATCCCCCACACCGACAGCCGTTCGGTGAGCGCGTAGCGCGCGTAGGGGAAGAGCGCGGTCAGCGTCGACTCCACCGTGCCGCCGCCCGAGCCGTCGCGGTAGCCGCCCTCGCCCCGGCTGTGCGAGAGCATCAGCCCGGCCAGCAGCGCATCGCGCGAGAAGTCCGCGCCGACCATCGCGCTCGCCACCTCGCCGTCGACCGCGAGCGCGCCGTCGCGCCCGTCGAAGCGCGTCACCGCGCCCCGGCCCCACACGGAAGCGAAGCCCGTCTCCGCCGTGCCCCGGGTCAGCGAGAAGGACGAGCTCGCGAGCAGCTCGCCCGGGCCCATCGTGCCCTCGACGAAGCCGTTGGCGTCCTCTTCGTCCGTCTCGCCCCGCAGCCACCCGGAGAGCGTCCCGAGGCCGCGCGCCGCGTCCGCCTCGGGTACCGGCTCCTCGCCCTCGGCGCCGCCGCCGAGCGGCTGGCCCGCAAGCGTCCCCGTGAACCCGGCCTCGCGCCACGCATCGAACCGCGCCTCCACCGCCTCGATGGCCTGCTCGGCCACCGTGCGCCCGAAGCGCGCAAGCCACGCCTTCGGCATCGGGCCGTCGTTGGTGATCTTGACTCGGGTGGTCCAGTCGGAACCGGTTTACCCGAACACGATCCGTCCTGCGTTGTCTTCATGGTTGACAAACTTGACTGCGAACCACTCGCCATCGTCGCCCTGTGCGTCGGCATGGGTGTCGATCGAAACCACTTTGGTGATTACTCCCTGCTCAAAGATCAGCTCGCTCCAATTGTCAGCAGTGCCAGCCTTTTCATGGACATCGTCATAGTCGGTACCTGCTGTTGCGGTTGGGCTTCGACCCACATTGTCGTCCCGGGTCCTGAACCGCAGCTTCCATCCTCGATCCGTACGATTGTTCAACGTAAACAGCGGCACGCCCCCGGTCGGCTTGGAGGCGCGAGGTTGCTGGGACACGTGACGCACCACGCCGCGCAGCACCAGGTCGGGAAAGGCGTCGCCCTGCACGGTCACCGGCTGGCCGGGGCGGATCGCCGTCACCTCGACCTCGTCGATCTGGGCCAACACGGCCAGACGGTCGACGTCCGCGATCGTCAGCAGCGCGTTGCCCTTTTCCACACTCAGGCCGCGAACAAGCGTCCCTTCGGGAGTGGCCGGCATCTGGACCACGCCGGAGATGGGCGCCACGACGGTGTCCTGCGCGAGCGCGGCCTCGACGGCGCTCAGGCGGCTGCGCGCCTTTTCGAGGTTCACGTTCGCCACCCGCCTGGCATCGTCTCCGCCCTTGGCCCGCACCGCGTCGAGGTTCTGCCGGGCCGCCTCCAGGTCGAGCAGCTGGCTCTCGTAACGGCGCCTGGCGTCCTCGTGCTGCGAGGCAGGGACGAGACCCTCGTCCAGCAGGAAAGCCGATTGCTTCAAGTCGGCGGCCACGCCTTCCATGGCCAACTGCGCCTTGCTCAACGACCGGAGCGCGGCGGTGACCTCCGTGCCGGTCTCCCACCTGTCGAGGTCGTCGATGGCTTTCTTCGCGTTCTCGTACTCGACCTGCGCTTCCAGGTACAGAAGCCGGGTCTCGTCCATGTCGAGGCGCAACAGCACCTCGCCCTGCGACACCCGCTGGCCGCACGTGAAGCCAATCTCGGCGATGTGGCCGGCCGTGGCGCTCGTCACCGCAACCTCGCACGGCGTCATCGCGACGGGAGCGGGGCTGGTGGTTGCCGTCGTGCTGGGCTTTTTCCTGTGATGGTGCCTCCTTGCGCCGTCTGCGCACGCCATGCTTGCGCCGTGAACGCTCCGTGCAGGACACTGATCCGCCGCCGTTGACGGTTTCGACTTCATTCGCTGGCGAGCGCGACGACGGCGGCTTCGGAGGTCTCCCAATAGTCGATGATCGTGAGAAAGCCGCTCATCTCCATGACCGAACGGCACTGCGGCGCAAGCGCGGCGATGACGAGATTCCCGCCTGCCTTGCGGCATTGCTTGGCGCCGATCAGCAGGGCGCGCAGGCCGGCACTGTTGACATAGCTCACACCAGCGCAATCCAGCACCACGCGCGTATCTCCGCTCTCGATGGCGTCGCCGATCCTCTTCAACAGGAGGGGAGCACTGTCGCTGTCCAGCTGGCCGACCGGCGAGAGGACGACCGCATGCGCCTCGCGCCGTTCCCCGACTTCCATGGCGTCGCGCACTGGCCTTCGACGCGGGCGGCGGGCTCCCTTGGACGTGGCCTCCACGGTTTCGGTGTATTGGAGCACGGACAGCAGCCCGCTCGCCTCCATGACCGTCCGGCAGTTTGGCTGGAGCGCGGCAACAGTGAGTTCGCCGCCTTCCCGCGCGCAGGCCTTTGCGCCGAGGAGCAGCGCGCGGAGCCCCGCGCTGCTGATGTATACGATGGCGCGGCAGTCCAGCACCACGCAGCCCCGGTGCCGCTTTGCAGCGGCGACGAGTTGGTCTTCAACGTCCGGCGCGCCAATGCCGTCCAGCCGCCCGGAAGGAACGACGATCACGGTAGAACCCGACTGGCGCGTTTCGATTTTCATGTCGGCCGCTCCCTCATCCCGCATTGCCGGCCGTGCGCGCTGCGTCGACGAGGGCCTTCATGCCGGCGGCATCGATGACGCCCGGAACCAGCGTACCGCCGACCACGAACGCCGGCGTGCCGGTGATTCCGATCTCCTGCGCCAGGGCGCGGGTTTCGTCGAGGTAGGCCGCGATCGCCGGGTCCTCCATGTCCTGGCGGAGCCGCTCGGGGTCGAGCCCGGCTTTCACGGCGATCTCCAGCACACGGCCTTCGGTGAGCTCCGGCTCCTTCATCAGCGCGAGGTGGAAGGGGTAGTACTTGCCCTGCCGGTCGGCCGCCATGGCTGCGCGTGCGGCGAACTCCGAGACGGGGCCGAGGATCGGGAACTCCTTCCAGACAACGCGCACGTTCGCGTCCTCCTCCAGCAGCGCCTCCATCGCCGGCAGCGCGCGCTTGCAGAAGCCGCAGCGATAGTCGAAGAACTCGACGACGGTGACGTCGCCCGCGGCGTTGCCGGAGACGGGCGACATCGGATGCGAGCGCAGCGCCTCGAGGTTGCGGGCTATGGCGGCTTCAGCGCGTTTGCGCTCTTCCGCCTGGCGTTTCACCCGAAGGACGTCGATGGCCTCCTCGATCACCTCGGGGTTGCTCAGCAGGTAGTCGCGGACAATCCGTTCGATTGCGCCCTTGTCCGGGTTCGCGCCGTGACCGGGGTGGGCCACCGCCGCAAGGGGCGCCAGGAGCGCCAACGCGACCAGGGCCGCCACGAGAGGGCATTTCATGATCTGAACTTCCTTTCATCTTGCCGGCGCGCGGACTTCGCGCCGGCTCTCAGGTTGCGGGCGCTTCGATTGCCTTGCGGGACGGCGACGGAATCGAGGCCCCCGGCCGGGTGTACGGGCTGGAGGCCAAAGCAGCCGCCTGGATCGCATGCTTCATGCCGCGCCGGTTTCCCGTGCTTCGCCAGCCTCTTCGAGCAGCGAGCCGTCGCGGATCAGCGCCCGGCGCCGGCATTGCAGGGAAACCGCCGGATCATGGGTGATGATGACCACGGCGACCCGCTCCTCGCAGTTGAGGCGGATCAGCAGGTGCATCACCTCCTCGGCGGTGTCGGAATCGAGAGCGCCGGTCGGCTCGTCCGCCAACACGGCGGACGGCGTCCCCACCAGCGCCCGCGCGATCGCCACCCGCTGTTTCTGCCCGCCGGACAGCTGGTCCGGCCTGTGGTCCAGCCGGTCCGCCATGCCGACCTTCTCCAGTATGTTCACCGCCCGGCGACGTGCGCCGCGCCGGTCCGAGTCCCGATAGACCAATGGCAGGGACACGTTCTCCAGCGCCGTCAGGTGCCCCAGCAAGTTGAAGGACTGGAACACGAAGCCGATGTTCTCGTTGCGGAAGGCGGAGAGCTCCCGGTCGTTCATGGTCGAGACATCGCGCCCGTTGAGCCGGTAGGATCCCGAGGTCGGGCGGCCCAGCAGCCCAAGTATGTTCATCAGCGTGGACTTGCCGCTGCCCGAAGGCCCCATGATCGACATGAGATCGCCCGCTTCCACACGGAGGTCGATGCCCTTCAGCACCTCGACCTCCACTGGCCCGAGGCGGAAGGTCTTGCGGATGTCGACAAGTTCCAGCATCGCCCGTGTTCAACTCCCCGGAACCAGCACGATCTCGACCGCTTCTAGGCTTTCGCGGCGGATGCCTGGCCCGGTCACTGTCCGACCTGCTCCACATTGATGCCCCACCGGTCCAGCGTCGTGCCGAGCGACCGGTCGAGGCCGGCGAGCGAATCCCGGTAGCGGGCCACCGCGTCCAGCTCGCGCCTCTGCGCCGCCACCATGTCGTCCTCGAAGCGACCGAGCTGGAACGCGGAGGAAAGGCCTTGCTGCAGCTTGCGGCGCTCCACGTCGAGTTTCTGCTCGGCCAGTTCCCGCGCCTGGCGCGCAAGGTCAATCTGGCGCAGCGCCACCGCCACATTCTCCACCGCCTGGCGCACCTGGATGCGGATCGACTGGCGCTGCTCGGCGAGCGCCATCTCTGCCCGCAGGAGGCTGTTGCGCGCCCGCGTCAGCGCCCGCCGGGACTCGTCATTGTGGAGTTGAACCGTCAGCTTCAGCCCGACCGTCCAGTGCATGCGGTCGGTCCCGGTCAGATGGTCGACCTGCCCGTTCAGGCTGAGGTCCGGCAGGAGCGCGTTTTCCGCGCGGTGCAGGACCATGCGCGCCAGATCCACCCCGATCTTGGCGCTGAGCCAGTCCGTGCGCCGGGCGAAGGCCGTCTCCAGGCTCTCCACGAGGTCAGGCCGCTCGGGCTGTACGGGCAGCTCCGCCTGCGGCTCGACTCGCACCCCTTCTTCAAGGTCGAGCGTATTGACGAGGTGTGACATCGCGGTCTCCAGCGCGCTCTCGGCGTCGATCAGCGCGTATTCCTTGTCGGCAACGTCGGCCTCGGACTGCACGAGGTCCTGCGAGGCCATGCGGCCCGCCTCGACCAGGGCGCGGTTGGTCTCGAGCTGCCGCCGCGCCCGCTCCAGCGCCTCGCGCGCAATGACCGTCTGTTGCCGCGCCCGCAGTACGCCGCGATAGGCGGAGACGGCCGAGTCCACGATGCCGGCCGCGGTGTCTCGGAAGGCATGCAGGTTGATCCGCTCCTGCAGCCGCGCCTCGCGGACCGGCTGGGTGTCGAGTTCCGGCCCGAAGTCTCTGAGCAGCGGCTGCGAGAACGTGAGCGTCGTGCTCGCCCCGCGGTCGCGCTCGCCAGCGAGCGGCTTGTTGATGGAAAGTCGGAAGGAACCGCCGGTCGGCACCCGCAGGCTCGGCCCGATGGAGAATTCCGCCGTCTCGTCGTTCCGGCTTGCGGCGGTCGTCTCCAGGCTCAGGTCCGCCATCGGATCGTATCGTTCCTCCGCGCCTTCCAGCGCGAGCTGCTGCTCCTCCCGCTCGAGCCGGGCCTGGATCGCCGACCGGCTCCTCGTGAGTGCCAGCCACACCGCCTCCTCCAGCGAGAGGTCGAGGCGCTCCGGCCCGCCCGTCTGCGCTCCCGCCGGCCCCGCCAGGCAGGCGAGTGCAAGCCACAGCGCGCAGGGACCCGCATGCCGCGCCCTCATGAAGACGTCGAACCGGCCGCTGCGCTCCATCCCCGACGCGGCACACCGGACAGAGAGACGGGCCGGGCGGGCCCCGCCGCCTGAAGGACTCCACCGGGCGCGGAGTTCTCCGACTGGCCTGGGCCCTTGCGGCGTCGGCAGAGGACACGCCTGCACCCCCGGGCCGGCGGCCATGCTCTGGGCGTCGGCCATGACGAAGCAGGCCTGCGGCGTTCCCGCGGCAACCTCACCGGGCGGCGCGGCGAAATGCTGGAGACTGAAGGCAAGGCGGGACCGGGGGGCAAGGCCAAACGGTCACCGAGACGGGACCGGGGAAAGCGGGCCGAGCCGGCGCGCCTACGAATGCCACGCCCTGATATGGGCCCGGTCCGCATGCCCGATTGCGTTCGCATTCCCGTTTCCCCGCCCTGTGTCCGATATGCCGGGGTCCGGCCAGGAAGGCAGGATGCGCGGGCAGGTCGCCGCGTGCAACGAGCGTTGTTTGCAGGACGATCTGCACAAATGTGTAGTCTGATTTTGCTTCAGTTGCAGTCAATTCCTGCATCGCAAAATCCTCGAAACTACTGCCGATTTTTTTCCGATCATTTTCATGAGTTAACGTTGACTTGCACAGAACATTGAGCCGAAATTGAGAGACTCCGATGCCACCCAGGTCATGCCGGCCATGACATGTGAGAGCGAGCAAATGTGCGAACGCAACCCATGAAATGAGCAGTTGGCGCCCTCGCGTTGTTTTGGAGTCCTGGCCATGACCGGTGCAGGCCGTGCCTCGTGCACAGGGAGCAACGGACTTGGTCTCGGTGAAGCAGGCTGTCTGGATGGAAGTTGGAGCAACAAGTGAACCGGCAGAATGTTCGGAAGTGGCGTCACCTGTTCTTCCGCGTACGAGGCGGACAGCCAATTCGCGGACAACGTGGTCGCAAAAGTCGACATCGTCGGCGAAAGCGACAAGACGTGACATCGGCAAGACTACGCCATGAGAAAGGGCTCGGTTTTCAAGAGAGTCAGGGGCGTTTGTTGATGCGACGAGCTTGGCCGGTGCAACGGACGCGCAGAATCGACGGGATGGACAGTCCTGGTCAGGCGGGGAGGGCGGTAACCGGAGACGGTCCCGGCGCCGTCGGCTGCCATGGAACCGCGCCGGAATGGCCAGGCTCCCGTCGGTTGAACGCTGTTGAATGGCGCGACGACGGCGTTCAACCACATCTGCGCGCCGACCATGAACGTCACAACGCTGAGTCGCAACGCCGCATGCTGAATGGTGGCCGACCGTTGTCCATGCACTTCAGCAAAGTCAGCGCAATTGTGTGTTCAGGAGACAGGGACTGATTGAAGTTGTCGCCAATGTCGTCCCGTCGCCAGCCGGAATCGCCCGTATCGCGCCAGGTGGTGGTGCGGAACGAGGCGCAGGCGATGGACTTCATGCCGGACCGACGCTTCGATGGCCGGTTCATCCGCATACCGCCAGCGCCGGGCATTCCATGACACCATCGCTTCAAGTGCCGCAGTCTCTGTGTCGCGCGTTCGTCGCGTCTGCCTGCCTCGTGGTCATGCTGGCGATGGCTGATGCGCCGGCAGACGTGGCGCCGTCCGCGGCCGCTGCGGACCGGGGCGGCCGTTTTGTCGACGTTACCGGGACAGTCGGTCTGGCCTATGTGGTGCGTCCGGTCGAACCCTACGACGACTGGGAGACTGCCGCCCGGCTGGTAGACGGCGGACTGGCCCTTGTCGATATTGACGGCGACCGCAAGCCCGAACTCTATGTTGCGACCGGGGGAGACGAGCCCGGCCGGCTGTTCTCCTGGGACGGCCGGCAGTTCGTGGCGCGCTTCGACAACGGCGGTATCGACCCGACGGCGCCGGACCGGGCCGGGTATTTTGTCGATCTCGACGACGACGGCGCGCTGGACTTCCTGTCCATCCACCGACACGGCGCGCAGGCGTTCCGCAATGACGGCAGCGGGCGCTTCGCGGAGATGCCCGACCCCTTGCCGTCGGTCTCCGCCAAGAGCGATCTTTACTCCATGACCGCGGGCGACTTCGACCGCGACGGCGATCTGGACCTGTTCTTTGCCCAATGGGGCAAGCTCTCGGATGGACTCAACGCGCCCTTCCACTATCTCTGGCGCAACGACGGCCGGGGGCGATTCGAGGACATCACCGATATCGTGCCGATCCGCGCCGTCCAACAACCGGGCCTGACAACGCCACTCGAAGTGTCCTTTACCCCGACCTTCAGCGATATCAACGGCGACGGCTACCCGGACATCCTGCTGGCGGGCGACTTCGGGACCGGCCAGGTCCTGCGCAACGAAGGCGGCAGGCGCTTCGTCGACATCCGCGATGCGGTCATCACCGACGAGAACGGCATGGGAGCGGCGGTCGCGGACTTCGACCGCGACGGCGACATGGACTGGTTCGTGACCAGCATTCACGATCCGGAAGGCCGGTCGGGAGAAGGGCCGACGGGCAACCGGCTCTACCGAAATCGCGGTGACGGCCGGTTCGAGGATGCGACGGACGCGGCCGGGGTCCGGGAGGGCGGCTGGGGATGGGGAGCCTGTTTCGCCGATTTTGACAGCGACGGCCATGTCGACATCTTCCATACCAACGGCTACGGCGTGACCGAGCCCGGCCACTACGGCCTGGCGGAAGAGTATGTCCACAGGTACGCCGGATTCGTCGACGATCCCTCCCGGCTGTTCATGGCGAACGGCGACGGCACCTTCACCGAGCTGGCGTCCGAACTGGGCATCCGCCACACGGGCCAGGGCCGTGGCGCGGTCTGCGCCGACTATGACGGCGACGGCCGGGTCGACATTCTGATCGCCAATCACAACGCGGCGCCGACGGTCTATCGCAACGGTCTCGAGACGGACAATCACTGGCTGGCCATTGATCTCGAGGGCCGGCACGCGAACCCGCTCGCCGTTGGCGCCCGGGTCACGGTGCACACGGACTCGGGCCGGCAGGTGCAGGAGGTGCGTCTCGGCGGCAACTATCTGTCACAGGGCCCGACGACACTGCATTTCGGTCTGGGCCCGGATCCGGCAGTCCGGGAGATCGAGATCGACTGGCCCGGCCCGGGAAACCGGGTCACCCGGATCGAGACCGTGCAGGCCAACCGCCGCCTGACCGTCCGGCAGCCGGAACCCGCCGGCCAGCTGCTGTCCGTCGTCGGAGGCGCCGGGACCGGCCTTCACGCCGCCGGCTCCCGGGTCGCCATAGAAGCCGAGGCGGTGCGCGGGACCCACAGCTTCCATCGCTGGACGGGTGAGGGCGGCATTTCCTTCGACGACGTCAATGCCGCCAGGACGACCGTCACCATGCCGCACGGTTCGGCGCGCGTGTTCCCGCACTACCTGCCGGGCCCACCCCTGGCCGATGCGAGCGTCTCGGTGGCGCAACGCTGGATCGAAGTGCTCCTGGAGGCCATCCGGGACGACACGGCCCGCCCGACCGTGCACGCGCGGAACCTCTTCCATGTCGCCGGGGCCATGTACGACGCCTGGGCCGGCTGGTCGGACGAGGCGAAGCCCTGGCATTTCGGCGCCGGCCACACGCCCTGCGCCCGGCCCGGCCCGCCGCCGAACAGCGATATCCGACGTGCGCGCGAGGAGGCGATGTCCCATGCCGCGCTGCAGATCCTGCGTCACCGCTTCCGACGCTCGCCGGGCGCAGCGCAGACCATGGCGAATGCCGACGCGCTCATGTCCGCACTCGGCCACGACCCGGCTTTGGCGGCTGGGCCGGCGGCGGCGTTCGGGCGCTGCCTCGCCGAGTTCTATATCGCCCGTGGCCTCGAAGACGGATCGAACGAGAGCAACGACTACGCGGCCCGGTTCTACGAACCGGTCAATCCGGCCCTGGTGCCGTCCATTCCGGGGAACATCACGCTCAAGGATCCGAACCGCTGGCAGCCGCTCGATCTTCCGCGCTACATCGACCAGTCAGGCCATGCCTTCGACGGCGCGGCGCAATTCGTGTCGCCCGAGTGGGGCCAAGTCACGCCCTTCGCCCTGTCGGAAGATGACTTGACTGTCTACCGGCGCGACGGCGCGGAATTTCACGTTTATCACGATCCCGGACCGCCGCCGACTTTCAACGGCCCGCTCTCCGAACACTACAAGTGGGGCTTTGTCCTCGTCTCCCGCTGGTCGTCCCATCTCTCGCCCGATGACGGCGTCCTGATCGACATTGCGCCCTCGGGCATGGGCGATCTCGGCCCCCTGCCGCGCCGGTTCGAGGACTATCCCGACTTCTACGACCCGGTTCCATGGGGCCCCGGCTATCGCATCAACCCGGCCACGGGAAAACCCTATGCGCCTCAGTGGGTGCCGCGCGGCGACTATACCCGGGTGCTCGCCGAGTACTGGGCGGACGGACCCGACTCCGAGACCCCGCCCGGACACTGGTTCACCATCCTGAATGCGGTCGGCGACCATGAACGTCTCGCAAGGCGCCTCGGTGGGACGGGCCCGGTGCTCGACCGGCTCGAATGGGACGTGAAGGCGTACTTCGTCCTGGGCGGGGCGATGCACGATGCCGCGGTTGCCGCCTGGGGAATCAAGGGCTGGTACGACTACATCCGGCCGGTCTCGGCGCTCCGGGCCTTGGCCGACCGCAGCCGGTCCGACGGTTCCGAGACACCGGGACAGCCGTCAGGGGGCATCCCGCTGGCGGCGGGGCTTATCGAACGCATCGGCTCCGGCGACCTCCTTGCGGGCGAGAACGGCGAGCATGTCGGCAAGGTCAAGCTGCTCGCCTGGCGCGGCCCCGGCCATGTCGACCGGCAAGCGGCCGGCACGGCCGGCGTGGGCTGGATTCGCGCCGAAGACTGGTGGCCCTACCAGCGCCCGACCTTCGTGACGCCACCCTTCGCAGGATACGTATCCGGTCATTCCACCTTCTCGCGCGCCGCCGCCGAGGTGCTGACCGCGCTGACCGGCGATCCCTTCTTTCCGGGAGGCAAGAGCGCCTTCCCGGTTCCCGCGGACACCTTCCTCGTCTTCGAGAGCGGCCCGTCGGTCGGCATGGAGTTGCAATGGGCCACCTATCGCGACGCCGCCGACCAATGCAGCCTTTCGCGTATCTGGGGAGGCATCCACCCACCGGCCGACGACATTCCGGGGCGCCTGATCGGCGAGCAGATCGGGCGTGACGCCTTTCGCCTCGCGTTGTCGCTCTTCAAGGGTGACGGCGCAGCTATCCGCCGCCAGTAGCCGCCCGGCGCAGCCGGTTCAGCGCCCCTGGAGCGCCATGATCGGATCGACCCGCGCCGCCTGGTTCGCCGGTTGCAGTCCGAACGCTATCCCCATCGCCGACGACACGGCAAGGCCGCTGCCCGTCGCGCCCATGGAGACGAAGAAGTCCCACTCCGTGAACCGGCAGATCGTCCAGGTGCCGGCCGTACCGAGCAGGACTCCGAGAACACCGCCGGCCGCGGACAGGACCACGGACTCCACCAGGAACTGGTTCTGGATGTCGCGGCGGCGCGCGCCGAGAGCGCGGCGAATGCCGATCTCCTGCCGCCTCTCGGTCACCGAGACCAGCATGACGTTCATCACCCCGATGCCGCCGACGATGAGCGAGATACTGCCGGTCGCGGCGAGCAGCAGGGTCATGATTCGCATCTGCGCTTCCTGTTGCTCGACGAGTTGGGTCGGGCTCGTGACGTGGATTTCCAGTTTCTCCTGCCGGGTGCGGAACCATTCCAGCACCTCGCTCGTCGCGAGCGCGTAGTGGATGTCGGGAGTCGTGCGGGCGACGATTGCGTCGATGCCGATATCGGGTCTGATCCGCCGCGCCGTGGAAATAGGAATGAACACGGAGCTGTTCGCCTTGACCTGGAACGGCAGCGCGTAGTTCTCGGCCGCCTCGCGAAGCACGCCGGTCACGGTGAACAATCGGCCCATCATGGTAACGGTCTCGCCGACGACGCGCGTAGCGCCGGCGCGGCGCATGGCCTCCGCGACGCCTGCGCCCACCGTGCAGAAGTGCCGGTGTCGATCGAGATGGGAGATGAACCGTCCTTGCGCCAGCTCCAGCTTGTTGAGGCGCGCAAAGGACCTTGTCACGCCGTGAACGGCGCCCCGGTCCAGCTCTCTTCCGGCGTAGTGGAACTTGCCGCGCAACTCGATTCTGGGCGCCGCCTCAAGGATGGACGGGACGGAGTCCGCGAGGAGCAGCGCGTCGGCGAGAACGATGCTCCGCCCCGGCGCGATGCTCGCGCCGTCGACATTGCCGATGGTGACGATGTCGGTTCCAAGCGCCTCAAACCGGGCGCGGGAGGTTTCTCGGGCGATCTCTCCTACGGAGATCATCGTGATGACCGAGCCGACGCCGATCACGATCCCGGTGAGCGCGAGTGCCGATCGCAGTTTCGCCCGGGAGAGGCTGCGCAGTCCCTCCCATGCATTGATCCTCATGAGAGAGACAATGCCGGCCGTAGCCGGCCAGGGAACCCGGGGACGCACACCGATGCGGAATTGCCGAGGCCCGGGGGATTCCCGGTCACCGGCGCGTATGCCGCGGCCGCGTCCGGGCCGATGCCGCGGCGCGCCGGATCCTCGACGGCGCCGGGCATGGAGGCCTTGCACATGCCCCGCCACCGAAACGCCCATGTGTTCACGTCAGGCCCCGTCCAGCACCACGGTCTCGCCGGCCTTCAGCCCGCCCGTCACCTCGATCTTGTCGAGTGTGGTCAAGCCGACCTCGACGGCCCGCGGCCGCACCTCGCCGGTGGCCTCGTCGAGAACCCTAATCACCGACGTGCCGTCACTCTCGCCCACGGCCTCGATCGGAACCATCAGCGCCGACGGACTGCTGTAGGTGACGATGTGGAGATGCGCCGACATCCCGATCCGCAGCTGCAGACGCTGCGCCTCGCCGAGGTCGTCGAGTCCCACCGTGACGTCGAACAGCGGCACGCCCTCGGTCGGTTTGGAGGCGCGAGGTTGCTGGGACACGTGACTCACCACGCCGCGCAACACCAGGCCGGGAAAGGCGTCGCCCTGCACGGTCACCGGCTGGCCGGGGCGGATCGCCGTCACCTCGACCTCGTCGATCTGGGCCAACACGGCCAGACGGTCGACGTCCGCGATCGTCAGCAGCGCGTTGCCCTTTTCCACACTCAGGCCTCGAACAAGCGTCCCTTCGGGAGTGGCCGGCATCTGGACCACGCCGGAGATGGGCGCCACGACGGTGTCCTGCGCGAGCGCGGCCTCTACGGCGCTCAGGCGGCTGCGCGCCTTTTCGAGGTTCACGTTCGCCACCCGCCTGGCATCGTCTCCGCCCTTGGCCCGCACCGCGTCGAGGTTCTGCCGGGCCGCCTCCAGGTCGAGCAGCTGGCTCTCGTAACGGCGCCTGGCGTCCTCGTGCTGCGAGGCAGGGATGAGACCCTCGTCCAGCAGGAAAGCCGATTGCTTCAAGTCGGCGGCCACGCCTTCCATGGCCAACTGCGCCTTGCTCAACGACCGGAGCGCGGCGGTGACCTCCGTGCCGGTCTCCCACCTGTCGAGGTCGTCGATGGCTTTCTTCGCGTTCTCGTACTCGACCTGCGCTTCCAGGTACAGAAGCCGGGTCTCGTCCATGTCGAGGCGCAACAGCACCTCGCCCTGCGACACCCGCTGGCCGTACGTGAAGCCAATCTCGGCGATGTGGCCGGCCGTGGCGCTCGTCACCGCAACCTCGCGCGACGGGACGAGACGGCCGATGAGCGATGTCTTCGACGTGAATTCTTCGGGTGCCAGCGTCACCGTGCGGAGCGTTTCCACACGTTCCTGTCCGTCCTGCGCTGCGGCGCCGGATGGCTGTGGCGTCCCGAGCGATTCCAGCCCGCCCCAGCTCCATACCCCCGCACCCAGGAACAGCGCGATGACCAGAACCGTCGCCACAGCCCGCGCGGCCTGGACCCTCTTCAGCACCGTGTCCAGCCGCTCGCGTCTTTCTTCCGCCAACCGGTACGAGTTCTTCAACTCGGCGTTCTGCTCGGCCAGCTCCCTTGCCATTCGGCCCTCGGCCTCGCGGAGCGCCTGCATTTCCGTGATGTCGCTGAACACGGCGATCACGCCGATCGGGTCCCCGGTCTCGGGAGACCTCAGGTAGGACGTCGTCATCGAGAATGCGCGCCGTCCGCTGTCGCCGCCGACCTCGACCACGCGGCGTTCCGTCCGTTTGCGCTCGACGACCGCATCGAGTATCGCCTGGGTGAATGCCTCGAAACCCTCGACCGCGAAGAAGACCTCCACCAGCGTGTGTCCGACCACCTCGTCGCGGTCGAGCCCGAGCATGCGGGCGGCCGCCTGGTTGAAGGTCCTGACGTTGCCGTCGAGACCCAGGGACATCACACCGTCGAGCAGGTTCTCCAGGATGTTTTCATGGATGAAAGACTCCTGGTGCGTCATGCCCGGATCGCTGGATGAATGCCGGTCCATTGGTGCTCACCCGATCCTCGCGCTTTCGAAGCCCCGGCTTCCCGGCAACCTCAGCCGGTGCCGTCGGTCGCGGGACGCGTCTGCCCCGGCGGGCGACGGCTGCGTGCCTGCGCTGTCGCGTCCCACCTTGAGTTGTCTGCCGAAGGCAGCCCCGCTCCTGGAGATATCAGCCGCAAAGCCGCCGACGTCGCAGAGGAAGCGCAAGGACTACGCCTGCGAACCTGACGTTCGCCCGGGACCACCAACCGCCGGACTTCGCGACTTACAATCCTGGTGCCGGCACGACCCTGGCTTGCGTGTGTCCAGCATATCGTGAGCGGCGATCGACCGAGCCTGCCTGCGTTTCGGCTCCGCTCCGCGGCGGCGGGCATCCTCTTCGGCTTTCACTTGGTCCGCCAGGCCGCAAGACTCCAGCCCGCCATTGCTACGCGTTGTGGTTAGTTGCACCTGCCGAGGTCGCTGCAGCAATAGACGCCCCTGGCATAGGTATCTGCCCCACCCTTATTTGTGTCGTGGTTGTACAGATGCCACGTTTCGTCCATTCGATCCTTTAAATCGATTTTCGCGACGACCTTGTCGCCATTCTGGACGCAAGTGATTTTTGCCTCCGCCCAGAAAGAGGACTGATAACTGAGGCACTTGCCGAATACTTTGAACGAGCAAGTGTTGCTATGGCTTCCAGAAAGACAACTTGCGTCCGGTATGTCGACCCTGTTGTCCCCTGTGCAGGAGGCATGACTTGCACTGGAAAGGGCGAGAATCCCGACAAGCACGAACGTGCCGGCCATCCACTTCATTGTCTGCATTCGCATGGTTCCCTGAGCCTCCGTGTTCTGGTCAGCGTGGCAGGACGATTGCCGAATTCTCCTGATTACGGTTCAAGTTTCGGTGCCAGTCAACTATGGTTCCATAAAATTCACCATAAAATAACTGTAGTCCTGCGCGGTATTTTGCTGCAATCGCCAACTGCATATCTGGAAGAAGCGTGCTACAGTCCAAAACTGCAGAAAACGCGCTGAACATGCTGCAGTTGCCGATCGAGCAACGTGCAGGAAAGCCCCGGAAACCGATACCGGACTCTGCGAATCCTCTCGACCGTCTCAATGCCGGGATCAAGCGTCGCACCAACGTCGTCGGTGTTCGGCGGGCGATCCGTCCCCCGGAAGACCCGCTCTGTGGGCTTTCCAACAGGGCTGGATGCGGGGCACGGATGGGAGACCAGGATGCTGCTGAAGCACTACCTCGACCAAGGCGTCTCGAAGACGGAGCAGTTGGACCGGGACCTGTTGGCCGGTCCGACGGAAGTTCGCCGCGACCTCCGGTGGCACACAAGCTGGATCCCTGCAAGGGGATCATCGACGCGCGTCTTGAGGCGTTTCCCGAGCTTTCGGCGAGGCGGCTGTTCGACGAGGTCCGCGCGGCGGGCTATGCGGGCTGCTACGAGAGCGTGCGGAACTACGTGCGGGGTGCCCGGCCCCCGCGAGCCGGTCGAGCCGGTGGTGCGGCAGGGCCAGGTCGACTTCGGAACCTTCACGCTTTCCTGGGGCCGGCGCCATGCCCTGGTGGTCGTGCTGGCTACTCCCGTCTGTTGTGGCTGAGCTTCTTTCCGCGGCAGACGATGGCGATGCTGATGGAGGCGCTGGAGAGCGCCTTCGAGACGTTCGGCGGGGTTCCGGAGGATGCTGTTCGATCAGATGCGCGCCGCCGTGCTGTCCGACGACCGCGCCGCCGGGGGCGGCCTTCTGTACAACGCGGAGTTCCTGCACTTCGCCTGCCGACTCTCACCAATGTATCCGGTGATTCTCATCCAACGCAGCCACCGATTCTCAGCAAAGTAGATGCTATGGAGCAGGCGACGAGGCCGCTGCAGGATCGTCGCCGCCAAACCCCGGCAGCACTCAGGAGGGCTTGCAGAACGCCATGCCTACTTTGCGTGAAACTCGGTGGCTACTCTCGCGATACTCCGCACGTTGCGAAGCAGGTCCATGGCGGCGCTGTGCCGCAGGGTATGGGGCGTGGGGCGTCACCCGCTTGCATCCCAGCGACGGGCAGTCTGACCGCGCGACAGCCAGGTTGCGAGCCAGGGGACAGGCGAAGCTGTCATGGGTGAGCGGTCTGCAGCGCTGGTTGGGGAAGACCGGGTCACAGGGCTCGCCGCCACGCTCCTTGAACCACGCGTCGAGTGCCGCGACCGAGTCCCGGCGCAGCGGGATCGAGCGCTTCTTCACCGCCTTGACCGACACACAGCTCCACCGCGGGGTCCATCGCTCGACCTGGGAACTCGAACAGGCCATCCGGGGCGACCTCGACACCGTCAACGCAAATCCCAGACCCTTGCGCGGGACAAAGTCCGCAGACGACATCCTCGCAACCATCGAACGCTTCTGCCTCACAGCCCTCGAAACCGCCGAACGTCAAAGGCAAATCTGCAATACTCCGGAATCAGGACACTGCACGCTGGCGCGGGATCGCGATGACGATGCTCTACCAGGAATCAGGACTCTTCTTGTGGATGAGGGAGCCAAGGGAGCCCGGGTCACCAGGGCGAACGAGTGCAAGCTGTGCGGCGACGCTCACCACACCTCACATCGGCCTTGCCATCACCGTCCATGCCGCCTCGGATCGAGGGCGTCGGAGAGGCCGTCGCCGATCAGGGTGACGCCCAGCACGGTGAGGAATATCGCAAGGCCCGGCAGGGTGACCGGCCACCATGCCTCCAGCACGAAGTCCCGGTTGGCGCCGATCATCAGGCCCCAGCTCATGGCGTTTGGATCGCCGAGGCCGAGAAACGCGAGTCCCGCCTCGAACAGGATGGCGGCGCCGACGGTGAGCGTGGCGGCGACGACAAGGGAGGGCAGCGCGTTGGGCAGGATCACGCGAAAGATGAGACGGCGGTCGGCAGCGCCGATCGCGCGCGAGGCTCTGACATAGTCGAGTGCCTTGATTCTGAGAAACTCGGCGCGGGTGAGGCGGGCGATCGGCGGCCAGCCGACCACGCCGATGGCGATGGCTACGGTCACGAGGCTCGGGCCGAACAGGCTGACCAGGGTCATCGCGAAGAGCAGGGCGGGCAGCACCTGGAAGAATTCGGCGATGCGCATGAGTCCTTCGTCGACGAGACCGCCGTAGAATCCCGAAGCGGCGCCGACGGCGATGCCGACGATCACGCAGATCGCGGCGGCGCTCGCGCCCACCGCGAGGGTGGCGCGGCCGCCGTGGACGATTCCTGCCAGCACGTCGCGCCCCAGGAAATCGCTTCCCAGCGGTATCGCCGGTGCTTCGCCGGGCGGCGCCAGCGGCCGCCATACGATGTCGAAGGGATCGGCGGGATAGAAGGCGGGCAGGACAAGGGTCATTGCGAAGACCAGCGCGAGCAGCACGAACCCGGAGACGGCTGATCCGTTGCGAAGGAACTTCGTCAACGTCTCGCGCGCCGGGGACGGGGCGCGTGCGGTGGCGCGACTCGTTCCGTGCGCGGTCATCTTGCGATGTTCGGCGCGTCGGTCCCGGCGCAAATCCGGGGATCGACGATGCGATAGGCGATGTCGGTGAGGACGTTGGCGGCGACCACCATCGCGGTTGCGAACAAGAGGATGCCGAGGACGGTGGGATAGTCGCGGCGCAGGATCGATTCGAAGGCGAGCAGACCCAGGCCCGGCCAGTCGAACACCGTTTCGACCAGCACCGCGCCGGAGAGCACGTTGCCGAACTGCAAGCCGGCGAGGGTGACCACGGGCAGCGCCGCATTGCGCAGCGCATGCCCGTAGAGCACGCCGCAGTCGCTCAGCCCCTTGGCGCGCGCCGTCCGGATGTAGTCGGCGCCCAGCACGTCGATCATGCTGGCGCGCGCAATCCGGCTGTACTGCGCGAGGAAAACGATGGAGAGCGTGATCGCCGGCAGCATCAGGTGATGGGCGACGTCGAGCACCCGGAGCAAGCCCGCGCTGTCGGCGCGGACGTCGTACATGCCGGACAGGGGAAAGAGGGGAATCGCGGCGGAAAAGACGAGCAGCAGCAGGATCCCGACCCAGAATACAGGCGCGCAATAGCCGGCGAGCGTGAAAGCCGTGACGAGGTTGGCTACGACACCTCCCGGCTTGCGCGAAGCGAGCACGCCCAGGAAGGTGCCGAGGATGAGCGCGATCGACATCGCGGCCAGGACGAGCAGGACCGTCGGGCCCAGGCGGTCGAGGATGAGGTCGAGGACCGGCGCATTGTAAAACAGCGAGCGGCCGAGATCGCCCGACAGCACGAGTTCCATGTAGAGGAGGAACTGGCGATGGAGGGGGGCGTCGAGGCCGTAGGCGCGGCGGACGTCGCGGAGGATCTCCTCGGTGAGGCCTCCCATTCCGCCCGCGATGGTCAGCGCCGGATCGCCGGGCGCCAGGTGGATCAGCGTGAAGTTGAGGATGAGAACCGCCGCGATCAGCGCGGCGGCGCCGAGGAGCCGGCGTCCGAGGGTCAGGATGAACTGCATGCCTCCGGTACCCGAAGTGCCTTGACGGGACCCGGCCGACAGCGGGAAAGGACCGGGCGCCCCGGCGTGGTCAGGGACGGCTCAGCGATCGAGCCAGACCCGGTCCAGGGGCTGCATGGGGCCCCACCCCGTCTCCGGCGGATCCATGACCGACCTGTGCGATAGCGTGACATAGGGCTCCTCGTTGACGAAGTAGAAGGGCAGATCCTCGCTGACGATGCGCTGGAACTCCGCGTAGAACTCCTTGCGCCTGGCGATGTCGAGGGCCGATCCCGCCATCCGGAGCAGCGTGTCCACGCGCTCGTTGCAATAGCCCTGGGTGTTCGACCAGATCGTCTTGCGGATGTTGCCGCAGAGGTAGATCCGGTGCACGCCGATGACCGGATCGGGGTAGGTCCAGTGGCTGTTCATGGTGAAGCGGTAGTTCCAGGAGCCGATGCGCTGCGCCCAGCTCGCAAAGTCGGTCGGCGCACGCAGATCGACCGCGATGCCGACTTTCTTCAGCTGGACCTTGATGTACTCGGCGCCGGTGGCGAGGCTGTCGGCGTGAAACGGAGGGTAGTCAAGAGTGACCCGCAAGCGCACGCCTTCCGTATCCGGTGCGTAGCCGGCCTGGTCGAGCAGGGCCCGCGCGCGCGCCAGGTTCACCGGATACTCGTTCAGCCCGTCGACGTGGAACGGGCTCGAGCTGTGCAGCGGGCCGTGGCCCGGTCGCGGCAGGCCCCCGTGCAGCGTGTTCACCATGAAGTCCTGGTCGATGGCGTAGGCAACCGCCCGGCGAACCCGCAGGTCGTCGAAGGGCGGCCCTCGCAGGTTGAACTCGACATAGTTGACCGGGCCGAACGCCTCGTAGCCCCTGGTACTCACGCTGAGATCGGGGTTGTCGGCGATTCTCGGGATGTCCCGGAAGCGCACGCCCGCGAACGGGTAGTAGTCGACTTCGCCCTTTTCCAGCGCGAGCATGCGCACCGAAGGCAGGTTGAAAAACCTGACGACGATCCGGTCGAGAAGAGGCCGTCCTTCGAGGAAGAAGTCGTCGTTGCGCTCGAGGATCACGTGCCCGCCCCTTATCCACTCCTTGAACCTGAAGGGACCAGAGCCGACGGGTGCGGCGTTCATGGGGTGGGTCTTCGGATCCTGGCCGTCCCCGAAGACATGCTTCGGCAGGATGGGCATGAGCAGGGGAACCAGGGACTGCATCAACGCCGGGTGAGGCTTGGACAGACGTATCACCGCGGTGTGTGCGTCGGGGGTATCCACCCGGTCGACGGCATCGAACATGGCGATCCCGAACGGGTGGTGCTCCTTCACGACGGCGAGCGAGAAGGCGACGTCTTCCGACGTGACCGGCGTGCCGTCATGGAAACGGGCGTCGGCGACGAGATGGAACGTGTGGTTCAGGCCGTCCTCGGAGACCTCCCAGCGCTCGGCCAGATAGGGTTGAGGCTGGAACGCGTCGTCGGCCCGCACCAGCCCGGCGAAAAGCTGCACGCCGATACCGGCGTGGGCGCCGGATTGCACTGCGGGATTGAGGTGGCGCAGGCCCGGTCCGGCGGCGACGACCAGGGTGCCGCCCGGTCTGGGTTCGGTTGCGAATGACGTTGCGGCGAGCGTCGCGACCGCGAGGCCGAGTATCGCGGCGCAGGCGATCGCGCGGAGAACGCGACTGGCTGCATTTTCGAGTGGAATTGCGCCGCCACCTTGGGCAGGCGTGCTATCTGGCGTCAGTGTGGGCATGTCGTGCACTCACGAGTCGCTCGGCTGTGACAAGAATTGCGAGTAATTCGTCTGGGTCGGGCATGCCAGACGCCGGTGTTGACGGTCGGTCGCGGACGCCCCTCCATGACGGTATGAGCAAGGTTTCGGCACGGTCAAGACAATTGAATTAAGACCTGTGAAATGACCCGCCGGAAGGGAATTTGTTGTGTAGAGAAGCCAACTTACATGTAGTAATTGACCCATAAATGTGTAGTACCGCCAACAATATACGCTACACATTTGTTGGGATGCGCGTCCCTTGTCCAAGGGCTATGTTTGCAGCAAGTCCGTGTGCGGCAAGCAGGCAATGTGCAGGGACGGGTTGCGCACGATGAAGGTTGCTGCCGTCCAATGGAACGGCGCGCATTGTGGACGCGGCCTGTTCTCCGCGGCGTGGCAGGTGGGATGAGCGAAACCGTTTCGAATACGCAGGTCGCCGGCCCGGGGAGATCCCCCGCGGCCCTGGACGGTGCCTCCGGGGACCGGGAGCCGCTTCCCTGGCTTCTGGGTCAGAAGATCGTCGTGCCCGAGCCGGTGGCCGGTTGTCTCCACCGCGCCGAATTGGTGGAGCGCGCCATGCCGACGCAACGCCGCCTCACGGTGCTGCAGGCACCTGGCGGATTCGGCAAGACGATCGTGCTTGCCGAATGCTGCCGGCGCGTGCGAGAGCAAGGGGTCGCGACCGCGTGGGTTTCCGTGGATGAACAGGACGAGCCCGCCGTTCTGGACACTTACATTGCCTACGCATGCCAGAGCGCCACCGCTGGCTCCATCTCCGGGTTGGAAGGCCTTGCGAACTCGGACCTGGGCCAGCTGCGGGACGAGACGGAACCTCGCACCCTGATTGCGATGCGCAAGATCGCTGATCTCGACGGGCCCTTCGTGTTGGCGTTCGACGAGTTGGAGCGCTTGGCGAACCCTCACTCCGTAGCGTTGATTGATTTGCTGCTGGAGCGTGGTCCGCCCAATCTGCACCTCGCGTTCGCATGCCGAGATCTCCCCGCCGGCGTGAACGTCGCCGGCGCCGTGCTGGAGGGCCGCGGTGCGATCCTTGCGACGGAGGACCTGCGGTTCTCCCGCTCGGAGGTGGCCGCGTTCTTCGAGGGGACGCTCAGCCGAGAACGGGTGAGCGAACTGATGTCGGAATCGGGTGGCTGGCCTTTTGCGCTGAGGATTTCCCGAAACGAAATGGGGAGCAACAGGAGGAATGACACGCGCGCATCGCAGCAATTCGTCGAGAACTGGGTGGAGTCCCGGCTCTTCGCCGGGCTCGGGGCGGAAGACCGGGAGTTTCTGCTCGATATCGGCCTGTTCGAGTGGATCGATGCCGCGCTTGTCGACGAAGCGCTTGAGAGAACCGACTCCATGCATCGGATCAACAGCATATCCCTCCTGGTGGGGATGCTCGAGCCGGTGCCCGACGGCGCAACGGATGTCTGGCGGCTGCATCCGCTGATCCGGGAACATTGCGTAAGACGGCGCTTCCGGGAGACGCCGCAGCGCTATCGGACGATCCACCGGCGTATTGCCGGCGCCCTTGAACGCCGGGGTCAGACCGCTGCTGCCATGGGTCATGCCGTTGAAGCGGATGAGGCAGAACTCGCCGGCGAGATCATGGAGCGCGCGGGCGGCCCTCGCCTGTTCTCCCGCGAAGGGCTGGTTCAGTTCCGGGACGCCGAACGTCGGCTGAGCGAGGGAGTGATCGCCGCGCGGCCGCGTCTGGGACTGGCGCGCTGTCTGGCGTTGATCCTGTCGGGGCGGATGGACGAGGCGAAAGAGAGATACCGTTCCCTCGCCGCGTTCATCGGGAATCTGGAAGACGATGCCGGCGACGCGGCGCTGGAGCTGGCGGTGGACCATTGCGTGGTTCGTGGCATGATCGTCCTGTATGGCGGCGAGCCCCTCGGCTCGGAGTTGTTTCGCAGGCATCTGTCCGAGGTCGCACGGCTTGCAGCCTCATCGCGTATCGATGCCCTGACGCGGGGCATCATGGAGTACAGCCTCTGCCTGGCGGGCAGCATGACGGCGACTTTCGAAGCCGCGCTCGATCATGCCGTGCGGGCGCGGGAGTGCCTGCGCCGCAGCCGCTGGATGACGATGTTCATTGACATTCATGTCGGGCAAATCGCCATGGCGCAGGGCCAGGTGAAGGACGCAGCGGCGTACTACGGCAGCGCCGAAAGGGTCGCCAGGGAAAGTTACGGGGCCGGCAGCGAGCCGGTCGCGATTTGCGGGGTCCTGCTGCGGGAACTTGCGCAGGAATGCGGCCGCGCCCTGCCCGACGCGGAGCCGGTCGGCATTCCCGAAGTGCTGGCGACGGGCAGTTCGCCCTTCCAGGCCTATGCCGCGGCGAGCGGCACGGCGCTGGCGATCAAGCTGCGGGACGAGGGCGCGGAGAGTGCGCTGGCATCTGCGGAAGCCATGCTGGGCTACGTGCGGGGTGTCCGATTGCCGGCGCTGGCCAGGTACGTGTCGGCGCTCAGGGTTTCCTTGCTGGCGATCGCCGGACGAATCGTTGAAGCGGAAAGCGCATGGACGTCAGACGATCTGCCGGAGCGTCCGGCCGACTGCCTGGACCTGACGGGTCAGAGCTGGCGGGAAATGGAGGCGGTGTCCTGCGCGCGGCTGCGCCTGTTCATCGGGAGCGAGCGCTTCGAGGAGGGCCGCGGTTTCGCCGACGAGTTGCGCGCGCTGGCAGCCGAAAGGGGGTTGAGACGGACGCTGATGCGCGCGCTGGCGCTGTCGGCGGTGCTCGAGATTCGGGCAGGCGAGGCGGCGGCGTCCGGACATCTGGAGTCGTACCTGCGGTTGTACGCGAAGACGCCATACGCCGGACCGCTGGTGCGGGAACGCGAGGACTGTCGCCAGGCCCTTGCCGCACTGCTGGAAGGGGTGCCGGACGGTGCTGACCGGGAAACTGCGCGACTGCTTCTGACGGCGATGGATCGGGCGGACAACCCGCGGCATCCGGTTCTGAGCGAGCGCGAGAAGGAAGTGCTGCAGCGGCTCGCAAGCCAGCGGGACAAGGTGATCGCCGCCGAGCTCGGTCTGAGCGCGTATGGCGTGCGCTATCACATCCGCAAGCTGTTCACCAAACTCGGTGTGCGCAAGCGGACCGAGGCGGTGCGCCGCGCCAGGGAAATGGGGCTGATTGCAGTGGACTTCTGAGCGGACACCGCCGGAACAGCATCGAAACAATCCGCCAATCCGGAAAACCCGCGGTCAAACAATGTGCGAGACAACACCGGGCCCTCGGGCTGACACGCGACGCGACGGCGCTCAACCGTCCGCGGCCGGTCGACCCGGAGACGGGCAAGGAGATGCCGGGGCCGCGGCCTCCGGACGCTCACCTTGCGAAGAACGAACGGCGCCGGCGCCGCCGGTCTCCGGCCGTGCCGCACCTCGCGCCGGTGGTGGAGCCGCTGCCTCTGGAAGAGCAGCAGCGTCCGGTTTCGCCTCCGTTTCGTTCGACCGATCCGGCCTGCTCTCTGCAGTGTCCGGGGTGCTGGTCACCAGCAATGCGGATGTCCTGGCGCCCGCCGTTGCCGAATGCTGGCCATGCGGGCGATCGGTGTCCAACGACCAGGCAAGGAGCAATCCGGGCGGCGTGTTCCGGCGTGGGGACATGCGCCGAGGGTCACGGACAATGATCGGTGCGAAGAAAAGGCGCCGGCTCGTAATGAACCCGTTGCGCCGGGGGATCAGGCCTTGGAGTAGAACTCCACCACGAGATTGGGCTCCATCCTGACCGGATAGGGAACCTCGGCGAAGGCCGGGGTACGGTGGAAGACGCCCCGCATGCGGTCGATGTCGACTTCGAGGTACTCCGGCACGTCGCGGTCGCCTGACACCACGGCCTCGAGCACGAGGGGCAGTTCGCGGGAGGCCTCCTTGACCTCGATCACGTCCTCGGGCTTCACCCGGTAGCTCGGAATGTTGACCTTGCGTCCATTGACGCGGATGTGGCCGTGATTGACGAACTGCCGGGCCGAAAAGACCGTCGGCACGAACTTCATGCGGTAGATCACGATATCGAGCCGGCGTTCGAGAAGGCCGATCATGTTCTCGATGGTATCGCCGCGGTGCCTGTAGGCTTCCTCGTAGACACGGCGGAACTGGCGTTCCGTGATGTTGCCGTAATAGCCCTTGAGCTTCTGCTTGGCCGCAAGCTGGACACCGTAGTCGGTCGGCCGGCGGCGTCTCGACTGGCCGTGCTCACCGGGCGCATAGAGCCGGTTTGTCAGGAACCTCTTGGGTCGGCCCCAGAGATTCTCGCCATTGCGGCGGCAGATCTTGTACTTCGACGACAGGCGCTTGGTCATCCGGCCTTCACAGTTCTCTTGTTCACGTTCTCGGGAGAGAGTGCCGGCGCCTTGTAGTCAAGCGCGTCGGCCTTGTCAAACCGTATCCCCGTCCGAACGTCCTGATAACGCGCTCACCACGCCCCTCAGCGTCCTCACTTCCCTCCCGGAGAGACCGGCGCGCTGGAACATGGTGCGCAGGTTGCGCACCGTCACCGGTCTCTGCTCCCGGTTGCGCAGGAATCCCGATGAATCGAGGGCGCCGACGAGCTGATCGAAGAACCCGTCGAACTCCGCCATGGTCGCAGGTGTGGCGGCGGTGTGCCACTGCGTGACGTCCTCGGCGGGTCCGGCACACTCCCAGGCCAGCACAAGGACGGCCTGGGCGAGATTGAGCGAACGCTGCGGGCCCGCGGTGGGGATGCGCACGAGGGCATCGGCGAGCACCACCTCGTCGTTGGCAAGGCCGGTGCTCTCGGGACCAAAGAGGATGCCGGTCCGCAGATCCCCGGAACGGCAGGCCCGTGCCACCTCGCCGGGCGTGAGGACGGGCTTGGCCATGTCGCGATGCCGCGCGGTGGTGGCCCACAGGCGATGGAGGTCGCCGACGGCCTCGCGCGCGGTGGCATGAATCCTGGCGCGGTCAAGAACTTCTCCGGCTCCCGTCGCCATCGCCCGGGCGTCTTCATTGGGCCAGCCGTCGCGCGGCGCCACGATCCGCAGATCGTCCAGTCCGAAGTTCGCCATGGCACGGGCCGCCGCACCGATGTTCCAGCCGAGCTGGGGGCGCACCAGAATGATGGCAGGCGGAGCCATCAGGCAGGCGCATTCTCGCGCAGCAGCTTGTAGGTGATGGAATCGACGAGCGCCTGGAACGAGGCGTCGATGATGTTGGCGGAAACCCCGACGGTGCTCCACGGCATGTCGCCGTCATCGGTGCTCTCGATGACGACCCGCGTCACCGCCCCGGTGCCGGCCGTGGGCGACAGGATTCTCACCTTGTAGTCCACCAGGCGCCAGCCACCGAGGTAGCCGGCGTACTTGCCGAGATCCTTCGCCAGGGCATGGTTGAGGGCATCGACGGGACCGTTGCCCTCGGCCACCGAAAGCAGGCGTTCGCCGCCGATGACGAGCTTGACGGTCGCCTCCGAACTCGTCACGAGCTTGCCAAGGGCGTTCTGTCGCCGCTCCACGAGCACCCGGAAGCTCTCGACCTCGAAGTAGGTGGGGACCGTCCCCAGAATCCGCCGGGCGAGCAGTTCGAAGCTCGCCCCGGCGCCGTCATAGGAATAGCCCTCGAACTCCCGGGCCTTGACCTCGTCGACCAGGCTGTCAAGGCGCGGATGGTCGACGTCGACCTCGATTCCCGCCTCGGTGAGGCGGGCCAGGATGTTGGAACGCCCCGATTGCCCGGAGACCACGATGTGACGGCGGTTGCCGACACGTTCCGGCGGAACGTGTTCATAGGTCGCCGGATCCTTCATCACCGCCGAGACATGCAGGCCGCCCTTGTGGGCAAAGGCAGCGCTGCCGACGTAGGGCGCGTGGTGATCGGACGGATTGTTGAGCATCTCGTCGAGCATGCGCGAGACCCGCGTCAGATGCTTCAGGTCGTCATCGCCGATCCCCGTCTCGAAGTCGGTCTTGAGCAGGAGTGTCGGAATGACCGACACCAGGTTGGCGTTGCCGCAGCGCTCTCCCAGGCCGTTGAGCGTCCCCTGCACCTGGCGGACGCCCGCATCCACCGCGACCAGGGAGTTGGCGACGGCGTTTCCAGCGTCATCGTGGGCGTGGATGCCGAGACGCTCGCCCCCCAGGCGCGCCGCAACGTCGCCGACGATCTCTCCCACCTCCCCTGGAAGCGTTCCGCCGTTGGTGTCGCACAGCACCGCCCATCGCGCTCCCGCCTCGAGGGCCGCCTCGGCGCAGGCCAGGGCATAGCCGCTGTCGGCCTTGTAGCCATCGAAGAAGTGCTCCGCATCGAAGAGGGCCTCGGCGCCGCTGGCAACGATGTGCGCCATGGAATCGGCGATCATGGCGATGTTCTCGTCCCTGGTGATCCCGAGGGCCAGATCAACGTGAAAGCCCCAGGCCTTGCCGACCAGACAGACTGCAGGCGTACCGGGGGCCATGACACCGGCGAGACCCGGATCGTTGGCGGCGCTGCGCCCGGCGCGGCGCGTCATGCCAAAGGCGGTAAACCGTGCCCGGGCGAACGACGGCGGCGCGGCGAAGAAGGCGTCATCCACGGGATTGGCTCCGGGAAATCCACCCTCGATGTAGTCGACGCCGAGGCGATCGAGAGCCTCGGAGATCTGGATCTTGTCGGCATGGGAAAACGACACGCCATGAGTCTGGGCGCCGTCGCGCAGGGTTGTGTCGAACAGGTAGACCCGCTCTCCCATCAGATTCGCCTCCAGGTCGTTCCCCCGGGGCCGTCCATGAGTTCGATTCCCCTGTCCCTGAGTTCATCGCGGATGCGGTCCGCCATGCAGAAGTCCTTTTTCGCCCGGGCTTCGTCTCGCCTGGCAATCGCCTCGGCGATGTCGTCGTCCATCGTCCCCCGGAACCAGGATTCTGCCGGCTCCTGGAGAATTCCAAGAAGCCCCCCTGCCCCACGCAACGCGCCGCCGGCTCCGCTTTCGCCAGTGCGCACCCGACTCTCGAGACCATGCATCACGGCAAGCGCGCGCGGCGTGTTGAGATCATCGCCGAGCGCCTCGACCACCTCGTCTGGAGGAGACGCGGCCGGGGGGTCCCCCGCCTCCAGAAGGGCGCGGTAGAAGCGGGTGACCTGGGACCTGGCCTGCCTCAGCAGTTCGAAACCGAAGTCGAGGGGCTTGCGGTAGTGGGTGCCGAGAAGGGTCAGGCGCAGGACCTCGCCCGACCAGTCTTCAAGGAGGTCCTGCACGGTGTGGAAATTGCCCAGAGACTTGGCCATCTTCTCGCCGTCGACGGTCACAAAGCCGTTGTGCATCCAGATCCGGGCAAATCCGGCGTCAGGATGTGCCGCACAGGTCTGGGCAATCTCGTTCTCGTGGTGTGGAAAGACAAGGTCGTGGCCGCCGCCATGGATGTCGAAGTCCAGTCCGAGATGGCAGGCGCTCATGGCGGAGCACTCGAGGTGCCAGCCCGGACGCCCGTAACCCCAGGGGCTCTCCCATCCGGGAAGATCGCCCGTGGACGGTTTCCAGAGCACGAAGTCGGCATCATTCCTCTTGTAGGGAGCCACATCCAGACGGGCTCCGGCAATGATGTCCTGCATCGTGTTGCCGGAGAGCCGGCCATAGTCCGGCCATGACGGCACATCAAAGAGAACGTGGCCTTCGGCCTCGTAGGCATGGCCCCTTTCGATGAGTTGGCCGATGAGGGTGATCATCGCCGCCACGTGGTCCGTCGCGCGGGGTTCGACCGACGGTTCGAGACATCCAAGCGCGCGGACATCGCGGTGAAAGGCGACAATGGTGTCGGCCGTGAAGTCCCTGATCCGGATGCCCCGTTCCAGGGCCGCTGCGTTGATCTTGTCGTCGATGTCCGTGATGTTGCGCACATACGTGACATGAACGTCGCCGAAGTGGTGGCGCAGCAGGCGGAAGAGAACATCGAAGACCACCAGCGGCCGGGCGTTGCCAAGATGAATGAGGTCGTAGACGGTTGGCCCGCACACGTAGAGTCCGGCCTTGCCCGCCTCGACGGGAACCAGAGTCTCCTTGCGCCGGGAGAGAGTATTGTGGAACGAAAGCGTCATGAAGCAGATCCCCGGAACGAGGGCCCCATTCCCCTCGTCAGCCCGATCCCTCAGGTCTGCTGTTCAATAGCCGCCGCCACGCTGGATGGCAAACCTGCCGGCGTCAGTCGGACGTGACCGTTCGCATTACCTGCGGAACCGGTTGGTCACGGGATAGCGGCGGTCGCGGCCAAAGGCCCGCGGTGTGATCCTGACCCCCGGCGGCGCCTGGCGGCGCTTGTACTCAGCCCGCATCAGCATGGTCCAGACCTCTTCGACAAGGGCACGGTCGTGGCCCCCGGCGGCAATCTCGTCGAAGGTCATCTCCTGTTCGACCAGGCGACCCAGAATGTCGTCGAGATCCTCATAGGCCGGCAGGCTGTCCTGGTCCTTCTGGTTCGCCCGCAGTTCGGCGGTTGGCGCCTTGGTGATGATGGAAGCGGGAATGACAGGTCCTGCCGGCCCCAGGAAACCGTCGCCCGAATGGGAGGAGCGCCAGTGCGCGAGGCGATAGACATCCGTCTTGTAGACATCCTTCAGCACCGAGAACCCGCCGCACATGTCACCGTAGAGGGTCGCGTAACCAACCGACATTTCGGACTTGTTCCCGGTTGAAAGCACCATGTGGCCGAACTTGTTGGAGAGCGCCATCAGGACCATGCCCCTGCTGCGGGCCTGGATGTTCTCTTCCGCCTCGTTGGGATCGCGGCCGGCAAAATGGCTTGCGAGCATGCCGTCCAGGGCATCGACGGCGCCATGAATCGGAACGGAGTCAAGACGCGTCCCGAGCAGCCCGGCGCAGGCCGTCGCATCGTCGAGACTCTCCTGGCTCGTGTAACGCGACGGCATCATGACGCACCACACCCTGTCAGACCCGAGGGCATCGGTGGCGATGGCCGCCGAAAGCGCGGAGTCGATCCCTCCCGAGAGGCCGATGAGAACACCGGCGAAACCGTTCTTGGCCACATAGTCGGCAAGCCCCGTGACAAGCGCCCTGTACATGGACTCCAGTCGATCCGGTTCCGCCGCGATCAGCCCCGCCTCGCAGCTCCAACCTGTCTCGAGGCGGTGCCAGGTGGTGGTGACCACCGACGACGACCACGAGGGAAGCTGGGAGCGCAGCGCCCAGGAAGCATCGAGGACGAAGGAGGCCCCATCAAACACCAGTTCGTCCTGGCCACCGACCTGGTTGACATAGATGAGGGGCAGGCGGCACTCGGTGACACGGGCCACGGCCTGATTCATGCGCCGGGCCACATTCTCCACGTCGAAGGGTGAACCGTTGAGCACGACCATGATCTCGGCGCCGTTCTCCTCCAGGCACTCGGTGACCTCACCGCTCCACATGTCCTCGCAGATCATGATGCCGAGCAGGGTATCGCGGAACGGGACAGGACCAGGCAGGGGTCCCGGGCAGAAAACGCGCTTCTCGTCAAAGACGCCGTAGTTCGGAAGGTCGTGCTTGAGGCGCGTGTGGCGCACCGTTCCACGGTCGATGAGGTGGGCGGCGTTGAAGAGCCTGCCATCCTCCACGTGACTGGCGCCCAGCACCACCGCCGGTCCACCATCCGCGGTCTCGCGAGCGACTGCGGCCACCCCTCTTGCAACATCGTCCTGAAAGGCCGGGCGCAATACCAGGTCCTCGGGCGGATAGCCGTCAATCACGAGCTCCGATGCGACCATGAGATCGGCTCCCGCTTCCGCGGCCTCGCCGCGCGCCGCCAGCAACTTCGCCACATTGCCGTCGACGTCACCGACGGCCGGATTGAGCTGGGCGAGGGCAATTCTCAGGGTGTCGGTCATTCGCCTGACGATCGCCCCTCGTGACGCAACAGGAACTCGCGTCCAACCTTGACCCGGGGCGTGCCGTCGTAGGCCACGATGTCGGCGGTGGCATAGGTCTCGCTCCACCGTTCGGGCAGATAGCTTCCGGTGCCGATGACGTCCACCGGCGCGGCGGCGACGGCCATGACCTTGCACTTGGCAGGGTCGAAACCTGACGATGCGACGATCCTGACCCTTGCAAAGCCCGCGCCATCGAGCTGCTCGCGCAGGTGCCAGATGGCGGCTGCCGAGACGCCCGTGCCGATCAGGTAGCGCAGTTCCGTTTCGGAACGGTACCCGCGAATCGCGTCGGGACGGTTGCGCTCGAGAACGGCATAGCTGCGCGGCGGATCGAGACCCTCGACGAAACGGCCACCGCCGGTATCGATGCGCAAGGCGAGGTCACCGGACGCCGCCATGTCCGGAAATCGCCGGCAGACTGCAAGGGAATCGCTGATTTCCCGGCCGAAGTAGTCGACCAGAACGGTCATGGGGAGGTCGGGATGGACCTCGTGGAACATCTCCGCGGCCGCCACCGTGCTGCCGGCATAGCCGACGAGTGAATGGGGCATGGTGCCAAAGCCGCGCTCATTGCCGAAGTAGTGGCTCGTGGCATCGGTCGCGTTGCCGACAAAGCCCCGGGCACCGACCTTGCGGCGCGCCCGCATGGACCCGACGGCGGCAGCGTAGGCCATGATCTCTGCCATCTCCGTGCCCGCACAGTGGCGAGCATCCATGGCGAGGAAGTCGGTCTGCGGCATGTCGACGCACATGGTGTAGGCGTTGTAGGCGGCCACGCACGCCGGCCCGAGCTTCTGCAGGAACAGGGTCTCGAGATCCACGAGATGCTCGAAGGAACCCGTGATGTAGGCGATGGGTTCACCGGCGCCGATCCAGCGGCCTTCCTCGTATTCGAGGTCGATGCCGATCGTCACGCCTCGCGTGCGGGCGATCGCACGCAGCCAGTCGGTCATCAGGCGGGGGGCCGATACCACCGGCCGGCGCATGAAGACGGCATACGTCACCTGGCAGTCGCCAAAGGAGGCAACGGCCTTTCTCGTGCGGTTGAGATAGGTGTCCGTCCACCTGCTCACCTCCCCGTCACGAAGCCATTGCGGGCATTCCCGGTCCACGGCCGGCATCACGGCAGTCCTTCCGGTGGACGACGCCTCAGGCGACCGACATGCGAACGATCACTCCGCTGCAACCGCCCTGAATGTCTGTTCACGCTCAGTTCTCAACTGTTCGGCGATGAGAAACGCAAGTTCGAGGGCCTGGCTGGCGTTGAGGCGCGGATCGCAATGAGTGTGGTAGCGGTCCGAGAGATCGTCATCCGAGATCGCCTGGGCGCCACCGATACACTCCGTGACATCGCGCCCCGTCATCTCGAAATGGACGCCGCCGGCATGGGTCCCTTCGGCCCGGTGAATGGCGAACACCTCGCGCACTTCTGTCAGGATCCTGTCAAAGGGCCGGGTCTTGTATCCGTTTGCGGCCTTGATCGTGTTGCCATGCATGGGATCGCAGGACCAGACGACAATGCGTCCCTCCCTTTCGACCTGGCGAATCAGCCTGGGCAGATGGTCCGCCGCCTGACCAGCGCCCATTCGGGTGATGAGCGTGATGCGGCCGGCCTCGTTGTCGGGATTGAGGATATCGAGCAGGCGCAGCAGGTCGTCTGCTTCCAGCGACGGCCCGCACTTGATGCCGAGCGGGTTGTTGATGCCGCGCAGGAACTCAACATGCGCATGGTCGCTCTGGCGTGTGCGGTCACCGACCCAGAGCATGTGGGCCGAGGTGTCGTACCACCCTCCTGTGGTCGAATCGATGCGCGTCATCGACTCCTCGTAGGGGAGCAGCAGCGCTTCATGGGACGTGTAGAAGTCGGTCTCGCGCATCTGCGGCACATTCTCGGGCGTCAGGCCGCAGGCGTTCATGAAGGAAAGCGCCTCCTGGATACGCTCGGCGATTTCAGCGTAGCGATGACCCTGGGGGCTGTCCGCGACAAAGTCGTTGTTCCAGCTCGACACGCGCTGCAGATCGGCAAAACCGCCCTGGGCGAAGGCGCGCAGCAGGTTCAGCGTCGAGGCCGCCTGATGATAGGCCTGCAGCATGCGCTGGGGATCGGGCCGGCGGGCGTCTTCGGAAAATCCGATGGCGTTGATGATGTCGCCCCGGTAGCTCGGCAGCTCGACATCACCCTGGGCCTCGACGGGCGCCGAACGCGGCTTGGCGAACTGGCCTGCCATGCGGCCGACCTTGACGATCGGCAAGGCCGCACCGAACGTGAGGACCACAGCCATCTGCAGAAGCACCCTGAAGGTGTCGCGGATCGTGTCGGGGTGGAACTCGGCAAAGCTCTCGGCGCAGTCGCCACCCTGGAGAAGGAAGGCTTCGCCGGCCGCCGTCCGCGCCAGGGCCTGCTTGAGTGAACGTGCCTCGCCGGCGAACACCAGGGGCGGACAACCGTGCAGTCGGTCCTCCACGACCTTCAACTCGTCGCGGTCGGGATAGTCCGGCATCTGCCGAACAGGGAAGTCGCGCCAGCCTGACGGTGTCCAATGTGCGGTCATGACGTCCTCGCGAGCCATCCGGGGATGGCTCCGTTGTTCCGGTGGCGTGTCTATACGTTGCTGCGGCGGCGATTTCCAGTCCCGCCGGTCTCCGGCGCCCCGTCATCGGCCGGCGGCGACGCCTTGAAAGCCTGGTCAATGGTGCGCTGCACGAGATTCCTGACATACCAGGACGACAGCGCCTCGCTGGCCGGTCCGGCAGGTTCGTAGACGCTCCGGCCTTGTTCGTTCATCAGGCGTGCCGCCTTCAGTTCACCGCCACCCTGTCCTGCGGCATGACGAAGATCTGGCCGGGATAGATGAGATGGGGATCGGCGATCTGGCTTCTGTTGGCCTCGTAGATGAGGGTATAGAGAATACCGCGGCCGTAAGACCGGCGGGCTATCCGCCAAAGGTTGTTGCCAGGCTGGATCACGATCAGTTGATCAGAGGCATCCGGCATGATGAAGACGGCACGCACGAATGGCGTCTCGAGCCGGGCGACGACATCACCTTCCTCGTTGATCTCGTCAACCCTCAGGGCATGGGTGCCCTCGTCAACTGACTCGTCGAGTTCCACCGTCCACTCGCCGTCCTCGGCATCTGCCACGCCGGCGACGCGGTCATCGACGTAGACGACGACCGTGTCACCCGCTGTCGCCTGGCCACCCATGGAAACATTGCCTTCCTCGTCGTAGCTGAGGCTCTCGAGAGCCAGGTCGCCGCCGCCGGAGATGCCGATCCCGTCGTCTCCCCCCTGGATGATCTCGACCTCGCCGCCATCCTCGTCGTTCATCATCACCGTCAGAACATCGCCAGTCTCGCCATCCTCCGATTCCTGCGGCACCGAAACCACAACGACCGTGTCGGACTGCGTGGTCTCGCCATGCCCGTTCTCGGATGTGAGTTTCAATTCGTGGGCCCCGGGATCCAGGGGGTCCTCGGTGACGATCACCCAGGAACCGGCATCGTCGGCCACAGTCTCGCCGATCAAGTCGTCGCCTGACGTCACGACAATGGTGGCTCCGGGCTCCGCCACGCCTGCCATCACCGTGTCTCCGGTGACCTCGACCCTCACCACATCGAAGTCAGGATCGGCCGCTTCCCCGGAATCTTCTCCCAACATCACGTCTTCGTCATCAGCGATCGTGGCGCCATCCTCACTCGAGGCAACGGAGGCGCCGTCTTCTGCGTCGGCCACCATCTCATCGTCCTCGGCGACCGCGGCGTCTTCCTCGCTCATGGCAACGGCGGCGCCGTCTTCCTCAGGCGCACCATCCGCATCGGCCACCAGCTCCTCGTCCTCGGCGACCGCGGCGTCCTCCTCGCTCACGGCAACGGCAGCGGCGTCTTCCTCGGGCGCGCCGTCCGCGTCAGCCACCAACTCCTCGTCCTCGGCGACCGCGGCGTCCTCCTCGCTCACGGCAACGGCAGCGGCGTCTTCCTCGGGCGCGCCGTCCGCATCAGCCACCAACTCCTCGTCCTCGGCGACCGCGGCGTCCTCCTCGCTCACGGCAACGGCGGCGCCGTCTTCCTCGGGCGCGCCATCCGCATCGGCCACCAACTCCTCGTCCTCGGCGACCGCGGCGTCCTCCTCGCTCACGGCAACGGCGGCGCCGTCTTCCTCGGGCGCGCCGTCCGCGTCGGCCACCAACTCCTCGTCCTCGGCGACCGTGGCGTCTTCCTCGCTCATGGCAACGGCAGCGGCGTCCTCCTCAGGCGCGCCATCCGCGTCGGCCACCAACTCCTCGTCCTCGGCGACCGCGGCGTCTTCCTCGCTCATGGCAACGGCGGCGCCGTCTTCCTCGGGCGCGCCATCCGCATCGGCCACCATCTCATCGTCCTCGGCGACCGCGGCGTCTTCCTCGCTCACGGCAACGGCAGCGGCGTCTTCCTCGGGCGCGCCATCCGCATCGGCCACCATCTCATCGTCCTCGGCGACCGCGGCGTCTTCCTCGCTCACGGCAACGGCAGCGGCGTCTTCCTCGGGCGCGCCATCCGCATCGGCCACCATCTCATCGTCCTCGGCGACCGCGGCGTCCTCCTCGCTCACGGCAACGGCAGCGGCGTCCTCCTCGGGCGCGCCATCCGCGTCGACCACCAACTCCTCGTCCTCGGCAACCGCGGCGTCTTCCTCGCTCATGGCAACGGCGGCGGCGTCTTCCTCGGGCGCGCCATCCGCATCGGTCACCATCTCCTCGTCCTCGGCGACCGCGGTGTCCTCCTCGCTCACGGCAACGGCAGCGGCGTCCTCCTCGGGCGCGCCATCCGTGTCGGAGGCCGCAGTGTCGATGGTCTCCGTCTCAGGCTCGGCGGGGGCGGTGGTGACGGCGTCGCCGGGTCCTCGGTCGTCGCGCATCACAAGCCACAGGACAAGGAGCAGAACGGCCAGCACGACGATCACGGCGCTGAATTTCTTCATGTCGGAGTTCCCGGACGATCAAGGATGCTCCCCTCGTCAGGAGAGGAAGCGGACGGTGGCGGCAGGGATGCGTTCCTCAAGGCAGATGTCACGGACAAACAACCGGGCGCATGGTGGCGGCAAGACTACCATCGACATGCCAAATGTGCGAGGCCGCTCATTCCGGTTGTCCGGTCACGCGAATTCACTATGTTGCACCGCAGCATGAGGCGGAGACAAAGGCCATGGCGAGAATTCCGGTGAAGAACCCGGTGGTCGAGCTCGACGGCGACGAGATGACCCGCATCATCTGGGGGTTTATCAGGGACCGGCTGATCCTTCCCTGGCTCGATGTCGAGCTTCTCTACCACGATCTCGGGATCGAATCACGGGATGCAACGGACGACCGCATCACCGTCGAGGCTGCCCAGGCCATCAAGCGGCACGGCGTCGGCGTCAAGTGCGCCACCATCACGCCCGACGAGGCGCGGGTCAGGGAATTCGGGCTGAAGAAAATGTGGCTGTCGCCCAATGGCACGATCCGCAACATTCTCGGCGGCACGGTCTTCCGTCAGCCCATCATCTGCTCCAACGTCCCCCGCCTTGTTCCCGGCTGGACCAAGCCCATCGTCATCGGCCGTCACGCCTTCGGTGACCAGTACCGGGCGACGGATTTCGTGGTGCCGGGAGCCGGCACGCTCACCGTCACGTTCACCCCCGCCGATGGCGGCGAGGCCATCGAACGGACAGTCCACGACTTCCCGGCAGGCGGCGTGGCCCTTGCCATGTACAATCTCGACGAGTCGATCCGCGGCTTTGCGCGGGCCTGCATGAACTATGGCTTGAGCCTTGGCTGGCCCGTCTACCTGTCGACCAAGAACACCATACTCAAGGCCTACGACGGACGCTTCAAGGACCTCTTCCAGGAGGTCTTCGACAACGAATTCGCGGAGCGGTTTGCTTCCCGGGACATCGCGTACGAACACCGTCTCATCGACGACATGGTGGCTGCGGCCCTGAAGTGGGAGGGCGGCTTCGTTTGGGCCTGCAAGAACTACGACGGTGACGTGCAGTCGGACACCGTCGCCCAGGGATTCGGCTCTCTTGGATTGATGACGTCGGTGCTGATGACACCCGACGGCTCGGCGGTGGAGGCCGAGGCAGCCCACGGCACGGTGACGCGTCACTTCCGCCAGCACCAGCAGGGCCGCGAGACCTCGACCAACCCCATCGCCTCGATCTTCGCCTGGACGCGCGGTCTGAGGTCAAGGGGCGAGTTCGACGGAACGCCGGACGTCACCGGGTTCGCCGAGACCCTGGAGGACGTCTGCGTCGCCACCGTCGAACAGGGCCACATGACGAAGGACCTCGCCATCCTGATCGATCCGGACCACCCATGGCTCACCACGAACGCCTTCCTCCTCAAGCTCGAGGAAGGCCTCAAGTCCCGCCTGCAGGGCCGTTGAGCCCACCGGGGCGCCTGAGGCTATTGCCGCGATCAGCGCTTCTTCCCTTGAAAGGGCGGGGCCGATCATGGAACATGGCCGATCAGTTGACTTGGGTGTCCCACAAATTGATGACAGGGAGGTCATTATCCATGACACATCTCGATCCGACCCGGTTGGACATCAACCGGATCACCGATGGCATCCGCGGCGGCAAGTACGACCGTCGCCAGATGAATGCCATCCTCGGAGCCTTCGGCATCTCCACCGTCATGGTGCCCCTGGCCTCCTCGGCACAGGACGGAGAGGTTCCGGCGCAGAGTTGCGGTGGCAGCGACACGCCGCTGACCTTCACATGGTCCGGCTACGACGTAGTCCAGTTCCACCAGCAGTACATCGACAAGTACGGCTGCGCCTCCAATTTCGCCTTCTGGGGTGACGAGGAAGAGGCCTTCGCCAAGATGCGGGCCGGCTTTTCGCCCGACGTCATGGCGCCCTGCACCTACAAGCTGCGCCAGTGGTACGACGCCGGGCTCCTGGGCAACATCGATACCAGCCTGCTCAGCAACTGGGATGACATCCTGCCGTCGCTGAAGAACGTCGATGACGCCGTCATCGATGGCAAGCGCATCTTTGTCCCGATGGACTGGGGCCAGACTTCGGTCACGTTCCGCACCGACCTGGCGCCGGAATACGTCGACGAGGAGAACCACTCCTGGGGCATTCTCTGGGATCCGAAGTACGCCGGCCGCCTGTCGATGATCGACAGCCTGATCGACGGTGTCGCCGTCGCCGGGATCTACGCCAGGCTCGAGAATCCCTACGATCTCTCGGATCCTGCCGACATGGAGACCGTCGCCAACCTGCTTCGCGAACAGCTGCCGCTGCTGCGCTACTACTCGAACAGCATGACCGACGTCGAAAACTCCCTGGCGTCGGGCGAACTCGTCGCGGCCGCTACCTGGAACAGTTCCATCGTGGCGCTGAGCGGCCAGGGCCTCCCTGTCGCCTTCATGAAGCCCAAGGAAGGCGCCATGACCTGGGTGTGCGGCCTGTCGCGCAGCACGATGAACGACGACCACGGTGACGAGATGATTCTCAAGGCGCACGAGGTCATCGACTCCTATCTCTCGGCCGAAGCGGGCGCCTTTGAGATCGTGTCCTACGGATACGGCCATGCCAACGTGAAGGCCTACGAGATGGTGTCGGAACAACAGCTTGCCGAGCGCGGCCTCTCGAAGAATCCGGACGAACTCCTGTCGACCGGCATCTTCCAGATTGCGATGACGCCGGAAGACAAGATCCAGATCATGTTCGAGGACGTCAAGGCCGGTCTCTAGACCCCCTCGACACCTTAGAACACCGGATCGGCAGGGACCGGGAGGCGACTCCCGGTCCCTGTTGCCTTTCGGGGTCAGCACCACTCCAGGGCGGCCCCGTCGTCGAGAACACGCCGCGCCCGGGAACTGTAGCTGCCGTCCGATCCGTGCAGCACCAGACCCGGCAGGAGTCTGAGCGGTCGCGCAGACCCCTTCGTGGCACGTACCAGTACCCGTTTCGCTGGTGACCCGTCGCCGCGGGGCAGCAGCGGCATGATGTCGATGGCGCCTGTCCGCCTTGCCAGGATGCCAAGGATGTCGCCGAGTCTTTCTGCCCGGTGCACGAGAACGATCGAGCCCTTGTGGGCGAGACGCTTCAGGCAATGGCCGATCCAGTCCTCCAGCGGCATCGTCTCGACCATGGCGCCGGCACGGTGCGGATCCTGCGGCGCCCTGGACTGGCGTGCGTCGAGGTGGGGCGGATTGGTCATGACGACGTCAAACGGTTCGCCGTCGTGGGGCGGAGCCGCAACATCCCCTTCGCGAACGGTGACACGCGTCGCAGCACCATTGAGCGCGATGTTGCGCCTCGCCAGGTTGACGAGAACGGGGTCACGTTCCAGCCCGGTGATGCAGGTCGACGGCAGGCGCCTGGCAAGGCACAGCATCGCGCCCCCCGCACCGCATCCGGCATCCAGAACACGGGCCTTTTGCCGCGCCGCAACCGCAGCGGCGAGCATGACGGTGTCGGTTGTCGTCTTCAGGCCATGCTCCTGGCCGGCCATGCGCACCCTGCCGCCCAACAGCGTTTCGCCCGCTTCAGTCGCCCCGGACATCGATCCCGGCGTCACGCAGCAGACCACGGGCGAGACCTTCATCATCATCGCCCACCAGCAGACGCTTCTCGATGGCAAGAATGCTGCCCTGGAGCGCACTGGTGTGCTGATCGAACACGTGGTGGGGAACGTCAGCATCCTTGAGGACGGCGCTCGCCCAGGAGAGCGTCACCACGTCGTTGGTCCGCAGAATCTCCTTCATGGATGCCGGTCCCCTGCCATGCCGGTTGACCTTACCGTGTTGTGACACCCGATGACACGTGCGCCTTTATTGTAGACCCCCATGCTGATAGGATTCGTCCATCGGCGGACCGCATCCGGCGATCGTGCCGCAGTCCGGAGCGTCCATTGTCCGTTGCACGCCCCCACCCCGAGCCCGTCGGGCATTCCATCGAGCACCTGAGACGTCTGGTTGCCGACGATCTCGCGGCCGTCGACCGCGTCATTGTCGAACTCCTCGACAGTCCGGTGGCCATGATCCCGAAGATCGCCGGGCACATCGTTTCGTCAGGAGGCAAGCGCATCCGCCCCACGCTCACCCTGCTGACGGCCCGGATGTTCGGTTATGACGGCGCCCGCCACATCGCCCTTGCGGCCTGCATCGAGTTCATTCACACGGCGACACTGCTTCACGATGACGTGGTCGACGGCAGCACGCTGAGACGCGGCGTGGCGACGGCCAACGCCCTGTGGGGCAACAAGCCCCCCGTCCTGGTCGGCGACTTCCTGCTGAGCCGTGCCTTTCGCCTGATGGTCAGGGATGGTTCCCTGGAAATCCTTGGCATTCTCACCGAGGCGGCGGCTGTCATCGCCGAGGGTGAAATCAGGCAACTCGCCATTGCCAACGATCTTGCCGTCTCGCCGGATGCCTGCATGGACGTGCTCCAGGCAAAGACGGCAACGCTCTTTGCCACGGCAAGCGAGATCGGCGCCGTGGTTGCCGGCGAGGAGGGGAGTGCACGCAAGGCCATGCGTGACTACGGTCTTTCTCTCGGTACCGCCTTTCAGCTCGTTGACGATGTTCTCGACTACTCGGCATTGCAGCACGACCTTGGCAAGACGATCGGCGACGACTTCCGCGAGGGAAAGATCACCATGCCGGTCCTGCTGGCATTCGATCGCGGCACGCCGGAGGAACGGCGGTTCTGGGAGCGCACGTTTGCCCAGGTGGACCAGCGCGACGGCGACCTCGAGCACGCGATGACACTTCTCGCCCGCCACAACACCCTGCAGGCCACCCTGGATGAGGCAAGGCACCATGCCGTGATGGCGCGCGATGCCCTCGCGAACCTTGCCGGGAACGCCTACCGCGATGCGCTCATGGATCTCATCGGGTTCTGCATTGACCGGAAGTTCTGATCCGGGCGGCGCCATCGCCGGGCGATGATGCATGGAGGGAACTCCGCACGCGAACGGGTCCGCTGACGTCTACCGCATCGCGGTCGATGTCGGAGGAACGTTCACCGATCTCGTTCTGCAGGACGGCGATGGCGCCCTGTTGATTGCCAAGACGCTGTCAACACCAGATGATGTCTCGAAGGGCGTCATGCAGGCCCTTCACCTCGTGGCCGGACGCCTTGGCATCGATTCCGGACGCGTGCTCGCACAATGCAGCATGTTCGTGCATGGATCGACCATCGCCACCAACACCATGCTGGAGCACTCCGGCGCCCGCGTCGGTCTCCTTGTCACCGAGGGCTTTCGGGACACCCTGGTCATCCGGCGCGGCGTGCGCGAGGACATGTGGGACCACCGCACTCCCTTTGCGCCGGTTCTGGTTCCGCGCTATCTGCGTATCGGCATTCCCGAACGCATCGATCGCGACGGCAGGATCGTTGTCGGCCTGGACCGCGATGCGGTGAGGGAAGCAGCGCTCTTCATGAAGTCCGAAGGCGTGGACGCCGTGGCCGTGTGCTTTCTCAACAGTTTCATGGAGCCATGCCACGAACGTGAGGCGGCCGGAATCCTCGAGGAGACATTCGGCGCCGATGCCGTCAGTCTCTCCTGTGAGGTCGCGCCCATCATCGGCGAGTATGAACGCAGTTCGACAACGGTCATCAACGCCGCCCTCGCACCGAAGGTCGTTCCCCATCTCGTGCGCCTCGACAGCACACTGCAACAGGGTGGACTCGGCCGTCCGCTGCACCTGGTCCAGAGCAACGGCGGTGCGGCGTCCGTCGCCCAGATGCGCGAACGACCGGTCAGCCTGCTGCTCTCAGGGCCGGCCGCGTGCGTCGGCGCTCTCGATCTCGTGGCAGGGCAGACAGGCCATGACCACCTCATCTCCATGGATATCGGCGGCACCAGCTGTGACGTGGCCATGATGCACGCCGGCGAGGTGGCGCTCAGCGACGATCTGATGATCGCCGGCTACCACGTCGCCGTGCCCGCCGTCGATGTCCACACGGTGGGAGCCGGGGGCGGAACCATCGCCTCGGTGGATGCCGGAGGGATGATCAGGCTGGGGCCACAGGGCGCCGGGGCGTACCCTGGACCCGCCTGCTACGATCAGGGCGGTACCCGACCCACCGTCACCGATGCCCTCGTGGTGCTCGGGCGCCTGAGTGCCGAGACCTTTGCGGCAGGCGAGATCACGCTCGCCCCGGAGCGAGCTGCCACGGCGCTGGCACGGGACGTGGCCGAGCCGCTGGCCATCACCACCTCCGAGGCCGCCGCCGGCGTCGTTACCCTCCTCGAGCAGAACCTCCTCCATGCCGTGGAGCGGATCAGCATCGAACGAGGCTACGATCCGGCGAACTCGATCCTGGTGGCCGGAGGCGGCGCAGGACCGATGCATGGCGCGGCGATCGCCCGTCTCATCGGTTGCCGCACCGTCTACGTTCCACGCCAGGCAGGCGCGCTGTGTGCCCTTGGCATGCTCAATACCGATGTCCGGCACGATTTTCTGCGCGTCCTCTTCGGCGAACTCGATCACATCGAGGAAGCGGACGTCGCCCGGACATACACGCTCCTCGAGGACGAGGCGACCGGCGTTCTCGCCGACGAGGGCTTTGCCGCGGACCACATCACGATCACCCGCTCCATGAATCTCAGGTACAAGGGCCAGCAATGGTCCGTGCGGATTCACGCGCCCCGATTCAGCAGGGCTGAACTGCGGGCCACCTTCGAGGAAGCGCATCAGCGCATGTACGGCCATATCCAGCCAGGCGGCACCCTTGAGATCACCTCCCTCCATGTCACCGGGCGCGGCGTGGTGCCGCGCATCGTTGTCGCCAACGACCGGCGACAGGGGGCCCGTCCGGATCCCGTCACGCGCCGGCCCGTCTTCGCAGGTGCCGGCCAGGGTGCTCCTGATACGCCTGTCTATCGGGCTGAGTCTCTGGCACCGGGGATGGTGCTCGAAGGGCCCCTTCTCATCGAGGAGGCAACCACGACGATTCACGCCGGTCCCCTGGATCATGTCACCATCGATCGTTTCGGAAACTACCTGATCTCCCTGGAGCCGTGATGCCTGCCCCCGACCCCGTTCGGCTGACTCTCATACAGAACCGCCTGGATCACATCTCCCGGCAGATGGGCCGGGTCATGACACGCACGGCACGCAGCCCGATCTTCAGCCAGAGTCACGATTTCTCGTGTTTTCTGGGCAACGCGGACGGCGTTCTCATCAGTCAGGCCGATGGCATCCCCATCCACACGGGCGGCGGCGGTCTGGCGCTGCGAACCCTGATCGAAGCCTTCGGCGACGCCATCGAGGACGAGGACGTGTTTCTGCTGAATGACCCCTATGTCGCCGGAGGCAACCACCTGCCGGACTGGGTCATCGCGCGTCCGGTCTTTCATGACGGCGAGCGCATCGCCTTCGCCTGCAACCGGGCGCACCAGTCGGACATCGGTGGCGGCGCCGCCGGAACCTACAACCCCATGGCGACGGAGATCTTTCACGAGGGGCTGCGCATTCCGCCGCTCAAGCTCGTCGAGGCGGGCGTGATGCGCCAGGATGTCTGGAATCTTCTGCTCCTCAACTCGCGCACCCCGGACCTGCTCGACGGCGACCTGCGCGCCATGCTGGGCTCGACCCGGATTGGCATGGAACGTCTCCAGGCCCTGGTGAGAGACGCCGGACGCGACGACGCCCTCGCCTGCTTCGAGGGGATCCTCGACCACGGCGACCGGATGCTGCGCACCTGCATCGACAGCCTGCCTGACGGCACATGGCGCGGCAGCGACGCGACGGACAACGACTGCTTCGAGGACAGGCGCACCGAAATCGAGGTGAAGCTGATCGTTCGAGGCGACCGCATCACGGTCGATTTCTCGGGCTGCGGACCGCAGATCCGGGGCTTCAAGAACAGTTCGGTCGCCAACACCATGTCGGCGACCTACATGGCGCTGGGATCGTTCTTTCCCGTGGACCTGCCGCGAAACGAGGGCACCTTCCGTTCGGTTGACCTGGTGATGCCCGAGGGATCGATCGTCAATCCCCGGCCTCCGGCGCCCATGACCATGAACACGGTCTTCATCGCCCACCACATCGTCCATGCCATCTGGCGCGCCCTGGGCGAGGCGAGGCCGGACCTCGCCTGCGCCGGCTGGGGCAGGAGCGTTCATCCCATTGCGGCCGGGCACGACCAGTCCCGCGACCGCGGCTTCATCATGTATCACTGGCATGCGATGCCCGGCGGCGGCGCGGTGGAGGGTCGCGACGGTTTCGAGCAGATCGGCCACCTGATTTCGCTGGGCGGGCTCACCATTCCCAACCTCGAGGACTACGAGCAGCTCTACCCCATCCGATACATCAGGCACGAACTGCGCCGCGACGGCGGCGGGCCCGGCGCCTGGAGGGGCGGGTGCGGCGTGGACTACCTCGTCGAAGTTGAGGACCCCTCGACCTTCCACTTCCGCAGCGAGGGGCTCGGGCGGCCCAGCGGCCACGGCGCCGCCGGGGGCATGGACGGGGCCGGCGGCGCCATGGCGATCACGGAACGCAATGGCCGCCAGCACCTTCCCGCGGCCTACGGCAGTCATGACTACGGACCCTGCACCTACCACGCCCTGTCGCCCGGCGGCGGCGGATGGGGTGATCCCTTCCGGCGCCCTGCCCTCGACGTCGCTCACGACGTCAGGGACGGCCTGGTCAGCATCGAGGCGGCCCGCCGGTCCTATGGCGTGGTCCTCGACAGCGACGGTACCGTCGACCAGCCGGCGACCGATGCCCTGAGAAACGGCGCCGCGGTTGCGGGCTGACAGGGCAGCCGGTATAAGGCCGGCTCTGCGGACGACCCATGTCGGCGGAGTGTAGCTCAGCCTGGTAGAGCACTGTCTTCGGGAGGCAGGGGCCGGAGGTTCAAATCCTCCCACTCCGACCATCACACCTCATGATCCAAGCACGGAGCCATCTCGGCAGCAGTCCGCTGCAGATGAACATCTCATCGAGCTCTTGGACTACTGGCAGGAAACTGAACGTCGGCCGTCCCCTCGAGGAAAGAGTTCGCCAGAAGGATCAGCGTTTCCGACAAGACCATTCAGAACAGCATCAGAAAACTCGAGAAAGCAGGCCTGGTTCGCCGTGAGCTGAGAATAACCCCGGCCGGGGACTGGAACGGCAACACCTACCATCTTGATGGGCAGGTGAAGCGCATCCAGAAGCTCGAACCGACTTTACGGAAGCGAAGGAACAACGCCGGGAGGCTCGGCACCGCGTCGAATCGCCCGTCGGACGCGGACGCCGTGAAGCCGAGCCCCAAAAAATTACCCCGGCCGCGTGCCTAGGGCAGAGACGGTACCGGGGTTTCCGTGACCAGATATAGGCCTGCCTCCACCGAATTGCAAGGGGATTGTCCTGGTGATCGACGACTTCGAAGCAGCCCTGTCGCTCGAGCGTTTCGCCCGCTATATTGAATGGGCGGGAGGGAACCGGGCGCGCGCCCTCGAACTCTACGCCCTCAACATGCAGCTTTCCGAAGCCCTGTACACACCCTTGCAGGTCCTGGAAGTTGTGCTCCGGAACCGGATACACGCCGTCCTCGGGAATGCCTTACATGAATGTTGGTTCGACGACGCCGGTTTCCTGCTTGTCGACAATCAACGCCGTCAGCTTGTCAAGGCGCGTGAAGATCTCACCGACGACCGGAAGAACCCGACTCCCGGGCGGATCGTGTCCGCTTTGACCTTCAGCTTCTGGACCTCGATGCTGTCGCCGAGCTACGAAACTCTCTGGCAGCAAATCCTCCATGACATCGCACGCCGGGAGGATGGCAAGGGTCTCCGCCGCAAGGACTTCTCCCGGCCGCTGAGACAAATCAGGACGCTCCGGAACCGCGTCGCCCATCACGAACCGATACTTCAGTGGCATCTCATCCAACACTACGCGAACATCATGCAGCTCACCCGCTGGCTTTCCCCAGCCGCCGCAGATTGGTGTGAGCGCTATAGCCGATTTCCGAAGGTTCACCCTGCCGAACGAATTACTCTCGAAGAGCCGCCGAAGACGGACTGACCAAGATCCAAGACTGTCGGGTTGGGTCCCGATCAAGGCACTGAGCCCCGCACCGTTGTCGTCCGGTATGGCAAGATGGTCGGGTTCCCGCCCGTTCTGTCAGGTGCATCGTCAGGCGAACATGTGGACGCCATGGCACCGCTGAGGTTCTGCACCGGTGGGACTGACGATCCACCCGGTAGCATCGTGATGCGCCAGGAAGGCGGAGCAGTCAAAGCCACGACGGAGGAAACGGTGTCCATGCTATCGCTTGCCTGGAGTCCGATGATCCAGGGCATGATGATCGCCGGCGGAGCGGTCGACTGGCCGATCTCCGGTTCTCCGAACATTGCGGCGCCGCAAGAGTTCGTCTTGGACAACTCTCCCGAATAGCTGAAGAAGCGAGAACACAAAGATCCAGTATCGGGCTGAACTCAGGGTAGTCTCCAGTCAACACGTCACGCCCCGTGTCGGCTGAGTGTAGCTCAGCCTGGTAGAGCACTGTCTTCGGGAGGCAGGGGCCGGAGGTTCAAGTCCTCCCACTCCGACCATCACCCCTCATGAGCCGGCGATGCGCTTGAACGCAGGTCCGGCCCGCTGTATCGACGGCGGTACGGCCAGCGGACTTCCCGACATGATCAACGATCCCCTCTCGACGCTCCCGAAGATCGCATCCGGGCGGGGCATTCACGTCTGGGACCGCGACGGCAAGCGCTACATCGATGCGTCGGGCGGGCCGGCAGCCTTCAGCATCGGTCACGGCAACCGCGAGGTCAACGACGCGATCAAGAGACAACTCGACGACATTGCCTTCGGCTATCGCTTCCACTTTCGCAGCGACGCCGCGGAGGAGCTGTCGGAGATCATCACCCGCCAGGCGGGAGGCGACCTCGATCACGTCATCTTCACCACCGGGGGTTCGGAGGCCGTCGAGAGTTGTCTCAAGCTGGCATTGCAGTACCACCAGGCGCGGGGCGAGACCTCAAGGGTCCGCTTCATCAGCCGTGAACGTTCATGGCATGGCAACACTCTCGGAGCGCTCTCCGTCTCCGGGTTCCACCAGCGCCAGCGTCCCTACCGGGGCTCGCTGATCGAGACGAGCCGTCTTTCGCCGGTGAACACCTACCGGCCACCGGCCGGGGTTGCTGCCGGCGACGTTGCCGAATACTGCGCCGCGGAACTCGAGAACGAGATTGCCCGGCTGGGAGCGGAGAATGTCGCCGCCTTCATCTTCGAACCGGTCGTCGGCGCCGCCGGAGGCGCCGTTCCCGCTCCTGACGGCTACGCGCGCCGCATCCGCGAGATCTGCGACAGGACCGGAGTGCTGATGATCGCCGACGAGGTGATGTGCGGAGTCGGACGCTGCGGAACCTGGCGGGCCCTGGAACACGACGGCGTCGAACCCGATATCATGTCCATTGCCAAGGGCCTGAGTGGCGGTTACCTCCCCCTGGGCGCCGCCGTCTTCTCGCGGCGCGTCGCCGAACCCATCTACGCTGTGGACGGGCTGCCGATCACCGGCCACACATTCACCGCCCACACCACATGCTGCGCCGCCGCGGTGGCCGTGCAGAAGATCATCGAGCGCGATGATCTCGTGGCCAGGGTCGCTGCCAACGGCGAACTGCTGCGGTCGCGTCTCGAGGAAAGCCTTGGCCAGCATCCCCATGTCGGGGACATCCGTGGCCGGGGGTTCTTCCAGGGCGTCGAGATTGTCGAGGACCGGGAAATCGCGGAGCCGTTCAGCCCCGATGCCCGCATGTTCTACCGGATCATGCGGACGGGTTTCGACAATGGCCTCATCGTCTATCCGACAGGCGGCAACGTGGACGGCATCAAGGGCGACCAGATCATCATCGCACCCCCCTACAATGCGACAACGGACGAACTCGACACCATCGTCGACCTTCTTCGTCACACCATCGATGAGGCCATCGCCTCCTTCACACCGGGCACCATCTTCCCGGCATCATCCGACGCAGCGAAATCTTGATGCACATCATCTCTACTACGATATTGTAATAACGCCATTAATTCCCTCTCTCGACCGCAACTGCGGGGAGACTCCACCTGTCAGTGCGCAAGTGCTTTTTCTTCCATGGCCAGCACGAGAAAAGAGGGTCTGGAAGATCGTCGGCGATGCTGCCTCCCTGAGCGCAGAGGATGCCAGGACCAGGGCCCGGGAATTCTAGTCTCGCCATCCTTATCAATCCTGCTGGATCCACTCGACCGGTCTTTGAAAGTCGGAGTGCCACATGAGTTCCCTTGCGAGACGCTGCTTCGGGAATTGAACGAGCACGACTTGCAGTCCGGCCGTTCTCGCGCGCTTCATCACCGGCAGGCAATCCGTATCACCGGTGACCAGGATAACCCGGTCGATAGACCGGTCGGCAGCATAGAAGGCAACATCCAGGCCGAGCCGCATGTCGACTCCCTTCTGCTCGAATCGCGGCTTGAAGTCCTCGTCCGACAGCGCCGCTGAAGCGATGGGGATTCGTTTCGGCTCGAAACCCCGGAACTTGAGCGAGCCGAGACGAACCGCAAGAGGCGATTTCGCCGCCAGCAGCTTCAGCCATTCGTCCGAGCCCTGGAACAGCGCCGACTCGCCCGATACCGGCAGCCTCCGATGAGCCCGCTAGGGCGGGCAATCGTAACAGAGAACCCGAAGCAGGGTTTCGTTTCGGCCGCCGGTCCCGCCGATCGTCTCCATCTTCCGGCCGGACCCGTCCCGTCTTCTGAGGTGGCGACCGTTCATCCGGGGCAGCGGGTATGATGTCGGCAGGAGCCCGGCGGGGCAGAAGCGATCGGAGTAGACGCAGCCGCCGATCTCGTCGGCCATCTTCTCCAGCATGCGTTCCTCTTTCTCCGGGCGCTGAATCTCCGACGGGCAGCCGCGGCCATCTAGTTTCCCGGGAAGTTCGGACGGTCCGGGCCGTAGTGCTCCGCCAGATAGTCGAGGACGATCGTGCGGGCGCTTCCTTCCATCGGCTCCATTTCGTGCTCGTCGACCATCCAGTCGAGCAGCTCGTCCCATTGCTCCCACGTCAACCCCTGCTGGGCGACGATCCGCTCCGAGTGGCAGGACGCGCAGGCGTCGAAGGTCTCCGAGGCCCCGGGCGCCGCCACCATGACGCCGAACTCTTCCGGCTCCGGTGTCAGGGGAACCGCCGGCATTGCCGGCCGCGGCCCGAACTCGACCGGGCTGTCGCTCATCCGGTTCAGGAAGGCGATCACGTCGGCGCGGTCGGCCTCGCGCCTGAGGCCGGAGAAGATCATGGAAGTGCGCTTCACCAGCGCTCGTGGATTCGCCAGGTAGGCGTCAAGGCGTTCGAAGGTCCAGTTGCCGCCGAACTCCGCCAGCGCCCCGGAGTAACGGAACCCTTCCCCGGCGGCCACGGGCGCGCCCACAATGCCCCAGAGGTTGGGGCCTGTCTTCCTGCGACCGTCCTCTTCGGCCGTATGGCAGGCCACGCATTTGCGGAAGATCTTCTCGCCCCGGCCGGGATCGGCTGCGGTGAGACGCGCCTCCAGATCGGCCGCGCCGACGGGCGCCGCGGCACAGGCGAACAGCAGCAGCGTCACGGCAATGGCGGACCGCATCAAAGCGGCCCGTCCGCGCCGGCGGTCAGGTGACACGCAGCGCCACCCGATGCATGGTGTTGTTGAGATAGCCTTTCGGGTTCCAGGCGATGGCGAAGGGCTGCATCTCGCCCTGGACGTCGGTGGCGCGCGCCCAGACCTCGTAGTAGCCGGCTTCCGGGAAGGCAACCGTGCGGCGCCAATTCTGCCATGCGCCGGGATTGACCGGCCCGTCCAGTTCGGCCGCCATCCAGCTTCTGCCGAAGTCGATCGTGAGATCGACCGCCGATACCGTGCGGTCACCCGACCAGGCGTGACCGCGCACTTCCACTTCCCTGCCGGCAGCGCTGTTGCTTTCCGGCGACGTCACGAGTGACTTCACCGGCATGCGCTCGATGATTTCGAGATTCTCCCTCGCTACCTCGTCGCCGGGGGCGACCGGGTAGCGCGGCACCCGGTAGGCCGTGCCGGTCATCTTCGGCCCGTCATGCACCATGTCGCGAAGCTGGATGCGGGTGAGCCACTTCTGCGAGCAGGAGCCCGGCCAGCCCGGCACAACGAGGCGCAGCGGCGCTCCGTTCTGCAGGTGCAGCGAACTGCCGTTCATCGCAAACGCGATCAGCACGTTGTCGGTCAGGGCTTTCGCGATCGGCACTCCGCGCGAGATCGGAAGCTTGCCCTCCTTGCCGGAGAGATGGGTGTCGGCGCCGTAGTGCGCGGTATAGACCGCGTCCGACTTGACCCCGGCCTTCCTCAGCACATCGGCGAGCCGCACCCCGGTCCATTCCGAGCAGCCCACCGCGCCCACCGTCCACTGGTTGCCCCTGGCCGGTGGATCGAAGAAAGCCCGACCGTTGCCGCCACACTCGATCGCGAGCGCCATGGCCACCACCTCGAACTGTGTGCGAAGGTCCCTGATGGAGAGTTCCATCGGGTTCTCCACCAGCCCGTCGACAGTGAGAATCCAGCTCTCAGGATCGACGTCCTCCGGCGGCAGGCCGTTGTTGCGGATGAAGTGCCGGGCGGTGGGCGTAATCGCGTCGTCCAGCAGGTGCGCCGGTGTCTCGGCACTGATTGGCCGATCGTTCAGCAACGTCAGGCCGTCCTTGCCGACCAGCACGTCCTCCGCAGCAAAGGCTGCCGGAACCAACCCACGCGGCATGTCGGCGTAAAACGGGATCGCCATGCCGAGCAGGGCGCCCGAGGTCGCCAACCCCGCACCGGCGAAGAAGCCGCGCCGGCTCACACCCGGCGCAGGCTCGAAGAACTGCCGGCGCGCCTCGTCCGGATTCTCCGCGAAGTACGCATAGAGCCCCTTCGCTTCGTGCGAATCCCTTAGCATGTCATCCTCCCTTGTCGTTCCCCTGCGCCAAGTCAAGGCAATCGTGCGCGTTCCCTGCGTTCCCTGTAGATCGCCTCGACCCGCGGGCCGTAGACGAACGCGTTCCCCCGTTCGCTGGCAACGCAATCGGGCTTCTCGTCGTAGGTCAGAACGGCGGTGATCCGGGACGTGGGTCCCTTGACGGCCGTCACCGCATGGAGCGCGTTGCGGCCGCGAAACAGGGTGAGTGTGCCGCCTGATCGTTCCGTGGTGTGAACGAAGGACCCGTCGCCTTCGAAGAGTCTCTCCATGCGGACGAAGTCGACATCCCGTCCGGAGCGCATCTCGGGAACGAAGACGAACTCGCCACCTGCTTCGCTCGCCTGAAGCAGCAGCGTGACGGTGAAGTTGTTGACGTCGAAATGCCAGGGTAGGCCGTTGCCCGTTTCGTGCGCGATGATGTTCAATGCCTGGAACTCGTCGGCCATGCGGTAGAGCCGTTCGCAGTCTTCGACGGCAGCGATGAAGTCGGTCAGTGGCTGCCACTCGTAGATACGGCGGATCAGGGTATCGCCGATCTGGTCGTTGGCGACCTGGAGCGATCTCTCGCGAAAGAGGCGGTTGGCCGGGTGGCCGGAGGGTTTCGACGGATCGCCCTGGTTGAAGAGCGCCGTCCGCTGATGGGATTTCCGGTAGCCGTGCCGTTCGAGGAGCACCGAAGCTTCCCTGGCAAAGGCAGCAAGCGCATCGGCCCTCACGAAACCGGGGAGGTTGACGCAATCGTTCTCCCGGTGCACCTCACGGCACCGTTCGACCAGCGCCAAGTACTCCTGGCTGTCGGTCCGCTCGAGCGGGTAGCGTTCGAGGTCGACCAGATCGCCGATCTCATCCGTGACAGGTTCCGACGACATCGACGCATGGTATCGAAACTCGGCCGTCGTCAGAAGAGATGCCTCAGGCCTACGGGCCCGATCCCCCATCGTTCCGGCTGCGCCGAGGCTGCGGTTCTGGCGCGTTCGACAATGGCCCGCGCAGTAGAGCCGTCAGCGGTTGTTCCGGATGAAGGGATCGCCGGCCGGTTTCCTTGTTGCCTACCGGCCGTGGTGCTATTCTTGGAAGAATTCCAATTTGACAATGATTGGGAGGAAACCATGACAACAAGAGACCTCTGCGTTGTTTGTAATTCACTGAGATGATGCAGGGAAGTTGGGGTCCGGAATATTTGTTACCCCAACCGGCGCTCGGCAACTGCCTGAGAAGACGCGATTCGCCTTACCGGCGCCGGCTCATCCGTCGGGATTCCACCCCACAGGCTTCCCACACGCCGTCCCGGAGCGTTCGCGCGCGATGCGATCCAGATCCGTCACGTATCGCGCGGTGTGGAATAACTGGCTGTTCATGTGGACAAAAAGTGTCGCCATGGGCTATGTCTCGAGTGTCAAAGCCCACCTCGCGAAGGAGGTCCGACACGCGCCATGACGACACACACTCCTTTACTTCTTTCCTGGTCCCACGTCGAGAGCCTTGGCGATCTCGAGCGCCTCAGGCGGGTCCTCGACGCCCTGCCCGACGAGGCGCTCATCGCGGCCCTCGAGAGGCGCCGCAGCCGCGGCCGCAACGACTATCCGGTTCGCGCCATGTGGCGGGCCCTGGTGGCCGGCATGGTGTTCCAGCATCCCTCCATCGAGGCTCTCCTGAGAGAGCTCAACCGCAACCCGGCCCTGCTCGATGCCTGCGGCTTCCATCCGGTGCCGACGCGGGGCCGGCGCAAGCTTGTCCAGGATCCGCACAGCAAGGTGATCCACATCATCCGTCCCCCGGAGCGTTCGTCGATCCCCTCGAGCTGGAACGTCTCGCGCTTCGTCGCCTCCCTGCTCAAGGTTGAAGAGGAGGAGGGACTGCTGTCCGAGATGATCGTCGAGCTGCGTCATCGCCTGATCGATCTCATCCCCGACTTCGGCGCCCATCTGGGCTGCGACGGCACGGCGGTGGCGAGCAAGTCAACGGGCACGGTCAACGCGGCAACAGGACAGACGTCGGATCGCGATGCCGACTGGGGCCGGCACGAGACCAGGGGCGTGACCGCCGAGGGCAAGGCGTGGACCAAGGTCAAGACGTGGTTCGGCTACACCCTTCACCTGATCGCCGACACCACCTACGAGATCCCCGTGGCGGCGGCGGTGACGAAGGCGTCGGCCTCGGAGGTGACGACCTTCGAGACGCTGCTGGAGGACGTGTTCGAGGACACTCCGGACCTGGCCTTGCGCTGCCAGGACATGAGTGCCGACCGGGGCTACGACAGCGGGCCTCTCAAGCAGACCCTGTGGGAGACCTGGCGGGTCCGCCCGATCATCGATGTGCGCCAGATGTGGCGCGACGAGAAGGCCGAGCCCGGCCATGACCGCACGAAGCCCATCACCCGGCCGCTCCATGCCGGGAAGGCCGACACCATCGTCTACACGGAACGCGGCGAGGTGCGCTGCATCTGCCCCGAGACCGGCACCGAGCGCGATCTCGCCTTCCACGGCTTCGAGGCGACGAGGGGAACTCTGAAGTACCGCTGCCCCGCAGCGACCTACGGGTTCGCATGCCAGGGCCGGAAGGACTGCGAGGCCGCCGGCGACTGTCACTCACAAGGCTACGGCCGCATCGTCCGTGTTCCCCTCGACACCGACCGCCGCATCTTCACCCCGACGCCGCGCAGCTCGCTGACCTGGCAACGCCGCTACCGCGGGCGCACGGCTCTGGAACGCATCAACGCCCGCCTCGACCAGAACTTCGGCCTCGAGCATCACCACATCCGCGGCCTGGGCCGGATGACGGCGCGGATCAACCTCGCCCTTGCCGTCATGATGGCCCTGGCTCATGCCAGCGCCGAAGAACGGCAGCCACACCTGATGCGGAGTCTCGTGCGGGCAGCAGCCCCACCCGATCCAGGCTGATCCCGGCGGACACGACCGCCCGGCGTCCGCGAGATCCATCACGCGGACGGCTTCCGCACGCCTGAACGCCGCCGCCGGGTCTCAACAGCGCCCGACATCCCGCGCCACAACGTCAAACCGGTCGCCTGACGCCGGCCCCAGGGCCCGTGGAAGGTGACTCACCGGCGACCGCAGAGCCAAGGCTCATGCCGCACCGCGCCAAAATCGCTACAACGCAGAAGCCTCAACAAGGGATCCTATTGACATGTTGCTGTCGGGCCGCATGGGCCGGCGTGAGTTCAGCCAGACACTCGCCTCGTTGGGGCTGGGCGTCGCGACCGTGCCATTGGTGACGCGCAACGCCTCGGCCCAGGACGCGGAAGCGCACTACTTGACCTGGGCGGGCTACGAGCTGCCCGAGCTCCATCAGAGCTACATCGACAAGTACGGCGTCTCGCCGGACATCGGGTACTTCGCCAGTGTGAATGAAGCCATGCAGAAACTCCGCGCAGGCTACCGCGCCGACGTTTCCCATCCCTGTTCGGACAACGTCACTCCGTGGTACGAAGCCGGACTCCTTGCGCCGATCGACACCGAGCGGCTGAAGCACTGGGAGGACTACTTCGAGGTATTCGCGCAGATCGACGAAACCCTCACCGCTGACGGCGAAAACCTGTTCATTCCGTTTGAATGGGGCAATTCGTCGATCCTCTACCGTACCGATATTGTCGAAATCGAGGAAGAGTCCTGGAGTCTGCTGTTTGACGAGCGCTATGAGGGCAAGCTCGCGACCTACAACGCGCCATACCCCGGCGTGCAGGTCCCGGCCATGATACTCGGCTACGAGAATCTCGAAACGCTGACCGACGCGCAGCTCGAAGAGATCAGGAAGCTCCTTGTGAAGCAGCGTGGATTGCTTCGGTTCTACTGGGACAGCCAGTCGGAGGCCGGCCAGGCCATGGCTGCCGGCGAGATAGTCGCGACCTACGCCTGGAACAGTCTTGTCAAGCCGATGAAAGACGAGGGTCTTCAGGTCAAATTCATGACTCCCAAGGAAGGCGCGCGCACCTGGGTCTGCGGCCTCGTCCTCACCGTTCCGGAACTCCGAGTCAGCAGCGACGAACGTGTCTATGACTTTCTTGACGCCATGATGTCGCCCGAGGCCGGGGCCTTCTTGATCAGTGAGTACGGTTATGGTCACGGCAACGCCAAGGCTTTCGATCTGGTTCCGGCAGAACGTCTTGAGGAAGTCGGTTTGCCCGATCCCAACAGGTTCCTGGAGATCGGCAACTTCCTGAAGCCGATACCGAAAGAGTTCGACGAAAAGTACGTGAGGCTCTGGGAAGAGGTCACGCTCGGCATGTAAGCTGACAAGGTCGCCGGTTACACTGTACGGTTCGCCCGGCGACCTTGCTCGGGCAGCGAAAGGACGGCTGCCTCCTCCGCGAGACGGTCGCGCCCATGGAGACCGCCCGCAATGGTGACAACTCTCATGACCGACGCCGATGCGGACGACTGGGCGGCGGCGGTCTTGTCGACCGGGTACATCGGGCCATTCTCGCCCGTCTCCAGCTTCAGCGCTGCATCATGAATTCCGGGAACGGGATCGTACGTGAAACGCGACCACCGGGACGGCCTAGGGCCCGCACGCTGATGCTCGCAGCGGCGTTCGTCCTCGCGCAGGCACCGTGGGCGTCCGCCAGCGAGGAGTTGTGGCGCCACGAATGGCCGAACACGGACTTCTCCCGGCACGCGATCGATCTCGCAGACATCCTCTCCGGCGGACCGCCGAAGGACGGCATTCCGGCCATCGACGACCCGCGCACCGTTTCCGTTGCCGACCATGACGGTCTTCCCGGCGTCGAACCGGTGATCTCCGTCACGGTCGATGGCGCGGCGCGGGCCTATCCCCTGCGCATCCTGGTCTGGCACGAAATCGTCAACGATGACATCAACGGTGTGCCTCTGTCCGTGACCTACTGCCCGCTCTGCAACACGGGAATCGTGTTCAAGAGGGAGGTTGACGGCACCGTTCTTGACTTTGGCGTCACCGGAAAGCTGCGCCATTCCGATCTTGTCATGTACGACCGCCAGACCGAGAGCTGGTGGCAGCAGTTCACCGGTCGTGCCATCGTCGGCGCGATGACCGGAACGAAGCTCGAGGCCTGGCCCTCGAGGCTCGAGTCCTATGACCGATTCCGCCAACGACACCCCGACGGCACGGTGCTGGTCGCCGGCGACGCCTTCCAGCGGCCCTACGGCTGGACGCCCTACGCCGGCTACGACAGCAGAACCAGCCCCCTCGGCTTCTTCCGGGGCGACCTTCCGCCGGACATCGCGCCGTTGGCGCGGGTGGTGCGCGTGGACGACACGGCATGGTCCCTCGATCTTCTCCGCCAGGAGGGGCAGCTCGTCGAGGGCGACCTCGTCATCACATGGGAGCCCGGCCAGGCGTCGGCACTCGACACCCGCGATATCGCGTCCGGAGTCGATGTGGGCAATGTCACCGTGCAGCGCATGACGCAGTCCGGCCCGGTCGATGTCGTCTACATGGTCGACTTCGCCTTCGCCTGGCACGCCTTCTTTCCCGACTCCCCCGTCCGCACGACCCTGGAGGAGTGATCCTGCTCAATCGTCCCTGAACAGGGTGAGAACTCCGGTATAGGCGTAGAGACGGTCGAGCGAGATTTCGCCGTTGGAGAAGAAGCCGGCCACCGGCACGTCGCCCAGGACATCACGGATGATCTCCATCTCCCGATTGACGGCGCCGAACATGTGGGGCCCGCGGGCAAGGCAGCTGAAGTAGAGCCCGCCGAGAGGCCGGGACACCCGGGACTTGAGGGATTGCAGCATGCGTCTCAAGTCCGCCTCGGCAGCTTCATGGTCACGCACACAGAACATCAGCACGTCGCCGCGGCTGACGTCTTCTGCCAACAGCATCGCATGCTGGTCGGGATCGATGCCGACGATGTTGCGGACCACAAACGCGCCGGCGTCCGATCCGGCAATGGGCAATGCCACATGGAGTGACGCCGGGTCGACGGGCCGCTCAGACCCCCGGGCGCCGGAGAATCTCTCCCCGAGCACGTCGAACACGGGCCGGCCATCCAGTTCGAGGACCGCGTTGCCGTCGGCCCTTGTGACTTCGTGGGAGCCGTCGAGCAGTGAACATCCCTGGGTCAGCGCCGTGGCGACCCGAGCCCCGCTCAGCAGCACGCCCGAAAGACCGTCACCGGCGGCGCCGCCGGCATGGGTGGGAGATCCGGCCCGCGATGAAGCGAGACCGCCCACCAGATAGCTGCCCGTCTCGCGGGCAAGGCGGACGAGGCCGTCGAGGACATCGGCGTGGCGCGGATCACCATGGACGATGCCGAACCCGGCCGTATCGCCGGAATCCGGCTGCCGCCACCTCCCGACCGCCTCGTCGACACTGCGAAAGACGTGGGCCCTGGCGCCCGGCAGGCGGCACGCAAGCGCGACGATCGCCGGTTTGTCAAACGACTCGACCGGATTGGACAGGACGCCGATGCCCACGGTTCCGCACCATTGATCAAGCCCGGTCGCCGCGGCCAGAAAACTGACGACATCGTGCAGATGATGGGCGACATGGTCCGTGACATAGACAAAACCGATGTCGTCGTCATCGAGGTCGCCAAGCTGAGCGGCGACCGATCGCACCGCTTCCTGCCAGTCCGATGCGACCGCATGACCGCTGGCGAAGACTTCCGGCATCCCGCTGACAGTTCCCGCTGACCCGCAACCAGCATAGAGGCAGCCGCCCGCGGTTCACATGCAAGAGTGATCCTTGACGGCCGATTTGCTGTTGAAGAAGCCCTCGCCATGTCGCAGACTTCGTGCTTCCAGAGCCTTGGGGGAGCTTCTGAGCGCGCCTGGATGTCGATGAGGGAATGACTGCGAACATCCGTGGCGCCATGAGGAAACGAGGACGTTGGAGATTCCTTTCCTGGCTGTTGCCCCACAGCATCCTTGTGGTGTTCAGCGCGGTGATTCTGCTTCCCCTTCTGTGGCTGCTCCGGGTCGCCCTGACCGACAAGTCGACCGCCTACAAGATTCCGCCCGAGTGGGGTCAGGCGAATCTCGACAACTTCATCGAGATCTTCACCGGCTACCCCTTCTTCAGCTACTTCCTCAACAGCGCCACGGTCGCCCTCGGCGCCACGATGTTCGCCCTGCCGCTGGCGGTGGGACTGGCCTACGCCTTTGCCCGCTACAACACCGGCGGCCTGTCGCTGCGCCTGTTCGTCCTGTCGAGTCAGATGCTGCCGCCGGTCATCCTCGTCCTGCCGCTCTTCACGCTCTTCCTCAAGGCGTCGCTCATCAACACGCTCCCCGGCCTCATCCTGGCGCACATGACGCTCAGCCTGCCCTTTCTTGCATGGCTCCTGGTCGCCTTCTTCGACGGCGAGGTGGCCATACTCGAGCAGGCCGCGCGCACCGATGGCGCCACCCGCTTCCAGGCGCTGGTACGCATCACGCTGCCCGTGGCCGCCCCGGGAATTCTGGCGGCCGGACTGCTCGCCTTCCTGCTCAGCTGGAACGAGTTCCTCTATGCCCTCATCCTGAGCGGTCCGCACACGAACACATTGCCGGTTGGCCTGTCGTCATTCCAGACCCACCGGGGAGTCGACATCGCGCTGCTGTCGGCGGCGACGATCTGCGCCATTCTGCCGGCCATCGTGCTGCTGCCTTTCCTGCGCCGCTACCTCATCAAGGGCCTCTCACTGGGGGCATTGAAGTAGGCATCAATCGATCAACGGAGTCGTCATTGCGTCGTTACTGTTCAACAACTAGTGGAGGTGGATCATGAGATTGTTCCTTTCTGTCATGGCCGCGCTGGCCCTCGTCGTCAGCGCCGCCCAGGCACAGACCATCCGAATCCTCATGGAGACGGTTCCCGATACCCGGTACATCCAGGAGCTGTTGCCTCAGTTCGAGGAGGAAACCGGCATCAATGTCGAAATCGAGGCCATCAGCTACATCGACATGCACTCGAAGCTGGTGCCGCAGCTCATTGCCCCGGAAGGAAGCTACGATCTCATCGTGGTCGACTTCTACTGGGTCGGCGAGTTCACCAAGGCCGGCTGGTTGATGCCGCTCGACGACCTTGTCGAACGCGACGGCGTGGATGTCGACGTCTATGTGCCCAAGCTCATGGATCTGGTGGGCAGGGTCGACGGCGTTCTCTACATGCTGCCCTTCTACAACTACTCGATGGCGCTCATCTATCGCCAGGACCTGATCGACGATGCCGACGAGCAGGCGGCCTTCCAGGAAGCCTACGGCATGGAACTCAGGGTGCCGCAAACCTGGGACGAGTACTGGAAGCAGGTCGAGTTTTTCACCCGCGACACCGATGGGGACGGCAACCGGGACCTCTACGGCACGGTCATCCAGGGCCAGCGAGGTGACTGCATCTCGATGCAGTGGGCCAACTACCTCTATTCGCAGGGCGGCCTCTATCACGACGAGAACTGGAATCCGCTGCTCGATTCTCCGGAAGCAATCCGGGCGATGGAGTACTACCGGGAGGCCGTGGAGAACTACAGTCCGGCCGGTTCCGAAGCGTACTGCTTCGATGAGGCCTTCAACGTGATGGCGCAGGGCCGGGCCTACAGCTTCGTGACCTTCAACATCCTCTATGCCGGTTTCGAGGATCCTGAATCCTCCGAAGTCGCCGGCAAGGTCGGCATCACGCCCAATCCGGGCGGCGGCCTGAATGGTGGATGGGGCTGGGCGATTCCCAATTCCAGCCCGAACAAGGACGCCGCGTGGACCTTCATGAAGTGGGCCGAATCACCGGCGGTGGCCAAGGAACGGGCCATGCTCGGCGGAGCGCCGACCCAGGCCCAGATCTTCACCGATCCCGATGTCATGGCCGCGCGGCCCTATTACCCGATCCTGGGCGAGATCCTTGCCGGAACGAAGGACTTCCCGGTGTTCACGTACACCACGGAGTTCGTCGAACAGGTGGGTCTGGAACTCAATCTTGCGGCCACCGGCGAAAAGCCGGTTGCCGAGGCGATGGCCGCGGCCCAGGAGAAGCTGCACGCCCTGCTCGTCAAGGACGGCAAGATCGAGGAGTAGGCCCAGAGACATCGTATCATGTCCGTGGCCTCGGCTGGCGGACTGACACTTGCCGGGAGAGACCGGCGCTTCGGGCTTCTGCTCACGGCGCCGGGTCTCCTGGCCCTTCTCCTTGTCATCACGTTCCCGCTGTTCTTCACCCTGTTCACGAGCATCCACGACTACACGCTCCTGACGCCCAACTACGACACCTTTGTCGGCCTGGAGAATTACCAGGAGGCGCTCGACGAGGAGTATCTGCCAGGCTCGCTCTGGGTGACGACGAAGTTCGTCCTGGCATCCGTCGTCATCGAGTTCATCATCGGTTTTGCGGTGGCCCTGTCACTTCATGCCACCCGGCGCTTTCAATCGATCTACTACCTCATCCTGCTCGCCCCCCTTCTCATCAATCCCGTCGTCGTCGGTCTCCTGTGGCGCATGCTGCTCCATTCGGAACTCGGCATCGTCAACTACGCCATCGGCCTCGTCGGAATCTCGCCGGTGAGCTGGCTCGGCGATGCCGATGTCGCCTTCTGGACCGTGGTGCTGACCGATATCTGGCACCAGGTCTCCTTCATGGCCATCCTGCTGGTCGCCGGGCTGGCCGCACTGCCACGGGAACCCTACGAAGCGGCGCGCATGGATGGCGCCTCGACCATCAGCTGCTTCATCCACATCACCCTGCCCCTGATGCGGCCGGTGATCGCAGTGGCGGTCCTGTTGCGGCTGATCTTTGCCATCAAGACCTTCGACATCGTCTTCATCATGACCAAGGGTGGACCGGGCACGGCCACCGATCTCATCAGCTACTACATCTACCGGGCCGCGTTCTTCGGGCTCGATATCGGGCGCGCCTCCGCCATGGCGGCCGGCCTCCTGGTGATCATCCTGGCCCTGACGGCCTATCTCTACCGGTACATGAACTCGCTGAAGTAGGAGGACCTCACCCGTGGCCAACATCGTTCTTGAAGGTGTGACCAAGGTCTACGGCCAGGACATTCTCGCGGTCGACAACATCGATCTCGAAATCCGTGAGGGTGAGTTCATGGTCCTGCTGGGTCCTTCGGGCTGCGGCAAGTCAACCACGCTTCGGATGATCGCCGGCCTCGAGGAAGTGACCGCGGGCAACCTGAAGATCGATGGCGAGATCGTCAACGACGTCGATCCGGCAGACCGCGACCTTGCCGTGGTGTTCCAGAACTACGCGCTCTATCCGCACATGACGGTGGAACGCAATCTTGCCTTTGGCCTGAAGCTCCGCAAGACGCCAAGGGACGTCATTGACAGGCGCATCCGCGACACCACGGCCATGCTCGGAATCGACGACCTGCTGGACCGCCGCCCCAGTGAATTGAGCGGCGGCCAGCAACAGCGGGTGGCGCTGGGCCGGGCACTGGTCCGTGACCCCGAGGCCTTCCTTCTCGACGAGCCCCTGTCCAACCTCGACGCCAAACTGCGCGCCGCCATGCGCACGGAACTCATCAAGATCCATCGCATGCTCGGCAAGACCGTCGTGCATGTCACCCATGATCAGGTCGAGGCCATGACCATGGGAGAGCGTATCTGCATCATGCGGGAAGGCCGGATCATCCAGGTCGGACCACCCCTCGAAGTCTATCGGCACCCGGCGGACTCTTTCGTCGCCGGTTTCCTCGCCAGCCCGCCGATGAATCTCCTCAAGGCGCGGCTGACAGGCCATCACGGCGTCGACGAGGTCGGACTGTCAGCGATCAACCTGCCCATTCCGCGCCACCGACAGGCGCCGCTGAGACGGCATGCCGGTTCCGAGATCGTGGTCGGCATCCGACCCGAGGACGTCCACACGGAGGAGCCTGCCGACGGCACCCATCACAGGGTCGATATCAGCGTGGTTGCTGTCGAAGTCCTCGGACCGGAGGTCATCCTCGTCGCTGACCTTGGCGACGGACAGGAAATCTCGGTGAGGCAGGGGCCAACCTTCCAGGCGGTTCCCGGGGCCCGAATTCCTCTCTACATCGACCTTGAGCAGCTTCACTTCTTTGAAGCCGACAGTGGACTCGCCATCCTCCATGGCGGGGCGAGCGGACCGGTTCGCCCGGACCTCGGCAGCTATCTGAAGGAAGACGCACCCAGTCCGGGAACCCCCGTGTGACACGTCGCAAGCATTCTTCCGCCGTCCGGCCCGACGTTCGCCCCATGACGGCGCATATCGGCGCCGAGATTGCCGGTGTCGATCTTTCCCGGCCGTTGCCGGCGGACGCGGTGACGGCGATACGCGAAGCGCTTGTCACATGGAAGGTGATCTTCTTCAGAAACCAGTCACTGGACCACGAACAGCACAGCCGCTTTGCCCGGCAGTTCGGCGAATTGACGCCGGCCCACGTGGTGTTCGGCACAAGGGAAGGCCTGCCCCCGGAAATCTATCCCGTGACCAAGTTTCGCGTGGCCATCACCCGGGGAGGCGAAAAACCGCGCCGCGCCTGGAAGGGCTGGCATGCCGACGTCACGCCGGCGGTCAATCCGCCGTTTGCCACGATCCTGAGGGGCGACATCATTCCTCCCCATGGCGGCGACACCCTGTGGCTCGACATGACCCGGGCCTACGAGGCCCTGTCACCTGTTCTCCGCGGGTTCATCGATCACTTGAGCTGCATTCACCGGTTCGAACCGCCATCGGGCGCCGACGTCAGCCGCCAGTATGATCAGCGCGTGGAACACGCCGCGCTGATGGCCGAACACCCCATGGTGGTGGTCCATCCGGAGTCCGGCAAGCGCGTTCTCTATGTCAATCCGGAGTTCGTCCGGAATGTGGTCGGACTGTCGCCCTTCGAGAGCGACAGACTCCTCGAGCTGCTCTACGAACATGCCCTCAGGCCCGAGTTCATGGTGCGGTTCAGGTGGGAACCGGGCAGCGTGGCCTTCTGGGACAACCGGTCCTGCCTGCATCTCGCGACGCCCGATATCTTCGATCTCGATTTCGACCGGCAGCTCTACCGCGTCACGCTGTTGGGTGAACCGCGCCGCGGAATCGACGGCACCCTCTCCCGACTGATCTCGGGTTCTCCGATCGCCGCCCTCGACGCCGGCTGAACGGTGACACGGTGTCAGGCCACCGGAAGCTGGCCGACACGTGGGTAGAGGGTTTCGAGGCGTTCGTAGAGTTCCCTGTAGAGGCCGTAAGCCTCCCGGTAGACCGATGACGCAACACCGTCCGGTTCGAAGACTCGGTCCGTCGCGACATAGGCCTTGATGTCGGCCCAGTCGTCCATGACTCCGACTCCCATGCCGGCGACAAAGGCGGCGCCGAGACACGACCCCGGGTGGTCGAGCAGCCTCTCGATGGGCCGCTCGAGAACATCGGCCGTGATCTGGACCCACAGATCGCTTGCCGCGCCTCCGTCGCAGGCGACAATCCTGGTGATCTCCAGACCCATGTCGTCGAACACATCGGCATGGTGCCGGAAACCGAAGGCCACCGATTCCAGAGCCGCACGCCAGACGTGAGCCAGCCCGTGGTGCAGCCCGAGACCGGTCAGGGTGCCACGCGCATGGGGGTCGTTGAGAGGTGTCTTCTCGCCCAGAAAGTAGGGAAGCAGGAGAACGCCGCCGGCCCCCGGCGGCAGGATTGCGGCCATGGCGTCCAGCAAGGCATGGACGGACCGTCCCTCCTGCGCTGCCTGTCCTGCCTCGGCCTTTGCCAGGTGGGTGGCAATCCAGTTCAGCACGCTGCCGCTGGCAGCCATGCAGCCATTGGAGAAGTGGAGACCGGGGACAATGTGGTAATCGATGAACATGCGCGGATCGGTCACCGGGCTGGTGCATGACAGCAGGATGTCCCCTGCTCCCCCGTACTTGACGACCAGATCGCCGTCCCGCGATGCCCCTGCAACGAAAGCCGAGGCGATGTGATCGGCACACCCCGCCACGACGGGCGTGCCGGCGGCCAACCCCGTCTGTGACGCGGCATGGGATGTCACCTCCCCGACGACGTCATGGGAGGCGTGGAGCGGCGGGAGAGCGCCCGGCACCAGGCCGGCGTGAGCGAGAAGACGGTCGTCAAGGGCACCGGTGGCAAGATCCATGAATCCCGCTTCCAGGGCCCAGTTCCGCTCGATGGTCAGGGATCCGCACAGCCTGGCGGTGATGTAGCTGTAGGAGCCCGTGATGGTGTGCGTGCGATCCCGATTGCCGGGTTCATGACGTTCAAGCCAGCGCAGTTTGGGTGCAAGGATCTGCTGGTTGATGCTGCCACCCGTCAGGGCAAGGAACGCGTCGGCATCCACGTCCCGCGCCATCGCGGCGATCTCGTCGATGGCCCGGGCATCGTTCTGCTGGATCGAATGACGAATAGCCAGACCGTCGTCATCGAGAAGGATGAGGGTGGGAACCATGCCCGTCACACCGACACCGGCAATGTCGCTCGCGTGGATGCCGCCGGCGGTGATCAGCTCCGGCACGATGGCGCAGACATTGGCCCACCACAGGTCCGGGTCCTCCTCGGCCCAGTTGGGATGGCGCGACAGAAGCTCGCTGGGCCTTGAGGCCAGGGCGAGAACACCGCCTCTGCAGTCGGCAAGGATGCCGATTGTTGACGTGGTGCCGATGTCGAGACCAAGCAGAACGCTCATCAGGAACGGCTCCTGGACACGACCTCCATGAATCGGGCAACCCGGTCGCGATCGACCGGATTCCAGGTGTCGCCCCCCACCTTGAAATGCGTGCCGACGATACAGCCGTCCGCCACGGCGAGGATGCCGGCGATGTTCTCCGCCGTACAGCCGGTGTTGGCAAGGACCGGCGTCTCGCCGACAGCGTCCTTGACCCGCGAGAGTTCGGATGCATCGACAGGTTGTCCGGTCATGGGGCCCGAGACCAGGACGGCGTCGGCCAGAGAGGAGAAGACGGCGCTCTCGGCGCGTGACTCGATCGATCTCGCGCCCACCGGTGACGCGAATTCTGCATTGATGTTGAAGAGGAGTTTGAGGTCGTCCCGGCCCAGGTCGTGACGCATTCTGAGTGCCCGGGCGGCATCCGGTTGCCACAGGCCCATGTCGGAATCATAGACTCCGGTGAATATCTCCCTGGCAAAGACGGCGTTCGTGGCCACGGCAATAGCCACGGTTGCCACCGGGTCCCACAGGTAGTCGACACCGAAGGGGACGGTGATGCATTCCTTGGCCGCTTCGACGGCGGCGGTCATGGCGGCGAGCGATTCCGGCGAGGCCTCGAGCAGGTAGGGCCTGTCGCCCTCGTTGCCGAACATGATGCAGTCGACACCTCCCGCCTGAAGGGCCTCGATGTCGCGCGACACATGTTCGATGATGGCGGCCATGCCTCCCGCGGCATCATGCAACGGTGATCCCGGCAACGCCGGAAGATGCGCCATGGCGATCACCGGTTTCCTGCTTCCCAATTGTTGCGCAAGCCAACCCATTTCCTGGTCTCCCGGTCAAATTCAGTCCATCAGGACGCCGCCGCTGGCATTGATCGATTCCCCGGTCAGGAACCGGGAGAGATCACTCGCCAGGAAGACGGCGATCGAGGCGACATCGTCGGGCTCCTCGAGACGGCCCAGCGGTGTGGCGGCAATGTACTCATCGCGCACGGCCTCGGGCGTCATGCCTCGCAGCCTGCCTTCCCACTCGACCTCCCGCTCCTGCATCGACGTCCTGACGTAACCGGGGCACACGGCGTTGACGCGGATGCCTCGGTCGGAGACCTCCCTGGCCAGTGACTGCGTGAAACCGATGACGGCAAACTTGCTGGCGGCATAGTGGGCGAGGTAGGGCGCTCCGATCTTGGCGGCGAGCGAGGCGGTGTTGACGATGACGCCCTCGGTCCCGGTGGCGGACAGCCTCGCGAAAGTGCCGGACAGCCTCGCGATTGGTGAGGAAGACACCCTTGGCGTTGACGTCCATGTTGCCCATTCCTCTTCCGTCAGATCCCTGACGGCATTCATGGTGGAGATGCCGGCATTGGCGGCGACGAGATCGAGCCCTCCCGTCCATTGCGCAGCTTCGTTGAAGACTCGCTCGGTGGCGACGGCATCGGTGACATCGAGAGCGTAGCCGCGAGCCCGTGATCCGAGATCCGCGGCCGCGGTGACGGCCGCCCCGCCGTCGATGTCGCTCAGCGCCACCTGTGCCCCCTCGTCATGGAAGGCCCTGGCGATGGCAAGACCGATTCCCCGGGCCGCTCCTGTCACGAGGGCCCGTCGTCCGTCCAGCAGTCCCCTGTTCGTCATGTCTCCTCCCGTCACCGGCATCACCGGCCGCCACTATAGTGTCTGGTGCACTGGCCGACAGTGTTTTACCCGGCGCCGGCCAGATGCAAGAATGGCGCCAGCACATGGAAGGCCACTCTGCTCATGCTGCATGATGTGATCATTTCCGCCGATGCCCACGTGGGTGAACCCGATGCCATGCGGGAAAGGCTTCCGGAACGCTACCGCGATCTGCTGCCGCGCCTCGAGAGCGACGTGAACGGCGATTTCAAGGTCACGCTGGCCGGAGAGGATCTCAGGAACTCCACCGCCGAATCGCTCGGCGAGATCGACCTTATGAAGGAGTTTCGCACCGATCCTTCGCAAGGCACCGATATCGACAGGCGCCTGCGCGACATGGCGCTGGAGGGGGTCGATGCCGCCGTGCTCTTCCCCAACATCGGACTTTCGCTCTCCGGCGGCAGGGGGCCCACTCAGTTCCACCACGCCTGGGCACGGGCCTGGAACGACTTCATGCGGGATACCTTCGGTCCCTGGCAGCACCGCCTCAAGCCCGTGGCCATGATCGCCGTCGACGATATCGACGAGATGATGAGGGAAGCCGAACGCGCCATCGGGCTCGGATTCTGCACACTCTTCCTGCCGGCCAACGTTCCCTGGCGGCCCTACCGCATGCCCGACTACGAACCCCTGTGGTCGCTGGCCGAGGAAGCGGGCATACCGCTCAACTTCCACGTCTTCAGCGGCAACCTCGCCCTGCACGCGGACTTCGCCGATCTCGGCGCCATGGACGCGGACCGATTCGCCGCCTACTCAGGAGTCGTGGAGCGACAGCGCGACTGGCCGGAAATGCTCAATTCCACGGTGCTGGGCATGGCCGCGGGCATGGCGCCGATCGTCGAATTGACGGGCGCCGGCGTCCTCGAGAATCACCCGAACCTCAGGGTCGTCGTCACGGAGGCGGAATGCGGCTGGCTGGCCTGGGTTCTCCACGCCATGGACCAGATGCAGAGACAGCGTCACCTCGGCATGAAGAAACTCAACCTACGTCCCAGCGAGTACTTCCTGCGCCAGGGCGCCATCACCATCACTGACGATCCGGTGGCTCTGAACAACGTGACGTTCACGGGCAGCAACATCCTGATGTGGGGCAACGACTACCCCCACGACGAGGGGTCCTGGCCGAAGAGCCAGCCCTTCATCAACCGGATCCGTTCGGAACTCGATCCCGAAGCGGCCCACCGGGTGCTCTGCGCCAACGCCGCAGAACTCTTCGGGTTCGACCTCGACCTCCTCCAGGAGACCCGCGACGAGGTTCTGCGCCACGCCGCCTGAGCGCCGAATTCTCCATTCTCGCGAACGGCATCGCCCTGGGCGGAGGACAAGGGCGTCCGGTGCAAACCGCACGAACGTGTTCCGTCTGCCCGCCGGACCGCCGTGACAGCGCATCCGGTCTGCGAACGTCACGGCGCCGACACCTGCCATTCGAGCAGACGCGATGGCAAGGGGCGGGCGACAAGGGGATCAGCTGGACGAGTGGAGACACCGGCGACTGTAACCGGCGTCTCCACTCGTGATCATCAGAAACCGGCTTTGATCTCGTCGAACTTGACGATCATCTTTTCCCGGATATCGGCAGGGATCTCATCGTAGAAGTTGCCCTGGGCCATGAGCGCGACAGGGTCGACGATACCGAGGGCTTCGAGCACGTCCTGGGCCACCAGACCATAGGTGTGCTCGTTCGAGTGACCGTAACCATAAGCCTCGATGAGGTATTTGCCGACGCGCGGTTCCATGGCGGCGTTGAGGTAGTCGTATATGAGGTCATCTACCGACTCGCCGCTCGACATGACCGTGAATCCGCAGATCCAGGTCATGATCCCCTCCTTGGGATTCATGAAGACGACCTCGATGTCCTGGTTCTTCATCTCGATGATCGAACTGTTCCACGACCATGCTGCCACCACTTCCCCTGCGGCCATGGATTGCTCGAACTCGGTTGGAGACGACCAGTAGAACCTCATGTTGTGGTGAAGGGCACGGACAACTTCGGCGGCGGCTTCGATTTCGTCGTCTGTCATCGCGAAGATGTTCTCAGCCCCGGTCAGGAGACCACCGACCGCGAAGGTCGAGTCGACCGAATCGAACATCGCGATCTTGCCCTGCAACTCCGGCCTCAGCAGGACGTCGTAGGACTGTTCGTCCTCGCCGAGCGGAAGCAGGTCGGGCCTGTAGAGAATGGAACTGTTCCCCCAGTCCCAGGGCAGGAAATAGTACTCGTCCTCGATCTTGACGCCACGGATCTCCTTGGTGGTCGGGAAGATGTCGTCCCAGGCCTCGATGCGAGCGATATCGAGCGGACGCAATGCGCCCGCGTCCCTCCAGCGCGCCACCGAACCGCTGCACGGATGCGAGATGTCCGACGGGAACCCGGAGCGCAGCTTCTGAAGGGCTTCTTCCTCTTCGGCGAAGAGCGTGAATGTCGGAGGGACACCGTGCTTTTCGGTGTATCCCGGATAGAACTCGGGCAGTTCGTACCCCGCCCACTCGAAGACGCTGAGCGCCGCGGGATCGGTGTTCGCCGAAGCCCCGGACAATGGCAGGGTTGTCCCGCCGAGACCGATGCCTGTGGCAGCGAGGGTGCGGTGAAACTCCCGCCTGGACATCTCACCGCCAACAAGGTCGTCCACGAGACGCGTGGCTTTGGACTTGCGAAACATACTGATTCTCCTCTCTTGAATTCAGTCAGTGAACAGGTGCGGACATGGAGTATGAAGGGAGGCAGCGGGAGACGTGATCATGAATCGCTGCCGTCCATGGCACGAAGCGGCAGTCCGCGTCCGATCCAGCCTGGGCCGTGCCCGTTCCCCATCATGCCCTCGGCAATGTCGTAAACGTCCACAAACCCGTGACGCTGCAGGATATCGGCTGCCCGAGCCGAACGCACACCGGAGGCGCATATCGTCGCAAGGGGATGCGAGCGGTCGCCGTCAACCGCTTCAAGCACCGCGTCGACAAAGGAGGCAACACCTTGACCGGCAAGGCTGATGCCCACCGCCTTTTCCGGCAGACCGGTGGTCCGCCATTCGCGGACGGTTCTCACGTCGATGACGAGAAGGGAATCACCGCCAGCCAGCGCCCAGGCGCTGTCGGCTGCCAACGTCCCGTCTCCGGCACGGCCCAGCGCCATGAAGAGCACAAGAACGACAAGGGCCGAGCCGGCAGCGATGCCGATCCGGCCCTTGTCATGGTATCCAGCGGCGTGGCCGCGACGACGGAGTCTGTCACCACCAGGCACGGAGCGCCCGGTAATCAGGACACCAGCAGTGTGTAACGCCAGTAGCCGATGTCGGACGCCGCATCGTCCGGAACGAACCGTGAGCCAGAACCTGTGGCGCCCGTGCCAACCGCACCGATGCCCTCGTCGGCCAGTCCGGCAACATGCTCCACGTTCCCGTCAAGCATCGCCGGCACATCACCCTGGGGCAGCAGTCCGGCAACATAGGCAGCGCTCGGCTCGCCCGTCAGGACACTCCAGGCAACCCTGGTTTCGTCATCGGGCTGCCAAAGGCTGGCGCCACACGGATCCTCGCAGACCGCACACGGATTGCACGGATCCTCCTCGCACTCGGCCGCGCAGGGATTGCAGACCCCGCAGCCCGCTCCGCAGGCTCCGCAACCGCCGCAGGCTCCACAGCCCGCTCCACAGGCACCACAGCCGCCGCAAGCTCCGCAGCCCGCTCCACAGGCACCACAGCCGCCGCAGGCTCCGCAGCCGGCAGCCAGGCCCGTCGCCGTCTCAAGGCTGGCGCCGCACGGATCCTCGCAGACCGCACACGGATTGCACGGATCCTCCTCGCACTCGGCCGCGCAGGGATTGCAGACCCCGCAGCCCGCTCCGCAGGCTCCACAACCGCCGCAGGCCCCGCAGCCCGCTCCGCAGGCTCCGCAACCGCCGCAGGCTCCACAGCCCGCTCCACAGGCACCACAGCCACCGCAAGCGCCGCAGCCCGCTCCACAGCCGCCGCAGGCATCACAGCCGGCAGCCAGGCCCGTTGCGGGATCTGCCACGGCCTCCGGGTTTTCGAGGGCCATGGTGTAGGCCTTGGCAGCCGCCTTGCGCTGGCACATGCAGGCCGACGCATCGAATGCCATGACGCTCCCGAGACCAACGACCGCCGGAATCATGGTGGTCGTCAACAGTTTCCTTCTCAGCTTGCCCATGGAGTTAGAGACCCTCCGGTTTCGAGATCTTGAAGGGAGTGCGCTCATGGAGCGCACCGCACGTAAACCACCATGATACCCTGATCCCGGCAGGATGGTAAGCTGGAAATGACGCTGTGGCGCTCCCATGGTATGCGGTCCACTATGGGTGTTGTCAGGAAGGTTCCTGGTCCCTTGCGCACGTTTCTCTGCGTCACTCTCCTTGTTCTGTCGCAGTACGCTTCATCCGCGGCAGACGATACGCCTCACCCCGAGGTCGTCAGGATCGACGGGGGATCCTTCATCGCCGGGTCCGACGCGGATGAGAGGGAATGGGCCTATCGTCTCGACGAGGAAGCCTATGGTCATTCGCGGACCAGGCAATGGGGCTGGTATGACGATGACATGGATCGTCACGTCGTCGAGCTTGGCACCTTCTTCATCATGAAGAACCTCGTCACCCAGGCCGACTACGCCCTGTTTGTCGAGGCCACGGGCCACGCCGCGCCCGACGTCGACAATGAGACCTGGGACGGCTATGGACTGATCCATCCCTACCGCCGCACACGGCCCTATGCCTGGACTGATGGCGTACCACCGGCCGACAGGCTCGACCATCCGGTTGTTCTCGTGAGCCATGCCGACGCGATGGCCTATGCCCGCTGGATGTCCGGGGAAACAGGGCGCCTGTGGCGCCTGCCGACGGCGCTCGAGTGGGAGAAGGCCGCACGCGGCACGGATGGCCGGATGTTCCCCTGGGGCAACGCGTGGGACGCCACGAAACTCAACACCCATGACCGCGGCCCCTTCTCGACGATGCCGGTGGGCTCGTTTCCGGAAGGGACGAGTCCCTTCGGCATGCTGGATGCCGCCGGACAGGTGTTCGAGTGGACCGCCGATGAGCAGCGCCCCGGGCGATACTGGGTCAAGGGTGGTTCCTGGGATGATCGCGGTTGCGGTGTCTGCCGCCCGGCTGACCGGCACGGCCGGCCCGAGGACATCCGCCACATCCTCATCGGCTTCAGACTCGCCCTGGAAGACGACTGACCATGGCCCGGACATCCACCCGAGAGGGCTCGCCATGACGACAGAACGGACCCGCCTTGAAGATCTCCCGCATGACGAACTCGAGGCGATGATCGCGGCAGGCAACGACGTTCTCGAATGCCATCGCGTCCTGCGCCGGACCAATGACAACATCGTTGGCGAACTGCTGCGGGACGCCGGCACGTTCTACCAGTGGCGGCACTATCCCAAGGGCGATGTCTTCGACCGCACGAGCCACAGCCAGTACTACTACCATGCCCATCCCAAGGCACAGAGGCCTGGAGAACACGGCCACTTTCACACCTTCATGCGCACCAAGGGCATGAAGCCGGGCGTCGTTCCGGTGGCCTACGACGGCGAAGCGGAGTGGCCGACGGGCAACGACGCGCTCAGTCACCTCATCGCCATCTCGATGGATTCCAAGGGATTCGCCATAGGCCTCTTCACCGTCAATCGGTGGGTCACGGGAGAAGCCTGGTATGCGGCCGACGATGTCTGCGAGATGGTCGACGACTTCGTGATCGATCACGCCCGGCCATCCTGGCCCGTCAACCGCTGGATCACCGGCATGCTGCGCCTGTTTCGACCGCTGGTGAAGGACCTGGTGCGCGAACGCGACAGGGTCGTCGAGGAATGGAGGCAGGCTCATCCCGGAGACACCTTCCAGGACAAGAAACTGGAAATCACCTCGCAGGAGGGTATCTCGGTGGAAAGCCAGATCGCCCGCCTGCGCACCATTGCGGGCTGAATTCCCGGCGACTTCGGGGCACTCCCGGCCTCGCTGGCGATCGATGCGCAGCGGCAGGCCGTACAGCACGGGAGTCTTCGTCAGGCACGCCTCGCGGAAATGTCGATGCTTGGACATGGGTGCTTGAGAAACGTCCGGGCGACTGGTGATCAACGCGGTGACCGGTGCGATGTCCGGCGCCATCCTGGAGACCTGGATGTTCGCCGAGATTCTCAAGAGCTACTGGCATGGCGGATTGCACGCCGCTGTTCGCTTCTACCGGGACCGGGACAACCGGGAAGTGGATCTGCTGGTCGAGCGCGACAACAGAATTCATCCCTTCGAGTTCAAGAAGACGGCATCCCCGGGACTCGCCGCCGCGAGGAACCTCTCGACCCTGACCAGGCTGGGCAGGCCACTCGGAACGGGAGCCGTGGTTTGCCTGAAGGAAACCGGAACCAGACTTACGCGAGATGCCTTCGCCATCCCGGCCGGATTGCTCTGACCACCCCCGGGAAGACACAGGCGGTCTGACCGACCTGGCAACGTGACCGGTCCGGCTTCATCGATCACGTCTGATCAACCCTGGGTCATGCCCTATCCAGTTGCCAGTGGCAGGGCGGCGCGAAGCAGGGATTCACGGAGCCTGCAGGCGGCTGCGGACCATGCCCATGAAGTTGTCGTAGACGATGCGGGCGCTCGCGTTGAACTCGGCCATCGCGGCCGCCGCCTCGGTCTCGAGCCGGGGCAGGGCTCCGGAGCCGAGGTTGTCCTCGAGGGCGCGCTTGTATTCCGGCACCCTGGCCCATTGGCTCACCGTCTCGGACGTGATCTCGATGTGGTACTGGATACTGAAGGCGTGATCGCCGTACCCGAGCGACTGCGTTGCACAGGCGCCGGACTTCGCCAGCACCTGCGTTTCGGGCGGAACGTCGAGGACTTCCGCGCCATGCCACTGCAGGGTGCGATGAACCGCCGGGAGGCCCGCGAAGAGGGGACTTGCGATGCCGGCCGGTTCAAGCTCCACCTCGAGGATGCCGATTTCCGGCTCGGCAGCCGGTCCCACCTCGCCGCCGAGCGCCTGGGCCAGGAGCTGATGACCCAGGCAGAAGCCCAGGAACGGCATCCTGCGCGACACAACGGCCTCGCGAATGGCCTGCCTCTCGGGTTCGAGCCAGGGGTGGAGATCGTCCTGCCAGACGTCCATGGGACCACCCATGACCCACAGCACGTCGAAGTCCGAGAGGTCCGGAATCGCCGCCCCCTCGTCGAGCTCAACGGCAGTCCAGGGGATTCCGTCCTCCGCAAGGAAGTCCCGGAATACGCCGGGATGTTCGATGGCGATATGCTGGAAGACGAGGACGCGAGGCGTCGTCATGGCGCGATGATTACAAATCGTTCCACGGGGAATTCCCCTTGCGCGAATACTCCGCTTCGCCGTCGAGGATCTGCTGCTCGACCTCAACCCAGTTCTCGCGGCCGACGGTCACACCGTCCTCGATGCCATTGTTGACCCATTTCTTGCGAATCTTGGCATTCCAGTTGAGGAACAGCTGGTTCTCGTGAACGGTCCAGGCCTGTTGGGGGTCGACCTCTGCCGCGTACTCGCCCTGCGTCAGGGCATAGGCACACCAGCCGCCGAACTGCGGGGCGTAGGCTTCGGGATCGCCCGCGAAGAGGTCGCGGTTGGCAGCCGAGGCAAAATGCCAGGTGGCTCCCTGCCAGTCGTGTGAGAATTCCGCCGATCCCATGACGGCGCGATTCTCCGTGAAGTAGGCAACGGTGTCCCAGCCGCCGATCGCCACCCCCTGAGGAGTGATGTTGACCGATGTCTGCATCTCCGCCGCAGCGTGACCGCCCACAGCGAGGCTGAACACGACCAGGACGGCACTCAGGGTCTTGCAGCGTGTCATGACCATCTCCCGTTTGTCAGGTCCGTGGAGTGTAGCAGATCACGCAAGGGAGTTTGTCAATTCCGTGTTGCCACGTTGCCGCCCTTGATGACGGCGTGGAGCGGATTGAATCCCACCTGATAGGCAAGGACATTGGGGTGGTTGATGTCCCAGACGGCCAGATCCGCCCGTTTGCCGACACTGAGCGTGCCGCGGTCGCCCAGGAGACCGAGCGCCCTTGCGGCCTGTCTTGTCGCACCGGCGAGAGCCTCTTCGGGAGTGAGAAGAAAGAGGGTCGACGCCATGTTGAGCATGAGCAGCAGCGACGTCACCGGGGAACTGCCCGGATTGCAGTCTGTCGACACGGCCATGGCAAGGTCGTGGCGGCGCATGAGATCGATCGATGGCATGGTGTCGGCGCGCAGCACGTAGGCCGCACCGGGAAGCAGCACCGCAACGGTTCCGGCGCGCGCCATGGCTTGAGCGCCGTCCGGCGAGAGATACTCGAGATGATCGCATGAGAGCGCGCCATGGCGGGCGGCGACCTCGACGGCGCCGCACTCCGAGAGCTGTCCGGCGTGGAGCTTGACCGGCAAACCGAGATGGCGGGCCCTGGCAAGGATGCGATCCGTTTCCGCGGCCGTGAAGGCAACGTGTTCACAGAAGACGTCGACGGCATCCGCCAGTCCGCAGGCGACCACCTCCGGCATCACCGTTGCGCAGACGAATTCCACGTAGTCGTCCCTTCTGTCGTTGAACTCGGGCGGCAGGGCATGGGCGCCCAGGAACGTGGTCACGACGCTGACCGGACGCATCGTCTGGAGGTGCCTTGCCGCCCGCAGCATGGTGCATTCCGTGTCGAGGTCGAGGCCGTAGCCCGACTTGATCTCGACTGTGGTCACACCCTCGGCCAGCAACGCGTCGAGCCGCGGCAGGGCCGCGTTGACCAGTGCTTCGCAATCGGCTGCACGCGTCGCGCGGACCGTGGAGAGAATGCCGTGCCCGGCCTTGAGAAGATCCTCGTAGGACGCGCCTTCGAGACGGGCCTCGAACTCGTCGGCCCGGTCGCCGCCGTAGACGAGATGGGTGTGGCAATCGATGAGGCCAGGCGTCATCCAGCGTCCGTCAAGGCGGTACACCTCGCGGGCGAGCGCTCCGGCGTGACCCGGCAAGGCATCGCGCCTGCCGCAGAACACGATGCGACCGTCGCTGACGCCGAGCGCACCGTCATCGATCACGCCATAGGCGCCACGGCCCTCCTCCATGGTGGCGAGGCGAACGTCCAGCCAGAGCGTATCCCACATGGATGTCACTTTCGCATCATCAGCGATGAACGGAAAGTCGACCTAGAGTTGAAGCGGTTCTTCATGATCGGGGCTTCATGTCCGATACGGCAAAGGTCATGACGTTGAGCTGGGCACCGTCTCCATCCGGATCCGGAATGAGACGTTCCGTGAAGGCTCCGCCCGAATAGGTCTCGATCACCCGCCGCCAGAAGAGCACGGCAGCCCTGTTTTGAGGGAACTGCACCACCTGCCAGCATCCCGTGAAGCGATCGAAGGCGGCTTCGGCGGCCCGGCGCCCCACGCCGCGTCCCGCCCAGGGGCCCGACACGTAGAACTCGCTCATGTTCCAGTCGACGCCGGGCACGAGGCGGTAGCGATCAATCAGGCAGAAACCCGCGATGTTGCCGTCAACTTCAATGAGAAACGGGTGGTTGCCTTCGTTCCACGCGTACGAGAGATCCATCTGCTCGCACCGCCACGTGGCGTTGGCGACCCACTCTTCACGGGGACCGATCTGGCGCGCCATGTCGTAGAGGTAGAAGCGCGCCAGGTCCTGCACGAGGGGAATGTCGTCGCGTGTCGCCTCGACGAGTTCGACTGTGCCGGTGCGGATCGTGTCCTTCACGAGTGTTCAGCTCCCCGCGGCGTTTCGTTGCGACGATGTCCCCGATTTTCCGGGACGCCGTTTCGATGGCCGGCCCGGGATCCCCTAGGAGGCAGGTGATCCAGTGTGCCGATTGGGAGTGACCCGTCCAGACCGGCTCCGACTGTTTCGAACCACCCTTCCCTGCGACATGCCGGGAGCGGAGCCCGGTCATGCAAGGACCTGCGCTCTGTTCGACACTTGGGCCAAGGGCGAGAGTCGCGTGTGGGACGCCGTTGACGCCTGCATGGCGGTGCATGCGTTCTTGCCCGGTGAGCGACGGGAGACTTGCGCACGCCGGACTGTGCCGACTATTGCTGTCGCCTGGTGTTCGAGGAGCGACCGGCATGCCCAGTACCGTCCTTCACGCGCCGTCGGCGATGCTGATCGACGGCTGGGCCGATGATGTCCAGATCACCATCGACGCCGACGGGATGATCGAGTCCGTGGGCACCGGTACGCCTGCGCCGCCCGGATCGGTTCGCCTTGCGGGACCGGTTCTTCCGGGAATGGCCAATCTCCACAGCCATGCCTTCCAGCGGGCCATGGCGGGACTGGGGGAAAGGGCGGGATCGGGAACAGCGGACAGCTTCTGGAGCTGGCGCGAGGCGATGTATCTCTTTCTGGCGCGCCTCGGACCCGACGACGTCGGCGCCATCGCCGCCCAGCTCTACCTCGAGATGCTCAAGGCCGGCTACACGGCGGTTGGCGAGTTTCACTACCTGCACCACCAGCAGGACGGCATGCCCTACGACGATCCCGCTGAAATCTCCTGGCGCCTCGTCGACGCCGCGCGCCATACCGGAATCGCGCTGACACTGCTCCCGGTCCTCTACACCTTCGGCGGGTTTGGCGAAGCCCCTGCGGAACCGGGCCAGCGCCGGTTCGTCCATGACAGCGATGCCTACCTGCGGCTCATGCAGACGCTTGGCCGTGCCCGCGACAGTGGAGTCAGGCTGGGAATCGCACCTCATTCCCTGCGCGCCGTCGGCAGGACCGGACTGACGGAGGTACTGGCGTTCGTTGACGACAACATGCCCGTCCACATCCACATCGCCGAACAAGGGCGTGAAGTGGAGGAGTGTCTCGCCTGGTCGGGAAAACGGCCGGTCGACTGGCTCCTCGAGCATGTCCCTGTCGACAGGCGATGGTGCCTCGTCCACGCAACCCACGTGACAGCAGGCGAGGTCGCCCGGATGGCGGCAAGCGGGGCCGTGGTCGGCCTGTGTCCGACGACCGAAGCGAACCTGGGCGACGGCATGTTCCCCCTGGGGTCATATCTGAAGCAGCGCGGCGTCTTCGGCATCGGCTCCGACAGCCACGTGTCGACGAGCCCGGTCGAGGAACTGCGGTGGCTGGAGTATGTGCAACGGCTGCGCCGCAGGCGGCGCTGCGTGGTCTCGACCCGGGACGTTCCTCACACCGGCGAGGCCCTGTGGCGGTCGGGCCTTGTCGGCGGCGCCCGGGCGCTGGGGCAGACGGTCGCCGGATTGCAGCCCGGCGCGCCAGCGGATGTCGTGGTCCTGGATGCCGATCACCCGGCGCTCGTCGCCCGCAGACACGGCCAGCTTCTCGACAGCTTCATCCTTTCCGGCAACGGCAACCCCGTTCGCGACGTGTTCGTCCGTGGCCGTCACGTCATCAACGGGGGCCACCACGCCATGGAAGACCGGATTGCCCATGACTTCGCGGCGGTGATGCACTCGATGGCCCGATGAGAGCTCCGGTTTGCCCGCAACCGCCGCATGGCCTATGAACACAAGACAGTGATGGGGCCGCAATCCATGGCACGAGTGTCACGAAGAGGCCGTCAGCGACGCACGAAGGGCGCCCGTCAACAACCGGCCTGGCGCCTGCCGGTCAATCCCTTTGCGCCCCTCGAGGCGGTGTCCCGGGATGAAATCGACCACATCCAGGACCGGTCCCTTGCCGTTCTCGAGGAAATCGGCATCGAGTTCCTGCACGAGCGGGCACGTGCGGTGTTCCATGACGCGGGCGCCGACGTGGACCGCGGCACGTCGAGAGTGCGCCTGCCCCGGCAGCTCGTCGCGCATGCCATGGCCTCCGCACCCCGCACCTTCACGCTCCATGCCCGCAATCCGCAACGCTCGCTCACCATCGGCGGCAACCGCATCGCCTTCACGCCGGTTGCCAGCCCGCCCTTCGCCCACGATCTCGAAAGGGGGCGCCGCGAAGGCAACTTCCGGGACTTTTGCGATTTCCTGCGCCTTGCTCAGGGGCTCAACTGCCTGCATTTCTTCGGCGGCTACCCGGTGGAGCCGACCGACCTTCCGGCCGCCACCCGCCATCTCGACTGTCTCGCCGCCTTTGTCACGCTCACCGACCGGGCGTGGCACGCCTATTCACTCGGCACTGAACGCATCGATGACGCGCTGTCCATCATCTGCATCGCCAGAAACCTGTCGCGCCAGGAACTGAAGGAACAACCGAGCATCGTCACCGTGGTCAATGCAAACTCGCCCCTGAGGTTCGACACACCGATGCTCGACGGCATGATGACCATGGCCGAACACAACCAGCCGGTCATCGTCACGCCCTTCACGCTGGCAGGCGCCATGGCGCCTGCCAGTGTTGCCGGGGCCGTCACCCAGCAGAATGCCGAGGCGCTTGCCGGCATGACACTGGTGCAACTCGTCAACCCGGGCGCTCCGGTGGTCTATGGTGGATTCACCAGCAATGTGGACATGAAGACGGGCGCCCCCGCCTTCGGCACGCCCGAATACGCCCGGGCGACGATGATCGGTGGCCAGCTCGCCCGTCTCAACGGAGTTCCCTATCGTTCGAGCAACGTCAACGCCTCCACGTCGGTCGATGCCCAGGCCGCCTACGAAAGCCAGATTTCCCTGTGGAGTGCCGTGATGAGCCACGCCAACATCGTGCTGCACGCAGCCGGATGGCTTGAAGGCGGATTGGTGGCCAGCTTCGAGAAGATGGTGATCGACGCGGATACCATCGAGATGATCAGCCAGGTTCTGGAGCCGGTGAAGGTGACCGACGAGGAAATCGGCATGTCGGCCATGGCGGACGTCGGTCCGGGGGGGCATTTCTTCGGCGCCGACCACACACTCGAGCGCTACGAGACGGCCTTCCACGAACCGATGGTGTCGGACTGGACGAATTTCGAGAGCTGGAGTGATGCCGGCGGCATCGACGCATCCGGACGCGCCTCGGGCCTTGCCCGCACGCTCATCGACGCCTGGGAAGCGCCTGCGCTCTCAGCCGACACCGCAGCGGAACTCGATGCCTTCGTCTCCCGCCGCAAGGCGGAGATCCTGAGCGGGTGAGCGACGCCGTGGGTGTCTTGTCACAGGGCGGGACCTGCTTCCATAGTAGGGGCATGGGAACCTGCCCCTGAAGGGAGCGTTTCATGGCACGCCGTACCCGGTCCCGACGCAGGGGCAGTGAGCGATCGCGCTCGGCTGCGCCCCGCCAGCTTCCCTGGCGCGAGGTCCACAATCCCTTTCCCCCGCTCGACATTCTCTCGGCAGACCAGATCGAACATGTCCACAACGCATCCCTCGACGTTCTCGAGGAACTCGGCATGGAGATTCTGGGCGGAGACGCGCGGCAGCTCTACCGCGAGGCAGGCGCCGATGTCGACGACAGCTCCATGCGCGTGCGGTTCGACCGTGGTCTCGTCGAGCAGGCGATGGCGACGGTGCCGCCTGAGTTCACCCTCCACAGCCGGACCGCGGAGCGCTCCATCACGCTTGGAGGCAACCACATCGTTACCACGGCGGTGTCGAGTCCCCCGAACGTCTCCGATCTTGACAACGGCCGGCGTCCCGGCAGCTTTCAGGACTTCCGCAACCTGGTGAGAGTGGCCAGCGGTCTCAACGCCGTGCATTTCTTCGCCGGATATCCGGTGGAACCCATCGATCTGCCGGTGCCCACCAGGCATCTCGACTGCTACATGACCTTCATCACCGAGACCGACCGTGTCTGGCGGACCTATGCCCTGGGCGCCGAACGCAGCCGGGACGGCATCGAGATGAACCGCATTGCCCGGGGCATCGACATGGACGAGATGATCGCCCGGCCGGGCCTCATCACGCTCATCAACACCAACTCGCCGCTACGCCTTGACGAACCCATGAGCCAGGGTCTCATCGAGATGGCCCGGGCCGGTCAGGCGGTCGCCATCACGCCGTTCACACTGCAGGGCGCCATGGCGCCCTCCACCCTTGCCGGGTCCCTCGTGCAGCAGAACGCCGAAGCCCTGGCCGCCCTGACGCTGGTTCAGATCGTCAGGCCCGGCACTCCATCCGTCTACGGCGGGTTCACCAGCAACGTCGACATGAAGTCGGGAGCGCCGGCTTTCGGCACCCCGGAATACGTCAGGGCAACCCTTGCCAGCGGACAACTGGCGCGCCGCTACAACATCCCCTTCAGGACCAGCAACGTCAGCGCGTCCAACGCCGTGGACGCCCAGGCGGCTTACGAGAGCGGCATGTCCCTGTGGGCGGCCTTCCTCGCTCACGGCAACCTCATCCATCACGGCGCCGGCTGGATGGAGGGCGGTCTGGTGGCCAGTTTCGAAAAGATGATCGTCGATGCCGAAATGATCCAGGGCATGTTCGAGATCATGGAGCCGATCGTCGTCAACGACGCCGAAATCGGCATGGAAGCGATGGAGGACGTCGGTCCGGGCGGTCACTTCTTCGGCACCGGCCACACCCTGGAGCGTTACGAGACCGCCTTCTATGCGCCGCTTCTCTCGGACTGGCGCAACTTCGAGACCTGGGTCGAGGCGGGAAGCCCCGATGCCACCCGGCGCGCCAACCGCGTCTGGAAGAAGCTTCTGGCGGACTTCCAGGAGCCGCCTCTCGATCCTGCAATACGCGAGGAGCTCGAGGACTTTGTCGCCCGCCGCAAGGCCGAAGGCGGCGTCCACGACAACTGACCCTCAGGCGCCGCGGCGTACCCCCGTCGCCCGGCAGGCGGCGAGACCATCGAGGCGTGGTGTCCCGGCCTGCATCATCCCCTGCCTCAGGTCTGCCCGCATGATGCTGATGGCATGGTCGACCCCGGCCTCGCCCCCGGCAGCGACCGCATAGGCGAAGGCCCGGCCCAAGAGAACGAAGTCGGCGCCACAGGCGATCATGCGGGCGACGTCAATTCCCGAGCGTACGCCACCGTCGGCCAGCAGGGGGTAGTCTGGGCCAACGGCCTCGCGGATGGCCGTCAGCACCTCGACCGGAGCCGGCGCCGCATCGAACTGGCGGCCGCCATGGTTGGAGACCGCCACGGCATCAACGCCCATGTCACGCATCCTCACGGCATCATCGGGATCGAGGAGTCCCTTGACGATCATGGAGCCCTTCCAGCGATTCCGCAGACGTTCGAGCTTTCCCGCCGTCACCCGGCCGTCCGTCATGCTCGCCAGATGCTCCCCCATGGCCGACAGAGGCAGCCCCTTGGGCAGGTAGCGCTCGAGCGTGCGGAACCGTGGCGTGCCAGCCCGCAGCATGGCCACGGCCCAGGCAGGGCGGGCGATGATGTCCGTGAGCGTCGTGCGATCGATCCGCGGAGGCACGGAAAGGCCGCTGGCGATGTCGCGTTCGCGTCTGGTACGCGTGGGGACGTCGACCGTCACGATGAGCACCGAGGCGCCGGCGGCTTCAGCCCGATCCACGATGTCGTTCTCGATGGCGGGATCCACGGTGCAGTAGAGCTGGAACCAGAGATTGCTCCCGGCGATGGCGCCGATTTCCTCGACGGACATGGTGGCAAAGCTGCTCAGGCACGCAGGCAGGCCATGGCCAATGGCGGCGCGTGCGATGAGCGCCGGGGCGTTCGGCCAGATCAGCCCCGTCAGTCCCAGCGGGGCGGGAGCGAAGGGAAGCGGCCAGGTGCGGCCGAACAGGGTGACGGAGAGATCCGGTTCAAAGGCCTCGTCAACGATTGCACGGGGTGCGAGAACGACCCGGCGCAAGGCATTCATGTTGGCAGCCAGGCAGACTTCCCTGTCGATGCCTCCCTCCAGATAGCCAAAGGCGAAGCGCGGCACCCGCCGGGCTGCGCACTCCTGCATCGCGTGGATCGAGGGGAACCGCCTGTCGAGTGTCATGGAACGTTGCGCTCGCCGGTGATGAGGTCGCTCGCCTTTTCGCCAATCATGATGGCCGGGGCGTGGGTGTTGCCGCTGGTGACACAGGGCATGATCGAGTTGTCGGCAATGCGAAGACCGTCGAGACCCAGGAACCTCAGATCGGGGCCGACGACTGAGCGCGGATCACCGGGAGCACCCATGCGGCAGGTGCCGGCGAGGTGGTGGGTTATGCCGATGTTCCCGCTCACCCACCGGTCGAGGTCGCTCGGTGACGTCACGCTCGCGCCAGGCCCGATCTCGCGCCCCCGCAGCCCGTCGAATGCCGGCTGCGAGACGATGTCGCGGATCACGCCGACGCCGGCACGGAACGTTTCGCGGTCGCGCTCTTCGGCAAGAAAGTTGAAACCGAACCGCGGCAGGGCCTGCGGGTCGGCCGAACGCAACCTTACGGTTCCACGACTCTTGATGCCGACGAGTTCCGTGTAGACCCCGAAACCGTCCGTCAGCGCATCATCATAGGTCATGCCCACCAGCATGGGCGTGAAGGTCATCTGGATATCGGGCCAGGGGGCATCGGCGCCGGATCGCAGGAAGCAGCCGACGTCCATGTGGTTGGTGGAGGCGACACCCTTGCGGTCGGCAAGCCATCGCGCACCTGCCAGCCACTTCTTGGGTGGCCTTGTCCACGAGGCCAGTCTCTCCGCTTTCGTGGCGGTGTAGCCGCAGCGGATGGTCGGGTGGGTGTGGAGGTTGGCGCCAACGCCCGGAAGCTCGTGGCGTACCTCGATTCCGTGCGGCGCGAGTGCATCGGGATCACCGATCCCCGACAGCATGAGCAGCTGCGGCGAAGCGATCGCGCCGGCACAGAGCAGGACTTCCCTCGCCGCTTGAATGACCTCCTGGCGTCCGCCCCTTCTGACAGCAACGCCGGTAACCCGGCCCCCATCGATGACGAGACGATCGACAGGGGTATCGCAGCGGATGACAAGATTGGGCCGGCTGAGGCAGGGCTTGAGATACTCGGTCCAAACGTCGCTCCTCTCGCCACCGCGCGTGTTGCGGTGCAGGACGGCGATCCCTTCCTGATCCGGGCCGTTGTAGTTGCCGTTGAAGGCCAGACCGGCCTCGACTCCCGCCTCGAGAAAGGCCTCGTTGAACATCGAGGATCGGGGATTGCCGCGCGCGACGGCGATGGGACCCGATTGCCCCATGTGGGGATCGTCGGCATCGTCGAAGGTCTCGATGCGCCGGAACAACGGCTCGACATCCCGCCAGGACCAACCGACGGCGCCGTCCTCTGCCCAGCTGTCAAAGACACCGGGCGCGCCCCTCACCCACAGCAGGGCATTGATCGAGGAGGATCCTCCAAGACCCTTGCCCATCTTGTAGGGATAGGTTCTGCCTCCGGCCAGTCCTTCGGGTTCCGACCTGTAGTCCCAGTGGTAGCGGCCCGACTGATAGAGAGCCAGGACGCCTGCCGGGATGCGGTGCATCAGGGACCTCTTGCCGGTGCCGGCTTCGAGCACGAGAACGCGGACCGCCGGATCTTCGGTCAGACGCGCCGCGAGCACCGAGCCCGCGGTGCCACCGCCGGCAATGATGTAATCAAATGCCGTCATCAACCTTCCACGGGATCGTCCGCAAAGTGCTTCTCTTCGGAGCTGACGACCTCGATCAGCGCCGGGCGATCGGTCAGTGCCAGCGCCCGTTCGAGAGCCGGCACGAAATCCGCCGGAGCGCTCACCCGTTCGGCGTGTGCGCCAAGAGCCGCCGCCACACCGGCATAGTCCCCACCGAGTTCATGAATGCCGTAATCGCGCGCCGCCACCGGATGATGGTTGACATAGCCACCCATGACCGCGTTCTTCAGAACGATGGTGACCGTGGCGAGGCGGTTGCGCACCGAGGTCTCGAGGTCCATTCCCACCATGCCGATCGCCGCATCGCCCATGACGTTGATGCAGTGGTGATGAGGCCGCGCCAGCCGGGCGCCCTGGACAAGGCCGAGGCCGAGACCGAGCTGCGTTGTCTTGCCCCAGCCGATGTACCCGTGAGGCACGAGCGTCTCGTAGAAGGCCGTCATCTGGTCGCGCGGCGATCCGGCATCATGGGTGACGATGGTCGTTTCGCGGTCGACCGTTCTCATGAGGTCATGAACGATGCGGTAGGGATTGACGGGCACCTCGTCGGAATGCAGCCGTGGCTCCCAGAGATCCATGAAGGCCCTGCGGCGGCTTGCCACCTCGTCGGCCACCGCGTCGCGCCGGACGCCGGGATCCTTGCCGACTATCTCCACCATCCTCTCCAGGGTCGCGCGGGCATCGCCGATGATGCCGATGTCGACCGGATAGTCCTTGGACACGTCACCTTCCCAGTTCGTCAGCTGGATGAAGCAGCGGCGGCCCGTCGGAAATGGCGTGATGTACTCCGACTTCGTGAAGCTTGTGCCGAGACCGAGGATGAGGTCGGAGCTTGCGAGGAAATGAGCCGCTTCGCCGCGCCGCGTGCGGCCCGCACATCCCAGGGAGAGCGGGTGGTTCTCCGGAAAGGCGCTCTTGCCGTTCAGGGTCGTGAGAACCGGAGTGCCGGTGCTTTCGGCGAACTCTGTCAGCGCCTGCGATGCTCCGGCGTAGAGAATGCCCTGCCCCGCCACGATGACAGGCGACGAGGCCTTCTTCAGACAGGCAAGGACTTCGCGGATCTCGGCATCGGCAGCCACGGGCCGCGACGCCTTCTGGGGGCGGTAGCTCTCCTCGAGGCCGGGATCGGCAACGGTGTTGGCCACGTCCTTGGGCACCTCGAGGACCACCGGCCCGGGACGGCCATTGCGCAGCATGGCGAAGGCGTTCTGCATCATCTGCGGAATGCGCTCCACATCCGGCACCATGGCGCACCACTTGGCGACATGCTGCATGCTCTGGCTGGCCTGAAAGTGGGAATCGAGCGGCTGTCTCATGCGGTCGTAGCCGAAGGGAATGTGGAGCACGGGCACGTTGTCGGCATGGCACTGGGCGACGGCTCCGAAGGCGTTCTCCGATCCGGGCCCGTACTGCACGGTGGTGCAGGCGATCCTGCGGCCTCCCGTGACGCGGGCATAGCCGTCGGCAATGTGGAGGGCCTGGCGTTCCTGGCGCACGATCACGGGCCGGATGCCCACCTTGGCCGCGGAATCGATGAGATCGCTGTGCGGAAAGGCGGGAAGAATTTCGATACCTTCCCTGGCCAGGATGCGGGCAATGAGATCGGCGCCATTCATCGTGACACACTCCCCAGACGGATGGTCCCCGACCCTACGGGGGTTGCCGAGGGGCCGCAATCCGGTTGCGGTCAACATTGACCCTCGCCGGCACTTGGCATAAACATCAGGTCAAACCTGATCCGCGATAGCTCAGTTGGTAGAGCAAGTGGCTGTTAACCACTGGGTCGCAGGTTCGAGTCCTGCTCGCGGAGCCATTGTTCGGGGGGCCGTCAGCCGGCGACCGGGATGTCGCCAGGCGACGGCCCTTCCGGCATCCGCGTCCGCCACCTTCGCCGGATTTCCATTCGGGCTGGAACGGTCAACGGTCCGGCTGTCGCAACCATCAGCCGCGACATGCTGGTGGTGCCGACGAATGCATGACGAGACCCAGGTGACCGCTCGTACGGTAGAATGACTCCGGTGGGTTGATCCACCCGATACTGTGCGACGCGATGGCTTTGCCACTTCGTTCCATCCTATTCTTGCCGGGCGCCATCTGATCCCCTATGTTTCGTCATGCGACGATTCATTCAGGGAGCGCACCATGCCAAACGGCGCCCTCCGGACAACAAGTCCGGAGAACATACCCTTCGTCTTCCTCTCGCACACCGAGAGTGAATCGACGCGGTTGGCGAAGCTTCTTGATGTTGCCAACCCCAGTACCTGCAGTGACGTACGTCTGGCACAGCGTGTTGCCAGTGGCCTCCGCCCATCCGCCGTGACGGCTATGGCCAAAGTGTTCGGAGGAAACACAAACCGCATCGTAGGCCCGATAGTGCCGGAAGCGACGTTCCGACGCGCGAAGAAAGCCGGCAAGCTGTCGAAACAACATAGTGAACGGCTCTACGAGATCGGCCGCGTTTTGATTGCCGTCATCCTAGCCTACCGGGGTGATCGGGACCGGTTCGAGGCATTTCTGACACGCCCTCATCCCCTGTTGGCAGGAGAGACCCCTCTCGAGATGGCGTGTTCCAGTTCGGCTGGCGCGGATGCGGTCCTCAATCTCATTCGCCGTGCAGAGGCGGGCGTCTCACCCTGACCGCTGTTCGTCAACTTCCGAAGACCAAATCTGCCTACCGAATTGGTGATCCGCACGGCAGGTTTCCCGTCTGGAGTCCCGAAGGCGCTCGACGAGTCGCGGGCCGGTGGCATGAGGTGGGCGCTGCCGTGATTTACGCCAGCGAAGCCTATTCGACAGCGATGCTCGAGAAGCTGGCACATTGGAACGGCATCGTCCCGGACAATCAGCATTTCGTGGAGATCACGATTCCTCGGGGGACATCCTACGAGGTTGCAACGTCCGACGCCTTGCCGGGTTGGGACAGTCAGGACTGCAAGGTCTCGCGCAGCTTCGCCAACGCGTGGTACGAGGAAACGCGCAGTGCGATCCTCTTCGTTCCGTCACTTGTCGCGCGCATGGAACGCAATGTCATCATCAACAGCCGACACCCTGAATTCGGGAACATGGAGGTGTCGCTGGAAACGCCGGTTTGGTGGGATCTGCGTTTGTTCACATCGGCGTCATGATGCGGACCTTTGTGCCCGGCAGTTGCCCCTCTGGCGTTCTTGCCTTTGAGCAGTTGGCAACGCTTGAAGACTATCTTCGAGGCATCGAGGGGGAGTCGTGCAAGCTGCGGTTTCGCGAGATCGAGTCGATCATCGAAGCACGACTGCCAGCAAGCGCCTGGACGTTCGAGGCGTGGTGGAACAGCGAGACGGGCGGACATGTACATGCCTGCTCTGAGGATCGACCGCGGTGTCATCAGGAAACGGTGCCGCGGGCTCTCTTCTATTGAAGGATATCCGCAACGGCCCCGAAGGCGCGTTCCATGTCGTCGAGATACTTGTCGTCCACCGGCATCGGGTGGCTCGAGTGTCTGGCGCCCACGACGCCTGCAACTGAATCGACGAACAGCATCTGTCCATGAATGCCGATGCCGAAGAACGGCCGGCGTTCACACTTCAGGTCCGTGAACCATTGGTAACGGTAGTGGCAACCCGGAAAGAGGTCCGCGAAACTGCCCCGGTCCCACGCATCCGCATCGCCGTTGTCGCGAAAATCCCGAATCCACCACTCTGGAACTATGCGGCGGCCATTCATGATGCCGTTCTGCAGGTGGAGTTGGCCGAAGCGCGCAAGATCCCTCGTGGTGACACACAGGCCGCCATCGGTCTGGGGAGCGCCGAGCCTGTCGAGAGTCACGTAAGCGTCATGCGCGGCGCCCATGGGTTGCCAGACTTCCCGGCTGAGAAGCGTTGCGAAATCGGTGCCTGAGACCCGCTCGAGTATCCATCCAAGAAGGTCCGTGTTGGTCGACACGTAGTGAAAGGTCGAACCGTGTTCCCCTGCAGGTCGCATCGTCGTGATGTAGTCACGAAGATTGTCCGGTGCACCGTCACGCGGCGGGCGCCATCCTGAAGCGACATCAAGAAGCACGTTGTCGCTGTCAGGGTTGTCATAATCATCGTCGAAATCGATGCCGACAGTCATGTTCAGGACATGGTGCACGAGCGCTCCGTCATAGGCGGAGCCCTTCACCTCAGGGACGATGTCCGTGACACGATCGTCCGGCTTCAACCGGCCCTGTTCCACCAGAATGCCCGCGAGTGATCCCGCGAATGACTTCGTCACGGACATGAGAAGATGGGGTTCGTGCGGCTCAACGCCTTCGGCATAGTACTCCGTCACGATCTTGCCGCGGTGCAGTATCACCAGGCCATCGGTATACCCATCGACGATGTTCTCCGCGACGGTGTGCGGGGCGCCGTCCCGGTCCAAGAATTCGACGTCACCCAGATGGACAGGTTCGACGAGCGGGACAGGTGCCGGGCCATTTCCGCGCCAGACATTCGCCGTGGGCAACAAACGGCGCATGTTGCGGAACGCCCAACGGTTGTAGGGGCCAGACAGCAAGTTGGCGAGCGTGACCTGTTCGCCCTGTGCTGCAGGAAACGTCCGCATCACGTCTGGCTTGCGGTTCATGACTTTCCCCTGCCGATTCAATGAAACGTGCCTGTGGATGACGCAGTTTCGTTTGATGGCCGTTGATCAAGGCGAAGGTGTTGTCTGGCCCTGGATGCAGATCACCACGATGCAAGGTGCCACATCGAAGATCAATCCGGACATCGCCGCCCTCGACGGGGTGCGGTCAGGACCATGTTGAAACCCAAGGCTGGCGTGATGTGGTGCCGAACGAAACAGCACAGCGCGAAAGATGCCTCAGGAGAGGTACCCACGGACGGCGGGATGCCGGTCACACCGTGTCCTTGTCTGACTCCGCCTCCGCGACCGGCCCCTTCAGCTCCGGCGCCTGCACGCAGCGAGGTTCCGTTTCGACCGGATCAAGATTCGGAAGTGCCGCTCCATCCGGCGCCGCGCCCAGCTCTTCGAAGCGGCGGGCTGATGGCAACACCCGCCCCTCGAGCGAGCCGACGCTTCGGTTGTAGCGCTCTGTCGCCTGCTTCAGCGACTGGCCAAGGCCCGACATATGTTCTCCGAACACCGAGATGCGCCCATAGAGCTCCCGGCCTGCTGCCGCGATTGTGCGGGCGTTCTGCGTCAGCTTCTCCTGCTGCCAGCCGTAAGCCACGGCCTTCACGAGCGCGATCAACGTGGTCGGTGTGCTGATCAGCACCCGGTTCGAAACCGCATCCTCGAAAAGGTCCGGATCGTTTTCCAGTGCGACTGAAACGAATGCCTCCCCCGGAATGAACATCACCACGAAGTCCGGCGTATCGTTTGCCAGTGCCTGCCAGTACTCCCTCGACGCCAGCGTGCGTACGTGGCTGCGCATATGGCGCACATGCTCCGTCATGAATTCGCCGCGTTTCGTCTCGTCCTCCGCCTCGATGGCCGCGAGATAGGCGTCCAGCGGCGCCTTCGCATCCACGACAATCGACTTGCCGCCCGGCAGCCGCAGGATGACGTCGGGGCGCTGAGCGCCGTCGGTCCCCTGTGTTGTCTTCTGCTCGACGAAATCCACGTGTTTCGTCATGCCCGCCATTTCGAGCACATTGCGGAGCTGGTACTCGCCCCACCTGCCGCGCGTTCCCGGCCGGCGCAATGCCTGCGCCAGGCGCCCTGTCTCCGTGCGCAGCCGAACCTGCCCTTCGGCCAGGTGCTTTACCTGTTCACTGATTCCCCGGTAGGCGTCCACCCGTGACTTTTCCAACTCCTGCGCCCGCTCCTCGACCTTCTTCAATTCCTCCCGGATCGGTTTGATCAACGCGGCAACAGCCTCCTCGCGTGCTTTCAAGTCCTTGTCCGCCTCAACCTGGTGCGAGCGTAATCGTTCACTTGCCAGCTGCAGGAAAGACTCGCTGTTGTTCCTGAGCACCCCGGCGGCAAGTTCGGCGAAGCGGCTCCCGGCTGCGTTATCGATTTCTGCCAGACGCGCCTCCGCCCTGTCGGCCCGGCTTCGGGCCGGTGCGGCGAAGACGAACCAAACCAGCGCCGCCCCTGCCAGCGCAGGCAGGACAAACAGCCAGAATTCCATGCCATCTCCCGTCTCTTCCCGAGGCGATACTCCAGATACTGGTTGGCGAAGCAGTCTCGATTGACGGCGAGCGTCCTTAAGTTCCAACTTCTGCCATGCACATCGGCGGCGGCGACTTCGAGCAAGATCTCCACCGGTGACAACGAAGAATCTCGTCTGGATGCAACGAGCATCGCCTGGGCCGGCTCCCGGAATGCCTGCTGGTCAGGGCGTAGTTGTGTCCAGATTGATCCGCAGTCTGCGCATGGCATACAGCATGGTTTGGTGGCATGACAACTGTCCAGAGACGTTGATCCAGAACACCAATACCACCGGCCCCGGGTGGGTGTGGTCGCCTGCACGCTGCGGCCCGTCACGAGGCCTAGGCTATCGGGGATGCAGGCGCCGTGAGAAGAGATCGAGCATCCCTTCCCAGCCCGCTTCAGCCGCCTCCTCGACGTAAACGTCGCGTTCGGGGAACGAATAGCCGTGGCGCGTTCCGGGCAAGGTCTCGATGCGGTGAGGAATGGCGTGCGTGGTGAAGGCGTCGCGCAACGCGGGAATGACATTGTCGGGAACCAGGGGATCGTCCGAGGCGAAACCCAGAAACATCTCGGCGCGGACCGCCGCCGCCCCGAGCTGCGGTGAATCGGACTCTTCGGTCACCATGCGCACGCCGTGAAACGCGGCGACCGCCACGACCCGTTCCGGGAACCGGCAGGCGGCAGCCAGCACGTACTGGCCGCTCATGCAGTAGCGGACTGGCAACCAAACATGGATGCTTACTCCGCCGAGCGGCGTCCCAATTGCGCTCTCGCGGCCTCGGTCAGGAAGCCGGAACGGTTCGAGGCCACGGCGTCGATCCGAGCAACCAGTTCCTCGTCCATGGTAATGGAAATGACCTTGGACCTCCCTGGAAGATGAACCGGCACCAAGGTGACAAGTTCGGCGTCGGCCAGTTCCTCCTTCGGGATCGCAGCAACAGCGGTAGCAGTCGGAATTGACGCCTTGGACCGCAACTGGTCCTCAACAACTTCGGCAATCACGACCTCGGCGTCAGCGATGGCGGTCTCGACCGAATTGCCACCGGCATGGACCGGAAAGTCGACAAACGAGACGCCGAAGGTCTTGCCATCGTCGGTGCGAACGATCGCGGGATAATGTCTGCGGGGCATCGTCAATCCTCTCTCAATCGCGCAGCTTGACGCCGGTCTGCCGCTCTATCGCACGAACTGTTCCGGTTGGTATCTCGGCATGACGGCCGATCACCGTCCAGCGCCCGTCAGCGTGGACCATCCTGGTGTGGTTCGCGCCTTCCTTGGCCACGAACCCGGCCTTGGCCAGCTTCCTGACGACGTCCCTGCGCTTCATATGGATGATATGGGTAGTGCCAGGCACATATCAATAGAAACTATGGATGATCGTGCCTACAGGTTCAGGAATGTACCGCCGGCGCGGCCCTGGATGTGGTTGTCTGCAGACCACAGCGCATCATGCGGCCATGGTTATTGGGGATGCAGGCGCCGTGAGAAGAGATCGAGCATGCCCTTCCAGCCCGCTTCAGCCGCCTCCTCGACGTACGCGTCGCGTTCGGGAAAGGAATAGCCGTGGCGCGTTCCGGGAAGGATCTCGATGCGGTGAGGGATGGCGTGCGTGGTGAAGGTGTCTCGCAACGTGGGAATGACATTGTCGGGGACCAGGGGATCGTCCGAGGCGAAACCCAGAAACATCTCGGCGCGGATCGCCGCCGCCCCGAGATGCGGTGAATCGGGCTCTTCTGTCACCATGCGCACGCCGTGAAACGCGGCAACCGCCGCGACCCGTTCCGGGAACCGGCAGGCGGCAGCCAGCACGTACTGGCCGCTCATGCAGTAGCCGACAAGTCCCCGCGGCCCCGCCGCCACGCGATCATCCGCGTCGAGGGCATCGAGAACGGCGCGGCAGTCCGCAGCCACCCTCTCGTGATCGAGACTCGCCATGGCCGCACCGAAGACTGCGGCCATCCTGTCATCCCGGCGGGAAAGATCGAAGCGCAGGGTGCCGAGCCGGTAATACATGTCGGGAAGCACGCAGACGAAGCCGGCGGAGGCGACACGTCTCGCGAATCGATGGAGTTCCTCGCGAATTCCCGGGGCATCCATGAGCATGATCACGGCCGGGGCCGGCTCATCTGCTTCGGGCAGGGCAAGGAACGCCGGTATCGGACCATCGGGTGAAGGGATCGAAAGAGTGTCGTCCATGGTTGTGTGCCGCATTGCCTCGTGAAGCGTCGAGGGTAGGCCGGCCGGTCTGCCGGGACAATGCCCGCCGGCCAGGCCCGACTCCGGCGGCCCGTCGTGTCCCTTGCCCGGATGACGCGGTGCGTTACGCTGGCGGTCTCGTCTGGGGAGAATGCCTGGTGGCAAGTGATCGAAACGGACCGGGAGACGAACGCACGTTCGAAGAGCCGTGGCAGGCGCGCATCTTCGCCCTGGTCAATGCGATGCACGGCGCCGGTCACTATGAATGGAGCGCCTTCCAGGAACTGCTGATCGACGAGATCGCGAGTCACGGCTCGGCGGATGGCCATGACTACTATGAGCGCTGGCTTGCGGCTGCCGAGCGCCTCTTCGTTGCCCGGGGTTTCGGCGAAGCAAGGGAACTCGCCATCATCCGCCAGCACCTGGAAACTCATCCACCTCCGCGCACGACATCGACGGTCGCCCCCCTTGCCGTGGCACCGGCGCGGCGCCGGTCGTGACATGCGGAGCGTCTGGCTGACCCAGGCGATGGCGGCGGATGCCGCTGCCCGCATCACGCCGCTCGAGGGCGATCTTGCGGTCGACGTCGCCATCGTCGGCGGCGGCTACACCGGCCTCTGGACCGCCATCGAACTCAAGAGGCGTGATCCCTCCCTCGATGTCGCCGTCATCGAACGCGATGTGTGCGGCGCCGGAGGAAGCGGCGCCAATGCCGGCTTTGCCCTGCCCATGTGGCTTCAGGTTCCGGCGCTGGAACGTGCCGCAGGGACCGAAGCCGCTCTCCACATCGGCAGGGCTTCCATCGAAGCCATCGACGATATCCGGGCCCTTGCCGGCAAGCGGGGCAATGACATTGCCCTGAGTTCCGCGCCGACGGTCTGGGCGGCGACCTGCCAGAGACAGTCAGGCCACTGGGACGACATGCTGGACCTGATGGAATCCCGTCAGATCCACAGCTTCCGCCTTCTGGGGACCGACGACATCCGGTCTCTGACGGGCAGCGACGCGCTCGTTGCCGGCGTCGTCGATACCGCGAGCGCCACCCTCCACCCCGGCCATCTGGTCCGTGCCCTGAGACGCGAAGCGCTCTCCCTGGAGGTCCGTGTTTTCGAGAAGACCGAGATGACACGCCTCAAGCGCTCGACCCCGCCTGGCGTCATCACCCCCCGCGGTACTCTCACCGCACGCAAGGTCGTGCTGGCCCTCTACGGGTGGTCGCTCTCCTTGCCGGAGATCCGGCCGGCTCTCATGGTGATGGTCACCGATGCGGCGATGACCGTGCCCGTTCCGGGTCTCCTCGACTCCCTCGGTCTTGCCGGTGCGCCGGGCTTCACCGATTCGCGCACCTTCATCGAGTCCTGCCGGCCGACGGCGGACGGGCGCATTGTCGTCACCAAGTCGGGCGGCGCCCTTCCCTTCGGAGACCGGATCGATGCCTCGCTCAAGCGTACGCGCCGCAGCACCAGGGAGCTGCGCGCCATCATGGCCGCCTATCACCCGGCCCTCGCCGACGTCGCCATCGAAGGGACCTGGTGCGGTCCCATCGACAGATCCCGTGACGGGCTTCCCATGTTCGGACACCTCGGGACGTCGCCCGATATCGTCTTCGGTTGCGGATACTCCGGCGCCGGCATCGTGCCGTCGCGGGTCGGCAGCCACATCCTCGCCTCGCTGGTCCAGGAAAGGGATGACGCATGGAGCCGCTCGCCCCTGGTGACGCAACCGCAACGGGCCTTCCCCCGGGAGCCCTTCCGCTGGATTGGCGGCCACGCGGTGCGTGCCGCCATCGAGCGCAAGGACCGTCTCGACCACGAAGGCCGGGAACCGGGACCGTTGACCCGTTTCTGGCTGCGCTTCAAGCCTGTGAGCTACAAGCCTTCCTGAGCCAGCCCTCGAGTTCCAGGCGCGTTGTCTCCTCGGCGATGGCCACGAGAACCGGCGACGTCACGCTCCCTGGCCACGACTCCAGCACCCGTGGCCTGTGGAAGAGGTGCTGCACGCCGTCGATCGCCACCGGGCCCGCCTCGCCCTCGACATCGAGCAGGCCCTTGAGCCTGAGCAGGCGCTCGCCATGGCGTGCCACGAGGGAGCCGACAGCCCTTTCCACCTCGAGCCATGTCAGCGGACGGATGTCCTTCCACGTGACCGAGACGATGGACCCGTGGCCGCTCCCGCCCGGCATGTCGTCGAGGTCCATGGCAACCGGCTGGCGCAGCACGTCCCGGGGATCCGCCCTCCCCATCCGCGCCTCGACAATCCGGGCCCGCCCGTTGCGACGTTTCGCCTGATCCGTGACGTCGCCGGTGGACGCCAGATCACCCTTGGTGACGACGATGGTATCGGCAAGGGCCAGCTGGCGTCCGGCATTCCGGTGGCGGTCGATGGCGGCGGAACCGTTCACGGCATCGAGACAGGTCACCACACCCCCCGGATCGTAGAGGGAGAGTCGCAGGGGATCGCTGATGAAGGTCTGCAGCAGCGGTACCGGATCGGCCAGGCCCGAGGTCTCGACGACGACCCGCCGGAAGGCCGGCACCTCTCCCCTTTCGCGCCTTGCGAGGAGATCAAGGAGGGTGGAGACGAGATCGCTCCTCAGACCACAGCACAGACAGCCGTTCTCGAGCAGGAGGATGCTGTCCTCGCTCGTCTCGACGAGCACGTGGTCGAGACCGGTTTCACCGAATTCGTTGATGATCACCGCCGTGTCGGCGAACTCCGGCGCACGCAACAGATGCCGCAGCAGGGTGGTCTTGCCACTTCCCAGGAACCCCGTCACCACGATGACCGGAAGTCTCGCGGCATCGGGAACGATGACGGTCACGGATCGACCCGGTCACGCCCCGACCAGGTGCCGTCCCAGAAGGTCTCGGGGCACGTCGTCATCACCTCGAACCCGCCGCAGCGCGGTTCGCTGATGACGTATCCCTTGGTCCGGTGGGTCAGCTCCTTTTTCGCAGCGTCGATCTGGCCCGGATCTTCAACGAGGTCGATCGCCGCCATGGCGATCGCCTTCCCGGCAAAGGACGCGCCCTTGATCTGGCTGGCGTGACCCGAGGCCGAGGTCATGGCCCAGTTGTGAAGCAGGACACCTGAGGGACATGACCAGTTGGCCCGCGCCAGGGGAATGGACCAGCTCGCCTCCCCGTCGTCCTGACCGTAGGGGTCGCAGCCTTCCGTATGGAAGCCAATGTCACGATCCCACTCGAAGTCCGCGTCCGGGCTGCAGGCCTCGGCGAGAGACCGCATGTAGGCGGTGTCCTCCTCATCCCACGCCGGCGGTCCGATCTCCCGCATGTGGCGGTACAGGACCCCGCCCAGCGCGTCGTTCGCCAGGTAGCCCCGGGACGCCGAAATCAGCATGTCGACAACCCGCGTGTGCGTATGGCGGGCGCAGTCACCGGCCAGGGGAACGAGTTGGCGGGCAACATCCCGGGCTCTCTCGAAGGACTCGTGCCGCACGGTGATCCACAGGCGTGCCTCGTCAGGCGTGATCGACGGCATGTAGCCGGCAAAGCGCAGGACATGGCCGATCACGACATCGCCGAACTGGTGGGCGCGCAGGCGCTCCATCGACTGCACGAAGAGTTCCGCACCGTCGAGGGCATTGCCCGAACGCCGCGCCCCGCCATGGGAGGCCGTGCCCTCGAACAGGAGCTCGAACGACACGCAGGAAAGGCAGGGTCTGGAGACGGCGCCGTTCTGGTAGTCGGCATGGTTGGCAAACAGCATGTCGATGCCCTCGAATGCGCCACGGCGAAGCATCGCGATCTTGCCCCAGAGGATTTCCTCGGCCGGCGTGCCAAGACAGACGATGGTGCCTTCGAGCCCGCCTTCTTCCATGGCGTGGCGCGCGGCGATGGCGCTGCCGGCGCCGGTGCCGGCGATCAGGTTGTGGCCGCACGCATGGCCTGCCCGCTTGCCGTCCGGTGCCTTGAGAGGTTCGAGGCGGTTGCCCTGCCCTGGAAGCGCGTCGTACTCCGCCAGAAAGCCCAGTCGAGGCCCGTCACCGGATGACCATACCGCACGGAATGCCGTGGGCATGCCGCACACGCCGCGCTCGACGCTGAAACCGTGATCGGCGAGCCAGGCCGAAAGCCATGCTTCGGCGTTGTACTCCATCATGCCGAGTTCCGGTTCGTCCCAGATGCGGCGGTACATGGACCACACCTCGGGCTCGACCGTCACCCAGGCATCAGCTGCTGCCTGCTGGGTCCTCGTCATCATCCGGCCGTGTAGCCACCGTCCACAACCATCTCCGTTCCCGTCACGAACGACGATTCGTCGCTGGCGAGGTAGACCACCATGCCGGCAACGTCGTCCGCAACGCCCATGCGGCCGACCACGTGCTTGTCGACGAGGCGCTGGAACTCCTCATCACCCAGGGACTCTCTCACCGAGAGACCCAGGGGCGTGGCGATGTAGCCGGGGCAGATGGCATTGCAGCGGATGTTGTATCCCTGACGGCCGCAATGGACGGCGATCGACTTCGTCAGAAGACGCACGGCGCCCTTGCTGGCGCAGTAGGAGAGGGCGTCGGCCGATCCCCTGATACCGAGAACCGACGAGATGTTGATGAGGGAACCGCCTCCTGCCTGCCTCATGCAGGCAATCGCCTGCTGGCACCCCATGAACGTGCCATGGAGATTGACGGCCATGAGCCGGTCCCAGCCCTCCTCCTCGAGTTCCGCGATGTTGTCGTGGCGTACGCCGATTCCGGCGCAGTTGACCAGAATCTGCAGTTTGCCGAATCGCTCCAGCGCAACGGCAATGGTGGAACGCCAGGAGTCTTCGTCGGTGACATCATGATGCAGGCTGAACCCGCGTCCGGACAGCAGGTCGAGTGTCCCGGCCAGGCCCTCGTCATCGATGTCGGTGATGCACACCAGCGCCCCTTCCTCGGCCATGCGGATGGCGCTCTGGCGTCCGATTCCGGAGGCAGCCCCGGTGACGAGCGCCGTCTTGTGGCGGAGCCGACGTGTCATTCCACCGTTCCCCCGCCGTCGATGACGAGTTCCGCACCGTCGACAAGCCGGGATTCGTCGCTGACCAGGAAGACGATGAGATGACCGACATCATCCGGATGCCCCGTCACACCCTCTGGCGTGTAGCTGTCCCACAGGGCGCGCTCGGCCACCGGATCATCGGATTCGGCGATGTAGTTCGCCACCATGGGCGTTTCGATGACGCCCGGATGGACGGAGTTGCAGCGGACACCGAGGCCATGGCGGGTCGCATGATCGGCGATCGCCTTGGTCAGCAGCCTGACACCCCCCTTGCTGGCGTCGTAGGCGCACAGGTCCTGGTCGCCGACGATGCCCGAAACCGAAGAGAGATTGACGATGACGCCCCCGGTGCCCTGCATGTGCCTTACCGCCTCCCTGGCGCCAAGCCATGTGCCCCGGAGATTGACGTCCAGCACCTCGTGCCATGTCGCCAGGGTCGTCGTCTCGATGGTGCCACGGCGCAGGATGCCCGCACAGTTCACCAGCACATCCCAGCCGCCCAGGCGCGCAACGGTGGTGGCAGCGGCAGCGGACCAGGAGTCGGCCCGGCAGACGTCCAGAAAGGTTGACGAAGCCGCTTCGCCGATGTCTCCAGCGACACGCGCGGCACCGGCCTCGTCGACATCCGCCAGCATGACCCTGGCGCCTTCACCGGCGAGGAGACGGGCTGTCGCCGCACCGATTCCCGAGGCGGCACCGGTGACGAGCGCCCGCTTGCCGTCACACCGTCCCGACGCACCAGAGATGCCAAACGACTGATTTAAAGCCACTTCTTCCCTCTCTCCACTTCAACTGCGGGACGATTCCGTATCGGATTCTCCCGCATCTGCAACTCAAGGCAAGGGGAATCCAAGGAAAGCGGATCTGGAGGATCGGCGGCGATGCGCGCGGGCGATGCTTGCCGCATCCGGATGCAGTGCTCCAGCTGCACCGGTGGAGCTCGTGTTCGAGGTCGTCGCCGAAGAGGTGCTTCATCGACACGCACGGAATCGGAAGCCGCGGACTTTCGTGGTTTACCGAAGCTGCTGCGCCAGGCAGATCCTTGCCCTGGTTCCGTGGACGGCCGATCGCCGACATCACGGGCGCCGGGAAGAGGTCCGGGCACGACGGCAGAAACGTCGTGGGTCACCCGTCCGTCACGTGATCCGGACAAGCCCCTGTCGGAGGACGCCTCACCGGGGACGGCGGTTGATCGCGTACTCGCCTTCGCCGCGCCGGAAGGGCTGGATCAGCATGTTGTGCAGATGCAGTTCGGCGCCGTCGCGGAACGCGTCGAGGCCGATGGTCATGTCCTCGTGCCCGAGGCCGGGCTGCGCCCGGTAGGTGCCGAACAGGCGGTCCCACCAAGGCAGGTTGAAGCCGAAATTGCTGTTGGTCTCGGCCGGGATGTCGGAGTGGTGCACGCGGTGCATGTCGGGCGTGACGATCGCCCAGCGCAGCACCCGGTCGAGGCCCGTCGGCAGGCGCAGATTGCCGTGGTTGAACATCGAGGTGCCGTTCAGCAGCACCTCGAAGACCAGGACCGCCACGGCAGGCGGGCCGAGCAGCGCGACGGCGGCGAGCTTCAGGAGGACCGACAGGAAGAACTCGATGGGGTGGAATCGCGATCCGGTCGTCACGTCGAAGTCGAGGTCGGCGTGGTGCATGCGATGCAGCCGCCAGAGCGCCGGCACGGCATGGAACATGACGTGCTGCAGATAGATGACCAGGTCGAGGACGAGGACCGCGATGACGATGTCCAGCCAGAGCGGCAGCGCGATCAGGTTGAGGACGCCCCAGCCGCGCTCCGCGGCGACCGCCGCCAGCGCGACGGGCAAGAACGGAAAGATCAGCCGCGCCACCACGGTGTTGAAGACGACGACCCCGATATTGGCGTACCAGCGCAGCCAGCGCGGCTGGGAGGGCGCGCGGCGCGGCGCCGCCAGCTCCCACAGCGCGACCGCGGCGAAGATGCCGAGGAAGCAGCCGACCCTGATCGCTGGTTCGTATGCGCTGATGAACTCCGGCATGTCTCGATCCGGGGGAAGCCGTGACGCTCCGATGCTAGCACGGGAACCGCGCGACCGCCGCCGACGAGCTTGCCCACCCAGTCCCGGGTGTCAGGCCGGACGACTGACGAATGCCGGGACCCGGGGAAGACAGCGCCATGCGACCGGGAAGGCCGCCGTTCCGCGCCGGCCTCGTCGGCAGCGTCATGCGCGCGCCGGAGGCCCACCAGCGCGGCGAGACCGGCGATGGAGAGCGGCGCGAGATCGAGGATCGCTGCATCCGCGAGGTGGTGGCGCTGCGGAGGACGGGCACATCGTCATCACCGCGGCTCACGCCGTCCTGTCTGCCGGTCTCTTGGCCCTGGCGGCCGCCCGCTGGGGCACGGTGGTCTCGGGTCTTTGCGGCACGGTCCGCCGGTCCTTTTTCAGGGTTGCCTCCCGGTGCAGCATGTAGAGACCGCTGGTCACGACCAGGGTTGATCCGGAAATGATCCAGATGTCCGGTACCGTGCCAAAGACCAGGTATCCGGTGAGCACGGCCCACACCATGCTCGTGTACTTGAACGGCGCGACAAGGCCGATTTCAGCGAGGCGCACGGCCTCGATCATCGCATACTGGGCGCCGGCCAGCAGAACGCCGGCGGCGGCGAGCATGGCGACATGTCCCACCGTCATGGGCTGCCATGCGGCTGACGTCCAGCCCAGCAGCGGATCCGCCAGGGACGAGGCAAGGGAGGCACCCATGACCGCCAGGGTCGTGAACATGAGGATCGAGGAGGATGAGTCCGAAACGCTGAGCCGGCGCGTCAGGATGTCGCGCAGGGCGAGGGTGACCGCGCTGCCAAGGGGCAGCAACGCCACGGCGGCGATGCCCTCTCCTGTCGGCCTGAGAACCAGGATGACACCGGCAAGGCCGACGACGACCGCCGACCAACGACGCCATCCGACCCGTTCGCCGAGAAGGGGCACGGCCAGCGCCGTGGCCATCAGGGGAGCAGCGAAGGCGATGGCAAGGGCGTCGGCGATCGGCATCAAGGTGATGGCCGTCAGAAACAGGAACATGCCCGTCACCACGATCGCCGAGCGCAGGGCCTGGCCCTTGACGTTGTGCACCCGGAGATTGCTGAGCCGCCCTTCGTGGAGAGCGAAGAGCAGCACCGGCGGGATGACGAACAGCGAGCGCACGAACATCGCCTGACCCACCGGATATTGTTCGGTCAAGAGCTTGACGATGACATCGTTGAAGACGATGAGCGCACAGCCCGCCACCATGAAGAGAATGCCTCGAACACCGGCGCTCATGAGGATTCCTTCCACCGCGGGTGCGGGGTCCGCTCATCCTCGATACTGCACAATTCCGCCGCCGATGGAACCGCTGCTGATCAGGCATTGACAGAACCGGGACAAGCGGCAAAGAAGACCTGGACACTGACAATGGGTGCTCCCTTGGTCGATCGCGCTCTCCGCACGGGCCGGTTTGAAACGGGTCTCGATGCCAATCCGGCCAACCACGAACCGTTGACCCCGGTCGACTTTCTGGTGCGTTCCGCAACGGCGCACCCCCTGCGGACGGCCTGGATCTACGGGGCGCGGCGTGTCACCTACGCCACCATGCACGAGCGGTGCCGCAGGCTGGCGAGCGCGCTTCGCCGCCACGGTGTCGAACCGGGCGAAAGCGTCGCCGTCATGGCGCAGAACGGCCCCGCAATTCTCGAGGCTCATTTTGCGGTGCCCATGGCGGGCGCCGTCCTCAACGCCCTCAACTTCCGCCTCGATGCGCCGTCCATCGCCTTCATGCTGGGCCATGCAGGGACCCGCGTTCTCATCGCCGACCGGGAGTTCCGGGACGTGATCGACCAGGCTCTCGCCCGCCACTCCGGCAAGGTCCACCTCATTGCCATCGATGATCCTGACACCGACAACGACCCGGCCTTCGGCGATGTCACCTACGAGGACTTCCTGCTCCAGGGCAGCTTCGACGAGGAACCGCTGCTTCCCGCAGACGAGTGGAACGCCATCTCCCTCAACTACACCTCGGGCACCACGGGCAATCCCAAGGGCGTGGTCTACCACCACCGCGGCGCCTATCTGAACGCCATTGCCAACGGCATGGCGCTGGGCTTTTCGGGCAGCACCGTCAACCTGTGGACGCTGCCCCTCTTCCACTGCAACGGCTGGTGCCACGGCTGGGGCGTGACCGCCTGGGCGGGCACACACGTGCTGCTGCGCCGGATCGACACCAGGGAGATCTTCCGTCTCATTGCCGAGCACGGCGTCACCCACATGTCCGGAGCGCCCATTGTCCTCAACATGATCCTCAATGCGCCCGAGGACCACCGGCGCACCTTCCCCTCGCAAGTCACCATCGCCACCGGCGGGGCCGCACCGCCGAGCGCGGTCATCGCCGGCATGGAAGAACTCGGCTTCCACGTCATCCACCTCTACGGTCTCACGGAAACCTACGGGCCGGCGCTCGTCTCGCCCTATCAGGACGACTGGATGGCGATGCCGGTGGAGGACCGGGCGGCCGCCATGTCGCGCCAGGGCCTGCGCCACCCCATGCTGGCCGGCTACATGGTCGCGGACCCCCAGACCTGCGAACCGGTGCCGGCGGACGGCGAGACGATCGGCGAGATCATGGTGCGCGGCAACACGGTGATGAAGGGATATCTCGACAATCCGCAGCAGACCGCCCGCGACCTTGCCGGTGGCTGGTTCCACAGCGGCGATCTCGGAGTCATGCACGGCGACGGATACATCGAGGTCAAGGACCGCTCCAAGGACATCATCATCTCGGGCGGCGAGAACATCAGTTCCATCGAGGTGGAAAACGCCCTCTACCGTCACCCTTGCGTGCTGGAAGCGGCGGTTGTGGCAAAACGGGACGAGACCTGGGGCGAATCACCGTGTGCCTTCGTCACTCTCAAGGACGATTCAGCACGGTCCGTGACGGAGGCCGACATCATCGCCTTCTGCCGCGAGAATCTGGCCCACTTCAAGGTACCGCGGACCGTGATTTTCGGACCGTTGCCCAAGACGGCGACCGGCAAGATCCAGAAGTTCGCCCTGCGCGAGAAAGCCGACGCCTTTGCCGGCACCGCCGGCAAGGCAGCCGCCACATCATGAGTTTCGACCGCCCCGACCCCGGGGATGTCAGGCGCGTTGCCTGCATAGGCGGGGGGCTCATCGGCTCCGGCTGGGCCGCAGGTTTCCTGGCCGCCGGGTACGACGTCATCGTCCACGATCCCGATCCCGGAGCCGAGGAGACGCTGCACCGCATCATCGAGACGGCCTGGCCCAGCCTCGTGGCCATGGGCACCGACGCCTCGGCAGCGAGGGAGCCACGCTTCACCACGAATCTCGACGAAGCGGTTCTGGAAGCGGACTTTGTCCAGGAAAGCGCGCCCGAGCGACTCGACATCAAGCAGGACCTCTATGCCCGCCTCGATTCGGCCATGGCGAACGACGTGGTCATCGCATCCTCCACATCCGGACTTCTCATGAGCGAAATCCAGGCCGGCGCCGGCAACGCCGCGCGCATGGTGCTGGGACATCCCTTCAATCCGCCCTACCTCATGCCGCTGGTCGAAGTGGTGGGAGGCCGGCAGACCGCCGCGGAAGCCGTCGACTGGGCCTGTGCCTTCTACAAGGCGGCGGGCAAGCACCCGCTCAAGCTGGACCGCGAGGTGCCGGGTCACGTCGCGGACAGGCTGCAGCAGGCAATCTGGAACGAGATTCTCCACATGATCGCTGCCGGCGAGGCCACACCCGAACAGATCGATGCCTCGATCGTTCACGGTTTCGGCCCGCGCCTCGCCATCATGGGCTACTGCCTGCTTTTTCACATGGCCGGCGGCGAAGGCGGCATGCGGCATTTTCTGGAGCACTTCGATCCGGCCGTGGCCGATGCCTGGACACGCCTGCCCTCGCCGCCCATCACACCGGAACTCACCGAGACGATGGTGGCCGGATGCGCAAGGCTGCAGGGTGATCGCACCATGGAGGACCTCGCAGCGCTGCGCGACGAGGCCCTCGTGGGTTTCCTCAGGCACTACCGCGCGGTCACCGGAACCACGCCCTGATCAGACAAACGCGAGGCATCACGACCATGACGTCAATCAACCGCGCACTCGTCCTCGAGGACTACCCTTCGGGCGCTCCCGAAGCTCGTCACTTCAGGCTCATCGAAACTCCGGTGCCGGAACCCGCCGAGGGCGAGGTGCTGGTACGCTCCATCTACCTTTCGGTGGATCCCTACATGCGCGGCCGGTTGCGCCCAGGCCCCTCATACGCCGAACCCCAGAAGATCGGCGAGGTCATGGTCGGGGAAGCCGTGGGCGAGATCATCGCTTCGCGCCACGCCCGGTGCGCCGCCGGCGATTTTGTCACCGCAGACATCGGCTGGCAGACCCATGGCGTGATCCGCGGCGACGGACTGCGGAAACTCGATCCCGATGCCGCTCCCATCTCGACCGCGCTCGGCGTCCTCGGCATGCCGGGACTGACGGCCTATTTCGGAACCCTCGAGGTGCTGCAGCCCAGGCCCGGCGACACGCTGGTGGTCAACGCCGCCTCCGGCGCGGTTGGCGCCGTGGTGGGGCAGATCGCCAGAATTGGCGGCTGCCGGGTGGTCGGCATCGCCGGGTCCGACGACAAGTGCGCCTACATCACGACCGAACTCGGATTCGACCGTGCGATCAACCATCGCACCACCGCCGACATGAGCGTCGCGCTGTCCGACGCCTGTCCCCATGGGATCGACTGCTACTTCGACAATGTCGGCGGACCCATCACCGACGCCGCCATCGAGAACCTCGCCCTGGGCGGGCGTGTCGCAATCTGCGGCCAGATCGCGCAGTACAACGACACGAGCGTGGCCACCGGTCCGCGCAACCTGCGTCACTTCCTCGTCAAGCGCGCCTCCCTGAAGGGCCTTCTCGTCTTCGACTGGCGGGATCGCTACCAGGAAGGACTGGTTCGCCTGCAGCGCTGGGTGCAGTCGGGAGAGATCAGGTACCGCGAGGACATCGTCGATGGCCTGGAGAAGGCGCCCGATGCCTTTGCCGGTCTCATGGAGGGGCGCAACTTCGGCAAGCAGCTCGTCAGGGTCTCTGACGACCCGACACGCTGACGAGGCTGGACCCCATGAAGATCACCGGAGTGCGGGCGACCCCGGTCAACATCCCCTTCACCGCCCCTTACGTCTTCAGCCACGGATCGGTGAGGTCGCTCACCAAGACCATCGTCGAGCTGACGACAGACGCCGGGATCACCGGACTGGGCGAGGTCGCCGATGGTGACCGGGCCCGCGACGTGGAGGCCATGGGCGAGGCGCTGGGCGGGGTCGATGTCCGCGAGACGGGAACCGCCGAACGTCTCTGCCTGCCCGGCATTCGCTATTCGCCCTGGGGCGATGTCCAGGGACAGACCCGCGCGTTCGGCGGGATCGAGATGGCGATGTGGGATGCGCGGGCGCGCGGCGAGAACGTGCCGCTCCATGTGCTGCTGGGCGGTGCGTCGAGATCGCGGATCGAACTCTCCGAGTACTTCGGTTTTCGCCTCCCCGGCGTCACCGAACAGGGCGAGCAGACACCGGAAGAGATCGCCGCCTACTGTGCCCGCATGATCGACGAGCATGGCGCCACGAACTTCGAAGGCAAGGTGGCGACGGTAGGGCTCGATGAGGAGGTCAGGATGGTTCGCCTCATACGCGAGGCCATCGGCGACCGTCCGCTCAAGCTCGATGCCAACGGCGGCTGGACCGTCCAGACGGCCCGCGAGGCAATGCGGCGGTTCGACGAGTACGTCATCCACTACTACGAGGATCCGGTCGAGACCTACCGCGAAATGGCGCAACTGCGTCCGGTCACCCGGGCCAGCTTCTCGACCCATGTTCTCGACCTGCCGCTGGCCGTCGAGCTGGGCGCACCGGATACGCTTGTCACCAACCTCGTCGAACTCGGCGGGATCGCCCGCACGGTCGGATTCATCCGCGCCTGCGAGCAATTCGACATCGGCTTCCGTTTTCACAGCGGCGAAACCGGGGTGGCGAGCGCCGCCTACCTGCAGGTCTCGGCGGCCATGGAGCACGTACGGGAACCCAGCCAGACCCTGTTCCGCTGGTATGCCGACGATGTCACACAGGAGGGCACTCCGGTGCCCAGGGATGGCTTCGTGCCGGTGCCCGAAGGACCCGGTCTCGGAGTCACGCTCGATTCCAGGGCCTTGCAGCGGTGCCATGAGCGCTTCCTCGAGGAAGGACCTTTCCCGAAGAGCGGCAGCGGTCCCCGCGCCTACCGCACCCGCTTTCAACGCGTCTGAAGAGCCCATCCACAGGGCTGCCATTTCCGCCCGGCGCCCCTGTTGGTATTGATGGTGAGGGACCAACCCCGGACATCGGCGATGACGACGGAACAGTTCGCGAGAATGGAACGTGCACCGGGATTTCTGGCGGCACTCGACCAGAGTGGCGGCAGTACGCCCAAGGCCCTGCGGCTCTACGGCATCGGGGACGATGCCTGGGAGAGCGACGAGGACATGTTCTCCATCATTCATGGCATGCGTGAGAGAATCATCACCAGTCCGTCCTTCGACGGCTTGCGCATCCTCGGCGCCATACTCTTCGAGAACACCATGGACCGGACGATCGGGGGACAGCCCTCGGCCCGCTATCTCTGGGACGTCAACGGAATCGTGCCCTTCCTCAAGGTCGACAAGGGTCTCGAGGCCGAATCCTCAGGCGTTCAACTCATGAAGCCGATTCCTGGTCTCGACCCGCTCCTCGCCCGCGCCCGGACCAACGGAGTCTTCGGCACCAAGATGCGCTCTGTCATCAGGCTTGCCGATGATGAAGGCGTCGCCTCGGTGGTTTCGCAGCAGTTCACCATCGCCGAAGAGATCCTTGGCAGCGGCCTCGTGCCGATCATCGAACCGGAGGTCGCCATCGACAGCCCCGAGAAAGGCGGCCGCCGAAACCCTCCTGAAGGACGCTCTCCTCGCCGGTCTCGAGCGCCTCGGCGACCGCGGCAAGGTGATGTTCAAGCTCACGCTTCCCGAGGAGCCCGGTTTCCATCGTGCCCTTGTCGATCATCCGAAGGTCCTGAAGGTGGTGGCGCTGTCGGGCGGCTACACCCGCGAGGAGGCCAACCGCCGCCTGGCACTCAATCCCGGTGTCGTCGCGAGCTTTTCCCGCGCCCTCACCGAAGGTCTCAACGCCTCCCAGAGCGCCGGCGAGTTCGACGCCATGCTCGATTCCTCCATCGCCAGCATCTTTCAGGCCTCCATGACCTGACGGCCTTCGCTGTGTTCAGGCGGTCGCGGCATTGACAGAGGCGCACGGCATCATCACCGGGTGTCGAAGTATTCGACAAGAACTGACCGGCCGACAATGTCGATAATCCGCACACTCAGTTCCGTACCTTCCGCATCGGTCAAATGCAGAATCTCACCGGGAACAAAGTGAACCGGCTGTTGCTTGCCTCCATCAATCGCGATGTTCGACGCATAGAGATAGGTCCGGTCATGGGTATCACGAATGGGATTGAGCCTGCCCTTCAATCCTGGAACATGGCCGGTTGCCTCCGGGAATATGACGCTTCCACCTGCCGGCACGGCCTCCAGATCGATCGCGAGCGCTCGTTCGCTCGGTGTCCAACTCCGTTCCAGATACGCGGCATGTCCCGGCGCGGATGCGAATACGGTCATGGGTAGCCGGGTCGTATGCAGATCGATCTCTGCTTCGCCCTGCATGTCCGTGGTAGCCCGCTTCCAGGTCTTGTTCGGAAACAGGAGAAGCAGATCGGTGCCAGGCAGGGATCTGCCATCAGACCGCGCCGAAATGACGGCACGGGCAGGGCTGCGTTCTTGTGACGCCGCGGGAATGACCAGCAGGACCTCCGAATCGTCGACAACCGTGTACTCGGGATACTTCGCACACAGGTTCCATGTCTCGCGTCGAATGATGGGAACGCCGTCGCCTCGGCGCTCCATGAAATACAGTCTCTCTTCGCCGCCATGGGTTCCGCCGACAGGCATTCGCGCCAAGACGGAAGTCAGGGCCTCGTTGCGGGTGGACTGCCGCGAAGCCATGCTCTCTACCGTCAGATTGTTCGGCAAGGCACCGGGAGACTGAATCTCCACACGGTCATCGAACATGGATAGACGAATCCTGCTTCCCCTCATGGAATAGTCGCGATGGGCAACCGCATTGACCAAGGCTTCGAACAACGCCTTTTCACTGTACTGGGGCAGATCTGAACGAGCCGGTTCCTTCAATGCCGCGACGTGCATGTTTCTCGAGGCAAAGGCAACGGCGCCGGCGATCTGTTGGTTCAGGGGTCCGGTAATCTCCTGGGAATCGATCTGGCCCGATGAACGGTCTCCGCCACGGTACCTGGTCGCCGTGATGCAGGCGTTCGGGAGCCATCGTTCCGGATTTGGAGTGCACAACAGAACACCTGCAACAGTAGCACGAAGAACCCCTGCCTCGTCGTCTTCAAGGAGCGCCAGCTTCCCGAGCGCTGCCTCCGGTTCGGCCGCACCCTCAGCGCTCAGCAACGGTTTCCAGAGCGCTTCGGTCAATGTCCTGAATCCGGTTTCAGGCACCGGCTGCTTGTCGAACCACAGGAATCGCGCCTGCAACCGTCTTTGTGCCAATCGCAGCCGCTCATCACCGGCCAGGAGCCTCTTCGAGGCGCCCACACGGATGTAGCATCCGCCAGGACTCTCGTGCACGGAGTCGCTCTCCGGCACTTCGGCCAGCAGAACAAGTTTGCCGTTGGACAATTCCTTGTGATGTGTACGGATGCGAACAGGCGGCTTGATCGTGTCGGTGCTCACCTCCACGAGAAGGGAATCCAGGCTGGCTATCTGCGTGCGCGATATGCCGATGACGTTGCCGTCGTCGGCAACGCCAGCGAGCAACACCCCCCCGGCAGCATTGGCAAAGGCCGCAATCTCGTCAGCCCAGTCGCCGCGTGTCGGCCGCTTCGGACGATCACCGACGAACTCGACCTGCTTGAACTCCCAGCCGCTGTCTTCCCCTGACCGCAACCGGATTTCGATGTCTTTGACGCTGAAACTCATGTCCCTGTTGCCCCGCAGCCGCTGCCACGAACTCCCGGGGCAGCCGCGAGATGCCCCGCGATCAAAGCCTGAACTTCCTCATGCCCCGGCGCAGTCCCCGGTGTGCGGCGCGGCGCACGCCATACCGGGCGATACCGGCGGGTCCCTTGCCTGCGGCGCTGAAGAGTGCGAGTAGGCGCATCATGACCGCCAACATTCTGAACATCGGCTTACCTCCAGGGCGTTGTCTGATCACTCGGTCCTAGTCATCCGAGGTAGCGGTTGTCGTTGTGCCAGGCAAGGGCAATGCCGTTCGGTCGTTCATGGGCGTTGACGGGAAGACGAAGCTTCCTGCCCTGCAGCGCGTAGTACGCACGGCCGTTCTCGTAATCGTCCCTGATGCGGCGGCTCACCTCGAAGCGCAGGTCCGGCGACACCGTCACGTAGCCGTCGTCGAAGAGCTTGTGAAGATCGCGCCTCAGCAGCAGCCCGTTGCTCACCCTGTGCGGACCGCCCTCGCTGTAAGGATGGATATGGGCCGCATCGAGCACCGGCAGCGTGCGTTCCCCCGTCACCGCGCAGCGGCGCCGATAGGCATCGGTGACGACAACGCGGAATGCCCCCTGTCCGAGGCGCGGCTGGATGATCTGCGGCTTGCCGAATCGGGCGTTCTCCTCCGGCAAACCGGACCCGGCAAACAAACCCATGCGTTCGATCACCTGGTCCCACAGGGCTCGCCCATCCGCATCGCTGGTATCGTAGCTCTTGGACGTGACGATGTTGGGTGAAAAGCTGTCAGGGGGAGGCATCCACTGTGCCTCTTCGAAGAAGAAGGGCCGAGTGAGGATGCGGCAGCCAATGGGGAAGTCAGCCTTCGTTTGAGAGTCAACCTTGTGATAGCTGCTGATGATGGCCCGCACCTGCTCGAGCGAGGCTGCGCCATTCGCTTCCCCGAACGCTTCCCAGGCCAGAGACAACGGCATCTTGCTGAAATGGGTGTAGACGCCTCCACCAGCAATCTTGTTGACCCGCCCCTTCAGCTTGAAGAGAACGAGTTCTCCGCTCTGAACCTTCCCGAAGTTCTGGCCGGAGGGACTCCAGAAGTTGACCTCACCGAGGTCGGAGCGTTGGCGCAGGAAATCGAACCAGTGGCCATCCGTTGGTGCGACGACAATCCTGATGCCCATGCCCTTCACGCTCCCCTTGCGGGCCCGTGCCGTTGAAGTCTATGGACGGGGGACGAATCCTGCAACGCGGAGACCTTGACCGGACAGACCGCGGAAGGGTTAATGCTGCCTTGGCGACATGACGGACGGTGATGGCACGCTGCGAGATCAAGGCGGAGGAGTTGACGTCGGAGGGCTTTGCTGCCTTCGGTGACGTGATCGAACGCGATCCCGATGCTTCGGTGGCCATCAACAGCGGCGATGTGCTGCGCCATCACGACCTCGCGAATGTGGACGTGACGGCGGATGGCGGCAGACCCGTCATCAGCATCTTCCAGGTGCTGAAACCGGCCACGCTTCCTTTCCGGCTGCGCCTCATGGAACGCCATCTCCTGTCGAGTCAGGCCTTCGTGCCGCTCGCCGGATCAACCTATCTCGTCGCCGTGGCGCCGCCGGGCCCGAAGGCGGAAATCGACGCCATGCGGTGCTTCGTGGCGCGCGATGGCACGGGAATCAATCTCCATCCGGGGGTCTGGCACCACCCTCTCATTGCCCTCGATGCCAGTGATTTCCTGGTGATCGACAGGGGCACAACCTTCGACGAGGACTGCGAGACCATGTCGCTTTCCGGCAACGACATTCTGGTGAGCTGAGTGATGAACGACGACTTCACCTCTCGCTGGCCGAATCTGGCGGACAGCCGCCTCGGCGCCGTGGCTCTTCATGCCAGCGACGCATGGTTCGCGCCCGCCGAACGCATGCTGCAGCCCACGCCCGCCGAGTTTCATGCCGGGCGGTACGACGATCACGGCAAGTGGATGGACGGCTGGGAAACACGGCGCAAGAGGACAACGGGTCACGACTGCTGCATCGTCAGGCTCGCCGGGTGCGGGTACATCAAGGGTGTCGATATCGACACCAGCCACTTCACGGGAAACTATCCGCCGTCGGCCTCCATCGATGCCTGCCGGGCCGACGGTGATCCCGACGAGGCGACCGAGTGGCGCGAAATCCTTTCACCGGTACCGCTCACGGGAGATTCCCATCATCTCCACGGTGTTGCGCATGACGGCCCGTGGACCCACGTCCGTCTCAACATCTACCCCGATGGCGGCATCGCCCGGTTGCGGGTCCATGGTCCCTTCGCCCGTGACTGGACGGGAGTCGGCGAGGCGGACCTCGTCGCCATCGAGAATGGTGGCTGGCTGGTGGCCTGCAGCGACCGGCACTACGGCTCGCCCGCCAACATTCTCTACCCCGGAACCGGCGCCACCATGGCGGAGGGCTGGGAAACCAGCCGGCGGCGGGTGCCCGGCAACGAATGGGCGCTCTTCCGACTGGCCTGCCCCGGCGTCATCTCGCGGGTCGTGGTCGACACCACGCACTTCAAGGGCAACTACCCCGATCGCTGTTCCATCCAGGCGGCCCTGCATGAAGCCGACGATTCGTCGGCCGTCGCCTCATCCCTCTACTGGAGCGACCTTCTGGGGGAACAGAAGCTCGCCATGGACCAGGTTCACCTGTTCGAGAGCGAAGTGGCGGACCTCGGGACCGTCAGCCATGTGCGTTTCAACATGATTCCCGACGGCGGCGTCAACAGGCTTCGCCTCTTCGGGCGCCCGCAGACATAATCGAGGCGGGAAGGCCCGCGGGCCATGAAGCCCCTCTCCTGCTGGCTCGACACGGCGCCGGCGTTCCGTTGCGCTGAGACCGCAAGCCTGCCGGCACGATGCCAGACGGCGGTGATCGGTGGGGGTTTCACCGGACTGTCGGCGGCACTGGCCATGGCCCGCGACGGAATCGACGTCGTGGTCCTCGAAGCCGGACGCGTGGCCGGCGCCGCTTCCGGGCGCAATGGCGGACACTGCAACAACGGTCTGGTCCGACAGGTCGCGACGGTGGCCGACGCGTTCGGCCTGGAACGGGCGCGGACCTTCTACCGGACCTTCGATCGGGCAGTCGAGACTGTCGAACGGGTCGTCGCGCGCGAAGGCATAGACTGCGGCTTCCGGCGCAGCGGCAAGACCCAGCTGGCGGCAAAGCCCTCCCACCTCGACTCGCTCTCCCGGACCCACGCGCTCCTGGCATCCGGGATCGATCCGCAGACCAGCCTGGTTGGCCCCGGGGACCTTACCCGGGAAATCGGCTCGGCACGGTTTCACGGCGGCCTGGTCTACCACCGGAGCGCGACGCTCCACCCCGGGCGTTTTGGCAACGGGCTCGCCCGGGCTGCACATCGCCACGGCGCCAGGATCTGGGAGAACACCGGCGTCACCCGGCGGGGGCGGCCACGAACTCGAGACAGCCATGGGTACGCTTGAAGCAGAAGAGGTCCTCGTGGCCACCGGAGCCGGAACCGGTCCCGCCTTTCCCCATCTCAATCGTCGAATCCTGGCCGTCGGCAGTGTCATCATCGCGACCGGACCGCTGGCACAGCATCTTGTCGATGCGATCATGCCGACACGCCGCACGGCGGTCACCACGAAACACACCGGGCACTACTTCCGCATGGCGCCGGACAACCGGCTGATTTTTGGCGGGCGGGCCCGCTTCGCCCATTCGGATCCGGGCTCGGACAGGAAGAGCGGACGCCTCCTTGCCCGCTCGATGAAACAGATCTTTCCTGTCCTCGACGATGTCCGTGTCGACTACTGCTGGGGCGGCATGCTTGACATGACCATGGATCGGCTGCCCCGGGCAGGAGTCTTCGACGGCTGCCACCACGCCATGGGCTACAGCGGCCACGGTGTCCAGATGTCCGTCCACATGGGCGAGGTCATGGCGAGGGTGATGGCGGGAGATGCCGAAGCCAATCCCTGGCGCGATCTCACGTGGCCGGCACTGCCGGGACATGCCACCCGCTCTGCCCTTCTCCCCCTGGCGGGCGCATGGTTCCGCCTGCTTGATATCGTGAGCTGACCTCCTCAGCGCTCCGCCATGCCGGCAAGGGTCGTCCCTGCCTCTTCAAGCAGCCAGTTCCTGAATGCCTGGATCGCCGTTTCGTCCGACCTCTTGCGGTGATTGACGACATAGGTCTGCGTCCCGGTGGGCAGACGAAGATCGAAGAGCTCCACGAGCAACCCGGACCGCAGATCGGCATCGACCAGCAACGGTGTCGTCAGAACCACTCCCTGGGCCTCCACGGCGGCCCGGAGGGCGTGGCTGTGAACCGTGAAGCGCAGTCCCCGCGTGGTGTCGACGCTGGAGACTCCGGCCGCGTCGAACCACTCGTCCCAGGTCGGCCAGTATCCCTTGCCGGTGGGCCAATCGAGGTGAATCAGCGTGTGGTGAACGAGGTCCCGGGGTTCGGTGATGGGATGGCGACCGTGCAGCAGGGAGTGATGGCAGACCGCAAAGGCCTCCTCATCATCAAAGAGCTTTTCGGCGGCCAGCCCGGGATAGTCGCCGCCACCCCACCTGACACCGATGTCGAAGTCCTCTCGATCAAAGTCGACAAGGCGGTCCGAGGCATCGATGAGAACATCGAGATGCGGACAGCGTTCGCGGAAACGGGCGAGCCGCGGAACCAGCCAGTTGCCGGCAAAGGTGGTCTCGGACGTGACCCGCAGGAGCGGCTCGGTCCGGGTATCGCGCATGCGGCGGACAGCTTCTGCCACATGGTCGAATCCCCGGCGCAGTTCCGCCATGCCGGCCAGGGCCGCGGGTGTCGGCCTGATCCCGCGTCCCTCGCGTTCGAGAAGGGTGACACCGAGATCCTTCTCGAGAAGGCGGATCTGGTGACTGACTGCCGCCGGCGTCACGTTGAGTTCAATGGCGGCCCGGGTGAGGCTCAGGTGTCTTCCGGCGGCGTCGAGTGCTCGCAGGGCGTTGAGCGAGGGCAAACGTTCATTCATTGAGAAATACTTGAAGATCTGTGCAACACATCTCGCTTGCATGCGGCCAATTCAGACACAATATCAAGGTCACAGTTCAGATCGGAGATCAAGAAATGTTTGATCGCATCCGCAAGTCCCTCGTGCGTCGCCGGACCATCGACGAGATCAGGCGTCTCGACCACCACCTGCTTCGGGACATCGGTCTTGATGGCCATGCCGACACGTCCGACCGGGTCCTCCTGATGACACGGGGACCCTTCGATCGCTACACTCGCTGACATGACCGTCGCCACCGGCCAGGCATCGACGCATCTTCGACGCATCGACAGGGTGTGGGCGGCATCCGCCCTCATCCTGCTCGGTGTCCTCGTCCTTGACAGGGACCTGTTCCTTGTCTCGCTGGAGTTCCTCGCCACCAGCTGGCTCTGGACCCTGCCCTTCGTCCTTGTCTCGGCCGTGCTCGCGGCATCGATTGCCGCCACGGCCCTCGACCGCCCTCTCGGGGAATCCCTGCGGCGGCGCGCCGGGGAAGCCGTGGTCATCGCCGGTGTGCTGGGCGCCCTCTCCCCCTTCTGCTCGGTCAGCGTAGTGCCGCTCGTGGCCGGGCTGCTGGCCGCGGGCGTACCACTGGCGCCCGTCATGGCCTTCTGGGTGGGCTCTCCGCTCATCGACCCGGAAATGTTCGTCCTTACCGCAGGAATCATCGACCTCCCGTTCGCTCTCGTGCGCACGGGCACGGCGATCGTCTCCGGACTTCTCGCCGGCTTTGCGACGCTTGCACTCGCCCGTCTTGCCTGGGTCCAATCACCCCTCAAGCCCGACATCCCATTCGCGGACCTGGGCACGGTCTACGGCACGGGATGCGATCTCGACAGCACCAGACCCGTCATGCTGGCATTCTGGCGGGACCCCGAGCGGTGGAGCCGTTTCGTCGGTCAGGCCCGCGCCATCGGTCTCTTCATGGTGAAGTGGCTGACCCTCGCATTCGTCATTGAAAGCCTGCTTCTCGCCTGGGTGCCGCCGGACGCCGCCGCCAGCGTTCTCGGATCGGGCGCCTGGTGGACGGTGCCGGTGGCTGCGTTCATCGGCATGCCCACGTACCTTCACGGCTATGCCGCAGTGCCGGTCATCGACGGGTTGTTGCAACTGGGCATGGAGCAGGGTGCAGCCATCGCCTTTCTCATCGGCGGCGAGATCACCAGCATCCCCACGGCCATGGCCGTCTACGTCGTCGTTCGCCGCAAGGTCTTCGCTCTCTACCTCGGGCTGGGACTTGGCGCGGCCGTCCTCATGGGCTGGTGCGTTCAGGCCCTGACCGGTTTCATCTGACGCTCAGAATCGACGGCGCAGGAAGAAGGCATCGACCGACAGCGGCCCCGCTCCCTTGGTCAGGGGAATGAGAAGCAGCAGAATCCACAGAGCGCGCTGATCGAGAATCTTCGCATCGGGAACATTGTCGAACCAGGCTCCGATGGTCACCGCCCCGGCACCGTGGCCGGCAATATCAACGATGCTCATGACGACGATGAAGCCGATCATTCCGAGAGCGGCCGAGCGCGTGAAGAGGCCGATGACGATGAGGAAGGGCAGCAGGAATTCCGCCCACATTCCCGCCACCACAATCAGCCAGGAGATCACACCGAGTTGCGAGACATCGTAGCCTACAGCCTCGATCTGCACCGGCAGGATCTGCGCATAGGCGCCGGTCGAAGGCGAAACAATGCCCACGATTCCCTCACCGAGCTTGGTGGTGGCTGACGTCCAGAAGAAGGTTGCCAGCGTGGTCAGAAAGACCAGACGCGCCAGGGTGGTGAGAACGGCGCCGCCGAGCAGATCGCCCAGCGGTCCGATGATCCGGTTTTCCAGGGAATGCAGAGGGTTCACAGCCCCACGACATTTCCAGGGAATGCAGAGGGTTCATGTCGTCCTCCCCGTTGCCTTGGCGTGGCCACTTCCGTGGAGACCATGATACGTGATTCGCCGGCCGGTGCGCCACCGCACGCCCCCTGACAGGTTCTGCGCCACTCAGTCGAGCCCGTGGGCAACACCGGCACCAGGTGGAGGAAGATCGATCACCCGCGCGGCGCGGGCGTCCGGGATGACGCAACATCCCGTGTCCCGCAGAGAGGTCATTCAAATGCCGGCAGCCTCGTCGAGCCGCCGTCCCGCCTGGATCGTTTCCTCAAGCGCGGCCTTGTTCTCTCTCTTGAGCGATGATCGCGACACGGTGTCTCCCGAATCTGCCGGTCTGCGAAAGACGCGCTCCCCGATGCCTGCGAGAGCTGCCTTGCAACATCATTGGACCGGGCCGTCACGTCAGATTTCGCGCTTCTCGTAAACGGTTTCAACCGCGTGGCCGTTCCACACGTAGCAGAGATGCCGCTCCTGGCGGGCGTTGGAGAGAAGTGGCGGTCGGAACACGGCGACACATTGGCCGTCCGTCCGACGAACGCTGTCATAGGCGATACCGTTCGACCCGGTCTTGCGAAGCGTTCTCGCCAGGTGCTGGCCCGCGACGTAACTGTCTCTGTGGTAGACGAGCGGCTCTGCCTCCTTCAGGCCACGCAGGTCATGCAGGTTTCCGTCGAGGTCAACCCGATAGACCCGCATGTCCAGTTCCATGTGCGCCTGGGCCGTGGCACTCAGGAACCGCTCGCGATGGTGCTTGGTCTCGGAAATGGCCGTGACGAGGTCTCTCGCGGCATAGAAGACACCGTACGTGCCATCCGAGAACCAGCTGCCGTCGGGGCTCAGATGGGTGAAGGCTGCCATGATGACGGTGGTCCCGGGTCCACTGATGCGATCTTCCGGCGGCACAAGCCGAATATCGCCAGCCTCGTCGCGAAGCCGGGGATTGGTCAACGCCTCCAACTCGAAGACTGCTTCGAGATCGACCGGATCGGTCACCCGCTCGAAGAGCTGAATTGGGGGAAAACGGCTGGGGATGATCCGCCAGCATGGCTTCCACTGGACCTGGACAACCGGCAGCGTCATGCCCAGCCACCCCGTTGTGCGTCGAGGTACTGCCGCACGACGAAGAGATCTGCGACCTGGCCGGAGAGCATGCGCTCGAGTGCCGACTGACCGGCGAACAGCGGCGCTGCGTTCGGACGTCTCACCCATTCATCGGCCGCCTGTTCGTCGGGAAGCAGAAGCTGAAGTGCCTTGTAGATGCCGAGAATGTAGGACACGCGCTCCAGCGTATCCTTTGGCAGAACGGTGTTCGGTTCCTTTTTCCACTTGAAGAAAGTCGATCGAGCCGTCAGTCCAAGCAGAGTCATCTGTTCCTCGACCGAAAGGCCCCAGAGAACCGCGATGCGAAAGAACGTGCGCAACGCCGGTCCAGAGAGACTCCTCCGGTCCAACGCGGTTGCCGGACGTGCCTGTTCAACCATGGTCGACTCCACAAATGGTTCCTATGGACAGAATAGTACATTTGTGGACTGACTGCAAACCGACGTGAATCGAGCAACGAGGACTTTGTCACCGGGCGGAGACGGAAGATCAGCGATCGTGTTGCCGCGCGTTGGCGCCCGGGAACCCACATCCTGGTTCTTCGCTCGGTCCGCGCGCTCAGGTGGATCGGCCAACAGATTCCGGCGCAGAACCAGGAGGAGCAATCTCTTTGATGGCGCGGGCATCGAGGACGACGGTGAGACTGGCGGCGAGGTCGACGACGCCTTCGCACGTGCGGACAGCGTCTCCCAGGGAGTCGCCTCTCGAGAGACTCTCGAGAAGATCGGCGCTCCCTGGCGGCAGCCTGTGAAGAAGGACGCTGTCAGCGGGCCGTGACACCAGGACGTCCTCGGAGCGGACCGGAACGGGCGATGACTCGTCCGTCGTGTTGTGACGCCAGATGGACCACAAGGGGTGTGACGACCGCACGATGGCCGTGGACGCCCTGAACTTCATGCGGGTTCCGAGCAGCGCTTCCTCGTCGAGGCCGGCGAGACAGCCGGGATCGGCGATGCCGTCGTCCGCGGCGTGGTAGGATCGTCGGCGCGCCACCTCGAGACGCGCCACGTCGCCCAGGTAGGGCAATCCGCCGGCCGGGTCAAAGCCGTCGATGAAATCGGGGAAACAGTCTCCGTAGTCGATCACGCAGGGCGTGCGCGGAGGATGGGCTCGGACAAACTCTCCCGCCATGGCGCGGAAGAACGCCCTGCCGACAATGGAATGGGTGACACCGAAGGAATCGGCCAGCGCATCGACGAGAGAGGCGACGACATTGTTGCGGTAGATGTCGAAGCGCCGGGCAGCCGGCGCGCCGTCGGGGCGCCGCAGGCCCTCCGGAATCCGCGCCGAGGGATCGAGAAGCGCCTTCGCGAACACGCCCTGACTGTCAGTCATGTCGACGCGCCGCCTCGAGGATGGCGCCGGCACGGCTGGCCTCGGCGACCAGTGTGGACCATGGCGGAACGTCGCTGTCCCATTCGATGAGAGTCGGCAGGGGACCGGTACGCGCACAGACGTCGCCGTAGAGCGCCAGCACGTCATCCACGACTGCAGCACCATGGGAATCGATGAGCAACCGCGAACCGTCGTCGTCCCGGTCTTCGTGGTGACCGGCAAGGTGGATCTCGGCGGCGGCGGAGAGCGGGAAGGACTCCAGCCAGTCGCGCGCATCGAATCCCAGGTTGACGGCCGAGACATGGACGTTGTTGAGATCGAGGAGGAGACCGCACCCGGTGCGTCTGGCCATCTCCTCCAGGAATGCGGTCTCTTCCAGGGTGCTGCTGGCCCAGATGAGGTAGTTCGCCGGGTTCTCGATGAGGATTCGCCGGCCGAGGCGCTCCTGCACCTCGTCGACGTGGCCGCACACCCGGTTCAGGGCGACCTCGTCGTACGCCACGGGAAGAAGGTCGTTGAAACAGTGATGACCGTGCCGCGACCAGGCCAGGTGTTCCGACACCATGGCCGGCGCGAACCGATTCACGAGACCGGCGAGACGATCGAGATGCTCGCGGTCAAGCGGCTCGTCTGAGCCGATGGAAAGGCCCACTCCGTGACAGGAAATGGCGAACCGTTCGGCGACGCGCCGCAGCGCAGCCATCCTCGGTCCGCCATCGACCATGTAGTTTTCCGCGTGGACCTCCAGCCACGTCACCGGTCCGGGCGCTGCCAGGGCGTCCTCGAGGTGCCGCAGCTTGAAGCCGACGCCGACGTCCGGCGGAAGGGCCGGAGTTTCCGCGGGCATCCGCGATTCGACCCCGGCCAGGTGGCCGGGGTCGCCGCCGCACTTATCCGGGCAGGTCGCGATCGAGCTCTTCGAGGGACCCGTTGCGATCACCGGGGAGTTCCATGGTCAGGCAGGTTCCTTCCGGAACCAGCGACCAGGCATTGCCCTGGTAATCGACCGTGGAGGTGCCTGCACAGGTCGTGCCTTCACCCGCCGCACAGTCGTTCTCGCCGGCCAGCGCCACGCCGTAGCACTTCTCCTCTGCCGCCTGAACGGTCCCGGCGGTGTGGGCCGAGAGCGCCGCGGCGACGGCGCCCGCCACGGCAAAACTCACAATCTTGCTTTGTGCCATGTCTGTATCCTCAAGGTCTGGAACGCAGCAAGAATAGGCAATCGTCAGGCGACTGTCAGCCTACTCTGCGGCCTGCTCGACCGCAGCCACCTCCCTCGCCTGGAAGATGCAGAAGATCTTGCGGACGGTTCCCGTGCTGTCCCACTGGTAGATGGCGCCCTTGGGAACCATGAACGTGTCACCCGCAGAATAGGTCTCGGCATGACCGGAACCGTCGGTGATCGTCACCTCTCCTTCCAGGATGTGCATGAGTTCGTTTCTCGGAAACGGCGCCGGTTTCGTGTGCATCTCGCTGGTCTGCCAGACCCCGCACACCATCTGGCGGGTGGCATCCTGGAACAGAATCCGGATTCCCTGCTCCGGCACACCGCCGATGTAGCGTGACGTGTCCTGCTCACCGACCGGCTCGAGGCCGTGCCGGGATCGATGCGCCGCGCCACCCTTTCGGCAGCCTCGAGTTCCTCGCCCGAATTGTCCTCGAAGATGACCCAGTACTTGAGGACGTCCCCGGTCTGCTTCCAGGAGAGCGGCGTCCCCTTGGGGATGACGAAGCACTCCCCGGCGCTGAATGTCTCCTCGTTCCCGTTGCCGTACACGAGGGTGATGGCGCCATCGAGCACCAGCATGAACTCGTTGACGTCGTAGGGCCCCGGCTTCGCCACCATGGGCGTGCAATGCCAGACTCCGGAGGTCAGCTGGCCCGTGTCGTCGCTGTGGTAGACATGGCCGGACTGCACGGGATCCCCGGAAATGAGAGACTCCCTGGGGATGGGATCCCACGGCTGGAGTCCGGTACCTTCAGGGCCCTGGTTGCTGTAACGGATAGATCTCAGATCACTCATGGTCAGTGTCCTCCTTCATGATGTTGTGACGGTGACGGGACGAAACGACAACAGCCCGTCCCTTTCAATCTGGGCCGGGAGACCCTTCTCCCAGGCAATGTACCGGCGTTTGGCGCCATCGGGATCGTCGAAAATCTCGAACGGCGCCTCGCCCTGGTCATCCATGGCGCACAATGCTCCCTCGTAGCCAGACGCCACCGGCAGTCCGGCGGCGATCCAGGCCTCGAGACCGCCTTCCACGACACGAGCCCCGATGCCGAGACCGGCAAGGTCCGCCACGGCGAGGGCCGCAAGGTGACCGCCCTCGTCATCGAGTACGGCGAGGCCGCGATCCGCCGCCGACGCACACCCCGCCAGCCTGGACCGCAAGGCCCACAAAGCCCCCTCAGGGTGGCATGACATGTACTGCAGCGACGACGAGAGGTCGAGAATCGTCCATCCGTCAGCCGTCGCGTCGACGGGATGGACCATCGGTGCATCCGGCGGGGCCGACGGGACCGGCAACACCTGGTCGGTGTCCAGCACATGAACGTCGCGAAAGCCCATCTGTCTCAGCCAGTGACCGGCAAACCTCGATCGGGTGCCACAGTCGTCACCAAGCACGATGCGGGCGTCGCGCACTGCAATCCAGGAGTCGGTCTGCTGGACCAGCTGCGTTCCCTCGATCGCAGTCATGCCGGCAAGGACACCCCGCGCGTGTTCCTCGGGCGAGCGGACGTCGAACCGGTAGAGGGTCCTCGAATCATCCTGGAGCCAGTCGTCGAGTGTCGCGTCATCGATCTCGTCCAGCCCGGTCGCCGATGCCATGTTCCGGCATGCCTCAAGCCCCCATGCGCGCGATGACTCCGTCGTGCCGCCTGGGCGCCGGCTGGCTCCGAACTCGAGTGAATGGCCCGCCCACTCCCAGCCGATGGTGCCGTTCTCAAGGGCATGGACGGGATTGGCAAGGCCCGTGTTCCTCAGTGTCTGCGCCCCGATGATCGAACGGGTCCTTCCCGCACAGTTGACGACAACCGTGGTCGAGGGCGAAGGCGCGAGATCCGCAACGTGGCGCGCCAGTTCACTGTTGGGACAACTGAGCGCACCCGGGATGGCGAAGTCTGCGTACTCGCTGAAGGGACGTCCGTCGAGGACGATGATGTCGTCGCCTGCGGCAATCCGGCGATGGACCTCGGCGGCATCCAGGGCCGGGGTGGCGCAGGCGCTTTCGACGCACTCACCAAACGCCTTGGATGGAACGTTGATGCCTTCGAAGACCTCGCCGCCCGCCAACCGCCAGGCCTCGATCCCGCCCTCGTGGACGGCAACGTCGCCGTAGCCCATGGTCTGCAGCACACCCCCGGCGCGCCCTGCCAGACCATCACCGCCGTCGGTGAGGACAACAAAGGTGGCCTTGCGCGGGAGCAGGGTGACGACGTCGAGTTCAAGGCGCGACAGAGGGAGATTGCAGGCGGTCAGAACATGACCGTGGGAAAACGAACCGGATTCGCGCACATCGATGAGCGCGAACTCGCCTCCGGCGATGATCCGTTCGCGAAGCTCCGTGCTGTCGATGGATGCCGTCACGATCGTTTCAGTCGAAACTGCGATACGAGCCGGCTTCCTGATCGAACATGAGCCGCCCCTTGAGATGGGCAAATCCCAGTCCGTAGAGATGAAGGTGCATGTTGTGCACCCCCTCTTCCATGTGAATCGAGTGGAAGTCGTTCGGCATGAGACAGACACCGGCGCCACTGCGGACCTCGACCTCGCGGGCAAGCCTGAGCGGCGCCTCGCCTGCCGGCCCGCCGGCCCCCTCCCAGATCCGGTTGAGTTCCACGCCCTGGATGCCGACCACGACGGCCCATGTCGTGTGGTTGTGGGGAGGCGTCCAGACATGCTTGTTGGCGACCTCGATGTAGAGTTCGTGGCGCCCGTCTTCGTCGCGCGAAAGGACGTCGAAGACCTCGCCGGTCCCATCTGCCGGAAGCGGAAAGTCCTCTTCCGGAAACAGATCTCGACGCTGTGCCAGGGCAATCATGTGATCGCGGATCGTCGCCAGCGACTGGCGCGTGACGCCTTCCACGGCGCGCACCTTCTCAAGTGTTTCGGCGATCGCCCGATCGCGTTCTTCCTTCCGGGACATGGAATCTTCCGCTTGGCAAGTGATGGAGACAGTATTCCCCTGCCACCTCCCCTTTGGCAACGCCCCGACTGCTGCACCATCTCACCGGATCCGGCGAAGATGGTCTGCGTTCCTTCGCTTGCTTCAGCTCTTGAACAACCGAATCATGTTTGAAGATACCAAGGATTGGTATACGCTGTTCGCGGGAGGTGTGTCATGGCGAAAAACACATCCATGTCGCTGGGCGACCACTTTGCCGACTTTATCGACACGCAAGTGCGGTCAGGCCGCTACGGGTCGGCCAGCGAAGTTGTGCGGGCGGGCCTTCGCATGCTCGAGGAACGCGAGACGAGGGTAAAAGCGCTGCAGGAGGCCTTGATCGCGGGTGAGCAATCGGGAAAGCCGCAGCCATTCGACTTTGAAGAGTTCAAGGAACGCAAGAGAGCGGAGCTCAGTCGAGCAGCACGTTGAACCGGGCCACCTTTTCACCTGCCGCTATCTCAGATATCGATGGCATCTGGAACTATACCGCCGAGACGTGGAATCCCGATCAGGCTGACCGGTACACGGACGGCATCCGCGACGCTTGTGAGGATCTGGCGCAAGGCAAGAAGCAGGGTCGCACGGTCAGCGTCCGTGACGGATATTTGAAGTACGCCGTCGGACGACACTTCGTCTTCTTTGTTCGAACGGATGAAGGGATCGCTGTCATCCGTGTGCTCCATCAACAGATGGATGCGGAAAGGCATCTGTGAACGTGGGAGAGGCGGGTCTTGCGTCATTCATTTGCCGGAGGGAAGCGTCAGGGCCAGACGTGGTGCTCCCGGCGCAGGCTGGCATCGGCCACGAGATCGGCGGCGAGGTCGTGGACGAGGTCGGCCCACCGTGCCGCATCGTCAGGGGTTGAGGCGAGGTCCTGGCGCACTTCGAACTGGAGGTGGGCGAGGCCGCGGCGCATCGCGTGCTCGGGCACCGTGTAGTCCTCTCCGATATCGAGACCGTAGGGCTGGTTGTCCCCGACGACGATATCGCCGCGGGCGCGCAGGCGCTCGAGGAGCGGGGTCGCGATGCGGTCGTCCCGGCTCCAGCACACGGTGAACGCCTCGGGGCGCGGTTCGTGACCGCGCATGCACCGTGTCATCGTGTGGACCGAGATGAAAGCCGGAGGCAAGGCACAGTCTGCGAGGGCGGCTTCGATGGCATCGTGATAGGGATGCCAGACCGCCTCCAGGCGCCGCTGGCGGTCTTCCCTGGCAAGACCGCGATTGCCGCCGACCGGGATGGTATCGCTCACCTCGACGATGGCGGCCGGATCGTCGGGGTAGCGGTTGCAGTCGGCCACCAGGCGCGAATAGCCGGCGAGCAGCAGCGGCGCATCGAAGCACGTGGCCAGTCGCCGTGCGATCCACGCGGCGCCGATATCCCAGGCAATGTGCTGTTCGAGGTGATGCGCGTCGAGGCCGAGGTTCTCCAGGGCGAGGGGGATGGTGTTGGAGGCGTGATCGCAGACGATGAGACAGGGCCCCCTGCCCTCCCGGTTGAACCATGTGAACGGCGGCGGGTCTGATGCCTGGAGCATTCTCACCAGCCGGCGAACGCCGAGACCTCGTCATCGCTGACACGCCCGGCCGCGACATCGCCGATGGCCTGGTCGAGCACGGCGAGGGCCTCACTGGCCTCGTCGGCGGTCAGGGTCAGCGGCGGGGTCAGTTCCGGGACGTTGGACGCCATGCCGACATAGGTGATGAAGACGCCGAGCTGGTAGCAGCGCAGCACCACCTTCGCCGCCTCCCTGGTCGCCGGCTCCTTCGTCCGGCGGTCCGTCACCAGTTCGATGCCGATGGCAAGGCCCCTGCCCCGGACATCTCCGATGAGTTCGTGGCGCCCCTGCATGGCGACGAGGCCGTCCATGAGCTGACGTCCGCGTTGGGCTGCGTTGTCGACGAGGCCGTCGTCGCGGATGTGCCGGAGAACGGCGCGTGCGACGCTCGTCGAGACGGAGTTTCCGGTGGTGGTGATGAGGGCGAAGGCTTCCTGCACATCCATCACGCTCCGCGGCGCGACAATGGCCGAGACGGGAATGCCGCTCCCCAGACCCTTGCCGAAGGTCACGATGTCGGGCCGGAACCCTTCCGCCTGGTAGCAGTGCCAGCAACCCGGCCGGCCAAGACCCACCTTGACCTCGTCGCTGACGACGAGAATGCCCTCGGCCCGGCACCGGTCGGCGAGGGCCGAGAAGAAGCCCGGAGGCGGAACGAGCATGCCGCCGTCGGACTGCAACGGCTCGATGAAGAGCGCGGCGACATCGTCCGGACGGATGGCGGTGGAAAACAGGAAATCGACATGATCGAGAACATGGCGCGCCGCGTCGCCACCGCCCAGAGGGCGGTAGGGATTGGGAAAGGGGATCTGCACCAGACCGGCGCGGGGCAGCGCATGCTGCTGAGACGGGTGGCCGGACACGGACATGGAACCCGAGATGCCGCCGTGATAGGCGCCATGGAAACTCATGAACCGGCGTCGTCCGGTCGCTGCCGTCACGGCCCGCATGACCGTATCGTTGGCATCCGATCCACTGTGACCGAACCAGACCTTGTGATCATCGGCCTCCGGCACGAGGGCGAGAAGATCCTCGGCCAGGGCCACGGCCGATTCGGATGCGCCGAACATGGCCGACGCACCGGCACACTCGCCGAGGCCACGGCGTGTCGCCTCGATGACTGCGGGGTGTCCGTATCCCAGAAGCGCGGCGCCGGCGGTGGCGGACATGTCGAGCACCTCGCGGCCATCCTCCTCGATCAGCCGGTTGCCACGGGCATGGCGGATGGTGAGCGGCGATGTCCTCAGCTTGCCGATTCCGGCGAGAACCCGCCTGTCCCTCTCGAGCAGCGAATTGCTCAATCGAGCGCCTCCTATCTCACGTTCTCGCGCTGGCCGATCAGACCCTCGGGCCTGACCAGGAGCAGGACGATGACGAGGGTCAGTGTGATCGATTCGCGAAACGGCAACCAGCCTTCGGGAAGGAAGGCACGCAGGAACACCTCGATGAAGGCAAGCGCGAAGCCACCCACCACCGCGCCTGCAAGGCTGCCAAGACCACCCAGCACCACGGCGATGAACGCCTTGAGCACCGGCAGGAAACCCATCAGCGGATCGACCGAACCGCGCTGCGCCAGCCACAGGACTCCGGCCACTCCGGCCAGCAGCCCGGAAAGGCCGAAGGCCGTGGCGACGACGGCGTTGGCATTGATCCCCATGAGCCGGGTGACCGGAAAGTCGAGAGCCGCCGCCCGCATGGCGATGCCGAGGATGGAACGGCGCAGGAAAACCGAGAGAGCGATGAGCAGCAGCGCTGTGGCGGTGATTGACATCAGCTGGATCACGCCAATCGCCAGGCCTCCTACATCGACGGCGCCGATCATCCAGGAGGGCACCGGAATGGCCCGGGGTCGGGCCGAAATCAGGTTCTGGAACAGCATGTGGAGGATGGTGCTGACCGCCAGGCTGGTCAGCAGCATGGTTGCCGTGTTGGCGTCACGCACCGGACGGAAGGCCACCCGTTCCATCGCCACCGCCGCCAGGGTGGCGCAGGCGATGCCGAGAACGATCGCCAGCGGCAGGCCGAGACCGGCGCCGATGGCAAAGAACATGGCGTAGCCCGTCAGCGTCATGAGATCGCCGTGGGCAAAGTTGATCAGGCCCAGAACGCTGAACACCATCGCCAGACCAAGAGCCAGCAGGGCATAGGTGCCTCCCAGGGAAAGGGCGTTGACGAACTGCTGGATGACGATGTCCATCAGCCGTTACCCGGCACCCGCGCAAGGGGTGCGCCACCCGATCGTCCGGCGCTCCGGATCATCCATCAGTCGCGCCCCATGTAGGCGCGTTCGACCTCTCCGGAAGCCTGCAGTTCGGATGCCGGTCCGGAGAGCACGACACGGCCGGACGCAAGGACATAGCCCCTGTCGGCTACGTCCAGGGCAAGGTCGACATTCTGTTCCACCAGCAAAATGGTGGCACCGTGATGCTGAAGGGCAACGATCATCTCGAAGATGGTGTCGACGACTTGAGGCGCGAGACCCAGCGAAGGTTCGTCGAGCAGCACGATCCGGGGAGCGGACATCATGGCCCGGGCGATCGCCAGCATCTGCTGTTCCCCTCCCGAGAGCGTGCCGGCCATCTGGTCATGGCGTTCCGCGAGCACCGGGAAACGGTCCAGCATGTCGGCGAGAATCGTTGCGGCATCACCGGTACGCCGCCGTGTCGCGCCGCCGATGGCAAGATTCTCGCGTACGGTGAGATTGGCAAAGACGCGCCGTCCTTCCGGGCACAGGGTCATGCCACGCCGCACGACGGTTTCCGGCTTTTCGCCGGTGATGTCCGCGCCATCGAGCACGACCCGGCCGGCGGCCAGTGGCACCAGTCCCATGACGGCGTTGAGAAAGGAACTCTTCCCGGCGCCGTTGGCGCCGAGAAGAGTCACGATTTCGCCCTTGCAGACCTCGAGGCCTGCGCCCCTGATGGCCTCTATGGCGCCGTAGCGGACCTCAAGCCCTGCGACGTCGAGGAGGTGTTCGGGGCCACTGCTCACGGAGCCGGGATCATCGAGGAATCGGGCGAGAAATCGCCGACATGAACCCTCTCGCCGCCCGAGACCTGGTTGAGCGCGACAACACGCACCGGCACCCGGTTCTGATCCTTGTAGGTGATCGACCCCGTGGCGACCTGGACGTTCTCCAGGTTGTCCCAGGCATCCCGGATCGCCGGACCGTCGGTGGAGCCGGCCGCCTCGATGGCCGCGGCGATGACCATCATCAGGTCATAGCCGGTTGCCGTGAAGACGGTGTCGTTCGGCATGCCGTACTTCTCCTCGTAAGCCATCTCGAAGGCCTCGAGCGCACTACCCGGAGACGCAAATCCGGCGTTGGAGAAGACCACGCCCTCGGCCACGTCGCCAAGAGCGAAGGTCGTGGGAGAATCGATGCCGTCACTGCCGAGCACCGGTGTGTCGATGCCGGCGGCTCGCAATTGCTTGATGAAGGCCGGAAAGTCGGGCTCGTAGGCCGACGTCTGGATGACGTCCGGACTGGGATCGAGGCCGCCGATGTTGGTGACTTCCGCCGAGAAGTCCTGCTGTCCCATGGTGTATTCGCCGACCGCGACCACCGTGCCGCCCATGGCCTCGAAGGCCTCGCCGAAGTACTCCGGCAGCTTCTCGGTGTAGGGCGTGTCGCGCGACAGCAGGATATAGGCATTCTCGTAGCCCTGGCCGCGGGCATACTCTGCGAGGACTGCACCCTGCAGGTTGTCCGCCGTGTAGTTGGAGAACATGTAGGGTCCGACCGCCGCCGGCAGGGTGGGTGTGGAAGCACACGAACTCGCTGACGGGATCTCGGCCGCCTGGGCCATGACGCCGGACGCCACGGCGGGATCGACGTCGCAGGACACGATCATCGCCACCACGCCCTCATCGATGAGCTCCTGGGCGACGACGGCGGCCTGAGCGGTATCCGATCGCGTGTCCTTGACCATGATTTCGACCGGCATGCCCATGATGCCGCCGGCCGCATTGATCTGATCGAGCGCCAGCTGCACCCCGTTCAGGGACGGCTGGTCGTAAGGCGCGAGATAGCCGGTAAATCCACCGGCATAGCCGATCGTGATTCCGTGGGAATCGCCCTGGGCCACACCGCCAGCCGCCACGAGTCCGGCAGCCACAGCGGCGATGCGGGTTGTTGATGTACGAAACATGGTGTCCTACTCCCTTGCTGCTGACAAACTGGTGGCCCGCTCGGCGGTACGCCGGCGACCCAGGTATGCCTCGATCACGACCGGGTCGGACTGGACCTCCTCCGGTGTTCCTTCGGCAATGACTTCGCCCTTGTTTAGCACGATCACCCGGTCGCACAATCTCATGATGAGGCTGAGATCGTGGTCGACGACAAGCAGGCCCGGGCCCCTGACTTCCCGCAACCGGGCCAGAATGGCGAGCAGTTCGTCGGATTCGCTCTCATTCATGCCCGCGGCCGGTTCGTCGAGCAGCAGATAGCGGGGTTCCAGGGCGAGCGCCCGGGCGATCTCCAGGCGCCGCTGCAGGCCGTAGGCGAGGGTTCCGGCGCGACGCGAGGCATAGTCTGCGATGCCGAGTTCCCCGAGAAGGGCGAGGCATCGCTCCGTCATGCGGGCCGGTCTTGAACCGGTCGATCCCGCCGCCAGGGCGGTCTTGACGTTCTCCTGGCAAGAAAGATTGGAAAACAGCCTGACGTTCTGGAAGGTGCGGCCGACGCCACGCCTGGCAATCAGGTGACTGGGCATGCCGGTGATGTCGGCGCCGTCGAGTACGATGGTGCCTCCGTCGCAGTCCAGGGCGCCGGAGATGCAGCCGAGCAGCGTGGTCTTCCCCGAACCGTTGGGTCCGATGAGGCCGACAATCTCGCCTGGCTTCAGCGAGAGGCTGGCGTCGTCCACGGCGCGCAGGCCTCCGAACATCCTGGTGACGTTACGGACCTCGAGCCCTCCCTCCCCTGCCACCCGCCCGGGCGTCGCAGTGAAGGGTCCGGCGGGGGGCTGGCGGGGGCTGAGGACGAAGTCCTCGATCTCGCGGTACTCGAACAGTCCGTTGCGCCGCCAGAAGAGCACGCCGAGGATGGCGAGCGACAGGCCGATGTCCGTCAGCCCGAAGACCGTCGGCTCGTCGAACCAGACCGTGTTGATGGACTCTTCCACCGACCGCAGGACTTCGATGAGGATGGTGACGACAACCGCACCCGCCACGGCCCCCGATACACTTGTCATGCCGCCGACGATCAGCATGACGAGGACCGCAAAGGTGATCTGGAAGTAGAACTCTCTCGGCGAATAGACCCCGAGTTCATGGGCCAGCAGCACCCCGGCAACGGCGGCGATACAGGCGCTGAGCGTCCAGGCAAGCAGACGGCGACGGTGGACATCCACACCCACGGCCCGTGCCGCCGGCTCGTCTTCGCGTGCCGCCCGCAATTCGAGGCCGGGCAGGGAATCCCGAAAGATGCGGCACGCCGTGAGGGCGATTGCGACAAACAGCAGGGCCAGGGGGATGTCGACGGTTCGCGGCACGCCGATCAGCGCCTGGCTGCCGCGGGTGAAGTCCCGAGCGCCCACGAGGACGCCATAGGCGATGATGAGCAGTCCCAGGGTGGCGATCGCCGCCGAGGCGCCACCGAGACGGCAGATCGGAATGCCGACGAGAAATCCGACGATCGTCACGAGAACCACGGCGATCGCGCCGGCCAGGAGAAAATGGAGTTCGAGACCGGCAAGCCACAACGGCAGGTCGGGCAGAAAGATGGCCTTCTGTGCCACCGGTATGGTGAGAACGCCCGTCACATGCGCCGCCAGGCCCATGAAGGCCGCGTGACCGAAACTCAGGATTCCGGAGTTGCCGGTGAACGCGCTGAAGGCCAGCACCGCGACCGTCAGCACGAGATAGTGCGTCACGGTCCCCTGGAGCGCCGCACCGCCCGTCTGCCACACCAGCAGGGATACGACGGCGATGGGAACCAGCATGAGCAGGCTGCCTGCTAGGGGCGGCCAGGACGCAAGACGGGCACGTGTCAACGTGTTCAACGGTGTCGCTTCACCTGCAGGAGCCGGCGACATTGGAAGACCCCGCCAATGTCGTCAAGCGGCGTTGACCGGCGTCGCCGACGTTGCAACAGTGGCCGCCGGCACGCGACCGACGCGCGAGGTGTCATGGCGAATGGTGAACTGGTCCTGCTGGTCTGGAACGACCTCGTGGGACTGTCGCGCACCAGGGGCGTTCCCCTGGAGCAGTACGAGCGCCGACGGCGTCACGGGCTGGGATGGGCACTCGCCGGCCAGTCCCTGACACCCTTCGAGGACATCGCGCCCAATCCCTGGGGACCCATGGACGAGGTGCGTCAGGTGCCGGACGAGGCAACGCGCCGGCGCATTGTCGTCAAGCAGGATCATCCGGCGTTCCATGTCGCCCTGTGCAACAGTCTTCATGCCGACGGCACACCCTGGGGGTGCTGCACCCGGAGTTTCCTCGCGCATGCCCTTGAGGATCTGAAGAGTCAGACCGGACTCGAGGTCGCCATCGCCTACGAGAACGAGTTCCTGCTCATCGATCCCGCTCTCGAGTGGGCGGCGCCGTTTTCCGTCGATTCCATTCGCCGGGCCGCGCCCTTTGCCGATCTCTGCACCCGTGCGCTGATCGATGCCGGCGTCGACCTCGAGACCTTCGAGCCCGAGTACGGAGTCGGACAGTACGAAGTGAGTTGCGGACCGGCAACGGGGCTGGCCGGCGCCGATCGTGTCGTCATCACCAGGGAGACGGTGCGCGAGACCGCACGCCAGTGCTCGATCACCGCGAGTTTTTCGCCAAAGCCGGCGCCGGATGCCGTCGGCAACGGCTGCCATCTTCACTTGAGCCTGTGGGACAGTGCCGGCAACCCGGTGACGGCCGACCCCGCCGGACCGGCCGGACTGAGCGCCGCAGCCGGACGCTTCGTCGCCGGAGTTCACCGTCACCTGCGGGCTCTCGTCGCCATCACGGCGCCAAGTCCCGTCTCCTACATGCGCCTGGGACCACACCACTGGAGCTGCGGCTTCGATGCCGTCGGGGTGCAGAATCGCGAGGCGGCAATCCGGATCTGCCCTGCGCCCGATGGCGACCCTGCGGCCTTCAACATCGAGATCCGCTCGACCGACGCGACGGCGAGCCCCTACCTTGCCATCGGCGCCATCATCCGCGCCGGGCTCGAAGGAATCCGCGCCGACCTGGCGCCCCCTGCCATGGTGAATCTGGATCCGGCCTCGTTGAGCGACGCCGAACGCCGGGACCAGGGTATCCGCACCCTGCCGGAATCCCTGGACGAGGCCCTCGACGCCTTCCTGGCCGATGACAGCGTCTGTCAGTGGTTTGACCCCGTGATGATCGAGGCCTATGGCGCCCTCAAGCGTCTCGAGGCAGCGAATGCGGCGGCGATGAGCGATGCCGAACTCTGCCAGAGATACCGCGGGGCCTATTGAGGCGATGCCCGCTGCATCAAAGGGGGGCGTCACGTGTGATCTGCCCCTGATCGATCATCACTGCCACGGCGTGATGCCGGGAGACCTCGATCTTCAGACGTTCGAGGCACTCATGAGCGAAAGCTACCGGCCGCCACCCGACGGAACCTCGCAGTTCGACAAGCCGCTCGGTCTCATGGTCCGCAGCCAGTGCGCGCCGCTGCTCGGCCTCGACCCCTTCACGCAAGGCAGGGACTACGTGGAACGTCGCCGCCACATCGGTGCGGAGGAAGTCAACCGTCGCCTGCTTCACGCATGCGGCCTGGAAAGGCTGATCGTCGACACCGGCCACCGGAGCGAATCGATTGCCGATGTGCCGGAGATGGCGGCGATCTCGGGACGGCCGGCCCACGAGGTCGTTCGCATCGAGGCCGTGGCCGAAGAGGTGGCGCGGTCCGGCGTTGACGCGGCACGCTTCCCTCAGGCGTTCGCCGACATCCTGGCGGCACGGACGCACGACGCGGTCGGCCTGAAGACCATTGTCGCCTATCGCACGACCTTCGCCATCGACCAGAGCCCGCCTTCGGCCGCCGAAGTGGGGGCGGCGACGGATGCCTGGTTCCGCTCCATCGAGACCACGGGAACGGTACGCCTCGAGGCGGTTGACGTCGTGCGGTCAGGCCTGTGGACAGGTGCCGAACTCGCCCGTCAGCACGGCCTTCCCCTGCAGATCCACGTCGGATTCGGCGACCCCGACATCACCATGCACGCCTGTGACCCGACACACTTCACGGAGTTCCTGCGCGCCATGGAGACCTGGGAGGTCGACTGCACGCTTCTCCACAACTATCCCTTCCATCGTGAAGCAGCGTGGCTCGCCGAGATCTTCCGCAACGTCTATTACGATGTCGGCGTGGTCCTCAATTTCACCGGGCCCCAGGCCGCCACGATCATGGGCGAAGCCCTGGAAATGGGCCCCTTCTTCAAGCAGCTCTACAGTTCGGACGCCTTCGGACTGGCCGAGCTCCACTATCTCGGACAACTCCAGTTCCGCCGCACGCTGAGCCAGCATCTCGACCGCTGGATCTCCGACGGCATGCTCAACCTGGCGGAGGCCGAGCGCATCGTCGCCATGATCGCCCGCGGCAACGCCTCGAGGATCTACCGGCGCCTCTCGGGCCGTCAGGCCGTGGGGTCCCTGGGAACGTAGGGAACGGCACGGCGGATCGCGAATCCTGCGAGGATGGCGGCCAGCCCCGAGGCGAGCACGATGAGGGCGACGCGCTGCCAGGAGCGTTCGGTCTGCGTCACCTCCCTGCGGATCTCGTCGAACAGCACAACGATACCTTCATCGTAGGGGTCGTGCTCGATCACGCCCCACATCCTGACGGTCTCGCTGCCGGAGGCCAGGGCGGTCTGATCGACGAGGATCTCGACATCGCGGTAGATGCCAAAGCGATCGCGCACCGCGACATATCTGGGGTAGGTGGAGTGGTAGGTGTAGAGGGTCTCGTCGTCCCGCAACCGCATGTTGACGACGAACAGGCCATCGTAGTCGTAGTCGAGGAGGATGCCGACCAGAAAGCCGCGCTTCCAGACGAGGTCGTCCTCGTCGGGGATGTTCGGGATATTGGATGCCCAGACGATGACCCCGCCGAGCGTGGCCACCAGCCCCAGAGCATAGAGCCAGCCTGCGAACAGTCTCATCGCAATCTCAATCCGGTGGAATGCAGAAGAATTCGAGGTGTCCCATGTGCTGGCGCAGCGCCGTCCACCCGGCCGAACCGAAGGTCAGCATGGCCAGCGCGGACGTCGGAAACTTGCGATCGAGCCTGTCCATGGCATCGCCTGTCGCCGTCGCCGCCAGGTACTGCGCCGTCATTTGCAGGACAGGATCGTGGCCCACCACCATGACCCGATCCATGGTGGAGGGCGTACGCCGCAGCACGGAGATGAGGTGGCGTGCATCGCCATGGTAGAGACCCTCTTCGTAGCGGACTTCCGCGCTGCCGAGGACGGGAAGCAGGATCTCCAGAGTCTGGCGGGTGCGCAACGTGGTCGAGCACAGCACGAGATCGCATCCCAGCGAGCGTTCTTCCAGCCAGGTGGCGAGGCCGGCGGCGCGGCGTCTCCCGCGGTTGCGCAAGGGACGATCGTGATCGTCGAGCGTGATGTCTGCCCAACTGGATTTGGCATGGCGTACGAGATAAAGTGTGGTGGTCATCACACATCGTCTCCTGCGACGTTCGGGGAAATCCCGCACATTCCGCTTTCCGACCCGAGGCTAGCACAGAATGGTCAGCCAGGAACTGGATACCGTCCTGTCCGTCGCGCCGGCACCCGCCGAGGCGCCGGCCGATCGCTACATCAATCGCGAACTGAGCTGGCTGGCCTTCAACGAACGGGTTCTCGAGGAAGCGCGCAACACCCGTCACCCGCTCCTTGAACGATTGAGATTCCTGTCGATCTCCGCCAGCAATCTCGATGAATTCCAGATGGTGAGGGTGGCCGGCCTCAAGGCCCAGGTCGACGCCGGTGTCACCACTCCGGGCATCGATGGCCTGTCTCCGGCACGTCAGCTGGCAGCCATCAAGGATCGCTCGAAGACGCTGATCGGCGGCCAGTATGTCATCTGGCGCACCCTGCGGGGACTGCTGTCACGGGAAGGAATCTCGGTGGTCAGCGAGGGTCAGCTCGACGAAGAAGAACGCTCCTGGCTCGCCGATCATTTCGAACGCGAAATCCTGCCCCTGCTGACGCCAATGGCCATTGATCCGGCCCATCCCTTCCCCTTCATTCCCAATTTCGGGTTCGGCATCGCCCTCAAGCTCATCGGTAAGGGCGGAGATGAACCGGCCCATGCCATCATCAGGCTGCCGCAGCAGACCGATCGCTTCATTCGCCTGCCTGGAGACGAGGGATCGCGCTTCCTGCCCCTCGAACAGGCCGTGCGCATGCATCTCAAGAACCTGTTTCCGGGGTTCAGGTTGCTTGAAACCGGCTTTTTCCGCGTGGTGCGCGACAGTGAAATCGAGATCGACGAGGAATCACAGGATCTGGTGCGCCACTTCGAGAGCGCTCTCAAGCGGCGGCGGCGCGGCAGCGTGATTGATCTCGTGGTCGATGCGGCCATGCCTGGCGAACTTCTCAATCTTCTGACCGACCGCCTCGATGTCTCCCCCGGCGATGTCACCGTGGTCGAGGGCGAGCTCGGTCTGAGCGATCTCTCCCGCCTGATCGTCGACCACCGCCCCGATCTGCTGTTCGATCCCTATTCGGCGCGCTTCCCCGAGCGCATTCGCGACTTCGGCGGCAACTGCTTCGACGCCATCCGCGCCAAGGACATCATCGTCCATCACCCCTACGAGAGTTTCGATGTCGTCGTCCAGTTCCTGCAGCAGGCGGCACGCGACCCCGCGGTGGTGGCGATCAAGCAGACGCTCTACCGGACGAGCGAGGGATCGCCGATCGTGAAGGCCCTTATCGAGGCAGCGGAAGCGGGCAAGTCGGTCACGGCGGTCGTCGAGCTCAAGGCGCGGTTCGACGAGGAGGCGAACATCCGCTGGGCCCGCGGTCTCGAACATGCCGGCGCCCAGATCGTGTACGGCATACCGGACTTCAAGACCCACACGAAGATTTCGCTCATCGTGCGCCGCGAACAAGGCGCCCTGGTGACATACGTTCACTTTGGAACCGGCAACTATCACCCCGTCACGGCAAAGATCTACACCGATCTCTCCCTCTTCACCACCGCGCCGGCGCTCACCCGGGACGCCAACCGGATCTTCAACTTCCTGACCGGATACATCAGGCCCCACACTCTCGAGGCGGTCGCCATGTCGCCTGGCATCCTGCGCCAGCGCCTTCACGAGCTGATCCGCCGTGAGATCGACAATGCCCGGGCCGGCAAGCCGGCCGCCATCTGGGCCAAGATGAACTCCCTCGTCGATTCGCAGATCATCGACCTGCTCTACCAGGCGTCCGGCTGTGGCGTTGAGATCGATCTCGTGGTGCGCGGCATCTGCTGCCTGCGACCCGGTGTCGAGGGACTCTCGGAGAGGATCCGGGTGAAGAGTCTGGTCGGCCGCTTTCTCGAGCACAGCCGCATCTTCTGCTTTGCCAACGGCGGCGAGATGCCATCATCCGACACCCTTGTCTTCGTGTCGTCGGCTGACTGGATGACCCGCAATTTCGATTATCGGGTAGAGACCATGGTTCCGATTCTCAACCCGACGGTTCACCGGCAGATTCTCGACCAGATCATGGTCGCCAACCTGCGCGATACGGAGCAGTCCTGGACGCTGACCAGCGATGGCGCCTACACGAGGCTCGCCAACGCGGACAACGCCTTTTCCGCCCACCGCTTCTTCATGACCAATCCCAGCCTGTCGGGCCGGGGCAGTGCACTGCAACGGCAGATCCAGCGGGGCAATGCGACACCCACGCCGGCGGAATGAACGAAGCCGTTGAGTTGCTCCCCGCCACCAGGGTGGGGGTGATCGATATCGGCTCGAATTCGATTCGCCTCGTCATCTTCGATGATCTCGGCCGGGCGCCTCTGCCGGTCATCAACCACAAGGCAGTCATCGGACTCGGTGTGGACGTCGAGCGCCACGGCCGGTTCGGCGAAGAGGCCTTTCGCAGAGGCATCGAAGCCGTCGATATCCTGGTGCGCCTTGCCGACAGCGTTCCCTGTTCAGACCTCGCCCTCTATGCCACCGCCGCCGTAAGGCAGGCCGCCAACGGCGGCGACTTCTGCCGCTCAGTCGAGACAAGGACAGGACGTGCCGTGACGGTTCTGACCGGCGCCGGGGAGGCACGACTGTCAGCAGCCGGCGTCATCTCGGCACTGCCCGGATTGTCCGGCGTCATCGGAGACCTGGGCGGCGGCAGCCTGGAACTCGTTGCCGTCGAGGACGGCACCATCAGGGAGCATGCCACACGCGACATCGGACCCCTGCGTCTGAGAGAACGATGGGGAGGGAACCCGGCACACGCATCGGCGGCGATTCGCGAGGCCGTCTGCGGTGTGGCCTGGCTCGACACCTGGAAGCACCGGGATTTTCACGCGGTCGGTGGTTCGTGGCGGGCCATCGCCCGCCTCCACATGACGCAGCATCACTATCCGCTGACCATCGTGCACGGCTACGCCATGGCGCCGGCGGAGGCCCGGACCTTCACCGGCATGCTGGAGAGACTGAGCGACGAGACGACGTCACGTATCCGCGGAATTTCCAGAAGGCGGGCCGCGATCCTGCCCTGGGGGGCCATGGTGCTCGACCACCTGACGGACGTCCTTGCGCCGAGGAACGTCGTGTTCTCGGCCCAGGGCTTGCGGGAAGGGCACCACTTCCACATGCTCGATGACGCCACCCGCAAGAGCGATCCGCTGATTGCCGCATGCCATCAACTCGCTCTCTGGCATCGCCGGTTCGCCGACTGCTCGGCGGCTCTCGAACGCTGGGTCGCCCCGGTCATCCGGCATCACGGTCATGCCGATCCACGCCTTGTGCGCGCCGCCTGCATCCTCGCCGACACCGGCTGGAGAGAACACCCCGAGTACCGTGCCGGACGTTCCCTCTCCAGGGTTCTCCACATGCCCTGGTCGGTGCTCGATCACCAGGAAAGGGCATGGCTCGCCCTCACCATCTTCGTGCGCTACGGGGGCGCGGAAACGGCCGACGAGGCGGCGCCCTGCCGCCGCCTGCTGAAGCCGGACACGGTCGACGGGGCGGTGTTGCTTGGCAGGCTGCTGCGTCTCGCGCTGCTCTTGAGTGCCGGACGCGGACCCATCCTCGATTCGACCCCCCTGGTCACCGCCGCAGACGGGTTCGCCCTGGAGATTCCGCGGGATGCCGCCGTCGCCTCGCCTGAACGCATCGAGCGCCAGGCCGCAGCGATCGGCCAGGCGCTCGATGTGTCCTTCACCGTCTCCCGTCAGGTTCCGGACCGCAGCCCGGCACCGGCCAGGGCGGCCCGATAGCGACCGGCTGAACCCGCCGGCTCAGTCCTGGCCCGACCAGGAACCGTCGCGCACCAGATCGTCCGCCACTTCCCTGATGGCCCGCTCCATGATCGCAACCATGTCGTCCACCTGGGAGCGCGTGATGATGATGGGCGGCGAAAAGACGCACAGGTGCCACATGGGACGCAGGATCAGCCCGTACTGCTGGCACTTCTCGTCGATCTTCTTGCCGACATTGAGGCTCTCTTCGAAGGCCTTCCTGGTCGACTTGCTCTCGACACACTCGATGCATCCCATGAGTCCGACACCCCGGACGTCGCCCACCATGGGAAGGTCTGCCAGGGAGCGCAGCTGCTCCTGGAAGTAGTCGCCCGTGCTGCGGGCGTGACCCATGATGTCGTCGCGCTCCATGATCTCGATGTTCTTGAGCGCCGCCGCCATGGCGACCGGGTGTCCCGAATAGGTGAAACCCATGGAAAACGTGGGAGAATCCCCACCCTTTTCGATGATGTCCTGGTGCATTCTCTCGGAAATGGCCGTCAGGCCGGCAGGGATGTATCCGGAGGTGAATCCCTTCGCCGCGGTGATGATGTCCGGCACGATGTCGAAGACGGGCTCCGAGGAAAAGAAGTGCCCCATGCGCCCGAAACCCGTCACCACCTCGTCGGAGATGTAGAGGATGCCGTACTTGCGGCAGGTCTCGAGACACGCCTTCTGGTAGCCTTTCGGCGGCACGATGACGCCGCCGGACGCCAGCACCGGCTCGGCGATGAAGGCCGCCACGTTCTCCGGGCCGATCGCCTTGATCCGGTTGTCCATCTCGGTGATCAGGTGATCGAGGAACGCGGCGTCGTCCATGCCCTCGGGCTTGCGGTAGGGATTGGGAGACGAGAGATGTTCGATCCACTCCGTCACCCGTTCCATGCGCGTGTCGTTGCCGGGCTTGCCGCACAGCGAATCGGCAAGATACGTGCTGCCATGGTAGGCGTCGTCGCGCGTGAGAATGGTCTTGCGGGACGGCTCGCCGACGACGTTCCAGTAGTAGTGGACGAAGCGGACCGCAGCGTCGTTCGCCGTCGAACCGCCGGTTGAATAGAAGAACCGGTTGAGATCTCCCGGTGTCAGCGTCGCCAGTTTGGCGGAGAGTTCCGCGTGGGGCGGGGTCGCCATCGACCAGGGCGAATAGTAGACCATGCTGCGCACCTGGTCCGAGATGGCCGTTGCCATCTCCTCGTTGCCGTAACCGAGCTGCACGGCCCACATGCCGCCGATACCGTCGATGTAGCGGTTGCCCTCGCCGTCGTAGACGTAGATTCCCTCCGAATCCGCCAGGATCATGTGCTCCTCGCGGCCGAACTCGTGCCAGGGGTGCATGGCGTGGGCCTTGTCCTTGGCCATCAGGCCTTCAACATCATACTGGAAGTTGCGTCTCATCGTCTGGCGCTCCCGCGTTTGCCTGCCGCCGGCATCGTCCGATCGAGCCGGGGCGTCAAGCCGCAGGATACACACCCCCGACGGCATCGGACAAGGAGGCGCCCGACTCCGTGCCGGAGTCAGGACCTCATCGCCCTTGCGACGGATCGTCAATCAGCAAGCCTCCGGCATTCCGGAACCAGGCGCCGGCCTTGCCGCCCACCTTCGCGGTGTTGCTCACCGGAGAGGCTTGCAAGATCCGCCCGACGGCGTGTTCAACGACGTATCCCGTCACGCAGTCTCCAAGACGGGTTCATTGCAGACGGTCGGCGATCCACATCTTGATCAGCGCCTGGCGGGTGATGCCCAGTATTCGAGCCTGCCGGTCCAGACCCGAGACAACCCACGCCGGAAAGTCCACATTGACCCGTCTGGTCTCAACATTCAGCCGGCGGGCCCTGGACCAGTCGACATCGGCCGACATGTCTTCGCCCGCATCGAACCTCTCGTCGAATTCACGCGCCTTCATAGTGGTCTATCTCCTGCTTGCGAGAGCGACGCACGGAAATGATTTGCACCCGCTCGTTCCGATATGTGTAAACCGCCGTCCAGTGCCTGGCGCCGATCATGCCGACAGCCAGATAGCGCGGCTCATCTGTCACGTTTGCCGGGGCTTCGATGAGGTAAGGGTCGTCCCAGAGGGCTTGGGCTTCATCAAAGTCAATGCCGTGTTTGCTGCGGTTTGCGACGCTCTTGACGGTGTCATGCTCGAGTTTCATGGAGAGAAATCATACGTAAAACAGCATGACTTCCATACTTGCCGCTGGAGCATCACTCCTTTCTGCGTAGTGGAACTCAAGGTTCAGGAGCCCATTCAACGACTCTCGGTTGGAGAACCAGCCACACACTCACTTGATCGATGCAGGAGACCCGACTTGGGAAACGAGACGGTTCGCAATCTCCGTCAGACGACGGACTGTGATCGGGATACACCCCTAGAGGAGTTCGCAGCGGCGTGACCGGCATTCGGGATCCCCGACGTGTCCGTCCCCCTCAACGACGATGCGCCGCGCTGTTCCGGATAACGTACGGATGCGGACCGGGCCGTCCTGAACGAGTGGCGCGGGATCCGCTGTCCTTGATCGGCATGCTCTGCTTTCCTAGAGTGCGCCGGTTCCAGGCCAGGGAGGCTGCCATCCATGTCACGGATTGCCACATGACAACCCACGAGAGCCTTGTTTCCCTGGTCGGTGGCACACCGCTGCTGCGTCTTGCGGGACCCTCGAAAAAGACGGGATGCGAGATTCTCGGCAAGTGCGAGTTCCTCAATCCCGGGCAGTCGGTCAAGGACCGGGCGGCACTTTGGATCATCAGGCAAGCCGAAAGAACGGGCGAACTGGGACCGGGAGGTACCATCGTCGAAGGCACGGCCGGCAACACGGGTATTGGCCTGTGTACCGTCGGCAACGCCCTGGGCTACCGCTCGGTGATCGTCATGCCGGAGACCCAGAGCAAGGAAAAGAAGGACGCCCTCAGATCACTGGGCGCCGACCTTCACCTGACACCGGCCAAACCCTATCGAGATCCCGCCAATTACATCCGCACATCCGAGAGAATCGCCCGCGAGAAGGCGGCGAGCGAACCCCGCGGCGCCGTGTGGGCCAACCAGTTCGACAATGTCGCCAACAGGCAGGCTCACATCGAGAGCACCGGGCCCGAGATCTGGGAGCAGACCGCTGGCAAGGTGGACGCCTTTGCATCCTCTATCGGCACGGGAGGCACCATCGCCGGAGTCGGCATCTTCCTCAAGGAACGCAACCCCGACATCGTCATCGGCCTCACCGATCCCTTTGGCTCGTGCATGCACAACTGGGTCACGAAGGATGAACTCACGTCGGAGGGAAGTTCGATCTCGGAAGGCATCGGACAGGGCCGGGTGACACGGAACCTCGAGGGTGCACCGATCGACATGTCCGTCCAGGTCAGCGATGTCGAGATGCTCGAGGTCATCTACGACCTGTTGATCGAAGAGGGCCTGTGTCTGGGCGGTTCCACGGGCATCAACGTTGCCGGCGCCATGAAGATCGCCCGGGAACTCGGTCCCGGCCACACCATCGTCACCCTTCTGTGTGACTACGGAGCACGCTACCAGAGCAAGATCTTCAACCCCGAGTTCCTGAAGGAGCGCAATCTGCCTCCCCCACCCTGGATGACATGACATGGAACGCCTGTATCTCGACGACGCCTACCGTGCGTCCTGCCAGGCGAGGGTGACGTCCACCGAAGGAGGACGTCTGCGCCTCGACAGCACGGTCTTCTATCCCAACGGCGGCGGGCAGCCTGGAGACTCCGGCCACCTCGAGTTCGACGACGGCTCCTTGGTCCCCATTGCCGACACGGTGAAGGGCAAGGCCATGGACGATGTCGTCCACATTCCCGAATCCGGTCACCCGCTTCCGGCACCCGGCACGCCCGTGACTGCCCACATCGACTGGGACCGGCGATACCGCCACATGCGCATGCACACCACACTCCATCTGTTGTGCGCCATCGTCGATGCGGAGATCACCGGGGCTTCCGTCGGCGCCGCGAAGAGCCGCATCGATCTCAACTGGCCGCAGCCGGACATGACCAGGGATGACATCACCGCCAGGCTGGCGGAGATGGCGGCAGCCGACCTGCCGGTCACGCCGCGCTGGATCAGCGAGGAAGAACTCGATCGCAGACCCGAACTCATCCGCACCATGAGCATCAGGCCCCCGCGCGGCGCCGGCATGGTCAGGCTGCTGGAGATCGAGGGTGTCGACCTGCAGCCCTGTGGCGGCACTCATGTCGCCCGGACCGGCGAACTTGCCGGCATGGCTGTCTCGAAGATCGAGAACAAGGGCCGGCACAACCGCCGCATCAACGTGATCTTCACCACCTGAAGGAAAGCGATGAGCGATGCGCGACCGCTGGCTTGTTGACACCGAAACCCTTGCCGGACTGCTCGACGCGCCGGATGTGCGTCTCGTGGATGCCTCGTGGTATCTCCCCGTCGAAAACCGCGACGCCCTTTCGGACTACCGCGAGAGGCACATCGCCGGGGCCGTGTTCTTCGACATCGACGACATCAGCGACGAGTCGACGGACCTTCCCCACATGCTGCCCCGGCCCGAGAAGTTCTCCAGCCGTGTACGGGCGCTGGGCCTGGGCGACGGAGTCCGGATCGTGGTCTACGACGGCGGCAACATGATGGCGGCAGCCCGGGTATGGTGGATGTTCCGGGTCTTCGGCCACGATGACATCCAGGTCCTCGATGGAGGACTCGCGAAGTGGATGGCCGAAGGCCGGCCGGTCGACGACGAACCGGTGATTCCCCGTGAACGGCACTTCACGCCACGCTTCAACACATTCCTGGTGCGCGACATCGGACAGATGAAGGCAAATCTCGCAAACGGCCGCGCCCAGGTTGTCGATGCCCGCGGCCGTGGCCGCTTTGCCGGGGAGGAGCCGGAGTTTCGCCCGGGTCTGAAGAGCGGGCATATCCCGGGGAGCCGCAACCTCCCCTACACGACGCTGCTCCACCAGAACGGCACGATCGTCGACAACGAGGCGATCGCTGCCGCCTTCCACGATGCCGGGATCGACCCTTCGCGACCGGTGATCACCACCTGCGGTTCGGGCATTTCAGCGTGTTTCCTCGCCCTTGCTCTCGATCTTGCCGAGTTCCCGGATGCTGCCGTCTATGACGGTTCCTGGACCGAGTGGGGCGGCGCTGACGACACCCCGGTAGCCACGGGGGACCTGTGACCACAGCCTTTCCGGCGGACGCGCTGCGCACGCTGCCCACGACGATCACCTACCTCGAAATGTCCGCGAGACCGGCAAGACCGCCGCGTCCGGCGCCTGTCGGAAAGGTGGCGTTGCTGCGCGCGGAACGGCCGCCGCGATCGTTCTACCTGTGGCTCTATCGCAATGTCGGGCGCGACTGGAACTGGACCGACCGCCTCGTGTGGCCGCAAGACCGCCTCCTCGACGTGATCCATCATCCGGCCGTCGAGATCATCGTCTGCCATGTCGGCGGCGTACCGGCGGGCTTCGCCGAACTTGATTTTCGCCGGCCTGGAACCAGTGAGCTGGCGCTCTTCGGATTCCTGCCGGAGTACCAGGGCAAGGGCTACGGAGGTTACTTTCTCGACCATGTCATCGACGCCATGTGGCGGCCAGGCGTCGATCTGGCACTGGTCGACACCAACGTCCGGGATCATCCCCGGGCTCTCGTCATGTACCAGAAGGCCGGGTTCAGGGTGGTTCGGCGCGAAGAGGCCTGGCTCATTCCCGACTCCCATTTCAGGGGCGCCTTCGATCTCCCGCAATCGGCCGAGGCCTTCAATCCGCAGGGCGGAGAGGAAAGAGCAGGATGAAGGACGACACCCGCGTGGTGACCGCCGGACGTGATCCGCACAACAATCACGGCATCGTCAATCCGCCGGTCTACCACGCTTCCACCGTTCTCTTCCCGACCCTGGAAGCCTTGCAGAAAGGCCGCGGCAGGGATCCGCGTCAGGTGGTCTACGGGCGCATCGGCACGCCAACCACCCACTCGCTCCAGGACGCCTATGCCGCACTCGAGGGCGCGGACATGGCGGTGGCCACAGGATCGGGCAAGGCGGCCATCGTGACGGCGCTGCTTGCCTGCCTGGAATCGGGGGATCACCTGCTCGTCGCCGATTCCGCCTATCTTCCCACGCGGACGTTCGCCGACGGCATTCTGCGCTCCTTCGGCGTCGAGACGAGCTATTACGATCCTGCGGCCGGAGAGGACATTGCGGCCCTAATGCAGCCCAACACCAGGGCCGTCTACACGGAAAGTCCGGGATCCCTCACCTTCGAGGTCCAGGACCTTCCTGCCATTGCCGCCATTGCCCACGAGCACGGCGCCGTGGTCATCAACGACAACACGTGGTCGGGAGGGTACTTCCTCAAGCCCTTCGATCTCGGAGTCGACATCGTCGTGCAGGCGGGAACCAAGTACATCGTCGGCCATTCCGACGCCATGTGCGGTCTCGTCGCGGCCAGGGGCGACTGGTGTGAGCGCGTCTGGCACACCTTCCAGGAGCTCGGCAGCTGCATCGGCCCTGATGACGCCTATCTCGCTCAGCGCGGCATCCGCACCATCGCCGTCAGGCTCCGGCGCCATCATGAGACCGGCCTTCGTCTGGCGACCTGGCTGCGTCGCCACCCTGACGTGGTCCGTGTGCTCCACCCCGGCCTTGATTCAGACCCCGGCCATGCGCTGTGGAAACGTGACTTTACCGGTGCGAGCGGTCTCTTCGGCGTTCTCCTGGCGCCCACCAGCCGGGAGGCCCTTGCCGCCATGGTGGACGGCCTCACGCTCTTCGGAATGGGCTGGTCGTGGGGCGGCTACGAGAGTCTCCTGGTCCCCGTCGACCCCTCGTCGTCACGCACCGCCGTCCCCTGGACCGCAGAGGGCCAGCTGCTGAGGATCCACGCCGGACTGGAGGACGCCGACGATCTCATTGCCGATCTCGATGCGGCGTTCGAGCGCCGCAGCAAGGCGTCCTGACAACCGGCATGCGCGATCACTCCTCGAGGGTGGAACCGGTCCCCTTCACACGTGTCTGGCGCATGTAACGCCGGTAGCGGTCGGCGTCGTACCCCGCGCCCCGATGGAGCAGGCAGCGGTTGTCCCAGATCACGAGATCTCCGGGCCGCCAGCGGTGGGCGAGCACATGCTCGTCCGCCGTCGTCTCCTCGAGCAGGCCGTCGAGCAGTTCCCTGCCCTTCTCGAAGGACCAGCCCTCCACCTCGCGGGCATGGGAGCCAATGTAGAGATTCTTCGAGCCGGTTTCCGGATTGCGGCGCACGAGACGCTGGCGCACCGGTGGCAGCGAGGCGGCATGGGTGGCCGTCACGGCGTCGGGATGGACCTTGGATCGTGAATACACGTAGTCATGGATGGCGACGAGAGGTTCAAGCCGTTCCTGCTCTGCCGCATCGAGACGCCCAAAGGCGCTGCGCTGGCTGGCAAAGAGCGTTTCACCACCCTCGTCGGGCGTCTCGTAGGCACACGTGATCGACACGAAGCTCGGCACTGCACGGAACGACGAATCCGAGTGCCACATGTTGTTGCCGGTCTGGTAGAGCGTCTCCTTGTGGTCATTGCGGCGCACCGTACCGTCCTCGCGCACATTGCCGACGGTGCCGAACCACGCAACCTTGCCTTCCCGGCCCAGGCGGACGTGTTCCTCCTCAGGCTCGCCAAGACTGCGGGTGAGCGCGAGATGAGCCTCGTCACCGCTGGCGACGCCGGGTACGTGGATGAAGGAGTAGCGGTCGATCAGCTGTCTGAGCCCGGCAATGTCAAGCGCCCCGATCGAGGAGCACTCGAGCCTGACGCCGAACTCGTCGTGAAGCGGGGTCAGGTCATGCATGTCGTCACCTCCGGAACGCCACAGGGCTTCAGGAAACCCAGGTCTCATCCATGGGATAGGTGTCCAGGCGTTCGTATCCGGTCTGCGTGACCAACAGCTGCTGTTCGAGCTTGACCGCCTCGCGCCCGCCCTCGGTGCCGATCAGTGATTCGACGCACAGCACCATGCCCGGGTGGATGATGCCGTCGTAGCCCCGCTCAACGAAATCCTCCCGGTGGGCAATCGCCGGATACTCGTCGACCAGGCCCACTCCGTGGGCGATGATGCCGTACCGGCTGGCCAGGAACTCGTCGGGGATGGGCCACGCCTTCTCGGCCCATTCGCGGAACGACAATCCCGGTTTCAGCAACGCCTTGTTGTGCTCGAGCTGCTCCATGGCAGCCATGTAGAGCCGTTGCTGTTCATTGGTGGGACGGGCATCGCAGATCCACGCCCGCGAGATGTCCGAACAGTAGCCGTAGGGTCCCACGAGGTCGGTGTCGAAGCTCACCATGTCGCCCTTCTCGATCACCCTCATGGAGCACTCCTGCATCCAGGGGTTGGTGCGCGGCCCCGACGACAGCAGGCGGGTTTCGATCCACTCGCCCCCTTCGGCAATGTTGGCTTCGTGAAGTTTCGCCCACAGGGCATTCTCGGTGATGCCGGGCCGCAGGTTCTCGCGCATCGCCCGGATCCCCTTCTCGGACGCCTCGATGGCGCAGCGCATCAGGACGATCTCTTCGGGCGTCTTGATCTTGCGCGCCTCCTCCATCAGCGCGAAGCCGTCCTGAAGGTCGAGATTCTCGTTTTCCAGGGCGTGGTAGAGATCGGCGCCCATGCGATCGATGCCGATCCGCCGGTTGCCGGCCCCGTGCTCCCGCACGACATCCGCGATCTCCCGGGCGAACTCGCGGGCGTGTTCATGCGCGCGGTTACCGGATGAGAAGTACGTCGCAGCCCGGGCCGGCCGCCGCTCGCTGATTCCCGGATACCCTCGGGTGAGACGGTCGCCGTGGCCGAACTCGAAGAGATGACCGGTCCGTCCGTCGCAACGAAGCAGTAGCGGACCTCGTTGTGCAGGCACCACACCTGCATGTTGGTCGCATCGATGGCGTACCGCACGTTGAGCTGATCGAAGAGCAGGACCCCGGCGAGATCGCTGCGGGCGAGCTGCCGGTGAACATTGGCAAGGCGGTCGCGCCGGACCTTGTCGAGATCGACGGGCGCTTCGCTGCCTTCCATGGCGCCGCGCTGCACCGCCTCGGCCGCCGAAATGCGTGTCGTCGTCATGATGTCCTGTCTCCCGTGCTGCCCTTGAAACGCAGGTGTGGCGCGCCCTCCAGGATTCGAACCTGGGACCTACGGCTTAGAAGGCCGTTGCTCTATCCACTGAGCTAAGGGCGCTTCATGTTGGCAGCGGGCGCCTTCATGACCCGCCTGTGGTGCTGACCATGTGCGATGCGAGGCCGTCAGTTGCCCGGTCTCTCCCAGCGGAAATTCTCGGCATAGGATTTCGGCTTGATCCTTCTCTCGCGGCGTTCGATCACGCTGTACCTGATGCCATGGCGTTCTGCATAGGCCACGGCCGCCTCACGGGTCTCGAACCACAGCCTGATCTGGTCGGCCATCATGTCCGACGAACCCGTCCAGCCGGTCAGGGAGTCGACCGGCCTCGCCGCAGACGGAACGTACTCGAGAAGCCAGCGGCGGGTTCCGGCGCGTCCCGACTGCATGGCCGTCTTGGCCGGACGATAGATTCTGGCGGTCATCGCGCCTCCTTTTCAAAAAGGGCGGTCATGAGGTGGTCGGGGCGGCTGGATTTGAACCAGCGGCCCCCTGCTCCCAAAGCAGGTGCGCTACCAGACTGCGCCACGCCCCGATCACCCTACTTCTTGGCCCCGACCGGCAGCAACGTCAAGGGCCGGTGCCCGCCATCGTCTGTTCCAGCAGATCTCCGACAACGGCTGCGAGAGCCTCGTCGGCCCCGGCGTCGCCGCCAGCCTGCCGGAAGACCGACCGCTGGCGCTCCGCCGATGTTCCCCTGGCGACGATGTTGCGGGTGTGTTCAACCTCGGCGCGGCACCCCAGCGCGTCAGCGTCCTCACCCACCAGTCCGATCAGTTCATCGAGGAGCTCACCATAGGGAACCAGCTGCCGCTTGCCGAAGTCCACCAGTTCGCTCCTGACGCCAAAACGCTGGGCCAGCCAGCGGTTCTCCTCGACCAGGATGTTGGAGTACTCGCGCCACGTCTGGTTTGCCAGGCGCAGGCGGTAGAGCATGCGCAGAATGCACTGGAAGAGTGCCGCCACACCGACAGCATCCTCGATGTCGGGGCAGACGTCGCAGATGCGCATCTCCAGCGTCGGGAACCGCGCGCTGGGACGCAGGTCCCACCATATCTTGGTGCCGTCTTCAAGGAGGCCGGAACTCGCCATGTCCCTGACCAGGCGTTCGTACTCGGACCAGCTCTGCAGCCGGTCGGGAAGGCCTGTGCGCGGCAGGCTGTCGAACACGGTGAGGCGGTAGGAATTGAGACCGGTATCGCGCCCCTGCCAGAAGGGCGACGAGGTGGTGAGGCACAGAAGATGCGGCAGGAAGTACTTCGCCTGGTTCATCAGGTCGATGCGGGTCTCCGCGTCATCGATACCGATGTGCACATGCATGCCGCAAATCAGCAGCCTGCGCGCCACCGCCTGGTGATCCCGCGCCAGTCCCTCGTAGCGTTCCTTGTGGGTGTAGTCCTGCTCGCGCCAGTCACCGAAAGGGTGCGTCGAACAGGCCACAGGGGCCAGACCATGGCGCCCGGCAATGCGCGCCACACCGTCTCTCAGGCGTTTGAGCTCCTCGCGCGCTTCACCGATGTGACGACACACCTTCGTGCCGATCTCGACCTGTGCACGCATGAATTCCGTCGTCACCTGTTCGCCGAGTTCGCCGACACATTCACTGATCAGAGTCTCGGGCACATCCCGGGCGAGTGAGCCAGTAGCCACGTCGACGAGGTGATACTCCTCCTCGATGCCGATGGTGAATTCCGGATCGGTCATCATGCAGGACCGTCAGTAACCGAGTTCGGGCCGCACGATGTTGCGAAGCCCTTCACCGGCCATGAACCGGCGCATGTTGTCAAAGAAAATGGAAAGCGTCGTCTCGACATAGGTCTCTCCATCATCGGCGGAAATGTGGGGCATGACCATCAGGTTGGGTGTCGTCCAGAGGGGAGAATCAGTCGCCAGGGGTTCCGGATCGAAGACGTCGAGAATGGCGCCCGAGAGATGGCCGCTCTCCAGGAGTTCGACGACGGCATCGTAGTCCACCGTGGCGGCGCGGCCGATGTTGATGAGGCCGGCGCCCGGTTTCAGGGCCTGAAGGCGGGAGCGGTCAATGAGTCCGATGGTCTCGGGCGTGGCAGGAACGCACACCAGCACATGGTCGGCCTCGGCAAGGAGGGAATCGAGGTCTCCGGGCGTTCCCATCGTCTCCACCGAGGGATGGGGTCTTCCGTGACGGTTGATCCCGAGAACCCTCAGTCCGGCACCGTGCAGGCGATCGGCGGCTCCGCCCCCAAGGCTGCCGACGCCGATGATGAGCACCGTCGTCCCCTCCACCGGTGTCGCATAGAGCGAATTCCAGACGTTGCGGCGCTGGTTGGTGACGATGGCGGGGATGCGGGAATGCAGCATGAGAACGGCCATGAGGGCGAAATCACCAGCCTTCCTTGCCTGGGCGCCCTTGTTGTTGGTGACCACCACCTCCTTCGGCACCCAGTCCATGGGACAGAGATGCTCCACGCCCGCCCCGATGATGTGGATCCATCTCAGGTTCGGCGCCACAACCTCGAGGTTCTCCGTCGGCAGGTCCCAGCACATCAGGACCTCGGCTGATTTCATCGCTTCGGCAAAGTTCTCGGTATCCCAGTCGATTGTGGTCGACAGCCTGTTCTTCAGATCGGGCCACGACTCCAGCGCCGCGTCGTAGCGCTCTCTCGTCGTGGTGAAGACAGGTTCCGCTTCCGGTGTCGGCGGAAAGGTATCGGGATGGGCGTGGTTGTTCTTGATGTGAACCCGGATCGTCATGCCGGCAATCCGTTCGTTTCCAGGTCCTTCAGGGCGGCGATGACGTGCGCGTCCCGTGCCTCCGGCGCCAGCGGCTCGGCGGCGAACTGGCGTTCCATCACCGCCATGCCGACACGCCGCAGGTACGCCTGGTCGTCCCCGCTGGCAGGAAGGTGGAGCACCGTGTCACCGCCGTAGGTGGGCACCGTCGAAGGCCACATGGAGGCGACATGCTCCGGCTCGTCGCCCTCCTGGAGGGCCGTGATGATGTGGCGCATGCGACGGCGACAGAGCGTGATGCCGCGATCGCTGGGAACCAGGTTTTCCCGGTCGTGCTCGGTGATCGGACCCATGCCCTCGGTCGCTTCCGCATCCGCCGGAAAGCGCTGGCGTTCCTCATACGGCCTGTCGAAGATCTCTCCCTGCTCGATGAGTTCCGGACCGCCGGGAACGTTGTAGCTCTCAGGGTCGCCGCGCTCGCCGAAGATCGCCCAGGCAAGGCAGGTGGTTTCGTGATCGTCCACCGGCACCACCCAGCGGGCAAAGGACGTGCGGCCGAAGTAGCGCTGGCGTGTGCCGTCGGCGGCAAACGCCGCTCCGGCCTGGGTATAGTTCGGCAGGACGAGTTCATTGACACGGACCCAGACATTGTCGTCGACCCGCCTCGTCGCCGTCCCGAGAAATCCCGAACGCCTCTCGTAGAACTTCATCTCGCCGACTTCGCCGAAGCCCTGGCTGAACTGTTCGCGGCTCATGCGGGAATGAAGGAAGGCGGTGTGGAGCGGGTCCAGAATGGCGTCGAGAACCTGCAGCCAGTTGCAGCGGAAGGGCGCCCGGTAGGGCACCAGGACGTGTTCCGGCATCTCGAGGGTGTCGTACACGGGAAAGTCCGGCACAAGTCCGGGAGGCCCGAGATAGGCGAAGATCAGTCCCTTGTACTCCCTGACCGGATAGGCGCCCAACCGGGTCGAGGATCGGATCCGTTCTTCCACGCCGTCAGGCTGGCCGGGCACCTCCAGGACGGTCCCGTCAACATCGAAGAGCCAGCCGTGGTAACAGCACCTGATGCCGCGGTCCTCGCATACGCCGAACTCCAGGGAGGCGCGCCGGTGCGGGCAGTTCCTGTGGACCAGCCCGTAACGCCCGCTCCTGTCGCGAAACACCACCAGGTCCTCGCCCAGAATGCGTATGCGCACGGGCAGCCGTCCGACCTCTTCTGCCATGGCCACAGGGTGCCAGTAGCGGCGCAGGTACTCGCCGGCCGGCGTTCCCGGGCCGACCCGGACCAGCAGTTCGTCGTGGCCTCCCGGACCGCTGCGCCGGTATCCATCGAAGGGGACTGAAGTCTTCATGTTGAGAGCAACATCGACGTGTTTCGGCCGCCGATGATTCACCACGCCACAATCGAATACAACCTTCCCCGCCGCGTTGACACGACGGTGGTCCCAATCTAGGTTGTGCTCGCATACGGCACACAGGGTCCCCATCGTCTAGCGGCCTAGGACATCGGCCTCTCACGCCGAAAACAGGGGTTCGAGTCCCCTTGGGGACGCCACATGACTGATTGTTGTAGCGCGTTGTTCCCACGACAGACCGCCCTTGGTCCTGTCCGCGCCACCGATGTCGGCGCCCGTCCTTTGGCCCTTGTCGGGGCTGTCTTCATTCATGCATCCTCCAGGCCCTGGGCCAGGGCGTCTCATTGCCAGCCGGCATTGCCGCCACGATCATGAGTTCCGTGGCGTCACCGGCATCTCTGGCGCAGCCTCCCGAGGCGAAGGCTGCCCGGCCACGGACAGACTGTCGAAGCGGCGGGAAGGCGCGGGCCTTGTCGCCGCCGACACGCGTTGTCGAGTGGAGGACGGTCCCGGTGATTCGCGGGCTTTGCGACGATGCGATTCTCCGGGCGCGTGCGATGGGGTTGATTCTGGCTGTCGCGGGGATGTTGCTGACCGGGGCAGCTGCCGCACCAAAGGCTGCCGAAGCGGACGATGCGACCGGACTCAAGATCGGCTTTCTGCTGGACCTGAGCAGTGGATCGCTCGAGGCCGCGAGGGACAGGCAACGGGCGTTCGAGCTTGCGATCAGGCATGTCAACCAAGGCGGTGGTGTGTTCGGCCTGCCCGTGACGGTCGCAATCGCAGATGCCACGGCGGAACCCGAGAAGGCGGTCATGGCGGCACGCCGTCTCGTCGAGGTCGAGGGCGTGCATGGCATCGTTGGTCCCAACGCCAGCGCCAGCGCCCTGCCGGTGGCCGAGCGGGTGAGCGGTCCGGCGGCCGTTCCCACCATCAGTTTCTCCGCCACGTCGCCGGCGCTGACCGCCGTCGCCGACCGGGACTTCCTGTTTCGAACCGCGCTATCCGACGTTTCCCAGGGACCCGTCCTCGCCGGCCTCACACGCGAGCGCGGTTTCGACAATGTAGGCCTGCTCTATGTGGACGACCCCTGGGGACAGGGCCTCGCCGACGCCTTCGAGGCAGCCTGGAACGATCCCGTCAAGGCCGTCGCGGTGGACCGCGATCAGACCGGCTTCCTCGCCGCGCTGCGCGAGTCGGCGAGCGGAGGTGCGCAGGCCCTGGTGGTGATCGCCTCCGAGTCGGCGGCGCTCGCCATGGTCCGCGAAGCCATCGACAACGCTCTTTACGACCACTTCGTCTTCGGCGACGGCGCCAAGCGGGTAAGCCTGGTCCGATCCCTGGGCAGCGCACGCCTCGGCAACATGTACGGCACCGGGCCCGCGTCGGCGCCGGACAGTGCCGCGTCCGCGGCGTGGGAAACGGCCTGGGTCGCCGAGTACGGCGCACTGCCGGTGCTCGCCTACGTAAAGGAAGCCTATGATGCCACGGTTGCCCTGGCGCTTGCTGCGCAGGCGGCGGGCCGGTTGGACGGCGCGGCAATCCGCGACCGGCTGCGCGCGGTGGCCGGCTCGCCAGGAACCGTCGTGGCTGCCGGCCCGACGGGCGTTGCCGAAGGCCTTCGCATTCTCGCGAACGGCGGGGAGATCGACTACGAAGGTGCGTCGGGCAGCGTGGACTGGGACGAGAACGGCGATTTGCGCCGTGGCCATATCGGTATCTGGCGATTTACCGAGGACGAGCGGATCGAGGAGGTCCGGGCGGTTGCGTTCGCAGACTAGGGGTGTCGGCTCCGACGTCGCCCGGCCGCCAAGTGGCTCCAGCGTCGTTGCGGCAAGGACAGCCGCTCGCCGGACAACCGCGCGCTTGCATGGAACACGTCCGGCCATGACGAGTTGGGAGACCGGCAGGGTCTACGCGTCCCGGCCGCCTGGCGGCAGCTGGAGCAGCAGCCGCACAAGATCGGCCTGCCGCGCCGAGCCGGTCTTCGAGAGCACGTTCTTCAGGGTCCAGCGGACGGTGTTCTCCGAGCGGTCGAGCTCGCGTGCAACGTCGCGCACGGTGCGGCCCCGGCCGAGCAGAACGGCGACGCGGCTCTCGGCGGCGGTCAGCCCGAGCATGTCGCCGACCGCCTCTGCATCGAGCCGGCCGGCGTCCGGATCGCGGATGAGAACCACCGCAGCGATCCGTGCCGCCCCGAAGTCGGCGCGGCGCGGCGCAACGGGATGCACGTGGACGATCAGTGACAGGCCAGCCGGGCGCCGCACGGGCATGGAGCCGCCGACCGGCATGTATCCGAAACGCGGCAAGGCCCCGGATACCAGCTTGCGGAGTCTCGCATCGTCGTTCGGCGAGCCGGCCCGCAAGGCGCCCCGCCACGCGTCGAGTCCGCCTCTCATGGCCAGCATCCGCCGCGCGGACCGGTTGGCCGAGACGATGCTGCCGCGTCGATCCAGGAACACCGTGCCCGGTGAATCGTGCTCCAGCAACGCGGTTATCTCGGCATGGGCATGCGCTTCCGCCGCCACCAGCTCCCGGCGTACCCGGACAGCCTGGCGAATGTGCGGCAGCAGAGCGCCGATTCGCTTGGAGCCTGTCCGGCGCCCATCCCGCCGCGCCGTTGGCCATGGTCCAGAACAGGCAGCCGTCCCGGGGCCGCTCGCCCGACGGACGGTCGACCACCACCGCCAATTGGTCGCGGCAGTCGTATTTCGGCTGGAACTCATTGTACATCAGGGAGTTCCGCTTCTCGGCCGGGGTGAACAACTCCTCGTTGTGGGTGAGCCGCCAGGCCGGCAGCTTGCTGATCCGCGGCACGTTCTCGCATAACGCCGCATAGTTCGCGATCCAGTCCGCCACGATCTCCTGGTGCGGGTCGCCGCCGATCCAGCACGCCGCGAAAGTCGGCTCGCCGTCGGCCGCGAGCGCGGTGAACTGGCCTCCGTTGAGACCGCACAGACGGTCGATCGCCCGAAAGGCTTCACCCCAGCGCGCGTCGTCGAACGCGGCGTCAAGAAGGATTTCCACGGTGCTTTCGAAGAGGTCATCCATTCGATCGACTGGCGCCCGTCTCGTCGGCGGCCGGAGATGTTCCGAACCTGCCGACGACACAAGCATCGTATTCGAGCCCCGCCTTGCCTTGCTTCCCCAACTTGGGGGAGTTCAAGGTCGAAACCGGTGAATCGGAGACTGATTTCCGAAGCGTTGCCAGGCACGCAGCGCACGCAGCCGCCCACGATTATCTATCCCGCCTTCCGCCAAGGGAAACTGAGCGTGACCTGCATCACCGGCCCGTAATCGCGGCCCACCCATTTGGGCGGTGACCGCGTTCCTGGCGCATCCCAACCTCGTTTGCGTGCAGCGCGATTTCCACCCATGGCGCCGCCTCCGGAGCGCTGCCCGGTCGACGCCCAAGCAAGCCGGGAGACCGACATGACTGCACGTTACCTCTATGCCATCGCCGCCCTTTTGTTGCTCGCCGCGTGCGGCGGGGGCGGCAGCTCCTCGACGGACATGACGGGAACGCCCTCGATGCCCGGGACCGGCATGCCGTCGGAGCCTCCATACGGCGCCTCCGTTCCCGCCAACGCGGACGAAGTGCTGGATTCCGCCGCACCATCGCTCTACGCCCTGGTGCCCGCCTCGAAAGTCTGGTTCGGAAGCGCCGCCCTGTCGGCCGGTCCCGATGTCACGGATCTGGGACTGACCTTCGACGGCAGTCGCGCGACCGTCACCGTCGACCGGGGCAGCGCGGGCACCGTGATTCTCGACACCAACGACACCTATCGGGACGATGGCCGCGACTCCTCGGTGTTCTACGGCGACACCGGATCGGGGCGGACTTCACGCGACCGAAACGTCTATTCCCGAACCGGCAACAGCGCCACCTCCGGCCGCCTCGTGGTCGACTGGTCCAACAGCGATCCGAGCGATTACATCGCCGGCGGATACTGGCTGCACGCGGGGCCGGGCTCGACCGGTTGGGAAGCGGGCGCATATGTGGTTGGACCGGAGTTGAGTCTGAGCAATCCGCCCAGCCTGCCGGTCTCGGGCACGGCCACCTACGAAGGCGATGCCGGGGGCGTCTACACGTTCCAGGGCACCTTCGCCTCCCAGCTCACCGATGCGGGGCTCACGATAAGAGGCGACTTCACTTCGGAGGCCAGCCTCAGCGCCGACTTCGCGGCCGGGACCATCGAGGGCTGCATCGGATGCGCCTCCGGGCTGATCAACGGCGTCGGTCATCTGGAGCTTGGTGCCGTCTCCTTCGATCGCGCCAACGGCACGTTTCACGGCTCGAACGTGACCCTTTCGACCTCCGCCGTGTCGGTGACCGGATCGAGCGGAAAGTGGGCCGGCCAGTTCTCCAACATCCCCGACGGCTCGGGTGCGCCGCGCCTGGCGGCCGGGACCTTCGACGCCCGGGCGTCGACCAGCGACGGCAGCACTGTTGCCCTGGTTGGGGCCTTCGGAGCCGGGCGCACGCGCTGACAGGCCGGGCGACGGTCGGAGCGGGATGCGCGCAGGAGAAGTGGCGAGCCGACCAGGAAGTCCCACTTCTACCCGGCGTCGATGCTGGGCCATGCCTGCCGGTTCTGAGTCCGGTGCCGGCGGGACGGGTTCGGAATTCCAGGCTGCGGGCGACAGCAAGTCCCCGCCGCCTGGAAATCGCAGACTGTCACCGGGGACTTGTTCCGGGAACGCATGGCGATTGCAGGGGGTCACAAGCAGTTGGCGAGATGGCTTGCGCACCCGGTCAGCGTTGCATACTCGTCTTCGATCACCGAGACGCCGAAGCCTTTCATGAAGCCGCTGAAACGCCCCTTGTCATGGAATGCATCGACAAAGCCGAGATCATCCAGATAGGGAGCGACGGCGCGAGACACGCCACCTGCGAGGAATATGCCGCCAAACGGCAGTGTGGTGAGAGCGAGATTGCCAGCGGTCACTCCAAGCATGCGGACGAAGACACGCCCTGTCGCTTCGGCGCGTGGATCGCTGCTGGCGAGTGCCTGCACGATGTCTCCGGCAGACATCCGCGACGTCGCCTCCTCCCGATACCCCAGCCAGGCATGAATGTTCTCGATCCCGCGCCCCGACAAGACGTCCTCGACATCGGCAAACCCGTTCCCTGCCTCAATGAACCGTGCAAGACGGAGATCCGCATCGCTGTCGACGGGCATGTTGACGTGACCGGCCTCGGCCGCGGCTACGTAGCGTCCCGACGCAAGGTAATGAACCACCGCCGCGTTGAAGCCGGTGCCGATACCGATCACGAGTTGTGTTGCACCACCGCCGGCAGCGGACTGCGGAACGATCTCGCGCACGTGTGAGGGCGCGATATGGCCCAGCGCGAAGCCCGTTGCCTGCAGATCGTTCAGGAGCACGACCTTGCTTGCTCCGGTAGCCCGGGCAAGTCCCGAAGTGTCAATGCGCCAATCGACGTTGGTGAGTTCGGCGACGCCGTTCTCTACCGGGCCGGCGACTGCCACGCAGGCCATCCGGCACGCATCCCTGCCTGCAGCCGCGAAGTGATGCTCGAGCAATGACTCAAAGTCGGGGTGATCGGCATTGCGGTACCTGTGAACCGAATCGGGAAGCAGGGCTGGTCCCCGGGCACGTGCGATGCGCGTGTTGGTGCCGCCAACATCGGCGACAAGCCAGGGCATGTCACAAGCACGGGGCGACAGTGTCATGGTCCCAACGACTGCGGCGGTTCACGAGGGGAGATAATGACAGTCCAACGGCAAGCGACGGCATCATAGTGCGCCATGCAGTCGAAGTCGTCTTCCCGTGTGCGTTGTCGAGGTCGGGCACCCCCTCTTGCCTCGTTCGCAACAGCTCCCGGATGAACGTGTCGACGCAACAGCGAGGGAAACCCTGACCTTTGGAGTCCCGGCGCATGCCGTGAGGTGCCGGCGTCAGTCGCCGGTGGCGGACTGCAGTTTGGCCGCAACAGTCAAAGCTCTTGCGGTACCGATATCGTTCAGGGCCTCCAGCACGGCTTCGGCGAGGTGTGGATGACGATTCCCGCATCGCCCCAAGTGCACGATCACGTCGTCATCCCAGACTGCCGTGATGGCCTCGACGACGTCCGTTGATGGAGAACGCGAGAGTTCCCGAATCAGGGGTTGGCGGGCCTGGACGTCACCGCGCAACCCGAGCGCGACGGCTGCCAGACGACGGACCCCGTCAGCGGGGTCATGCAGTCCCTCGCGGAGACAGTCGATGGCAACGCCGGACCACAGAGCGAGGGAGAACGCCGCTAGGCGCACCGAGCCCTCGTCATGGGCAAGGAGAGGTTCGACGAACCTTGCGGGCAGGGCGAGCCTTGCCTGGATGGCCGCCTGCAGCGCCACGGGCAGCAGAGATTCGGGCAAGGTCCTTGAGAGCACAATCCGCCGCAGCGCCGCATGTGATCTCACGCTTTCGAGTCGCTCGAGGGTGTCGATGACCGCCAGCTGCTGGCGATGCGGCGTGTTGGGGCCGAATCCGGTGAAGCGCTGCCATAGCGTTTCAAGTGCCGGAACCGCCGCCGCCAGGGAGCGTGCAACAGCCTCGGAGCAAAGAGCATCGACATTCGACAGTCCTGCCATCGGAATCGCTGCGATCAGGTCTTCGTCCGTGTAGTCCCTTGGGGGCACCGCGGCCGACGAATCGCCATTGGACCCGTCCTCTTCGCGCGCGTCAAAGAGGTCTGGCTGATGGCTGATCGGGAGAGCCGGTCTCATCGTCCCATCGACATCAGGCGAGAGAACAGGGCATCTCCGAACTCACGTTCGATGGAACTCAGGAGCGCCGCGTGGCATGCCATCATGAAAACGATACCTCCCCGATGACATGGCGATCATCACGGATACTCCGAATGAAACCTGCATCGAGTCGCGGCACACCTCATAAGGTGCGAAGGCCCAGGTGGCGTTCCATGGGCAGAAAGTCCCGGTCCGCATGAAGCAAATTGTGCCCGTTCTCAATACAGAAGGTTGCAATCAACATGTCAATCGTCTTGCGAACGGTAATGCCGGCGGCACGCAGAGTGCGATAGTTTCCGATGCTCGCAACGGCATTGGCGCGGCCGACCATCGGCCGGAAGAAGAGCGTCTCCAGCACTGCCTGCGCGATGCGGAGTTCGCGGTCGTCGCGAAAACCCTGCAGGACTTCGGCCATCACAAGATCTCCGATGACAACCGCGTCCTTGCCGAGAATGCCGTCAAGCAAGGCCGTCTCGCGCGTGTCCGTGCCGTTGAAGTAGTCGATCCAGACTGAGGAATCGACAACAATCATCGGTCCTTCCGCATGGCGTCGAGCGAGCCTTCCCAGTTGAGCCGGCCACGCAACGCGCGTATCCGCCCCTGTGTCCTCACCTGAGCCAGCAGACGCAGACCTTCCTCGACAGCCGCCTTCTTGGTCTTGAACTCGCCCGACTCCATGACCTTCGCCATCAGGGCGTCATCAATGTCGATATTGGTACGCATCTCTATCCTATGTGTAAATTTCACCGCATTGTACACATCTCGCAGATGCTCACAAGGACTGTCCCGGCTCGTCATCCGCATTCGGCCCTGAGTGGACGCGCGGGATCGAAGACCCTGGCGGGAGGAACGCCGGTCACACGCGCCGTTCACGGGCCAGACGTCTGCCTATGGACTTGTGGGTCACAGCGGATTGCTGCACAAGTCCGCCAGTCAGGAGGGGGCAACGAATGGACGGTTCCGCGCTCGAGGCCCACTGCGCTCGCGTCGCCCGAGATGCTGCTGCCTGGGAAAGCGCCAGGCGCTATCCCCTCGAGGCGATGCGCGAGGCGGGTCGATCGGGACTGGCCGGCATGCTGGTCCCGCGGGAACAAGGGGGGCTCGGACTGGCGCTCGGCGAGGCCTGTGATGTTGTCTCGCGCATTGCCGGCGAAGACTTTGGCCATGCCTTCGCCCTCAAGGTCCACGCCAACATGACGGCCAGTCTTGTCCGGTCCGGAAGGGATGATCTCATCTCGCGCCATCTTGACGATCTCCTCCATGCAAGGCGGATCGGCGCGTTCCTTCTCACCGAGCCCGGTGCCGGCAGCGATGCCGCGGCGATCACCGCATCGGCGCGTGCGGATGGCGATCACTGGGTGCTCGACGGAGAAAAGGCCTGGGTCACCAATGGCATGGCGGCGGGCGTCCTGCTGGTCTTCCTGCAGACCGATCCTTCCCTGGGGTGGCGCGGCATCGCCGGGTTCCTCGTCGACGCCGACACCCCGGGTGTTGCACGAACCGACCCCTACACGCTTCTCGGTGGCCATTCCGCCGGGGTGTGCGGATTCAGCTTTTCGTCCGCACGGGTGGAGCACGCGGCGATGATCCTCGCCCCCGGCGATGCCTTCCGGACCGCGATGCGAGGCATCAATGCCGCCCGGGCCGGAGTGGCCGCCATGTGCTGTGGCATGGTGAAGGCGGCGCTTGACCAGGCGCTCGATGCCGTGGCCTCCCGGGACGCCTTCGGCCGCACGATCGGTGACTTTCAGGGGGTGCAGTGGATGCTGGCCGACGCGGCAACGGATCTCAGGGCGGCCCGATTGCTGACCCGCGATGCCACCGCCGCCTTCGAGAGCGGCGAGGATGTCCAGGTGGCATGCGCCCATGCCAAGAAGTTCGCCACGCGGGTGGCCTGGAAGGCGATCAGCGACTGCATGCAGGTCATGGGCGCCCGGGGATTCCGTGGCGATGACGGTCACTCCCTGGCACGCCACCTTGCCTGCGCCCGGATGGCCCAGTGGCTCGACGGCGCCACGGAGATCCAGAACGTCGTCATCGCCCGCAGTCTTGTGTCCTGAGCGTCAACCGGCGGCCCCGGCCTCCTTCACGGTCTCGCGAGACAGCAGTGCCATGGCCGCCAGCAACACGGCGGCGGCGCCCCAGACCAGCATGTCGTGGCGTTCGCCGAAGATGATCATGCCCCAGGCGATGCCGGCAAACAGGGCGGCGAACACGCTGAAATTGACCAGCACCCCGCCGGTCCTGTTGATGAGCCAGAAGTAGATGATGATCTCGACAAGACCGATCAGGGAAAAGAGAACGATGCCGAGCTCGGCCGTGGTCCACGCAAGACCCGGCCACGGTTCGCCGACGACGACGAGCAGCGGCGTCACGAGAATCAGGGCGGCGGCGGCCTCGCCAAATCCGACCTGCCAGATGTCGAAACCCTCCGGCCAGCGCCTGTCGATATAGATAGACTCGATCCCGTAGCAAAGCGGTACGAAGCCAACGAGCAGCATCCATTCCAGGACCCCCAGTCCCGGCAGGGAAAGCTGTGGCGCCAGCACCATGACGGCAGCGGCCATGCCCAGCGCCACCGCCACCAGCCTGGTTCGCGACACCCGTTCTGTCCGGGCAAGGAGCGCTACGACGATCGAGACCATCGGCGTGAAACAGACAATCAGCGTGATGACGCCCGCCGGCAGGTGCGGTGCGGCATGCAGCACGGCCGCCAGGGGCAGGACATAGCCGAGCAACCCGGTGATGGTGAAGAACTCGATTGACTTCGCCGTCAGGCGAAACGGGGACCGGCGCACCAGGAGAATCACGAAGTAGCTGGAGCTGACGAGAAACATGGCGATGACCAGAACCGTCAACTCGCCGTAACCTCCCTCGGCGGCAAGTTTGAGCATCGCGAACTGGGCGCCCCATGCGGTACCCTGAACGATGACAGCGAAGACGTAGACGAGTTGTCGCATGAACCTCCTGGCCGCCGGAATCTCGAAAGCGGGGATGCGCTTGCCATAAGAGGGCGCGCATGGCCATCCTGCCGGCTCGTGTTGTCGCACCTGTGACGCCGACACTCAACACCGGGGACGGGCCATGGCCCCCGCAAGCGGCAGATCAGCCCTGGTGGCCGTCGGTCGGATCCGGAACCAGCAAGGGGACAGAAATCGCGTGGAGAGCGTTGAAACGGTCGTCGTCGGCGCCGGCGTCATCGGTCTGGCGGTAGCGCGTGCCCTGGCCAACAGCGGACGCGAAGTCATGCTGCTGGACGCCGCCGACGCCTTGGGAACCGGCATCTCGTCGCGCAACAGCGAAGTCATCCACGCCGGCATCTACTATCCGCCGGGAAGCCTGAAAGCCCGCCTGTGTGTCGCCGGCAGGACCCTGCTCTATGACTACTGCCGGTCGCGCCATGTGGCGTTCCGCACCTGTGGCAAGCTGATCGTTGCCGCCAGTGACGACGATCGTGACGTTCTCTCGCGGCTCAGGCAGCGGGCCACCGCCAACGGCGTTGACGATCTGTTGAGCCTGGAGCGAGCGGACGTGGCGGTTCTTGAGCCCGAACTGGAAACGCGCGGCGCCCTCCTGTCACCGTCAACCGGCATCATCGACAGCCACGGCCTGATGCTGGCCTTGCTGGGAGAGGCTGAGGCAGCCGGCGCCTGGCTGGCTCTGGGCGCCCCCGTGCGAAGCATTGTGCCCAGCGGAAGTGGCCTGATTCTCTCGGTCGGCGGCAAGGAGACCATGAACCTGGAGGCGCGCGAACTGGTGAATGCCGCCGGTCTCGGAGCGCAGCACCTCGCATCGGTGACAACGGGGCTCGACCCCCTTCATGTTCCCGCGCTCCATCTCGCCAAGGGCAGCTATTTCACCTTGTCAGGCCCCTCTCCCTTCTCCCGGCTCGTCTATCCGACACCGGTCGCCGGTGGCCTGGGAGTTCACGCCACCCTCGATCTTGCCGGACGCTGCCGGTTTGGACCGGACGTCGAATGGGTGCGCGACACCTCCTATGACGTCGATCCGGCCCGTGCACTCGCCTTCCGTGATGCCGTGCGCCGCTACTGGCCCGGCCTTCCAGACGATGCCCTGGCTCCCGACTACAGTGGCATCCGTCCCAAGCTCGGGACATCGGGGGACTCGGATTTCCGGATCGACGGTCCTGCGGATCACGGAGTAGGCGGCATCGTGAATCTCTTCGGGATTGAATCACCGGGATTGACAGCATCCCTGGCCATCGCAAGGCTCGTGGCGCACAAACTGGACGCCTGGAGACAGCGATGATCGACCTCCACACATGGCCGACTCCCAACGGACACAAGGTCCACATCATGCTCGAGGAAACCGGCCTCGCCTACCGTGTCATCCCCGTCGACATCGGCCGCGGCGACCAGTTCGATCCCGCATTCCTTGCCATCAGCCCCAACAACAGGATGCCGGCCATCGTCGACCACGACGGACCTGATGGCGAGGCGATCAGCATCTTCGAATCGGGCGCCATCCTCGTCTACCTCGCCGGCAAGACCGGCCGCTTCATGCCTGATGATACCCGCGGCCGCACGCTCGTCATGCAATGGCTGATGTTCCAGATGGGCGGCATCGGGCCCATGTTTGGCCAGTGCCATCATTTTCGCAACTACGCGCCCGAACCAATCGCCTACGCCATCGATCGCTACACGAACGAGACCGGACGCCTCTACGGCGTGCTCGACAAGAGGCTGGGCGAAGCCGACTACATGGCAGGAGACTACTCGATTGCCGACATGGCGACCTATCCCTGGACGCGCTCCATCGAACGGCAGGGGGTTGACCCGGCAGACTACCCGAACGTGGTCCGTTGGCAGCAACGCCTGGAGGAGCGCCCTGCGGTCGTTCGCGGCTGCGCGGTCCTGAGCGACCGTCAGCGCTCCGCCGAGATGACGGATGAGGAGCGCGACATCCTGTTCGGCAGTGCACAGTACGAACGGCGGTAACCCGAACCGGCGCCATGGGGCACGCCCTGCGCCGGGTTACGGCCGGTTGCACGGCGACATGCGCGACCACTTGACCATCCCGTTCCTGCCCCCTTGCACCGGAGACGACCGGCGATCCTGCCCGGACAAGGCCGGGCATGGCGCGATCGGCTTCGTGCGGGGTGGGAGGCCGGGGTCATGAAGATCGCGGCCGTCAGGGTCTACCAGATGAATCTGCCCTATGTCGGCGGCCGCTACGACTGGGGACCGGGATGCAGTCTCGAGGTTGCAAGGACGACGGTGGTGGTCCTCGAAACCGACAGCGGTCTCGAGGGATGCGGCGAATCGTGCCCGCTCGGCGCCACGTACCTTGCCGCCCATGCGCCAGGCATTCTCGCCGCCGCGCCAACTCTTGCCCGCGCGGTCATCGGTCTTGATCCGTTGCAGACCGGCGCCGTTGAACAGGCCATGGACATGGCTCTCAAGGGGCACGGCTACGCCAAGTCCGCCTTCGATGCCGCGTGCTGGGACATCCTTGGCAAGACTGTCGGACTGCCGGTGTCGACACTCCTGGGAGGCAGGCTGACGGACGGTGCGCCCATGTACCGGGTGGTGCCCCAGAAGCCGCTCGAGGCAACCCTCGAGGAGATGGAGAGTCACCGGCAGGCGGGCTACCGCCAGTTCCAGATCAAGGTCGGTCAGGATCCCGACAGCGACATCGAGCGGATTCGCACCGTTGCCGGCCTGCTTCGGCCGGGGGAAACGGTCTTCGCGGACGCCAACACCGCGTATTCGGTTCGCGACGCGGTGCGCGTGGTCCGCGCCGTCCGTGACGTTGACGTCATCATCGAACAGCCGTGCCTCACGTATGACGAATGCCTGCAGGTGCGCAGGCGCTGTGATCACCCGATGAAGCTTGATGAATGTGTCACCGGTCTCGACGTTGCTGCGCGCATCGTCGCCGATCGCTCGGCCGAAGTCGTGTGCCTGAAGATCTCCAACCTTGGCGGCCTCTCACGAGCCCGCCGGGCGCGCGACTTCCTCGTGGCGCACGGCATCGAGGTTGTCTCGGAGGACACATGGGGTGGCGAGATCTGCACGGCCGCCTGCGCTCACTTCGCCGCATCGACACCAGCCGCCTTCCAGCTGAGCACCACGGACCTTCACAACTACAACACGACCTCTTCCGGTACGCCGGCGCCCCGGGTCGCCGGCGGCCGGCTCTTCGCCCCCGATACTCCAGGGCTTGGGGTCGAACCCGACTACCACAGCCTCGGTCGTCCCGTTGCCGCCTTCCCCTGATCAGGAGCGCATGCGTCCGCCGTTGGCATCCCAGAGACACTGCCCGAGGATCCGGGCCGGATAGCGTTCGCCGTTGATCTCGACCTCCAGCGCCGTATCGCCCTGGGCGAGTTCCGTCGGCACGTAGCCCATGGCCACCGATGCCTTCGAATTGTGGGCGAACCCCCCGGACGACACGTATCCGACAGCCTCGCCATCCTTGAGAATCGCTTCGTCCGCCGAGACGTCGATGTCGTCGGTCTCGACCCTCATCGTGACGAGCTTCCGTGAGGGCCCCTCTTCCCTCATCCTCAGAGCCGCCTCCTTGCCGACGAAGTCCTTCGTCCAGTCAATGAAGACATCAAGGCCACTCTCTCCAGCCGTGAAATCGGGCCGGTAGTCGAGGCCCCACACCCCCCATGACTTCTCGAGGCGCAGGCTCATCAGGGCCCGGGCGCCGTACCAGCGCAGGCCATGATCGACCCCCGCCCTCTCGACCTCTTCGGCAAGCCGCAGCAGGTAGGACGGCGCGGTGTAGATCTCGTAGCCGAGTTCGCCGGAAAACGAGATACGATTGAGAAGCACGGGTACGCCGCCCACGACCGTCTCACGGGAATCGCGGAACCTGAGCGCTCCGGCCGATACATCGTCACGGGTGAGCGCCGCCAGCACGTCTCTCGACGAGGGGCCCGACAACGCGATGCCGTGAAGGTCCGCCGAAATGTTGCGATAGGCGACGCCGGCTTCCGGGAGCGCCGCCTCGAACCAGCGGCGATGGGCGTTCTGCATCACGCCTGACCCGATGACGACAAACCGGTCTTCCGCCAGACAGGCCACCGTCAGGTCGCCGCCGAGCTTGCCCTTCGCGGTCAGCATCGGCGTCAGGGTCAGTCGTCCCGGTCCCGGCACGCGCCCGGCGAGCAGACGGTCGAGCATGGATCTCGCTCCCGGACCGCGAAACTCGTGCTTGGCAAAGTTGGCGATCTCGATGGCCCCGACCTTCGTGCGCACCGCATCGACTTCCCTGGCGACGTAGGCATGGGCCCTCGAACGCCGGAAGGTCGGGTCCTCGAAAGCGTCGTCGGGACCATCGGCAAACCACAGCGCATGCTCCAGGCCGAACGCCTGATCCCAGACGGCTCCCCTCGTGGTGAGCCTGTCATAGAGCGCCGTCGTCATCTGGCGGCGTCCCTTGGGCAGCGTTTCGTTGGGGAAGGTCATGACGAACCGGCGTTCGTAGTTCTCGGCGCTCTTGGTGGTTCCCCAGTCCGGTGTCGCGAAATCGCCGAAGCGCGCGATGTCCATGGCCCAGACATCGATCGAGGGTTCGCCCGAGATCATCCACTCGGCCATGCACAGACCCACACCTCCCGCCTGGCAGAATCCGGCCATCACGCCGACGGCCACCCAGTAGTTTCTCATGCCCGGGACAGGTCCGATCATCGGATTGCCATCGGGACCGAACGTGAACGGACCGTTGATGATATTCTTGATACCGGCCTCGCGGAGCGCGGGAATGCGCTCGAAACCGAGCTCCAGCCTCTCGGCAATGTTGTCGAGCTGCGGTTGCAGGAGTTCGTGGCCGAAGTCAGCCGGGGTTCCGTCAACGGACCAGGGGGTGGCATGGGGCTCGTAGGTGCCGAGCAACATGCCGTTTCGTTCCTGGCGGAAGTACATGTTGCCTTCGTAGTCGATCCCGGCCGGCAAACGTTCCTCCCGCTCGACGATCTCCGGAATGTCCTCGGTGATGAGGTAGTGGTGCTCCATGGGCTGGACGGGCAGGTGAATGCCGGCCATCCGTCCCACCTCGCGCGCCCACAGCCCGGCTGCGTTGACCACGTGTTCGGCGTGAACGGTGCCGGTCTGCGTCACCACGTCCCACGTGCCGTCGGCACGTTGCCTGGTTTCCACGACCGGGGTGTGCGTGGAGTAGTCCGCGCCAAGGACGCGCGCTGCCCGCGCGTAGGCATGGGTCACACCAGAGGGGTCAATGTCGCCATCAAGTGGATCCCACAGGGCTGCAATGTAGCGGGAGGGATCGATCAGCGGATGGCGCCTGGCCGCTTCCTCGACACTGATGAACTCCTGGTCCAGACCCATGTACCGCGCCTTGGACCGCTCCCGCTTGAGATAGTCGTGCCAGGCGTCGTTGGAGGCGAGATAGAAGCCGCCGGTGTTGTGGAGCCCCACGGACTGACCGGACAGCTCCTCGAGTTCGGCGTAGAGATTGATCGTGTATCCCTGGAGCCTCGAGATGTTGGGATCCGAGGAGATGGTGTGAATCTGTCCCGCAGCATGCCAGGACGACCCCGACGTGAGTTCGCTTCTCTCCAGGAGCAGGGTCTCCTTCCACCCGTGCCTGGCAAGGTGGAAGAGGATGGAACAGCCGACCACCCCGCCACCGATGATGACAACCCTGACATGATCCTGCACGTCACTCTCCCGCTATGGGTGGTTCAGGCACGCAGGTCCGGCCGTTGTGAAGACCAAGACCATATGCTGTCCTCGTCGTACGTGCCGCAGTACGCCGTGCGGCTGACATGGCGGCACCCTCCGTGTTGTCCAATATAGGGAAACGGCCGTAGTCATCCAATGCGGCGCGGGTCACGCGCACGTTTCCCGCCATCACAATCGATGCTATGGCAGGCCCCTCATCCTGCCTGAACTCCGGTCTTTCCCCTTGGTTGAGATCATCGAAGAACGTCCCCGCGACAGGCTCGCTGTCGAGACGATCGCCCGCATGTCGCTGGGCCACCGGCTTGTCGACAGCCCGGCGGCGCGGTTGCGTCAGGGCTCCCGCAGAATTGCGGAACTGAGCCTTGTGGCCCTTGAAGGGGGCCACGTCATCGCCACCATCCGCTGCTGGCCGGTACTGATCGGCGCCGGAACCCGGGCGATCCAGTTGGGTCCCGTTGCCGTCGACCCCGACCACAGGGGTCGCGGCATCAGCCGGGAACTGATCAACACGACCCTGGAACGCGCGCGCACCCTCGGGCACCGCATCGTGGTTCTCATTGGCGACGGCAACCTCTACGGCCGTTACGGGTTCGAACCCGCATTGCCACGGAACATCACGCTGGCCGAGACACGTGACCGGGAACGGCTGCACGTTCTGGCCCTGGTGCCCGACGCCCTTGCGGGCCTCTCGGGCGTGGTGCGCCCGGATACCATTCCGGCGCTGCGATGACACAGCCCCGGCGCTCATGGCCCATCAGGCGCCGGAGAGTTCCCGGCGCATGGTTGCCACGAGTTGGGGAAGCGACGTGAGACGATCGCGCCGGTGACGTTCGGCGGCCAGGATGGACTTCAGTGAGGCAAGACTGTCGTCGACATCGTGGTTGACGATGACGTAGTCGAAGGTCTCCCAGCTGGCGAGTTCGCCCACGGCATCGCGCATGCGGCGCTCCATGTCCTCGGCTGTTCCGGTACCCCGTGCGGCGAGCCGGTGCTTGAGTTCCGCTGCTGAAGGCGGCAGAACGAAAACCAGAACGACATCGTCCCCGAGGGATTCGCGAAGCTGGGCCGCGCCCTGGCAGTCGATATCCGACACCACATCGCAACCCCGGTTCAGCGCCTCCTCGACCGGCGTCCTCGGGGTTCCGTAGGAATTGCCGAAAACCGTGGCATGTTCGAGAAGTTCTTCCCGGTCGATCATCTCCCGGAAGCGCTCGTGGTCGACGAAATGAAGGTCGCGGCCGGCCTCTTCTCCTGGCCGGGGAGCCCGCGTGGTGACCGAGACCGAAAACGCGATGGTGCCGTCGTCGTCAACCAGCCGGCGCACCAGCGTCGACTTGCCGGTAGCCGACGGTGCGGACAGCACCAGCATGAAGCCCCGGCGGGTTCTCTCGGACACCGGCCTACTCCCCACCCCGTGTCCGCCCGCGCGGACCACCGACAGCCATCAGGTACGGAATCGCGCGTGTGGACTGGAGCATGGCAGCCTACTCCACGTTCTGGGCCTGCTCGCGCAGGCGGTCAATGGCCACCTTGAGGTTGACGGCGGCGTTGGTCAAAGGCACGGACTGGGACTTGGATGAAAGCGTGTTGGCCTCGCGCAACAGTTCCTGACAGAAGAAACCCAGCTGGCGCCCGGGACTCGCCTCTTCGAGCAGGTTGCGCACCGCCGCCGCATGGGCGGTCAGGCGGTCGATCTCCTCGCGCACATCGGCACGCGAGACGAGGAAGGCGACTTCCTGGGCAAGTCTCGCGTCATCGATCGCGGGATCGCGGACAAGATCACGCACCCTTTCGTCCAGGACGCGGCGGAGGCGTTCGGGCTCGCCGCGGGCCTCGTCATGGGCCAGCGCGACAAGGTCGTCGACCTCGTCCAGCAGGCCGCCGATGATTCCGGCCAGACTGGCCCCCTCCCCCAGGCGTGATGCGACCAGGAGATCGAGAACCGCCTCGAGGTCCGCGGTCAGTTCATCGGCCACGGGCCCGGCATCCGTCCTTGCGCCCGGGGAGACGATCCCTGGAACCGCCAGCAGTCCGGCAAGAGATGCCGGTGAGGGCGGGCCCGCCCGTTGCTCCAGGACATGAACGAGGTCATCGAGAGCGGCGTGGTTCACCACCACGCCCGTCGCCTGGTCGGACTCCAGGACCAGGGAGAGCGAAATGCTGCCCCGCGTCATCAGTCGTCCGGCCCGTTCGCGCGCCACGGGCTCCAGCCATTCCAGGCCCCCTGGCACCCGGCAGCGGACATCGAGGCCCTTGCCGTTGACACTGCGCGCATTCCATGTCCAGGCGCGACCGGCCACACTGGCGATACCCGTCATGCCCTGAAACGCCACGAACCGCCTCCGACTGCGCAAGAGTGGAGGGTGATATCATGGGCGCTTCACCAGAGTCACTCTCGCCCTGGAATGCCATGACCCGAACTCCGTCCTCCATCCTCGTGACCGGCGCATCAAGCGGCATCGGAGCCGCACTTGCCCGGGTCTATGCCGCCCCGGACACCACGCTTTTTCTCGGCGGGCGCGATGAACCGCGCCTGGAAGCAGTCGCGGACGACTGTCGCCGCGCCGGCGCCTGCTGCATCGCGCAAACAGTGGACGTGACCGACCGGGACGCCATGGAGAGCTGGATGGCGGACTGCAACGACACCCGCGCCCTGGATCTGGTGATCGCCAACGCCGGCGTCTCCGCCGGCTCCGGCTACACGGGCGAATCGGCAGACCAGGTGCGCCACCTCTTCCGCGTCAACGTGGACGGAGTCTTCAACACCGTCCTGCCGGCGATGCACATGATGGTGACACGGGGCCAGGGACAGATCGCGGTGATGTCGTCCCTTGCCAGCTTCAGGGGATTCCCGGGCGCGCCGGCCTACTGCGCCAGCAAGGCAGCCCTGCGCGTGTGGGGCGAGGGCCAGCGAGTCTGGTTGCGCCACCATGGCGTGCGCCTTTCGGTCATCTGCCCCGGATTCGTGGAGACCCCGATGAGCAGGGACAATCCCTACACCATGCCGTTTCTCATGGACGCGAGGCGCGCCGCTCGCCTCATCAGGAAGGGACTGGAACGCGACCGCGGACGCATTGCCTTCCCATGGCAGACGACCTGGCTCGTCCAGCTTCTTGCGGTCCTGCCGCCGGCGCTCACGGACCGGCTGCTCTCCCGCATGCCGTCCAAGCCTGCGACGCCGGAAGCTCCCCCTAAAGGGTGAGGTGCGGGTAGCGCCTGTCAGTTGCCGGAACGATGGCGCCGCCAGCGAACAACGTTGCGGTTGTGTTCCTCGAGAGTGGCGGCAAAGGCATGGCCGCCTGATCCATCGGCAACAAAGTAGAGATCCGGGGTGTCGAGCGGATCGAGGACCGCCGCGATGGCCTCGCGCCCCGGGTTGGCAATGGGTCCGGGAGGCAGTCCCTTGTGACGGTAGGTGTTGTAGGGATCATCGAGCTGCCAGTCCGAGCGCAGCAGATCCCGGCCAAGCGGCTCGGCCCCCCTGGTCAGGGCATAGATGACCGTCGGATCTGATTGCAGGCGCATGCCGCGCTCAAGGCGGTTGACCAGGACACCGGCAACATGCCGGCGTTCATCCGCCCTGCCGGTCTCCTTCTCGACGATCGAGGCAAGGATCACCGCTTCCGCCGGCGAGGCCAGCGGCAACCCCCCGGCCCGAACGGCCCACAGTTCGGCGACAGCGGCCTCCATGGCCTGCATCATGCGTTCGACGAGCTCCTGGCGCGTCGTGCCGCGCTCGAAGTGATAGGTTTCGGGCAACAGCGAGCCCTCCCGGGGCGTGGCGGCGACCGTTCCCTCGAGGGCAGAGTGGGCTTCGATGATGGCAAGCGCCGCGGCACTGCTCAATCCTTCGGGAAGCGTGAGGGCATGGACCACGGTGTCGCCACTGACCAGCCTCGCGATGACGCTGCCAAGGGTCTCACCGGACCCGAAGGCATACTCGCCGGCCTTCAGGAGGTGGGCATTGCCGCGCGCAAGCGTGTGCAGCCGGAAGAGCGTGGTGCTGTCAATGATGTTGCTGGCGTGGAGTCTCTCTGCGATCTCGGCCGCGCCGGTTCCTTCAGGGATGATCAGGGTGGCCGGAGCCTCCAGGGGGCCGTGCCTCTCCAGTGCCGCCTGGAACCACAGGAATGCGGTGGCCAGGACGATGACGCCGGTACCGAAGAGACTGGCGACAACCCCCGCTTTCCGGCCCACCGCGGAGTCTCAGTGGCACTTGCCGATGATCAGCGTGGCGTTGGTGCCGCCAAAACCGAACGAGTTCGACAACGCCCGGCGGACCGGACGCTCCTTCGCTTCGTGGGGAACGAGATCGAGTCCCAGGCAGACATCCTCGGGGTCGTCGAGATTGAGAGTCGGCGGAACCAGGTTGTTCTGGACCGCGAGGATGGTGTAGATCGCCTCGACGCTGCCGGCGGCGCCGAGCAGATGTCCGATCGACGATTTCGTCGAAGACATGCTGATGTTCGAGACGGCGTCGCCAAAGAGGCGCCTGACGGCGCCAATCTCGATCTCATCCCCCATCGGCGTCGAGGTTCCATGGGCGTTGATGTAGTCGATGTCTGCGGGCGCCAGTCCGGCGTCCTCGATGGCGGCCTTCATCGACCGGTATCCGCCATCTCCGTCGGGCGGCGGCGCCGTGATGTGATGGGCATCGCCCGACAGGCCGTAACCCAGGATCTCCGCATGGATCCGGGCTCCGCGTTGCCGCGCGTGGGCGTACTCCTCGAGAACGACGACGCCGGCTCCCTCGCCCATGACGAATCCGTCCCTGCCCTTGTCCCAGGGTCGCGAAGCCCGCTCCGGTTCGTCGTTGAAATTCGTGGAAAGCGCCCGTGATGCCGAAAACCCGGCAATCCCCAGCTGGCAGACAGCAGCCTCGGCGCCTCCGGCCACCATGACGTCCGCGTTGCCGCACGCGATCAGCCGGGCGGCATCGCCAATGGCATGGGCGCCGGTGGAACAGGCCGTCACCACCGAATGGTTGGGGCCGCGGTAGCCGAAACGGATGGAAACGTGGCCCGAGGCAAGGTTGATGAGAGCCGACGGGATGAAGAAGGGGCTGATCCGGCGCGGCCCCTTGTCCCGCAGAATCAGGGAACCGTCCTGAATGGTCTTCAGTCCGCCGATGCCCGAGCCGATCAGGACACCGGTGCGCCGCTGCTCCTCCACGTCATCGATGATCCAGTCGGCATCCTCGACCGCCTGCTGCGCTGCGGCAATGGCATAGATGATGAAGTCATCCATGCGCCGCTGCTCCTTCGGCTCCACGTAACGTGCTGCATCGAACGCATCGTCACCGTTGCCGCGCGGCGGCTGCCCGGCAATCTTTGCCGGCAGATCGTCGACGGGAAAGTTCTCTATCCGTCGTATGCCCGAGACGCCCGAGACGATCTGGGACCAGTTGCGGGCAACGCTCCCTCCGAGCGGCGTCACCATGCCAAGGCCGGTCACCACGACCCGGCGCGACCGGCTTGCAGCTGTCACCATGGCGGGCGGGAGGCAGGATTGCCAGTCACGGTCTCAGATGTGCTGCTCGATGTAGTCGATCGCATCCTTGACGGTGACGATCTTCTCTCCGGCATCATCAGGTATGGCGATACTGAAGGCATCCTCGAATGCCATCACGAGTTCAACCGTGTCGAGGCTGTCGGCCCCGAGGTCATCGATAAAACTGGCACCATCGACAACCTTGGATTCATCGACTCCAAGATGCTCTATGACGATTGATCGTACACGTTCAGCTGTATCGCTCATGGTCGAGCCGCCTCCGGTCCTGAATGAGTCTGGGATGTCACGTTCCTTGTGCCGCCTCGACGGATGCTCTCCGGGGAACGCCTGTCTCTACCATAATCCCGCAACAAGGCGATAGGTCAAGACTCCACGGCGGCAGGGGAATGGTCAACAGGCGGCTCACGGCATCGCCATGCCGCCATTCACGTGGATCGTCTGTCCCGTGACATAGGCGGCGTCGTCACCGGCAAGCCAGGCCACGGCTGCCGCCACCTCGTCGGCCGTTCCGAGGCGGCCCGCCGGAATCCGTTCGAGAATGGAATCCCGGAGCGAGTCCGGCAGTTGGTCCGTCATCGCCGTATCTATGAAGCCGGGCGCCACGCAGTTCACCGTGATGCCGCGCTGCGCCACCTCCAGGGCCAGCGACCTTGTCATTCCCGCCAGGCCGGCCTTGGCGGCGGCGTAGTTGGCCTGTCCCGGATTGCCGGTGTGGCCCACCACCGACGTGATGTTGATGATGCGGCCGTGTCGTCTCCTGATCATGCCGCGCAGCAGAGGCTGAATGATATGGAAGGCTGACGAAAGATTGAGGTCAATGACCCGTTGCCACTGATCGTCGCCCAGGCGAAGGGCGAGGGAATCGTCGACGACCCCGGCATTGTTGACAATGATGTCGACGTCCCCGGCAGCCTTGGCGAGGGCCCGCGCCGCATCGGCGGTGCCCAGTTCGGCAACGACAACGCTCGCCGCCTCGCCGAGCTCCCGAGCCAGGGACTCGAGGGCCTCGCGGCGGCGTCCGGAGAGCACGACCGCCGCACCCCGGGCGTGCAGTCGCCTCGCGATGGCGGCACCGATGCCGCCCGAGGCTCCGGTGACGAGCGCCGTCCGTCCCGTCAGATCGTCATGCATGGCCTCATTCCCCAATCCTGTTGTTCACTCCGTAAGCCTGCGCCGTCGAAGCAGGCTATCCGTCCAGCGCGGATCGTCAAAGGGCATTGAGGAATGCCTCGACATCATCCGGGGTCTCCACCGGAACGGCCTTGATGTCCCGGTCAATCTTGCGCATCAGTCCGCACAGCGTCCTGCCGGAGCCGAGTTCGGCCACCGACATGACCCCGTGGTCCGCGAGTCCGCTCATGCTCTCGCGCCAGCGCACCCGCGCCGTGATCTGGTCGACCAGGAGCCGGCGCATGTCTGCCGGCGCTGTCTCCGGCCTTGCCGTCACATTGCTCACCACCGGAACCGCCGGAGTGGCGAACGTCACCGCCGCCAGGGCCTCTTCCATGCGCCGGGCAGCCGGTTCCATGAGCGGCGAGTGAAAGGGTGCGCTCACCTGAAGCGGCACGACGCGGCCTGCGCCGCGCTCGGACGCCAGGTCCGATGCCAATTCGACAGCCTCCTTCTTTCCCGAGACCACGACCTGCGACGGTGCGTTGTCATTGCCGACTACGCAGACACCGGCGCGTGACGCCTCGGCGGCGATGTCGATGACGTCGTCGATCTCCAGTCCGAGCACGGCCGCCATGGCGCCTTCGCCGGCTGGCACAGCCTCCTGCATTGCCCGGCCGCGCAGGTCGAGCAGGCGTGCCGTATCGGCAAGGCCCAGGACCCCGGAGGCCACAAGAGCGGAGTACTCGCCAAGGGAATGACCGGCGGCCAGTCGGCACAAGGCCGGAACCGGTTGGCCACTCTCGGACACGATCACCCGCAGCACGGCCACGGAAACCGCCATGAGGGCCGGCTGGGCATTGCTGGTGAGCGTCAGGTCGTCGGCATCGCCTTCGCGCATCAGGCGCGTGAGGTGGCGGCCGAGGGCGTCATCGACTTCCTCGAACACCTCGCGCGAGGTCGCAAAGGCATCGGCGAGCGCCACTCCCATGCCGGGGCGCTGGCTGCCCTGTCCCGGAAACACGAACATGCACGTCATGACACTCCATACCTGCCTTGGTTGCCTGACGGGCACTCAACGAATGCCGCCTGCCGGTTGTCAAGACCCCAGCGGTCGCCGGATGGCAAAATCGCTTGCATCCCCCCGTGCAGTCCCTATAGTGCGCCACCCTTGCGGCCGGGCGCCGAGCCTGTCGGTGGCAGGTTGCTGTCGTGTCCGCACCATGCCCGATGCGAGTTTGACGTTCCGGATCAACGATGTGAGCTGAAAGTTCGATGCCGTTCTACGAGAGTGTCTTTATCGTCCGCCCGGATTCCTCTCCGCAACAGGTCGAGGCTCTTGCCGGAAAGATGGAAGCCCTGGTCCAGGAGGGCGGCGGCGATGTTCCCAAGACCGAAATCTGGGGCTTGAAGTCCCTGGCATACCGCATCAAGAAGAACCGCAAGGGCCACTATGTCTTCATGAATGTCGACGCTTCCGTCGAGACGCTCGGTGAGCTGGAGCGCAACCTGCGTTTCAACGAGGACGTGCTGCGCTTCATGTCGGTGCGTGTCGATCAGCTGGAGTCCGAGGTCTCGCCGATGATGCGCAACAAGTCGAGCCGCGACGACCGCTCAATCCGGCGCAACACCGGCGATGAGGCACCGCAGTCCGCCGAGCCTGCGGACGCTGAAGCGAAGGATGGAGGATCGTGATGGCTGCCCCTGCCCGCAGACCCTACTGGCGCCGTCGCAAGTCCTGTCCATTTTCCGGACCCAATGCGCCGGTGATCGACTACAAGGACGTCAAGCTGCTGCAGAGATACATCTCCGAGCGGGGGAAGATCGTTCCGTCACGCATCACCGCCGTCTCGGCCAAGAAACAGCGCGAACTCGCCAAGGCGATCAAGCGCGCACGCTATCTCGCGCTGTTGCCCTACGTCGCACAGTAGGCGCCGCCCTTGCCCGTGAAGGACAAGGCAACCCCTCTCAACCCGTTCGTTCCCCTGGTGGCGATGGTCGCGGCCTTCGTCAGCGCGCTGCTGTTCGGCTTCGGCATGGCATCGTCGTTCTGGGGTCTGTTCCTGGTCATGGCCTCGCCCCTGCCGATCTACCTGGCGGGTCTGGGCTGGGGGTCCCTTGCATCGGGATTCGCCGGCGTCCTCGCCGTGGCGTGCCTGCTGATGTTCTTCGATCCGGTGATGACCAGCGTCTACAGCCTTGGATTCGTGGTTCCCGCCTTCATTCTCACGCATCTCGCCATCCAGCCCGTGTCGGGGACCGAAGAGGCGCCGCGCTGGCTCCCGGCATCCGCTCTGGCACGAGTGTTCCTCGTTGTCGGTCTCGTCGAGATCACCCTCCTTACCCTCGTTCTCACGATGACCGAGGCCGGACTCGCAGGCACGGTGCGCGGCAATCTTCACGAGGTTGGAGGCTGGTTCGAGGATTCCGACGAGGAGTCACGCCAGGCGCTGGCTGACCTCGTCGATTTCTGGGATTCCCTGGTGCCAGGTACTCTGGTGGGCGGCATCATGATCTCTCATGCGGTCATGGGAGCCCTGGCCCAGGGCCTTCTGGTCAGCTTCGCCACTCCGATGCGTCCCTCGCCCGTGTTCTGGCAGCTGCGCCTTCCCATGTGGCCCTCCATCGCCGCCCTCGCCGCCGCTGCGGTGGCGCTGGGGGTCGACACGCTGGGCGGATCGACCGGCGGACTGACGGCCTTTGTGGTTTACCTTGCGACAGGAATTGTTCTGGTCCTGGGCACGGGTTTTCTGCTACAGGGTCTGGCGGTCCTGCACGCCCTCACCCGTGGCATGGGGATGCAACCCCTGTTTCTCATGGCAGGGTACGTGGTTGTGCTCGTCTTCCAGCCATTCGGCGCCCTCGCCTTCGCGGCTGTCGGGTTTGCCGACTGCTGGGCGGGATTTCGTGAACGGTTTGGCGTCGCCGACGACGCCTGAGTATGGAGACCCACAATGGACATCGTTCTTCTTGAACGCATCGACAAGCTCGGAAACATGGGTGACGTGGTCGCGGTGCGCCCCGGCTATGCACGCAACTTTCTGCTGCCCCGGGGCAAGGCACTGCGGGCGACGCGAGACAACATCGCCCGCTTTGAAGCCGAGAGGGCCGAGCGCGAGGAACACAACCTCGAGCAGCGCGACGTGGCGGGTTCCCTCAAGGAAAAGATGGAGCGCGTCCATGTCACCCTCATCCGCCAGGCGGCCGACAACCTGCAGCTCTACGGTTCCGTCAAGGCGCGCGACATTGCCGACGGACTTGCGGCCATGGGCTTTCCGGTCGACCGCCGCATGGTCGTCCTCGATCGCCCCATCAAGACCCTGGGTCTCTTCGAGGTCACCACCCTTCTTCATCCGGAAGTGCCGGCGACGGTTGTCGCCAATGTGGCACGCACGGTCGACGAGGCGATGATCCAGGAGGCCACCGGCCGCACGTTCCACCGCGCCGACGACGAAGAGGAGGAGGCGGACGAGCAGGCGGTGGAAGAAGGAGCCGTGGAGGAAGAGGCAGTGGAAGAAGAGGCGGCGGAGGAGACGCCCGGGGAGGACGTTGACGACACGCCAGTCCAGGAGTGACGATAACCGTGTCGGATTTAGCGATCGGGAGGAGGCATGCTTATCTCCGGGCTTCTCAGGCGTTTCGTGTCGGTCGGCCATCTGCGGATCATCGACGCCCGGAACCGTGTTCATGACTTCGGCACTCCAGGCGATGCACCGTCTGTTGCCGTGCGTTTCCACGATCCGGGACTGGTCCGCAAGATTGCCCTCAACCCCCACCTGGCGGTCGGTGAGGCCTACATGGACGGCACACTCACCATCGAGGACGGTACGATCGTCGATTTCTGGGAGGTGGTCGGCCGCAACTACCGCAACCTCGCCCGCCACGATTCCATGGGCCGCATGGCCACCTGGCTGCGCCGCTACCTGCTTGGACCGATGCAGCAGTACAACCCCGTCGGCAGGGCCCGGCGCAACGCCGCCCATCACTATGACCTCTCGGATGAACTGTTCGATCTCTTTCTCGATGAAGACCGGCAGTATTCCTGCGCCTACTTCGCGACCCCCAACAGCACGCTGGACCAGGCCCAGGCGGACAAGAAGCGGCACATTGCCGCCAAGCTTCTCCTGGAACCCGGCATGAAGGTCCTCGACATCGGTTCGGGCTGGGGCGGCATGGGCCTCTACCTGGCGCAGGTTGCCGATGTCGACGTCACCGGCGTGACCCTGTCAAGGGAGCAGCACGACGTGTCCACCAGGCGCGTCACCGAACACGGCCTCGAAGATCGGGTCAGGTTCCAGCTGAAGGACTACCGCGAGCTTGAAGAAACATTCGATCGGATCGTCTCCGTCGGCATGTTCGAACACGTCGGGTCGCGCCACTACCCGGAGTTCTTCAACAAGATCAACAGTCTGTTGCGGCGCAACGGAGTCATGCTGCTGCACTCGATCGGCTGGACAGGCGAACCGAGCAATACCAATCCCTGGATCCGCAAGTACATCTTCCCTGGTGGTTACACGCCCTCCCTCTCCGAGGTGCTGGCGCCCCTGGAACGCGCCGGGCTGATGGCCACCGACATCGAGATCCTGAAGACCCACTACGCGGAAACCCTGAGACACTGGTACCGGAGATTCGCCGAAAACAGGGACAGGATTCGCGAACACTACGATGAACGTTTCTGCCGCATGTGGGAGTTCTATCTCCTGGGGAGCGAATCATCCTTCCGCAACAGCGAGCACATGGTGTTCCAGCTGCAACTTGCCAGGGAACGTCGCGCAACTCCGGAGATTCGCGACTACATGGTCGACTGGGAACGGGCACACAGCTGAACCGGCCGGCCTGGGAGCCCCTGATTCCCACAGACAATCCCCGGCTATTTTCGCCGTAACGGATCCACTCCGGGAGTGGTTTCGTGCCATACTGCGGCGCATGAAAGATCCGCGTGCGCCATGACACAAGCCGGTCTCGGTGACCTCAAGCCCCACGGTGAGGCCGGGTATCGTCCGCTGCCCTACAACGAGCAGGCGGAACAGTCGTTGCTGGGCGCACTCCTGGTGAAAAACGACATCCTCGACGACATCGAGCGCATCCTGCAGCCCGAGTCCTTCTTCATTCCGGTGCACCGACGGATCTACGAGGCGATTCGTCACGTCGTCGACAAGGGTCAGATCGCCACCCCCATCACCCTGGGCGCCTTCTTTGCCGACGACGAGGCGCTCTCCGGCGTTGGCGGTACCGGTTATCTCGCCAAGCTCGCCGCATCGGCGGCCATGATCATCAACGCCGACGGCTTTGCCCGCCAGATCCAGGAACACCATCTGCGCCGGCAGCTTGTCGACATCGGCGAGACCATGGTGAGCGACGCGTACGAGTTCACCATCGACCACGATGCGATGGCGCAGATCGAAGAGGCCGAAAAGTCGCTCTTCGATCTTGCCGAACACGGCGAGGTGAAACGCGCCTTCCGGTCCTTCCACGCCGTCACGATTCCGACCCTGGAGATGATGGAAGCCACGTTCCGCGACGGCAGCGGACTGGCGGGGCAGTCCACGGGGCTGAAGAATCTCGACGAGGCAATTGGCGGCCTGTCACGGACGGATCTCGTGGTTCTTGCCGCCCGCCCAGGCATGGGAAAGACGTCGCTTGCCACCACACTGGCCCTCCATGTCGCCAGCCGCAACCTCGAGGAGGCCGGCTCCGACGGCGCTTCACCCGGCCGGGTTGGCATCTTTTCCCTCGAAATGTCCGCCGAGCAGCTGGTCGCACGGATGCTTGCCGTGGAAGCCGACATCCCCTCGCAGTTGATCCGCACCGGCCGAATCAAGCAGTCCGACTTCGAGAACCTGGTAACCACGGCTCACCGCCTTTCGGCCCTGCCCTTGCACATCGACGACACGCCGGCCATCACCATCGCCCAGTTGCGCGGCCGTGCCCGCCGCCTCAAGCGCCAGTCCGGCGGACTCTCGCTCCTCATCGTCGACTACCTGCAACTCGTCGTCTCGGAGTTCCGCCCGGGCGGCGACAGAAACAGGGTGCAGGAGGTGTCCGAGATCACCCAGGGTCTCAAGGCCCTGGCCAAGGAGCTTGACGTTCCTGTGATCGCCTGTTCGCAGCTTTCCCGGGCCGTCGAGCAGCGCGAGGACAAGCGGCCGCTGCTGTCGGATCTGCGCGAGTCGGGATCCATCGAACAGGACGCCGACATCGTGATGTTCCTGTTCCGCCGGGAGTACTACCACGAACGCCGTGAACCGCAGCCCAAGGACGAAGAGGACGAGGACGATCCTGGCTACCGCCGTCGCCTCGAACGATGGCAGGGGGAAATGGAGGACATGCGCGGCGTGTCGGAAGTCATCGTCGCCAAGAACCGGCACGGACCGACCGGGGAGGCCAAGCTGCACTTCGATTCCAAGACCACGAGGTTCATGGATCTGGACAGTCGCTACGGTCCCCATGACGGATCCTATTGACGCTCCGGTCTCCCGACTTGTCATCGATCTCGATGCGCTCACACGCAACTGGCAGGCACTCGCCCGGATGGTCAGGCCGGCGGAGTGTGCCGGGATCGTCAAGGCAGACGCCTACGGCCTGGGCGCAGTTCAGGTGGCGCAGTCCCTGGCACACGCCGGATGCCGCCGCTTCTTTGTCGCCAATCCGGACGGAGCTGCAGCGCTCCGGTCCGTTCTCGACGAGACGGCAAGAATCTACGTGCTCAACGGCCTCATTGCCGAGGCTGGTGACCTTGCGGCCCGGAATCTTGTTCCCGTTCTCAATGACCTCGGGCAGATCGCCCGCTGGGCAGACGAGGCGCGGCGTCGGGAACGACGACTGGGTGCCGTCGTTCACGTCGACACCGGCATGTCCCGACTGGGACTGCCACCGGCGGAGACAGCCAGACTGGCCGCCACTCCGGAACTCCTGGCGCCCCTCGATCTTCACTTCGTGATGAGCCACCTTTCGTGTGCCAGTGAGCCCGAGGAGACCGACAATCACCGCCAGCTGGAACTGTTCCGGCACACCATGCGTTCCTTTCCGGGAGCCCGTGCCAGCCTTGCCAATTCGTCAGGCATCTTCCTCGGAGACGCCTGGCACCACGATCTCGTGCGACCGGGCTATGCCGTCTACGGCGGCAACCCGACTCCCTCCGAAACCAACCCCATGGAACCCGTCATACGGCTGAAGGCCCGCATCATTCAGGTGCGCGAGGTGCCGGCCGGCACGCGTGTCGGCTACGGCGGAACCTACACGACAAGTCGTGCCACGCGCCTTGCCACCCTGCCGGTCGGCTATGCGGATGGCTATCCGCGGGCGCTTGGCAACCTGGCGCATGCCTTTATCGGTGACCATGCCGTCCCGGTGGCCGGCCACGTTTCCATGGATCTGATGACACTGGACCTGGGCGAATTGCCGGAGGCGAGAGCCCATGTGGGAACCTGGGTCGACCTGATCAGGGGGCGCACCATGCTGGACGACCTGGCCGGAAAGGCCGGCACCATAGGCTACGAGCTGCTGACATCGCTCGGCGCCCGCTACGCCCGCCAATGGCTCGGCGGGACGTGCTGATGCCCACATCGTCATCCCCTGCGGGTCATGGCTGCCGGCGGCTGACCGGATGAACCCGCTGGCCTCCATCGGCGCGACGTTCCTCGCCTTTCTCGCCGGAACCGGGCGGATCGTCCTTTTTGCCGCCCTCGGTCTTGCCAGTTGCGTCACACCACCCTGGCATGTGCGCAACATCACCCGCCAGTTCATCGACATCGGCTACTACTCGCTTCCCGTCGTGGGCCTGACAGCGATCTTCACCGGCATGGTTCTGGCCCTGCAGAGCTACACCGGTTTCTCGCGCTTCGAGGCGGAAGGCGCCATAGCCGGTATCGTCGTCCTGTCCATCACCCGTGAACTCGGCCCGGTCCTCGCCGGTCTCATGGTTGCCGGACGGGTCGGCGCCGCGATGGCGGCCGAGATCGGCACCATGCGTGTCACCGAGCAGATCGACGCCCTCTTGACCCTCCAGGCCTCTCCACGCCGCTATCTCGTCGCACCGCGTCTGATCGCCGCGACTCTGATCCTGCCCGTGCTCGTTCTGGTGGCCGATGTCATCGGCGTTCTGGGCGGCTATCTGGTGTCAATCCACAAGCTGGGCTTCAACCCGTCGGCCTACCTCGCCAGCACGATCGATATCCTCGAGCCGATCGACGTGATCTCGGGCCTCGTCAAGGCGGCCGTGTTCGGCTTTCTCATAGCCCTCACGGGGTGCTACCACGGCTGGCATTCGAAGCGCGGAGCCCAGGGCGTGGGACAGGCAACGACCCTTGCCGTGGTGTCGGGGTCCATTCTCATCCTGACCTTCAATTACGTTGTCACGGAGATTTTCTTTTCGCGATGAACCAGCCCATGATCCGTGTTCGCGACCTGCGGAAGAGTTTCCCGGCCCGGCGCGTGCTGGACGGCGTGAGCTTCGACGTCGCACACGGAGAGGCATTCGTCATCATCGGCGGGTCCGGATCCGGCAAGTCCGTCACCCTCAAATGCATCCTCGGTCTCCTGAAGCCTGACGCAGGAGAGATCTTGATCGACGGGACGGCCACCCGGCCGGCGGACACCGGTCTCATGGCGCGATTCGGCATGCTGTTTCAGGGCGGGGCGCTGTTCGACAGCCTTGCGGTATGGGAGAATGTCGCCTTCCGGCAGATTCACACCGGCACCCTGACTCGCGCTGATGCGCGGGACTCCGCCTGCGAAACCCTTGGCCTGGTCGGGCTCGGAGAGGATGTCGCCGATCTCCTCCCCGCCGAACTGTCGGGGGGCATGATGAAGCGGGTTGCCCTGGCCCGAGCCATCTCGGACCGGCCTGACATCGTCTTCCTCGACGAGCCGACGACCGGCCTCGATCCGATCATGGCCGATGTCATCAATGATCTCATCGTCTCGGTGAGCCGCCGTCTCGGCATCACCACCATCTCGATCACCCACGACATGGCGAGTGCGCGCAAGATCGCCGACAGGATCGCGATGCTGCATGACGGACGCCTGGTCTGGCAGGGCAACGCCGCCGACATCGACCGGAGTGGCAGCCCCCATGTCGATCAGTTCATCAACGGCCGCGCCGAAGGTCCCATCTCCATGAGCGTGCTGCGTCCGTGAGTCCCCGGGGCGGCGCATGAGCCGGATTCTGGACACAATGCCACCAGTCATGCAAAGAGGAGGGACCGGCGGCGGCCATGATGGCGCGGTTCATCTCTCATGTGAGCGCCGGCGGCAGCACCTGAGAACAGGGCAAGCGGCATGAACGACCTGCCGGTCACCGTCACGGACCTCGTCATTCTCGGGGTCATCTTCATTTCAGGTTTCCTCGCCTACTATCGCGGGGCCATGCGCGAGTTCCTGTTCCTCGCCACCTGGGGCGGAGCTGCCCTTGCGACCGTCTACCTCTACGACCACTCCTGGCCCGTCCTGGCGAACTGGATCGGCAACGACCCGCTGATTGTGGCCATTGCCAATGCGGCAGGCCTGTTTGTCATCGCGCTCGCCTGCCTCAGCCTCGTGTCGTCGCTGGTGATGCGGCGGACCCGGTCATCCGGACTCGACATGCTCGACAGGTCGGTCGGGTTCGTGTTCGGCCTTGTCCGCGGCGCGCTGGTGGTCTGTCTCGTCTTCCTGGTCTACGGCCTGCTTGCCCCTGCCGGGGAGCGGCCGGGCTGGATCGAGGAAGCACGTCTGACACCCGTCATTGACAGGGGCTCCCTGCTGCTCATCGAACTGGCGCCCGAGGAATGGGACCTCGACAGCGAGGATTTCCTGATCCGGACCAGGAACGCCGCAGCCGAAGAGGCGCTGCGGTCCTACAGCGACCTGATTGATCCCCAGGCGCCGGCCAGCGATGCTGACGCGGAGGGTGAGGAGGGGTACAGTGAAGAGGACCGATCGGCACTCGAATCCATCATCGCTGGCGACGAATGAACATGGGCCGACAGATGTGACCCGATTCCTGCCGCGGCATCCCCTTGATGACGACAGGTTGCGCGAGGAATGCGGCATCTTCGGCATCTTCGGAGCCGAGGATGCAGCCGCCCACACGGTGCTCGGTCTGCATGCCCTTCAGCACCGTGGCCAGGAATCGGCGGGCATCGTCTCCTTCGACGGCTCCCAGTTTCACGTCCACCGCAATCTTGGACTGGTCTCGGAAATCTTCTCGAACCGCGCCAATGTCGGCGCGCTGACGGGCCACTCAGCCATCGGACACAACCGCTATGCGACCACCGGGGGGACGTTGCTGCGCAATGTCCAGCCCATCTTCGTCGAAACCGACCAGGGCGGCCTGGCGGTCGCCCACAACGGCAATCTCACCAACGCGAATCAGGTGCGAGACGGCCTCGTGCGCAAGGGAGCCATTTTCCAGTCGACATCCGATACGGAGATCATCGTCCACCTGGTGGCGCTGTCGGCACACGGCACCATTCCGGACCGGCTGGTCGATGCCCTGAAACAGGTCGTCGGCGCCTACTCCCTGGTGGCGCTCACCAACGAAGCCATGATCGGCGTGAGGGACGCCCTCGGCGTGCGTCCCCTCGTGCTTGGCCGCCTGGGAGACGCCTTCGTCCTCGCTTCGGAAACCTGTGCCCTCGATATCATGGGCGCTGCGTTCGTGAGGGACGTGGAACCCGGAGAGCTCATCGTGATCGATGCATCGGGCCTCAGCTCCTACCGCCCCTTTGCGCCCCGCCGCAGCCGGTTCTGCATCTTCGAGTACATCTACTTCTCGCGGCCCGACAGCCTGGTCGAGGGCCATTCCGCCTACACCGTCCGCAGGCGGACCGGCGCCGAACTGGCAAAGGAGAGTCCGGCCGACGCCGATGTCGTGGTGCCTGTCCCCGATTCCGGTACACCGGCGGCGCTGGGATTCGCCGAACAGTCCGGCCTGCCGCTGACCTTCGGCATCATCCGCAACCACTATGTCGGCCGCACCTTCATCGAACCCGGCCAGAACATCCGCCACTTCGGTGTCAAGCTGAAACACAATGCCAACCGCGTGGAACTCTCCGGCAAGCGTGTCGTCCTCATTGACGATTCCATCGTCCGCGGCACGACATCGACGAAAATCGTCTCCATGGTCAGGGAGTGCGGCGCCCGGGAAGTGCACATGCGCATTGCCAGTCCACCGACCATTCATTCGTGCTTTTACGGAGTCGACACGCCGTCGCGCGATGAGCTGCTGGCCTCGCGGTTCAGCGTCGACGAGATTGCGGCGTTTCTCGGCGTGGACAGTCTGGCCTTCATCACGGCCGACGGCCTCTACCGGGCAACCGGACATGAGGAAGGGCGCCATGCCGCGAAACCCCAGTACTGCGATGCCTGCCTGACCGGTCACTATCCGATTCCCCTGGTTGACCGGGATGGCGGCTACGAGACGAATCAGCTCTCCTTCCACTACGAATCCCTGTGACATGAGCGGACGGCTCGACGGGCGCGTCGCCCTGGTGACCGGCGCCTCGCGAGGCCTTGGAGCAGCCGTCGCAGAGGCTTTCGCCGCCGAGGGTGCGCGCCTTGTCCTCGTCGCGCGCACCACAGGTGGTCTCGAGGACCTCGACGACGCCATCCGCGCGGCTGGCGGCCTCACCCCGGTCCTGGTGCCTCTGGATCTTGCCGACGGCGATGCCGTCGACCGCCTTGGCGGAGCGCTCTTCGAGCGATTCGGCCGGCTCGATGTCCTCGTGGGCAACGCGGCTTATCTGAATGCTCTATCCCCGGCCCATCACATCATGCCGCAGGACTGGCAGCGCTCCCTGGATGTCAACCTGACGGCCAACTGGCGGCTGATCCGGGCCATGGATCCGCTGCTGAGGCAATCGCCTTCCGGCCGCGCCATCTTCGTGACGTCCGGGATCACGGCATCCCCTGCGCCCTACTGGGCCGCCTACGCCGCCACCAAGGCAGCCCTCGAAGCCCTCGTGACGTGCTGGGCGGGAGAGCTGGCAAAGACCGCACTGAAGGTCAACCTCGTCGACCCGGGCGTGCTGCGGACGGCCATGCGTGCCCGCGCCTTCCCGGGTGAAAACCCGGAATCACTCGCCGAGCCGTCGAGCGTCGTCGAGACCTTCATCTCCATGGCCATGCCCGACTGGACACTGAACGGCGCCCGGATCGTTGCCAGAGCGTGAACAAGCCCGACAGGGAACGCGCCACAGCGTCGCGCCCAAGGCTGCCGGATTGAAGACCTGCGGCCGTTTGTAACGCGAGCACACCCGTTTCGTGAGCCACAACACAGTTTGTGGTTCACGGGTGAACCACAAGGCACCTCCCGCCCATCGACGATGTGGAGCAGATCAGCGAAACGGCGCGCCCCTTGTCAGGTGCCGGCGTATGGGTTGCGGGTCGAGCGGAAGCGCAACCGAAGCGGAATGCCGGGCAGATCGAAGTCCTGCCGCAGCCGATTGACGAGGTAGCGTCGGTACGAGTCCGGGAGCCCGGCAAGCCTGCTGCCGAAGACGGCGAAGGTCGGGGGTCGCGTTGCGACCTGGGTCGCATAGCGCAATCGCGGCCTGCCGCCCCGCACCACGGGAGGGGGGTGCCGTTCCACCGTCACTCCGAGCCATCTGTTGAGTTCCGCCGTGGAGAGGCGCCGGGTCCAGCGGTCCTGGACACCCACCACCGCCGGCATGAGCCTTGTCACGCCCTTGCCGTCGACTGCGCTCATGGTCAGCATCGGAGCGCCGCGCACCTGGGGCAGGAGTTCCGCAAACCGCAAGTCCAGTTCGTGCTTGAGCGATCGTGGCTCGTCGGCAAGATCCCACTTGTTGATGACGACAACGAGGCCCCTGCCCTCGCGCTCGACATGATCGACGATGGCGAGGTCCTGATGATCGAACGCCTGATGGGCCTCCAGCACGACGACCACGATGTGCGCCTTGCGGATCGCCGAAAAACTGTCGGCTACCGAGAGTTTCTCGACTCGTTCCGCCACCCGCGAGCGGCGCCTGATACCAGCGGTATCGATGAGTTCGATCTTGCGGCCGCACGAGGTCCAGCGGGCGGCGATGGCATCACGCGTCAGTCCCGGTTCCGGCCCGGTGATCACGCGCTCGCTGCCAAGGAGACGGTTGACGAGTGTCGACTTGCCGACATTGGGGCGGCCGACGATGGCCAGGCGCAGGCGGTCCCCGTCGTTATCGGCGGTCTCCCCATCAGCGGCCGGAGCGTGGTGGACCAGGGCATCATGAAGGGCGGCCATGCCGTCGCCGTGCTCTGCCGACACGGCAACCGGGTCACCAAACCCCAGGGAGAACGCATCCCAGACCCCGGCCATCGCCGAGCGGGCCTCGGCCTTGTTGGCCACCAGGATCACGGGCGTTTCCGCCTTGCGCAGTTCACTGGCAAACTGCCTGTCACGCGTTGTCACGCCCTGCCGCGCGTCAATGACGAAGAGCAGGACATCAGCCTCATGGAGGGCCTCGTCGGTCTGTGCCCGCATGCGCCCGGCCATGGTTCCCGACACCGCGTCCTCGAGTCCCGCCGTATCGACGAGGCGGAACGTCAGGGGACCGATCCTGCCCTCGCCCTCCCGGCGATCCCGCGTGACGCCCGGCTGCGGATCGACCAGCGCCGCACGCCGGCCGGTCAGGCGATTGAAGAGCGTGGACTTGCCGACGTTGGGCCGACCGACAATGGCGACCGCGAAAGACACCGGTTTAGTCGAGTACAGTCACGGTGCCCGAGTCGCCAACGAAGTAGAGTCTCGCGTTTGCGACAACGGGTGGCAGGGGCAGTCCGCGGTCCACAGACAGCGTGTCGATGACGTCGCCCGTGTAGGGTGAAAGAACAACAGCGTTCCCGTGGCTTCCCGCCACGACCAGTCTTTCGCCTGCCAGCACCGGCCCGGACCACAGGATGGTCCCTTCCTTGTCCTCGGGATCCTCATACAGCGGCAATCGGGTGATCCAGCGCACCCGGCCGTCTTCCTTCCGGAAGCAGATGAGTTCCGCGTCACTGGTCACCACCCATAGATAGTCACCAGCCACCCATGGTGTTTGCGTGATCGAGAGATTCTGCTCCCAGACCCTGATTCCCCGTGTCACATCGATGGCGGCCAGACGACCGCCGTAACTGGCGACGAACACGAGATCGCGATCGATGACGGCGCTGCCATTGATGTCGTCAAGCGCCGCCAGGACACCGGCCTGTCCGCCCTGAGCCAGGATATCGCTCCACACCACACGGCCGTTCTCTGCCCTCAGGGCCACCACTTCACCGGTCGTGTAGGTGGCCACGACAAAGGATCCGGCAATGCTTGGCGCGCCGCCGCCCATGAGCGAGGCCGTACCGAGGAGTCCGCGGTGAACCCACAGAGAGTCACCGGTCGCCGCATCCAGGGTCAGGAGCGTGTTGTCCGCGGTGACGACATGAACACGCCCCTGGCTTGCCGCAGGAGGCGTACGGACCGGCGGACCGGCATCGACGCGCCACTGGGGAATGCCGTCGACCGGATCGAGCGCCATGACTTCGCCATTGCCGGTGGTCACGAAAAGTCGGCCGTCATCGAAGGCAAGGCCGCCTCCCCAGCCGTCATCTTCCTCGGCGGCGGTGATGTCGGTACTCCACAAGGGCGTGCCGGTCGCCTCATCGAAGGCCGAGACCCGGGTATTGGAATCGATCGTGAACACCATGCCTGCAGCGATGACGGGCGTTCCCACGAGCCGGCGCGAATCGCTGTGCCCGTCGCCGATGCTGCGCGACCAGACCCGTTCCCAGGATCCGCCGTGGGCCAGATGGTGCATGGCCTTGTCAAGACTGCCACCGTACTGGGGCCACTCCGGGTTGAGGCGTTGAGGCGGCAGTTCGACCGGAATGGCGGCGTACTCCGGGTCGCTTGCCAGCCCCGAACCGAGTTCCAGAATGGCGATGCGCTCACCCTCGAGAGGCGGCGGTGGCGGATCTCCGAACCAGTCGCTTTCGCAGCCGACGAGTGACAGGCACGACACGGCAAGGACAACCCACCGCATGGTCAGTGTCCCCGCGTCGTCAGCGACAGCAGTTCACGTGCCCGGAGCACGGCCGATGCCGGCGCATCGGCGTCACCGGCCAACGCTTCGAAACTCGCCGCCGCAGACTCCGTGTCACCGGTCCGCAGATAGAGAAGGCCCCTGAGCTCGAGGGCAAGATGACGCCAGGTGCCATCGAGAAGCGGCGCCAGTCGTGCAACGACATCGTCGGGGTCGGCATGATCAACCATCAGCATGACCGCATAGAGGGCCGCCAGCTCCCGCCAGACGGGAGGAACGTCTCCCATGGCGGCAAGATCGTCATAGCGTTGCAACGCCAGCTCCCGTTCGCCGGCTTCGGCGAGAAGCTGTGCCTCGCGCATGCCTGCAAGCCACGGATAGCCGCCATGGCCCTCTGCGCGGAGGGCGCCGAAAGCGGCCATCGCCTCGTCGATGTCGCCGGCATCAGCCTGACGGTCCGCAAGCCAGTACCGATAGCCGTCGTCGCCGAGTCGGGACTCGCGGTACTCGATCCACCCGGTGTATCCGGCGACTGCAAGGACCACCACGGCGACAATGCCGAGTACCTGGCGGCCATAGGCCCGCCACAGCCGCAGCCATCGTTCCCGCTGAAGGTCTTCCTCGACCTCGCGAATCAACTGGTCGCCGACATTGGCCACGGGCACCGCTCCGGAAGTCGCATGGGCCCGGCAATCTAGCCACCACCGGGCCCTCCCGCAACCTTGCCAACACGGTCGTGGCGCTTCATCTTTCCTTCATGGAGAGACCCGCCAGCTACATCGAGTTCTGGCCCTTCTATGTGCGCGAGCACATGAGACCGGCAACCCGCTGGCTTCACTTCGTCGGGACGGCGGGTGTCTTCGGCATGGCTGCGGCCACCCTCATCACAGGCAACGCATGGCTGCTTCTGGCGATGCCGGTGTGCGGCTACGGATTTGCCTGGGCGGCGCATGCCTTTGTCGAGCGCAATCGTCCGGCGACCTTCACCCATCCCGTCTGGAGTCTTGTCGGCGACTTCCACATGTTCTTGCTGATGCTCACGGGACGCATGTCGGGAGAAGTGGAGCGCCACGCTCAGGGGCCGTCCCTCGCCAGCATCCGGGATCGTTGAAGGCGGACGGTTCCCCTGCCGCAGGCATGGCGCTGATGGTCCTCGCCATGTGCCTGATGGCGACCATGGACGCGACAGCCAAATGGCTCGTTGAAGACTACTCCATCGCTCAGATCCTGCTGGTCCGGTTTGCCGTGTACCTTGGCGTCGCCCTCGTTTTCGCCCGGCGGCGGGGATGGCTGGCGACCGTCCGTTCACGGCAGCCCGGCCTGCAGATCCTTCGCAGCCTTGTCATGCTGGCCGAAATCGTCGTCTTCCTGTGGGCTTTCAGCCTGCTGCCGCTGGCTGATGTTCACGCGATTGCCGCGGTCTCGCCCCTGATCGCGGTAGCGCTGGCCGCACTGCTTCTGGGAGAACGTGTCGGCTGGCGCCGCTGGCTGGCGGTTGCCGCCGGCTGTGTCGGTGTGCTGGTGATCATGCGTCCAGGATCGGGAATCATGGGACCGGCAGCCCTGATCGCTCTCCTGGCGGCGTTTCTCTGGGCTTTGCTTCAGGTTCTCATCCGCCGGGTCGGACTGGATGACAGCGTCGAGACAACGGCGCTCTGGTCCGCCGCCATTGCGGTCTTCATTCTGGTCTTTGTTGCTCCCTTCGACTGGCGCCCGGTGGCCACCGGCGACTGGCCATTGCTGGCCCTTGTCGGCCTTCTCGGGGCGGCTTGTCACCTGTTGCTGTTCCGTGCCCTGCAGGTTGCTCCCGCCTCGATGCTCCAGCCCTTCGCCTACACCCTCGTGGTCTGGGCCGCGGTCATGGGTTACGTACTGTTCGGCGAGTTTCCCGACATCTGGACCCTCGCGGGCATCGTCATCGTCATCGCAAGCGGCCTCTATGCCTTCAGCCGCGAGCGCGCATCCCGGTCAGGGCATTGGCAAGCACTGCGCCAATGACGATGCTCCCGCCAATGAGACCGGCCAGTGTCGGGCTTTCTCCGATAATGAGCCACACCCACAACGGACCGAGGATGACCTCGGTGAGCGCCAGCACCATGAGTTCCGCTGCCGGAACGTACCTGGCACCGGCGGCGAACAGGACCAGGGCCAGTGCGACCTGAAAGCATCCCATGTAGACACACAGGATGAAGTCATGGGTGCTGACGTGAAAACTGTCGACGAAGACAACAGCGATGGTGCTGATCGCGCATGACGCCATCACCACGCCCAGCACCATGTCGCCTTCCCGGCCGCCACGCAGGGAGACGCCGAAGGCGGCGAAGGTGACGGCTGCGCCAAGAGCCAGAAGATTGCCGACAAGGCGTCCCTCGCCGAGACCTTCCCACATCATGATTGCCACCCCTGCCATGGCGGCGCTCATGGCGATCCAGGTGATCCGCCTTACCGGTTCCCGCAGCACGACCCACGCGATCAACGCCGTGAAAAAGGGCTGGGAACTGATGATGAAGAAGACGCTTGCCGCCCGCGTGTGAAAGAAGGAGAGGATGTAGAGAAGATTGCTGACGGCGAGAAAGAACCCGGTTGCCAGGGCGGCCTTCCAGCTTGACCGCACCATGGCCGGAAGGTCCCGGTGATGACGTATGGCAAGGAGACTGAACAGCACCAGGACGGCCACAACGGAGCGAAAGAACTGGACCTGCCAGAACCCCGCCGCTTCCATCGAACCGATGATGACGCCCGACTGGCTGATGAAGACACCGCCGGCGATGACAAGAAAGACACCCTTCAGATAGCGGGGGTGTCTTCGCGACAGGCGATGGTCCCTACTCACGCCCGGCTGTCGCCCCGCACGTGCGACATCACTCCCACTCGATGGTCCCGGGCGGCTTCGAGGTGATGTCGTAGACGACCCGGTTGATGCCCCTGACCTCGTTGACGATGCGACCGGCCACGTGCCCGAGGAAGGCATGATCGAACGCAAAGACGTCCGCCGTCATGCCGTCTGTCGAGGTGACGGCCCGCAAGGCGCAGACATGCTCGTAGGTCCTCTCGTCTCCCATGACACCGACCGTGCGCACGGGAAGCAGGACGGCGAAGGCCTGCCATATTGCATCATAGAGTCCCGCGCTCTTCAGTTCGTCGATGAAGATGGCATCGGCCTTTTGCAGGAGTGCCACCCGTTCCGGCGTGACCTCGCCCGGAATGCGGATGGCGAGGCCCGGACCGGGAAATGGATGGCGGTTGAGCAGGGCGTCGGGAAGACCGAGTTCGCGGCCGAGTTCACGCACCTCGTCCTTGAACAACTCCCTCAGCGGTTCGACGAGTTCCAGCTTCATGCGTTCGGGAAGGCCGCCGACATTGTGATGCGACTTGATGGTCGATGTCGGCCCGCCGTGGAACGACACCGATTCGATGACGTCAGGATAGAGGGTCCCCTGGCCCAGAAAGTCGGCGCCGCCGATGGCGCCGGCCGCCTCCTCGAAGACATCGATGAACGTCGAACCGATGATCCGGCGCTTGTCCTCGGGCGCGGTAACTCCTGCCAGCCGTTCGAGAAAGAGGTCCGGGACATGGCGAACGACAAGGGGAATCGCATAGTGGCTGCGGAAGAGGTGCTCGACGTCGCGTGCCTCATCAAGGCGCATGAGTCCGTGGTCGACAAGGACGCATGTCAACCGCGATCCGATCGCCTCGTGAAGCAGGAGAGCCGTCACCGAACTGTCGACGCCGCCTGAAAGCCCCATGACGACGCGCCCCGTGCCCACCCGTCTACGGATACCCTCGACCGCCCGCGTGCGGAAGGCGGCCATCGACCAGTCGCTTGCGATCCCCGCGACCTGGTGCACGAAGGAACCGATCAGCCGGGCGCCATCGGGCGTGTGAACGACTTCCGGGTGGAACTGGACGCCGTAGATGCGTCGCGCATCGTCGGCGATGGCGGCAAAGGGCGAACCCGGAGATGTCGCGACAACCCGAAACCCTTCAGGAATGGCCGTGATCCTGTCGCCGTGCGACATCCACACCTGGTGGTGTTCTCCAGGCGACCAGACGCCGTCGAACAACCGGCAGGTCCCGGTGACATCGACGAATGCGCGCCCGAACTCCCGCTCGTTCGCCGTTTCGACGGCGCCGCCCAACTGGGAGCAGATCGTCTGCTCGCCATAGCAGATGCCCAGCACCGGGACGCCTTCGTCGAACACCGCCTGCGGTGCCCGAGGCGCCTCGCCGACCGTCACCGAAGCCGGCCCGCCGGAGAGAATGATGGCGGCAGGAGCAAAGGAGCGGATGGCGTGTTCGGCCGCGCTGAACGGCATGATCTCCGAGTAGACGCCCGCCTCGCGAACCCGCCGGGCAATCAGCTGGGTTACCTGTGATCCGAAGTCGAGAATCAGGACCCTGCCAGGGTCGGGCGCCACCACCTACCTCTCGGTCTGGTAGTTGGGTGCATCGCGCATCGGCGCAACATCGTGGACGTGGCTTTCACGCACTCCGGCGCTCGTCACCCTGACGAACCGGCAGCGGGTGCGCATCGCCTGCATGTCGGGATTCCCGGTGTAGCCCATGGAGGAGCGCAGGCCCCCGGCAAGCTGGTGCACGATGTGATGCAGCGGGCCCTTGTAGGGTACGCGCCCCTCGATGCCTTCGGGCACCAGCTTGACGATGTCCCTGATACCTTCCTGGAAGTAGCGATCAGCCGAACCACGGGCCATGGCGCCGAGTGACCCCATGCCCCGGTACTGCTTGTAGGAACGTCCGTTGACGAGAAGCACCTCTCCCGGGCTTTCGTCCGTGCCGGCAAGAAGGGATCCGATCATCACCGCATCCGCACCGGCAGCGATCGCCTTTGCGAGATCGCCGGAGTACCGGATGCCGCCATCGGCGATCACCGGTGTTCCGGTCCCGGCTGCCTCCTCAACGACGTCCTGGATGGCCGTCAACTGGGGCACACCGACGCCGGCCACCACGCGCGTGGTGCAGATCGAGCCTGGACCGATGCCCACCTTGATGGCATCGGCTCCATGGTCGATGAGCATGCGCGCACCTTCCGACGTCGCCACGTTCCCGGCGATGACCTGCGCATAGTTCGACTGCTTCTTGATCATGTCGACGGTGTCAATGACACCGCCGGAGTGACCGTGGGCGGTATCAACGACAACGACGTCGACACCGGCATCAATCAGGGCCTCGGCCCGTTCCCATCCCTGCTGTCCGGCACCTGTCGCTGCGCCACAGCGCAACCGTCCCTGCTCGTCCTTGCAGGCGTCGGGGTGGGTCGCTGCCTTGTTGATGTCCTTGACAGTGATGAGGCCCTTGAGACGTCCCTGCCGATCGACCACGAGAAGCTTCTCGATCCGGTGACGATGCAACAGCCGCTTTGCCTCGTCGGCCGTCACGTCCTCGGTCACCGTGACGAGATTGTCGGCGGTCATCAGCTCGCACACCGGCTGCGCCAAGTCGCTGGCAAACCGGACATCCCGATTGGTCAGGATTCCGACGACGCGGTCGCTCGCATCCTCGACCACCGGGACACCCGAAATGTCGTTGTTCGCCATGAGTTCGAGCGCCGTCTGCAGCGTCTCCCCGGGTCCAATGGTGAGGGGGTTGACGACCATGCCCGATTCGAACTTCTTGACCCGGCGCACTTCGTCGGCCTGTTCGGCCACGGTCATGTTCTTGTGGATGATGCCGATGCCGCCGTTCTGGGCCATGGCGATGGCCATGGCCGATTCGGTCACGGTATCCATGGCGGCGGAAAGGAGTGGAATGCCGAGTTCGATGGACTGCGTCAGCCGCGTCGCTGTCGCCACCGATGCCGGCAGCACCTGCGAAAAGGCCGGCACGAGGGAAACGTCATCGAATGTGAGAGCTTCCCGTATTGTCATGCGCCACCCACCAGAAGTGGCACGGACAGGTATCACGAAGGGACGCAGCGGCCAAGCGGAGAGCCGCCGGCCTTGTGCACAAAACCGTGGCGGGCGGACATCCCGCCCGCCACGGCATGACGTGGTGTCAGAATCCGGCCTTGACTTCCTCGTACATGGCCTGAAGTTCCGGCTCGTTCCGGATCGTCGCCTGGAAGATGCCGGACGCGATGTAGCCCTCGACATCCTCGGGGGGCAGACCGCGCATCGTCAGTTCGTCAGCCGAGAAGGCCTCGTAGGTCTTGGTGTTCGAATGACCCATGCCGTTGGTCCGCACCCAGTAGTCACCCGTCGACGGAGCGAGGAACGCGTCGATGAGATCATAGGCGCGGTCGACCTTGTCCTCGTCGGCAAACGACATCAGCGTGATGCCGCAGGTCCAGGTCATCGGTCCTTCCTTCGGATTCATGAACGCCACCGGGATGTCTTCCTGGAGAAGGGCGAGCGGTGTCGAGTTCCACGAGGCGGCCGCCACCAGTTCGCCTGAAGCGAGCGCCTGCTCCCAGCTCGTGACGTCGTTCGTGTAGTAGCGCAGCAGGGGCCGTTGCTCGACCATGAGCTGCTTGGTGACCTCGACTTCCTCCGGAGTCATGTTGAAGGGATCGGCAGCGCCGGAATAGATCGCCGCCACCATGACGCCGTCGATGAGGCTGTCGATCATCGACAGTCTGCCGGTGTACTTGGGATCCCACAGGATGCCCCAGGTGTGGGTTTCCGGATCGATGTATTCAGGCGCGAGATCGGTCCGGAAGGTGACGGAGGTGAGGCCCCACCAGGCGCAGACCATGAGCTGCTGGCCGCCGATCATCATGTCCGGCACGTTCCTGAGGACGGGAATGACATCGTCCCAGTGGGAGAGCCGGCTGGTGTCGATCGGTTGCAGGAAGCCGAAGTCGTTCCACTTCTGCACCTTGTAGGAGCATGGCATGGCGACATCCGGCCGGAAGCCGGCCACCATCTTGGCCTCCGCTTCCTCCTCGTCGCCCCACAGGGTGAAGTTCGGCGACGCACCGTGCTTGTCGATGTACTCCTGGTGCATTTCCGGCACTTCGTAGCTGGCCCACGTGAAGCAGGTGGGATGCTCGTCGCCCTGGGCGAGGGCCGGGTGTCCGGAAAGCGGCGCGACCGTCATGCCGAGACCCACCGATGCCAGTCCCGCCTTGAACTCGCGTCGCGAGAGCTTGCCCATCTTCATGCGATCGACGAACCGTTCCACATCTTGTCTGGATTCCATTTGACCCTGATCTCCAATGTCTTGTTGTGTTGCCGGGAATCCCCGTGCACGTGCCCCACACCATAGGGGGCCATGTGGAGACAGACAACGCCACCAGGGCCTTCGATGCGACGATGCCGCGCCCGGCGACGTCGCATCGAAGGCCCTGAGCACCGTTCAGGCGTCCTCGTCTCCGGCGTCCACCATGGCGACCCAGTCCTCCTCGGTGATGGACCCCAGGCGGTCGGCCTCGGCGCGCTCCTTCTCGCTCAGCACTGTGGAGACCGTATCGATCCTCTTCCAGCCCGCGAAGGGCGTGTCGCCGTCAGGCCGCGGGACGTGGCGTGACGCCTTGACCTTCCGGTAGCGATGGACGTAGCGAGGGCAGTTGACCCAAAGACCCGTCACCGAAACGCGAATCGCAAGCTCTGCCTCCTTCCACAGGCCGGTGAGCGCCGGATCGTCGCTGACCGTCGCCACGCCCTGCAGCCGCAGCCTTCGCGGCACCTCGAAATCGATGAACAGCATGCCGACCTGGCCCTGCCCGCCGATGTTGCCCATGGAAAGGTACATTCCGTTCCCGTCGTAGCTCGGGAAGAGGACGGTGTGGGGGTCGGGCACCTTGAGAAACCCGGGATCACCGCCCTTGTAGGACACGGTCGGCCGGTGTTCGTGATCCAGCGTCGCAAGAAACACCATGTCGCGCTCCTCGATGAAGCGCTTCGAGGCGTCGTCGATCGTCTCCCGGAAATCGGATTCTTCCAGGTAATCTGCCATGGCGCGGGTTCCGAAGAGATCCTGCAGCCTTCGGTGGTCCTTGGCATACATGCGGCTCATCGCTGGGGCTCCTGCAATGGATCAAAAACGGTGTGGAATCCGAGTGTGCCGCAACTCTCGGGCCTGAACCAGCACAGCGGGGCACTGCCGAAAGGAGCCGGCCTGACCGGCTTCGAATCAAACCGGTGCGGGCGCCGGATGTCGCGGCGCCGATGAGCCACGGCCGGCCTGGCATCGTTCGCGAGGTGTGCCGCGTCGCCGGGCGGCGCGGAGCGAGGCGATTCAAGGGGGACGGCATCGGCGATGACATGCCTTCCACCCTGCGCGAGGGGTTGCCAACGCGATCAGGAGCCAGGGGGAGACGCATGGACGCGGCAGCCGCGGCGCTGGGAATCGAAGGTCGTCGAGCTCAGGATCGGCAAGAGCGGCCGTGCGTGGTCCTGCGGGCTTCCGCCAGACGTTTGTGCCCGTTCCGGTGAATTTAGTCAGGGACGCGATTGCCATGGCCGGGCTAGACTTCTCCCGAATACACCGTCCGGATCGACTGCAAATCGGGAGCCAATCATGAAACGGGGATATCTGAGTGCCGTGATCGCCGGCAGCCTTTCGCTTGTCCTTGCGGGCGAGGCCGCCGCCACCGAATGGGATGTCTCGTTGTGGGGGAAGCGCCGCGCCTTCACCGAGCACGTGGAAAAGCTGGCCGAACTGGTCAGCGCGAAGACGGACGGCGGGTTCACGCTCAACCTGTCGTACGGCGGCCTCTCCAAGAACAGGGAAAACCTGGACGGCCTCTCGATCGGGGCCTTCGAGATGGCCCAGTTCTGCGCGGGTTACCATTACGACAAGAACCCCTCGATCACCGTCCTGGAGCTTCCGTTCCTCGGCGTGTCCTCGCTCGAGCAGGAAGTGAAGGTCTCGCGGGCCGTCTACGGCCATCCCGCCGTAGTCGCGGACATGGCCCGCTGGAACGCAACGCTCCTGATGCCGTCGCCCCTGCCGCAGTACAACATTGCCGGTGTCGGCGAGGCGCCCCGGACGCTGAAGGACTTCGAGGGCCTGGCTGTCCGGGCCACGGGCGGCATCGGCAAGGCCATGGAAGCGATCGGCGCCGTCCCGACGTCGATGTCGGCGACAGAGGTACGCCAGGCGCTCGACAGCGGCGTCGTCAAGGCGGTCGCCTTCGCGCCGCACGCCCACATGTCCTTCGGAACCGTCGAGAGCGCCACCTGGTGGACGACGAACCTCAATCCGGGAACGGTCAACTGTCCCGTCGTCGTGAACACCGATGCGCTGAACGCGCTCTCCGAGACCGAGCGCGAAGCGCTTCTCGGCTCCGTCGACGAGGCGCTTGCGCACTACATTTCCTACTACAACGACCAGACGATGGCCGAATGGGGTCCGACGCTCGAGGCGAAGGGGATCGAGACGATCACCTTCACGGATGACGAGCTTGCGGCGTTCCGTGAAACGGTCGCGGGTCCGGCCGCCGCCGCCTGGGTCGAGGAGAATACGGAGCGCGGCCTCCCCGCGGCGGAACTCCTCGATCTGGTGACCGACATAGTCGCGGGAGACTGACCCCGCGCATTCCCGGCGGCCCTTGAATGGCCGCCGGGAGCGGTTCAGGGGGAGAGCTGAGGTGGCAGGCGCATCATCGGTCCTCGAAGACGGCACTGTCCTGAGCAGGCTGGACCGTCACCTCTACCGTCTCGAATCGGCCCTGGCGCTCGTCGGCGGAGTGGCCGTCTTCTCGTTGATGCTCCTGGCCGTCGCAAGCGTCGGCGGGCGCAACTTCTTCAATCATCCCATTCCCGGCTACGTGGACTGGATCGAGCAGGCGATGCCGATCATCGCATTTGTCGGCATCTCCTATTGTCAGCGCCTCGGCGGCCATATCCGAATGGACATGCTCGTGGGCAGGCTTCGCGGCCGTGCACTGTGGGCCGCAGAGTTCGCCGCGACAGGGATGATCCTCGCGCTGATGGTGCTGATGGTCTGGGGGAGCTGGGCGCATTTCGAGAGGTCCTTCGACTGGCACGAGCCGTTCTGGAGCCGCGATTCCAGCCTCGACATCCGCCTGCCGCTGTGGCCCGCCAAGCTCCTCGCGCCCGTAGCCTTCGCCGTTCTCTCTGTCCGGCTCTCGCTGCAGCTCTGGGGTTACGGCCGGGCGTTCCTGTCGGACGCCACGCGACCCGTCGCCGTGCCGCTCATCGAGGACGCCCGGACGATTGCGGCCCGGGAGGCCAGCAGCGTGTCGGGCCTCGAGGACGGTACGGCGAGCGGCAGGCACTGAGGTTCGCCGCCAATGGATTCCATCGATATCGGCCTCGTGGTGTCCGGATTCCTGCTTGCCATGGTGTTCCTGGGCGTCCGCGTAGCCTTCGCCGCCGCCATCGCCGGCATGGCGGGCCTCGTCTGGATCTTCTGGGCCAAGCAGGGATACGACCCCGAACGGTTCCTCTGGGCGCTGACGGTGGCGGTGAAGACGGCGGGTCAGGTGCCCCATTCCAAGATCTCCTCGCAGGCGCTGTCACTCATCCCGACGTTCATCCTGATCGGCTTCCTCGCCTACCATGCCGGGCTGACCCGGTCCCTGTTCGAGGCCGCCAAGAGGTGGGTCGGGTGGCTGCCCGGCGGACTCGCGGTCTCCACAGTGTTCGCGACCGCCGGCTTCGCGGCGGTATCGGGCGCGTCGGTGGCGACTTCGGCCGTCTTCGCCCGCATCGCCATTCCGGAAATGCTCGCCAACGGCTACGACAAGCGCTTCGCCGCCGGCGTCGTGGCGTCGGCCGGCACGCTTGCATCCCTCATACCGCCGTCGGCGATCCTCGTGATCTATGCAATCATCGTCGAACAGGACGTCGGTGCGCTGCTCCTGGCCGGGTTCCTGCCAGGCGCCTTCTCCGCTCTGGTCTACGGCGGGCTGATCGTCGGACTCGCCGTTGCCTTCCGGGGGTTTGGCCCGCCAAGCGGCGGCTTCACCTGGGTGGAGCGGCTGCGGTCGCTTCCGGCGGTTGTGCCGATCTTCTTCGTCGTCCTGATCATCATCCTGTTCATCTACAACCCATTCGGCGGGGATGCCTGGGGGACGCCGACCGAAGGCGGCGCCCTGGGCGCCTTCGTGGTCCTGGTGATGGCACTCTGGCGCGGCATGCGCTGGCCCCAGCTCAGGAGCGCCCTTGTGGAGACCGCAAAGCTCTCGGTGATGATCTTCACGATCATCTGGGGGGTTCTGATCTACGTGAGATTTCTCGGCTTCGCCGATCTGCCCGGCACGTTCGCGGAATGGATCACGTCTCTCGACCAGAGCCCCTTTCTCACGCTCGTCCTGATCCTGTTGGCCTACGCCGTGCTCGGCATGTTCATGGACGCGATCGGCATGCTCATCCTGACGCTTCCGGTCGTCTATCCCGCCGTCATCGCCCTGAACGGCGGCGAGGCCGTCGCGGCGGCCGACAGCGCCTTCGGAATGTCCGGCGTCGGCTGCGCGATCTGGTTCGGCATCATCGTCGTCAAGATGGCCGAGCTGTGCCTGATCACGCCGCCGATCGGGCTGAACTGCTTCGTGGTGGCAGGCGTGCGCCCGGAGCTTTCCGTGCAGGATGTCTTCAAGGGGGCAGCTCCCTTCTTCGTCGCGGATGCCCTGACCATCGCCGGCCTGCTATTCTTTCCCGCCATCGTGCTGTTCCTGCCGAGCCTGCTCCTGGGCGGGTGAACCTGCGGTGACCGGCCGGTGTGATTGCCGCCAGACCTGCCTCGGCGGCCGGAACGGAACGCGATGAACAGGCGTCGTGAGGAGCGTCTGCCGCCTGGTTCACGGTCCACGACGCAGCCTGGAATGCCGCGAGCCAGGCCGCCTGGCCATGGAACGGCCCGCTTGCCGGGGTCGATCCCTTGTCCCCTCCTTTATGCCCCGTTCGGTACGGCTGACACGCACAAGGGGAGCAGATGAACCATGAAGGGCAGAGGCAGTGTCACGTGATGGCGGAATGCGGGGTGGATGGTGTCGACGACTCCACGCATCTCCTGAGAACGCGGAGCACAGATCCGCGTGGCAGGGCACTCTTCAGGGCACGAGTCACCCGAGGCGGCACCGGTCCGGGACCGCGCCACGGGCGTCACGTAGAACACACCCGATCATCCGGCCAGGGAAGCGGCCCATGCCTGTCGAGCGAGCGCCCCGAAGGGCTCATCCGAAACGTCGGCATGCTCGCCAACGGCTGTCGGGCGGTAACCAGCACGCCGTGCGGGATCACCGGGAATTCCTGCGAAATCCCCTCGCCACGACGTAGATCTCCGAAGACTGCTGGCGGCTGGCCTCGGGCTTGACGTGATGAACCGTCTTGAAGTCGCGCCGCAGGTCGGAAAGCAGCGTGTTCCCGGCGCCGCCGCGCAGGACCTTGACGACAAGGCAGCCGCCAGGGACAAGCACCGTCGCCGCAAAGGCACCGGCTTCCTCGGCAAGGGCCTGAGTCCGCAGATGATCCGTCGAACGGTGCCCTGTCGCCGGTGCAGCCATGTCAGAAAGGACGAGGTCCGCCTCGCCACCGAGCGCCTCGAGCACGACGTCCCGGGTCTTTCCCTCACGGATATCGCCGGCAACGATCGTCACACCGGCGAGACTCTCCATCCCCAGCACGTCCACCGCGATCACGGGCGCGCCTGCAACCCGGCTGGCGGCCACCTGGGACCAGCCACCGGGAGCTGCGCCAAGGTCGACCACCCGGATCCCGGGCCTCAAGAGGGAGAATCGCTCATCGAGCTGAATGAGCTTGTAGGCCGCCCGCGACCGCCATCCCTCGCGACGGGCGCCCTCGGTCCAGATATCGTTGACCTGGCGCTCCAGCCAGCGGATCGACGACGGACTGCGCCCGGCGTTCTTCTTCAGCCTTTGCTTCAGGCGCCGTCCCTGCGGGCGCGTCACGTTCCTGCGGCCCAATCTCACCCCCGGCCAGCGGCAGGGTGTCTCCGGAGCGTCGTTGCGGTTGACACCCCACACCCGCCTCATCTAGCGTCGCCGCGTCCCCTGCTGGGGGATAGTTTAACGGTAGAACCTTCGGCTCTGACCCGAATAGTCCTGGTTCGAATCCAGGTCCCCCAGCCACACCGCACCGTCACCGGGCCCTCGGGTCAGTGTTCGACGTTGGCCCAGACCTTCCTCTTCCAGACGTAGTAGAGCCCGGTCAGCACGAGCAGGAAGAGGACGACCTTCAGCCCCATTTTCTTGCGATCCTCGAGTTTGGGCTCGGCGGTCCAGGCCAGAAAGGCCGTGATGTCCGTTGCGAGTGCGTCAACCGCCACATCGTTGCCGTCCGCATCGACGAGGAGACCCTCGTAGAGCGGCGGCGCCATGGCAATGCTGCCGCCGGCGAAGTAGGGATTGTGGTAGAGCCCGTCGGCGTCCGGTTCACTCTGGTTGTACTCGGGGTCCGAGAGCAGGGAGGCGATGTAGTTGGCGCCATCGACACGCGCCTTCACCATCAGCGACAGATCGGGGGGCAGCGCACCGTTGTTGAGTGCCCGCGCCTCGGTGTCGTTCCGGTAGGGCCCGGGAATCGCGTCCGACAGCGCCGCCTGCTTCGTGGTCTCGTCACCCCACTCGTCGGGCGGTCCGGCGACCTCGTAATCGGCGGCCAGCGCACCGGCCTCATCCTCGCTGAGACCGATGGCCACGAGATCGCGGAAGCGGATGTACTTGAGGCTGTGGCAGCTCTGGCACTGCGTGGTGAAGATCTCCAGCCCCCGCCGCACCTGCTCACGGTCGTAGGTGCCGAAAATCCCCTCCCAGGACCACGAGAATTGCTGTGGCGACACGGCTGGCGAAGCCGCCCACGCCGGCAGGGCGAAGACAAGGAGGCCGATCACGGGAAGGATGCGCTTCATCATCTCGCTCCCCGCCCCGCGGATGCCGATCCGCTCCCTTCGAGGACCGCCGTGGCAATGCTGGCGGGCAACGGACGGGGTCTCTCGAACCAGCCGATCAGGGGCAACAGGATCAGGAAATGGAGGAAGTACCAGGCAGTCGCGATCTGGCCGATCACGATCCACGCCCCTTCAGGCGGATTGGCGCCGACGAAGCCCAGCACGACGATGTCGATGACCAGGATCCAGAAGAACCACCTGAACACGGGACGGAAAGCCGCCGAGCGCACCCTGGAGGTGTCAAGCCAGGGCAGGAGGAACAGGATGCCGATCGACAGCGCCATGGCAACGGCGCCGCCCAGCTTCGAGGGAATGGCGCGCAGGATCGCGTAGAACGGCAGGAAGTACCATTCCGGAACGATGTGCGCCGGTGTCTTGAGGGGATCGGCCGGAATGTAGTTGTCCGGGTGCCCGAGGTAGTTCGGGGCGTAGAACAGGAAGACAGCGAAGACGAGCAGGAACACCCCGGCGCCGAAGGCGTCCTTGATCGTGTAGTAGGGATGGAAGCGGACGGAGTCCTGCGGTCCGGTGGTGTCGATGCCGAGGGGGTTGCCGGACTTGGTGTGATGCAGCGCCCACAGGTGGAGACCCACCAGACCGACGATGACGAACGGCAACAGGAAGTGAAGGGCGTAGAAGCGCACGAGTGTCGGGTTGTCCACCGAAAAGCCGCCCCACACCCATTCGACAAGGGGTTCGCCGACGACCGGAAGGGCCGACAGCAGGTTGGTGATCACGGTCGCCGCCCAGAAGCTCATCTGCCCCCAGGGCAACACGTACCCCATGAAGGCGGTGGCCATCATGGTCAGGAGAATCACCAGGCCGATCCACCACAGGACCTCCCGCGGAGCCTTGTAGGAGCCGTAGTAGAGCCCCCTGAAGACATGGAGATAGACGACGATGAAGAAGAACGAGGCGCCATTGGCGTGGGCGTAGCGCATCAACCAGCCGTATTCGACGTCGCGCATGATCCTCTCGACACTGTCGAAGGCCATGTCGGCATGCGGCGCGTAGTGCATCGCCAGCACGATGCCGGTGACGATCTGGATCACCAGCGCGATTCCGGCCAGTGACCCGAAATTCCACATGTAGTTGAGATTGCGCGGCGCCGGGTAGTCGATGAGATGGTGGTTGGTCCAGCTCAGGATCGGCAGGCGGCGGTCGAACCAGCGCACGAAACCGTTGTTCATGAAATCAGCCATGGTCACGTGCCCCGGTCAGCCGATGACAACGGTCGTGTCATCGGTGAAGACGTAGTCCGGAATTCCGAGGTTCTCCGGCGCCGGTCCCTTCCTGATGCGACCCGAGGTATCGTAGTGGGAGCCGTGACAGGGGCAGAACCAGCCGTGGTATTCACCCTGGTTTCCCAGGGGAACGCACCCGAGGTGGGTACACACCCCGACCATGATGAGCCACTCCGGGCGAAGGGCCCGTTCGCTGTCAGGTTGCGGATCCTTGAGATCGTCCATGTCGACATCGCGCGCAGCGGCGATCTCGTCTGCCGTGCGATGACGGATGAACACCGGTTTGCCCCGCCAGTTCACCGTGATCTGCTGGCCCTCGGCCACCGGCGCCAGGTCGACCTCGATGGTGGCAAGCGCCAGAACATCAGCAGCCGGGTTCCACTGCGCGATGAACGGCCACGCGGCGAAACCGGCGCCGACAGCCGTCACGCCGATGGTCGCCACACTGAGAAAATCGCGCCGGTCCACCTCCTGCGCGTCGGGAGCGTGCTCCGCCATGATCAAGAAATCCCCTAAGTCCTGTTCCGGCGACCCTTCCGGGCGGGCCATGAATATACCGCCCGCCATGGCCACGCAAGGCAGTGAATGTGGAAGGGGCTTGCGGACATTGACGGTCTGCGACATGACTGCCGGGGACAGCCGCCCGGATTGGCCTCCCATGACGACAGACCGGCCGGACCTCGCCGGGTCACAACAGCGACGAGACGCCGCATGCCACTGGTTCGGCAACCTGCGCGACCGCATCGTCGCCGTCTTCGAATCCATCGAGGATGCCGATGGCGGGCCGGGACACGATTGCCCCCCGGGTCGATTTGAACGCCGTCAATGGACGAGGGCCGGCGGCGGTGGCGGAGTCATGGCGATCATGCGCGGCAGGGTGTTCGAGAAGGTGGGGGTCAACATCTCCACCGTGTGGGGCGACTTCGACCGGAAGTTTGCCGGCGAAATCCCGGGCACCACACCGGACAACGCCGGCTTCTGGGCAACCGGCATCTCGCTTGTCGCCCACATGCGCTCGCCGCACGTGCCGGGCGTTCACATGAACACGCGCCACATCACCACCGCGGGCAAGGCATGGTTCGGCGGGGGCACCGATCTCAACCCGCCCCTGCCGCGCGACGAGGACACGAAGGACTTTCACGCCGCCCTCGCCCAATGCTGCGGTCGGCACCCGTGCGCCGACTACGCTGCCTTCAGCCGCTGGGCCGATGACTACTTCACCATTCCGCACCGCGGCCTCAAGCGCGGCGTCGGCGGCATCTTCTACGACGACCTCCGCGCCGACGAGGAGTCAATGGCCTTCACCCGTGATGTCGGGGAGACGTTCCTTGCCATCTATCCGCGCCTCGTTCACCGGCGCATGCACGAGACCTGGACAGACGCGGAACGCTCGCGCCAGCTTCAGTGGCGGGGCCGCTATGCGGAGTTCAATCTCGTCTACGACCGCGGCACCCGCTTCGGACTGATGACCGGAGCGAATCCCGAAGCCGTCCTGATGTCCCTGCCACCGGTGGCAACCTGGCCCTGACCGCTCCTCGACCAAGGCCGCCGATGTCTCCGTCGCAGGCAGGTCATCCGTCCTCGACGAGCCGGGTGAGCTTCGCCACGGCCTCGTCGAACGATGCCGTCATGGTGATGGCATCGAAGAACCTGCCCTCGCCGTCCATGAGGTAGATGGCGGCCGTGTGATCCATCGTGTAGGTGCCGTCGTCGAGGTCGATGCGGGCATAGTAAAGCCGGTAGGAGTCCGCCATTCGCCGGAGTTCGTCGGCGGTGCCGACGAGTCCGGTGATGCGGTCGGAAAAATAGGTGACGTACTCCGCCATGCGCTCCTGGGTGTCCCGTTCCGGATCGACGGTGACGAAGTAGGCGTCGATCAGGTCCCCCTCGTCTTCCATGGCATCAAGCCATGCCGCGACCTGGACAAGGGTGGTCGGGCAGATATCCGGGCAGTAGGTGAAACCGAAGAACACCAGGGACCGGCGACCGGCAAGATCGTCGTGGGTCACCCGGGTGCCGTCATGCGCCATCATGGAGAACGGCCCGCCGATCACGACTTCAACCTCCTCCACCTGACGCCGGTGGAGTTCCATGGCGCCGATCACCGTCGCCACGACAAGAAGACCGGCCAGGAGGCCCTGGACCAGGTGCCGCATCCTCATTGTTGCGTGCCGTCGGCCGACCGTGCCGCCACCGGGAAGACGACATCCACCGCTCCCGCCCTCTCGAACACCAGGGACACGGGAATCACCTCGCCGGCCAGCGGCCTCTCTTCAAGCCCCATGATCATGATGTGAAGGCCGCCCGGTTCAAGAACGAGCGGGATCCCGGGATCGATGGCGATACCTTCGTCGAGCGGGCGCATGGCGACGATACCGTCGTCTCCTGACGTGGTGGCGTGAAGTTCGCTCACCTCCGCTCCGCCGACGACCACGGAGACCAGGCGATCGGTCATGTCGCAATGGCAGGTGATGACGCCATAGGCGGCAGCGACGGGCACGCCAGGGGGTGGTTCCGCGACCCAGTGATCTTCAATGCCGATGATGTGCGAGTCCGTCGCCATGGCGGACGTCGCCAGCAGGATGGACGCCAAAGCAAACCTTCCGGCAGCCTTCACGTCGTCCCACCCGTCGTTGCGGTCAGTCTTTCGAGGCAGGATGTGCGATCCGGCCTGAAGTCCTTCCGGCGCCACCATGCCTCGATGTCCCTGAGGACAGCCTTCACCTCGGGCCCTGGGCGGATGCCGGCTGCGAGCACGTCCCGGCCGCGCAACGGAAAGCGCGGGTTCTCCCAGCGAACCGCCGTATCAAGCATCTCTCTCCAGCGCGACGCCCTCCAGGAGCGGTCCGCCGCCCAGGCAAGGAGAACGAGATCGCGGAAGGTGTCCGTCCCGAGGTCGTAGAGCGCCTGGCGCTGTTTCGGAACAGTCCAGTCCGGATCCAGCGCCAGCGTCGGCGGCGCCAGTCGGGCAAGGCGCCGGCGAACGGCCTTCGAACAGCGCAGTCTCTGGGCCACGGCTTCGCCGGCCGCCGGGGTCAGGACGGCAAGCCGACGGACGGGATCGCGATCATCGATGCCGGCGAGCGCGCCGAGGGTCGTCAGGTCGCCCGCTTCCGGCAGCAGGTGCTCCAGCACACCGCTCGAGACCATGAGATCGAGTGCCGGCAGGGGATGTGGCGCGCCCAGAAGCCTGAAGAGCTCTGACTGGATGCGTTCGGCCGCCAGGCACCCCAGGGATGCTCTGGCCGAAGCACAGGCCGCCAGGGCCTGCGGGTCCGGTGTCCCGTGGCCGTAATGGGCCAGAAAGCGGAAATAGCGCAACACGCGCAACCTGTCCTCGGTGATGCGCTCTGCGGCGTCGCCAACGAATCTGACACGTCCGTCGGCGAGGTCCTGGCGCCCGCCGAAGTAGTCGAACAGCTCGCCCGACGGTCTGAGGCTCATTGCGTTGATGGTGAAGTCGCGACGTGCCGCATCGGCCTGCCAGTCGCTGGTAAAGGCCACTTCGGCGTGGCGGCCATCGGTTGCCACGTCCACCCTCAGCGTGGTGACCTCGATCCCCCTGCCCAGGACCACCGCTGTCACCGTGCCGTGGGAGAAGCCCGTAGGCACCACCTTGATCCCGCGGTCCTCCAGCAGACCTGTCACGCCTTCGGGAGGATCCGGCGTGGCGACATCGACATCGGCGATTTCGCGGTCCGCCACCAGGTCCCGCACGCATCCGCCGACGAAACGCACATCCCTGCCCCTCGAGGCCAGTGCCTCCACCACGCTCGTCACACCGGGCCTTGCCAGGAGTGGCGCGGCATCGATGGAGTCTACGGGACGGTCGGTGTCCGACATGGCTCATGAACCGTTGCCAGCATGGATCTGGTCGCGCGCCCTGGGTCAGTCGGTGACATAGCCTGGAACCACCACGCCGTCCTCGAGGCGCGCCGGTACATAGTCCCCGGACGGATCGGGACCGACAAACCCGAAGACCGCGAGCGTGATGATCACGAGGGCCAGCGTTCCAAGGAAGATGAGCCCCCAGGGCGCTTCGCGCCAGCCAGGCAGCGTACCCTCCTCGAGGCGCCGCGCCTTTTCGCGCGCCAGGCGGTACCAGACGATGTAGGAGATGAGGGGGACCGCAATCAGGATGACCGGCAACAGGTAGCGCATTATCTTTCACCCCGCAGCACCTCGACGAGATTGACCACGATCGTTGCTGTCGCACCCCAGATGGTTCGCGAACCGTACTCGAAGAGACTGTACCAGCGCCTCTCGCCACGCCACACCATGCTCGCCCGACGATGGTTCCCGGGGTCAAGCAGGAACCCCAGCGGCACCTCGAAGGCGTCGACGATCTCGATGCCATCAGGCTGCAGGGCGACGGGGGGTGCGACGAGACCGACAAGGGGTGCGATGGAATAGCCCGAACCGGCTCGTTGCGTGTCGAGTCGACAGACCACGCGCACCCTGGAGGACTCGAGTCCGATCTCCTCCCTGGCTTCGCGCAGGGCGGCGGTGGCCTCGTCCTCGCCAGCTTCGATGCGGCCGCCGGGAAAGCTGACTTCGCCTGCATGGTGGGCAAGCGTCTGCGAGCGTTGGCCGAAGATCACGGTCATGGAGTCTTCCTGGCGATCGACCAGGGGAATGAGAACGGCAGCTGCCCGCCGCACCGGACCCTCGGCCCAGGCCGGTTGCGGTGGCTCGATCTGTGCCTGCGGCATCCTGCGGAAGGCGCTGAGCACCTCAACCGGCGTCATCGGACGTTTCGCCCAGGACAAAGAAGCAGCCGCATGAATCGATCCCCAGAACCTCGCGGCCATCCTGCCACGCGATCCGGCCCCTGTTCACGAGGTCATAGTAGACCGGACGCGCGATCAGGGCCTCGAGTCTGTCGCGAACGAGCACGTAGGGTGACGGCTCTCCCGTTCCAGGGTCCATCACGACCCGTACCGGGTGAACGGCGTCCGCCGTGACGTGATCATCGACATTGGTGCGAAAGTGCACCCTGCTCTGTGGACCTTCGCCCTCAATGGTCGACTCGACCGCGACGAATGGTGCATCATCCACGCGTATGCGGCGCTTCTCCAGCGGAGTCTTCAGGTAGTATTCACCATCATCTTCACATCGCAGGATACCGGCAAACAGCTTCACCAGAGCCATTCTGCGAATGGGCCGGCCTTCGTGATACCAGGTACCGTCGCGGGCAATCCTGATATCGATGTCCCCGGTCAGGAGCTGCCGGACAGGGTCGCCGTCGGCGGCGGCAGCGTCATCGCGGATCCGTTCTGGGGGCATATCGGGAGTCCTCGGGATTGCACCCTGATTCAATGTCGCCATTCTAGACCACCATACCTTTCCCGGGGAGAGACAGTGCCGTGAACCACGAACCCTGCACCAGCGAGGCAAGGGACCTTGCCACCGAAATCGACCGCACGGGGGCCCGGCTGGCCGACGTGCGGGCGGCGATCGGCCGTGTCATCTTTGGTCAGGACACAGTGATCGACCAGTTTCTCATCACACTGCTCGCCGGTGGACACGCATTGCTGATCGGTGTCCCCGGACTCGGCAAGACCCGGCTGGTCGAGACCATCGGCACGGTGACCGGCCTCGATACCAAGCGAGTCCAGTGCACTCCGGACCTCATGCCCGCCGACATCCTCGGCTCCGAGGTCCTTGAGGAATCGGAAAGTGGTCTGCGCGAATTCAGGTTCATTCCCGGACCCGTGTTCTGCAGTTTCCTGATGGCCGACGAGATCAACCGTGCCAGCCCGCGCACCCAGTCGGCACTCCTCCAGGCGATGCAGGAACACGCCGTGACCGTCGCCGGCACCAGGCGCCAACTGCCGCAACCCTTCCACGTGTTCGCCACGCAGAACCCCCTGGAGCTCGAGGGCACCTATCCGCTTCCCGAGGCCCAGCTCGACCGCTTCCTCATGGAAATCGACATCGACTACCCCGGTCGCGACGCCGAACGCGAGATGCTGGTCGTGACCACCGGCCTCGACGAGGAGGAACCGGCGGGTGTGCTGAACAGCACCGAGCTGATGGCGGCACAGAGACTGGTGCGCCGCATTCCGGTGGGCGAAAGCGTCGTCGAGGCCATCCTCGACCTCGTGCGCTCGGGCCGCCCGGATGCATCCGACGAGAGTTCCGGCATTCTCTGGGGACCGGGACCCAGGGCCAGCCAGTCCCTGATGCTGGCGGTGAGGGCCCGGGCCCTGCTCGAGCAACGCCTGGCGCCCTCGGTCGACGATGTCCTGGACCTGGCCGGTCCGGTGCTGCGCCATCGCATGCAGCTCACCTTTGCGGCACGGGCCGACGGGGTGACGCTCGACGAGGTTATCGGCCGCCTCAAGGCGCCGCTCGGCTGAGCGCGATCGGCCCGCCATGAGCGTCGAATCGGTCAGTGGATTTCGCCGGCGCGCCGAACAGCTCGTTGCGCACCTGCCCCCGCTGCTGGTCGAGGCGCGGCAGGTGGCTGCCGTGGTCGCCCAGGGCGTTCACGGCCGGCGCCGCGTCGGTCCAGGCGAGACGTTCTGGCAGTTTCGCCGCTATGCCCAGGGCGATGCCGCCGCCATGATCGACTGGCGGGCATCGGCGAAGTCGCCACGGCTTTATGTCAGGGAGACCGAGTGGGAGGCGGCTGAAAGCGTGTGGCTGTGGGCCGACACGTCACCATCGATGCACTTCGCATCCTCGTCGGAGCTTGCCAGCAAGCACGAACGGGCACGGCTCATTGTCATGGCCCTTGCTGTCCTCCTGGTCCGCGGTGGCGAAAGCATCGCTCTGCTGGGCGTTGACAAACGACCAGGAACGGGGAGCGCCGCACTGACCCGCATGGCGACCCGCCTTCAACGGGGCGAGGCCGACGACGCCCCCAGCCTGCCTCCGGCGGCAACCCTGCCCTCCCATGCCCGGCTGGTGCTCGTCAGCGATTTTCTTGAACCGGTCGAACCCGTCGCAGACAGGATCCGCCACTTCGCCGGACAGCGCGTTGCCGGTCACCTTGTGCGAATCGTCGATCCGGCCGAGGAGAGCTTCCCCTATGCCGGGCGGGTCCTGTTCGACGGCACCGAACGGGAAGGAACAATTCTGGCCCACCGCAGCGAGGCGTTGCGCAGCGACTATCGGGAGCGTCTCGTGGCCCACACCGAAGCCATCGCCCTGGCGGCACGCAGCGCCGGCTGGAGTACCACGGTTCACCGGACCGATGGCTCCCCCCATGCGGCCCTGCTGCCGCTCTACATCGATCTGGGCGGCCACGTGACCTGACCATGGCGAGTCTCGGGCCGCTTGCCTTTGCCGTTCCCTGGGCGCTCGTCGCCCTTGTCGTGCTGCCGCTTCTGTGGTGGTTGCTGAGGGCCGTGCCGCCACGGCCGCGACGGGTGTCGCTGCCGACCGTTCGCTTCCTCTTCGGACTCAACACCGACCGCCGGACGGCCGAAACGACGCCGTTGTGGCTGATCCTGCTCAGGATGGCACTGGTCTCCCTGCTCATACTCGCCGTTGCCCACCCGATCGTCACCTGGAGTGGACGGTCCCTGGACGGCGGCGACATGCTCGTCGTCGTCGACGACGGCTGGGCTGCCGGAAGGAACTGGCCGGCGAGGCTTGCCGCTCTCGAGGATCTCGTCGACCTGGCAGATCGCGAGGGCCGCCTGGTTGTCCTGATGACCACGGCGCCCGCAGCGGACGGCGCGCCCTTACGGCACTCGGGCCTGATGACTCCGGACGACGCTGCCGGCCAGATTCTTGAACTCATCCCCCACCCCTGGCCAACCGACAGGCAGGGAGCGGCGGAGGCTCTGGTCGGTCTCGGGTCCATCGGACATGTCTTCTGGCTGGCGGACGATATCGCAGACCCCGGAGACGCCAGCCTGCTTGCCGCTCTCGAGGCACTTGGCGATCTCACGGTGATGACCGGGGCGGAAAGGCCCGCCCTCCTTCTGCCCGAACCCGGCGTGGAGAATGGAGAACTGGTGGTGGAGGCCCTGCGCAGCGACTCGCTGGGGGACACGGCGGTCTGGGTGGTCGCCGAGGATTCCGCAGGCCGCCTGGTCGCCCGTCTCAAGCTCGACTTTGCTTCCGGGTCAAGCATGGCCAGAACGACGTTGGCGCTGCCACTGGAGGTGCGCAACAGCATCTCCCGCCTTGCCGTCGAGAACGAGACAACCGCGGCGGCCGTGGCGCTGCTGGATCAGCGCTGGAAGCGTCCGTCTGTCGGCCTCGTCGCCGGAGGCGACATTGAGGTGCAGCATTCGCTTCTGTCGCCGACCTACTTCCTGGCGCGGGCCCTGGAACAGGACGCCGACATCCGCCAGGACACGCTCGGCAGACTGCTTGACAGGCCACCGGCCGTGATGGTTCTGGCCGATATCGGCACTGTCGCCGCAACCATGCGCCCCCTGCTTGAGGACTGGCTCGCTGCGGGCGGCGTCCTGGTGCGATTTGCCGGCCCGGCGTTCTCCAGGGAAAGCGACGATCTCCTGCCCGTCGCCCTGCGTGCTCGCCAGAGAGCTCTGGGCGGAGTCATGAGCTGGAGCCGCCCCCAGCGAATTGCCGAGTTCGACGCCACCTCGCCCTTCTTCGGGCTGGAGGCACCCCCGGACGTCCTGGTCGACCGCCAGGTCCTTGCCGAACCGACGGCCGAACTCTCGTCGAAGACCTGGGCGAGGCTGGAGGATGGCACGCCGCTTGTGACCGCCGGCAGGCGTGGCGACGGCTGGATCGTGCTGATCCACACCACCGCCAACACGCAATGGACGAACCTGCCGCTGTCCGGTCTCTTCGCTGGCATGATCAGGCGCCTTGCCCTGCTTGCCGAGGGGTCGAACGCCGGTCTCGAAGACGTCGTGCTTCCCGCGCTCGTGACACTCGACGGCTTCGGCAGTCCCGCCGTGCCGGAGCCGCACGTTTCGGCCATCGTCGCCACGGACATCGCGGATGTCATTCCCGGACCACGCCATCCGCCCGGCATCTATGGAACAAGCGATCTCGCCAGGGCCGTGAACCTGGGTTCGCGCCTGGAACCCCCCGACACCCTGACACTCCCCGACAGTGTCACCGTGACCGGCCTCGTCGGGGCCGGTGATATCGATCTGCGCCCCTTCCTTCTCGGCCTCGTACTCCTGGTGGCCTTCCTCGAAATCGCTGCCAGCATGCTGCTGCGCGGGATCGTTCCGTCGTTCGCCCGCCAGTCGGCGGCGGTTGTCATCCTCCTGGTGGTCGCCGCCACGGGCTCCGCGACCATGGCCGACGATGACCCCGCCGGAGTTCCGGAAGCCGTTCTGGATGTCCGTTTCGGCTACGTCAGCACGGGAGACCCCGGGGTTGACCGGACGTCGAAGGCCGGACTCTCCGGGCTGGGGGCGATTCTGACGGCGCGCACCTCCATCGAACCCGGCCAGCCCGTCGCCCTTTCCCTCGAGACCGACGACCTTGTCCTCCACCCGTTGATCTACTGGCCCATCACGATCGAGCAGCCGGTGCCCTCGGCCGATGCCCGGGCCAGGCTCGATACCTACCTCGCCACCGGCGGCATCCTCGTGGTCGACACGCGCGATGCCGACCGCAACCTTGCCGGACTCTCGGGTGTCGGTCCCAACGCGGCACGGCTTCCCGACATGCTGAGAGGACTCAACATCCCGGCGCTCATGCGGGTGGCGCCCGGTCACGTCCTCACCCAGTCATACTATCTGCTGCAGGACTTTCCCGGACGCTGGACAGGCGGTGCGACATGGGTGGAACAGCACCCCGGGGGCCTGAATGATGGCGTCTCATCCATCATCATCGGCAGCAACGACTGGGCGGGGGCCTGGGCTCTCAACAACCAGCTGCAACCGCTCCACCCGGCGGTTCCAGGCGGCGAGCGCCAGCGCGAAATGGCTTTCCGTTTCGGTGTCAACCTGGCGATGTACGCGCTGACCGGCAACTACAAGGCCGATGCCGTTCACCTTCCCATCATCCTCGAACGCCTCGGCCAGTGACCATGGGAACACTCACCGACATCACCTGGGCGCCACTCCTTCCCGTGCCGCTCGTCGCTCTGGCGGGACTCCTGATGGCGGCACTTCTGGTGTTCGGCCTGGTGCGTGGCATGCCGGGCACGCCGTGGCGCGCCGTCGCCGTCGCCGTAACGCTCCTGGCCGTTCTCAACCCATCGCTCGTCGAGGAACACAGGGAAGATCTGGCGGACCTGGCGGTCGTCCTCGTCGACCGTTCGGCAAGCATGACGCTTGGCGACCGTCCGGCCCTGACCGACAGTGCGGTCAGGGAACTCGGCGAGCGTCTGGCGCGCCTCGACAATCTCGAAGTGCGCGTTGTCGAGGCCCTTCCGGAGGCCGTCGACGGCCCTGCCGATTCAGGCACGCGCCTCATGGGCGCCCTCACCCGGGCGCTGGCCGATGTTCCGGGCGAATCGGTCTCCGCTGTCATCATGATCACCGACGGCGCGGTCCACGATGTTCCCGATTCCCTGGCCGGTCTGAGATGGTCGGCGCCGCTTCATGTCCTGGTCAGCGGTCGCTCGAGTGTCTTCGACAGGAGACTCGAGATTATCGAGGCGCCTCGCTACGGGGTGGTTGACGAGGCGCTTCCCATCGTCTTCCAGGTGTTCGATCACACTGCTGTTGGAACACCGGTTCTCGTCACCGTGACCACGCCGGACGGAGTCACGATTTCCCGCCGGGTCACCGTTGGCGAGCGCCACGAAGTGCGTGTCGCCCTCTCTCATGCAGGACTCTCCGTCGTGCGCCTCGAGGTCGAGGAGAACCCCGGGGAGATCACCACCGTCAACAACCAGGCGGTGTTGCCGATCAACGGGGTCCGCGAGGACCTGAAGGTCCTGCTGGTTTCCGGAGAAGCCCACACCGGCGAGCGCATCTGGCGCAACACCCTGAAGTCGGATCCGGCCGTCGAACTGGTGCACTTCACCATTCTGCGTCCCCCGGAAAAGCAGGATTCCACCCCCATTCGCGAACTGGCGCTGATCGCCTTCCCGGTCCGGGAGCTGTTCGAAGGGCAGATCGGCAACTTTGACCTCATCATCTTCGACCGCTACCGCAAGAGGGGGGTCATCCCCGAGATCCACCTGCAGAACATCGCCGACTACGTCACGGACGGCGGCGCGATGATGGTTGCAGCCGGGCCGGATTTCGCGACCGCGCTTGGCCTCCATGCGACTGTCCTTGGCGAGCTCATGCCTGCCCGTCCCACTGGCACGGTCCACGTCGAACCCTTCCGTCCCGGCGCCACGGCGGCCGGACGCCGTCATCCGGTCACCGCCACCCTGGCCGGTATCGGAGAGGACGTCCCGTCCTGGGGACGCTGGTTCCGTCACGTCGAGACCACGGCGACCACGGGCGACGTCCTGCTCGACGGCGCCGGCGGCGCACCCCTGCTCGTCATTTCGCGCGCCGGCGAGGGCCGTGTCGCCCAGTTGCTCTCCGATCACCTGTGGCTGTGGTCACGCGGCTACGATGGTGGCGGACCGGGCACCGAACTGCTGCGCCGCGTCGCCCACTGGCTCATGCAGGAGCCGGACCTGGAGGAGAATGCGCTGACCGCCACGGAGAAGAACGGTCTCATCACCGTGGTGCGGCGCAGCATGGAGGACGACGATGCCGAGGTCGTCGTCACGGCACCTTCGGGGGCGACGACGACGCTCGATCTCGAATCTCTCTCTCCTGGCCGCGCCAGGGGAGACTTCGTCGCCGTCGAAACCGGCCTTCACCACATCTCGGACGGCGCCATGGCGACCTGGATCGGGGTCGGCAGCCACAATCCCCTGGAATGGCGTGACCCGCGACCGACGAGCGCGCACCTGGAGCCCCTGGTCGAAGAATCGGGAGGGCACCTGTCGTGGATCGCTCATGACCCCCTGCCCGCGGTTCGCCGGGTGACAGCCGGGCACGACATGAGCGGCCCGGGGTGGATCGGCCTCGTCGACCACAACCGCCATGTCGTGCTCGGCATCGACCTGCTGGCCCTCATGCCGGCGTGGTTTGTTCTCCTTGCCTTCATTGGCGGGCTGGCCGCCGCATGGCGCGCCGAAGGACGCTGACCCGACACCGAACTTCAACAAGGGAAAGGACACCATGCAGGCGACCTTTGATCTTTCCGGGCGACGCGCCCTCGTGACGGGAGGCGCTTCGGGCATCGGCCTTGGCGCGGTGCGGGCCCTCGCCCGCTGTGGCGCCCGCGTCGCGGTCAACGACCTTGCCGGCACGGACAAGCTCGACGCGGTGGTGGCCGGGCTTGCAGCCGAGGGCCTGGAGGTCGTCGCGGCACCCGGCGATGTCGGAGACAGCATCGATGGTCCACGCATGGTGCGCCGGGCCATCGCCGACCTCGGCGGCCTCGATTACCTGGTGAACAATGCCGGCACCCCGGGGACGACGCAGCCGATCCCGCCCGGGGATTTCGACCGTCAGGACGAGGCCTTCTGGAACCTGCTGCTGAACGTCAATCTCATCGGCCCCTGGCGTTGTACCCGGGAGGCCGCGCCGGCGCTGAGGCAGTCCGGAGGCGCCATCGTGAACACGGCCTCGATCTCGGCACATGGCGGCGGCGGCTCGAGTTCGGTCTACTGCGCCACCAAGGCTGGCCTGGTCAGTCTCACCCGGGAGTGGGCGCGGGCCCTGGCCCCCGGAGTCCGCGTCAATGCCATTGCCCCGGGCGTCGTCAATTCGGACTGGATGTGCCGTTTCGGCGACGACACCTTCGAGGTGCCGCTGGGCCGGGCCGGCGAACCGGAAGACTACGGCGATGTCATCCTCTTTCTTGCCGCCGGCGCCGACTACGTCACCGGCCAGACACTCAATGTCGACGGCGGCCTGACGACCTGACCCGCACGCACAACCTCGAACCCCGCCGCGCACACCCACGGTCAGGCTGTCCGTCAAAGGCCCGCCTGCCGCCCATCCCGCGAAAGGCCACACCGGCTGCCGCCGCGGCGAAGTGCCCAATCTTCGCCGGCGGAATGTCGGTGACAACACCCTCTGCCTCGAAGACTCGAAGTCCGTACCGCTCGGTGAGGCCGCTCGGTCGCACCACATCGGGCTACGCCCACCTTGCCGAAGCGGCGGAAAGGGTCGGCAACATCATCGCCGATGCGACGGGTCGGTCTCGACAACTGCAGGGGCACCGGCAGCAAGCGTGCGTCCATACCCATACGGAAACCGCCGACATGTAAACGGGTCTTCACGTCCGGTGCATGAAAGCCCGAAGCGCACTTACCAGGTGTTCAAAGGCTTCCTCCGCCAGATAATGTCCGCAGTCCGTGAACTCGTGCACCTCAATGTTGGAAAGCTCGGATTTCCACCGGTCGAGTTCTTTCCTCCGGAACGCGATGTCCCGGTGCCCCCATGCAATGAGTGCGGGCTTGTTTGCGAAGGCCGCGCGCTCGCGCCAGATCGTTTCCAGCCAGTCGCTCGCGCCGACGATGTAACCCGGGAAGGCGGCCATCGCGGCCCGCGCATCGGGCGAAGGGAGCGCATTGCGGTAGTGAGCCATGATCTCCGGCGTCAGGACGCTTCTGTCGCCGACAGCCACCGGCATCAGTGTGTTCACGAAGATGTTGTGGCGCTTGAGGAGGTACTGCCCGATCCAACTCGACATCAGGAAACTGAACCATATGAAGTGAAACTCGTCGCGGACAGGCCAGCACCACGTGTTGCCGATCACGAGCCGCTTGACGCGTTCCGGCTGTCGGCGTGCGAAGTCAAGACCGATCGGTCCGCCCCAGTCCTCCATGACCAGGGTGAGGTCCTGAAGATCGAGATGGTCCATCAGGGAAGCGAAGCGAGCCGCATGACTCTCGGGGTGATGATCTTCGCTCCGGTCGCTTCGCGACGACAGCCCGAACCCGACATGATCGGCCGCGACGCACCGGAACCCGGACCGAAGGCCCTCGATCAGATGCCGAAACTCAAATGACCAAGCGGGATTGCCGTGTACGAATACGATAGGCTCGCCGTCGCCTTCGTCGACGAAGTGCATCCGGTGTCCAGACCGGGTGGTGAAGAATCTGCTCTCGAACGGATACATGCCGTCCGACAGCCAGTCGGGACGACGAGTCGACTCATTGCAATCCATTCATGCCTCTCTACATGCCGCCCGGCCGCGCCTTCGGAGCGCGTTCCTTGGCCGGAAGGGAACCGGCGAACCTCGCGGCCCTGTCGAGCCATACTGCAAGCTGATCGTCCGATGCAATGCCCGCTGGTTCGACCCGCGCCCAGCCCTTCATGGCACGGCCATTCATGTCGGCGGGGCCGGTCTACGGCTTGGCTAGCATCGCGTCATGATCTTTCTTGTCGAACCGCCCGATCAAGAACCCCTTCCAAGTCCCGGCGCGCATGTTTCCATGCATCATGAAGCAGACGGTGCCGAACATCCGGCGCTCGGAGCACCCTTCCCGTCGGGAGAGGATCCGGCGCATCCGGTCGACCAGGATTTCATCACTGGTCATGTTCTTTCCATGCGGAGGCGAAGAGTTCACGCGATGTTGATCAACTCGCGCAGTGTGTCCGCCAACGTTGTGAACTCTTCCGCTCGCAACGACGATTGGCGCCACGCCAATCCGATCTGGCGCGACGCGGGCGTGGCAAGGCGTGACAGCGAGATGTCCGTTCCCCGCGCGATGTCGGCGTCGGCCGCGAGCCGGGGCACCAGGGTGACGCCGATCCCCGCTGCAACCATGTGCACCAGCGTGTAGAGACTGCTGGCCTCGAACTGCGCCCGTGTGATCGTGTCTCCCTTGTCGCAAACGTCCAGCGCATGACCGCGCAGGCAGTGACCCTCTTCCAGCAACAGAAGGCGTTCGTCCGCAAGCGCATCGAGGGATACCTCTTCCGCGCCGGCAAGCGCGTGATCCCGGTTGCAGGCGAACAGGAACTCATCCTCGAGGATGACGCGGGAATCGAAGCCCCCCATGTCGTACGGCAGCGCGATCACGGCGGCGTCCAGATCCGCGTCATCCAACCGGGAGAGCAACTGTGCCGTCTGCTCCTCTCTCAGGTAGATCGTCAGCTCCGGGAACCTCTCCCTCAGCCCGGGCAGGACGCGCGGCAGCAGAAAGGGGCCGATCGTGGGGATCACCCCAAGTCGCATCTCGCCCGTCATCGCAGAGCGCCCTGCCCTCGCCACGTCCATGACGTCTTCGGCGTCGCGCAGCAGCGCTTTCGCCCTCTCGGCGATCTCCGCACCCGCCCGGGTGATCAGCACATGCCTGTTGGAACGCTCGGCGACCGCGGTGCCGAGCACAGCCTCAAGATCGCGAATGCCCGCGCTGAGCGTCGACTGGGTGATATGACAGCGCTCCGCCGCTCGGCCGAAGTGCCGGGTGTCGGCCAGCGCCACCAGATACTGGAGTTGCTTCATCGTGGGCAGGCGCTTCATCGCGCGCCACCTGAGCCGATATCTTCGTAAAATACTATTGCCATATTCGATAATAATCGTTGTACTCGAATATACTCAATACCTACGTTCACCCCCTGCAGTCAGATGAGACTGCTGGCGCAACGGGGGCTCTTCGGATGATTCAGCTGATCGATGCCGGAACGAGCGGCACAAGCCGTATCACTGTCGGCGAACCGCTCTCCCCCGTTTGCCTGCGGGCGACGGGGCGTGGTCCCCGCCACCGTTTCACTCCACCGGACAAGCGAAGGAGAACATCATGAATGAAGGCAGATGCCCGGTCATGCACGGGGCCAGCCGAGGCGCCGCCGGCAGCGGCGCATCGAACCGCGACTGGTGGCCGAACCAGCTGAAGCTCAACGTCCTGCATCAGCACTCCGGCCTCTCCAGTCCGATGGGCGAAAGTTTCGACTACGCGAGAGAGTTCGAGAGTCTCGACCTCGACGCGGTCAAGAAGGACATCTTCGATCTCATGACCGAGTCCCAGGAATGGTGGCCGGCGGACTACGGCCACTACGGGCCGCTCTTCATCCGGATGGCCTGGCACAGCGCCGGCACTTACCGGACCGGCGACGGCCGCGGCGGCGCAAGAACCGGCACGCAGCGATTCGCGCCCCTCAACAGCTGGCCCGACAACGGCAACCTCGACAAGGCGCGCATGCTGCTCTGGCCTGTCAAGCGGAAGTACGGCCGGAAGATCTCCTGGGCCGACCTCATGATACTGGCCGGCAACTGCGCCCTGGAATCGATGGGATTCAGGACATTCGGTTTCGCCGGCGGGCGCGAGGACGTCTGGGAACCGGAAGAGGACATCTACTGGGGCTCGGAGGCCGAATGGCTCGGGGACGAGCGCTACAGCGGCGACCGGATGCTCGAGACACCCCTGGGCGCCGTCCAGATGGGTCTCATCTACGTGAACCCGGAGGGGCCGAACGGCAACCCCGACCCGGTCGCCTCGGGTCGCGACATCCGGGAAACCTTCGGCCGCATGGCGATGAACGACGAAGAGACCGTCGCGCTCGTCGCCGGCGGGCACACCTTCGGCAAGGCCCACGGTGCCGGCGATCCGGCCCATGTCGGCCCCGAGCCCGAGGGCGCGCCCATCGAGCAGCAGGGTCTGGGCTGGAAGAGCGGCTTCGGCACCGGCAAGGGCGGCGATGCGATCACCAGCGGAATCGAAGGCGCATGGACTCCCACCCCGGTGACGTGGGACCACAGCTACTTCGACACCCTGTTCGGCTACGAGTGGGAGGTGACCAGAAGTCCCGCCGGCGCCTGGCAGTGGGTGCCGAAGGACGGCGCCGGCGCGGAGACCGTGCCAGACGCCCACGATCCGTCGAAACGCCATGCGCCCATGATGACCACGGCCGACATGGCAATGCGGATGGATCCGGTCTACGAGCCGATCTCGCGGCGCTTCCATGAGAATCCGGATGCGTTCGCCGACGCGTTCGCCCGGGCCTGGTTCAAGCTGACGCACCGCGACATGGGGCCGCGCACGCGCTATCTCGGCCCGGAGGTCCCGGAAGAGGAACTGATCTGGCAGGATCCCATTCCGCCTGTCGCGTATCACCTGCTTGACGAGCAAGACATCGCGGACCTCAAGGCCAGGATCCTTGCATCCGGGCTCTCCGTCTCGCAGCTGGTCTCGACCGCCTGGGCGTCCGCCTCGACCTTCCGTGGCTCGGACTTGCGCGGCGGGGCGAACGGGGCGCGCATCCGTCTCGCACCGCAAAGGGACTGGGTGGTCAACGAGCCGGAACGGCTGACATCCGTGCTCGGGACCCTCGAGGGCATCCAGCGCGAGTTCAACGGCGCGCAGGCCAACGGGAAAGGTGTGTCGCTGGCTGACCTCATCGTGCTGGGAGGATGTGCGGCCATCGAGCAGGCCGCGAACAACGCCGGACACGACGTGACGGTTCCGTTCACCCCCGGTCGCACGGATGCCTCGCAGGAGCAGACCGACGTGGAGTCCTTCGCCGTGCTCGAACCGGTCGCGGACGGGTTCCGCAACTACCTCGACGGTCGACAGGCCGTGTCGGCGGAAGAGCGTCTTGTCGACCGGGCTCAACTCCTGGGTCTGACGGCGCCCGAGATGACGGTGCTCGTCGGTGGCATGCGCGTCCTGGACACGAACTTCCGCCAGTCCCGGCACGGCGTCTTCACCGAGCGGACAGAGGCGCTCACCAACGATTTCTTCGTGAACCTGCTCGACATGAGCGTCTCGTGGCAGACGGTCTCCGGGTCCGAAGGCGTGTTCGAGGGGCGCGATCGCCGGACGGGCGCACTCAGGTGGACGGGCACCCGCGTCGATCTCGTCTTCGGCTCGAACTCCCAGCTCCGGGCAATCGCGGAAGTCTACGGGTCGGACGACGCCGCGGAACGTTTCGTGGAAGACTTCGTGGCCGCCTGGGACAAGGTCATGAACCTCGACCGCGTCGAACATGCCTGAGCGAAGGAAAGGAGCCCACGACGAGATAGGCACGGGAAGCCGGTTCCTCGTGGTTGGCTGGGCGGACCTTCATGGTCCGCCCATTGGCCAGCATGATGGCCTGACGCCGCACATGCGGTGTCCCGGCCGGTGCAGCGCCTGAAGCCTGAAAGCGACCTGTCCGGCCAAGGTGATCGTCATGCGCAGGCGATGTTGAATCGCATTGTCATGTGCGATACCGCATGTGCCCGCCAATGCGGGCAATCGAGCGGCTTGCGAGGCGCTTGCCGACGTCGACATCCCCGGGGAAGCTCCACCGGAGGAAAGTTGATTCCGCCGGGGCCGTGGACAGTCGTTGAAGGAGATTTCGCCATGGTGCGACTGGAGCCGGTTCATCCGGCAGGGACAACGAGGAACAGGCGTTCCCGGACCGTTGGCGCGACGTGCAATGCCGGCGTGGAGAAGAGGAGGCGCGAAGCAGGGTTCACCGCGCTTGCTCCGCTCGTGGCTCTGCTGTGCGCCCTCGTGGTCTCCCCTACGGAAGGTCATGCCACGGGCAGCACGCAGTCGCTGCCTGCAGTCCTCGTCGAATGGGAGTCCAGGGAGAGCATCGAGCGTCTTTCCAGCTCGTCCCACAAGACGGACTTCTTCCCCCTCAGCAATCACTTCATCAGCCAGGACAACAGCATTTTCTGCGGTCCGGTCTCCTCGGCCATCGTGCTGAACGCGCTGCGGCTGGGCAGGAAGGAGGGATTGCCGAAGGATCGCCAATCCATCGCGGAAGACGAGATGGCCTGGCTCTGGGAGGGGGCGGACCCGTTCTACGGAAAGTACACTCCGAACAACGTCCTCAACGAGGAGACGAAAACGCGGCTCGAAGTGCTGGGCAAGCCCATCCTCATCAAGGGCGAAGCGATGAGCGATTTCGGCCTGCAGCTCAGCCAGTTGGCGCAGGTCCTGCGCAGCCACGGTCTCAAGGTTGAAACACGGGTCGTGGACGACGACGCGGACGCTGACGCGATCAGGCGCGAGATCGCCGCGAACCTCGCCTCCGGAGACGATTACGTGCTGGTCAACTATGCGCGCCGAACCCTCGGACAGGAGGGTGGCGGTCACATTTCCCCGCTCGGGGCGTATGATGAGGCGAGCGATTCCTTCCTGATCATGGATGTGAACCCCAACCGGGCGCCCTGGGTATGGGTCAGCTCCGATGACCTGATCGCGGCGATGCGGACATTCGATACCGTCGAGAACCGCGGCTACCTCCTGGTCTCGGACATGGAATAGGAACTCGCGAGCGGACACACCCGGCCGTGATCTGTCATCACTGACGGAGAATGCCTGCCGCCTGGTTTTGCACGCGCTGCCTGACGCACGAAGGTGATTGGCGGATGGCGGGATACAACCCGCCCTGGACGCTGCCGTCGTTCCGGCGCAGGGCGGCAAACCTGGTCAGGCGGGCCCGGCTTCGGGACCGAGCGGATTTGCGGCGTGGTTGATCTACCGACAGACCTTCATCGGAAGTATCGGTCCCCACCGGGTCACCTGGGGTGCGCCGAATTGCGTGAATCCCGCTCGCGTGTATGCGGCGATAGCACGCGCATTGTCCGGGTGCGGATCGGTTGCGACCACTGGAACCCCTTCCTCAAAGAGCGACGTCAGTCGCTCGGCGATGAAGGCAGAGCCATGCCCTTTCTCGATCATGTCCGGCTCACCGATGTACTGGTCGATGCCCCGAGAACCCTTTGGAAGTCGGAAGAAATGGTGATCTTCCCAGCCATGAACTGTGTAGTCTTGCATGTACGCAAAGGGGTGTCCGTCTATCGAGACAATCCACCGCGAAACGCGAGGATCAGCCAGATCCATTTCATCACCGGACTCATCTGAGTCCCACCACTCGCGAACATGTGGCCTTTGTCGCCATTCCTGCAACAGATCGAGATCAGCCATCGCCACCTGTCGAAAACCGTATCGTCTTGTCGTCCCCATATCAAAAAAGTAGCACATCGACCGCCGGCACGTGACGAAGACCCCGAGCCGGCAAGGCCGTACGGGGTCGCGCACGTGTCTTCGGTACTTGCGGAGCACGGCCAGTTCGCGCTCGACCTCGACGACATGGAACGGGAACCGAGGTCGCAGAGACCCGGTCGCGATCCGTCATCGCCGACCCGGAGCGCTCGCCGGCGGATGGCTCCGATCCGCCTGGTCCGGGATCTTGACGATCGACAGAATGTGTACTATATACGACACATGACGCATTTTGGACAAACCATCCGCGACATTCGCGAACGCCTGCGAGAGGACGACCGGCGCTACTCGGTGCGCCAGGTGGCCGGACGGGTCGGCATCGAACCGGCGTATCTCAGCAAGATCGAGCGCGGCGAAGTGGCGCCACCGTCGGAGGCGACGGCGGTCAGGCTGGCGGAGGAACTCGGCGAGGATCCGGATGTCGTGCTGGCGCTGGCGGGCAAGGTGTCGGGCGACCTGCAGGCCATCATCCGCAAGCGTCCACGCCTGTTTGCGGACCTGATCCGTCAGCTCAAGGAAGCGCCCGACGAGGCGTTGCTGCGGGTGGTGCGCGAGGTGCGCGACGGCACATGGTAAGGAGGAACACCAATGATCGTGCTTGAAGACAACCGTCTGGAATTCAGCTTTCCGGAGGTCCACGCCAGGGCGCGCTGCGCCATCGAATTCCAGCGCACCCTGCGCATCCCGGACGACGGCCGCGACTATCCGCTGCCGCCCGGCTTCGGCGCCTTTCCGCTTCGCCACCTCGACGACTACGCGGCACGGCTTCCGGAATCATGGCGCGTGCGGGGCGGCGTGATGGCACCGATGCACCAGGCCGAGGCGATGTGGCTCAACTTCCACTCGGACTATCCCTTCGCCGTGAAGGTGGCGGCCGGCAAGATCTGCGCGATCACGGGCGATTCCTGGGTCGCCCGGCTGAACCGCGACCCGCAGGACTACGCGGTGCTGCCCGAACAACCCTGGCTCGACGGCTATTGCATCGAGAAAGGCGTCATCCACCAGTTCGTCGCCATGCCGCTCGGCGAAGGCTGGACTGTCGAAGAACAGCTGACCGGGGCCGCGGTCCACGGCGGAGTTCAATTGGCGGCCTATCCCATGAAGGCCGAGCGCTATGAGGCGATCCGATCGGAGTCGGTCAGGTTGCAGCAAGGCGATGTGATGTATGCCGCCTTGGAGAGCCCCATGGGCCTTGCGCCGGGCGGCCGGATGAAGCAGGAAATCTACGATGATCCCTACGGGCTCGATGTCTGGGACCAGCGGCACACCAGCCGCTGCTTTGTTTCGCTGCTCAACTCCCTCCAATGGTTGGCGGTGACCGGAGAGCGGCCGCCAACCAGGCCGCCGACAGCGCAGGATTACTCTGCCGCCGGCATGCCCTGGTTCGACTACTACGGCGGGGATGCGCGAGCCGTTGCTGGCAGCGACACGCTGCAGAGACTGAAGAGCGTGGCCCGGAAATCCGGGGAGACCGGGAAAGGGCCGCTTCCGGACAACGAGACGATCGCGGACTTCCACGTGATCGGGCTCGGGAAAGCGCGCCCGGTGCGGGAAGGTGCCGGCGACTGGGCCTGAATGCCAACGACCCGGGCACAAGGGACCTGTCATTTCCGGACCGGATTCCGCCATTGGAAGGCGCCATGACGGAAGAACGCATGCCACCGGCACAGGGATATCCGGACGCTGCCCGAGTTCCTGCTGATCGACCTGCCCGAAGTCTCTGGCCAACAGCGTGCGGACGTTGTCGTCCGCGTGGGGAGTGGCTTGTTCCTCATTTCCCAGCGAGTTCTCCGCGCCTTGCGGAGTACCGGCGCTACGGCCGTCGCCTGAATTCTGTCAACCGGTGAACGCAGTCCCCTAATCAATCAAGTCGATGTCATAGGCCTTGAAACGGGAATCCGAACTCAGGACCGTCAGACCTTCAATCTGTGCCTGGGCAATCAGCATCCGATCGAACGGATCTGCATGATGCGCTGGCAACGCCGCAGCCGCATCGGCATGCGCCCAGCTGATCGGAAGCGGACGGCAGCCGGCATCGACAGCGACATCCGCGAAATTCTCGGGCACAACCAGCTTGCCAAGCCTACGCTTGATCGCGACCTCCCAAATGCTGGCCGCCGAAAGGTAGAGGTTTCCCCGGCCGATTGCGCTGGCCTGCGCGGACGTCAGGCGCTGATCGTCGGCCAGAGCCCAGAGCAGAACATGTGTGTCGAGAAGGAGCTTCACTCAGACCTCGCGAGAACCGAACATCTCCCCGATTTCGGCATCCCCTTCGAAAAAGTCCTCAGGAACCGTGAATTGCCCCTTCAGCGCGCCGATCAGTGGTCCCGAGGGTGCGCATTCGACCGCAACGATTCGCGCCACGGGCCGCCCGTAGCGAGTCAGTTCAATCGCCTCACCAGCTTCGGCACGGCGAATCAACTCGGCGAAGTGGGCCTTGGCTTCTGCGACTGCGATCTGCATGAGACGAAACTCGCCTAAAGTGACCAACATTTAGGTCATACATTGATCAAATGCAACACTTCCGACGCGCTGCATGAGCCCACTCAGGGAGGGTGACGGAGTCAATGGCGGCTCGCGCGCAACACGCCTTCGAATACCGGCTCATTCTCGTGAATCACCCGGAACACGCTTCCTGCACACTGTGAATGGCGCTGCGGCCGATTGCCCGGTTGTTGGCGGACGGCTACGTTCGGGTCGCTACGGGAGTTTCGGCAGGCATGGGGACGTCACGCCTGAATCAGGTCCTGCACTCGGTCGCGGATGCAGGCCGCGAACTGCTGCGGCGCGGCACGCCTGCGACGAGACCGCACAGGCAGTCGCCGCACCCGCTCTGCGAAGCACTGCTGTCGACGCGAGGCGAAGCGTCGGGCACGGCGCTCGCCCGCGACGTCACCGACGCGTATCGCGCGATGACGCGTGCGGAGAAACGCGCCTTCTTCTCAATGCTCGCCGCCCATTACGGGCCCGCCCCGGATGCGATCCATGCGGCCGGCGACGCCTACAAGGCGGCTCCCGGCTTCGAGACACTCATGGAACTGACCACGGCGATCGAGTCGCCAAGACAGGAGTTGTTCCGCCGCATCAACATGGCTCCCGAGGGCACGGCGACCATCGTGGCCATGCGCGGGGACCTTCTTCAGCTGTTGCCTGACGATTCGTCGCTCAAGGCTGTCGATGCGGATCTCGTGCACCTGCTCGCTTCCTGGTTCAACCGTGGTTTCCTCCATCTCAGGCAGATTCAATGGGAGAGCTCCGCTGCGCTGCTGCAGAAGATCATGGCCTACGAAAGCGTCCACGCGATGACGGGATGGGACGAGCTCCGACGCCGACTCGCCGACGACAGGCGGTGCTTTGCGTTCTTTCACCCGGCGCTCGCAGATGAGCCGCTGATCTTCGTGGAGGTGGCACTGACCCGCGGCATGGCAAGCGCCGTGCAGCCGTTGCTTGCCGACGGCGGCGAAGTCTTCGACCCGCGAGAGGCGGATACCGCGATCTTCTATGCGATCAACAACTGCCAGGCCGGACTCGTGGGAATTTCGTTCGGAAACTTCCTCATCAAGCAGGTCGTGGTCGAACTCGCCCGCGAGATGCCGAACCTCAAGGCCTTCGCCACACTCTCGCCCATACCCCGACTGCGCTCCTGGCTTGCGACCCTCGGCCACGACGCGGATTCAACGATCCCCGCCGACGAAGCGGAGGCGCTGGCACACATCTCGACGCCGGACTGGCACCGAGACAGTGAGGTCGCGGAGCGCGTACGCAAGCCGCTGATGCGTCTGTGCGCTCGCTATCTCCTGAAGGCCGGGTCCGACGGTCGCCCCCTGGATCCGGTCGCCCGCTTCCACCTGCGAAACGGTGCACGTCTCGAGAGGATCAACTGGCTCGGCGACCTGTCCCACAAGGGACTGTCGGAGTCTGCCGGACTGATGGTCAACTACCTGTACGACCTCAAGACAATCGAGCGAAATCACGAGGGATACGTCAAGACGGGCAGGATCCCGGCTTCCGCCGAGATCCGGCGTCTCATCAGATAGCGGTCGACGGGACCATTGTCCCGAGGGGTCCCGTCGCATCGCCGGCCGCGCTTCTGGACGTGGTCATGCAATTCGTGACCGGTGGGAAGACCGGGGCCCCCCGCCAGACGGTTTCCCTCGGCATCGAATCGTGTTGACACCGGCAACAATCACGTTGGTCGACGCATCATTCGATCCTATCCTGATCACGGATCTTCAGAACGGAACATGATCGATGAAACTCGTGCGCTTTGGTGAAGCGGGCCGCGAACGGCCGGGACTGATCGACGGCGAAGGACGATTGAGGGATCTTGGTCATGAACTCGATGATCTCGATGCTGCCGCACTGTCAGGCTTGGGCGACATCGACGCCGAGGCGCTGCCTCTCGTGGACGGCAAGGCGCGCTTCGGAGTGCCACTCTCCGGTACCGGCAAGATTGTCTGCATCGGACTGAACTACGCCGACCACGCTGCCGAGGCGGGACTCGAGAAGCCGGTGGAACCCATTGTCTTCTTCAAGCCGACGACGTCGCTGAACGGTCCGGATGATCCGATCCGCATGCTGCGCGACAGCCGTCACTGCGACTGGGAGGTGGAACTGGCTGTCGTCATCGGCAGGCGCGCATACGAAGTTTCCGAAGCCGCAGCGCTCGACCACGTCGCCGGATACTGCGTTGCGAACGATGTTTCCGAACGCAAGTTCCAGGCCAAGGGCAGCGGCCAGTGGGTGCTCGGCAAGTCCGGCGACACGTGGTGCCCTCTGGGGCCCTGGCTTGTCACCGCCGACGAGATCGCCGACCCGCAGAATCTGCGTCTCACACTGGACGTGAACGGTCAGCGCATGCAGGACGGCACAACCGCCGACATGATCTTTCCCGTGGCCCACCTGGTGCATTTCGTGAGCCGTTTCATGTCCCTCGAGCCCGGCGATGTCATGTTGACCGGCACACCGGCGGGCGTCGGCATGGGACGCCGGCCGCCGGTCTACCTGCAGCCAGGCGACCGCCTGCACCTGGAAGTCGAGGGGCTGGGCGCGCAACGCAGCGAGGTCGTGGGCCCCCTGTGAGGCTCTCGCCGGCGCCCTTGGTGGTGGCCGGCAGGACGGGATCCGGACAAGGAGGCCGGTTTATCCAGTCGGACACGCCGTGACGTGCATGGATGGATCACGCGTTTCCAGTCCATGCGAAGGGGACTCAGCCAGATGTCCGTGTCGGGCAGACTGTGTTTCCCGAGGAGTTCGTGGCGCCCGCGCCACGGTGTGGTCCCGACATGGGTCCATCCTGACCCCATGAAGAGGGTCCTGGCGAGGCTGGCACCTGGATGACCGTTTCCGTGATTGCCTATCCCTGGTGAAACCCGTTCACTCCTGGAATCGCGATTGTCTTGATGCGGACCTCGATCCGTTCCGCCGCCAGATCCCTGAGGCAGGCATGACGGCTGTCACGGCTTGCGCCCGATCGCCTCGCCCCAGGCAAAGGCAGCGAATGCGCCTGGCTCCGTCATCCACCGATCGAGCCCGTCACGCCAGCCATCGAACGCATCCTGTGTCGCAAGGCCGAACTTGATGGCGGCTCCCATCGTCTCCGGCGCGAAGAACCAGCCGATGATCAAGTCGCGAAGAAAGGCGAGATCCTCGGCCGACGTGAAGGTTTCGAAGGAGGCGGTCGCATGGATATCCACGAACCCGGCGTCGGCGAACGCGCGCTTCAGTTCCTTGCCCATCTGCGGATGGCCGCCGTTGGCGGCGAGAAGCTTGAGGAACGTCTCCCACGCGCCGTCCTCGTTGCCGAGATAGTGCCCGGGCTCGACAAACGAGGAGTCGCCAACCACCTCGCGCGCGGCAACCAGGCCTCCGGGCTTCAGCACCCGCATGATCTCGGCCAGCACTGCCTGGGTGCCGGGCGCATGGTTGAGCAATGCGTGGCAGTGAACGACGTCGAACGAAGCATCCTCGAAGGGAAGATCGGTCGCGTCGCCCGCCTGGAAGAACGCGTTCTCGTGTCCGCCTGCGCGTGCGGCTTCACGCGCCATGTCAATCTGGCTCTCCTCCATGTCGATGCCGTGCAATTCACCAGGGTTCACCGCCTCCGCCAGACCGACCGATATTGTGCCGGGGCCACAGCCCAGATCGAGAAGACGCATGCCGTGTCGAAGTCGAGGCAGCAGATAGGCGGCGGTTACGGCCGCATTCCTGCGCTCCAGCATCTTCCGGAATTCCGGGCCGTAGCCCATGGTGTAGGAGGGTGTCGACGCCTCCGGGGTCGTGTCGCGATCCATCGTTGTCTCCCTGATTGATGTGCACGGATGTTGTGGCCCGCCAGGTCGCCTGCCGAACATGTTCAGGTTCGTGGCATCCCTCCCCCGATATCAGCTGCCGGCGTCTGGTCGGCCGCTCTTCAGCATTCCACCGCCATGGCCCCCTTGGTCAGGACCGGAGCCGTTCGTTGTCCGGATCGAAAGGCGATTCTGCGCAGACGGTGGCCTGGAAGGTGCGGCCGAGGATGTCGATGGTCAGTTCGGTTCCCGGTTCACCGGCATCGGGATGCACCATGGCCAGTGCCAGGGACTGGCCGAGCCGGAATCCGTAGCCACCCGATGTGGCCCGGCCAACGAGTTCGCCGTCGCGGCGAACAGGATTGTTGCCAAGGGCATCGGCATCGTCGACATCGTGCACCACCATGGTGACGAAACGGTTGGCGAACCCGCGTTCCTGCCACGCCACCAGCCCGGCGCGTCCCTTGAAGTCGTTCTTGTCGAGACGCACAAAGCGATCGAGGCCGCTCTCCAGGGCCGCATATTCGATGGAGAGCTCCTGACCCACCATGCGGTACGACTTCTCGATCCGCATCGCCTCCATGGCCCGGATACCGAAAGGCCTCAGTCCAAGATCGGCGCCTGCGGTCATGAGGGCATCGAAGATGTGGTTCTGGTACTCGATCGGGTGATGCAGTTCCCATCCCAGTTCACCGACGAAGTTCATGCGCAGGGCAAGTGCCGGCGCCAGGCCGACATCGATCCAGCGCCCGGAGAGCCAGCGAAAGCGCTCATTCGAGAGATCGTCGCGGGTCAGGCCCGAAAGCAGATCCCGCGAACGCGGGCCGGCAACCACCAGAACCCCCATCTGGTTGGTGATGTTGGTGAATGTGACGGACCCGTCGGACGGCATGTGCCTGGTGAGCCAGTCGTGATCGAGGCGCTGCAGGGCGCCGGCGGAAACGACGTAGAAGCTCTCCTGTGACTCCCGAAACACCGTGAACTCGGAGTGGACCCCGCCGCGATCGGTGAGCGCGTGGACGAGACCCACCCTGCCAATGCTCCGGGGCAACCGGTTGGCAATCATGCCCTCAAGGAATTCTTCCGCACCCGGTCCGGCGATCCGGCACTTGGCGAAGGCCGTCATGTCGAGGACGCCTACATTGTTGTGGACGTTCTCCACCTCGTTGCCGACCGGTTCGAACCAGCGCGAGCGACGGAAGGACCAGTGGTCCTCCTGCGCCATGCCGGAGGGAGCAAACCAGTTGGCCCGTTCCCAGCCGAACTTCTGGCCGAACACGGCGCCAAGCTCCTTCAGACGGTCATAGGAGGGCGCCTGGCGCAGCGGGCGGGCTGCCGGCCGTTCTTCATCCGGATAGTGGATGGTGAACACGTTGGCATAGGCTTCCTCGTTCTTCGCCACCAGGTAGGAGTGTGTGGCGTAGTCGCCAAAGCGGCGCGGGTCGACGCCCAGCATGTCGATGGTCGGCTCGCCGTCGACGATCCACTCGGCGAGCTGCCAGCCTGCTCCGCCGGCGGCCGTGATGCCGAAGCTGTGACCCTCGTTGAGCCAGAAGTTCTCGACACCCCAGGCCGGTCCGATGATCGGTGAGCCGTCGGGCGTGTAGCAGATGGCCCCGTTGTAGACCTGCTTGACGCCAACCTCGCCAAAGGCCGGCACCCGGTTGATCGCCGATTCGATGTGCGGCGCCAGGCGGTCAAGGTCCTCCTGGAAGAGCTCGTACTCCATGTCATCGGCCGGACCATCGACGTAGCACGCCGGAGCCCCGATCTCGTAGGGCCCGAGAATGAACCCCGCCCTCTCCTCGCGCATGTACCAGGAACCATCCGACTCCCGCAGCACTCCCAGCTCGGGCAGACCGTCGGCCTGGCGCTGCTGGAGGTCCGCATGAGGTTCCGTGACGATGTACTGGTGCTCCACCGGAATGACCGGCACCTCGAGACCGGCCATGGCGCCGACCTGGCGGGCGAAACTTCCAGAGGCACTGACCACGTGTTCGCAGGTGATGGACCCGTGGTCCGTGGTGACGCACCACTCGCCGGACCGGTTGCGTTCAAGGGCCGTCACGGTGCAGTTGCGATGGATATCGGCGCCACGGTTGCGGGCCCCGGTCGCGAACGCCTGAGTGAGATCGGCCGGCTGGATGTAACCGTCCTCGGGATGCTGGATGGCGCCGACAAGACCTTCGGTGTTGCACAGCGGCCAGATCTCCCCGACCTCCTCAGGCGACAGGAATTTCACCTCGACACCGATGGTCTCTGCGACACCGGCGTACTGGTGGTACTCGTCCATGCGGTCCCGGTTCATGGCGAGACGAATGTTGGAGACCTTGCGAAAACCGACATCCATCCCGGTCTCTTCCTGGAGTTCCTGGTAGAAGCGGACCGAGTACTTGTGGACCTGGCCCACCGAGTAGCTCATGTTGAAGAGCGGCAGCAGGCCCGCTGCATGCCAGGTCGAACCGGAGGTCAGCTCTCGGCGCTCGACGAGCACGACGTCGCTCCAGCCTTTCCTTGCGAGGTGATAGAGCGTGGCGGCGCCGACGACACCGCCGCCGATCACGACCACACGTGCGTGGGATTTCATCGTCCTCTTTCCCTTCGAAGCAGCTGGTCAGCCTTCAGGCGCCATGCCCTTGGCGGCGAGTTCGGCAATGGCGCTCTCTGTCTTCCCGAGATGGCCGAGACCCATGCCCTTCAGCACGTGATCGGCCTTGGTGTACTGGATGTTCGTGTAGGTGGTGAGTTCCACCCGGTTGCCCCAGGGGTCGAGAAAATCGGTGAACCGGCCCGGCAACAGCTCCACGCCCATCTCCTCGAGCCTGGCGATGGCCGCCTGCTTGTCGTCGACCGCGATGCCAAAGTGCCTCCCCTCGTCGGGGCCCTGGCTGCGGGGCGTCATGAAATTGATGAACTGGTCGCCAAAGTAGACGAAGGCGGCATCGGAAGACTGCCTGGCAATCTCGAAGTCAAGAAATCCCTGGTAGAAGGCCATCGCCTCGGCGATGTCGCCGACTTCAAGGGCGATGTGGTTGATGCCGACTGGACGGGCACGCTGCTGCATCGTCTGATCACTCCAGGTCGTGACAACCCTATTACGCACTGTGCCCTCGCCGCCGCAAGAACATTCCCCGCCCTTGATCGGCCCGGGCGCCTGTGCGACAGATGCGTGCCCCTTCCCGGGGCGCAAGCCACACGCTCCAGCGAGGCATTCATGAGCGGGAACCGGCGACGCGGCGGGCGTCGCGAACGAGGCGGCAGCGGCGCCCGCAGGGCATTGCGCAGCCGGCGTTTCGACACAACACCGCTCCCCTACATCCAGCGCAATGTCCCGGTGTTTGACGTGCTCTCGCAAGAGGGCCTGGAGATCATCGAAGACAACGCCGAAGTCATCATGGAAGAGGTGGGGATCGCCATCAAGGACGACCCCGACACCATCGCCATGTGGCGTGACGCCGGCGCCGATGTCGCCGATGACGGCGAAACGCTCCACTTTCCCAGGGGCCTCGCCCGCAGCCTGCTTGCCACCGCACCCTCATCGTTCACCCAGCGCGCACGCAACCCGCAACGCAACGTCAAGATCGGCGACGGCGCCACCGTGTTCGCCCCGGTCTATGGTCCGCCCTTCATCCACAATCTCGACGACGGACGCCGCTACGCGACCATCGAGGACTTCCGCAACTTCGTGAAGCTTGCCTACATGACGCCGGCCATGCACCACTCGGGGGGAACGGTCTGCGAGCCGGTCGACATCCCCGTCAACAAGCGCCACCTCGACATGGTGCATGCCCACCTCGCGTATTCCGACAAGCCCTTCATGGGGTCGGTCACCGCGCCCGAACGCGCGGCAGACACCATTGAACTGGCGCGAATCGCTCTTGGCGGCGAAACGGTCGACGACCACTGCTGCATCATCAATCTCATCAATGCCAACTCGCCTATGACCTTCGACGGCACGATGCTCGGCGCCCTCAAGGTCTATGCCGCGGCGGGGCAGGCCTGTGTCGTGTCTCCCTTCATCCTGTCGGGCGCGATGAGTCCGGTGACCGTCGCAGGAACTGTCTCGCAGATCCTGGCAGAGGCCCTCGTCGGCATGGCCACAACCCAACTGGTGCGCAAGGGAACGCCCGTCGTGTTCGGCACGTTCGGCAGTTCGATTTCGATGCAATCCGGAGCGCCCACGTTCGGCACACCGGAACCGGCACTGGTGCTCTTCGCCTCGGCACAACTCGCCAGGCGCCTGGGCGTCCCCTTCCGGTCAGGCGGCTCGCTGTGCGGGTCCAAGGTTCCCGACGCCCAGGCTGCCTACGAAAGCGCGCAAACCCTCCTTCCCACACTTCTGGGGGGTGTCAACTTCGTGCTGCATGCCGCGGGCTGGCTCGAGGGTGGCCTGGCCTCGGGCTACGAGAAGTTCGTCATGGACGCCGACCAGATCGGCATGATGCAGGTGCTGGGCCGGGGGGTCGATCTTTCGGAGAACGGACAGGCCATGGACGCCATCCGCGAGGTCGGACCGGGCAGTCATTTCCTGGGATGCGATCATACCCAGAACAATTTCCAGTCCGCCTTCTACCGTTCGACCATCGCTGACAACAACAGCTTCGAGCAGTGGGAGGCAGACGGGTCGCTCGATGCCGCCAGACGCGCCAACCAGTTGTGGAAGGACATGCTCGCCGACTATGAGGCTCCGGCCATGGATCCCGCAGTCGCCGAGGAACTCGATGACTGGATTGCCCGCCGGAAGCTCTCCATGCCGGACTCCTTTACCTGACCGGCACACAGTCCTGTGCCGAACCCGGAAAGGGACGCCTGCCGGGCAGGTTCTCCCTACGGCACGCGTTTCAGGCGATGCATCAGGCTCGACGTGTCCCAGCGACTGCCACCAAGGCGCTGAACCTCGGCGTAGAACTGGTCGACGAGAGCCGCCACCGGCAGTGAGGCGCCGTTGCGCGATGCTTCGGCCATCGCGATACGCATGTCCTTGCGCATCCAGTCGACGGCAAAGCCGAAATCGTACTCGTCGCGCAACATGGTGCTGCCACGATTGACCATCTGCCATGAGCCGGCGGCGCCCTTGGAGATGACGTCGATCACCTGCTCGCCGTCCAGTCCGGCACGCTGGGCAAAGTTGAGGCCCTCGGCAAGGCCCTGGACCAGACCGGCGATGCAGATCTGGTTGGCCATCTTGCAGAGCTGGCCGGCGCCGACATCTCCCATCAACGTCACCGCCTTGCCGTAGCACTCCATCACCGGACGGGCGCGCTCGAAGTGCTCCGGATGACCTCCTGCCATGATTGTCAGCTGGCCGTTCTCCGCCCCGGCCTGGCCGCCCGAGACCGGCGCATCGACAAAGCCGAGGCCGCGTCCTGCGAGTGCAGCCGCCATGTCCCTTGCGACATCCGCCGAAGCGGTTGTGTGATCGACGAAGAGCGCGCCCTCGTCCATGCCGCCCGCAGCGCCATCGTCACCGCAGATCACGTCGCGCACGCTGTCATCGTCACCAACGCAGGCAAAGACGATCTCTGCCCCCGCTGCCGCTTCGGCCGGGTTCGGCGCGCTTCTGCCACCGTGCTCGCTAACCCAGCGTTGCGCCTTGGCGGCCGTGCGATTGCACACAGTCACATCATGACCACGGACCGCCAGATGCCCGGCCATCGGATAGCCCATCACTCCCAGACCCAAAAATGCGACCTTCACCGCCCGTCTCCTTTATCCTGTACCCAGGGTCGACCTTGTATCCCGTCCTTTCCCGGCCTTCCACCCGCCATAAGCCGACGGAACGAAAGACACTCGACAGCCCGACTGCAATACATATTCTTGGCGCGATGATCCCCTCCCCCTTGAGGAGCACGATCCATGTCCTGGACGATTGCCATCTCCGTCATCTTCAGTCTGCTCTCGCTTCTGGGACTGGTGGCCGCGGCCACGTCCGAGAGTGAGGCAACCCAGTACATGGGTATCGGTCTTGCAGGCCTGAGCTGGTTCATCATGCTTCGCTACTACGGCCACGTCGCCGAACGCCGTGCGCGGCGTGCCGGCAGACACTGAGTCATGCAGGGCATGAAACGGATCCTCGCGGCGTCCGCGACGGCCATGTGCCTCGCCACGCCCGTAGCGGCAGACGATGACCTGATGCCCGATGCGTCAGAGGCGCTGCAGCGTCTGCTGATACTGCTTGAGGGCATCATCGAGTCCATTCCCCAGTATGAACTGCCGGAAGTTCTCGAGAACGGGGACATCATCATCCGCCGCGTTCCCGGGGAACCCGAAGAATCTCCCGAGGAAGAGGAGACGGAGCCGGTCGAGGACATCTGAAGGGTCAGCGGTCATGCCAGGCTCGTGAAATCGATGTCCCGCGTGATGTCGAGTTCCTGAACCACCGGCGCCATCGGGTACTTGAGACCACTGGCGCAATTGAAGAGAACCACACGCTCGTCATCGCCCACCAGTCCGTTCTCCAGAGCCATCCTCCAGGCGGCAACCGTTGCCGCTCCTTCCGGCGCGAGCAGCAATCCGTCCTGCATCGCAACCCTGTCCCGCTCCTGGAGGATCACGTCGTCGTCGACCGCCATGGCAAAACCACCGGACGCGCGGATTGCATCGAGAATGAGAAAGTCGCCGATGGCAACCGGCACCCGGATGCCCGCCGCCACGGTGTGGGCGTCCAGCCAGGGCATGGCGTGTGTGCTTCCGGCCTCGAAGGCACGCACGATGGGAGCACACCCTGCGGCCTGGACTGCCACCATGCGCGGCATGCCACCGGTGATCCAGCCGAGCTGGCGAAGCTCCTGGAAGGCCTTCCACATCCCGATGAGCCCGGTGCCGCCTCCGGTGGGATAGAAGATGACATCCGGCAGGGACCAGGCCAGCTGCCAGGCAAGCTCGAGTCCCATCGTCTTCTTGCCCTCGATGCGATAGGGCTCCTTCAGGGTGGAAACATCGAACCAGCCGGCAGTCCGTGCCCCCTCCCCGACAATTCTGCCGCAATCGTTGATGAGGCCGTCGACTTTCCAGACGTCGGCGCCGTGCTGCCGGATTTCGCGCAGATTGATGTCGGGCGTATCCGCCGGACAAAGAACCGTGGACTTCATCCCGGCCCGTCCGGCGTAGGCGGCAAGCGCGGCGCCGGCATTGCCGTTCGTCGGAATGGCAAGGTGACGGAGACCGAGCTGCCGCGCCATCGACACCGCCAGGGCCAGTCCCCTTGCCTTGAACGAGCCGGTGGGCAAGCGGCCCTCATCCTTCACCATGACGTGCCTGGGTGTTTCGCCAGCGGAGCGTACCAGGGGAACGAGCGGCGTCGTCACCTCGCCGAGCGAGATCCTGTCCTGTTCCCGCGCGACCGGAAGGAAGGGAGCCCAACGCCAGAATCCGGCGACGGGTGCCGCGGCAATTGAGTCTCGGGTGACCGCGTTGGCGAGGCGATCCAGGTCGTAGCGCACCAGCAACGGCGCGCCGGCACGGGAAAGACCGTGAATCTCACCGGCCTCGTGCCGCTCACCGGTCGCGGAGCACTCAAGATGGCTGACATAGGTCACGTCGGGCTTCTCCCTGCCAGATCCGGAACATACTCCGACACGGTCTCGGCTGCATTGCCGAGAGACTGCAATCCGCTGGAAAGGCGGGCACGAGCCGGCCGCCGGGGCGCAGGGTGTGGCGTGCTTCCACCGGGCGTCAACCCTGTCTCAGGACGGAGTGCCGATCGAGAACGCGGCATCAAGCCTCTGGCTGCTCCATAAACTGAACCGCGGGATCCCGACAGCTGCACACCGGCATGTGTTCTCATTCCTGTCGTGGAAGACGATTCACAACCGAGGCGACCCATCAGGAATCCGTTGACCAGTTGTCCCCATTGTTGGATTGCCGGGAGGCCTTCATCGATCGTGGGGGGAGGACGACTCGACCACCCGGCTCGTTCTCGCTTGGGTTGCGTGTTCCGGTTGTCGCCAGCAAGCCGTGCACGCTGGGGCTGGCGAAGGGCTCTGCGCGGGATAGTGGTCCCACCCTGCGAACCACGACATTGAAGGAACAAGGGCGGCATGATGCCGACAGGTGGTCCGATCAGGTCCCGGCCAGTAAAGTCAGACTGAAATGTCTGATCCCGACATCCATCGCCTGGGCGCCACCTTCGCTGCGGAAGTTCGCGGAGTTGACCTGTCCCGCGCTCTCGATGACGTGACTCTCAAGGCCGTGGCACGGGCCTTTGTCGAACACAAGGTCCTGCTCTTCCGCAATCAGGATCTGGCGCCGGACGACTTCGCGCGGTTTGCCCGGTCATGGGGAACACCGCGTGTCGACGGGTTCCAGGAACGGAACGTTCCGGGCTACGACTTCATGTCGACGGTCGGCAATGTCGGCGGCGTCAACGAGCGCGAGGAGTACCGCAACGGCGCCTCGTTCTGGCACACGGACTGCGCCGCCGAGGCCGATGCGGATGCCACCACCATGCTGTGGTGCCTGGAGGCGCCGGCCGAGGGAGGCGAAACCCTGATCGCCGACATGGCCGCGGCCTGGCGCGGGCTTGACCGGGAAACACAGCGCGCGATCGAGCCGCTCACGGCTCTTCACATGTATTCCGGTACTGGAGACATTCTCGCAGGACGCGAGGACTTCGAGCATCCCCTGCAACCCGTTACCGACGAGACGGCCGGACTCCTGCCGTCACCGGCCCGCCGTCCGGTTGCAAGGCCGCACACACTGACCGGAGAGAAGGCGCTCTATTCTCCGGCCGGATCAATGGTGGCCATCGATGGCATGGAGTCCGGCACCGCGACCGAGCTCATGCGCCGCCTCAAGCTCCACGCCATTTCCGGGCAGTTCACCTGGTCACACCGCTACCGGCCAGGCGATCTCCTGATGTGGGACAACACCGTGACGCTGCACTGCGCAACGCCTATCGACGCGCCCGAAACCCCTCGCGATCGCAGGCTCCTCTACCGAATCGTGCCCCTGGGCCTCCCCCGGCCGCTCAGACCACCGGCGCGCTGACCAGGACGAACCGGTCCCGTCCATCCCTCGTTTATCCCGGGCATGAGGCTGTGTTGCGGATTCTCCGTGACATTGCACCGGAGTGACGCCCGGGGTGCAGGCGTGCTATCAGCCGGCCATGCTCACACTGACCGGCATTACCGTGAGGCTTGGCGGCCACACGATCCTTGACGGCGCTTCCGCGACGCTGGTCCCGGGAAGCCGGGTCGGCCTGATCGGGCGCAACGGCGCAGGCAAGTCGACACTGATGAAGGTCATCGCCGGAGAGATCGAGTCCGATGCCGGCACGGTCGACATGCGGCGCGGCGCCAGTCTCGGATATCTTGCCCAGGATGTTCCGGCCGGCAACGACTCGCCTCTCGAGAGGGTCCTTGCCGCCGATGAAGAGCGCACGCGTCTTCTGGAAGAGGAAGCCTCCGCCGCAACGAGCCAGCGCATCGGTGACATCCACGAACGGCTGCAGGCGATCGACGCGTACAGCGCACCGGCGAGGGCTGCCCGGATTCTTGCCGGCCTGGGATTCAACGAGGCTGCCCAGGGACAGACTGTCGACAGTTTTTCCGGCGGCTGGCGCATGCGCATTGCCCTGGCAGCCCTGCTGTTCTCCCGCCCCGACGTGCTGTTGCTCGATGAGCCGAGCAATTACCTCGATCTCGAAGCGGCCCTGTGGCTGGAGTCGTTTCTGAAGACCTACCGGGGAACGTTGCTCGTCATCAGCCACGAACGGGATCTCCTCAACAGCGTCTGCGACCACATCCTGCATCTCCAGGGCGGCGCGGTGACGCTCTACCGGGGCAACTACGATTCGTGGGAGAGGCAGCTGAGCGAGAGACTCGGGCAGATCGAGGCGATGCGCGCCCGTCAGGAAAGGCAAAGGGCCAAGCTCATGGCCTACGTGGACCGCTGGCGCTACAAGGCCCACACGGCACGCCAGGCACAAAGCCGGCTGAAGGCCCTGGAACGCATGGAGCCGGTGGCCGCCGCCATCGAGGACAGCACGCTCCAGTTCGACTTCCCAAGCCCCGACACCCTGCGACCGCCCATGATCCTTCTCGATGACGCGTCTGTTGGGTACGCAGCCGGAAAGCCGGTGCTCACCCGCCTGCAGCTCCGCATCGACCCCGACGAACGCATCGCCTTCCTGGGACGCAACGGCAACGGCAAGACGACGCTGGCACGCCTGCTTTCAGGCAGGCTCGGTGTCATGAGCGGCTCGATGACGGCGGCCTCACGGCTGCGAGTCGGATACTTCGCCCAGCACCAGGTCGAGGAACTGGAGCCCGACGAAACTCCACTCGTTCACTTGACGCGCCTGATGCCGGATTCAGCGCCGCGCCGCGTGCGGGCTCAGCTTGGCCGCTTCGGCTTCTCAGGCGACAAGGCCGCCCTTCCTGTCTGCCAGCTCTCCGGCGGCGAACGGGCCCGCCTCGCCCTGGCGCTCATCACCCGCGATGCCCCGCACCTCATCATTCTCGACGAGCCGACCAACCATCTCGACATCGAGGCCCGGGAATCCCTGGTTCAGGCCCTCAGCGGTTACAGCGGCGCGGTGATCATGATCAGCCACGACCGGCACCTCGTCGAACTCACGGCGGACCGGCTCGTTCTCGTTGCGGACGGCGAGGCAACGGACTTTGCGGGCAATCTCGACGATTACCGCAACCTGGTGCTCGGTCGCGACTCCGGATCAACGGCATCGCGTCCCAGGAGAAAGGATGACCGTCGCCGTGCAGCAGTCGAACGGGAACGCACACGGGAGCTGAGAAAGGCGGTCGACAAGGCCGAGAACGAAGTCAACGAGCTCACCCGCTCGCGCGACGAAATCGACCGCATTCTGTTCGATCCCTCAACCCACGAGGGAACAACCGTGACCGAGTTGATGACAAGGAGACGGAAAATAGAAAGAGCGCTCGAGAAGGCCGAAACGCGCTGGATCGAAGCGAGTACGACACTGGAATCAACCACCCGTTCCTGAATGAATGTTAGCCAGCGGCGCAGCGCACGACGGCTGTTGAGCCCTGGAAGACCGTGCCTTGGGTTCCGAAAACGACAGGCGCACCCGCCACGCATGACGGTTCGGTCCCGTCGCCGGAATTCGCGGGATAGCGGTCGCAGCCGAAGAGCCGGTTTCGTTTCCTGTCCGTCTACTCCAGAATCATGCCCCCTGATGACGTGGCGGGAAGGCAGCGGAGTCGGACAGTGCCGTATCCCGGAAGGCCATCGCGGAAGCCGAGTCGTCGCCATGCCTCGCCAGTGCCTTCGCCAAGCCGCTTCGCATGGCGCGAAGCGTCCCGGCATGGGTGGCACTCGCCGCCAGATTGTTCATCTCGCCAGGGTCGCAAGCGAGATCATACAACTCGGTGAATCCATCCTCCTGCATGACGAGCTTCCAGCGCCCCTTGTGGAACGCGCGCTGCCAGAGCGGTGTCTTCAGACCGTAGTGCTCGGTCATCAGTCCTTTGCGGGGCAGGGATCCGGTACGCCGGAGCAGGGGACAGAGGCTGGTTCCGTCCATCTCATGCGCGGTGATTCCGCACAGATCCAGCAGCGTCGGCGCCAGATCGATGTTGCAGACCAGGCTGTCGTTCGATCCCGGGGGAATGCCCGGTCCGGCGATCAGCAGGGGGATCCGCAACGTCTCTTCCACCATCAGCCCGCCCTTGTTCATCACGCCGCCGTTCGAGGCCACCGCATCCCCGTGATCGGCCGTGAAGACGATGAGGGTGTCATCGATCCGTCCGCTTTCATCCAGCACGTCCAACAACCGCACCAGTGCCGTCTCGCAAAGGGCGGCCGATTGCAGGGCGCGCCGCGAAAGAAGCGCAAAGTCAAGCGCTCCGTCGCCAAGAATGTGCTGCCAGTGGTCCCGATAGGCCGCGTGGTGAGCCGGACGCGCTTTCAGGTCCAGGACGAGGTTGGGCGAGGCCGCGCTCCCCAGATGGGCGAACATGCTGGCGAAGGGTGCGCCGACCAGATAGGGGGGATGCGGCCCCCAGGTATCCACACGCATGAAGAAGGGTCCGTCTCCCGAATCGCGAAGCCAGCGTTCGGCGAGTTCGGCGACAAAGAAGGCTTCATGCATTTCGACCGGCCCTTCGAGGATCGCGCTGCCCGCCTCGAAATCGAACCAGTCTTCGGCCCGGGTCAAGTCGACCTCTGTGCCTGGCGGCGTACCGCTTTCCCCCGGCAACTCGATCCGCGCGACCGGGTCAGGCAACGCGTGGCGTTCGAGATAGGCGCGATAGTCGGGACTGGCATAGGGGTAGGCATAGTCTGCCGGCGCATAGCCCTCGAAACCGAAGTCACGCGCGTCCAGCTCCCGATGCAGGTGCCACTTGCCGAACCAGGCACAGCGATACCCCCGCTCTCGAAGCGGGTCGGTCACAAGGGTGTCGGACGGTTCCAGACCGGCTCGTCCTCCGAAACGCCCGTCGTTTTCCGTCACGCCATGGTTGTGCGGGTAATGACCCGTCAGCATCGAGGCACGCGACGGCGAACATATGGGGAGTGCCGTATAGGCGCGACTGAAGTTCATGCCCCGCGCAGCCAGTCTCTTCTGCAGAGGCAGCTCGCGCGCCGCGGCGGGCCTGTTGGCGACCATCTGCTGATCCGTGTTCAGCCACAGGATGTTGTGATGGCGGCTCACCCCGTCCCTGTCCGCCGCGCGTCGTGGGCATGGTGGTCCGGGTGAGCCTCGCCCCAGATGCGGATCGCCTTCTCAGCCGACGTCATGTCGCCGGGCTCGGTGGCATAGCTCACTAGCAGGCTGTGTCTGTCGCCGCCCTCCGGAGAGGTGACTCGATGCAACGTGTGTCCACCGCGAAAGAGCTGCAGGTCGCCCGGCACCAGAACAAGCGACCGCACGCACGACCGGTCGCCGTCCAGCACCCGCTTCACTCCCTCGTAGTTCTCGTCCGCCTCGTTGCGCAGGTCGGGCACGTACTCGAAGATTCCGCCCGCCGCGGATTGCTTCAACCCGAAGGAGACGGTGAAGTCGTTGTTGTCGAAATGCCAGGCGAACTCGCAGCCTTCGGGCTGCACATTGACGTTCACGCAGCCGAACGGGTCGTCATAGGTGTAGAGCGTTTCGAAGCCCAGTGCGGTCGCCACGACATGGCGCAGGTCGGCATTCCGGAAGACCGTCCAGATCGCACCCTCCCGATCGAACCTGTCGGCCCGGATCATGCCGTGCCGACGTGGCGAGAATCGGTTCAGGGGATGGTCCTCCGGCGTCCCTTCCGGCGGTTGCGAGAAATAGGGATTGAGGCTGGCCCGGTGGAACACGGCACCGGCTGCGAGGCGTTCGGCCTCCTCCTGCATCCGAGCCAGGATGTCGGGCCGGACAAACGCGTCCAGCCGCACACAATTCGTTCCGGCCAGCCCGGCCCGCGCCTGCGTGACCAGCGCATCAAACTCCTTGCTTCCCGGGCGATCTACAGGATAGCGGCCGGTGTCGAAAAGCTGTGACGTGGTCAGTTTGGCCATCGACCTGCCCGCTTCAGCCATCAGCCGCCGCACATTCGCTCCAGGGGCCACCCCTTGAGCGCCGTGGCTCAGCATCTTGCAGGAGGCTCGAACAATCTCAAGTCCGGGCATCAGGCGTTCATCGAGACCAGAGGCGCGAATGAGTTGCAGCATGGATTGTCACGACCAGTTATCCGCTGGGTCGACGGCGCGCGAGGCGGGCCGCCAGCCAAACGGCAAGGCAGCATGGGACGCAGCCCGGCCGAGACTGTTCAGCCGGGAGGCCGTGTCGCCAGCCGCCGTTCCAGGATCAGAAGGAGGGTCAGGTGGCCACTACGGTTCCGTCCCTTCGCCGAGAATGGCCAGATAACGGTCGTAACCGAAGAGCCGGTTTCGTTTCTTGTCCGTCAACTCCCGGGCAATGGCGAGATCTTCCAGAGCCTTCACCCCGGATGATGCCGCGGGAAAGGACAGCCCTGCTCTTGCGGCAAGTGTCCTGATTGATCCGATAGGACGCTCGCCCAGCGCCTGATGAATGCGCAGCGCGGATCCCGCCCGCCGTCCCATCCGCCGGATTCTCGTTTGGTCCTCCTCAACGAGTGCCAGAAGCCGCTGCGCCGTTTCGACCGCTCCCTCTGCCGTCCCGGCCACCCCGTCAAGATAGAATGAGAGCCACGCTTCCCAGTCGCCCCGGCGGCGCACATCATTGAGGAGATCGTAGTAGTTGTCCCTGCGCTGCTTGAAATGGAGACTGAGATACAGGAGCGGTTGGCGCAGGACTCCGCCATGATGCAACATGAGCGTGATCAGGAGGCGCCCTACCCGGCCATTGCCGTCGAGAAACGGGTGAATGGTCTCGAACTGAGCATGAGCGAGACCTGCCCGCAGAACGAGGGGCAGTCCGTCACTGTCAGCATGAATGAAGCGCTCGAGATCGGACATAGAGCGTTCGACCCAAGCAGCTGGAGGCGGGACGAAGTGTGCCAATCCGGGGCGACGTCCGCCGATCCAATTCTGTGAGCGGCGGAATTCTCCGGGCGTCTTGTTCTGGCCGCGGCCCCGACTGAGCAGCACCTCGTGAATCTCCCGGATAAGGCGATTGCACAGCGGAAAGCCATCGTGCAGCCGGCGCAATCCATGCTCCAGGGCCTCCACATAGTTGGAGACCTCTACGACGTCTTCGAAGGGAACACCCGGCACTTCATCCAGTTCAAACAACAGAAGATCGGACAGCGAGGACTGAGTGCCTTCAATCCGGGAGGAGAGAACGGCCTCCTTGCGCACGTATGTGTAGAGGAAAAGGCCGATGTCGGGCAGCAACGTCGAAAGACTGTCCAGGCGCCCGAGGGCAAGCAAGGCCCGCTCCAGACGGGACTGCAGGTGTGTCAGGTCCAGGGCGGGCACCGGCGGCAAGGGTGCCGGGACAAAGGCACGTGCTGTCTCGCCACCGACGACAACTGATTCGTATCGGCCCGTCTCGCTCCGGTCCATGCGGAAGTGCCCCCCGATCAACGCAACGTGTTTCAACGCGATCAAGTCAGAACGTGATGCCATTCGTTGAATGAGAGCCTTGGTGCGTCGTGCGCAGCCGGTCCCCAATCAAGCGCAGTTGACTATCACGCAAGATAATTAAGAGTTCGTTCGAATGTCTGAATTACGAGGAATCAGTGCCCGTGTCAAACTGGCCGGCCTGGCCATCCTGCGCCGTGTGGATCCGGTTTTCCGGGATGACACGACACAACCCGACCCGAGGCCGCGTGTGTCACCGTGCAACTGCGATGGGGAGTCCCCTCAGCCTTCTATTAAGCGTATCTTCATAGGGCGCAGGGCTATTAATAGTTCACCGGAACATATGAATTAGACTGGTTCGGAGCCGCTCTGCAGACCTCACATCGCTTGAGACAGGGCCCGGCACGGCTCCGAGTGTACGCAAGTGGCACCAGGTTCCCGGGTCGTGAGGCACGCCTACCACCAGCGTACGCGGGCGTCGGTGAGGAGTTCGCAGCCGTCCTTCGTGACGACCACGGTTTCCTCGAAGTCGCCGACATAGCCCATGTGGCGGACACTGCGTTCGACACACAGCACCATGTTCTCCTCGATAGGGGTGTGATCGCTCTCCACCAGCCATGGCGAATCCCAGCCCAGACCGATGCCGTGGCCGAATCCCTTGAAGGAGCCCTCCAGCTCGAAACCCAGACTCTCGAGTTTTTCACGTCCGGCGCGGGCGATGTCGGCGGCCGTCACGCCGGGACGGACGACGGCCATCGCCTCCCGGACGGCCAGGAGCGGCGCCTCGAAGACACGGATCTGTTCGGCGGTGGCGTGGCCGACCGGTTTCGAGCGGGCATGATCGAAGTAGTAGCCGTCGACGGCTCCCGAGATTCCGACATGAAACCAGTCGCCGTCCTCGAGCACGTCGTCGGATCCCCAGGTCGGGAAACTGCTCGCCACGGTGACGGGGTTGTTGCCGCCCTTCCCGGATGACATGAACGAGTTGTAGAGAATGCCCCCGGCGGTCACGAGAACCTCCATGCCGGCGGCCACCACCTCGCCGTGGGTGGCGCCTGGCACCGCCCTCTCCAGCATCGCCTCGGTGGCTCGGCTGCCGACGTGCGAGGCCCGGCGCAGCATCGCGATTTCCCCTGGAGACTTCACCATGCGCAGGCGGCCCAGAATGCCGTCCGCGGGCACCCACGCAACCTCCGGAAGAGCCTCTGCAAGGGCGTTGTGAAGGCTCCAGGGCAGGGTATCGGACCCAGCGACGCCAATGCGCCCCCCGGCGAGACCGGCCTTCTTCATCGCGGCGATCACCGACCCCGTCACGTCTCCGGTGACCGTGACATCGCCAATCGCAAGGTCCGAGTCGCGTTCCGGCCGGTCATCGGCCACCAGCACCGGCTCGCCGTCGGCCGGCAGGACGACGAACGCGTGGGCCCTGCCCGTCCACTCGCCCGGCACATCCGGAATATAGGGAAACCGCGTATAGAAGTTGGTGAGGTACTTGACGTCGGCGTAGCGGTCAGTGGTACCGCCGCCACGCGAACAGACGAGGAGACCGGCAAGGCCCGCGTCCCGGACTGCCTGCCGGGCACGGTCCCGGCGTTCCGCAAACTCTGATGAAGGGATCATCGAAGTTTCTCCCGGCCTGGTCATCCTGAATGACCTGCTCTGGCCTCGAGGTTCGTGAACCATGCTCGAAGACATGGCTCGCAGAACAAGAGCCACATCGAGGAGGGCAGGTCTTGGCGGAGTATAGATACGTCGGTCTGGACGTCCACAAGGAGACGATCATGGTGGTGGTTGTCGTACCGTCGCCCGCAAAGTGCCGCCTCGCCCCGCCACAGCATTCGGCGATCTCGTTTCCGGGATGGTCTTCGACCGACCTGGAACGTGCCCGTCTTCGTAATGGCGCAGCAGTGCGTCGTATCGAGGAAGCCGAATGTCTCCGGCTTGCGTGGCCTCGCCGTGAGCGGTCCAATCTCCAATTGTGAATGCCGGTCACGCTCCTGCAGCATCGTTACGTCATGATTCACGAGAATCTGTCGAGCAGTCTGTAGTACATTCCGACAATCGGAAGGAACCATGGCATCCCGGAGTAGCCAGGCACCGCTTGCCACGGCAGGTCGGATAATGGGTTTGTATCAGGGCCGCCCGTCATGACATCGGCCATGATCCGCCCCATGTGCACGGACATTTGCACGCCATGGCCGCTGTATCCAAGGGAGTAGTACAATCCACCGTTCTTGCCAGCCCGCGGCAGGCGGTCCATCGTGACATCCAGCAATCCCCCCCAACAGTAATCAATCTGGACGTCCGACAGTTGGGGAAAGATCTCCGTCATCGCGCGTGCCAGGATTTGACCACTCTCGGCGTCGGCTTTTGGGCTTGAAAGTGCGAACTGCGCACGCCCGCCGAAAATCAGCCGATTGTCCGGCGATACGCGGAAGTAGTTTCCAATGTGTCTTGAGGTAACGGCCGTTCTCCGGGTCGGCATGACCGTGTCGAGCTGCTCTTTCGACAGTTGTTCCGTAGCAATGACAAAGCTCCCGATCGGCACGATCCGTCGACGCAAGTAGTCAAATGGCGCTGCGGTATCCGCCCCGGTGGCCACGAACACATTCTCGGTCTGAATTGTCCCGCAAGCCGTTTCAACCGCAATGTTGGTTGTGCCAACCCGCTTGATGTTTGAAACGGGTGTGTTCTCGAAAATCCTGGCGCCGTGGCCGGCAGCCGCTTCCGCAAGACCGATACCGAAACGACCAACATGCAACTTCGCACTCCGGTGGAACAGAAGACCGCCATGGAACTTCGAGGAGACTACTTCAAATCCAAGATCTGCGGGCGACACCAGCTCGGTATCTGTATCGAGACCTCTCATCAGGTGCTCGGAGTTTTTCTTAAGTCTATCAAAGTGGGATGGTTTGGCCGCCAACAGAATCTTGCCACTGCGTCGAAAGTCGCAGTCGATTGCCTCCTCATCGACCAGGCGCTCAACGGTGTCAACAGCAGCATCGAAAGCGCGGTACAGAGTCTTGGCGACTTCCTCTCCATGTTGCGACGCAATCGTGCCAATCGGCTTGATGAGCCCGTTGTTGCAATGTCCGCCATTCCGTCCCGAAGCCGCCGACACAACCCCCTTCGCTTCAAGCACTACGATGTCGACGCCCTTCCTTGCCAACGCCAAGGCTGCCGACAGGCCAGTGAACCCTCCACCGATCACGACCACATCACACCGTTCGGGAGGAGGGCCAGCAACGCAGGACCTGAACGCCGGGGCCGTATCCAACCAATAGGGCTTGAGTTTCATGGAGCCTGCACTCGACTACAGCCCGGGAATTCCCGACAAGACGCCAATGCCGGATACATCATGATACTCGCATCCCGGTGCCGTCGGCTCATAGCCGCGATGGACATCGACCTTGTTCTTGATAGCGAGACCGTAGGCAGAGACAAGATCGTATCGAAGGCTTGCCGATACATGCAAGACGTTCCCCTCCCCGCATCCCAATTGGTCGAACATGTATTTGAATGCTCTGTAACGCGGCTTGTAGGCCCGTGCTTGTTCGGCCGTGCGAGCCGCATGGAAGGGCGCGCCGAGCTTATCTCAATCTGGTTGTCTGAAGCCTTGGACGGGACCACCAGCGGACAATGCCCGGCCACTCGAGCAAACGGATCAGAAACGTCGCGATGAGGTCCCGGTCAGGCACCTTGTCATAGTAAACCTGAGCCTCGGAATCGACGTATTCCATTCCCCATTTTTCGCAGGTTCGACGAACGGCGTTCTTGATTGCGTTCTGATAGGGTTTCCAGTCTCCAGGCACCACATCAAATCGATGGACTCCGAAGTCCTTGTTGAATTGGTACCCGTCCCGTGCAACGGTTCTCATCCGGAATTTTGCAAGGGTCCCATAGCAGTCGAATGTTTTGTACTTCGGTCGAAACTGAGACACGTTTTTCTCCTTGCTGACTGGAATGAGGGGGCATTGTGCTGGGATCCGCACGCGCCGATGAGACCCCAGGCCGAGACATTTGACAGCTCAGTTCCCCATCGTCTTCCAACGAGAGGTGGCAGGCGATCTGGTGGTGGAGCCCTTTGTTCCCAATGTCGTTTTGGAGATCGTGATAGGGACCAGCACCATCTTGCCAAAGTGCCGTTTCGTCAGGGAGTTTACGCGGGATCTCAAGGCAGCGATTGCGGACATTCGGACCTGAGGATGGCCGGGATGCATGAACGAACGAAATCACGGGCGCAAGGCAGCCGAACTCGATAGAGAGGTGGTCAGGAAGGTAGCGACAATGGACGCACCCATCCGAACAAGCGCCAGGAAAAGGGTACTCCGGGTGCTTTCGAGCAACGAGAGGGATGTCCGTGGAGCACGATTCCATCATTGGCATGTTGTGGCGATGCGCCTAGCGCCCGGGTTGTCGTCCAACATGGTGTAGATGGGGCCGCAAGTGAGAGAGAACGGTGGAGTGTTTCTGGTGGGATGATGCCGTTGCAGACTGAATTGCGCTCCACACCTTGAGCGGTGTTGCAGGCATGTCGATGTGATCGATGCCGAGGGGAGCCAGCGCATCCACCAGCGCGTTGATGACGGCTGGAGGACTGCCGATCGCCCCGGTTTCGCCGATACCCTTGACGCCGAGGAGATTGCGTGCCGTCGGCACCTCGATGCGGTCGGTCTCGATCATGACGAGATCGCTTGCCCTGGGAAGCTGGTAGTCGAGGAAGGAGCCTGTGAGCAGCTGTCCCGAGCCGGGATCATAGTGTGCCTCCTCGGCCAGGGCCTGGCCAATACCCTGAACCACGCCACCGTGCACCTGACCGTCAACCAGAAGGGGATTGATGACGACTCCGGCATCGTCCACCGCGATGTAGCGCTGGAGGTCCGTCACCCCGGTTTCGGGGTCGACCTCGAGTTCGCAGATGTGGGTGCCGTTGGGAAAGGCCGGCCCGTCCGGAGGCTTGTAGGTTCCGCTCACCCGCCAGCCCGGTTCCTCCCCTTGCGCCAGGCGGTCCGGGTCACCGGCCGCCGCCGCCACCTCCTCGAAGGTCAGCGTGCGGTCGGTGCCGTCTATGCGAAAGATGCCGTCCTCGAAGACAATGTCGTCGGCGGCCGTCTCCAGGAGATGCGCCGTGATGCGCCGCCCCTTGTCGATGGCGTGCCCGACAGCGATGAGACAGGCGCTGCCGGCTATGGCGATGAAGTTGGAACCGCCATTGCCCGAACCGAAGGGCACCAGTTCGTTGTCACCCTGGAGAATGCGAATGCGCGAGGGGTCGACCTTGAGCCTGTCGGCGATGATCTGCGTATAGGCCGTCTCGTGACCCTGCCCGTTCGTCTGCGTCCCGACCCTGGCCAGGACATGTCCCTCGCTGTCGATATCGAGGTCCACCATGTCCGGCCCCATGCCGCCGCAACGGTCGAAGACGCCCGTGACACCAAGACCGCGCAACACGCCCCGGCGGCCTGACTCCTCGCGGCGCGCCGGGAAACCGGCGACATCGGCAAGCTCGAGCGCCCGGTCAAGATGGCGTCCGAAATCGCCACAGTCGTAGACGACGCCGACACCGGTGTCCCAGGGAAAGTCCTCCTGGCGCACGTGATTGAGGCGGCGTATGGCGCTCCCGGACAGTCCGAACCGGCGTGCCGCGAGGTCGAGCAGACGCTCGACCATGAACCCGGTTTCCGGGCGCCCCGCCCCACGGTAGGCATCGATCGGCACGGTGTTGGTCATCACCCCGCGCACCCGGGTGTGAATGGCCGGAATCCTGTAGGCCATGGACTGGATGGCGGTGGCGGCAAGGGTCGCCACGAAGGGCATGAACTGCGAAACGTAGGCGCCGAAATTGGCGATGACATCGACCTCGAGGGCGACGATCCGGCAGGCACTGTCGAAGGCCATTCGCCCCTTCATGACGCGGTCGCGGCCCTGCAGGTCGCTGACAAAGCTCTCGCTGCGATCCGCCGTCCACTTGACCGGGCGCTCAAGGCGCCGTGCCGCAACCAGCACGAGGACATACTCGTGAAAAAGGAAGTTCTTCATGCCGAAGGCGCCGCCCACATCTCCGGTCAGCACGCGAAGACGGTCTCCCGGCACCTTGAGAACGTCCCTGGCCAGGGGGGCCGCGAGCTTGTGGGCGCCCTGGGAGCAGGCATGGAGGGTGAAGCGGCCGCTCCCGGGTTCGTAGTCACCGACCGCGGCACGCGGCTCGAGGGGTGCCACGACCACGCGGTTGTTGACCACCTCGAGTTCCACCACGCGGTCGGCCGCGGCGAAGGCGTTGCGGACCGCCGCGGCGTCACCGACGTCCCAGTCAAGCACCACGTTGCCCGGCGCTTCCTCCCACAGTTGCGGAGCATCGTCTGCAAGTGCCCCGGCGGTGCCGGTCACGGCATCGAGCGGATGGTAGTCGACATGGACCGCTTCGCATGCATCACGTGCCGCCTCGCGCGATTCCGCCACCACGAAGACCACCGGTTCGCCAACATGCCGGACCCTGCCGGTCGCCAGAACCGGATGTGGAATGTCTGCGATCGGAGATCCATCCCGGTTGGCAATGGCGCTGGTGAACGGCAGTGAGCCAATTCCCTCGGCCTCAAGGTCGTCGTTGGTGAGAACAAGGCGCACACCATGCCCGGCACGGGCCTCACTGCAGTCGATGCCGGCAATGGCGGCATGGGCATGGGGCGAACGGAGCACCGCTCCCCACAGCTGACCGTCGAGGTTGACGTCATCGGCATAGCGTCCGCCGCCCCGCACAAGGCGAGGATCCTCGGTTCTCGGGTTGGGCTGGCCTATGGCGAACTGCATGCTGCGCTCACTTGCGCTGCAGGAGCCAGCCTAACAGCAGGACGGCGGCAATGGCGCCGGCACACTGCGCGGCGATGAATGCAGGCGCGTGGGCCGGAAGGATGCCGGAGAAGGTGTCCGTCAGGCTGCGGGCAATGGTGACTGCGGGATTGGCGAAGGAGGTCGACGAGGTGTACCAGTAGCCGCCGGCGATCGCCAGGCCAACGGCCCAGGGCACGGCATCCGGACGCCACTTCAGACAGCCAAGAATGGCGGCCACCAGGGAGAACGTGGCCACCAGTTCCCCCGTCCACTGGCCTACACCCGTGCGCGCCTGCTGCGAGGCAAGGAGAAGCGGCTGGTCGAACATGACATGGGCGAGCATGGCGCCTGCAAGGGCGCCGGCCACCTGGACGGCGACATAGGCCACCGCCTCGCCCACAGGAATGTCCCGCTTGAGGGCGAAGGCCAGTGTCACAGCCGGGTTGAAGTGACCACCCGATATGGGTCCGTAGATCAGGATGAGGACGACCAGCATGGCCGCCGTGGCCAGCGTGTTTCCGGCGAGCGCCACGCCGACGTTGTCCGGTGACAGCGTCTCTGCCATGATGCCCGAACCGATGACGGTCGCCAGCAGGAAGGCCGTGCCGATGAACTCGGCGGCAAGGCGACGCCCGGGGTCGTTCACCGGACTGTCCCGTGTGCGGCCTGTGAATTCGCGGCGACACTCCCATTCCGGATCATCCGCCCATGAACGACACCGATCTCTGCTTTCTTGACGCCAGGGAGGCGTTGCGGCTGTTCAGAACCCGCGAACTTTCGCCCGTGGACGTTCTCGAGGCGCAGATTGCCCGCGCCGATGCGGTCGAGGGCCGGGTCAATGCCCTGGCCTCGACCTTCTTCGACGAAGCCCTGGAAGCGGCACGGCGATCGGAAGCGCGCTATGCCGGGAAGGACGGCGGTCCCGGACGGCTCGAGGGCCTGACGCTGGCGGTCAAGGAGGATACGGCTGTCGCCGGCAAGCCGCGGACTTTCGGATCCCTCATCTTCGCCGACAACCTGGCGGATCACACCAATCCAACCGTTGCCAGCCTTGTCGATGAGGGCGCGATCATCCATGCCCTCACCACATGCCCGGAGTTCGTCTGGCCCTGGACCTGCACGTCGCGTCTGCACGGGGTCACGCGCAATCCATGGAACACGGCGATCACGTGCGGCGCCTCGTCCGGCGGCGCTGCCGCCGCGGTCGCGGCCGGAACAACGACGCTTGCCACCGGTTCCGACAGCGCCGGGAGTATCAGGATGCCGGCCGCGATGTGCGGCATCACCGGCTACAAGCCGCCCTACGGTCGCAACCCCGGAAGTCCCGAAGTGGCGATGGATCCCTTCTTTCACATCGGCCCCATGACCCGTACCAGCGGCGACGCCGCGCTCGTGCAGAACGCTATCGCCAACGGCCCCCATGGGGCAAGGGACCCGGCGCATGTTCCAGGTGCCCCGTTGCTGCCCGAGCATCCGCCTGGCGTCGAGGGACTGAAGGTGGCCTGGTCGGAGGATCTCGGCAGCCACGCCGTCTCGCAGGCCGTGAGGCAAAACACCCGGCAGATCATCGAAACGGCCCTTGCCGGCGCCAGTGCGGAAGAGATCGCGACCCCGTGGGCCGGCGACCTGCTGGACGCCTTCCCGGCCTGGGGAGGAATGATCTATGCCGATGAATTCAGCGATGCCGTGGAGCGCCACCCCGACCTCGTCTGCGACTACACGGTGATCTTCGCGCGGCACAACGAGCTCTATACGCCCCGCATGTTCCACGAATGCATGAAGGCGATCGGCGACGCCTGGCTGACGTTCATGCCCGACCTGGCGCGCCACGACGTCTTCATCTGCCCAACCGTGGGCACCACCGAGATTCCGGCAGACCTGCGAGACTGGGAACAGCCCGTCAATGTCGACGGTGTCGGCCATGACATCCACAGTGTCATCATGACGCCGGCATTCAACGCGTTCAGCCGCCTGCCGGTGCTGTCCGTTCCCTCGGGGTTTGACGCCAACGGGGTTCCCACCGGCATTCAGGTCGTCGGCAACCCCTTTGACGAGGAGACCGTGTTTCGGGTGGCCCATGCCATCGAATCCGCCATGCCGCTCTACGGCGGCACCGCAACGAGGCCACCGCTCGACGGGTAGGGGGATCAGGCTCCACCCTGCGCCGCGCGGAGGGTTGCCTCGTCGTGCTGGCACATGACGACGTGCCCGTCACCCATCTCTCTGGCCGGTGCCGGTTCGCTGTCGCAGGTTCCGGAAATGACAAGGGGGCAGCGCATGCGAAAGGGGCACGGACGGTCGTGCAGCATGACGTTGGAACGCATGCCCGCTTCCGCCTCGCGGCTGTTGATGACCTCCTCGAGCCATCCCTGACGCAACGCCGGCACGGAATTGATGAGAAGCTGCGTGTAGGGATGATGCGGTGGCGCGAACACGTCGTTCGTGTAGCCGGCATCGACGATCCTGCCGGCATACATGACCGCCACCCGGTCGGCGATCGAGGCGACGGTGGACAGATCGTGGCTGATGAAGACGTAGGCCACCTGGTGGGTCTCCCGCAGTTCCTTCATCAGTTCGAGCACGCGGGCGGCCACGACGGTATCGAGGGCGGACAGAACTTCGTCACACAGGATGACATCCGGTTCGGCGGCGAAGGCCCGGGCGATGGAGACGCGCTGGCGCTCGCCACCCGACAGTTCTGCGGGAAAACGCCCGGCGTAGTCGGGATCGAGTCCGACCATCTCGAGGAGATCGGCGATCCGGTCGTACTTCTCGGAGCCCGACATGCCGAAATAGAGCTCGAGAGGCCTGCCGATGGCGTCGTCGACACGACGCTCCGGGTTGAGTGACTGGTCCGGACTCTGGAAGATGATCTGGATGCGGCGCAGCTGATCGCGTGTCCTGCGACGCGCCCGGCCGGCAAGGTGATCGCCGTCAAGCATGATCTGCGCACCGGGAAGGGGTGGATGCAGGCCGGCCATGACCCTGGCGAGGGTCGACTTGCCGCTGCCCGATTCACCGACCACGGCCAGCACTTCGCGAGGCCACACATCGAGCGCGATGTCATGGAGGACGTACTGCTCGCGTTCGATGGTGCCAAACAGGGTCTGCCGGGCATAGCTGGCGGACGTTTGCATGACGGAGAGCACCGGCTCGGCGCCGATGGTCAGGGTGCGGTCGACCGCCGTCCTCTCAGGAGAGGGCGGCGGTTTCACCGCGCCCAGCAGGGTTCGCGTGTAGTCCTCCCTCGCATCGTCGAGAATGCGGGAGGTCTCTCCTTCTTCCACGACGTGTCCCTGGTTCATGACCAGGATTCTGTCGGCCACCTGGGCGACGACGGCAAGATCATGGCTGACGTAGATCGACGCGGTGCCGAGGTCGCGGTTGACCGACTTGATTGCCTTCAGCACCTCGATCTGGGTCGTCACGTCAAGGGCCGTCGTCGGCTCGTCGAGCACCAGCAGCCGCGGCCGGCAGGCCAGCGCCATGGCCATCATGATGCGTTGTTGCTGGCCGCCCGACGTCTGGTGCGGATAGCGCCGCGCAATCATCTCGGGATGCGGTATGTCGAGGAGATCGAGAAGCTCGATCGTCCGCCGCGTTGCGTCGGCGCCTTCGGCAACCTGGTGAAGGTGCAGACTCTCGGCAATCTGCTCGCCCACGGGAATGGAGGGGTTGAGCGAGGCCTGCGCACTCTGCGCCACGTAGGCGACATCACGGCCACGCAGGTCGCGCTTCGCGGCGATCGACATGGCAAGGACATCGCGCCCCTCGAGGAAGACGCGGCCGTTCCTGAACCGGGTTCCCGGACGTGCATAGCCCAGGGCTGCCAGCGCAACCGTTGTCTTTCCGGCTCCCGACTCGCCGATCAGCGCCACGACCTCGCCCGGGTGCACCTCGACGCTGCAGCGATGCACCGTCTCCACCCAGATTCCCGACGGCGGCCGTCCCTCGACCACGAGATCCTCGATTCTGAGAAAGGCCGTCACCCGGTGAGCTCTTCGGAAATCGACCGCCCCGACACCGCTCCAAGCCAGTCGACGATAAGATTGACGCCGACCGTCAGGATGGCGATGGCGAATGCCGGAAGCAGAACGGCAATGTAGGCACCCGTCTGCAGCGCGTTCAGGTTCTCCCTCACCATGGAGCCCCAGTCGGCATCCGGAGGCTGGATGCCGAGTCCGAGGAAACTCAGGCTCGACAGGAAGAGGATCGAATACGTCAGGCGCAGTCCGAACTCGACGGCCAGGGGACGGATCGTCGATGGCCAGATCTCGCGCACCAGGATGGACACCAGGTTCTCTCCCCTCGCTCGCGCCACCTCGACGAACTCCAGGGCGGCAACGTTCATGGCCACCGCCCGGCTGACACGGGCGACGCGAGAGGCGTGGAGGACAGCGATCGTGCACACGAGAACCGGCAGGCTCGACGAGAGCGAGGCGATGACGATCAGGGCCAGCAACAGCGGCGGAAAGGACAGCATCATGTCCGCCAGCCACAGCATGAAGTCGTCGTAACGGCCCTTGATCTCCGCCGCCGAGAACCCGGCTGCCATGCCGATGAGGAAGCCGAGCACGGTGGCGGCCAGCGCCACGCCCACTGTCAGGCGGGCGCCATGGAGGAGGCGCGACAGGATGTCGCGACCCAGCGTATCGGTCCCCAGGACAGTGGTGATGCCGGGCGCCTCGAAGTTGGAATCCGAGACGATGGCGCCGACCTCGTGGGGCGCCAGCAAGGGTCCGGCGACCGCGAGAAGGAGGCCGATGGCGACGATGACGATACCTGCCCAGGCCCATCCGTCGGGACGCGGCCGGGCCCGCTTCGAACGGGTGCGACCTGCGAGGCGGGTCACTTGGCGAACCTCAGGCGCGGATTGGCCATGATGGCGGTGACGTCGGCCGAGATGTTGAGAGCGACATAGAAGCCACAGAACACGAGCGCCGCCACCTGGATGAGCGGCAGGTCACGGAAGATGACGGAATCCACCATGAGGCGGCCCAGCCCGGGGTAGGTGAAGATGACCTCGACGATCACCACGCCACTCACCAGGTACGCGAGATTGAGCGCCACCACGTTGACGATCGGCCCCAGGGCGTTGGGGATGGCGTGGCGGATGATGATGCGCGACTTGGGGGCCCCCTTGAGCAGGGCCATCTCGATGTAGGGCTGCTTGAGGACGTCAAGGACCGCGGCCCGCGTCATGCGGATGATGTGGGCAAGGATGGTGAGGACGAGGGTCAGCATCGGGAGGAACGTCTGGCCCAGGGCCACCGGCACATCGCCCCATCTCGGCCGGTGCACGACGGAAGGGAACCAGCCCAGTTCACGGGCAAAGATGATGATGAGCACGATGGCGATGACGAAGTCCGGAATCGAGATGAAGAACACGGTGGTCGACGACGTCGTGCGGTCGAACGTTCCTTCCGGCCAGGCGGCCGAGAGCAGCCCGAGAAGGAGTGACAGCGGCAGTGCGATGACCGTGGCATAGAGGGCGAGATTGATCGTGTTGACGATTCTCTGGCCGATGATCCGGTCGACGGGGATGCCGTTGGCGAGCGAGTTGCCGAGATCACCGGCAAGGATGTTGGCGAGCCAGGTGAAGTAGCGTTCCCAGGGCGGTGCGTTGAGGCCGAGCTTTTCGCGCAGGGCGGCCACGGTCTCCGGCGTGGCCGCCTGACCGAGGATTGCCTGGGCGACATCCCCAGGGAGGATTTCCGTACCGAGAAAGACCAGGACAGTAATGGCCAGAAGGGTCAGAAGACCAAGAAAAAGGCGTCTGACGATCAGCTTGAACATGCCTCTCAGTCCACACGCCGCCAGGGTGTGGTGCGCGGCCAGGCGCGCAACACCGCCTGCACGACCGTGGCGAGAGGGATGGCAAAGAAGACCCCCCAAAGGCCCCACAACCCGCCGAAGACAAGGATGGCGACAATGATGGCGACGGGATGGAGGTTCACGACCTCGCTGAACAGCAGCGGCGCAAGGATGTTGCCGTCGAGAGCCTGGATGATTCCGTAGGCGATCACCACGTAACCGAAGTTCCATGTCATGCCGTACTGCAGGAAGGCGATGACGGCGACGGGGACCGTCACCGCAGCGGCCCCCACGTAGGGGATCAGCACCGAAAGACCGGTGATGACGGCAAGCAGGATCGAGAACTCGACGCCCAGCAAGGCGAACACCACGTAGGTCACCACACCGACGATGAGAATCTCCCAGACCTTGCCGCGCATGTAGTTGTAGACCTGAGCCGTGATCTCGCTCCACACGGTGCTTGTCAGTTCCCGGTCGCGGGGCAGGAATGTCACCAGCCACGTGACGATCGCCCGCTTGTCCTTGATCATGAAGAAGACCAGCACCAGGACGAGGATGAGGTAGACGATCGCGGTCAGCAGTCCGACCACGGAAGCGCCTGCGAACGACGGCAGGGATGAAACCGCTGCGACAATGGTGGAGCCGATCTCCCTGATGAAACCGCTGATCTGGTCCTCCGAGAACATGTCCGGGTAGCGCTGCGGCAACGCCACGAGGTGGTTCTGGAGCTCCTGGGTCATCTCCGGGACTCGGGCGACAAACTGCCCCATCTGGCGGAACAGCACCGGAAGCAGTCCGAGAAGGAAGAGCAGGGCGGCCAAAAAGAAGCCGACAAACACGATGTTGACCGCAACGATGTGGCTGACGTTCCTGCGGATCAGCCAGCGCACCGGCCCATCAAGCATGAAGGCGATGATGAAGGCGGCAATCAACGGCGCCAGCATGTCCGCGATGAACACGATTCCCGCCACCGCGATCAGCAGAATGACCGTCAGAATCAGCACCTGACGATCCGAAAACGTCTCGTGGAACCAGTCGCGGATAAGCTTCATGAGCGTCCTAACATCAAGCGGGGCGCCATGGCGACAATAGGCCGAGGCCCCTCGCGGGACAAGCAACGCCTCTCCCGGATCCGTCCGCCCTCGAAAGGCGGTACTGTCATTGTACCTGCCTGTCCTCTAGACTCCGGCCTGTTGTCACCACTCAACAGGGAGGATGGTCCAGTGACAGGAAAGGATGTCCTGATCAGGGAGTTTCTCAAGGGCAAGGTGTCGCGGCGCGACTTCCAGAACGGCCTCATGGGCTTTGGTCTGTCGGCTGCCGCCGCAACCTCACTCGTCGATTCCACGGTCCGCAAAGCCAAGGCGGAAGAACCCGTGACCGGTGGCAGGCTGACGGCGGCCTTCACCTCAAGCGGCGCCGGGGACACCCTCGATCCGACGTTGATCGTCGGTGGCGCCGACATCGGTCGTTCCGGCCTGCTCTACAACCGGCTGATCGATTACATCCCCGGCGAGGGGCTCGTCGGCAACCTCGCGACCAGCTGGGAACCGAACGGCGATGCCACCCAGTGGACCATGGAGATCCTCGAGGGTGTCGAGTTCCACAACGGCAAGACGCTCACCGCCGCCGATGTCGCCTATTCCTTCAACCGGCATCTCGACCCCGAAGGCGGGTCACCGGCCAATGCCTATCTCGGCGATGTCGAGTCCATCACCGCCGACGGCCCCGGCCACGTCGTCTTCAACATGAAGGCGCCCAACGCGGACGTTCCGTACCTGCTGACGGAGTACCACTTCACGGCGCAACCGGAAGGTGCCGACAGCGAGAGCTACGTTCAAGGCGAGGCGATCGGTACCGGTCCCTGGATGGTGAAGGAGTTCGACCCGGGGATCGTCGCCGTCTTCGAGCGCCATCCCAACTACCACCGCACCGGACTGCCCTACATCGACGAAATCGAGAGCTTCGGCATTCCGGACACCTCCGCGCGGGTCAATGCCCTGCTGTCCGGAGAGGCCGACATCATCATCGGCCTCGATCCGCAACTGGTCGGGACTGTCGACGAGGCCGACAACGCCGAGGTGCTGAACCAGCCGGGCGGGGCCCACCCGACCTATCCGATGCGGGCCGACACACCACCCTACACCGACAACAACGTGCGCATGGCGCTCAAGCACGCCATTGACCGCGAACGCATGCTGCAGCTCGGATGGGGCGGACTCGGGACGGTCGGCCGCGACCATCCGATCCCGCGGCACGACCCCTTCTTCGCCCCCGACGTCGAGGCCCTGGAGAGGGACCCGGACAAGGTGGCCTGGTACCTGAAGGAAGCCGGCATGGAGAATGCCACCTTCGAACTCCATGCCACGGACTCGAATTTCGGCGGCGCCAACGCGAGTGTCGTGATGGCCGAACTGATGAACGAGGCGGGCGCCAACGTGACGGTCAAGAAGGTGCCGGCGGACGGTTACTGGAGTGCCGTGTGGATGAAGGTGCCGTGGTGCGGTTCGAGCTGGTACGGCCGGCCGACCGCCGATTTGATGCTCGCCATCGCCTACATCTCGGGCGGTTCGTGGAACGAGAGCTTCTGGTCCCACGAGAGGTTCGACAGCCTGGTCCTCGAAGCCCGCAAGACGGTGGACGAGACCCTGCGCCGCGAACTCTACCGCGAATGCCAGATCATCATGCGCGACGAGGGGGCGACCATCACGCCGGTCTTCACCAACTGGCTCGATGCCTACGGCTCACGGGTGAAGAACCTCAAGGGCCATCCCCACGGATTCGGCGGCTGGATGTACTGGGAGGAAGTCTGGCTCGACGACGCCACGGCCTGACGGCGAGCGGGCCGGCACGCAGTCCGGCCCGCTTCCCTTTGAAGGGGCGCATGACGTGTTCATGCGCCCTTTCCATGCCGGGGCAATGTTGACGGCGACGTCCAAACGTCCACCATGGGAAGCAAGGCGCGGGAGTTCCGCGCCACAGCACCATCAGGGAGACTGGGGATGGAAAAGAAGGATGTCCTGATTCGCGAGTTCCTTGGAGGCAGGGTCTCGCGCCGCGACTTTCACAATGGCCTCGTTGCGATGGGTTTCACCGCCACGGCTGCCGGCGCCCTTGTCGCAAGCACATGCCGCGATGCCCGCGCCGAAACGCCCAAGAGCGGTGGCAGGCTGCGGGCCGGATTCACCACCAGCAGCGCCGGGGACACCCTGGACCCGACGAAGATTGTCGCCAGCAGCGACATCGGTCGTTCCGGCCTGCTCTACAACCGGCTGATCGACTACATCCCCGGAGAGGGGCTTGTCGGCAACCTCGCAACCAGCTGGGAACCGAACGGCGATGCCACCCAGTGGACCATGGAGATCCTCGAGGGTGTCGAGTTCCACAACGGCAAGACGCTCACCGCCGCTGATGTCGCCTATTCCTTCAACCGGCATCTCGACCCCGAAGGCGGGTCACCGGCCAATGCCTATCTCGGCGATGTCGAGTCCATCACCGCCGACGGTCCCGGCCACGTCGTCTTCAACATGAAGGCTCCCAACGCGGACGTTCCGTACCTGCTGACGGAGTACCACTTCACGGCGCAACCTGAAGGCGCTGACGACGCCAGCTACGCCCGTGGCGAGGCCATCGGCACCGGCCCCTGGATGGTGAAGGAGTTCGACCCGGGGATCGTCGCCGTCTTCGAGCGTCATCCCAACTACCACCGCACCGGGCGTCCCTATGTCGACGAAATCGAGAGCTTCGGCATTCCGGACAATTCCGCCCGGGTGAACGCGCTGCTGTCGGACGAGATCGACATCATGATCGGGCTGGATCCCCAGCTCATCTCCTCCGTCGACGAGGCCGACAACGCCGAGGTGCTGAACCAGCCGGGCGGGGCCCACCCGACCTATCCGATGCGGGCCGACACACCACCCTACACCGACAACAACGTGCGCATGGCGCTCAAGCACGCCATTGACCGCGAACGCATGCTGCAGCTCGGATGGGGCGGACTCGGGACGGTCGGTCGCGACCATCCGATCCCGCAGCACGATCCCTTCTTCGCTCCCGACGTCGAGGCCCTGGAGAGGGATCCGGACAAGGTGGCCTGGTACCTGAAGGAAGCCGGCATGGAGAATGCCACCTTCGAACTCCATGCCTCGGATGACAATTTCGGCGGCGCCAACGCCAGCATCGTCATGGCCGAGCTGATGAACGAGGCGGGCGCCAACGTGACGGTCAAGAAGGTGCCGGCGGACGGTTACTGGAGCGCCGTGTGGATGAAGGTGCCGTGGTGCGGTTCGAGCTGGTACGGCCGGCCGACCGCCGATTTGATGCTCGCCATCGCCTACATCTCGGGCGGTTCGTGGAACGAGAGCTTCTGGTCCCACGAGAGGTTCGACAGTCTGGTCCTCGAAGCCCGCAAGACGGTGGACGAGACCCTGCGCCGCGAACTCTATCGCGAAATCCAGATCATCATGCGCGACGAGGGGGCGACCATCACGCCGGTCTTCACCAACTGGCTCGACGCCTATGCCTCGCGGGTGAAGGACCTCAAGGGCCATCCCCACGGATTCGGCGGCTGGATGTACTGGGAGGACGTCTGGCTCGACGACGCCACGACCTGACGCTGTTTCGCGGTATCGGGGGACCGTCGGCCGTGACGGCCCCCGATACCGTCACATGTTGTCCCGCGGTATGGTCTTCTCCAGGCGCCGGGAGAAGACGGTTTCATTGCCCTCCCGGGCTGTGATCTCCGCGGTGACGAGGAAGGTTGCAGAGTCGCAGGCCAGTGTCGTGACGGCTTCGACGGAGGTCTGCCAGTCATCTCTCGACAGCCCCAGCTTCCAGCGCACCTCGCCGCGGCTGGAGAGTGGTTCACCCTCGGTGATCGACTGGAGTTCCGTGCCCGCCTGTTCGACCACGAGGCCGTGACTGTTGATCCTGTAGGCCCCGTCGTCCTTTTCCAGAACCAGGGTCGTCGCGCCGGTTTCGACGTCGGTGACGAACCGGCGTGACCGGCTGAATGGACGCAGCCAGTCAAGATCGGGTTGGGGAGCGATTTCCGCGTCCCCAAGGTCCGCCAGTTCCATGTCGTCCTCCTTGCCGGAACGGAGGGGAAGAACGAGGGCGCTGGCGCCGCAGTCGATCGTCAGCCGGTTCGTCTCGGGCGCCGGCCACAGCAGAGGCCAGCTGCCGCAGGAGAGAGCCAGACGCAGACGCCAGTCCGCGGGCACGACCTGGGCGATGGCATTCATGGTGACGACGACATCGGTGAAGACACCGGGTTCCATGGGCTCGGGGTTCTCGTGGCCGGTGCGGTGGGCAAGGTTGAGACACCCCCACGTGATCAGGGTCGATGAACCATTGCCTGCCACACCCACGAGGCGGGCGACGACGGTGCCTGTCGGCCTGCTGGATGCCAGGCGCAGTCTGAGGCGCGGGCGTCCGACGATCGCCAGGTCCTCGCCGGCGCCCGGCGTCAGGAACACCCGGGAAAGGGCATCGTCGCTTCGTTGATCCCCGGGAAGCTCAGGGCCGATGCCGTGGGGATTCCACTCCCCCGTCATCATGCCGGTGACAAGGGGTGTCGCCACCTCCGCCAGACCGTCGCCGGGCTCGCTTCCCAGAACCCCCCCGGCATCGAGCCACCAGGTCTCTTCGCCGCCATCCGCCGGCGGCCAGTCTGCCATGCCGATCCAGCGTCCGGACCGCCTGGTCATGTGCGTTGCCGGCGGCGCCGGATCCTGGAGCCACAGGCGCACCGCCGGCTCCCGGTCGATACCGTTGTCGATCCCCTTGAGCCAGCGGTCCCACCAGCGCAGGCAGTCCTGGAGAAAGCCGACCGCAGGACCGGGAACGCCCAGGTTCGGATAGGCGTGCGCCCAGGGTCCGATGAGGCAGCGGCGGGGCACGTCGAGCCCGGCCATGATCTTGAGCACGGTGTTCGTGTAGCCGTCGGCCCACCCGGATACGGCGTAGACCGGACAGCGGATGGCGCTGAAGTCCTCGGCCACGGACCCGTGTTTCCAGTAGGCGTCACGCCGCTGGTGCGACAGCCACTCGGCGGTATGGAAAGGGAGGTTGTCGAGCCGCTCGCGCCACATGGCCTTCCAGGCGTCGCCGACGATGGCGGGGTCGGGTGGACGGGCCGCATAGGCGAACGCCTGGCCGCCCCAGGCGAGGTTGTTGCGCAGCAGACAGCCGGACATGTAGTGGACATCGTCCGCAAATCGGTCGTCCGTCGAACACAGCGTGATGACGGCGCCGAGTTCGGGTGGCCCCCGGAAGGCCGTCTGCAGGGCGCTGAAGCCGCCCCAGGAGATGCCGATCATGCCGCAGGTGCCGGTGCACCAGTCCTGTGCGGCGATCCAGGCAAGGGCCTCGAGCATGTCGTCCTGTTCGCGGACCACGTATTCGTCCATGGGCAGCCCTTCGGAGTTTCCCGACCCGCGAATGTCGAGGCGGATGGCAGCGTAGCCGTGGCCTGCGAACCATGGATGGATCATCTCGTCGCGCGGCAGCGTGAAGTCGCGATGACGGTAGGGAATGTACTCGATGATCGCCGGCACGGGATGGCGCTCGGCATCCTGCGGAAGCCATATCCGGGCAGCCAGCCTGACCCCGTCGGAGAGCGGGATCCACTGGTGATCAATCACCCGGATGCGGTGCGGGAACGACTGGCGAACGACAAGTCCTTCAGCCTCGGCAACGAGATTGACCATAGCTCACCCCTTCCTCTTGCCGCCCTTGCACGCTCCATCATGCGCCTCCCTGTCAACGGCGCTCCTTCTCCGGTTCCGTGCTACGGGCGTTCCTGCCTGCGTTTCATGTCCCTGAACCGTTCGTGATCGGGGAAGTGCCGTGTATGGCGCCGGATGACCTCGGACGAGAGTTCGTCAAGGTGCCGCTCCACCAGGGTCCCCGCAGCGTCCGGATGAACCTTTGCCATGTCGCTGACAACCCAGCCGATGCCGGTCTGGATGAACCGTTCCCGTTCCTTCACCAGCACCGCGATGACCTCCCCGATGAGCGGGTGGTACGACGGGTCGCTCACCACCGCCCTGAATGGAACGATGGAACCTCGGCGCTGCCAGAGATCGGCCGCGGTGCGCCAGCCGGCGATTCGTCGGGCCACTCCACGCCCGCCGCGACGGATCAGCGGACCGAGCACACGCATGCTGTATCCGTCGCTTGTCGCCCAGTTGCAGAATGCGCCCCTCGCGAACAGGTCCTCGGACGCCTCCAGGATCCGCTCCGTCGGCAGGTGTCGCACCAGGTACTTCTGCATGTAGACCATCCCGGCGAACTTGTCCTCGGCATGGGCGCAGGCGATGAGCGAGACGGCCACATCGAGTTGATCGGCCCGCGCAAGACCATCGAGCCCGCACTCCTTTCGCCACAGGGAGACAGTGCGCACGACCTCGGGCATCGGCACCCCACGGTACTCGATCACATGCTTGAGATAGGCCTCGAACCATTCCTTCCTGGCAACGTCCGCCGCGGCGTCAAGGCGCTGTTGAAGGTCGCTGATCACGGCTTCAGGCATGGCGTATGTCCCGGGAAACAAACCGTTCCGGCAACCGCGCCACCTGGTGCGAGCCTGTCCTCGTTCGGCCGAAAGGACAGTGGGCCCGATCATCCGGTCCAAGGCAGTTGAAATGGGTATCGTCCGGTCTCTGAAGCCCCTTGCCGGTCGGGTGTCGACACGCGAGCATGGCCGATCAGCGTGGCTCCGTTTCGGGCATGATGGCGAACTGGTTGAGGAATCGCACGATGGCCGGCCGCTGCTGACTCCGCACCCGCACATGGTGAGCCAGGTCCTCGATGCGTACTCCGCAACAGGTCACGAGAACTGCACATTCGCGTGTGGTGAACGCATGGCGAGATGTCCGTGGCGACGCCTCATGGCCCTGGACCTTTGGATTGACAGCGTCACGCTGCCATCTTCCGATCGATTTCGCGGTTCGCAGTCCCCGCGCAGATGCCCCAGTCCCCAAGGCCAGAATGTTCGCCGCTGCATTGAGGTCGGCGTGATCCGCATCGAGATTGAAACAGCATCCCGGGTTCACCGCGATGAGCGAAGATCGCCCTGCTGTCCTCGCAGTCTGCGTCCGGCGGATGGTGCGGGAAAGCGCCGCAAGGATTCCGGCGCCTGTCGGACGTGGTCCGGCCATGCCGGCACAGTGCTTGCGTGCAATCCGACGGACGATGGCTTCTGCATCGGCCAGGGGCGCAGCGAAGCAATGGCTGTAAAGGCGCGTGTACTCGGTGAACGCATTGGGTGCGTGCAGCGTCACGCGCTCGAGATGTCCGTGGCGACGCCTCATGGCCCTGGACCCTTGTCTTCCGGAGGCGGCATGTCTCGTGGGGTAGGCGGAACACCGAGCGCCTCGAGCACGGCTTCCTTCAACGCCTCTCCGGTCCACTCAAAACACGGCTCAATGACCGGCTTGACTCCGTCATCGATCAATCGTCCCTCTGGAATCGTCCGGATAATCTCCCGGACTACATGGATCTCCCGGGGATCGACATTGCCCAGGGCACGCTGAAGCGCCGAAAGATCGAACCGTCTGGCGCAAGCGAGATCGTAGGCGTCGCGCGCGGCTATCTCGCCTCCGGCATACATCCTTCTCGAAATCTTGGCATACAGGATCTGGGCACTGGACTGCAGTGCAAGTCGGGTCCCGGCCAGTCTGGTCGGTCGGGCAGACACGATCACCGTGGTCCTGGGCAACAGGGTGGCCTCGAGACCATCGATCTCGGCATAGGTCGCAATGGAATCGCACCAGGTAGGTTCCTCCGCGCAACCCGGTATCGTCTTGATCGCGGCCTCCAGGCGCTCCCGGCCAACCGGCCCCAGGCCGTCGTAGGCGTGCGGTTCGCAGAACAGGTCCACGTCCAGAGAACGACGGTGGCGCCACCGGGCAGCCAGGACCGTACCGCCTCCGAACGACAGGAATTCGGATGCGATGAACTGCGAAAGCACCCCGAACAGTCGCGCGGCAACGCCCCCTTGCGGGTCTGGCACCTCCTCCTGCGCTCTGCTGTCCATGGTCGGGGAGATTCATGTCCTGAAAACACCCGTAACATGGCGTTCCGGGGCGCTTGTTTCAACACGGGGACTCCCGAGACGTCGCAGGGTTCTCTCCGGCAGGCAGCGTCCCTTCTGCCCCACCGTCGCATGTCCTTGACTTGCAGGAATGCCGGTGAAAGCATCAGGGACCAGTTGTTCTCGGCAAGACAGGTACGGAATGGTCAGCCTTCCGGAGAGTTCGCCGGCGACAGGATCTCGGCGACGCGAGATTCCGTGGGCAGAGCGTTCCGTCAACATACTTGGCCCACTGGTCATGATCATGGCGCTTTGTCTGGTCATGGCCTTTGCCGATCCGCGCTTCTTCCGCCTGCAGAACCTGATGATCATCCTGCAGGACGCATCCATCTTCATGGTCCTGGCCATGGGCATGACGCTGGTCATCACCGGCCGTGGAATCGATCTGTCTGTCGGCTCGATTGCGGCGCTCTCTGCGGTCATCATGGCCATGCTGATCAAGGACGCCGGACTCAACGTCTTCCTCGGCATGGCTGTGGCCATCCTGGTCGGGATCGCCTGTGGCCTGGTGAACGGCTTCGTCGTCACCAAGTTGCGGGTGCCCGATCTGATTGCGACGCTGTCAACCGATCTTGTCTTCCGCGGGTTCGCGCTTGTCCTTGCCGCTGGCGTCGTGCTGTCGAGATTTCCCGACCCGCTGACCTGGATCGGACGGGGACGCGTCTTCGAGATGATACCGATCGCTGCCGTTATCGGGGTGGTCGCGATCGCTGTCGGCTTTGTTCTCTACCGGTACACTCCTCTGGGCCGCTACGCCGTGGCCATCGGCGGCAACACCGAAGCCGCGGTCCTCACGGGAATCGATGTCCACCGGCACAAGATCTACCAGTACATGCTGCTGGGCGGTCTTGCCGGTCTGGCGGGTATCCTGCTCACAGGCCGTCTCAACGCGATTCAGGCCACGGCCGGCATGGGATTGACCCTTCACACGATCGCTGCCGTTGTCGTCGGTGGAACGTCGCTGTTCGGCGGCCGCGGGTCCATGACGGGCACGCTGGTCGGTGTTCTGCTGCTCTCCATGGTGGTCAACGCGCTGGTGATGTTGCGGCTTGACTTCTTCTGGCAGCAGGTTGCGGCGGGCCTGATCATCATATCGTCCGTCGCCTTCTATGCAGCCCTGCAGGATTCGGGCAGGGGAGGCCTTTCAGGACTGTTCAGACGCGCACGCGGCGGGCGCTCGTGACCGCTGCATTTTCAACCAACACGACACTGTGCATTGAAAGAGAGGAACATCATGCAATCGAAAACCCTTCTCGCAAGCGTTGCGGGGCTGGCTCTATGCGCCGGCTTCACCGTTGCCACCGAGGCACGCGAGATCCCGGCGCTGGCCGATCTCGAGGGTTCCGGTGAGGAAGGTTACTGGGAGTACTACGAAGTCACCGACGCGGACAATCTGGCAGCATTCCAGGCCATCGTCGGCGAGTCCGGCGAGGCGATGGCGAATCCTCCGACCGAACCGGTCAAGATCGCCTTCATCTATCCGAGCCAGGATGTGTCGGACTTCTGGCTGCGCAACTATCAGGCGATGATGAAACGCCTCGAGGAGATCGGCCTTCCCGCCGTTGACACGCAGTATGCCTCGGATGTCGGCGATCACGTGATCCAGGCGACCTACACGGATCAGGTCGAGCAGGAGGACTTCGATTACGTCGTCTTCGGCCCGACCGAACTGCGAGTCCAGCAGGACAACATCAAGCGGCTCATCGACAAGCCGGACACCGAGGTGATCGTCTGGAACTTTACGGTGGTGCCGCAGGACTGGGGCAGCACGCAGCCGCTGGCATACCTGAGCTTCTCGCATCTCGCCGGCGCCCTGATCATGTGTGACTATGTCCTCGAGAATCTTGGCACCGAGGGCACGATGGCACTGGTGCGCGGCATTCCCGGTGCGATCGACGATCAGCGTTCGGGCGGGTTCAAGGAGTGCGTCACCAGCCAGAGCAACTGGGAAGTCGCTTACGAGCACTATGGCAATTTCGAGCGTGAGCGCGGCTATACCGGCACGCAGCAGATCCTGCAGGCCTATCCGGAAGTCGAACTCATTCACAATGCCAACACCGCCATGGCGATGGGCTCGATCTCCGCGGTGCAGGAGGCCGGCAGTGACGTCAAGGTGACGGCGTGGGGCGGCACGGGCGACGAGCTCGAGGCGCTGCGCCACGGTGAACTCTGGGCGACGCCGATGCGGATGAGCGACGATGTGGGCGTCGCAACCGCGGAGGTCGTGCGTGCCCATGTGGAAGGTCGTACCGACGACATCCCGCTGGTCATTCTCGGCCGGATCACCATCGTCAGCGGCGAGACGGGAGCCGACGTCGTGGACGCGATGGAGCGCGAAGCGTTCCGGTACACGGGTATCGGCACCCTGGAGCGCTGAGGCGTTCTGATCGATGAACCAGCCTTCTCCTTCCGTTCGGAGTGACTCGCCCCTGCTGGAAATGCACTCGATTTCGAAGCATTTCGGCGGTGTCATGGCAGTTGCCGACGTCAGTCTGCATCTGAATGCAGGCGAGGCGCTCGCAATTGTCGGCGACAATGGCGCCGGGAAGTCGACCCTCATCAAGGTCCTGACCGGAGTCCATGAGCTCGACGAGGGCGAAATCCGAATGGAAGGGCGGCCGGTTTCGATCACGAACAAGAGGCAATCGCGGCAAATTGGAATCGAGGCCGTCTACCAGGACCTCGGCCTGGTCGACAGCCTCGATGCCGCGGGCAACGTGTTTCTGGGCCACGAACTCAAGCGCCGGTTTCTCGGTCTCACCTTTCTCGACAACACCCGCATGGCCACGGAAGCGGCTCGCGTCCTCAAGGAGCAGGTGGGCATCGAACTGGAGGACATTCACGTCGCCACCCATCATTTGTCCGGTGGTCAGCGTCAGGCAGTGGCGATCGCCCGGGCGATCTATGCCACCGATCTCAAGATCCTCGTCATGGACGAGCCGACAGCGGCGCTGGGCGCCGAAGAGACGCGCAACACCCTCATGCTGATGCAGAACCTCAAGCAACAGGGAATCGCGCTCATTGTCATCAGCCACAATCTCGATCACGTCTTCAGGATTGCCGACCGGATCATGGTGATGCGCTCCGGTCGCGCTGTCGCCACCCTGGACCGCGGCACGGCGACCAAGCAGGACGTCCTCGCCCATATCGTCGATGCGGTGGACACGGAGGCCGCCTGACGGCATCCACGCGCGTGGCGCAGATTTTCCCGGTCCGGTTCAGGCGCCATGGGTCCCGTCCGACGGACGAGGCCCGCTTCGTGCGCCGGAGCAAATGCGCAAGAGTGTCACCCACAGAGACTTGACGGCGGTGGCGAACTGCCGCCGCGTTCCGGGAGAACGAGCCTGGAGGTCGCTGCCTGCCCGAAGGTCCCGATGACCGGTACGAAGGCACGCCAGATCCGGCAAGCGCGCCATCTGGCCGCACACGCCCAGGCCAACCGTGCACCGGTCGTCGACGTGGAATGTGTGCCGAATGCGGCCATGTCCTCCAATGCACCAATCCGGCTCCCTGGGCAGCGGTTTTCAGCCTATGGTTCGTATGCGGTAGAGTGGACGCCCCTCCCGACGGCATCGCTTACAGAGAAGCAGACTTTCGCTACTGCCCAATCGGGCAGGTGATCGACGTGATCGAAAACCGCTGTCTCGCGAACTCGGAGGATCCGCAGCGCTGACAGCCGAACTGCCGTCAGACAGATCCAGGGACGTACGCGACGGTCATTCTCCCGACTGGCGGAAGTACTGGAATGTGGACGCGCACAATCGACCACTCGAGCCGGAGCCGGAGCACGCCTGCCGCGATGACCTGCTGTATGATCGCTGCGTCGCATGGCGCCATTCGGTGCTGCCGTAAAGGCCGAGGTCCGATACGACCATGACCAACGCGCGGACATTGACGTTTGTCTTGATACCTTCACTGTTCCCGTAGAAGTCAAGATGAAGTTGCCATCGCGACCTTTGGAACTCCATGAAGAGGCAGCTGGTCGCCCGCTATACCGTGGATGCCGGTGCTGACGGTCGCGGCATCTATGTTGTCTTCTGGTTCGGGAACTATGAACATTGCCGGCCAACGCCAGGCTTTGGGTCGCCGCCCAAAAGCGCGGCCGAGTTCGCGACTCAGCTGCGCGATACGCTGACTGCCCGTGAACGGCTCAAGATTTCGATCCGTGTCATCGATGTCTCCAGGCCTCCAGCGTAAGCGACCCCTTGCCGCGCGACGGACAGACGCTGTGGCTTCTTCGGCCAATCTGTGTCCGGCCGCCCAGACTCCTCGCCGAAGCACCGACACGAAGCACACCAGCAGCGGGGCACACAATCAGAACCGCCGAAAGCGGGCCGCCAACCTCAATCCGATTCTCGGCAAAGCAGTGAAAGCCGACCGGACTCGCCACAGATCAAGAGTCCGCAGGCGGTTCAAGCGGGATGTTGGCGGTTTCGTGTAGGCGCGCCCAAAGCCGATATGACGCGCTTCCACAATACCGCCAACAGTTGGAGTCGGGGGATCGGGAAGTTCGGCCGCGATGTGCAACTCATGCCACCGGTCCAAGTGACGTCAAGAAGGCAGAAGAACGGCCTGGCGGACGCGGAATGGATCGACGGGTTGAACCTACGCCCGACCATGCGGGGCGTGGCGGTCATGATGACGCAGCATCAGGCACGGAGTTCGCTCCGCACGCGCGATCTTCGGATGGGCCCGGCCTGCCACCAACCACTCCAAGTCGAAATCCTTCATAGCCTCATATGGCCTGAGCGCCCGGGGCACCCTGTCCTTCGAGCCATCGGGCGCGGGTTCTGGCCCGTCGGCGAAGACGCGGACATTGTTGCCATGGAGGAACGCCCGGTTGCGTCTGCGGCCGCTGAACTCTTCCGGAATGCCGACGGAAACCAGGCGCGCGGCGAGATTGTTCGCCGCCGGATCGCTGAGATTGGCGATTTCCCGAACATCGGAAACCCTTAAGACAGGCGGTTCGTACAGGATCTCCAGCACGCGGTGGCCGTTGCCGGCGGCGCGCCCGAAGCGGGCAGTGACATCGGCGCGGTGCGCCTCGCGCACGTTGAGGACCTGACGGGCTGTCGCTGTCGCCTGATTGCCGACGTCGACCACCCCGGGCAGGAAGAAGGCGAGCCAGCCTTCCCAGTCGCCCGCCTGAGATGGACATGCCTGGGCAGCCCCACCCTGGCGAGGGCCCGTCGGTGTGCGAGGTCACCGCCGCCACGGACTTGCGGGAGAACTACGTGCGACGGCTGTTCCAGCAGATCTGCAAACACTTGGGCGTGTCGGGGCAATTGGTCCTGGTGCGGCGCGCGGAAGCCCTGCCCTGGCGCTGACGCCGCGGGGGCCCGCGCCCTCCTGAGGTTGCCCTCTCCGCCTCGCTTTCTGGCTCTCGATACCTTCAATTTTGAAGGATTTTTCCGGGTCTCGGGTTCGCCTATAGCTCTATCGCAGCGGGCGGTTTCGGCCCTGCGAGCAGCAGTTGTGCAGCTGTGGCGCCGAGGCGAACCCCGGTGCTGCGGCCAGGAAGTGCGGCCGAGCTGTCTGAGAGGGAGAGAGGTCGGTGGTTTTGTCTCTTGTCGAGAACCCGGTTCTTGAAAGCGGGCCTTGTGGCACAATGAGCGCCGAGGCGCGCCCTCCCCGCGCGGTTGACGCCATGGCCCGCGCCGAGACCCACCCGCGGGAGCGTCATGCCCGCGCACCTGGAGGCCTCGCTCACGCGGTGAGCCTGCGGTGGCGCCCTTCGGCGGGACCTGCCTCCTCCTTGTTCCCGCTCCTGTACGGCCTCGTCGACCGCCCCGCGACCGCCGCCGCACTGGTGATGCGTCACGGCACAGTCTTCTGTCTTGTCCTTTTGCTTGGCCTTCTGCGCGTGGCCCATGCACAAGAGACTATTGCACCGGTGTGCAGCAACACGCCCATCGATGGGCAAAACGTCGTATGCATCACGGCTGATACCACGTCGACCGTAGACATCGAAATAGATTTGGATGGCGTGGTGATCGACACCATACACCCCAGCAACGAGGGATGGTCGGGGAGTGTGGGGAGAACATGCCGGTGGAACCGCCGCCACACCCGTGGAAGTCGGTATCGATGTCATCGGCACCTCAACGAAGAACACCATATCGACGACGGGCTCCCAGGCGGACGGTATCCTCGGCAAGCACACCGGCACCGGCTATGTGGATATCGATGTCACGGGTGTTGGAATCACGACAGCCGGTGTCACAGCACATGGGGTGTCTGGTGTACATACCGGCACCGGCAACGTCGACATCACCATCAAGGGAGCCGCGACAGGGAGAACCATATCGACGACGGGTGCCTTGGGACATGGCGTTGCCGGCGAGCATAGCGGCACCGGCTATCTGGGTATCGATCTGGAGAACATCGAGATCACGACAACCGGTGGGGTGACAGGACCGGCGAGAGGTATCCATGTTGAACACACCGGCACTGGCGATGTGGATATCGATGCAAGGGGTGTCAGCATATCGACGTCGGGATCAGACAACTCAGATTCTAACGGAGTGGATGTTGTGCATGTCGGTGACGGCAACATCGACATCACCATCGAAGGCAAAACAACAGAGGCGACGACAACGCTCTCGACCATCACGACGACCAGCCTGCACTCCGATGGCGTATTTGCCTATCAGGACCCCGCGACGGGCAAGACGGGCGGCGATATTGCCATCACGCTGGAAGATGTCCAAATCAACGCGAGCGGTGAACGAGGTAGTGGAGTTGAAGGCCGGCTCTCGGCGACGAGCAGTGGCACGCTCACGGCAACCCTGAATTCGGGCGTCACCATCATATCGCACGCAACTGGCGTCGGCCTGACACACGAAAACACTGATACGGACGCCGTGGCCAACGACGTCGCCCTTGTTTTGCAAGGGGAAGGGATTGTCGTCACGACAAAGGGTGATGGTGTTCGCGGCCTCCATGTTTCACGGGAAACCGGGCGAGGCGAGACCTCGATCGATGTTGACGGCAGCACGATCACCACTGAAGGCGATGCCGCAGCCGGCATTGCTGGACTTCATCAAGGCGACGGCGGTGATGGTGGAATCACCATCGACGCCAAGAACGGAAGCGTCACGACAGGCAGCGTCTTTGACAATGGGGACGGCACCACCACGCCGAAAGGTTACCTTGCCCACGGCATCTGGGCGAGACACAGTTATGCGTCGACCCTTGAGAATGCCGTCGGCGCCGGCGATATCCGGATCACCACCCGGAACTTCGACATCGCGACGACCGGCACGGCGATTCACCCCAGTCTGCCAGGCACCTACGCCTACGGCATTGCTGCCTATCACGAGAAGGTCGGCAACATCGTCATCGACATGCAGCAAGGCTCCTCCATCACGACGGAAGGGAAGAACTCTCATGGCGTCGTCGCCTATCACTGGGGGACTGCTGCGACGCGGATGATGACCATCACTCTCGGCGGCCCGATCACGGTGAACGGCGCCGGCGCCCAGGGCGTACGCGTAGGTGCTGTCAGCAGTGGAGTTCCGGCGCGGATGGCCGCCTTGGACGCGGACGGCTACCGCCAGCAGACGGTGACGGTGAACGACAGCATCTCCAGTCAGGGTGAAGGCATCTACCTCGCAAACGGCGGCAAGGTGGTGATCGGTCCCCGGGGCAGCATTCATTCAGAATCGGGGATCGCGATCCTGGCCACGGGCACCGTGCCGGAGGTGCCGGAGGACAGTTCCGAACCCGGCAATGTTGTCCCGGCCATCCCGGCCGTCCCGCCGAAACTGCACGTGGAGCTGAACCTGGACGGCCGGCGCGTGTCGCAGGCGATCGGGGACGGCTGGATTATCAACGACGGCGGCGAAACCACCATCGCGATGAACGGCGTCGTGCTGCACGACGGGGCGACGGGCGTCACCGGGGAGACAGCCCGCAACGGCGCCTGGAACGTCCGGATGCGAGCGGAAGGAGTCAATGTAACGGACTACACCGACCCGGACCCTGCGATGTGGACGGCGAGTGAACCGGCCGAAGGCGTCATCGCCGACCGGGACTTCTCTGCCGTGGACTTCACGGAAAGAAGGATCAGGACGTCGCCGCCACCGCCACCGGCGCCACCGCCACCGCCACCGCGCCACCGCCACCTCCGGAGCCGGATCCCCCGGCCGTTGATGCGGCGAAGCTCACGGAGGTGGTGGAAGGCGCGGTGGCGATCGCGTTCGACAGCATTGTCTCCCTGCCATTCGCCGGACAGCAGGCGCAGGCCTCCCCCTTTGTGGAGGAGTACGCCCCGCGCGCCGCCGTCTACGAGGCCCTGCCTTCCGCCCTCATCGCCCTGAACGACGCGGGGCTGGAGACGGGGGCTCCTGCCCGGCAAGGCAGCTTCTCCTTCGCGCGGTCCCACGAAGCGAGCAGCGCCTTCAGCCCCGCGGGCTCGACCGTCGGGCAGAGCCACGGCTTCGGCTATCGCGTCCTGCAGTCCGGGTGGACCATGGAACTGGGCGAGACGCTGGGTGCGTCGTTTGCCTTTCACCGCGCCTGGAGCACGGTCGGCGTGAACGCCGGGACCGGCGGCGGAAGGATCGGCATCGGGGCGATCGGGCTTGCCGTCGATGGCGCATGGCGGAACCCGGACGGCTTCTACGCCAAGGCGGGCCTGGCGATGACGCGCTACGACATTGCCGCCGGCTCGGACGATCCGGCCGTGGGTGCGCTGGTGGGTGGCGTCGCGGCACATGGTTCGCTGGTGCGCCTCGAGGCCGGCCGCGAGGTGGCGCTGGACGGCGGCCTGGAGGTTGTGCCGCGCCTGTGGGTCAAGCGTTCGGCGCTCGTTGTGGACGACTTTGCCGATGCCGTGGGATCCCGGGTCTCGGTTCCCGACCTGGAGCGGGTCACGGGCGGCGTCGGGATGACGGCCCGGGCGGAGACAGGGAGGTTGTCTCTCGAGGGCTCCGTCGACCTTGTTCATGCGCTCGACGGCTCGGCGACCTTCACGGACGTTTCCGGGACCAGGCTGATCTCGCAGGCGCGCGCAACGGAGCTGCGTCTGGCGCTGTCGGGCGTCTGGCGCCACGACGGCCTCTCGCTGGCGGCGGAGACCTCGATGAACGGATCGGGCTCCGGCGATGCCGGGGGCGCCGTCGGGGTGCGCCTCACCGTGCCGTTCTGAAGCCGCATGTGAGCCGGACGGGCGCCTGATTGCAGACAACAAGGGAGTACAGGCCATGACCCTCCGCACGCCGGCGATGCTCGCCGCCGCCTTCGTCCTTGCCTCCTGCGGAGGAGGCGGAGGCAGCGGCTCGCCCGGTCAGGACGATCAGGATGTGGTGAGTTTCGACACCATCGTCATCGGCGACGTGCTTCTTGCCGCACAGGAGCGGCTCTACAGAGCGGAGAGCTCCTGTTCCGGCTCGGTGTGCACCGTGACGTACCTGAACGAGAGCGTCACGGTGGACCTGCGCGACATTGACCCGTCCGGGTCCGCCGCGACCGTGACCGAGCGGCAGCTCCGGAACGGGGTGGAGACGGGCCGGCTGACAGCCAGCGACGGTGAGTCCCGGTTCGACGCTTTCGGCGTGTGGGGCGAATACAATGCGGCGACGACCGGTGCGGGGACCACGAACGTCAAGGGCATCGACATCCGGTTCGTCGTGCCGACATCGCTGGGCGACGGCAGTGCTTCCAATCCAACGTCCGGCAGCGCCTCGTGGAGCGGCGCGATGACAGGCGTCAAGGTCGGCCGTACGGGCCTGGGCGCGGAGGTGGCCGGCGATGCGGCGATGGCCGTCGACTTCGCGGAAGCGTCGCTTGATCTCGAGTTCACGAACATCGCCGAACTGCTGTCGGGGGCCGATGCCGGCGACATCCGCTGGCAGGACGTGGCGATGCAGGCGGGCGGCTTCACGGACGACGGGCTGGACGGGCGGTTCTACGGACCGAACCACGAGGAGGCCGGCGGCGTCTTCGAGCGCGACGACATCGCGGGCGCATTCTCCCTCAAGCGCGACTGACCGGCACGGGAAAGGGGCCCGTTCCCGGACGGGACGGCTGGCGGTGGGGACTGCCAGCGCCGGTGGCTTGCCGATCGAACCTCTCGCGCCCTGGCGCTTACCATGATGCGGTGGTTGCGCCACCTGGAGCGTACGCTCGTCTCGAGGACCGGGGGGACGCGGAGCGCCGGCACCGCGCCCGTTCGGCAAGGACAGCGAGAGCGAGACGACGCGCCGCCCGGGAGAGCGGCTGGTATACTGCCTCAAGGACACAGTGACCGGAACGGGATCACCGATGCCTGCCGCCACGGAGCTTCCAGCGCGTAGTGACGTTGTCGTCATCGGAGCCGGAATCACCGGTCTCAGCTCCGCACTCCACCTCGCCCGCGCGGGTCGCGAGGTCGTCGTCCTGGACCGCGGAGACGTCTGGGGCGAAGCCTCGGGCGCGAACGCCGGCACGCTGTCCCTGCAGGTCAAGCATCCGAAGGTCATGGAACTCATGGAGATGTCGCTGGACCTGTGGCAACAGGAGGCCGCCTTCTCCGACTGGGAGGTCACGCAGTCCGGTGGACTGCGCGTGGCACTTTCAAGCCGGGAGGTGGACATGTTGCGAACGTCGGTCGCGCTGCAACGGCGTCGTGGATTCGATGTCGAATTCCTGGAGGGCCGTGCGCTGGCCGACCATGCGCCATGGCTCGGCGGCGAGGTGCTCGCGGCATCCGCCTGCCCCCGGGATGCCTATTCGATACCACTCTGCGTTGGCCCCCGCCTGATGCAGTCGGCAACGGACGCCGGAGCGCGTCTTGTCGGCCATGCCGAAGTCAGGGCCATCGACTCCGATGACGGCTGTCGCCTCGCCACCCCGGCAGGCGCCATCCGCTGTGACATCCTGGTGATCGCCGCCGGCGCGTGGTCGGGTCAGATCGCAGCCATGCTGGGCGTCGAGTTGCCGCTCATGGTCGACGTCAACATGCTGACGATCACCGAACCCGCCCAACCCCTCCTTGACCGCGTAGTGACCCACATGGGCGGAGTCCTGACGCTCAAGCAGTATGCCAACGGCACCTGCATGATCGGCGGCGGCTGGCAGGGGCGGGGCAGCCTGGAGAGCGGCGACAAGGATATCGATCACGTGCGACTTCTGCACAACCTCACGTTTGCCGCGCGGGTGGTGCCGACATTGCGAAACCTCGCCATCCAGCGCTGCTGGTCGGGGTTCGAAAGTGTCGCCCCCGACGCCTTGCCGGTGTTTGGCAGGCTCCCCGGTCACCGCGACGCGCTCATCGCGACCGGTGCCCGTGGCGGATACTCTCTGGGCCCGGCGCTGGGGACGATGATGGCGGAACTGGTCACCAAGGGCACTGCGTCCGTACCCGTCGAACCCTTCGATCCAGCCCGTCTTCTGTCATGACGGCCGGTACGCGAAGGTTGCCGGCCGGCAGGGTCGAGGAAGAGCAGTTTACCTTCCTCGCCGACGGCGTGCCGGTACCGGCCTGGCCCGGGGAGAGCATCGCTGCGGCGCTCCTGGCAGCGGCCCTGAGGCCCGCCTACTTCTGCGGAATGGGCGTCTGCCGGGAGTGCACCGTCGTGGTCAATGGCAAGGCAGGCGTGCGGGCCTGCATGACTCCCGCCACGCCCGGCATGACCGTCGACACCCGGCTTGATGGGGGGCCGCAATCGTGACGTCCACCGACATGGCCATCGTCGGCGCGGGTCCCGCCGGTCTGGCCGCCGCCAGCGAGGCGGTGAACCATGGTCTTTCCGTCACATTGATGGACGACAACAGCCAGCCGGGTGGGCAGTACTTTCGCCAGCTCCCGCATCAGTTCCACCGCGCCCATCGAATCCGTAGTGGCCTGGCCGAGCGCCTGTTCAAGGTTATCGATCATCCTCGCCTCCACTATCTGCCGGACTGCGTGGTCTGGAATGTGCCCGATCCGGGTGTGCTCGCCTACGCGGCTGGAGCCGATTCGGGCCGGGTCCGGGCCGACACCATCATCATCGCAGCCGGCGCCACCGATCGCCCCCTGCCCTTCCCGGGATGGACCCTGCCCGGTGTCATCACCGCCGGCGGCAGCCAGAACATGATCAAGGGACAGGGGGTGAGACCGGGCGAGCACGTGGTGGTCGCGGGCAACGGGCCCTTGCTGCTGGTCGCCGCCACGACTCTCCTCGACGCCGGTGCGACGGTTCGCGCCGTGGTCGAGGCGGCTCCTTTCCAGAGAAGAGCCTGGTTACGTCTCGCGTCCCTGTCGCGGTCCCCGTCCCTCCTGGCGCAGGCACTCTCATGGCGCCTGCGACTGGCCGCCGCCGGGATCCCGTTCCTCACCGGTCAAGCGGTGATCGAGGCCCACGGGGAATCGGCACTCGAAGCGGTATCGGTCGCTTCCATTGATCACCGCGGCAGCATAAGCCGGACGTCCGTGACGACCCTGCAGGCAGACTGCCTGGTGCTGGGGAACGGCCTTGCGCCAGCGGTGGAACTGACCCGTCTCGCCGGATGCGCCCATCACCACGACCCCCTGCTCGGTGGATGGACTCCCCGGCGCTCGGCAGACCTGGAAACCACGGTTCCGGGTCTCTACGCCGTGGGTGACGGCGCGGCCGTCGGCGGGATGGAGCTGGCTCTCGCGGAGGGCCGCACGGCAGTGTCGGCGGCGCTGCTGCAACGGTCCCCCTCGGCGTCCTTGCTGCGGCGCCGACGCGACCTGGCACGGCGTCTCGGTCGCCTCGACCGTTTTCGCGCCGCCGTGGCGGACATCTTCGCGCCGCCGGAGACATTCCTGGGGCTGATCACACCCGAGACACCCCTTTGCCGCTGCGAGAACGTGACCCTTTCCGAGTTCGAGACGAGTGCCGCAGACGGCGCAACCGGCATGGCTCAGCAAAAGTCCACCACCCGGCTCTCCATGGGCCGCTGCCAGGGGCGCTATTGCCTTGCCACCCTGGCTGACCTGGTGGCGACGCGCCAGGGTATCAAGGCGGCGGACCTCGACTGGCCCAGGATCCGGCCGCCTGCACGACCGGTGTGTCTGGGCGATCTGCTGCACGAGACCCTTCCGCCGCCTGCGCTTCCCGATGACCCGCACCTGCCTCGCGGTGCCTGACCCGCCGTCCGCTCGACCAGGGTCAACCGGCTGCTCGGCAATCGCGACCGGTCGGAATCTCAGGGTGCTGAAGGGTCCGGTTGGCCGTTCCTGAGGGCTGCGACGGCGTTGCCGGCAGCCCAGGTCATCAGACGGTATTCGCTGAGGATGGTGATGAATCGATAGCCCAGTTCCATCATCCGGAGACCATAGGCCACCGAACCAACGTGAATTCCGGCCGGAACGGCGTGCCTGTCCGCCGCTTCGGCAATCCGCGCGATGGCCGCCAGGACGTCGGACGAGTCCGGATCGAAACCCGCGGCGTGACCCATGCTGACCGACAGATCCGACGGACCGACGTAGATTCCGTCGAGTTCGGGAGTCGCCAGGATGGCATCAAGGTTGGCCACGGCGCGCCTCGTCTCGATCATGGCGATGGCGAGCACCGTGTCGTTGGCGTGGCGCACGTAGTCGGCGCCGCCATAGAGAGCAGCACGCAGAGGACCGACGCTGCGGTAGCCTGACGGGGCATAGCGGCAGGCGCCGACGAAGGCGCTCGCCTGCTCGCCATCGTCGATCATCGGGCAGATGATGCCGTAGGCTCCGGCATCGAGCAGTTTCATGATGATGCCGGGTTCGTTCCATGGAACCCGCGCCAGGGGAACGACCGCCGTGGTGGAAATCGCCCGCAGCTGGTGAACGGCTGACGGGTAGTCGATCAGTCCGTGCTGCAAATCGAGGGTGATGCTGTCCCAGCCCTGGTGCGCCATTCCTTCGGCGGCGGCGGCACAGGGCGTCGCCAGCCAGCCGTTGACCACCGTACGTCCTTCACCCCACATGCGGCGGATCGCGTTCTCCCGCACGTTCCTTCCTCCGGTAACTCTGGGGACGACAGTCAACCCGAAGCCGGTTCACTTCACCAGGGATTCCGGCAGTTCGATGTCGATGGCCTGGTGGGCAAGGCAGTCTCCCGGTTCGACCCGGCCGATGGCCCGCAGGCAGATGACCAGGCCAGGCGCCCGGAACCGGACCTGCTGTGGTTCGCGTTCCGGATGCTCGAGGTTGTGGATGCTGCCGACAGGGGCGCCTGCGTCGACCTCATCCCCCAGCCGCACCTCGGGAACGAACACGCCGTAATCGGGTGCAAAGGCATAGAGGTCCGGTGGATCGCTCGTCATCAACCGCATGTCAGGCGTGGTTCCTCCATCGTGAGAAGAAAGAACTCCGATCTCGGCGAGCAGGTTGCGGATGCCGCACTCCACCAGACGCAGGTGATCCGGATCGACCACTCCCGATCCTCCGAACTCGCCGCCGATGTCGATGCACCCGTGACGGACAGCGGCGCCCGATGCAGTCCGCGATCCCTCCCCGGCATGCCAGATCTGGCCATAGGGCCCACCGAAGGCGCGCATCAACCGCAACGCCCGCCGGTCCCTCTCCACGTCACCGCCGAGGGAGGTGGCGACGAAAGGAAGGTACGAAAGCGATGCTCCTCCTGAATGGAGGTCCACGAACACGTCCGCCATCGGCATCAGGACATCCTCGAGATAGGCCGCGATCTCGTGGGTGGGTCCCAATTCGGGCCGGGGCGGAAAGGTCCTGTTGAGGTTGCCGCCATCGAGGGGCGAGACCCTGACCCCGCTGCGTGCGGCCGGCAGGTTGACTGACGGAAGAACGATGAGGCGTCCCCTGACATCCTCCGCATCCATCGTCCGGATCAGGTTGCCAAGCGCGATCTGTCCTTCGTACTCGTCACCGTGATTGCCGGCCATCATCAGGACCGTGGGTCCCTCGCCACCGGATATCACGGCAACGGGAACCGGAATGACGCCGTAGGCCGATCGCGTGACAGAGTGAGGCAGGTGAAGGCGCCCCGTCCGCTTGCCGGGACGTGCAAGGTCGACGTCGGTCGTGATACCGGTTGCGTAGACGGACATGACATCTCCGAAGTTGGTCGGCTGCAGGAGAGAGTCTATGGCCCCTGCCCTGCCCGTGCCACACAGTCGCCGGTGATCCGTTCCGCTCAGCCAAAAGGACGTGGAGGATAGGGACCTCGCTGGACAGTCAGTCCCTGTCCCTGCGGACACCGGCGGTTCTTTGACAGTCGGAGACGGCTGCACCATCTTGTGACGGGGACGGCGCCGCGCCGGACTGCCGTTCATCACCACGCCGGCGCATGCTCCGCGTATCATCGTCGGGCATCGTCGTCGGAACGTCATTCATGGCATCATCTTCTTCCCGGGTGTCGCTGGGACCACCGCCACAGAGCATCGCCGACCATGTCGTCCGCACCCTGAAACTCGGGGTGCCGGTGATCATCATGCGCTGCGGCATGCTGCTCATGATGACGGTGGACACCATCATGACGGGACGCGCCGGCGGCAACGAACTGGCCTATCTCGCCATCGGCTTTGCCCCACACATCACCATGATGGTGATCGGTTTCGGCCTGCTGGCCGGGTGCGTCATTCTGGTGGCCCAGGCAGACGGTGCCGGACGCCGCGAGGATTGCGGCAACATCCTGTGGACGGCCATGGTCAACGGGGCAGTCCTGGGACTCATCTGGGCCGTCTTCCTCTTCAACGGGGAGGCCATCCTGTGGCTCTTCGGTCAGGAGGCGGACCTGGCGCGGGGCGGCGGGGAGGTCATGGCCATGTACGCCTGGGGCATGCCTGGCGTATTCCTCTTCACCTCGTGCTCCATGTTTCTCGAGGGAATCGGCCGCACCAAGCCGGGCATGGTCGTCATGATCATCGCCAACTTCGCCAACATCGTCCTCAACTGGGTGCTGATCTACGGCAACCTCGGTTTCGAGACAGGCGGCGCATCCGGTGCGGTTCTGGCCACGAGCCTCACACGCTGGCTGATGTTGGGCTGCATTCTCATCTACATCCTGTCGATGACCGACAAGCATGCCTACGGCCTCTTCCGGCCACTGCGCCGTTTCGGCCAGCTGGAGCGGCGGTTCCTGCGCCTCGGCGCACCCATGGGTCTCTCCTATGCCTTCGAGACCTCCTCCTTCATGTTTGTCACCATGATGGCCGGCCATCTCGGCGCGCCCCAGGTGGCGGCCTTCCAGGCAGCCATGAACGTCAACGCCTTCTGCTTCATGGTGGCCATCGGCATGTCGACGGCCACCGCGGTCCGCGTCGGCAATGCCGTAGGCCGGCGTGACAGGGAGGCCATGGCGACGGCCGGATGGGTGGGAACCGGCCTGATCTTCCTTCTCATGCTGCCGCTGGCGGCCATCGTCGCCCTCGTGCCCGAATCCCTGGCGGCCATCTACACGGAAGACCCCGTGATCATCGCGATCATGCTCACCGGCCTCTTCGTGGCCGCCTTTCTCATCGCCTTTGATGGCCTGCAGGCCGTGCTGGTCGGGGCACTCAGAGGTGCCGCGGATGTCTGGCCCGCCACCTGGCTCGGCTTGATGTCGTTCTGGGGAGTCATGCTTCCCCTGGCATGGTTCCTCGGCCATCACCTCGAATGGGGCGTTCCGGGACTCATGTGGGGGATTGTGGGAGGCATCGCACTCGCCACGCTCCTTCTCGCCTGGCGGTTCCGCGTCGTGTCGCTGCGCGACGTCAAGCCCTTTACCTGACCGATCATGGACATCCAGCTCCTTGCGACCGGCGTGATCGTGGGGTTCCTCGTCGCCGCTCCCGTCGGACCGGTTGCTGTCCTGTGCATCCAGAGGACACTGCTCCACGGCAGGCCCACCGGGTACGCCACCGGACTGGGAGCAACGCTGGCCGACACCGTGTTCGGGGCTCTCGCCGTCCTCTCGGTCGGTGCCGTCGAAGCGTTCCTCACCGAGAACCGCATGGTCATCCAGGGCCTCGGCGGCGTCATTCTGGTGGTTCTGGGCAGTCATGCCATGTGGAAGTCCAGGACCCTCCTTTCGCACACGACGGTCGCCTGTGCGCCCGCAACCGGCGGCGAGACGCCGGTGCATGCCTTCGCCACCGCCTTTGCGGTCACTCTCTTCAACCCGATTACCTTCATCGCCTTTATCTCCCTGTTCGCCGCCATCCACGTGCTGGACGCAATCGACGGCCTCATCGACTCCTGGGTGGTGATCTCCGGCATCCTGGTCGGTGCTTTGGCCTGGTGGCTCACCCTCGCCACAATCAGTGCACGGATGCGGTCCAGTTTCACCGGCAAGGGACTCGCCTGGCTCAATGCCGGGTCCGGCCTGATCATCCTTGTCTTTGGACTTTACGCTCTGGGCAAACTCCTGACGTGAGACCCCGATAAAGGGGGCGTTGCATGGAGCTATGTGCCCCGCGGGGACGCGGTACTCCCGCCTGACGCACGGATGCTCACGTCACCGGAGACGGCAAGGCGCTTGTCGACGTGACGTCACCGAGGTTATACTCAAGTATAACTTGGGAAACATCGATGCACACCACAAACCTGCGAAAGGTCGGCGGTTCAGTCATGCTCGCCGTGCCTCCGGCACTGCTCGATGTCCTGAACCTCGGAGTGGGCGCCAAGGTGAATATCGGCGTCGAGGATGGCCGCCTTGTTGTTGCGCCCAGGATCCGTCCAAGCTACTCGCTTGAGGAACTCCTCGCGCAGTGCGACGACAGCGCCCCGGACGACGACGAAGATCGCGCATGGCTCGACTCCGCCCCCGTGGGTCGCGAACTGTTGTAATGCAGCGGGGCGAAATCTGGCTCGTCAGCCTCGATCCTGAGGCCGGTCACGAACAACGGGGAACCCGGCCGGTTGTCATCGTATCTCCGGCACCGTTCAACCAGGCGACCCGGACACCGATAGTCCTTCCGATCACGACCGGTGGAAACTTCGCGCGCCGGCGCGGTTTCGCCGTTTCGCTCGATGGGGCGGGCACCCGAACGGTCGGCGTGATCCGCTGCGACCAGCCGCGAGTCCTCGATCTTGCCGCCCGGAAGGGGAAACGCCTTGAGGCTGTTCCGGAGCAGATCATGGACGACGTGCTCGCCCGCCTCGCCGCAATCCTCGCATAGGCGGCCAGCAAGGAATCGATCATGGTGCCGGAGGTGCAATCCGGTTTGGCGCTCTGCGATGAAGAACTCCGGACGAGATTCGCCAGGGGGGAGGCCCGATGCCAGACCCGGCCCAGGAGCGACTCCCAGGACCGAACCGTGATGGACCGCATCGTCATCGACAGCTTCTTGCACAAGAACACATTACCGGGGCTCAGCACCCCTTCTCCCTTGAACATAGCTCCTGAGGGCGCGGCAAGGGGGTCAGAGTCCCGTCAATTCGGCTGTGCGCCGGCGGAGTTCGGGAAGCACGTCCCTGTCAAACCAGGGATGGCGCCGCAGCCACGCCGTGTTGCGCCACGAAGGATGAGGCAGGGGAAGACATGACGGCAGGTGGTCGCGCCATGACGCCACGATTTCGGTCATGGACGTTCGCCCTTCCAGCGGCAGGTAGTGCGCCTGGGCGTAGCGTCCAACCAGCAGGGTGAGTTCAACCGCCGGCAGGTGGGCGAGGACCCGTTCATGCCACAAGGGGGCGCACTCCGGGCGCGGTGGCCGGTCGCCGCCATTCCTGTCCCTGCCGGGATAGCAGAAGCCCATGGGCATGATGGCAATGTGCCGGGTGTCGTAGAAGACGGTCCTGTCGACCGCCATCCACTCTCTCAGACGATCACCGCTGGCATCGTCCCAGGGAATGCCGCTGGCATGGACACGGGTGCCCGGAGCCTGTCCGATGATCAGCAAGCGCGCGCCTGATCCGGCCCTGACGACGGGCCGCGGGCCGCAGGGAAGGACTCCGGCACACACCGAGCAGGCGCGGATTTCCTCCAGCAGGGAGGCGAGGCTCTCGACCATGACCGGCAGTCTTGCCAGTCACCGCGCCCGGCGGCAAGGTGCGCTGTCATGACACATCCGGAGATCGCCCGTGCCCTCGAACATCTCGGTCACGATCCGCGCGACCTGCTGGTCAACGACATCTATTGCGGCAGCGCAAACCGGGCCGTGCGTCTGCGTATCGCGGGAGACGATGTCGTCCTGCGTCTGGCCGGAAGCGAGACCGCGGACCTCGTCGACCGTTCCCGGGAGTGCCGCCACATGAGGGTGGCGTCATCGCTGGGTGTCGCGCCGCAGGTCCTGGCGGCCGATCCCGGTGCAGGGTTGATTCTCTATCGTTTCGCGGACGGTCAGCCCCTGGATTCCATGGCACGGCCCTTCGCAACGCCTGTCCTGCGGAGGCTGGGCCGCGCCTTCCGCACGCTGAGGCAGGCCACCGGGTTCACCGGCGTGATGAACCCCTGGGAGAAGCTGGAGACCTATCTCGACGAGGCCGGATGCGCCTCGCCCGAAGCCCCGGACGCCTTCGGCGCCGGGTGGGCCGTCGTGGACGCCCTGAGGCCTGTCTGCCGCCCCGAGGACGCCGCGCCGGTTGCCTCCCATGTCGATCCCGTGCCGCCGAACATCATCGATGACGGTGACGGCGTGACCTTCCTGGACTGGGAGTATGCGGCTCTCTGCCACCCGCTGTGGGATCCGGCCTATTTCGCGTCGGAGGCCGGACTCTCAGGCGAAGAATGCCGGGTTCTTCTTGCGGCGACCGGCATGGAGGGCGGGACCAAGATCCTGGAGGACTGGATCCGTGTCGCCCTTGCCGTGTCCCTTGCCTGGTGCCTGGTGCGCCGCCAGCGCGGCGGTGGCGAGGCAATGTGGAACCGCGAGATTGCATGGCGGCGCCACCGTCTGGCGGCATCATGACAGGCCAGGCAACCGCCATCAGGGGCCTGCTCTTCGACAAGGATGGCACCCTCGTCGCCTTCAACGAGACCTGGATTCCGGCGTTCTGCGAAGCGGCCTCGCGCGTCGCCGGGGCAGCCGGGCAACCCGACATCGCCGATCACCTGCTCCGTGAAGCCGGATACGACCGGTCCCTGGGCGTCTTCGAAACCGATTCCATGCTGGCCAGCGGCACCAATCGGGACATCGTCCGGTGCTGGAGCACAATCCTCGCGGAGACGGCGCCTCCCGACCTGGAAGACCTGATCTCCGGGGTCTTCCGCGAGACTTCCCTGGACGGGCTGGTCGCGACGGCGGACATGCCCGCCCTCTTCGACCGTCTGGCCGGGGCCGGCTACCGCCTCGGCATTGCCACGAACGATGACACGGAACTGGCGGAACTGGCCGCGCAGCAGCTGGGAATTCGCGATCATCTCGCCTTCGTGTGTGGCTCCGACGGGGGTTTCGGCGGCAAGCCCGGACCCGGCATGGGCGAGGCATTCTGCCGGCAAACCGGACTGGACCCTCGCGAAGTGGCGATGATCGGCGATGATGCCGCAGCCGATGCGGGAATGGCGCGGGCCGCCGGCTTTGGCGCCGCGATCGGCGTGTTGACGGGACCCGCCACCCGGGACCAGCTCGAGCCATGGTTCGATATCGTCATCGACAGCGTCGCGGACCTGCCGGATGTCCTCGCGACATAGGACCTTGAGGAGCGCCCTTTCGGGCATCCACGGCTTGAATTGTCCCGGACACGCCGCCACCATGACCCGGTTCAATTCAATCGAGAGGATGCCATGAAGACCCGCGCTGCTGTTGCCCACAAGGCGGATGCGCCGCTCACCATCGAGGAGGTTGATCTCGAGGGCCCCCGCGAAGGCGAGGTTCTTGTCGAGGTCAAGGCAACCGGCATCTGCCATACCGACGCCTTCACGCTGTCGGGCGCCGATCCCGAAGGCATCTTTCCGGCCATTCTCGGTCACGAGGGGGCAGGTGTCGTCGTCGATGTCGGACCGGGTGTCTCGGGCCTCAGGAAGGGCGACCATGTCATTCCGCTCTATACGCCGGAATGCAGGCAATGCGAGTACTGCACGTCGGGCAAGACGAACCTCTGCCAGGCCATCAGGGTGACGCAGGGACAGGGCGTCATGCCGGACGGCACCAGCCGGTTCTCGATCGGCGGGGAGAAGATCTTCCACTACATGGGCACCTCGACGTTCTCGAACCACACGGTGGTTCCCGAGATCGCCCTCGCCAAGGTCCGCGAGGACGCCCCCTTCGACAAGATCTGCTACATCGGCTGCGGTGTGACCACCGGCATCGGCGCCGTCATCAACACTGCCAGGGTGGAGCCGGGCAGCAACTGCGTGGTGTTCGGACTGGGCGGAATCGGCCTCAATGTCATCCAGGGCCTGCGCCTCGTCGGCGCCGACATGATCGTCGGTGTCGACATCAATCCGGCGCGCGAAGAGCTCGGCAAGGCGTTCGGCATGACCCACTTCGTCAACCCGAAGGAGGTCGAGGGCGACCTCGTTCCCTGGCTCGTGAACCTGACCAGGGGTGGCGCCGACTACAGTTTCGAGTGCATCGGCAATGTCACCACCATGCGCCAGGCGCTGGAGTGCGCCCACAAGGGCTGGGGCGAATCCATCATCATCGGTGTGGCGCCCGCCGGTGCCGAAATCTCCACCCGTCCGTTCCAGCTGGTGACCGGCCGGGTCTGGCGGGGCACGGCCTTCGGCGGAGCCAAGGGACGCACGGACGTGCCGAGAATTGTCGACTGGTACATGGACGGGAAGATCAACATCGACGACATGATCACCCACACCATGCCGCTCGAGGGTATCAACGACGCCTTCCACCTGATGCACGAGGGCAAGTCGATCCGCAGCGTGGTGATCTACTGAACCATGGTGGAAACCGTCTCGCTCAGCCGGTGTCACGGCGGCACACAGGGGTTCTACCGGCACACCTCACGTGAAATCGGCCTTCCCATGGGGTTTTCCGTGTTCACGCCTCCGGCCGCGGCGCAGGCAAGGGTGCCGATCCTCCTGTGGCTGTCGGGTCTGACCTGCACGGAAGAGAACTTCACCATCAAGGCCGGCGCCCAGCGCCTGGCAGCGGACGCCGGGATTCTCGTGGTGGCCCCCGACACCAGCCCGCGCAACACCGGAATCGAAGGCGAGGACGACGACTGGGCCTTCGGAACGGGGGCGGGGTTCTACCTTGATGCGACCGTCGAACCGTGGTCCCGGCACTACCGCATGGAAAGCTACATCGTCCGCGAGCTTCCCGGCGTCATCGCCGAAGCCTTTCCCGGCGATCCGCAGAGGATGAGCATCTTCGGACATTCCATGGGCGGCCATGGCGCACTGTCGCTTGCCCTCAAGAATCCCGGCATGTTCCGTTCGGTTTCGGCGCTGGCGCCGATGAACTCCCTCATGGGCTGCCAGATGGGGGTCGACGCACTGCAGCGCTACCTCGGCGATGACCGGGAGGCCTGGCGTGCTTATGACGTTGTCGACCTGATCCGCTCCGGTCACCGGGCGCCGCCGATCCTCGCCGACCAGGGAACCGAGGACGAATTCCTTCCCAACCTGCTTCCCGATGCGCTGGCCGCCGTCTGCAAGGAAGCCGGACAGGCGCTGACGCTCAACATGCGCGAGGGCTACGACCACAGCTACTGGTTCATCCAGAGCTTTCTTGCCGATCACTTCGAGCATCACGCCCGGGCTCTCGGGACCTGAAGGGTTGCCGTCAATGAACGACGCCCATTCCCGGCTGCGCGAGGCGGGCAAGCGTGTCGGCCATGTCGTCATTCCCGATCTCGACGCCAGCCTGCGGGGCCGACGCCTCAGGCTCGATGACATCGTGACCACGTTCGGAACTTCCGGGACCTTCGTCAACGTGCTCCACAAGTGGGATACCGCCGAACAGGTGACCGGTTCACCGCCGTTTGTGGGTGAACCTGTCGTTCTCGACTGGACGAGCGTGCGGGACTGGCCGTTCGAGCAGGACTCGTTCATCGTCTTCGCCGACTATGACGGTCCGTCGCGCGCCTTGAGTCCGCGTCAGGTACTCGCCGCGCAGATCGCCCGCGCGGCAGATGCGGGATACGCCGTCCGCGCCGCCATGGAGTTCGAGTTTCACGTGCTGAAGGAGACGGCGGAAACCCTGCGCGTGAACGGCTTCGCTGACCGAATCGAGCTCTTCGCTGCCGACAACCGTTGCTGGGGCAGCCAGTCCGCCGCCATCCACAGTGACTATGTGACATCCCTCGAAGAGCTGGTTCGCGAGGCGGGCATCGGTCTCTTCAGCCTCGGTCTCGAACTCGGCCCAGGCTGTTTCGAGGCGACTCTCGAAGCAGGCGATCCCCTGAAGGCCGCTGACGATGCCGTCCTCTTCAAGACCCTGACCAAGGCCCATGCGCGGCGCCAGGGCATGACTGCGAGTTTCATGGCCCAGCTCGGCGCCTCCCATCCCGGGCTCTCGGGACATGTTCACCTCTCGCTCGCCGACAGCGCCACCGGCCGGACCCTGTTCCACGACGCCGGAGCAGCGGATGCCATGAGCACGACGATGCGCCAGGCTGTCGCCGGCGTGGTGGGACTCACCGGCGACCTCACTGCCATGGTGGCCCATACCGTCAATGCCTACCGCCGCCTGGCGCCGGGCAACTGGGCGCCGAAGACGGCGACCTGGGCCGTCGAGAACTACGCCGCGGCGGTGCGGGCCGTGCCAGCGCCCGAAGACCAGGCCCGCATCGAGTTCCGCCTCCCGGGCGCCGACACGAACCCCTATCTTGCCATTGCAGCCACGCTTGGCGCGGCACTTCACGGCATCGAGAGGAACATGGACCTGCCGACGCCCATCACGGGCGGCGGGCCAGACGACACACCACCAGGTGTCCCGCGCCTTGCCCGCAGCCTTGCCGAGGCTGCGGAGCGCCTCGATGCGAGCAAGGCGGCGCGCGCCATCTTTGGCGACACCTTCATCGATCATTTCGTGGCAACGCGTTTCCACGAAGATGCAAGGCTGCGCCGTCATGTCAGTGCCGGTGAGCGGGAACGCTACCTCGAGGTGGTGTGAACCGGCCGTCCGCAGGGAGTGATGGGAGGCGATGGGGATGACCATGGACATAGAACGCCATGTCGGAGCCGCCGGACGCGACGAGCGAATCCGGGATGTACGGGCAAAGATCGACGAACTGGGCGTGCGCTACATCTATTACCAGTACATCTCGATCACCGGGCGCATCATGGGCAAGGCCGTGCCGGCACCGCACTGGGAATCCATGGCCGCACGGGGCATCCAGACGTGGTACGGCGGCCTCACCAATGTCCTGCCCGACCGGTCGGGAAACCTCCTTGGATTTCCCGCCAATGCCCATGAACTGGTGGCAATCCCCGATCCCGAGACCTTCTGCCAGTTGCCCTGGAACAGGGAGGCCGCGCGCGTCTACTGCACGGTCTTTCATGCCCGTGAGGAGGGAGACAATCCGGGCGCTTTCATGGAGGAAGACAGCCGCGGCAACCTGCGGCGCGTCCATGAACAGTTCATGGCCGACCACGACGGCCTCCACCTCAGGCATGGCTGCGAACCCGAAATGGCCTGGCTCAAGCGTGGTGAAGACGGCCGGCCCGACGGCGGACCGACCAAGCCGCTCGCGTACCACATCGACCAGTTCGAGGAACTGTCGCGCGTCTACGCCAGGGTCGTCTCGTATGGTCAGGCGATGGGTCTCGACATGATCCAGGGCGATCACGAGGACGCGCCGGGCCAGCTCGAGATCAACTTCATGTTTGACGACGCCTTGAGGACCTGCGACCGGCTGACCACCTACCGCCAGATCTGCGCACAGGTCGCCCGCGAGGAAGGCCTCATCGCCTGCTTCATGTCAAAGCCGTTCATGGGCCTGTCGGGGAATGGCTGCCATCACAACATGTCCCTGTGGAGAGGTGGCGACGATTCCATGGTCTGCCATGCCGACGATCCGCGGCCTGGTGTCGACGGCGTCTACCTGCACCGCAAGGGAGGCACCAATGTCTTCATCCATGATCCGGATGACTGGATGCCGGGCCCCCTCGGCCTCCATGCCATTGGCGGTGTCATGGAACACCTGCCCGCGCTCACCGCCATCGGCTCCTCCACCGTCAACTCCTACCGGCGCATGCTCGATCTCGGTCTGTGGGCGCCCATCTATGCCGACTGGGGTTATCAGAACCGGACAACGGCGCTGAGGGTGTCGGCTCCGGGCCGGTTCGAATACCGGGCCGTCGATTCGATGGTCAATCCCTATCTCATGGCTGCGGCTCTGCTGAAGGCGATGGATGACGGCATCGCCCGCCAGCTCGACCCGGGCAAGCCCGAGCAACGCAACATCTACGAAGCCATGGAGGCCGGAAAGATCGTCCAGCGCCTGCCGCGCTACTTCGGCGAAGCACTGGACGCACTCGCGGCTGATGACGTGGTGCGTTCCGCCCTTCCGGGACGGCTCTACGAGATCTATGATGAATACAAGCGTGACGAGTGGGACCGGTTCAATGCCGAGGTCAGCGATTGGGACATGAACACCTACCTGGACTGTCTGCCATGAGCACATTCGAACTGACGAATCGTGAAATCGAGACCTTCCATCGCGACGGTTTCGTCTTTGTCGACAACCTGATCGACGATGAAACCGCCGAGAGAATCAAGGCGCGATACGACAGGATGTTCCGCGGCGAATTCGAGACCGGCATCCGCCCCGACGAGGTCAACTGGCAGGACGGTGTCAGCGATCCGACCCTGACACGCCAGATCTGCAACGGCTGGAAGGGGGACAGGACAGTTGCCGAAACGGTCCTGAGAGAGGATATCGGCCGGGCCTGCGCCACTCTGGGAGGATGGCCCGGAGCCCGCATCAAGGTCGACAACGTGCTGTGGAAACCCGTCGGCACCCGGCCGCTGGGCATGCATCAGGACTGCGCCTACCTCGACTGGATCAATCCCAACGAGATGATCAGCTGCTGGATCGCCCTTGATGATACCTCTGCCGAGGCCGGAACCATGGAACTGGTCAGGGGTTCCCACAGGTGGTCGCGCGCGACGCCCATCGAGCAGTTCCACGGGCCGGAAGACTACACGAAGGAGATGCGGGAGGCGGCGGCAGCCCAGGGAGTGGGCGAGCCGGACGTGGTTCCCGTCGTCGTGAAGAAGGGCGGCGGTTCCTTTCATCACGGCAACACGTGGCACGGTTCCAATGCGAATCGCGGCAGCTCCGCCAGGCGCTCTCTTGTCGTTCACTGCCTGTCATCCGAGGCGTGTTTCGTTCCCCGCAACATCGCCCATGGCACGGGCCCGATGTACGGTCGCTACATGCGCCATGACGGCAACGCCGTCATGGACGACAACTATTTTCCGATCCTGTGGACCGCGGATGGAGCCCGTTCGCAGTGGATCGACTCCTACCTGGGATCCGGCTGAGACCGCGAACCCAGGACCGGCAGACTGGCCGCCGCCCCGGCGGACGATCACGGAGCCCACATAAGGCGACGATGGCCGTCGTCGGCGCGTGGGATCGTCAAGAGCAACTCTCAGGGCAGTCCCAGCGCGTCGAGCAAGCGCCGCCTGCGGGGTGATGCCGCGGGCAGACGGACGGTGAAGCAGGCCCCGTCGGGACGATCTGAGTCCTCACCGACATTGCGGGCGAGGATCTCGCCGCCGAAGGCATGGACGATCTGACGCGAAATCGTCAGACCGATGCCCGAATGGTCGCCATTCGCCGCCGGATCCCGGCGCTGTTCGAGCCAGGCGAAGATTCTCTCTTCGGTCCCTGGCGGAATGCCTGGACCCTGGTCGGTGACGGAGAATGTGACCCATCCTCCTTCCCGGTGGCAGTCCACTTCAATGACACCGCCTGGCGGGCTGAACGAGACGGCGTTGGCGAGCAGGTTGAGCACCACCTGAACCAGACGGTCCTCGAGACCGTCAACGAGACAGCATCGGTCTCGCGCCGACCCGGCAAGTCCCGGGCCATGCCTCACGATCACATCATGGCGCTCCAGCCACACGTCGGGGTCCGCGTGCCTGATGAGCAGGCGCGCGACATCGACAAGTGTCGTCGGGGTGCGCACCAGCAGGTCATCGAGCTTGGAGAGATCCTGCAAGTCGTCAGCCAGCCGTTCGAGGCGTCCGGCTTCCGCCAGCGCCAGTGCGACCATCCTCTTTCTCGGCGCCGCGTCATTGTTCTCCAGGATCATGAGCGCACCACCCATTCCGGTCACGGCGTTGCGTATCTCGTGGGCGGAGTTACGCGCGATTTCCTTGCCGTCCTCGACCCGCCGTTCGAGGGATCCCGTCATCTTGATGAGCGCTTCCGCCAACCTGCCGATCTCGTCTCCTCGGGTACGATGATCGGGTATGTCCCGCGACCCCCTGCGGCCCCGCCGAACGTCCGTGGCCGCATCGGACAGCTCCACCAGGGGCCTGGTAATGACACGGGCCAGCCAGATGGACAGTCCAACCGTCAGCGCAAAGGCCACGAGCGCCATCAGCATGATCACTTCCTGACGGCGCAGGAGGTCGAGTTCATCATCGCTGGGTTTCGCGGACAGAACGAGGACACCAACGACGGTCCGATAGAGCTTCTTCCTCACCGGAACGGCGACCACGAAATTCATGCCGGTGGTGCCGCTTGCGACAACTGTCCAGGAGGCGGCACCACGTGCCGCTTCGCCAATGACGCCCTCCGGGCCTTCCACCGGCACATCGGGCTGCCCGCCTGAGAACACGAACCATTCATCGACGATGGCACGCCATGACGGCCATCGCCATGCCCCGTCATCCGCCATGGTCTCGATCTCCACGGACTCCCGGATATCGCCGACAAGATTCTCTTCGGTCAGGGGATCGACAAGCCTGATGTCCAGATCCGTTTCGGGCGTCAGGGTGACGAGATGCTCGGCCCAGCTGCGAACCAGCCGCTTCCTCGCTTCGAGGGGCGACAGGCTGGCCGGTGGCCAGGCGTAACCCAGCTGGGGTGCGGGAAAGAGTCCCACCTTGTCAGGAATGTCGAGCCGTGCCGGATTGATGGTTTCGAGGTCCTCCATGACCGCGGAGTTCTCGATGGAAAGGGCAATCAGGTGGCCACGTGCCGTGAGAGACTCCACCTTCGTCATGACGAGGTTGGGCCTGATGTCGTGAATCAGATAGAGCGCCACCAGGAAGAGAGCGAGCGGCACAAGATTGATGGCAAGGATCTTGCGGACCAGCATCCCGGGGGAGCCCTTTCGTTCCCTGGCATCACGGGCTGGCAGAGCGCCAGGAGTAGCCGGCGCCGCTGTGGGTCCTGATTCCGGCGAACGTGGCGTCGACACTGCGGAGCTTGCGGCGAATGCGCTTGATGTGGCTGTCCGCCGCACGCTCGGTTGCCGCATCCTCGCCGTTCCCTGCTGCCGCGAGAAGCGTGTCACGGGACTTCACGCGGCCCGGTGATCCGGCCATCTCCTCGAGAATGCGGAACTCCGAAACCGTGAGGTGAACGACCCGGCCCTTCCAGGAACACGACAGACACGCCGCATCGAGGACGAGGTCGCCCGCGATGATCCTCCCGTCACTGGCCTCCGGTACGACCGTCCCCCGGGCCGAAAGCTCCCGGCGCACCCGTGCAAGCAGGATTCGGGGATCGCTTCCCTTCCTGATGTAGTCGGCGGCTCCGGCTTCCAGTCCGCGCGCTTCGTCGGCATCGTCGAGGGCGACGGCCGTCATGAAGATGACACGCAATCCGGGGTGTTCACGGGCAAGAAGATCCTGCACCTGCCAGCCGGCGAGACCACGGCCCAGGTCGATGTCGAGGAGGACGAGATCGACCTCGAGTGTCTCCATCCGGTTGATGAGATCCACTCCGCTGGAGAAACAGTGGACGTTGTAGCCCTCGTTGCGAAACAACTCGCCGTAGGCCGCGAGGATACTCTTCCGGTCGTCCACGATGGCGATCGTCTTTCCATTCATGACCACGCCCTCCGGATCTCTGCACGGACTGAATCATGCCACAAATGACGTGGCACAATCGTGTCATTTGTGCGGCCGCGATTTTCACAGGTATTTCACCGGCACCCCTTGCCACGGAACGCAGCCTCGGCATTGAATGAAGGGGCGAGACAAGCGAACGGCGGATGAATCGACTGGCGGGTGCCTTCTGTGCCGATCACGCGTTGCCCCGGACCCGGATCAATGCCGGTACGGCGGAGCTCTACCAGCGGGCCATTGCCGGGGGCGAGGCCTCGGTTGCCGAAGGCGGCGCCCTGGTGGTGCTGACGGGAGCCCACACTGGGCGCTCGGCCAGGGACAAGTTCATTGTCGAGGACGACGAGACCCGTGACACGATCGATTGGGGCTCCTTCAACGCACCGTTGTCACGTGAGCGGTTTGGCGTCCTCAAGCAGCGCATCCTTGACTACCTCCGCACCCGGCAGACGTTCGTGCAGGATCTTCATGCCGGCGCTGATCCGGACTATCGGCTCAACGTCCGCGTGGTGACCGAACACGCGTGGCACAGCCTGTTTTCCCGCCACATGCTGATCACCCCTTCCCCGGCCGCCCTCCACAGTTTTGAGCCGCAGTTCACCGTCTTCCAGGCGCCGGGGTTCCAAGCCGACCCGCGGATCGATGGATGCCGCTCGACAACGGCGATCGCCATCGACTTCGCGGCAAGACTGGTGCTCATCGCCGGCACCGCCTATGCGGGAGAGATCAAGAAGTCCGTCTTCACCGTTCTCAACTACCTGCTTCCCCCTGATGGCGTTCTCCCCATGCACTGTTCCGTCAACGTGGGCCGCAACGGCGACTCTGCGGTTTTCTTCGGTCTGTCGGGGACCGGCAAGACGACCCTCTCTGCGGATCCGGAACGCCATCTCGTGGGCGACGACGAACACGGCTGGAGTGACAGCGGCCTCTTCAACTTCGAGGGTGGCTGCTATGCCAAGACGATCCGCCTTTCCCGGGAAACGGAGCCGGAGATCCATGCGGCCGCCAGACGGTTCGGCACCGTGCTCGAGAACGTCGTCTTGGATGACGCCACCCGCCAGATCGACTTCGACGACGCCCGACTGACGGAAAACACGCGCGCCTCCTATCCCCTGGATTTTATCGAGGGCGCTTCGAAGACCGGACAGGCCGGACATCCTTCCAGCATCATCCTGCTGACCGCCGATGCCTTCGGTGTCCTGCCGCCGGTGGCCAGGCTGACACCGGACCAGGCCACCTATCACTTCCTGTGCGGCTACACATCGAAGATCGCGGGAACCGAACAGGGCGTCGGCAAGGATCCGGAAGTGACCTTCTCGCCCTGCTTCGGGGCTCCCTTCATGCCCCGTCACCCCGAGGTCTACGCTCGTCTGCTCGCTGACAGGATCCGCCAGCAAGGGGTCAACTGCTGGCTGATCAACACGGGCTGGACGGGCGGCCGCTTCGGCACCGGACGGCGCATACCCCTCGTCCACACGCGGGCCATGCTGAATGCCGCGCTCGACGGCTCCCTGCAGCAGTCCGCCTTCCGCAAGGATCCCCACTTCGGTTTCGAGATACCGACCACCTGTCCGGGTGTACCGGACGACCTGCTCGATCCCAGGCAGACCTGGAAAGACAAGGATGCCCACGACTGCACGGTCAGGGACCTCTGCAGCCGCTTCACGCACCAGTTCAGCGCATTCGCCAGTTCCGTCGACACGGCCGTCCGCAATGCCGGGCCCCTGCAGATTTCGTGATTGGCGCGAGGATCCGGTGATCGAAGCGGCCATCAATCCAACGATGACAGTCGGGTCGCGATAGAGACCCAGGAAACCGCTGGCTGCCCCCGAAGGGTATCCGGTCATTATGCGACGTCCTTGACGCCGTGCGTCCCGCGCCTCTGACCGTTCTGTGATTGTCAGGCTGCCTGCAGCAGTTTCGCGGGCACGGCCTTGGTGACGTCGGATGTCATCGGGTTGTCGGCGAAGTGGTCCTTCCACAGGCGTGGCGTCAGTTGGGGGTTGTGTCCCACCACGTGGTGTAGGAGTTCTGGCTCCGCTGGTAGCTGTGGGTAACTGGCCCGCCGCAGCGACCGCCGCATCTTCACGCCGACGCCGCGCAGATCCCCTCACCTGGCAACGCCGCTATCGCGGGCGCACGGCTCTGGAACGCATCAACGCCCGCCTCGACCAGAACTTCGGTCTCGAGCATCACCACATCCGGGGCCTGAGCCGGATGACGGCGCGGATCACCCTCGCCCTTGCCGTCATGATGGCCCTGGCTCATGCCAGCGTCGAAGAACGGCAACCACACCTGATGCGGAGCCTCGTGCGGGCAGCAGCCCCACCCGATCCAGGCTGATCCCGGCTGACACGACCGCCCGGCGTCCGCGAGATCCATCACGCGGACGGCTTGCGCACGCCTGGACGCCGCCGCCGGGTCTCAACAGCGCCCGACATCCCGCGCCACAACGTCAAACCGGTCGCCTGACGCCGGCTCCAGGGCCCGTGGAAGGTGACTCACCGGCGACCGCAGAGCCAAGGCTCATGCCGTGCGGCGCCGAAAATCGCTACAACGCAAAAGCCTCTTCTCAAGCCTTGACCTGCCCCGTCGATTGGTTCAAGTCGAATGTTAGTGCATTGCGAGTTCTCTGGCCAAGCTGGGGGGTCGGCGGAGCATAGCGGAGCCGGGCGGCCAGCTTGGCATGACGATCGTCTCCGGAGCCGGTGCCGGACATCCCGACGCCGGAGAGCCTGCAGTTGCGACATTGGTATGTATCCGGCAGTAGAATGGGATGCCGCCGATATCTGGCATTGCGGCCGGATCGGGCCAACCGTTGCGCGCAAGTCGGAACCGGGCCGCGCGGCGCGGTCCATCGACAGGCGGGCCGTTGACAGGCGGGCAGCGGCCCCTTCACCATCAAATCGTTGAATCGCTGCGGAAGGTGAAATTCCGATGGCCGACGATCGCCCCACCCAGGCCGAAAAGGCCGAGCGCTTCCACGCCCTGCACCAGGGCGCTGAGCCATTCATCCTCGCAAACGCGTTCGATGTCGGCTCGGCCCGCATTCTGGCCGGTCTGGGCTTCGAGGCGCTGGCGACGACGAGCGGCGGTTTCGCCGGCACGCTCGGCCGGTGCGACGGCGAGGTTACGCGCGACGAGGCCCTGGACCATGCGCGCGACGTCGCAGATGCGGTCGACCTGCCGGTTTCGGGCGACCTGGAGAACGGCTTCGGCCATGAACCCCAGGCGGTGGCGAAAACCGTGACGCTGGCGGCCGAAGCCGGGCTGGTCGGTTGTACTATCGAGGATTTCACAGGCGATCCCGACCGCCCGTTCTACGATCGCGGCCTGGCCGCCGAACGCATCGCCGCAGCCGCCGAAGCTGCGCGGTCCGTGGGCTTCCGCTTCACGCTCACCGGGCGGAGCGAATGTTTCATCCGCGGGCTCCCGGACCTCGACGAGGTCATTGCCCGGCTCCAGGCCTACGAACGCGCCGGGGCCGATGTCCTGATGGCGCCGGCGCTGCCGGACATCGCCGCGGTCCGCGCGGTGTGCCAGGCCGTGTCGAAACCGGTCAACTTCATGGTCGGCGTCGGCGGAAGGTCGTTTCCCAAGGCCGACGTTACGGCAGCCGGGGCGCGGCGCATCAGCCTCGCGACATCGCTCTATCGCGCGGCGATGACAGGTATGGTCGCGGCCGCGACCGAAGCGAGGGAGCAGGGCACGTTCGCCTATGTCGACACTTCGATGTCGACGCCGGACATCGCCGGAATCATGCGCGGGTAGCCGCGGGAATCGGCCGGGCGAAAGGAAATCGTCGATGCCAGGGCAGACCTCCCCGTCCGACCGCACCATGCCCATGCTCGCGCTAGCCGCCTTTTCTCATAGCTCTGTCTGAAGGCGGGTTGAAGGGTTGCATTTTGCGTCCTGGGCGTGGTCGTTGTCATGCGAGTCTGCCGCCTGAACGCCTGAGGCATGGATTGGTGTGCGGCCAGGGTCTCCGGGGACCGGGGAAAGCCTCGACGGCAGCGTCGGTGTGGTGTTCCGGACGAGTGCAGCTCCGCTCCGGGTTTTCGGGAGCATGACGCGGCGGTTTCATCGCCCCGGGAGGACTGTTCAGCCTGGCGCCATCATCTTCCATGGGGCGGCAAAGTATCCGGTCATTTTGCGACGTCCTTGACGCCGTGCGTCCCGCGCCTCTGACCGTTCTGTGATTTTCAGGCTGCCTGCGGCAGCTTCAGGGGGCCGTCCTGGAACGACCGTTTGCAGTTCACCGCCTAGGGCTTGGCAGCAGTTACCGTTCGCGTGATTGACATCGTCGATGAGCATGAATTCCAGGTACGTGACGATGCCAGGTTCAGCGAGGTCCTGGCCTGACCGCCCGGCTTGCGGTGAATTTCTCACGCGCGGCAGCACGTCAATGATCCATCACACAAGTCACGCGGATCCGAACACGAAGCCTCTGACACTTGCAACGCGGGCCAGCTGGGCCAGCTAACCATCGCGGGTGAAGCAGCGCGCACTCCCGCTCCCATGTGGACCTAAATTGCCCCCGCCTCATCGTTGATCTTCAGAATCAGCAGGAGTTTCTTGCCCGAGGTGCAGACAATGGCGCCGGTCGCTCCAAAGAAGAGGCCCAAGTGGGATCAGCGAAATCCGGACCGGCGGCAACCGCCGCAAGGCCAGCGAGGGCGCCATCGACGAATGCCTGGAAGTCGTCGATGGCGCCCTCGCCGATCAGTCAGTGCCGTCAACGTGACGGCAGCCGCCGCGAGATTGGTGCGATGAACGTTCTGGGCATGGCGACAACACTCGGACGAACCGGGCTGATCGTCGGTACCGCCGCATGTGCGATGGCGGAATCAAGGCCGGATATGTTGCCCAACATTCCTGTTTGACGTTCACCGCTCAGGCAAACCACCAGCGTTCAAGGAACGTGAAACCGACCATCTCCCGGTTGCCCGCCACCTGGTCCGGGATCGCAATCTTCGTCGGGTGCGCGCTGATGTGACTCACACAGGGCGCAATGACCGAACCGCCTTCGCCGCGACAGATGAACTGCATCTCCGCGTACATCTCCCGACGCCCGACTGCCTGTGCCCCCACCTCGCAGATCGCCGGGCCCGAATCCCGATCCGGTGGAAGAAGAACAAGGATGCCGATGTCAATCCGGGGACCGAACCCAGGCCGCACGAAGAGCCCGAATGCACTGAGAACGCGGACAACACCGTGCTGATCGATCGCCTCACGAGGTGGGCGTTCGCAGGCAGGTTTGCCTGTGCGGCCCGTGCTCAGCGGGCCTGTGTGTGCATGCGGCAGTAGCAGGACGATTCGATCGTCACATCGGCGCGGGCGAGAGCGAGGTCGAGACGCGGCGCGATCATGCCTGCCTCATGCTCCTTTCCCTGGCGGATCAGGGCTTCGTGGAGCCCGTGCAGCGCCCAGACGTTGTCGGGATGCCGGCGGGCGCGAATCACCTCGGGATCGAAACCAAGGTCGCTGCGGTAAACGGCCTCCGCCTGCTCCGCCTCGCCCTGCTCGAGCAACAGCGCGCCGAGTGCATGGCGTGTCGGCTGCATCCAGCCCCAGGGTTCGTCGTAGGGCAGATTGTCCTCAAGGGCGACCGCGTTGCGCAGGTGGACGAAGGCGGTTGCGTGGTCGCCCCTGCGATAGTCGATCTCGCCGCAGACCATCTCCGAGGCGATCGCAAGAACGTCCCGGCAGGTGTTGTTGAAGAGAAGGCGCGATGGAGGCACGCGCTGGCGCGCCGCTTCGAAGCGCTCGCGGTGTTCTTCGGCAGCGGGGATGTCGCCTGTCGCAGCGTAGGCAACCGCCTTGGCGTAAAGCCCGAGGGCCTCGGTCACGCAGTAGAGCTCGGTGTCCGACGGCAGCGGTTCCCCGATGATTTCCTGCCACCTCCCGAAGCGGATGAGAGCGTGCACTTTCATGCCGAGGTAGCCCTCGAGAATATCGGCCATCGGCGGGCTCTCGATGCGCAGCAAGGCTTCCGGCAGGGATGCCACCATTTCGTCGGCCGCTTCCATGGCGGTGCGGCACTGGCCCAGGAACATGGCCCCGTAGAGCATGAAGTGCGCGTTGTGGACGCGCGAGTAGGCGTAGAGATTGAGCGCTCCCTCGCGCGCGACATGCTTGTGGTCGGCGACAAGCGCCGCAGCGTTGCGCACCACGACGTTGTGGTAATGGCCGCACTGGAAGTCGATGTGGGTCGGCATGTGATGGAGGTGGCCTGCATCCGGCACCAGGCCGTAGAGCTGGTCGCCTGCCCGCAGGGCCTGTTCCGGGAACGGCGACATCTCCAGCAGGTGGATGTAGAAGTGAAGCAGGCCGGGATGCGGCGGCAGGCCTTCTTCCTCGACCTGGCGCAGCGCGCTCTCGAGCACGGCCCGCGCCTCCAGCGTACTGGCACCTTCCGCCGGCTCGCCGGTGCGAAGGTTCCACAGTTTCCACGGCGTCCGCGTCATGACGGCATCGGCAAAGAGCGTCGCAATATCGAGGTCGCGCGGCCAGGCATGGTAGGCCTCGCGCATCGCGCAGGCGTAGTCCTCGATCCAGTCCTGGAAGTCTGTGGGACGCGACGGCGACGGGCTGCGCAGCGCCATCGCGTCGATGAGCGCCCGCTCCGGACCGCTCACACCGTCCCGAAGCCCCAGCGCGGTCCGGGCAGCATCGTAGCTGCCGCGAAGCGCCGGCCCCAGCGCCGCCGCGTCGAACTTCTCCCACGGCCAGTTGTAGTAGGGGCCAATCGAGTAGGCGAGGCCCCACCACGCCATGGCGCACCGGGGATCGGCCTCAACAGCGTTCCGGAAGCAAACCTCCGCGTCCTCCTGGTTGAAGGCATAGAGCCAGTTGAGGCCGCGGTCGAACCAGGCTTGCGCGGCGGCGGACCGCGTGGACACCTTCCTGCTGTACGACCCGAGATCGTAGTAGTCGTCCATGAAACATCACCGCAATCGTTCTGTGGATGGTTACCGGAGCGTCGACGCAGCCCCGTGATCGCGAGTTCCCGGCCGGAACCGCTGTCGGTTGCTGACGAACCGTCGGCAAGGATGCACGCATCGGTCCCGGCCGTCGAGCGGCCGGCCGTCGCCGTACCGCGAGAAACCCTGCATCAACCCATCGCCTGTGGCGCTTTTTGATCGAGTGCAAGCTGGAAGCATGGCGATACGTATGCGCGGAGCCGTCCGCTGCCTGGGCCTGCCGCAACGCGCACCGTTTGCGGTGCGATTGCGGACCGACGCTGATGCCGGCCGCATCCGGGTGAGGGTCGACATGCTTCTGAACCGCCGGGTCCGGGCACGGGCCACCGACCTCACCGCGCCACGCGCCGTTCCGCGGGGCACGCGACAGCACAGACGGTCGTCTGCAGGACTTGCCTTCCGAATGGCCCTGATCAGCTTTCGTCCAGAATCCCGCGCAGACGGTCCCTGATCTTGTCCTGCATTGTCCGCGCGCCGCCGGTCTGCCAGGCGGCGGAATCGGAACGTTCGGACATCGGCGGGAACCAGTTTTCAGTCATGTACCGCGCCGTGGTGTGCTCGTCGGTGAGGAACGTGTTGTCCTTCGCTGCGCGTTTCACGACCTCGAAGCCGATCGTGTCCTCGTTGACCTCGATGCCGTTGGCGAAGCGGCTCGCCCAGCCTGCAAGTTCGTCGCACAGGACCAGCATCTCCAGCGAGCCCGTGCGGCCCGAGGAAAGGAAGCCCAGGTTGTGGACGAAGGCCGTGCCGGCAAGCCCCGCGAGCGCCAGGTTCGCACCGACTTCCGACGCCGCCTGGGCGTCGACGGCGTGGGAATCCGAGCAGCCCGCGCCGATCCAGCTCGGCACGCCGATCGCGTTGTAGTAGTCGGTGCCGCCGAGATTGGCCAGCATGTATTCGGGGCCGCCGTAGGCAATGGTCGCGGTCTTCATGTCCATCGGCAGGACGGACGAGCCTGCCATCACCGGCGCGCCGGGGTTGGCGATCTGGTGGACCACGATGCCGGCCAGCGATTCGGCTGCAGACTGCGCCAGCACCCCGGCCAGCGTGATCGGACCGGCCATGCCCGGGAAGATCGCTGGATAGCACACGACCGGGAAACGCCCTCGCGCCGCGAGTTGCAGCCTGCGGCAAAGTTCGTCGCCCAGCCGCAGCGGCGAAACCGGGCCCGTAAGGTCGAGTCCGCAGGGCTTGTCGCCCAGAGCCCGCCAACCGCCGACGCGGTCAGCCATCGCTTGCCATATGGCCTCGGCCTTGATCTCGTCGTGCGCCGTGAACGCGATGGGCTTGACGGTGTTGTCCATCATCGCCGTGACAGAAGTCACCGCCTCGGCCTCGGCTTCGACGTCGGTCGGGTAGCCCAGCGAACAGGCGACGTCGAGATGGGGCAGCGCTTCGCAAACCCGGGCCGTGTTGGCGAGATCATTCAGAACGCCGGGCCTGAGTTCGCCGGTTCTGTGATCCAGGATGTTGACGCAGTTGTGCCCGGCGCAATAGGCGGGGCGATCGGCGGCGGTATCGACCACCCGCTCGCCCTCGCGGTTGTAGAGTTCGACGCTGCGGGGCACCGTTTGCAGCGCAGCCTCGACCCGTGCCGGTGGAATGCGCACATAGCCATCCTCGTCCTGTCGGCAGCCCCTGTTCTCCAGAAGATCCCTGCGCGTTCCCTCGTCGTCGACGATGACGCCAACCTCATCGAGAATGCGCAGGGCGCCATCATGGATTGCCATGACGTCCGCCCGCTCCAGGACCGGGAGTCGGAGATTCTGTGCACGCCGCAGATCCTGCGCTGGCCGGGCCTCCCGCGCGAGAGCCGAGTTTCGCCCGCCGCGTCGCCTGCCACGGCGGCTCACGGTCCGTTTCCGTACATGCCGACCGGCTCGCCGTCGGCCGTCACGCCCAGCCCGTTCAACATGCGCGTCCAGTAGGCGAAGTTGGCGGCAATCTGGTTGACCTCGAAGATCTCGGCATCGCCCAGGCCCGCCTCGCGCAACGCCGCAACGTCCCCCCTGGCCATTGTGGCGGGCTCGAGGGTGAGCTTGCGCGTGTAGGCGAGGATCGCCGCAAGGTAAGCGTCGGTGTCCGCCGGGATCTCTCCTGCCTCGAGCGCCTCCAGCATGGCCTGTCCCCGTTCCCGATCGCCCAGCAGGCTCGTCATGTTTGCGCCGTGATTGTCCTTCGCGTAGCGACAACCGCAGAGGATCGCGACCCAGGTCGCGATCAGCTCCTGCACCCAGGCCTCCAGGCTGCGCCGCGGGCTGTGCAGCAGCGCACGGTAGAACCGGTCCGCCATGATCAGAAGGTCGGGCCTCGTTGCGAACGCCTGGTACATGTTGTGGACACTGCCGTCGCCACGGCAGACCTCGCCATAGGCGTCGGCCAACTCGGGGCCCGCCTCCTCGCGATCGACTGTCTCGATCCAGCAGAACGGTTTCGTCACACGTCCTCCTCCTGTCCGCAAACAGCACGCCGTTCGATCATCCCGTCGTGTGCCGACGGTTCGTGCCCTGCGGCGATCAGAAAGAGTCTAGGCGGAACGTCATCGGCGCTCAACTTGCCTAACTCGCTGAATTAATCTTGTAATCATCGTCTTTGAGAGGGTCAGTACTGGCACGTTGTGCCCATGGTGGATGCCCCAGGACCTTCAACATCGAACACGTTCCCAACCTGGCCGACAAACCCGCCGTGCTGCTGACAAGGGCCTGGCGTGAAGGACCCAGGATCGGGAAGAAGACCATCGCCAATCTCTTCATGCTCCCCGATCATGTCGTGGTGCGCTTGCGTACCGTGCTCGAGGGCGGCTTCGCCATGACCGTCGAGCGCTCCAGCCGTGTCGTGGCCGTGCCCGGCATCTGCCGCCAGTTCACCGTCAGGGGTATGGCGAAGGATCCTCATTCGCGTCGTCGACATCGTCGATGAGCATGAATTCCGGGTAGGCGACGATGCCAAGTTCGGCGAGGTCCTGGCCTGCCTGCTCGACATGCGGCGGGTTTCTCACGCCCACCAGCACGTCGATGATCCACCACACAATGAACGAGGATGCGAACACGAAGCCGCCGACCGCTGCGACGCCGGCCAGTTGGGCCAGCAGGACACCATCATGGGTGAAGCAGACTGCGAGCGTTCCCCACACTCCCGCTGCCATATGGGCCGAAACTGCCCCCACCTCATCGTCGATCTTCAGGATCAGCAGGAGTTTCATGCCCGAGGTGCAGACAATGGCGCCGGTCGCGCCAATGAAGAGAGCCCAGGTGTGATCGGCGAAATCCGGACCCGCGGCGACCGCCACCAGGCCGGCGATGGCGCCGTTGACGGATGCCTGGAAGTCCACGTGGCCGAACAACGGACGGGAGATGGTCAGTGCCGTCAACGTGCCGGCAGCCGCCGCCAGATTGGTATTCACCAGAACGTTGGCCACGGCGACCGCATCGATTGCGCTGCCGAACGCCAGCTGCGAGGCGCCGTTGAAGCCCAGAAATCCCAGCCAGATGAAAAAGACGCCGAGGGTCACGGCCGGAATGTTCGCCGGCGGTGTCGACTTGACCGTACCATCGTCCCGGAACTTTCCGGTTCGGGCGCCGACGATCAGCACCCCAGCCAGCGCCGCCCAGCCACCGGTCGCGTGCACCACCGTCGAGCCAGCGTAATCGTGGAATCCCAATTCTGCGAGCCAGCCGCCGCCCCAGGCCCAGGCGCCGACGACGGGATAGATGATGCCTGTGAGCACCACGATGAAAAGGAAGAACGGCCACAGCTTCACGCGTTCGGCGAGCGTGCCCGAGACGATCGATGCTGCCGAGGCAACGAAGACCATGCCGAACAACCACCTCGACATCGAGGCATGGCCCGTCGCCACCACCGTGTCCAGAACCTCCTGTTGGCCCTGCAGCAACTGGCGTTCGGCAGCGGTCGAACCCTGAAACAACTCCAGCGCGCCAATCCAGCCGCCGGGCTCGACGTCAACGAACATGAGATTGAAGCCCACCAGGTAGTAGGTGAGAACGGCGATGGAACACAGTCCGATGTTCTTGAGACAGGTCACCGACGCGTTCCGGGTTCGCACCGATCCGGCCTCGATCATCGTGAAGCCCGCGCACATCCACATGACCAGCCCTCCCCAGACAAGGAAGGACAGCGTGTCGACGAGGAAAGCGGTTTCGCTGTGCATCATCCGGCCGTCCGACCACCGTGCCTCACCGCAGGATCGGCCCGGCTCCTAGTGCGCAGCGTTCCAGTCGGCGCCCAGGCCGACATCCACCGTCAACGGCACATCGAGGTGAGCGGCGTCTTCCATGATTCCACGAACGCACTGCGCCGTCGCCGCGACCTCGGCCTCGGGCACCTCGAAGAGCAGTTCGTCGTGCACCTGCAGGAGCATGCGCGCCGTCAGGCCCTCTGCTTCCAGGGCGCCGGGAATGCGTATCATGGCGCGCTTGATGACGTCGGCGGCCGATCCCTGGAGCGGCGCATTGATCGCCGCCCGCTCGCTGTAGGCGCGGGCCGGTCCCTTGGAGTTCGTGATGCCGGGAAGATGGCACTTTCTGCCAAACAGCGTCGTGACATGGCCCGCTTCGCGGGCTACGGCGATGGTGCGGTCCATGTAGCCTCGGATGCCGGGATAGCGCGCGAAGTAGGCGTCGATGTAGTTCCTGGCCTCATCGCGGCCGATGGAGAGCTGGCGCGCCAGTCCGAAGGCGCTGATACCGTAGATGATACCGAAGTTGATGGCCTTGGCATTGCGCCTGGTGAGCGGGTCCATTGTCTCCAGAGGAACACCGAACACCTCGCTTGCGGTCATGGCGTGGATGTCGATGCCGTCGTGGAAGGCCTGCTTGAGCGACGCGATGTCGGCAATGTGGGCCAGCAGACGCAGCTCGATCTGGGAGTAGTCCGCCGACATCAGGAGATGGCCCGGTTCCGCAACAAAGGCGCTGCGGATGCGGCGCCCTTCCTCGGTTCGAACCGGAATGTTCTGGAGATTGGGATCCGTGGAGGCGAGGCGTCCGGTGGGTGCGGCCGCCATGGAAAACGACGTGTGGACCCGCTCCGTGGCCGGATTGATCTGCTCGACGAGCGTATCGGTGTAGGTGCTCTTCAGTTTCGACAGCTGGCGCCACTCGAGCACCCGGGCGGGCAACTCGTGGCCCTGGGCCGCAAGTCCCTCGAGAACGTCGGCGCCCGTGGAACGTTTCCGGCCGTCATCCAGTCCCATCTCGTCAAACAGGATCTCCCCCAGCTGTTTCGGCGAACCGATGGTGAAGGGCCTTCCGGCAAGGGCGTGGATCTCGCCTTCCAGATCCCGGATGCGCCGGCCGAATTCGCCCGAGAGGCGTTCCAGTTGCTCCCGGTCCACCTTGATCCCGGCACGCTCCATGGCGGCGAGGACGGGAATCAACGGCCGTTCGACGGTCTCGTAAATCCTCGTGATGCGTTCCGGAACGAGGCGCGGCCTCAAGCGATGCCACAGGCCCAGCGTCACATCGGCGTCCTCCGCCGCGTAGTCGCGGGCCCGGTCAAGGGGAACCAGATCGAAGGTCACCTGGGACTTGCCCCGGCCGGCCACATCCTTGAAGGAGGTCACCTGGCGATCGAGATGCGTCGAAGCGAGGATGTCGATGGAATGCCGGTGCTTGCCGGCGTCCAGGCACCATGACAGCAGCATGGTGTCATCCACCGGATGGACCGGCATGCCGGCGCGGGCAAGCATGTGACAGTCGTACTTGATGTTGTGACCGACCTTGAGCACCGCAGGGTCCGCAAGCATCGGCGCCAGCACCTCGCGTACCGTCCCGGGCGCAAGCTGTCGCGGTGTCTCGAGCATCAGTTCGGAGGATCTGTGAGCCAGCGGAATGTAACAGCCGGTGCCGGGGCGCGTGGAAAGCGAGATGCCGACAAGGTCGGCGGACATGGCATCGAGACCCGTGGTTTCCGTATCGATGGCCACAAGGCCGTGGCGTGTCGCTTCGGCCACCCGGCGTTCGAGGTCCGCCACGTCCTGGACAAGTTCGTAGGCAACGGATTGCGGCGCCTCGGGTACCACGGTGTCCACTCTCTGGCCCATCCAGGCCGCGGCCCTGGTCACGAGTGTCCGGAAGTCCTGGGACTGCAGGAACGCCATGAGGGTGTCGGCATCCGGCTCCTGCCGGACGAGTTCCTCGAGGGGTGTCAAATGGGGTACGTGGCGATCGAGTGTCACAAGTCGCAGCGACATCCGTGCATCATCGGCGTGTTCCAGCAGATTCTCGCGCCGCTTGGGTTGCCTGATTTCGTGGGCCCGCTCGAGAAGGGTCTCCAGGTCACCGTATTCCTTGATGAGCGTGGCCGCGGTCTTGACTCCGATACCGGGCACGCCCGGCACATTGTCCACCGAATCGCCGGCCAGCGCCTGGACGTCGACCACCCTGTCGGGAAGAACACCGAACTTCTCCACAACCTCCTCTGCGCCGATGGTCCGGTCCTTCATCCCGTCCTGCATGGTCACCTGGTCCGTCACCAGCTGCATGAGGTCCTTGTCCGACGACACGATGGTGGTCCTGGCACCGGCTTCGCTGGCGATGCGGGCGTAGGTGGCGATGATGTCGTCGGCCTCGTAGCCCTCCATCTCCACCACCGGAAGGTTGAACGCCCTCGCCGCCTCCCTGATCAGCGGGAACTGGGGCACGAGGTCTTCGGGCGTCTCCGGCCGATGGGCCTTGTAGAGATCGTAGATGTCGTTGCGAAAGCTCCGCGAACTATGGTCGAAGACGCAGGCAATGTGATCGGCGTCCGTGTCACCGATCACCTTCATGATCATGTTGCAGAAACCCCTGACCGCATTCACCGGCGTCCCGTCCGACCGGTGCATGGCCGGCAGGGCGTGGAAAGCACGGAAGATGAACCCCGAGGCATCGATCAGGAACATGTGCCGGCACGACGCCATGGCGCTTACCCCGTATCCCTGCCGCGGTACGGCGTCATTCGGAAGACCCGGAGCGCCCGTCCGTCCCCTTGTAGCCCAACCAGACGAACCGCCTGTCGCAGTAGCCGCAATCGACCGCGCCGTGGGCGCTGAGGTCGTAGTAGACCCGGGGGTGTCCCAGAACCCCTCCACCATCGCACCAGACCTTCGGGTTGTCGGTTTCCACGACTTCAGGAGGTTCGACGCTCATGGTAATCCCCGATCTGACGCATCATCAGGTACCCCATTCCGCACCCTCATTCCAGAGGTGTTCGCGCCCGGGAATCCGTCCACAACAGGCCTGTCGTCGGAGAAGGCCGCGGTGAGTAGGATAGGTCTTCCCCGGCTTCCTGAAGGTGGCAACCATGTCCGAGCCCTACATGACTGTACTGGCGAGCCCGATTGGCCCCATCGGCATGGTGATCGACGGCGAGACACTGGAAATCCTCGACTTCATGGACGATGAAGGCCGGTTCGACGACCTTGTCGCCAGGCAGTACCCGCAGGGGGTTCGACGCGCGGCATCGGATCCGTCAGGCATCGCCGACCGGATTACCGCATATCTTGGCGGTCAACTCGATGCCATCGAGACCATCCCCACGCGACCCTCGGGGACGAACTTCCAGCAGTCCGTCTGGCAATCCCTGCGCACGATTCCCTGTGGCGCGACCATCAGTTACGCCGAGCTGGCGAGGAGAGTCGGCAGTCCCCGGGCCAGCCGGGCCGTGGGACAGGCGAACGGTCGCAACCCGATCGCCATCGTCCATCCCTGCCATCGCGTGATCGGCGCGGACGGGACACTGACCGGTTACGGCGGCGGCCTCGGGCGCAAGGAGTGGCTGCTGCGTCACGAGGGCTCCCTGGAGCGCAGCTAGGCGAGAGTCGGGCGGAATCAGATGGGTTCGCCCTCGACTTCGTTGGCAAGATCGTCCGCCCGCTCCCTGATGGCCGGCATGTGAGGATTCTGCTTCAGGGCCTCCCGGAACCAGTAAAGCGCGGTTTCAGGGTCGCCAAGCGCCGTGTGGATCAGTCCGAGCCCGGAGAGGGCGCCGAAGTGCCTGGGCTCGAGTTCGAGAACCCGCATGCAGTCTGCGATGGAGTCATCCAGGCGTCCCATGAGATAGAAGACGGTTGCCCGCTTGTTCCATGCCTCGGCAAAGTCCGGAGCCAGTTCGATCAGCCGGCTGAACACCCTGACCGCTCCGGCGTGATTGCCGTGCAGCATGAGCACCCTGCCGCCCCGCATCAGGTCTGCGAGCTCCGGGTCGTCCGAATGCAGCCATACTGTCCAGATTTCCTGCTGGAGCTGCATCGCCAGGCGTTCGTCCAGGGTCTCGTGAAGCTGCGTGAACAGCGCATCCAGTCGCGGATCATCCTGTGCCGCGCCAAGAGGCGCAGCCTGGAGAAGGTGTCCGGCAACGACGAGGCCCGTCAGAAGGCGTATCATGTTCCTCACCATCATTGTGGAGGCGGCCCGCCGGTGGCCCAGTCGAGAAGTTCCACCGTGTGGCGCACCGGCAGGGGCGTGCCCCTGGCAATCTGCACCATGCAGCCGATGTTTCCGGTGGCCACGACATCGGCGTCCGCAGCGGCGATGTGAGCGCACTTGCGTTTCAGGAGGCGGCGCGACAGCCCGTCCTGCAGCAGATTGTAGGTGCCGGCCGATCCGCAACAGATGTGCCCCTCGTCGATATCCTTCACGACGAAACCGCAACGTCTCAGCAATCGGGCAGGAAGGTCGCCAAGGCCCTGGCCGTGCTGAAGGGAGCAGGGGACATGACAGGCAATCCCGGGCGCCTGCGATGGCGGTTGCGACGGCTTGAGCAGCGGCTCGATGACTTCCGCGACATCGACAACCCTGGCGGCCACTGCTCGGGCACGTTCGGCCCACTCCGGATCATCAGCCAGAAGACCGCCGTAGTCCTTGAGCTGGCTGCCGCAACCCGAGGCGTTGCTCACCACGGCATCGAGGGGGCCTGACGCTTCCCACGCGGCGATGTTGCGCCGCGCCGCGGCCTTCGCATCCTCGACTTGGCCCAGGTGATGGACGAGCGCACCGCAGCAGCCGCCCCCGGGCGACACCACCACCTCACAACCCAGGCGGGTGAGCAGCCGGATTGTCGCCTCGTTGATGTGCGGCGCCAGGACCTGTTGCGCGCAGCCGGTGTGGAGGGCGACCCTCGTCCGGCGTTCGCCACGGGCGCGATGGACCGCCGGGACATCGCTCCACGAGGGCGACGGCAATGAACCGGGCGCCATTCTGACCATGCCTCGGAGCGGTGCAGGCAGCATCCATGCCACAGGCCGCACGACGAGAGCGCCGGCAAGCGCCAGGCGAAACCGCCAGGGAGACGGAAGAACCCACGTCAGCAGACGCCGCAGCCACCTGTCGAGGGGCCTGCGGCGATGGGTCATCTCGATGTGGCTGCGGGCATGGTCCACGAGGTGCCTGTAGTTCACCCCCGACGGACACGTCGTCATGCAGGAAAGACAGGTCAAACAGCGGTCGATGTGGCGGACCGTGGTGTCCTGCGGAGGCTCCACGTTCTCCAGCATGCCCTTGATGAGGTAGATGCGGCCTCTCGGACTGTCACGTTCGTCACCGAGGAGGAGATAGGTCGGACACGTCGCCAGACACATTCCGCAATGCACGCATGTCTTGAGAACGCGTTCCGCTTCCTTCACCTGCGGATCCGCCAGGGCCGCGAGACTGATCGCCGTGTGCATCGCTCTAGTTCACCATGCCCATGCGGCCGGGATTGAGGATGCCGCAAGGATCAAACCCTTCGCGAATGCGCCGGGTGAGGCCGCGCCGCTCCGCCGGCTGGGGATGGAAGACGGGCACTTCGGCCTTGAGTTCCTCGCCAGCCCGGATGAGCGTCGCGTGACCGTCAAGGCCCGTCGCAATGTCCCTGATGGCCGCGGCTGTCACCGGCGATGGTTTGAACGCGCACCAGACGAGTCCCCCACCCCAGTCGAGAAAGGCCTGACCGCCTGCCGCCGTGACGCGATCGCAGGCAGCGGCGCCCGAAGCCGGCGGCACCGACAGGCGCATGACAGCAGCCTCGGGTTCCACGAAGGCTGCCACGTCACGCACCTCCTTCCAGAGCACTCCGGAATTGCGGCCATGAAGTTCCTCCACCGGTCCATGCGTGGCAAGCATGGACCGCAGACTGTCATGGCGGGCGAGTACCGATGCCGGGGGCCCCTCGATCCGCACCGCCGTGACCGCGGCTCCTGGTGACGAAACGTAACCGACGGCTGACTTCGACGCCATGTCGGCCGGCAGCCAGGCGGCTGCCGAGACACAATGCGGCGAGGCAAGAACCTCATCCATGACCCGACAGCCCGCGGAAGGCGTCAGGCCCGTGACAAGGAGGGTGCGGGTCTTTTCGGGTGCCGGCAGGACCTTGATCGAAAGCCGGGTGATGACCGCCAGCGTACCCCAGGATCCACACAGCAATCTGGTGACATCGTAGCCGGTCACGTTCTTCATCACGCGGCCGCCAGCCCGGATCACCTCGCCCCGGCCGGTCACCGCCTCCAGGCCCAGTGCATGATCGCGCGCAGCCCCGGCGCTGACCCGCCGCGGCCCCGAGAGGTTGCCGGCCATGATTCCGCCAATGGTCGCCCTGGCCGCCGGATGGCCCAGCAGGGGACCGTAATCCGGGGGGTCGAAGGCCATCTGCTGGTTCGCCTCCCCGAGATGTGTCTCGATCGTGGAGAGCGTGGTTCCCGCTTCCACCGTGAGTACCAGTTCGGCTGGTTCGTAGTCGACGATTCCGGCGCGCTCAGACATGTCGACCACATGGTCCGCGGCGATGGCGTGACCCAGTCCCCGCTTGCTCCCGCTGCCGATGATCTCCAGAGGCACTCCATCGGAGGCGGCCCAGGCCACAAGGCCGGCGAGTTCCTTCTCATCCACCGGGTGAAAGGTTGTCCCGGTCATGGCGGTCAGAACCGCGGAAGATCGGGAAAGGGCACCTCACCCCTGTGGACATGCATGTGTCCGAGTTCGGCGCACCGGTGGAGAACGGGGAACACCTTCCCCGGATTGAGCAGTCCATCAGGATCAAAGGCGCACTTCACCCTCTGCTGCTGCTTGAGGTCCGCATCCGAAAACATGGTCCCCATGAGATCGCGCTTCTCGACGCCGATCCCGTGCTCTCCGCTCAGGACACCACCGACCTCGACACACAGGGTCAGGATGTCGCGGGCGAGAGCCTCCGCCCTTTCCAGATCGCCCGGCTTGTCGATGTCGTACATGATCAGGGGATGAAGGTTGCCGTCGCCGGCATGAAAGACATTGACCACCCCGAGGCCATGGCGCGCAGACAGATCCTCCATGCGCGTCAGGACCTCCGCCAATCGTCTCCGCGGGATGGTGCCGTCGATGCAATAGTAATCGGGCGATATCCGGCCCACCGCAGGAAAGGCCGACTTGCGCCCCAGCCAGAAGCGTTCCCTTTCTTCCTCGCTGGCCGCCCTCCTGATGACGCGCGCCCCGAGATCTCCTGCGATCGTCTCGACCCTGCGGGCAAGCTCGCCGACTTCCGGCCCGGGACCGTCGAGTTCGCAGATCAGCAGGGCCTCGACATCGAGAGGATACCCTGCCTTGCAGAATTCCTCGGTGGCGTGCACCGCGGCCCTGTCCATCATCTCGAGGCCTGCCGGAATGATGCCCGAAGCGATGATTCCCGCCACGCATTCGCCTGCCGGAACGAGACCATCGAAGCCGATGAGAAGGGTACTCACGGAGGCAGGCTTGGGGAGGATGCGCACGGTCACCTCGGTGATGACACCGAGCAGCCCCTCCGATCCGGTGACGATACCGAGCAGATCATACCCGTCGCTGTCCATGTACTTGCCACCAATCCTGACGACGTCGCCGGACATCAGCACGATTTCGAGGCCGAGGAGATTGTTGGTCGTCACACCGTATTTCAGACAATGCACCCCGCCCGAGTTCTCGGCGACATTGCCGCCGATCGAACAGGCGAGCTGACTCGACGGATCAGGCGCGTAGTAGAATCCGCGATGGTCCACTGCCTGCGAGATGGCGAGGTTGGTCACACCCGGCTGCACGGTCACGCAGCGGTTGGCGTAGTCGATATCGAGGATGCGATTGAACTTTCCGAGCCCGAGGAGGAGTCCGTCCCTGAGCGGCAGCGCACCACCGGACAGACCCGTTCCCGAACCTCGGGGCACCACCTTGACGCGGTGGCGCCGGCACAGTTCGAGAATGCGCGCCACTTCTGCGGTGGTCTCCGGCAGGGCAACCGCGAGGGGAAGCTCCCGATAGGCGGACAGACCGTCGCATTCGTAGGTCTTCAGACCGGCCTCATCGGTAACCAGGTTGTCGGGCGGAACAATGGTTGCGAGTTCGCCGAGAAATCCGTCGCGGGCCGCAAGAACCCCCTGATCGGGCTGCGGCATGGCGATCGTCATGTCAGATGTCCGCGGACTCCGGCAACCGCGTGGCCGTGGCTCTTCAACCCTGGCGTGCCTTGAACCTGGGGTTCTGCTTGTTGATGACGAAGACGCGCCCCTTGCGGCGCACGGTGCGGCACTTCGCGTGGCGCTTCTTCATCGAGCGCAGGGAATTGACGATCTTCATGGGTCGGCCCCCTAGGCTGAGGGGTCCCGCCCCTCCATGCACATGGCTGGCAGACTAGCCGATGTCCTTCCGGCGCGTCAATCGCGCCCCTTCGCCCGCTGGAAGGAGCGCACGCTGCCGCAGTTCCGCAGTCATTCGTTTCTTCCTACTATGGAAATCCGCGTCCGATGCGGCGAGGTCCCTGATCGGGCTGGCGCCCGACGCGTGATGAGTTCGAGGTCAGCCGGGAGTTTCCAGATGAAGATCGTCAGCGTGACACCGTTTCTGGTCGGTCCCAGGCCAAGTTCGGATGGCTGGTCCGAGGGCCAGACCATGGTGTTCGTGAAACTGGAGACGGACGAGGGACTCACCGGCTGGGGCGAAGCCTATGCCCTCACCTACCGGGAACCCGCAACGTGCGAGATCATCATCGCCCTGGGCGAGGCCCTGAAACAGATGCCGCACGCCAGTCCGCGCGCCTTCCTGCGTCACGTCGTGGAGCCCATGTCCTACAAGCATCCCGGGATCGACTATGCGTCGGCGACGAGCGCGATCGAGATCGCGCTCTGGGACCTCGCCGGACAATCGGCGCAGATGCCCGTGCATGCGATGCTTGGCGGCGCCATCATCGACCGTGTGCCGGTCTACGCCAATGCCTGGGACGGGCCGGTCCAGACGCCTCAGGCCATTGCCGGGCGTTGCGCAATGATGCGTTCGCAAGGCTATGGCGCCGTCAAGATCTACCCCCTGCGCCAGCCCACTCTGGAGGATGCCGAAACCTGCGTCCGCCTGACCCGGGAAGCAGTCGGCTGGGACGTCGACATCATGCTCGACTTCGCCGTCCAGAAGGACCGTCGCCACGCGCTTCGCGCCGCCCGTCTGTTGGAGCCCTACGCGCCCTTCTGGATCGAGGAACCGCTCGCCGGGGACGACCTTGACGGCCTGGCCGAGTTCCGCGCCCTCACGACTTCGCGCATCACCACCGGCGAGCGCCAGGCGGGGGTGCGCCACTACCGCAACCTCCTCGACAGGAGGGCAGCCGACGTCCTCAACCCCGACATTGCCGGGGCCGGCGGCATCGTGACGATGCTCGAGATCGGTGCCATGGCAGACGCCCATTCGGTGCTCATTTCGCCCCATTGCTGGAACAGCACGACCGTGGCGTTTGTCGCCATGCTTCATACCTGCGCGGTCATGCCGAACTCCATTCATGCGGAACTCTACTACGACTACCTGGAACTCGGCTCCGAGTTCGCCACCTGCGATTATGTCATCCGGGACGGCATGGCCAGCCTGCCCCAGGCGCCGGGACTTGGCGTGACGATCGACGAGGACGTTCTGCGCTCCCTCGCTCCCTGAACGCATCATGTTCGAGGCCCGGCTGGTGGCGCCGAACCTGTCGGCGGTGGTGGGCATGGGAGGCGCGCCCGACTCACACTGCGGTTCCGGCTCCTTCGCCGGAACGCGTTGCATAGGCGATTTCCAAAGTTCTCGTCCTACGCCAGACTTCTCGCACCAGGTCTCGAAGGAGTACACATGACCGTCCGACGCGCGCATGCGAGTGCTGATCCCAACCGCTTCTATCAGGCCAGGGACCAACGTCAGCTGACCGAGCGCTACGATGAAGCCGCCGAGGTCTACGACGAGGCCATGAATGATGACGTCGGCTGGAGCGGTCACGTCGAACTGGCGAAGGCAGTCGTTCGCCACGTTTCCCCCGACGTCCTTCTCTGCGATGCCGGCGCCGGCACCGGGATGCTGGGTGAGCGCCTCGCGGCCCACGGATTCACCCGGATGGTGGCGAACGATCTCTCGCCGGGCATGCTGGAGGTTGCTCGTCGCAAGGGCATCTACGAGGACTGCCAGGTGATGGACCTCGGCAAGCGGCTCCCGTATGCCTCCAACACCTTCGATGCCGTGACGGCGTGCGGGGTGTTCACCCCCAACCATGCACCGGCATCAGCGCTTGACGAGCTGGTCCGCATCACGCGACCGAACGGCCTTGTTCTCTACACATTGCGATCGGATGTCGAACCGGACGACTTCGCGACGCGCCAGAGGATTCTTGCCGACTCAGGCTCGTGGACCCTGGTAGAAACCGGCGAGCCCTTTGCCTCCATCGCGTCGGAGCCTCACATCCGCCATCGCTGCTGGATCTGGCGAGTCCTCCAGACGTGATGAATGGACATGCCCTGGCCTCAAGGCTCGTGGATTCTGCTCGAGGAGAGGAGCCCATGGGTACAGAGCCATATCGAGGAGAGCGGGTCATGTTCGAGTGCAACGCATACGCTAGTCTGAGTTCCCACGAGGAGGCGTATCCTGTTCCCACGGCCTTAGCCCGGGAGGGTTCGGGAGGCATGGGATGACCACGCAACGGGACGTCGTTGTCATTGGCGCAGGCGCGGCGGGGCTTGCGGCCGCGAAGGAACTGGCCCGGCTCGGCGTCTCCTGCACGGTCATCGAGGCATCGCATCGAATCGGCGGGCGAGCCTACTCCGAGGAGATCATGCCGGATGTGTGGTTCGACCTGGGCTGCGCCTGGCTCGGCACCGGGGTCGGCAACCCGTTTGCCGACATCGGCGATGATCTGGGCATCGAACTCGGCAGATTCGCCGCCGATGCGTACAAACCGGAAAACCACCGGTTCGTGCGAGACGGCACAGAGCTCACTCCTGATGAATGGACCGCCTGCCGTCGCTACTTTGTCGAATGTCACAGCGCCATTGCGGCGGCCGCCCGAAGCAGTCCGGATGTCGCGATCAGCGACGTGATCGATATCGAGAACACTTACGCGGCACCCTTTCTGGAGAACGTCGCAACGGCCTGGGGCCTGGATGCCGACGAGGTATCCGCCGCCGACTTCGCCAGTTCCACCGGAGAGCTCGGTTACCCGGCCGTGCGCGGCTACGGCGGCCTGGTCGCCGCGTGGGGTGCCGATGTCGAGGTCACCCTCAATGCACGCGCGGAGCGCATCGACTGGTCGGGGGCCGGTGTTTCGGTCGAAACGTCGAAGGGAACCGTGACGGCGCGCCGCGCCCTCTGCACGGTTTCAACCGGCATTCTGGGCTCCGGCGAGGTCAGCTTTTGGCCGCCGCTGCCCGACTGGAAGCAGGAAGCCGTCCTTGGCCTGCCCATGGGCACCGAGAACAAGATGGGAGTCGCCTTCGACACGGACGTGTTCGGAGACGGGGGACGCGGCCACTACACGCTCTGGAATCGCGACGGCGCCACGGCAAAGATCGACGCCAGCGCCATGGGTCTCAACGTTGCTGCCGTCTTCGTCGGCGGCCGGCACGCGGTCTGGCTCGAGAGGCAGGGCCCGCAGGCCTGCCAGGACTTCGCCGTGGACAGGGTGGCCGAAGTGTTCGGCAACGGCATACGCGAACACGTCGTGCGGACCATCACCACCGCCTGGAGCACGGATCCCTGGACACGGGGCTCGTGGGCTTGCGCACGGCCCGGACAGGCGCACCAGCGCGAACACCTGGCGCGCACCGTCGGCGACCGCCTCTTCTTCGCCGGCGAAGCCACCATGGTGGGCGGACAGGGAACCTGTCACGGCGCCTATTACTCCGGCATCCGGGCCGCGCGGGAGATTGCCGCCCGGCCGCACCGGGACTAGCGGGCGGGCGTCCGCTCCAGGAACAGCAGGGCGCCGCCTGATCCAGACCAGACCGGCCTCGCCTCGCGTGGACTGGCGTCCGACAACCGGTGGAGTTCCGTCGAACGGTACCCTTTCATGGGTCATGCCGCGAAGGCTGCGACATGGCCACGCACGAGGAGTGCAGTTCTAGCCGCCGCCCTGCACGATGTCGGCGTCGAGACGGACTCGCTTGCGGTTCATCGGAGCCCAGCTTGCCACTTTGAGTTTGTTCGTGCGCTTCTCGCGCCCATGGAGCTCCTCGGGACCCAGATCGCCGGGACCGTCGCCCGCCGTGCCGTTGAGCACCTCGTTGGGGTGCTTGTGGTCGACAAAGCCGAGGTTCACGGCGCCGAGATCGTAGCCGATCAACTCCTGGAGCCGCCTTGGGAAGGTCCGGGCCAGATCGGGTGGACAGGCCATGTACTGGTTCTCCTCCTGGCGCAGCCAGGCGAGCGAGAACTGGATGGCGCAGCCGGTGCGCGCCGCGTTCGAGCGATTCGCGCCGCCGCCGTGAAAGACCGCCCCGCTGTAGAGCAGCAACGAGCCCGCGGGCATCTCGGCCTGCACGACCTCGCTCTCGACCGGCGTTCGCCCCTCTTCCCAGAGATGGCTTCCGGGCACCAGCCAGGTCGCGCCGTTGTCGCGTGTGAAGTCCGTCACGGCCCACATGGTCGCGCAGATCAGAGGCGGGGACGGACTCTGGAATGGATAGAGCCCGGTGTCCCGGTGGACGACCTGCGCCATCTCTCCCGGAAGGAGATGCATCACGCCCGTGTAGTTGATCTGGATCCGAGCGCAGAAGGATCCGAGGAAGCCCTCCACGACATCCAGCAGCATCGGGTCGAGCGCCATGACCCGCGCCTGTTCGCAGCGCGCCAGCAGGCAGCCGAAACGGACGGTCTTCATGCCCATGAAGGCCTCGTGACCGGCCGGCGTCGCGGCGATCAGCGGCTCGAGCTCGCCGCGCAGACGGGCAAGGCTGTCAGCGTCAAGCATGTCGTGGATGATGGCGTAGCCCTGCTCGGCGATCGCTTCGGCCACAACGGCGGGAGCGGCGGATCTCTCGAAAGTGATGAGCGCGGCCATTCGCATTCCCCCGGTGGATGCGCTGACTATAGTGCGGCCCGCGGCCGGCGGCGACTCGATCAACGGGAGACGGGCGTTTCGGGTCACGGGGCTGCGCGAGCCAGCGACATCGGTGCAGATCCGGACGACCGTGGGAAAGGACCATGAACGCGTGCGGACACCTTCCCAAGGGCGGTCTCATCGGCACTATTGCGGTTCGGGGTTTTGCAACAGGTTTGGGAAAGCCCCTTGCCTGTTCCAGGGAGCTTCTGACCGGAGCGGCGAAACCTCCCGAAGACCGTGGAGTTCGCAATGCACGAGAACACCTGCATGCGGCCGCCCGCACAGCTCGCGGCGATCGAGGAGGCGACCGCCAGGCTGGGTTTTGACCTGGCCTCCGAGCGCGACACCGGGGCTCTGTTGCGCGTTCTGGCCGCCGGCAAGCCGGCGGGCCGGTTTCTCGAGATCGGAACCGGCACGGGGCTTGCCACAGCCTGGCTGCTGGACGGCATGGACAGCGCCTCGTTGCTCCATACGATCGACACAGAACGCGATGTGGTGGGCGTGGCCCAGCGCTACCTGGGCGACGATCCGAGAGTGCGGTTTGTCGTCGCAGATGCCATCGGATGGCTGGCAGCCAACAGACATCTGTCGTTCGACCTGATTTTCGCCGACGCCATCCCGGGCAAGTACGAGCAGTTTGCGACCGTCTGGGACCGTCTGAAGACCGGTGGCATCTATGTCATTGACGACATGCAGCCGCAAGGAAACTGGCCCGAAGGTCATGGCGAAAGGGTCGCCGGACTGCTGACCTCACTGAATCAGCGGCCGGACTGCATGGTGGTCGAGATGGACTGGAGTACCGGTCTGGCCATTGCGGTCAAATCCGCACGCTGACTGCACATTCCGGCTCGGGGCGGGGACGGTGTTCGCGCGCGCCATGGTTCGCGATGCATGCCATCGGCACATTCGACTCGACCCAACCCGTGGGCATCCGCGTTTCGCGCCGAATCATTCATGCCGTGCGACGAGATGCAGAATTGCCGCGGCCCGGGTAACCCGAACTCAGCACGAATGGACGACGGTGCCGTTCATCATCGTCAGCCGCACGCCGGTCTTCAGCAACGACGCCGGTCCGCCAGCGAAGAAGTCCCGGTCGAGCACGACGATGTCGGCGGCCAGACCCGGCTTCACCATGCCGGTCTCGTGATCCAGCCATGCCGCCCACGCGGATTCGCGCGTGCCGTGCACGATGGACTGTTCCAGGGGCAGCGCCCAATCGGGCCTGAGCGCCGGAAGCGAGTCGTCGGTGGGCGACTTGCGCGTCGACGCCAGGTACATGTTCGCCAGGGCCTCGTATGGCGCGGTTGGCGTATCGGTGCCGAAGGCAAGAGCCGAGCCGGCGGCAAGGTAAAGCGGCCAGGCAAAGCCGTGATTGCCCCGCTCGGGACCGATCACCTCAAGCCAGCGTTCGAGCAGTGCCGGGTCCAGATGCACCGGCTGCATTGAGGCGGTGATGCCGAGTCTGCCCATGCGCGCGATCTCTTCATCCCGCGCATACTCCAGATGCTCGATGCGATGACGCCTGCCGGCGGTCCCATTGACCTGCATGGCGTTCTCCAGGGCGTCGACAGCAATCCGCGCGGCCTCGTCGCCGATGGCGTGGATCGCAACCTGCAGGCCGGCAGCGTCGGCTGCCCCGACGACCGGGTTCAGCGTCTGCGCATCCCAGATGGGATCGGCGCTGATCCCGTTGGTGTAGGGCTCGCTCAGGGCGGCCGTACAGCCGTCGATGGTGCCGTCCGCAATGATCTTGATGCCGCCAACCCGCAGGCGGTCGCCGCGATGCTCATTCGCGAGATCCACGGCCCGCCTCACCTGGGCAAGCTCCGTCTCCGGATCCCCCGTCCTGAAGACGATCATGTGAGCGACAATGCGCGCGGTGAGCCTTCCGGCCTCGTGAAGCTTCCGCATCGACCGCAGCGCGGGCTCTTCCAGCGCCATCTCCACCACGCCGGTGATGCCGGCGCGGGCGAACGCTTCCAGCGCCGTGGTGATGTGCCGTTCCCTTACCGGATCCTCGACATTCGCGAGCAACGGCCACACCCACTCGGCGCTGGCGGCCTCCAGCAGATGGCCGGTGGCTTCGCCGGTGTCGGGATCGCGTACGATCTCTCCGCCGAGCGGATTGGGCGTGTCGTCGTCGATCCCGATTTCGGCGAGGGCGGCGGAATTCACCCAGGATGAGTGGAAATCATGGGCTTCGAGATACACGGGCCGATCCGGGACGATGCAATCCAGCATCTCCCTGGTGGGTCTTGCATCGGGCACATCCGAATACACCCAGTTGGTGCCGAGAACCCTGGGCTCGTCAGGGTGTTCATCCGCCCACTTTCTGACGCGGCGCTGGATCTCCTCAAGACTTCCCGAGCCGCGCAGATGCGCTTTCAGCATCGCCGCTCCGGTCATGGTGACGTGAACATGGCCGTCGACGAAACCGGGAAGAACCAGACCGCCGGCGACGTCGATCATCTCCGCTGCATCGCCGGCGCGGGCGCGAGCCGTCCGAGCGTCGCCGACGAACGCGATACGATCGCCCTCGACGACGACAGCCTCCGCCCACGGCCTGGCGGGATCCGCGGTGAAGACCCGCCCGCCCGTCATCAACCGTCTCTGGCTCATCGCCCTGCCCCTCCGAAGTTGCGCTGGCCGGGTTCGAAGGCTGGTCCATCCTGGAAACGACGGTTGGAGGTCGAGGCGGCCCGCTCGATCCCGGTGACGTGAGCGGGACCGGCAATCTGCCGCACCCGTCGGCTTCGAACTCTCGCACCCATTGCGACACTACCTCCCGGCGACCATCTCCGATACCACCGATCAACATCCATGAACCCAGCACAGCGACGGCAGGCGCGATGTACACCAGTCTGGCGCCGATGACGCAACCCCCATCGAAGCGGACCTCCCGATCGATCCTCCTCTGACGATCGCTTCATGTGAAGGAGGTGTTGGCGACGGTCATGTCGAAGCGCTCTTCGACCTTCGCGGCGGTTGGTCTCGCGTGCGGCTCAGCGCTCGATTCCATCTGTTCCTTCGCTTGCACGAGTATTCTTCGGCGAGTTGCAGGGCGTTCTGATCGACGACATCGCAGTGCTCTGCGAGTCCTGTCGTCGGACGACTCTTGAGGACGGGCTCACGTCCGATGCAACAGGTCCTGCCGCGACCCATGTTTGTGAGCGACGAGAGTCCTGCGAGATACGGTGTACGAGCACACGTGCACAGCGGTGTACAAGGATTCGATCGTGAGCCAACCCGGGCACAGGCTCACCACGCCTCGGGCAGCATCCAAAAGCCCCTGACGGATGGCGTGGTGGAACACCCGGAGCGACGGAGTTCCGACGCGGGTCGCGCGTGTCTGCGCGGCGCAGGCCCGCTATGCGTAACTGATCGCGGTGATCTCGAGTTCGAGGTCGCCTGCCGGGCGCCGCCAGGTGACGGTGTCGCCCACTTCGGCGCCGATGAGCGCCCGGGCCAGGGGTGAGACCCAGCTCACCATGCCCTTGTCGATGTCGGCCTGGTTCTCGCCGACGATACGCCATGCGTGGTGCTCTCCGCTTTCGTCCAGCACATCGACCTGGGCGCCGAACGCCACCTCGCCGGAGGGCTGTCCGGCCGGATCCACCACCACGGCATGGTCGATCCGTCCTTCCACATAGCGAAGATCGCGCCTGACATGGGCCAGCTGGTTGCGCCCGATCATGCTGGTCTGGTCTGCCTCCAGCACATCACGTTCCCGGCGCAGACGGCCAAGCCAGTCCTCGAGCATGGCCATGCCTTCCGGGGTGACATAGTTGGGGACCGGCTCCTGGGGCAATTCGGGCAGGACGTCGACGACGCTGTCGGCGTCCGGCTCCCTGACAAAGGCACGGCTCATGACACCCGATCTCCGCACATCACCGGTTGAAACGATCCGGCCTGAACGCGCCAAGGTCAAGACCGGGATCACGGCCCGCCACGAGATTCGCCATCACCTCGCCGCTGCGTGCCGCGAGGGTCAGGCCGAGGTGCTGGTGCCCGAAATTGAACCATGTGTTGTCCAGGCCGGCGACCTTGCCGAGCGCCGGGAGGTAGTCGGGCAGGGTCGGCCGGCGACCCATCCATCGGGTGATCTTCGTTGAATGCTCAGGCTTGAAGTCGCGCAGGATACCGCGTCCCCTCTCGGCCTGGATGTCGGCGCGCCTGTAGTCGGCGGGGGCATCGATGCCGGCCATCTCGACACTGCCGGCAATGCGAAGCCCCTCATCCATCTGATTCATGCCGAAGCCCTGCTCTCCATGAATGAGCGGCAGGCGCAGCCCGCTGTCGGCGCCGTGATAAACCGTATGGTATCCCCGCTCGGTATCGAGCAGGACGCGGATGCCAAGCATCTTGGCAAGACGCCCCGACCAGGCCCCTGCGGACACCACCAGGCGGTCCACCTTCCTGTCGCCAGCCGTGGTCCGCAATGTCCGCACGCGGCCATCGCTCACCTCGATCCCCGTCACGGTCGCCGTCTCGACCAGACCTCCGGCAGCAACGACGCAGTCGGCGACCGCCCGCGTGAGCCGATAGGGATTGACCGTGTGATTGACCCTGGGGAGGAAGGTTGCGGCTGTGACGGCTTCGGAGAGCTGTGGCTCGCTCTGGCGCACTTCGGCGCCGTTGAGTTCAGTGAGTTCCGCGCCGAGTTCACGCAACGTGGCGCGGTCCGCGGCCGCCGAGGCAAAGCCGCGTTCCGTTTCGTAGATGATGGCAAGTCCGCGTTTGCGGATCAGCGCCGCTCCTTGCGTTCCCTCGACAAGCCGTTCCCAGGACGCCACGGAACCGTCGAGAAGAGCGTAGAAGGCACGGGCATTGTGATGCCGCTGCCGGGCCCCGGCGCTCTTCATGAACACGAGGAGCCAGGGCATCAGCGCCGGCAGGTAGCTCCAGCGGATGTGAAGGCTGCTCTTGCGATCCATCAGCATCCGGGGCAGACCCCGGATGACCTGCGACGATGGCAGCGGCATGGCCGACGTGGAATCGCAGATCATGCCGGCATTGCCGAAGGAACAGTTCTCGCCGGGTCCGTCGCGATCGATCACGGTGACGTCAAAACCGTCGCGGACAAGGCAGAGCGCCGTCGCCACGCCGACAACGCCGGCACCGATGACCGTCACATGACCGCGTTCACCCATGAAACCCTCCCTGGCACGCCGATGGCGCCCCATCACGCGAGACCGCTGGCGATGCGACGGCGCATGCAACGACCGCTCCGTCGCCTTCCACGATAACAGGTGCCGGCGTTCCCGGAAAACATGTGCCGGAACTGTGTCGGGTTCCTCCTGTGGAGGCGTCCCGGCGCGATCATGGTAGGGTGAGCGGTGACGAGGGGGCGTTGTCCTTGACACTCGATGTCATCGATCAGGCGGTCATCAGCCAGGCCATCATCGCGGCGGCACGCGAAATGGGCTCGAAGCTCGTGCGCTCGGCCTTTTCCACGGTCGTCCGCGAGGCGGCCGATGCCTCTGCCGCGCTGCTCGACCCTGAGGGGCGGATCGTCGCCCAGGCCGAGATGATTCCCATGCACCTCGGCTCGATGGCGGCAACATTCAAGGCGTGTGCCCGGCACCATCCACCCGAGGATTTGCGCGAAGGCGATTTCTACCTGTCGAATGACCCCTACGAAGGCGGCCAGCATCTGCCCGACGTCTACATCTTCTCGCCCGTCTTCCTCTCCGGACGTCTCATCGGATTTGCCGCGTCGGTGGCGCATCATCTCGAAATGGGCGGTGCGGCAGCGGGAATCGTGGCCAATGCCACCGACATCTACCAGGAGGGCCTGCGCCTGCCGCCCTCATGCTGGAATCTCGAGCGCCACTGGCATGGCGGGCCGTTGCAGCGACTTGTGGCCGCCAACATTCGCGTACCCCGGCTCACCATCGGAGATTTCAATGCCCAGTTCGCCGCCAACGCCCTGGGAGCCGAACGCCTCGTGAACCTGGCCACCAGGTACGGGGCGGACCGAATCGGTGAAGCGATGACGGAACTCATCGCCTATTCCGAGCGGCGGATGAGAAAGGAGATCGCAGCCCTCCCCGACGGCACATGGCACGGGGAAGATGCGGTCGACGACGACGGCATCCATGACGAACCACTACCCGTGCGCGTGGCCATCACCATCGATGGCGACCGCATCGAGGCGGACTTCGCCGGAACGGCGGGTAACGTGACCCGCAATCTCAACAGCCCCCTTTCCTCGACCGCATCGGCCACCTACGCAGCGATCAAGGCGACACTCACCAGCCCCGATATTCCCTTCAACCATGGCATGACGCAGCCCGTGACTCTCCGCGTGCCCTACCCCAGTCTGCTCAACCCGCAACCGCCAGCGCCGGTGCATGCCCGCATGGAAGCCTGCTACAGGGTCTACAATGCCGTCATGAAGGCGCTTGCCGGCGCCGTTCCCGAGCGGGTCATCGCCTGCGGCTACGACACCACCACGGCGCTCACCATGACGCGCTTCGACGGCCAGCACTACCAGGTCGTCACGGAAGTTCTCGGCGGCGGCTATGGCGCTTCGGCGAACAGCGATGGCGAAAGCGCGCTCGCCAGCCCGCTGGCCAACTGCACGAACACACCGGTCGAGGCCCTGGATCTCGACTACGCCTTCTTCCGCCTGCACGCCTGGACCCTGCGTGCCGACAGCGGCGGGGCGGGGCGTCACCGGGGCGGGCTGGGGTACGACCGGGTGTACGAGGTCCTCGAACCGGGTTGTACCCTGACACTCTATGCCGACAGGTTCCGCCTGGCGCCGACCGGTCTCTTCGGTGGCCACGAAGGAGCGCGGGCATCGTGCCGCGTCGAACGCAATGGCAGGGTCATCGACGTGGCGAGCAAGGGAACGATGCCGCTCGAGGTCGGCGATGTCGTGACCATACGCACCGGTGGTGGCGGCGGATACGGCGCGCCCGGTGAACGGGACCCGAAGCTGGTCGACGACGACGTCGGGGAAGGATATGTCAGTGCCATGAGTGCGCGGCGTCACCATGCCTGGCATGGTGTGGCTTCGGAAGGGAGATGAGAATCATGTCGCTCGATCCTGTGGACTATGCGGTCATCAGCCAGGGCATCATCGCGGCGGCGAGGGAGATGGGCGCCAAGCTCATCCGCAGCGCCTACTCGACGATCGTCAGGGAAGCGCAGGACGCCTCGGCGGCGCTGCTCGACCGGGAAGGGAATGTCGTCGCCCAGGCCGAACTCATCCCCATGCAGCTCGGTCCGATGAAGATGACTTTCGTTCCCTGCGCCGAGACACACCCGGTCGATTCCCTCGAACCAGGCGACTTCTACATCACCAATGATCCCTTCAACGGGGGGCAGCACCTTCCCGATGTCTTCATTTTTTCGCCCGTCTTCTTCGAGGGCCGGGTCCTCGGCTTTGGCGCCTCGGTGGCCCACCATCTCGACCTTGGCGGCGGCGCCCCGGGACTGAACGCCGATGCCTCGGACATCTATCAGGAAGGCCTGCAGATTCCTCCGTCGTGCTACAACATGGAGCGCGACTGGAACGGCGGCCGTTTCGAGCGCCTCGTGGCAGCCAACATCCGCGTGCCCCAGCTCACGATCGGCGATTTCAACGCGCAGTTTGCCGCCAATGCCATTGGTGGTCTGCGCCTGAGGGAACTGGCCACGAAGTTCGGCCCGGATGCGGTCACCGAAACCATGGCAGAGCTGCTCGACTACTCGGAGCGCCGGGTCCGGACATCGATCGCCACGATCCCCGACGGCACCTACGAGGGAGAGGATGCGGTGGATGACGACGGAATCGACGATCGGCCGTTGCCCGTAAGGGCCCAGGTCACCGTCGAGGGCGATCGCCTCGACATCTCCTTTGACGGCACCGCACCCCAGGTGGCGCGCAATCTCAACTGCCCCTTTTCATCCACGGTCTCGGCCGCTCTTGCCTGTGTCAAGTCGGTGCTGACCAGCGCCGACGTCCCCTTCAACGAAGGGGTGAAGAGGCCGTTCAACATCACCGCGCCCTATGGATCCCTGCTCAATCCGAGGCCTCCCGCGCCCGTCCGGGCGCGCATGGAACCGGCCTATCGCGTGTTCAATGCGGTGATGAAGGCCCTGGCCAAGGCTGCCCCCGACCGCGTGATCGCCTGCGGGTTCGACACCACCGCCGTCTTCGCTCTCTCCCACCTCACGAACAGCGGATACAGGGTGTACGTGGAAATCTTCGGCGGCGGATACGGAGCGTCCCTGGAGGCCGACGGCTGCGACGCCATCGACAGCCCCCTGTCGAACTGCTCCAACACGCCCGTCGAGGCTCTCGACATGGAGTATGACTACTTCCGGGTGATCGACTACTCGCTGTTGTCCGACTCCGCGGGCGCCGGACGCTGCCGGGGCGGTCTGGGATTCACCCGCGCCTACGAGATCACTCGCGACGATGTCATCTTTGCCATCTATGCCGATCGTTTCCGCATCGCTCCGGCAGGGCTCTTTGGTGGCGGCGACGGCGTCCCCGCTTCGTGCCACGTGCTGCGCGACGGAGAGGCCATACCGGTCAACTCCAAGGCCGGAGCGACCTTGCGCAAGGGCGATGTCCTCACCATTCATACCGGTGGCGGCGGGGGATACGGCACACCCGGCGACCGTCCTCTCGAGGCGATCAGGCACGACCTTGCCGAAGGACTGATCACCCCGGAACGCGTCGCGATGGATTATCCTCATGCCAGTCCTCGATGACGGGCGCGTCCGGCACCACGCTTGAAGGCGAGTCCATGTCGATGCGATCCGTGGCGGCGACCGGCCGCCGGATCGGGCAGCGCATCGCCCGCATGCCGGCGACGGTCGACGACATCGTCGCCGCCACCTGCTGCATGTGCGCCTGACGCTGCGGCATACGCGTTCAACTCAAGGACGAGCAGCCGGTCTGCATCGACGGCAACAACAATCGTGCGCCAAGGGGGCGGCGGGAAGAGAACAGGTTCGCGGCAATCTCCCGGGATGAGGCACGTGATCCTGCGGCTGGCGTCCAGCCGTGACCGCGATCCCCCCGCAAGTTCGCCGAATGACGGTGGGGGCGCGTACTCACGCCTCCGCGAAAGCGCCTTCGCGGCGGATGGCGTGTGCAACCTGGCGGTGGAAATGGACAGTCCCACGGTCCCAGTGGGGCGCCAGGCGACCGCCGTCATAGGCCGTGCATGCGCGCCCCTCCTGGAGGCGCAGGCAGATGTCCTTGTCCTCGTCGTTGAGTTCCACCCATTCCTGGTAGAGAGCGTCCCGCGCCTCGGCGTGCTCGGCCGCGCAGGCGGCATTGCCGACGTAGTAGAACCACATGCGCATGATGGTGCGGTCTGCCGCCTGCGGTTCGAAGAGAACGGCCTGGAGACTGCCCGGATAGACATTGACCGCGAAGTTCGGGAACAGCACGGCATAGCGGGAGCTCGATTCCAGGTCCGCATCGATTCCTTCCTGTGACGGCAGGCCGGGGCCCGAATCGTCGACCGCGATGCCCCGGCCGCTGGAGGTGAAGGCATAGCCGTTCGTCAGGTGGCAACCGCTTTCGCGCATGGACTGCCGCGTTTGCGGACTCATCATGCGGTCCAGCGCCGGGTGGACGGCGAACACGTGGTAGAAGTCGCAATAGTTCTCCACCGCGAGTTTCCAGTTGCAGGCGAACTCCACGGCCATGGTCTGGTCCGAGCGGCGGAACTGCGCGATGTCATAGCCGGCGAAGTGCTCCTCCACCGGGGCCATGAAGCTCTCGAATTCGGGGGCCTTGCCATCGATGTTGACGAACACCCAGTCATGCCACTGCCGGCACGGGATGGCGAAGAGACGGACATCCTCACCCGACATGTCGCAGGCCGTCTGGTGACGGCCGTGGCCATGGTAGTGGGGACGCCCCCTGAGGACGCCGTCGAGACCATAGGACCAGGCGTGGTAGGGACAGGTAAGAACGCTCCTGGAGCATCGGGATTCCGTCACCAGCCTGGCGCCACGGTGCGGGCAGACATTGTGGAAGGCCCGCACCTCGTGATCGTGTCCGCGCACCAGGATCAGTGGATGACCGGCGATCTCCACCGACAGGATGTCGCCCGGATCGGCGAGCGTGCTCGCCGGCGCCGCGAAGGACCAGGTTCTCGAAAACAGGCGGGCCTTCTCGAGTTCGTGAAACCCGCCGTCGGTGAAGGCGGCATTGGGAAGTCCCCTCGCCTGCGACGTGTCCCGCCCGAGCTGTTCCAGCACCTCGTCCGAGACCGATTGCCACACATCGCCCACTTCCGGAAACGCGATGACGTTCATGATCTTCACTCCTCGCGCTCCGGGCATGGTATCGCCAGTCGCATCCAATTGAAAAGCCCGCGGCGAGCCCGGCACGGATGGAACCACCGCTTCCCTTCCCGGCGCCACCCCGACTCGGCGCGCCCGTGCCGCCTGTCATCCACCCGAGGATGTGCCTATACTGCCTGATTGCCATTGTGAGAACCGTCCGATCGTGGGACGGTCAGAACATCGTTTGAAGGAGAATCGGGCGCCGGTCCATTCCGGGTTCTGTCCGTGAACAAACCGACAATGAGGGAGAATTTCATGAAACCGCAAGAGTTCACCAGGGCGTTGCGCGACGGTGCCCTGACCCGCCGTGAGGCCGCTGGAGTCCTTGCTTCCGCAGGTCTCGTGACCGTTCCACTGGTTTCCGGCAAGGCCCGGGCCGAAGTCGACCTCAGCCTCCTGGAGTGGAATGGCTACGAGTACGAATCCTTCCACCCCGAGTACAATGCGAAGTACGGCGGACAGCCGGAAGTGACGTTCTTCTCCGAGACCGAGGACGCCTTCCAGAAGATGCGCGCCGGTTTCAGGGTGGACCTGGTCCATCCCTGCACTGCCTCGGTGAAGAAGTTCCGCGACGCAGGTCTCATCAAGGCCCTCGAGACGGACCGTATCCCGAGGTGGGGCGAGATCATTCCCGACCTTCTCGAGGTCAAGGGCGTGCGCATTGACGGCGAGTACTTCTTCTGCCCATGGGACTGGGGCTTCTCCACCGTCGCCTACAATCCCGAGGTCATCGATGTCGACAATCCGACCTTCGATCTGTTCGTCGACCCGCGCTTCGCGGGCAAGACATCCCTGACATCACAGATGGGTGTCAACATCCTGGTGGCGGGTGTCATTGGCCGCTGGGCCAACCCCCTCGATCCCACCGAGGAAGAGATGGCGATGGCGCCGGAGATCTTCCGCAAGATGCTGGACAACGCCCGTTTCGTGTGGACCGACAGCACCCAGCTCGAACAGGCCTGGGTCGCCGGCGACGTCGGCATTTCCTACATCTACGGCAGCGCCTCGCGGCGTATGAAGGAAGAGGGCATCCCGGTCGTCATTGTTGATCCGGTCATGCCCTGGATGTGCGGACTGTGCCTGAGCAGCGACGGCGAGGGATCCGAAGATCAGGCCTACGACTACATCAACGCCATGCTGGATCCGGTTGGAGGCCTCTCACTGTTCGAGACCTACGGCTACGGTCACGCCAACATCAACACGTTCGATCTGATCGACCCGGACGTCCTGCGCGACAGGGGCCTCGACGACCCCGTCGCCCTGCTCTCCAAGGGCGTCTTCTTCGACGAGGTTCCTCCGGAGAAGGACGCACGTCTCATCGAGATGTGGCACGAGGCCCAGGCCGGAATGTAGCGATCACCTGACATGCACCCCTTGCCGGTGGATTCCGGCAAGGGGTGCATCTTTGATTCATCCGTTCGTCGACAAAGTCCGGCAGGGAGTGAGGCCGTCATGACCGAATTCAGGATGGAAGCCTCCATGCACAACATGGCGCGCTATGTCGCGGTGACACGACGTGATGTGTCCACCGGCCTTCGCCACGTTCCCTTTCAGCCGGCTTGGGAACAACGCGCCGGGACGTGAATGATGGCGCCTGATCGGGACCACGCCCCGGGCTGGTATGCCATCCTGCCACCGCCACCGCCCGCGAGGCGGCTGACGGGCGATCAGGTTGCCGACTGGGTCGTTGTCGGCGCCGGCGTCACGGGACTTGCTGCCGCCCGCCGCCTCGGCGAACTGCTTCCCGACAAGCGGATCGTTCTGATCGAGGAGTTCCGTATCGGCTATGGTTCATCCGGCCGCAACGCCGGCTTCATCATCGACACGCCGCACCTCACGGAACAGTTCGACGGCGACACCAACCGGCGGATATCCCGCCTGGTGCTCGCCGGACTGGCGGAGCTCGAGGCCCGGGTCGATGAGCACGACATCGCATGCGAGTGGACCCCTCACGGTCACCTGACCGCGGTCGTCGACAAGTCAAGAATCGGTGGGCTTCATGCCACCGTTCGCATGCTGGAAGACCTGGGGGAGACATGGGAGTGGCTGGAGGGTGACGCTCTCGCCGACATCATCGGCACCCACCATTACCACGCGGCCGTCTTCACACCACGAACCGTCACGGTCAATCCGGCGGCCATGTGCCGTGGTCTTGGCCAGTCCCTGCCGGAGAATGTCGATGTCTTCGAGGACACGTGCGTGCGGGACATCTCCGCCGGCAATCCCCGCTCGGTGATCTGTGACGATGGTCGTGTCAGCGCCCCCGGCGTCCTCCTGACAACGAACGCCTTCATCACCCGGCTCGGCCTTCTGAAGAACCACGTGTTTCCGATGATCGCCTGTGCCAGCCTGTCACGGCCCCTCAACGAGGACGAAGACGCTGCCCTGGGCGGCCACCGGGACTGGGGGATTACGGGGACGGCAACCATGCGGCGCACCCCTTCCAACCGCATCCTGGCGCGCTTCGGTACTTTCTGTGCCGGAGATTTCCGGCTTGGCCGGCAGCGGCAGAAACATCTCCTGGAATCGCACCGCAAGGGTGTCGCCGATCGCTTCCCCATGCTGCGACATCTCGACTTCGAGCATACCTGGGCCGGTGTCTTCTGCATGACGAGAGATTGGTCGACGCACTTCGGACGCCTTGAACCCGGCCTCTTTGTCTCGCTGGGCTACTGCGGCGTGGGACTGGCGCGGGGCACGATTTCCGGCAAGCTCGTGGCCGAACACGCCCTCGGCGGCGAATCGTCCCTGATTGATGACGCGGTGACGCTCAGCGGTCCCGCCAGGCTGCCCGCCCAGCCATTCCTCGCCCTGGGCGCCCACGCCCGTCTCGCCGCATACCGCTGGCAAAGCCGGCACGAGTGGTAGGACGGACGTTCGGCAAATCATGACAGTACACGTCCCCGCCAGTGACTGGATTGCCTGGACAAGGGCCTGTTTCCTGCGTTTCGAGTGGCTGCGCGGCTACACGCTTCTGTCGCCGGCGATCGTCACCATGATCTGCCTTCTGGCGCTGCCGATCTTCACGCTCGTGACCTACAGTTTCTGGTCACAGACCTACGTGCACATCGACCAGACCTTCACGCTCAAGAACTACGAAACGTTCTTCGACAAGTGGATCTACGGAAAGCTGCTCCTGCGATCGATCAGGATGTCCGCCACCGTGACGCTCATCACGATCGTGCTCGCCTATCCCGTGGCCTACTTTCTCGCCTTCAGGGTGACCCGGAACAAGATGACCTGGCTGATCCTGATCAACATTCCGTTTGTCACAAGCTACCTGCTGCGCGTTCTCGCCTGGAAGATCATGCTGGGCAACAATGGCGTGATCAACGGCACCCTGGAGGGACTGGGCTTCATCGAGGAGCCCCTGGAGTATCTGCTCTACAGCCGCTTTGCCGTGGTGCTCACGCTGGCCCATGCGTGGGCGGCATTCGCCATCCTGCCCATTTACGTCTCGCTGCAGAAGATCGACCGGTCGCTCCTTGAGGCGGCTGCCGATCTGGGTGACGGACCGGTCAAGCGCTTCCTGCGTATCACTCTTCCGCTTTCCATGCCCGGAGTGATTGCCGCGGCTGTTATCGAGTTCATCCCCACGGTCGGAGATTACATCACGCCCATCATGGTGGGCGGGCCCAAGGGTGTCATGATCGGCCAGATTGTCGCCGCCCAGTTCGGTGCCGCCAACAACTGGCCCCTGGGAGCGGCGCTGACGATCATCATGATGATCTCGATCACTGCCATCGTCTGCACCTTCATCTGGTTCGCCCGTCTGGGTACGGTCAGGGCGCGGGACATGGAAATCACAACGACGGCATCCCGGCCTGTCGATCGCACCAGGCGCGGAATTGACTGGCTGCTCATCTACGTCATCCTCTACCTGGCGTTTCTCTACATCCCCTCCGTGATGCTGCCGGTCTTTTCCTTCAATGACAGTATCCAGATGGTGCTGCCGCTCAAGGACTTCACTCTCAAGTGGTATGCCGCGCTGGCCGATCATGCCGGCTTGCAGAGCGCCCTCTTCAACAGCCTGAAGGTGGCCCTGCCCGTCGCCACCACGACGACCATCCTGGCGATCTTTGCCGGCAAGGCGCTGACCCGTTACCGGATGCCCGGCAGGGGGTTGGCCATCGGCTTTATCCTCGTTCCAATGGTGATGCCCGGCATCATCCTGGCAGTCGGTCTCCTCGTTCTTGCCCTTGCCGTGGGCATGCCTCTGTCGTTGTGGGCAGTCGGGGTCGCCCATGTCGTGACCACGCTCCCCTTTGCCACCCTGGTCGTGATGGCACGCCTCGAGGGCTTCTCCAGGAACATCGAGGAAGCTTCACGAGATCTGGGTGTAGGCGGGTTCATGACCTTCTGGCGTGTCACGTTCCCGCTTATCCTGCCGGCCGTCGTTGCCTCGTTCCTGCTCACATTCACCGCGTCTTTCGACGAGTTTCTCTTCGCCTTCTTCCTGGGAGGCAACCAGGTCACCCTACCCGTCTTCATATGGACGCAGGTGCGTTTCCCGCAAACGCTGCCAAGCGTTCTGGCCCTGGGCGCTCTCATCTTCATGGTGTCCATCATTCTCATCGTCACCGCCGAGATTTTCAGGCGTTCGGGAGACAGGCACATCGTGACGCCGGCGGACGGGTACCGATGATGACGGGACCCTGCCACCATGACGAGCACCCCGGGAGCCTTGCCTGATGGACGATACCTCCTTCATATCCATACAGAATGTCTCCAAGAGTTTCGGTCGCGTCCTGGCCGTGGACCAGGTCAGCATTGACATCCGCAGGGGCGAATTCTTTTCCCTGCTCGGTCCGTCGGGGTGCGGGAAGAGTACGCTGCTGCGCATCCTTGCAGGCTTCGAGTTTCCGACATCCGGAGAAGTCCATATCGACGGACAGGCCATGGCAGCGGTTGCGCCCAACCATCGACCCGTCAACATCGTGTTCCAGAACTACGCCATCTTCCCTCACCTGACAGTGAAGAAGAACATCGCCTACGGCCTTCTCGAGGCGCGACTGCCCCGAGCCCGCGTCAATGAACGCGTCGAGGAGATGCTGGATCTCATCAAGCTTCCCGGATACCAGGAGCGCGCCTCGCACGAATTGTCAGGCGGCGAAAGACAGCGTGTAGCCCTGGCCCGAGCGCTGATCCGCCAGCCCAAGGTTCTCCTCCTCGATGAACCGCTCGGGGCGCTCGACAAGAAGTTGCGGGAAAACATGCAGTTGGAACTCAGGGATCTCCAGCGTTCGGTCGGTATCACCTTCGTGTTCGTAACCCACGACCAGGAGGAAGCGCTCACCATGTCGGATCGCGTCGCCGTCATGTCGAATGGACGCCACCTGCAGATCGACTCCCCGGCCAGGCTCTATGAGGTGCCGCGCAACCGTGAGGTCGCAGAGTTCATCGGCACCATGAATTTTTTCGATGCCCGGGTACTCGAGGTCAGGAGCGATACGCTGGAAGTCGATGCCGGAGCTGCCGGCATCATCGAGGCTCGCAGGCGGGATCCTCACCCCAGGTCCGGCGCGCGTTGCACCGTGGCCGTACGTCCGGAGAAGATCTCGCTTCACACGACCAGACCTGACAGCGGCAACATCCTCAGAGGCGTCATCAACTCCACGGCCTACCTCGGCGACCGCAGTCATCACTTCGTGAAGGTTGATGGAATCGAGGCGCCACTCATTGTGTCTGTGCCCAACCTGGACAGTGACGTCGTCGAGGGTGGCCTGCGCGATGGAGAGGTGTGGCTGAACTGGTCAAGGCGTTCGGTCGTTCTCCTCTCCTGAAGAAGTGGATTTCGAACCAAGGACCTCAAGGCCCCGGATCGGGGACTCTGGAATGGACGAGGCAATGCCGGCGCAAAGGTGACATGGGAACCATCGACTACCTGCCTCCCCTGCGGCACGACGGCCAGGAGACGGACGACTACACGTCCCTCACCGTGACCCCGATCAGTGGTGCGCTCGGCGCAGAGGTCCACGGCATCGACCTCGGCTCCGGAATCGATCGACAACAGTTCGCCGACCTGCGCCGCGCGCTTCTCAATCACATGGTTCTCGTCCTGCGCGACCAGGATCTCGACGCCGGCGGTCTGGTTGCGCTGGGGCGGCGGTTTGGTGGTCTCCACATCAATCCCTTCGTCGCCGGCGTGGCGGGCCATCCGGAAGTCATGGAGGTGCGTTCCGAGGAAAACGAGACCGCACGCTTTGCCGGTCGCTGGCACAGCGACATCACCTGGGCCGAGCGCCCTTCCCTCGCCTCCCTTCTCCACGCCCGCATCGTGCCGCCCTTCGGCGGCGACACGCTGTTTGCCAACATGGTTCTCGCCTGGGATGCGCTGTCGCCCGTCATGCGCCGCATGCTCGACGGTCTGAAGGCCGAACACACGGCCTTCCAGGGGCACGGCAGGGACGCCAGCCTCGCCCATGCGCCCGAAACAGTGAGCCATCCCCTGGTACGCACCCACCCCGAATCGGGAAGGAAGGCGCTCTTCGTCAACGAGTACTTCACCCGCGCCATCGAGGGAATGACGTCGCACGAGAGCCGTGCCATCCTCGATTTCCTGTTCCGCCACCTCGTGCGTCCCGACTTCACCTGCCGGGTACGCTGGCAGCCGAACACCCTGGTCATCTGGGACAACCGCTGCACGCAGCACTATGCGACCAACGACTACCCTGGCACCAGGCGCCTGATGTGGCGCGTCACCGTCGAAGGCGACCGGCCCGTGTAGACCCTGCCCCCGGCGTGGCGCAGGGATCACGGCTGAACGCCCGGACGACCAGATCGGGTTGAACGCGTGCGGACACTCCATACTGTGAGGCTGGAAACACCAACTTCAGGAAGACACATGAGTGATCAACGCAAGCCGCCCGTGACAAGCGGGCTCGACAGGCGCTGTTTCATGAACGCCGCCATGGCATCGGGCATGACCATTGCCGCGGCATCGGCGCTGTGGGCACGAACGGCCCATGCCGCGCCCTCGCATGGCGGGCACGTGACCATCGGCCTGGATGGCGGCGCGTCCATCGACACCCTTGATCCGATCAAGGCGATCGGCACCGATCATGTGACCATGGCGGCCCTGTGCTGCTTCGACACCCTGACGGAACTCCAGGCCGACGGGACCCCGGTGGGCAGTCTCGCCGAGAGCTGGGAGACCTCGACGGACGGCCGGACATGGACCTTCCGCCTGCGCGAAGCGGAGTTTCACAACGGCAAGACGGTGACAGCCGACGATGTCGTCTGGTCGCTCAATCGTCAGGTGAGCGACGACAACACCTACGCGGAAGGCAAGCAGATCATCGGTGCCCTGGAGGACGTGAAGTCCGACGGCCCCGACACCGTCGTCATGGTGCAAAAGGAGGTCAACTTCGATCTGCCCGCTCATCTGTCGGCCTTCGGCATGCTGATCGGACCGGAAGGAACGACTGACTGGGAACAGGGTGTCGGTTCCGGGCCATACGTTCTCGAGGAGTTCGTCCCCGGCGTGCGCTTTGCCGGCAGCAAGTACGCGAACTTCTACCGGGACGACCAGGGCTTCTTTGATTCGGTGGAACTTCTCAACATCGAGGATCCCTCGTCCCGGGCCAGCGCACTGCTGAGCGGGTCGGCCGATGTCATATCGCAGCCCGATGGACGCACCGCCGGCCTCCTGGGGAGCACCGATGGCGTGAGTTTGCTGGAGGTTCCCGGAACGCAGCACTACACCACCGCCATGCGCACCGATGTCGATCCCTTCACCGACAATCACATCCGCCTTGCGGTCAAGTACGGCATCAGACGCCAGGAAATCGTCGACAAGGTGTTCGGCGGGTTCGGCTATGTCGGCAACGACCATCCGATCGGCCGCAACCAGCAGTTCTTCAACACGGACCTGCCGCAGCGTGAATACGATCCGGACAAGGCCTCATGGCACCTGAAGCAGGCCGGCCTGGATTCGATAGCCCTCGAGTTGAAGGCCAGTGACGGCGCCTTCGGCGGCTCGGTCGACATGGGTGTGCTCATGGCCGAATCGATGGCGCCTGCGGGAATCGACGTCACCGTCGACCGGGTGCCGGGTGACGGATACTGGTCGGAAGTCTGGCTGGTGGCGCCCTGGTGCTGCGTCTACTGGAACGGTCGCCCGACCGTCGACTGGATGCTGACGTCGTCCTACATCTCGACGTCGTCCTGGAACGACACCTATTTCAGGAGCGAACGCTTCGATTCCCTGCTCACCGCCGCCAGGAGTGAACCCGACCAGGCCCTGCGCCGGGACATGTACTTCGAACTCCAGGAGATTCTCAACATGGAGGGCGGCACCACCGTCGTCGCCTTTGCCAGTTCTCTCATCGGCGCCTCGGACGCCCTGGGCCGAGGCGAAGTCAGCGGCAGCCGGCGCATGGATGACGCCAGGCTGGCGCGGCGCTGGTGGTTCGCGACCTGAGCGGCATTGTTCACGGAGTGCGGAGAACGGGGTCTGGCGGTCCGCGAGACGGAACATTTGTGGATCGGCATGACCGATGGCGTGCGCCTGGCCGCACGGCTGTGGCTGCCATCGTCGGCCGACGATGCACCGGTCCCCGCACTCCTCGAATTCATCCCCTATCGAAAGCGTGACCTGACGCGACTTCGCGACGAGTGCAACCACGCGGTGTTTGCCGAAGCGGGTTACGCATCGATCCGCGTCGACATGCGCGGATCGGGCGATTCCGAAGGCCACATGGCCGACATGTTCACCGATGCCGAACTCGACGATGCCATTCGCGTGATCGAGTGGATCGCGGCTCAACCCTGGTGCGATGGCCATGTGGGCATGTTCGGACAGTCCTGGGGTGGCACGGCAAGCCTTCTGGCGGCATGCCGGGCTCCACCGGCGCTCAAGGCGATCATTGCCTGTTGCGCCACCCACAACCGGTTCGACGACGACATTCACCACATGGGTGGCTGCCTGCTGACCGATACCGTCGAGTGGGGCGCCCAGTTGCCCGCCATTCTTGCCTCGCCACCCGATCCGCAAACGGTGGGTGAGGGATGGCGGGAGATGTGGCTGGCGCGCCTGGAACGTCTGGCCTTCCCTCTGGAGACGTGGATCAGCCACGAGTGGCGCGACGACTACTGGCGGCGAAGTTCCGTTATCGGGACGATGCACACGATCTCCTGTCCGGTGCTGGCGGTCGGCGGCTGGGCGGACCGCTACAGCAATGCCGTCATGTCGCTCGTCGCCGGGACCGGCGGTGACTGCTGGGGCATCGTCGGACCCTGGGGTCATCACTATCCCTTTGCCGGAGAACCGGGACCGGCGATGGGTTTCCAGCAGGAGGCCGTGAGGTGGTGGGACCGCTGGCTGAAGGGTGTTGACAACGGCGTTGACCGCGAGCCGCGCCTGCGCGTCTGGCGGATGGAGTACCAGCTCCCCGCCGACAGGATGACGCGGCGCCTGGGCAACTGGATCGCCGAAGACTCCTGGCCTTCTTCCCGGATCACGCCGCTGGTGTTCGCCCTGGCCGATGGGAGACTGACGGACCCGCCGGGCGGCGACCGTCGACCCGCTGCCGTGCCTTATGACGGCAGGGTCGGCCTGGCCAGCGGCGATACCGGATACTTCGGGCGGTCAGGTGGCCTCCCCCTTGATCAGCGCGCCGACGATGCCCTGTCTCTCGTCTTCGAGAGCGACAGACTCGAGACCCCCGTCGACCTCGTCGGCGAAGCGGTTCTCGACCTTGAGGTCGAGTGTGACGCTTCCGTCGCCACCCTTGCCCTGCGCCTCAACGATGTCCCTCCCGACGGCGGCGTTGCGCGAGTCTCCTGTGCCGTTCGTAATCTGGCGCTCGATGACGAGGGCGTCCCCCTCGGAACATCCGAAGGGCGTCGCCGTTGCCGGATCGTGTTTCCGGGAACGGCCTATCGTTTCCGAGCCGGACACCGCATTCGCCTCGCGCTTTCCACCACGCTGTGGCCGCAGATCTGGCCGTCGCCGCAATCCGAGCCTGTGACCATCGGCGCCGGCGAGGCGCGCCTTACCCTGCCTCGGCGCGCCGGCGACCGGGAGGCGGATGCGTCGGTCCGGTTTCCGGCGCCCCTGGAACCGTCGGGCGAGAGCGCAACGGTTCTCGCCGCTGCCTCCATCTCCAGGAACACGCGGCGTGACGCAGCCTCGGGCCGCCTCACATCGGGGTGGACCAACACGCCGGCACAGGTGCGCTTCCACGGCACCGGAGTCGCGTTCGGATCCAGGACCACGTGTGAGCACTCCATCATTCCCGGGAACGACAACAGTGGCCACAGCCGGGTTGAGCACCGTCTCACCTTTCACCGCGGCACCTGGTCCGTGGCGGTCACGTCGATTGCCGAACTCAGGTCCACGCCCGCCATGTTCCGGCCGCGAGGCCGCCTCGAAGTCACCGAAAACGGCGAAACGGTCCTGGTTCGCACGTGGTCGCCGGACATCCCGCGTACCTGTTCCTGATCGGTCCCCTCCCGGTCCATGAGGAGGCGGCGACACCAGCCTTGAAACCGTTGCGACGCGGCCGGCACTCATCGGCTACACTGCGCTGTCCGGCAACCAGGGATTGAGCCATGCGTGTGGGAGTCGAGGTCGGAGGAACCTTTACGGACCTGGTGGCGATTGACGCCGACGGCGCCATCACCATTGCCAAGGTGCCCTCCGTCCCCGAGAATCCGGACGAGGGCGCGTTCAATGCGATCATCGAATCGACGGTGCCGGTATCGGGGATCGATGACCTGGTGCATGGCTCGACGATTGCCACCAATGCGGTGCTCGAGCGCAAGGGCGCCCGCATCGCCTTCATCACGACCAGTGGTTTCCGCGACATCCTCATCATGCAGCGGCACAACCGCAGCCGTGTCTACGACCTCACCTACCGCAAGCCGCAGCCTGTGGTTCGTCGGCGGGACTCATTCGAGGTGACGGAGAGGATTCTCGCCGACGGCAGCGTGCTGGTACCGCTCGACACCGCGGTCGTCGAACGCGACCTCGTCCCCCGTCTGCGCGAAGGCGGCTACGAGGCGGTCGCCATTTGCCTGCTGAACGGCTACGCCAATCCGATTCACGAGGAGGAGCTGCAGTCGATCATTGCCCGCAACTGCCAGGACATCGAGATTGCCTGTTCGTCAACCGTCACCCGGGAATTCCGGGAGTACGAGCGGGCATCGACCACGACTCTGTCAGCCTATGTCCAGCCGGTTATCAACCGCTATCTCGAACGCTTCGAGAGGCGCCTCTCGCAGGACGGATTCGCCGGGCGTTTTTCCGTCATGCAGTCGAACGGCGGCCGCCTGCCGGCAGAGGGCATGAGACGCAACGCGATCACCTCCCTGCTTTCGGGGCCGGCCGCAGGCGTCACCGGCGCCATCCGCCAGGCCGGCAGGTCCGGCTACCGGGATCTCGTGACCCTGGACATGGGAGGGACCTCCACCGACGTCTGTCTCGTGACCGCCGGGGAACCCGAACTCACCGCCGAGTTCTCTCTTGACGGCCTTCCGGTGCGCACGCCGATCATCGACATCAACACGATTGGCGCCGGCGGCGGATCGATCATATGGATCGACGACGGAGGCATGCTGCGCGCCGGTCCGGTGAGTGCCGGGGCCGATCCCGGCCCGGCCTGCTATGGCCGCGGCGGAACACGGCCAACGGTCACCGATGCCCATGTCATTCGCGGCACGCTGAGACCCGAGTCCTTTCTCGGCGGGCGCATGGCCATCGACGAGGACGCGTCGCGCGAGGCCTTCCAGCCCCTGGCAGACTCCCTCGCCATGGGCCTCGAAGACATTTCCGATGCCGCCATCCGGGTCGCCAACGCCTCCATCGTACGCGCCATGCAGATTGTCTCCACCGAACGCGGCAAGGATCCGAGGGACCACGCTCTTGTCGCCTTCGGCGGCGCCGGTCCCCTCCATGCGGCGCATGTTGCCGCGGACCTCGGCATGACCACCGTCGTCGTGCCACCCCATGCCGGCGTGCTGTCGGCCTATGGTCTCATCGCCTCCGACTACCAGCAATTCTCCACGGTCACCCGCAAGATGCTCCTCGACGATGCGGCGCCCGGCGCCATAGCCGAGGTCTATCGCGACATGAAGAAGCGCGCGACCGAACGCTTTGTCCTGATGGGCCTCGGGTCCCGGCCGCGCATCTCGTTCTTTGCCGACATGAGATTCGTCGGCCAGGCGTTCGAGGTGGCGGTTCCCATCGACCCGCCGGCAGGCCTGACGGCCGGTGGACTCAGGACACTCTTTGCCGATGAGCATCACAGGGTCTTCATGCATGGCGGAGATGCCTCCAGACCCATCGAGATCGTCGCCTTCCGTCTTGGCGTGTCGGCGCCGCTCGAGGACGTGCCGGCGCTGAAGGAGGAACCGGGTGACGAGACGGTCCCCTTCACGCCCTGGCGCTACCATGATCAGGGGGGATGGCGCGACGGCATGATCGGTCACCGGGGCGCCATGACCCCCGGTGCGGCGCTCGCCGGACCGGCTCTGATCGAGGACGAGACGGCCACCATCGCGGTTCCGGACGGCTGGTCCGCCACCAGCGACGAATGTCACAATCTGGTGCTCACCCGGGCGGGGTGATTGCAACCCGTTCCCGGGATGCGAAAAAGGCCGGACGTTGCCGTCCGGCCTTTCGGTTGGTTCCCCTTTGAGGGGTGCTTACATCGTCGCGTGATCGATCCAGCCCTGGAGCGTCTCCGAGTTGTTGTCGAGCCACTCGTTGATGACCTCGATGAGGTCGCGGCCCTTGTCGTCGATCTCCGACATCATCTGCGCCTGCTCGAGGTTGGTGATCGAATAGGCCTCGATCAGTCCCCAGGCGCCGGGATGGCTGTCCTTGAGACCCGGATTGGCAACCTTCCAGATCTCGGCGCCCGCCCAGTCGCAGTCATGGGTGGCGTCGGGGTTCATGCCCAGCGATGCGTCGGTCTCGCACCCCTCGAAGTACTCGGGCAGATAGATACGCTGCAGGTCGTACTGGGCGTGCATCCAGTGCGGTTCCCAGAACATGGTGATCAGCGGCGCCTGGCGCTCGTAGGCCGACTTGATCTCGGCAATGATCGCACCCTCGCCGCCCGACGGGATGTTCACGAAGTCAAGCCCCAGCGCGGCAATGCGCGGCGCATTCTTGTCGCCCCACTCCGCCGGATAGTCCAGGAAGCGCCCCGACGGCATCGTCTCGGGCGTCGCAAACATGTCGGCGCAGTCGTTGAGCGCCTCCCAGCTCGGCAGGCCCGGACACATGTCGACGACGTAGCCCGGAACAAACCAGGCCTCCTGCGGCTTCAGACCGGACAGCGCCACGATCTCGACCGCGCCGGAATCGAAGTGCTCGTCCCAGCCCTCGCCGATGTTGGAACTCCAGATCTCCAGGGTCGCGTGAATGTCGCCGTCCGCAACGGCCGAAACCTGCGGATAGTATCCCGCGGTCACGTATTCGACGTTGTAGCCCATGCGCTTGAGCGCCTCGCCGGCCACCGTCGTGCTGACGTGCTGGCCCGTCCACTCGTTCATCGCAAGCTTGATCGGCTCATCCGTCTCGGGAATTGACTGGGCGCTCGCCGAAACGGCAACGCCAACAAGCAGTGCACCAGCCGCAGCTGATGCGATCTTGGGAAGGAATCTCATGGTGTCTGTCTCCTGTGTTGGTCCCGGAAACCTGCTGAAGGGCGCTCCGAGGTCGTTCTCCGGATCCTGTCGGCACGGTCCGGCAGAAGGCATCCTAACACATCCGGATGTGTTCACACGCAACAGGGATGAGGCTCGTCGGGCAACGGTGCGCAGGCGTCATCCGCCCAGGCCGGAATCTCGTCGCGCTGGACACGGGAGGAACCTCAACCGATGCCTGTCTCGCGACCGCATGGCGATTCCTCAATCTGCCCGCCATTACAGGACAATCCTGGTCAGCGTGACGAGAGTCATGTCGGCGGTGGTGGCATGCAGGAAGTAGAGCGGCCGCGCCCCGATGGCGGAATGGACTCCCTTTCGCAAATCGACCGCCACACTCGGCATGGCTGTGGCGACGGTGCCGCCCCAGGATTCCCGGTGAAAGCAATGGACATGACCGCACAGCAGCCTGACGACTTGCGGATGACGTGCGACCAGAGCCTCGAATTCCGCTGCCTCGTTCGAATGCCTGTAACCCCCGACATAGTGCGGCGAGATATCGAAGGGAGGATGATGAATGAACAGGATCGTGGGTCTCGCAGGCTCACCGCCCAGGGTTTCGTCCAGCCACCGTCGCCGGCGTTCACAAAAGACCCCTTTCCGTTCGCCGTCCACCACCGAGTCGAGCGCAACCAAGCGCATGGGAAACGCGTCGATCGCGTAATGGACGAACTCGCCAGGTGGGGAAAGCGAGGCGAGATGTGCGAAAGCGTTGCGCAGGTCACTCCGCCGGTCGCGGTTGCCGGGAACGATGAACAGGGGTGCTTGCAGATCGTCCAGGATTTCGCGCAAGTGGGCGTACGCCCCGGGATCGCCGCGATGGACACAGTCGCCCGTGTGGACGACTGCATCGACATTCTGCCGATTGATATCGGCAACGCACTGCCTCAGGTTGAGCGCCCGGTCTGCTCCGGCCGGCCCTGCTGACGATTTCGCTTCGATGTGGGTATCGCTGATCTGGGCGATGATCATTCAGGTTCCACCCTGTGCCGTCGCCGGTCCTTGCCGAGACCGCGGCGGTGAAAGCGCCCTGTCAGGCAAGGCTGTCGTAGTAGGCCTGCAGCACATCGATCACCTCGCGCCGGCTGAACTCTTCGGGAATGGGTTCGTGATTGGCGAACATCGCGCGCAGCCGGGTTCCGGATATTGCCAGCCGGTCCTCTTCCCCGTGCGGGCAGGTCCTGCCGGTCGCCATGCCGCACTTGTAGCAGAAGAACGTGATGTCGATCTTGAGCGGCCGGATTTCCATGCTGCCGGCCGGCAGGACATCGAAGATGTTGTGGGCATCGAACGGGCCGTAGAAGTCTCCCACACCGGCATGGTCGCGGCCGACCACGAGATGGGTGCATCCGAAATTCTGGCGAAAGACTGCGTGCAGCAGCGCCTCGCGCGGGCCGCCATAGCGCATCTCGATGGGATAGCCGGCCTGGATGACCGTTCCAGGCACGAAATAGTTCTCGACCAGCGCATTGATCGCATTGACCCGCACGTCTGCCGGAATGTCACCGGGCTTGAGAGCGCCGAGCACCTGATGAATGAGAAGCCCGTCACAGATCTCGACGGCAATCTTGGCCAGGTGTTCATGGCTGCGATGCATCGGATTGCGGGTCTGGAAGGCCGCGACCCTGGACCATCCGCTGGCCTTGAACATGGCCCTCGTTTGCGCAGGCCGCAAGTAGAGCCCGGCGTAGGTGCGGGGGAAATGACCCTCGGAGAGCGCCGTGACCGGGCCGCCCAGGTTGATCGCGGGTTGCTCCAGGACCTTCCTGACGCCGGGGTGGGCGTCGTTCGTCGTGCGAAAGACCTCGCGGCACTCAAGCTCCCGGTCGATGGTGTACTTTTCGCAGACCATCTGAATCGCCAGGATCTCCCCGGTCCCGCCATCCACCAGTGCGACCTCGTCGCCGATGCGGATGCCCCCGGCGTGATCCTCGTCGCAGGAAACGGTGATGGGAACCGGCCAGAAGACGCCGTCGGATGTCACCATGTCGACGCAACAGCCGTACCAGTCCTCTCTCCCCATGAAGCCCGCCAGCGGGGTGTAGGCGCCCATGGCCAGCATGAAGAGGTCCGATATCTCCCGGCTGGTCAGCGGGACCTTGACCAGCCGACGGGCACGTTCGATCTCGTTCGCGATCTCCGCCCCGGGGAGCAGCAGGGGCTTCAGCGCGCCACCGCCATGCGGGGAGACCAGGTTTGGCATGGTGGGCCGCCTCTCGACCGGTGGCTTCGGGATCAGATATCCGGTCCGGGCCCTATGTGCAATGCCGCGACGGCTCCCGCAGTAAGGAAGAGGCGGTGCCGGGACGCAATGACCTTCCGCGCCACCGTCATGTCTCACGTGTTCATGGCAATCCCACAACCGTCTTCGTTCTACTGCACCGGAAGGCTGATCCGACGCACGCCGCATGTTGATAAGACGGAGGAAAGGGGCCACAGTGGCCCCATCGTTGTCTTCCGGTCCGGCCGGCAGGGTTCATCAACACGAGAAGAGCATGGAAGGGTGGCTTCATGCCGGCTGATCCGACTTCAGGCGACCGCGGCAGCAGCACGCGCGCAACGAGATCACGGACAGCGAGAAGGACCCGTGACGAGCGTCCAGGACCGATGCCGCCGCCGACCTTCGCTTTCGGTCAAACCAGGGACGAATGATGTTTTCCAGCAATCCCTTTGCAGTGCTCCCCGTAACGCCTGCGGTCACGCAAACCTATGTCGTCATCATGATCCTGCTCGTCGTGGGAGGGACCCTGTTCGACGTGCTCCACAAGAGGAGCGCCCGTTACTTCTTCGACAACTGGCGTCACGCGAGAAATCGGGGCGACCGGCCGGTCAGTGGCGCCCACATGGTGTCCCTCGCAGTGCAGACCTCCGCAGTCGACGTGCTGGCTTCAGGTGAATTCTGCAATCTGCGGCGCAGGATCGCGCACCTGCTGACCATGTACGGATTCGTGGCGTATCTTGCCGCCACCCTCGCCATGGTCTTCGGCTACCCGACTTCGGCGACGCCGACTCCCGCCATCTGGCCGCTGCTCTGGTACATCGGCATCGTGATGGTCTGCGGCGGCGGGTACTGGTTCTGGTTCTTCATCCGGGTTGACGTGGCCGCCGAGGGCCATCCCCCATGGCGAATCGTACGCGCCGACCTCTTCATCCTTTCGCTCCTGGCCAGCACGACGATGGCGTTCATCTGGGGACTCCTCCAGACGGCGGCAAGCCCGGCGGCCGATGTCTTCCTCGGCCTTTACGTCATCGCCACCACGGTGCTCTTTGGATCAGTGCCCTGGTCCAAGTTTTCCCACATGTTCTACAAGCCCGCCATCGCATTCCAGAAGCGCGTGGCGGAAGCAGACGGATCGCGAAGCAATCTTCCGCCGCCGGCCGACAAGCCCGAAGTTCTCGGCCGCGTCACGGAGCTGCCACGCCATTACTGATCTCACCGGCCCGTGCGGAACGGGTTTCCGATTTGGGAGTTGACCTGACACCATGCCAACCTTTGTCTACATGAGCCATTGCGACGGTTGCGGACATTGCGTCGATATCTGTCCGTCCGACATCATGCACATCGACACGACCTATCGTCGCGCCTTCAACATCGAGCCGAACATGTGCTGGGAGTGCTATTCATGCGTGAAGGCGTGTCCGCAGAACGCCATCGACGTGCGTGGATATGCGGACTTTGCACCGCTCGGTCACAGCGTGCGGGTACGCCGCGAAGAAGACAAGGGCACCGTTTCCTGGAAGGTCAAGTTCAGAAACGGCGAAGAGAAGAACTTCGTCTCGCCCATTCGCACCACGAAATGGGGATCGATCAAGTCGTCCGCCGAGTACGACAGGCCGGAGGCCTCCCGTTTCAGGTCCCAGGAACTCGCCCACGAACCCGACCTCCTCAATATTGACGGCGGGCTGCCGGTTCTGGATCCCGAACGCCTCAAGCAGGGAGCGGCCTGATGGGCCTCTTCAAGCGCAGAAAGACAATCCAGGTCGCTAGCGACATTCTCGTCGTCGGCGGCGGCATGGCCGGATGCGGCGCTGTCTACGAAGCCCGCTACTGGGGGCGTGATCTCAAGGTCGTTTGCGTCGAGAAGGCCAACATCGAGCGCAGCGGCGCTGTCGCACAGGGTCTTTACGCCATCAACTGCTACATGGGTATGCAATGGGGCGAGAATCAGCCTGAGGACTTTGTCCGCTATGCGAGCAATGACCTGATGGGACTGGTTCGCGAGGATCTGGCCTACGATATCGGCCGGCACGTGGATTCAACCGTCCACATGTTCGAGGACTGGGGTCTTCCCATCATGCGGGACCCGGAGACCGGCCGCTATCAGCGCGAGGGCAAATGGCAGATCATGATCCACGGCGAAAGCTACAAGCCCATCGTCGCCGAGGCCGCCCGAAAGGCCGCGACCGAGGTCTACAACCGGATCATGGTGACCCATCTTCTCGTCGACAAGCGGGATCCCAACCGGGCCGCGGGCGCCGTGGGTTTCAATGTCCGCACGGGCGACTTCTATGTCTTCAGGGCGAAGGCCGTGATCATTGCGGCGGGGGGCGCTTCGCACATCTTCAAGCCGCGAGCCGTCGGCGAAGGAATGGGCAGGACATGGTATGCGCCCTGGAGCAGTGCATCGGCCTACGGCCTGCCCATTCAGATCGGTACCAAGATGACGCAGATGGAGAACCGGATCGTCCTGACCCGGTTCAAGGATGGCTACGGCCCCGTCGGCGCCTACTTCCTGCATCTCAAGACCTACACGCAGAACGCCTACGGCGAAGAATATGAATCCAGATGGTACGACGACACCAGGAAACTGGTCGGTGACTATGTCGACCGTCACCCGGTCCCGACGTGCCTGCGCAATCATGCCCTGCTGAAGGAACTCGCCCATGGTGGAGGACCGATCCGCATGGTGACGACGGAAGCCTTTCAGGATCCGCACAAGGAGACGGTGGGCTGGGAGAACTTCCTGGGCATGACCATAGGCCAGGCCGTGGTCTGGGCATCGCAGAACATCGATCCCAAACACACCAACCCGGAGCTGACCACGTCGGAACCCTATGTCATGGGCTCTCACGCCACCTGTTCAGGCGCCTGGGCAAGCGGTCCGGAAGACTATGCGCCGGGCGAGTACCGGTGGGGCTACAACCGCATGACGACCACCAGTGGCCTGTTCGGCGCCGGCGACGCCAGCGGCGGCACCCCGCACAAGTTCTCGTCGGGGTCGTTCACGGAGGGCCGGATCGCCGCCAAGGCCGCGGTGAACTACATCATCGATGCCGGCGAGGAGCCCCTGGTCGACGAGGCGGAAATCGGTCGCCTCAAGACGGAGATCTTCCAGCCGCTCGAAAACTACGATATCGGGCGCAACGAGATCGTGGCTGGAACGGTTTCGCCGAGCTACATCCTGCCTCTCCACGCCCTGCAGCGCCTCGAGAAGCTCATGGATGAGTATTGCGGCGGCATCACGGTCAACTACATGACCAACGAACCGCTGCTCAATCGCGGCCTGGAACTGATGGAGATGCTGAAGGACGATGCCCGCCACATCGGCGCCGAGGATCTTCACCAGCTGCAGCGGACATGGGAATTCCGGCACCGGCTGCTGGCGTCGGAAAGCGTCATGCAGCACACGCTCTTCCGCAAGGAGACACGCTGGCCCGGGTACTACTACCGGGGCGACCACATGATGCTCGACGACGACAACTGGCACTGTTTCACGCTGTCCCGCTACGACGCCGAGACGGACACATGGTCCATGGAAAAGGCGCCGGTCTACCACATCGTCGATTGATCTCCATTCTTCGGATCGGTGACGCAACCGGCCGCTGCATCGGCCCGTCAGGCGCAGGTGCCGGTACGCCGAGGCAATCTTGACTGCAACGGGGCGACCGGAGCGGTCAGGCTCTCCGGGCAAAGGCGCGCAAGGCGTCGAGCCTGGTCTGATCGGCAATCACGCGCGGCACCTTGTGCTGGCCGCCAAGCTTGCCCTGGGCCGCCATCCAGGCGGCAAATCCCCCGGGCGGCATGACCTCGACGCGTGGAGGATCCATGCCCCAGCCGCCGGCACGGTGAGCTTCATAGTCCGCGTTGACGGATTGCAGGGTGCGGTCGAGCGAGACAGCGAACGAGTCCAGGAGCCGCTCGTCGATGTCGGGTGAGGAAAACTCGATGACGTAGAGGTGGCCGCCCCGTTCGCCGGGGCGCGAGGAAAAGATGCTGCCGACGGCGAAGTCGCTGACCGTGGCGCCGATGGCCCGCGCCGCGCCGGAAACCGCCTCTTCGAGTTCGGCGACGATCACGTGTTCGCCGAAGGCGGACAACATGTGGGCGGTGCGTCCGGTAAAGAGAATGCGTGGCGGATCGAGCGTGGTGAAGGTAACGGTGTCCCCGACGAGATAGCGCCACAGACCAGCTGCCGTGCTCACCACGAGAGCGTAGTTGACACCCTCCTCGACATCCCCGATCCAGCGGCACGCCTCCGTTCTGACCTGCTGGCCGTCGACCGGCGCGAATTCGAAGAACATCGCGTTGTCGAGCTGCAGGCGCATGCCGGCATCCGCGCCCCGGTCGGCCATGGCGAAGAAACCCTCGCTGGCGGCGTAGACCTCGCGGGTTTCCGCATGGCTGCCCTCGAGGAGAGCGGCGAACCGCTCGCGGTAGGGCGCCCAGGAGACGCCGCCATGGACCAGCAGTTCGAGCCCGGGATAGACCGAGGCGATGCGCCCGTCTGCGGCGTCCGCGATCTCCAGGAGATGATCGAAATAGATCAGCAGCCAGCTCGGCACCCCGCAGACGGCATGAATGGGCTGATCAAGCGAAGCCCTGGCGAACCGGTTGATCTTGTCGTTCCAGTCGCTGATGGCTTCGAGGCGCCGGGGTGGAAAGCTCCGCAAGCGGGCCCAACGCGGCATCACGGAGGCCGTGATCCCGCTCAGATCGCCGCTCGTCACACCGGGAGCACGCTTCTCGAGTCCGGTCGATCCTCCGAGAATGAAGACGCGGCCGGCAAGAATCCTGCTTCGCGGCCTGTTGATCGCATGCCAGACGAGGAGATCCCCGGCCGCGCGGCGGTTCGAGCGGTTCATCTCCCGGGTGAAGGGAATGAAGCGGGTGGTGCCCCGGGTCGTCCCTGACGTCTCGGCAAACCAGGGAACAAGGCCAGGCCAGGTGCAGTTCACGAGACGCGGGAAATCACGGCTCCAGTAGTCGTCCCAGAACTCGTCATAGCTGCGCACAGGCACGCGGGCGCGGTAGTCATCGATGGTGCGCACCCCGGCGAGGTCATGGTCGCGCGCAAAGCGGGTTGCTGCCGCCTTCCTGATGAGGGAGAGAAGAACGCCGGTCTGGAGGCGCTGCGCATCGCCGGTCCCGAGACGGAACACTCTCCGGCGTGCATGGGCACGCAGCATCCACGTCGCATCAAGCATGTCCGCCATGGCGCATCGTCAGCGACCGATGACCGTCACATGGGGGAACGACGCCCGCACACCTTCCGGAGTGAGTGGCACCCGCACATACCCTCCCGACTGCCAAAGAGGCCACTGGTCGAGCATGGTCGAACTGTTGAGCCAGCCGTCCTGCCCACCCAGCAGCACGAAGTAGTTCTCATCCATGTTCGTCATGTCGGAAACATGGCGAGCATTGGCGCCGTAACGCACCGTGTGGCGCGTGGCGCTGGCATCGTGAGCCGTCTTCATGATGGTTTCGGAACTGCCGCCCACGCCGTGGTCACCGAAACGGTAGCGGTCGCCGATGACGGGAAGCATGGAGAGAGGATGGGCGAGGGAAAGGCGATGCATGTCTGACCAGTCGGTGAACCGATCGAGTCCTTCTCCGGCCGTCTCGAGACCGGCCGCCAGGGCGGCATCAAGCACCTCCCGGGACGCCTGCTCCATGTCGCGGACCAGCACTCCCCGGCGCGCCATGACAGCGCCGTGCTCCTCTCCAAGGAGCCGGTCGTAGAACGCCTGGACAAAGCCGGCGCGAAACTGCTCGAAGCTGACGGCGCCGACGGAACCGGCGCGATAGTGACCGTCCCAGTCCCGGATGCGGGCGATCGCTTCGGCCGCTTCGGGCCCGGCCGACGAGGCCAGCCCCGCAGCGTCGAGGCCTTCGATGAAGGCGTCGCGCAGCGTCGCCGACGACGGCATGTAGACGTCCTGCTGGATTGCCTTCACGGCGTCGACATCAAGCCGGTCACCGCCGGCGAGGCTGGCGAGACGCGATACCCTGTCGTCGGAAGAAAAGAAGTAACCGACCGGCGTGGCCGTCCGGGTCGGCTTGTTGTTGGCCGACACCAGGTATGCCTGCCGGGGATTGTAGCTCCAGGGAAAGTCCCCGGACGACCGCATCGTGGCCCAGGCACTCCTCGCCTCTGCGGCGTCCGCGACGAGATCAGCCGGGGTTCCGGGCCTCTGCGGCAGGGTGACAGCCATGACCTGGCCGATATTGCCGTCGCGGTCGGCGTAGATCATGTTCTGTCCGGGTACCGCAAAGGTATCGAATGCGGCGCGGAACCCGGTGAAATCCCGGGCCCGGCTGACCGCCAGCATGGCGCCGATTTCATCGCTCGTGTCATGACCGGTCCACCGGAGTGCGAGATCGGGAAGATCATGGTCGGTCAGGAAGGGCGCATCGCTGATCACCGGACCCAGCGGCGTCTGCCTGATGGTGATGGTCGAATCGAACCACCAGCGCACGGAAATCGTCTCGTCGCGCGACTCCATGACATCGGGATCGAGGTTACTGACATCGACGAGGTCACTGGAGGCGGCCCGCATGTTGGTGCCGCCCCAGGCGATTGACGGATTGCGGCCAATGGCGAAGACCGGCAATCCCGGACCCATCAGACCGACCACGTGATAGGAAGGCGACTTCAGGCCAGCGACCAGCCACACGTTGGGGACGAGGATCCCGAGGTGCGGGTCGTTGGCGATGATGGCACCCCCGGTGGTCGTGCGGTCCGGCCCGATCGCCATGCTGTTGGAGCCCGTCCGGCCGATGCCAGCCAGGACTCCGTTCACGCCGTCGCTCGCGAAACTCGGCAGCGACGCGCTCCCGTTCTCCACCAGACGCGCCCACAGCTGCGGCCAGTCCGGCCGCTGTCTCAAGGGCAGCAGCCCGCTCCATATCAGCCAGTTCACATCCGTGCCCACCAGCCGCCCGATGGTGAGGACATCGGTGACAGTCCACGGTTCACGCTCCATGCCGAGAACCCTGAACTCCTGGGGCAGATCGTCGAGCGTTGCCTGATAATGGTTGATTCCGTCGACAAATCGCTGTGTCCAGCGCCGCGCGCCGGCATCCATCGCCGCCTCGATGTTCCGGGCAGCGTGCCCGAAGGAGAGAATGCGCAGGCCGTGGTCGATGTCGCTGGCAAGGGGACCTGCCACTTCGGCGAGGCGGCCACGGGCCGCCATGCGCACCAGGCTCATCTGGGCAAGGCGCAGATGAGCATGAACCATGCCCAGCGCAAAGGCTGCATCATCGTCGCTCGCCGCCTCGATGAACGGAATCTGGTGATCGTTCCAGCGGATCGTCACCCGGCCGTCGAGGTCCACTCCGTCGTCCGGAAAGACGGCCAGGCGCTCCGCCAGCCCGCGGGGTTCGGGAAGCGGCGCCAGCAGGGCGCACGCAGCCAGGGAACCACCCGCGAAGAGAAGGCCGGCGGCTCGAACCAGGTGATGCCCGGCGCCTCGTCTCATGGACGGTGGTGCTCCGGACCGCCCGGTCCCAGCCTGACTCCGTCGCGCAGGAAGCGATACCCGAGCTGGTCCAGACGGCACGGGTGTTCGCCCGGCGATTCGACGATGAGGGTCCTGGCAGCGATCGGATCGTAGTCCGCCCGGAAATGCACCGTGCTCTTGACCACGAGGATGTGCTGGTCCGTCGGCTCGACGCCGATATGGCGGAAACACGCCTGGTCGAGATTCTGGAAGCGGACACTCGAGACAATCACCTTGACGTCGCAGTCGGCATCGGCGACCGACAGCAGGGCCAGCGGACCGAGATTGGTGACGACGCCGCGGTACATCTCGCCTTGGCACTCGAAGATCCCGTTGCCGAGACGCTCGACCCTGAAACGGGCGCGAAAGGGAGTCTGGCCCGGTCTGCCGGACTTGCCGCCGAGAGGCGCATCGAATGTGCTCCCCTCCCCCCGGGCGTGGGCTTCCCGCGCGACCTCGGGATCCCACAACAGGGCAAGAGCGGCGCCGGTGGCGTGGTGTCGCACCAGGGCCTCGAGAATCCCCACCGTGTCGGAGGTGCCTCCCGCGCCGGGATTGTCCTGGGCATCGGCGAGCACCACCGGACCGGCCGGCTCTGCCATGGCGGTTCTCACCGCCTCACCGGCATCAAGCAGCGCATTGTCGAAGACATCCTCGGCGCCGATGAAACCTCTCATGATCTCGTGAGCGGTCTTACGGGCACGGTGAGGATCGGCATCGTAGGCAATTGCCGCCGGTCCGCATTCGGCGATGTCGGCGGGCGGAAATCCAAGCGCCAGGTCGGCGCTCGTGATACCCGCTTGTTCGCGTTGCCTGATGTCGTCGTAGAAACCGCTGTTGGGCGGTGCCCCGGTCCACTGGGCGGAGAGCGGCACCAGGAACGGTGATCTGGCGAATCCCTTCGCCAGAGGCTCGCCCGCAAGCAGGCGCATCATGAGGCGATAGCACCGGCGTCCGGTGTCGTCCATGTCGATGTGCGGATAGGTCCGGTAGATTGTCATGGCCGAGGACATCGCCACCATGCGTTCCGTGATGTTCGCATGGAGATCGAGGCTGTTGACGACGGGGATGGAGTGTCCGACGACATTGCGGACGCGTTCCAGGGTTTCGCCCTCGCCGTCCTCGCGGTGCTCCGTGACCATGGCCCCATGAAGATCCAGGAAGACGGCATCAAACGGGCCGAGCCGTTCCAGGTCGTCGGTCATCATGCCGACAATTCTCTCGAAGGCGTCTTCCGTGACATGGGACGACGGCTCGGCGGAGGCCCACAGAAGCGGCACGAGTTCGTGGCCGTCATCGATTGCCTGACGAATGAACGATTCCAGGGCGAGGTTGAGACCGGCGACGGCGTCGAAGACCTCCGGACCGCGTGTCAGGCCTGGCCAGGCATCATGGAGTTCGAAGTCACAGAAGTCCGCGTTGGTCGAGGCGAAGGTGTTCGTCTCGTGCTGAAATCCACCCACCGCGATACGTGCCATGGTGCACCCTCCTGACCCCGGACCGGCGCGATTCTGTCACGCTGTCTTGAGCCGGCGCAACCGCGGCACACTCCCCGAAGTCGGGTCGTCGTGACTGTTTGCGCGCATCAACCCGGGGCCCGGTTCGCGGATCAAGACGTCGATCGGCAAATCAACCTGTTGAAAAGGCGGGTGTCAGGCGGATCAAGACAACACCGGGCCTCCGGCGCGCCCGACCCTTGAAGGGAGTGCCTCGATCCCGGCGCCGCGATCAGGGGCAGGACCGCGGCAATCAGGCCGTCGTGGTGATCGTGCCTGCTTCGTTGTCGACGATCACCGGTGATTCGAAGTACTCGATCGAAGGTTCGACGCCCAGTCGCTCGCGGATACCGGCCCGCCAGGCCGCATCGTAGAGACGTTCGGCATCCTCACGCGAATTGAACAAGTACACACCGCCGCCGATCCGGCCATCCTCGGACAAGAGATAGTGCTTTCGGATCAGACCCTCGACGCCCCGGTAAAGCGGCGCGGAGGCTTCGAATGCGGCTGTCACCGCCTCGCGCGCCCTGTCTTCTGGCAATTCGAAACGAACGATTGCGGTTACCGCCATGGTTCAGCCTCCTCGGTTCATCGTTCCGGGCCCGGTCCACAAGGGGGCCACCTGTCCCCGGCTACCGGCGGAGCCAGACCTCCGGGGAAACGGCCTGGGCCATCGCCTCAGGTCACGATCTCGAAGTGGGCCTCGGTTGGCTGCCGGTTCAACCCGTTGACCGGAAGCACGTCCTGGGGGCAGGCCGACATGGCCACCACGCAATCCATGAGGGCGCGCAGCACGACATGGTCGCCGGGGGCCGACAGCGGCGTCTCGAACTCCAGCCCGCCGTCGTCATGCCAGGGGATGTTCATGAAGAGATTGAGCGGCGACGGCGTGTGTGTCTCGCGCAATCCGAGTTCGCTCATCGCCTGCGAGAGATTGTCGGCACAGTTGTCGTGGTATTCCCTGATACCCAGCAGTTCGTAACGCCAGCGGTCGCAGGCAGCCATCAGGGTGTCGTGGCGGCCAGGAGACGTGTCCGCTTCGAGGACGAGAATCGGGCGCCGGCGGTTGGTGACAAGATGATCGCCAACACATGGGGTGAGGCGCTGGTTGAAGACGCGGGTGGCATCCATCGCCATGTACTCCGAAACATCGTCGCCGTTGAACGCCCAGGTGTCGACGACCTGAGCGCCATGGGTGTTGATGATGCGGATCGCTGCGCCGCGTGCCACGCGCACGGCCTTGCCGCTACGCGCCGGGATGGTTGATGACATGACTCTCTCTCGCGGATTTCAGGCCGGTTGCGCGATATCTTCGGTTGTCCGACGATCCTGCGCAAGCGGCCCGACGGATCGAGGCACCATGATTATCGCCACCCAGGCAGATCTCGAGGAGGGCATCGAGGCACTCGTCGGTCTCGAATCGCGATTCGGTCCGGTTGTCGAGCGGCTCGGCACGGTCCCCTTGAGGATCGAGCGGCAGGCCTGGCATCGCTGCTCGCCATCATCACCGAGCAGTCGGTGTCTCTCAAGGCCGCCGCCAGCATCCGCAAACGCCTCGACGCGGCATTCGATGCCGGCGACGCGGTTGCCGTCCTCGGGGTTCCGGTGGAACGTCTGCGGGCACTCGGACTCACCCGCTCCAAGGGGCGGGCCTTCCATGCCGCGGCGCGGGCAGCGCAGGACGGTCTGCTGGAGTCCCTCGCCACTCTGGGAGACGATGACGCGAACAAGGCACTCACCGCACTTCACGGCATCGGTGAGTGGACCGCCCAGACCTATCTCTTGTCGTGCCTCGGGCGATCCGATGTCTGGCCTGCGGGTGACGTGGCATTGCAGACGGCCACCGCCGCTCTGTTCTCCATCGATCCGCGTCCCGACGTGCGGCAGATGGTGGCTCTCGCCGAGCCATGGCGGCCCTGGCGCGCCGTGGCCGCGCGCATCTTGTGGACCTGGTATCGGTCCTGATCAGGTATCGGCACCGACGGCTTCCGTGAGATTGTGCAGACCGTCCGCGGCCAGGCGCTCCTCGAGGCCATCGAGAATGCGCCCGACAACCGCGAGACCGTGCCAGACCAGAGCCGTATAGATCTGGATCAGCGAGGCGCCTGCCCGGATCTTCCGGTAGGCGTCCTCGGCCGACATGATGCCGCCCGTTCCGATGATCGGCAGGGCGCCGTGGCCCGCGCGGTGAAGCGTGCGCACCATGCCGGTTGAGAGATCGAAGAGCGGCGCCCCCGAAAGACCGCCGGCCTCGCCGGCATGGCGATGGCGCAGTCCGGTCGGCCGGCTGATCGTCGTGTTGGACACCACGAGACCGGCGATGCCGTGATCGGCCGCCACCCGGGCCGCCTCCCCTGCATCCTCGAATGCCAGGTCCGGGGCAAGCTTGAGCAGCAGGGCCACGTCCGGGACTTCCGGGCGCGCGCTCTGAAGCGCTTCCAGGAGTCTTGCGAGCTGGCGCACGGCCTGGAGGTCCCGCAGGCCCGGCGTGTTGGGCGACGACACGTTGATCACGACGTAGTCGGCGAGAGGGGCGAGGCGGATGAATGCACGCCGATAATCACCGCCCGCATCGGTGCTGTCGCGGTTCATGCCGATGTTGATGCCGACGATTCCGGCCTCTGGCCGGCGCGCCTCGAGGCGTGCCGCCACCTTGTCCATGCCTTCGTTGTTGAATCCAAGGCGATTGATCACTGCCCTGTCTGCCGGCAACCGGAAGATCCGGGGACGCGGATTGCCGGCCTGGGGCCGTGGCGTCACGGTCCCGGCCTCGACGAACCCGAACCCCGCCGCCAGCATCTGCGCCGTCACCCTTGCATTCTTGTCGAACCCCGCCGCCAGGCCCAGGGGGTTGGGAAAGTCGAGCCCGAACAGCGTGGTCGCCAATTCGGGGCGTTCCCTCGATGTTCGCCGCCCTGCCATGCCGGCCTCCAGGGCCCTGAGGGCCAGGTCGTGGGCACGCTCGGGTTCGACGAGGCCCATCATGGGACCGAGCAGGCGCCAGGTGTCGATCATCCGGTGACACTCCCCCCTCCCTAGAATCGGTGCACATGCGGGTGGGTCCGTGCTAGTAGTGCGTGGCCCTGGTGCAGGACAGCCGATCAACGATGAAACAGCTTACCTATTTCGACGGTGCCTTCCATGAAGGCAACCCCATGATCATGGGACCGCTTGACCAATCATTCTGGTTCGCCACGCAGGTCTTCGACGGCGCCCGCGCCTTCGACGGTGTCATGCCGGACATCGATCGTCACTGCGAACGGTGTCTCAAGTCCGCCAGGGTCATGGGCATGGAGCCGCAGCAGTCGGTCGACGACCTGGTCGAACTTGCCGGAGACATGGCGCGCCGCTTCCCGGCGGACGCCCAGCTCTACATCCGGCCGACCTACTGGAGCGGAGTCAGCGATTCCCTGTGGGCGGTCTCCGAACTCACCAGGTTCCTGATGGTCCTGGAGGTGGCGCCCATGGCGGAGCCCAAGGGGTTTTCGGCGTGCCTTTCCGAGATTCGGCGGCCGGCGCCCGACATGGCCCCCACCCTCGCCAAGGCTTCGTGCCTTTATCCGGCAACCGGCGATGCGGTGCGCCGCGCCAACGAGCGGGGCTTCGACAATCCGGTCATGCTCGACCATGAGGGCCATGTCGCCGAGTTTGCCACGGCCAACCTCTTCATCGTCAGGGATGGTCAGGTTCACACGCCCGTCGAGAACGGCACCTTCCTGGCCGGCATCACGCGCCGCAGGGTGATGTCGCTCCTGCGAGACGCCGGCTGGGAGGTATTCGAGCGTTCCCTTTCCTGGGAGGAGGTCCGGACCGCCGACGAAGTGTTCTCGACCGGCAACTACAACAAGGTCATGCCGGCCACCCGCATTGACGACCGCGACCTCCAGCCCGGACCGGCCTACCGCGAGGCCCGCGAACTCTATTTCGCCTATGCCCGCGACAGGGGCCACCGCCTGTAACTCCAGGCGCCGTTTCCAGATCGATCGAAGTGAACGCCATGAACAGCGACACGGCCATCAATCGCGGCAGGTGGGACGAGGTCACACCCGTTCACGAGGCCAGCGCATTCTACGACGTCGCCGGCTTCCTCGAGGGCCGCAACACCCTGGGCACCATCGAGCGGCAGGCTGTCGGCGATGTCGCCGGCAGGAAACTCCTCCACCTGCAGTGTCATTTCGGCCTCGATACCCTGTCCTGGGCCAGGCTCGGGGCCGAAGTCGTCGGTGTCGACTTTTCGCCTGTCGCCCTCGCCACCGCCAGGCGCCTGACCAGCGAGTGCGGCCTGGAGTCAAGGGCCCGGTTCGCCGAGGCCGACGTCACGACCGCTGGCCGGCTTGCCGGAGCACCATTCGATATCGTCTTCACCTCGATCGGCGTCCTCACGTGGATCGGTGATCTCGACGGCTGGGCCGCCACCATTGATGCCAACCTGGCGGACGACGGCTTCTTCTACCTTCTTGATGCCCACCCCCTGTCGATGGTCTTCGATGAGTCATCGCCCGTCCCCGTCGTGCACTATGACTACTTTCAGGGCACGGACCCGATACACGAGCCGGCCGGCGGCCCCGACTACGCCGACCCGACCTACAAGGTCAGCTCCGAGTCGCGCGAGTACACATGGCCGCTGTCCGAAATCTTCGCCGCCCTCGAGAACCGGGGACTCCGGATCCACGAGGTGCGGGAGTATCCCTTTTGCGCCTGGCCGCAGTTTCCTGACATGAAAAAGGGAGAAGACGGCTACTGGCACCGATCCGCGGACCTCGTGCCCCTGCCGCTTCTGCTCGGATTCAAGGCGCGGCGGGGGTGAGGGTCACTCCCGGGCGGCATCCTGGCCGACGCGCTGCGCCAGGGCCGCCTGGATGAAGCCGTCGAGGTCGCCGTCAAGGACGGCATCGGTGTTGCTGGTTTCGTGTCCGGTCCGCAGATCCTTGACCATGCGGTAGGGCTGCAGGACATAGGAGCGGATCTGGTGGCCCCAGCCGATATCGCTCTTTTCGGCATGAAGCGCCTGGGCCTCCTCCTCCCGCAGGCGCAATTCACGGTCATAGAGCCTCGACTTCAGGACGGCCATCGCCTCGGCCCGGTTGCGGTGCTGGGAGCGATTGTTCTGGCACTGCACGACGATGCCCGTGGGAAGGTGCGTCAGGCGCACGGCGCTGTCGGTCTTGTTGACGTGCTGGCCACCGGCGCCGGAGGCACGGTAGGTGTCGACGCGCAATTCGCTGTCGTCGACGGTGATCTCGATGCTGTCATCGACGACCGGCGACACCGAGACACTGGCAAAGCTGGTGTGGCGGCGCATCTGTGAATCGAAGGGTGAAATCCGCACCAGGCGATGGACGCCCGATTCCGTCTTGGCCCAGCCGTAGGCACCGTCACCGACAAACTTCAGGGTCGCCGACTTGACGCCGGCCTCCTCTCCCGGAGTTTCGCCGAGTTCCTCGACGCGGTAGTCCCTGCGTTGCGCCCACCGGCGGTACATGCGCACCAGCATGTTGGCCCAGTCCTGGCTTTCCGTGCCACCGGCGCCGGCATGAACCTCGATGTAGCAGTCGTTGCCGTCCGCTTCACCGGAAAGGAGACTGGCAATGCGCAGTTTTCCGGTGCGCACGGAGAGCGCCTCGAGCGCCTCCACGCACTGCCCGACAAGGTCCTCCTCGCCTTCGGCTTCGGCCAGTTCGGCGAGTTCCAGGTGTTCGTCAAGCTCGTCCTGAAGGGTATGCACACTGCCTATGGCGGCAGCAAGCCGCGTACGCTCGCGCAACAGCGTCTGGGCCTTGTCTGAATCGTTCCAGAGTTCCGGATCCTGCGTCAGGTGCTCGAGTTCATCGAGCCGGGCGTTGGCCTGTTCCCAGTCAAAGATGCCTCCGCACGAGGTCAAGACCGGATTCGATGCTGTCCTTCAATTCGGCAATGGCGGGGCGCATGGTTTTCTGTCTCCTCCGGCCACAGCGCAAGGGGTCAGTAGACGCCCGATGACCTGTCATCGCCCAGCGATAGCACGACATGCCGGTCCGCCTCAACCGTCGGTTCGCTGCCCGGCCGGAAGGCTTCGGTGATGATCCGGGTCGTGGCCTCGCCCGGCAACAGACCGTGGTCGGCATCGATTCGCACGAGACGGACTCCCGGAGGGATGCGGAACGGGATGACGGGTTCGGCGGCGAGTGCCTCGGCCATGAAGAGCTGCCATACCGGCACCGCCACGGACGAACCGGTCTCCCGGTCGCCGAGCGTCTCCGGCTGGTCGAAACCGACATAGACACCGACAGCGAGATCGGGCGAGAAGCCGAGAAACCAGGCGTCGCGGTTGTCATTGGTGGTGCCGGTCTTGCCGGCAAGCGGCCTTTCCAGCGCACGCAGCCGGGCTCCGGTCCCCCGCTCCACCACTCCCTCGAGCATGTGCACCATCTGGTAGGCGGTCACCGGATCCACGAGTCTGGGCCGGACGTCCGGGAGTGCCGGAACCGGCAGATGACGATCCCAGGCTGCTGTCCGGCATTCATCGCACTCACGCGTGTCACGCCGCCAGATTGTCCTGCCGTGGCGATCCTGGATGCGTTCGATCAGCTCGGGGGCCACCTCCCGGCCACCGTTGACGATTGCTGCATAGGCTGCCGTCAGGCGCATCAGGGTGGTCTCGGCGGAACCAAGCGCGACCGGCAGGTAGTAGGGTTGGGACTCGTCCAGGATGCCGAACTTGCGAACGTAACCGTTGACAACGTCGGGACCCAGCGTATTGGCCAGGCGCACCGTCATCAGATTGCGCGACTTCTCGATGCCGACCCTGAGCGGAACCAGACCGTAGAATTCCTGCGTGTAGTTGGCCGGACGCCAGAGCTCCTGTCCGGCGCCCGGATCGTAGACGAAGGGTGCATCCTCGATCAGTGCCGCGGGGGTATAGCCGTGGTCGAGGGCGGCCATGTAGACGAAGGGCTTGAAGGCGGAACCGGGCTGGCGCAGAGCCTGCGTCACCCGGTTGAACTCGCTCGTGGCGTAGCTGAATCCGCCCTGCATGGCGAGCACGCGGCCGGTATGGGGGTCCATGGCAACAAGGCCTCCGGACACCAGGGGAATCTGGCGCAAGGCATGGAACCGGGTGCCATCCGGGGCGTCCTTGGGGAGACTCTCCACCACAACGACATCTCCATGGGCCAGCACATCGGCGGGCTGGCCGGGAACCGGGCCGAGCCTGCCGTCGTCGAGCCGCCTTCTCGCCCATGCCATGTCTTCCAGGAGGACAAGACCGTGGCTGCCGTCGGCAAAGCCGACAACGGCCGCGGCATCGTTCATGCCGAGGACAACGACGGCCTGCCATGGGGCAACGTCCATCGTCCCGGCAATGGTCGCCAGGGCATCGGTCCAGGAGTCGTCGAGGTCCATCCTGGCCACCGGTCCACGCCAGCCGTGCCGGCGGTCGTAGAGTCCAAGACCGTTCCTGAGGGCGCGGCTGGCGGCCTCCTGGAGTGCCGGATCGATGGTCGACCTGACATAGAGGCCTCCGGTGTAGAGCGCGTCGGACCCATACCGGCTGGCAATGGCGCGACGGATCTCCTCGACCGCATAGGCGGCCTCGACGAAGACACGGGAACCGGACCTGCTGACACCCAGGGGCTGACGCTTCGCCAGCATGGCCTCCCGTTGCGTGATATGCCCATCCTCCGCCATGCGCGAGAGGACCCAGTTGCGCCTCGCGACAGCTGCCCGCGGCTTGCGTTCCGGATGATAGTTGTTGGGGGCCTTGGGCAGGGCCGCCAGATAGGCTGCCTCGGCGACCGACAGGGAGTCGAGTGACTTGTCGAAGTAGTTGAGTGCCGCCGCCGCGACACCGTAGCTCCCCAGTCCGAGGTAGATCTCATTGAGATAGAGTTCGAGAATTCTCTCCTTGCTCAGGGCCTCCTCGATGCGGAACGCGAGAATCGCCTCCCTGATCTTGCGGCGGTAGGACATCTCGTTTGTCAGGAGGAAGTTCTTGGCGACCTGCTGGGTGATTGTCGATGCGCCCTGCAGCCGGCGGCCCTCGATGGTCGCTTCGACATTGGCAATCATGGCCCGCACGATGCCGAGCGGATCGATGCCCCGATGCGCGAAGAAGGTCTTGTCCTCTGCCGAGATGAAGGACTGCCGGACCTTCAGCGGAATCGCCTGAAGCGGCACGAAGACCCGGTTCTCGACGGCGAACTGCGCCATCAGGCTGCCGTCTCCGGCATAGACACGCGTGGCGACCGGGGGTTCGTAGCCGGCGAGCATGCGATGATCCGGCAGACCCTGGCTGAAACTGGTCCAGGCGGCCATCGCCAGGATACCGGCGGCGATCAGGATGACGACAAGCAACGACACGCCCGCAGTCAGCCATCGCAGCCAGCGTCTTGGCCTTCGCACCGGTCTGTCGTTGTGTGCTGCGGTCATGCCGCTCTCTTCACTCGCTCCGGCCAGACCACGCTCGCATGTCCATGTGTCATGCCGGTGGCAACGGTCACGACCGGCGCGACGACATGAAGGTATCGATGGCCCTGACAACGCCGGCGAGGAATGTCCGCCTCCAGGAGCGATCCATCATCAGACGTTCCTCGACCGGGTTCGACAAGAAACCCATCTCTATCAGAACCGAGGGGACGTCGGGTGCCTTCAGCACCCGAAATCCGGCGAACCTGTGGACGTTCCGGCGCAACTCGGTCACCCGGGTCAGTTCGCTGGCCAGAATTCCGGCGAACTCCGACGACGCGTTCTTGGTTTCCCTCTGTGCCAGGTCGATCAGGATATTGGTGGTAACCGGATCGTAGTCGATGCTGACGAAGTCGACTCCCTCGATGAGGTCGGACCGGTTCTCGTTCCGCGCGAGGGCTGCGGCCTCCCTGTCCGAAGCGGTTTCCGACAGTGTGTAGACACCCATGCCCCTGACATGCGGGTTGTCGATTGAATCGGCGTGCAGGGAGATGAAGAGATCCGCGCCCGCCGCACGGGCGAACAGGACCCGGTCGGCAAGACGCAGGATCCAGTCGCCCTCACGGGTCATGACCACGTGATAGCGCCCGGTCTCCTCCAGCATCGCCTTGAGTTCGCGTGCGGCGGCCAGGACGATGTCCTTCTCGTGGGCGCCGCTGGCGCCGACGGCGCCTGGATCCGGGCCTCCGTGACCTGGATCGAGAACGATGATCGGGAGCGGCGGGGAAGGCTTGACGCCGGGCCTGAGGATACCGTCATCCTCCACCGCGCTGTCGGCAGGCAATGGAGCAGCGCTGACGAGCGGCGCAATGTCGAGCACGATCCGGTGACCGTAGTCACCCTCCGGTTCCAGGACCAGGGTGTCGCGCACCACCCCGGGTTCGACAAGGTCGAGCACCACACGCGTCACGTCGACGGTCGGCGTGCCGAAGCGGGCGCGCACGACAAGACCGGTGTCGATGCCGCGTTCCCTTTCGAACATCCCCCGAGACACCTGCGAGAGGTCAACAACAATCCGAGCAGGGTCGTCGAGCGTGAAGGCGTGAAAGTCCGCCGGTCCGTCGAGGTCGATGACAAATCGCGTCAGGTCCCCCGAAACACCGGCCCTGACGTTGACAAGAACGGTATCGCCGGCAAGGGCGTGCCCATGCCCCCCCGAAACCATCAGGGTCAGCATGATCACGGTCATGACAGCCTTGATGTATCCGGGACTTGTCGGACTCATGAGGGCGTTGTAGGATATTGATGTCGCCTGGTCACTGCCAAAGGATGGCAGCAGGAAGTAGCGGACGACCCGCGACCTTAGACAGTGCGACGGGAGGTGCCGGTTCCGGCACCGAAATTGGAACAACCGTGACCCTTGCACCAGATCATTCCCGTGTCATGAACCGGAACACGATTCCGGTCCTGCAAGCCTTGTGTGCTGCCCATACCGCGGATGAACCATGGTGGAGGCGTCACTCAACCGAGGCGGCGGCGCGACGGCGATACACCAACGTCACCCGACCTGCCGACAGGACTATCTGGACCATCCATGACCACACGCATGCTCATCGACGCGGGCCACCCCGAAGAAACCCGCGTTGTCGTTTCCGACGGACATGAACTGCAGGAATTCGACGTCGAATCATCTGTCAAGACACAGATCAAGGCCAACATCTATCTCGCCAAGGTTGTCCGCATCGAGCCTTCGCTGCAATCCGCCTTTGTCGAGTACGGAGGCAACCGACACGGGTTCCTTCCGTTCAGCGAGATTCACACTGACTATTTCCAGCTTCCCGTATCCGACCGCGACGAGATCACCGCGGAACAGGCAAGACTGGTCGAGGAAGCGAGCCTCGACGACATCGAAGAGGACGACGCGGTCGACTCCGCCGACGGCGAAGCCGTTCCCGCCGAGACAGGCTCCTCCCCGGCACGAAGTCGAGGACGCCGCCAGCAGGATGATCGCGAGGATCATCCCGAATCGATCCTTCATGCGGCCATCCTCAAGCGCGGCTACCGCATTCAGGAGGTGATCAGGAAAAACCAGATCCTGCTGGTTCAGGTCACCAAGGAGGAGCGCGGCACCAAGGGGGCCGCACTCAGCACCTATCTGTCAATCGCCGGACGCTACTGCGTGCTGATGCCCAACACGCCCCGTGGTGGTGGCATCTCGCGCAAGATCACGGACCACGCACAGCGCCGCCGCCTCAAGGAGGTTGCTGCGGGCTTCGACATTCCCGAAGGCATGGGGCTCATCATCCGCACCGCAGGTCAGAACCGCTCGCGTCCCGAGATCCGCCGCGACTACAACAGTCTCCTCAAGCAATGGGAGGACCTCCGGGACAAGACGCTGAAGAGCACGGCTCCATGCCTCATCAGGGAAGAGGCCAGCATCATCAAGCGGGCAATTCGCGACCTCTACACGAAGAACGTTGACGAAGTGCTCGTCGAGGGAGCCGAGGGCTACCGTACCGCCAAGGCCTACATGAAGTTCCTCATGCCGAGCCATGCCTCGAGGGTCAAGCTTCACCGGGATTCGGTTTCGCTGTTCCACGCCTTTGACGTGGAGAAGGAAATCGATGCCATGCACAGCCCCGTGGTGCCTCTGGCTTCAGGCGGCTCGCTCGTCATCAATCCGACCGAGGCACTCGTGGTCATCGACGTCAACTCCGGACGTTCCACACGGGAGCGTTCCATCGAGGACACGGCACTGAAGACCAATCTCGAGGCAACGCAGGAAATCGCGCGCCAGATGCGGTTGCGGGATCTTGCAGGGCTGGTCGTCATCGACTTCATCGACATGGACGACCGCCGCAACGATGCCACCGTGGAACGCCGCATGAAGGAGGCGGTGAAGGGCGACCGTGCCCGCATCCAGGTTGGCCGCATCAGCCACTTCGGCCTCATGGAACTGTCCCGCCAGCGTTTGCGGCCCAGTCTCGAGGAAGCCATCTCGGCGCCATGCCCGACGTGCAACGGTTCGGGTTACATGCGGTCGATCGAGTCGACGACGCTGCACGTGTTGCGTGGTATCGAAAGTTCGGCGGCGGGCAAGACCGGTCGTACACTCCTTGTGACCGCACCGATGGCCATCGCCTTCCAGCTGCTCAACCACAAGCGCCTCATGCTGACGGGAATCGAGGATCGCTACAAGGTCACGGTAACCATCGAAGCCGATGACCGGCTGGTGGCGCCCGACTTCCGCATCGATACCGGCGACTCCGGAACCGCGGCCCATGCTCCGCGAGACGACGCGGCACAAGTCCCCGACGAGTCGTCATCCTTGCGACGTCGCAAGCGTTCGCGGCGCAGGCGCCGCGATGCCGGCCAGGAGGCGGACCCGGATCCGGTGAAAGCCGACGCTCAGGAAAGCGAGGACGAGGCCGCCGAACAGGGAGAGCGCAGGCGCCGGCGACGGGGCAGACGCGGCGGCCGGCGGCGCAAGGCCAACGGGGACAATGCCCCGCAGACCGCTGGCGAGAGTCGCCAGGGACAGCAAGGTGACACGAGTCCGGCACCCGCCGGGGGACTGCGCCTGCGGATGGCGAGGCGGAGGCCGTGGCCGGATAGGGAATCAGCGGCGTATGCCGATTCCCTGTCCGGAGAGAGGCGGACGCCCGAGACCGTCGTGCGCTGCACGGACGTCGGCCAGGCGGCAGGCGATGGCCTCCGGAAAGCGGCGCGGTCGGCGGGTCTCATGGTCCATGAGGATCTCGATCAGCTCGAAGGACGCTGCGACATAGTTCTGCCGCTCCTGGATCATGGTCAGGAAGCTCACGATCTTGTTGTGGTCGTGATCGACAAGTTGAGCGGTGATGAGGAGCGGATCATCGAGAAGGACCTCCCGGATGTACCAGGACGTGTCCTGGAGGGCGAAGACGGTCGCACCATGTCGCGAGAGGGCTTCGCGCGACAATCCGAGCGCGGCATAGAACGGACCGGTGGCCCGATCGAAGAGCCTCGTGTACGAGCGGATGCCCATGTGACCGTTGTGATCGACAAGATCATGGGTCACGGCCAGGCGCAAAGCCTCGAAGGGAGCCCCGATCTCCACCGTCATGCCATCAATCGGGAATCCGCGGATCGGTGACCGCCACACAGCTCGTCGGGGCATTGCGCAGGCCATCGGGGCAGTGAACGGCGAGCACGCGGCCGATTTCGGCAACCCTTTCCACCGCATGTCCGCGTTTCGCGAGCGCTTCCCCGGCTTCGTCCTCCGGCGTTCCCTCGGCGAACGCCACATGGGGGATGCCGGGATGGTGTACCCTCGTGCGGCGGACGGCGTCATCCAATGACACGCTGTTGTCCAGGGTATCCATCAGGACCTGTGCCATGACCACGGGCGACGCCGAACCTCCTGTCGCCGTGCCGACAATGACCACCGAACGCAACACGTCGTTGACCACGATCACGGGGAGCAGGGTTTCGTCGGCGCCGGATGACGCCGGGATGATGATCCCGGTCCCGGGCAGCACGGAGCCGTCGCCAAACAGACCATTCATGGTGAAGACGCAGGCCACCGCGTTGCCCATGCGATCGGCGGTGACGACTCCCGTGGCATGGGGCGATTCGCCGAGCGGCGTCGGTGATCCCGGCAGCGCCGCAGGGTCCGTTGCCCGGGTGGCGCGATAACTTTCCATCAGGTTCACTGTTCCGGGCGACCCGCGTGCCACCGCCAGTCGCAGGGCCACCTCGGCAAGCAGGTGGTACCTCTCTGCGTTACCGTCCATTGAACCGGCGTCGCCCAGCAGAGTGAGAGCCGTCAGGACCGAGGCTCCCGCATCGATGGTCTCGTCCGGCACCTGCACGGCCAGATCGGAGGCCATCAGTCCTCGCTCGTAAGCGAACGTTGCGGGATCGGACCACGCCACCGCGTAGGTGGCGAGCTCTTCGGGCGTGATGACGCGGCCGGCCTCATGAGCCGCCTCGATGATGCTCCGCGCCGTCCGGCCACGATAGAAATCGCTGGCTCCACGGGTCCTGATTCCAGACAGCATGTCCGACAGTTCGAACTGCACCAGGGGGTCGCCGACACCAGGCATGCCGCCTGCGTGAGAGGCGAAGAGACGCCTGGCTTCGGCGTTCCCGAAAAGGGCGCCGGAGGCGTGTGCGAAATCGCGTGCAAGAGCAGGCGACACCCGCACACCGAACCGCGCTGCGCGTTCGGCAGGAACCAGCAGATCATGCCATGCGAGATTGCCATGGACGGCCTGCAGGGCCGACATGCCGCGCACGGCCCCCGGGATCGGCAGACCGTCCCCTTCCGTGGAGGCCGGACGGTTGCGGAAATCCAGAAGTCTTGTCTGGTTTTCCGCTTCCTCGTATGACAGGCAGAGACCGCCGGAAGCGAGCGAAACCCGCGAGGGATAGCTGACCGCCGCCATGAAGAAATATGCCACTGCGGCATCTGCCGCGGTTCCTTCCCGGGCCAGCACTTCCCTGGCAACCTGGCGGGCGAGCGCGTCTTCGCCTGCCACCAGTCCGGTCTCGCCACCGCCCACGACCCGACCGACGGTTGGCCCGGCCTCGTCCAGGGTCCCGCAGGAGGCTGTCGCGAGCGCCAAGGCCAGAACCAGCGCCCGCAACGCGGGTCTGTCTGTTCGCGCAATTGTGTTCGGCATGACTGTCCTTGCTGCCTTGTTCTGCGGAGCAGACGGCACCCGGGCCCAATCGGGTCAGAGCATGTCGCTTTTCCGTGATGCCGAGATCGAGAGTATCATCAGCAGCTATGCCGAACCACTGTTCCGCGTCAACGGCCTCGACTTTGACAGGTTCGCCATTCATCTCGTGGCCGATGACAGTCTCAATGCCTTCGTCGCCAACGGCAAGCACATGTTCCTGTTCAGCGGTCTGCTGCGGCGCAGCGACGACCCGGGCATGGTGACCGGCGTCATTGCCCACGAAGTCGGTCATCTGGCCGCAGGTCATCTGACCATGGTTCGGGGCGCCATCGAGGACGCCTCGGCGATGGTGATTCTGTCGACGCTGCTCGGCGTCGGTGTCGGCCTCATTGGCGGTGGCGAGGCAGGCGTGGCGGTTGCCGCCGCCGGGCAGCAGATCGGCACCCGCACCTTTACCCGCTTCAGCCGCATCCAGGAATCGGCTGCCGACCAGGCCGCGCTCAGGTCCCTCGAACTGACGGGCCAGTCGGCGGAAGGGCTTCGCGACCTGATGGAGGAACTTGCGGAATCGGAACTGCTGCTGTCGTCGTCCTCCGAGATTCCCTGGTTCCTGACCCACCCTCTCAGCACGGAACGCGTGCACACGATGAACGCCCACATCGAGCGTTCCGCCTTCAGCGGCGTCGCCTTCGACGCGGACGTGATCGACCGCCACAGGCGCATGATCGCCAAGGTCACCGGTTTTCTTCTCGACCCCTCTGTCACGTACCGCACCTATCCGGATCCTGAAGAATCGGTCTACTCCCGCTACGCCTGGTCCATCGCCCGTTACAGGGAGCGCCTGATGGACGAGGCTCTGGCCCTCATCGGCGGCCTGATCGCGGATGAACCGGAGAACCCCTGGTTTCACGAGCTGCGCGGCCAGATGCTCTATGAGACCGGCGACATCGCGGCCTCTGTTCCGTCCTTCGCGCAATCGGTCAAGCTGGCCCCCGGGGAACCGCTGCTGAGGATCAACCTGGCACGCAGCCTGCTGCAGCTCGACGAGGAAGCCGGCTGGCGCGAGGCGATCCGTCATCTCGACGAGGCGCGCGTCCACGAAAGCGGCATGCCGGTAACATGGAGCCTGCTTGGCCATGCCTTCGAGAAGCTGGGCGATGAAGCGCGGTCCCGGGTCGCCCGCGCCGAGATGCACTACATGAGGGGCGAGCTCCGGCGTGCCCGCAAGCTCGCCGGAGACGCGATTGACGGCCTCGAAACCGGGACCACCGACTGGTTCCGCGCCACCGATATCCTGGCCGCCACCGACTTCCTCGAAGGGGGCTGACCCGCGGCAGCGGTTGCACCTGCCGGCAGGGCAGTGTGAAATGGATGATCGATTCATGCCGCGATGGGATCCCCGGGCAAGGGCGGCCGTGGCTGACTGGGGATGACATGCCCGACGACATCCGAATCCTGGTTCTCAACGGACCCAATCTCAATCTTCTCGGCACGAGGGAACCGGGCATCTACGGTCTGCAGACCCTGCCCGACATCGAACGTGCCGTGCGCCGGCGGGCCGGTGAGCTTTCCATGGCGGTGGACTTCCTGCAGAGCAATCATGAAGGCGAGTTGATCGATGCCGTCCAGAACGCCGGTGGCCAGGCGGCGGCACTTGTCGTCAACGCCGGCGGACTGACCCACACGTCAGTGGCCCTCGCCGATGCCCTGAGAGCGTTCGACGGTGTCGTTGTCGAGGTCCATCTCTCCAACATCCACGCCAGGGAACCCTTCCGGCACCATTCCCATGTGGCGAGTGTCGCCACCGGTTCGATTTGCGGATTTGGGGGCCACGGCTACATACTGGCCATCGAGGCCATTCACACCATTGTTGGATCTCCGTCACCATGAGCCATGAACCCTTCCCGCTCGACGCGGAGGTGATCCGGGAGCTGGCGCGCCTGCTCGAGGAAACCGGCCTTGCGGAAATCGAGGTGGAAAACTCGGGACGCAAGCTGCGCGTGGTGCGAGGAAACACGTCCGTCACTGCGTTCCCCTTGCCCCAGGCCGCCGTGTATCCTCCGGAAATCACACAGGAACCCGTCGGCGAGGGCGCCGTTCGCTCGCCGATGGTCGGCACCGCCTATCTCGCTCCTGAGCCCGATGCGGCCTCATTCGTGAATGTGGGAGACGACGTCGCGGAAGGCGACACCCTGCTGATCGTCGAAGCGATGAAGGTCATGAATCCGATCCGTGCGCCCCTCGGTGGCACCGTGACCCAGATTCTCGTCTCCGACGGCAGGCCGGTCGAGTACGGCCAGGTGCTCATGGTCATCGACCCGGCGCATGTTTGACAAGGTTCTTATTGCCAATCGCGGGGAAGTGGCCCTTCGCATCCACCGGGCCTGCCGGGAAATGGGCATCCGCACCGTCGCCGTCCATTCCGAAGTGGACACCAACGCGATGCATGTCCGCCTTGCCGACGAGAGTGTGTGCATAGGACCGGCGCCGGCGCGTGACAGCTATCTCAATGTTCCGGCCATCCTGGCCGCCGCCGAAGTCACCGGCGCCAATGCCATCCATCCAGGATACGGCTTCCTGTCCGAAAACAGCCGGTTTGCCGAAATCGTCGAGGAACATGGCATCACCTTCATCGGACCGGGCAGCGAACATATTCGCCTGATGGGAGACAAGATGGCGGCGCGCAACAAGGCCAGGGACCTCGGGATCCCGGTGCTGCCAGGGTCCGAAGGCGTGGTGCGTGACGCGGCCGAAGCCGCCGCGATCGCCCGGGAGATCGGCTATCCGGTCCTTCTCAAGGCGGCAGCCGGCGGCGGCGGCCGCGGTATCTCACTGGTGGAGGACGACTCCACCATGGAGGCGGTCTTTGCCCGGTCGAGACGCGAATCGGAGGCTGCGTTCGGCGACGGATCCCTTTACGTGGAGAAGTTTCTGACCAGTCCGCGCCACATCGAGATCCAGGTCGCCGGCGACAAGGAAGGACGCGTCGTTCACCTCGGCGAACGCGACTGCTCGGTGCAGCGCCGTCATCAGAAGATCGTCGAGGAAGCGCCAAGTCCCGCACTCAATGCCGAGCAGCGGCTCGCCATCGGCAAGCTCGTTGTCGATGCCATGACCCGACTCGGCTACCGGAGTCTCGGTACGGTTGAGTTTCTCTACGAGGACGGTTCGTTTCACTTCATCGAGATGAACACCCGGTTGCAGGTCGAACACCCCGTGACGGAAATGGTGACCGGGATCGACCTCGTGCGCGAACAGATTCGCCTCTCCTCTGGTGCACCGCTCAGCTTCAGCCAGGAAGACGTGACGATGACCGGCCATGCGATCGAGTGCCGGATCAATGCCGAAAGCCCCTTCTCCTTCATGCCTTCGCCAGGCCAGGTGACGACCTACCACGCACCGGGAGGCATGAGCGTGCGGATCGATTCGGCCCTCTACTCCGGCTACACGGTACCGCCGACCTACGACAACCTGATCGCCAAGCTCGTCGTGTGCGGGCGCAACCGCAACGAGAGCATGATGCGGTTGAGACGGGCTCTCGAGGAGTTCGCCATTGACGGAATCGAGACCACCATCCCTCTCCACCAGGCGCTTCTCGGCAACCAGGACTTCGCCAATGGTCACTATGACGTGACATGGCTGGAACGCTTCCTTGCTTCCGCAACCTGAACCGGACGAAGCGGCCGGACTGACCACACCGATGCTTCTGTCAGCCTATGCGCGGGGCCTCTTCCCCATGGCGAGCCACCGGCTCGACAGGAATCCGGAATGGGTCTTTCCATACCGTCGCGGCATCATCCCCCTGAACCGCTTCCACGTCCCGCGCAGCCTGGAAAAGGTGTTGAGACGGGGTGGGTTCGAGATCACCGTCAACCGGGCCTTCGCCAGGGTGATCGCCGCCTGCGCCAGGCCGACGCCCGGGCGCGAGAACACCTGGATCAGCGTCGGTATCGAGAAGGCCTACACCAGACTGCACCATGAGGGGCACGCCCACAGCGTCGAGTGCTGGATGGACGGTGTGCTCGCCGGGGGTCTCTACGGCGTTCAACTGCGTGGGGCGTTCTTCGGTGAAAGCATGTTTTCCGACATCGCCAATGCCAGCAAGGTGGCGCTGGTCCATCTGGTCAGGCGCCTCGTCGCGGGTGGCTTCGTTCTTCTCGACATACAGTTCGTCACCGATCATCTGCGCATGTTCGGAGCCATCGAGATCACCGGATCGGACTATCTGGACCGTCTCGACCGGGCGCTTTCGATCGAAGGTGCCGACTTCTACTGCCTTCCCCGGTCGATACAGTCCAGGACCCATATGTCGTAGACCGGGTGTTCAAGCGCCGACACGCCCGGCGTTCCGGCAAACATCCAGCCGCTGAAGACCTCCTCAGGATTTCCCGAACGGCTTTCCCGGATCTCGAGAAAGGAGGCACTCTCCGGCGTCTGCCACGGCGGCGTCTTGCGGCAGGCCCTGACAGTCACCTGCAATGTCCCGAATGAACCCGTCTCGCCAACACCGATGGCAAAGGCAAAGGCATGGCCGGTCACCTTCTCCATGCCGCCCAGCAGAACCGTGTCGTGATCATCGAACACCTGCTCGGCCCCGGCGCCGCGGCCGACGATCATGACCAGAACGATGCAGGCGATCAGGCGAAGGGCTTGTCGAGCGTTGCCACCAGATCCGCGAGAACCTTCCGCATTTGCTGCTCGTCGCATCCCATCACCACCGCATCTTCGAGCGCGTCCTGTGCCATGTCGCGAAGTTCGTCAAGATTGTCCCTCAACACGGCGAGTTTGTCGTGGCAACCAACGGGCTCGCCGTCGGGTGAAAGCCATGTCTCGGGCAGCCAGACCGGTCGCTGATCCATGAACCCCTGCTCTACTCTTCAAGGCCGCCGAACATGGACCGCGACACGGCGTCAATCAGATTGATCGCCCCCTGGGTGTCGGTGAAGAGATAACCGTCGCCGGCAACCTCGCCCGTGCCCGGGTGGAGGGACACATAATGGCCACCGAGCAGGCTCGCCGAGGCGATCGTCACAATGGTGTCGCGCGGCAGACTGACGCCGGGATCGATGGTCATGGCGACCTTCGCCAGGTACCAGTCCGGATCGAGATCCAGTCCCGTCACCTGTCCGACCCTGATGCCGGCGATCCGCACATCGTCGCCGGTCTGCAGACTGCCGATGTCTTCAAACTCCGCGTGAAAAACGGTGCCGGCCCCGTCGGCAACGTCCACCCTGTCATAGACAAAGGCCACAAAGGCCACGGCAACGAGGATGACGGCGGCGCCGACGAGGGTCTCGAGTGCGCGTCCGCCCATGTCAGGAGGTTCCGGACTCTTCTTCCGGGCGCCATGCCTCGTAGTCACCGCGTGCCGACGCCCGCCTGCCGCCGCGCAGAAGGTGACCCTTCGGCAACCAGGCCTGCCCGGTACCGGTGAGATTGGGCTGGTGCTCCCTCTCCCACTCCCTGGTCTCGAGGGGGGCACGGCTCGGTGGTTCGTCGATGGTGCGATGCAGCCAGGCATTCCAGCCGGGCGGCACCCTGGAGGCCTCGGATGCACCCCGATAGTACACCCAGCGCCGCCGCCACCGGCCTTCAGCCACGCCCCGTTCCTGATAGTAGCGGTTGCCGAACTCGTCCTCACCCACGGCCTCGCCCTTCAGCGTTGTGAAAAGCCACGTGCCGATCCTCGACATGCACAACTCCCGTCCGCATCGCGTCGGCGTCATCATGCGCTTCCGGCAACGAAGAATCCAGAGATCTGAGGCACGGGTGACAGGTTGCAAGACACAGATTGACTAGGGTAGGTTTCTCTCGCCATCGACGAGATCCGGGATAACGACACATGATCATTTCCTCCGACAGCCAGAACGGCGTCACCATCGTTTCGATCAACGGGCGAGTGGATGGTGCTTCCGCCCCTGAACTGGAAGGCGAGTTGTCCTCCAGGATTCGCGATGGATCCGTTCGTATCCTGCTCGACTGCAACGAGATGAACTACATCTCCAGCGCCGGGCTTCGTGTCTTTCTCCTGGCAGCCAAACGATGCAAGCAGGCTGGTGGCCTGCTGTCCATCGCTGCCCTGCAGCCATCCTGCAGGTCGGTCATCGAAATGGGTGGATTCCACACGATCATCGATTGCTACGACTCCCGCGACGAGGCGCTCGCGGCCAACGCCTGAGCTATTGAGAGATGCTGACCTTCATCGAGGAAATCCTCCTTCTCACCCTGGATGACGAGAACGGTTCGTTCCTGCCCATCCGTGACAACACGATGGACTATGTGCTGGCCGGTGCCGCCCTGCTCGACCTCGCGTTCATCTACCGCATCGACACGGACCCCGAGCGCCTCATGCTCATCGACAGGACGCCGCCGGGGATTGAGATGCTCGATCGCATCCTGGACCGCATTGCCGGTTCCGCCGAGGACAGGACCACGCGCGACTGGGTCGAGACCCTGGCCCGTGAAGAAGCCGAGAACCTGCGCGAATCCGCACTTGCCCGGCTTGTCGACCAGGGAATTCTCGAGGTCCAGGACAAGAAGTTCCTGTGGGTCTTCCGGGCCCGCCGATACCCGGCCATCGACGGCACTTTGCAGCGTGAAGTGAAGCACCGCATCGCCGGTGTCCTGCTGTCCGACGAAGTGCCCGACCCCCGGGATGTGGCGATCATCTCGCTCGCAGACTCCTGCGCCATCCTGCGCAGCATTTTCTCGGACCACGGCATGGATTCCCTTCGACCGCGTATCGACCAGGTCCGCAAACTCGATCTCATCGGCCGCGAGGTGGCCGGCACCATCGAGGAAATCGAACGCACCATGGCGATGGCCATGGCCCGTATTCCGCACTAGAGCAGCCTGACGGGTGGAGTTGCGGGCACACACCGTTGCGTGCTGTCTCAACGAGCCCCGCGCAGGCAGGGCGAGAGCATGTTGTTGAACGTCGTGCCGGATGCTAGAGATTCCTCTGCCCGGCAAACGGAGCCAATGAGCCAATACACACGTGTCCAGGGAGCAGGTGATGAGCGATGACGTCAAGAAGTGGGGTGACGAGGAGTTCTGGGGTATCGGCTACGAGTACGACCCGCAGTTCTTCCTGACCGAACGGCAGCGGGAGATCCAGAAGGATCTCATCGAACTGTGCCGGACCACGCTCAGGGTGAACGCCGTCGAATCGGATCGCGGCTTCATCTTCCCGCGCAAGAATTTCGAAGCCCTCGCCTCCAAGGGTCTCCTCGGCCTTTTCGTTCCCGAGGAACTCGGCGGCATGGGCGAGAACCATGTCGCCATGTGCATGGTCGTGGAGACCGTGGCCCGCTACGGCTGTCCGTCGACAGCAATGTGCCTCACCATGCACTATGGCGCGTGTTCGGCTGCCCTCTTCCGCTACCACGACAACGACGCCCTCAGGGACATCATGTCGCGTCTCGACCGCGACGTGCTGGTCGGAACCCTGTCCTACTCCGATCCCGAGACGGGCTCCCATTTCTGGTATCCGGTCTCGTCGGGTGCCGAGGCGACCGAGGACGGCTGGAAGGTCACCAAGAAGGCCTCCTGGACGACATCGGGCGGCTTTGCCGACTGGTACATCGTGCAGACCACGTCTCCGGATTTCGGTGGTGACTATTCGGATCTTTCCGTGTGGCTGATCCTGGCCGACGAGGTCGAGGCCGATGTCGCCGGCTGGGACGGCATGGGCATGCGCGGCAACCAGTCGGGAGCGCTCCTGGTGGACGGCGTCACCATCCCGAAGAACCGCCTGGTGGGCCCCAAGGGGGACGGCGCGGTCTCCAACGACGAGACGGTGGACCCGTTCTTCCTGCTGAACTCGTCGTGCTCCTGGAACGGCATTGCCATGGGCATGATCGATATCGCCAAGAGGCACACGACCCGCAAGCGCCATGTCGACGTCGGCTTGCGGGTGTGCGACTACCCCACCATCCAGGACTACGTCGGGGAGGCGATCATCGGCACCAACGCCAGCCGGATGATGACGTTCGGTCTTGCCAAGGCCCTCGACGAACTCACCGGGAACTGCGACTGGTCGATTCACCGGAACCTGGAAGCCGTGCCCCGCGCCGATCTCCTGAACCAGCTCTGGCAAGTCAAGTTCCAGGCGGCCAAGAACGTGCACGAGGTCTCGGACAAGATGCTCCACGCATGCGGCGGCACCGCCTACAAGGCTGGTCTCGGCATGGAACGACTCCTGCGCGACGCCAAGGCGGGCTGGGTCATGGGACCGACCAACGAGGTTCTCCGTCAGTTTGTCGGCAAGCACGCGCTCCTCGGCTTCGATTCCCTCGACTACTGGAATACGTCGATCAACCACCGGTCCATCGACAACGAGGTGAAGAAGATGTCCGCCGACGAGAAGAAGGCGCTGGCGGATCGCCTGCTCGAGGAAGCCGGCGCCGCTGCCGAGTAGTCCCTTCACTTTCCCCGTCGACGCAAGTGTTCCTTCCGTCGACGAGATTCTCCGCCGGTACGATGCCGGGGCAAGACTGCGACACTGCCGCCCTCTCGAGGGCGGCAGTTCCGCCACCATGTCACTGCTTGAGATCGTCGACTCGGACGGCCGTCCGGCCCGCGTCGTGCTGCGCCGGTGCGGGCAGGCAAACCTGCGCGCCAATCCCGATGCCGCCCACGCGGAGTTTCACCTCCTGACGCACCTGGCGGACCGCGGATTGCCGGTGCCGCGGGCGCTGGCTCACGATTCTGCCTGCGCGACACCATGGCTGCTTCTGGAGTACCGTGACGGTGAGCCGCTCTGGCATCCATCGGAGAAGCACACCCTGGCGATGGCCGGTTTCCTTGCGGATCTGCACGCAATCGCACCCGGCGATGCACTCCCCTTCGTGCCGCGCCAGATCATGCCCGATGTTCCGGCATCCACCATTCTCGATCTGCCGGCTGACCTCGACTGGCCACCTGGCGCGCCGGGCGCCCTACGGCTGCTCCACGGTGATTTCTGGACCGGCAACGTCTTGTGGAAGGACGGCGGTCTGGCAGCAGTGATCGACTGGGAGGACGCCATGATCGGCGATTCCCTTGCCGATCTCGCGATTGCCCGTTCGAACCTCGTGTGGACACACGGCGCAGCGGCCTGTCGCGCCTTTACGGCGTCCTACCGCAACGCCATGGGCATTGACCCGCATCGCCTGTGGCTATGGGACATCCATGCCGCCACGACCATGGCGCCGCAGGCAGCGGACTACGCCGCTGACTGGCAGGATCTCGGCCGCAAGGACGTCAGCGAAGAGGTGATCCTCGAGCGGCTCCAGGAACTCGTCGACGGTGCCGTGATGCCGTAATCAGGACCGCGGGCGTTCCTTCTTGGGATCATAGAAGGGGAAGGGCACCACGGTGGCCGGAATGCGCTTCTGGTGTCCGTCCATCTTGCCCACCTCGACCTCGTCACCGATCGAAGCATGGTTCACATCCATGCGCGCCAACGCGATGTTGCGATTGAGCAAAGGTGACCGCATGCCGCTCGTGACAACACCCACCTGCGCCCGTGCCACACGTACGCAGTCACCGTGGGCCGCTGCCTCGTTGCCCTCGAGTTCCAGCCCGACAAGCTTGCGCTGGGGGTGGGCCTTGCGGCGCTCGAGAGCCTGACGGCCGACGAAGTCCTCCTCCGTCGTCTTCAGCCCCACGGTGAAGCCGATCCCGGCCTCGAAGGGATCCGTCTGGTCATCGAATTCCTGACCGGCGAACACCAGGCCCGCCTCGATGCGCAGGAGATCGAGGCCATCGAGACCCAGGGGCAGGATGCCATGCGGCTCGCCGGCCTCGAACACGGCATCCCAGACCTCTTCGGCGTGCCGGGGATGGCACCACACCTCGTAACCCAGCTCACCGGTGTATCCCGTCCGCGACACGACCACAGGCACGCCGTTGTGGTCGCCGATGCGGCCGACGGTGAACCTGAACCAGTTGATCTCGTCGACACGCGGGTTTGCCGGTGCCGTCCAGATGATGTCGCCCAGAAGGTCGCGGCTGCGCGGCCCCTGAATGGCAAGGTTGTGCAGTTGATCGGTGGAACTGCGCACCAGCGCCCGCAACCCCCACTCCTTCGCCTTGGCGCGCAGCCATTCACCGCCGAAGTCCGTGCCGCCGATCCAGCGATAGCCGGTCTCCGACAGGCGGAACAGCGTCCCGTCGTCGATCATGCCGCCGTGGTCGTAGCACATCGCCGAATAGACGACATGGTGATCAGCCATGCGCCTGACGTTGCGTGTCAGGGTCCTCTGCATGAGTTCGCCGGCATCGGGTCCGGTGACCTCGAACTTGCGCAGGGGAGAAAGATCCATGGCGGTGACACGTTCCCGGCACGCCCAGTACTCGTCGACTGCACCGTGGTTGGTGTAGTGGGTGGGCAGCCAGAAGCCGTTGTATTCGGTAAAGTTGCGAGTCCGTGCGGCCGTGCGTCCGTGGAACCCTGTCTCGCGGGTCATCTGGGGGTCGGAATCGGGCATGGGTCTGTTGGCGATCGCCTTCCTGAAAAGATTGTCCCCGGGATAGATGCGGATGAGGATATCCGTGGGATTCCAGCCGTTGGCGGAGGAGATGGCATCCGGACACGAGGTGTTCACGCACACGACGTCCTGCAGGGCGCGGCACAGCACGTAGTCACCGGGGCGTGACCATGGCTCGTCGAGATAGATCTGATAGCTGTCGTCGACCAGCGAGTTGTAGAAGAAATTCATCGCCTGCCAGCCCTTGCGCGGGCGCACGTCGTAAGGCTCGAGCGAGGCGTTCATGTTGTCGGTGCAGTTCACGTGGCCGGGATAGCCGACGTCGTCGTAGTACTTCGCCGTGCAGGCGTAGTTGAAGCTGTCGTGACGGCCGACCGTGTCCTGGATGATCTCGATCGAGCCCTGGAGGTCGCCATCGAAAAGCTTGGAGAAGAGGCCTGGAGCGGGATAGGCGGCGCCATTGAAAACGCGGGTGGCGGTCGGATCGATGTCGCGTTCCAGTCCCCGGTCAAGCCCTGCAAGCGACAGGGCCTGGAAATCGGAACACTGGCGTCCCTCGACATCGAGGACCTGGATGTACTCGCCCTCCTTCACCTCGTAGGCCCGGGCGGTGCCGGGCCCGATGCGGAATTCGTCGCGCGGCTCGGCAAGGGGATCGGGCAGGCTCCGCTCCGCCGCCAGGGCGGCATCCTTGCGGTGGACGAAGAGTTCGAGAGGTGTCGTCGGCCACTGTGCCGAGACCTCCATGGGATCGCCGGGCGCGGCGATGATGACGAATCCGTCCTCTTCCACGGTGATCTCCTCGTCTGCCCCGGCAGGTGTGCCGGGACCGAAAAGGCGCACTGCGTGATCAAAGCGTGACGTCCACCCCTTGCGTGCGAGCGTGTCGAGCAGTGACCGGGCCGCCTCGCCGTCCTCGCTCAACATGGCAGCGAGGCCGACAGCAGGACCGGAATCGGGACGGCCGAGAATGCCTGGAACCAGTCGTGCCGCGTTGTCAAAGGCGACGATTTCGCACATCTGGCCGCCTTCGGTGTTGACAATCTTCAGGGCGTCACCGGCAAGAACCGTGACCACCACGGAGCCGGAGGCCGGCACCACGTAGCGTTCAACGCCTGGCGGCAGCCTCCTGATGCCGGGAATCAACAGGCGCGGACGTTCACGCGCTTCGGCCATCACCACCGCCATGGTCAGCTCCGTCGTGCAGCATGAGCGACAACGATAGCAACCGGGCCCCGATATCGCAACTTGGCGGCGCCTCGGATACAGGCCTCCATTCGACCCCCCTTTTCATTCCCCGCGTGTTTCTCTACATCGTGATGCGACTGCGGCCGGCCGGACCCGGATGAACGAACTAACCCTCTCTCATGGGCTTGCCTTCAGCGACCTCTACAGTCGTGAAGGGCTCGTGCGTCTCGACCACGCCTTCAGCGTGGCGTTGCAGCGCCACGATGTACCTCTCTTCAACCGGTTGATGAGCGCCCGGGCGGCCCCCGGGGACCTCTCCGACAGGGAGCACTCCGACCTCCTCGTCGACCTTGGACCCTTTGTGGAGGACTTCATCGCCGATCTCTTCCGGGTGACCGGTGATCTCGATCGTCAGCGCGCGGCGAGCCGCGACCTCGACCCGGTCTACCAGTGCAAGCTTGTCTTCGTGCGCCGGCGTGCCGCGCGTGTGCGGCTGGAAGAAGACATCGATGCCATCGATGGCGAGGCCCTCACGCGCGATGTCGAGGCGCTGATCGGCGGGGACTTCGACGAGCTTCAATTCTCGCGGGCCGTTCTCGGCTGGCTCGAGGACGAATCGGACCACGCGGACGAGATCGCCTGCGCGGAACGATTCGCGGCGTGGGCCACCCGCTCGCGCGCCGGAATGCTGCGGTATCGCAAGAGTGCCCTCTTCCGTCTGCCCCGGAGAACGGATCCCGACAGCCTGGTGCCGGTGGTCACCGAGGTGAAGGACGGCGTCACCATGCTTGCCGCCCCGCCTGAAGACCTGCGCGCCAGGGAAGGTTTCGCGCTGACCGATGAGGGCATGGATCTCGCGCAGGCAATGGCGCACGCCAACTACTGCATCTTCTGTCACAACCAGGGCAAGGACAGCTGTTCGAAGGGTCTGTTGGAAAAGCAGGGCACGTTCTTCCGCACCTCGGCCCACCGCATTCCCCTGGCCGGATGCCCTCTCGACGAGAAGATCAGCGAAATGAACCTGCTGAAGGCCCGGGGCCACGGCCTTGCCGCTCTCGCCGTCGTCATGATCGACAATCCACTCGCCGCCGCCACGGGCCATCGCATCTGCAACGACTGCATGAAGGCCTGCATCTACCAGAAGCAGGAACCTGTCGACATTCCGCAGGTCGAGACCCGTACGCTGAAGGACGTCCTGGCCCTGTCCTGGGGGTTCGAAATCTACAGCCTGCTGTCCCGCTGGAACCCCCTCAACCTGACGCATCCCGTGCCGCGCCCACCGTCCGGGCGCCGCGTGCTGGTGGTGGGCACAGGCCCCGCGGGCTTCAGCCTGGCCCATCACCTGCAGAACGACGGCCACACGGTCGTGGCCATCGACGGGCTCAAGATCGAACCCCTCGACCCCGATGTCTCCGGCATCGACATCTTCGGCAACCGGAGGGCATTCCGGCCCATTCGCGACATCGCGGAACTCCACGAGTCCCTCGACGACAGGGTGATGGCGGGATTCGGCGGCGTGGCCGAGTACGGCATCACGGTGCGCTGGGACAAGAACTTCCTCAAGCTGATACGCCTGCAGCTGGAACGACGTTCGTCGTTCCGGATGTACGGCGGTGTGCGCTTCGGCGGCACGGTCACCATCGAAAGCGCATTCGCCATGGGCTTTGACCATATCGCGCACTGCGCCGGAGCCGGACGTCCGCAACTCATCGACATGCCCAACGCCCTCGCCCGGGGCGTTCGCATGGCCTCAGATTTCCTCATGGCGCTGCAGCTGACCGGCGCCGCCAGACAGGTGTCGATCGCCAATCTCCAGCTGCGCCTTCCTGCCGTCGTCATCGGCGGCGGACTGACCGCCATCGACACGGCGACCGAGGCTCTTGCCTACTACCCGCGCCAGGTCGAGCGGTTTCTCGAACGCTACCGGATCCTCGTTTCCGAACTCGGTGAAGAGCATGTGCGGGCATCGTGGAGCGAGGAGGAGGCTGTCATTGCCGACACCTTCATGGATCATGCGAGGGCAATCGCCCTGGAGCGCGGGGAGGCGGCCAGGGAGAACCGCGAGCCGGATCTTCTGGGCCTTCTCAATTCGTGGGGCGGAGTCACCATCGCCTACCGCCGCGACCTGAGCGAGGCGCCGAGCTACCGTCTCAACCACGAGGAGGTGGCGCTCGCCCTCCAGGAAGGAATTCGCCTGGCGCCGGAGATGGTTCCGGTTGCGGTCGAGGTCGACCGGCAGCGCCACGTCAGCGGGGTCCGCTTCTCGGACAGCGGTGGCGGAGAACACGTGCTCGAGGCCCGTACCCTCCTGGTGGCCGCCGGGACCCGCCCGAACACTGTCCTGGCGCGGGAATCGGACATCGTGTCGATGGACGGGCGCTTCTTCCAGGCGCTCGACCGCGACGGCAGGCCCGTCACGCCCGAAGCGAACGTCAAGCCGGACCAGACCCAGGTCCTGATGCACACGGACGGGGAAGGCCGGGGGGTGAGCTATCACGGCGACCTCCACCCGAGCTTTGCCGGGAACGTCGTCAAGGCGCTCGGTGGCGCGAAGCGTGCGTGGCCGGTGATCTCGGACATGCTGAGCGGGCTGGACGGCCTCCCGCGCCAGGACAGCGAGGTCTTCTTCCAGGACCTCGACTCCCGGCTCATTGCCCGCGTCACCCGGGTGACCCGGCTGACACCCACCATCATCGAGGTCGAGGTCGAGGCGCCGGAGGCCGCGAGAGCCTTCCGCCCGGGCCAGTTCTATCGCCTGCAGAACTTCGAGGCCTGCGCACTGCGGGGCCGGGACGGCACGCTGCTGGCCATGGAACCGCTGGCCATGACGGGTGCGGGCATCTCGGCAGATGCGACAAGGATCAGCATCATCGGTCTCGAGATGGGCGGATCCTCCGACCTGATGGGGTATCTCGAGCCCGGCGAGCCGGTCATCCTGATGGGCCCCACCGGCAGCCCGACAGAGATTCCCGCAGCCGGGACGGTTCTCCTGGTGGGCGGAGGCCTCGGCAACGCTGTCCTCTTTTCCATCGGCCAGGCGATGCGCCGGGCCGGCTCACGGGTGCTCTATTGCGCCGGCTATCGCAAGGTCGTCGACCGCTACAAGACCGACGAGATCGAGGCTGCAGCGGATGCCGTGATCTGGGCCTGCGAGGAGGCGCCGGGATACCGTGCGGCGCGGCCGCAGGACCGCAGCTTCGTCGGCAATGTCGTCGAGGCCCTCGTCGCCTACCAGGAAGGGCGGCTCGGCGAACGGCCCATCGATCTCGGCGATGTCGACCGCATCATCTCCATCGGCTCGGATCGCATGATGGCCGCCGTCAAGGCGGCACGCTCGGGCGCTCTCAAGCCCTGGATGAAGCGCGATCATGTCGCCATCGCCTCCATCAACAGCCCCATGCAGTGCATGATGAAGGAAGTCTGTGCGCAGTGTCTGCAGCCGCACGTCGATCCACGGACAGGCGAACAGCGTCCGCCCGTGTTCTCGTGTTTCAATCAGGACCAGCCGATGGATTGCGTCGACTTCGACGGCTTGAGTGAGCGCCTCCTGCAGAACGGCGTTCAGGAAAAGCTCACCCGCCTGTGGGTCGACCGGACCCTTGCAAGTCTCTCCCTTTCCGGACCCGGGGAACATTCATGAAGGTTCTCATCGTCCTGGCTCATCCCAGAAGGGATTCCCTGACTGGCCAGATCGCCGATGCCGTCGCCGCCGGCCTGAACCAGGCCGGACACCAGACCGAAATCGCCGATCTCTATCGCGAGGGCTTCGACCCGCTGCTCATGCCGGAAGACGAACCGGACTGGGGACGCGAGGACAAGGTCTACAGCGATGCCGTACGCCGGGAAATGGCGCGACTGGACCGCAATGAGGCCATCATCCTCGTGTTCCCCATCTGGTGGTGGTCGTTCCCGGCCATGCTGAAGGGCTGGGTCGACCGCGTATGGAACAAGGACTACGCATATGGCTCGAAGACTCTCGGCCACCGCAAGGCGCTGGCTGTCGGCCTGTCTGCCTCCGATGCGGAGACCTATGCGAGAACCGGACAGGACGTGGCCATTGAAACGGAGATCGCGAAAGGGCTCTTCCAGTACTGCGGCATCGACGACGCCGGCTTCATCTTCCTCCACCACTCGACCGACGGCGGCAGCCGGGCCACAGACATGATCCAAGAGGCCCGCGACATCGGCCGCGCCTTCGCCTGAGACGCTCGGCACCGGACGTCAGCCCGATCATCCGTGACGGGTTCTCCACGCTTGCGCGGTTTCGACAGGATCTCGATGCGCTCTCCGGTGGCCTGACGTGAGGTCAGTGCTCTCCCGTGGATGAGGGCGCAGGTGGTTCCCGCACGGGTAGCGACCTTGTACTGCGCGGCGCCGACAGGCGGCTACAGGATGAATCGCCCGAGATCCGTGTTTCGTGCCAGGTCGCCCACCCTCTCGTCGACGAACGCGGCGTCGATGACGACGGTGTCGCCGCTACGGTCGGGAGCGGTGAAGCTGATGTCTTCCAGGAGTTTTTCCATGACGGTGTGCAGCCGGCGGGCACCGATGTTCTCCACGGTCTCGTTGATCTTCGCGGCAAGATCGGCAAGAGCGTCGATCGCCACTTCGTGAAAATCGAGCACGACGTCCTCGGTCGCCAGAAGCGCGGTGTACTGGATGATGAGGCTGTTCTCGGGCTCGGTCAGGATGCGCCGGAAGTCGTCTCGGTCGAGGGCCTGGAGTTCGACTCGATTCGGCAACCGTCCCTGAAGCTCCGGCAACAGGTCCGACGGCTTGGCGAGATGGAAGGCGCCCGAACAGATGAAGAGAATGTGATCGGTCTTGACGGACCCATGCTTGGTGGCGACCGTCGTCCCCTCGATGAGGGGCAACAGATCGCGCTGCACCCCTTCGCGGGAGACATCGGCGCCAGCCCGCTCGTTCCGGGCGGTGATCTTGTCGATCTCGTCGATGAAGACGATGCCGTTCTGCTGCACGGCGTCGATCGCCGCGCGGACCACCATCTCCTCGTCAAGAAGCTTGTCGGATTCCTCGGCCATCAGGACATCGTGACTCTCGGCAACCTTCATCTTGCGCCGCCGTGTCTGGCCGCCCATCATCTTGCCGAAGACATCGTTGAGGTTGAGCATTCCCATCTGGGCGCCCGGCATGCCGGGGATGTCGAAGGTCGGCAGCGTACCGGAACCGGCATCCTGAAGATCCAGCTCCACCTCGCTGTCATCGAGGTCCCCGCGGCGCAGCCGGTCACGCATTTTGTTGCGGGTCTCCTGGCTTGCCTTGTCACCGACCAGGGCGTCGATGACCCGTTCCTCGGCAGCCAGTTCCGCCCGCGCCTCGACCTCCTTGCGCATGTCCTCGCGGGTGCTGGTGATCGCGGTCTCCACGAGGTCACGGACAATCTGCTCGACATCGCGTCCGACATATCCGACTTCGGTGAACTTGGTCGCCTCGACCTTGAGAAAGGGCGCATTGGAGAGTCGGGCAAGGCGGCGTGCGATCTCGGTCTTGCCGACGCCGGTGGGCCCGATCATCAGAATGTTTTTGGGCAACACCTCTTCCTTGAGGTCATCCGGCAACTGCTGGCGGCGCCAGCGATTGCGCAGGGCGATCGCCACCGCCCGCTTGGCATCGGTCTGGCCGATGATGAACCGGTCGAGTTCGGAGACGATCTCGCGTGGAGAGAACGACGTCATCAGGGCTTCCGTACAGTCTTGACCGGAGCCTGACAAGGAGAGTCACCCTGCATCCAGGACCTCCACGGTGACATGGCGGTTGGTGTAGATGCAGATGTCGGCTGCGATCTCCAGACTCCGGCGGGCAACCTCCTCGGCCGAAATCCCGTCGACCGCGAGGAGTGCGCGTGCCGCCGCAAGGGCATAGTTGCCGCCTGACCCGATTCCGATCAGGCCGTCCTCGGGTTCCAGAACATCGCCCGTGCCCGAAACGATGAGGGAGACCGACCGGTCGGCCACTGCCATCAGGGCCTCCAGGCGCCGAAGATAGCGATCGGTGCGCCAGTCCTTGGCGAGTTCGACGCAGGATCGCGCCAGCTGGCCTGGATGGCGTTCGAGCTTTTCCTCAAGCCTTTCGAACAGGGTGAAGGCATCGGCGGTCGCGCCCGCGAAACCGGCCAGGATGGAGCCCGACCCCAACCGTCGGACCTTGACGGCGTTGGCCTTGACCACGGTATCACCCATGGACACCTGGCCGTCGCCGGCCACGACGACACGGTCGCCGCGACGCACCGAGAGGATGGTGGTGCCGTGCCAGGGAGAATTCGCCATCACTGTGCCCATCCGGATGTCATGGGTTGCTATGTGGCACCCGATCACCACGGATCAAGGGACCCGGCCCGATTCTGCCGTCCCTTCGGCAACTCCCCGATCCGGGATCCCCGAAGGCAATGCTCCATCGCCCCGGCAAGCGCAAGAGTGCACCGGTACTGTCTGAACTCACCGGAATCGTTTCAGGACTGGTCGAGTCTTGAACTCAACGCTCGATCAAATCCTTGATGCTGTGGGCCTGCGTCTCGCAGTTGTTCGGCGGTGCGACATCCAAACAACCGGACTCAAACATGCACAACCGAACCGCTCGCTGGCGCATCCCTCTCTATATTCGTGTATTTACGGTCAAATATCAGCCACGTCAACCGCTCCCGGCGACATGAGGCGTATGCAGGATGCGTGATTCAGTTGCCTGCAACCGTACTTGCGGACGTCATCAGTAACATTTCATAGACGGGCCATAGACCACCGAATACCGGCAACGGCCAGACAACTCCAACAACCTGTACGCATGAGATACATGGGGCTCGGCGGCTTCCAAATGAACTGACTACCCGCCTCCGTACGTCATCGTGGTTGCCTTACGTCACCCCGGATGGGGACCAGGAATCCGCCGCAAGGCGCGCACCGTCCTAGTCTGAGACAAGACGAGCCCGCATCCTGCATCAAGAGAACACCACAACCAGACACCAGAAGGACGCCATAACGCCACCCCAAGCGACCGGTTTTCCGGTGCTCTTGCGATGGCGTCTTGCGGCACGTCCGATGGTGCTGGCCCGCATCGGGGCAGGTCATCTCTCGCGACAGCGCTCTGGCGGCCGTCCATGACGCCATCTGTCCCGGTCCATTTCATGCCGGCGACAGGCGATGTCCGTACAACGCGCTCTTCGACGCAGGACCGACGAGATGACGCGAACGGGGCCGCGGGCATGCCGGCGAGGGGCAACCCAGTACTGTGCATGATCGGCGGCAGGCACCACCACCGCCGTCGCTCGTTTCCATGGGAGTTCCCGAGCGTTATCGTGTCGTGCCGACCCATTCGCGATCGGGTCGGTTGGAGGAGAGAATCCAATGATGCGCCAGGTTCAGCCTGTACCCGTCCGGACTGTTGCTGCCGCATTTCTGACCGCAGCGCTGCTGTGGAATGCAGAAGGCACGGCCCATGCAAGGACCGCTGAGGATATCGCACTGCTGAACGCCGCGCACAGCAGCAACATCGACGAGGTTGAGCGTTTGCTCAAGACGGGCGCCGACCCAAATGTACGCGATCAGTGGGGCGGGAGTGCACTGCACATTGCCGCCGGGCGTGCCGATGGCCTCGTACTGGAAGCGCTCCTGGAGTACGGCGGGAACCCCAATCTGCAGAACGCCGATGGCGAGACGCCGTTGATGCCGGCCGCCCGTTTTCCGTACGACGAACTGAGATCGCAACTCGCCATCCGGATTCTGCTCCGCTTCGGCGCCAGACCCGAGATTGCCGACAAGTGGGGACACACCCCCCTGTATGCTGTGGCGGGCAATCATCACCAGCCCACCAGTGCCCGCGACCTTCTTGCGGCCGGCGCCGACCCCAACAAGCAGGAACCTGCGGGCAGAACTCCCCTCCACGCGGCTGTTCACAGTGAGAGCAAACTCAGCGCCGATATGGTGCAGGCGCTGGTCGATGGCGGTGCCCGGGGCGACATTGTGAGCGCCAGAGGCGAGACGCCGTTGCAGCTCTTCGTTCGAGTCGGCAGCAACGACGGCCGGATCGTCAACGCCCTGGTCGATGCCGGCTCCGACGTCAACGCGAGGAACCCGGATGGCGAATCACCGGTGCACACGGCCATACGCAACGGAGGCTCCTCGGAGAACAATCGCGTGGTGGAGGCCCTGCTCGCGGCGGGCGCCGGTCCCTGCATCAAGGACGCCTCGGGCTACATTCCCTACAACACGGCCCGCGAGGGCGGCGAGGTCCACACCATGCTCGCCAATGCCGGCGGCAGCGACATCGGCTGCCAGGGCTCCGAGGCTCTCGTCGCGGATTACATCGTCGATCCGGCGGATTGGCCGGGCGAGACGACAGCGCGCTCGAACATCCGCTCAGGCCCCGGAACCGACCACGACGTCGTGAGGACGCTGGATGTCAGCACCCCCGTCCGTGTGACCGGTACCGTCAGGAATGCGGACTGGTTGCGGGTCGAGGGCTCGGGCGAGACGGCGTTCATTCATGCATCGCTGGTGGACAGAATCGAAACCTCGACGGCGATGGAGTCGAGCGAGGAAGAGAGCGACGCCCTATTCGGGACGACGCCCAATACGGCTCAAGCCATGCCGGACGAGGCCACGGCAAGACGTGTGGCAAGCAGAATGAGAAGATGCCTGGAGCTTGATGATGAGCTCGTGGGAATGGGCATTCTGTATCACTACGACACCCGCCCCGACACTGCACTCGAGGTTCTGGCGGAGCTGGGCGGCCCGGTCGAAGTTGCTGAGGAGTACTTGTACACCTGCATTCCTCTCCAAGTTCGTGCGCTCAAGTTGGGATGGCCCTGAAAACAATTGCGGGGAACTGGCTCGAGAGATTGCTACGGCGATATGGGACTATCCCATGGAATGGCTGGCACAGCCGAATGACGCGCTTGAACGCCTTGAGGCGGCAGGCGCCCGACACCTGGGCGAGGAGTATCTCCGGAACTGCGTCGCGCTGTATGCCACGGCAATGGATGGCGGACCCACCGACGAGTTCGTGGCGGAGACGACGGTCACAGCCGGAGAGGACTCCGCCGACGAATTCGCTGTTGAGAGTGCATCGCAGGAGGTCTCCAGCGGTGCGGATACGACGGTCGCGGCCATCAACACTGAGCCGAAGTGCGCCGAACTACCACGTGGTGTGCCGTGGGATACGGTCTGCTGGCGGTATCTGGCCCAGCCGTCGGATTGTCTTGTTCTCTTGCTGCCGTACGAATTCGGCCCAGACTACGTCGACCCCCCGGATTGGGTGGACTCGACGTGGAGCGGCGCTTGCGAGGGAGGAGTCGCAACCGGCCAAGGGACCATAACCTGGACGCTGAGCGGCGATAGGGTGCTGGCGAGCCACACCGGGCAAATTGTCGACGGGGTCCGACAGGGTCATTGGGAGGAGGAGTTTGACCTGCATGCGGACCATTACGGAAGGGAGTCGAAAGGGCCGTATGTCGACGGCCTGCGCCACGGCGACTGGGTGGATCATTCCTGGGGTACAGGATTCGAACAGTACGACATCGAAGAAGGCCCGTACGTGAAGGGCAAGAGAAGCGGATCCTGGCTTTTGCGACATTGGAACCAGAACTATGGCGAACAGGAGTCGTGCAACGATATGGAGTACGCCGACGGGGACCAGGTTTGGGCTTCTCCGCCCTATTGGTGCTGACCCTGCAACATCGACGGAGGGTCGCCTTGGGACTCTCCTTCAATTCTATCGGACAGGACTGCGCTCCAGCGTGATTCGGCGTCCCTCCGGCATCGATCCGATCATGATCCTTCAAACCGGTGAGCACACGGATCAACGGGGCCACCCACGACGATCCCCGCTGCGTCGGGCCCGTTGCCATCGCCGCAACCGTCGTCATCATCCGGATGCGGCCGTATCGAGCAGCGCGGCAATCACCTCCCCGATCCGCTCGGCGGCAGCCCCGGTCTCGCGGTTTCCTGTGTGAGCGTAGCGCAGCTCCATGGCCCCGCGTGTACGCCGACCTGCGCGGCGTCGGCGTGCGCGATGAGGAAGCCGTCGAGCATCTCCGGGAGACGTTCTGTGGTCGATGACCCTCCTTTCCGCACCAGGACCGCGCGGGAAGAGGCGGAGAGAGTGCTCTATGGACGAAATGAGTGCGGTCCGCACGGCGCTCGGACGACCTGCGAGCCAACTTCGAGGATCCGGATGCACAGGGGCCCCGGGCCTGCGTCCAACGGATGCGGACTGATCATCCCGACCTCGATCCCGCGGTTCTCGCCGCGGACGCCGTGTTGGCGGTCGGGGAGTTTCATCGGGGCCTGCGGAACGACACCTGATTGTGCTACATGACCTGTCGACTACGGACACATGACACGATCCATGCATGAATTGTCTGTGGCACCGATGATGAACTGCACGGACCGTCACGCCCGCGCCTTTCTCAGGTGTGTCACGAAACACACCCGCCTCTACACGGAGATGATCGTCGCCGACGCGGTGGTTCGCGGAGACCGCCAGCACCTGCTCGCATTCGACGAGACCGAACATCCCGTGGCCCTGCAGATCGGCGGCTGTGATCCGGGAACACTGGCCGCTGCAGCGCAGATTGGCGAGGAATTCGGCTACGACGAGATCAACCTCAACGTCGGCTGCCCCTCCAGCAGGGTCCGATCCGGCCGGTTCGGCGCCGCGCTGATGGCCCATGCGGATCTCGTCGAGACCTGCGTGGCGGCCATGCGCAATGCGGTCTCGGTGCCGGTCACGGTCAAGTGCCGCATCGGCATCGACGCCATGGACGAGGAAGGGACGCTCGCCGCATTCTTGACCACGGTGGCGGGAAGCGGCTGCACCACCTTCATCGTGCATGCCCGCAAGGCCTACCTCAATGGCCTGTCCCCGAAGGCGAACCGGGAGGTGCCGCCGCTGCGCCACGATGTCGTTCACGACACCAAGCGCCGGTTTCCCGAGTTCGACATCATCATCAACGGCGGAATCCGGGACCTCGCTTCGGCATCGCACCATCTCGACCATGTCGATGGCGTCATGATCGGCCGCGCCGCCTACCGCACACCCTACATGCTGGCCGAGGCCGACAGGCTGATCTTCGGCGTTGATGAACCGCCCATGGAACGCTGCCGCATCGTCCTGTCGTGGCTGCCCTATCTCGAGGAACGTCTGGCCGAGGGCGTGCCGCTGGCCAGCATGAGCCGTCACATGACCGGTCTCTACCACGGAGAACCGGGCGCAAGGACCTGGCGCCGCCTGCTCACCGAACGGTCTTCGAGGCCGTCAGCGGGCGTGACCGCGATCAGGGAGATCCTCGAACGCGTCGAGGACGGCCGTCAGGCGCCGGCTCAGGCAGGGGCATGGCAACAGGCCTGAAGCTTGTTGCCGTCGTGATCGCGCAGATAGGCGCCGTAGTAATGCTCGTGGTAGTGGGGCCGCGGGCCCGGTGCGCCTTCGTCCGTTGCCCCGAGGGCGAGTCCGCACGCGTGAAAGGCGTCGACCGCCTCCCTTGACGGCGCCAGGAAAGCCGCGTGGGTGCCGTTCCCGGCCGTGGCTTCCTTTTCATTGAACGGCAGGCAGACAAAGAGACCCGGGTTCCCGCCGGAGGGGCCATAGCCGGCGAAACCGTATTCCGGTGACGAGAGCAACCGGACGATGCCAAGCGGCTCCAGTATGGCGTCGTAGAACTGCAGGGCGCGTTCCAGGTCATTGGTGCCGAGTGTGATGTGGCTGAACACTGTGCTACCTCCCCAGTTCGTTCATGGCCTGGTCCATCGACGCAACGAGCGCATCAGCGTGGCCGCGCTGAAAGACCATGGGCGGGCGAATCTTGAAGACATTGCCGAAACGTCCCTCCCTGCCCACAAGGACGCCGAGTTCCCGCATCCGGTTCTGCACCGCCACCATGCCTTCAGGGTCCGGTTCCCGGGTGTCGCGGTCCCGGACGATCTCGACCCCTGTGACAAAGCCATGGCCGCGCACGTCTCCGATCATGGGATGGCGGTCCATGAGACCTTTGAGGCCGGCCTTGAGGTGGCCGCCGGTCGTTCGTGCATTCTCGAGCAGGTCCTCGCGCTCGAGGACATCGAGGACGGCAATGCCGGCGGCACAGGCGACCGGATTGCCGCCGAAGGTCGAGAAGAGTCCCAGGGCCCGGGAGAACTCTTCGAGTATCCCGGCGGTGGTGAGGACCACGCCGAGAGGAAAACCGTCGCCCACGGGCTTGCCCAGAGTGACGATGTCCGGCTTCATCCCGTGATAGTCGAACCCCCACATGTGTGTGCCCGGACGGCCGAAGCCGTACTGCACCTCGTCTGCAACAATCATGCCGCCGGCGGTACGCACCCGCTCCGCAACCTGCCGCAGGTATCCGGCAGGCACATCGGGAATGCCGTTGGAACAGAACGAGGTGTCCACCATGAAACAGGCGGTTCCGAATCCCTCGTCATCGAGCTGCCGGATGGCCCGGTCGACATCGGCGGCGTAGAAGGCGACGGGATCACAGTCCCCCTGAACCGGGTTGCGGTAGGGATCCGGCGAGATCAGCGTGCGCACGTGCGGCGCCGTCGCTTCGGGGCGTTCCGGCGAAAGATGACTGATCGCCTCGGTGATTCCGTGATAGGCATCCTCCATGACAATGCCGCCGCGCTTGCCGGTGAGCAGTGTGGCGATACGCCAGGCGATGTCGTTGGCCTCGCTTCCCGAATTCACCATGATCGAACAGGTGAGATGGTCGGGCATCGTCGCCTGCAGCCTGTCGGCATAGTCGGCGAGGATACGGTAGACGTAGCGCGTGTTGGTGCCGAGTGCCGCCGCCTGGCGGGATATGGCGTTGACCACGTGCGGATGGCAGTGGCCGACACTGGGAACGTTGTTGTAGGCGTCAATGAAGGCGCGGCCGTTGGCGTCGTAGAGAATTGCGCCTTCGCCCCTCTCGACATGCAGGGGCCTCTTGTAGAAGAGCGTCAGGTTTCGGCCGAGCCACCGGTACCGCCGCTCAAGTTCGTGATCCAGCGCATCGGACTCCGGTGTTGTCACTGTACCTTTCGGACAGCGCTGCGGCATGCGCAGGGCATCGCGGAAAGACCCGGTGGCGGCGTCTGGGCCGGTCTGGAACATGATGTCGAGGGCTGCAAAGACATCGAGATCATACCCGGGCATGTACGGCGGAGAGCCAAGGCGCGCCACGGCCCTGCGCGCCACGATGACGGCGCCGATGGCAAGGCGGGCCGCAACCATGTCGAAGAGGACGTCAGCCTCCTCTTCCCGCAGAGCGAGAATTGAATCGAATCCGATCGCCACATCGATGATGTCTTCCAGAGGCCTGTCCGAACCAAGGGCATAGTTGTCGCATGCCAGGGCAATCTCGGTGGCCACGGGCCCATGCATCATGTCGCCGAAATCAATCACGCCGACGGGTTCGTCGGGCGTGTCCGCATGGGCGACGACATTGTTCCGGTTGGCGTCGTTGTGAATCACCTGGCTGCGGAAATGGTCCCAGCGGGGCAGGACATTCCCGATGAAACGGTCAAGCGCGGTCTCCACGAGCTCGCGCGACGAACGCTGCGCGATGTCGCCCGTGTGGACGCGCAGCTTGGGCGCCTGGCGGATGTCCCACAGCAGGGTATGCCGGGCGGCGGGGTGGAAGAAGCCCTCGAGAGCATGATCGAGGCGCGCCACCAGGGCACCCAGGCCGTGACGCTGCCGGCGCGTTGAAGGAAAGGAATCAACGCTCATCCCCGGGACCCAGGTCAGCAGGCGCACAATGCTCTCGCGGCCATCGGGTGCGGTGGCCCTGGCAAAGGGTTCACCGGTGAGGGTGGGCACCACCTCGGGCACCAGGATGTCCGGTGCGGTGACGGCGATGTGGCGAAGCGCGGCATTCTGGAAATCAACAACGCTCGCCTCTTCCTCCGGATGGTGAAACTTCAGGATCCAGCGGTCCTCGCCGCTTTCGAGAAGAAAGTTCTGATCCCGGTCCGAGTCGAGTGGACGGTACTCGCCCTCGACACCGAAGAGCCGGCTGCTGATGCCCGCAAGTTCGGAGTCGGGAAACCCTGGAAGGTCGGTAACCAGGTACTTGATGTTCTCGTCGCGTCCGCCCATCGATCCTCGTGCCCTGTTGCCGGCCCCGCCGGAGTGTGTCGCGATGCACCGGAGCGATCAAGGCATGGTGTCTTGCGGCATCGTGCTCTTCGCGCCAAGGTTGGCCCACCATTCGGGGAGTGTCGCGGCATGTGTCCGGACCGCAATCAACCCGTCGATGCATCCGTCGTGCCACGGTTCGGCGATATTCCGACATTCATGCGCCTGCCCCACACGCGCCATGCGGATGGCCTCGACATCGCCCTCGCGGGCGTTCCCTGGGACGGGGGCACGACCAACCGTGCTGGCGCCCGTCATGGACCGCGCGAAATCCGCAATCAGTCTAGCCTGATGCGCAAGGTCCATCACGTTTCCCGCATAGCACCCTACGATCTCGCCCAGGTGGCGGACCTCGGCGATTGCCCGGTCAACCCCATCGATCTCATGGATTCCCTGGCGCGGATCGAACGGTTCTACCGGACGATCCACCAGGCAGGCGCCATGCCGCTGTCGGCCGGCGGCGATCACCTGATCACCCTGCCGATCATGCGCGCCATTGCCAGCGACCGGCCCGTCGGCATGGTGCACTTCGATGCCCACAGCGACACAAACGACCGTTACTTCGGCGACAACCCGTATACCCATGGAACACCCTTTAGGCGAGCGGTCGAGGAAGGCCTTCTCGACCCTCGGCGCACCGTTCAGATCGGTATCCGCGGGTCGATCTACGGTGCCGGTGACATGGCCTTCGCCGAAGAAAGCGGCATGCGCATCATCTACATGGAAGAATTCACCGCGACAGGCCCGGAACAGGTCATCCGGGAAGCACGCCGCGTGGTCGGCGACCGTCCAACCTACATCAGCTTCGACGTTGACGGGCTTGATCCGGCATTTGCGCCGGGAACCGGCACACCGGAGATCGGCGGCATGACAACGCGCGAGGCCCAGGAAGTGGTGAGAGGGCTCCAGGGTCTCGATCTCGTGGGCGGCGACGTGGTCGAGGTGGCGCCACCCTTCGATCCCAGCGGGAACACGGCACTGGTCGGGGCAACCTTCATGTTCGAGATTCTTTGTCTCCTTGCCGACCAGGTGGCCCGGAACCGTGACTGAACCCGCCGCGCCCACGGGATCATGACGGCGGACCGGTGGTGGAGTCCCTGGCGCGCGGTGGACGACACGACCATCCTCCATGTGGATCTGGCACTCTCCCCGGATCGCGAGGAGCGGGCGGTCACCCTGCTCGACGAAGCCGAGAGAGCGCGGTGGAAACGCTCTCTCTCGAAGCAGGCCCGGTACGCATTCGCCCTCTGCCGGGCGGCCTTGCGCATCACTCTGGCCGAGCATGCCGGTTGTGACGCGCAAGAGCTTTCATTCGGTCATCTGGACCACGGCAAGCCCTTCGCCATCATAGGCGGCAGGCGTTCCGGCATCGGCTTCAACGTGTCACACAGCGGTGGTCACGGGCTGATCGCCATCGGCGGGCAGGACGATCTCGGCATCGATGTGGAAGCACGCTCCTTGCACCGTGATTTCACCGGGCTCGCCAGACGGGTTTACGGACCGCGGGAACGCCAGCGGCTGGCCCAGGTCTCCGGCGCCGCGCGAATCCACCTCTTCTATCGCCTGTGGACCATGAAGGAAGCGCTGCTCAAGGCCACCGGCACCGGTCTGTCGCTGGGTCCGTCCCGCTTCGAGCTCCCCGAACCGATGCTTGACGGCGCCCGCGCCTGCCTCTTCCGGTTTCCGCACGATCCCTCCCCACCCCTGCGCCTCGTCGATCTCGGAGAGGAACGATTCGCCGCTGCCCTTGCCTGCAGGACGGGCACGCACGCTCCCTGACTCTCCGGAGATCGCGTCATGGCCGTGCCACACCCGTGAATTCCGGGACGAGCGACACATGACAATCCGGTGAAGCCAGTGTCGAAAGGCGCGTCGCCGCACCCGGAGCACTTCCCTTGCGACCCGGCGCGGATTAGGCTTGATCCTCGAAAGCATGCCCGTCGCGGCATGCCCATGAACAAGAACTGACAGGGAAAGCGCCAACATGAGCAAACAACAACTCGACTGGATGATTGACGAGATCAGGGCCGGCCGCCTTGACCGCAGGGAATTCATCGGTCGCGCCGGCCAGCTCGGCGTCGGAGTGGCTGCAGCAACGACCATGTTGAGCAGCGCCGGCATCGCCGAAACGCCGATCAAGGGTGGCGAGGTCCGGGTCAGCCCGGAGTACACCGGTGCCGAGGAGACCTATGATCCCACCAAGATGACCAACAGCACGGACATCCAGCGTGCCTATCAGGTCTACAACAGGCTGACCAACCTTGATCGCGACATGAATGTCGTTCCCAACCTGGCGGCCGAATGGGAAGCCACCAACCAGGCGTCCGAGTGGACCTTCAAGCTGCGCGAGGGGGTCGAGTTCCATGACGGAAAGACCCTCACTGCGGACGATGTCATCTACTCCCTTGGCGAACACATCAAGGAAGGCTCCGAATCACCGTCCAAGCCCCTGCTTGCACCCATCGTGGACATGCGGGCCGACGGACCCAACGTCGTCAAGATCACTCTCGATTCGGGCAACGCCGACTTCCCGGTCACACTGGGGCACGACTATCACACTTCGATCGTCAAGGAAGGCTGGAAGGATGGTGACCCTGTTGTCGGCACCGGACCCTACAAGGTCGTGGAGTTCACTCCGGGGCTGGCCTCGGTCGCCGAGAAGAACGAGAACTACTGGAATTCGAATGCCGGTCACGTCTCGACCTTCATCACTCAGGGAATTCCCGACAACGCGGCACGGTCGAGCGCCCTGCAGGCCGGTGATGTCGACATCGACATCGATGTCGAGCCCCGTGTTACCGCGTTGCTGGGCCAGAACCCCGGTGTCAAGGTTTACTCGACGGCTTCCGGCTCCTGGTTTGCCTGGGTCATGGCAACCGACAGGGCACCGACGGACGATCTCAACCTGCGTCTGGCGATGAAACACGCCGTCGACCGGAACGTTGTCGTCGATACGGTGATGGTCGGGCATGGCCGGATCGGCAACGATTTCCCGGTCAATCCCGGGCTGCCGACCTACTGCGACGCCATCCCGCAGCACAACTACGATCCGGAAAAGGCCAAGTGGCACTGGGACAAGACCGGTCTCTCGTCGATCGAGCTTGCCGTGGCGAACGCGGCGCATTCGAACGCCATCGACGCCAGCACCATTCTCCAGGAGCACGCGCGGGAAGCGGGCATTACCATCGAACTCAACCGTGTGCCCGATGACGGCTACTGGAGCCATACCTGGATGCAGGTGCCGTTCTGTGCAACCGGCTGGAATTCCCGTCCGACGGCCGATGCGATCCTGACGATCGCCCATGCCTGTGGCGGGTCCTGGAACGAGACGTTCTGGTGCAACGAGCGGTTCGACGAACTGCTCGTCATGGGCCGACTGGAGACGGACGAGGTCAAGCGCCTGGAAATCTACTGCGAGGCGTGCACCCTGCTGCATGACGACGGTGGACTGTTCCTGCCGTTCTTCATGAACTACATCGAGGCAACCACCTCGCGGATCCAGAACTACCACGGCAGTCCTGCCTTCTCGGGGGGCGCCGGATGGCCTTACGAGGAGATCTGGATCGACGAAAGCAAGGCCTGATCAATCAGGTCGCCTGACGATCCGGGCAAGCGCCAGCGGCTTTTTGCCGCTGGCGCTTTTCATTGCGAAGTTCGCAGAAACGCGATGCGGCGATCACGGCGTCGGGCCGCCGCTGAAGCCAGGGTCCAACAGCGCCTCGCCGCACCCGGAGCACTTCCCTTGCAACCCGACGCGGATTAGGCTTGATCCTCGAAAGCATGCCCGTCGCGGCATGCCCATGAACAAGAACTGACAGGGAAAGCGCCAACATGAGCAAACAACAACTCGACTGGATGATTGACGAGATCAGGGCCGGCCGCCTTGACCGCAGGGAATTCATCGGTCGCGCCGGCCAGCTCGGCGTCGGAGTGGCTGCAGCAACGACCATGTTGAGCAGCGCCGGCATCGCCGAAACGCCGATCAAGGGCGGCGAGGTCCACGTCAGCCCGGAGTACACCGGTGCCGAAGAGACCTACGATCCCACCAAGATGACCAACAGCACGGACATCCAGCGCGCCTACCAGGTCTACAACAGGCTGACCAACCTTGATCGCGACATGAATGTCGTTCCCAACCTGGCGGCCGAATGGGAAGCCACCAACCAGGCGTCCGAGTGGACCTTCAAGCTGCGCGAGGGAGTCGAGTTCCATGACGGAAAGGCCCTCACTGCGGACGATGTCATCTACTCCCTTGGCGAACACATCAAGGAAGGCTCCGAGTCACCTTCCAAGCCCCTGCTTGCACCCATCGTGGACATGCGGGCCGACGGACCCAACGTCGTCAAGATCACTCTCGATTCGGGCAATGCCGACTTCCCGGTCACACTGGGGCACGACTATCACACGTCGATCGTCAAGGAAGGCTGGAAGGACGGTGATCCCGTTGTCGGCACCGGACCCTACAAGGTCGTGGAGTTCACTCCGGGGCTGGCCTCGGTCGCCGAGAAGAACGAGAACTACTGGAATTCGAATGCCGGTCACGTCTCGACCTTCATCACCCAGGGAATTCCCGACAACGCGGCACGATCCAGCGCCCTGCAGGCCGGTGATATCGACATCGACATCAGTATCGAGCCCCGTCTTGCCTCGTTGCTGGGCCAGAATCCCGGTGTCAAGGTCCACTCGATTCCGTCGGGGTCCTGGTTTGCCTGGATCATGGCGACCGACAGGGCACCGACGGACGATCTCAACCTGCGTCTGGCGATGAAACACGCCGTCGACCGGAACGTTGTCGTCGATACGGTGATGGTCGGGCATGGCCGGATCGGCAACGATTTCCCGGTCAATCCCGGGTTGCCCACCTACTGTGACGCCATCCCGCAGCACAACTACGATCCGGAAAAGGCCAAGTGGCACTGGGACAAGACCGGTCTCTCGTCGATCGAGCTTGCCGTATCGAACGCAGCGCATTCGAACGCCATCGACGCCAGCACCATTCTCCAGGAGCACGCACGGGAAGCGGGCATTACCATCGAACTCAACCGTGTGCCCGATGACGGCTACTGGAGCCACACCTGGATGCAGGTGCCGTTCTGCGCGACCGGCTGGAACTCCCGTCCGACCGCCGATGCGATCCTGACGATCGCCCATGCCTGTGGCGGGTCCTGGAACGAGACGTTCTGGTGCAACGAGCGGTTCGACGAACTGCTCGTCATGGGCCGTCTGGAGACGGACGAGGCCAAGCGCCTGGAAATCTACTGCGAGGCATGCACCCTGCTGCATGACGACGGTGGACTGTTCCTGCCGTTCTTCACGAACTACATCGAGGCCACCACGTCGCGGATCCAGAACTACCACGGCAGTCCTGCCTTCTCGGGGGGCGCCGGATGGCCTTACGAGGAGATCTGGATCGACGAAAGCAAGGCCTGATTGATCAGATCACCTGACGATTCTGGCAGGCGCCGGCGGCTGTTGCTGCCGGCGCCTGTCTTTCCGGAGGCCTGAGGAAGGGCGATGCGGCGATCACGGCGGCAGGCCGCTGGCAGAAGGAAGGAACAGGGAGGATCCCGCAAGGTTCCGCAGCTGCCGTGGACCGTTGTGCGCAATCCCTACCCGGCGGTGGACATTGCCGGAGACGACGATGTCGAGGCCATACACGACGCCTCGATGCGCGTCCTCGAGGAAACAGGGATCAACATTCTCCTCGAGGAGGCGCGCGATATCCTCCATGACGCCGGTGTCGCCGTCACACCGGGCGAGACCCGGGTGCGGTTCGAGCGCGGCTTCATCGAGGAAGCTGTTGCGCGAGCGCCCCGGCAATGGACCCTCCACGCCCGCAATCCGGCACGAAGCAGGGTCATGGGGGGCAACCACATCAACTTCTTCCCCGTGGCCGGCAACCCGAATGTTTCCGATCTCGAAGGTGGCCGCCGGTCGGGCAATCTCGCCGACTATCGCAACCTGCTGCGCCTTGCCCAGGTCATCAATGCGGTGCATGGCTGCACGCCCATGCTGGAACCCGTCGAGGTCGATCCCGATATCCGCTATCTCGACATCGTTGGCGAACAGCTCTTCCTGACCGACAAGATCGCCTTCGGCTACTCCCTTGGCCGCCGCAAGATCAACGATGCCATCGACATGGTCCGCATCGCCCGTGGCATCAGTGACTCCGTACTCCTCGAGGAGCCCAGCATCTGGACGGTCGTCAACTGCAACTCCCCACTGCAGCTCGATGTGCCGATGCTGCTCGGCATGATAGAAATGGCGCGGCGCAACCAGGTCATCGTCGTCACGCCGTTCACGCTTGCAGGCGCCATGGCGCCGGTATCCATTGCCGGAGCACTGACCCAGCAGAATGCCGAGGCGCTTGCCGCCATTGCCTTCTGCCAGACGGTGCGACCGGGAACTCCGGTGGTCTACGGCGGCTTTACCAGCAACGTCGACATGAAATCCGGCTCTCCGGCCTTCGGAACGCCGGAGTACGTCAAGGCGGTCCTCCTCGGCGGCCAGATGGCGCGCCGCTACGCCCTTCCCTACCGCTCGTCCATCGTCAACGCCGCCAACTGGCCGGATGCCCAGGCGACGTACGAAAGCGCCATGTCGCTGTGGGCGACCGTCCAGGGTCACACCAACATGGTGATGCACAGCTTCGGCTGGATGGAAGGGGGACTCAGCGCCTCGTTCGAAAAGATCGCCATTGATCTCGAGATGGTCCAGACCATGATCAAGGCCCTGGAGCCGGTGGATTTTTCGGAACCCGAACTCGCCGTCGACGCCATTGCCGATGTCGGTCCGGGCGGACACTTCTTCGGCACGCGCCATACTCTCGAACGCTACGAGACCGCCTTCTACGAGCCGGTTCTCTCGGACTGGCGCAACTTCGAGACCTGGAAGAGCGACGGCGCCATCGACGCCACCCGGCGGGCCACCAGGGTGTGGCGTCAGCTACTCGACGAATACGAGACGCCCGACATGGACCCCGGCATCGCCGAAGAACTGACCGCCTTCATCCGCCAGCGAAAGCAGGAAGGCGGCGCCACCGCAGACGATTGACCCGACGGGACTCTCCATTCCCGTTCGGCACGGGTTCCTGTTCGAGAGAAATCTCCCGTGGCGTTCCTGTGCACTCGTTGCATCGAGGCGTCGAACGGGCCTTGCCAGGTGAACGGGAACGAGGTCACGCCTGCCGACATGTTTCTGGAGTGCCCATCGTTCGTTTGGAAGAGCTCGTCGCCGTTGCTCTGTGCCAGGGCAACAGTGTGCGGTGCTTCTGCCCCTCGCATCCCTTCATTCCGAATCGCATTCTCGGTCACGCGCGGAGTTCCCGCCTTCAGGGCTTCGAACGGCACAACTTCGGCGAGGTTTCACGGACGCCCACCCCGATCGTTTGCGCAGCGAAAGAACGGAACCGCGAAGCGGCGCCGGAGCGCATCGGAAACGCCATCGATGCGGCTATGGGGGACTTGCGCAACACCGCTATCTGCCTGTCAGCTTCGCCACGATCCCCTTTTCCCAGCCGCCATGCGCAGTCACCGGCAGATCGTCGGCGGAGCACCACCGGGAGAGCGCATCGTCGTCCGGCGCGCCTGTGGCCCCGGCCCGGTAGTGGAAGACGAGATGCCAGCCCCGGCGGCCACGGAATGACTCGACGTGGTCGAACTTCGGCTTGCCGGCATCGAGTCCGGCCATTTCGTCCAGCACGGCCCCGGCCGTGTCGTCGGGGTGGGTGTAGGGTTCGACGTCGCGGCCGGGCAGCCACCACTTGCCGTTGTCAGGATCGTGCCGCACGAACAGCACGCGACCGTGGCGATCGGTGACGACAAGGTTGGCGATCACCTGGGTGGCGACGGTTTCCTCGGTCATGGTGGAACTCCCCATTGTCTGTCGTGGTTCCTGATTTCGGCCGCGAGCCAGGCGAGCTCGGCATCCAGCAGTGCCAGTTCGCGGCGGGCAAGCAGTGGCGAGGGCGCGGCAAGGAGGCGCTCGCCGACGAGCTTCCGGCGTTCAACGAGCGCCTTCTGGCGGGCGGCCAGCCCGGCTCGCAGGTCGCAAGGCTCGAACTCGTCGGCCGCAGCCAGGGCCGCATGGACCGGTTGGGGCCGCGGCGCAGCGATCGCCAGGGCGGCGGGCAGTTCCGCAGCCAGGGTTCGACGGCCCTGCGGCGTGATCCGGTAGCGGGTCCGCGACGGCCGGTTGCCGATCCGTTCCTCGCCCGCCGCTTCGGCAAGCCCCTGCTTCACAAGGCTTCTGAGCATCGCGTAGATCGAGGCATCCTCCACAGCGAACCAGGGCGCGAAACCGCGGTCGGACAGGATGGCCTTGATGCTGTAGCCATGGTGCGGTCCTTCGGCCAGAAGCCACAGGATCAGAAGACGCGTGACCATGCGCCCATATACTATAATTTCAGTAAAAGGCCAACAGCGCTGCCGGAATCCCGATAGACTTCAGGACCGGCGCCGCCGACTGTGGCAACGAACATCCGGTCCAGGGCGTCGTCGGAGGTGACGATCGATCCGACGCCGTACCCGATGACCGCGAACCACGCTCTGGCCCATTCGGAGGCGGGCTGTCAGGCGCGGTGTTCCAGAATCAGCTGTGATCACGGTACCGGAAACCGGGGTGTGTCCGGTACCGTGGCTCCGGATCGAACCGGACTTCATCAAAGTACTCTCGCCGTGAGTGACCCCTGTTCGGGCAGGAATCGCCAACGCATTGTTGACCGCGTGCCACGTCTCGCCGTTGCCACAGTCCGATCCCGAACCGAAGGCCTATGTTCGGCATCATGATCTTGTAAAGTGGACGATATTCCTATATATGTTTGGTTGAAGTGTCGATGAGAGTTTCATGCGTACGATCGAAGCCGTCAAGACCCTGGCCGAGTGGGACCGCTACGGTTGGTCCGTGTTCACGCTCCAGGATCTGCGCAATCTCTTTCCACACCGGTCGGACAAGACGCTCTCCGAAAGCCTGCGTCGCATGGTGCGGCAGGGGGTGCTTGAGCGGGTGGCCAACGGGGTCTTCGTCAATCCCCTCTCGGGCCACAGCCGTGTCGGGCTGTTTGAACGGATTGCCTGTGCGATCCGCTACGGTGAATACAACTATATCAGCCTTGAATCCGCCCTCTCTGAGTGGGGAGTGATCTCGCAAGTGCCGCAAGCCTATCTGACCGTCATGACAACAGGCAGGAAGGGCACATTCAGGACCCCCTACGGCGTGATCGAATTCACCCATACCAAGCGATCCCCGGCGGATATCGCGAGGAACACGATCGAGAGGGACCGCCCCTTGCAGATTGCCTCGGCACCGGCAGCGCTGCGAGACCTGCGGCGAGTCGGGCGCAATCTGCATCTCGTCAATCTTGACGAGATGCAGGAGTACACCGACGCGGAGGAATAGCCATCGTGAGCGAAGGAAGTACCTTCCGTGAACTGGCCGAAGTCGCGCTTCAGCGCAATCCCCAGCTCGCGGGCATGGAAGTCATCGTCGAGAAGGAATTGCTGCACTACGAACTGCTGAACGTTCTTCAGCGCGGGGGTTGGCTCGATGGTCTGACATTCCAGGGGGGTACGGCACTTCGACTGTGCCATGGGTCCTCCCGGCTGAGCGAGGACCTGGACTTTTCGGGCGGACCGGATTTTTCCGCCAGGACCATGGACGGACTGGCCGCATACCTGGAGCAAACACTCTCCGACCGAGGGCTGGGTGTCGAAGTCAGACCTCCGAGGAATCTGGCCACCCGTCACCCTTCGAGCGGTGGAGTGTCCACCTGGCGCATTTCATTCGAAATCCGGTCCAGCCGACGCGACATCCCCAGACAGATGGTCAAGCTCGATATCGACAATGCGCCGACCTACACGGATGGACCGGGAGCAATTGCCCAGAACTACGGTGTGACGCGAACCTCCGAGATGCTCGTGCGTGTCCAGAGCCGCGAGGAGATCCTTGCCAGCAAGCTCGTGGCCGTTCCCGGCTCGGTGACGAACCAGGACCGCCCGCGCTACCGCGATGTCTGGGACATGAACTGGCTCACGAGGACCGGAACGGCAGTCCGGACAGATCTTCTGCGCGCCAAGCTGGATGACCGACGCCTTGACCGGTCCCGGCTGGAGACCGCGGCAGCAAAGGCCGGGGACATCGTCCGTTCTTCAGAGTTTGCTTCCGAGATGAGGCGATTCCTGCTGCCGCATGTTGTCGAGGACACACTCGACAACCCGATGTACATGGAGCTTCTCGCCACCGAGACCGCGCGCCTGATGCGGTTGGCCGATTCCTGTCTCGACGAATAGAACCGCAACGAGTCCGGCCAGAGCCAACCAAGTCGCCGCTCCCCATTGACTGCTGGCGAGGATTCGTCTCGGACTGGGTCGTCCGAATGACGGCGAGGGACGTTCGCCCTCCCGGAACAGCAGGGTCCGGTCCAATGGCATGAACCTGCGGACGGTCGGGATCATTCGATGAAGAGGCCGCCGAGTTCCGCCTCGATTACGCCATTGGTATCATCGCTGTCCGCAGAGATGCCGAGACCGAGAAGGACGCCAGGTGGCATGCCAAAGGCCCGGCGAAAGTCGGCATCGAGGTCCACCGATTCGGCAAATGTGCCGGTCCCGGTTCCTCTGAGGGGAACAAGAACGCCGCGTGGCTCCAGGTAGGGGCTGTTGACGATAGTGCCGGGTTCGTGGTTTCCGCCACGGACATAGACGAGGATCCGCACCGCCTCGTGCTGGAAGACCCGATCAGGGGAAGCGTTCTCAAGGCCGCTTGCGAGCTCTTGCGGCGCGAACAGGAAGTAGAGAGCGATGTTGCGATCGTCACCGCCCTTGAGCGAGAGATCCGTGGGCGCCACGCCCTGCTCCACCGACCAGTACCAGCTCGCCTGACGGGCATGGCGAACATCCGGCGGAGCGGAACGCCAGAGAACGGATACGCTGTCGTCGGACCGGATCGTCAGCCGGGTGCCTTCCTGGATGTACTCGTTGTCGGAACGGAACAGAAAGGACTGGTCCTGCCAACTTCCGTCGAACATGACCTGGTTGGCCGAAGCCCACACAGGCGTCAGCAACAGGACGGCAAGAACGGCGATGGCCCTCATGATGCGGCCCGACGGAAAAGGTAGACCGGGCTCGACCAGGCCCGGTGACCATCCTCTGTCGTGACCCTGATCCACAGGGGATTGTCGCCGTCGTCATGAAGGGCGACGTCAAGGGTCTCGTTCATCCGCGTCACCGCCAAGTCTTCGGGAAGGCGCGTCAGGGAAACATGGCGTTCCAGCCCGCCGGCCTCGATCACAAGGGGTTCCTCGCCGATATCCTGCAAGGGCATGGTGATGTCGACATGGCCCGCATCAAGCGCAATGTTGCCTGACCACGACTCCAGGCCCGCGTCGAACCCGACGAAGTTGCCGGTGGTGAGCACGTCGAAGACCACCTCGCTGTCGCCATTGCGATGGAGCGGGCGCTCGTGGTTCCAGGCGCAGACGGTGGAGAAACTCCGGATGCCGCTCCCATCGAACCGGGCCCTGCCCTGCCATCGGGTCTGCCGGCCGCGGCCGCGGTATTCGGCGCCGTGAAAGAGAACCCTCAGCCTCGTGTCGGTGGTATCGGACCGGTATCCCGGCAGGGACGCGACCACACGGGCGCCGTTGAGGATGTCGATGCGCAGGATCGGCGAGTGCGTGACCACATCGAGATGGAGACGGGCGGCCGTCAGCTCGGTCGAGGCAATGTCGCCCATGATGAGGGTCGAGCAAGGACAGGGTTCCACGTGACCAAGCCGGGGGTCCGTGTCGAAACGGGCGGCCGGTTCATCGAACGTCACACGCACATCCATGTGGAGACGGCACCCGGTGGTCCCGTAGTGATGCCTGCGGCGAAGTGACCGGAAGATTCCGTCCCGGGTAAGGCGATCGGCGAGAAAACAGGTCAGGCCACCGTAGGCGCCGAACTCCGAGGCCCCGGGATGGGACGCTCCCGGACGACCCTTGTGCACGTCGCTGTTGCAGACGAGGCCGTGACGGTATCCGAGGGCGAAACTCTCCGCCATCAGCCACTCGAAGGTGCCCCAGTTCGAGTGGATCTCCACCGCCGTGCGGAGCGCGCCTCCATCCGCCGCCGCGATGTCCGCCGGACGTCCGCCAATATGGGCAAACACCACGCAATCCTCGTCATAAAGGGCTTCGAAGAGTGCGCCCGAGGTGTTGACGTCGCTGGAAGGGTCGACGCTCTCAAGTAGTAGCGCGCGGGACGAACGGCGGATGGCGCGTCCCTCGTTCCTGAAGAAGACATTGTGGTCACCTCCCATGGAGGTGTTGCCGGACCACTCGTAGCCCGGGAACGTCACGAAACGCCCATCCTCGTTGAAGGCCGCGGCAACATCGTTGATGTGCTGCCAGAACAGATCGTTGATCTGGAAGTCGTTGGCCTGGTGGCTCGTGACGTCGAGAAAGGCGCGGTCGCGGGCGAACGAGAAGTATTCCTCGATCGTGTTGATCCCGACGGTTTCGCCGCTCTGGCCGTGGAGGTCCCCCCAGAAGGTCTCCGGAACGCCCTCCTCCACCACGAGGGGATTCGATGTCGCGAGGTTGCGGCCGTCCGGGGACAGGAGTTTCACGGTCACGACGCCTTCGGCCGGGCATGAAAGGCCCTCGATACGCAGGAACTCTTCGCCAGGAGGCCAGTCGACGGCAGAGGGCAGGCCGGTAATCGCTCCGCTCGCCGCAAGGTGGAACGGGCCTTCCACCTTGCCGGTGGGGTTGCTCCACGCATCCTCCACCCGGATCGACAGTGCGAAGGACGAGCCAGGGCGTCGCCTTGTCGGCAGAACGACATGCCAGGACGCGGCCTCTCCGGGGACCACCGTGACGAAGGGGCGGTCGGGAACGGGAAGGAAGTGACCCGTGGCACAGGCATCAACGAGCACCCGGAACTCGTGAGCACTCTCGGTAAAGGTCTGCATGCGCAGACCGGGCGAACCGCCCGAGCGATCGCCGAACACCACCTCGATCCTGTCCCACAGGCCATGGATCCGTGCGTGACGACGATCCTGAGCGAACGGTCCCAGGGTCTCTGGTGTCCGCCCGGCTCCACCCTCGCCACCAGGCGACAGCCGTTGCTGGCCCGTGCGGAGCAATAGTTCATGGCTGCCGGATCGTCGGTCTGCCAGCGCCCCCCGTCGTTCGCAAAGCGCTGGACGATCTTGATGCCGCCCGTGTCGTCGAGGCCGAAGCGTCCGACGGTGTAGGTGAGGACAAGAGTCTGGAAGGAGCGGATCTCCACCGGTTCCTGCGGCCACAGTGACGCCGCTCCCCGGTCTCCTGGATCGGCGCCCGGCTGCGCAGCCGGCCACACCTCGCCCATCAGGTCCATCGCAATCGGTCCGGGCATGACGGTCTCCTCCCCGACGACACCGGCCCGAGTGGACACCGCTCCCTCCCGACAATCAAGACAGAGGCTCGGGGAATGCGCGCAATCGCGGCGCGACATCCCGTACCTGGGTGCTATGATGGGAACGAAGGTTCCAACCGGGAGGAAAACGCCATGCCGGACACGCCGCGACAGGCAGCGGAACGCCTCTTTCGTGACGCCATCATCTGGGACGATCACGCAGGATTTGGTCCCGATCCCGGTGTCGACCTCTCCAAGCTGCGGATCTGGAAGGAAGCCGGCGTTCATTATCTCAGCGTCAATGTCGGCTACGACGTCATGGACTGGCGCGATTCGATCAAGTCGCTCGCCGCATTCCGGCGCTGGATTCTGGCCAGCGACGGCTATGACCTCGTCTCCTCGGTCGACGGGATTCGCGCGGCCAGGAAGGCCGGCAATCTCGCGGTGAGTTTCGATCTTGAAGGGATGAACGCCCTCGACGGGTCTCTCGACATGGTCGAGATGTACCATCATCTCGGCGTTCGCCAGATGCTCGTCGCCTACAACAGGAACAACCTCGCCGGCGGCGGCTGCCACGACGAGGACATCCGCCTGACGGCGTTTGGCAGGGCCGTGATCGGCGAGATGAACAGGCTCGGCATGATCGTCGACTGTTCGCACACCAGTTACTCATCCTCCATGGAGGCAATGGAAATCTCCACGGCGCCGTGCATCTTCTCGCATTCCAACGCCCGGGCGCTTCGGGATCACGAGCGCAACATCCGCGATGACCAGGCGGAGGCCTGCGCGGCAACAGGCGGCGTGGTGGGCATCGTCGGAATCGGCATCTTTCTGGGCGACAACGACATCCGCACGACGACCATGGCGGACCATGTCGACCACTACGTCAATCTTCTCGGACCCGACCACGTCGGCATCGGCCTCGACTACGCCTTCGAAGGCGATGATGACGGGGGTGAAGGCCTGGGAAGCGTCCTCGAGCGCAACACGGACTACTGGCCGAAGGCCCAGTACGACCACCCGGACATCACTTGTGCAGCGCCAGGCCAGATCCTTGAACTCGCCGAGGAACTGTTCCGGCGCCAGTACTCCGAACGGGATGTCCGCGCCATCATGGGCGGCAACTTCATGCGGGTCGCCGAAGCAGTCTGGAAGTAGAGACCCTGACCTGAAAGCCGGCGATTCGGGAACGACCGAACCAACCGGGCGAAGTGCCCGCAACGCCGGGCCAGACGGGACGTGCGTGCCGACCGGTGATCGAACCACGGGTTACGGCCGCAATGGTTCAGCCGAGATCGAGTTCCCTCTTGCGCCGTTCGGCCCACGTACGGACGATCTGGTCGACGGCGAGACCGATGAAGGCGACGCACAGGCCGAGCGTGAGACCGATGCCGGTTCCGCGGGGATCCGAGATCGCCCCGAGGATCAGCTGGCCGAGATCGGTGGTGCCGATGAAGGCGCCGATGATCACCATGAAGAGGCCGAAGATCACCGTCTGGTTCAATCCCAGCATGATGTGCGGAAAGGCGAGCGGGAACTCGATCTGGACCAGCCTCTGCATGCGCGAGACGCCTGACATCGTGCCTGCTTCCTGGATCACCGCGGGCACGCTGCGCAGCCCCTCCACCGTGTAGCGGGTGGCTGGCACCAGGGCATAGACCACGGATGCAATGATCACGGATGTATCGGTGATGCCGAACAGCATGATCACCGGAATGAGGTAGATGAAGGACGGGAATGTCTGCAGGAAGTCGCAAACGAGGAGCACCGCCCTTGTCGCCAGGCGGTTCTGCGCACACAACGTGCCCACGACGAGCCCGACGACAGCCGCCACCATGACGGAAAAGGAGGCCATGTAGGCCGTGATGAGAGCCCTGTCCCAGTACTCCGACAAGGCGATGAAGAGCAGGAAACCGCCGACGATGAGTGCGGATTTCAGACCATCGAGAAGGAAGGCAAGGCCCATCATGAGCACGAAGGTGGCGATCACCGGCATGCCGAGATAGAGATCCCGCATCGGGAAGAGCACCTGGGTAATCAGGAACTCGTTGAAGCCCTTCAGCGTGAAGAAGAAGGTATCCCAGATCCAGTCGACCGCCGCCTGCCAGAAGGGAGCGGTCGTGATGCCCTTGTTGTGCGGCACGATGTAGAGGTAGTTGCGGTCCTCCCCGAAGATGAACGATCCGGCCCAGGCAAGCAGACATCCGGCAACCAGGATGGCCGCCAGCACGATCACCAGGCGATGGCGCTCGAAGAAGGAGAGATCCGCAAAGTAGTCCGTCTGCTTGTGGGCCCAGGCCAGCGACATCCTGTCGAGAACCACAGCAATCAGCACGATGCACAGTCCGATCTCGATGCCGGTGCCGACCTTGAGGGAGTTCAGGGCGATCATCAGGTTCGATCCAAGGCCCTGTGCGCCGATGAAGGATGCGATTACGGTCATCGCCAGGCACTGCATCACCACCTGGTTGACACCGATGAGAACATCGCGCTTGGCAGTCGGCACGAGCACCCGGAACAGCAGCTGGAATCTGCCGCACCCGTTCATGATGCCGGCCTCGACGACATCCGCCGGCACGTTCTTCAGGCCGAGCAACGTGAGTCGCACCATCGGCGGCGTGGCAAAGATGATTGTGGCGATGGCAGCCGCGTGATCCCCGACCCCGAAGAGGACGATGACAGGAACAAGGTAGGAATAGTGCGGCATCGTCTGGGCCACATTGAGAAGCGGATTGAGAGCCGACTCGACTGCCCTGTTCCTGAAGGCCCAGATGCCCAGACCCAGCCCGAGAACCACGGACACCGGCGCCGCCACCAGAACGAACGAGAGCGTTTGCATCGACGGCTCCCACTGCCCGAAGACGGCGACGTAGACAGTGGAGAAGGCCGCCAGGGCCGCCAGTCCGATTCCCTGGAGCCTGTAGCCCAGAACGATGGCCCAGCCCGTGATCACCGTCCATGGCAGGGCAGGCCAGCGCAGCCAAGGATTCTCGTTGATGAAGTTCCAGTCCGTGAAGGCGACGATCGTCTTGACCCCGCCAAGCATGACCTCGCGCACAGCGTCAATGATGATGAGAAGAGAGCTCGAGATCGCCCGTGTCATCTCGCGGAACAGGGGTCTGGTCTCGTAGTCGTCGATCGTCGGATCGTAGACCTCGATCGGCATCCACTCGAAGAGCAGGTTCTGGACCGTGTCGTTGATGATGAACGGCAGATCCTTCAGCAGCGGCGGAAACCGCCACAACCAGTTGGCGTCCGAAGGATTGACCAGCAGGCACAGCAGCACGAAAACAACGAAGAGAACGCCAAAACCGATGGTCTTGCGGGATATCCGTGGTGCCGCCATGGCCGCCCGATCAAGTCCCCTGCCTGGTGCCGAAGAGGACGTTGATCACATGAGAGGCGTGGAGAATGCCGACGAGCCGGTCGTCAGCATCGACCACGCCGACAGGCCGTGTCTGATTCAGAATCGCTTCGGCAACAGTCTCGATGATCAGATCCTTGGAGACCCTGAGGTCGGAGAGTGCTTCCGTCTCGTCAATCGGATCCATGAGAACCTCGATCTTCAGGACCTTTTCCCGTGGCACGTCCTGGGTGAACTTGCGGACATACTCCGTGGCCGGCTCCAGGATGATGTTGGCCGGCGTATCGAGTTGCTCGATGATGCCCTCCTTCATGATGGCGATACGGTCGGCCAGACGAAGCGCCTCGTCGAAGTCATGGGTAACAAAGAGAATGGTCTTGTTGAGGACTTCCTGGAGTCTCAGGAACTCGTCCTGCATCTCCTTGCGGATGAGCGGATCGAGAGCAGAGAACGGCTCATCGAGGAACCAGATATCGGGTTCGACCGCCAGCGAACGGGCGATTCCGACCCGCTGCTGCTGACCGCCGGAAAGTTCCCTGGGAAAGTAGTTTTCACGCCCCTGAAGACCGACGAGCTCCGCCATGTCCCGCGCCCTCGAGACACTGTCCCGGGTCTTCATTCCCTTCATCTGGAGCGGGAAGGCGATGTTCTCCAGCACGGTCTTGTGGGGCAGAAGGCCGAAGTTCTGGAACACCATGCCCATCCTGGAACGTCGCATGTCCAGCAGTTGCCGGCCGTTCATGGCCAGAAGGTCCTGCCCCTCGATGAAGATCTTGCCTGCGGACGCCTCGGTCAGCCTGGAGATGCAACGAAGCAGCGTCGACTTGCCCGAACCGGACAATCCCATGATGACGAGAAGTTCGCCGGCGTGAACCTCGAACGAGGCGTTGTTGACCCCGACAATGCAGCCGGCCGCCTTGGCGGCATCGGCGTCAACGAATCCATCGGCTCCCTCAAGCAGGCTCTTCGCATGACGCCCGAAGATCTTGTAGACGGACCGGCACTCGATGACTGGTTTCCCTTCGCCATCCGCCCGTCCTCTAGAAGGCATGAACTCTCCCCCGTTTTCGTGCATTCCCGACCCGCGGGACGCGACTCCTGATTCTTTGCGGTTGGCGCGGCCGGGTCAATGCTCTAATGCAATCGGGCCCTCCGGTGACGGAGGGCCCGACAGAAATGTCACGCAAGGCAGGATTGCCTTGCCCGAGAGCTGCGTTCAGTTGCTTTCGCCGAGAACCGATTCGGTCCAGGGCTTCCAGACGTCCTCGTTGTCAGCCAGCCACTTGGCCGCGGCATCCTCATGGGTCATCTTGTCGAGATCGACCAGAGCCGCCATGGAGCCGATCTGCGGCGTGTTGAACGTGAGTTTCGAGAACACCGTGTAGGCCTGGGGATGGGTCTTCGGAAGCCTGTAATGCGCTCCCTTCTTCAGCCAGCCGACCGGTGAGCCGCAACCCGTGGAACTGAGGTCGCCGCCATCGACGATGCGGCAACCGTCGTAGTAGGGCGGAAACTCGATGAAGGTGAACCCTTCGGCATCCGTGAAGTTCGGGGTCCAGTTGAAGATGATCGTGCCGCGTCCTTCCTTCTTGGCCGCCTCGAGTTCGGCCCACAGGGCATCGGCAGCACCGGCAAACTTGACCACCAGGTGTCGTCGAGCCCCAGCCCCTTGATGCGGTTGGGCATGATGTCGCCGTGCCAGCTCTGGGGACCCTCGAGCCAGCGGCCCTTGCCGCCGGAATCCGGGGTGGCAAAGTTGGCATAGCAGTCCTTGAGCGCCTCCCAGGCGGGCAGGCCGGGGCACAGGCCCTGGTCGATCACCCAGTCGGCACACCCATCTCCTCGAGCGTTT
>OZ219919.1:0-180020 GCA_964291415.2 Alphaproteobacteria bacterium | reverse complement strand
GCACCTGCTTTCTGACCCTGCAGTTCGTCGATCCCAGACATCGCCACAACCTGTGCATCTCGGCGGGTCAGGAACTCACGGTGACAGCGGCCGACTACATCGACTACGCGCTCGACAAGGAGAGCACGCGGGTCATCGCGCTCTTCCTCGAGACGGTGCGCGACCCCGATTCCTTCCGGGCGGCTCTCGATCGGGCGGCAAGGGCGGACGTTCCGGTGGTGGCGATCAAGGTGGGCCGGACCGACCGCAGCGCCGAACTGGCGCGCAGTCATTCCGGTGCGCTCGCCGGAAACGATGCCGCCTACGAAGCGGTCTTCGACCACTACGGCGTGCTGCGGGTCGACACCTGGAATGAACTCGCCGCCGCCAGCCGCCTCTTCGCGCATCACAAGGAGATCGCTCCGGGGGGCCTCTCGGGCATCATGGATTCGGGCGGCGCCCGCGGCATGCTGCTCGATCTTGCCGCAAGGATGGACGTTCCCTTCGCCGATATCGGCGAAGGGACGGTGAAGACCCTCTCCGGTCTCCTGGAGTACGGCCTCGAACCGGTGAATCCGACAGACGTATGGGGCTCGGGCCGGGACTGGCAGAATGTCTACACGGACTCCATGACGGCGCTGGCCAATGACCCGGCGTCGGCCATGACGGGAATCTTCGCGGACCTCGGAGGCCTTGAAACCGGAGGCTCCATCTACCTCGATCTTTGCGAGAAGATCGAGCGGGAGACGGCGAAGCCTGTCTTCTTCTGCCAGCACTGGAGCCGGGCCATGGACCCGGAGATGACGAGGAGGACGGCGGCGAGCCCGGTTCTCGTCATCGACGGCACCGAGACCTTCCTCGCTGCGGTCCGCCTGGCCATGCAGAGGAGGGACCGGGTGGATGATTCCCCTGGCGACATGGCGCCCGTCCCCGGCGAGCCGGTGATCGAGCGCTGGCGCCGACGCCTTGCCGGGGCCGAGGCACTCGACGAAAACGAGGGTCTCGCCCTCCTGGAGAGCTTCGGCATTGCCGCGCCGGCGAGGCGGATGGCGGTTTCGGCTGACGAGTGCGCCGCCGCGGCGGCCGCAATCGGCTGGCCCGTGGTTCTCAAGACGGCCACCGCCGGTGTGCTCCACAAGACCGATGTCTCCGGCGTCATCCTCGCAGTCGGCAACGAAGACGATGCCGTCCGGGGATGGCGCGACCTCGCGGGAAGGCTGGGACCGCGGGTGCTGGTGGAAGCGATGGCTCCCCGTGGCGTGGAAATGGCGGCGGGCATCGTCATCGACGACCAGTTCGGGCCCCTGGTCATGATTGCCGCAGGAGGGATCCTGATCGAGACACACGCGGACCGCAGGTTCCTTCTTCCTTCCGCAGGGCGGGCGAGCGCACGCCGCGCCATCGATCAGCTCGCCTGCCGGCCGCTCCTCGATGGCACAAGAGGCGGCGGGGCCGTGGACGTGGACGCCCTCATCGACGCCGTCGCCCGGCTCTCGGTCATCGCCACCACCCTGGGAGACGGCCTCGGCGAACTCGACATCAATCCCCTCATCGTCCACCCACAGGGTTGCCAGGCGGTCGACGCCCTCGTCATCCCGCGTGCCTGTCCCTGATCATCGGAATCATTGGATCCCCCTGCCGCCGGAAGCGTCGAGGGAACCACGAGATGTCATCCGGACCTGCATCGGCCCTGCGGCACCTGCGCAGGTGTGCCCGACGCCCCTACAAGGCCCTTGGACAGCCATGCCGTCACCTGGTCAGGTCGGGGACGTGAGCCGGGTTCCGGGCGGTTGTCACGCTACGGCCGCGCACCGTCGCCAGAATGCGCGAGATCTGCAAACGACCGGGGGGCAGGCACACACCCTGCCAGCGGAACGCACGGGAAGGGCAGGCATCCGACGGCAGAGCGCTGCGGTTTGCGCAAGCGATCACAGACGACGGCAGTCGCCCCGGACACCAGGCCCAATGACATCTCGACATCATCATTAGGACCATCATGATGTCGTCCATGCGAACCACACTGACCGTCGACCCGGATGTCGAACAGCTCCTGCAACAGGAGATGCGGCGCACGAACAAGAGCATGAATGCTGTCGTGAACGATGCGTTGCGCATCGCTCTCGGGATGCGGAGCACATCGCCCCGGGTGCCTCCATTCGAGGTGGAGTCCCATGCGTTCGGCTTCAAGTCCGGAGGCGATTCCGACCGGTTTAATCAGCTGGTTGACGAGATGGAGGCGGACGAGTTCGCTCGAAAACCGGTTCGCTGATCGTTCCCAACGTCAGTTACCTTGCCTGCAACTCGCGGCTCTCAGTTGCAGCCCTCGCAGGCGAGCGTCTCGGGAAGGATTGACCCGAAGAACGCAACCAACTCATATCCGGCGCCGGGCTACGCCTTGACCTCAAGCAACGTTCTGACAGCCGTTTCAGGGCTTCCTTCCCTGTTGTCGAGGCACGTTGCATTGCGAGATCTGCTGGTGGTCGCGAACGGCCGTCATGGCTGGAACGTCGGATGTCCGGGATGTCCGACACGCAGGCGCAGAAAGGTTGTTTCCGCGGTGACGAAGAGATCGCGCATGTCGTCGCCCCCGAAGCAGAAGTTGGCCGGAAACCGGGGGGTCAGGATGACGCCGAGCAGAGTGGCGTTGGCGTCGAAGACATGAATTCCGCCCGGCCCGCCGCACCACAGATTGCCCATGGCATCGACCTTCATGCCGTCCGGCGAGCCGCTTCCAAGCGTGCCGTCGTCGTCCCGCGTCTCGGCGAAGACCTGGCCACCGGAGGCAGCGCCCGCCTCGTCGATCTCGTAGACCCTGATGTGCTGGCGTTCGCTGTCGTTGACGTAAAGTCGCGAATTGTCGGGCGAGAAGCAGAGACCGTTCGGTCCGTCGTAGTCGTCGTCGACGAGGTGAAGATCGCCCGAGGGGTCGATCCGGAAGACACCGCGGAAAGGCAGGTCCGGCTCGCGCACAACGCCGGTGCCGCTCTCCCGGCCGTAGAGGGGATCGGTGAACCAGATGCCGCCGTGATCGTCGACGACGATGTCATTGGGGCTGTTCAGCTCGCGGCCCTGCCAGCTGTCCGCCAGCACGGTGGTCTCGCCGTTGTGCTCGAGCCGGCAAACCCGGCTGGAGGCGTGTTCGCACATCAGCAGCCGGCCACGGGCGTCGTAGCACGTGCCGTTGGTCATGTTGCTGGGTTCGCGCAGGACTTCGACCGTACCGGACGAGGCGTGCCAGCGGTGAATGCGGTTCGAGGGGATGTCGGTGAACGTCACATGGCGTTCCGCCGGATGCCATGACGGTCCTTCCGTGAACCTGAATCCCTCGGCCAGCGTTTCGAAGCCGGCGACATCGACGACAAGATCCCCAAAACGGTCATCGGCGGTGCGATAGATGGACATGACCTACTCCCGCCTCACACCGCCGCACCACCGGGCGACCAGCCTTCCGACGTCGAACAGCCGGTTGAAGGCGTCGGTCGACTTCGCGATACCTTCCACGAAAGTTCGGCGCCAGGTGACAAGGGCAACCCATGAACTTGGTCCGGGAGTGATGGTCGTCGGCATGATCGTCATTCCCTCCGGTCCGCGAGCTCCAGGTACGATGAGGCTTACCATCATGCCTGACAATGCACCAGACAAGGCAGATTTCGGCAAAGGGGCCTCGCGATGCCTGTGAAGCATGCTGCGCGACGCGCTGGTCCCGCTGGCCGGTCTCCCGATACGGTTGACGGTGCGTTGTCTTCACAATCATCGATTGAATTCGCGAGTGTCGGTACAATCCGGGAATCCGCGGACAATCTGGTGCAGGACGGGCCGGTTGGCGTCGTTCGAAGAATGAAGTTCGGATGAGGAGGATGGCGGCCCGGTCACACTGGTGCGGTTCGGTTCGATCCGCACCGGCGCCATCCCACCTGGGTCGCCGCGTGAATTCCGACATGATGTTGGCCGCGGGACCGGTCATGAAGGCGAGGTTCATCGCAACGAGGCCGGACCCGCCTTCGAGATATCACCGGTGGTTGCGCACCGGGTCAAGGGGCCACCTTTGACACGTCTGCGGCAGGACGTACAGGATGGGAATGGTGCTTGACGGGAGAGTCCTTCTTGAGCGGTTTTCCCTATTCCCGCGTGGCGGTCACGGGCGGCAGCGGCCGCCTTGGTCGCTACGTGGTGAGGCATCTCGCACCGGTCTGCGACGTCGCCGTCATCGACATCGAAGCCGGTGACGGCGAGGCGTGCTTGTGTGACGTGCGCGACATCGATGCCGTGCGGGGAGCGTTGCGGGGGTGCCAGGCGGTGGTTCACCTTGCGGCTCTTGATGACGGCGTCGTCGAGGAGGAAGAGGCCTACGTGGACGTCAACCTGCGCGGCACGTGGAACGTTCTGCAGGCATCCGAAGAACTTGGCATCTCGCGCGTGGTCCTGGCCTCGAGCGTGGCCGCCCTGGGAATTGGCGCCGACAATCCGCCTGGCGTGCTGCCGTTGCCGGTGGACACCGAACTTCTGCCCCGCCAGGCCTACGGCATGACGAAGAAGGTGGCGGAGGAGTTCGCCCGGGCCTTCGTTGACCGGGGGCACCTCGAGGTCCTCGCGCTGAGACCGAGCCTTGTTGCCCAGCCCGACATCACGTGGTCCATGGCGCAGACGGCCAGCGAGGCCGACGGCACCGACCCGCCGCCCGCCGCCAGTGGAGCAGGATGGCGGATCCTGCGCGAACCGCTGGCCATCACCAGGGCCTTCGTTTCACCCGACGATGCGGCCCGGGCCTTTCGCGCGGCCCTTGAAGTGCGCGGCATCCGGAGCGGCAGCTTCTATGTCACCGGCCCGGATACCTGCTCGGCCCTGAAGACCGTAGACGCCGTCGAGCGCACATGCGGTCGCCGGCCGGCGATCGGTGATGCGGATCTCTACCGGCGTCATCCGCGTGCCAGCGCCTTCGACCTGCGGCCGTCGAGGGAGGTCCTGGGGTGGCAGCCCGAGGATTGCTGGGCCGATCACCTGGCCCGCGTCATGGCTTCCGCCGGAACGTCCTCATGACCGTGATCCTGAGAGGGGCACGCATCCTCGACGACGATAACCGGGATGCGCCGTATCGTGACATATACGTCGATGACGGCGCCGTCCGTGACGTGATGCCGCCGGGAACCGCCGGTCCCGACGGCGTCCCGGTGAGGGATGTGTCCGGCCATCTGGTCATTCCCGGACTCGTCAATGGCCACACGCATGGCCACGGCAGTCTCGGCAAGGGTCGCGGTGACCGCTGGTCCCTGGAGCTGTTGCTCAATGCGGGCGTGTGGATCAGCGGGCGACGCACCGCCGAGGACATGTACCTTGCCACGCTGCTCAACGCCGCGGAGATGATCCGTCGGGGGTGCACCGCCACCTATGACCTGACACTTGAACTGCCGCACCCCAGTCCTGACGGCATCCGCGAGGTGGCCAGGGCCTACGAGGATGCCGGCATGCGCGCCGTGGTCGCGCCCATGGTTGCGGACATCGGTTTCCACGACCTTGTGCCGGGTCTTGGCGAGGCTCTGGGAGCCGGGCTGCGGGACACCGTGAAGGCGTGGGCTCCCGAACCCTGGCAGGTGGCGATCGACGCCTGCCGCGACATCGTCCGGGACTGGTCGCCTGCCAGCGACATGGTGCGCCCGGGCCTTGCCCCGACGGTACCGATGCATTGCACGGATGCGTTTCTCGAGGCCTGCCGGGATCTCGCCAGGGAGTACTCCCTGCCCGTTCACATGCACATGGCCGAGTCGAAGTTCCAGTCCGTTCTCGGTCATGAGACCTACGGCATGTCGCTCACCCGCCACGTCGACAGGATCGGACTGGTGAACGAGCGGTTCACCGCGGCGCACGGTGTCTGGCTCGATGACGACGAGATGCGTCTCCTCGCCGATCGCGGCGCCTCGGTGGTCCACAACCCGGGCAGCAATCTGCGGCTGGGGTCGGGTCTAGCCGCGGTGCGCCGCATGCTTCAGGCCGGGCTCAACGTTGCCGTGGGTTCGGACGGATCCAACTCTTCGGACAACCAGAACATGTTCGAGGCGATGCGCCTTGCCACCTTCGTGTCACGGGTCATGACGCACGATCTCTCCCGATGGGTGTCGGCCGAAGAAGCCTTCCGCATGACCACCCTGGGCGGCGCCCGTGCCATGGGCCTCGACGGCCGGATCGGACGGATCGCGCCTGGATACCTGGCGGATCTCGTCTTCATCGATCTGGGCGATCTCGCCTGGCTGCCGCTCAACGATCCGCTCAATCAGCTGGTCTATGCCGACGACGGCGGATCGGTCGACCACGTCATGATCAACGGACGCATGGTCTACGAAAACCGGCGGTTCACGACCATCGACATCGACGCCCTCGCAGCACGGATCAACCGCGCCATGGAACGCCTCAATGCGGCAACGGGCGAACGGCGCAAGGCCGTGAAGGCCCTCGAACCCGTCGTGGCCGACCTCTGCGTCTGCTTCATGTCACGGCCGTGGCACGTCCACCGCCTGTGCGACGAGGCGGCGGAGAGCGGGGACGGATGACGATGGATCTCGTCATCAGGGGCGATCTCGTGACGCCAGCGGGTGTGGTGGACAGCGGCTGGGCCGGTGTGGTCGACGGTGTCATCGCCGCGACCGGTTCGAACGAGCCCCCTGCTGCCCGGCAGACGGTCGACCACAAGGGAAAGCTGGTGTTTCCCGGGGTCGTGGACGGTCAGACCCATGCCGGCTCGATCGCCGGGTTCGACGGCCTCCACGGCATGGGGCTTTCGGGGCGGGTCTGCGAGACCTGGTTGCGTGGTTGCAGGGCCTTCGATGGCCGGAACGTCCATTCCCGTCCCGGGGATGGCGCGTTCGTCAGACCGGTCTGAGCCATGGAAAGGCGCGTTCTCGTCATCAATCCCAACAGCAGCCGCGACGTCACCGCGGCGATGTCACAGGCTCTCGAGATCTTCCGTTTCGCCGGTGGGCCCGTCATCGACTGCATCACCCTCGACGACGGTCCACCCGGTGTCGAGACCGACCGTCACATCGCCGAGGTCTCGGGCCTCGTCGTCAGCGCCATCGAAGAGGAAGAGGCTGACGCCTATGTCATTGCCTGCTTCAGCGATCCGGGCCTCCGCGCCGCGCGGGAGGTGCGCAGCCGGCCGGTCTTCGGCATCGGTGGCTCGGCCTATGCGGCAGCCCTGGCAACAGGTGAGCGCTTCGGCATCATTTCGATCCTGCCGGTGGCCGTTGCCCGGCACCGGCGCCATGTCGCCTCCCTGGGGCTTTCCGCTCATCTGGCCGGTGACATGGCCATCGACCTTGCCGTGACCGAGCTCTCGGCAGAGGACCTGGTTCTCGAACGCATGGTCCGGGCCGGCACGGCGCTGAAGGACGATCGCGGCGCCGGCGTGATCATCATGGGCTGTGCCGGCATGGCCCGCTACCACGCCCGCCTCGAGGCAAGGCTTGGCCTGCCGGTCATCGAGCCAACGCGAGCGGCCACGGCGCTGGCGCTCAACGCCCTTGCGACAACCCGCACCCGGCAGGACGGAGGATCTCCCCCTTGAGCAGGCGAATCATGACAGTTGGCGGCGCCCAGATGGGGCCGGTGCCGCGCGCGGATCCGCGGTCGAGGACCGTGGCGCGCATGGTGGACCTCATGCGACAGGCCCATGCCCGAGGGTGCCGGCTGGTGGTCTTTCCGGAACTGGCGCTGACGACGTTCTTTCCGCGCTGGCTGATCGAGGACGAGGAGGAACTGGCGGGTTTCTACGAGACGTCCATGCCGGGGCCCGAGACCCTGCCGCTCTTCGAGACGGCACGCGAACTCGGTATCGGCTTTCACCTGGGCTATGCCGAAATCGCCGAGGACGGCCGGTTCAACACGGCGATCCTGGTGAACCCGGAGGGCAGGATTGTCGCCAGGTACCGCAAGATTCACCTTCCGGGTCATGCGGAAAACGATCCCGATCGCCAGTTCCAGCATCTCGAGAAGCGCTACTTTGATGTCGGCAATCTCGGGTTCAGGGTCTGGGACACCATGGGCGGGCGGATCGGCATGCTGATCTGCAACGACCGGCGCTGGCCCGAGGCCTTCCGGGTCCTCGGTCTTCAGGGAGTCGAGCTGGTCCTCATCGGCTACAACACGCCGACACTCAATGGCCAGGCCTTCGAGCCGCCGCACCTGCGCATCCATCACAATCTCCTGACCATGCAGGCCGGCGCCTACCAGAACGGAACATGGGTGGTCGGCGTGGCGAAGGCAGGCCTCGAGGATGGAGTGCACATGATGGGTTCCAGCGCCATAGTCACCCCCAACGGTGAAATCGCGGCGCAGGCCAGCAGTCTCGATGACGAATTGATCGTGGCCGACTGTGACCTCGACGCGGGCGCCTACATCAAGGCCAATGTCTTCAATTTTGCCGCCCACCGGCGCACCGAGCACTATGGGCTGATTGTCGAGACCACGGGCGTGGTTCCGCCGCTGGGCACATGAGGGCCGCAGTTCTCGCTTTCCCGGTCGTCCTTTCCCTTCTCGCCTGCGGAGGCGCGGCGGCCGGCGAGTCGGCCGCGAAGGCCGCAGCCGATTCGCTGGCACATCTCCATGGCTGGGCCGGTTCCTGGCTGGCGGCGGGCCGATTCAGCCTCCTGACGTACAGACCCTTCGTGTGGCGCGGCACGGGCGACCTGACGGTCTACATCGAGGGAGACGGCCGGTCCTGGATCTCGCGCACGGAACTGGCAGCCGATCCCACGCCCCGCACCGTGCGGGTTCTCAAGCTGGCGGTGAGGGACCCCGGCGATGCGGCCTATCTGGCGCGTCCCTGCCACTACCTCGACGCCGCACAAATTGCGGGTTGCCATCAACGATACTGGTCCCTGGCGCGCTACGGGGAGGATGTCGTCGAAGCCATCGATGCCGCCCTCGATACCCTCAAGCGCCGTGCCGGCGCCGACAGGCTTCGCCTGGTCGGCTACTCGGGAGGCGCCCAGCTGGCCATTCTTGCCGCGGCCCGACGAAACGATGTCACCGGCATCATCACCATTGGCGGCAATCTCGATCACAGGCGATGGACGGTCTCCCAGGGCGTGTCCGCACTCACCGGTTCCCTCAACGCAGCCGACGTGGCGGACGTGATCAGGAACATTCCCCAGGTTCACTTTCTGGGCGAACTCGACACGACCGTGGGGAGGGAGGTCATCGACAGCTACCTTGCCCGCATGCCGGTGATGTCGCAAAGCCAGGTGATCGTCGTGCCCGGCTACGATCACGGGTGCTGCTGGGCCGACAACTGGCCGGGCCTCCTCGCCGTCGCCACGAAGCTGCTGGGCACTCCGGGGAAATGACGCGTCTACGGAACTCCGCTTCAGTTCGGCCGGGGTTCCCGGATGAAGACGAAGGTCGACGCCGTCGATGAACCGGGATCGAAGCGGTAGCCGTCGGCATCGAAGGACTTGAGATCCTCGATGCTGTCGATCCGGTTGCGGATGACGTGGCGCGCGATCATGCCGCGGGCCACCTTGGCGGTGAATCCCAGGGTCCGCGCCACGCCTTTTCTCATCTCCTTGAACACCGGCGTGATGACGGGAGCCTTCAGCCGGTCCGCAGGGATGGCGCCGAAGTACTCCTTCGACGCCGCATTGAGGACAACGCGCGACTCCATGTGCTTGAGATCGCGATTGAGGGCGCGGGCAATCCTGTCGCCCCAGAAATCGTAGAGACTGTGACCCCGGGGCGTGTTGAGCCGCGTTCCCATTTCCAGGCGATAGGGCTGGATGAGATCCAGCGGCCGCAGCACGCCGTAGAGGCCCGAAATGATGCGCAGATGCGTCTGCGCGTGGTCGAGGTCGTCGGCTGACAGGCTGGCGGCGTCGAGCCCGCGGTAGGTGTCGCCGGCGAAGGCGAGGACGGCCTGTTTCGCATTCTCCGGCGTGTGTTCGAGGCGGAACGCGTGGAAGCGGTCACGGTTGAGATCGGCGAGTTTCTCCGAGAGCCCCATGAGGCCCGCAAGGTCGACGGCGCTGAGTGTGCGCGTGGTCTTCATCAGTTCGCGGGTCTGGGCCATCAGCAGTGGCCTGGTCCAGGCGATCCCGGGATCGGGGTCTTCGAAGTTGAGGGCCTTGGCAGGCGACACGACGACGAGCATCTTCTTCCTCCCTTGAACCTTGTCCTTGTTTAGTCCGCCTCGAGGCTGGCGGCAAATCCCGCCTTAGCGACCCTTCCACACGGGCGGACGCTTTTCGATGAAGGCACGGGCCCCTTCCTTGGCATCCTCTGATTCCTGAACCCGGGAAATCATGGTGAAACGGCCCTCGGAGTCGAGTCGCGCCGCTTCCCGGGGCGGCAGATCGCCGGCCATGTTGACCATCTGCTTTTCCGCGCGCACCGACAGCGGAGCAGCGGCGGCGATGTCCCGGGCGATGTCCCTGGCCGCATCCATGACCTCGCCCTCCGGAGTCAGCCGGCTCACCAGGCGCAGATCGAAGGCTTCCTGGGCATCCATCCGCCGGCCGGTGTAGAGCATCTCGAGGGCGACGCTGCGCGGCAGCCTGGAGAGCAGGCGCGGCACACTCGCTGCGCCGGTGGTCAGCCCGACATTGACTTCCGAGAGAAAGAAGACGGCATTCCGGGACGCCACGAGAATGTCACCGGCCAGGGCAAGTTCGAATCCGCCGGCCACGCAGTAGCCGTTGACGGCCATGATGACGGGCTTCTCGAGATCGAAATTGCGTGACAGCCCGCCGAAACCCCAGCGCCCGTAACTCCGGTCGGGCTCGTCCTCGGCGCCCTCGTTGAGATCCCAGCCGGTGCAGAAGAACCGGTCACCCGCACCGGTCAGGATGGCGACGCGGAGGTCCGGGTCCTCGTGGAACCGCTCGAAGGCATCGTTCATCTCGCGACTGGTCGCCGCCCCGATGGCGTTGGCCTTCGGGTTGTCGAGGGTGATCTCCAGGATGTGACCGTCGATCCGCGTGCGAACGCTCCTTGTCATGATGCCCTTCCATCTTGCCTCTTCGCAGAACCTAGTTCTTTGGCGGCGTTGACGACAGGCCCCGTTTTCTGGACCTGGGACTCGCGCCACAAGACGTAGAGGCCGCTGATGACCAGGACGGCGGCGCCGATGACCACGGTCCAGTCGGGCAGATCGCCCCAGATGAGATAGCCGAACACGACGGCCCAGATCATGGCCGTGTAGTCGAAGGGCGCCAGGACCTGGGGTGGAGCCAGGGCACAGGCCCGGACCGCCGTGAGCTGGGCGATCATGACCGTGACCCCGCACGCGACCATCAGGAAAAGGGCCTCGCCCGAGGGCATGATCCACTCGAAGGGAGCGAACACGGGCATGGAAATCACATAGATGCCGTTCAGCAGGAAGACCGTGGTGGTCGCATCTTCGGTCCGGCTCACGATCCTCGTGACGATGATGGCAAGGGCATAGGCGAGGGCCGAGCAGAGCGCCCACAACGCCGCGATCTGGAAAATGCCCGTCGAGGGATTGACGATGACGAGGACTCCGCACAGTCCGATACCGACCGCGGCCCAGCGGCGCGGGCCGACCCGCTCCCCGAGGAGCGGCACGCTGAGTGCGGTCATCAGCAGGGGCGAGGCAAAGGCGACCGCCGTGGCGTCGGGAAGCGAGATGTGGCGTACCGCCTCGATGAAGCAGCTGAGCGCGGCGAAGAAGCAGAGGAATCTCAGGACATGCATGCGCCAGCGCCGGGTCCTGAACGGAGTGCCGAGGCCCGGACCGCGCAACAGCAGGAGCGTGGTGCCGGCCACCACGACCACCGAGCGCATGAACAGGATCTGCGAGAAATGGTAGTCCGTGGAGAGCCACTTCAGGGCCGCCATCTGCCCCATGAAGAGGATGGTGGCGAACAGCCACAGTCCGATCGCGGTGACGGGCGCGTTTCGGTAACCGCCGCCCGGGTCTGTCGTTCCGTCGCCGGGGGAACGGTGCCGCATGTGCCTGGATGACCCCCTGGCCCGAGGTTGAGAATACGGATGTTGTCATGCCGCCGGCAAGCGTCACCGGAATCCTCTCGACTCCGTCAGGCGAGCGGCCCGTCTCCAAAGGCCGTGATGGGCGGGAAGGCCTCGGGCTCGGTGAGAACATCGATCACTGTCGTCACCCGGTCTGTCCGGGCGAAGGCTTCGGCCAGGGCCGGTGCGTAGTCCGCAGGATCGGTGATGCGCACGCCCCGGCAGCCGGTGGCCTCGGCAATGGCCGCGTGATCGACGCTGGTGAAGGCGACGGCGTCGGTGTGGGCGTTGTAGCGATGAAGTTCGGCGTGCTTCTGGTAGCCGAGAATCTCGTTGTTGAGCACGGTGACGACGACATGGGTGCCAAGCCGTCGAGCCGTTTCGAGTTCGGCCCAGACGTGGGCGAATCCGCCGTCGCCGACGAGGGCGAACACGGGTGCGCAGGGCCTGGCCAGCCTGGCGCCGATCGCCATGGGCAGGCCCCAGCCAAGACCGGCCATGCCCCGCGGCGTGAGGAACCGCTGGCCGGGCCGCCGGCTGGCAAGGTTGTTGCACAGCCAGATCGAGGCGTAGCTCGCATCCGCCACCAGGATGTGGTCCTCCGACAGCTGCCGGTCGAGGTCGGCCATCAGGCGTTCGGGCCTGACCGGCCGTGCCGCCGAGGCGGCAAGAGGTGCGGTCTCCTCGCGATGACTGAGTCGCGCTTCGGCGATCCGGGCTTCAAGAGCAGGCCGGCGGCGGGCCCTCAGGGCGAGATCGCCGGCGAGCAGGTCAGCCGAGAGGGCGGCGAGCGTTTCGCGGGCATCGCCGACGAGGCGCACCGCCTCGTAGGTGCGTCCGATTTCCTGGGGATCGATGTCGATGTGAATGAGCGTCGTGTCCGGCGACAGCAGCTGCCAGGAATCCGTGCCGTTCTGGTTGGTGCGGTTGCCGACGGCCACGACGACATCGGCCTCGCTGATCAGCGGGGCGAGCCGTTGTGTGGCGGAACCCTTGCCCATGTAGTACCCGACCACGCCGATCGTGAGGGGGTGCGCGTCGTCCACGGCCCCCTTTCCCATGGTCGTGGTGGCCACCGGAAGATGGGCCTTCTCCTGGAGCGTGGCGAGGACGTCGGCGGCGCCGGAAAGATGCACGCCGCCGCCGGCCCAGACGACGGGCCTCTCGGCGCCGGCGATCAGCCGCGCTGCCCGGGCGATTGCATCCCGGTTGGCGACGGGCCGGTCGAGGGGCACCTGGCCCAGAGACTGCCGGCGACCGGAACTTGCCGCCCGGGGCGCTTCCATCACGTTGACCGGCGCCAGGAGAACGGCCGGGCCGGGACGCCCGCCGGCAGCCTGGCGGAAGGCCATGTCGACGTAGTCGTCGATGCGCCGGGTGTCCTCGATTCTGCGCACCCACTTGGCGCAGCCCTTGAACAGTTCGGGATGATCGAGTTCCTGGAAGGCATTGCGGTCCCGCCACAAGGGGGGCGTGTCCTGGACCAGGGCCACCACCGGAGAGGATGCCGTCAAGGCCTCGGCCAGCCCGGCCACCAGCAGTGTCGCCGCCGGTCCGTTCTGAGCGGCGACGACACCGACCTTGCGGGAAATCCGGGCGTAGGCATCGGCCATCACGGCGCCGGCGTTCTCGGTGCGATAGGTCATCTGGCGGATGCCGAACTCCGGGGTTGCCAGGAAGAATGCCGAGGGAATCGACTGGCCGAAGATGGTGTCGACCCCGTGGCGAGCGAAGGCGGCGGCGAAGACCCTGGAAGCGGAGAGATTGCTGTCGGTCATGGCGGCAGGTGGAGCAGACCCTCGACGGTCCTGGTGGCCACGCCACCGACGTCGAGACGTGTGACGGCATCGTCCTCGATGACGGCGCGCGAGACAATCCTGCTTGCCCGGCCGATTTCGACACCCTGTTCGGCCCTGACTTCGACACGGGCGCTCGCGTCCGGCGATACGATGCGGTGGCGTACCAGGTAGCTGGCGAGGGCGGCGTTGGTGGTCCCCGCGGCGGCGGACTCGGCCACCCCGACGGCGGGGCAGAAGTCGCGGACGTGGAGCGTCGACGCCGGATCCAGGGTTTCAGTCGTGAAGAGTGCCACGGTCTCAATTCCGTGGTCGCGGCACAGGGCCACGATCCCCGGAAAATCGGGACGCACGCGCTCCATGGCATCAAGACCGGGCAAACGGCACGACGAGATGAACGAAGTCGCCACAGACGGTTTCCAGGGGATGGTCCCGGGCGATGACGTCCGGCTCGAGACCAAGGAGACCGGCAAGGCGACCCCGGTCGACATCGTCCCGGCGAAACGATGGCGGGGAGACCTCCAGCATGACCAGCGGCCTGCCGTCCGCGCCAGCCGAGACGGTGACGTGCGCCCGGGAGCCGGGAAGGCGAAGCTCCACCCTGGAGGGCACCGTGACGTGACCCTGTTCGACCAGGCGCGTCATGAGGGCGATGGTGCCATGACCGCACATCGGGAGCTCCATGACGGTCGAGCGGAAACGCGCCTCGACACATTCCCTCTTTGCGGCAGCAACGAAACACACGGCCGGGTAGCCGAGTTCACCGGCGACACGTGCCATGGTGGCCTCATCCAGGACTCCGGCGCCTGAAACGACAGCGGCCTGGCTGCCCCCGAATGCGGTGTCGCTGAAGGAATCGTAGAGCGCAAGGGGGAGGGACGTCATGCGGGGCCCTGGACTCGTCTTCCCTCTTGTGTAGCACGGATTGGCCGATATCGTGCCCCCTGGAGTCGGACACGGTCGCGGTGGCAGGCATGACACTGGGTGCGCAGTCTTCTATCCGCCAGAGAGCCGCGCGGGCTCTTCCCGGCGGCACGTTCGGCAACGTCACCAGAGATCTCGTTATTGCCCGGGGCAGCGGCAGCCGTGTGTGGGATGACGAAGGCCGCGAGTACATCGACTATCTCATCGGATCGGGGCCCATGCTCATCGGGCATGCCCATCCCGAGGTCACGAGCGCCGTGCGCCGCCAGATCGAGACGGGAACGACGTTCTTTGCCAGCAATCCCGAGGGCATCGCTCTGGCCGAAGCCATCATCGACGCCGTGCCGGTTGCTGAGAAGGTTCGTTTCACGAGCACAGGATCCGAGGCCGATGCCTTTGCCATGCGCCTTGCCCGGGCCCATACGGGACGTCCGAAAATCCTGAAGTTCGAGGGCGGCTACCACGGCTACAGCGACTACGCATTGATGAGCCTCGCGCCGAGAACGTCCGGAAACTCTCCCCGCCCGATTCCCGATTCCGCGGGCATTCCCGACACAGTGAGGGACACGATCCTTGTGGCGCCGTTCAACGATGCAGGCGCGGTGGAAAGTCTCTTGAGGGAGTACGGATCCGAGATCGCGGCGGTGTTTCTCGAGCCCATGCAGCGGCTGATCCCGCCGCAGCCGGGATTCCTTGCCGCCCTGCGGGACCTGACGCGAGAACACGATGTGCTCCTCGTGTTCGACGAGGTGGTCACGGGATTCCGGCTGGGCATGGGTGGCGCCCAGGAGTACTACGGTGTGGTTCCGGACCTCTGTACGCTCGGCAAGGTGATCGGGGGCGGCTTCCCGCTCGCAGCCATTGCCGGACGCGAGGACATCATGGCCGCCTTCGACAGCGAGCAGGCCGGCGCCGGGCGGTTCGTGCCGCAGGTCGGCACGCTCTCCGGCAATCCCGTGGCGGCCATGGCCGGTCTTGCAACGCTCGGTGTCCTGTCGCGTCCCGGCGTCTTTGAGTGCCTCTTCGACGCGGGCCGCCGCCTGATGGCGGCCCTCGAGAGGATCCTGGCTGACAACGGGATCGATGCCCGGGTGGTCGGCGAACCTCCTCTGTTCGATGTCGTCTTCACCCATGGCGCCGTCAGCAATCACCGCGACATGCTGGCTGGCAATGCCGGGATGCTGAAGCGATTCAACGCTCTCCTCATGGAGAATGGCGTTCTCAAGGCCGACTCCAAGATCTACGTTTCCACGGCTATCGACGACGAGGACATCGCCCGTACGATTGCCGCAATGGAAGACGCCATCGGCCGCCTTGCCCGGGAATGTCACGCCGGTCATGTGTCATGACGGATGTCAGTGTCGATGCCTCCGGGACATTCCTGACCCTGGGGTCCAGGCGCTTTCACGCCATCTGGCTGCGCGACAATGCGGTCGACCCCGGGACCCGTGATCCCGGCAATGGTCAGCGGCTGATTGCGCCGGGCGCCATTCCGCCCGATCTGCGCATTGCCTCCGCGGCCGTCAGCAACACCACGCTCATGGTCAACTTCGCCCCGGAGATGAGGACGATCGCCTTCGACGTGTCCTGGCTCGAGCGGAATGCCTACGACCGGACGGGAGTTGACGGGCGTGGCTGGACGGATCCGGCAATCACCACGTGGACAGGCGTCCGGTTGAGCGAGGCACCGGTCGCGGACCTTGGGAACCTCGAGATGCGCGGCGCGGCGCTGCGCGACTGGCTGGGCCACATCCGGCGCTATGGTGTGGCGCGGGTGATCAACGGGCCGGCGGTGCCCGGCGCGCTCTTTCGCATCGTCGATCTCTTCGGTCACGTGAGGGAGACCAACTACGGCCGTCACTTCGACGTTCGCACCCAGGTGAACCCGGTGAATCTTGCCTATACCGGACTCGCCCTTCAGGCCCACACCGACAATCCCTACCGGGATCCGGTGCCGACGATTCAGTTACTCTACTGTCTCGAGAGTTCGCTTGCGGGCGGCGACAGCATGGTCATCGACGGTTTTGCCGCCGTTCGCCGCCTGCAGGAAGAGAATCCGGATCACTTCGATGTGCTCGCCGATCACTGTGCACGCTTCGCCTTTGACGGCGAGGATGGTGTCTCGCTCGCCGCCCGCCGTCCGCTGATCGAACTGGCGCCGGATGGAGAACTTCGGTGCGTACGTTTCAACAACCGGTCCCTGGCGGCCGTGAGGGATGTGCCCTTCGAGCGCATGGCCACGTGGTATGCGGCCTACCGGCACCTTGGCGACATCGTCGACGACCCGACGATGGCGATCTCGTTCCGCCTGGAACCCGGCGAGTGCTTTGTCGTCGACAACACCCGCGTCCTTCACGGCCGCACGGCGTGGACAGGCGCCGGCAACCGCTGGCTCCAGGGCTGCTATGCGGACATGGACGGGCTGCGCTCGACACACGAGGCAATGATGCAGGCAACATCGCGGAAGCCGGTCTGATGGCCCAGGCGATCATCGATTGCCTGGCTGCCATCTTCGAAGACGTGGCGGCCGTCGAATACCTTGGCGAGGACGTGACGATCGCCGAACACATGCTGCAGAGCGCCACCCTTGCCCAGAGAAGCGGCAGGAAGGAGGCGGTCATCGTCGGAGCGCTGCTTCACGACATCGGCCATGTCGCAGGCGATTCCGGGATGTTCTCCATGACCGACATCCGGGACCGTCACCACGAGGTGGCCGGCGCCCGACTGGTGGAACGTTTCTTTCCCGCCGTCGTGACCGACTGCATACGCCACCATGTGGCGGCCAAGCGCTATCTCTCGGCTACCAGGCGTGGTTACCTGGAGAGGTTGAGCGACGCGTCGCGCCATTCGCTTTCCCTCCAGGGCGGCCCGATGGAGGCACACGAGGCCGAGCAGTTTGCCCGGCACCCGCACCTCGGCGACATCATCGCCGTACGCCTCCTGGATGACGCCGGGAAGCGGCCCGGCATGAAGACGCCCGGATTCTCTCATTTCGTCCCGATCATCGAGAGCCTGGTGGAGGAACACCGGCGAAGCCAGAACAAGGAGACGCATGATGCTGCTTGACGTGCGAACCTACACCTGCCGTCCCGGCATGCTCAAAAGACACATGGAACTCTATGAGGCGTTCGGCAAGGAACCGCAGACGAGGCACCTTGGACAGCCCCTGGCATGGCTGGTCACCGAGACCGGCAATCCCAACCAGTTTGTTCATATCTGGGTCTACGAGAATGCCGGCGACCGCGAGGCGCGCCGGAAGGCGATGCAGGCGGATCCCGACTGGCAGGACTACCTGGCCCGCAGCGCCGAACTCGGCGCCCTGGAGAGTCAGGAGAACCGGCTCATGACGCCGGCAGGTTTCTTCCCGCCCCCCGTCTGCCGGTCGTGACCATGCCGGTCATTGCCGGCAATCCGCTGCCCTTTCCACAGGGGGGCGGCCTTGAGCCATCACGCACGGCGCTTCTCGTCATCGACATGCAGCGGGATTTCTGTGCGGAGAATGGCTACATGCACCGTCTCGGAGCCGACCTGGCGCGCCTGAGACAGCCCGTCAAGCCGATTCGCCGTGTCCTCGGCGCGGCGCGCCGGTGCGGGCTCACGATCATCCACACGCGCGAGGGCTATGCGCCGGATCTCTCGGACCTGCAGCCCTGGAAGGTTGGCGGCGCCGCAAACGAGGCCATCGGCAGCACCGGACCTCTGGGCCGGGCGCTCGTCCGGGGCGAGGAGGGGTGGAACATCATCGACGAACTCGCTCCGTCGCCCGGCGAGGACGTGTTCGACAAGGCAAGCTACGGGGTCTTCGCAACGACGGCGATCGACGCCGATCTTCGGGCGCGGGACATCCGGGCGGCGATCCTGGTCGGGCTCACCACGGACTGCTGTGTCACGTCGACCCTGCGCGAAGCCCTGGATCGAGGCATCGAGTGCGTGGTCGTCGAGGACTGCACGGCCGCCGCAAGCCAGCGGCGGCACGATGCCGCCATCGACCTCATCCGCTCGTCGGGTGGCGTCTTCGGAACTCTCGCGAAGAGCGACGCTGTCATCGGGGCCCTCGAAACGGCGTGTCGCCGGCGCTGACGTTGTCGCCGGCGTCACTTCGCGGTAGCGTTCCCTGCTGGAGGCTTCCATGGTGACGTTGACGCCGCTTGATGCGGCCTTCGGAGTGGAGATGCACGGAGTTCGGCTTGCCGACGACTTCTCCGACCCGGTCATGCGCACCCTCGTGGACGCGCTTCATGTCCATCGCGTTATCGTCATCAGGGACCAGGATCTCGACGAGGACCGGTTTCTCCGGTTCGGCAGGTTGTGGGGCGACCCCATCCCCCATGTCCTCGACCACATGCGCATGGATGGCTATCCCGAGCTCATGACCGTGGGCAACACCGAAGAGCGGGACAGGGACGCCAAGATCCGCAACGGCGCCGCCCTGTGGCACACCGACCAGTCCTACGAGGAGGTGCCGGCGAGCGCCACCATGCTCTATTCGATCCTGGCGCCCCGTGAAGGTGGAGAAACACAGTTCTGCGACATGGCGGGGGCCTATGATTCCCTTGACGCCGCCACCAGGGAGAGGATCGATTCCCTCGAGGTCGCGCACAAGTACGGGCGTGGCCGCCGCCTTGCGGGCGAAGCCGTGGTCAACCCGATCATCAACGATGACCAGGATCGCCGGGTGCCACCGGTCCATCACCCGCTGGTGATGCGCCATCCTGTCACCGGCAGGAAGGCACTCTACGCAATCGGTCACGGAGCCTACGCCATCAGGGACATGACCTCCGAGGAGGCCGGCGCGTTGCTCGATTCGCTGAAGGCCCATGCCCTGTGCGAGGAACACATCTACCGCCACCACTATCGTCCGGGCGATCTCGTCATCTGGGATACCCTGCAGACGATGCATGCGGCGAGCCCCATCGCCTTTGCCACGTCGCGGGAGAACGCCCGCCTTCTCTGGCGGATCAGCGTACGCGGTCTGCCGCAGGTCCTGTCACGGACCGTCTGATCGATGCCGCCGGTCAGCGGAGGGTGCCTGTGCGGCGCCGTGCGGTATCGCATCGATGAACCGCCGCTGTGGACGGCCTACTGTCACTGCCGGAGTTGCCGGCGCGCCACCGGCGCTCCCGTTGCCGCCTATGTCGGGGCGGCCGCCTCGTCCGTGACCTTCACCGCCGGCCATCGGGCCATCCATGAATCCTCGCCCGGCGTCAGGCGAGGGTTCTGCGCCTTGTGCGGCACGCCGTTGACCTACGAATCGGACGAGGTCCCCGGTGAAATCCACTTCTTTACGGGGACCTGCGACGACCCCGACTCCCTGCCGCCCGCCCTGCATGTCTGGCACGAGGATGCGCTTGCGTGGTTCGATACCGACGATGCGCTTGTCCGCCACGCACGAGGCAGCGGCCGTCTGGACGACAGGTGAGGGCGTCAGGCAAGGAGGGCGAAGACACCGCCGATGGCGATGATCACGAAGCCCATGACCATGAACTTCGCCATCGAGAGCCTGAAGCGCGGGTTGGTGATATCCGCATGCTCCCGCTGGTGTTCCGTAAAGCTCATGTTGAGAATGTTGGCGAGCGAAAGCAGCCCGAACCCGACGATCATGATGCCGAGGGTGATGAAGATGACGGCCGCCATGTCCATGGATACCGATGGTACACGAAGGACGAGGCGAAACAATCGACTGCCGCGTCGTTGCCGCTGGAGAAGTCGAACACGCCTCTGGTTGATCCCACCCTGTCAATCCGCGCACTCCGAAGAGTTGCAGGCCGCTGACGTCGCCCGGGCAGGTCTCCGGTATTCCCAGGCCGTCTTGTCCTCGCGGTGCGAGGAGTCGATCGTCAGGGAGCGCCGACGGTTCCGATCGAGGGATTCAGGGAGGACGCCGGCAACCGAGAACTGGAGAGACTTGGGTTTCGGGCGTGGGCCGTGGTATCCGTCGGTCATGTCGTGCAACCCTGGCAAACACGCTTCCCCAGTGGTGTTGCAGTGCTGTCACGAAATCAGGAGGGCAGCATGACTCGATCATTCCTCGGGATGACACGCAGCGGACATTCGCGTCTTGCGAAAGTCGCGACAATGGCTATCGCTGCCGGACTGTGTCTGGTTTGCGAACTCGCGCTTGCCGGAGACTACTATCTGCGCGGCGGCATCGGCCTCGACAGGCCGGGGACGGCAGACTTTACCGACACCGATTGCTCCACGACCACGCCGGCGGCTCTCTACGGCTGCGGAACGGGAGGCGATGGTGCGCCCTATCGTTCGGCGGGAGACTTCGGGACGGTGCCCTCGGTGGAACTCGGACTGGGCTACGAGACCGGGGCGGTCCGGTTCGAGGTGCTGGTCGAATACCGGCCCGGCTTTTCATTCGAGGGCCGCGCGAACTTCCTGGCGCCGGAGCGCCGGCAGGACGTTTCGGCAGACCTGTCGTCTCTCTCCGGGATGATTGCCGGTTTCGTTGATCTCACGGACCTGGGGGCGCCCGAGTTCGGCCCCTTTGCGCCCTTCATCGGTGCGGGAATCGGCGCCGTGCACACCAGGATCGGGCAAACGACCATGACGTTTCCGGCGACGACGACCATCGTGCCGGGCGGCAGCCGGACCGGACTGGCGTGGATGGCGACGGCCGGGGTCGCGCTGGCGCTCGACGAGGGCGTCAGCCTCGATCTGGCCTGGCGTTACACGGACCTCGGCGAGGTCCGCACGCCGCGCGGGCCGGGCCGGGTCGTCTGGCGCGACGGGAGCCGGTCGCCATTGCCGCTTGATCTCGCGCCGACCAAGGCGAGCCTCGAGAGCCACGGCGTCCGGTTGTCGCTGCGTTACGCGTTCTGACGACGGCACCTCTCTCCAGGCGGTCGTTGTTTCGCGAACCTCGGGCTTTGCAGGTCCGATGCGCGCTGTGCTCCTCCTGATCGGCGCCGTTGCCAGCGGTCGCGGCAGGATCGCTCCGGACGAGAGGCAGGCGCCGGCGTGGCGCTGCCAACAAGCCGGCCCCGGTGCCTGCGTCTCATCGCCGGTCTGCTTCATGCGTCCAATTCCCCTACGGCGAACATGCCTGTGATCGAAACGGCGCCTGCCGCTGCTTCATGATGTTTCGCCTCATCGAGAGAAACGCCCGTTTCCGGGTCTTCGTGCTTGCGCAATGCGTGCTGAACTCCGCGGAGGCCGCAGGCGATGTCATCATTCCCCTGATCGTTCTTGACCTCACCGGATCTGCAACCCTCGTGTCGTTCGTTGTCGTCCTGGAGATGGTGCCGTACTTCGTGTTCCACCTTCCCTTCGGCGCCATCCTCGACCGGCGCGACCGCAAGCGTCTGATGATCCTGGCCGATTTCGGCCGTGCCCTCCTGCTTTTCCTTGTCGTCATCGTCCACATTCTGGACGGACCTGTTCTGATCGCCCTGTTTGCGGCTGCCGCACCGTTCGGAACCCTGTCGTCAGTCTCGAATGCGGCGCGATCGGCGATCGTGCCGCAGCTCGTCGAGAAGACCGAACTTGAAGGCGCCTACGGATGGACGGAAGCCTCCGAGTCGGTTGCCTGGATCGCCGGCCCCGCCGTCGCCGGCTTCACCGCGGCGATGGTTGGAGCCGTCGAGGCACTGTCGCTCGTATCCGCGTTTCTCGCCGCATTCGCCCTGGCGATCCTCTTCGTCAGCATCGACTCACAGGCCAACGTCTCTTCAGGCAACGGCAGCCTCCTGCGCGATATCCGCGAGGGTCTGGTGTTCTTCCTGGGCCATGCGCGCCTGCGCACCATGCAGTTGATCTGGACCGCCTACGGCGCCGTCGGATACGGCGTCGTCCTGGGACTTGTCTACGTGGGTTCCGGCGGTGATGCCAGCGATGCCCTTGCGGCGTCCTACGCCGTGTCATCCTATGCGGCCGGGTCAGTACTCGGGACGTTGTGTTCCGGCTATCTCGGGTTGAGGAGCGGGAACATCCCGGCCTGTTGTCTGATTGTGTTTTCGGCCGGCGCGGTGCTCATTGCCCAGGGGGGCCTTCATGTCCTTCTGTCTGGCGCCTTCCTCATCGGAGCCGGCGAAGGATTCCTGCTTGTGCTCTACCTCTCGGCCAGGGCCTCGCACACGCCCGACCACCTGATGGCACGCGTCGTGAGTGCCTCCGCCTTGCTGGACAAGGGAGCGGCAGTGCTGGCCGCGTTGTGGATCGGACTCTCGCTGAGCCTCGTCGGCGGCAGCGCAACGTTCCTGGTGATGGCTGGACTCGGCATGGTCCTGGCGTTCCTCGCAGTCGTGTTCAGATCGGGGCTGGAACGCCGAACCGGTTCCCCCGGTCCCTGACGACGGCGGGCGGAAGGCATGCGTGGCCAGGATTGACTCGGTATCTCCCTTCCAGTCCCCACGCACTCAGGTCGGCCTGTCGGAACTCGGGGACCAGGCATGGTAGAACAGGGGGTCCAGCCGAACACAATTGACCGGTCTTGAGTGTGCTTGGCGAGTCGTCAGCCGAACCGCGTGATGGGAGAGATTCGCATGAAACCGGACGAGATGACGCGTGGCGGGTGTCTTTGCGGCAGCATTCGATTCCGCATCGATGGCAAGATTGGCGACGCCAACTACTGTCATTGTCGAGATTGCCGACGCGCAAATGGCAGTGCGTTCAATGTCGGCGAGCGGGTTGAGAAGTCGGCGTTCAGTCTTGAAGGTTCTTCACTCTCCTCGTTCACGACGTCCGGAGAGAGTGGAGGAGAGGTAGCGCGATTCATCTGCAGGGTTTGCGGATCACCTGTTTTCACGCGTTCGTCTCGCAATGACAAGGTCGTCCATGTGAAGGCAGGATCATTTGACGACCCCGATGTCGTCGTTCCCGGATATCAGATTTGGACTGTTTCAAGAGTGCCGTGGGCGAGGCCGCCGCCTGAGATCATCTCATTCTGCAAGAACAGGCCGAGGCAAGAGCGGTGAGCAAGGCATTGCGGGACACGAACACCGGCGCCCGGTACTCTTCGGCAACTGGAGCCCCTCCTCGCAAGACATCCGACTGAGCCGCCCGGCACTGATCTGCCGGCCCTCGTGACGGGACGGAACGTGGATGCGGCGATAGCGGTAACGCACACGGATCTCCAGGACGTTCCCGATGCGCTTCCTCGTGAGGAGGACCTGTGACAGATGGCGGGACCGGTCGAGGCGGCCCGAACGACCCGCTTTCAGTGCAACCTGCCAGGTCCGCCACAGATCGACCACCAGCTGCCACCGTCATCGCGTCTGCGACGGCATCAGCCTTGGCTCTCCGATTGGTCTTCGTGCGACCGGCCGGGACTCTCTGACGATCCTTGATCCACACAACGCAAGGCAGGTCAGTGCATCACGTCCTCGGCATGGGGCAAGGCAGGCGCGGCCAACGGGCAATCGATTTCGACGCGTTGTTCGACAGGCACAAGTGGCTCGCACTCTGCGGCCCCGACCAGCGACCCGGACTTTCAGCGCGAGATCATCAAGGGCATCGATTCAATGATGGTCTTGCTCGACGTCGTCTTTCGGGATGAGTGTCGCAGTTCTCCGAACCCGGTCGGAAGCGCTTGTCCGGCGACGGTTGAAAAACGTCGCTCAACCGAAGAAAGTAGCGACGGAACCAGATACGATCCATCACTCACTCTCGTCACCCGGCGTTCCGGGAAGTGCATGGAGATTCACATCACGGACGACGCAAGCGGCGTGCCGCCCGACACCATTGACAGGATGCTCAATCCCGTTGTCACCACCAAGCCACCGGTACAGGCTACTGGGTCGGGCCTTGCTTTCTCCAGCAATGTCAATTGTCAGCATGAGGATGAGATCATGGTGGAGTCCGGGCCGGGGGTGTTCAGCGAATTGAACGCCATGTTGCCTGCGGGATCGCCGTCGGAAGCGGGCGCCGTTGGAATCACGGATACGCTGGACAACGGCCGGGAGCACATCACATGACGCCAGCGACGAGACGGCATGTTCTCCGGTATGGTCTTGCCGGATGCCTGATGGGGCTCGGTGCGAAGTCGCTTGGCGCGACCACGTCATCTGGGGTCACCGACAGTGAGATCGTGCTGGGAATGTCTGCCGCATTCTCAGGGCCGTCCCGTGGTCTCGGCATAGAGCTGTTTCGCGGAGCGAGCGCCTACTTCGAGCATGTCAACCGGCACGGTGGCATCGGAGGCAGGAAGGTCGTCCTGAAGACCTACGACGACGGCTATCAACCCGACCCCGCGGTCAAGAACACGCTGACTCTCATGCTGGAGGACGACGTCTTCGCCCTGTTCGGCTATGTCGGCACACCGACGGTCACGCGCGTCCTTCCCATGCTCAAGAAGTTCCAGGAGAAACAGATCTACCTGTTTTTTCCATTCACCGGCGCGCAGCCCCAGCGGGAGCCGCCCTATGGCCCCTTCGCCTTCAATCTTCGCGCCTCCTATCGCCAGGAGACAGCCGGCCTTGTCCAGAACTTCGTCAACATCGGTCGCAGACGCATTGCGGTCTTCTATCAGGCCGACGCCTACGGCCGCAGCGGCTGGGCGGGCGTGCGCCGGGCGCTCAAGCAGTATGGAGAGCAGATTGCCGGCGAGGCGACCTACAGGCGGGGTTCGAAGTTCACCGGCGTCATGCGCGATCAGGTGGAGATTCTCAAGGCATCACGCCCCGATGCCGTCATCTGCATTGGAGCCTACGCCGCATGCGCTGCGTTTCTCCGTGATGCCGTGGACCTTGGGTTGCAGGTTCCCATAGCCAATGTGTCCTTTGTCGGGAGCGAGAATCTGGTCAATCTCATCACCCAGGGGCGCGACGACGGCGAACGTTACACCGCTCTGCTGGTGAATTCGCAGGTCGTGCCCAGCTACCACGATACGTCGATTCCGGCAGTCAAGCAGTACCAGGAACTGATGGCGCGCTATGATCCTTCCGCGCCGCAGGAATTGTTGACGGAAAGCTACACGCCGTTTTCACACAGCTTTGTAAGTCTCGAGGGCTTCCTTGACGCCAAGATGATGGTTGAGATTCTGCGACGCCTCGGCGAAACACCGGAACGGTACGCGCTGGAGGATGCCGTGTTCAGCATAACGGACTATGACCTGGGAATTGGCGAGGCGGTGTCGTTCGGACCACAGCGGCGTCAAGGCTTGCAAAAGGTTTACTACACCGTTGTCGATGAGGGTCGGTTTGTGCCGCTCCACAACTGGCAGGAGAGGTTTGCGTGACATGAAAATACCGAAACTCTTCCGACGGACACTCTTTGGCGTTTTCTTCCTGTTTGGTGTGATCGGCGTGTCGACATCCTGGCTGAGCATTTATGCGGTCGATACACATTTGTCCAAGGAATACGAGGAGAACAGCAAGGGAATTGCGAAGACGATTGCGGATGCCAGTGTCGATATCCTGTTGAACAGCAACCTGACCGCCTTGCAGTCCCTGATTGATCAATTCATCGAGATTCAGGGCGTAAGCTACATCTACATTGTCAGTGAAACCGGCGAGATCCTTGCCCATACCTTCGTCCCGGGCATTCCGGAGCAAATCAGGGCTGGTGACGTGACAAGTACGACGACGGTGGAACGCAGCTTGCCCGGTATGGGCGACTTCATTGAAGTGGCGAGCCCGATCCTGGCGGGCGTGGCTGGTACGGTGCACATAGGCATGGACACCGGGTTGATCGCCTTGAAGATCCAGAGAGCAATCGGTCAGCAAGTCTACCTCATGTGCATGATTTTCGTTGTCGGGGTTTTTGCCGCGATTTGGTTCGTCAATTTTGCGGCTAAGCCGGTTGACGGACTGCTGAGCTTCGCGGTCGGGCTCGCGAAAGAACAATCGGCTGACGGCGCCACGCGTGAGAAGTTGTTGGCGCGCAATGACGAAGCCGGCGATCTGGCACGGCTGATTCTGCATTTTTCGCGAGCGACAGACGGTCATGGAACCAGACGGCAGTCCACGTCGGATCGCAGCGACGAGTAGTCTGAAATGACACAATCACGTGTAGTTGCGATCCTTTGCTGTACCCTGCTTCAGGTGTGTCTGGGCACCGTCTACGCATGGAGCTTCTTTCAGACGCTCCTGGTCAGGCAGCTGGGCTGGTCGTTTACGGACACGGCGGTGGCGTTCAGCATCACCATATTTTCGCTCGGCATGTCCGCTGCAGGCGCAGGCATGCTTTTGCCGAAGCTCGGTCCCCGCCGACTGGCGCTCGCCGGGAGCGTGATGTTCTCGGGAGGCTATGTCCTGGCGGGGTTCGCACTGCACATTGAGAGCCTCCTGCTCTTCTATCTTGGCTACGGCGTCATCGGGGGTGCCGGCATCGGGCTCGGCTACGTCACACCCGTGGCCACGGTTGCCAAGTGGTTTCCGGATCGCAAGGGATTGGCCACCGGCATTGTCGTCATGGGCTTCGGGATAGGAGCGGTTGTCCTGAGCAAGGGACTTGCGCCCTTGCTGGTGGTCGAGACGAAGGGCGACTTGCCGCTCGTCTTCATATGGCTCGGAGTGGTGTTTGCCGCTGTGTTGCTCCCGTGCAGCTGGGCTTTGAGGGATCCACCGCCGGAATTCACGAGGCGTTTCCGCAGCAGCGGGACGACAGGTGAACTGGAGGAGGATCCCGGTTCGACCGCGCGCTGCCTGCGTTCGGGTGAATTCGCGGTGATGTGGATTGTGTTTTTCTTCAATATTGCTGCGGGAATTGCCGTCATCAGCTTTCAGTCACCCTTGCTTCAGGACGTCTGGGGGCTTGCCGATCCGTCGGTGGAGCCGGAAACTCTCGCCGAATATGGCGCGACCCTGATTGCCGCAAGCTCGATCTGCAACGGCGTCGGACGACTCTTCTGGGGGTTGCTCTCGGATCGAATTGGTCGTGTCCGCGTGTTCAGAATTCTGCTTGCCAGCCAGATGATCGTTTTCGGAATCTTGATGACCGAGCGAGATCCGTGGATTTTCTCGATTCTTGTCTGTTACATCCTTCTCTGCTTTGGCGGCGGTTTTGCGACGATGCCGTCGTTCATTCTGGATGTGTTCGGGACGCGGAGAATGTCGTCGGTCTACGGAGTGATGTTGACGGCCTGGGCGGCTGCGGGGGTTTGTGGTCCCCTCTACATCGGGTATCTCAAGGATCAGTACCCTGACCGCGCCATCATCTATTGCTTCCTCATCGGCGTGCTGATCCTGGGTCTGGGGTACGTGTTTTCCTATCTGTTGAATGACGGAAGAGTTCGACTTCGACGGCCGAGCGTGGAAAGCACTCTGCGGGAGTACGGCATTGCGACACCACGCCACAGGCCTGCGAGATGACCACAGGGTCGGAAAGCTGACGGCATTGGCGCTCTATTGAGGAATGGCAAGGAACACCATGGTGCCGATGCCCCACAGCACCATCTGAAAGTGCGTGTTCTGGGACCACTGATGGCAGTACCAGTAGGCAAAGTGATTGCCCACGATCAGGAACCCTGACCAGATCGAGGTGAATCCGAGCGTGCCGGCCAGCGCGGCGGCCCTGGCCTGCTCCAGATCCGCAAGTCCGCCAAGGGCAAGCGCCATCCACAGCGTGGCGCCCCACAACACGAGACAGACCAGCACCTCGCAGCAGACGATGAAGACAAAGATCGCCCGCTGCAGGGCATGGTTGGTGACGCGCCGGCCCTCGATCAGCGCGTAGTCCTCGGGATACTCCTCCTTCAGTCGCGTGAGTTCCAGCACCTCCCTCGTGCCCGTGCCGTTCATCGAGGGATGGACGATGTTGTCCCGGACGCCGAGCAGCAGCCAGGCTCCCAGATAGGCTGTCAGACAGGTTTGGGCGATAGCGACCATCGTTTCCATGTCGATTCCCCCGATTCAAGCCCTCGAACTGGGTGGCGCGGTTGCCTCGACTTCCTTCATCAGTTCGCAGAAGCCGGCAACCATGGACGCGACGTCCCGTTCGCCCTTGTCGGCGCATGCGGCCGTGGCGTCGCCCACCACGCCTTCGGGATTCAGGTCGTGCGACATCCAGGCAACGTTCGCATCCGATCCGTGATAGCCGACCCGTCGGTGACGCGCCTTCATGTCCGATTGCGTGCTGGCGAAGTCTGCGGCCCTGGACATGTCAACCAGATCGGGGCGCAGCGCCAGCATCACCGAGGTTTCGCTGTTGCCGCCATGGATATCCGTGAAGACCGGGCCGTAGTCGTAGATGTCCTGCCACGCGCCGAGACGCGACCAGCTCGTGGTGACGACGAGCATGGAGTGTCTGACCCGCAGTTCGCGCGCGACGATCTCCATCGGGGCGACGTTGCCTCCATGGCTGGTGACGAGAACGAGCTTGCGGACGCCGGCCCGCGCGACGGACTCGCCGATTTCGAGCCAGCTGTGGACCGTCGTGTCCCAGTCCAGAGTCAGCGTCCCGGGAAATCCAAGGTGTTCGTTGGACTTGCAGATCTCCTCCAGAGGCAGGAAGGTGACGGGACTGTCCGCCGGCAAGGCGGCGGCGCAGCGTTCGACCATGCCCTCGGCGATGAGGGCATCGACGCCGACCGGCAGATGCGGCCCGTGCTGCTCGATGGCGGCAAGCGGCAGGACGGCGATCCATTCGGAGATATCGCCGTCGAATTCGGTGGTTGGCATCTCACGCCAGAAACGTCTGCTCGGCATCCTGGTCCTCCTTGGCGGCGATGGCTTCGACTTCGACAAGAAACTCCGGCCGGCTGAATCCCGAGACGATCATGAGCGTGGAGGCCGGCTTGTCCGGTCTCCTTGCCAGATAGGCGTCACGGGCTGCCATGTAGCCGGCCATGTGGGCGCGGTCGGTCACGTAGGCGTTGAGCCGCACGATGTGCTCGCGGGCGACGCCGGCTTCAGCGAGTATCACGTCGATGTTCTCGAAGCAGAGCCTAGCCTGTGCTTCGGCCGTTTCGGGGATGGTTCCGTCCGGCCCTATGCCAAGCTGGCCAGAGGTCACCACCCAATGCCGGACCCTGACCTCGACGCCGTGGGAGTAGGCCGCAAAGGGCGGCTGGATTGCCGCGGGATTGAGGCTTCTCATGGCGCAGCCCCGCGCAGGCCTGCGTATTCGTAGTTGCCGGTCGGATCATAGGAGTAGTCGGGGTGTTCCCAGCCAATCATCTTGCCCGGATTCAGGAGCCCCTTCGGGTCGGTGCATCGCTTCATATCGAGCCGCGCCTGGTCCGCATCGCAGTGATTGCCTTCCTCGTAGGTGTAGACATGCGGGTTGTAGCAGGGGCAGCCCATGGCCTCGAGGTTCCCGATGACCTCCACAAGGCGTGCCTCGCTGCTGTAACGATACAGCGGCAGCAGGCTCGCATAGAGACGGCCCGCGGCCCGTACGTATTCGACGTGACCGATGATTTCGCCTGGAAAGCGCCGCGCGATGTCCTCCACCGCGCCCAGCGGATCCTCCTCTGGCGTGCCGACCTGCAGATAGGTCATTGCGGGGTTGTTCTTCAGCGCCAGCAGAGTCGTGTGGTTCCAGGTCAGGTGATAGAGATGCGGCAGGCCCTTCCTGTCCTCGTCGCTTGCCCTGTCAGAGCGAAAGGCGATGCGTCCGCCATCGTTCTGCAACAGGTCCAGCAGCGGCCCTGTGGCGTTGGGCGCGGCGAGGATGCACAGCAGGCTGTCGCCCTCCTGCAGAAACTTGCGATGGCGTGTGAAGTACTGGTAGGGAGCCGGCACCTGAATCGCCGCGAGTTGCTTCAGCCACAGACCTTCATGATGGGCAACCGCCCATCCCGCCCGCACCGCGGTCATCCAGTCGTCGAAGGAGACCAGCAGTTCGACCCAGTTCTGGGCCGGCGCGAGGGGTAGTTCGACCTCGGTGATGATGCCGTTCACGCCGTAGGAATGATGGACGATCGCGATGTCATCGCCGGTCAGGTCGATCAGGCGAGGTTCTTCCTCGAGGGTCGCCAGGCGCAGGCGCAAGAGGTTGCCGGGTTCGCGCAGCATGCCCCAGCGGATCGATCCGACGCCGCCCGACCCTCCGGCAATGAAGCCGCCGATGGTCGCGGTTTCACGCGTTGAGGGATGCATGCGCAGCTCCTGCCCGCTGTGTTCGCGCGTTTGCGCCTCAATCCTGCTCAACACGGCTCCCGGTTCGACAACGAGAACGCCGTCGCCGATCGACTTGATCCGGTTCATCGGCTTCATGTCCAGCACGACGCCGCCTGCAAGAGGCACGGCCTGGGCGTAGTTTCCGGTGCCGCCGCCGCGCGGGGTGACCGGAATGTCCAGATCCCAGCATGCGGCCAGGACCTGCAGCAGATCCTCCTCGCTGCGCGGCGAGACGACGGCCTCTGCCGTGACGTCCTTGAGCTTCTCCTTGAGAACCGGCGAATACCAGAACGAATCGCGGCTCTTCCCGCGGACCACGTTCGCACGCGTGGTGATCGGGATGTCGCCGATTCGTTCCGTAAGCGCCTCGATGCGGCTCATATCCGCATTCCTTTCATGTCGTCCAGGTGTCGATAGTCGGGCGGGGTCGCATCGATCGGGTATCCGCCGCGCAGGACGATTCGATCCGACAGCGGACGGGAGATGAATTCGCCCCAGTTGCGCGCCGTGAAGAGGATGAGATCGGCCGGCGCGCCTGGTTCCAGCCTGCCGCGACCGGGCAGACCCATGAGGTCTGCCGCGGTCGTCGTCACGGCCATCGCCCAGTCGCCGAGCGGATGATCGAGCTGCATCATGCGTACGGCGTCACGAAAGAGTTCCGGGACATCGTGATCGCCGTAGGCGTAGAACGCGTCGCGTACGTTGTCCGACGCGATGGCCACCGGAATGCCGTGCTTGCGCATTTCGTGCACCGGAGCGCAGCCGCGATAGCGCGGCGTTTCGCCGGTCCGGCGATCCATGAGATAGGCATTGCAAAGCGGCAGCGAGACGACGCCGATGCCGGCCCTTGCCACCCGTTCAAGCGTGCGCTCGAGCGTCTGTGGCGGTTGCACCGACAGGGCGCAGCAATGCCCGACCAGCACCGGTCGATCGAACCCGTTGCGCAACACCGCTCTGGCGATGGCGTCGAGGCCCCTGGATTCCGGATCGAGAACCTCATCGGCATGCAAGTCGAGCTCCAGGCCGTAACGCCCGGCGATCGCCATGACGTCGTCGAGCGCGCGGTCGAGTTCCACATTCGCAGGCACGAAGACGCTCAGGATGCCGGCATGATCGTGGCGCGCCCGTTCCGCCACTTCGCGGATCCAGTCAGGGTGCTCGTCTATGCCCACAAAGGGGCAGACCTGGAGCGCAATCCGATCGCGCCAGTCATCGGCCAGTTCACAGAGGGTGGCAAAGGCCAGTGCGAACGAGGAACGGCCGGAATCCACGTGGCTGCGGATCGCCGTGGTGCCGTGGGCAAAGGCCGTGTTGAGTGCGAAGTCGGCCCTTTGCCGGACATCGTCTGCGCTGTGATAGGCGGCCGCATCCCGACTGGCGCTGGCCGAGGCGCCGTCGAACGTGCCGTCCGCATTCGGCGAGCGCTGCCACACCAGCGCCTTGTCCAGGTGGGTGTGGCAGTCGACCGGTCCCGGCCAGGCCATGGCTCTTGCCATATCGAGGCCGTCCGGCAGGTCGTCGCGGCTGGCCGGCGGACCAAGCCAGTCGATGCGCCCTTCGGCAATCACCATGTCGGCACCCAGCAGGCCGTCGCCGACCTGCGGCAGGCCGGCCGTCGGCACCGTTCCCTGGGGGAGGCGCAGGTTGCGCAGGGCCAAGGGCTCGCCTGCCTGCGCTGACAACAGCTGCCGGGGGGTGTGCTGTTTCATGGACGCATCGCGGACAAGCCATCGGCATCGCCGGCCGAGATGCAACAGCTCACCAGCGTTCGTGCCTGATCGTAGGGCCAGGGTGTGCCGCGGTGCAGAGTGGCGCGCTCGTCCCAAACCAGCACGTCTCCCGGACGCCAGTGATGGGCATAGACGTGGCCCGGCCCGGTCATGCGTTCGATCAGATCGTCGATGAACGTCTGGCCCTCGTCGGCGTCCATGCCGCTCGCCGCAAAGGCATGCGAAGCGACATAGACCGCCTCGGCGCCGGTCACCGGATTGCGCCACACCGCGCGCCATTCGGTATCCGGCCACATGGTGAAGAGGTCCTGCTTGGCCAGCTCCGGATCGATTCGGGCCCGTGAGTGACTGTAGCGATGGTGACATGTCATGCCGCGCAGCCGCCGCTGCATGGCTGGCTCGAGTGTCCCGAACCCGGCCCTGGTCGAAACAAACTCGGTGGCACCGCCCTCCTGAGGCACGACTCGCGCCTGCAGCACGTTGGCCAATGCCGGCGTCGGCAGGAAGGTGCTGTCTGTGTGCCACAGCATGTTGGCTTTCAAGCCGAGCAGACGCAGGTCGTCTTCATCGCAGACGCCGCCATCCTCGGTCTGGTTGCTGACGCCGTAGGATATGCGCGGCTCGCCATCCATGCGCGTGTTGGAGCGGTCTTCGATGGGCCCGAACAGCCGACCGAAGGCGAGATGCTCGCGGTCGTTGAGGTGCTGTTCCGCGAACAGCAACAGCGAATGCCGCTCAAACAGGGCACGGATTGCCGGGTACATGCGATCCGCCGTGACGTCGCGCAAATCGACATCGTGCACCTCGACGCCAAACTCGGGATGCAACGGTGTCGTCCTCAGTCGGTCCGCCTTCTCGCTCATCGCTCGCCTCCCTCGTCAAGGGCAGGGTTCCCCGCGATTCGCCCCCATGAGGCGCGCGAATTGAAAGCCGTCGCAAGGCGCCTGCGCGCCCGGCGTGGCATCCTCGAGGAACATCGGAGCAAACACCCGCACCGTCGAAAGGGGACATTCGCCCGATCGTTGCCGGGTGCAGAGTCGGGAAGGGAAAAAGCGACCTGAGCCATGCGTTCCTCCGTGAAGACGGAACTGCGGCCCTGATATAACCCTATCGCCAGTGGGTGCCCCGAAAGATGGAGCGACATCCCAGGGCTGTCAAGGTGTCTGCCAGGCGTTGAAGGGGGGACAGGTCGCGGCCTTCATCAGGTCCGCTCAGGATCATCTCTTGCCGCAATCCGGTGCGGCCACGAGTTCCAGGGCAGGAGCTGGTCGAGGCGGTTCTGCGGCGTCCGCGAGCCAGGCTGATCATGCCCTGTGCTGCCAGCCAGACACCTCATCCACGACTCAGCGGCGAGCGCCTGCAGTGGACCCCGGGTCAGAGGACATCGCAGGATGGAAGCGAAGGCCGGCCCGTCAGATCTGAGCGACGGGACGGCCAAGCGGCACAGCGGACTCCGGATACCCGCAGGGCAGAAACTCGCCCCGTCCCGGCTCGGCCCGTATCTCGCCGTCCGCCCAGACCACTTCACCGCGCGACAGCGTGATCGCCGGCCATCCCGTGATGTTCATTCCCTCGTACGGCGTGTAGTCGACGTTGTGGTGAAGCAGGTCGTTGCTGATGGTCACCTCTCGCGAATCATCCCAGATGACGATGTCGGCGTCGCAACCGACTGCTATCGTGCCCTTTTGGGGATACAGCCCGTAGAGCTTGGCGGGTGTCGTGGCTGTCAGTTCCACGAATCGCTCGAGGTTGATGACGTTCTTGCCGACTCCTTCCGAGAAGAGAAGCGGCATGCGGGTCTCAAGGCCCGGCACACCGTTCGGGATCCAGCGAAACGAAGCGTCTTCACCGTGCATCTTCTTTCCGCCGGGACCCTCGAAACGGGTCGGGGCATGATCGGAAGACAACACGTCGAAGGTTCCGTTGCGAAGTCCATCCCAGATCACCTGCTGGTTGGCCTTGTCCCGGGGAGGCGGGCTGCAGACGCACTTGGCGCCCTCGAAGCCGGGCTTGTCGAGGTCATCCTCGGTAAGGAACAGGTACTGCGGACAGGTTTCCGCAAACAGCTTGAGACCCCGGGCCCGGGCCCTGTGGATTTCGTCCACCACGTCACGAGCGGAAACGTGCACCAGCAGTATCGGCACATCCAGGAGTTCGGCCAGGGTGATGGCCCGGTGCGTGCCTTCGCGCTCGACGGGCCGCGGACGCGAATGGGCATGGTACTTCGGCGCAATCTTTCCCGACTGCTCCAGCCGATCGGTCAGCCAGCTGATGCAATCGCCATTTTCGGCATGCACCATCACGAAGGCCCGTTCACGGCGAGCCAGCGCCAGCACGTCCAGGATCTCGCGGTCATTCAGCATGAGGCCGTCGTACGTCATGTAGATCTTGAAGGAGGTGTAGCCGTCCCGGATCAATCCCGGCATTTCCTGGCCCAGGACGTGCTCGTTGGGATCAACGACGATCATGTGAATCGCGTAGTCGGTCATCGCTCGGTTCTCGGCGCGCCCGCGGTACTCGTTCACGGCCTCTCTGAGACTCTGACCCCTGAACTGCAAGGCAAAGGGAATCACCGTGGTCGTGCCGCCGGCAAGCGCCGAGCGTGTGCCGGTCAGGAAGTCGTCGGCGCATACCGATCCATTCCTGCTGGGCTGATCGATGTGACAGTGACTGTCAACGCCACCGGGGGTCACCGTTCGCCCCCCGGCATCGATCACATGATCGGCGCCTTCCAGTGAATCTGCCAGAGCCGCGATGCGGCCTTCGCGAATGCCGATGTCGCACCTGACGACGGCGGCTGACGTCGCCACCATACCTCCCCGAACGATGGTATCGAATCTGCTCACGTGTCTCTCCTCTCATTTCTGGCGGCACGACGGACCGACAGACGAGCCTACGGCGGCGCGACGCCGAGTTCCCTGCCAATTGCCAGACCGTCCTCCCAGCAGTGGCGGTCGATCCGCACCTCGCCCTCTTCGAGCGCACGCCTCCGGCGCGCGGCGCTGCCCTCACCGGGATACCTGATTTCCGTCACTCCGGGAGCCTTCCTGGAGGACTTGACCGCTCCGAGGCGCTGCCCCACGGAGCGTTTGAAGCCCTCGATGCTGCCAAACATCTCCGGGTCGATCGCGATGAACAGGTGACCCTTGAGGGCCCTCTCCTTTTCCACGTGGTCCACGCCCATGTCACAACCAACCAGGGCGCCCGAAAGGAAATCGATCAGCAGCAACAGACCGTAGCCCTTGTGTCCGCCCGGGTCGATAGCGCCGATATCGCGGGTGTAGTTGAGGCCGTCGCACACCAGGTCGGGGTCGCTCGTGGAACGCCCGGACCCGTCGTGAGCCACTCCGTCGGGGAGTCTGCCCCGGTAGCGCCGGGAATAGCGCACGTAGGTGGGGAGCGTTGCGCAGGGTGTGAAATCGGCCAGAAACGGCGTGCTTCCGGTCGGAACCGAGAACGCCATAGGGTTGCTGCCGATGACGGGTTCGACGCCGCCGACCGGGTGGACCACGGGTACGACGTCGTCGCTGAACACCATGCCGACCACATCCCGGTTTGCCATGCGCTCCGCGTACAAGCCCGCGTGAAACAGGTCATGGCTGTTTCTGACCCCGACGACCGCGCACCCGGCGAGTTTCGCCTTGGCGGCCGCGACCTCGGCCGCCAGAAGTCCGGCCAGCGGACCCGGGCCCGAGTTTCCGTCTATGAGCGCAAAGCAGGCCTTTCCCCTGACGATAACAGGTCTTGCGGCCGGATCGGCCTCGCCCTTCCGGTAGTACTGCAGGTGGCTGTTGATCAGGTGATTGAAGCCCTGCACGCCCACGCCTCTCAAATCGGATTCAAGATGCACGTCCGCCACGACGGCCGCAGCCTCCCGGTCGAACCCCACCGCTTCCAGGAGACGTTGCATGTAGGTCCGCAGGACATCGATGCGAACCGCTCTCGTTTCGTGGCCAAGCATGGTGTCTCCTTCCTCACGCCCCGCATGGCTGCCATGGGCGGGGCCATGCCGGTTTCGAAGATGCTAACCCGAATCGGCCAGATTGAAATCTCCGCCTCTCCACCCTCGAGGCCCTGCCATTGTGTCCGCCCCTCACAGGACAGACCGACATCGCGACAGCCTGTTCGATCCCGGCTTGGAACTCAACGCAATCGCCGGCCAACGCATCGCTGGACCCGAACACGAGCAGGCCAAACCGGCTCGTCTGGTGGCGGAACACCGGAGCGGGACGCCACGACGCTGGACTGAAACCTCGATGGCCGCGTGGGCGTCAATTGGAAGACCTGCAACTGGCGGCTTTTTCCCGTTCCCGGGGACGGAGAGACCGGCCTGACGTCGCACCCGGTCCGACAACGTTACGGGCTCCTGCACCGCCACGACCAACCTGTGAGGCTTGCGTCCACTCGCCGCACGTGGAGGCCACCGGTGTCACGGTGGCGGCAGACAGTTGCCGTCACGTGTGCCCGTTTACCCTTAGCTCATGGCCCCGCCAATGCGGCGGAGCGCGTCGATCACTGGACCCAAGCGATCGTCGACGGCATGCTTGACGGCACACACGAGGAGACACAAGGAATGGATGCAATCGTGACGGATCCCGGAGCGTTCATCGGTTTCGACGAGCCGGTCCTGGCCCATCTCGGGCAGAAACCCGAGATGGTGGTCTGGGACACCAGCGACGAGAGGATGTGGGTCGAGATTGAGCCCAACATCTTCTTCCGCCCGTTGATGTTTGACATGGTGACCGGCGCCCACAGCGAGCTTCTCAAGATCCACGGGCCCGCGACCCTGGGCCGCCATCGCCACACCGCAGCGGTGCACGGCTTCGTGATCAAGGGCGAGTGGCACTACAAGGAGCACACCTGGAGAGCGAAGCAGGGCTCGTACATCTATGAGGCTCCGGGCGAGGTGCACACGCTGACCGTTGATGCCGACTGCAAGGAAATGATCACGTACTTCTATGTCGGCGGTTCGCTGATCTACATGGACGAAGACGAGAACATCCTTTCGATCGAGGACAACATCGGTCTGATCGAGATGTGCCGGGATCACTTCGAAAAGGTGGGCCTGGGCGGCGATTTCGTGCACAACTTCATCCGCTGATCGCGAATCCGGCCGTGTTCGGAAAGTCCGATGAGGAGCACGGGCGGATGCCCGGCGGGACATCCGCAGGGCGGCACAGGACCCGTCAGGGAAACACGGCCCGCATGGTCCCCGTCACGTGTGTCGAAGAATTGCGGGCGGCGGCGGACTGAACGTGCGGCTCCTCCCGTCAGTCCGATCGTGTCCCGGGGGCCGTCAGTGACGGGCCTGCCTCGTTGCTTGCCGCGAACCACGGCGAGGAACAGTGCATTCCGGGCAGGGCGCAACAGGGAAATCGACCAACACTGGAGGAAACGGTGGACAACACGAAGCTCTGGGGTGGAGAGCCCTACTACGGCCTGGACTACGAATTCGACCCCCAGTGGTTCCTCACCGATGAGCAGAAGAAGCTCCAGCGCCAGCTCATTGAAGTGTGCCACGATGTCATTCGTCCCAACGCGGCCACGTGCGACGAGTCGGGCGCCTATCCCTGGGAGAGCGTGAAGGCTCTGGCCGAGCTGCGGCTGCTCGGTTGCATCGTGCCTGAAAAGTGGGGCGGCCGTGGCGAGAATCACACGGGCCTCGCGATGATCGGCGAGACCATCACGCGCTACGGCTGTCCATCGACCGGGGTGATCTTCATGATGCACATGGCCGGTCTCGCGGCGCTTCTGTTCCGCGCCGGAGGCAATCGGGCCATACAGGAGCTCCTTGCCCGCATCGACACCGACGTCATGATCGGCTCGGCCTCCTATACCGATCCGGAGACGGGCGGCCACTTCTGGTATCCCAAGGTCTCCGGCGTCGAGAAGGTCGACGGCGGCTGGCATGTCAGGAAAAGTTCGGCGTTCACCACCTCCTGCGGCGAGGCGCGCTGGATGACGACCCAGACGACAAGCCCCGGCTTCGACGGAGACTATTCCGACCTCTCCGTCTTCCTCGTCTACGAGGACGAAATGAAGCCCAACCCGGGTCTTTGGGACGTCATGGGCATGCGGGCTACCAGTTCTGGTCCTGTCGATTTTGACGTGGTGCTGCCGGAAGACCGCATGGTGGGTCCGCCGGGCGACGGCGCCGCGTCCAACGACGAGGCCGTCAACGCGGTGGGGATGATCATGTACGGCGCGCTCTACTGCGGAGTGGCCATGGGGGCCCTGGATGTCGCCAGGCGCTATACAACCAGGCGGCGTCACGCCAACTTCGGTCAGTGCGTTGCAGACTATCCGACAACGCACGATGTCTACGGAACCAGCCTGGTGGACGCCCAGGCCGCACGAATGTTCCTCTTCGGCTTCTGCCAACAACTGGACCGGGCCACCAATAACGGCGACTGGGTCCTGTACGAGGAGGATCCCGATGCGCGACCCCGCTCCCCTTACATCCTGTGGGGCCTGAAGGTGAAGGAAGTGGCGGCCCGCGCCGCCAGCGAGGTCACCGAGCGCATGTTCCGCCTGTTCGGCGGCTCAGGGTTCAGCCGCAACCTCGAGATCGAGCGCCTGCTGCGGGACTCCAAGGCTGGCTGGGTCATGGGACCGAGCAACGAGGTGACCCGCGGCATGGTGGGGCGTTGGGCTCTGCACGGCGGCGAGGCCGTTGACTGGTGGAATCAACGCCCCAACATCGGCCTGCTCAACGCCGAAATCGGCAAGCTCGACCCTGAAGGCAAGAAGAAACTCATCGCCCAGCTTGAATCCACCCTTGCCTGAGGCATCCCGCTGGCGGCAGGGCAGGGCGGCGTCGCCGTCGGACAGCGAAGTGATGCACGGATCGTGTGACGATGCCTCGAACGGCCGTTCGGGTCATCGCCACGCGTCCCCTCGCTTCTCGCGCGAGCGACCGCAAGGAGCCGGCGAGACACGGAGAAAAGGATCGCTTCCACGATGCGGCGGTACGTCCGGGGCATGGTGAACCGGCCACGACGAACTGCATGACAGGCCCGCCTGTGCTCCCGCCGGACTCATGGACATTCATGCACCCGACCGCGGTATCCTGACCGACGAACTCTGCGGCGAGTCCGGCCTGACGCCGGCGCATTGTTGAACGTGATGGCTCGCAGGTGGCCAGCGCGAGATGGCGCAGCTGTCATGATCGGGAGCGTCGCACAGGCCGGCATCCGCTCTCGTTGTCGCGCGTCCGTGGCCGGTCGACGCGTGTGGTCACGCCCGCCGCCCGACTCCTCACAAGATCACCGCGTCCCGCCGACGGGATCCTGGCGGCCTTCCTCGGCGGCGTTTCGTTCATCCTCGGCGAACATCTCTTCGAGCTCACGGGTCCAATGCTTGGCCTCTTCAGCCATGCGGTCGGTGTCGTGTGCGATTGCGTGTTGCCGGAGCAGGCGCTGGGTGTCGTGGTCGCGGAACGTGTTGACGGTTCGTCGGCTCTCGAAGGCGTCGAGGCCCAGTTCCGTCAGGATCGTGCGGGCAAGCTCGAGGCTCGAGTGAAAGGTGTCGCGCACAATGTGCGTGATGCCGAGGTCCATCAACGCGTGGGCGTGCTGGCGGTTGCGCGCGCGAGCGAAGATCGTGAGGTGCGGGAAATGTCTGCGCACGGCACGCGCCGTCACGAGCGATTGCTCGACATCCTCGATCGCCAGCACGAAGAGAACCGCCTTGTCGGCATTCGCGGCGCGCAGCAGTTCGACGCGGCTCGCATCGCCATAGTAGACCTTGCTGCCGAAACGGCGCACGAAGTCGACCTGGTCCGAGCTTGTCTCGAGCGCGGTGAAACCGATACGGCGCATGCGCAGGATGCGGCCCACGATCTGGCCGACCCGCCCGAACCCGGCGATGATGACCCGGTTCTCCTCCTCGATGTTCTGCTCGTACGCGGGTTCCGCTTTCGGCGCCAGCCGGACATTCAGCCAGTCGCCCGCCCTGAGAGCCAGCGGCGTTGCCGCCATCGAGAGTGTCACCGCGACGATCAGCATGTCGGCGGTGCGCCCGTCCATCAGCGTGGAAGACACGCCAAGCGCGAGGATGACGAAGGCGAACTCGCCTCCCTGCGAGAGCGCCACGGCCGTGCCGCGGATCGTGCGCCAGTTCGCCGTCTCGACACGCGCGACGGCGATCAGGCAGAGCATCTTCACCACCATCAGACCGAGCGCGAGGCCCAGCACGGCAAGGGGCGTTTCGATCACCAGGCCGATGTTGACAGTCATTCCGACTGCCATGAAGAACAGGCCGAGAAGCAGCCCCTTGAAGGGCTCGATATCGGCTTCGAGTTCGTGCCGGTACTCGGAATCGGCGAGCAGCACGCCGGCCAGGAACGCGCCAAGGGCCATCGAGAGGCCGACCAGGTCCATCAGCAGGGCCACGCCCACGACCGTGAGCAAGGCCGTCGCGGTGAACACCTCGTGCGTGCCAAACCGCGCCACGAGCCGCAGCACGTGGCGCAGGAGGTAGCGGCCACCGAGCACCATCAGCACGATCAGGCCGACCGCCTTGGCGATATCGAGCCAGAGAGCTCCCTCGCCGGCGCTTGTGGACGCGGGCGCCAGAAGGGGCAGAAGGGCCAGGATGGGGATCACCGCGAGGTCCTGGAACAGCAGGATCGAGAACGACAGGCGGCCGTGGCGGGTCGTGAGTTCGTTGCGCTCGGAGAGCGCCTGCAATGCGAAGGCGGTTGACGACAGCGACAGGGCGAGTCCGGCAACCACGGCGGCCTCGAGCGGCAGTCCCAACGCCAAGGCGAGACCGGCGAGTGCTACAACGGTCAGCGCGAATTGCCCTCCGCCCAGCCCGAACACCGCCCGGCGCATGGCCCATAGACGCAGCGGCTGCAGTTCGAGGCCGATGACGAACAGCAGCAGGACGACGCCGAGTTCGGCGAAATGAAGGATCTCCTGCTCGTCGTCGACAAGGTCCAGCGCCCAGGGACCGACGATCAGGCCCGCCAGCATGTAGCCGAGAACCGAACCCATTCCGGCTCGCCTGGCAAGCGGGACGACGACCACGGCCGCGGCGAGAAAGATGGCAACCTGTTCGAGAAACGCCATGAGATTCGCCCCTCTTCTTCGAACCGCGCCTGCGGCGCCGGATCTTGTGGCCTCAATTCCGGAACCCTACCATGCCGGCCGCACCGGCCGGCGCTACGGGAGTGTGCTGAACATGCTCGACATCGAGAAGGTGGACCACATCGGCATCCGGGTCAGCGACAGGGCCGTATCCATCGCGTTCTACGAACGTCTCGGCTTCAGGACCCTCGCCGACGCGGGCTTCGAGAAGGGCCACCCGATCATCATGCAGCATCCCTCGGGCGTCGTGCTCAACCTGCTCGGTCCGGCGAACACCACGCACGACACGAACATCCTGATGGACGTGGACGAGAAGTATCCGGGCATCACCCACGTCTCGTTCAAGGTGGCCTCGCTCGACGCCGCCAAGGCGTTCCTTGCGGAGAGCGGCATTCCGCTCAGCGGCCAGTTCTCGTTCAGGGACCTGCGGGCGGTCTTCATCCGCGATCCCGACCGCAACGTGATCGAGCTTGACGCCTACGCCGGGGAGGAACCGGAGACGCGGGCCGGCCCTGCCGAGGATGTCGGCTACCGGGCGCATCCATAGACGACGTGATAGTGGTCAACGGCAGGTCGAACTTGGCGTTCTGGCGGGCCAGACGGGGAAGGACGGTCACGGGCTGGTTGGAATCCTGCGCTTCGCGGTCGCGGCTCTGCAACGCTGTCATTCGGCCCGTTCTGTCGATCAGACCTTTCCGGCACTGGCGATGGCGGCGACGTTGAGCAGGCCGCGGACGGTGGCATTCGGTGTGACGATGTGGGCTGCGCCGTCATAGCCGAGCAGGATCGGGCCGATCGGCTGGGCGTTGCCAAGGGCCGACAGCGCGTGGATCGCCGCATTGGCTGCGTCCATCCCCGGAAAGACCAGGATGTTGGCGCGGTCGGTGAGGCGCGCTTCGGGCAGGAAGCGATCGCGCGCTGCCTTGTCGAAGGCCAGGTTGAGCTGCATCTCGCCCTCGAATTCGAAATCGGCGTGCGTCTCGGCGAGGATTTCGGTCGCACGGCGCATCCGGGCCGCGCTCGGGCTGGAATGAGCACCGAAATTGGCATGGCTGATCAACGCGACCCGCGGGATCTGGCCGAAGGCCTGGACCTGCGCCGCCGCCGCACGGCAGATCCCGGCAATGGCTTCCGCATCCGGCTCGTAGTTCACGTAGCCGTCGGCGATGAAGACGGTGCCGGACTCCATGATCAGCGGCACCAGGGCCGCAACGGTTTCCGCCCGGGTTCCCAGTATCTGGTCGACACGTTCCAGATGGGTCGAATAGTGACCCGAGGTACCGCAGATCAGGCAGGCCGCTCCGCCCTCGCGGACGTGCATTGCCGCGGCCAGAGTGTCGCTGGTCCGGAACAGCTTGCGGGCGGCCTCCGGGCCGATTCCGTCGCGGGCGCGCAGACTGTGGAGCCTTGCGCCATAACGCTCGATCAGCTCCTCGTCATCATGGTCGAACACTTCGAAATCCCGGTCGGGCGCCACGCGCAGGCCCATTTCGGCGCACAGGGCAGCGATCCGGTCTGCCCGTCCGGTGGCGACGGGTGCCGCGATGCCCTCATCGAGGATGTTCTGGATTGCCCGGAGTACCCGCCGGTCCTCGCCCTCGGCAAAGATCACCTTGCGCGGCGCCGCCCGGGCGCTGTCGAAGATGGGCCGCATCAGGAAGCTGGTTCGGTAAACGAAACTGGAAAGCCGGGTACGGTAGGCGTCGAGACTCTCGAGCGGGCGCGTCGCGACACCGCTCGCCATCGCCGCCCCGGCGACGGCCGGCGCGATCGCGCCGAGAAGCCGCGGATCGAAGGGCCGGGGCAAGAGGTAGTCGCGGCCGAACTTCAGCCGTTCTTCGCCATAGGCCCGGGCGACCTCGTCCGTAATGCCCGCGCGCGCCAGTTCGGCTAGCGCGGAGACGCAGGCAAGTTCCATCTCCCTGTTGATGGCCGTCGCGCCGACATCGAGCGCGCCGCGAAAAATGAATGGAAAGCACAGGACGTTGTTGACCTGGTTGGGATAGTCGGTCCGCCCGGTGCAGACAATGGCGTCCGGCCGCACGGTGCGAACCTCTTCGGGCATAATCTCCGGCACCGGGTTGGCCAGCGCCATGACCATGGGTTCCGGTCCCATGCGTCGGCACTGTTCGGAACTCAGCACGTTCGGCCCGGAAAGGCCGAGAAAGACCTCTGCGCCGTCGATCGCATCGTCCAGGGTTCGCGCGCAGGTGTCCCGGGCGAAGGCGGCCTTGTGCGGCTCCGCGTGACGCCCTTTGTGGACGAGCCCTTCGATGTCGACCAACCAGACATTCTCGCGTTTCAGCCCGAGGTCCAGAAGCAGATTCAGGCAGGCGATGCCGGCTGCGCCGCCGCCGGTCGAAACCAGCTTGACCCGGCTGAGGTCCTTGCCCAGGAGATGCATGCCGTTGACGACGGCGGCGGCGACGACGATGGCGGTGCCGTGCTGGTCGTCGTGGAAGACGGGGATGTTCATCTCCGCCTTCAGCCGGTTCTCTACCTGGAAACAATCGGGCGCCTTGATGTCTTCCAGATTGATGGCGCCGAAAGCCGGTTCGAGTCGCCGGATCGTGTCGGCCAGCGCGTCCGGATCGCTCTCGTCGATCTCGATGTCGAACACGTCTATATCGGCGAATCTCTTGAAAAGGACGGCTTTGCCTTCCATGACCGGCTTTGCCGCCAGCGCCCCGATGTTGCCAAGCCCGAGTACGGCCGAGCCGTTGGTGACGACTGCGACCAGGTTGGCTCGCGCCGTGTAGCGCGCCGCATCTTCCGGACGTTCGGCGATCGCGTTGCTCGCCTCTGCGACGCCCGGGGAATAGGCAAGCGCAAGGTCGCGTTGGTTGGCCAGCGGCTTGGTCGGGCGGATCGCCAGTTTCCCCGGCCTGCCTGCTGCGTGATAGCGCAAGGCGTCCTGGTCCATGTCCTGCCCCTCGAACCGGCGGAACGTGACGTTCGCAATCGGGAACCATATCACAGAAGAGCCGCGCGGTGGCCGCTGGCCCGATGATCATTCGGTCCCGTGCAACGCCGCGGCGTATCTGCCTGCTCGTGTTGACCGATCACATCCCAGGCCTGGCAGGAGCTCGAAGGCTTCCGACAGCACCAGTGCGTTCAGTGGTTGCGAGGGAAAGACCTGAACCTGCGACCCTTGGGTCATGAGAGGCGCAATTCGGGCGTTTCCATCTATGTCAGGGCGTCGATGAGGGCGTCGAGAGTCAGGTTGGGGCGTTCTGCCATCATCATGTGGCCGCATCCCTCCAGCACGATCATGCGGCCATCGGGCAGCGCGTCGATGAGGGCCCGGGCATTGCGCGGCGGCGTCATCATGTCCCTGTCACCGAGGATGAGCGTCGCCGGGCAGCCGACCCTGGCGGCCGCCTCGAGGCCGTTCGTGTAGTCGTTGCAGGCCTTCATGTCGTTGTAGAGGACGCCGTCGCCGCCGCGTTCGAGCAGACGCATGCCGCCGCCGGTGATCCACAGCCCCGGGACGTCCGAGCCTCCCATCTGGGCGGCACGACTGTGTCCCCAGACGGTCACCATGTCGTAGGCGGCATGGCTGTTGATCCGGGCGTTCTCCAGCAGGGCATCGGTGACGGGCATCGGCACGCTGGTGCCCAGCAGCACGATGCGTGTGCACCGCGACGGGTAGCGCGAAGCGGCCTCAAGGACGGGCAGCGAACCCATGGAATGTCCGACCAGGGAGGCCGTGGCCACTCCGGCGGCATCGAGAACACCGATGAGCCAGTCGGCGACGGCGCCGACCGACGGCAGGGGCGGCCCCTCCGACCGGCCGTGTCCGGGCAGGTCGACGGCGAGGACGGCGTGGCCATGGTGGGCAAACCAGCGGGCCTGGGCCGACCAGACCGTGCGGTTCATGGAGGCGCCGTGGACGAAGAGAACCACCGGCAGTGCCGCATCGAAGGTCCTGCCGCCGGTGGCTGCGAAGACGGCGTGGCCGCCGACGGCAAGTTCCAGCGACATCGCCTCAGGACCTGGAAGCGGCGGCGAGGCCGCGCTTGAGATCGGCGACGAGATCGTCCGGGTCCTCGAGCCCGACGGAAAGACGCACGAGTCCTTCGGAGATGCCGGCCGCCTCGAGGGCGGCCGCGTCCATCTGCTGATGGGTCGTCGAGGCGGGATGGATGACCAGCGACTTGGCGTCTCCGACGTTGGCGAGATGAGAAAAGAGCTGCAATGCCTCGATGAACTTCACGCCCGCCTCGCGGCCTCCCTTCAGTTCGAAGCTGAAGATCGCGCCGGGTCCCTTCGGCAACAGGCGCTTCGAGAGCTCGTGGTCGGGATGGGACGGGAGTTCGGGCCACAGGACATTGCTGACCGCATCGTGTCCGGCGAGGAAGGCGACGACGGCACGGGCATTCTCGACGTGGCGCGTCATGCGCAGCGGCAGGGTTTCCACGCCCTGGAGCAGGTAGAACGCGTTGGCCGGGCTCATGCAGGCGCCAAAGTCGCGCAAACCCTCGGCGCGGGCCCGCATGATGAGGGCTCCCGGGCCGAACTCCTCGGCGAAATCGAGACCGTGATAGCCGGCATAGGGTTCGGTGAGGGTGGGAAAGAGCCCGCTTTCCTCCCAGTCGAAGGCGCCCCGGTCGACGAGCACGCCGCCGATGGCAACGCCGTGTCCGCCGAGGAACTTGGTGGCCGAGTGCATGACGAGGTCGGCGCCGTGGTCGAACGGGCGCGACAGGAAGGGCGAGGCGAAGGTGTTGTCGATCATCAGCGGCACGCCGGCCTCGTGAGCCACTGCGGCGACGGCCGGGATGTCGAGAACCTCGAGACCGGGATTGCCGAGCGTCTCGCCGAAGAGAAGCCGCGTGCGGGGACCGATGGCCTGGCGGAAAGCATCCGGGTCCCGGGGGTTGACGAAGGTCGTCGTGATACCGAAGCGGGGCAGCGTGTAGTTGAACATGTTGTGGCTGCCGCCGTAGATCGAGCCGGACGCGACGATGTGATCCCCGTGGCCCATGAGTGTGGCCACGGCGAGGTGAAGCGCCGCCTGGCCGCTTGCGGTGGCCACCGCCCCGACACCGCCCTCGAGGCCGGCGATCCGCTCCTCGAAAACGGAGACGGTCGGATTGGAAATGCGCGAATAGATGTGACCGGCGCGTTCGAGGTTGAAGAGCGAGGCGGCATGATCGGTCGACGGGAAGACAAAGGAGGTCGACTGGTAGAGGGGAACGGCACGCGCCCCGGTCACGGGGTCGGGCTTCTGCCCTCCATGGAGGGCAAGGGTATCGAAACGCGGGTGTCCGGGACCGGCCATGAGCGCAACTCATCCTTGGGAAGCCGGCGCACACTAGACCGCCGGTTGTTGGGCGTCCACCGCGGGCGGATTGATCCTGAACAGGCTTGCGGTAATGTCAGCGCCGCTGACCGGAGGACTCTTGATCATGGCACCACTCCCGCAATCCATGGCCGAAGCGCTGCCAACGGACGACCGGATTCGCGAGACCGGCGAGTGGCTGGCGGGTCACAACGTCAAGTACATCCTGTGCTGCTGGATCGATCTCCTGGGGCAGCCCAAGACCAAGCCTGTGCCGCTCAGCGACTGGGAACGGCTCGCCAGGGGGATGGGCCCGCAGTTTGCCGTGCATTCGGTATCGTTTGTCCCTGAACTGGGTCCGGCGGATCCGGACCAGATCATGGTTCCCGATCTCGACTCCCTGACATTGTGCCCCTGGGACCGGACCATGGCCTGGGTCTTTGCCGATCTCTGGTGGTCCGACAAGCCCTACAACCTGTGCCCCAGGGGGGCGATGAAGCGGATTCTCGCCGACTGCGCGGACAAGGGCTACCTGGTCTATGCCGGTGTCGAGCCCGAGTTCATCGCCATGCGCTGGAAGGACGGCAGGCCCGTCAAGGCGTTCGATGACGACCTGGAGGCTGACGAAGGCCTGCGTCCGCGGCGCCAGGCCTTTGGCTATGACGTCGAGTACTCCATCAATTCGATGGGGTTTCTGGGTGATCTGATCGACATACTCGATGGTGAACTCGACTGGGACCTGCACGACGTGGTGTGCGAGGGGGCCTACAGCCAGTTTGAGCTCGACTTCGGCTACACCGATGTGCTGGCCATGGCAGACCGCCTCGTCTTCCTCAGAATCCTGCTCAAGGAAATCGCCAAGAAGCACGGCATGTTCATCACGTTCATGCCGAAGCCGACGACAGGCGACTGGCGCTCGGGTGCCCACATGAACACGTCCATGCGCCGCACCACGTCGCCGGACGCCAATCTCTTCGAATCACCGGACGGCTGGTCGCCGGAGGTGAGCCATGCCATTGGCGGCCTGTTGCAGCATGGCGGGGCACTGACGGCCATCGCCTGTCCGACCGTCAACTCCTACAACGGCCTGGTTCCCCGGGTCGGCGGCTTCGAGGGCGGCACGGTCACCTGGGCGCCGACCCACATGACCTACGGCTACAACAACCGTTCGGCCATGTTGCGCATGCCGCAGAACCGCTACTGCATCGAGAACCGTGCAGCCGACATGTGCATGAACCCCTACCTGGCCCTGGGCGTGACCGCGGCCTGCATGACCGAGGGCATCGTCTCCGAAATCGATCCCGGGCCACCGCTGAACGAGGACCTCTACAGCCTCAGCGAAGCGGAGCTCGCCCGGTCGGGCGCCCAGCGCCTGCCGCGCAATCTCTTCGAGGCCGCCGAAATCCTGCGGGACGATGTCTTCGTCAAGGAGGTCATCGGCGAGCAGATGCACGCCTCGTTCCTTGCCTACAAGTTCGACGAATGGGAGCGTTACCACCAGGAAGTGACGGACTGGGAGGTTCGCGAGTACCTGAGGCTCTATTGATGGCCGCCTCCTTCGAGACGTGGTCCCCTGGTGACGTCACGCTGCAGTCGGGGGAGATTCTCAAGGGCGCACACCTTGCCTACCGTACCTGGGGCACACTGAACCGGGCCGGTGACAACGCGGTTCTCATTCCCACCTACTACACGGGCACCCACCGCAACAACGAGGCCTACTTCGGTGCCGGGCGCGCGCTTGATCCGGCACGGCACTTCATCGTCTCGATCGACCTTTTCGGCAACGGGCTGTCGTCGTCGCCGGACAATCATCCCGCCCCCCAGGACGGTCCGCGATTTCCGCGGACCACCTTCTTCGACAATGTCGCCTGCCAGCGCCGGCTGTTGACGGAGGCGCTGGGGGTCTCCCGCCTGCGCCTTGTCACCGGCTGGTCCATGGGAGGCTGCCAGTCCTTCCAGTGGGGCGCCCAGTATCCCGACATGGTCGACGCCATCCTGCCTTTCTGCGGATCGGCGCGGACATCGCCCCACAACATCGTCTTCCTCGAAGGCGTCAAGGCCGCACTCACCGCCGATGCAACGTGGTCGGGCGGCGATTACACGGAGCAGCCGGTCACCGGTCTCAAGGCCTTCGGCCGGGTCTACGCCGGCTGGGCCTATTCGCAGACATGGTACCGCGAGGCCCACTACCGCGATCTCGGTTTCGAGAGCATCGAGGACGTCCTTGCCGACTGGGAGGCCGACCATGTCGACAACTGGGACGCCAACAACCTGCTTCACAAGCTCTGGACCTGGCAGAAGGGCGACATCAGCGCCAATCACCTCCATGGCGGCGATTTCGCCCGCGCGCTTGGCGCCATCACGCCGCGGGCCATCGTCATGCCCTCGTCAACCGACCTCTACTTCCCGCCCGAGGACAGCGAGATCGAGGTCAAGGGCATGCCCGACGCCGAACTCAGGGTCTATCCGACGGTCTGGGGACATTGCGTGGCCAGCGGCCATGCTGTTCCGGCCTTCCACGACTTCCTCGACGAGGCCATCCGCGACCTCATCGACCGCTGACGGCCAGGCACGACCGGATGCTGTCGTGATCCCTGTTGGGACGGTTCACATGGTCGCGCCTGATCGACCGGTCACGCGAGCGAGTGGGGCGACCAAGTGCTTGACCAAGATCGTGCGTGAGCTATGCTGCTGGATTGCGAGGCTACCGCTGCATATCGGGCAAGGAGCGAAAGACAGTGGCACGACGTGTGAAGATCGGCGAAGCGAAGACGCATCTGTCTGCATTGCTGGTGGACGTGGAAGCCGGTGAAGATCTGGTGATCTGCCGCGGCGCGACGCCGATCGCCCACGTGACGCGGATTACCGAAGCAGACGAGCATGCCGCGCTGAGCGCGACATTGCGCCGGGAACGGGCGAAACAAAAGGCGGTGACGACAGCCGAGATCCTGTCGTGGCGTCACGAGGGGCACACGCGCTGATGGCGTTTGTTTCCGATGCCTCGGTGGTGGCCGCCTGGGTTCTGCCGGACGAACAGGCAACGCTCGCCGACCTTGCGCTGGAGCGGCTGGACGAAGAGACGGCAAAGGTTCCGGGCGCGTTTTGGCACGAGTTGCGCAACCTGCTTCTTTCGGCCGAGCGTCGTGGACGTATCGCCGGAGGCTACGCCGAAACCTGCATGATGCGGCTGCGCCGGCTTCGCATTCAGCTTGTGGACGAAACCGACGACAGCGCGCTACTGGCACTGGCACGCGCCCACCACCTGACTGCCTACGACGCCAGCTACCTGGAGCTCGCAATCCGCGAAGGGTGCGCGCTGGCGAGCCTCGACCGGCGCCTGAACGAAGCCGCGGCGGCAGAGGGGGTGGCTCCGTTCGCGTGATGCCGGGCCGGGGCCAGGACATTCCTCGCAGACAAACTCGGGATCGGGATCACGCGAACGTGGCTGGGGGTGCATGACAGCGCGTTGGCGATCGAGTCGTGCGGATTCGGCCTACCAGGTGCGGCCGCGGCCCTCGATGGGCCAGATGTCGACGAGACGGTCGCCGCGGACGCAGTGGTAGACGTCGTGGAGGTTGACCGTGGGATCGCAGTGGGGCGTGACGCATGTCACGACGTCGCCGACGGCGGGTCCATTGGCGCCCGGCCGGACGACGATCCTGCCGTGCTCGTCCCCCATGAATTCGTAGAGTGATCCCTCCGGGGCGCCGCCGGCGACGTCCGGCACCGGTCCGTCCGTGGCAAAGGCCTTGATGCCCGCATCGATGGTGGCGGCGCCGGCCACGTTGGCCGAGATCACCGTCGACTGTACGAAAAGCGCGGTCCGGAAGGGGCCGGCGGTGCCATCCTGGCGTATCACGGCGTTGTACTCCACATCCATGAAGATCGCCGAGCCCACCTGGATGTCGGTGAAGACACCGCAGCCGGAGTCATGGTCATAGGTACCTGTGCCGCCGCCGGTGACGATTGCGGGAGGACCGGCGACCGCGGTGATGGCGCGCCGTGTCTCGTCGATGTAGGCAGCTACCTCGGCGGCCTCCCTCTCGCGCGTGGCGCAGTCGGCAATGTGCTGGATATCGCCGGCGTAGCACTGCATTCCGGCGAGGTCGAGCGAGGGCCGGCGCACGATCTCTCCTGCCAGCGCCACGGCATCCGCAACGGAGGAGACTCCGGTGCGGTTGAGACCGATGCCGAGATCGATGACAACCCTCATCGGTTTCTGGCGACCGGCGGCGAGGGACGCGAGGCGATCGGCAACCGTGGTGTTGTCGACCACGAGGATCAGCTCCTCGGCCGTGTCATTGAGCGCCAGGACCTGTTCGAGCTTGTCGTCTGTGACGATGGGCGAGGTGATGAGGATGCGGCCGATACCCTCGCGGACGAGGGCGTCGGCCTCGCCGAGCTTGGCGACACAGATTCCGGTCGCTCCGGCATCGAGCTGGCGCCGTGCGATCTCCGCACACTTGTGGGTCTTGGCGTGGGGCCGCCAGCCGGCAGGTGTCCGGGCGAAGTGTCCTGCCAGGGCGCTGATGTTGTGTTCGAATGCATCGAGATCCAGCACCAGGGCCGGTGTCGCCAGGCGCCACCGGCTTTCTCCCGTCAGGTGGCGGTTGATGGAAGGGCCGGTCATGGCGGTCTCCAGGCTCGGACGGGTGATGGTGTCTGTGAATTCTTCCCACGGCAAGGTGCGAACGGGCATTGCATTGACGGATGACGCGGCGATACTTGCAATCGCCATTGACGGAGCTGCGCGTGATTCGCGTTCTGCTTCAGGACCACTTCGGTGGTGTCGTTCTCCGTCCCGCTGCCGGGAGGTGCGGCGTCGCATGACCCGGCGGCGCGGTCGGGACCGCCGCATGGAGGAGCGCCGTCAGGCGCCGGCTGCCGCGGTGTCGCCCGGTTGCCCGGGCGGTTGCTACAGACCGCTCTCTGACAGTGATGTGACGGCAATCCATCGTTGCGTAATGCGGCTGATGGAAGAAGTCGGGTTCTCGGGCGCCATTCCCCCGATGGTCGAGCGTGTTACCCAACGGGGCGGCAGGGTCTGCGGCAACGGACGGCTCCACTTTCCGGCATCCCTCGTCGAGGAGGTGCTGCGGTGCGGCCGGCGTTCCTTTGTCGCCTGGGGGCAGACCCGTGACCATGACCTCGACATTGCCGACGGACGGGTTCACTTCGGATCGGGTGGTGCGTCGCCCAACATCGTCGATCTGGAGACGGGGCGCTACCGGAGTGCCACGGTCCGGGATCTCCACGATGTCGCCCGCATCGTCGATACCCTCGAGAACATTCACTTCTACGATCGCTCGCTCGTCGCCTGCGATATCGAGGATCCTCTCGCCTTCGACATCAACACGGCCTACGCCATTCTCGCCGGCACCGCCAAGCATGTCGGGACCAGCATCACCGAAGCCCGCAATGTCGAGGCTGTCGTCGGGCTCCTCGACGCCATTGCCGGCGGTGAGGGCCGGTATCGCCAGCGACCCTTTGCCATGCTGCTCTCGTGCCATGTGGTTCCTCCCCTTCGCTTTGCCGAGGAGGCCTTGTGGGTTCTCGAACGGGCCATACCTCTTGGCATGCCCGTGATGCTGGTTTCCGCCGGACAGGCCGGCGCCACGGCGCCGGCGACCCTGGCGGGGGCGGTGGCCCAGGCGGTGGCCGAGGCACTTGCCGGGCTGGTCTACTGCCACCTCATCGATCCCGATTGCGTCGCCATCATCGGGCCCAAGCCCCTGGTCTCGGACCTGCGCACCGGCGCCATGTGCGGTGGCAGCGGGGAACAGGCGGTCGCCGCCGCCGCCGCGACCCAGATGGCCCGTCACTACGGCCTGCCGTGCAGCGTCATGGCCGGCATCACGGATTCCAAGGTTCCCGATGCCCAGTCCGGCTACGAGAAGGCCTGTGCTGTCACCCTCGCCGCCCAGGCGGGCTGTTCGATGATCACCCAGAGTTGCGGCATGCACGCAAGCCTGCTCGGCGCCGCTCCGGAGAGCTACATCATCGACAACGACATGCTCGGCGCCATCATGCGGACGGTCCGCGGCATCGAGGTCAACGACGACACGCTGTCGGTCGATACCGTCAACGAGGTGGTGACCGGAGAGGGCCACTATCTGGGCCACTCACAGACCCTTGGTGCCATGACCCGGGACTACCTCTACCCCCGTCTGGCGGACCGGCAACCGCCCGGCGCGTGGGAGGAGGCCGGTGCGCTCGACATCCGGGAGAAGGCGCGCCGGGAAGCCCGGCGGATCCTCCGGGATCACCGGACGGGGCACTTTTCCCCGGCGCTCGACCGGCGCCTGCGCGAGCGCTTTCCGATACACCTGCAGCCGGACGCCGTTCATCCGCCATGACGCTGCCCCACCTGTTTTCGCCCGTGACGATCGCCAGGACGGAGATCCGAAACCGGATCGTCTTCACCGGTCATCACACCCATCTTGCCGACGGGCTGGTGAGCGACGATCTCGTAGCCTACCACGAGGCACGGGCAGCCGGTGGCGCCGGTCTCATCGTCGCCGAGATCGCCACCATCCACGACACCGGCGTCTTTGCCGCCAACTGCCTCGATGCCCGTTCGGCGGACTGCGTCCCGGGATACCGGCGCCTCGCCGGCGCGGTGCAACGGCATGGAGCGCGGCTCTTCGGCCAGCTGTTCCATCCGGGCCGGGAAGTCCAGGCCCGCACCGATGGTCTCATGGCCGCCGCCGTGGCTCCGTCCCCGGTTGCCAACGAGCGCTTTCACATCATGCCGCGGGCCATGTCCGGCGCCCTCATCGAGGAGGTGATCGAGGGATTCGCCCGGGGCGCCGGATACCTTGCCGAGGCCGGCCTTGACGGTGTGGAACTGGTCGCCAGCCACGGCTACCTGCCGGCGCAGTTTCTCAATCCTCGGCTCAATCTCCGCAATGACGCATGGGGAGGGTCTTTCGACAGGCGTCTTCGGTTCGTCGAGGAAACGCTGTCGGCGATGCGTGCCGCAATCGGTGATGCAACGCTCGGCATGCGGATTTCCGGCGACGAACTCGACCCGGCCCAGGGCCTCACCGCAGATGATGTCGAAAAAATCGGAGGGGCTCTGGCGCACCGCCTTGACTACATCAGCGTCGTCGCCGGCATGTCGTCGACTCTCGGCGCCTCGATCCACATCGCCGCGCCCATGGGTATTCCGGCTGGCTACATCGCTCCCCTTGCCCGGAGGGTGAAGGAGGCCTCCGGAGTGCCGGTGATCGCCACCGGGCGCATCAACCAGCCGCAGATCGCGGAGGGCATCCTGGCGTCAGGCGACGCGGATCTCTGTGGCATGACCCGGGCGATGATCTCGGATCCCGCCATGGCGCTGAAGGCTCGTGAAGGGCGCTTTGACGATATCCGTGCCTGCATTGCCTGCAACCAGGCCTGTATCGGGCACTCGCACAAGGGCGTTGCGATTTCCTGCATCCAGAATCCCGCCTCCGGGCGCGAACGCCGTTACGGCACGTGTCTGCCTTCCCGCATCGCCCGGTCCGTCATGGTGGCAGGAGGCGGTCCGGCCGGGCTCAAGGCGGCGGCGGTGGCCGCCGCGCGAGGGCACCGTGTCACGTTGCACGAGGCGGGAGATGTGCCGGGGGGACAGGCGTGTCATGCCGCCATGCTTCCCGGCCGAGCGGAGTTCGGCGGTCTGGTGCAGAACCTCGAACGCGAAGCCCGCAGCGCCGGCGCGGAGATCCGCACCGGATCGACGGTGACTCCTCGCCTCGTCGAAGAGTGCGAACCCGACGCCGTCATCGTGGCCACCGGCGCCCGGCCGTGGAGACCGCCCATCGAGGGCGAGGCTCATGTCGTGGAAGCCATCGCACTGCTCGACGGTGCCAACGTCGGTCATTCCGTCGTGATTGCCGACGGACGCGCCGACTGGACCGGGCCTGGCCTGGCGGAAAAGCTGGCCGAGGCAGGCCACAGGGTGCGTCTCGTGGTCAATGGCGCCATGGCAGGGGAACTTCTCCAGCTCTATGTCCGCAACCACCATGTCGGGCGGCTGCGCAGGCTGGGCGTCGACATCATCACCCACGCGCGCCTCTTTGGCGCCGACGATGACGTGGCCTACTTTCAGGATACGCTGACGGACGAGGCGATCATCCTTGATGAGATGGATTCCCTGGTGCTGTCACTTGGCCCTGTTCCACACGACGATCTCGGCCTGGGTCTCGAGGCTGCCGGCCGGCCCTTCGTGCGGATCGGCGACTGCCTCGCGCCGAGAAGCGCCGAAGAGGCGGTACTCGAGGGACTTGAGGCCGCGTGGAGCCTGTGATGCCGGCCCCTTCGCGCATGGGCGCCGGTGAGGCGGTGGCGCGTGTTCTCGAACGTGCCGGCGTCGACACGGTCTTTGGGGTCATCGGCGGCTCGATGCTCGAACTCCTCGATGCGCTTCACGATTCCCCCATCTCCTACATCGGCTCCCGCGACGAGCGGGCAGCCGGTCACATGGCAGATGCCGCGGCACGCCTGACAGGCGGGCCGGGCGTGGTGCTCGGCGCCCAGGCCGGCCCCGGTGTTGCCAATCTGGCGACGGCCCTTGCGGAGGCTCACCTCGCCTATTCTCCGGTGGTGGCCATTGCCGGCGCCATCTCGCGCAGCCAGTCAGGGCGCGACACCTTCCAGGAAATTGACCAGGAGGCCCTCCTGGCGCCCGTCACCAAGCGCTCGATCCGGGTTCCGCATGCCGATCGGCTTTGCGAACTTCTCAACGAAGCGCTGCGTGTTGCCATGACGGGCAGGAGCGGCCCCGTCGTCCTCCACGTGCCGCGGGACCTCTTCGCGTCATCGGTTTCCGGGAACCTGCCGAAACCTTCCGGGCCCGTCACGGCGGGGGCGCCGGCGGAGGCGCACATCCAACAGGTGAAGGAGCTGCTCGCCGCCGCGGAGCGGCCGGTGATCGTGGCCGGTGGCGGCGTGAAGTGGGCGAGGGGATCGGCCGAGCTCGATTGTCTTGCCCGTGCACTCGACGTCCCCGTCGTTGCCGCGACCGGCCACCACGACGTGCTGGCGACGGACCACCCGCTGCTGGCCGGCCAGGCGGGTCCGCGCGGCAACCGTCTCGCCTCCAGGCTCACGCGCGAAGCCGATGTCATCCTGGCGCTTGGAACCCGCCTTGGATTCAACTCGACCTTTCACAGCGCCGATTACCTGAACCTGGACGCAGCCATCGTGCAGGTCGATATCGATGCCATGGCGCTCGGGCGTCACTTTCCGGTGGCGCTGGGCATTGTCGCCGATGCCGGTGAGGCGGCCCGTGCCTTTCAGGCGGCTGTTCCGGAGACAGCGCGCTGGCAGGCCTGGACAAGGGCCTTTCACGACGAACGACGCCTCATCGAGGCCGAGCGCGAAGGCGAAGCCCGGCTGACGGGAATGCCGCTCTCGCCGGCGAGAGTGCTGGGAGAGATCCGCGAAACGCTTCCCCGGGATGCGATCGTCACTCTCGATACCGGCGCCGTCTGCCTGCAGGCCGCCGATCGCCTTAGGTTCGGTCGCTGCCCGGGTCTCGTGACACCGCTCGATTTCGGACTCGTGGGTTTCGGCTATGCCGCTGCCCTGGGGGCACAGGCGGCAGCACCCGGTTCCCCGGTGATCGCCATCATGGGCGATGGTGGATTCGGTCTCACCATGATCGAGCTGACGACAGCCGTGCAGCATGATCTTCCGGTGGTTGCGGTCGTTCTCGACAACCGCGCCTGGGGCGCCGAAAAGGCCTACCAGCGAGATTTCTTCGGAGGGCGCTACATGGGCGCCGATCTCCTCAATCCTCCCTTCGCCGACTACGCCCGGCTCGTCGGCGCCAACGGCTGGCGCGTCAGGCGGCCGGGCGAGACTGCCCGGGCCCTCTCATCCGCTCTCGAGTCGGGCAAGCCGGCCGTCATCCATGTCGACGTCGATCCCGACGCCATCCAGAGTCTGAGGAAGGATCTCTTCTCGAAAGCCTGAGACCGGGCAATCGATGAAGAACCGCACATCCGGTCATGCCCATGGTGCGGGATCCGTGCGACGCTGGGCTCATGCGTTCCGTGACCCACCGCCGGCTGATCCGGGCTCTTGAAGCCGTTGCAGAGCGCCTCGATCATCCGTGGACGGTCGAGGAAGTGGCTGCCGAAGCGGCATTCTCTCGTTTCCATTGCCAGCGCATGTTCCGCGCCATGACCGGCGATTCGATTGCCGGCCTCGTGCGGCGGTTGCGTCTGGAGAGGGCCGCCTGGCGCCTTCGTCATGAGAGCGTCGACGTGCTCGATGTTGCCCTGGACGCGGGCTACAACTCGGCCGAGGCCTTTTCGAGAGCGTTCCGCCGCGCCTGCGGGATGAGCCCGGGCCGCTACCGCACGGTCTCAACGCCTCCGTCCCTTGCTGGTCCGGCGTCACGGGTCAGGTACGACCCTGGCGCCGGACGCCTGGACATCGATCTGCCAACAGGAGACATCAACATGGATATCCGCATCGAGACCATCGAAGACATCAGCGTGGCCCGCATTCGCCATGTCGGCCCCTACGACGAAGTAGGCCCGTGCTTCCACCGCCTGTTCGCGTGGGCGGCAAGCGTCGGCGCGACGCCTGGACGCATTCTCACCCTCTCGTTCGACGATCCCGGCGATGTTGCGCCAGAGAACCTGCGTTCCGATGCCTGCCTCGAACTCGCAACCGACGCGGTACCGCCGCCCGGCATCACCCTCGACACGTTGCCTGCCGGGCGCTACGCCATCTATACCCATCGTGGTCCCTACGACGGCATTGCGGAAGCATATCGGCGGATGTATTCGCTGTGGTTGCCGCAAAGCGGCGAGGACATCGATGATCGCCCGGACATGGAGATCTACCGAAACTCGCCGCTTGACACCCCGCTCGCCGATCTGCTGACCGATCTCTGTGTTCCGTTGAAACCAGCGCCCTCGCCCTGACAGAAACAGGTGCCCGTGGCGCTCAATGTGCGGCTGGCGGAGGTCGATGCCGGGGCCTCCTTCTTCGAGGACACCTTCAGCGGCGAGCGAACACACGGCCCGGGCCTTGGTGTCAGGGTCCAGCCTTCCGGTCACCGGCCGGGTCAATGCTCTAATGCAATCGGGCCCTCCGGTGACGGAGGGCCCGACAGAAATGTCACGCAAGGCAGGATTGCCTTGCCCGAGAGCTGCGTTCAGTTGCTTTCGCCGAGAACCGATTCGGTCCAGGGCTTCCAGACGTCCTCGTTGTCAGCCAGCCACTTGGCCGCGGCATCCTCATGGGTCATCTTGTCGAGATCGACCAGAGCCGCCATGGAGCCGATCTGCGGCGTGTTGAACGTGAGTTTCGAGAACACCGTGTAGGCCTGGGGATGGGTCTTCGGAAGCCTGTAATGCGCTCCCTTCTTCAGCCAGCCGACCGGTGAGCCGCAACCCGTGGAACTCAGGTCGCCGCCATCGACGATGCGGCAACCGTCGTAGTAGGGCGGAAACTCGATGAAGGTGAACCCTTCGGCATCCGTGAAGTTCGGGGTCCAGTTGAAGATGATCGTGCCGCGTCCTTCCTTCTTGGCCGCCTCGAGTTCGGCCCACAGGGCATCGGCAGCACCGGCAAACTTGACCACCCAGGTGTCGTCGAGCCCCAGCCCCTTGATGCGGTTGGGCATGATGTCGCCGTGCCAGCTCTGGGGACCTTCGAGCCAGCGGCCCTTGCCGCCGGAATCCGGGGTGGCAAAGTTGGCATAGCAGTCCTTGAGCGCCTCCCAGGCGGGCAGGCCGGGGCACAGGCCCTGGTCGATCACCCAGTTCGGCACACCCATCTCCTCCAGCGTCTCGGCGTCATGGGTGCCCGCATCGATCAGGCCGCCCTTCTCCATGGCGCTGTAGTAGGCATTCTGCATGGTCGACTGCCACACCTCGTGAAGGATGTGGATGTCGCCGACGCGCACGGCCTCGAAACTCGCCTGGTTGTCGACAGGCACGTACTCGACGGTGGCGCCGATGCTCTCGAAGATGCCACCGATGACGTGGGCCATGACGATCTGGCTCGACCAGTTCTTGATGGGAATCTTGATCGGTTCGTTGCTGTCCGCACTCGCGGTCCCGGCAATCGCCAGGACGGCCGCCGACATGAACCCCACAATCCCTCCTCTGATTCTTCGATTCACAACGTTACTCCCTTCGTTTGTGAACGCTGATGATCACCGGCTTCGTTGGTGAGAACACGCAGTATACAATGTGTTATGCGAATTGTATGATAATTGTACGGTTCATGATGCGAATATATGGAAACTTTCACCCGTCTCCACCCACCCCTGAGGCTCGCCGCGCAGGCCGCGAAACGAGAGCAAGGAGCCACCGATGACCGCGCCGCCCGACCCTCCTGCCGCGAACCCGGCGCCCGACGAGACGCGCCTTTCTTCCCTGAGCAGAGCTCTGCTGCGCATCAGCGCGAGTCTCGACCTCGAGACCGTGCTGCGTGAGACGATCGATGGCGCCCGTGCCCTCACCGGTGCGCGGGACGGATGCATCGTCACCATCGACGAGACCGGCACGCCGCTGGATTTCGTCACCTCGGGCATGACCGAGGACGAGCACCGCCAACTGGAACAATGGCCCGACGGACCCGAGATGTTCCGACGCCTGCGCGACCTGCCCGGGCCGTTCCAGATCGCGGACTTTGCCGACTACGCGCGCGCAATGGGCGCGTCCTGGGAGTTCATGCTCTCGCGCGCCTGCATGTGCACGCCGATACGCCATCTCGGCGTGCATGTCGGCAACTTCTTCCTGGGCGACAAGACGGCAGGGGGCGAGTTCACCAGCGACGACGAGGAGGCGCAGCTGCTGTTCGCCGCGCAAGCAGCGGCCGCCATCGTCAACGCCCGCGCCTTCCGGGCCGAACAGCGCGTCCGCGCCGACCTCGAGGCCCTGGTCGAGACTTCGCCGGTCGCCGTCGTGGTATTCGACCCGCGGACCGGGCAGGCGGAAATGTCCAACCGCGAGGCCCGGCGCCTGGGCGACATCCTGCACGCCCCGGGCCGTCCATTCGAGGAATGGCTTGACACGATCACGTGCCGCCTCCCGGACGGTCGCGAGATTGCGCTCGACCGCGCCGAGCTGGCCCCGGCGCTGAGCGGCGCCGAGACGGTCCGCGCCGAAGAGGTCGTTCTCGAGACCTCCGACGGGCGCAGCGTCAGCGTGCTGGCCAACGTCACGCCAATCCAGGCCGAAGACGGCACCGTCGTATCGGTGATGGTCACCCTGCAGGACCTCGCCCCGCTCCAGGCACTCGACCGGATGCGAGCGGAGTTCCTCGGCATGGTGAGCCACGAGCTGCGCACGCCGCTCGCCGCCATCAAGGGATCAACTGCGACGGTGCTGAACACGCCGCAGAGCTTCGGCTCCGCGGAAACGCGGCAGTTCTTCCGCATCATCGACCAGCAGGCCGACCGGATGAGCGGGTTGATCGGCGACTTGCTCGACGCGGGCAGGATCGACTCCGGCACGCTCTCGGTCGCACCCGAGCCCACGGAGGTGGGCGAGCTGGTCGAGCAGGCGCGCACCGCGTTCCTGTCCGGCGACGCCCGGCATGCGGTGCACATCGACCTTCCGGTGGACCTTCCCCGCGTGATGGCCGACCGGGGGCGAATCGTACAGGTCCTGAACAACCTGCTCGCCAACGCCGCGCGGCACTCTCCGGAGAGTGTCCCCATCCGAATCGCGGCGGAGTGCGACAGCGCGCATGTCGCGGTCTCGGTGACGGACGAGGGAAGGGGGATGGCGCCGGAGCGCCTGGCGCGCCTGTTCCGAAAGTACGGCGGCGCCGGCGACGGCGAGCCCGGCGTCGGGGGCGGACTGGGTCTCGCCATCTGCAAGGGCCTTGTGGAGGCGCATGGCGGGCGCATCCGGGCCGAGAGCGCCGGGCCGGGCCGGGGCGCGCGGTTCACCTTCATCTTGCCGCAGGTCGGGAAGGTGGGCGGCGAAGCAGGCGCGGCGCAGGGTCGGCACGCTGCGGCGCATGGAGCCGGGGTGCGGCCGCGTATCCTGGTGGTGGACGACGACCCGCAGATGCTGCGCTTCGTGCGTGACGCGCTGCTTGGGGAGGGCTATGCCCCCCTGGTCGCCACCGACCACCACCAGCTGCGCGACCTCCTCGAGGCGCAAAAGCCCGTGCTGGTCGTCCTCGACCTGGTGTTGCCCGGGACCGACGGCATCGAACTGATGGAGACGGTACCCGAACTGACCGACGTTCCCGTCATCTTCATCTCCGGCTACGGGCGCGACGAGACCATCGCACGCGCCCTTGAGGCCGGCGCCGAGGATTATGTTGTCAAGCCCTTCTCGGCCACCGAGTTGACGGCGCGGATCGGGGCGGCATTGCGCCGCCGTGCCGAGCCCGACCCGTTCGTGCTGGGCGCGCTCGCCATCGACTATGCCCACCGGCGGGTCATGCTCGAAGGACGGGAAGTGGAGCTGACGGCGACTGAATACGATCTGCTGCGCGTGCTGTCGCTTGGCCAGGGCCGAGTGGCGACCTACGATGCGCTGCTGCGCCAGGTGTGGAGCGGGAAGAGCTACGCCAACCCGAAGCTCGTGCGCGCCTACGTCAAGCGGTTGCGCGGCAAGCTTGGCGAGGACAGCGCCGAGCCGACCTACATCCTGACCGAACGGCGAGTCGGCTACCGCATGCCGCGTCACGACGAAATCTAGCTTCAGCTCGGCCGCATCGCATTGCCGGCCGACGGCCCAACACGCGGCCGGGCCCCCGACCCTGGTGCGTCCCTGTGTGCAATGCCGTCGCACACCCGCCTTGGTCCTTGTGACGGTGGCGCGGAAGCATGCAGTCGGCTGTTTCCGGCGTGGTGGCCGCAAAGCGGCGAGATCATCGAGGTCGGCAGAGCCGAGACCGCTGGTGTCACCGATGTCCCGCGAATCAGCATGGCGCTTCAGGACACGTCCTATGCGTGTCGCGTATGCCTCCTTGTCATTCTGGCCCCGATGACCGCGTCCTTGATGGCCTGGAGGTCGCGAGCGGACCGTGGAGGATTCTCACACGATTGTGCAGTGCAGCGCGGGAAGTCCCGTGATCCGGGCGGCGATGCGGTCGCCCCGGACGACCGCGCCGACGCCGGCAGGCGTGCCGGTGAAGACGAGATCTCCGGGCTTGAGTTCCACCAGGGTGGAGAGAAAGGCGAGTGACTCGTCAGGCTTCCAGATCATCTGGCCGAGGGTCCCCGACTGCCGTCTTTCGCCGTTCACGTCGAGCGTGATCGAGGCTTCCTCGCGCGGTTCCCGGCGTTCCGCCGGCACGAGGGCGCCCACCGGACCGGAGGCATCGAAACCCTTGGCCATGTCCCAGGGTCTCCCCGATTTCTTGGCGATGTCCTGAAGGTCGCGGCGCGTCAAATCGATGCCCACGGCATGGCCGAAGATGGCCTCGCGCGCTACCGACCGGGAGAGGTTCCGGCCACCCGAAGCAAGCGCGACGACGAGTTCGACCTCGTGGTGCAGGCTGGCGGTGGCGGGAGGATAGGGAAGCGATCCTCCCCCCGGGATGATCGCCGAGGCCGGCTTGGCGAAGAAGAACGGCTCCTCCCGTTCCGGATCGCCGCCCATCTCAATCGCATGGTTGGCATAGTTGCGCCCGATGCAGAAGACGCGGCCCACGGGGAAGAGCCCGGTTCTGCCTTCGACGGCAAGGCCCACGGGCTCTCCCGGCGGAATGATGAAGGTCAGGGTCTCTCTCCCGATGGTCATCGACGGGCCCATGGTCCGGGAGCGGAGGCCCTTGTCAACCGACCACGGCTCGGGCTCGAGCCTGTTGTGCGGGGGGCCTCGTGAGAACGACATCGGTCAGGGACCGTCACCGGCAACACCCTGCCCCTGGAGGGGATCAAGGGATCCCGACGAACGTGCTACCGGCTGGCATCGGGCGGGGAACCGGCAGGGATCAGCGTCGCCCTGGAGGTCGGCAAACGGCTCCATGAGTATTGTCATCACCTCCGGCGGGCGATCCCCGGTCTCATGGCCCTGTTCCGGAAGCTCTGCCGGCGCCCCACCGCTCACGGTCGTGATGCATGGGCGGCTGCCGACCGGCCGGCCAGGCGTCCGAAGACCGCACCCGACGCGAGGCCGGTGCCGCCTGGATCGTTGAAACAGGCAGCTACTCTCGCTCTCTCATTCGACGATCCCGATGACGTCGCGCCGGAGGACCTGCGTTCCGATGCCCGTCTCGGGCTCACACCCGACGCAGTCGCGTCACGGAGTCCACACAGCGCAGCTGGCACAGGCGCCTGTCGTGGAATGAACTCCTTGCCGCAAGGTCAGGCGAGCGCTTCGAGCCGTGCCATCAGGTCCACCAGAGGGACCGCGGTGGTCGTCCGGGACAGCGGGAATGTCTCGTGGCCGGGGTGCACGACGAATCGCTCGTCCACGTCAAGGTCGGAGGCGCCGATTTCGAATCCCTTTCCGGCCCTGGGCGCGGCGCTTCGCTTCACCTCGACCGCCCACAGGCGGCGGTCAGGCATGTTCAGCAGGAGGTCGATCTCCGCTCCCGCCCGGGTGCGATAGAACCAGGCGTCCGTCCCGAAGGGGGCGGCCGCGATCAGGTTCTCGATCACGAAGCCTTCCCAGCTCGCCCCGATCACCGGATGGGAGAGCACGTCGTCGAGGGTGCCGAGTCCCAGCAGTGAATGCAGGACCCCGCTGTCGCGAATGTAGACCTTGGGGGTCTTGACCAGGCGCTTGCCGACGTTGGCGAACCAGGGAGGCAGCCGGCGGACCAGCATCAGGTCCGACAGGAGGTCCACGTAACGCGTCACCGTGGGCACCGAGACATCGAGACTGCGGGCAAGCTCCGAGGCGTTCAGGAGACAACCCTGGCGGTGGCCGAGCATCGTCCAGAAGCGCCGCAGGGTTTCGGCTGGCACGCGCACGCCGAACTGCGGGATGTCGCGCTCCAGATAGGTGCGAACGAAGTTGAGACGCCAGCGGGCGCTCGCCGCATCGCTTCGGGCGGTAAAGGAGTCGGGAAAGCCGCCACGGAGCCAAAGAGAATCGTGATCGGACCCAACTTCCAGAGCATCCAGCCCCGGCAGCTCGTGATAGATGATGCGGCCGGCGAGCGACTCCGACGATTGCCGCATCAGCCTGTCCGAAGCCGACCCGAGGAGAAGAAAGTGTCGCGAACGCCGGCCGCTGCGACGGCGCTCGTCAATCTGCCCTCGCAGCACTCGAAAGAGATCGGGCATCCGCTGGATCTCGTCCAGGATCACCAACCGGTCGGCATGGAGCTCGAGATACCGGCCCGCATCCGCGAGACGGGCGACATCACGTGGATTCTCGAGATCGAGGTACAGGCAGTTGGGGGATTCAGCCGCGATGGTGCGCGCGAGCGTGGTCTTTCCGACCTGGCGCGGCCCCAGAAGCGCAACAGCGGGACTCTCTTCGAGAAACTGCAGGACTTGCCGTGTGTGTCTGCGATCTATCATCATTGCTAATTTAACATTGTTCGTTATATTAGCAAGGGAACTGACCGGTCGTCGCTGGATTGGCAGCATGCGAAGGCACGTCGCGCAACCCGGCAAGGAAAACAGGATGCCGCCGCAGCAAAGACTCCGGTCTGCACTGGCGCGACATCGGCCAGGGCGCCATCGCGCTCAGCGATTCGAAGACCGGGCCGCGCGGACAGGGGAGGTCTGCATGCGGTCTGTCGCGGAGCGCCGCGGATGGTGCAGCGAGACTCCATGGCCTGCCGGTTCCGGAGGCCACATCGCCTCCGGTCACGATGCGCTGGCGGCCGCCGACTGGCCGGCCAGGCGTCCGAAGACCGCCCCCGAGGTGAGGCCGGTGCCACCTGGGTAGTTGAAGTAGAAGAGGCCGCCGACGAGTTCACCGGCGGCATGGAGACCGTCGATTGGCCTCAAGTCGCTGTCGAGAACGTTGGCGGCGGTGTCGATGCGCAGGCCGCCAAACGTGAAGGTGACACCGCAGGTGACGGCATAGGCCTCGAAGGGAGGCTCATCGATGGTGTTGGCCCAGTTCGACTTGGGGATGGCCAGCCCTTCGGCGGACCGTCCGTCCCTGACCGAGGGGTCGAAGGCGATGTCCTGCCGGACGGCGGCATTGAAGGACCTGATCGTGGCCAGGGCCGCTGCACCGTCGACACCCTCCATGCGCGAGACGAGATCCTCGAGGGTCGGGGCGCGAACCCGTGTCACCTGGCGTATGCGGTACTCGTCACGCAGCAGTCCGGACACCTTGGCATCGAAGACCTGCCAGGCCAGCTGCTCCGGCTGGTTGAGGATCTCGGCTCCGTACTTCGCATAGGTGTAGTTCCGGAAATCGGCGCCTTCGTCGAGGAATCTCTCTCCTCTCGCGTTGATCATGACGGAGAAGGGATAGGAGTGCTTCTGGAAGCCGTCGCCGACGGACAGGTCGCCAAACTCCGGGGCATTGAGGTCCCAGGCGACGGCGTGGCACCCCGACCAGTGCCCAAAGGGCGCGGCGCCGATGTCGAGGGCCATGCGGATGCCGTCGCCCGAATTGAAGCGGCTGCCGCGCACCCGTGCCAGATCCCAGCCCGGGCCGAGGTAGCGGGCGCGCCATTCATGGTTCGCCTCGAAGCCGCCGCAGGCCAGCACCACCGCGCCCGCGGCGATGGTATGGAACGCACCGTCATGCAGGACCCTGACACCGGTGACCCGGGTGTCCTCCCTGACAAGTTCGACGGCCCTTGCTTCGTGGATGAGGCGGACTCCAGCCTTCCGGGCGGCTCGCGAAAGACCGTCGATGAGTCCCTCGCCGCCGCCGGCCACCTCGACGGCAAGTCCTCCCCAGAAGCGGAAACGCCCGTCGACTTCGAACGCCTGCCGTCGCCACATCGGCTGGAAGCGGATGCCCTTGGAACGCATCCACACAAGGGTGTCGCGACTTCTCGTCACAAGGTAGTCCGCCAGGTCGGGATCGCAGCGGTAGCGAGTCACACGTCCCATGTCGTCAAGGAAGTCTTCCCTGCTGTAGGTGCCGAAGTCGGACCGGGCGATCTCCTCGTCAGACAGATCGGGCATGAGCGTCCTCAAGTCCTCGATCCCGTCATAGACCGTCCGCATGGCGCCGGCCGTGAACCGGCTGTTGCCGCCGGCTTCTTCGGCGGGCGCGCGTTCGATCATGAGGACGTTGCTGCCGGCATCGCGGGCGCCGAGTGCTGCGCAATGGGCGGCGTTGCCGCCTCCGATCACGATGACGTCGGCCTGTGCCGGCACGGTCACGACGCTGGCCCTTCCTCGCTGTCGATGATGTGCATGAACGATGCGGCGACGCTGCCGTTGACGGCGCCGCTTGCGCCGAGATCGCGCCCGTTCGCGTCGCTGGCGAAAAAGAGAGGAGGCGCTGACGAGGAGGTCTCGCAGGCGTAGTGGAATTCATGGCCGCGCCAGATGCGTCCGGCCTTGCCCAACGGACCGTTGGACGCCAGGACCATGCGTCGGTACCCCAGGTGCCGGCGGGGCGCATGCATGGAGACCGTGACCGGCAGCAGACCGGCCATGGCATGGGTATGGCCTTCCATATCCGTGAGCTGCTGGCCCAGCACCATGTAGCCGCCACACTCGCCGTAGATCACGCAACCGCGGTCCGCGGCCCGCCTCAGGCCAGCCAGAAAGGTCTGGCCGGCGGCCAGCCTGCCGGCGTGGAGTTCAGGATAGCCGCCCGGCAGGTAGACGGCGTCGGCCATCGCGTCGGGAGGCTCGTTCTCCAGTGGGGAAAACGACAGGATCTCGGCACCGGCATCCCGCCACGCCCGTGTCAGCGATGCATAGAGGAAGGAGAAGGCGCTATCGCAGGCAACGGCAATTCTCTGGCCCGGAGGCGCCAGGGGAACCGGATCCGCGCCATCCGTCTCCGCGATGGGTCGCGCCAGTGCGATCATGCTGTCCACGTCCACCCCGGACGCAATGCGCGCGGCGGCGTGATCGATGATGCCGGGATCACCGTCATGGGCCTGGACGAGGCCGAGATGCCGATGCGCCACGACGAGGCGTTCGTCCCTGTCGACGTGACCGAAGACGGTCGCAACACCCTCGAGAGCACGTGCAAGCATCGCCCGATGGGTGTCGCCGGCCGTCCGGTTCAGGATCACCCCGGCGATGTCGATATCGGGGCGGTGATCGCGGAATCCGGCGACGGTGGCCGCCACCGATTGTGCCTGTCCGCTGACGTCGATGACGAGAACGACCGGCAGGTCAAGAAATCGCGCGACGTCGGCTGTCGACCCCTCGCCCGAGAGACTGGCGTCAAAGAGGCCCATCGCGCCTTCACCGATGACAAGATCCGCTCCGTCCGCACAGCGCCGGAACGCGGCTCGTGCCGTGGCCGGTCTCATGGCCCACAGGTCGATGTTGTGGCAGGCGCGACCGGATGCGGCGGCATGATAGCCTCCGTCGATGTAGTCCGGTCCGACCTTGAAGGACGATACCGCGTATCCCCGCCTGGCAAGCGCGCGGATGAGGGCTGACGTGATGATCGTCTTGCCGGCGCCGCTTCCGGTCGCCGAGATGACGAGACCGCGCGTCGCCATCAGACGGCCTCCCTGGAGGCGTCCGTGCCAAGCGGGTCTGCCTCCAGGATTCGTCCCTCCATGGCGCCCATCCAGTCGAGGCCGGCGCGCAACCGGACGAACGCACCGATGGCGACGATTGCCGGAGCGTCGAGGTCCCGCGAATCCGCGGCAGCATTGACGAGGGTCGTCTCGATCACTTTCTGGTGGCGGGTGGTGGCGCGGCTGATGATGGCCACCGGCGTGTCGCCGGAGAGACCCGCGCCGATCAGACGGTCGGCGATGGACGCGAGTCGCGCCAGGGCCATGTAGATGACGAGCGCGTGACCGGGAGCGGCGAGGGCTGTCCAGTCGAGGCCGTCGGGAATGTCTCCGCCTGCCAGGCGTCCGGTGATGAAGGTGATGGCATGATTGGTGTGGCGATCCGTTGCCGGAATGCCGGCCATGGACAAGCCGCCGATACCCGCAGTGATCCCCGGGACCACACGGAACGGGATGCCGGCGGCAACAAGGGCGAGAGCCTCCTCGCCACCCCGTCCGAAGACGAAGGGATCACCACCCTTGAGCCGCAGGACTTTCTTTCCGGACCGGGCGAGTTCGATGAGCCGGCGCGAGATGTCGGGCTGTCCGGGAGACGGTCTGCCGCCTCGTTTTCCGGCATGGATGAGTTGCGCTCCAGGTCGGGCCAGCCGCAGAACGCCGTCGTCGACGAGGGCATCATGGACGATGCAGTCGGCCTCGCCCAGGGCATGGTGCGCCAGAAGGGTGAGAAGGCAGGGGTCGCCTGGTCCGGCACCGGCAAGCCACACCCATCCGGCCTTGAAGGCAGGCATGGGAGGCAGCGGGGAATGCGGCATCAGTCACCCCTCGCAACATTGGTGCGACAGACGATCCATAACCGCATTTTCTTGCGAATTCATCACCACGCGACACAATGTCCCCACAACCGATGTCCGGTGCGGCGGGAGACATGGCGAAGGATGCCTTGCGCAAGGGGTGGACCACCGGAGCCTGCGCCACCGCGGCGGCCGCGGCGGCCTACGAGGCGCTGACCACCGGCACGTTCCCGGATCCGGTTCGGATCACCCTGCCAGGCGGCAGGGAGGCAGGGTTTCCGCTGGCGTCGCACCGCCTTGGTCATGGTGAGGCCCGGGCATCGGTGATCAAGGACGCCGGCGATGATCCCGATGTCACCCACGGTGCGGAAATCGTCGTCACCGTGAAGGCCGGTGAAGAGGGAAGCGGCGTGGTCTTTCGTGCCGGAGAGGGTGTCGGCACCGTGACCAAGGCGGGATTGCCCGTCGCGCCTGGCGAACCTGCGATCAATCCGCGGCCTCGTGAGATCATGACCGAGGCCATCCGCAAGCTTGCCTGGCGCCATGGCGGAACCGCCGACGTCATTCTCACCATCGGCGTCGTCGACGGCGAGGCCCTGGCCCACAAGACGTGGAATCCGCGACTCGGCATCAAGGGAGGGTTGTCGATTCTCGGGACCACAGGAATCGTCATTCCCTATTCCTGCTCGGCCTGGATCCATGCCATCCACAGAGGCATTGACGTCGCCCGTGCCGAAGGCCTCGAACACCTCGCCGGGGCCACGGGAAGAACCTCCGAGAAAGCCGTCCGGAGTTTTCATTCCCTGCCCGAGGCCAGCCTCATCGACATGGGCGACTTTGCCGGAGGCATGTTGAAGTACCTGCGCCGCCATCCGGTTCCCAGAGTGTCGATTGCCGGGGGATTCGCCAAGATGACGAAGCTGGCACAGGGTGCCCTCGACCTTCATTCGGCGAGGAGTCAGGTGGATTTCGGCCTGCTTGCCACCATGGCGAGGGAGGCGGGTGCCGACGCCGGTCTGGCGCGGCACGTGGCCGCATCGACTAGCGCTGGAGAAGCCCTTGGACTGGCACGCGACGCCGGGTTGCCCCTGGCCGATCACGTGGCCGTCGGCGCCCGGCAAACGGCGCTGGCCACTCTGGCTGGTGGTGTTTCCGTGGACGTGATCGTCATCGATCGTTCGGGCACCGTCGTCGGCCAGGCGGGTCCGTGACCCGCATTCTCATCCTCGGCGGAACTGCGGAGGCCGTGGCGCTGGCGAAGGGCATCGCCGAACGGGCGCCCGGGGTCGACATCGTGACGTCGCTGGCGGGTGTTCTCGACGAGACTCCGGACCTCCCCGGACGTCTGCGGCGTGGAGGATTCGGGGGCGCCGACGGCCTCGCCCGCTATCTCGACGATGAACGCATCAATGCTCTTGTCGATGCGACCCATCCCTTCGCCCGCATCATGGCAGCCACCGCCTGCACGGCGGCCTGCCGGTCGGGGGTGCCGCGAATCAAGCTGGTACGTCCGATGTGGAACAGGATGCCCGGTGATTGCTGGATCGTGGTCGATGATCTCGATGCCGCCGTCGCCGCCCTGAAGACACTCGCTCCGCCGGTGGCCCTGATCACGCTGGGAAGCCGGGCCGTGGGATCCTTCCGCTGCATCGATGGCATGCGGCTCATCTTCCGCATGATCGCTCCCCCGATGGAACCCCTGCCGAAGGCGGGCATGGAGGTCCTGCTGCAACGGGGACCGTTTGACGTGGAAGGGGAGAAGGCGTTGATGACGGATCGGCGCATCGGTGCACTGGTCACGCGGGCGAGCGGTGGCGGAGCGACCGAAGCCAAGATCAGGGCCGCCCGCGATCTCCACCTCCCGGTGATCATGATCCGCCGTCCCGCCATTCCGGAGGGTCCGGTGGCGGCCTCCGCGGAAGGTGTTCTGGGCTGGCTTCGCGAAGGAGGGTTCACCGGATAGACAGGGCGCCCGTGACTGTCTATTCCGGCAGGCGTTCATGCGGTGGAGCCGTCAACAGCAAGAAGGGAGACATGTCATGCTGCCAACCGTTTCCAGGATCGTCGATCTCAGTCACCCGATGTATTCCAACATGCCGAACATCGGTGGCCAGGTGACCTTCTTCCCGCTCGATGATCACGCCTACCTTTCACAGATCACCGACGGCAGGATGGCGATGGAGAGCCGCATGATCCTCATGCCCGAGCACTGCGGCACCCATCTGGACGTGCCGAGACACAGCGACGCCGACGGCCTGAGCGTTGATCAGGTTCCCCTGGAACACCTGGTGCTGCCCGGCCATCTGCTTGATCTGCGCCACCGGCAGAACGGGGAGGCGATCACCATCGCCGATCTCGAAGAAGCGGAACGCAGGACCACCCGAAAGATCGGCCCGGATGCGGCCTGCGTCGTGTGGACGGGAACCTCGAAGGACTGGGGCAGGGACGACTTTGCCATGAACCGTCCCTATGTCCCGGTCGACGCGGCCCAGTGGCTGGTGGACCGTGGCATCAGGCTCTTCTGCACCGACCTCATCGGCATGGACGATCCGTCCGAGTGGTGGTGGCCGACTCACGCGGTATGGAACACCCAGGGCGTGTGCATGGTCCAGCAACTGTGCAATCTCGAGGCGCTGGAGGGCGAGGATTTCCTCTTTGTCTGTCTCCCGCTCGCCATGAAGGACGGCACCGGGTGTCCGGTGCGCGCCGTGGCGATGATCTTCGAACAGGACGATCGGGCCGAATCGTGAAAACCGTGGACATTGACCGGCTGTTCACCTCTCTGGCGCAGGTGATCCCCGAGCCGAAGACCGAACTCGACTACAGCAATCACTTCACGTTGCTGGTGTCGGTCGTGCTCTCGGCACAGGCAACGGACAGGAGTGTCAACGAGGCGACGCCGGCGCTCTTCGCAGTCGCCGATACGCCGGAGAAGATGGTCGCTCTCGGCGAGGATGGCGTCCGCGAGAAAATCAGGACAATCGGACTCTTCAACTCCAAGGCGAAGAATGTCGTCAGACTGTCACGAATGCTGATCGACAGGCACGATTCCAGGGTCCCGGCAAGCCGGGAAGCGCTGCAGAAGCTTCCCGGAGTCGGCCGCAAGACCGCCAGCGTCGTCATGAACGAGGCGTTCGGCGCGCCGACCATTGCCGTCGATACCCATGTCTTCCGGGTGGCCAACCGCACGGGGCTGGCGCGAGGCAAGACCGCCGAAGCCGTCGAACGGGCCCTCGAACGCGACGTGCCCGAGAAGTGGAAGAAGGGTGCCCATCACTGGCTCATTCTCCACGGACGCTACACCTGCACGGCCCGTCGCCCGAAGTGCTGGCAGTGTGTCATTGCCCGCACCTGTCCCTTTGAACCCAAGACTCCCGCCCCTTGAGGAGACGGGCCAATGACAGTCCACGATCCTCTCGCGCTGCGGTTCTGGCGGTGGATGGCTGCCGGTGATGGACCGGGAACGTCGCGATGACGCTGCCGGACGGGGCTGTTGCCGTGACGTTCACGGGAACGGCACGCGAGTACTTCGGAATCTGGATCGTCAACCTGATGCTGTCGATCGCCACGCTGGGTATCTGGTCCGCCTGGGCCAAGGTGCGGAACAGGGCATACATTCTCGGCAACACGAGCATTGACGGGCGGCCGTTCGGCTACCATGCCAGAGGGCTTCAGATTCTTCTCGGGCGCCTTGTCGTGGTTGCCTTCCTCGCTGGCATCTATGGAGCCTCGCTGGTCTCGCCGATCGTCAGTGGTCTTGTCTGGCTGCTGTTCCTCCTGGTCATGCCCTGGCTGATCAACCGCGGCCTCAGGTTCAACGCTGCCATGACGAGCTGGTCCACGGTCCGCTTCGACTTCCGGGGATCCTACTGGCGGAGCCTTCTCGTCTTCGTGGTCTACCCGTTTCTCTCGACGGTGAGCCTGGGCCTCTTCTTGCCCTATGCCACGCGGGCGATGAAGCGCTACACGATCGGCGGTCACAGGCTTGGCGCCTCGAGGTTCGAGTTCTCGAGCGGCATCCGGCCGTTCTGGGTGGCACTTCTCCTGACGGGAGGCTGTGCCGCAGTTCTCCTGCTCGTTGTCATCGGCATAGCGTGGGTCGTCGTCTTCGATGTTCAGGCGGAGGGCCCCTCGGCCCATGCAGTCGCGATGGCCAATGTCTTTCTCATTGTTCTCTTTGCACTGTTTCCCGTTTCGGTCTTCTATGCCGCGTTCCTGCGCAACGCCGTCTACGCCGGAATGACCCTTGAGAACGGCCACCGTTTCCGCTCCGCGATCTCTCCGGCGCGGTACGTGTGGATCACGGTCAGCAATGCCGTCGCGACGGCCTTCTCGCTTGGCATGCTGCTTCCCTGGGCCCGCATCCGCATGACGCGTTACCTGTGTTCCCGGACCTGGCTCATTCCCGCCGGTTCCCTGGACGACATCATCGACGAGGCCCGCAGCCGGGAAACGGCCGTGGGCGATGCGTGGATGGACCTGGACGGCATCGATGTCGGTGTCGGCGTCTGACCTGCTGTCGGCCAGGGGCGACGCCTGGGTACCCGGGAGGTCGCAACGACTTTCGGCATGCATGGTGATGTCGCCGCAGGGAGGTTTCGTCAACCTTGTTGCGGCCGACGACGGACGGATTCTGGCGCGTGCCCGGGCTTCGTCGCTGCGCCGCGACGTGCGGCTGGGCAGTCTTCCTTCATGCCTCACCTTTCCCTCGGGCTGGCAGTTCCACAGCGACGACCATGATGCCGTCGACAGGATTGTCGGAGCGGACCGGCGAAATCTCCTGCATTGGTGGGAAGCGTGGCATTCCAGGCTCGTGCTGGCGATGGTGCCCATCATCGCCGGTGGCGTCCTGATCTGGCGCTGGGGCCTCGACCTTCTTGTTGCCCTGGCCGTGGCCCTGACTCCCGCCGAACTGGCGGAGAGGATCGATGATGGTCACGTCGCATTCATCGATCAGGTGATGGCCGATCCCTCCGCTCTGGGCACCGGGCAAGAGGCGAGGGTCCGGCTCGTATTCCATGACATCGTTTCCGTCGCTCCGGAGCCGCCGTTCGGTCCCTACACTCTTCTCTTTCGCGACATCGACGGACTGGGTCCCAACGCTTTTGCCCTGCCGGGAGGGACGATCATCGTCACTGATGCGCTTGTCCGGACCTTCCCCGATCCCGACGTGATTGCCGGGGTCCTGGGCCACGAAATCGCCCATGTCAGCGAACAGCACGGGCTGAAGAGGGTCTACCGCAGCATCGGAACCTTCCTGCTGGTGGCACTCATCGCCGGAGATGTCGGCCCGATCGTCGAGGACATGTTGCTGGAAGGCGCCCTGCTGCTGTCACTCGCCCGTTCCCGGGACCAGGAACTGGAAGCGGACCGCATAGGCATCGGCCTTGCCTTCGATGCAGGATATGACCCCGAGGCGCTGGTGCACCTGTTCATGCATCTCTCCCACGACGGTGATGTCCCATCCTGGCTGTCGACCCACCCGGCACTGGACGAACGTGTTCCTGCGATCCGCCGCACGGCCGATCACCTCATCAAGACCGCTCAGTGAGACCATGACCAAGGCAGTCCTCCTCCTCAGTTCCTCGACGCATTACAAGGATATCCCCGAGGAACGCTATCACTATCCGGTGCGCGCTTACGGCCGGACAATGCAGCGATGTGTCGGTGACTGGATCGTCTATCACGAGACTTCGCGTGCTGGCGGACGCCGGGCCTATCTCGCGGTGGCACGCGTTTTGCGTATCGAACAGGATCCGGTCGATGTCACCAGAGCTTATGCCATCATGGGCGAATACTTCGATCTTGCCGAGCCCGTTGGGCTGAGACGCAGTGATGGCCGGCACCATGAAAGCCGTCTTCATCAAGACGATGGTTCGACCAACCGGGGATTGCGCCAACGTGCCGTGCGGGAGATCTCCGATGACGACTTCCTTGCAATTGTCGGGGCAGGTTGCCCTGCCATGGACGATAGCGCCTCTGATCGGCCACAGCGTGATCTGATCAAGGGGGATCGCCTGAGGCGGGATCCTGCTTTTCGCGCAGCGGTCAGACGAGCCTACGACTCAACCTGCGCCTTCACGGATCTCAGAATCGTCAACGGCGGGGGCAGAGCAGAAGTCGATGCCGCCCACATCCGTCCGGTTGGCGACAACCATCGTGGACCTGATTCGGTGCGCAATGGACTGGCATTGTCAAAGACCGTTCACTGGCTATTCGATCGCGGCATCGTCGCCGTGAGTGACGACTACCGCATTCTCGAATCACCAGGTCGGTTGCCGGATCGAATAAGACCGTTGCTTCGGCAGGACGGCGTGATCAGGCTGCCGGTGCGCCGGTCGGAGTGGCCTGCGCCGACGTACCTGCACTACCATCGGGCTATGTTCGAGGATGAGTACGGCACATTCCAGCCGCTTCGGAAACAGCAAGATCCGGCGGGATGATGTTGTTGCACGCCGATCGGGGAGAAAATGCCATGAGCCATGACCTGACCGTGCCGCCCCGACATGCCATCTTGTCTGTCGACCCTCCCGGCACTGGATGAACATGTCCCTGCGATCCGCCGCACGGCCGATCGCCTCATCAAGTCCGCTCGGTGACGCCATGACCAGGGCAGCCTTCCTGCACAGTTTCGGAATGCGTGAGCGGGACATTCACGAGGATGGCGTGGATGAGATTCCGGATCACGACCGCCAGCGTCGTGATGTCGCCCTTGATCGGACGCGGCCCGTCTCCGGCGATCAGGCGGCCCCGTTCATCGCTGGCAGCAGGCGTCGACCGACATACCGGGCCAGATCGAGAATCGGGCCCTCCAGCGAGGGCGGCGCAAGGGGACCGCTCTCGTGGTGGGCGCTGCGGTAGCCCTGCATCATCGGTTCCAGCACGGAGCGGTCCTCGGCCATGGTCTTGTGGAACAGCTCGACCGCACGGTCGACCGAGCTCTGCGGCCATGCGTCTCCCCAGAAGAGGACGCCCGCCTTGTAGCGCACCCGGTCCGTGCCCTCGGGCTGCAGGCACAGGAACGAACTGTAGTCCGCGGCAAGCCCGATACCGCTGCCCGGTTGCACCATCGCCATGATGCAGGTGTCAGACTGTTTCTTCGTCAGGTCGGGATGACCCGCCGTCACACGCGGCAGGTCCTCGGGAAAGCCGACCTCGTAGCCGAACCAGTGCTCGCCTGCGGGGATGTGCCTGGCGAGACTGGTGGGATTGAGGTTGTGGAGCGTGTTCTTGTGGAGCGGCGTGAGGTGGTAGCTCTCCATGTAGTTCTCCACCATGGCCTTCCAGTTGGTCTCCCAGACTTCCTCGCCGAGCCAGCCCAGCCACATCTCCTCCATGTGGTAGGGAGCGACCAATGCCTCGAGATCGGCAAGCCGCGGAGCAAGCGGCCCGGCTGCGGCATCAAGGTTGACGTAGACGAAGCCCATCCAGACCTCGCAGGGGAACTCCGGAAGGCGGCAGTCGGAGATGCGGAAGTCGTCGCGTTCCGGGATCCTCGGCGCGGCGGCGAGCCGGCCGTCGAGCTCGTAGGACCATTGGTGGTAGGGGCACACCAGCCGCCTGCCCCGGCCCTTCTCGCGGACGATCAGGGTGCCGCGGTGGCGGCAGACGTTCGACAGCGCCCGGATGGCCCCGTCGCGGCCGTGCACGATGACCAGCGGCTCGTTCGCCAGGCGGTAGGGCATGACCTGGCCCGGCTCGGCGACCTCCTCAACGCGGCCGACGCAGTGCCATTCCTTCTTGAACAGATGCTCCACCTCGAGGGTCGCGAGGTCCGGGTCGGTGTAGAACGCCGCCGGCATGGCCCGGGCCTCCTGATGGCTGCTCGCCAGCGCGCGCCGGAGCGCCGCGCGCACCGTCGTCAGTCCGTCCGTCATGACGGTGTCTCCCAAAGGCTCCGGGAGCTTGGAGTCCACGCTTGCGCCCCGTCAAGGCGGCAGCACCACCGCCATGTCCGGCAGGCTCTTCCGGCACACGGTCAGGGACTTCGCCTGATTGAAGAAGGAGAGTGTCGTCCCGCTCTTCCGGTCGCAGTGGCCTTCGCCAGGGAACCTGCACTACCATCGGGTCAGTCTTGAGGAAGAATGCGGCACATTCCTGCCGCTTCGGAAACCGTGGAGTCCGGCGAGTTGTTGTTGTCGCACGCCGACCGAGGAGAACGCGCCATGAGCCAAGACCTGACCGCACCACCCGGCATGCCGCCGGCAACCTTTCTGGACTTTCCGCTGGCGCTCGATCTCGACGGCCTCGAGGCGGACATCGCCATCCTCGGCATTCCCTACGGCATGCCCTACAGACCCGACGAAATGGCGAACGACCAGAGTCGCGCACCCGACGCCATACGCCAGTGCTCCCATATGAGCGACTACACACGAAACCATTTCGACTGGGACCTCGGAGGGACCCTGCTCGATGACCGGCCCGTCCGCGTGGTCGATTGCGGCAACGTGACCGCCGACATGGGTGATCATGCCGAGCACTACCGGCGTGCCGAGGCTGCCGCCCGCAAGATACTCGCCTCGGGAGCGGTTCTCGTGACGCTGGGTGGCGATCACGGCATTCCGATTCCGGTCATGCGGGCCCTGGAACGGGAAGACGAGATCACGCTGGTCCACGTCGATGCCCATCTCGACTGGCGCGACGAGGTCAACGGCGAACCGGAAGGCTATTCCAGCCCGATCCGGCGGGCGTCCGAGATGGCCTGGTTCGGCCACATCACGCAGATCGGAATTCGCGGGATCGGGAGTGCACGCCACGGCGAGGTCGAAGCCGCCCGGGCGTACGGAGCCGACATCATCACGGCCTACGAAATGCACGACATCGGCATGGACGCCGTGCTCGACCGCATCCCCGACGGTGGGCCCTACTACCTCACGATCGATGCCGACGGACTCGATCCCACCATCATGCCGGCCGTCATGGCCCAGACGCCCGGCGGCCTCGACTGGATGCAGACCCGCAAGCTGATCCACGGCCTCGTGGGCAAGGGACGCGTGCTCGGCATGGACCTGGTGGAGATTGCACCTGGCCGCGATGCAGGCAACATCACCATGATTCACGCCGAACGGCTCATCTGCAACTTCATCGGCGCGACCGTGCGCGCCGGCTACTATGGGTGACAGCAGGGACTGAGGGTTGTCCTTTCGCACGACACCGTGCTGACGGCCGGCCGCTTTCGGGGAGTGCCTACCAGGAGCGCACGACGGGGAAGGTCGTACAGGTGATGGGGCCTCCCTCGACCAGACCTTCGCCCCGGTCCGGCGGGTCCGATTCGCCCGGCATGTCGAAGTAGGTCACGTCGTCGCCGGCGAAGTTGAGCGAGAGCGCCGCACGGCGGCGGTCGAGATGGTTGCCTGGCGCGGAATGGAATGTCCGGGCGTTCCAGACCAGCGCGTCGCCCCGGTTCATGGCGACGGTCACGATGTCGGCCTCGCCGTCCCGGTCGAAGTCGGGAGGCAGGCGGCGCTCCTCCATCGGACCGTCATAGGTCCTGTCGGGGTCGAAGTGGACCGATCGGAAGATTTCGCCCGTCCTGTGTGAGCCCCGGACGAAGCGCAGGGCGGTCTCGACCGGGATGTCGTCGAGCGCGATCCAGCAGTTGATGATCTGCGTGCCGTGCAGCGCATAGTAGGACATGTCCTGATGCCACGGCGTCGAGGCGCTGCGACAGCCCGGATGCTTGATAAGGAGAAAGTCGTAGAAGAAGTTGAGCTGGCGCGTCCCGAGCAGGCTGCCAAAGAGGTCGGGCGCATGCGATTCGAAGATCACCTCGCGGAACAGCCGATTGTGCTTCCACATCATCGAGGAGTACTGGAAGGCACCGTCATCGCCTTCGCCCCGGACAATCACGTTGTGATCGTCGCCTTCGGCCTGCTCGGCCTGGAACAGACTGATTGCGTCCTCGATCACGGCGAGCCAGCCCTCTCCCATTGCACCGCGCAGGCAGATCACCCCGTCCTGCCTGTACGCCGCGGTCGCCGCCGGTCCCGCGCATTCGCTGGACTCGGGAACGAAGGTCGGCACCGCACCCATGGTCTCGGGCGGGTGGACGTCGAGGGGCCTCATGGCGTGTCTCCGGCGGCTCGTTGCCCTGCAGCCGCAAGACTGCGCTCTGCCGTCACGACCTGCAAGTCTTGCCCACGGTTGCGCCCGGTGCGGGCAGCCCGCAAGCGGCTGTCCAGCCTTCGGGCGTGGGTTCTGACATGCCGGACGTGGAGCGCGGGTGGCTTGCTGCGACAGCGGGCCAGCTGCCTTCTCGGGTCCGGCTTGACTCGGACCACCGTTGCCACAAGACTTCGAGGCGTTCTGCCATTCCGGCTAGGGCATCACCTAAGGTCACCAAAATTGGGGAGAAATATTGTGAATCGAAGAATGAGAGGGGGGATTGTGGGGTTCATGTCGGCGGCCGTCCTGGCGATTGCCGGGACAGCGAGTGCGGACAGCAACGAACCGATCAAGATTCCCATCAAGAACTGGTCGAGCCAGATCGTCATGGCCCACGTCATCGGTGGCATCTTCGAGAGCATCGGCGCCACCGTCGAGTACGTGCCTGTCGACAACCAGGCGAGTTTCGAGGCCGTGCGCGTCGGCGACATCCACATCCTGCACGAGGTGTGGCAGTCGACCATGCAGAACGCCTACTACAGCGCCATGGAGAAGGGCGGCCTGATCGATGCGGGCACCCATGACGCCGAGACGCTCGAGGAGATGGGTGTGCCGAACTGGGTGATCGACCAGGGCCTGTGCCCCGGCCTGCCCGCCTGGGAGGCGCTCAAGGACTGCTATGCCAACTTTGCCACCCCGGATTCCGGCGGCAAGGGCCGCTGGCTCGAGGGTCCCCAGAGCTGGCATGGCGACATCATGCCCAACCGCATCAAGGGACTGGGGCTCGACGACACCTGGGTGGTCAAGTTTGCCGGTGCTGCCGATGCCCTGTGGGCCGAACTCGAGGCGGCCAAGAAGGAAGGGCGCGGCACGATCATCTTCAACTGGACCCCGAACTTCACGGATGCCGAAGGGTTCACCTTCATCGAGTTTCCGCCCTACTACGACGGTTGCCGCATCGTCGATGGCGGCGACCTCAGTTCCACGGGTTGCGGCTCACCGGTCGGCTGGCTGAAGAAGGGAGCGCATTACAGGCTCCCGAAGACCCATCCCCAGGCCTACACGGTGTTCTCGAAACTCACGTTCAACACGCCGCAGATCGGTTCCATGGCGGCTCTGGTCGATCTCGACAAGATGACCCATGAGGATGCCGCGGCCAAGTGGCTGGCCGACAACGAGGACGTCTGGAAGCCCTGGACCGAATCGGTTCTCGGCGAAAGCAACTGAACGCAGCTCTCGGGCAAGGCAATCCTGCCTTGCGTGACATTTCTGTCGGGCCCTCCGTCACCGGAGGGCCCGATTGCATTAGAGCATTGACCCGGCCGCGCCAACCACAAAGAATCAGGAGTCGCGTCCCGCGGGTCGGGAATGCACGAAAACGGGGGAGAGTTCATGCCTTCTAGAGGACGGGCGGATGGCGAAGGGAAACCAGTCATCGAGTGCCGGTCCGTCTACAAGATCTTCGGGCGTCATGCGAAGAGCCTGCTTGAGGGAGCCGATGGATTCGTTGACGCCGATGCCGCCAAGGCGGCCGGCTGCATTGTCGGGGTCAACAACGCCTCGTTCGAGGTTCACGCCGGCGAACTCCTCGTCATCATGGGATTGTCCGGTTCGGGCAAGTCGACGCTGCTTCGTTGCATCTCCAGGCTGACCGAGGCGTCCGCAGGCAAGATCTTCATCGAGGGGCAGGACCTTCTGGCCATGAACGGCCGGCAACTGCTGGACATGCGACGTTCCAGGATGGGCATGGTGTTCCAGAACTTCGGCCTTCTGCCCCACAAGACCGTGCTGGAGAACATCGCCTTCCCGCTCCAGATGAAGGGAATGAAGACCCGGGACAGTGTCTCGAGGGCGCGGGACATGGCGGAACTCGTCGGTCTTCAGGGGCGTGAAAACTACTTTCCCAGGGAACTTTCCGGCGGTCAGCAGCAACGGGTCGGAATCGCCCGTTCGCTGGCGGTCGAACCCGATATCTGGTTCCTCGATGAACCGTTCTCTGCTCTCGATCCGCTCATCCGCAAGGAGATGCAGGACGAGTTCCTGAGACTCCAGGAAGTCCTCAACAAGACCATTCTCTTTGTTACCCATGACTTCGACGAGGCGCTTCGTCTGGCCGACCGTATCGCCATCATGAAGGAGGGCATCATCGAGCAACTCGATACGCCGGCCAACATCATCCTGGAGCCGGCCACGGAGTATGTCCGCAAGTTCACCCAGGACGTGCCACGGGAAAAGGTCCTGAAGATCGAGGTTCTCATGGATCCGATTGACGAGACGGAAGCACTCTCCGACCTCAGGGTCTCCAAGGATCTGATCATCGAGACTGTTGCCGAAGCGATTCTGAACCAGACACGGCCTGTCGGCGTGGTCGATGCCGACGACCGGCTCGTCGGCATTCTCCACGCCTCCCATGTGATCAACGTCCTCTTCGGCACCAGGCAGGGGACTTGACCGGGCGGCCATGGCGGCACCACGGATATCCCGCAAGACCATCGGTTTTGGCGTCCTCTTCGTTGTTTTCGTGCTGTTGTGCCTGCTGGTCAATCCTTCGGACGCCAACTGGTTGTGGCGGTTTCCGCCGCTGCTGAAGGATCTGCCGTTCATCATCAACGACACGGTCCAGAACCTGCTCTTCGAGTGGATGCCGATCGAGGTCTACGATCCAACGATCGACGACTACGAGACCAGACCCCTGTTCCGCGAGATGACACGGGCGATCTCGAGCTCTCTTCTCCTCATCATTGACGCTGTCCGCGAGGTCATGCTTGGCGGGGTCAAGACGATCGTCGCCTTCACGGACTGGAACTTCATCAACGAGAATCCTTGGCTGCGCTGGCCCGCCCTGCCATGGACGGTGATCACGGGCTGGGCCATCGTTCTGGGCTACAGGCTCCAGGGAATCGGGCTGGCGGCCCTGGCGGCCTTCTCCACTGTCTACGTCGCCGTCTTCGGGCAGTGGGAGCCGTCGATGCAAACGCTCTCGTTCGTTCTGGTGGCGGCGCCGGTGTCCGTGGTTCTCGGGCTGGCTCTGGGCATCTGGGCCTTCAGGAACAGGGCAGTCGAGTCGGCTCTCAATCCGCTTCTCAATGTGGCCCAGACGATGCCGCACTATTCGTACCTTGTTCCTGTCATCGTCCTCTTCGGGGTCGGGGATCACGCGGCTGCCATCGCCACCATCATCTTTGCCACGCCGCCGATGGTGCGACTCACGCTGCTCGGCCTGAAGAACGTGCCGGCGGATGTCGTCGAGGCCGGCATCATGAACGGGTGCGGCAGATTCCAGCTGCTGTTCCGGGTGCTCGTGCCGACCGCCAAGCGCGATGTTCTCATCGGCGTCAACCAGGTGGTGATGCAGTGCCTGGCGATGACCGTGATCGCATCCTTCATCGGCGCACAGGGCCTTGGATCGAACCTGATGATCGCCCTGAACTCCCTCAAGGTCGGCACCGGCATCGAGATCGGACTGTGCATCGTGCTCATTGCTGTGGTTCTCGACAGGATGTCGCTGGCCTGGGCCCACAAGCAGACGGACTACTTTGCGGATCTCTCCTTCTTCGAGCGCCATCGCCTGGTGATCGTGCTGGCTGCCATCCTGGTTGCCGGATGTCTGCTTGCCTGGGCCGGGTCGTTCATCTTCGGGGAGGACCGCAACTACCTCTACATCGTGCCGCACAACAAGGGCATCACGACCGCTCCCTTCTGGCAGGCGGCGGTCGACTGGATCTGGGATACCTTCTTCTTCACGCTGAAGGGCTTCAACGAGTTCCTGATCATCAAGGTGCTCTTCCCGATGCGGGATCTCTATCTCGGCATGCCGGTGATCGCCACCTTCGTGCTCATGATGGGCCTTGCCTTCCTTCTCGATGGTCTGAAATCCGCACTCATCGTCGGCGGTTTCCTGCTCTTCATCGCCTTGTCGGAGTACTGGGACAGGGCTCTCATCACCGCCTACATGGCCTCCTTTTCCGTCATGGTGGCGGCTGTCGTCGGGCTCGTCGTGGGCACGTTGTGCGCGCAGAACCGCCTGGCGACAAGGGCGGTGCTCCTCGTTTGCGACTTCCTGCAGACATTTCCATCCTTCATCTACCTCATTCCGGTGATCATGCTGTTCGGCATCACCGACACATCCGTGATCATTGCATCCGTGGTCTATGCCCTGGTGCCAGCCACCCGCTACACGGTGGAGGGGCTGCGCAGCGTGCCCGCGGTGATTCAGGAAGCAGGCACGATGTCAGGCGTCTCGCGCATGCAAAGGCTGGTCCAGATCGAGTTCCCGCTCGCCTTTCCGCACATCATGCTGGGATTGAACCAGACGGTGATCTTCGGCCTCTTCATGGTGATCATCGGCGCCTTCATCGGCACCACCGATCTCGGCCAGCTGATCCTCGGGGCGATCTCGGATCCCCGCGGAACCGGCATCGGTCTCACGCTCGGCCTGTGCGTCGCCTTCATCGGTCTTGCCGTCGACCAGATCGTCCGTACGTGGGCCGAACGGCGCAAGAAGGAACTCGATCTCGGCTGAACCATTGCGGCCGTAACCCGTGGTTCGGTCACCGGTCGGCACGCACCTCCCGTCTGGCCCGGCGTTGCATCCACTCCGCCCGGTTCGGTCGTTCCCGAATCGCCGGCTTCCAGGTCAGGGTCCCTACTTCCAGACTGCTTCGGCAACCCGCATGAAGTTGCCGCCCATGATGGCGCGGACATCCCGTTCGGAGTACTGGCGCCGGAACAGTTCCTCGGCGAGTTCAAGGATCTGGCCTGGCGCTGCACAGGTGATGTCCGGGTGGTCGTACTGGGCCTTCGGCCAGTAGTCCGTGTTGCGCTCGAGGACGCTTCCCAGGCCTTCACCCCCGTCATCATCGCTTTCGAAGGCGTAGTCGAGGCCGATGCCGACGTGGTCGGGTCCGAGAAGATCGACGTAGTGGTCGACATGGTCCGCCATGGTCGTCGTGCGGATGTCGTTGTCGCCCAGAAAGATGCCGATTCCGACGATGCCCACCACGCCGCCTGTTGCCGCGCAGGCCTTCGCCTGGTCATCGCGGATGTTGCGCTCGTGATCCCGTAGCGCCCGGGCGTTGGAATGCGAGAAGATGCACGGCGCCGTGGAGACTTCCATCGCCTCCATGGAGGATGAGTAGCTGGTGTGCGAACAGTCGACGATCATGCCGAGCCTGTTCATCTCGCCGATCACGGCCCTGCCAAACGCCGTCAGACGGATGTCCTCGTCATGGCATCCACCGCCGGCAAGATTGTTCCTGTTGTAGGCGACGAGCATCTGGCGAACACCGAGATGATGGTACATCTCGACCATGTCCAGGGACCCATCGAGGGCATTCATCCCTTCAAGATCGAAACTCACCGCGAGATTGCCGGCCTTCCTGGCCGCGCGAATCCCGTCGACCGAGGAGACGAGGTCATAGCCGTCGCTGGCCAGAATCCAGCGCCGGAATGCGGCGAGCGACTTGATCGAATCGCGCCAGTCCATGACGTCGTAGCCGACATTGACGCTGAGATAATGGACGCCGGCCTCCTTCCAGATGCGCAGCTTGGAGAGGTCGACACCGGGATCGGGACCAAACCCTGCGTGATCATCCCAGATGATGGCGTCACGAAAGAGGCGTTCCGCTGCCTGTCGCGGCGTGTCCGGCATGGCCTTGTCCTCCCGGTTGGAACCTTCGTTCCCATCTTAGCACCCAGGTACGGGATGTCGCGCCGCGATTGCGCGCATCCCCCGTGCCGCCGTCTTGATTGTCGGAAGGGAGCAGTGTCCACTCGGGCCTGTGTCGTCGGGGAGGAGACCGTCATGCCCGGGCCGATTGCGATGGACCTGATGGGCGAGGTGTGGCCGGCTGCGCAGCCGGGCGCCGATCCGGGAGACCGGGGAGCGGCGTCACTGTGGCCGCAGGAACCGGTGGAGATCCGCTCCTTCCAGACTTTTGTCCTCACCTACACCGTCGGACGCTTCGGCCTCGACGACACGGGCGGCATCAAGATCGTCCAGCGCTTTGCGAACGACGGGGGGCGCTGGCAGACCGACGATCCGGCAGCCATGAACTACTGTTCCGCAAGGGCCAGCAACGGCTGTCGCCTGGTAACCATGGTGGAGCCGGGCGGACACCAGAGACCCTGGGACCGTTCGCTCAGGATCGTCGTCACGCACGGATCCATGGCCTGTGGTGACCGGATCGAGGTGGTGTTCGGAGATCGTTCGGGGGGTTCACCCGGGCTGCGCATGCAGACCTTTACCGAGAGTGCTCACGAGTTCCGGGTGCTTGTTGATGCCTGTGCCACGGGTCACTTCCTTCCCGTTCCCGACCGCCCATTCGTCACGGTGGTCCCTGGAGAGGCCGTGTCCTGGCATGTCGTTCTGCCGACAAGGCGGCGGCCCGGATCGTCCTTTGCACTGTCGATCCGGGCGGAGGATGGGTGGAGCAACCCCACCGGCAAGGTGGAAGGCCCGTTTCACCTTGCGGCGAGCGGAACGATCACAGGCCTGCCGCCCGCCATCGACTGGCCTCCTGGCGAAGAGTTCCTGCGTATCGAGGGCCTGTCCTGCCCGGCCGAAGGGGACGTGACCGTGAGGCTCTTGTCCCCGGACGGCCGCAAACTCGCCACGTCGAACCCGCTCGTGGTGGAGGCGGGCGTTCCGGAGACCTTCTGGGGCGACCTCCACGGCCAGAGCGGAGAAACCGTCGGGATCAACACGATCGAGGAGTACTTCTCGTTCGCCCGCGACCGCGCCTTTCTCGACGTCACGAGCCACCAGGCCAACGACTTTCAGATCAATGATCTGTTCTGGCAGCGCATCAACGATGTTGCCGCGGCCTTCAACGAGGATGGGCGTTTCGTGACGTTCCCGGGTTACGAGTGGTCCGGCAACACCTCCATGGGGGGTGACCACAATGTCTTCTTCCGGAACGAGGGACGCGCCATCCGCCGTTCGTCCCGCGCGCTGCTACTTGAGAGCGTCGGCCCTTCCAGCGACGTCAACACCTCGGGCGCACTCTTCGAAGCTCTTTCTGACGAGGATTGCGTGGTGTTTGCCCATATTGGCGGACGTCCGGCGGACATCGCGGCGGCCGACGGAGGCTCGCTCCGCACGGCGGTGGAGATCCACTCGAACTGGGGCACCTTCGAGTGGCTGATGGCGGAGAGTTTCGCCCTCGGCTATCGCCACGGCCTCGTCTGCAACAGCGACGTGCACAAGGGCCGTCCGGGAGCGTCCCATCCCGGGGCCTCCGAGTTCGGCGCCTACGGTGGCCTGACCTGCTTTCTCGCCGATCGCCTCACCCGGGACGGCATCTTCCGGTCGCTTCGCCGCAGGCATCACTACGGGACCACCGGGTGCCGTCTCCACATGGATGTGCGTGTGACGTTCGATGAACCGGCCGCCCGTTTCGACACGGACCCCCGGCTTGGTCCCGTGGAATCCTGTCCTGCCTCGACCCTCGTCATGGGCGACATTGCCTCGACCGAGCTGGAGGTCGCCCGTCTCCATCTCGATGTGGTCACGCACTCGCCGATCCTGCGCATCGACGCCCTCAATGGCGCCGGCGTGGTCGCGTCCCTGCCGGGATACCGGTCCGATACCACCGACACGAGGCTGAGGGTTCTCTTTCACGGCGCCGAATACCGCGGCCGCGGCCGGCAGACCCGATGGCAGGGCAGGGCCCGGTTCGATGGGAGCGGCATCCGGAGTTTCTCCACCGTCTGTGCCTGGAACCACGAGCGCCCGCTCCATCGCCATGGCGACAGCGAGGTGGTCTTCGACGTGCTCACCACCGGCAACTTCGTCGGGTTCGATGCGGGCCTGGAGTCGTGGGCAGGCCAGATTGCGCTTGATGCGGGCCATGTCGACATCACCGTGCCCTTGCAGGATATCGGCGAGGAACCTCTCGTGGTCGATGCCGGCGGGCTGGAACGCCACGTTTCCCTGACGCGCCTTCCCGAAGACTTGGCGGTGACGCGGATGAGCGAGACCCTTGACGTCGCCCTCCATGACGACGGCGACAATCCCCTGTGGATCAGGGTCACGACAGAGGATGGTCACCGGGCCTGGTCGAGCCCCGTCTATCTCTTCCGTCGGGACGGATCATGAGAGCCATCGCCGTTCTTGCCGTCCTGTTCCTCACGCCTGTGTGGGCTTCGGCCAACCCGGTCATGTTCGATGGAAGCTGGCAGGACCAGTCCTTTCTGTTCCGCTCCGCCAACGAGTACATCCAGGAAGGCACCCGGCTGAAGATCCGGTCCGACGACAGCGTATCCGTTCTCTGGCGTTCCGCTCCGCCGGATGTTCGCCATGCCCGTCAGGCGAGCTGGTACTGGTCGGTGGAGCAGGGCGTGGCGCCCACGGATCTCTCGCTCAAGGGCGGTGACGATCGCAACATCGCTCTCTATTTCCTGTTCGCGCCGCAAGAGCTCGCAAGCGGCCTTGAGAATGCTTCCCCTGATCGGGTCTTCCAGCACGAGGCGGTGCGCATCCTCGTCTATGTCCGGGGCGGAAACCACGAACCCGGCACGATCGTCAGCAGCCCCTACCTCGAGCCGCGCGGCGTTCTTGTTCCCCTCAGGGGAACCGGGAACGGTACATTCGCCGAATCCGTCGACCTCGACGCCGACTTTCGCCGGGCCTTTGGCATGCCACCTGGCGTCCTTCTCGGTCTCGGCATCTCTGCGGACAGCGATGACACCAACGGCGTCATCGAGGCGGAACTCGGCGACCTCGTCATCGAATGATCCCGACCGTCCGCAGGTTCATGCCATTGGACCGGGTCCTGCTGTTCCAGGAGGGCGATCGCCCCTCGCATCATTCGGACGACATGCCGGTCCGAGACGAAACCTCGCCCGCAGTCGATGGGGAACGGCGGCTTGATTGGCTCTGGCCGGAGTTGTTGCGGTTCTATTCGTCGAGACAGGAATCGGCCAACCGCATCAGGCGCGCGGTCTCGGTGGCGAGAAACTCCATGTACATCGGGTTGTCGAGTGTGTCCTCGACAACATGCGGCAGCAGGAATCGCCTCATCTCGGAAGCAAATGCTGAGGACCGGACGATGTCCCCGGCCTTTGCTGCCGCGGTCTCCAGCCGGGATCGGTCAAGGCGCCGGTCATCCAGCTTGGCGCGCAGAAGATCCGCCCGGACTGCCGTTCCGGTCCTCGTGAGCCAATTCATGTCCCAGACATCGCGGTAGCGTGGGCGGTCCTGGTTCGCTACCGAGCCGGGAAAGGCCACGAGCTTGCCGGCAAGGATCTCCTCCCGGCTCTGGACACGCACGAGCATCTCGGAGGATCGCGTCACACCGTAATTCTGGGCAATTGCTCCCGGTTCATCCGTGTAGGTCGGCGCATTGTCGATATCGAGTTTGACCATCTGTCTGCGGACGTCACGTCCGCGGGGTCGGATTTCGAATGAGATGCGCCAGGTGCACACGCCGTCGCCTGAAGGGCGATGGCTGATGGGATCCTTCGGAGGTCCTACATCGACACACAGCCCTCGGTCGGAGAGTGTTTGCTCCAGTAATGCGGCCAGTCCGTCCATGGACCTGGCGGCAAAATCCGGTCCGCCCGAAAAGTCCAGGTCCTCGTTCAGCCGGGAGGACCCATGGCACAGTCGAAGTGCCGTACCGCCCTGGAATGTCAGACCATCGAGCCAACGCCCGCGCTGGAGAACGTTCAGCAGTTCGTAGTGCAGCAATTCCTTCTCGACGATGACTTCCATGCCCGCGAGTTGGGGATTGCGCTGAAGAGCGATGTCGGCCAGTTCGCGGAGAATACCTCCTTCGTTCACGATGCCTGGTTCTCCGCGTCAATACATTCCTGGATCTCTTCAAGATCGACGAGATGCAGATTGCGTCCCACACGCCGAAGATCACGTAGCGCTGCCGGTGCCGTGGCAATCTGCAATGGACGGCCTCTCTCGATCGTGTTCCTTGCGATATCCACCGGCGACCGTCTGGTGTGGGTGAATTCGATCACGCCGTAGGGAGTCCTGAAAGTGCCCTTCCTGCCGGTCGTCATGACGGTCAGATAGGCTTGCGGGACCTGCGAGATCGCGCCCCACTCCGAGAGGGCGGATTCCAGGCTGATGTAGTTGTATTCGCCGTGGCGGATCGCACAGGCAATCCGTTCAAACAGCCCGACACGGCTGTGGCCCGAGAGGGGATTGACGAAGACCCCGTTGGCCACCCGCTCAAGCACCCCCTGCTGCACCATGCGCCGCAGGCTTTCGGAAAGCGTCTTGTCCGATCGGTGCGGAAAGAGTTTGCGCAGATCCGCGAGCGTGAACACGGACCAACCGTAGCGGTCCCACTCGGCCAGGCTCTTGACAGCTTCGATGGTACGCATGGACTTTCCCGTTTACTAATTGCCCAACTATATGTAGGAAAATAGTCCACTTGATAGTAGCATGATGTCAAGCCCAAGCCTGTTCCCCTCCAATCTACTCCGGCGTTGCCAAGGCGCTCGGGCATTCAGGATCAGTCGGCCCCGATACCTTCCGGCAGATCCTCGAGGGCGGAACTTCGGAGGGGCCCGCTTGCAGTGATCGCCGGCGCCTCAGGCGCAGTCTGCCGAGCCGGTCTCCCAGAACGCCGCCTCGAGACGGGTCGCCATCTCGAAGACGTGACAGAGCTCTTTCCAGCGCGGGGTCTCGGCATAACGGGGCCCCAGGCGGCTCTCGAGCGCCTCGTCGATCAGCGCGCCGGACTCCCGGCATCCGTCCTGATAGGCCTCGTTCCCGTAGGTGTCGATCCACTCCCGATAGACAGACGAGGTGGCCTCCCTCGCAAGGCGCCGGCCGATCTCACCGTAGCCCATGCCGCAGGGTGCAAGGGCCGCCATGAGGTCGAGATAGTCGCCGGAGTACCCCTTTTCGAGGACGAACCTCGTGTAGGCCAGGTTCTGCGGAGCTTCGTGCAAGGAGAGAAGGTCGTCCTCGGAAATGCCCGCTGCCGCACACGTTTCGACATGGAGCGCCATCTCGCGGTTCACCAACCCGTCCACGGCTGCAGCGGCTGCCCTCATTTCACGCATGTCCCGTGACTTCACCACCGCGAGCGCCCAGGCACGGGCGAAGTTCACCAGGAAGAGATAGTCCTGCTTGAGGTAGTTGAGGAACGCCCGGTGTGGCAGGGAACCGTCTCCCAGGCTCTCGACGAACGGATGGCGGACATAGGCGGACCAGGCGTCGCCTGAGTGGGTTCGCCACAGGCCGAAGGCCTTGCCGTAATCCGGAGCGATCATGGCGCGCTCCCGCCTGCAGCGTGGAGTTCCGTGTCGCGGGGGCACGGTATCGTGCGAGGGGACGTCGTCGGGTCCGTCGTCATCATGTCGTCCTTTCCTTGTAGCGGGTGACGTCCAGCCATGCCGCCACCCGGGATTCGGGATCCGCATCGAGAGTGATGTCGGTCACCACCGAGATGATGTCGGCGCCGGCCGCCAGGACACCGCTCGCGCGTTCGACGGTCATGCCGCCTATGGCCACGAGCGGACGGGTACCGATTCGTCGCTTCCACTCCGTCACCCTCTCGAGCCCCTGTTCCTTCCATTTCATGGCCTTGAGGATCGTCGGGTACACCGGGCCGAGCGCCACGTAATCGGGCTCGAGCGCCAGCCCGCGCTCGAGTTCGGCGTGGTCATGGGTGCTGACGCCGAGCCTGAGGCCCGCCTTGCGGATTGCCGCGACATCGGCCGTATCGAGGTCTTCCTGCCCGAGATGCACGAAATCGCAGCCGGCATCGATGGCGGCCTGCCAGTAGTCGTTGACGACGAGAACCGCGCCGTGCCGGGCGCAGAGTTCCTTCGACCGGACGATCTGCCGGTATATCTCGTCGGCGGGTCGTTCCTTGATCCTGAGCTGGACCAGTTTCACGCCCAGCGGCAGCGTGCGACGGAGCCAGTCCGAGTCGTCGAAGATCGGGTAGAAGCTGTCGAGAGTCATGCCAGGAAGGCCTTTCCGATGACCGGCGTCGATGGCGCGGCCATGTCCCGCGTGTCCATGGGGTCGGCCTCCGCCGCGGCCGCCCCGGCCTCGACCGACTTCGCGAAGGCGTCCGCCATCGCCACCGGGTCACCGGCCCGGGCCACCGCGGAATTGACAAGAATGGCGTCATAGCCCATCTCCATCACCCTGGCGGCGTGCGACGGCAGTCCCAGGCCTGCGTCCACGACGAGGGCAATATCGGGAAAGTGGGCGCGCAGGCTGCGAAGGCCGTATTCATTGATGGGCCCCAGACCGGAACCGATGGGCGCCGCCCACGGCATCAGGACCCTGCAGCCCGCCTCCACGAGCCGCTCGGCCGCCACCAGGTCCTCGGTGGTGTAGGGGAAAACCTCGAATCCGTCTTCGGCAAGGATTCCAGCTGCCTCGACGAGGGCGAAGACGTCCGGCTGCAGCGTGTCGGTGTGACCGATGACTTCGAGCTTGATCCAGGGCGTCGCGAAGACCTCCCGGGCCATGTGCGCGGTCGTCACCGCTTCCTTCACCGTGTGGCAGCCCGCTGTGTTGGGAAGCACGTGGACGCCGAGGTCGCGGATGAGGTCCCAGAAAGCCCCGCCCGCCCCGCCGCTGCCCTCACGGCGCAGGGACACCGTGGCAACAGATGCGCCCGACTCGCGAAACGCGCCTGCGAGCACTGCGGGAGAGGGATACTGCGCCGTCCCCAGCATGAGAGGCGTGGCGAGTTCGGTACCGTAGAAGTCCTTTCTCATCATCCCCCCTGCATCGGCGCGACCACTTCGACCCGGTCGCCGTTCTTGAGTTGCCTCGTCTCCCGGCTCGCTGCCGCCACGAAGACTTCGTTGACAGCGGTACCGACCACGCGACCGCCGAGGCCGCGTTCTTCGAGGAGGGCGGCAAGGGTGCCGGCCTCGACCTCCAAGACCTCACCGTTGAGATACAGTTTCATCCATCACCTCCGGAGCATCGCTTTCGAACACCAGATCCGCCACCATGCGCGACAGGGCCGGCGCCAGCAGGAATCCGTGCCGGAAGAGTCCGTTTACGTAGAGAGCGTGGCCGTCACGCAGGATGCGCGGACAATTGTCGGGAAATGCGGGGCGCGCATCGACACCAATTTCCAGCACTTCGGCCTCTCCGAATGCCGGGTGGAGCGCATAGGCAGCAGACAGCAGCTCGAGGAGCGAGCGAGCCGTGATGCGTTCCCTCTCGCTCGCCTCGATCATGGTGGCGCCGAGCATGTAGACATCGTCGCCGTGGGGTACCACGTAGAGGGGAATGCGGGGATGCAGCAGGCGGACCGGCCGGCGGAGACGAATGTCCGCACAGCGGAGCAGGAGCATCTCGCCCTTGACCCCGCGAAGTTCACCCAGAGCATCGCACGCCGCCAACCCTCGACAGTCGATTGAGGTGACCCCGTCGGATGCAGGTCGTGGCGGGCCGTCGTCGGCCGGTTCCACCAGAACTCCGCAATCGCTCAGGCGACGCACGAGGGCGCGAAGCGCCGTGCGGGGCGTGAGATGGGCCTCGTTCGGGAAGAACAGGCCGCGCCGGAACCTGCCGGCGAGGTCGGGCTCGAGCGCGTCGATCGCGTCGCCGTCGAGAGACCGGTGATTGCGTGTCCGGCGGGCAAACCGCTGCAGATCGCCCGCGTCCCGCGCCAGCGCCAGGACCAGGGTACCGTTGGACGTCACGGCGTCGGTCCGTGCCTGCCACCACGCGGCAGCCTCCCGCCCGAACCTGACCACGGCCTCATCCGCCGTCTCGCCCTCGCAGTCCGGCGCCAGCATGCCGCCGGCCCACCATGAGCAGGCATGCGCCCCGGGCTCCGGATGCCTGTCACGGAGCGTCACGCGGCCGCCTCTCTCGACGATCGCGGTGGCCACGCAGAGTCCGGCCACGCCCGCGCCGTGGATCTGGACATCAACCGTCATGTCCCGATGTCCAGTAGAAGTGATGAACGGGCCCGTGTCCGGATCCAAGGTCAAGCCGGTCCGCTGCATGCAGGGCACCGTTGAGGTAGGCATGCGCCCCGGCCGTCGCTTCCGTCAGCGCCCGGCCTCTCGCGAGCCCCGCAGCGATCGCCGCGGAGAGCGTGCACCCCGTCCCATGCGTGTTTCGCGTAGCGATGCGTGAGGCGGAAAAGACCCTCGGTTCGCCTTCTCGGGTGACGAGGATGTCCCGGCACTCGGCGCCGGGCGCGTGTCCGCCCTTCATCAAGATCGCCGATGGTCCAAGATCGAGCAGTGCCTCGCCCTGTTCGCGCATCCCGTCCATGGTCATGGCAGTGGAAGTCTCGAGGAGCCGTGCCGCCTCGGGGAGGTTCGGCGTCAATACGGTGGCAAGGGGAATGAGCTCCTCCACGAGCGCCGAGACGGCCTCGTCGCGAAGCAGCACATCTCCCGATTTCGCTACCATGACCGGGTCCAGAACCACTGGCGCGGTCGATCCGTCGAGTTCGCGGGCGACGGTCCGGATGATTCCGGGCGATGAAAGCATGCCGATCTTGATCGCCCGGACCTGGAAGTCGTCGAACACCGCCCGCATCTGCGCGGCAACGACGCCGGGGTCGAGTTCCGCCACGGCGGTGACGGCCACTGTGTTCTGAGCGGTGACAGCCGTGATGACGCTGGTGCCGTAGACTCCGAAGGAAGCGATCGCCTTGAGGTCAGCCTGGATTCCGGCGCCTGCGCCGCTGTCGGAACCAGCGATGGTCAGCGCGACGGGTATCGTGGCCACATCGTGTCCTCCGCGTGTCATCCGGATCGGACGGCATGAGGCGGATGAAAACCCGGGGGCTCTTTCCGTTTCCTACGCCGGCATGATCCGGGTCAGGTTCCACGGGTCGATCACTCAAGATCTCTCAGCTCTCTTCGAGCACCCCGACGGATATCTGACAGATACCATCATCCCGCGGAGCGGGCAATGCTCCCGGACGTTGCAGACGTCAGGCGCGATGCCCCGACAGCCGTCCAGACCTGAAAGTGACCGGCGGCACAGATCCCTCAAGGATCAGTCGTCTGCCGTGGCGCCGCCTTCCTGCTTTCGCCGGCGGATGAAGGCGGTCAGTTCTTCTGCAATGCCGGGGTCCATGTCAGGCGTCTCGTATTCATCGAGTAGCTGACGCCACACCCTGGTGGCCCGCCGGGTGGCGTCGATGGCGCCGTCGCTCTTCCAGGTCTCGAAGTTGCGCCAGTCCGAGAGAACCGGCTCGTAGAAGGCGGTTTCGTAGCGTTCGAGAGTATGGCGCGTACCGAAGAAGTGTCCCCCGGGACCGACATCGGCAATGGCGTCGACGGCGAGTTCGGGTTCCGAAAAGTCCACCGGCTCCAGGGCCTTGATCATGGTCTGGACCATTTCGAGATCAATGGCGATCTTTTCGAACGAGGCACTGAGTCCCCCTTCCATCCAGCCGAAGCTGTGCATCACCATGTTGGTGTGACCCTGGACGGTCGCCCACAGAGACATGGCGCTTTCGTAGGTCGCCTGGGCATCCGGCCAGTTGGCGGCGTTGACGATGGACGAGCGATAGGGAAGGGCGTAGTGACGCGCCATCTGGCCGCCAAGGAGGACCGCCTTTACGTACTCCGGCGTGCCAAAGGCCGGTGAACCGGACTTCATGTCGACATTGCTGGTAAAGCCGCCGTAGACCACCGGAGTTCCCGGTCGCACCGTCTGGCAGAAGGCAATGGCGGCAAGCGCCTCGGCATTCTGCTGGGTCAGTGCTCCGGCAATGGATACCGGCGCCATGGCGCCCGCAAGCGTGAACGGCGTGACGACGATGACCTGGTTGCGCCGCGCCATTTCGATCATGCCGAGCAGCATCGGCACATCGAGCTGCAGTGGGGAGTTGCAGTTGACGACCGTCCAGATGCTGGGCTCCTCGAGGAGTACGGAGTCACTGATGCCACGGGCGATGCGGACCATGTCGATGGCGTCGTTGATCTTGCGGCGGCCGAGCGAGTAGCCGAAGGCGATCTTGTCGGTCAGGAAGAGCTGTTCGCCAACGATGTCGAGATAGCGGATATCGGGATCGACCTCGACGGGTTCCAGCATGGGCGTGCAGCCATGCACCGCATTGATGACCTGGGCAAGGCGCAGCAGGTTGCGATAGTCGGCGAGATTGCCCGCCCGTCGGCCGCCCTCGAGGTCGGAGACATTCGGGTTGCCGGCCACGGGGAAGAAGTTGATGTGGTTGCCCCCCATGACCCGGCTTCGTGCCGGATTGCGGGCGTGGAGGGTCCATTGCCGGGGCGCTCGCGCAACCGCTTCCTCGATGAAGCCGCGCTCGAACCGCACCCGGGTCTCGCCCGGTGTGACGGCGACACCGGCGTCACGGAGGATATCGCGCGCCTCCCCGAGGAGAATGTTGATCCCTGTTTCCTCGAGGACGCGCATCGAGGCGTCGTGTATGGCCTCGACATCGTCGTCTCCGGCAATGTCCACCGCCGGGTAGGGATTGCGCACAACGGTCCACGGCAGCTGCGGAACCTTGCGGGATCCTCCCTGTTCCTTCCTTCTGCCAGCGGCCTGCCGCCGTGATCGCCGCATCGCCCTTCCTCAGGCCTCCGGAAAGACAGGCGCCGGCAGCAACAGCCGCCGGCGCCTGCCAGAATCGTCAGGTGATCTGATCAATCAGGCCTTGCTTTCGTCGATCCAGATCTCCTCGTAAGGCCATCCGGCGCCCCCCGAGAAGGCAGGGCTACCGTGGTAGTTCTGGATCCGCGACGTGGTGGCCTCGATGTAGTTCGTGAAGAACGGCAGGAACAGTCCACCGTCGTCATGCAGCAGGGCGCACGCCTCGCAGTAGATTTCCAGGCGCTTGGCCTCGTCCGTCTCCAGACGGCCCATGACGAGCAGTTCGTCGAAGCGTTCGTTGCACCAGAACGTCTCGTTCCAGGACCCGCCACAGGCATGGGCGATCGTCAGGATCGCATCGGCGGTCGGACGGGAGTTCCAGCCGGTCGCACAGAACGGCACCTGCATCCAGGTGTGGCTCCAGTAGCCGTCATCGGGCACACGGTTGAGTTCGATGGAAATGCCCGCTTCCCGCGCGTGCTCCTGGAGAATGGTGCTGGCGTCGATGGCGTTCGAATGCGCCGCGTTCGATACGGCAAGCTCGATCGACGAAAGACCGGTCTTGTCCCAGTGCCACTTGGCCTTTTCCGGATCGTAGTTGTGCTGCGGGATGGCGTCACAGTAGGTCGGCAGCCCGGGATTGACCGGGAAATCGTTGCCGATCCGGCCATGCCCGACCATCACCGTATCGACGACAACGTTCCGGTCGACGGCGTGTTTCATCGCCAGACGCAGGTTGAGATCGTCCGTTGGTGCCCTGTCGGTCGCCATGATCCAGGCAAACCAGGACCCCGACGGAATCGAGTGGACCTTGACACCGGGATTCTGGCCCAGCAACGAGGCAAGACGGGGCTCGATACTGATGTCGATGTCGATATCACCGGCCTGCAGGGCGCTGGACCGTGCCGCGTTGTCGGGAATTCCCTGGGTGATGAAGGTCGAGACGTGACCGGCATTCGAATTCCAGTAGTTCTCGTTTTTCTCGGCGACCGAGGCCAGCCCCGGAGTGAACTCCACGACCTTGTAGGGTCCGGTGCCGACAACGGGATCACCGTCCTTCCAGCCTTCCTTGACGATCGACGTGTGATAGTCGTGCCCCAGTGTGACCGGGAAGTCGGCATTGCCCGAATCGAGGGTGATCTTGACGACGTTGGGTCCGTCGGCCCGCATGTCCACGATGGGTGCAAGCAGGGGCTTGGAAGGCGATTCGGAGCCTTCCTTGATGTGTTCGCCAAGGGAGTAGATGACATCGTCCGCAGTGAGGGTCTTTCCGTCATGGAACTCGACTCCCTCGCGCAGCTTGAAGGTCCACTCGGACGCCTGGTTGGTGGCTTCCCATTCGGCCGCCAGGTTGGGAACGACATTCATGTCGCGGTCAAGGTTGGTCAGCCTGTTGTAGACCTGATAGGCACGCTGGATGTCCGTGCTGTTGGTCATCTTGGTGGGATCGTAGGTCTCTTCGGCACCGGTATACTCCGGGCTGACGTGGACCTCGCCGCCCTTGATCGGCGTTTCGGCGATGCCGGCACTGCTCAACATGGTCGTTGCTGCAGCCACTCCGACGCCGAGCTGACCGGCGCGACCGATGAATTCCCTGCGGTCAAGGCGGCCGGCCCTGATCTCGTCAATCATCCAGACGAGTTGTTGTTTGCTCATGTTGGCGCTTTCCCTGTCGGTTCTTGTTCATTGTCGTGCCGCAGAGGGCACGCATGCGAGATCCAAGCCTAGTCCGGGTCGGGCCTCGAGGAAAGTCCTGCGGGTGCTGCAAGGCGCTGTTGGACCCTGGCTTCACCGGCGGCCTGCCGCCGTGATCGCCGCATCGCATTCCTGCGGACTTCAGAAAGAAAAGCGCCAGCGGCAAAAGCCGCTGGCGCTTGCCCGAATCATCAGGCGGCCTGGTTGATCAGGCCTTGCTTTCGTCGATCCAGACTTCCTCGTAAGGCCATCCGGCGCCGCCCGAGAAGGCAGGACTGCCGTGATAGTTCTGGATCCGCGACGAGGTTGCCTCGATGTAGTTCATGAAGAAAGGCAGGAACAGTCCACCGTCGTCGTGCAGCAGGGTGCACGCCTCGCAGTAGATTTCCAGGCGCTTGGCCTCGTCCGTCTCCAGACGGCCCATGACGAGCAACTCGTCAAACCGCTCGTTGCACCAGAACGTCTCGTTCCAGGACCCGCCACAGGCATGGGCGATCGTCAGGATCGCATCGGCGGTCGGACGGGAGTTCCAGCCGGTCGCACAGAACGGCACCTGCATCCAGGTGTGGCTCCAGTAGCCGTCATCGGGCACACGGTTGAGTTCGATGGAAATGCCCGCTTCCCGCGCGTGCTCCTGGAGAATGGTGCTGGCGTCGATGGCGTTCGAATGCGCCGCGTTCGCGACGGCAAGCTCGATCGACGAGAGACCGGTCTTGTCCCAGTGCCACTTGGCCTTTTCCGGATCGTAGTTGTGCTGCGGGATGGCGTCGCAGTAGGTCGGCAGTCCCGGGTTGACCGGGAAGTCGTTGCCGATCCGGCCATGCCCGACCATCACCGTATCGACGACGACATTCCGGTCGACGGCGTGTTTCATCGCCAGGCGCAGGTTGAGATCGTCCGTGGGCGCCCTGTCGGTTGCCATGATCCAGGCAAACCAGGAGCCGGAAGGCGTCGAGTAGACCTTGACACCGGGATTCTGGCCCAGCAACGCGGTAACGCGGGGTTCGACATCAAGGTCGAAGTCGACATCACCGGCCTGCAGGGCGCTCGACCGTGCCGCGTTGTCGGGAATTCCCTGGGTGATGAAGGTCGAGACGTGACCGGCATCCGGATTCCAGTAGTTTGCGTTCTTCTCGGCGACCGAGGCCAGCCCCGGGGTGAACTCCACGACCTTGTAGGGTCCGGTGCCGACAACGGGATCACCGTCCTTCCAGCCTTCCTTGACGATCGACGTGTGATAGTCGTGCCCCAGTGTGACCGGGAAGTCGGCATTGCCCGAATCGAGGGTGATCTTGACGACGTTGGGTCCATCGGCCCGCATGTCCACGATGGGTGCAAGCAGGGGCTTGGAAGGCGATTCGGAGCCTTCCTTGATGTGTTCGCCAAGGGAGTAGATGACATCGTCTGCGGTCAGGGTCTTTCCGTCGTGGAACTCGACTCCCTCGCGCAACTTGAAGGTCCACTCGGAAGCCTGGTTGGTGGCCTCCCATTCGGCCGCCAGGTTGGGAACGACATTCATGTCGCGGTCAAGGTTGGTCAGCCTGTTGTAGACCTGATAGGCACGCTGGATGTCCGTGCTGTTGGTCATCTTGGTGGGATCGTAGGTCTCTTCGGCACCGGTGTACTCCGGGCTGACGCGGACCTCGCCACCCTTGATCGGCGTTTCGGCGATGCCGGCGCTGCTCAACATGGTCGTTGCTGCAGCCACTCCGACGCCGAGCTGGCCGGCGCGACCGATGAATTCCCTGCGATCAAGGCGGCCGGCCCTGATCTCGTCAATCATCCAGTCGAGTTGTTGTTTGCTCATGTTGGCGCTTTCCCTGTCAGTTCTTGTTCATGGGCATGCCGCAACGGGCATGCTTTCGAGGATCAAGCCTAATCCGCGCCGGGTCGCAAGGGAAGTCCTCCGGGTGCGGCGACGCGCCTTTCGACATTGGCTTCACCGGACTGTCATGTGTCGCGCGTCCCGGAATTCACGGGCGTGGCACGGCCATGACGCGATCTCCGGAGAGTCAGGGAACGCGCGTGCCGGCCCTCGAGGCAAGGGCAGCGGCGAATCGTTCCTCTCCGAGATCGACGAGGCGCAGGGGTGGGGAGGGATCGTGCGGAAACCGGAAGAGGCACGCGCGGGCGCCGTCGAGCATCGGTTCGGGGACCTCGAAGTGGGACGGACCCAGTGACAGGCCGGTGCCGGTGGCCTTGAGCAGCGCTTCCTTCATGGTCCACAGGCGATAGAAGAGACGGATCCGCGCGGTGCCGGAGACCTGGGCCAGCCGCCGGCGTTCCCGCGGTCCGTAAACCCGGCTGGCGAGCCCTGTGAAATCACGGTGCAGGGAACGTGCTTCCACATCGACGCCGAGGTCGCCGTGTCCGCCGATGGCGATCAGGCCGTGATCACCGCTGTGCGACACGTTGAAGCCGATGCCGGAACGCGTGCCGCCTATGATGGCGAAGGGCTTGCCGTGGTCCAGATGACCGAAGGAGAGGTCGTCCGCGTCACAACCGGCATGCTCGGCCAGGGTGATGCGCAGGGCCGCCCGGCAGAGGGCGAATGCGTACCGGGCCTGATTCGAAAGAGAGCGTTTCCACCGCGCTCTCTCGGCTTCGTCGAGCAGGGTGACCGCCTGCTCCTCGCGATCCGGCGAGAGCACGAGATCCACATGGAGGATGGTCGTGTCGTCCACCGCGCGCCAGGGACTCCACCACCGGTCCGCCGTCATGGTCCCGTGGGCATGGCGGGTTCAGTCACGGTTGCGGGCCACCCGGTCGGCGATGAGACAGAGAATCTCGAACATGAAGGTTGCCCCGACCAGTGCCGTGTTTCCGCTGGGATCGAAGGGTGGCGCCACCTCGACCACGTCGCCACCCACGAGATCGAGACCCTGGAGCCCCCTCACCACCTCCTGGGCTTCGCGCGTTGTCATGCCGCCGATCTCAGGTGTGCCGGTTCCCGGCGCAAATGCCGGATCAAGCCCGTCAACGTCGAAGCTGATGTAGGTTGGACCGTCGCCGACCACGCGACGCGCTTCCCGGATGACCTGTTCCGGGCCTGTCGCGGTGAACTCTTCCATGTAGATGATGCGCATGCCGCTTTCTTCGGCGAATTCCATGTCACCGGCGCCGTAGATCGATCCGCGGATACCGATCTGAACGGTGCGCCGAGGGTCGAGAAGGCCTTCCTCGACCGCTCGCCTGAAGGGCGTTCCATGGGTATACGGGTTGTCGCCGAAGTAACGGTCGTTGGTGTCGCTGTGGGCATCGAAGTGCACCATGCCGACGGGCCGGTCGCGGGCGATGGCGCGCATGATTGGCAGGGTGATCAGGTGATCGCCGCCGGCCGACAGCGGCAGGGCGCCTGCCCGGTGGATCGTCCGGTAGAATCGTTCGATCCGCGCGAGGGAATCCATGAGATCGATGGGATTGACCGGGCAATCGCCGAGATCCGCCACCTGGGCGAGATCGTAGGGTGCTATGCGGGAAACGTGATGGACCTTGCGCATCAGGCTCGACTGGTTGCGGATTTCGCGCGGTCCATGACGGGCGCCGGCACGGTTGGTCGTGCCCCCGTCCCAGGGAACGCCGACGAGGGCGATGTCGAGGCCATCCGCATGGCGCGTGTGGGGCAGGCGCATGAATGTCGGGATATCGCCGAATCGCGGCACGACGGATGCATCGACGGGCTGATTGCGGTCCGGACACATGCCGCGACACTCCCTGAATGGTGGGCCAACCTTGGCGCGAAGAGCATGATGCCGCAAGCCACGTCGCGCCTTGATCGCTCCGGTGCATCGCGACACACTCCGGCGGGGCCGGCAACGGGACACGAGGATCGATGAGCGGACGCGACGAGAACATCAAGTACCTTGTTACCGACCTTCCAGGGTTTCCCGACTCCGAGCTTGCGGGCATCAGCAGCCGGCTCTTCGGCGTCGAGGGCGAGTACCGTCCACTCGACTCGGACCGGGATCAGAACTTTCTTCTCGAAAGCGGCGAGGACCGCTGGATCCTGAAGTTTCACCATCCGGAGGAAGAGGCGAGCGTTGTTGATTTCCAGAACGCCGCGCTTCGCCACATCGCCGTCACCGCCCCGGATATCCTGGTGCCCGAGGTGGTGCCGACCCTCGCCGGTGAACCCTTTGCCAGGGCCACCGCACCCGATGGCCGCGAGAGCATCGTGCGCCTGCTGACCTGGGTCCCGGGGATGAGCGTTGATTCGTTCCCCTCGACGCGCCGGCAGCGTCACGGCTTGGGGGCCCTGGTGGCGCGCCTCGATCGTGCCCTCGAGGGCTTCTTCCACCCCGCCGCCCGGCATACCCTGCTGTGGGACATCCGCCAGGCGCCCAAGCTGCGCGTCCACACGGGCGACATCGCGCAACGTTCGTCGCGCGAACTCGTGGAGACCGCGCTTGACCGCTTCATCGAGAACGTCCTGCCCCGCTGGGACCATTTCCGCAGCCAGGTGATTCACAACGACGCCAACCGGAACAATGTCGTCGCCCATGCGGACACGCCCGACGAACCCCTCGGCGTGATTGATTTCGGCGACATGATGCATGGGCCCGTGGCCACCGAGATTGCCCTGGCATGCGACAACTATGCCCTTGGTTCGGACCGGCCTCTGGAAGACATCATCGATGTGGCGATCGGATTTGATTCAATTCTCGCCCTGCGGGAAGAAGAGGCTGATGTCCTCTTCGACATGGTCGCCGCCCGCCTTGCCATCGGCGCGGTCATCGTGGCGCGCAGGGCCGTGGCGCGCCTTGGCTCTCCACCGTACATGCCCGGATATGATCTCGATGTCTTCGCAGCCCTCGACATCATGTTCCAGACCGGTCCCGACGCCGCCACCGGGTCTTTCCGCGATGCCCTGCGCCTGCCGCAGCGCTGCCCGAAAGGCACGGTGACAACACCGGAGTCCGATGCACTCGACCACGAACTTGAACGGCGGCACCGGTGGCTCGGCCGAAACCTGACGCTCTTCTACAAGAAACCCCTGCATGTCGAGAGGGGGGAAGGCGCCATTCTCTACGACGCCAACGGCCGCGCCTTCATTGACGCCTACAACAACGTTCCCAGTGTCGGCCACTGCCATCCGCACGTGGTCAACGCCATATCCCGCCAGGCGGCGGCACTCGGCACCAACACACGCTACGTCTACCGTATCCTCGCCGACTATGCCGACAGGCTGCAGGCGACGATGCCCGACCATCTCACCTGTTCGATCATGGTGAATTCGGGAAGCGAGGCCAACGACATCGCCTGGCGTATCGCCACACTGCTTACCGGCAAGCGCGGCGGCATTGTCATGGAGGATGCCTATCACGGAATCACCGAGGCGATCAGTCATCTTTCGCCGGAACGCCCCGAAGCGACAGCGCCGCACGTGCGCACGCTGATCTCACCGGACCCCTACCGCAACCCGGTTGAGGGGGACTGCGATCCCGCCGCCTTCTACGCCGCCGATGTCGACCGGGCCATCCGGCAACTCGATGACGCGGGATTCGGAACGGCCTGTTTCATGGTGGACACCTCGTTCTGTTCCAACGGCATTCCCGATGTGCCTGCCGGATACCTGCGGGAGGTTGCGGCGCGGGTGCGTACCGCCGGCGGCATGATCGTTGCAGACGAGGTGCAGTACGGCTTCGGCCGTCCGGGCACACACATGTGGGGGTTCGACTATCACGGGATGAAGCCGGACATCGTCACTCTGGGCAAGCCCGTGGGCGACGGTTTTCCTCTCGGCGTGGTCGTCACCACCGCCGGGATACTCGAAGAGTTCTCCCGGGCCCTTGGACTCTTCTCGACGTTCGGCGGCAATCCGGTCGCCTGTGCCGCCGGCATTGCCGTCCTCGATGTTCTCGAGCGCGAGGATCTGCTCGAGAATGCACGAACAACCGGCGGCCACCTCAAGGCCGGCCTCGAAGGTCTCATGGACCGCCATCCCATGATCGGAGACGTGCGCGGCCATGGCTTTGTCACAGGGGTCGAGATCGTCCGGGACCGCGACACCCGGGAACCGGACCCTGAAGGCATGGTGGCGGTGCAGAACCGGATGCGGGAACTCGGCGTCCTTGTGGGCAGGGAGGGACGTTTCGGCAATGTCTTCAAGATTCGTCCGCCCATGGTCTTTCAGCGCAGCCACGCCGATGCGCTCGTTGCGTCGATGGACCAGGCCATGAACGAACTGGGGAGGTAGCACAGTGTTCAGCCACATCACACTCGGCACCAATGACCTGGAACGCGCCCTGCAGTTCTACGACGCCATACTGGAGCCGCTTGGCGTCGTCCGGTTGCTCTCGTCACCGGAACACGGTTTCGCCGGCTATGGTCCCTCCGGTGGGAACCCGGGTCTCTTTGTCTGCCTGCCGTTCAATGAAAAGGAAGCCACGGCCGGGAACGGCACCCACGCGGCCTTCCTGGCGCCGTCAAGGGAGGCGGTCGACGCCTTTCACGCGTGCGGACTCGCCCTCGGGGCGACGGACGAAGGCGCACCGGGTCCGCGGCCCCACTACCACGAGCATTACTACGGCGCCTATCTGCGCGATCACGACGGCAACAAGCTTCAGGCCTGTTGCCATGCCCCTGCCTGAGCCGGCGCCTGACGGCCGTCCTCGACGCGTTCGAGGATCTCCCTGATCGCGGTCACGCCCGCTGACGGCTTCGAAGACCGTTCGGTGAGCAGGCGGCGCCAGGTCCTTGCCCCCGGTTCTCCGTGGTAGAGACCGGTCATGTGACGGCTCATGCGGGCCAGCGGCACGCCCTCGGCCAGACGTTCCTCGAGATAGGGCAGCCACGACAGGACGATGCGGCAGCGTTCCATGGGTGGTTCATCAACGCCGAAGATCAGCCTGTCGGCCTCGGCCAGCATGTAGGGTGTGCGGTAGGCGGCGCGACCGATCATGACGCCATCGACATGGTCGAGATGGTGCGACGCCGAGGCGAGGTCCCGGATTCCGCCGTTGATGATGATGTCGAATTCGGGAAACCGGCGCTTGGTGTGGTGAACGACGTCGTGGCGCAGCGGCGGCACCTCCCTGTTCGCCTTCGGGGACAGGCCGTTGAGGTAGGCCTTGCGGGCATGCACGATGAAGGTGGTGCAGCCGCTTCCTGCCACCGTGGCCATGAACGCGGCGAGCGTCCCTTCCTCGTCCATGGCGTCGATGCCGATGCGGCACTTGACCGTGACCGGCACCGAGACCGCCTTGCGCATGGCCGCCACGCAGGTCTCGACGAGATCGGCACGGGCCATCAGCGCGGCGCCGAACCGGCCGGATCGGACCCTGCTGGAGGGGCAGCCGACATTGAGATTGATCTCGTCATAGCCGAATTCCTCGCCAATCCGCGCTGCAGCGGCCAGCGTTCCCGGATCGCAGCCGCCGATCTGCAGGGCCACGGGATGTTCGGTTTCGTCGAATGCGAGCAGGCGCTGGCGGTCTCCGCGAACCACCGCGTCGGCGACGATCATCTCCGTGTAGAGGCGGGTGTGTTTCGTGACACACCTGAGAAAGGCGCGGGCGTGACGGTCCGTGCAGTTCATCATCGGTGCCACAGACAATTCATGCATGGATCGTGTCATGTGTCCGTAGTCGACAGGTCATGTAGCACAATCAGGCGTGGTTCCGCAGGCCCCGATGGAACTCCCCGACCGCCAACACGGCGTCCGCGGCGAGAACCGCGGGATCGAGGTCGGGATGATCGGTCCGCATCCGTTGGACGCAGGCCCGGGGCCCCTGTGCATCCGGATCCTCGAAGTTGGCTCGCAGGTCGTCCGAGCGCCGTGCGGACCGCACTCATTTCGTCCATAGAGCGCTCTCTCCGCCTCTTCCCGCGCGGTCCTGGTGCGGAAAGGAGGGTCATCGACCACAGAACGCCTCCCGGAGATGCTCGACGGCTTCCTCATCGCGCACGCCGACGCCGCGCAGGTCGGCGTACACGCGGGGCCATGGCGCTGCGCTACGCTCACACAGGAAACCGCGAGACCGGGGCTGCCGCCGAGCGGATCGGGGAGGTGATTGCCGCGCTGCTCGATACGGCCGCATCCGGATGATGACGACGGTTGCGGCGATGGCAACGGGCTCGACGCAGCGGGGATCGTCGTGGGTGGCCCTGTTGATCCGTGTGCTCACCGGTATGAAGGATCATGATCGGATCGATGCCGGATGGACGCCGAATCACGCTGGAGCGCAGTTCTGTCCGATAGAATTGAAGGAGAGTCCCAAGGCGACCCTCCGTCGATGTTGCAGGGTCAGCACCAATAGGGCGGAGAAGCCCAAACCTGGTCTCCGTCAGAGTACTCCGCATCGTTGCACGACTCCTGATCGCCATAGTTCTGGCGATAGTTCTGGTTCCAATGTCGCAAAAGCCAGGATCCGCTTCTCTTGCCCTTCACGTACGGGCCTTCTTCAATGTCGTACTGTTCGAATCCTGTACCCCAGGAATGATCGACCCAGTCGCCGTGGCGCAGGCCGTCGACATACGGCCCTTTCGACTCCCTTCCGTAATGGTCCGCATGCAGGTCAAACTCCTCCTCCCAATGACCCTGTCGGACCCCGTCGACGAATTGCCCGGTGTGGCTCGCCAACACCGTATCACCGCCCAGCGTCCAGGTTATGACCCCTTGCCCGGTTGCGACTCCTCTCTCGCAAGCGCCGCTCCACGTCAATTCCTCCCCTTCCGGGGTGTTGGTGTAATTGTTTGGGTCGAATTCGTACGGCAGCAGGAGAACCTGACAATCCGACGGCTGGGTCAGGTACCGCCAGCAGACCGTATCCCACGGCATAACGCCCCGTATATCCGAGCACTTCGGCTCAGTGCTGATGGCCGCGACCGTTGCATCCCCGCCGCTGGATACCTCCTGCGATGCACTCTCAACAGCGAATTCGTCGGCGGAGTCCTCCTCGAGCATGGCTGCGGTCTGCGCCGGATCTTCGCCACGCGCGATCCGGTCCAGCATGACCTGGGTCTCCGCCCACACGGTTTCGAGCTGGGCTATCGAATCGTCGAACACCCCGTCGGGATCGGTTCTCGCGGCTTCGGCAAATTCAAGGAGTGCCGGCCCCAGTGGTCCACCCTTGTCGTAGCGGCTCAGAGGCTCATATTCGAATGTCCACCCTTCCTCCCTGCAATGAAGATTCTCGCAGGGCCACTCACACGCTTCCTTCAGACTGTCGCATTGTCCCAGGAAGCTCCTGACAAGGAACCCGGCGCAGACGCCACTTTCCAGCCAGTCCAGATTGTCGAACACATCATCCTCCTCAACACCACGCTCGGTTGCCATGATGCTGTCAATAATCTCGGTCAATCTGATGCCACCGCGTTCCGTAACGCAGGTCATGCGGTGTCCCGTCACGTACTCCCGCTTCACTCTCTCCGGTTCCTCCACGCTGTCCGCGTCGACATCGGCGCGCGGCTCCATTGACGTCGAGGTTTCGATCTTCTCTACCAGTGACGCATGAACGAAGGCCGACGAGCCTCCGACTTCCACTTCCAGCCAGTCCGTGTTCCTGACCGTGCCGGTCACATGGACGGGTGTGCTGACATCCAGCGTCCTCACGACGTCGTGGTCGGTTCCGGGCCCCGAGCGGATGTTCGAGCGTGCTGTCGTCTCGCCCGGCCAGTCCGCCGGATCGACGATGTAGTCGGCCGCGGGAGCCTCGGAGCCCTGGCAGCCGATGTCGCTGCCGCCGGCATTGGCAAGCATGGTGTGAACCTCGCCACCCTCGCGGGCCGTGTTGTAGGGAATGTAGCCCGAGGCGTCCTTGATGCAAGGATCGGCGCCCGCCTCGAGCAGGGCCTCCACCACGCGATTGTTCTCCGAGGAGCCTCCGTTGCGTATGGCCGTGTGCACCGGCGATTCGCCATCCGGGTTCCTCGCGTTGACGTCGGAGCCGACATCGACCAGGGCGTCGACGATCCGGCCGTCGTTGCTGCCGACCCGCACGAACAGCTGCAACGGCGTCTCGCCTCGGGCGCTCACAATATCGCCCCGGGCACCGCCATCGACCAGCGCCTGCACCATGCCGACGCTGAGCTTGCTCTCACTGTGAACAGCCGCGTGGAGGGGAGTGATGCCTCCGCCCACTCGCTTGTTGGGGTCGGCGCCGGCCGCAAGAAGGTCGCGGGCGCTGGTGGGCTGCTGATGATTGATCGCCACAGCAAACAGGGGCGTGCGTCCCGAGTTGTCGGAAAGGTCGGGTTTGGCGCCAAAGCGGAGCAGAATCCGGATGGCGAGTTGCGACCTCAGCTCGTCATAGGGAAAGAGGGCGGCCAGGATCAACGGCGTGCGGCCATTGGCGTCCTGCAGATTGGGGTTTCCGCCGGACTCCAGCAGCATCTCCAGCATGCGGGCATCGGCATGTTCGGCTGCGGCGTGCAGCGCGGTCCAGCCGTTGTGGTCGGGCACGTCAGGGTCGGCTCCCTTCTCGAGCAGACGCTCGACCTCGTCTATCTTGCCGTCCCAGGCGGCGTTTCGAAGTGCGGTATCGTCGGCAGTCTCCGCCTGGGCTGTGCCCGCTGTCATCGACAGCAGCGCTGCGGTCAGAAATGCGGCGGCGACAGTCCGGACGGGTACAGGCTGAACCTGGCGCATCATTGGATTCTCTCCTCCAACCGACCCGATCGCGAATGGGTCGGCACGACACGATAACGCTCGGGAACTCCCATGGAAACGAGCGACGGCGGTGGTGGTGCCTGCCGCCGATCATGCACAGTACTGGGTTGCCCCTCGCCGGCATGCCCGCGGTCCCGTTCGCGTCATCTCGCCGGTCCTGCGTCGAAGAGCGCGTTGTACGGACATCGCCTGTCGCCGGCATGAAACGGACCGGGACAGATGGCGTCATGGACGGCCGCCAGAGCGCTGTGGCGAGAGATGACCTGCCCCGATGCGGGCCAGCACCATCGGACGTGCCGCAAGGCGCCATCGCAAGACCACCGGAAAACCGGGGTAGCGTTGCGGTGCGCCGTTGGGGTAGCGTTGCGGTGCGCCGTTGTGGCGTCCTTCTGGTGTCTGGTTGTGGTGTTCTCTTGATGCAGATGCGGGCTCGTCTTGTCTCAGACTAGGACGGTGCGCGCCTTGCGGCGGATTCCTGGTCCCCATCCGGGGTGACGTAAGGCAACCGCGATGACGTACGGAGGCGGGTAGTCAGTTCATTTGGAAGCCGCCGAGCCCCATGTATCTCATGCGTACAGGTTGTTGGAGTTGTCTGGCCGTTGCCGGTATTCGGCGGTCTATGGCCCGTCTATGAAATGTTACTGATGACGTCCGCAAGTACGGTTGCAGGCAACTGAATCACGCATCCTGCATACGCCTCATGTCGCCGGGAGCGGTTGACTTGGCTGGTATTTGACCGTAAATACACGAATATAGAGAGGGATGCGCCGGCGAGCGGTTCGGTTATGCATGTTTGAGTCCGGTTGTTTGGATGTCGCACCGCCGAACAACTGCGAGACGCAGGCCCACAGCATCAAGGATTTGATCGAGCGTTGAGTTCAAGACTCGACCAGTCCTGAAACGATCCCGGTGAGTTCAGACAGTACCGGTGCACTCTTGCGCTTGCCGGGGCGGTGGAGCATTGCCTTCGGGGATCCCGGATCGGGGAGTTGCCGAAGGGACGGCAGAATCGGGCCGGGTCCCTTGATCCGTGGTGATCGGGTGCCACATAGCAACCCATGACATCCGGATGGGCATAGTGATGGCGAATTCTCCCTGGCACGGCACCACCATCCTCTCGGTGCGTCGCGGCGACCGTGTCGTCGTGGCCGGTGACGGCCAGGTGTCCATGGGCGATACCGTGGTCAAGGCCAACGCCGTCAAGGTCCGACGGTTGGGGTCGGGCTCCATCCTGGCCGGCTTCGCGGGCGCGACCGCCGATGCCTTCACCCTGTTCGAAAGGCTCGAGGAAAAGCTCGAACGCCATCCCGGCCAGCTGGCGCGATCCTGCGTCGAGCTCGCCAAGGACTGGCGCACCGATCGCTATCTTCGGCGCCTGGAGGCCCTGATGGCAGTGGCCGACCGGTCGGTCTCCCTCATCGTTTCGGGCACGGGCGATGTTCTGGAGCCCGAGGACGGCCTGATCGGAATCGGCTCGGGCGGCAACTATGCCCTTGCGGCGGCACGCGCACTCCTCGCGGTCGACGGGATTTCGGCCGAGGAGGTCGCCCGCCGGAGTCTGGAGATTGCAGCCGACATCTGCATCTACACCAACCGCCATGTCACCGTGGAGGTCCTGGATGCAGGGTGACTCGCCTTGTCAGGCTCCGGGCAAGACTGTACGGAATCCCCGATGACATCGTTCTCTCCACGCGAGATCGTCTCCGAACTCGACCGGTTCATCATCGGCCAGACCGATGCCAAGCGGGCGGTGGCGATCGCCCTGCGCAATCGCTGGCGCCGCCAGCAGTTGCCGGATGACCTCAAGGAAGAGGTGTTGCCCAAGAACATCCTGATGATCGGGCCCACCGGGGTCGGCAAGACCGAAATCGCGCGTCGCCTTGCCCGACTCTCCAATGCGCCCTTTCTCAAGGTCGAGGCGACCAAGTTCACCGAAGTCGGATATGTCGGACGCGATGTCGAGCAGATCGTCCGTGACCTCGTGGAGACCGCGATCACCAGCACCCGCGAGGACATGCGCAAGGAGGTCGAGGCGCGGGCGGAACTGGCCGCCGAGGAACGGGTCATCGACGCCCTGGTCGGCGACAAGGCAAGCCAGGAGACCCGCAACAAGATGCGTGACCGGCTGCGCCGCGGGGACCTCGACGACAGCGAGGTGGAGCTGGATCTTCAGGATGCCGGTTCCGGTACGCTGCCGACCTTCGACATCCCCGGCATGCCGGGCGCCCAGATGGGAATGCTCAATCTCAACGATGTCTTCGGCAAGATGATGGGCAACCAGACACGGCGGCGCAAGATGAAGGTTGCCGAGAGCCACGATGTCTGATGGCCGAGGAATCCGACAAGCTTCTTGACGAGGAGATGGTGGTCCGCGCGGCGATCGACGCCGTGCAGCAGAACGGCATCGTCTTCATCGACGAGATCGACAAGATCACCGCCCGGAACGAGCGGGCTGGCGCCGATGTTTCCCGCGAAGGGGTGCAGCGCGATCTGTTGCCCCTCATCGAGGGGACGACGGTCGCCACCAAGCATGGGTCCGTCAAGACCGATCACATTCTCTTCATCTGTTCGGGCGCCTTCCATCTCGCCAAGCCGTCGGATCTGTTGCCGGAGCTTCAGGGACGGTTGCCGAATCGAGTCGAACTCCAGGCCCTCGACCGAGACGATTTCCGGCGCATCCTGACCGAGCCCGAGAACAGCCTCATCATCCAGTACACCGCGCTTCTGGCGACCGAGGACGTCGTGCTCGATTTTCACGAAGTGGCGATCGACGCTCTTGCCGATCTTGCCGCGAAGATCAACGAGACCGTGGAGAACATCGGTGCCCGCCGGCTGCACACCGTCATGGAAAAACTCCTGGAAGACATCAGCTTCACTGCTCCCGACCGTAGCGGCGACACCGTCGTCATCGACGCCGCGTTCGTCGACGAGAGGGTAGGCGACCTGGCACGAAACACGGATCTCGGGCGCTTCATCCTGTAGCCGCCTGCCGGCGTTGCGCAGTACAAGGTCGCTACCCGTGCGGGAACCGCCTGCGCCCTCATCCGCGGGAGAGCACCGACCTCACGTCAGGCCACCGGAGAGCGCATGCCCTTCGAGATCCTGTCGAAAGCGTGGAGAACCCGTCACGGATGATCGGGCTGACGTCCGGTGCTGAGCGTCTCAGGCGAAGGCGCGGCCGATGTCGCGGGCCTCGCGGATCATGTCTGTGGCCCGGTTGCCGCCGTCGGTCGAATGGTGGAGGAAGATGAAGCCGGCGTCGTCGATGCCGCAGTACTGGAAGAGCCCTTTGGCAATCTCCGTTTCCATGGCCACGTCCTGTCCGGTACTCGCATAGGTCTCCGCATCGGAGGCAGACAGGCCGACAGCCAGCGCCTTGCGGTGGCCGAGAGTCTTCGAGCCATATGCGTAGTCCTTGTTCCATACGCGGTCGACCCAGCCCTTCAGCATGGCCGGGAACGACCACCACCAGATGGGGAACACGAGGATGATGGCCTCATTGCGGTCCAGTCGCGCCATTTCCTGGCGCACGGCATCGCTGTAGACCTTGTCCTCGCGTCCCCAGTCCGGTTCGTCTTCCGGCATGAGCAGCGGGTCGAAGCCCTCGCGATAGAGATCGGCGATTTCGGTCTGGTGTCCGGCCTGGTTCAGGCCGGCGGCGACGGCATCGGCGATCTGGCCGGTCAGGGAATCCCTTCTGGGATGAGCCAGGACGATGAGAACCTTCATGAATGTTCCCCGGGTCCGGAAAGGGCGAGACCTGCAAGGGTCCGGTCGACCCACAGGCGGGTAAGCTTTTCCTGAACGCCGTTCTGCAGGAGGCGTTCACTCAAGCCGTCGAAGTCGACGCAATCCATCGGCTGGTCCTGATTGAAACACGAGAACACGGGCCGGCGCTGTTCGCCGGTCCTCGGGTCGACGTGCGGCTGCAGACACTGTGCACAGACTTCCTTCATCATGCACTGCATGGGACTGTTGATGGAGGCGATGGCGACATGATCGCGCTTCAGCCAGGGCTTGAGAGCGCCCGAGCGTGCCGCCTTGACGGCAGCCATCATGCGGTCCGAGCCGATGGAAATGATTCGGTCGACATCGCCGAGTTCGACGGGCCGTTCGCCGAGCCGCCCTTCCTGGTAGGCGACGAGGGCCTCGACGACGTTGCCGACGAAGCAGCGGTCCTGCGGCCGCGCCGCACCGTATCCCGGCGCTTCCTCGCAGGCCCAGATCACGGCATCCGCCGCAGCCTCGATCTCGTCGGTCTTGTAGCGGTCGACGACCTTGCGGTAGCCGGCGCAATAGAGCACCCGTGAGCCGGCCCGGCGCATCGCCTGGCCGATGGAAAAGAGGACAGCGTTGCCGAGGCCTCCGCCCACCAGGAGAACGGTTCCGGCCGCGGGAATCTCCGTCGGGCTGCCGGTGGGGCCCATCAGGATGACCGGCTCGCCGGGCTCGAGATACCCCATCAGGTCGGAGGATCCGCCCATCTCGAGACCGATGATGCTGATCCTGGTGGCATCCGCCGAGATGCCCGCACCGGTCATGGCCAGCGGTTCCATGGCCAGCAGCGTGCCGTCCCGGCCCCGCGGTGCGCAGGCCTCGAAGTTCTGCAGGCGGTAGAACTGGCCCGGGCGGAAGGCTCTCGCGGCCTCCGGCGCCTCGACCTCGACCTCGATGATGGTGGGCGTCAGCCGGGTCACACGGGTGACGCGGGCAATGAGCCGGGAGTCGAGGTCGTGAAAGAAGGTCTCGCTGTCCTGGCGCGGGAGGCCGTCCAGGCTGCCCAGCATGTCCGAGATCACCGGCCACGCACGCTTCGCGCCACCGAGCGCCTTGACGACGTTCCCGGCAAAGCTCGGGTGGAGGTCGCCGTGGTAACTCACCCCCCGGCCTTCCCCGTCCGTGTGCATCAGGACCTGGGTCTGGTCGGCTTGACGTTCGCCTCGGGCGTGACGGGCCTGCCGTCGCGGTCGAGCGCCTGGAAGAAGCGGCCGTCCATCGACACGATGTCCGATTCCCGCGCCAGGACCGTGTTCGGGCGGGTCCCGGCGGCCACCAGGAGGGTGCGGGCCTCGAGCACGTGTTCTCTGCCACAGCTGTCCGAGAAGCGGACTCCGCTGACGTGGCGCTGCCGGTCGACCTCGACGGCAACCGGAACCATCTCCGGCGCCAGGCGAATTCCCTCCTGGAGGGCCAGCGCCACCTCCTCGTGGTTGAGACGGTAGCTCGGCGCTTCGCTCAGGTCGCGGCGGTAGGCGATGGTGACCCCGCCCCACGAATCGAGAAGGCCCAGAAGATCCGGCTCGCGGTTCTCCCTGGCCGCCTCCCCGCGCTCCCGGGCGATCGCGCTCGCATGATCCATGAAGGTGTCGGCAATGACAGCCTCCTCCTCGCTCCACGACGCCCGCACGTGCTCCTCGCCGAGTTCGGAAACGAGGATCCGGTAGCGATCGAGGAACCGCTCGACCTGGCGCGGGTAGTAGGCAAGGGCCTCGGTCGCCGTGTCGATGGCGGTCAGTCCGCCGCCGATGACGACGGCAGGAAGGCGCAGCTGGAGATTGGCGATCGACACCTGTCTGGCGGCGCCGGTCAGCTGCAGCGCCATGAGGAAATCGGAGGCCATGCGAACGCCCCGGGCGAGGGCGTTGGGCATGTCGATGAGTTGCGGTCGTCCGGCTCCGGCACAGTGCGCGATGTGATCAAAGCCCATGGCGAATGCGCTTTCGATGGTGACCGTGCCGCCGAAGCGCACACCGCCGTACATCCGGAACGACGAACGCCGTTCCAGCTGCAGGCGTATCAGCTTGAGGAAGTTCTTGTCCCAGCGCACCGTGATGCCGTACTCGGCCACGCCGCCGAATCCCGCCATCACCCTGTCGTCGAGGGACTCGTGGAGTTCCGCGATGTCGCGAATGGGCCGGAACGCCCTCCGGCTGCCGAAGATGTCGATGCCGGAGACATCGGGATCGAGGGGTTCGATCTTGAGCCCGTCGATGGCCACGACCGTGTGACCGTCGTTCTGCAGGTGATGGGCCAGGCTGAAGCCGGCGGGACCGGTGCCCACCACCAGCACGCGGCGCCCGGACGGCGGGCGCGGCACGGGATGCGTCAGGTTGAGGGGGTTCCACCGGGACAGCAGGCTGTAGATCTCGAACCCCCAGGGCAGGGCCAGGACATCCTTCAGCGTACGGGTCTCGACCTGCGGAATGTCGACAGGCTCCTGCTTCTGGTAGATGCAGGCCTTCATGCAGTCGTTGCAGATGCGATGGCCCGTGGCGGCGGCGAGCGGATTGTCGATCATGACGACGGCGAGAGCGGCGAGGCCGTGTCCCCGGGCCTTCAGCAGGTTCATTTCGCTGATCTTCTCGTCAAGAGGACATCCGGCCAGGGGGATGCGGTGGGCCGAGGTACGGAAGGACGTGCCCTGCTTCTCCAGCAGACCCTTCGAGCAGCTGTCCTTGCCCTGGTTGTGGCAGAAGATGCAGTAGTTGGCGTGCGCCATCGCCTGCGCGAGATCCATGCCCTCATCGGTCAGCGCGAAACCCTCCCTGGTGCGCAGGTCTTCAGATGGGGCGGCAAGCATGGTGACGCCGTCCTTCACCTCGGTGACCACCGGCACCAGGCTGTCGGGATCCGTCCTCCGGGGCAGGCGGAAGAGGGCGCTCTTGCGATACCGCAACATTCCGGTACGCGAGCGCGTGGCCCACGCCGCAAACCGTTCCGCGCAGGCGATCTCGTCCGCGTGGCCCGATTCGTCCTCGAGCCAGCCAAGAACGGCCCGCGAGAATTCAAGCTCGTCGAAGTCCCCGCCGATCAGCGTCTCGACCTCACGTGTGAGGACCTCGCCATCGATGGCATCGATGTCCTCTTCCAGCCGGACACGTGCGGCACGCCGGCGCACGAAGACAAGCTTGCACTGGTAGACCGGGTCGAGGTCGCGGCTCGCCGCGCGTTGACGATCGAGGTCGCCCGTCACCCGGAAGAGATCGGCGATGAAGTCCTCGACAAAGGGTCCAAGGTCGACGAGGAGGTCGGAGTGCTCCCTGTCGGAGAGGTCTCCGGGGGCCGCCCGGGCACTCATCAACCGGTTGTAGAGAGCTACGTCGTGGCGCTGCAACGCCTCGCTGAAGGCGTGGTCGAGACGCACGAGACCTTCACGACTGTAAAGGTCGCGAAAGGCAAGCCCATGAGAGAGGGTTAGTTCGTTCATCCAGATCCGGCCGGCCGCAGTCGCATCACGATGTAGAGAAACACGCGGACAATGAAAAGGGGGGCGGGATGGAGACCTGCATCTGCGGTGCCGGCGAGTTGCGGCTACAGGGCCCGGTTGCTATCGTTGTGATTCATGCTGCACGACGGAGCTGACCATGGCGGTGATGGTGGCCGAAGCGCGTGAACGCCCGCGCTTGTTGATTCCCGGTATCAGGAGACTGCCGCCAGGCGTTGAACGCTACGTGGTGCCGGCTGCCGGCTCCGTGGTGATCACGGTCCTTGCCGGTGACACCCTGAAGATCGTCAACACCGAAGGCGGCCAGACATGCGAAATCGTCGCCTTTGACAACGCGGCACGACAGGTTCCCGGTATTCTCGGCCGTGCCGATTCCGGTCCGGCGGCCGGTCTCGCGGCCATGTTGACCGGGGGTGGCGAGGCGGCCCGGTCGCTGCTCGACACGCTCGCACGCAAGGGCTGGACCTCTCGCTTTGATCACGCAGTGCACCTCTTCGGCCCCGGGACACCTGCCGGGGTGGATGAGGAGATCACCGTGGAAGAGGACGGCTTCGCCATCGTCGCCGCGCCCGGGGAACCCATGGAGGTCTCGGCGCAGTGGCCGCCGACACCTCTCGAACTCTTCGTCCACCGCAAGGATGCCGCCGTGGCGGCGGAACGGAGCCTGCCCGACCCCCTAGCCGAGCCGCGTGACGAGTTTCGTCTTGGGCCCGGTACCGCCCGGGCCTACGAGGTGAAAGAGGGCGAATACATCCAGGTCCTCGATGTCGAGGGACGCCAGTGTTCTGACTTCCAGGCCCTGTCGCTTGCCGCGCTCGACCGGAGACTGGAACGTGATATCGATCCCACCGCCACCCGTGTTCTCAATGGCGCCGCCTATCCCGCTCCGGGCCTCTTCTCCAAGCTCTTCGATGCCGACCTTCAGCCCTCGATCGAGATCATCCAGGACACGGTGGGCCGCCACGACAGCTTCAATTTCGCCTGCACGGCGAAGTACTACGACGACGTCGGCTATCCCGGCCACGTGAACTGCACCGACAACATGAACGCCTCGCTCGAGCCATATGACGTGCGCCCGCGCAAGGGCTGGCAGGCGATGAATTTCTTCTACAACTCGCTGGTCGACGACAACTATCAGATCTATCTCGACGAGCCATGGTCACGCCCCGGTGACTACGTGCTGTGCCGCGCCCTGCAGGACGTCGTGTGCGTGAACACCTCGTGTCCGGATGCCATCTCCTCCGCCAACGGCTGGAATCCCACGGATATCCTCATCCGCATCTATCCCGGGGACAATCTCTTCAGGAAGGCGATCGCCAACAGACCCATGCCCGATTCCGACCCCCAGATGACCCGCGAGACAGGGTTCCACGGACGCACGGCCGCACGGACTCGCAACTTCACCGAATACAACGGCTTCTGGCTGCCCACCCACTACACCAACCACGGTGCAGTCGACGAGTACTGGGCGTGCCGGGAACGTGTCACCGCCATGGATCTTTCTCCCCTGCGCAAGTTCGAGGTCACCGGACCCGATGCCGGCGAACTCATGCAGAGGACCCTGACACGCAACGTCAGGCGCATGGCTGATCACCATGTCGTCTATTCGGCGATGTGCTACGACCACGGCGGCATGATCGACGACGGGACGCTGTTCCGCCTGTCGGAGACCGGCTATCGCTGGATCGGCGGCACGGACTTCGGCGGTGAATGGCTGCGCGCCAAGGCGAAGGAGTGGGGGTTGCGGGCGCTGGTGCGCAGTTCCACCGATCAACTGCACAACCTTGCCATTCAGGGGCCGCGCAGCCGCGACCTTCTGGGCGACATCATCTGGACGGCACCGGCAAACCCGCGTGTCGACGAGATCAACTGGTTCAGGTTCACAGTCGGTCGCGTTGGCGACCACAACGGCGTGCCTGTGGTCGTGTCGCGGACGGGATACACCGGTGAGCTGGGTTACGAGGTGTGGTGCCATCCCCGGCACGCCGAAGAGGTCTGGGATGCCGTGTTCGAGGCTGGCGAGCCGCATGGCATCCTGCCCCTGGGTCTTGATGGCCTCGATCTCCTGCGCATCGAGGCGGGCCTGGTGTTCGCCGGTCAGGAATTCGATGACCAGACGGATCCCTTCGAGGCCGGGATCGGCTTCACCGTGGGGCTGAAGACGACGGAGGAGGACTTCGTTGGCCGTCAGGCTCTCGAGCGCCGCAAGGCCCACCCCCAGCGCAAGCTTGTCGGGCTGGAACTCGAGGGCAACGAGGCAGCGGCCCACGGTGACTGCGTACGTGTGGCACGGGCGCAGGTGGGTGTTGTCACGAGCGGCATGCGGTCACCTTTGCTCAATCGCAACATCGCGTTGGCGCGCATGGATGTGAACCATGCTTCGATCGGTGACGAGGTCGAGGTGGGCAAGATGGACGGACACCAGAAGCGCATTCCGGCCACCGTGGTGCCCTTCCCCTTCTATGATCCCAAGAAGGAACGCCCGCGGTCCTGATCACGGCATCACGGCACCGTCGACGAGTTCCTGGAGCCGCTCGAGGATCACCTCTTCGCTGACGTCCTTGCGGCCGAGATCCTGCCAGTCAGCGGCGTAGTCCGCTGCCTGCGGCGCCATGGTCGTGGCGGCATGGATGTCCCATAGCCACAGGCGATGCGGGTCAATGCCCATGGCGTTGCGGTAGGACGCCGTAAAGGCGCGACAGGCCGCTGCGCCGTGTGTCCACACGAGGTTCGAACGGGCAATCGCGAGATCGGCAAGGGGATCGCCGATCATGGCGTCCTCCCAGTCGATCACTGCTGCCAGACCGCCGTCCTTCCACAAGACGTTGCCGGTCCAGAAGTCGCCGTGGAGCAGCCGGCGGGCGCCCGGCGCGCCAGGTGGCCAGTCGAGGTCAGCCGGCAGATCGAGAAGGGTGGATGCCGGAACATCGGGCATGATCTGGCGCGGCACGAAGGGGAGTGCATCGCCGGGTGCGATTGCGTGCAGATCCGCAAGAAAACCGGCCATCGCCAGGGTGTGCTTCTCCGATGGATGCCAGAGCGGCTCACCGTCGCGGTACTCCAGAAGCAGCCATGGTGTCGCGCAGGCAGAATCGTGAGCCAGCGCCCGCGGCACCGGCAATCCGCGGGCCGCCAGGTGCGTCAGGAGGTGAAACTCCGCGTGGGCGGCATCTGGATTGGCGCGCAGGTTTGCCTGCCCGCACCGGCGCAGCACGACGCGGGCCGGACGGCCGTCCGAGTCGACGATCTCGAGCAGTGACATGGTGGCGGAACTGCCGCCCTCGAGAGGGCGGCAATGTCGCAGTCTTGCCCCGGCATCGTACCGGAGGAGAATCTCGTCGACGGAAGGAACACTTGCGTCGACGAGGAGTGTGGAGGGACTACTCGGCAGCGGCGCCGGCTTCCTCGAGCAGGCGATCCGCCAGCGCCTTCTTCTCGTCGGCGGACATCTTCTTCACCTCGTTGTCGATGGACCGGTGGTTGATCGACGTATTCCAGTAATCGAGGGAATCGAAGCCGAGGAGCGCGTGCTTGCCGACAAACTGGCGGAGCACTTCGTTGGTCGGTCCCATGACCCAGCCCGCCTTGGCGTCGCGCAGGAGTCGTTCCATGCCGAGACCGGCCTTGTAGGCGGTGCCGCCGCAGGCGTGGAGCATCTTGTCCGACACCTCGTGCACGTTCTTGGCCGCCTGGAACTTGACCTGCCAGAGCTGGTTCAGGAGATCGGCCCGGGGCACGGCCTCCAGGTTCCGGTGAATCGACCAGTCGCAGTTCCCGGTGAGTTCATCGAGGGCCTTGGCAAGACCGAACGTCATCATCCGGCTGGCGTTGGTGCCGATGATCGCTTCCCCGACGTAGTCCTGGATGGTGGGGTAGTCGCACACCCGCAAGCCGACGTCGACGTGGCGCTTGCGGGTCGTGTGCCTCTTGGCGATATCGATCATGCCCATGGCAATGCCGTTCCAGGAGCACGACGAGTTCAGCAGGAAGAACGGGTCCACAGTCTCGTCGTTGGAGACCGCGCCGTCCCCCTTGGGGCCCACGAGGCGGTTCTTCGGGATGGTGACGCCGTCCACCAGGAGCGCTCCCGACTGGTTGCCGCGCATGCCCATGCCGTCCCAGCCGGCGACATCGGCCTCGACCTCGTCGGCCAGGATCAGCCACACGGAGAGATCCGAATAGTCACCACCGAAATCCGGCGACGTGGTCTGCACGATGTACCAGTCGGCAAAGCCGCCCGACGTCGTCCAGGAGGCCTTCTTGGTGACCTTCCAGCCGTCCTCGGTCGCCTCGGCGCCCGACGAGACCGGATACCAGAAATGGGAGCCCGTCTCGGGATCGGAGTAGGACAGGGTTCCGACCAGAACGTCGCGGTCGAGACGCGACAGGATGTCCCTTAGAGCGTCGTTGTCGTGGTAGCGGAAGAGGGCAGCCGAACAGGCGCCATAGTGCATGGTGAGGCACATCGCTGTCGACGGACAGCCGTAGCGGGCTACGGTCTCCACGACCATGCACATGGCGACATGGTTCTCGCCCATGCCGCCGAGTTCCTCGGGAACGAAGAGACCGAGGAGGCCCTTGGAGGCGAGAGCTTCGAAATTCTTGCGCGGGAAGATGAAGCCGCGGTCCGATTCGACGGCGTTCACCCTGAGCGTGGTCCGGCACAGTTCGATGAGATCCTTCTGGATCTCCCGCTGCCGTTCGGTCAGGAAGAACTGCGGGTCGTACTCGTAGCCGATACCCCAGAACTCCTCGTCACCCCACTTCTTGACGTCATCGCTCATCACCTGCTCCCTGGACACGTGTGGATTGGCTCATTGGCTCCGTTTGCCGGGCAGAGGAATCTCTAGCATCCGGCAGGACGTTCAACAACATGATCTCGCCCTGCCTGCGCGGGGCTCGTTGAGACAACGCGCAATGGTGTGTGCCCGCAACTCCAACCGACAGGCTGCTCTAGTGCGGAATGCGGGCCATGGCCATCGCCATGGTGCGTTCGATTTCCTCGATGGTGCCGGCCACCTCGCGGCCGATGAGATCGAGTTTGCGGACCTGGTCGATACGCGGTCTGAGGGAATCCATGCCGTGGTCCGAGAAAATGCTGCGCAGGATGGCGCAGGAGTCGGCGAGCGAGATGATCGCCACGTCCCGGGGGTCGGGCACTTCGTCGGACAGCAGGACACCGGCGATGCGGTGCTTCACTTCACGCTGGACAGTGCCGTCGATGGCCGGGTAGCGGCGGGCCCGGAAGACCCACAGGAACTTCTTGTCCTGGACCTCGAGAATTCCCTGGTCGACCAGCCGGGCGAGTGCGGATTCGCGCAGGTTTTCGGCTTCTTCACGGGCCAGGGTCTCGACCCAGTCGCGCGTGGTCCTGTCCTCGGCGGATCCGGCAATGCGGTCCAGGACGCGATCGAGCATCGGAACTCCCGGCGGCGTCCTGTCGATGAGCATGAGGCGCTCGGGATCGGTGTCGATGCGGTAGGTGAAGGCGAGGTCGAGCAGCGCGGCGCCCGCCAGCACATAGTCCATCGTGTTGTCACGGATGGGCAGGAACGAACCGTTCTCGTCATCCAGTGTGAGAAGGAGGATTTCCTCGATGAATGTCAGCATCTCTCAATAGCTCAGGCGTTGGCCGCGAGCGCCTCGTCGCGGGAGTCGTAGCAATCGATGATCGTGTGGAATCCACCCATTTCGATGACCGACCTGCAGGATGGCTGCAGGGCCGCGATGGACAGCAGGCCACCGGCCTGCTTGCACCGTTTGGCCGCCAGGAGAAAGACGCGCAGCCCGGCGCTGGAGATGTAGTTCATCTCGTTGCAGTCGAGCAGGATACGAACGGATCCATCGCGAATCCTGGAGGACAGTTCGCCTTCCAGTTCAGGGGCGGATGCACCATCCACGCGACCGTTGATCGAAACAATGGTGACGCCGTTCTGGCTGTCGGAGGAGATAATCATGTGTTGTCATCCTGGATCTCGTCGATGGCGAGGGAAACCTAACCCAGGCAATCTCTATCTTGCAACCTGTCACCCGTGCCTCAGGTCTCTGGATTCTTCGTTGCCGGAAGCGCATGATGACGCCGACATGATGCGGACGGGAGTTGTGCATGTCGAGGATCGGCACGTGGCTTTTCACGACGCTGAAGGGCGAGGCCGTGGGTGAGGACGAGTTCGGCAACCGCTACTATCAGGAACGGGGCGTGGCTGAAGGCCGGTGGCGGCGGCGCTGGGTGTACTATCGGGGCGCATCCGAGGCCTCCAGGGTGCCGCCCGGCTGGAATGCCTGGCTGCATCGCACCATCGACGAACCACCGAGCCGTGCCCCCCTCGAGACCAGGGAGTGGGAGAGGGAGCACCAGCCCAATCTCACCGGTACCGGACAGGCCTGGTTGCCGAAGGGTCACCTTCTGCGCGGCGGCAGGCGGGCGTCGGCACGCGGTGACTACGAGGCATGGCGCCCGGAAGAAGAGTCGGGAACTTCCTGACATGGGCGGACGCGCACTCGAGACCCTCGTCGGCGCCGCCGTCATCGTCGTTGCCGTGGCCTTCGTGGCCTTTGTCTATGACAGGGTGGACGTTGCCGACGGGGCCGGCACCGTTTTTCACGCGGAGTTTGAAGACGTCGGCAGTCTGCAGACCGGCGACGATGTGCGGATCGCCGGCATCAGGGTCGGACAGGTGACGGGACTGGATCTCGATCCGGACTGGTACCTGGCGAAGGTCGCCATGACCATCGATCCCGGCGTCAGTCTGCCGCGCGACACCATCGTGACGATCGCCTCGGCGAGCCTGCTCGGTGGCCATTATGTGTCCCTCCACCCGGGCGCCGGCGAGGTTGCCGGCGACGGTCATCTCTTCACCGACACCCAGGGGGCGATCAATCTGATTGACGCCGTGTCGCGGTCGATGTTCGGCGGCCTTGAAGAGTAGGGCAGGGGTTCATGGATCAGCGACCGGTCTGGCTGCCCGAGACATGGCTCTCACCCGACGGCGAGCCCGTTGGTTGCCACGACAAGCTCGCCGTGCTGAGGGACAATCTTGACGAACTTCGCGACATGGCACAGGACGCGCTCGAAGATGCGGTGGTGATGGGATGCGACGAGCAGCAGATGCGGAAGGTTCTCGCGGATCTGGTGGCAACGCTCGACAAGCCCTTCGCCTGATCGCCTGCATCTTTCTGGCCATGATCGTCGGCCGCGGCGCCGGGGCCGAGCAGGTGTTCGAGGACCACGACACGGTGTTGCTGGGCGGCATGGAGAAGGTGACCGGCCATGCCTTCGCCTTTGCCATCGGTGTTGGCGAGACGGGTTCATTCGGGACATTGCAGGTGACCGTCAGGGCCTGCCGCAAGACGCCGCCCTGGCAGACGCCGGAGAGTGCCTCCTTTCTCGAGATCCGGGAAAGCCGTTCGGGCAATCCTGAGGAGGTTTTCAGCGGCTGGATGTTTGCCGGAACGCCGGGCGTGTCGGCGCTTGAACACCCGGTCTACGACATATGGGTCCTGGACTGTATCGACCGGGGCAGGCAGTAGAAGTCGGCACCCTCGATCGAAAGCGCCCGGTCGAGACGGTCCAGATAGTCCGATCCGGTGATCTCGATGGCTCCGAACATGCGCAGATGATCGGTGACGAACTGTATGTCGAGAAGAACGAAGCCACCCGTGACGAGACGCCTGACAAGGTGGACCAGCGCCACCTTGCTGGCATTGGCAATGTCGGAAAACATGCTTTCGCCGAAGAACGCCCCACGCAGTTGAACGCCGTAGAGCCCCCCGGCGAGCACACCGTCCATCCAGCACTCGACGCTGTGGGCGTGCCCCTCATGGTGCAGTCTGGTGTAGGCCTTCTCGATGCCGACGCTGATCCAGGTGTTCTCGCGCCCGGGCGTCGGCCTGGCACAGGCGGCGATCACCCTGGCGAAGGCCCGGTTGACGGTGATCTCGAACCCACCCCGTCTCAACACCTTTTCCAGGCTGCGCGGAACGTGGAAGCGGTTCAGGGGGATGATGCCGCGACGGTATGGAAAGACCCATTCCGGATTCCTGTCGAGCCGGTGGCTCGCCATGGGGAAGAGACCCCGCGCATAGGCTGACAGAAGCATCGGCGTGGTCAGTCCGGCCGCTTCGTCCGGTTCAGGTTGCGGAAGCAAGGAAGCGTTCCAGCCATGTCACGTCATAGTGACCATTGGCGAAGTCCTGGTTGCCGAGAAGCGCCTGGTGGAGAGGGATGGTGGTCTCGATTCCGTCAATGGCGAACTCCTCGAGAGCCCGTCTCAACCGCATCATGCTCTCGTTGCGGTTGCGCCCGCACACGACGAGCTTGGCGATCAGGTTGTCGTAGGTCGGCGGTACCGTGTAGCCGGAGTAGAGGGCCGAATCGATCCGCACGCTCATGCCTCCCGGAGCGTGGTAGGTGGTCACCTGGCCGGGCGAAGGCATGAAGGAGAAGGGGCTTTCGGCATTGATCCGGCACTCGATCGCATGACCGGTCATCGTCACGTCTTCCTGGCTGAAGCTGAGCGGCGCGCCGGAGGAAAGGCGGATCTGTTCGCGCACGAGGTCGATGCCGGTCACCATTTCCGTGACGGGGTGTTCGACCTGCAACCGGGTGTTCATCTCGATGAAGTGAAACGAACCGTCCTCGTAGAGAAACTCTACCGTCCCGAGACTCCGGTAGCCGAGTCTGGTCATGGCATCGACAACGAGCTCGCCGATGGCGAGCCGCTGCTCGGCATTGAGTGCGGGACTTGGTGCTTCCTCGACGATCTTCTGATGACGCCGCTGCACCGAGCAGTCGCGTTCGCCGAGGTGAACGACACGTCCTTCCTTGTCGCCGGCGACCTGGATCTCGATGTGGCGCGGATTGGTCAGGAACTTCTCCACGTAAAGGGATCCGTCGCCGAATGCAGCCTCCGATTCGCGTCTCGACCGGGCAAAGACCGCCTCCATGCTGGAGTCGTCCTCCACCAGGGAGATACCGCGGCCGCCGCCGCCGGCTGCCGCCTTGAGAAGGACCGGATAGCCGATCTCCCCGGCGATCGCGGCGGCTTCGGTCGTGTCACGCACCACGCCTTCGGACCCTGGCAGGACCGGGATCCCGAGGTCCCTGGCCTTGTTGCGCGCCGCCATCTTGTCGCCCATCAGGCGAATATGTTCGCTGCCCGGTCCGATGAAGGTGATGCCATGTTCCTCGACGATCTCGGCAAACCGGCTGTTTTCGGACAGGAAGCCGTATCCTGGATGGATGGCATTGGCGCCGGTGACTTCGGCGGCGGCCAGGATGGCCGGCACATTGAGATAGCTGTCACGCGCCGGCGCCGGCCCGATGCACACACTCTCGTCGGCAAGGCGGACGTGCATCGCGTTGGTGTCCACTTCGGAATGGACAGCGACGGTACGGATACCCATTTCCCGGCAGGCCCGGTGGATGCGAAGGGCCACTTCCCCGCGATTGGCAATGAGAACCTTGTCAAACATGCGCCGGGTCGATGACCATGAGCACCTGGCCGTACTCGACCGGCCTGCCGTCGGAGACGAGAATCTGGGTCACGGTGCCACCGAGGGGCGCACGGATCGGATTCATGACCTTCATTGCTTCGACGATCAGCAGGGTGTCGCCTTCCGCGACGTCGTCTCCCTCGTTCACGAATGAGGCCGCACCGGGCTCGGGAGCGAGATAGGCGGTGCCGACCATCGGCGAGCGAACGGCGCCCTCGCCGACGGACTCCTGTGCGGTTTCCGGAGGATGCACGGCGGCCTGGGGCAAGGGGAACGCGGTGACGGACGTGTTTCCTCGCACCACGCGCAGCTTGCGTCCCGAGTTTTCCACCTCGATTTCCGCAAGGCCGGTTTCCTCGAGCAGGCGCGCCAGCTCCCGGATCGCCTCCGCGTCGAGCGGGAAGGGTTCATGGCTCATGGTGACGGAGATCCGACAATGGTGTGAATGGCCTCGATGGCCAGTATGTAGCCGTGGCCCCCAAATCCGCAAATCGAACCGGTGGCGACACCCGCCACATGGGAATGGTGCCGGAAGGGTTCCCTGGCGTGGATGTTGGAGAGATGGACCTCGACAACGACACCGTCGAACGCTCTCAGGGCATCAGCGAGGGCCACTGACGTGTGGGTCAGTCCGCCGGCGTTGACGACAAGCGCCGCCGCCTGGCCACCCGCGTTCTGGACGGCATCGATCAACTCGCCTTCATGGTTGCTCTGCAGGAAGTCCACCGCCATGGAAAGCTCATCGGCCCGCCGGCGCACGGCACGTTCGATGTCGGGCAGGGTCTGCAGACCGTAGATGCCCGGTTCCCTCGTGCCGAGAAGATTGAGATTGGGTCCGTTGAGAACCAGGATTCGGGTATCGTCGGGCATGTCATCCCCAGTCAGCCACGGCCGCCCTTGCCCGGGGATCCCATCGCGGCATGAATCGATCATCCATTTCACACTGCCCTGCCGGCAGGTGCAACTGCTGCCGCGGGTCACCCGCCTTCGAGGAAGTCGGTGGCGGCCAGGATATCGGTGGCGCGGAACCAGTCGGTGGTCCCGGTTTCGAGGCCGTCAATCGCGTCTCCGGCGAGTTTGCGGGCACGCCGCAGCTCGCCCCTCATGTAGTGCATCTCGGCGCGGGCGACCCGGGACCGCGCCTCATCGCCCAGCTTCTCGAAGGCATGGCCAAGCAGGCTCCATGTCACCGGCATGCCGCTTTCGTGGACGCGCGCCTCGTCGAGATGGCGGATCGCCTCGCGCCAGCCGGCTTCCTCGTCGAGCTGCAGCAGGCTGCGTGCCAGATTGATCCTCAGCAGCGGTTCCCCGGGGGCCAGCTTGACCGATTGCGCGAAGGACGGAACAGAGCCCGCGATGTCGCCGGTCTCATAGAGCATCTGGCCGCGCAGCTCGTGAAACCAGGGGTTCTCCGGTTCATCCGCGATCAGGCCGTCGATAAGGGCCAGAGCCTCGTCCATCAGGCGCTCCCTGTAGCGGGCGATGGACCAGGCGTAGCGGGAATAGACCGATTCTTCAGGATCCGCATAGGTGCGGTACGTGACAGAGGGATCGAGAAGAAAACCGGTGACCTTGGCGATCATGCGCCTGTGGCGGTCGATCACGTCCGCGTCGAAGGCGACGCCGCTGAAGGCGGAACGCGCGATGTGGGCGTTCATCGTGTGCACGCGTTCCGTGCTGAGAGGGTGGGTCAGGAACCAGGGGATCTCGGAGGACGACGACAGCAGCAGTTCCGATTCCGCAAGTTCCTCCATCAGGTCGCGAAGCCCTTCCGCCGACTGGCCGGTCAGTTCGAGGGACCTGAGCGCGGCCTGGTCGGCAGCCGATTCCTGGATGCGGCTGAAGCGGGTAAAGGTGCGGGTGCCGATCTGCTGTCCGGCGGCGGCAACCGCCACACCGGCCTCGCCACCGCCAATGAGGCCGACACCGACGCCGAGCAGTGTCGACAGAATCACCATCGCCGAGGCGTCCTCGACGGCGCCCCGGACCATGGTCAGATGACCCGCGGCCAGGTGACCGACTTCGTGGGCAATGACGCCGGTCACCATGCCCGGATCGTCGCTGCGCCGCAGCAGACCGCTGAACAGGAACATGTGCTTGCCGTTGGCGACGAAGGCATTGAGACTGTCATCGGCCACGAGATGAATGGCGAACCTGTCGAAGTCGAGGCCGTTGACGCGGAACAGTGGTTCGGCATAGCTGCTGATGATATTCTCGATCTCGGCATCACGGAAAAGCGACATGCTCTGACCCGATTGGGCCCGGGTGCCGTCTGCTCCGCAAAACAAGGCCGCAAGGACAGTCATGCTGAACACAATTGCGCGAACAGACAGTCCCGCGTTGCGTGCGCTGGTTCTGGCCCTGGCTCTCGCGACAGCCTCCTGCGGAACCCTGGACGAGGCGGGGCCAACCGTCGGTCGGGTCGTGGGCGGTGGCGAGACCGGACTGGTGGCAGGCGAAGACGCGCTCGCCCGCCGGGTTGCCGGGGAGGTGCTGGCCCGGGAAGGAACCGCGGCGGATGCCGCAGTGGCGTATTTCTTCATGGCGGCGGTCAGCTATCCCTCTCGGGTTTCGCTCGCTTCCGGCGGTCTCTGCCTGTCATACGAGGAAGCGGAAAACCAGACAAGGCTTCTGGATTTCCGCAACCGTCCTGCCTCCACGGAAGGGGACGGTCTGCCGGTCCCGGGGGCCGTGCGCGGCATGTCGGCCCTGCAGGCCGTCCATGGCAATCTCGCATGGCATGATCTGCTGGTTCCTGCCGAACGCGCAGCGCGGTTCGGTGTGCGCGTGTCGCCTGCTCTTGCACGCGATTTCGCACACGCCCCCGGCACCCTCTTGGGAAACGCCGAAGCGAGGCGTCTCTTCACCTCTCCCGCGGGCGGCGTGCCCGATGCCGGCGACCCGCTGGTGCAGTTCGAACTGTCGGACATGCTGTCTGGAATCAGGACCCGTGGAGCCAGCGACTTCTATCGCGGCCGGACGGCGCGGAGCATCATCGAGGCGGCTCACGAGGCGGGCCGCGTCATCACGCCCGAAGAGCTCGCCACCTACGCGGTGGCGTGGTCCGATCCCGCAACGTTCGCTTACGAGCGAGGATTGATGGCCACCGATCTGGCCGTGCAGGTGCCGGACGAGACCATCGATGCGGGGGCCTCGGCCCTGACGGCCCTCACCCTGCTGGACGATGCCGGTTCAATGGACGGTGACGCGGAGAGGTACCACCTGCTTGCCGAGGTGGCCCTGCGCCTGGCGGTGGCGCGCGGGTCGCCCGGAGCAGTGAACCTGATGGAAGGTTATCGCGCCACCCGGGCAACGGATCCTGCGGCGCTGCCGGGATCACCGACGCCGCTCGGCGAATCGCCCCATGCCACGGGAGTCGTCACCGCCGACCGAATGGGCAACGCGGTGGCCTGTGTCTTCACCATGAATGGTCTGTTTGGCGACGGCTCCGTGCTGCCCGGGACCGGGATCATCATCCCGGCGTCATCCGGTGCCGACGAAACCCTGCTCCCCGTGATCGTGGTCAACGACGTGTTGCGTTCGGTGGTCCTTGTCGGCACGGCGACAGGAGGTTCGGCGTCGCCCGTGGTCATGGCACAGGTTCTGATGGACACCCTTGATGACAGCGTGCCGTTGGATGACGCCGTCCGCCGCACGAGGGTACACCATCCCGGCATCCCCCATGTGGTGTTCGCCGAGGGAACGCCGGAGGACGAAGCCGCGGAAGCGCTCGCGGAACGCGGACATGCGGTGGAAAGGGTTGCCGAAATCGGCCGCGTGCTCGCCATTCACTGTCCCGATGGCCTGCGCAATGCCCCGACGAGTTGCATGGCGGTCACCGATCCGCGGATTCCCGATTGACGGCATGACGGTGGAGATCGGGGCTCCCTTCGAGGCTTTGCGCCTGGCCGTGACCCATGATCTTGTCGATCACAACGGTCACATGGGCATCCGCTCGTACACGAGGCTCTTCGACCGGGCCACCGGGCCGTTCTATGCCGCGCTGGGATTGTCGCGGGAAGCTCTCTCGCGCCTTGGTGCGACCGTCTTCGCCCTCCAGGACACGTCCTGGTACATCCGGGAGGTCCTTCTCGATGATCCGCTCCTCATCACCGCACAGCTTGTCGATCACGACCACAACAAGATCGTGAGCTTCCTGACCATGATCCAGGAGCGCCAGCACTATGTCGCGGCGTCCTTCGAACTGATCGAGATCCTCATGGACCGTGAGACCCGCCGACCGCGCCGCTTTCCGGAGGCCATCGCCTGCCGCCTGGCCGACGTGCGTGCGGCGCACGACAGTCTCGGGCGTCCGCCTCTCTCGGGACAGGGAATCGGCATACGCCGCTGATTGCCTATCCGGCCACGGCCTCCGCCTCGCCATCCGCAGGCGCAGTCTCCCCGGCGGGTGCCGGACTCGGGTCATCCTGCTGTCCCTGGCGATTCTCGCCAGCGGTTTGCGGGGCATTTTCCCCGTTGGCCTTGCGCCGCCGGCCACCGCGTCTGCCCCGCCGCCGGCGCCTGCGCTCTCCCTGTTCGGCGGCCTCGTCCTCGCTTTCCTGAGCATCGGCTTTCACCGGATCCGGATCCGCCTCCTGGCCGGCATCGCGGCGCCGGCGCCGCGAACGCTTGCGACGTCGCAAGGATGAGGGCTCGTCGGGGACTTGTGCCGCGTTGTCTCGCGGAGCATGGGCCGCGGTTCCGGAGTCGCCGGTATCGATGCGGAAGTCGGGCGCCACCAGCCGGTCATCGGCCTCGATGGTCACCGTGACCTTGTAGCGGTCCTCGATCCCCGTCAGCATGAGCCGCTTGTGATTGAGCAGCTGGAAGGCGATGGCCGTCGGCGCGGTCACAAGGAGCGTTTGGCCAGCCTTGCCCGCCGCCGCGCTTTCGATGCCGCGCAACACGTGCAGCGTCGTCGACTCGATCGACCGCATGTAACCCGAACCGTTGCACGTCGGGCATGGCGCCGAGATGGCTTCCTCGAGACTGGGACGCAAACGCTGGCGGGACAGTTCCATGAGGCCGAAGTGGCTGATGCGGCCAATCTGGATGCGGGCACGGTCGCCCTTCACCGCCTCCTTCATGCGGCGTTCCACGGTGGCATCATTGCGGCGGTCGTCCATGTCGATGAAATCGATGACGACCAGCCCGGCAAGGTCCCGCAACCGCATCTGGCGAGCGATCTCGTGCGTCGCCTCGAGATTGGTTTTCAGTGCCGTGTCCTCGATGGAACGCTCCCGTGTGGAGCGTCCGGAGTTGACGTCGATGACCACGAGCGCCTCGGTCGGATTGATGACGAGCGAGCCGCCTGAAGCCAGAGGCACCACGGGGCTGTGCATGGCATCGATTTCCTTCTCCACGTCAAACGCGTGGAACAGCGAAACCGAATCCCGGTGAAGCTTGACCCTCGAGGCATGGCTCGGCATGAGGAACTTCATGTAGGCCTTCGCGGTACGGTAGCCCTCGTCTCCCTCGACGAGCACCTCGTCCACGTTCTTCGTGTAGAGGTCGCGAATGGCCCGCTTGATGATGCTGGCCTCCTCCCTGATGAGGCATGGAGCCGTGCTCTTCAGCGTCTTGTCCCGGAGGTCCTCCCATTGCTTGAGGAGACTGTTGTAGTCGCGGCGGATCTCGGGACGCGAGCGGTTCTGACCTGCGGTGCGGACGATGAGACCCATGCCTTCGGGAATGTCGAAGCCCGCGGCAACCTCCTTGAGGCGGCGGCGCTGTGCATGGTCCGTGATCTTGCGCGAGATGCCACCACCACGGGGCGTGTTGGGCATCAGCACGCAGTAGCGTCCGGCAATCGACAGATAGGTGCTGAGTGCGGCCCCCTTGGTGCCGCGCTCCTCCTTGGTGACCTGAACCAGCAGGATCTGGTTCTTCCTGATCACCTCCTGGATGCGGTAGCCGCGCTTGAGGATGGCCGCATGAAGGATCGTTTCGGGATGATCTTCCCGATCATCCTGCTGGCGGCGTCCTCGACTTCGTGCCGGGGAAGAGCCTGACTCGGCGGGAACGGCTTCGCCGTCGGCGGAGTCGACCGCGTCGTCCTCTTCGATGTCGTCGAGGCTCGCTTCCTCGACCAGTCTTGCCTGTTCCGCGGTGATCTCGTCGCGGTCGGATACGGGAAGCTGGAAATAGTCAGTGTGAATCTCGCTGAACGGAAGGAACCCGTGTCGGTTGCCTCCGTACTCGACAAAGGCGGATTGCAGCGAAGGCTCGATGCGGACAACCTTGGCGAGATAGATGTTGGCCTTGATCTGTGTCTTGACAGATGATTCGACGTCGAATTCCTGCAGTTCATGTCCGTCGGAAACGACAACGCGGGTTTCTTCGGGGTGGCCCGCGTCGATGAGCATGCGTGTGGTCATGGATGGTCCAGATAGTCCTGTCGGCAGGTCGGCTGACGTTGGTGTATCGCCGTCGCGCCGCCGCCTCGGTTGAGTGACGGCTCCACCATGATTCATCCGCGGTTTGGGCAGCGCACAAGGCTTGCAGGACCGGAATCGTGTTCCGGTTCATGACACGGGAATGATCTGGTGCAAGGGTCACGGTTGTTCCAATTTCGGTGCCGGAACCGGCACCTCCCGTCGCACTGTCCAAGGTCGCGGGTCGTCCGCTGTTTCCTGCTGCCATCCTTTGGCAGTGACCAGGCGACATCAATATCCTACAACGCCCTCATGAGTCCGACAAGTCCCGGATACATCAAGGCTGTCATGACCGTGATCATGCTGACCCTGATGGTGTCGGGGGTGCATGGGCACGCCCTTGCCGGCGATACCGTTCTTGTCAACGTCAGGGCCGGTGTTTCGGGGGACCTGACGCGATTTGTCATCGACCTCGATGGACCGGCGGACTTTCACGCCTTCACGCTCGACGACCCTGCGCGGATTGTCGTTGACCTCTCGCAGGTGTCGCGGGGGATGCTCGAAAGGGAACGCGGCATCGACACCGGACTTGTCGTGCGCGCCCGCTTCGGCACGCCGACCGTCGACGTGACGCGTGTCGTGCTCGACCTCGTGGAACCCGGGGTGGTGCGGGACACCCTGGTCCTGGAACCGGAGGGTGACTACGGTCACCGGATCGTGCTCGACATTGCGCCGCTCGTCAGCGCTGCTCCATTGCCTTCCGACAGCGCGGTGGAGGATGACGGCATCCTCAGGCCCGGCGTCAAGCCTCCCCCGCCGCTCCCGATCATCGTTCTCGATCCAGGTCACGGCGGCCCGGATCCAGGCGCCGTCGGCGCCAGCGGCGCCCACGAGAAGGACATCGTCCTGGCCGCCGCACGCGAACTCAAGGCCATGCTGGAGGAGACCGGGCGCTATCACGTGGTCATGACCCGTGAGGGCGACTGGATCCTGCGTCTTGCCGACCGGGTCCTGTTCGCCCGTGCGGCGGGCGCGGATCTCTTCATCTCCCTGCACGCCGATTCGATCGACAGCCCGCATGTCAGGGGCATGGGTGTCTACACACTTTCGGAAACCGCTTCGGACAAGGAAGCCGCAGCCCTCGCGCGGAACGAGAACCGGTCCGACCTCATCGAGGGAGTCGACTTCGTCAGCATCGACTACGATCCGGTTACCACCAATATCCTGATCGACCTGGCACAGAGGGAAACCAAGAACGCGTCGTCGGAGTTCGCCGGAATCCTGGCCAGCGAACTGACCCGGGTGACCGAGTTGCGCCGGAACGTCCACAGGTTCGCCGGCTTTCGGGTGCTCAAAGCACCCGACGTCCCTTCGGTTCTGATAGAGATGGGTTTCTTGTCGAACCCGGTCGAGGAACGTCTGATGATGGATCGCTCCTGGCGGCGGACATTCCTCGCCGGCGTTGTCAGGGCCATCGATACCTTCATGTCATCGCGCCGGTCGTGACCGTTGCCACCGGCATGACACATGGACATGTGAGCGTGGCCTGGCCGGAGCGAGTGAAGAGAGCGGCATGACCGCAGCACACAACGACAGACCGGTGCGAAGGCCAAGACGCTGGCTGCGATGGCTGACTGCGTGCGTGTCGTTGCTTGTCGTCATCCTGATCGCCGCCGGTATCCTGGCGATGGCCGCCTGGACCAGTTTCAGCCAGGGCCTGCCGGATCATCGCATGCTCGCCGGCTACGAACCCCCGGTCGCCACACGTGTCTATGCCGGAGACGGCAGCCTGATGGCGCAGTTCGCCGTCGAGAACCGGGTCTTCGTGCCGCTTCAGGCGATTCCGCTGAAGGTCCGGCAGGCCTTCATCTCGGCAGAGGACAAGACCTTCTTCGCGCATCGGGGCATCGATCCCCTCGGCATCGTGCGGGCCATGATTGCCAATGTCGAAGCGACCATCGAGGGCCGCCGGCTGCAGGGCGCATCGACTATCACCCAGCAGGTCGCCAAGAACTTCCTCCTGACAAACGAGATGTCCTATCGCCGCAAGATCAGGGAGGCGATTCTCGCGTTCCGCATCGAGGAGGCCCTGACCAAGGAGAGAATACTCGAACTCTATCTCAACGAGATCTACCTCGGACTGGGGAGCTACGGTGTTGCGGCGGCGGCGCTCAACTACTTCGACAAGTCACTCGACTCCCTGTCGGTCGCCGAGGCCGCCTATCTGGCGGCCCTGCCCAAGGCCCCCAACAACTATCATCCGGAACGCAAGCCGCGGGCAGCTGTCGCGAGGCGCAACTGGGTCCTCTCGCGCATGGCCGAGGATGGGCATATCACGCAACGGGAGGCCATGCTGGCGCGGCGCCAGCCCCTGGGTGTCAGCAGGTCCGGTTCCCGTGTCTTCGTCGAGGCCGCCTATGCGGTCGAGGAGATCCGTCGCGCCATCGCCCGCCGGTATGGATCCGATGCGCTCTACACCGGGGGCCTCTATGTCAGGTCGACCATCGATCCGGCACTCCAGGAGGCCGCCAGCCGCGCCCTCAGGAACGGCCTTGGACTCTATGACCGCCGGCGCGGCTGGCGTGGTCCGGTGGCCAGGGTGGATCTCGACGATTCCTGGACCGATGCCCTGGCGACCATTGCCGGGACGATGGACGTTGCCCCATGGCAGGCCGCCGTCGTCCTCGGCATGAACGATGCGGCGGCCGCTGTCGGCTTTGCCGACGGCAGCCACGGCCTTGTCCTCCTGGAGGACATGGCATGGGCGAGAAGGCGCCTCGACAACGGCAGGCTCGGCCCGGTTCCCGGCCTGCCCGCCGATGTGCTGGCCCATGGTGATGTCATTGTGGTGGAGAGTCTCCCCAAGGACGCCCCGGATGGCACCCGATTCCATGCCTTGCGCCAGATTCCCCTGGTGTCCGGCGGCCTCGTTGCCCTGGATCCCCATACCGGCCGCGTGCTCGCCATGCAGGGCGGGTTCAGCTACGCCACGAGCGAGTTCAACCGGGCGACGCAGGCTCTGCGCCAGCCCGGTTCCGCCTTCAAGCCCTTCGTCTACATGGCCGCCCTCGACCACGGCTATACCCCCGCGGCACTGATCGAGGATGCGCCCTTCGTCTACGATCCGGGCGCCGGACAGGAGCTCTGGCGTCCGGCCAACTACACGCAGGAATTCTATGGTCTGGTTCCGCTCAGGGTCGGCATCGAGAAGTCGCGCAATCTGATGACCGTGCGCCTGGCCAATACGCTGGGTCCCGACGTTGTCGACGGTTACGTTCGCAAGTTCGGCATCCTGGACGAGTCCCAACCCTACTACCTGCCGGTCGCGCTTGGTTCCGCCGAGACCACCCTGATGCGCCTGACGGCAGCCTATGCAGCAATCGTCAACGGTGGCAGGGAGGTGGATCCCGAGCTGATCGAACGCATCCAGGATCGCCACGGCAGAACGATCTGGCGGCGTGATACGCGCGAATGTGATGAATGCCGGGCAGCAGCCTGGGATCGTCAACTGCCGGTTCCGGCGCTCCCGGACGTCCGGCCCAGACTCGTGGATCCGGTAACTGCCTACCAGATGGTGCACATGCTCGAGGGGGTGGTGGAGCGCGGAACCGGAGTCCGGCTGCGTGCGCTGGAACGGCCGCTTGCCGGCAAGACCGGCACCACCAATGACAACCGCGACGCCTGGTTTCTCGGTTTCTCGCCCGATCTCGCTGTCGGTGTCTATGTCGGTTTCGACCAGCCGGAGACGCTCGGCGACCGGGAGACCGGATCGTCCGTGGCGGTGCCGGTGTGGCAGCTCTTCATGGCCGAGGCACTCGCCTCGGAACCCGTCATCCCGTTCCGCATCCCTCCGGGAGTCCGTCTTGTCCGTATCGATGCCGACCACGGTCTGTTGCCGGGCGAGGCCACCACCCGGATCATCACCGAGGCCTTCCGGCCGGGCAGCGAGCCGACGGTTGAGGCGGACCGCCATGTCGTGCTATCGCTGGGCGATGACAGGTCATCGGGCGTCTACTGACCCCTTGCGTTGTGGCCGGAGGAGACAGGAAACCATGCGCCCCGCCATTGCCGAACTGAAGGACAGCATCGAATCCGGTCTTGACCTCGTGCGGAGGCATCTTTGACTGGGAACATGCCAACGCCCGGCTCGATGAACTCGAGCACCTGACCCAGGATCCGGAACTCTGGAACGACCCGGATAAGGCGCAGGCGCTGCTGCGCGAGCGTACGCGGCTTGCCGCCGCCATCGGCAGCGTGCACGCCCTTCGGGACGAGCTTGCCGAACACCTGGAACTCGCCGAGCTGGCCGAAGCCGAAGGCGAGGAGGACCTTGTCGGGCAGTGCGTGGAGGCGCTCGAGGCCCTCTCCCTGCGCACCGGAAAACTGCGCATTGCCAGTCTCCTTTCCGGCGAGGCGGACGGCAACGACTGCTACATCGAGGTTCATGCCGGCGCCGGCGGCACGGAAAGCCAGGACTGGGCCAACATGCTGGTGCGCATGTACCGCCGGTGGGCGCAACGCAGGGACTACCGCGTCGAGGACCTCGGCGAAACCCCGGGAGAGGAGGCCGGCATCAAGTCGGCAACCCTGAAGTTTGTCGGTGACGGCGCCTACGGCTGGGCCAAGACGGAATCGGGCGTCCATCGCCTGGTGCGGATTTCACCCTTCGATTCACAGATGCGCCGCCACACCAGCTTTGCCAGCGTCTCGGTGTCGCCGGTCGTCGACGACAGCATCGAGATCACCGTCGACGAAAGCGAATTGCGCGTCGACACCTACCGTGCCTCCGGCGCCGGTGGCCAGCACGTCAACAAGACCGACAGCGCCGTGCGCCTGACACATCTTCCCACGGGCATCGTCGTGCAGTGCCAGAACAACCGCTCCCAGCACCGCAACCGGGCCGAGGCGATGGCCGTCCTGAAGTCGCGGCTCTATGACCGGGAGTTGCGTTTGCGGGAGGAAGAAGCCCAGGCGCTTCATGCCGAAAAGACCGATATCGGCTGGGGCCACCAGATCCGCTCCTATGTCCTGCAGCCCTACCGCATGGTCAAGGATCTGCGGACCGGACACGAAACCAGCAACACCGATGCCGTCCTCGACGGCGACCTCGACGGCTTCATCCAGGCAGCCCTGGCGCAGCGTGTCGGCCAGGATGCCGCCCGGGAATGACCCTCACTTCCGCCGTGCCTTGAATCCGAGCAGGAGCGGCAGGGGCAAGAGGTCGCCAGGGCGGTGCCAGTAGCCGTCTTCTCCCTTGTTCATGCCGGGAAACTGCGGCCAGGCGCCAAAGGGATACTCCCGCACCTCGTGGATCCGGAGGCCTCGCTTCTCGAGGGCGGCAAAGATATCGGACAGCGGCCATGTGTACTCGCGCGCCTCGGAGCTGATCCGGTAGGCCGGGTCGGCGTAGTCGGGGCTGCCGGCCGGCTCGTGTATCGGGTCCGTGCCCTGAAAGTAGTCATAGTGCACGACGGGGACGGGCGATGACTCATCGAAGACCATCGACAGGGGGTGGGCATCGAGAAGGTAGAAGAAGCCGCCGTCCGCCAGGTTGGCATCAATGGTGGCGGCCCAGCCGTCGAGATCACCGATCCACGTGAGGACGCCGAGCGAGGTGAAGACGATATCGAAGGGCGCTCCGGCAAGCCGGCCAGCGGTCGTGACGTCAGCCTCGATGAAGCGGGCCCTTGACTCCAGGCCGCATTCCCTGGTCAGGCGCTCTGCGGTGGCGATGGCGACAGGCGAAAAGTCGACACCGACGACATCGGCCCCGAGCCTGGCCCAGGACAGGGTGTCGAGGCCGAAATGGCACTGCAGGTGGAGGAGTTTCCTGCCGGCGACGTCGCCGACAGCTTGCCGCTCGATGGTACCCAGGGTGTTGCGGCCGTCGAGGAAGCCGGCGACGTCGTAGAATGCGCTGGCCTCGTGAACAGGTGTCACCTCGTCCCACCAGCCGCGGTTGATGGCCGTGTCGCTGTTCATGGCGTTCATCTCGATCTGCCTGGAAACGGCGTCTGGCGTTACAGGCGGTGCCCGCTGTCGCGGGCATAGGCGAAATAGAGTTCGCGGGCCTCGCGATAGGCCGGTCCGGGCTGGAGGTCGCGGTCGTCAATGCGGGTGGCCGGCATGACCTTGTTGTAGTTGCCGGTGGAGAACACTTCGTCGGCGGTCCGGACCTCCTCCCAGGAAAGGGAACGCTCGAATACCTCCCAGCCGGCGTCTCGCAGGAGCGACATCACCCTGCGTCGCGTGATGCCGGCCAGGAAGGTGCCGTTCTCGACGGGCGTGTGCACCTGACCATCCCTGACGATGAAGAGGTTGGCCGTGGCGAATTCGGCAACATGGCCCTCATGGTCGAGCATGACCGGATTGTCGAAGCCTCGCTCGTTGGCGCGGCGCACCGCATCGCCGGTTGCCGGATAGAGGCACGAAGCCTTGGCGAGGGTGGGAGCCATGTCGGGCGCCGGCCGCCTGATTTCGGAAAGGCACGCCGAAAACCCCTTCGGCTCCGCCATGGGCGCCACCTCCAGGACCATCAGGAACCTGGTGAGTTCGGAGACCGCCCACAGGGAATCGCTGACGCCGCTCCAGTAGGTTGGCCGGATGTAGAGCTGAGCGTCGGCCGGGAAGCGGCGCGCCATGTCTCCGGCCAGTTCGACCAGGTCGTCGACCGACTGCTGCGGCTCCATGCCCATGACCCTCGCGGACTTGAGGCATCGTTCGCAGTGACGATCGATGTCCGGCATGACGCCGTCGAAGGCGCGGGCGCCGTCGAAGACCTGCGTGGCGAACCAGAATGATTGGTCAAGCGGTCCCATGATCATGGGATTGCCTTCATGGAAGGCGCCGTCGAAATAGGTAAGCTGTTCCATGGTAGATCGGTTGTCCTGCGCCAGAGCCACGCACTTCTAGCACGGTCCGGTCCGCGTGTGCACGGTTCAAGGAGAGGAGGAAGTGTCACCGGATGTTCGACACCTGGCGCCTGCTCGGTCCCATGATGGGCCTCATCGAACCCGAGCGTGCCCACGACCTGGCCCTCAGGGCCCTGGAGGCAGGGGTGGCGGGGCGGCGAGCGGCGACGGAACGCCCCCGGCTGGCGACCGCCCTGTTCGGGCTCGACTTTCCCAATCCCCTGGGCCTGGCGGCGGGGTTTGACAAGAATGCAAGGGTGACGGCGCAGATGCTGGCGGCGGGTTTCGGGTTCGTCGAGGCCGGGACCGTGACGCCGCGGCCCCAGGCCGGCAATCCGCGGCCGCGGATCTTCCGGTTGCCGGCAGACAGGGCTGTGATCAATCGCCTTGGATTCAACAACGAAGGCATGGACAAGGTGGCGGCACGCCTCGAGGCGCGCCGGCCGGAGGCCGGAATCGTCGGCATCAACATCGGCATGAACCGCGACAGCACCGATGCGGACGGTGATTACCGGCGTGCATTCATCCGGCTCGCCCCTCTCGCCGACTACGTCGTGATCAACGTGTCGTCGCCCAACACGCCGGGCCTGCGGGACCTCCAGGCCGTGCGCCAGCTCGCGAAACTCCTGGAGTCACTTCAGGGCGCGCGCCCTGAAGTCCCGGACGTGGCCCTGCTGCTCAAGCTTGCCCCGGACCTGGCATTCGAGGATGCAGGGGAGGCGGCCCGGGTGGCGGCCGATCACGGCATCGCCGGTCTCGTGGTGTCCAACACGACGATAAGCCGGCCGGGCGGACTGCGACACCGCCATGCCGGCGAGGCCGGTGGCCTGTCGGGGGCACCGCTCTTCGAGCTTTCCACCAGCCTGGTGCGCACACTCCACAAAGCGGGTCACGGCGCCCTGCCGATCATCGGAACGGGCGGCATCATGTCGGCCGAGGACGCCTACCGGAAGATCCGGGCAGGCGCCTCGCTGATCCAGATCTATACGGCTCTGGTCTGGCACGGTCTGGCGGTTGTCGGACGCATTCTCGATGGCCTCGAGGAGCGCCTGGCCGCGGACGGCCTGCACAATCTCACGGAAGCCGTCGGCGCCGATACCTGATCAGGACCGATACCAGGTCCACAAGATGCGCGCGGCCACGGCGCGCCAGGGCCGCCACGGCTCGGCGAGAGCCACCATCTGCCGCGCATCGGGACGCGGATCGATGGAGAACAGAGCGGCGGTGGCCGTCTGCAATGCCACGTCACCCGCAGGCCAGACATCGGATCGCCCGAGGCACGACAAGAGATAGGTCTGGGCGGTCCACTCTCCAATGCCGTGAAGTGCGGTGAGTGCCTTGTTCGCGTCGTCATCTCCCAGAGTCGCGAGGGACTCCAGCAGACCGTCGCGCGCTGCCCGCGCTGCGGCATGGAAGGCACGGCCCTTGGAGCGGGTGAGTCCGAGCGCCCGCAGGCGTTCCACCGGAACCCCGAGGACGGCATCCGCGTCGCCGGAATCGAATGCCGCGTCAAGGCGTTTGCGGATGCTGGCGGCGGCCTTGAGAGACACCGACTGCTCGGTGATGATGGCGAGCAGCGATGCCAGGCCCGCCGGCTCGATCCTGAGCGGAATGGCCTCGAGTCCCTCCACAACCGGTCCGAACCGCGATTCGAGACGGATGAGCGCCCCGATGCCCTCCTCGAGATCTGCCCGGGTGGCGATAATCATGGTGCCTCGATCCGTCCGGCCGCTTGCGCAGGATCGTCGGACAACCGAAGATATCGTGCAACCGGCCTGAAATCCGCGAGAGAGAGTCATGTCATCAACCATCCCGGCGCGTGGCGGCAAGGCCGTGCGCGTGGCACGCGGCGCAGCGATCCGCATCATCAACACCCATGGTTCGCAGGTTGTCGACACCTGGGCGTTCAACGGTGACGATGTTTCGGAGTACATGGCGATGGACGCCACCCGCGTCTTCAACCAGCGCCTCACCCCATGTGTTGGCGACCATCTTGTCACCAACCTCCGGCGCCCGATTCTCGTGCTCGAAGCGGACACGTCGCCTGGCCGCCACGACACCCTGATGGCTGCCTGCGACCGCTGGCGTTACGAGCTGCTGGGTATCAGGGAATACCACGACAACTGTGCCGACAATCTCTCGCAGGCGATGAGCGAACTCGGATTGCGCGAGACACACACGCCGTCGCCGCTCAATCTCTTCATGAACATCCCCTGGCATGACGACGGCGGGCTCGCATTCGAGACGCCGCTGTCGGCCCCCGGCGACCATGTCGTGCTGCGCGCCCTCATGGATTGCGTGGTGGCCATGTCGGCCTGCCCTCAGGACGTGCTTCCGGTCAACGGGCTGAACCGGCAGCCGACCGAGGCCCACTTCGAGATCGTGACCTGAGGCGATGGCCGAGGCCGTGTCCCCGGAGGTCTGGCTCCGCCGGTAGCCGGGGACAGGTGGCTCCCTTGTGGACCGGGCCCGGAATGATGAACCGAGGAGGCTGAACCATGGCGGTAACCGCAATCGTTCGTTTCGAATTGCCAGAAGACAGGGCGCGCGAGGCGGTGAGGTCCGCATTCGAAGCCTCCGCGCCGCTTTACCGGGGCGTCGAGGGTCTGATCCGAAAGTACTATCTCCTGTCCGAGGATGGCCGGACCGGCGGCGGTGTGTACTTGTTCAATACGCGTGAGGATGCCGAACGCCTCTACGATGCGGCCTGGCGGGCCGGTATCCGCGAGCGACTGGGCGTCGAACCTTCGATCGAGTACTTCGAATCGCCGGTGATCGTCGACAACGAAGCTGGCACGATCTCCACGACGGCCTGATTGCCGCGGTCCTGCCCCTGATCGCGGCGCTCCCTTCAAGGGTCGGGCGCGCCGGAGGCCCGGTGTTGTCTTGATCCGCCCGACACCCGCCTTTTCAACAGGTTGATTTGCCGATCGACGTCTTGATCCGCGAACCGGGCAGCAACCTGGCGGGCCGTGCCCCGGGTTGACGCGCCCAGACGGTCACGACGACCCGACTTCGGAGAGTGTGCCGCGGTTGCGCCGGTTCAGGACAGCGTGACAGAATCGCGCCGGCCCGGGGTCAGGAGGGTGCATCATGGCACGTATCGCGGTGGGTGGATTTCAGCACGAGACGAACACCTTCGCGTCGACCAACGCGGACTTCTGTGACTTCGAACTCCATGATGCCTGGCCAGGCCTGACACGTGGTCCGGAACTCTTCGACGCCGTTGCCGGTCTCAACCTCGCCCTGGAATCGTTCATTCGTCAGGCAACCGATGACGGCCACGAACTCGTGCCGCTTCTGTGGGCCTCCGCCGAGCCGTCGTCCCATGTCACGGAAGACGCCTTCGAGAGGATTGTCGGCATGATGACCGACGACCTGGCGCGGCTCGGCCCGTTTGATGCCGTCTTCCTCGATCTCCATGGAGCCATGGTCACCGAACACTGCGAGGACGGCGAGGGCGAAACCCTGGAACGTGTCCGCAGCGTCGTCGGACACTCCATTCCCGTCGTCAACAGCCTCGACCTCCATGCGAACATCACGGAACGCATGGTGGCGATGTCCTCGGCCATGACGATCTACCGGACCTATCCGCACATCGACATGGACGACACCGGACGCCGTTGCTATCGCCTCATGATGCGCCTGCTTGCGGGCGAGCCCCTGGCGAAGGGATTCGCCAGATCACCGTTCCTGGTGCCGCTCTCCGCCCAGTGGACCGGCGCACCGCCCAACAGCGGATTCTACGACGACATCAGGCGGCGCGAGCATGCCGGTGTCACGAGCGCGGACCTGGCGCTTGGATTTCCGCCCGCCGACATCGCCGAATGCGGACCGGCGGCAATTGCCTACGATGCCGATCCTCACCGTGCCCGTGAGGCCGCTCACGAGATCATGAGAGGTTTCATCGCCGCCGAGGAGGTCTTCGACAATGCGCTGCTTGACGCCGATGAAGCGGTGAGAATCGCCATGGCCGAGCCGGCCGGTCCGGTGATCCTTGCCGATGCCCAGGACAATCCCGGCGCGGGAGGCACCTCCGACACGGTGGGGATTCTCGAGGCCCTGGTGCGCCACCACGCCACCGGCGCCGCTCTTGCTCTGCTGTGGGACCCCGGGGTCGCGCGGGAGGCCCATGCCCAGGGAGAGGGGAGCACATTCGATGCGCCTCTAGGCGGCAAGTCCGGCAGACCGGGCCAGGCCCCCTTTCGCGGCCGTTTCCGGGTTGAGCGTCTCGGCAACGGGATCTTCGAGTGCCAAGGCGAGATGTACCGCGGCGTCGTCACCAATCTCGGTCCGCTGGCCCTGCTGTCGGTCGCCGATGCCGACTGCGACGTCAAGGCGATTGTCTCGAGTGTCCGCTTCCAGAATCTCGACCAGGCGTGTTTCCGCCATATCGGTGTCGAGCCGACGGACCAGCACATCCTCGTGGTCAAGAGCACGGTGCACTTTCGGGCCGACTACGATCCGATCGCCACGAGGACCCTCCTCGTCGAATCGCCGGGCGAACACCCGTGCCGTCTGGACCAGCTCGGGTATCGCTTCCTGCGCGACGGTGTCAGGCTGGGACCGGGCGGTCCGGAGCACCGCCGTCCATGAGAGGGGACACCGGACGCCTTCCGGTTCACGGATGCGCACGGCGATTCTTGTCCGGCAGAACATCTTTGCACGCGCGCAACAATCCGGACATCGTCGGCGCCCATGGTAGGCCCCGCCGCCGATGAAGGATTCCGACCCATGACCGACATGCTGGGGCGTACCGCCGGCCTTGTCCTCGCCGGTGGCCTGCTGGCCGCGTGTTCCCTGCTGGCGCCGCTTCCCGAACCCCGCGGACTGGCGCACCGTCTGGCCGTCTTTCCCGACCACGGAGTGGGCCTCGACGGCCCGGTGACGATCTACTGGAACGATCACCAGATTCCGTTCATCGAGGCGGCGAGCGACGATGATGCAGCCTTTGCGCTGGGCATGGTCCATGCTCATCTGCGCCTTGCCCAGATGAGCCTGGTGCGCATGGCGGCCCGTGGCCGCCTCGCCGAGGTGGCAGGTCCCCTTGCCAGCGACATCGACCACGGCCTGCGCATTCTTTCCTTCGGGCACGCTGCCCGGAACATCGAGGCGGCGATGGATGACGGTGCGCGGCGCTGGACACAGCGATTTGTCGACGGAATCAACCACTATCAGGCAACACTCGACGATCTGCCGCAGGAGTTCAGGGTTCTCGGCATGGACCGTGAACCGTGGACCGTCACCGATGTCCTCACCATCGGGCGGCTGGTGGGCACGGATGTGAACTGGCTGATATGGAGCGGGCTGCTGCCCTTGAGACAGCGTCCGGACTGGCCGCAGCTGTGGGCGCACCTGGTGGAGAGCGGGAGCGCGTCTCTGCCGAGTTTCGCGAGCGACGACGTGAACGGACTCCTGGCGGGCATCGGCCGGACGGGTTCCAACAGCATGGCGATCGGGCCGGACCGCACGACCACCGGGGGCGCCATCATCGCCAACGACCCGCACCTCGGGATCCTCGTTCCCAACGTGTGGCTGGTCGCTGGCCTGAAGTCGCCTTCCTATCACGTGGTCGGTCTGATGGGTCCGGGATTGCCGGTCTTCGCCATCGGCCGCAATCCGTCGATCGCCTGGGGCGGCACCAACATGCGGGCCGCCTCCAGTGATCTCGTTGATGTCAGCAACATCGATCCCGATGTCATCGAGTCACGCGACGAGACGATTTCCGTGCGCTGGTGGTTCGATTCGACCATCACCATCAGGCAGACGCCGCTGGGTCCGGTGATCAGCGATGCACCCTTCCTGGCCGACCATGATCTTCCCGATCTCGCACTCCGGTGGACCGGTCATGACACGAGCGATGAAATCGGCGCCATGCTGGCGGTCAGCCGGGCCCGGGATTTCAACGGGTTCCGTGCCGCATTCGATACATTTGCGGTACCCGGACAGAACATGATCTACGCCGACCGCGACGGCAATATCGGCCAGGTCATGGCTGTCACCCTGCCGCAGAGGCCCGGAACCCCGACTGATCTCGTCGCCGATGCCGCAGAGGTGAGGAGAGCCTGGGCCACGATGCGGTCGTCCGGGGATTTTCCCTGGAGCTACAATCCCCGGCAGGCATACCTGGTGTCGGCCAACAACAAGCCGACCCGGACGGCCACGCCGGTCGGTTACTTCTTTTCTTCCGACGACAGGGTATCGCGTCTCGCCAGCCTCGCCGGCGGCGGTGACCGGCTTGATGTCGACGCCGTGAAGGCAATCCAGCAGGACGTCTACATGCCGTCGTCGGCGAAGCTGCGCGACGCCTTCATCGAAGGCCTCGACGCTGCGGGGCTGGCCTCGTCGGCCGGGCCCGAAGCGGCCGAAGCGATCGCCCGCATCCGGGACTGGGACGGTCACTATCGCGCCGGTTCCGTCGGCGCCGTCAGCTTCGAGCAGTTTCGCGCCGGCTTTGTCCAGGCGTTCTACGACCGGCTCCTTGGAGAGGAGCACGGCGCTGTCATGGCGCGCCGGGGAGTGCTGGTCCGCGACATGGAGCAGGCGTCCCGGGAGGTGCATGATGCTGCCCTGGCGGCCGGTCTCGAGGCGGCCGGAGAAGGACTCGATCGGTTCACCGACTGGTCAGACATGCATCGCCTTTCCCTCGCCCATCCCCTCTCCATGCTTCCCGTCATCGGCGACCGCTACCGTTTCGGTGACCACGGCGTGGGCGGCAGTTCCGAAACCATCATGAAGACGGCTCACGATGCCAGCGCCACGCGCCACACGGTGCGTTACGGCGCCAATGCCCGCCATGTTTCCGACATGACGAACATGGATGAGAACTACTTCGTGCTGCTGGGCGGGCAGGACGGCTGGCTCAACAGTTCGACCATGCTCGACCAGTGGCCTCTTTGGCAGTCGGGAGGGTATGTGCGGGTGCCACTCACTCCGGAAGGTGTACGGGCGTCGTTCCCCCATGTGACGGTCATCGGTCACTGACGATGCGCCATGGCGGACATGCTTGACGCGACGTGGATGCTGCGTGCCCATGCACGCCGGAGATTGCTCCGTCTCGGGACCGGCGATGCGCAGCGCCTCCAGACCGGCGTTCTTCTCTCCCTCATCAGGAAGGCGGCAGCAACCCGCTTTGCGCGCGACCATGACCTCGCCGGGGTCCGCACCATCGATGACTACCGCGCCCGCGTGCCTGTGCGCAGCCACGACGAGTTCTGGGACGATTACTGGAGCCGTGATTTCCCGCGTCTCGTGAATTGCACCTGGCCTGGCCTTGTTCCCTGGTTTGCCGAAACGTCGGGCACGACCCGGGGCACCACCCGCTTCATTCCCTTCACCCGGGAGATGAACCGCTCGAACCGCCGCGCGGCCGGGGATCTCCTCGTCTGGCATGCGATCAACAGGCCGCGAAGCAGAATTCTGGCCGGTCGCGTCTTCATTCTCGGAGGATCGACCGGACTCGAGCAGCGTGCTCCTGGTGTGACGAGCGGCGATCTGAGCGGGATCACGGCCTCCGTGATGCCGCGTTGGGCCCGCTTGCGGAGCTTTCCACCCCGGCACCTCGAAGCCATCAGCGACTGGAACGACAAGATCAACCGGTTCGCCAGGGCTTCGCTTGATCAGACCATCCATGCCGTCTGCGGGGTGCCGAGCTGGCTGCTGATCTATTTCGATCATCTCCTGGAGATCGCGGACGCCGCAGACGGGCGCATCGCCTCGGTCTATCCCGGGCTCGAACTGCTGGTCCATGGCGGCGTCTCCTGGGCGCCCTACCGCGAGCGGTTCGCTGCCCTCCTCGAGGGCAGCCATGCGGAAACCCGAGAGGTCTACGCCGCCAGCGAGGGTTTCTTCGCCATGGCGGACGGGGGCGCGGACGACGGCCTGCGCCTGCAGCTCGACAACGCGATGTTCTTCGAGTTCGCCCCGGTCGACGGCCAGCGGGTCAGAACGGAGGCGTGCCGCTGGATCGGGGATGTCGAGGAGGGTGTCAACTACGCTCTCGTGGTGAGCACGGCAGCCGGTCTGTGGCGCTATCTCGTCGGGGACACCGTCACCTTCACCACGCTCGATCCGCCACGCATTCTCTTTACCGGACGCACCGCCCACATGTTGTCCGCCTTCGGCGAACACGTGATCGTCGCCGAACTCGAAGAGGCGGTTTCCGGCGCGGCGCGGGCCATCGGCGCCACGATCAGCGACTTCGCCGTCGGCAGCATCTTTTCCTCGCGTCCCGGCGAACGGGGCGGCCACCTTTACGTCATCGAGTTTTCCTCATCCGACATCGACGAGCGGCTCCTGGACTCATTCGCTGTCTCGCTCGACCGCACCCTGCAATCCGTCAACGCGGACTATGAAGCTCACCGTGCCGGCGGCTGGGGCATGGACCCTCCACGCGTCGAGGTCATGCCGCCCGGAGGATTTGCCGCCTGGATGGCGGCTCAGGGCAAGCTTGGCGGCCAGCACAAGGTGCCGCGCGTGATTGTCGATCAGACCAGGCTCGACGCCCTGCGCTCCTTTGCCCGGAGAGCCTGACCACTCCGGTCGCCTTGTTGCAGTCAAGATTGCCTCGGCGTAACGGTTCCTGCGCCTGACGGGCCGATGCAGCCAGGCCGCCGGTTGCGTCACCGATCCGAAGATTGGGGATCAATCGACGATGTGGTAGACCGGCGCCTTTTCCATGGACCAGGTGTCCGTCTCGGCGTCGTAGCGGGACAGCGTGAAACAGTGCCAGTTGTCGTCGTCGAGCATCATGTGGTCGCCCCGGTAGTAGTACCCGGGCCAGCGTGTCTCCTTGCGGAAGAGCGTGTGCTGCATGACGCTTTCCGACGCCAGGAGCCGGTGCCGGAACTCCCATGTCCGCTGCAGCTGGTGAAGATCCTCGGCGCCGATGTGGCGGGCATCGTCCTTCAGCATCTCCATCAGTTCCAGGCCGCGACTGAGCAGCGGTTCGTTGGTCATGTAGTTGACCGTGATGCCGCCGCAATACTCATCCATGAGCTTTTCGAGGCGCTGCAGGGCGTGCAGAGGCAGGATGTAGCTCGGCGAAACCGTTCCGGCCACGATCTCGTTGCGCCCGATATCGTAGTTTTCGAGCGGCTGGAAGATCTCCGTCTTGAGGCGACCGATTTCCGCCTCGTCGACCAGGGGTTCCTCGCCGACATCGATGATGTAGTTCACCGCGGCCTTGGCGGCGATCCGGCCTTCCGTGAACGACCCCGACGAGAACTTGTGCGGGGTGCCGCCGCTGGCGTCGCCGGCGCCGAACAGGCCACTGGTGGTCGTCATGCGGTTGTAGCCCCACCGGTACTCGCCCGGCGCATAGTCTTCCGGACCGCTTGCCCAGGCGCCTGAACAGGTGGCGTGAGAGCCCATGACATAGGGTTCCGACGTCGTCAGCTCCGGGTTGGTGTGTTTGGGATCGATGTTCTGCGATGCCCAGACCACGGCCTGGCCAATGGTCATGCCCAGGAAGTTCTCCCAGCCCACCGTCTCCTTGTGCGGATCCTGAAAGGCTTCCGTGGTCACCATGCGGATCGGTCCTCCACCATGGGCGAGTTCCTTCAGCAGGGCATGATTGCGCAGGCACGTCGGGACCGGGTGACGGTCGACATAGTCACCGACCAGTTTCCTGGTGTCGTCGTACCATCTGGATTCATACTCTTCGCCGTAGGCGTTCTGCGTGTAGGTCTTGAGGTGCAGGAAATAGGCGCCGACGGGGCCGTAGCCGTCCTTGAACCGGGTCAGGACGATCCGGTTCTCCATCTGCGTCATCTTGGTACCGATCTGAATGGGCAGGCCGTAGGCCGATGCACTGCTCCAGGGCGCATACCATGTCCTGCCCATTCCTTCGCCGACGGCTCGCGGCTTGAAGATGTGCGAAGCGCCCCCCGCTGCAATGATCACGGCCTTCGCCCTGAAGACGTAGAAGTCGCCCGTGCGGACATTGAAACCCACGGCGCCCGCGGCCCGGTTGGGATCCCGCTTGTCGACGAGAAGATGGGTCACCATGATCCGGTTGTAGACCTCGGTCGCGGCCTTTCGGGCGGCCTCGGCGACGATGGGCTTGTAGCTTTCGCCGTGGATCATGATCTGCCACTTGCCCTCGCGCTGATAGCGGCCGGTCTCCGGGTCCCGCATGATGGGAAGACCCCAGTCCTCGAACATGTGGACGGTTGAATCCACGTGCCGGCCGATATCGTAGGCCAGATCCTCGCGAACCAGTCCCATCAGGTCATTGCTCGCATAGCGGACAAAGTCCTCAGGCTGATTCTCGCCCCACTGCATACCCATGTAGCAGTTGATGGCGTAAAGACCCTGTGCGACAGCGCCGCTGCGCTCGATGTTGGCCTTCTCGACGCAAACGACCTTGAGATCACGCCCCCAGTAGCGGGCTTCGTAGACAGCACCGCATCCGGCCATGCCGCCGCCGACGACGAGAATGTCGCAAGCGACCTGGATTGTCTTTCTGCGCTTGAAGAGGCCCATCAGGCCGCTCCCTGCTTGAGGCGTTCGGGATCCAGAACCGGCAGCCCGCCGTCAATGTTGAGGAGGTCGGGTTCGTGGGCGAGTTCCTGGGACCTGAAACGGGAGGCCTCCGGCCTGTCGTACTCGGCGGACGACTTGATCGATCCCCATTTCGTGGTGCGAATGGGCGAGACGAAGTTCTTCTCTTCGCCGTTTCTGAACTTGACCTTCCAGGAAACGGTGCCCTTGTCTTCTTCGCGGCGCACCCGCACGCTGTGACCGAGCGGTGCAAAGTCCGCATATCCACGCACGTCGATGGCGTTCTGCGGACACGCCTTCACGCATGAATAGCACTCCCAGCACATGTTCGGCTCGATGTTGAAGGCGCGGCGATAGGTCGTGTCGATGTGCATGATGTCGGACGGACAGATATCGACGCAATGTCCGCAACCGTCGCAATGGCTCATGTAGACAAAGGTTGGCATGGTGTCAGGTCAACTCCCAAATCGAAAACCCGTTCCGCACGGGCCGGTTAGATCAGTAATGGCGTGGCAGCTCCGTGACGCGGCCGAGAACTTCGGGCTTGTCGGCCGGCGCCGGAAGATTGCTTCGCGATCCGTCCGCTTCCGCCACGCGTTTCTGGAATGCGATGGCGGGCTTGTAGAACATGTGGGAAAACTTGGACCAGGGCACCGATCCGAAGAGCACCGTGGTGGCGATGACATAGAGGCCGAGGAAGACATCGGCCGCCGGGCTTGCCGCCGTCTGGAGGAGTCCCCAGACGAACGCCATCGTCGTGCTGGCCAGGAGCGAAAGGATGAAGAGGTCGGCGCGCACGATTCGCCACGGGGGATGCCCCTCGGCGGCCACGTCAACCCGGATGAAGAACCAGAACCAGTACCCGCCGCCGCAGACCATCACGATGCCGATGTACCAGAGCAGCGGCCAGATGGCGGGAGTCGGTGTGGCCGAAGTCGGGTAGCCGAAGACCATGGCGAGGGTGGCGGCAAGATACGCCACGAATCCGTACATGGTCAGCAGGTGCGCGACCCTGCGCCGCAGATTGCAGAATTCACCTGAAGCCAGCACGTCGACTGCGGAGGTCTGGACTGCGAGGGACACCATGTGGGTGCCACTGACCGGCCGGTCGCCCCGATTTCTCGCGTGACGCCAGTTGTCGAAGAAGTACCGGGCGCTCCTCTTGTGGAGCACATCGAACAGGGTCCCTCCCACGACCAGCAGGATCATGATGACGACATAGGTTTGCGTGACCGCAGGCGTTACGGGAAGCACTGCAAAGGGATTGCTGGAAAACATCATTCGTCCCTGGTTTGACCGAAAGCGAAGGTCGGCGGCGGCATCGGTCCTGGACGCTCGTCACGGACCCTTCTCGCTGTCCGTGATCTCGTCGCGCGCGTGCTGCTGCCGCGGTCGCCTGAAGTCGGATCAGCCGGCATGAAGCCACCCTTCCATGCTCTTCTCGTGTTGATGAACCCTGCCGGCCGGACCGGAAGAAAGCGATGGGGCCACTGTGGCCCCTTTCCTCCGTCTTATCAACATGCGGCGTGCGTCGGATCAGCCTTCCGGCGCAGTAGAACGAAGACTGTTGTGGGATTGCCATGAACCTTGAGACATGACAGTGGCGCGGAAGGTCTTTGCTGCCCGGCGCCGCCTCTTCCTTCTCCGGGAGCCGTCGCGGCATTGCACAAAGGGCCCGGACCGGATATCTGATCGCGTAGCCACCGGTCGAGAGGCGGCCCACCATGCCAAACCTGGTCTCCCCGCATGGCGGTGGCGCGCTGAAGCCCCTGCTGCTCCCCCGGGCGGAGATCGCGGACGAGATCGAACGTGCCCGTCGGCTGGTCAAGATCCCGCTGACCAGCCGGGAGATATCGGACCTCTTCATGCTGGCCATGGGCGCCTACACCCCGTTGGCGGGCTTCATGGGGAGAGAGGACTGGTACGGCTGTTGCGTCGACATGGCGACATCCGACGGCGTTTTCTGGCCGGTTCCCATCACCGTTTCCTGCGACGAGGATCACGCTGGAGGCATCCGCATCGGCGACGAGGTCGCACTGGTGGATGGCGGGACCGGGGAGATCCTGGCGATCCAGACGGTCCGCGAAAAGTACACCATCGATCGGGATCTTGAGTGCCGTGAGGTCTTTCGCACGACGAACGACGCCCACCCCGGCGTCAGGAAGGTCCTGGAACAACCCGCGATCAACCTGGGCGGCCCGGTCACGGCGCTCTCCGAGGGTCATTTCCCCAGCACCTACGCCGGGCTCTACTTGCGGCCTGCGCAAACGAGGGCCATGTTCAAGGCCAGCGGATGGTCCAGGGTCGCGGCCTTCCAGACCCGCAATCCGATGCATCGCAGCCATGAACACCTGGCCAAGATTGCCGTCGAGATCTGTGACGGGCTTCTCATTCATCAGGTGCTCGGCGCTCTCAAGCCCGGTGACATTCCCGCAGACGTGCGGGTCAATGCGATCAATGCGCTGGTCGAGAACTATTTTGTGCCGGGAACAGTCATCCAGGCCGGCTATCCCATCGAGATGCGCTATGGCGGCCCGCGCGAGGCGTTGCTGCACGCAGTCTTTCGCCAGAACTTCGGATGCACCCATCTCGTGGTCGGCCGCGACCATGCCGGTGTGGGAGACTTCTACGGCCCGTTCGATGCCCACAACATCTTCGATGTCCTGCCGGCCGGCAGCATGGAAATCCGGCCGCTCAAGATCGACATCACGTTCTTCTGCTACAAGTGCGGCATGGCGACCGGCAGGACCTGCCCCCACGGGGAAGAGGACCGGCTGGCAATATCCGGAACCCGGTTGCGCGCGATGTTCGCCAATCACGAACCCATTCCCGAAGAGTTCAGCCGGCGCGAGGTGATCGATGTGCTGCAGGCCTACTACGACAGCCTTGCCTGACAGGGCGCTTTCACCGCCGCGGTCTCGGCAAGGACCGGCGCTGGCGCAGGGTGGAATCTGAATGATCATCGCCCAGATCAGCGATACCCACATCGAAGCGAAATCGTCAGCAGGGCCGGCCGGAGCAGACCGGGCGCTCAACCTGAGGCGGTGCGTCGCCGATATCAATCGGCAGAATGTCGATGCAGTCGTCCACACGGGCGACTGTGTCCATCGCGGCGATCCCGGGGCGTACACTCACTTGCGCGAGATCCTGGACGATCTGAAAGCACCCCTGTTCATCGTTCCCGGCAACCGCGACCGGCGGAGTGAACTGCGCAACGCTTTCGAACATCTCGCCTCCCTGCCCCCGCCCGGCGAGTTCGTCCATTACGCGATCGACGCGTTTCCCATGCGCCTGGTTGCGCTCGACTCGGTGGTGGACGGCGAACGGAAAGGGGTCTTTTGTGAACGCCGGCGCCGGTGGCTGGACGAAACGCTGGGCGGTGAGCCTGCGAGACCCACGATCCTGTTCATTCATCATCCACCCTTCGATATCTCACCGCATTATGTCGGGGGTTACAGGCATTCGAACGAGGCAGCGGAATTCGAGGCTCTGGTCGCGCGTCATCCGCAAGTCGTCAGGCTGCTGTGCGGTCATGTCCATTGCTTTCACCGGGAATCCTGGGGCGGCACCGTCGCCACAGCCATGCCGAGTGTGGCGGTCGATTTGCGAAAGGGAGTCCATTCCGCCATCGGGGCGCGGCCGCTCTACTTCCTGCATGCCACCACCGCCGACATGACTCTCGTCACGCTGACCAGGATTGTCCTGTAATGGCAGGCAGATTGAGGAATCGCCATGCGGTCGCGAGACAGGCATCGGTTGAGGTTCCTCCCGTGTCCAGCGCGACGAGATTCCGGCCTGGCGGATGACGCCTGCGCACCGTTGCCCGGCGAGCCTCATCCCTGTTGCGTGTGAACACATCCGGATGTGTTAGGATGCCTTCTGCCGGGCCGTGCCGTCAGGATCCGGAGAACGACCTCGGTGCGCCCTTCAGCAGGTTTCCGGCACCAACACAGGAGAAAGGCACCATGAGATTCCTTCCCAAGATCGCATCAGCTGCGGCTGGTGCACTGCTTGTTGGCGTTGCCGTTTCGGCGAGCGCCCAGTCAATTCCCGAGACGGATGAGCCGATCAAGCTTGCGATGAACGAGTGGACGGGCCAGCACGTCAGCACGACGGTGGCCGGCGAGGCGCTCAAGCGCATGGGCTACAACGTCGAATACGTGACCGCGGGATACTATCCGCAGGTTTCGGCCGTTGCGGACGGCGACATTCACGCGACCCTGGAGATCTGGAGTTCCAACATCGGCGAGGGCTGGGACGAGCACTTCGATTCCGGCGCGGTCGAGATCGTGGCGCTGTCCGGTCTGAAGCCGCAGGAGGCGTGGTTTGTTCCGGGATACGTCGTCGACATGTGTCCGGGTCTGCCGAGCTGGGAGGCGCTCAACGACTGCGCCGACATGTTTGCGACGCCCGAGACGATGCCGTCTGGACGTTTTCTGGACTATCCGGCGGAATGGGGCGACAAGAATGCGCCGCGCATTGCCGCGCTGGGGCTTGACTTCGTGAACATCCCGTCGGGCGGCGAGGGTGCGATCATTGCCGAGATCAAGTCGGCCTACGAGCGCCAGGCGCCGCTGATCACCATGTTCTGGGAACCGCACTGGATGCACGCCCAGTACGACCTGCAGCGTATCTATCTGCCCGAGTACTTCGAGGGGTGCGAGACCGACGCGTCGCTGGGTATCAACCCCGACGCCACCCATGACTGCGACTGGGCGGGCGCCGAGATCTGGAAGGTTGCCAATCCGGGTCTCAAGGACAGCCACCCCGGCGCCTGGGGACTGATCGAGGCCTATTCGATCACCAACCTCGAGCAGGCGCAGATGATGTCGGAGATCGACGACAAGGGCCGCGACCTCATCGAGGTCATCAACGAGTGGCTCGACAACAACTCCGAGACGCTCCAGGGCTGGATCGATCACGCGACGATGTAAGCACTCCCTCTCAAGGGGAACCAACCGAAAGGCCGGACGGCAACGTCCGGCCTTTCTCGCATCCCGGGAACCGGTTGCAATCACCCCGCCCGGGTGAGCACCAGATTGTGATATTCGTCGCTGGTGGCGGACCAGCCGTCCGGAACCGCGATGGTGGCCGTCTCGTCCTCGATCAGGGCCGGTCCGGCAAGCGCCGCACCGGGGGTCATGGCGCCCCGGTGACCGATCATGCCGTCGCGCCATCCCCCCTGATCATGGTAGCGCCAGGGCATGAAGGGGACCTTCTCGTCACCCGGTTCCTCCTTCAGCGCCGGCACGTCCTTGAGCGGCGCCGACGCGCCGAGACGGAAGGCGACGATCTCGATGGGTCTGGAGGCATCCCCGCCATGCATGAAGACCCTGTGATGCTCATCGGCAAAGAGTGTCCTGAGTCCACCGGCCGTCAGGCCTGACGGCGGATCGATGGGAACCGCCACCTCGAACGCCTGGCCGACGAATCTCATGTCGGCAAAGAACGAGATGCGTGGCCGGGATCCGAGACCCATCAGGACAAAGCGCTCGGTCGCGCGCTTCTTCATGTCGCGATAGACCTCGGCTATGGCGCCGGGCGCCGCATCGTCGAGGAGCATCTTGCGGGTGACCGTGGAGAATTGCTGGTAGTCGGAGGCGATGAGACCATAGGCCGACAGCACGCCGGCATGGGGTGGCACGACGACGGTGGTCATGCCGAGGTCCGCGGCAACATGCGCCGCATGGAGGGGACCGGCGCCACCGAAGGCGACAAGAGCGTGGTCCCTCGGATCCTTGCCGCGTTCGGTGGAGACAATCTGCATGGCGCGTACGATGGAGGCGTTGGCGACCCGGATGGCGGCATCGGAAATGTCTTCGAGGCCCATGGCGAGGGAGTCTGCCAGGGGCTGGAAGGCCTCGCGCGACGCTTCCTGGTCGATTGCCATGCGCCCGCCGAGAAAGGACTCGGGTCTCAGCGTGCCGCGAATGACATGGGCATCGGTGACCGTCGGCCGTGTTCCGCCACGGCCATAGCAGGCCGGGCCGGGGTCGGCCCCGGCGCTCACCGGACCGGCGCGCAGCATGCCTCCGTCGTCGATCCATATGATCGATCCGCCGCCGGCGCCAATCGTGTTGATGTCGATGATCGGCGTGCGCACCGGAAGGCCGTCAAGAGAGAATTCGGCGGTGAGTTCGGGTTCCCCGGCGGTCACGAGACAGACGTCGGTGGAGGTTCCTCCCATGTCCAGGGTGACGAGATCCCGGTAGCCGGACCTGCCGGCCTGGCGAATGGCGCCTGTGACGCCTGCGGCCGGTCCCGAAAGCAGGGAGGTGATCGCGTTGCGTCTCATGCCCTCTGCCGGCAGGCGGCCGCCGTTCGACTGCATGACGGAAAAACGCCCGGCGAACCCGTCCCGCGAGAGGCGTTTCTCGAAGCGCTCGAGATAACGGTTGATGACCGGCTGGACATAGGCCGACAGCGTCGTGGTCGATGCCCGCTCGTATTCCCGGAACTCCCGGGTGACCGTTGATGAGCAGGCAATCTCGATGTCCTGGCAGTTGCGGGCGATGATCGACTGCAGTTCCTCCTCGTGAACCGGATTGGCGTAGCCGTTCAGCAGGCAAATGGCGACGGCCTCGTAGCCGCCCTCGCGCAGACGGGGGACAAGGTCGCGTTCGACGGCCGCGGCGTCGAGCGGCACCAGTACACTGCCGTCGGCGAGAATTCTCTCCGTCACCTCGAATGAATCCCGCCGGTGGACCACCGGCTGCGGCTTGCGGTAGGTGAGATCGTAGACACGGCTGCGGTTGTGCCGCTGCATGATGAGGATGTCGCGAAAGCCGCTGGTCGTGATGAAGGCGATGCGGGCACCCTTGCGCTCGAGCACCGCATTGGTGGCAATCGTCGAGCCATGCACCAGGTCATTGATCCCCGATACCGGCACCGTCGATTCGACGATGGCATTGAACGCGCCCTCGTCCGGATTTCCGGGGACGGACGGCACCTTGGCAATGGTGATGGCGCCTTTGGCGTCAATCGCCACCAGGTCCGTGAAGGTTCCCCCGACCTCGACTCCCACACGCATGACTCAATCCCTGGCTGCCGGACGGCGCAGTGTAGCCGATGAGTGCCGGCCGCGTCGCAACGGTTTCAACGACTGGTGCGACACCGCCTTCTCATGGACCGGGAGGGGACCGGTCAGGAACAGGTGCGCGGGATGTCCGGCGACCATGTGCGGACCAGGACCGTTTCGCCGTTCTCGGTGACCTCGAGGCGGCCGCGCGGCCGGAACATGGTGGGCGTGGACCTGAGTTCGGCAATCGACGTGACCGCCACGGACCAGGTGTCGCGGTGAAAGGTGAGACGGTGCTCAACCCGGCTGTGGCCGCTGTTGTTGTCCCCGGGAATGATGGAGTGTTCACACGTGGTCCTGGATCCGAACGTGACTCCGGTGCCGTGGAAGCGCACCTGTGCCGGCGTGTTGGTCCACCCCGATGTGAGGCGGCCCGAGTCTGCGTCGCGCCCGGCGTTCCTGGAGATGGAGGCAGCGGCGAGAACCGTTGCGCTCTCGCCCGCCGGTTCCAGGGGCGGCGGAAACCTGACCGACGCATCCGCTTCCCGGTCGCCGGCGCGCCGAGGCAGGGTGAGGCGCGCCTCGCCGGCGCCGATGGTCACAGGCGCGGAATGCGGCGCCGGCCAGATCTGCGGCCACAGCGAAGTGGAAAGCGCGAGACGAATGCGGTGCCCGGCACGAAAGCGATAAGCCGTTGCGGGAAACACGATCCGGCAACGGCGGCGTCTTTCCGGTGTTCCGAGGGGGACGCCCTCGTCATCGAGCGCCAGATTGCGAACGGCGCAGGAGACTCGCGCAACGCCGCCTTCGGGAGGAACATCGTTGAGGCGCAGGGCAAGGGTGGCGACGGAAGCGTCACACTCGACGTCGAGTTCGAGAACCGCTTCACCGACGAGGTCGAGGGGGGTCACGAGTCTGTCGCTCTCGAAGACGAGAGACAGCGCGTCGTCCGCGCGCTGATCAAGGGGAAGGCCACCTGTGCGCCCGAAGTATCCGGTATCGCCGCTGGCCAGGCCGACCCTGCCGTCATGAGGCACGGCAACGGGTCGGCGTTCGCCGCCCGGCGGGTCCGTCAGCTGTCCATCGGCCAGAGCGAGGACCAGCGGTGTGATCCGGGAAGACGGCCAGGAGTCTTCGGCGATCCAGGTGCCCAGGCGCTGCGCCATCCTGTCGGCGGGGGGCTGGTACTCCATCCGCCAGACACGCAGGCGCGGTTCGCGGTCAACGCCGTTGTCAATGCCTTTCAGCCAGCGGTCCCACCACCTCACGGCCTCCTGCTGGAAACCCATTGCCGGTCCCGGTTCTCCGGCAAAGGGATAGTGATGACCCCAGGGTCCGACGATGCCCCAGCAGTCGCCGCCGGTCCCGGCGACGAGCGACATGACCGCATTGCTGTAGCGATCCGCCCAGCCGCCGACCGCCAGCACCGGACAGGAGATCGTGTGCATCGTCCCGACAACGGAACTTCGCCGCCAGTAGTCGTCGCGCCACTCGTGGCTGATCCACGTCTCCAGAGGGAAGGTCAGGCGCTCCAGGCGCGCCAGCCACATTTCCCGCCATTCCTCACCCACCGTTTGCGGATCGGGTGGCGAGGCAAGAATGGCAGGCAACTGGGCGCCCCACTCGACGGTGTCGGTCAGCAGACAGCCACCCATGTGGTGAATGTCGTCGTCGAACCGGTTGTGGGTGGCGCAACAGGCGATGATCGCCTTGAGCGCCGGTGGAGCCCGGCATGCCGCCAGAAGGCTTGCCGTGCCACCCCAGGACTGTCCGAACATGCCCACATGGCCATCGCACCAGGGTTGAGCCGCGATCCACTCGATCACGCGAATGGCATCGTCGAGTTCGGCATCGGTGAACATGTCGGCCATGTGGCCTTCGGAATCGCCCGATCCGCGCATGTCGACGCGGATCGATGCGTAACCCGCTTCGGCAAACACCGCGTGGTTGCACTCGTCGCGAAGTCGCGTCAGGTCACGCTTTCGATAGGGGATGAACTCGAGGAGTGCGGGGACCGGTGCGTCGTCGGCCGACGATGGCAGCCACAGCCGTGCGGCCAGGCGTACGCCATCGGTCATGCCGATCCACAGATGTTCCGTCTCGCGGACCGCCAGACCCCGTTCCCCGCACTCCGTGAACAATGCCGCTCAGGTCGCGAACCACCAGCGCCGCGCCAGCCTGGCGTCATCCATGCGCCGGCTGCCGCTGACTTCGCCGCGGCCCAGGGCGTCCGAGGCGCCGATGAGAGAACTGGCAAAGGCGACGACGGTGGTGCCGCCCTCCATGTTGAGAATCTCCTGGAGTTCGAAGTACATGTCCCGGCGCAGGGCCTGGTCGGGTTCACTCCTGGCGGCGGTGAGCAGGGAATCGAAACGTTCGCTCCTGAAATAGGTGTCGTTCCAGGACGACGTCGAGATGTAGGACGACGTCAGCATCCAGTCGACGGTCGGGCGGCCGTTCCAGTAGACGCAGCACCAGGGCGCCACCAGCCAGACTTCCGACCAGTATCCGTCACCCGGCACCCGGTCGACGGTGACGTCGATTCCCGCAGGCGCCATCGATTCGGCCATGAGCACACCCATGTCGACCGAGCCGCCGAAGGCGCCGTCACTGGCCTTCAACTCGAGGGCTATCGAATCCAGGCCGGCCTGCTTCAGGTGCCATGAGGCCTTGTCCGGATCGTATTCACGCTGCGGCAGGTCCGTGTTGAAGAACTGCTGGTTGCGGCCGATCGGATGGTCGTTGCCGACATAGCCGAACCCGCCGAACACCTTGTCGACGATTTCCTGGCGTCTGATGCCGTACTTGACCGCAAGGCGGATGTGATTGTCGGTGAAGGGATCGACATCGGTGCGCATGGCGGTGGTGTAGTGCTGCGTTCCGGGAACCTCCAGCAAACTCACGCCATCGGTGCTCCCCAGGAGGCCGGCGGTGCGTCCATCGGGCTGCGATATGACATCGGCCGACCCGCTCAGCAGTGCGCTGGCCCGGGACGAGGGATCCTCGATGTTGAGAAGTTCCACCGAATCAAAGAAGCCCTGGTCGTCCCGGTAGAAGTTCGCGTACTTGCTGCCGGCAAAGCGCACGCCGGGGACGAACTCCTCGAGAACGTATGGCCCGGAACCGACACCCTGTTCCCAGTCAGTCGTTCCTTCCGGTCCGATCAGCATGCCGAAGGCCGACAGATGAGCGGGCAGATCGAAGTTGACCTCCTTTTGCACCATGACGACGGTGTCGGGGCCGTCGGACTTCACGTCCTCCAGGGCACCGATGATCTGCTTGCCTTCCGCGTAGGTGTTGTCGTCGCTCACCTGACGATTGAGCGACCAGACGACATCGTCGGCTGTCACCGTCTTGCCGTTGTGAAACTCCGCTTCGCGCAGGTGGAAGGTCCATGTCCGGCCGTCCGTCGAGGTCTCCCAGCTCTCGGCGAGACTGCCCACCGGGGTCCCGTCGGCCTGGAGTTCCGTCAGGGTGTCGAAGCAGCACAGGGCCGCCATGGTCACATGATCGGTGCCGATCGCCTTGATCGGATCAAGGGTGTCGATGGACGCGCCGCCATCCAGGCCGATGGTCACGTGTCCGCCATGCGAGGGCGCGGCATGGGCCGTTCGTGCCCACAGCGCCGATGCCGCGGCAATGGTCATGCCCGATGCCATGGCGGCGTTCATGAAACAGCGCCTGTCGAGCCCGCTTGTCACGGGCGGCTTGCGTTGATCACTCATGTGTCCTCCTGAGGTTGGTGTTTCCAGTCTCACAATGTGGAATGTCCGCACGCGATCAACCCGGATTGGTCGTTCGGACATTCGGCGGCAATTCCTGCTCCACGCCTGGGGCTACACGGGCCGGTCGCCTTCGACCGTGACGCGCCACATCAGGCGCCTGGTGCCAGGGTAGTCGTTGGTCGCATAGTGCTGTGTGCAGCGGTTGTCCCAGATGACCAGGGTGTTCGGCTGCCAGCGTACCCGGCAGGTGAAGTCGGGACGAACGAGGTGGCGGAACAGGAAATCGAGGACTGCGCGGCTCTCGTCCGACGTCATTCCCTCGATGGCGCGGGTGAAGTACTCGTTGACGAAGAGCGCCTTCCTTCCCGACTCGGGATGGGTGCGCGCCACGGGGTGGCTCACTGTTTCGGGCGCATGGGCGAGGCTGGCGTCCCTGCCATGCCCCTGGAAGGCCGTGTGTTCGGCCTTCAGACCGTCGAGCACGCGGCGCATGACGGGCGACAGCGCATCCCAGGCGAGAACCATGTTGGCAAACAGCGTGTCGCCGCCGAAGGGCGGCACGATGCGGGCGTGGAGAAGGGAGGCGAGGGAAGGGCGCTCGGCCCAGGTGATGTCGCTGTGCCAGCGACCGGCAAAGCGTGCGGTAACGTTTTCCTCGGAACGCACCTCCATGACTTCCGGATGGCCAGCCACGCCGGCGACGAAGGGATTGATGTGGAGACCACCAAACCGTCGCCCCAGCGCAACCAGACCCCCGGCGTCGAGATCCTGGTCGCGCAGAACGAGAACCATGTGATTGAGAAGCGCGCGGCGCAGGTCGGCGAACTGTTGTCGATCGATTCCGGAGCCAAGGTCGATGCCGTGGACCTCCGCGCCGAGCGCACCACTGATCGGGGTCACGGTGAGGGACGTGTAGTCGTCCGTCTCCTGGCTGTCGTGCCGCAGAGGGGGCAGGTAGTCGATGGTTCCCATGTCACCTTTGCGCCGGCATTGCCTCGTCCATTCCAGAGTCCCCGATCCGGGGCCTTGAGGTCCTTGGTTCGAAATCCACTTCTTCAGGAGAGGAGAACGACCGAACGCCTTGACCAGTTCAGCCACACCTCTCCATCGCGCAGGCCACCCTCGACGACGTCACTGTCCAGGTTGGGCACAGACACAATGAGTGGCGCCTCGATTCCATCAACCTTCACGAAGTGATGACTGCGGTCGCCGAGGTAGGCCGTTGAGTTGATGACGCCTCTGAGGGTATTGCCGCTGTCAGGTCTGGTCATGTGAAGCGAGATCTTCTCCGGACGTACGGCCACGGTGCAACGCGCGCCGGACCTGGGGTGAGGATCCCGCCTGCGAGCCTCGATGATGCCGGCAGCTCCGGCATCGACTTCCAGCGTGTCGCTCCTGACCTCGAGTACCCGGGCATCGAAAAAATTCATGGTGCCGATGAACTCTGCGACCTCACGGTTGCGCGGCACCTCATAGAGCCTGGCCGGGGAGTCGATCTGCAGGTGGCGTCCATTCGACATGACGGCGACGCGATCCGACATGGTGAGCGCTTCCTCCTGGTCGTGGGTTACGAACACGAAGGTGATACCGACCGAACGCTGGAGATCCCTGAGTTCCAACTGCATGTTTTCCCGCAACTTCTTGTCGAGCGCCCCGAGCGGTTCATCGAGGAGGAGAACCTTGGGCTGGCGGATCAGCGCTCGGGCCAGGGCTACACGCTGTCTTTCGCCGCCTGACAATTCGTGCGAGGCGCGCTCCTGGTATCCGGGAAGCTTGATGAGATCCAGCATCTCCTCGACGCGTTCATTGACGCGGGCTCGGGGCAGTCGCGCCTCGAGAAGGCCGTAGGCGATGTTCTTCTTCACTGTCAGGTGAGGGAAGATGGCGTAGTTCTGGAACACGATGTTGACGGGTCGATGGTTGGGCGCAACCGCTGCCATGGCCTGTCCGTCGATATGGACTTCTCCGGATGTCGGGAACTCGAAGCCTGCAAGGATGCGCAGCAGCGTACTCTTCCCGCACCCCGACGGACCGAGCAGGGAAAAGAATTCGCCCCTGCGGATGTCAATGCTGACCTGGTCCACGGCCAGGACGCGACCGAAACTCTTGGAGACATTCTGTATGGATATGAAGGAGGTATCGTCCATCAGGCAAGGCTCCCGGGGTGCTCGTCATGGTGGCAGGGTCCCGTCATCATCGGTACCCGTCCGCCGGCGTCACGATGTGCCTGTCTCCCGAACGCCTGAAAATCTCGGCGGTGACGATGAGAACGATGGACACCATGAAGATGAGAGCGCCCAGGGCCAGAACGCTTGGCAGCGTTTGCGGGAAACGCACCTGCGTCCATATGAAGACGGGTAGGGTGACCTGGTTGCCTCCCAGGAAGAAGGCGAAGAGAAACTCGTCGAAAGACGCGGTGAATGTGAGCAGGAACGAGGCAACGACGGCCGGCAGGATAAGCGGGAACGTGACACGCCAGAAGGTCATGAACCCGCCTACACCCAGATCTCGTGAAGCTTCCTCGATGTTCCTGGAGAAGCCCTCGAGGCGTGCCATCACGACCAGGGTGGCAAAGGGGAGCGTGGTCACGACATGGGCGACCCCGACTGCCCACAACGACAGAGGCATGCCCACGGCAAGGGCAAGAACGAGGAGACCGACTGCCAGGATGATGCCGGGCATCACCATTGGAACGAGGATAAAGCCGATGGCCAACCCCCTGCCGGGCATCCGGTAACGGGTCAGCGCCTTGCCGGCAAAGATCGCCAGGATGGTCGTCGTGGTGGCGACGGGCAGGGCCACCTTCAGGCTGTTGAAGAGGGCGCTCTGCAAGCCGGCATGATCGGCCAGCGCGGCATACCACTTGAGAGTGAAGTCCTTGAGCGGCAGCACCATCTGGATGCTGTCATTGAAGGAAAAGACCGGCAGCATCACGGAGGGGATGTAGAGAAACGCCAGGTAGAGGATGACGTAGATGAGCAGCCAGTCAATTCCGCGTCTGGTGCGATCGACAGGCCGGGATGCCGTCGTTGTGATTTCCATGTCCCGCGCCCTGACCGTACCCAGACGGGCGAACCAGATGAAGGTGCAGACGATGGCAGTGATCGAGATCATCATGATGATCGTCAGCGCCGCTCCCAGGGGCCAATTGTTGGCGGCACCGAACTGGGCGGCGACAATCTGGCCGATCATGACACCCTTGGGCCCGCCCACCATGATGGGCGTGATGTAATCTCCGACCGTGGGGATGAACTCGATAACAGCCGCGGCAATCACTCCGGGCATGGAAAGCGGAAGAGTGATACGCAGGAAGCGCTTGACCGGTCCGTCACCCAGATCGGCAGCCGCCTCAAGGAGCGACCGGTCGATCTTCTGCAGCGAGACGTAAATGGGCAGGATGGCGAATGCCGCCCACGCATGGGCCAGCGTGAGCACCACGGCAAAGCGGCTGTAGAGCAAATACTCCAGGGGCTCCTCGATGAAGCCCAGTCCCTCCAGGGTGCCGTTGATCACGCCATTGTTGCCCAGCATGATCTTCCAGGCGAGAACGCGCAGCAGGTAGCTTGTGACAAACGGAATGTTGATCAGGATCAGCCAGGTCATCTTGTTCCGGGTCACCCTGAAGGCGAGAAAGTAGGCCACGGGATAGGCGAGCACGATCGTGATGAGCGTCACGGTGGCGGACATCCTGATCGATCGCAGGAGCAGCTTTCCGTAGATCCACTTGTCGAAGAACGTTTCGTAGTTCTTGAGCGTGAAGGTCTGGTCGATGTGCACGTAGGTCTGTGACCAGAAACTGTAGGTCACGAGCGTGAATATCGGCAGCGCCAGAAGGCAGATCATGGTGACGATCGCCGGCGACAGGAGCGTGTAGCCGCGCAGCCACTCGAAACGCAGGAAACAGGCCCTTGTCCAGGCAATCCAGTCACTGGCGGGGACGTGTACTGTCATGATTTGCCGAACGTCCGTCCTACCACTCGTGCCGGCTTTGCCAGCGGTATGCGGCGAGACGGGCGTGGGCGCCCAGGGCGAGGAATGGCTGGGCGGGCAGCCTGGCGGGACCGCTGAGCGTCACCGCGTCATCAATCAGGGACGATTCGCCGCCGAGGGCGTGTTCGGCCACGAGCTTGCCGGAAATCGTGCCCCGCGCCAGTCCCACGCCGCAGTAGCCCAGCGAGACAAAGAGGCCGGGTTCAAGGCGTCCGAAGTGCGTCGACCAATCTCTCGTCATGCAGAAGACACCGGCCCAGGTATGCTCGAAGTCGAGATGTCGCAGCATGGGGAAGCGATCGGCGACACCCTTGCGGTGCGATTCCAGGAGATGTTTCTGCCGCTGCCGGCCAAGCCGGAAATCTCCGGCACAGAAAGTACCGAAGCGCGCCAGGATGCGGTTGGAAGGGGTGCGCCGCATGGTTGCTGTCCCCGTAATCCCCCAGTCCCGGTGGCCGCCCAGGGCAGCGTCTTCGTCCTCGTTGAGGGGGCGTGACAGGCTGGCACAGGCGATCATCGGAAACACGTGGTTCTTCAGAAGGCCGAGCCGGGTGATGAATGCGTTCGTTGTCAGGAGGACGCCGGGGGCGCTGACACGACCATCGTCACAGATCACCGAGCGGGGATTGCCGGCGGAGATGTCCCGCACGCACGTGTCCTCGAAGACATCGACATTCTCCGGCAGGGACTGGCCAAGACCACGGCACATGGCCGCCGGATTGACCGTGACGGTTCGCGGCGTAAAGACGGCCGCGTGGTAATGGTGGGTGCCGATGATGTCGGCGAGAGCGTCACCCTCCAGCCACTCCCATGTCTCCCCCAGGTCTTCCAGCATGCGAACGGTGGCATGAAGCCCACCGATTCTTGACTTGTCGACGACCGCGGTCAGGTGACCGTGAGGGGTCCACTCGCATGCGATGTCGTGCTCATCGACCCGGGCCTCGAGCTCCGCCAGTCCGGCGAGCACCAGGCGGGATATCCGCCGGTTGGTGTCGCCGTCGAACTGTTCCGTGAGGTGCGGCGTGTCGATGATGAAGCCGGCGTTGCGGCCGGATGAACCATAGCCGATACGGAACTCTTCGATCAGAACGATCCGCTTGTCGGGAAGCAGTTCGCCGAGGCGGCGGGCGGCAGCAAGTCCCGTGACGCCGGCGCCGACAACGACCCAGTCGGCAACCTGATCGCCCGTCAGCCGCCTCGCGGGCGGTGGCGGTGGCAGGATGGCATACCAGCCCGGGGCGTGGTCCCGATCAGGCGCCATCATTCACGTCCCGGCGCGTTGTTCCCAAGCCGGCTGAAAGGGAACGTGGCGAAGGCCGGTGGACACATCACGTCGTGTCACCGCGACATAGCGCGCCATGTTGTGCATGGAGGCTTCCATCCTGAATTCGGTCATGACGGCCTCACTCCCTGCCGGACTTTGTCGACGAACGGATGAATCAAAGATGCACCCCGTGCCGGAATCCACCGGCACGGGGTGCATGTCAGGTGATCGCTACATTCCGGCCTGGGCCTCGTGCCACATCTCGATGAGACGTGCGTCCTTCTCCGGAGGAACCTCATCGAAGAAGACGCCCTTGGAGAGCAGGGCGACGGGGTCGTCGAGGCCCCTGTCGCGCAGGACGTCCGGGTCGATCAGATCGAACGTGTTGATGTTGGCGTGACCGTAGCCGTAGGTCTCGAACAGTGAGAGGCCTCCAACCGGATCCAGCATGGCGTTGATGTAGTCGTAGGCCTGATCTTCGGATCCCTCGCCGTCGCTGCTCAGGCACAGTCCGCACATCCAGGGCATGACCGGATCAACAATGACGACCGGGATGCCCTCTTCCTTCATACGCCGCGAGGCGCTGCCGTAGATGTAGGAAATGCCGACGTCGCCGGCGACCCAGGCCTGTTCGAGCTGGGTGCTGTCGGTCCACACGAAACGGGCGTTGTCCAGCATCTTGCGGAAGATCTCCGGCGCCATCGCCATCTCTTCCTCGGTGGGATCGAGGGGGTTGGCCCAGCCGCCAATGACACCCGCCACCAGGATGTTGACACCCATCTGTGATGTCAGGGATGTCTTGCCCGCGAAGCGCGGGTCGACGAACAGATCGAAGGTCGGATTGTCAACATCGATGACCTCGGGATTGTAGGCGACGGTGGAGAAGCCCCAGTCCCATGGGCAGAAGAAGTACTCGCCGTCAATGCGCACGCCCTTGACCTCGAGAAGGTCGGGAATGATCTCGCCCCACCTCGGGATACGGTCCGTCTCGAGGGCCTTGATGAGACCTGCGTCGCGGAACTTCTTCACCGAGGCAGTGCAGGGATGGACCAGGTCCACCCTGAAACCGGCGCGCATCTTCTGGAAGGCGTCCTCGGTCTCGGAGAAGAACGTCACTTCCGGCTGTCCGCCGTACTTCGCATTGTACTCGGGGTGGAAGGATTCGTACTCGTAGCCATTCCACTCCAGGAGGCTGAGGTCGACTTCGGCCCGGGCCTTGCCGGAAACCAGTGGAACGGTCACGAGACCTGCGGAAGCAAGGACTCCAGCGGCCTCACGGCGGGTCAGGGCACCGTCGCGCAACGCCCTGGTGAACTCTTGCGGTTTCATGAAATTCTCCCTCATTGTCGGTTTGTTCACGGACAGAACCCGGAATGGACCGGCGCCCGATTCTCCTTCAAACGATGTTCTGACCGTCCCACGATCGGACGGTTCTCACAATGGCAATCAGGCAGTATAGGCACATCCCCGGGTGGATGACAGGCGGCACGGGCGCGCCCGAGTCGGGGTGGCGCCGGGAAGGGAAGCGGTGGTTCCATTCGTGCCGGGCTCGCCGCGGGCTTTTCAACTCGATGCGACCGACGCTACGATGTGCTTGGCGGAGGAGTGAAGGTCATGAACGTCATCGCGTTTCCGGAAGTGGGCGATGTGTGGCAATCGGTCTCGGACGAGGTGCTGGAACAGCTCGGGCGGGACACGTCGCAGGCGAGGGGACTTCCCAATGCCGCCTTCACCGACGGCGGGTTTCACGAACTCGAGAAGGCCCGCCTGTTTTCGAGAACCTGGTCCTTCGCGGCGCCGGCGAGCACCCTCGCCGATCCGGGCGACATCCTGTCGGTGGAGATCGCCGGCCATCCGCTGATCCTGGTGCGCGGACACGACCACGAGGTGCGGGCCTTCCACAATGTCTGCCCGCACCGCGGCGCCAGGCTGGTGACGGAATCCCGGTGCTCCAGGAGCGTGCTCACCTGTCCCTACCACGCCTGGTCCTATGGTCTCGACGGCGTCCTCAAGGGGCGCCCCCACTACCATGGCCACGGCCGCCACCAGACGGCCTGCGACATGTCGGGTGAGGATGTCCGTCTCTTCGCCATCCCGTGCCGGCAGTGGCATGACTGGGTGTTCGTCAACATCGACGGCAAGGCCCCCGAATTCTCCAGCTTCATGGCCCCGGTGGAGGAGCACTTCGCCGGCTATGACATCGCGCAGTTCCGCCGCTCGGACCAGACCATGGCCGTGGAGTTCGCCTGCAACTGGAAACTCGCGGTGGAGAACTATTGCGACTTCTACCACGTGTTCGCCGTCCACCCGGCACTGGACCGCATGATGAGTCCGCAAACGCGGCAGTCCATGCGCGAAAGCGGTTGCCACCTGACGAACGGCTATGCCTTCACCTCCAGCGGCCGGGGCATCGCGGTCGACGATTCGGGGCCAGGCCTGCCGTCACAGGAAGGGATCGATGCGGACCTGGAATTGAGCACACGCTATGCCGTGCTGTTCCCGAACTTCGCGGTCAATGTCTATCCGGGCAGTCTCCAGGCCGTTCTCTTCGAACCGCAGGCGGCAGACCGAACCATCATGCGCATGTGGTTCTACTACGTCGGCAATGCCGCCTGCGCGGCCGAGCACGCCGAAGCGCGGGATGCTCTCTTCCGGGAATGGGTGGAACTCAACGACGAGGACAAGGACATCTGCCTGCGCCTCCAGGAGGGGCGCGCGTGCACGGCCTATGACGGCGGTCGCCTGGCGCCCCACTGGGACCGTGGGACTGTCCATTTCCACCGCCAGGTTGCACACGCCATTCGCCGCGAGGGCGCTTTCGCGGAGGCGTGAGTACGCGCCCCCACCGTCATTCGGGGAACTTGCTGGGGGATCGCGGTCACGGCTGGGCGCCAGCCGCCGGACCGCAGGATCACGTGCCTCATCCCGGGAGTTTGCCGCGAACCTGTTCTCTTCCCGCCGCCCCCTTTGGCGCACGATTGTTGTTGCCGTCGATGCAGACCGGCTGCTCGTCCTTGAGTTGAACGCGTATGCCGCAGCGTCAGGCGCACATGCAGCAGGTGGCGGCGACGATGTCGTCGACCGTCGCCGGCATGCGGGCGATACGCTGCCCGATCCGGTGGCCGGTCGCCGCCACGGATCGCATCGACATGGACTCGCCTTCAATCATGGTGCCGGACGCGCCCGTCATCGAGGACTGGCATGAGGATAATCCGTCGCGACGCGTTCCGGGGTGATCAGTCCTTCGGCAAGATCGTGCCTGATCGCCTCGAGAGGACGGTCGCCGGGTGTGCCGTATCCCCCGCCGCCACCGGTATGAATGGTGAGGACATCGCCCTTGCGCAAGGTCGCTCCGGCCTTGGAGTTGACCGGTATGGCCTCTCCGTCGCGCAGCACGTGGCACGAAGCGGGGACGCCGTCGCCGCCACCAAAGAGCCCTGCCGGAGCGATGCGGAAACGATCGGCATAGATGGCAAAGATGACATCGTCGCGAGTGATCTCGTAGGCGCGGGTGAATCCCAGACCGCCCCGGCAGCGTCCGGCGCCCGCGGAGTCGGACAACAGCGAGTAGTCGATCACCCGGAAGTAGTCATACTCCATGTCGAGAGCCTCGACGGGCGTGTTGGAGCAGTTCGACAGGGGGCTGTCGATGGCGTCGCAGCCGTCGGCCTCCAGGGACGCTCCGTATCCGCCGCCGAAGATTTCCACGTACACCCTGTATCCGCTGTTCGTGAGGTGGGAGAGAGCGAAGACGGCGGTGGTGTCGAACCCGCAGGCGATCACGCGGTCGGGGGCAGCCTTGGCCAGGGCCTTCATCACCGCATTGAACACGCGATAGGCCGGTTCCATGCGCGCCCGGACGGGCGCGGGAGGCCTCGGATTGAGCAGGGATCCATAGGGCGCGGTGATGTTGAACGGCCTCTTCACCCCTTCGTTGAAGGGGACGTCGGCGCTGGTCAGCACCGACTTGACACAGGCAAGAGCGGCCGAGACCGTGGATGAAAAGGGGCAGTTGAGATTGCGCGCCACCTGGGGTGCGGTGCCGTCAAAGGAGATGTCGAGGCGATCGCCCTCGACGGTGACCTGGGCCCTTACGGGCAACGGCCGATCGTCGATCCCGTCGTCATCCACCGCATCCTCTCCCTCGTAGGTGCCGTCGGGGATCGTGGCGATCGATGTCCGGACCCGGCGTTCCGAGTAGTCCAGCAGTTCTGCCATGGTTTCGGTGACCGCATCCGGGCCGAACTTCGTGGCCAGTTCCCTCAGGCGCAGACCACCAATGGCATTGGCGGCAAACTGCGCGTTGAAATCGCCGATCGTGAGCTGGGGCACGCGGATGTTGGCTGCCACGAGGCGCTCGAAACGGCCGCCGTTCCAGTCGCGCTCCATGTTGTAGCACGACGGAGGAATCTGCAGGCCTTCCTGATAGATGTCCGAGGCATCGGCGTTCAGTCCCGGGGCGCCGCCGCCAAGGTCGAGATGGTGGGCCACCGAGGCGCCAAAGCCGAGGACCCGGCCCTCGAAGAAGACGGGCGAAAAGATGAAGACATCGGGAAGGTGCTGCCCCCCGTTGAAGGGATCATTGGTGATGTAGAAGTCGCCTGGTTCGAGGGAATCGACCGGGTGTGTCTCGGCGCAGGGAACGAAAGTCATCTTCATCGGACCGAGCTGCATGGGGATGAGTTCGGCCTGGGCGACGACATTCCCTTCCCGGTCGAGCAGCGCCGCCGAGGCGTCCTGCGCTTCCCTGACGATCGTCGAGTAGGCGCTGCGGATGAGCTTGGCGCCCATCTCCCTCGCCGCCGCGATGATGCCCTGGCTGATGACCGCATAGTCCACAGGATCGAGCGACATGATTCTCATCTCCCTTCCGAAGCCACACCATGCCAGGCATGGTGACGCCGCGCACTCATGGCACTGACATATCCTTCCCCGACGTCGTCGTCGACCAGCTTCGGGTCCCGTTCACCGGGCGCGCCGTATCCGCCGCCGCCACCGGTGCGTATGGTCACGACATCGCCGACCTCGAGCGGCATCGTTCCCTTGCTCGCCACGTCGATGACCCTGCCATTGCGTTCGACGCGGCACGATGCCCGCGCTCCTTCGTGGCCACCGAAGAGACCGGTCGGCGCCAGGCGGAACCTGTCGGCATAGAGTGTCAGGGTACAACCCGGTTCGAGGACCTCGTACACCCGGTCGTACCCCAGCCCGCCCCGGTGACGCCCCGCCCCGCCGCTGTCGGCACGCAGGGTCCAGGCGTGCAGGCGGAAGAAGGCGTAGTCGAGATCCAGGGCCTCGACCGGTGTGTTCGTGCAGTTGGCCAGCGGGCTGGCGAGCGCACTTTCGCCATCGCTGTTCGCCGAAGCGCCATAGCCGCCGCCGAGAACTTCCGTGACGACCTGGTAGTGCTGGCCGTCGAAGCGCGTCATGGTGAGCGCCGTGGTGGTGTCGTAGCCGCAGGCGATGACCCGCTCGGGAACGGCGCCGGCAAGCGCCTTCATGACGGCATTGTAGACCCTGTAGCAGGCTTCCATGCGGGCATGCACCGGCGCTGGCGGTTGCGGGTTGAGCAGACTGGGGTAGGGCACGCGGAGAGTCACGGGCTGCGTCATGCCATGGTTGAAGGGAATGTCGGGGCTGGTGAGTGTCGCCTTGATCGCTGCGTAGGTGGCCGATGCGGTCGAGGAAAGGGGGCTGTTGAGATTGCGGGTCACGTTACCCGCCGTTCCGGCGAAGTTCGCCTCGATTCGGTCGCCATCGATGGTGATGGCCACGCGCACGGGTAGTGGTTCGTCATGGATGCCGTCGTCGTCGACCGCATCTTCCCCGTGCCATGTTCCGTCGGGGAGGGCTGCGATCTCCTTTCTCATCCGCCGCTCGGAATAGGCGATGAGTTCCGTCATCGCTTCACCGATTCGGTCCGCCCCGTACCTGGTGGCCAGGTTCACGAGGCGTTCGGCTCCCAGGGCGTTGGCGGCGAACTGGGCATTGAAATCTCCGATGGTGAGCCGGGGCACGCGAATGTTGGCGGCCACAAGTCGCTGCAACGGCCCGCCATGCCAATGGCGCTCGAGATTCCAGCATGAGGGCGGCAGGCGCAGGCCCTCCTGGTAGATGTCGGTGGCATTGGCCACGATTCCCGCTGCCGCACCGCCCATTTCGAGATGATGCGCCACCGACGCGGCAAATCCGATGAGACGTCCGGAGAGGAAGACGGGCGAGAAGATGTAGACGTCGGGCAGATGCTGGCCGCCTTCGTAGGGGTCGTTCGAAAGGTAGAAATCGCCTTCGCGCAAATCCTCGGGTGGATGGTGCCGGGCACACGCCTTGAATGTTGCCGCCATCGAGCCGAGGTGCATGGGAATCATCTCGGCCTGGGCGACGATCCGCCCCTCAGGGTCGAGCAGCGCGGCAGAGGCATCGGCCGCCTCGCGGACGACCGTGGAAAAGGCCGAGCGCACGAGCTTCGAGCCCATTTCGCGTGCCGCCGCGATGATGGCCTGGCTGATGACCGCCTGATCGATGACATCGAGTGTCACGGACAACGCCCCCTCGTCACGGCTCACCCTACCATGATCGCGCCGGGACGCCTCCACAGGAGGAACCCGACACAGTTCCGGCACATGTTTTCCGGGAACGCCGGCACCTGTTATCGTGGAAGGCGACGGAGCGGTCGTTGCATGCGCCGTTGCATCGCCAGCGGTCTCGCGTGATGGGGCGCCATCGGCGTGCCAGGGAGGGTTTCATGGGTGAACGCGGTCATGTGACGGTCATCGGTGCCGGCGTTGTCGGCGTGGCGACGGCGCTCTGCCTTGTCCGCGACGGTTTTGACGTCACCGTGATCGATCGCGACGGACCCGGCGAGAACTGTTCCTTCGGCAATGCCGGCATGATCTGCGATTCCACGTCGGCCATGCCGCTGCCATCGTCGCAGGTCATCCGGGGTCTGCCCCGGATGCTGATGGATCGCAAGAGCAGCCTTCACATCCGCTGGAGCTACCTGCCGGCGCTGATGCCCTGGCTCCTCGTGTTCATGAAGAGCGCCGGGGCCCGGCAGCGGCATCACAATGCCCGTGCCTTCTACGCTCTTCTCGACGGTTCCGTGGCGTCCTGGGAACGGCTTGTCGAGGGAACGCAAGGAGCGGCGCTGATCCGCAAACGCGGACTTGCCATCATCTACGAAACGGAACGCGGCTTTGCCTCGGCGGCCACGGACCGCGCCACGTTGCGTGAACTCGGCGCGGAACTCACTGAACTCAACGGCGCCGAAGTGCGCCAGAGCGAGCCACAGCTCTCCGAAGCCGTCACAGCCGCAACCTTCCTCCCCAGGGTCAATCACACGGTCAATCCCTATCGGCTCACGCGGGCGGTCGCCGACTGCGTCGTTGCTGCCGGAGGTCTGGTCGAGACGGCGACCGTGACGGGGATCGAGGTGAGCGATGGCCGCGTGCGGACATTGCGGACCACGGCTGGCGACAGGAAGGTGGACCGCCTGGTGGTGTCCGCAGGGGCCTGGTCGGGGCGTCTTGCCAAGATGCTTGGCATCCGCGTCCTGCTCGATACCGAGCGGGGATACCATACGGTCTATCACGGCGCCGACAGCGGGCTGCGCCTGCCGCTCATTCATGGAGAGCAGGGCTTCGGCATGAATCAGATGGATGAGGGGCTTCGCATTGCCGGCAGTGTCGAGATGGCCGGCATCGATGCCCCCGCCGACTACAGGCGCGCCGACATCCAGGCCGAGAGGGGACGCGGTATCCTGCGCGACTTCAAGCCTGAGCATTCAACGAAGATCACCCGATGGATGGGTCGCCGGCCGACCCTGCCCGACTACCTCCCGGCGCTCGGCAAGGTCGCCGGCCTGGACAACACATGGTTCAATTTCGGGCACCAGCACCTCGGCCTGACCCTCGCGGCACGCAGCGGCGAGGTGATGGCGAATCTCGTGGCGGGCCGTGATCCCGGTCTTGACCTTGGCGCGTTCAGGCCGGATCGTTTCAACCGGTGATGTGCGGAGATCGGGTGTCATGAGCCGTGCCTTTGTCAGGGAGCCGGACGCCGACAGCGTCGTCGACGTCCTGCCCGAATTGCCCCAGGAGCCGGTCCCCAACTATGTCACCCCGGAAGGCATGGCCATGCTCGAGGACTGGCTTGGCCGTCTGCGCCGGGAACGTGATGTGCTGGAGGCAGACCAGACCAGCATGATCGGGCGCAACCAGCTGGCCCATGTCAGGCGCGATCTTCGCTATGTGGAAGGACGGATCGACCATGCCGTGGTGGTGGATCCGGCCGGACAGCCCTCCGGCGAGGTGGCGTTCGGCGCCCAGGTCGATGTGCTGGACGAGAGCGGAGAGCACCACGCATGGCGCATCGTCGGCGAGAACCAGGCCGACATCGACAAGGGCATGGTGAGCTGGGTCTCACCCCTGGCCCGGGCGCTCATCGGCGCCGAAGTAGGCGACACCGTCACCTGGCGGCGCCCGGCAGGCGACCTCGAACTCGAGATCACCGCGATCAGTTACGCATAGCGGGCCTGCGCCGCGCAGACACGCGCGACCCGCGTCGGAACTCCGTCGCTCCGGGTGTTCCACGACGCCATCCGTCAGGGGCTTTTGGATGCTGCCCGAGACGTGGTGAGCCTGTGCCCGGGTTGGCTCACGATCGAATCCTTGTACACCGCTGTGCACGTGTGCTCGTACACCGTATCTCGCAGGACTCTCGTCGCTCACAAACATGGGTCGCGGCAGGACCTGTTGCATCGGACGTGAGCCCGTCCTCAAGAGTCGTCCGACGACAGGACTCGCAGAGCACTGCGATGTCGCCCTTCAGAACGCCCTGCAACTCGCCGAGGAATGCTCGTGCAAGCGAAGGAACAGATGGAATCGAGCGCTGAGCCGCACGCGAGACCAACCGCCGCGAAGGTCGAAGAGCGCTTCGACATGACCGTCGCCAACACCCCTTCACATGAAGCGATCGTCAGAGGAGGATCGATCGGGAGGTCCGCTTCGATGGGGGTTGCGTCATCGGCGCCAGACTGGTGTACATCGCGCCTGCCGTCGCTGTGCTGGGTTCATGGATGTTGATCGGTGGTATCGGAGATGGTCGCCGGGAGGTAGTGTCCCAATGGGTGCGAGAGTTCGAAGCCGACGGGTGCGGCAGGTTGCCGGTCCCGCTCACGTCACCGGGATCGAGCGGGCCGCCTTGACCTCCAACCGTCGTTTCCAGGATGGACCAGCCTTCGAACCCGGCCAGCGCAACTTCGGAGGGGCAGGGCGATGAGCCAGAGACGGTTGATGACGGGCGGGCGGGTCTTCACCGCGGATCCCGCCAGGCCGTGGGCGGAGGCTGTCGTCGTCGAGGGCGATCGTATCGCGTTCGTCGGCGACGCTCGGACGGCTCGCGCCCGCGCCGGCGATGCAGCGGAGATGATCGACGTCGCCGGCGGTCTGGTTCTTCCCGGTTTCGTCGACGGCCATGTTCACGTCACCATGACCGGAGCGGCGATGCTGAAAGCGCATCTGCGCGGCTCGGGAAGTCTTGAGGAGATCCAGCGCCGCGTCAGAAAGTGGGCGGATGAACACCCTGACGAGCCCAGGGTTCTCGGCACCAACTGGGTGTATTCGGATGTGCCCGATGCAAGACCCACCAGGGAGATGCTGGATTGCATCGTCCCGGATCGGCCCGTGTATCTCGAAGCCCACGATTTCCACTCATCCTGGGTGAATTCCGCCGCCCTCGCCGAAATCGGGATCGACGACGACACGCCCAATCCGCTCGGCGGAGAGATCGTACGCGATCCCGACACCGGCGAAGCCACCGGCCATCTGCTGGAGGCCGCCAGCGCCGAGTGGGTGTGGCCGTTGCTCGCGAATGTCGAGGATCCGGTAAGGGAACGGCACATCACCACGGCGCTGGAAGCGTTCGCCCGCGCCGGCATCACCGGCGTGGTGGAGATGGCGCTGGAAGAGCCCGCGCTGCGGTCGATGCGGAAGCTTCACGAGGCCGGAAGGCTCACCGCGCGCATTGTCGCTCACATGATCGTCTTCAGGACGGGGGATCCGGAGACGGAGCTTGCCCAGGTGAGGCGGGCCGTGGATCTCGCGAATGAGCATCGCGGCGACCGCCTGCGGGTTGGCGGCATCAAGATCATTGCGGACGGCACCATCGACGGCTGTACGGCCGCCCTGAGCGAGCCCTACACCAACGGGATCAGCGCCGATCCCATCTGGGATGCGCAGACGCTGAACCCGGTCGTCGGGGCAGCCGACGCTGCCGGCCTGCAGGTTGCGATCCACGCCATCGGCGACGAGGCCGCGCGGATTGCTGTCGACGCCCTGGAGAACGCCATGCAGGTCAATGGGACCGCCGGCAGGCGTCATCGCATCGAGCATCTGGAGTATGCGCGGGATGAAGAGATCGCGCGCATGGGCAGACTCGGCATCACCGCCTCAATGCAGCCGGTGCATCTGGACCCGGCACTGCTCGAACGCTGGCTTGAGGTGATCGGTCCCGAGCGGGGCAATCACGGCTTTGCCTGGCCGCTTTACCTTGCCGCCGGCTCGGCTCTTGCCTTCGGCACCGATACGCCAACCGCGCCATACGAGGCCCTGGCGAACATGTACCTGGCGTCGACGCGCAAGTCGCCCACCGACGACTCGCTTCCGGCGCTCAGGCCCGATTGGGCGCTGCCCCTGGAACAGTCCATCGTGCACGGCACGCGCGAATCCGCGTGGGCGGCATGGCTGGATCACGAGACCGGCATGGTGAAGCCGGGTCTGGCCGCCGACATCGTCGTGCTCGACCGGGACTTCTTCGCTGGCGGACCGGCGTCGTTGCTGAAGACCGGCGTGCGGCTGACGATGATGAACGGCACCGTCGTCCATTCGTGCTGAGTTCGGGTTACCCGGGCCGCGGCAATTCTGCATCTCGTCGCACGGCATGAATGATTCGGCGCGAAACGCGGATGCCCACGGGTTGGGTCGAGTCGAATGTGCCGATGGCATGCATCGCGAACCATGGCGCGCGCGAACACCGTCCCCGCCCCGAGCCGGAATGTGCAGTCAGCGTGCGGATTTGACCGCAATGGCCAGACCGGTACTCCAGTCCATCTCGACCACCATGCAGTCCGGCCGCTGATTCAGTGAGGTCAGCAGTCCGGCGACCCTTTCGCCATGACCTTCGGGCCAGTTTCCTTGCGGCTGCATGTCGTCAATGACATAGATGCCACCGGTCTTCAGACGGTCCCAGACGGTCGCAAACTGCTCGTACTTGCCCGGGATGGCGTCGGCGAAAATCAGGTCGAACGACAGATGTCTGTTGGCTGCCAGCCATCCGATGGCATCTGCTACGACAAACCGCACTCTCGGATCGTCGCCCAGGTAGCGCTGGGCCACGCCCACCACATCGCGTTCTGTGTCGATCGTATGGAGCAACGAGGCGCTATCCATGCCGTCCAGCAGCCAGGCTGTGGCAAGCCCCGTGCCGGTTCCGATCTCGAGAAACCGGCCCGCCGGCTTGCCGGCGGCCAGAACGCGCAACAGAGCCCCGGTGTCGCGCTCGGAGGCCAGGTCAAAACCCAGCCTGGCGGTCGCCTCCTCGATCGCCGCGAGCTGTGCGGGCGGCCGCATGCAGGTGTTCTCGTGCATTGCGAACTCCACGGTCTTCGGGAGGTTTCGCCGCTCCGGTCACAAGCTCCCTGGAACAGGCAAGGGGCTTTCCCAAACCTGTTGCAAAACCCCGAACCGCAATAGTGCCGATGAGACCGCCCTTGGGAAGGTGTCCGCACGCGTTCATGGTCCTTTCCCACGGTCGTCCGGATCTGCACCGATGTCGCTGGCTCGCGCAGCCCCGTGACCCGAAACGCCCGTCTCCCGTTGATCGAGTCGCCGCCGGCCGCGGGCCGCACTATAGTCAGCGCATCCACCGGGGGAATGCGAATGGCCGCGCTCATCACTTTCGAGAGATCCGCCGCTCCCGCCGTTGTGGCCGAAGCGATCGCCGAGCAGGGCTACGCCATCATCCACGACATGCTTGACGCTGACAGCCTTGCCCGTCTGCGCGGCGAGCTCGAGCCGCTGATCGCCGCAACGCCGGCCGGTCACGAGGCCTTCATGGGCATGAAGACCGTCCGTTTCGGCTGCCTGCTGGCGCGCTGCGAACAGGCGCGGGTCATGGCGCTCGACCCGATGCTGCTGGATGTCGTGGAGGGCTTCCTCGGATCCTTCTGCGCTCGGATCCAGATCAACTACACGGGCGTGATGCATCTCCTTCCGGGAGAGATGGCGCAGGTCGTCCACCGGGACACCGGGCTCTATCCATTCCAGAGTCCGTCCCCGCCTCTGATCTGCGCGACCATGTGGGCCGTGACGGACTTCACACGCGACAACGGCGCGACCTGGCTGGTGCCCGGAAGCCATCTCTGGGAAGAGGGGCGAACGCCGGTCGAGAGCGAGGTCGTGCAGGCCGAGATGCCCGCGGGCTCGTTGCTGCTCTACAGCGGGGCGGTCTTTCACGGCGGCGGCGCGAATCGCTCGAACGCGGCGCGCACCGGCTGCGCCATCCAGTTCTCGCTCGCCTGGCTGCGTCAGGAGGAGAACCAGTACATGGCCTGTCCACCCGATCTGGCCCGGACCTTCCCAAGGCGGCTCCAGGAGTTGATCGGCTACGATCTCGGCGCCGTGAACCTCGGCTTTGTCGACCACAAGCACCCCAACGAGGTGCTCAACGGCACGGCGGGCGACGGTCCCGGCGATCTGGGTCCCGAGGAGCTCCATGGGCGCGAGAAGCGCACGAACAAACTCAAAGTGGCAAGCTGGGCTCCGATGAACCGCAAGCGAGTCCGTCTCGACGCCGACATCGTGCAGGGCGGCGGCTAGAACTGCACTCCTCGTGCGTGGCCATGTCGCAGCCTTCGCGGCATGACCCATGAAAGGGTACCGTTCGACGGAACTCCACCGGTTGTCGGACGCCAGTCCACGCGAGGCGAGGCCGGTCTGGTCTGGATCAGGCGGCGCCCTGCTGTTCCTGGAGCGGACGCCCGCCCGCTAGTCCCGGTGCGGCCGGGCGGCAATCTCCCGCGCGGCCCGGATGCCGGAGTAATAGGCGCCGTGACAGGTTCCCTGTCCGCCCACCATGGTGGCTTCGCCGGCGAAGAAGAGGCGGTCGCCGACGGTGCGCGCCAGGTGTTCGCGCTGGTGCGCCTGTCCGGGCCGTGCGCAAGCCCACGAGCCCCGTGTCCAGGGATCCGTGCTCCAGGCGGTGGTGATGGTCCGCACGACGTGTTCGCGTATGCCGTTGCCGAACACTTCGGCCACCCTGTCCACGGCGAAGTCCTGGCAGGCCTGCGGGCCCTGCCTCTCGAGCCAGACCGCGTGCCGGCCGCCGACGAAGACGGCAGCAACGTTGAGACCCATGGCGCTGGCGTCGATCTTTGCCGTGGCGCCGTCGCGATTCCAGAGCGTGTAGTGGCCGCGTCCCCCGTCTCCGAACACGTCCGTGTCGAAGGCGACTCCCATCTTGTTCTCGGTGCCCATGGGCAGGCCAAGGACGGCTTCCTGCTTCCAGTCGGGCAGCGGCGGCCAAAAGCTGACCTCGCCGGAGCCCAGAATGCCGGTTGAAACCGTGCAGAGGGCGCGGCGCGCCGTCACGGTTCCCTTCGACGTTTCGACCGAAACACCGGCCCCCGACCAGTCGATGCGCTCCGCGCGTGCATTGAGGGTGACCTCGACATCGGCACCCCACGCGGCGACCAGGCCGCCGTAGCCGCGCACGGCCGGGTAACCGAGCTCTCCGGTGGAACTGGCGAAGTCGGCGGCGGATACCTCGTCGGCATCCAGGCCCCAGGCCGTTGCGACGTTCTCCAGAAAGGGTGCCGCGTAAGTGTTCTCGATATCGATCACGTCGCTGATTGCGACATCCGGACTGCTTCGGGCGGCCGCCGCAATGGCGCTGTGACATTCGACAAAGTAGCGACGGCAGGCGGTCCATTCATCAGGAGTGAGCTCTGTGCCGTCTCGCACGAACCGGTGGTTTTCCGGTTTGTACGCATCGGCGGCGAATCTGCCGAGTTCGATGCCCAGATCATCGCCGATGTCGGCAAACGGGTTGCCGACCCCGGTGCCGAGCCAGGCGCAGCCCAGGTCGAACCACACATCCGGCATGATCTCCTCGGAGTAGGCTCGCCCGCCGATTCGATGCGATGCCTCGATGACCGTGCAGGAGACGCCGAGCCGGGGCAGTTCCTTTGCGGCCGCAAGCCCCGCCGCGCCTGCGCCAATGACAACGACGTCCCGTTGCGTGGTCATCCCATGCCTCCCGAACCCTCCCGGGCTAAGGCCGTGGGAACAGGATACGCCTCCTCGTGGGAACTCAGACTAGCGTATGCGTTGCACTCGAACATGACCCGCTCTCCTCGATATGGCTCTGTACCCATGGGCTCCTCTCCTCGAGCAGAATCCACGAGCCTTGAGGCCAGGGCATGTCCATTCATCACGTCTGGAGGACTCGCCAGATCCAGCAGCGATGGCGGATGTGAGGCTCCGACGCGATGGAGGCAAAGGGCTCGCCGGTTTCTACCAGGGTCCACGAGCCTGAGTCGGCAAGAATCCTCTGGCGCGTCGCGAAGTCGTCCGGTTCGACATCCGATCGCAATGTGTAGAGAACAAGGCCGTTCGGTCGCGTGATGCGGACCAGCTCGTCAAGCGCTGATGCCGGTGCATGGTTGGGGGTGAACACCCCGCACGCCGTCACGGCATCGAAGGTGTTGGAGGCATACGGGAGCCGCTTGCCGAGGTCCATCACCTGGCAGTCCTCGTAGATGCCCTTGCGACGAGCAACCTCCAGCATGCCCGGCGAGAGATCGTTCGCCACCATCCGGGTGAATCCGTGGGCCGCGAGGCGCTCACCCAGCATCCCGGTGCCGGCGCCGGCATCGCAGAGAAGGACGTCGGGGGAAACGTGGCGAACGACTGCCTTCGCCAGTTCGACGTGACCGCTCCAGCCGACGTCATCATTCATGGCCTCGTCGTAGACCTCGGCGGCTTCATCGTAGCGCTCGGTCAGCTGACGTTGGTCCCTGGCCTGATAGAAGCGGTTGGGATCAGCACTCGCATGCGCGCGTCGGACGGTCATGTGTACTCCTTCGAGACCTGGTGCGAGAAGTCTGGCGTAGGACGAGAACTTTGGAAATCGCCTATGCAACGCGTTCCGGCGAAGGAGCCGGAACCGCAGTGTGAGTCGGGCGCGCCTCCCATGCCCACCACCGCCGACAGGTTCGGCGCCACCAGCCGGGCCTCGAACATGATGCGTTCAGGGAGCGAGGGAGCGCAGAACGTCCTCGTCGATCGTCACGCCAAGTCCCGGCGCCTGGGGCAGGCTGGCCATGCCGTCCCGGATGACATAATCGCAGGTGGCGAACTCGGAGCCGAGTTCCAGGTAGTCGTAGTAGAGTTCCGCATGAATGGAGTTCGGCATGACCGCGCAGGTATGAAGCATGGCGACAAACGCCACGGTCGTGCTGTTCCAGCAATGGGGCGAAATGAGCACCGAATGGGCGTCTGCCATGGCACCGATCTCGAGCATCGTCACGATGCCGCCGGCCCCGGCAATGTCGGGGTTGAGGACGTCGGCTGCCCTCCTGTCGAGGAGGTTGCGGTAGTGGCGCACCCCCGCCTGGCGCTCGCCGGTGGTGATGCGCGAAGTCGTGAGGGCGCGGAACTCGGCCAGGCCGTCAAGGTCGTCCCCGGCGAGCGGTTCCTCGATCCAGAAGGGCGCGTAGGGCTCCAACAGACGGGCGGCGCGAAGCGCGTGGCGACGGTCCTTCTGGACGGCGAAGTCGAGCATGATGTCGACGCCCCAGCCGACTGCTTCCCGGGTCAGGCGGACGCAGGTTTCGGCATCCTCCAGAGTGGGCTGGCGCAGGGGGTAGATCTTGACGGCGCCATAGCCTTGCGAACGCATCATTGCGCAACGCCCGGCAATGGCCTGAGGCGTCTGGACCGGCCCGTCCCAGGCATTGGCGTAGACCGGCACACGGTCGATGATGGCGCCGCCAAGCATCGCATGCACGGGCATCTGCGCCGATTGTCCGGCGAGGTCCCAGAGCGCGATCTCGATCGCGCTCGTCGCCGACGCATAGTCGATCCCGGGATGCTTGTAGGACATGGGCTCCACGACGTGACGCAGGAAGGCGCGCGGACTGGCGTGCGGCATCTGTTTCAGGGCCTCGCCCAGGGCGATGATGATCTCGCACGTTGCGGGTTCCCGGTAGGTGAGGGCATAGGCTTCGCCCCAGCCGGTGAGTCCCTCGTCCGTCTCCAGTTTCACGAACACCATGGTCTGGCCCTCGGACCAGCCATCCGAACTTGGCCTGGGACCGACCAGAAACGGTGTCACGCTGACGATCTTCATCTGGAAACTCCCGGCTGACCTCGAACTCATCACG
>OZ219918.1:1057500-1316671 GCA_964291415.2 Alphaproteobacteria bacterium | reverse complement strand
TCCACGGTGAGCGTGGCGGTTCCCTCGCCGGCGAGGAATTCCACGCTGTCTGGCGGCTCGTAGGAATCCGCGGTCTTGATTACCGAGCCGGTCTGGGCGACCGCCACCGTCACCATCAGGGCGTCGTCGTGGGGCGCATCCCGCGTGAGGATGAACTCGGCGGCGGTTCCCTCCGTCACCGTCGTCTTGTCGGTTTTCGGCGAGATTCCGACCTGCGGCTTCTAGGCGGGAAACACCTCCAGCAGCAGGTCGTCGGCCGCCTTGGGCAGGAATCCGTGGTTCAAGGGCTGCCAGGCTGCGTCCGTGTGGTGCGGCACGCGGGTGATGTCCGCGGTGACCGCCTCCGAGGTGCCAGCGGTCCGGGTCACGGTCTTGGTTTCGTTGCTCTCCAACGCTCCGCCGGGTACCGAGAGCGTGAACGTGGTGGCCGCGCCGTCGATTTCCCCGTTGGTCAACGTGATGGTGAACGTCATGCCGAATGGCACCCCGGACGGAGCGACGACCTTCACCGCGCCCGGTCGTCGGCGGCGAGCGAGATTGCGATGGGAACGGGGCTGCTGCCTGTGTTCCAATCCCAATCCAGATTTTCGAGAGCGGAATCGCCGGGATTGTTGTCCGTATGGAGTTCGGCGAACTCCCCATGCCGCGGAAGAAGCCGGGAGGGAAGCCCCTGAGCCGGTTGTGCTCGAGCCAGAGCTCATCGAGGCTCGACAGCCCCGAGATCAGGTCGGCGGGCAGCGCGGCGAGCTGGTTCCGGGCGAGATGAAGCTTCGTCAGCGAGGACAGGCCCGACAGCAGACCGGGAGGCAGGGTGGTGAGGGAGTTCTGGTCCAGCTCCAGTTGTTCCAGCCCGGACAGGCCGGTGAAATCCCCCGTCTTGAGCGAGCCGATGCCCTGGCTGGTCAGCCTGAGGGTGCCCGTGATCCCGCTCAGGTGGGTGGCGGTCACGTTCTGGCACTCGTTCACCGCGGTCAGCTTGTCCAGGATGGCCTGCTGCACCTTCAAGGTCCGGTCGCAGATGCCGCCGTCGTCGTTCCGGATGGTGAGCGTGACATCCGCCGGAGCGGCCAAGCCGTCTTCGTTCGCGATCGTCGCGCTTATGGCGAACCTCTTGTCCGCCGCCGCCAGGCTGTTGTTCACGGCGGTGACGATCACGGTTCCGCTGCTGGCGGTCTGGCCGGCGGCGATGGTGAGCACCTTGTTGTCGCTCAGTGTGAAGTCCGACGCCGTCGCCGGGCTGACCGGCGTCACGGATACCGTCAGCGTCGTGGCCGCGTTGGATGTTCCTTTCAGCGTGGCCGTCACCGCGCTCCGGCCGCCGTTCTCGGATATCGAGGCCGGCGTCAGCACCAGGGCAACTCCCTCGGTGTTGTTGGTCACGGCGACATTGGAGACCGCCTCGACCGGGTTGCCGGCGAGGTCGCGAATCGGCTCGCCGGTGGCGGGCTCCGGTGCAACGTCTACCTCGACCGCCTGACCGGCCCGCACCGGACTCGCCAGCGCGATGGTCACGGTGTCGTCCTGGACGACGTAATCGTTCCCGTCGTCGTCCACCTCCGAGCCGGCCACCCGGATGGTGACGCCGCCGTTCGGCGCCGGGTCCGAGCGGATCGCCTCGGGGAAGCTCAGGACAATTCGGGCGCCGTCCTCCGAGGTGGCGGGGGGACGGAAGTTTCCCGTGTGCAGCCGCGGGCGCCTGCCGTCTACTCGGTGCGCGTCGTCCGCGTCCACGGCGTCATGCGTCACGGTCGCGGCGATTCCGTTCGCGATCGCGGCTCCGTTCGGGAGGCTCAGCGCGTTGGCGCCGATGGCGATGCCGTCGGCGTCGACCTCGCTGACCTCTGCCTGAACGGTGTAGGCGAACACGAGCGCCGCCGTGCCGTCGCCGCTCGCATACACCGCGCTGCGGGAGTTGGCGCCGACCTGCAGGGCGAGTTCCGGCGTGCCGGTCACCTGCACGGGGGTGTCGAAGGTCACCGTCACTTCGACCCGGTCCCCGATGGCGTAGGACTTGTCATCGCCCGGGTCCGAGGCGATCGCCACCGCCGCGATCCGCGGCGGACCCGCGGTGGCGGCGAGCGGCGCCGACCAGGGGCCGTCGCCGTCGGCGTTCGCGGCCCGCGCCCGCACCTCGTACCCGGTGCCGGCGGTCAGGCCGGCGAGGGTCGCCGTCGTGGTCGCGGCCGCGACGCCCTGCGGCCCGTCGGTCCAGGTGCCGGTCCCGGGCGGCGTGCGGTGCTGCACGTCGTAGTGCGCGATGTCCGGCCGGCCCGTGTTGCCGGGGGCGTCCCAGGCGATCGTGAACCCGTCCGCGGTGCGGGCGGTCTCGCGCAGGTTGTCGGGCGCGAGGGGCGGCGCGAGCACCGGACCCATCGCGGCGGCGGTGACATTTTCGTCTGTGCCGCCGTCGTCGGTGTAGCTCACCCGCACCGTGATGTATTTGCCGGTGTCGTCCAGCGTCAGGGTGTAGGCGGTGCCCGTCGCCGAGGCGATGTCCGCCGGGTTCGCGCCGGCGGCGTCGTCCTGGCGCACCCACTGCCAGGAGAGGCTCGCATCGTCGGGCAGGCCGTCCGCGTCCGCGAGCGTCCCCTTGGCGGCGGTCAGCGTCTCGCCCACCCGCGCCGTGCCGCTCAACGCCGGCGCCCCGGTGGGCGGCGAGTTCTCAGGCGTTTCCTGAGCCGATGCCGCGGCGCATGCCAGGAGGACGGCCGAAGCCAACCCCCAGCGCCGCAGAAGCGCTGCTACGGGCATTCCCGCCTCGGTCAGATCAGGAAAGCGTTGCGGGAAGCGGGGCGCGGCCAGGGCCTCGCCCGCGCGTCTTCCGGTTCGTTGTTTTCCGGCTTCCGGCTTCTAACAGCCTCGGCCGAGGATTCGCGAAGTGTCGACCGCATCATCGTCCCTGCCTCCCCAACTCACGACCGCGACACCTGCGCGAGCCTCCCCCTCCGGCGGCGCCGCACCCGCGGCGCTCCGGCGCTTCGACCTCATGCGGGAGCCTCGCCATGCCCCCGCCACAGCTCCGGCACATGGCGGGGCACGAGGTCGCGCCAGCCGCCGCCCGCGAGCGCCCTGGCCTGCGGGATCCAGCGCCGGACCTGCGCGCGCATCCAGCTGTCGGAACTCCACTCCGAGGCGACCCTTGCCTTGCCCCAGATGCGCTCGGCCATCCAGCGGTGCAACCTCTCGGCCCCGAGCCCGTCCAGCACCGATACCAGGGCGCGACCCGCCCGCCCATGAAGGGTCGCGTCCGAGGAGGGGGCGGGCGGCCGGCGACCCGCCACAGGTCGGCGATCCGGCCGACCGGAGCCTCCAGGGGCAGGCTCAGCCCCAGCTTCGCCACGATACCGTCTTCGGGTCCGAAAACTCGCCCGGACGGAACCAGGATCTGCAACGCCGCGTCGCCCAGCTCCGCCTTGAGGACGAACCGCCCGTTCAGCAGCCTGAGCCCCTCCAGCTGCGCCCCCGCCTCGCCGAGCAGCCCCAGCAGCGGCGTCGGGTCCGGCCAGGGATCCGGGTCGGGCTCGGCGACCAGCGCCGGCATGCCGGGCAGGAAGGGCGTGCGCCAGGCCTCCACGCCCGGGTCCTCCCAGACGGCGAGCCCCCATCCCGCCGCCGCGAGGTCCGCTGCGGTCTGGACCCTGAGCGGAAACGGCGCCGCCTCGAAGCGCGCCGGGCACGCCTGCGCCGCCCAGGCCGCACGATAGCCGGGGTCGCGCCGCATACAGGCGCAGGCGCCTCGCCGTGAAGCGCGTGCCCGCGCAGCGGCGGACTTCCTGACCCCGGGGCCCGCCATGACTCACCAGCGGATCGTGCCCTTCAGCATCGCCCCGTGCTCGGGCGGCCCGTTGTCGTTCGCGGGCTCCGTGCGGGTCGCATCCAGGCTGACCTCGAAGCCGGGATCGTTCCGGATCGCCGACGTCAGCCGCCAGCCGAGGCGCCAGTCGCGCGCGCCGCCGTCCGACAGGGCGAAGCCGATGTTTGGCGTGCTCGTGAAGGCGCCGCCGAACGCAGGCAGCCCGTAGCCGAGCTCGCCCTCCAGGCGGCCCGCCGCCTCGAACTTCCCGGCGTTGTCGTTGGCGGCGAGGCCCGCCAGCGTCTCGCGCGAGAGCAGCGCGTCCATGCCGCCCGAGGGCGCAGCACCCCAGCTCTGGCGCAGCGTGAGCGACAGCCCCCGGTCGGTCGCCGGACGCGGGTCCCAGGAAGCCGAGAGGCTCGCGCCCCATTCCCGGAAGCCCGGCGTCTCGTGCGCCACCAGGCCCCGCGCCTTCATGTCGAGCGCAACCCCGTTCGCCGGGTCGGCGAAGGCGACACCGCCGCCCAGGTCCGCGCCCATGCCGGTCTCCGCGTCGCCGCCGTCGAGCCTCAAGCCCAGCTCGAAGGTCGGCGTGAGGGTGGCGCCGCCTTCGCCCAGCGCCACCGGCCGCGAGCCCTCGATGCCGGTGCGCAGCAGCCAGACGTCCGCCTCCGACGCCGCCAGGTTGCCGTCTTCGCTCCGCGCCGCGTCCGAGGTCGTGCGGGTGAAGCGGGCATCGCCCTTCACCGCCAGGGCGAGGCCGTCGCCGTCAACGGGCCGCAGCACCTCGCTGCGCAGCCCGGCGGCGCCCATCGCCAGCGCGAGGTCCGCCGTCAGGCCGGCCTCGCCGTCGGGCGTCACCGTCACCTCGCCCGCACCCCAGCCCGCCGCGGCCCACACCGAGAGCCGCTCCGTCAGGTCCATGCCGGCATAGGGGTAGAGGGCGGTCAGGACCGCCTCGATGGCGCCCGAACCGTTCGCACCCCGCCAGCCGCCCGTGCCGGTCGAATGGCCGAGCGCCAGCCCGGCGATCCAGCGGCCGGACCCGGACCCCGGATCCGACGCCCAGTCGGCGCCGACGAGGCCCGTCGTCACCTCGCCGTCCACCGTGAGGTCGCCCTCGCGGCCGTCGAAGCCCGCGATCGAGGCGCGGCCCCACAGCGCGGCGAAACCGCCGCCCTCCGAAGACCCGCCGGTCAGCGCGAACGACGTGCCCGTGATGAAGTCCTGTTCGGTGAGCGCGCGCGACTCCGGCTCGCGGCCCGTCCCGTCGACGCCGGCCCCCGATGCGGAGTCCGAGCCCGTCCGTGCGAGCCACGCCGTCATCGACGCCAGCGCCCGCCGCGCCTCTTCCTCCTCGCGCTCCGCGGCGCCGGCCGCATCGCCGCCCCGCCACGACGGCAGCGCCTGGCCCGCCAGGGACATCTGCGCCCCCGCCTGCCGCGACGCCGCCAGCCGGTCCTGGACAGCATCCAGCACCTGGCCCGTCACCGTGCGACCGAACCGCGCCAGCCACGCCTCGGGGATCGCGTCGGAGTTGGTGATGGTCCCCGTCGCCTCGCCGTCCGCGATGTTCGCCCCTTGCGCGTTCGACAGCCTGAGCGTCAGCGTCTCGCTGCCCTCGTCATGGTCGTCGTTCAGCACCGGCACCGAGACGGTCTTCTGCGTCTCGCCCGCGGCGAAGGTCAGCGTGCCCGAGGTCGCCGTGTAGTCCGACCCCGCCGTCGCCGTGCCGTCGGCGGTCGCGTAGGCCACCGTCACCGTCGCCGTCCGCGCCGGGACGAGGGTGACCGCGAAGTCGAGCGTCGCGTCGGTCCCTTCCTGGGCCTGGGCGTCCGCCACCGACAGCGCCGGCCCCGGCACCGTGCCCGAGGCCGCGGCCGACAGCATCCGCCCGTCCTCGTGGCACACCGCCCCCGTCGCCTCGCAGTCCGTCGTCGCCGGCAGCGTCACCGCCACCTCCCCGAACGAGTCCGGCTCCACCGTGATCTCCCAGCGCCGGTTCCTGTCGGCCGCCTGCGGCGCGATCCGCCGGACATCGGTCACTTCGCCGCCGGTCACCGCGAACGCGTCGTCGCGCACCGTCTTGTAGCCCAGCGCCGGCACGTGCTCGCTGAAACGAAGCTCGAAGCTGAACGCCGTGGCGCCGTCGTGCCGCGCGGGCAGGTTCTCCAGCGACGCCGTCAGCGGCGCCGTCGAGGCCGCCGCCGTGAACGCCACCGTGAGCGCGCCGAGCGCCGAGCCCGCGCCGCCGCGCTCCGCATAGGCCGTCGCCGTCAGGGTGTAGGGCCCCACCGCCAGCCCCCGGCCGTGCTCGGCGCCCTCGGCATCGCCGTAGAGCGACCAGGGCGCCACGTTCTCGGTCCGCGTGTACGTGTCCTCGGTGCCCGGACCCGCAAGCGTCAGCACCACGCTGCCGACCTCCGCGTCCGCTTGCGTCTCGGCGCGGATGCCGTAGCTGCCGTTCGCCGACACCGACACCGTGCCGCCGTCCGCAATCGCTCCCAGATCCGCGTCCGTCGACGCGTCCACCAGAACGAAGCCGGTCAGCACGCCCGGCGCCGCCTCGACCGCGACCGTGAACGGCACCGCGAGCGTGCCGAGCACGTCGCCCGCGCCGCCCCTGTCTGCATAGGCCGTCGCCGTCAGGGTGTAGGAGCCCGCTGCAAGCGCCCGGCCGTGCTCGGCGCCCTGCATGTCGTCGCCCCAGAGCGAGTAGGGCGCGATGTTCTCGGTCCGCGTGTGCGTGTCCTCGGCGCCCGGACCCGCCAGCGTCAGCACCACGCTGCCGACCTCCGCGTTCGCCTCGATCCCGGCGCGCACGCCGTAGCGGCCGTCCGCCGACACCGACACCGTGCCGCCGCTCTCGACCGCGCCCAGGTCGGCATCGTTCGAGGCGTCGACCAGCACGAAGCCGGTCAGCACGCCCGAATCGGACGCGCCCGTCACCGTCACCGTCCAGGTCTTGGCCGCGCTGCCGTCGCCCGGCGTCACCGTCACCGCGATCCCGGTCCCGCCTTCCGCGAGCGCCACCTGGTGGCCCTCGGCGTCGGTGTCGGCGTCCGCCGGCGCGATGGCGACGTCCGACGTGCCGTAGACCGCCTCCGCCTTCACCGTCACCGTCTCCGTGTCCTCCGCCGCGGCCGCCGTATAGGACGTCGTTCCCGCATCGAAGGCCGGGTCCAGCTCGAGGCCCTCCAGCGCGAGCGAGGCGAGCTCGCTCCGCGCCACCGCCGGGCAGTCCGTATCGCTCGCGACCCGCAGGACCTGCTCCGCCGCCTCCCAGGCCATCACCCGCCCTTCCGGCGCCGGCGCCTTCGCCGCAAGCCGCACCCGCATCAGCCCGGTGAAGCCCGCCGTCGCCCAGGCCGGCACCGTCCAGCGCAGGCCGTCCGCGTCGGCCGCCGGCGCGCCGATGCGCCCGTTCTCCACCGCGAAGTCGGTCGCCGCGAGCGACGACACTTGCGTCCGGTCGCCGTTGCCGTCGCGGAACTCGACCCACAGGTTCGCCCCGCAGCCCCCGCCTTCGCTCTCCGGCGGCGCCCCGGACCCCACCCCCATCCGCGACTTGTACGGCCCCGGATTGTCGTAAATCAGATAGAGCCCCAGGCTATCCTCGATGTCGAGGTTGCCGCTCGGGCCCGAAAGCTCCACCGCGAAATACTCGTCGCCCTCCAGCTCCGGCGTGCGCGGCACGTCGACCGGCACCGCCTTGTAGGTCTCGCCGGTATTGAAGGTCACCATGCCCGTCGCCGCGGTGAAGTCCGTGCCCGCGGTCGCCCTGACGCGCCCGTCCGCCTCGGCCGCCTCGGCCGCGGTCAGCGCGCGCACGGCGTAGTTCACCGTCACCGGGTAGGAGACCGACCCCGTCCCCGGCAGCAGCCACACGCCGAACGCCGCCTCCTCGTCGCCCTCGCGGATGTCGTCCCCGAGCCTGCCGCCGGGCGCGCGCAGCGTCACCGACGGGCCGGAGTCGTTGTCCTCGATCGTCACCTCCGCTTCGGCCGTATCGACACTCACCGCAAGGTCCTTGACATACTGCGGGGCGCCTGTCGGGTTCACGATGTCGGTCTCGTCCGGGCCGAAGCCGAGCGCGATGCGCAGGCCGAACGTCTCGCTCCCCTCGTCGAGCCCGTCGTCGTTGAGGGGTACCCACACCCGGTGTGTGGGCTTGTTGTTGGAGTTGTTGCCGAGCGCAATCCCCCCGCCCGTGCCGGTGTAGTCGGCGCCGGTCTGCGACTTCCAGTGCGGCACCGCCGTGCCGGGCACCGTCTCCCAGTGCACGAAGAAGGCCACCTTCGGGTCCGCCGGGACCGGCTTGAGCGAAATCTCGAACCCCGCGGATTCGGCCCCCTCCGAAACCCGCGATTGCAACGCGCGCAGGCTGACGACGTAGTCCGGGGCGGCCATGTTGCTGAACGCCGCCGCGTTGGTGCCCGCCACGTCCCGGATCGGCGTCGCATTCGCCCCGGTCGGCACCGTGTAGCTCACCTGCGCCGCGCCGGTGAGCGCGGAGGCGAGCGTCAGCACGACGGTGCGGCCCGACACATCGACGCTGCTCACCGTGGCCGGGTTGCCGCCATCGGTCACCGCGAAGGCGCCGGCGCCGGGCTCGGAGTCCTCGTCCAGCGGCTCGCTATAGGTGAGGACGAGCTTCCCGGAGGCTTTCGAGACGCTCTGGATCACGGGCGGGTCGGTGTCCGGCACGACGCCGATGCTGAGCACGCGGACCTGTTCGCCGCCGTTGCCGTCGGTGGCCAGGAACGCGACATGGATCCGCTCGTCGGGCCCGGTCGCGTCGGCGTTGGTCGGCGTGCCCCTGAGGGTGCGCCGGTCGGGATCGAAGGTGAGCCAGTCCGGCAGCGCGGCACCGCCTTCCAGCGCCGCCGAGTAGGTCAGCCCGTCGCCCACCGGGTCCTTGAACGTGTCCTCCTTTAGCACGTAGAGGAACGGCAGCCCGGCCCACACCACGCGGCCGCCGATCCTTCTGGCGGGATCCACCCGCAGGATCACCGTGATCTCCTGTCCCTCGGTCCAGATCGGGCCGGCTGCATCCCAGTCGTAGGAGCTGTATTGCCGCGAAACATTGTGAGCATTGGAGTCGAGAGCATAGGTGTAGCTGCCGATGTGCAGCTTCCAACCCGCGGTGACGCTTGGAGGGGCGGAGTGGCTTTCGTCACCTAAGAAGTCAATCCTGATTTCACGCGAGTTCGCGAGCTTGCTGAAAGTGTAGGTCAGGGATTTGGACCGTAAGGGTGCCGGCCGCGCTATCGACCGTTATGTCGGACAGACTGCCGTAACCTGCGGTGCGGCGGTAACCTGATAGTGTTTGAATGCGGTTATCCTGAAACGCCGGCGTCATGCACGCCGACCAGAAGGTGCCGGGGGGCACGATGTCGCCGGGACAGGGATCGGCGGAGGCGCCCTGCGGGGCGGCGGCGAAGGCGGCGAGCCCGAGCAGCGCCGAGAGCGCGGCACGGCGGAACCGGAACAGCCCCCACGCGCCGCCCGAAACACGGACGCTGGCCCCACCGGTTTCGCGAGCGGGGGAGGAAGCAGGCCCCGCCGGGCGGCGGAAGCCGGGGAAGCCTGGACGGGATTGGCGCTCCCGCCGGGCGCAACTGGCGCGGCCCATGGCGTCAGCCGCGCGGTCCGGCACAGGCCGGTGTCGGTCGGGGTGCCCGAAGGCGCCGTCCGGGCCGCGGACGCGGTACCGGCTTCCGGCTTCTGTTATACGCGTGTCGTCAGATATTCCCCGAACTGTCAACCGCAACATCCAGCGTCCTCCGGTTCATCCGCACTGGCGATGGCAGTTCGGGAGCAGGGCCCCTCACACACTTGCCGTACGGCTTAACAGGCGAAACTATGGTCGATACTTTGTATGATGTGCGTGTTTTTTTGGGTTCTTATGATAGTTCTTCAGGGGTTTTCGGGATCCTGGTTGACCTTCAGGCCCGATAAGGACCTTCAGAACACCATGCATCTCCCCGGGCAGGATCGCCGCCTTTGGGAGGGTGAAACACAACCGGCCGACTCGCGAAGCCGAGGTGTTGCGCGAGCGCATCTCCGGCCCGGGCGCTGCCGTCCCGCGCAACAGCACGGGCCTCGAATTGTCGATGGCGATGCGCGAAGCGCACGAGAGCGCCCGCGCGCTCACCGGCGCGCAACAGGGCGCCATCGCGACCATCGACGGGGAGGCGGCAGACCGGCCCGCGACGAACTGCCTCGACCATGCTGCCAACCCTGGTGGCGGGCAGCGGGACCGCCCGCAGCCCGATCGGCAACGGCATGCCGGCGCTGCTGCGCCACCCCGCTCAAATGCAGCGGCTGCACGGCTAACGCCACCTGCTGGAGCCTTCCGTCAACGTCTGGCGGCACTGCGACGGCCCGTTCCCGCTCGACGGCAGCGTGGTCCGCAAGGACCCGCAGGTGTGCGGCAGGGGCCTGCGCACGGGGAAGACGGCGATCGTCCTGCTCGGTGTGGCCAGTCGGGACCCGCAAGCGTTCGGGAACTCCGCGGAGCTCGGCATCGGGCGGAGGGCGAAAGACCTTCTTTCCTTCGGGTGCGACATTCAGCGCTGTCTCAGCGCTGCGCCGGCACTGCCGGAGGCTCGCATCGCACTCCGTGGTTTGCTCGGTCGTTTTCCGTCGATCAGCTTGGCGACCGGTTCCTGGTAGGGGATGGCATCGTCCTTCGCAGTGTCGAGATCCCCTGGATCGCGCTTGTGCAGGCGCGCCGGTCCGATGGAGCCTGACCTGCCGCGAACGCACTCGCCGGGGCCACCGCCGAAGCGATCCCGCCGCCCTTGCGCCCCCCGCACACGACGCCTCGGCCCCTGAACGAGGCAGGGCTCACCCACACCGCGCTGCGCTGCGGGCAGCCAGCGCCGAGCTCATGAGCGCCTCCAGCGAGGTGTACCGCGGACGAAACCCGGTCTTGCGCGCCAGCTTCTCGCTGCTGGCCATCCATGGCCATCGCATCATGGCGAGGATGCAGGCGGGCGAGTGGCCCTGCAGCCGCAGCATCCAGGCCGCCTGCACGATGAACGCGAGAAGGTGCGCCGGCACGGGCACCGGGCGCCGGCCGGCGATGCGGGCGATCTCGCTCCAGGCAACGACGCCCTCCCCGGTGACGTTGAACACCCCGGCCACAGGCTCCAGCAGACACAGCTCCAGCGCCTCCACCAAGTCGTCGGAATGGATGAACTGCATCGGTGGGTCCGCGCCGGCAATGCGGACCCGGGTCAGCCTCGAACAGACCCGCGAGACCGCGTCCTCCGGCCCCGGCGCCATGACCGGGCAGCCGCGCAGCACGGTGATGCAGGCGCCGGGATCGTCCGCCGCGAAGGCCTCCAGCAAACGCTCCGCTTCCGCTTTGTCCTCGGCGTACCGATACCCGCGAACGGGCCCGGACGGGCGAATCCTCCGTGTAGGGCAGTTCGGCACCGGGGCGGGCGCCGTACACCGTCGTGCTGCTGAGGTAGATCACGCGCCGCACACCAGTGGCCCGGCAGTCGCGCAACACGCGGGCCGTGCCGTCGACGTTCACCTGCCGCGCCGCCTCGCGGTCGTGGCCGGGCCGCAGCATGAAGGCCAGGTGCGCGACCGCATCCACGGCATGCTCGCCGAGAATGTCCGCAATGGGTTCCCGGATGTCCCGCCGGAACGCCGTCACCTTCGGGTGGGATGCGATCGGCCGGGCGAACGTCGAGTGCGACGATGCCGTCCACGTCGTCCGATCCGACCAGCCGCTCCACCAGTCTTGCGCCCACCGACCCGGCCGCGCCCGTCACGGCGACGCGCAGGCCGCGGCTCACGCGTACCCGCGGTCCGTGAACCATCGCACGGACCGCTCCAGCGCCCTCGTGGTGGAACTCTGGGGAAGTCCCAGCTCCGACATCGCCTTCGTGCAGTCGACCGCCATCCGGTGCCGGGCCAGCCGCGCCCCCTCCAGCGGCAGGTATGGCTGCCGGCGCAGGATCATGCCCTCCAGCACCGCGTCCACGTGGGCGGCCGCCAGCGCAATCGCCGCCGGCGCTTTCAGCCGAGGCGGCCGCCGTCCGGTGATCTCGCCCAGTACGGACAGCACCTCCGGCAGCGTCGTGTTCCAGTTGCCCAGCAGATAGCGCTCGCCTCGGCGCCCGTGCCGCCACGCGCCGATGTGTCCCTGCGCCACGTCGTCCACGTCGACCAGGTTGAGGTGAACGCCGACGGCGACGGGCATCCTGCCCCTGATGAAGTCCAGAACGATGCGTCCCGTCGGCGTGGGCTTCACGTCCCAGGGGCCGATGGGCACCGTCGGGCTCGCGATCACCACGTCCTGGCCTCGCGCGACCGCCGTCCGCACCTCCTGTTCCGCACGCCACTTGGAGCGGCGGTAGGCCCCGTCGAGGTCTCCCCTCGACGGCGGGGTGTCCTCGGTCGACAGCGCACCGGGCGCAGGCCGGCCGACCGTCACCCAGGTGCTCGTGTGCACCACGCGCCCCACTCCCGCCGCCTCCGCGGCGGCGAGGACGTTCCGCGTCCCCACCACGTTCACGCGGTGGTGCCTCGGCGGGTTCCTGTCCCAGAGATCGGTCAGTGCGGCGACGTGGAAGACCACGTCGCACCCCGAGGCTGCCATGCGCAGGCTCTGCGGGTCCTCCACGTCTCCCGGCGTCCGCTCCACGCGCAATCCTTCCAGTGCCGGATGAGGGCCCTCGCTGCGGACCAGCGCGCGGACCTCGACGTCCTCGCGCAGCAGCGCTCGCACGAGGTTGCCGCCCACGAAACCCGTGGCGCCCGTTACCAGCGTCTTCATCGGTCAGGCGCTATCATGAATCCGTCCCTCCGTCACGGCAGCCTGTCAGACGGATGGCCGAACTTGGCGGAACCGCGCCTTGTCGGCCTGATTATCCGAGTCCGCGGACAACTCCTCCGTCAGTCGATAGTCGGTTTACCTCCTGCCCCCTTCGCCATGGATGCGGGCTTCTCGCACCTGACCGCCACCATGGCTCCACGCCCGTGCGGCCCGTCTCCGTTCTCCGCGGCAGCCATGCCACCACACCCCGTCGGATGCCATGCGCAAACTGCGGATAAATCTGGACACAGCTCACGTCCGGCATCGCGGGGCTCGGAACTCCGCATGAGGCTGGCTCGCGTGCATCGGCTTTGGAACGGCTTTCTCGCTCGCTAGTCTGCTGTGCAGGCGTCACGTCCGGTGGAGGACGTTTCCTGCCGCGGTCGATGCTGCCGCTGGAACGGTTCTTGCGCGCATCGCCAGTTCCTTGCTGTCAACAATCCGATTCCATCCCCGCTCCGCAGGCCTCACGGCGTCCCGTTCCTGAAGGTGTCGCTGAGGGCAAGGAAGGAGCCGACGAACGATCCGAGCCTGCCATCGTGGCCCTCGAATACCCCGACGGTGAAGCCGGACGCGAGACGGGGGTTGCTGTCGTGATCGGGCTTGTTCGACATGGATCCGCCCCAGACGCCGTATATGTGTCCGGTCTCCTCATGGTGGGGGTGCCTTACCTCCACGTCGGTGCTCTCGAACGTACCGTTGTCCCGGAAGGGCGCGGCGCCGAGGAGAATCTGGTAGTCCTTGATGTCGTGGCTGGGGTCGAAATGCTGTTCCTCCCCGAGGATCGCGTTGAAGTACTCGCGGCGGGATACGAGATCTCCCACGCAGCCGACACAGCCCGCTATGATCCCTTCCGCGAAGTCGGCGGTGAGGTTGATGGTCCCCTGATACTCCTCGGTCTGGATGTCCTCGCTGGTGCCGCCAGGGGGAATGGTGCGGTAGATTCCGCCGGTCTGGCCCAGGTAGTTCGCGTGCCCTTCGACGGGCATGTCGGGCGGGAACCGTGCGTCGACCTCCGGACCGTCGACGATGCCGTAGCGAGTCGCCTCGCTGATATCGAGGTCCGGCAGGTGCTGGCCGGGGAACTCGGCCCACCAGCCCGCCATGATGTAGTCGGCGGGGTTGTCCGGATCCCAGCTGGTGACGGAATAGACGAGGGACGTGCCGTGCTCTGTTTCCTTGAGGAAGACCCAGTCGCGGGCCTGATGGTCGGGGATGGGGGTCTCGGCGGGACGCGAGGCGATGGCGTCGTCGTGCGAGTTGACGGACTCGCGCCGTCCCGGATCGTTCTCGCCAAGCTCTCCCGGCCCGAACCGGATGAAGACTTCCATCCTCGGCTCGGTGGCAAAGGACGAGTTGCGCTCCCACGTTATGCTGGGTTCTTGCTCCGGTTCGTTGTCGCTGCGGAAACATCCGGTTGTCAGAAACGCGGCGAGAAGGACTGCGAGCGGGATTCTCATGTCAGCTCCGACGCTGATGGGAGCGGGCGAGAGGAGGAGACTCCTTGACCAACACCGCCCCTGTGATGTTTCTACCGACGGCACCATGAACGATCTTGTGTGTTATGTGTGTAGAGATTGCCGTTGTTGTGATATTTTTTCCGTGGCCATTACGATCGCTTCGGCCTGCACGGTGGACTGTGCACCCGCACCGATTGCGGGTCAGGCACTGACCCGGGCGTCGCATGGGCACGGCGTCTCCCGGTGCGGTGCCACCGCGCATTGCCGGCGTTTGCGCCTGCACGGCGCCGGACCGGGCCTTGCGCGCCATCGTCGAGGGAGGCCGTTGACCAGACGCACCGGGACGGCCCCGGAGTCCGATGCGCTGTGCGAGCGCGCCCCGGCGCTGTCGCGGCCATCCTGCGTATTGGCGCAAGCCTTGATATCGACACCGTCTTGCTGGAGGCGGTCGAGAGCTTCCGTGCGGTGACCTGCGCGCGCTACGGCCTCATCGCGACCGTCGACGCGACGGGCCGGCCGCGGTCCGGCGCGCCCTGATTGCCGGCGAGCAGGGTGAACAGGAACCCCGCCGGCACCCGACCTGCCAGGCCGCATTTCTCCGACGCTGTGCCTTGCCGAAGGCAGGCGCGTCCGGAAAACGACCCCATGACGGATCCGCGCGTCACCTCGTCAGAGTTCAGGACCGATCTCGACTGGGTCGCGGACCAGCGCCCCGGGCCGCCGCAAATGACGGCCGCCTTCGAGCGGATCGCGGTCGGCCTCGCCTCCGCCACCGCGAGATCGAGCGCCACCTCCGCGGCGCCGGCCGCCAAATCCGGCGCCATCTATCACGACTCCTGAGTGCTCCGGGTCACCGTCCCGGTATCCCTGGATCCGTGCAGCCGAAGCTGAAAACCGGACGGTCCTTCCATGCCCCCTCCATCATGCCCGCCGGAATCCCGAGCATCGACAGGGGGATGTTGGATTCGAGGACTCCCATCCTCCCGGCCTGCGGTTTCCGGGCGGTCGTCCCGGCGTCGACCTTCCCGCACTTCACGTTCCTCACGATCGCCTCGACTTCTTCCTGCCGTTCGTGCCCGCCAACGCTCGACAACGGCGTACTCGTCTCGTCTTTCGTCGGGTGCCGTACCCACCGTTCGGCCGGTTCTGCAGGCACGTGCTCTTCCATTCGCCGTGTTCACGCGGAGCCCGGCAACCCCTTCCTCCGATATGCGCTGGCCGCGCGTCACGCTCCACGTCATGGCCCAGTCGCAGACCGCTCCGGTCTCGGGGTCCGGTTCCGGTTTCCTTTCGGCGACCTCGATTGGCGTGTGTGCGTGAACGAAGCCCGTTCCACCGACCTCAAGACCCACCACTGCCCTGTCCCAACACCCCTGCGCACCGGACAGCGACGGTACGTCCGGCCGCTTTCCGACGGCGACCATCGCACTCTTGACCTCACCCAAAGGTTCTGCGGCAACCACTCTTCCCCGGCTCGTTCATGATCCGCCTTGCCCCTCCTTCATCCCGGCCGGCTGCCGGGCCCTGTCCGGACCGGCGCCGCCGAGGGATACGCGCTTGGCGCGCGGCGCCGGGAAGGCGGTGGTTACCTCCGGCCACCAATAGTTCCGGGCCGTATCGAGGCGGCCTGAGCACCCGATGACCATCATAATACTACTATAAGCAAGCACAGTACCATGCAACCACTACACATTCTTTGCTAGTTTCCGCGGTGAGGACCGTCGGCTTCCGTCCGGGACGGGAGCCGACGGTCGTGTGTCTGAGAGGGAGTGTGCAGCGCGGTTGTCGCCGGGTTCTGCCGGCATCAGGCCGGGGTGGGGCCGATCGCATCGCTTGGCTTCGCATTCGACTGCGGACGGTGGGGCCCATGCCAAAGGCATGCGAGCGGCTGCGTCGGCACGCCGGATCGGCTGGAGTATCCATGATGAACGAGAACGGACCGATTCACCGATTGGGCGCGGACGCCCCGCTGAGCGGACTCGGCAGGGCCAGCCGCCGGACCCGTTGCGATTGCGGCGCGCGCGCATGACGCGATTGTCGCAAATGCGGGGCGACCTGTTTTCGTCAGCAATGCTCCGGGCGCTGGCCGTCGGCGTCCTCGTGGCCGCCGTTCTCCTCATTCACTGTCTTGCGCTCGCCGCCATCGTGTTCAACGGGCCCTTGCTTCCCTACGCGGTTCAGGGTGCCGGGATGATGCTGTTCGGCGCCGTGGTCATTTGCCTTCTGATCGGAGCGGCGAGCAGTTTTTCCGGGATGCTCGCCTGTCCTCAGGAAGTGCCGGCGACCGCGATCGGTACGCTCAGCGCCGCCGTCGCCGGCGGTACGGCCGCCGCGTCGGGCGACGCGGCATTCGCGACCATGGCGGCGCTGTTGCTGCTCTCCGGTGTGGTCACGGGCCTGCTCCTTTATGCCATCGGACATTTCCGCCTGGCCGGCTTCTTCCGTTTCATCCCCTATCCGGTGACGGGCGGCTTCTTCGCCGGTACCGGTTTCGTGCTGGTTCTGGCGTCCTTTTCGGTGATGAGCGGGGAAGCCGTGGACTGGCGGGCGGTTCCCCGGCTCCTCGACTCCGACATGGCGTGGAAATGGGCGCCGGGAGCGCTCTACGGGTTCGTTCTCGTCGTCGTCATGAGCCGCGGCGGCACCTTCGTCACCATGATGGGGAGCGTTGCCCTCGTTGCCGGGCTCTACCATGTCGGCCTGCTCGTCCTCGACATTCCCCTGGCGGACGCCCGGGCGCGTGGCCTGCTCATGTCGGGGGTATTCCAGGAGGGCGCCTTCTGGCCCGCTTTCGGTATCGGCGATCTGAAGAATGTCGACTGGCGTGTCGTCGCGGGCCTCGTGCCGGACCTGCTCACCGTCGCGCTGGTCACCCTGCTGTGTCTGCTGGTCTACGTCAACGGCCTGCAGGTCGAGACTGGCGTCGAGATCGATCTGGACCGGGAGTTTCGCGTGGCCGGCATCGCCAACATCCTGGCGGGCGCCGGGGGAAGCGTGCCGGGGTGCCAGTCCTTCGTCTTCACGCAGCCGTGCCGCAGGCTCGGCGTCGACACGCCGTGGATCGGCGTCATCGTCGCCGTTGTCCTCGGGGTATCCCTGTTCTACGGCACCGGCGTACTGGAACTCCTGCCGATGCCGGTCATCGGCGGGGTGCTGTTCTTCATCGGCGGCGACCTGCTGCGCACCTGGCTGATCCGGGCCGGCACCCGGCTGCCCCCGACCGAATACGCCATCATCGTCCTTATCGGCGTCGCCATCGCCGTCTTCGGTTTCATCGAAGGCGTCGGCGTGGGAATGCTCGCCACCCTGGCCGTATTCACCTTCCGGGTGAGCCGGGTGAACGTCGTCTCCGAGGAATTCACCGGACGGGACCGCGCCAGCACGCGAGTCCGGTCCGTTCCCGACCGCGTCCTTCTGAAGGATCGCGGCGACTCTCTGCGCGTCTACCGGCTGCGGGGCTACATCTTCTTCGGCAGCGCCCACCGACTGGTCGAACGACTGAGGCAGCCGATGTCGCAGGGAACGTGCCCGACCGTCATTCTGCTCGACTTCGCCGCCGTGTCGGGTTGCGACTTTTCCGCCATCGACATGTTGTGCCAATTCGCGCGTTCCGCGGGCGGATCAAAGATCCTGATCACCGAGGCGTCGAAACAGCTGCAAACACACCTGCGGCAGCACCTCGCGGCGAGCGACGAGGGGCTCCTGCGGTTCGAGAGGGATCTCGATCACGGGCTGGAACGCGGGGAAGACGCCATTCTCGCGACCGCGTCCGAGGAACTCGCGAGGGCCGGCGACGCGGGCCGCGGCGCGTTGCTGTCCCGCGTCACGGACGATCTGGTGCGCCACCTTGACTCCCAGATCGTGTTCGAGGAACTGATCGAACGACTCGAACCCTGGCTGGAACCGCGAACGTTCGGGGCGGGGGAAAGACTGGCCGAGCGGGGCGCGTTTCAGGCCGGCGCGCATTTCCTCGTGGCGGGCGAGGTGTCCATCCACGATCCCGCGGGACGCCGCCTTTGCCAGTGCGGTCCGGGCGACGTGATCGAACCCTGGGCCGCCTTTTCCGAACATCCTGCGGAGTCGACCGCTGAGGCCCGGATCGCCTGCCGTACGATGATGCTGAGCCCGGCCGCGATGCACCTGCTGCAACGGGACGACAACGAACTGGCGCTGAAGCTGTCCGCATACCTCATCAAGGCTCGTTCGATGCCAGGCGACACATTGTCGCCGCTGCCACGCTGACCCTTGTCTGAAGCGCAACGCCGGTCGCTGGACCGCACGCTGCGCCACGGCGGAACGCCCGAACTGGATGCAACCGGGTCGCATCCCGCCGAGCGGAGAACCGACTGACGACTTGCAAGGCACTGATCAGTTTGAATGGGTTTCACGTGAGGTTCTAGTCGCAGGAACCATGATACTCACATTCGTGTTGAGACCAGTAATCGCTGTAGTGTTTGTCCGCCAAGACATAAACAACAAGCAAGAATAGTACTGCAGACACAACCAGAATCACTGTGTTTCGCAACCCTCCGCCAGACTTGCGCGCAGGCTCGTCTCGCTGAAGTCTCGGTCGCATCGCGCTCTCTTTCAGCCGGCATGGAACGTTATCGTCCACCGCCCCGGCGAATCAACGGGGCATGCGGACATTTTGCGATGTCCCTGACGCCGGGCGACCCGCACTCTTGACCAGTCTGCGATTGTCAAGCCGCCTGCGGCACCTTCGCGGGCACGGCCCTGCAGACGTCGGATGTCATCGGGTTGTCGGCGAAGCGGTCCTTCCACAGACGCGGCGTCAGTTGGGCCACGTCCCGGGCGGGATGGGTCGAGACCCGCTGCAGGACATCGACCAGCCACGTGTACGGATCGACGCCGTGCAGGCGGCAAGTCAACACCAGGCTCTGCAGGATCCCGAGGGCTTCCGCGCCCGACTCGCTCCAGCAGAACAGCCAGTTGCGGCGTGCATTAGCAACCGGCCTGAAGCACCTCGCGCGATACGCCTGCCCGCTCCCTCCTCGCGTGCGGGTACGCGCCAACAGCCTTGGCTTGGGCGATTACAGCTCTCTCTAACAACGCCCCTCGCGCCCGCGCGAGGCTAACCCCCGGACTCTGCACGCAGACTCCTCTTCCGAGGAGTCAACAAGTCACCGGATAAATGGAATCAGACGAGAACCACGCGGGACACCGAATCCGGGGCGGTCTCTTCGTGTGGCGCGGTGGCCAAGTCAGGTTAGACATCATGGATTGACCTGCCCTGGCCTCGAGGATCGTGGGTTATTCTCGAGGTCAGGAACCCTTTGAGTACAGAGCCACATCGAGGAGGGCAGGTCATGGTCGAGTATAACGCATTCGTTGGTCTGGACGTCCACAAGGAGACGATCGCGGTGGCGGTTGCGGTGCCGGGTCGAGAGGATCCGGTGTACCGGGGCGAGATCTCCAACAAGCGTTCATCGTTGCGTCGCCTGGTTGGCAAGCTGAGTTCGCATGGCGAAGTGTTGAGCTTCGCTTATGAGGCCGGTCCCTGCGGCTATGGGGTGTACCGGGAGCTTGTGGCGACGGGCCACGACTGCATGGTGGTGGCGCCGAGCCTGGTTCCGCGCAAGGCGGGTGACCGGGTGAAGACGGATCGTCGTGACGCGCTGAACCTGGCGCGTCTTCACCGCGCCGGGGAGTTGCGTCGGGTGTGGGTTCCCGACGCCGATCAGGAGGCGATGCGAGACCTGACGCGGGCGCGCGAGGACATGAAGGCGATCGAGCTCAAGGCCAGGCAGCGCCTGGGAGCGTTCCTGCTACGCCACGAGCGGATCTACGCGGGTCGCAGCCGCTGGACGCAGGCGCACTTCCGCTGGCTGGAGGAGCAGTCCTTCGAGCATCCGATGCAGCAGGTGGTGTTCCAGGAGTACGTGGATGCGGTGCTGGACGCCCAGCGCCGGGTGGCGGGCCTGGACGAACAGATCCACCAGGCTGTCGCCACGTGGTCGTTGCGTCCTTTGGTGGAGGCCTTGATCAGCCTGCGCGGCGTCAACGTTCTCACCGCGGTGACGGTGCTGGCCGAACTCGGCGACCTGACGCGCTTCGACAGCCCCCGTCAACTGATGAGCCATCTCGGCCTGGTGCCCAGCGAGCACTCCTCAGGCGCACGGCGGCGGCGGAGTGGAATCACCAAGACCGGCAACGGCCACGTGCGCCGCGTGCTCGTCGAGGCCGCCTGGAGCTATCGCTTCGCGGCCCGCAAGACGGCCCATCTCCAGCGCAAGGCCGCCTCGGCCCCGCCCCGGGTCCAGGCCCTCGCCTGGGCTGCCCAGAAACGCCTGTGCGGCCGCTACCGGCGGCTCTCCCATGCCGGCAAGGCGCACTGCCAGGTGACCACCGCCGTGGCCCGCGAGCTGGCCGGCTTCATATGGGCCATCGCCTGCGAGATGGCTGGCCGTCCCCACGGCAGTCGTGCCCTGACCTGAATGCCGCAGATCCTGAAACAACCAACAACTCTGCCTGGCAAGGCAACCAACAAAGGACGATCAGGCATGACGGGTGCGGAACGCGGGTGGCCGGTGAGGAGAACCCTCGTTCTGCCTATGCGCGGCGAACCGGAACGTTCGTCAACCCGCGTCATTAGACAGAGGCAGCTCCGCGACGAAGTGAAGTCAGGTGGTAACCAACCCACGGATATCAGAGTGATCCACCGTCGCAGCAAGCCGCCCGCGGTCCGCTCCCGTCATGCCAAAAGGAGGTCGGGATAGAAACGGACCGAGCCGGTATAGACAGGTCAATACATATCAGGCAGGACACTTCAAATGTTCGTACGCCGGTCCAAATCCGGCCCGCGCCTCGACTACAGTCTCATGATCCCGTCATACTTGAGGCACCAGTGAGACTCCTCGCTCGTGAACCGTCGGAACCCGGCGAGGTCCGGTTGAGCCTTGCACTCCCCGTACCCCTCTCGGTCGTCGACCCATCGGTGCCAGCGTCGGCAGTTGCCGCACCGCTCCAGAGGGCCTTGGCGCTCCACGTCGCTCGTGCCAACTCCTCTGGGGTCGCCGGGACCGTCAGGTCTTCCGATTCATCGTTCTCGTTGGCCATGTGAGCACTTATCCCTACTCGGTGGCGAAGAAGGTACCAATGTACTGACCCTCGGTACCACTGTCATGGACCCACGTGGAACCGAAGGTCCCCACGGTCCCCTCTCCAATGAACTGTCCGTCCCACCTACCGGTCGATGACGCGATGTTGTCAGCTGGTGTGGTCACGTCGACGTCGCCGGCGAACGTCGTTCCGTCGATGGGGGCCGTCCCGAGTACCAGGGCATATGGGCGCGTCGACCGTTCGTATGACTCCAGTTCACCCTCGAAGATGCCTTCCTCAGTGGAGTAGATGTCATCGATCAACCCGGAGATCTCCATGGCGTCGAAGTCGGCCTCGAGGGTGATGTTCGCGTCAAACTCTCCCGCCGCGAACCAGCCATCGGAATAGATGACGGTGTGCAGTCCGCCGGCGCGGCCCGTGTAGGTCGCTAAACCGGTCGTCCGCACGTCGGGTGCCGAATCGAGCATTGGGCCATCCAGAGAGGCCCCCGCGCTCGCCACGGGCATTTCCGGATCGGATAGGTCCACGACGATCCAGTGGCCACCAGCGAGGTAGTTGGTGGGGTCGTCCGATGCCCAATCGACGGAGAGTCGTCCCAGTGCGTGAACGTCGCCAGAGGTTCCACCCACCCCAACTGTCGTCAATTGGTGGCCAGCGCCACGGACCGGGCTCTCGATAGTGGTGGGTCCGTTCGTGGCGTGATCGGTCGAGGTCATGGCGCGGTATCCGGCACCGAATGGGATTATGATGCCGATGACTTGGCCGTCCCACGTCCCGATGGCGGTGGAACGACCGGATGTCACGACGCCGCGCACGGCCTCGTGAATCGTTGAGTCGGCGCTGAGGACCCTCAGCTTCACTTGATCCGGGTCCGAGACCGTCCCAAGTGCCTTGAGCGGCGGAAAGGGATCCTCCATCGCGCCCGGGACCGGTCCGTCCCCGCCGCAGGCGGCGAGCAGCAGGACCGATCCCATGCACACGCCATTGGGCACTACTCTCATCTAGCGGTTAACGGCAAACGGGGTGTCGCGCTTCGCCGGTCCTGCAGCGCCCGGGCGGCACGACGAACAGACGGAAGTGACACACCGGCCTGTTCTGCAAACGCACGGGCAGGCAAGACAGGACAGGTTGTAAGCCCTGTTCTCTCGACCTGGCATTACGGGCGGGACCGTTTTGACGGATCACATTCCGGCAATCCTGGTGCGGGCACGAATCGCAGGGTGGCCAACGCGCATTCCCTGTTCGGACCATGTCGGAAGCGTTCCCCGCTCCCGGCGCCGTACCTGCGGCGATCCGGGCACCGCTCCGCATGCGCCACGATCAACTCCCCTTCCAGGTCGCCTGGCGGAAAGTGCGGCGTTGTTTCCACAGCCGCCGCCGGCACGCTGGCCAGGTAAGGCCAACGCTGGCTTCGCTTGGATGGAATACTTCTATTCCCTTCTTTCGACTTGCATGATCTGACCCAATATCATAGCATCTAGCGTGTGTTTTTCCTATGTTGTTTCAGATCTCACATCTATCGTTTTCATGTTCTTTCCTAGAATTCGCTGCTCTCACACTGAGTCGGCACTCGGGTTCTGCCAAGCGTGGTTGTCGATGGCGGCGGCGCTGACGTTTCGCACTTTGTCCGCTGGTTCGACACGATGTGTGCAATTCGCCGTCATGCAGGCGTACACGCGAATCCCGCCATCCTCCGCGGTTGACCCACGCGTAGTCGACAACCTTGTATTCGGTGATTCTTGAATGTGATTCTCCTGCGGCCCGGCGCATGGGGCCTGGCGGGCGGCGGAATGGCAGACCGAAAGCCGGATGACGTTGCGGAAGCGGCGTCTGCGGCGCAAGGCCGAGCGGTTCCCCACGGAGAAGGCGGACTTCCGCGCGATGGCGGCCCGATCGGGCCGGGCCGCGTCGCCGGATCGGCCGTCATGCGTCGGGGCTCGGTGGCTGTGCCATCGTGAGTGGTCGTCGGACTGGCCCGCCCGCCGTGATGTTTCCTGGGTTACTGCCGCTTGTAGGTGCCGCTGCCGTATCGGTATGTGAAGACCAGGGTGTCTTGGTCCACTGCCCGCAATTCGGTGACGTAGCTACCACTGGTGGCTGCAAGCCGGGCCACCTGCCCGCTCACGACTCCTGTCTGGACATCGCCGGGCAGGACACCCTCTCCGGTACAGCGCTCTTCAATGCTGGAACCACGGGTCGTCAGCGTGCAGATGTACGTAAAGGTGACTCCTTGATTGGATTGTCCTTGGACCAGCCAGGTGCCGTCGAACACCGAGCGCTCGATGGCGGACTCAAGAACGGCGGCGCCGGGGCTGGCGTTGTCGTCGTCACCGGCGCATTTCGCGCTCTCCAGTTCATAGTGCGCGATGCATCGTTGAACCTCGGCGGCGAACTCGGCGAGACAGGAGGGCTCCTTCTCTCCCGGCTGCCATGGGGTGCCCTCATTCGTGGACGGGAAAATGACCGCCATTCGACACCCTTGCTGCTTGTGCTCGATCATTGTCCTGCACTGCTGTTCCCCTCCCGGAAAAACGTGACGGACTGCGCTCCCGTCTTCTGCCCCGGCTGGCAGGTAGCGACTGTTGCCAACATGACAGCCCTGGTGCTCATACGTCGCGACGCGAACGACGAGGTCGCCAGCGTTCGCGTCGAGTATCAGCGCCATGCCAAGGGACGCTGCGATCGTCGCTGCCGAACGTCTCATGTCGATCCCCGTTGGCGGCTGGTTCAGCGCAATGTCACGATTCGGGGACGGCTGGCGTGCACGCGTCAGCCCCGTCCCATGGTTTCCCGCGACTTCGATGCCGGTCCGGCTGCCCTCCCCTGCTCCCGCCTTGGCCTTGGCATCGTCCGGCTGGATGTCAGGAGCCGGCACAGGCCGCCTCCACACCTTCCCGGGTCTGCCGGATCGATGCATCCCATTCGGCCGCGTCCGTGCAGTTGTTGCGGACGAGCGGCTCGCGGTACGCGACCATGACGTTGTACTGGTGCCTGTAGATGCCGCACATGGACCCGTCGCCGTGGAAGGCGCCATAGTCCGTGGCGAACCGTTCGCCCAGTTCCTGACAGGTGCCGCTCCCGGTGTCGTAGGTGCTGCCGGTCGAAGGCGCGTACACGCCGCCAAGGCTCCCGGTAAGGATATCGGCAGCCGCGTCGAGGGCTTCGTCATCGCCCGCAATGATCGCACCGGCGAGAACCCCGAGCCCGAGCCCGGTCATGACGTCGCCGAAGGGGTCGGTCTCCGATGCATCGGCCGTATCCTCGCGCGTCCACTCGTCGTGCATCCAGTCGTCGTGTTGTGCCTGACGTCTTGCGAGTTCTTCCTGCTCCCGTTGCCGTTGCGCCAGACGCTCGCGTTCGCGCCTTTCCTCCTCCAGTCGGTGGGCGCGCTCCCGCTCAAGGCGCTCTCTCTCGCGGGCAGCGGCAAGGTCGTGTTCCAGGGCGAGCCGCTCCCGCTCCAGGGCAAGCCTCTCCTGTTCCCGTTCGACGGCAAGCCGTTCACGTTCACGCTCCAGCGCAAGGCGCTCACGCTCCTCTTCCAGCGCCAGCCTTTCCCGCTCTTCTTCATCGGGCGTTGCGCCATCACCCGCGGCGGTGTCCGCCTGCGAACTCTCCGCCCTGGGCACGCGGCATGAACTCGAGAGTATGCCCAGGGCGCTTTCAAGGTCATCCATCTTGTGCATGAAGGCGCCGCTGTCGCTGATCTCGCCCGCGCCAGCGCTGAACTCCTCCCTGTACTGCCGCGGGATGTCCAGCGGTCCCATGTCAACCAGAATGTCGACCTTCGCGCATTGCGTGTCCGGCTGATACCGAACGCTGATGGTCCACGAGCCCTCACTGCGGGTGAACCCGGCGAGGTGATTGTCGATGATCTGCTCGTGATGCCCGATTTCCCGGTTCGTCGTGAAGAACGAACAGGGCTCGTATTGGTCCGCGGCACACAGATCGACGTCTGACGCGTCTGTCGGCAACGACGCCGCCACGACGGCGAGCGTTGCCGGGATGATCGGAAGCGTGCGATTCATCGCTTCGTCCTCCTGATTGTGCAGAACCCCGGCTGGCCTGCGTTCCGGCCGTTCCGCGGGCCTATTCGCCGGCCTCCTCGTTCAGTCGCCAGTAGGGCGGCGTGCCTTCCAGCGCCGCATTCTCGCGGGCGTAGTCCCAGGGCGTCCTGCCCGCGTCGTCCTTGGCCGCCGGGTCGGCACCGGCAGCGAGAAGGGCCGCGACCACCGAAGGCGTCGTGCTGAACCACGCCGCGAGGTGAAGGGGAGTCCAGCCGCCCCGCCCGTCCGCCGGGTCGAGGTCCGCCCCGGCCTCTGCCAGGATCGTCACCAGCGCCGGTGAGGTGCCCTGCGCCGCGTAGTGCATCGGCGTCCGGCCGTGCTGGTTCCTGGCGTTCGGATCGGCCGTCTCGAGGCAGCGTGCAACATCCTCCGCCGTCGCCCGTCCGAAGAAGGCCGCCGTGTTCCAGTCCGCGCACGTTGCCGGTCCGGTATCCGCCGTGGAGGCGACCGGTTCGTCAGGCGCGTTCGCTTCCGTCACGGCCTCGCGCAGCGCAGCGACGATCGCAGGATCCTCGCTGAATGTCTCGGCGAACTCGAGGGGAGTGCGGCCCCTGGCGTCCTGCGCATCGAGGCTCGCACCGGCCCGCACGAGGGCGGTCACGATTGCGGGATCGTCGCCGAACACCGCGACCAGGTGGAGGGGGGTGCGGCCCTGGCCGTCCGCCGCGTCCGGGTCGGCTCCGGCCTCGCCAAGCGCGGCCACGACCGCCGGGGTGCCATGCAGGGCCGCCAGGTGGATCGGCGTGCGGCCCTGGTCGTCCCGCGCATCGAGGCTCTCGGTTTCGAGGCAGGCGGCGATGTCGTCCGGGATGGCGGTCGTGAAGAAGCCCACCGTGTTCCAACGCTCGCACGAGACGCTCGCGGATTGCAGATGATCCTCAATCTCGCGAGCATCGGCTTCCGCCTGGGCCGCGCCCTGTTCCGCCCTAAGGGCCGCAACCACGTCGGCTTCCCACTTTCTGAACGCCGCGATTGCTTCTGGCGATGATGCAGCCCGATATTTGGCAGCATGCTCGGCGTCCCGCCATTCGAACTCGCCGTCGACACCCTCTATCGCGCGCAGGTCGCCACCATACGCAAGAAGGGCCGTAACGACTTGCCAATATCGTTCTCTTTGCGCTGCACTGAAATCAAACCCGTCACCAAGAGCATATAGCAACGCCATTTCCAGACTGGTCTTCTCGTTGAATCCAGTGCCCTTGTAACCACGATCGAACAAGTTTGGGTCGGCCCCGGCCCTCAACACGACTACGATCTTCTCTAGCATCGAATCGTGCCATCCAAAGCCTACTAGATTCGCCAAGGCCGGCCGGCCGTCTTCATCTCTCGCGTTAGGGTCTTTGGTTTCCAAACAGTTCACTACGTCTAGCGTGCTAGCCCGCGTGAAGAATGATGACTCAGGCCAGTCGCCACAGGAACGACCATGGGCCTGCGAAGACCACGCGGACAGCATGAGTATGGATGTGGCGGCAAGCAGCCGAAGAAGTGACATCCGACGTTGAGTCATCTCAATTGTCCTCGGTTCGCCGATTGCAGATTGGTGTTGTCGTCCCGTGCGTGGATGTCGGCGCCGGCTTCCAGGCAACGGGACACGGTCGCTGCGGCGGCATCGCGGAAAAACTCGAATGTGTTCCACTCGTCGCATGAAGGCTGCTGGGCGGGCGCAAGGGAGGTGCTCGCCAACACGCCCAGCGACACGCAGCATGCCCATGCAAGGCGCTCGGAATACAGGGTCATGGCACTCTCCCAATTTGGTGCTGCGCCATAGTGTCGCGCTTTGCCTGTCCTGTTGTGCTCGGGAGGCGAGCGCACTTGACACGCCGTCTTGGTCCGCAAACGTGCGAGCAGGCAAGACCGGACAGGCCGTACACCCTGGTCTCTCGACTTCGCATTACGGGCGGGGCCTTTGCGACGGACCACAGTCCCCGGCGTTCCGACGCAGAAGCGGGTTGCAGAGCGACCAGCCTGCATCCCTTGCTTGCACAACGTCTGACGCCTTCCCCGCTGTCGGTGCCGTACAAGCGGCGTCCCGGCACTGCTCCGTGCGCACCACGATCAACTCCCCATCCGGGTGTGGCGGCCGAGGAAGCGGGCAGCCTGTCGTCCCGTGCGTGGATGTCGGCGCCGGCTTCCAGGCAACGGGACACGGTCGCTGCGGCGGCATCGCGGAAAAACTCGAATGTGTTCCACTCGTCGCATGAAGGCTGCTGGGCGGGCGCAAGGGAGGTGCTCGCCAACACGCCCAGCGACACGCAGCATGCCCATGCAAGGCGCTCGGAATACAGGGTCATGGCACTCTCCCAATTTGGTGCTGCGCCATAGTGTCGCGCTTTGCCTGTCCTGTTGTGCTCGGGAGGCGAGCGCACTTGACACGCCGTCTTGGTCCGCAAACGTGCGAGCAGGCAAGACCGGACAGGCCGTACACCCTGGTCTCTCGACTTCGCATTACGGGCGGGGCCTTTGCGACGGACCACAGTCCCCGGCGTTCCGACGCAGAAGCGGGTTGCAGAGCGACCAGCCTGCATCCCTTGCTTGCACAACGTCTGACGCCTTCCCCGCTGTCGGTGCCGTACAAGCGAGGCGTCCCGGCACTGCTCCGTGCGCACCACGATCAACTCCCCATCCGGGTCACCTACCGGCAAGTTCAGCGTTGTTTCCGCATCGGCTTGTTCGGCTGCCGCCGGTATACTGGCCACGAGGCCCATGCTGGCATCGCGTGGACGGTTTTGCCTCATTCCCTTTTTCCGGGTTGCATGATCTGACGCGACATCATAGCACCATGCATGTATGCTTTGCGTGTTGCGGCGCCATCGACTTCGTCAGCTTCGTTCTATTGTTTTCGTGTTCTCTTTTCGTGATTGGGCTCAGCAGGCGGGAGCTGCTACGCGTGGTTATCCTGTGCGTGCTAGGGTTCCTGACGGCGTACGCTGCGCAACTGGCCCGAGTTCTCTGTAGCGCGTAGCGCGGAGGGGAACCCGGGGAACAGTGCAGTCCTGCGCGCCCTTCCCTCCCGTGTCAGGGCTTCGTCGGCAAAGACGGCATGGGCCAATCGATCGGAAACAATCGAAGTTACTCCGTTTCTCGAACACCTGCCATGGACCCGTGTCCCGCTCGTTGGCGACGATGGATGCCCCGTGGGGCGACTGCGCCTCAAGCGCCAGTACAGGAGTGGGCGTGTAACGCAGTGGTCCGCAGGAGTGCCATTCCTGCGGAGAGTCGATTGCATGCCTGAGTTCAACGTTGTTGTCGGCATCGACCGGGGGACGACCACCAGGTCGCTCTTGTCAACGCCACCGGTCAGTGTCTGGACTGGACAACCGGAGCTTCCCGCATGGCGGCGCAGGTCTGCTCACTCAGATAGGATTGCGCTCTAAGCGCTCGAGCTCCTTATCCAGTTGATCCCGTGATTCGTCCGGCACTCCCGCATGGCGCGGCGCCTCCGGGGCGACGCTTACCATTGTCTCGAATGTCGATCAGCAAAGTGGAATGGCGCTGATCGGCGCAACAACCTGGTGAGTACGCTGGACTCTGAGGGGTCGGCCCTTGACGAACAACGACATGTCAAGAGCGTTGTGGGAAGTCCGCGTCAGATGAGCGGCAACCGCCTGTCCTCGTGCGGAAACGGATTGAAGTCTTGCTCGAGCTTCGACAGCAGGAAGAACAGATCCTCGGCTGCGTTGGTCGCGAGTACGACGTTCAGCAAATCGGGCTTGTCCAGATTCAGATTCGCCTCCATGTACTTGCCGCGCAATCTGCGCATGATCTCGCCGCGGTCTCCTGACAACGCCTTCGCGATATCCCAGGACGCCTCGTCATTGCTTTCCATCGCATGGTCCAGAGCGAGAAACACGCTGTCAACGCCCTCGCACATGCTCTCGCGAAACTGCTTCAGCTCCGGCCGATCGCCGATGTCGAAGAGCGCACCGCACATGTCGGCCACGGACTCCGCCAGCCACGTGAGCAGCTTGTGACGGCTGAGCAGCATGTTGCGGTCTTCGACCGTCTGCATGGGGTGAAGCGGCTGCAGTTCCGTCAGGAACTCCTCGATCTCGGTCATCAGGGTGCGCGACGCATCCCGGAGGGGTCGCACATCCTTGCCCTCCCGCAGGAGCTCGAAATAGCGCATCTGCATCTTGAACGCGCGCTTCTGCTCTTGGTCGGCGAGCACCAGCGACGTCTCGATATCAACCGTCGCATGGCCGTGTATGAACTCGGCGCGCGATAGCTCGTCAATTTCCGATTCGGGCCACAGCTTTTCGAGGATGGAGGCCGATGGGCCCAGGACGGCGAGCATGATCGGCGCCGGGACCACGGCAAGAATGATGTAGACGAGAGCCAGGCGTTGAGGCAGGTCGAACCCGGTCGCCTCGATCACCGCCTTCATCGACGGAACGCCGAAGTAGATTTCGGCGTAGAGCAGCGGGATAACCACCGCGCAGATCAGAACATTGAGGATCACCAGGTACATTACGACCTGGCGCGATCGCCCGGTCAGGTGGGCGGACAGCACGGAGAGGATTGCGCCCGAACCGATGAAGCTGCCGTACATGGTCATGATGGCCTGATCGACGGAGATGATGCCGACCGTCGCCAGACTGATCCCGAAGACGGAAACCGCCGCCGCGGACTGAACGACAAAGGTCAGCGCGGCCGCGACAACGAAGGCGAGGACCAGAGAGTACCCGGTTCCCTCCATCATCTCCCGGAACCAGGGCTCGTCGGCCAGCGGCGCCGCTGCCTCCCTGAGCAGCATCAGGCCAAGGATGATCAGGGCCCCGCCCAGGAACGAGCCGGCTATGGCCTGGTATCTCGCCAGGCCTCTCGGTGGCCACCACGGCACCGGCCAGGCCGACGATGTAGAGCGCGGCTACCTTGATGTCGAAGGTGACGATCATGACCAGGCCCGTCACGCCGATCGTCCCGCCCAGAATCATTGCCAGGGCGCCGCTCATGGTAGTCAGCCGGGAGCGCAGAATGCTGACCACGATGAAGGTCAGCCCGGTCATACTCTGGGTGATGCCGCCACCGATCATCCCCCAGAGGAGCGCCGCAAACCGGTTCTCGGTCCAGCGATGCGCAATCTGGCGCAAGCGCCGGCTCGCGAGCTTCTTGAGGTTCTCCGTCAGGGGCCACATCCCGACGATGAACAGGCCGAGCCCGCCTACGACGCCTGCGAGACGTTCCATGTCTTGTTTCCTGGTTCTCGCATGCAGTGCGAAGAATCGATCGGGCTGTTGTCAGGCTGCCACCTGCGCGTCGGTCAGGTTCGGCCACGGCAGTAAGGGAGGGGCTTGTGTCTGCGGCACCTCAGGCTTGCACTGGCCGCAGGTGGGGTGAAGAAGGGGACGCATCGCCGCTTCGAGGCGGACCTCGAACGACCCCGCGCCCGAGTCCGCGAGCCGCTCGGCTGCCCCGGCCGCGAGGCCGTGATCCGGGACCCGCGCCGCCCGCATGCTCGTGCCGCATGCCCTCCAGCGCCAGTTCAATCGCGAGCCCGCGCGACAATGGTCCATTCCCGTTTCACCCTTTTGCAAGAGCGCAGCGCGCTGTACCGCGCGAGGGCGCTTTCTGAGACAACTCGCCATTGCCCCACCGCGTGGTGCGCGTACCAACGGATGTAATCATGGCAGGTCTTGTGTGGGATGTGTGTGGTGCTTCCGGGCTTCATCATAGTTTTCAGGGGATACACAAAGGGACTGGCAAGTTTGTGCCCCGCAGCCCGGGCCGCGTCCCGTCTACGCGAGACCCGCCGGCCGCATGGCTCCGGCCTTCTTCCCCGTCGAGCCAGGGCAGTTGCTCGTGTTGCCTGAGTGGCTCCGCCTCTGCGCCGAACCGATCGAGAGTGAGCGCCGGCCTGTCTCGGTCCGCCGCAACATTGCGCACGTCGCGCCGCCATTCGTGGAAGCGTGCGGCCTGCTGTCGAAGGAGAGCCTCGCCCGCGTCCCTGCCCAGCTCTCAGGGCTCTCGTGGAGAGACGGACTGGTCCGCGGCAGCCCGCACGCTGCCATGCGCAATCCTACTGTCGCCGCCGGCGAAGGGCGCAGGCACTCGGTTCCCACGCGCACCGGCGCCGCCCGCGCATCAGGCCGCGGGCGACGCTGTGTTCTTCTCCGCATGGGTGCGGCAGGAAGGATGGGGAAGAGCTGCCGCGACACGCTGATCCGGTGATTCCGCGAGACGCAGGTCCTCGCCGCCCTACCGTGTGCCGGCGAAGCCGGCCGCGAGATCGTCGCGCTCGAGCGTGCCGCCCATGCCCTCGTGCGCCGCGCCGAAGAACGCGCCCGTGACTTGGCCCTCGTCGCCGCCGGTCTGCACGAAGACGTTGCCTTGCACCGAAATCGCATAGCCGAGGTCGCCGTCGCCCCACATCGTGCCGGAGCCAATGGCGCCGGGTGCTCCCGACCACTGTTCCAGCCCGGTGAATTCGATCGAGCCGGTCAGGCTGTCGAGCCGGACCGCAAGGTCAGCGGCGCCGGCCACCGTCTCGGCCTGCGGAGTGAGGCCGAGCAGACGGCCTTCCCAGCTGGCTGAACCGGCGATCCGGGCGTTGTCCGTGATGTCTGTTCGCGGCGCCGGGCCGTAGGCCCAGGGCCGCGCAAACCCGTTGCGGTGAGCGGCCCCGAAGGCCATGTCCCCGCCACCGCCCGGTAGATCGAGTACACCCCGGACGTGGATGGACGTGTCGGACCACGGCCCCAGGCCCTGAGCGATGTCTTCGGGTCGATGATCGCCAGGCCCCAGTCGCGTGAAGGCGGCGAGCAGGGCCTCGCGGTCGAGGGGATAGAGGACGTGCGCGGGCAGTCCGGCCCAACCCGTCAGGTCGCGATCATAGCTGGTAGCGGAGACCATGTCCGGATGCGCCAGGAAGCCCATCGCGTGCATGAACTCGTGGACGAGCAGTCCCACGTTGGTCTGGTGATAGTCGTGCTCCGTCGCGGTGGCGACGGCTGACTGCGCCCCGTAGGGCGGAAGATCGCTCCTGATGAGAAGGCGACCGCCGGTGAAGGCGCCGTCCCTGATCGTCAGGTTGAACCTTCCGCTGTCGGGCACGAGATTGAACCCGACATGCACTTCGCCGGCAGGAATGTCCGCGACCGCGACCTCGGGCGTCCGTTCGTCGGACACCGTCAGCTTCCACTCTCGCGGCAGGGCCGCGTTGATGATCCGAATGGCGTCGATTACGTAACCGGCCTGCTTCTCGGTCGTCCCTTCGAACATACGGACGGTAAGCGGTTCGGAACGGATCGTCAGGCCGGGCAGCAGTCCCGGCACCCACTCTTGTGCTGCCACCGCATTCTCTCTCAGAAAAGCGATCACCTGGTCGCGACCCACCCCGTCCTTGATCCGGCCATATGACACGGCCACCGTGCCATGCTGCGTCACCCGGGAAGGGTGTGATCCGGTAACGGGCTTTCGCACCAACGGGCACTCGGCACCGTCGCAGGTTGCCCGAACCGATCCACGCCCGACCTGTCGCACGTCGTTCCCGCAGGCAGCGGCGCAGTGTCGGCGCCGACATGGCGAATCCCGCTCAGTGTCCGCCTCTCCACGTACCGGGCTGTATCGAGGTCGACAACCGGTGCGGCCAGGGCACCGCGCACCCCATCGGGTGGCGTCGCGGGCACCATCGATTCGGGTTGTGGCTCCGGATTGGGATCCGGCGTCACCGGGACCATCGCGGTTTCCGACATGCCGCCACCGCCGCCTCCGCAGGCGGCGATGACAAGAGCGACGGCGAGAAAGGCAAAAGAGCGGGGCATGGTTTCCTCCAGCGGTTGAACTTCTGTTCCACTACGTTGACGTTGATTTCATTGAATACTTTCACATTCGTGTGCTCGACCGACCGCCCCGGGCCTGTGTCTTCGCCTTCGGTCATGCCGCCAAGCCGCGCACACCCATCAAAACACAATTGCCGCGTTGTCTGTCTTGACATATAATCTTGCGTATTGTCTACTGCAAGGTATTGCTTTGAAGGGAGACACGCGGTGAGCTATCGCATGGCAAAGCGGATCAAGGCGCTGCGGGAGACGCGCGGGCTCTCACAGGACGATCTGGCGCGCATCTTCGGCTTCAGGGACCGGCAGACCGTGTCCGCCATAGAGACCGGCGTCAGGCGCCTGTCGGCCGATGAGCTCGTTCTCGCGGTCGAGAGGCTCGACGTTCCCCTGGACTACTTCACCGATCCGTTTCTCCTGGTCGGCGAGGGACGGTTTTCCTGGCGGCTGGACGGCGCCGACGACGAAGTGTTGGACGCCTATGAACGGAAGGCCGGACCCTGGATCGCGGCCTACCGCGCCCTGGCTCCAAAAGTCGGCCGGGATCCTCCCCTGCTGCGCCGCTCGCTCACGCTCGCGCCCGGCGCAAAGTTCGAGGACGCGGAGCGTGCCGGGGAGCGCTTTGCGTGCGAGTTCGGCCTGGGCAGTGTGCCCGCCGCACGTCTTGCGGGTGTCATGGAGCGCGACTTCGACATGCTGGTGCTCATGGTCGACGCGGAGCCCGGCATCTCCGGCGCGGCCTGCCGCCTGCCCGACCTGGACGCGGTGCTGATCGCCCGCCACGAACTTCCCGGCCGCCGCCACTTCGACCTCGCCCACGAGCTGTTCCACATCCTCACCTGGGACTCGATGCCGCCCGCCCGCTCGGAGACGGGCGCGGTGGCGGGCGGCAAGAAAGTCGAGCGCCTCGCCAACCGGTTCGCGGCGGGGCTACTCATGCCGGGTCAGGCACTGGAGCGCTTCGGCCGCTGGTCGGGCCTCTCCGAAGACCATCTCATCGCACGGCTGAACGCCGTCGCCAACGAGCTCCGGGTGAGCTCCTCGGCGCTCCGGTGGCGCCTCGTCGAGCTGGGCGAGGTCGATGACGCGACGGCGCGAGGGCTGCCCGAGGCCGCGCTGCACAAGAACGGCGGCACTGTTGCGGAGGACTCCCCGCCCGTCCTGTTCTCGCGGCCCTTCGCCGAGGTCGTCGGCCTGGCCCTGGAACAGGGTCATCTCTCCATGCGCCGCGCGACTTCGCTGCTCGATCTGACCATCGAGGGCCTCGCAGACCTCTTCGCGGCCCATGGCGTCGATTGTCCCTCGGGCCTTCAGGAGGAATGACCGTGCAGTCCCGGCTCTTCCGGTTTGTGACGGCCTTGCGCGCTTCCGGCCTCGACCCGCGGCGCGTCGAACAGGTCAGTGAGCGGGTGCCGGTCATCCTGTTCGAACTCGACGCGCAGGGCGCGACCGCAGCCGGCGGCGGCGTTCCCGCGTCGATCCGCGACGACGCACTCCAGTGAGCGCCTGTTCGAGCAGCGTCGCCGGGCGACGGGCGAGGTGATTGAAATGGTAGGGACATACGTGAACCTCCTCGCCAATTCGCCAAGGCGTTCGGAGACGGTCGCAGAACACCGGGTTGCGGCCGGTCGCTTCGATCGTCACGTCACGCGTTTTGCGATCGAGGCGACGCAAACCACTACGGTTGGAGGCGCTAGCGGAACAGCTGACGCCATGGCGTGCGTCCGGGATTGTCGGGGGAAGGCACGCATCCGCGCCAGGACGCCGGCACGGCACCTGACCTCCGCGTGGCAGCGGACGCAGAGAGGCAATCTTTGCCGGGTGACGGTGAGTGTGCCCTCGATCTCGCCATCCACACAACGAACTCGTGCTTCGACGCCACATGGGCCGGGTGATGGTCGAGGTGCCCGTTCGCTTGTTGTTCTCGAATGCCCCGATCGCGCTGTATTCATCCGCTTCGCGATGTTCCCAGTGACCATGCTGGCGAACGTATTCGTAGTTCCCCACGCAGACCCCGTTGTCATAGGCGGGGGAATCAAACGCCCATCGGCCTTGGGCTTGCCGTCCGCATGGGTCTGCCCGATCACATCACCATCGGCATGGAGGTTCGTCCACTCGCCATCCTTCCTCCCTGGCACAGGATGGCCCGACGCGCGGGTGCCGTGGGCGTCCTCGAGCACGCCGTCGCCTTCCGATATCCCGGCGCGACGGCCGCCTGACCACGCGATGGGCGGCGCATGGTGATACAACGACAAGGCACCGTGGAAATGGCATCCTGATGCCCCTCGACCTCGACCGGGTTCCAGCAGTCCCGCGGCATGCTTGCGAATTGGGACTGGTCGCACAGCGGCTCAAACCCGTCTTCGCCTCTGACGGGCTGACGGTTCCGGCTGACATTGCCGCGCGATACCAGAGGCCGCGGCGGCCTTCTTCAACAGGTCCGATACCGACACCATCTTAATGTGTGCCACCGCAGTGCATCCTCCGTTGACCTATGGTACTGGGGCTGACGCACCATGTGCAGGGAACCACCGGATTTGGCGTGGGGGACAGACGATGAGCGGTGACATCATGACTGCGGCGCGAGATCATCTGGTCGTGCTGCTGAATGAACAGAAAGCGCTGCTGCAGAGCCCTGATCAGGGAGGAGGGTCTGCTGCACAGCCGGACGAAAGACGGGAAGGAACGTGTCCTCTCCAAGGAGCGAGCCGAGGAGCATCGTTGAACTCATTGAGGGCGAGGAAGACAAGGTGTCGCGTCTCGAAATCACGCTGGCGGTGGCGGGCACGGTCAAGGCCGGCAAGTCCACGGTTGTCAACGCGATCATCGGGACCGAGGCGCTGCCGCACCGCGCCCGGCCGATGACGGCGCTGCCTACCGTTATCCGCCATGAGCCGGACCGTTTCGAGCCCGGCCTGACGATCAACAATGCCGCTGCACTCAATGGACTGGCAGACAGGGTAGCTTGCAAATTGCAGCACGAGGCGCGGCTGGATGCCGTGCGGAAAGACTACAACATCGACATGGAGGCGTTGATCAACGGCCTTGCTGAGGGTGAAGGAGCGGGTTTCGACAAGGAGTACGAAGGGCGAAACCGGTGCCTTCGAAGCGCTCGGCCGGCTCAACGACCTCCTCCGCCTCGGGCGACACGAGGCAGTGGGCGAGGCGCTCGCTAACGAAGAGTATGATGATCTCGATGAAATGCCCGCCATGGCCGTACACTTTCGTTGCCTTGCCGATGTCGCCCGTCAGTCAGGCAGTCTTGCCCTGCTTGACCTTCCCGGCTTCAACGAAGCGCAACTGAGTGAACACCTGACGGATGTGCTTGAGGAGCAACTGGAGAAGGCATCCGCGATCCTGGTGGTCCTAGACTACACTCAACTCAACACCGAAGCATCCGAAGAGCTCGAACTGCTACTCCACACCGTATCGGGCATCATGCAGGACAGAATGTTCGTCCTGGTCAACAAATTTGATGAACGCAAGTCCAGCGATCCTGACGCTGCTGCAATCAGGACCCACATCAGCGCCGACTTGATGAATGGCGTCGTCGATCCGCAGAGTGTCTTTCCGGTGTCGGCGCAACACGCCTATCTCGCCGGCAGGGTGCGTGACGCCCTGAACCGCAATGGCACCCTGCCTTCCGCCGACGAGCCGTGGGTCGCTGACTTTGGCAAGCTAAATGTCCGTGGTGACGATACATGGCTCCAGGATTTGGCGCAGGTCGAGCAAGTGGCAAATCATCTTTGGTGCGAAAGTAGATTCCAGCCTCTGCTTGATGGTGTCGTTGTGGCCGCGCAGCGGCGGGCCGGCGAACTCGCCCTTCAATCCGCTTTGACAAAATTGAAACAGTACGGCAACGATATTGAACATCACTTGAAACTGTTCACCGGGTCTTTGACCATTGACAGGGCGAATCTGGAGCAAACCATTCAGAGCATGGAGGAGTGTAGCCAGGCCACCAAGAAGGCAAGATGCGACCTTGACGCATGGCTCACTTCGACCATGCAGGACCTCAGCGAGAAGTTAGACAATATCCTGCGCAACGCAAACAACAAGACTAGTACAAAAAACATCCGCACGTTTATCGAAGATATCCAGAACGAAAGACGATTGATCGATGTACCATCCAACACAAGGCGATCCACCAACTCTGGCATTGTGAACCCGGAGGACCTTATAGAGCAATTCGAGGATGGGAAACTGGAATACGACAACGAAGAGTGTTGGCGCAATGCATGCAATAGGATCAAGAAAGTCTACCTAAAGCTAGCAGATCAGATTGTGAAGGACGCTTCTTCATCGATTAGCGCACTCATGGACAGCACCCATGTCGATCTGGCACGCAAGGTGGACACTGGTGTGGCCGATGCGTTGGAGGCTGCTCGTCGCGCTTTGGGCGATGGTGGCTTCGAATTGAGTCTTCAGGTCCCGCACTTTGATCCGGGCAAGGATTGCGCCAAGCCAGCCGATATTGCTTTTCAACGGGAAAGGGAAAGACGAAAGTCACGGCCAAGGACGGTGGTGACACACGAGCTAGCGAATTTCTTGGATCCCTTTGACGCATTCGGGTGGGGCAAACGAGAGGTCCACCATACGAAAGTCGTATATGTGATTTATCGCAATGACGTCATCGCGTCCCTCAAGAAGGGCGTGACCGATACTTTGGAGAGCTATCGCAAACGTGCGGAGGCTAGTATTGACGACTGGAAGCAGCATGTCGATGACAGTTTCACCATCGTTCTGAGGCTCCTGGACGGGTATCACCAGAGTCTGGTCGATGGGTTGAGCGAACGCAGGATGAAGCGAGAGCGCAAGGCGCATTTTCTCACAGCCATAAGGAGGATGGAAGAAGAGGCTGGTGACAGCCGTGCGAATGTGGGGGACTTCGAGAAGGCAGCGGGTCGCCTTCTCAGTGTCCGATGACGATAGTGCGGGAGAATGCGGCAATGAATCGCGGTGACCTTCCGGCAGGACCACTGTCGTTGGGAGTACTCGCCGACTTCCCAAAGGTGCGGGAGAAGGCAGTTGTGGACGTCGTCAACGGCCTGGAGGTCGTGGACGATCATCTCAGGTTCAGAGACGAAAACCCGGGATCCTTCCTAGGACGGGCCTGGGATCTCGTGACCGGGACCTCGGCGCGGCGGCAGCAAGGCATAGACAGCGGAACACGAGGCGTGCTGCGCAACATGAACGAATGGCTGCACGGACTCCAGGCGGCGCAGGCGGAATCGGACATTGCCCTGGCTCGTGTTGCGAAACGGCTTCTGGAGACTCGCCAGGGCGTGATGAAGCTCCAGGAGCGGCACCAGGAATTGAGGACCGAGGTTGAGGAACTCGACCAGAGGCTTGCGAACCATATCGAATCCACGGAACACCGGCTTTCGGACCTGCAACAGGACCTGGCAGATCAGAAATTAGAAGGTCGGGCCTGGACTTCCGTTGCCGCTGCGAAGGAGCGATTGCTGAGTAACAGATTCAAGGCGGTTCCTCCATTGTTGCGAGTGCTGCTGGCTGCCAACGACCTCTATTGGAACGAATTCGGCGCGTTCCTGCGTCTGAAGGGCCCGGACGACAGGGATGCTTGGGGCTTGATTGACAATGCACGGAATGTGCTGGGAAACATGGCCGACGTCTTTGCTGTCGGGGAGGAGCGGGAGTCCGTCATCGTCGATCTCTGGCTGGCTCCGTTGAGGGACGCGGCTCTTCCGACGGATTGGCGAGATGCCATTGCATATCTTCTGGCCGACGCATCGCCGGGCGATCGGCCGCTGGCCGTCTCTGCCCGGATGCGCCTTCAGGATTCCAAGGAGGAATTGCCCCGAAACCGGCCACGGCTGGTTCAGCCGTTCTATCTGGGCGAGATGGCCCTGCGGGAAACGGTTCGGCGCATCGCAACTGAAAGGCTCAACCGGGACGGAGCGACACGGTGACGAAGGAGATCGCGTTGAATTCGAAGGAAGCCAGAGTCGGGTTGGTGTTGTCCGGCGGCGGGGCCTCGGCCGCCTATCAGGCGGGCGTCGTCAAGGCGCTGGCCGAACTCGATGTCCATGTCCATGCGGTGGCCGGGGCCAGCGCAGGCGCGATGAATGGCGTCGTGGTTTCCGAAGCCAACGGCGACTTGAAGAAAGCAGCGATCGAACTGGAGGAACTCTGGACCAGGCTGATCGGAAACAGCCCGCTCGAGTGGCAACCAGGCAAGTTCGTCCTCGGGGTAGGCCTGCCCATGATTCTGGGGCGGGCTCGCAATCATCCTCGGTATGAAGAGGACCCCCGATATGCAAAGGCTGTAGATGTTGCAGCTGTTCTTGCCGCAGCGCTCAGGAAGGTTGGTTTTCTCTCTCTTGAACTGGCGGACGCGGCATCACTTGAGAAAATGCTCGATCGCGGCATGAAGCTTCTTCTGAAGGGAGAAGGGCTGCCCCTCTACGTGTCGATCTTCGCGAGTGAGGAGATGTTGACCGACTCGCTTGCTCTTGGTGGCATGCTGCTGGAGTTGTGGGACACGCCGCCGTCCGAATTCCGCCACATCCAGTCGCTTCCGCGTGATGAACGCAAAGCGACAATCCTGGCCTCGGCTGCCATGCCGATCGTGTTGCAGGCCCGCAGGCTCGGGCCGGATAACCGGCGGTTTGTGGACGGCGTGTTGGGCGGCTACCGCACGAGGCAGGGGAACACTCCGGCCGAACCTCTGGTCGAGCACGCCGGTTGCACCCACCTTATTGTCACCCATTCGTCCGAAGGTTCGCCCTGGCCGCGGAACAGGTTTCCGAACACGGTCGTCCTTGAAATCCGACCGGGCCGCACAATGAGGCGAAAGGAAGGCTTTGCGGGCGAGAAGCGGGATATGTTCAACTTTTCGGCGGATATTCACTCCTGGATCGAGCAGGGTTATGACGACGCCATGCGCTGCGTCGGCGAGGTGAAGCGCTCGGTCGAACTCGTCGGTGCAGCCCGACAGGCCCGGGAACAGCGAAGGCAGGCGGTTGACGACCTCGACAATGACGTTTTTCGGTTGGACTAGCGCCGTTGGGCCGTATCCGGTCATTTTGCGACGTCCTTGACGCCGGGCTTCCCGCACCCCTGACCAACTTGTGATTTTCAGGCTGCCTGCGGCACCTTCGCGAGCACGGCCCTGCTGATGTCGGATGTCATCGGGTTCTCAGCGAAGTGGTCCTTCCACAGGCGTGGCGTCAGCTGGGCCACATCCCGGGCGGGATGGGTCGAGACCCGCAGCAGAACGTCGACCAGCCACGTGTAGGGATCGATACCGTGCAGGCGGCATGTCAGCACCAAGCTCTGCAGGATGCCGACGGCTTCCGCGCCCGCCTCGCTCCAGCAGAACAGCCAGTTGCGGCGTCCCAGCGCGACCGGCCTGACGCACCTTTCGAGATGGTTCGTGTCGATTGCCACGGCGGGATCCTGGAGGCAGACCTCGAGGCCGCTCCTGTGGTTGCGGGCGTAGCCGATGGCCTTGAGCAGGGGATCCTGCGGCGGGCGCGTCTGTGGAAGGAGCGCTTCGCCGACAACCCGATGACATCCGACGTCGGCAAGGCCGTCCCCACGAAGCTGCCGCAGGCAGCCTGAAAATCACAAGTTGGTCAGGGGTGCGGGACGCCCGGCGTCAAGGGCGTCGCAAAATGTCCGCTTACGAACGGTCCGCAGCTGCCGGCGTGGCATGGAGCGAGGCGAACCATCGCTGAACGTCGGCACGCGTGATGCTGCGGATGGCCATGCCTCCAAACCAGGGCAGGATCCGTTTCCTGTAGTAGTAGGCGTTGACCTTGAAGGTGCTTGCCTTCCAGTGACGCCGATATCGCCGGAAGACCTCGTCGGCCACCGTCTCGAACGGAGGGTCGGGAGCGATATCGCTAGGAGGATCGTTACCCTCGCGTCTCGCTGTCAGGATGCCTCGTGCCTCGTGGCGTGCCTCGTCGAGCGTGATGGACGTGACACTCCCGATGACATGCCAGACGCGTCTACCGTTGACCTGGCTGTGCAGGAAGTGCTTGCGCCCGGAAGGCAGAATACGAAGACCGAACCCCTTGATGTCGGTATCGCGGATGGCACAGACCTTCTTGCGCGGCCTTTGGGCGTCGATCCTGCGTTGCGTGAGACGGCTGGTCGCCATGGTTTTCTCTCCCTCGCGTGTTGCACCGAGGGCAGGGAAACGACCTGTTTCCGTGCCCCAGGCATAGAATCGTGAGAGAGAAAAGGCCGTGCATGCAGTTAGTTACATTTTCGGTTCAGCACCGCGGGTGCACACATGGTGTTCCCGATGGCTGCACTGCTTCCTCGATGAAGGTTCCGCCGGAGGTGCTGTCAACACCGTGTCTGCTCGCCTGACGCGACTTCGTAGGGCGCTTGAGGCGGCGCCGGCTGCAGGGTGTGTCGTCGCAATGCGGTTCTGCGTGGTGGAACGCAAGGACATCGACAGGCTGCACTTCTACCTGCGTGTCGCGCCCCACCAGGCGAACCGGACGCCTGCATTCTCTCCACGATGCTCTCGCTCGTCGGGCGTGGTGCCTGCGGTCGTCCGGATCCGATCCCTGCCGACACGTCAAGTGTTGCACGGAGCGCAGACGCGAGCGGGCCGAACTGGAAGATGTGCGCATTCATGACTTCCGGCTCGGGTGCGCTTCGCCTGCCTGCGCCCTCGGGGAACCCCTGTTGATAATCGGGACACTGCTCGGTCACACCTCGGTGCAAATGAACGCTCGATCCTCCTGCTTGGTTCGCGACGCCGAGGCGGCGGCCACTCCCGGTGACTGGGACGCCATGGGTCGCTTCGGGGCGCCTTGGGACACGAGAACCTCGACGTACTGCTCACGGAACAAACAAATGAACGCAAGAGATACACGCGCATTACCGTCTCCGCCATGAGATTCAGCGGCTCCCGTCTCCAGTTTGCGCGTAAGCGTTCGGTCTGACCGCCCTTGCGGCTGCTCAGTGCGGAGCTGCAGATTCGGATGGTGTCGGTCCAGTGCTCGATGGTGTCCACCATCGGTTGGTGGACACCATCGGAGGAGGCTTTTGCGGTGGCGCGTCGAGTACGCCGGTTCTGGTCGGAGGACGAGAAGCGCCGGATCGTGGCGCAGACCTGGGCGCCGGGGGTTTCGGTGTCCCAGGTGGGACGCCGCTATGACGTCAACGCCAACCTGATCTTCAAGTGGCGTCGCGATCCCCGCTTCCGGCGGGCCGGGGATGGCGAGGCCGAGACCTCGTTCCTGCCTGTCGAGGTGGTTCCCGAGCCCTTGTCGCCGCCATCGGCGGCGCCCGCGGCATCGGACGGCCGCATCGAGGTGGCGCTGGCGAGCGGCCACCGGGTGAGCGCGAGCGGGTCGTTCGACGTGGATGCCCTGTGTCGCGTGGTGCGGGCGCTGCTGAGATGATTCCGGTTCCGTCTTCGACCCGGGTCTGGCTGTCGAGCGGCGTGACGGACATGCGCAAGGGCTTTCCGGGCCTGGCGGCGCTGGCCGAGGAGGTGCTCAAGGCGGATCCCTACAGCGGGCATCTGTTCGTGTTCCGGGGCCGCCGGGGCGATCGTGTGACATTGTGCGTCCCCATTCTTAGATCCCCGGCAGCCTGGGAATGTTAAGATTTTGTAATTGCGTGGTATTGCCGGGACGGCGCGCAATGATTTCTCGCACGCCTATCCGAACCGCCTCGCTTTCGAGTGCTTCGACCGGGATCTGCCACGGAGCCGATGGCATGAGTTGTCTCGCCGGCAACGTGCCTTCGCGGATGAGTTGATGGACCGAGGTGATGTAGATCCCAAGGCGATGTGCCGTCTCTTGGGCGCTAATCGTCTCGGGACCTGACGTCGCCGGATCGAACGCGGCGATACCCAAGCGCTCCCGGAGCTCGCGGACTCGTACCATCGTCCAGGTGCCGCCGTCTTCGGTCCTGCATCGCATTCTGTTCATCGTCACCGCAAGATCGCGGTCGGGGAAGCAACCGCCAAGCTTGCACATGACCTCGACCGGATCGGGCTTGCGGTCGGACGGATATCCGCCGGTCCTCCTCCGCGGGACCCGCGTCTCGCTGTGGCGCCCGCCCACCCAGTGGATCGTCAGGACCGCCTCGTTGGCCTCATCATCCAGGCCGATCACCACTTCCTCGATCAGGGTACGGATCAAACGCTGCTTCGCCCCCGCACTCGTCGTCGGCGCGTTCCACACCGCGGGAAGATCCTGCGCCAGATCCATCAGCGCCGCCCGATCGATCGAGGGACGCGACGCCCGCTCGGCGTCCAGGCCGACCAGGCGTTGCGCGATCTGCTCGACGCGCTCAAGCGCGGTGTTCCACCGCGCCTCCAGCTCCCGCGCGACGTGCCGCTTGGCGGGATCGACCAGCTCGTAGCGCCGGGCCGCGAGCGAGGCTTCGTACTCGGCCTCCTCAAGCTCGCGCTCCACGGCGCGCCGGCGCTCGACCGCTGCCCGGTCAGCTTGCTCGGCCGCCTGCATTGCCGCCTCCACAGCGTGCGGCGAGACCGCATCCAGAATGCACGCGGCGACAGCGCGGTCGATACGCAACCCGCCGATGCCATTGCACAGACCTGCGCCGTTGGAGTCTCCCCGGCACTGGTAGCGATACGGATGATTCGACCGGCCCTGGTAGAACACCCGCATCATGCGCCCGCAGCGCCCGCAGCGCGCCAGGCCGGTCAACAGGGCCCGGCCGCCCCGGCCCGACTTTCGCGAGGCACGCTTCTTCATGTGAGCATTCTCAAGCAGCGTCCTCTGGTTCTCCTCGAAACGCTCCCAGGTGATGTAGCCCTCGTGGTTGTCGCGCAGCAGCACCCTCCAGTCAGTAATCGGGCGCTTGTGCCCCTCGGTCTTCCGAGCCCGCCCGTCCACGATCCGGGTTCGCCCCGCGGTCCGCCCGAAGGCGTAGGCCCCGGCATAGATCGGGCTCTTCAGAATCTGGCGCACCGTGTGGTAGGCCGCCGACCGCCACTCGATATGGCGCGCGACGGAGTTGCGCCGCACCACCGGCAGGCTCAGCCCGGCAGCCAGGAACCATAGATACACCTGGCGCGAGCTGCCGAGTTCCCGGAACTTCTCGAACACCAGACGGATCGCGTCCGCCACGCGCTCGTCGGGGTCGATCTCGATGCGCCCGTTCTCGGCCCAGCAATAGCCCGGCGGCAGGGTGAACCGAAGCTCGCCGCGCCCGGCCTTGGCGTCCCGGGCGGCGAGGCCGCGCTGGCGCAGCAGGCTCAGCTCATACTCCGACATCGTCCCCTTCAGCCCGAGCAATAGCCGGTCGTTGATCAGGCGCGGATCGTAGGTCCCGTCCGGATCAATGACCAGTGCGCCGGCCAGTGCGCACAGGTCGATCAGATGATGCCAGTCCCGGCCATTGCGGGCGAGCCTGGACGCCTCAATGCAGAACACCGCGCCGACCGATCCGGCACACACCGCGGCGGCCAGCTTCTGGAACCCGGGACGGTCCGCCACCCCGGAGCCAGAACGGCCAAGATCGTCGTCGATCACCGTCACCGACGCGAATCCAGCGGCCTTGGCCGAATCCACCAGCCCGTATTGCCGCCTCTGGCTCTCGGTGTTCTCCAGCACCTGCACCGGCGTGGACTGGCGGATGTAGACGGTGGCGCCGCGGCAAAGATGCTCAGACGTGATCTTGGAGTTCATCGATCGCCTCCCTTGGCTCGGTCGTGACGGTCTCCGGATCCAGGGCTTCGAGCAGAAGATCCGCCAGAGCCCGCATCAGCGCCGCCGATCGCGGCGCCGCCGGTACCGGCGGTTCCAGGCTCAACCGGAGTTGGGTTCGTGGTCGTGACGTCGGTGACTTCATCGGCATTCTCCTTCCGGGGGGAGGCCGATGATGACGGGCCTGTTCCGCCCGGCAACAGGCTCACCAGGGCCGCCGACAGTTCGGACAGTGCGTCGAGCCGAACCAGCGGTGGACCCAGCGTCATTGCTTGGCAGATGGCGGGATCGCACATCCAGTCAGGCACCTTGCGGGACGTGTGCGGGTCCCCGTCAACGAGAAGGAGGATTCCGTCGCGACGGCCGGCGTTGCGGGCATGGAGGCGACGCCCGTGAAAGGGGTGCCACCGATACTCCACCGTCACGAAGCTATGACGGTATGCAGAATGAGATGAGGTTAGGCGACCTGGTCAAGGTGATCTGGTGGGACGGTCAGGGAGCATGCCTGTTCTCGAAGCGTCTGGAGCGCGGCCGTTTCGTGTGGCCGTCGGCGTCCGGGGGCAAGGTGACGATGACGCCGGCGCAGCTGTCGATGCTGCTGGAGGGGATCGACTGGCGGGCCCCTGTGCGGACGTGGAGGCCGTTGTCTGCGGGCTGATTCACGACATTTTAACAACATGTTGAGTTGATTCGGGCTTCCCTTCGCCGACCCTTTCGGGTAGGCTGCCGCCATGCTCGCCGAAGCCCATTCCCTGCCTGACGACATCGCTGCATTGAAGGCCATGGTGCTGACCTCCAGGGCCGAACTGGCGGCGCGGGACACCGAGCTGCGCCACCGCGATCTGCTGATCGAGAAGCTCAAGCATCAGCTTGCGGGTCTGCGCCGGCAGCGCTTCGGCGCCTCTTCGGAAGCTCTCGACCAGCTCGAGCTCGCCCTGGAGGACGAGGAGATCGCCCAGACGGCCGAGGCGCTGCCCGAACCACCGACGCCTGCGAAGAAGCAACCCAGACGCCGCCCCTTGCCGGATCATCTGCCGCGCCAGGAGACGATCCTGGCGCCAGGCGAACGCTGCACGGACTGCGGCGGGCATCTCAAGCGGCTGGGCCAGGATGTGACCGAGGAGCTGGAGTACATCCCCGGTCGCTTCGTGGTGAAGCGCATCGTTCGCCCGCGCCTGGCCTGCGGCAGTTGCGAACGCTTCCACCAGACACCCTTGCCGCCGCGGCCGATCGAGCGCGGCCGTCCGGGGCCCGGCCTTCTCGCGCACGTGCTGGTCTCGAAGTACTGCGATCATTTGCCTCTGTATCGTATGAGCCGGATCTTCGCCCGCGACGGCGTGGAACTCGACCGTTCGACGCTGGCCGGCTGGGTCGGCAAGAGCACAGCGCTGCTGGAGCCGCTGGCCGAGGCGATCGGACGCCACGTGCTGGCCGGCCAGGCGTTGTTCGCCGACGACACCCCGGTCAAGCTTCTGGCGCCGGGAACCGGCAAGACGGCGACCGGGCGGGTGTGGACCTACGTCCGGGACGAGCGGCCCTGGCAGGGCGCGGCAGCGCCGGCGGCCTGGTATCGCTTCTCGACCGACCGCAAGGCGGCGCATCCTCAGGAACATCTGACGGGCTTCAGCGGCTGGATGCACTCGGACGGCTATGCCGGGTTCGGTGCACTGGCCCGCGCCGGTCCGGTCCGCGAGGTCGCCTGCATGGCCCATATCCGGCGCAAGTTCTTCGATGTCCATGCCGCCCAGGGCTCGGCGATCGCCGCCGAGGCGCTGGAACGGATCGCCGCCCTCTATGCGATCGAGAAGGAGGCCCGCGGCCTTCCCCCCGAGCGGCGTGTCGCCATCCGCCGCGGCAAGGCCGCGCCGCGCCTCGACGAGTTCGAGCGCTGGCTGCACGCGCAACTGCCGAAGATCTCCGCCAAGACCCCTCTGGCGGCGGCGATCCGCTATGCGCTGACCCGCATCAAGCGCCTGCGGCCTTATCTCGAGCACGGCTTCCTGGAACTCGATAACAATGCCGGCGGAGCGCGCGATCCGACCGATCGCGGTGGGAAGGAAGAACTATCTCTTCATGGGCTCGGCCAGCGGCGGCAAGGCCGCTGCCATCGCCTACACCCTGACCGAGACCGCCAAGCTCAACGGCCTCGACCCGCAGGCCTGGCTTGCCGACGTCCTTGAACGAATCCCGGACTACAAGATCAACCGCATCGACGAACTGCTGCCGTGGAACACCGCGCCGGCGGAAGATCGGCAGGCCGAAGCCTGATCTCGCCGGGGCGGTCTCGCCGAACGCTTACGTTTGCGCCGCTGCTTGCACGCTTGCGCGGCGGGCGCGTGCGACTGGTGCCGCCTTCATTTGCGTGATCTCCATCAACCCCAACGATTTGAATAAGGTACAGCGATGAGGTCGTGCGCGTGCGAATGCTTGGACGTCGTATCCGTAACTCGGGTCACTTAGGAATTGCTCGAAATTGTAATCGCTACCGAGTTCGTGATGAGTGGGAACGGCAAGAGGGACTGTGACTTCAGGCCGCAACCAACTCCCAATAGTAATGGGTTGCCGTCGAAGAATCCGCTTGTGGCGGTCAAACCGCCTTCTCCGCGATCTTCGCCGTACGCCGACGCGCGTTACCACCTGCGAGCCATCCGTTGTTGGTTCGCTGGTCGGTGCATGTTGACAGCACATCGCCGCCACGTGATGGGGCCCGTTCTGGTGTGGCGATCGAATGGCGCGCTGAACTTCTCAAGACATCAACGTTCGGCTTCGGCCGCCTGCTGCAAGATGACTCCGGTTTGCTTCGCCAGGTCGTTGCTCGATGGAAGCAATATGCGTTTTCTAGCTCTGACCTGTTCCTCCACGAGCGGTTCAAGAACACTGCGCGCGTGGACATTCCGATCATTCGATGCATACAGATCCCTCAAAGTGACAGGCAGATCCAACTTCTGTAGTTCTTCGAGGACAGCAAGCGCTTCCTTCTCGTTCAGCAGGTAGTCGACGCACAGGATCCCGAAGGTCTTCTCAACAATCTTCAGCATCTCTTTTGCATCGTCTTCGATGAATTCATCCAGAACAGCCGTCACCACTTTCGATGTTGCCGCCCCTCCCGCAAACGCGCCTGCGAAGGCGCCGATAGCTCCGCCAAAGACCGTCCCGACACCAGGCACAACTGATCCGATGGCTGCGCCCATGGCGGTGCCTGCCATCCAACCCGCAGTACCGCCGGCGACACCCGAAGCGGTTGTGGCAACGTTCTTGAACAGCTGGGCACCCGACATCCTTCCTTGGAACATGCGAGCGAAGTCAACCGAGGACAGGATTGCCGTTGTCGCGATTCCCGTGACGATGTTCCCCCGTAGCAGCTTACTGACATGGTTAATCGCCGCGGCTCCGTGGATCGATGTGCCGGACCGCAGAGCATTGGCTACTGTAGCGGCCGCCTTCGGCCCAATCTGCTTGACAACCCAGTCAGTGGTTCCTCTAAGTGTCTGCTCAACTCCCGTTCTGCCAAGTTGTGCCGCAAGGATGCTGCCAGCCCAGGCGATCCCTCCCACCTTGATGCCCGTTACACATGCCTGCCTCAACGCCGTTTCGGGATCCTCGCCGTTCCAAATCGAAACCGCAAACGACAGCGCGGCGGAAACACCCATCGCTTGCGCGGCCAGCTTCACGCCGTTCACCGTATCGTAGGTCAGGCTTTCGATCGTGCCGAAACGGGCAATGTTCTTCGCTTGGGCATAGGTGAATTGTCCCTTGCGTACGATCTCCCTGGCCTTTGCTGGATCTGAAACGCCGCTCACCTGGCCCTTCGCGATGCGACCTTCCATCGCTTTGACGGCCCCTTCATACATATCGCTGGGAACCTCGATCTGCATGGGCGAACCGTCACCACCAAAATATCTAAACTCGCCGCCTTCAAAGCACTCAGCTATGCATTTCACACCACTACTGCAGTATTTGGTCTGTATTTCGATGCCGCCGACAATGCGATCCGGACCGCCCTTCGCGTTATCGCCACCCACGACCCGGGCATCCTTGCCGGTAAATGTGTCAAAGAGGTGATTGGCTTTCTCGGCAGCGACTCCATGACCGTGCTGGGCCCCGAACCTGACGTTGTCGGCATAGTTCGTTCCGCTACCGGCCACCCCCGCACTGACCCCCGCCACTTCCTCGCGCGACAAGCGTGAACCGTCCCGGGGCGGCATGCGGCTTCTTCGCGAGTCAGACCGTCCTCGATTGCGCGACTTGATGTCATCGTCATCGTTGTCGTCTGCGGTGGCAATACCGATGGCAACGCCTGCGGCCACCGCTGCGCCTATCAGGACAAGTGGCAGAGGCATCCTTCAGCCCTCCATCAACTGCCGGGCCTTATTCATCAGGGCAATCTCGTCCTTCACCCATTGTTCGACGGCTTCTTTCGTGCCGTTCTCGTGGAGGCCGAACACGCGTGCGATCTGGGTGATGAGTTCCGACTGTTCGGGATGGAAGTCCGTGTTGGCATAGCCCATGCCAACCAGTTCCAGAAGGAAGGACACGCGGCTCAGTCTGTCCTCGAACAGTCCTGGCAGCGCTTCGATCGCCACATCCTCGGCTTTCACACCGGGCTCCGTCTGATTTCGGAGCATGTCCATCGCCAACAGTTCCGCAGCGTCGATCTTGTGATCCACGCGCATCACTTCATCGGCGTAGTGAAGCAAGACGCCCTGTTGGCGCTCATTCAGATTCTGCACGAACACCGGTCATTCTCCTTTCAAGTGGACGCGGGCGCACAACGCCGCGCAAGCCCACAGGTTGAGGTCCACATAGATCGACCGCGCGAACTGCTCTAACAATAGCCAAGGCTCGACCTGTAGATGTGGTCTCCCACGGTGCGACGTTGCCCCAACAGTTCCAACTCTGCAGCTCAACCGCGAAGGCTGGCGCGCTCAAAATGTCTAGCATTGCTGACACGACAGCACCTGAAATCAACCATTGAGAGCGGATACAGCAACACACGGCTTTGTGCCGTTCTCAATGTACTTGTCCGCAAAGTAACGTAGTCCTGACGCATGTTCCGCATGCGTCGTCTTAATCCGTCCTTCGATAGCCGGAAACAGAACAGTGACGAGAAAGCATGCTTCTTCCGCAAAAAGGTCAGTCGCTGTTTTCACATCACAGACTTCGGTGATAGTGCATCGCATAAGTTCATCAAACGATTCCAGAACAATTTCATAGCTGATGAAGGGTTCGCCGCGATCCAACATAGCAACTAAAGCCTCAGCGTACTCGTCCCAATCACGTTGCGAACCGGTTTTATCGTAAATAGCGCGATCAACTGTCTTATGAAGCTCTTTCCTAGTCTCCAGAAAACTACCGGACCGATATGCTTCCGAGAACTGCAATGTTCTATTGATGCGTTCGTTGTTCTGATTGGCCGTGTACTCACACCACACTATCGCAGCAGACACGAGTGCGACAACGACACCGAGTATCTTTGCAATCTGTTCGAGCAAATCGAGGACTTGTTGGTGGTACATATTCAATTGTCCGGGTTGCACGCTCGTGAATCAGGATATTTTTCGCAAAACCACTTTATTCCACCGATGCTTTGAGTTTCCGTGCTGCCGTTCTGGGGGTCACTTTCCGAGGTGATCTGTCGTGTTGTGAGGTCCGTCGAGTCCTGTGCCAACGCAACCGTGCCGCATAGTGCCATTGCCAACATTGCGGTAGCTGAAATAACATTCTCTTTCATGGCATTTTCCCTAACCCGGCAAAACCGGAACCAACACACTCTGAGATGCTATGCGGAGTCCTGCGCCCTTGCGGGGGATCTGGCTCATGGCATGTCCGTTAGTTGAGCGTCACACGGTTGACATAGCCGGGATGGTTTCGTGTCTTGACCCGGCTGTTCTGACGGGGTCCCCTCGGGACATCGGCCATGACCAAGCGCTGGTGCGCTGGCTGCGCATCCACGGGGGTCCAATTGGCCGATGACGGTGTATCTTCTTTTCTTGTAGTTTCTCGCACACCCCATCGCGGGCAAACACGGCTTCCTTGCGAAACATCATCAGCTGCCGCCGGAATGCCAACCACGAGGGATAGAGCCGGACTTGCTTGAGTGATGTACTTCAATTCCTTCTGCCTTCCGGATTGCATGATCTGGGCGAACACTATAGTGCGTGGTATGTATGTATTGTGTGTTGTTTCCTCCAGTGTGGTAGTTTTTCACTATTTTTTCATACCTTCTCTGTTCTAGCTCTGGGCACGACACTCGGGATTTGCCAGCCTTGGTTGTCCATGGCGGCGGTACTGACGTCTCCCACTTTGTCCGCTGCTTCGACTTGAGGTTAGCAATTCGCCGTCATGCAGGCGTTCACGTGAATCCCGCCGTTCCTCCGCGGTTGACGCACACGTGGTCGACAATAGTGTATTCGGTGATTCATGCATGTGACTCTCCTGCGGTCCGGCGCATGCGGAAGCGACATGCGGCCGGGCCCACGCCAAAGCCCTCTCCCGGTGCGATCGACGCCTTTGTCAGGCGCCGACATCGGCCCTTCCGGGCAACCGTTCGCTCCGACGCCCAGCCTCGGCGAGGTCGGGTGGGCGCCCTGACATCCTTCGGTCTTGCAACAATCTCGATCAGCTCCGAAAGGCGTCGGCGAGCCACGGCGTCGCGCGGCCCGGGTTTCCCCGATGGACGCCGTCGGCAACACCCTCGCGATTCCGGGCGCCTTTCGCAGGAGACTCACTCGCACATCCGCAATCGCGTTCCGGACCTGAATGTCCACCGTGCATCTGGTGAGGACAATCAGCGAACCCTCGGTGTCCACCGCCAAGTGACGCCTGCGTCCCCTACCCTTCCTGCCCGCTTCATGTCCGGACGGCCCTCCCGATCCCCCCTCCGTCGCCCCCACGCTCTGCACGTCGATCGCCGCGGCCGGCGGATGACTTCCAATCAGGGTGCCACCCGCCGCAATGTGCCCGCCCTTAGGTTCTCTTCGGCCCGTTGCGGAGCTGTCGGGTCTCGCGGCACGTGTCGGCCGACACGCATCCTCTGCCATCCGCCGGCCTGTCCCGGTCGAGCGCCGGATTTCGCGATGATGTTCCCTTTTGGCCGGGTTTGCCGCTCGGGAGACCGCGGGATGATCGGCGCGGCACGGTAGTCAGCCCGGACATGCTTCCTCGGTAGTCCTTCCAAAAGCGTCTGCCTGTCGGATGGCCGACTTCTTGGCGTCAAGCGTGGTCAGCGATTTCAAATGGCAACCCGCGCCCTGGATGTACAGATCACAGGTCTGGACTGGACGTCACGACCGCCCGTCTGCCCACGATGGCCCCGGGATCGGGACGGTCCCCGCGTTTTCACTTGGCACTGTCGACCACGGCCGCCATCTCGCCCGCTCCTGTCGCACGACAGCTGCCAACCGCCGGGCTGCTGGTGCAGTTGATGTCGACGAGGAGCACGCTCTACCCCCTCGTCCACTCAATGGTTGCATTCTTCTGGCTCTTGTGTGCATCCCTGTCAGGGCAGGGAGGAAGACGGCTGATGTCATGACCGGGGAGATGCGCCATGACAGAAAGAAGGGACCTTCTTCGCCCGCTTGAACCCGCACAGCGCCTGGCGGTCGCCGACCGGGAGACGCTCGGCGCGCTCCTGGCCGCGGTCGCCGGCTTCACGACTCTCATCGCCGGCGAATGCGCAGCACAACATCAGGCAACGGCAAACCAACCGGCGACGTTGCAGGCCTGCATCGACGCGCCTGGCCGTCTTTCGGGGCGGATCGACGCTGCCGGGCGCGACGCTTCGGCGCGGCACGTGGAACCGACAGCCTCGGTACGGCGGATCCCGGTGGCCGTCACCGGTCCCGGCACCGAACTCGATGCGGCCGGGGCGACGCGCGCTGCGGGCATCCGCGCCGACCTCAAGGCCCAGGGCGGCACGCTCGACAGGGTAGCCCGCACGCGCGAGCAGCACGACCACCGCCTCGGTGCCATGACTGATGCCGTCACGGCCCCCGTCGCCGCACTGCGCCTGGCGGCGCACAGCGAGCACGCGCGCCAGGCGCGGACCGGCCAGACACGGACGCTGGGCGACCTCGTGAAGGGAACGGCCTCGCTCGCCGCGCGGCTCGGGCGCTTCGAACAGGCGCTGGCGCAGCACAGGACCGATTTCCGGCTTCACACGAGTGCCATCCCCCTCCTCCTCGGCTTCACGTTCTCTGCCGGCATGATGACCGGCTTCGTGATCCAGCACCTTGACGGGTCTGCGGGTCAATTCGCGCGCCCTGCGACGGGGTTGATGCCCTGGCCACTGCCGGCGGCAACGCAGGGGTAGCGGGCTATGGTGGCGACGGTCCACGAGCTGGCCTCGACGGCGACGGCGGTGTCGTACTTCGAGAAGGACGGCTACTACGCGAAGAACGACCCGGAGCACAGGAAGGCGAGCTTCTGGCACGGCACCGCGGCGGCGGCTCTCAACCTCAGGGGCCACGTGGTGCCGTCGCGCTTCGAATCGGTGCTCTCAGGCAAGGTGCCGAAGAGCGATATCCGCCTGGGCCGCCTCGTCGAGGGCACGCGGCAGCACCGCCCTGGCTGGGACATCACGTTGTCGGCGCCAAAATCGGTGTCGCTGGAGGCGCTGGTCATGGGCGATGCCCGGGTCATCCGCGCCCATGACGAGGCGGTGCGCGCGACGCTCGACTGGATCGAGCGCGACCTCCTGCAGACCCGCGGCTGGGATCCAACGACGAAACGGCGTCCCCGGGTGAAGGCCCACGGCATGGTGGTGGCGGGTTTTCGCCACCTCACCAGCCGCGACCTCGACCCACAGCTCCACACCCACTGCGTCCTGGCGAACATGACGCGCGACCGTGAGGGCGCCTGGAAGAGCATCGAGCCGACGCTCATCAGAAGGAGCGAGAGGCTGATCGGGGCGCACTACCGCAACGGGCTGGCGGCGCGGCTGGAGGCGCTGAGGTTGGCGGTGACGCCGACCATGGTGGGTTCGGTGCCGGGGTTCGAGCTGGCGGGCTACGACAAGGCGTTCCTCGACGCCTTCTCCGGGCGGCGCCGCGAGATCCTGGCCTACCTGGAGAAGCACGGCCTTCCCCATACGAAGGAGGCGACGCAGAAGGCGACGCTCCACACGCGCCGGCGCAAGGTGGAGGCAGGGCTGGCCGAACTGGTGCCTCAGTGGCGGGACCGTGCCCGGGCCCTCGGCCTCGCCCGCGATCCGGCGGCGCTCAGCCCTCCGCGGCCGGTCGATCCGGAAACGGGCCAGGAGATGCCGCGGCCGCTGCCTCTGGAGGCGGATCTAACCAAGAACGAAAGGCGCCGTCGCCGCCGGTCGCCGGCCGTGCCTCACCTCACGCCGGTGGTGGAGGCGCCGCCGCTGGAAACGAGGCGGCGGCCGGCTGCGCCGCCGGAGATGATCCCGGAGCCGGAGACCGGGTGCCTGGAGGCGGTGGCCCGCGCGGTCGCCCACGTCGAGGAGAGACGCACGATCATCCCGGAACGCGACATCCGCATGCTGGCGCTGGGCCACGCGCCGGGTCGCTATCGCCTGGAAGAAATCGACCAGGCGATCGAACGCCTGGTGGCGGACGGGGAACTGGTGGAGACCGTCCAGCGCGGCTCGGACCGCTCGTTCGTCACCGACCGCGCGGTGAAGGCGGAGCGACGGATCCTCAAGATGGTGAAGGAAGGCAGGGCGATGGCCGAGGCCTTCGCCGAACCGGAGACGGTCGCGACGCGCCTTGCCGGGACGTCGCTGACGTCGGGCCAGGCGGACGCGGTGCGCCACATCGTCGGCGAGGGCGACCGCACCGTCGGCGTGCAGGGCCGCGCCGGGTCTGGCAAGACGACGATGCTTCGCGCAGTGGCGGACCTCGTCGGCAGAGACTCTCTCACAGGTCTTGCACCCTCGACGGCCGCGGCGCGGGTGCTGGCCAGGGAGACGGGCATTCCGACACGCACACTCCAGTGGTTCCTCGTGCGCTACGGCGATCTCGAGCCCGAACGACTGGCGCAGGCCCGGGAGGAGCTGGCCGGCACCGTCCTGGCGGTCGACGAGGCCTCGATGATCGGCACGGTGCAGATGGAGCGGCTGCTCGCCATCGCCGGCAATCTGGGAATCGCCCGGGTGGTGCTGGTGGGCGACACGGCGCAGCTGAAGGCCGTTGACGCCGGCCAGCCCTTCGCGCTGATGCAGAAGGCCGGCATGACGACGGCGGTGATGGACGAAGTGCTGCGCCAGAAGGACCCGGAACTCAAGGCAGCAGTCGCACACGCCCGCGAGGGCGAAGCGGGCGAGGCCGTGACCCGTCTCGCAAACCGGGTGATCGAGCACGCGAGAGAGGATCTCGGGGCCGCAGCGGCTCACGCCTGGCTCGCCTTGCCTGTGGACGAGAGGGACGACTGCGCGGTGCTGGCTCCCACCCACGCCATCCGCCGGCAGATCAACGAGGCCGTCCGCGAGGGCCTCGCCGGGGAAGACAGGCTGTCGGGCCGCACGCTCGTGATCGAGCGCCTGATCGACCGGCGCCATACCCGCGTCGAGGCCGCCGAGATAGGCAACTACGAAGTCGGCGACACGGTCGTCTTCCACCGCAACGCCTACGGCTGCATGGCCGATGACACGTGCACCGTTTCAAGGCTCGAGGACGGCATGGTCGTCCTCATCGGCGCCGACGGCGGGGAACGGCGCTTCAGGCCCTCGGGCAACGCCGCTCGCAACCTCTCCGTCTACGAGACGGCCCAGATCGAGATCCGGGCGGGCGACCGCATCCGCTGGACGCGGAACCGCAGACCCCGCCGCGGGAAGCCGGGGTGCGTCAACGGCGAGGAGATGCGCATCATGTCGATCGGGCCGCGGCGGGTGCGCATGATGGCGGCCGACGGCATCGAGGTCTCGTTCTCCCGGGCAGATCCGCAGCTGCGCCACCTCGACCACGCCTGGAGCTCCACCGTTCACGCCGCCCAGGGGCGAACGGCGAAGAAAGTCATCGCGGTGCTCGACGCCGGCGGCATGGCGGACCAGGAGATGTTCTACGTCGAGGTGAGCCGGGCCTCGCACGGGTTCACGCTGCTGACCGACGACCGCGAGGCGCTGATCGAGCGCCTGGAGACCTCACCCGACGTCCCCGACGTCGCCCTCGAGGCGCTGGGCGAGGACTTCGACGCTCCGGTGGTCGACCCAGACGCGTGGGCCGACGCCGTCGCCGCCTGGGAGGCGGTCCACCACCAGGCCGAGCGCACCGGGCGCGAACCCTCGTCGGTCCCGGGCTACGCCGAGGCGATGGCAGGGCTGGCGGCCTTCGCGGCGATCGAGGACCTGCCGCACGAGATGCGGGCCTTCGTCGACGCGCGCCTTCACGAGCACGAAGCCGTCCGCGCGGCCGACCGCGAGGTCCGCCGCCTTGTCGACGGTCTCCTGGACCACGCCCGGCGCTGGCCGGAGCTCAACTGGGCGGCGTCGGCCAAGGCCTGCGCCGCCGACGAGTTGCCGGCGTGGCGGCAGTGGCGCGAGGGCGGGGCGGCGCTGCTGGAGGCGGCGGCGCGGAGCGTCGCCGACGGAACGGCGCTTGCGAATGCCGGCCGGCGCCTCAGGGCAGTGCGGCTCATCGACGACGCCCGGCGCTTCGCCCGCGACTGGCGGGCGTTGGAGGCTCGCGCGGACGCCGAAGGCGTGCCGGTCGCCGCCCTGGCAGGCTACGCGCAGCTGGTGTCGGAGGGCGAGCGGCTTGCCGATGCCGGAAGCCTGACCGGCGAGGACGCACGACAGGTGGCGTCGTGGCAGGCCCGACACGCGGCCGAGACCGCGCTTGTCGCCAGGCTCGAGTCCCTGACGGCGCGCGCCGAGGCACTGCTGGCGCAGGCCCCGGGCGACTCCTCAACCGATCCGGCGGCCGCGGAGATCGTCAGCTGGCGCGACGAGGCGGACGCCTGGATGCGGGAGGCCCGCGCGGTGCTGACGGGCGAGACGCCCGAAGCTCCCTTCCTGCGGTCCATGCCGAAGACGCGGGCGGCGATCGAGGAGGCTCTCGGGCGAACCGCCGCCGCGATGCGCGCGGTTGACCACGGCGCACTGCTCTGGCGAGTCGAGGAGACCGAACGGCAGGCGGCGGAACGGGCCCTGCTGTCTCTCGACATGCCCGGCTGGCCGGGTCTCCTGGACGAGGTCCGGGGCACGGTCGAGCGCGAGGCCGGCGGTACGCCGGTCCTGGAAGTCCTCGCCGCGCATCTCGTCAGCGACGCACGGCGGCAGCAAGACCGCGAACGTCTCCGCGCCGCCCTCGCCCGCCTCGCGGAGATTGAGGCGAACCGGCCCCGGTTCGCCGATGGCCGGGAGTCGGACCGCGCGGCCTGGCGCGCCGCGGCTCCCGCCGCTGCCCGGACGGTCGCGGCGGCGGTGGATGCCATCCCCGACAGCGAACGCAACGCGCACCTCACTGCACTCGGCGAGACCGCCGCCGCTCTTGAACAACGAATCGCTGCCGTTCCCTCCTGGCTGGCAACGGTCGCCGCCCTCGAGGCGCTCGCGGTCTGGCGGCAGCGCGTCGACCGGCACGACACTGCGGCGCCGGAACCCGGTGATCCCGGCTGGCGCCGCGACGTTGCGGCGCTCATCGCCGAAGGCCGGGCCCTGCCCGGGGCGTGGCGCGCCTCGGGCCTCCCTGCCGGCGACATGGCGGGTGCGGTGGAGGCCGTCCAGGACACGGCGGCGCGGCTCGACGCGGCGCTCCTCGACGACAGCCGCAGGGTCTTCGTGAGGCGGTCGCACGCCCTCGACCGGGACGTGCGGGAGAATGGCGTCCATGCTCTCGATTCAGTCCACCTGGCGCCGCTGCGCACGGCTCTGGGTCAGCTCGGCGACGATCCGCGCCTGAGCGCGGACGAACGGACCAAGGTCATCGGGTGGCGCAACGCCATCGAGGGCTGGGACGGAGACCGGCGCCGGGTGGCCGGGATCGTCGCCGAGGCGCTGGCGCTCGAACCCCGCCTCGAGGGGGCCGGGCCCATTCCCGACGTCTGGCGCCGCCGGGCCGAGGCCCTGCTGAACGCCGGGACGGCGGATGCCCTGGCAGAGGCGCACGTCCGCGCGGCCGGCGCCGGGCCCGAGCGCATCGCCGGTATCCTGGAGGCGCTCCGCGGGCGCCTAGCCGACGACGACGCGGTGCGCGAGGCGCGCCGCCGCAGCGGCCATCTTCTCGCGATTGACGACGCCGTGCGGCGACTGCGCGACGCGCCGTTCGACACGTCGCGCAGCATCCGCTGGGACGGCACCGAACCGCTGCTGCGCGGCGACCGGCTGACCTGGCGCGACGGCGAGGGCCGGCACGACACTCTCGTCGAGATCGTGGGCCACGTCTCCGGTCCCGGCACGATCGATCACCTGCGCCTGCGGCCCGTCGGCGGCATTGAAACGCGCGTCCTCTTCAACGAGACGATCAGGACCCTTGCCGCCAACGCCACCTGCCGGCGCATGCTGTGGCCCGACGAGGAGGTGCGGCGGCGCGAATGCGGGCGCCAGTACCCTGAGGCCGATGCGTCCTTCCCGCTCACCTGCGAGGACGGGGTCCTCCCGGGCGACCGCGTCCGCTGGACGTTGGTACGCGATCCGGCGGGCGGGCGTGACGCCAGGGGGGGCGACACGCCCCTCATCGAGGCCGTCGTCGAGGCCGTCGAGCCCGCCATCAACAACCGGGTCTCCGACATGGTGACGCTGCGGGTGATCCGCTCCTGGGGGACGGACGCGGCGCCCGCGGCCGGTTCGACGGTCCGCCAGGAGATGCGGGCCCTCTTCATGCGCGGATGCGTCCGCGCGCCCTGGGAGGACGAGGATGAGCGGTCCGAACGGATGGCCGAGGCTCTCCGCGAGAGCGAGGCCCGGCGGCGGGGACGATCGCGGGGCTTCTCGATGTAGCCCCGAGGCTGGAGGTCACGGAGCCGCAATCGGTCCTTCGGTGCGGCCCGGACCGGGCTTCGGGGCCAGGCTCTCGACGGGTGTCACGTGATGGCTTCGCGCCATCCTTCCCTTCGAACAGGGCCTGCAGCCGTGGTAGGCTGTCGCTCCGACGACCCACACCGCGGGGCCAGGCATGTCCACCCGCCGCCTGGAAATCATGTACGCGCAGCTGCACGACCTCCGGGCCGCTATCGCGACGCCTGGGATGCCGGACGTCACGAGGAGGTCCGTCTCCTCGAAAGGCCATTGGAGTTGCTGGAGACAGAAGTGTACCGCCTTGCGGTCGCCGTTGACACGATCCGCCGCTTCGAGGCGCCTGGACGGGTGCGGACGGCGCTGACGAAAATGGTCGATGACGTCTTCTCCACGATGAAGCGCCGGGAAGAAGCACGCGATGCCGGTGACGACCGGGAGGCCGAGCGCCTTGAGGAGGTGGAGAAGGCGCATCGGGCCCGGCTGAACGACTACTGGGGCATCGATCCGGTGAGCCGTGCAGACGGCACGTGGACGGCGGTCACGAAGGACACGAGTCTGCCACAGGGCATGGGCGCGTGCTTTCCCGCCATGGAGGCGGAAGACGCCACATGCGAACGCCTGGCGGAGGCCCGTGTCCGCGGCTGTCCTTTGGAGCTTCAGCGCCTGGAGGATGAGGAATGCATGCTGAGGGAGATGGCTGACGAGATCGGCGGCTGCGTGATCCCCGAGCGCTTCTGTCCCGCCGGGCTCCTGCCGGGGCCGCGAACGTCGCAGAAAGGCCGCGCCCGATCGGGAGAAGGATACGCTCAGTGAGAGCGGCGGTCGCAGGGTGACCGTGGATGGTCTCTTGCCCGGCTTGCTGGCGCCGCATTCGAAGCGGCGCAGACGGGTTCGCCTTCCCCGAAGGCGGGGCGAGTCCAACCGGACCGTCGATACCTCGTGCCAGGGGCCGCACTCCGGGATACCGTCGACAAACCGGATCCCTGCGGCGCGGCTTCAGGAAAAGAGATCCAGTTCGGGTTCGTCGTCTGCCGCGCGGCGCTGCCGTCGCGGCCGGCTCCCGCCGATAGACGCCATGACGGTAGCGGTCTGCTCCTCGCCGACGATTCGGGCGAGCTCCTCGCGGAGCTCGTCTCCGCGGCCACGATCAATCCTGTCGCGCGCCCACAGCGTGAACATCGCCGCGATCCGCGCCTGCATGTCGGCAATCAGCGACTTCGCCTCGCCGGCGGTGTCGAGGAGGGTTGGCGCCTCCCGGAGCCGTTCGAGAATCTCCACCTGCTCCTCGTCGTCCAGCACCAGCGGCGGGCCGTCGTTGTGGCCTGCCGCGTCGCGGCGCGCCAGGTCTACGAGATAGCGCGCGATCGAGAGACCCTTCAGTTCCGCAAAGTACCGGATCGTCTCCCACTCGGCATCGGTAGCCGAGATGGTCAGGTGCTTCGGCGGCGCCCTGCTCTTGGTACGGCGCCGGCGGCGGGTCCGCATCACTTATCTGCCATCAGCGCCAGGGCGGCGAAGATGCCGGGGCCGCCGGTGCCGGGGAGCTCCTCGTTGAGCGCATGGACGATGCCGTTCACCTGGCGGGCGGCGGCCAGCACCTCCCTCTGCTGGTCGGGCGAGAGCACGAGGGAATGGATCATTGGGTCGTCGTTGTGGACCAGGTCGATAAGATAGCCGGAGATCGTCGTGCCGGCCTTGGCCGCCTGTTCGCGGATCAGCGCCTGGTCCTCCGGCGCGCAGTGCACGGTGCGCTGGCGTTTGAGATCCGGGGTCACGGACCCGATGCCTTCCAGCGGTTGGCCGCTCCCGGATCCGTGAGATGCGCCAGGACACCTTCCCGGACCAGCCAGTCGTCGACCGCCGCGGCGGCATCCTCCCAGGCCCCGCCGGCGCCCGCCTCGCGCAGTCGGCGTTCCTCCAGGCGAGAGAGGATGAGCGTCTCCCTCACCGTACGGCGCAGGACCTCCGCCGGCAGGGCAGCGCGATTGAGTGTCTGGTGGATGACGAAGCGCGACAGATCCATGCCGGCCGCCTGGGCGGCGCGGGTGATCCGCTCCCACTCCGAATCGGTCGCCATGACGGCGCGCTGCCGGCGACTAGATGCCGTCATCGGTTCAGCGCTTGCAACATATGCATGGAATGGTTCCCCCTTGTCGTGTGAAACATCCTTCGGAGTTTCTCCTATGGCCTCCGGCGTGCCTAGGCTACGTTGTGTTTATGTCGTGTCAATGTCCGCGAAAACGGCCACTGTGGAGCATTCTTACGTACCGTATTAGCGGCTTGTGGGTTTTCCCTTTAGTTCCCCGAGCGCAACAGTTTTGCGACTGAATAACGACATAAGTTGTCAGTATGGCGTTTCCGACCGGTCTTGACATTGCTCCTATCGTGCTGTAATGGCGTCGTAATTGGAGAGAGAACGGGTTGGAGTTTCAGTAAGGGTTGCGCGTACGCGACCCGTCTTCTGTGTACACCGTCGCCGAGGATGTCCGTCTCTACAGTGGCCCCCAGGACGCGGACACGGCTTTTGCCTTTGTCGCCGACGAACTGGCGTCATCGGGCTGGACCGGCGGCACCGTGGGTCTCGAGATGGGAAGCTATCGGCCCAACCGGCGGGTCAGCGAGCGATGCCAGGCGGCCCTGGAGGCCAAGGGCTGCACCGTGGTCGACGGCACCGAGATCGTCCGCGAGGTGCGCAGCTTCAAGTCGCCCGCCGAGATGGTCTGCGTCGAGAAGGCCGCCCGTATCGCCGACATCGGCCTCGAGGCCGCGCGCGAAACCCTGCGGCCGGGCATCACCGAACTCGAGCTCTGGGGCGAGACCACGGCCGCCATGACCCGTGCCGGCGGCGAGAACCAGGCGATCCCGATGCTGGTGACGTCGGGCGTGAAGGCGGTCACCGGTCACGGCATGGCCTCGCGCAAGCAGATCGCAGTCGGCGAGGTCGTGTTCCTCGACGTCTGCGGCGTCTTCAACCGCTACCACGTCGATCAGGCCCGCAGCTTCTCGATCGGCGAGCCCCACCCGGACGCGGTAGAACGGATCAACCTCTCCGCCGGCGTCTACAAGGCTCTTGAGGGAATCCTCAGACCCAACCTCCCGGTCAAGGAGCTCAACGACACGATCGTCAAGTATTACAAGGACGTCGGAATCTACGAGAACCGCGGCTGGATCGGCGGCTACGAGCTCGGCATCGCCTTTCCGCCCGATTGGGTGGGCGACTTCCACTACGACGCCGACACGCTCCATGACGACGATCAGGTCTTTGCACCCGGCCGCGTGGTGAACCACGAAAGCCAGTTCTTCCTGCCGCATCTCGAAGGCTACTCGATCCTGATCGACACGATGGCCTTCACAGAAACCCAGGCCCGCTGGCTGAGCCGGGTTCAGCACGAACTGATCGTGGCGTAACGCCGCTGGCCGGGGCCGCCGCTATGCGGCGATGCCGCGGGCCGCGCGGCTGGCCCTGCTGGGCGTGGTGCGACCCCGTACCGGTGGCCTGCCGCGCGACGCGCTCGACCCGTCCGGGCCGGACCGCGGCACCCTTGCAGCAAGCGTCGGAGCCCGGCCTTGCCGCGCCGGAGGCTTACGAGACGACGAACCCGGCGTAGCCGTCGCCCGCCACCGCGTCGCACCGGTCGCGGTAGGTCTTGAGACCGTCGACATAGGGCAGGAAGACACGGGCCTTGCCCGGGATGTTGGCGCCCATGTACCAGGAGTTGGCCTCGGGAAAGAGCGTCGCGTGGGCGGCGACGTTGACCTCGTCCACCCATGCGGCCTGGGCCTCGGCGGTGGCCTCGATGCACGTGGCGCCCCTTGCCCCCATCCAGTCGAGGCAGCGGTCGATCCACTCGACGTGCTGCTCGATCGCCGAGACCATGTTGCACAGCACCGACGGACTGCCGGGGCCGGTGACGGTGAAGAGATTGGGAAACCCCGCGACCGTCAGGCCGAGGAAGTTGACAGGGCCGCCCGCCCACACGTCGCGGAGCCGCGCGCCCTCGCGTCCGCGGATGTCGACGGCGGTGAGCGCCCCGGTCATGGCGTCGAAGCCCGTGGCATAGACGATGGCGTCCACCTCGTAGTGTCTCTCGCTCGTGGCGATGCCGCTCTCGTCGATCGCCCGGATCGGCGTGGCGCGCAGGTCGACGAGACGGACGTGGTCCTCGTTGAAGGTCTCGAAGTAGAAGGTGTCGGCGCACAGGCGCTTGGTCCCGAACGGATGGTCCCTGGCGCACAGCAGCGCCGCGGTGCCAGGATCGTTCACGCGCTCGCGGATGCGCGCGCGGGAGTAGGCTGCCACCCGCTCGTTCGCCGCGCCGACCGTGAAGAGATCGATGTAGGGATACTGGGTGTAGAACCCGCCTTGAGCCCATGTCCGGTCGAGTTCGCGTTCGAGCTCCTCATCGGAGAGATCCATGATGGTGATGTAGAGTTCGGGCACCACGTCACCGGCAAACGAGTGTCGCGCCTGTTCGCGAAGCGCGTCGTAGCGTGCCTTGTAGGCGCGCTCGGCCTCGGGATCCATGGGGTGATTTTGCGCCGGAACGCAATGGTTGGCCGTGCGCTGGAAGACGAAGAGCTCGCGGGCCTGCCCGGCGATCTTCGGAACCGACTGGATCGCGGTCGAGCCGGTGCCGATGACGGCAACTCGGCGGCCCGTGAAGTCGACGCCGTCGTGGGGCCACAGGCCGGTGTGCAGGGACTCGCCGCGGAAGCGTTCGATGCCGTCGATTGCCGGTCTGTTCGGGATCGACAGGCACCCTGTCGCCATGACGAGGAAGCGCGCCGTGAGACAATCGCCCCGGTCCGTGCCGACCGTCCAGAGATCGCGCGCCTCGTCGTAGGTGGCCGTCGTCACCCGGGTTTCGAAGACGAAGCTGCGTCGCAGGTCGAGCCGGGTGGCGACATGGTCGATGTACGCGAGAATCTCGGGCTGCTCGGAGTAGCGCTCCGGCCAGTGCCAGTCGAGGTCGATCTCGGGCACGAAGGAGTAGGAATAGCTCAGGCTCTCGCTGTCGCATCGGGCACCGGGATAGCGGTTCCAGTACCACGTGCCGCCGACATCGCGGCCGGCTTCGATGCCGAGCGCCGAGAGGCCCCGCTGACGCAGCAGATGCATCATGTAGAGACCGGAAAAGCCGGCCCCCACGACCACGGCATCGAGATGGGCCATCGCCTCGCTCCCTCGTCGCAAGAGCCTATCGGATCGGCCGCACCGACCGCAACCGACGGTTGCCGGGCTGCACCCTGCGAGCCACCACGTGACCGAGGTGAAGCCCTCGCAGGGTTCCGACCTACGATCACGCCGCGGCCGGCTGCGACATCGGCGGCTGCGGCTTGTCCTGGTGCCGGGCCGAGACCGGCAGGAGCTGGCGCGGCATCGCGATCCGTGGCGACCACGAGGACTTCATTCCGTTCGAGGCGGAATCGCATGCCCTGCCACACGACCGCCAGCGACGTCCGGCTCCGGTGCCAGAAGGCCGAGGGTTGTCGGCGAGGCCTTGGCCTTCGTCGTCGACGAACTGGCATACGGCGATAGCGGGGGAAAGGCGGGGGCTCTCCGCCGGTTCTGGCGGGTTCGTCGTCAGCCTGGTGGCGCCAACCGAGCGAACATCTGTGTTGCGCGCAGAGGTGGCTGACCGGTCACGATGAGTTCCGCCATCAGCTCGCCCGCTGCCGGGCTCATCATGATTCCCGTTCCGCCGAAGTGCGTCGCAAGATAGCCGTTCTCCCACTCTGGCAAGCGCCCGAGCGTAGGCTCTTCGGTCGACATCGACGTCAGAGCGAGCAGGTCGCCCCGGTGCTCCACCAGCTTGGCCTCCTCGAGGGCGGGCAGGATTTCCAGGCACTCCGACACCGTCTTGAGCTTCACTTCCTCGGTGAGCGACTCGTCGAAGTTGTCCCGTCTGCTGGCGCTCCCCTCGTAGGCGCTCAGGATCACCTCTCCGTTCACCTTGGGGATGATCCAGTAGTCGCCCGCCTCAAGCGTCTGGAAGGGCAGGCTCGAGGGCAAGGTGACCCGGCTGCACTCGGCCATGATCGTCAACATCGGGACATCAACACCGAGATGCGACGCGAGGGTCCGCGACCACGGACCTGCGGCGATCACGAAGTGGTCGGCCTCGAGGAGCTCGCCCGAGGCGAGCTTCAGCCCGGTGATCCGATCGCCTCGCGTGGCAAAACCCACCGCTTCTCCCTGCTTCATGAGGGCGCCCAGGCGTTCAGCCGACTGCGCCAGGCCCAGGGTGTACTTGTACGGCTCGACCTGACCTTGCGGGCTGGTGATGCCCGCGACCCACTTCGGATGGAGTGAAGGGAAAACCTCCCTGAGCTGGCGAGCGTCGAGCCAGCCGGTCTCGATGGCTCCGGCCTGTCGGTGCGAGGCCAGCCTCTCGTCTTGACTCCTCTCGTCGACTTCCTTCTCGGTCAGGAGCAACGTGTGGAGCGATTCGCCGTACTCGATGTCGATGCCGCCGCGCTCGGCGATGTCGAGAGCCAGGCCCGGCATGCGGTCGCAGGACGATGCGACGAGAGCGTGCCAACCGTTCGCCCTGGAACCTTCCGGCGTTCCGTCGGCTCCCGGGTTCTGATCTGACACATGGCGTGATATCGCCTCGGCGATGTACTTCTGCGGATAGGGGATTACCGCCCAGGCCTTGCCGGAGGCCCGCGCTCCGATGGACTCGCGCTCCACGACGGTGGACTTCACACCCTGTTTGCCCAGGTGGTAGGCGATCGAACTGCCGATCGCTCCGGCTCCAACGATGACCACGTCGCAATGAGGCATTGTGGCTCCCGATGAGATTGGCCGGAAGACCCTAGTCAAGCCGACGGCGTGCCGCCAGCCCGAGCTGCTTGTGCGCGTCTGCTCGCTAAAGTCCGTGGCGACGGGACAGCTCCGCCGTCATCACGGTCGATTCCCGTTCACACGGAACGCCGAAGTTCCACCGCCCGCTCAAACGGCTCTTCCTCGAAGACTCCCGCAGCAACCGAGGGAGCCAGAGGACCGGCCGTCGGCGCGTGGCTCTCAACTGCAATGGACGACCTGTCCGGTCCGGTACGGCATTGACCGGCAAGCGAGCATCGAAGATACGGGGTTCAAATTGTCGGTCATGGATGGGAATACAGTGACGTCTCCCGACAGGATGCAACACGGGCGCGGTTTCGGCCGGCAGGTCCAGACGATGATGTCCAGGTGGATGTCGCCGCGCCGGGCCCTTCAGGCGCTGGTTCTTGGCGTCGGCCTTGTGGCCCTGCATTCCGCCCATGCGGAGGATCGGCTGACTGTCATTCACCTGAGCGACTGGGCCGACATGACCGCGGCTCCCCGAATCGCGGCGGTGGTGGCCCGGGAAAGGACGCGCGCGGCATCCCTGGGCAGCGCGACCCTGGTCACGTTCGGCGGCGACATGATCTCACCGTCGACGTTGTCGGCCATCGATCAGGGCGCCCACATGATCGCGCTGGCCGATGCCATCGGTTTCGACATCGGCGTTGCGGGCAACCACGAATTCGACTTCGGAGCCGCCGTGCTCGAAGAACGCCTCGCCGAATCCTCCATGATCTGGCTTGCGGGCAATGTCAGCCGCCAGGGCCGCCTGCTGGCCGGAACGCAGGCCACGGCCATGCTGGAGCGCGGCAACCTGACAATCGGTCTCCTTGGTCTCGTCACGGGGGACACGGCCTGGATCTCGAAACCCGGCGACGATGTCTCCTTCGACCCCGTCGTTTCCAGCGGGATCGAACTGGCCCGGACGCTCAAGGCAGACGGCGCCGATGTCGTCATCGCCCTCACCCATCTTGCCTTTGCGGAGGATCAGGCCTTGTTGGCAGCGTCGGACGCGATCGACATGGTGCTTGGCGGGCACGACCATCTTCTGGTGGCCCGATGGGACAGCAACCAGGCCATGCTGCAGTCCGGATCCCGGGGGCGACATGTGGCGGTAGCCGATCTTGTCGTCGAAGAAGACGGCCTGATCCGCTTCGAGGACATTCGTCTCAAGGCTTCCGCAGGAGCCGGGGATGATCCGGAGATCGCCGCCATGGTCGCAGACTTCGAGAACGATCTCGATGCCGGCCTCAGCCAGGTGATCGGACATGCAGCGACCGCCCTCGACACGCGACGGGCGCATGTCAGGTCGCGCGAGACAACCTTCGGAAACCTGCTGACCGACGCCATGCGCCGCGCCACGGGCAGCGACATCGCGCTCCACAATGGCGGCGGAATCCGCGGCGATACCCTCTATCCGCCGGGCACGGCCATCACACGCGGGATGGTGCTGAGGGAACTGCCGTTCGGAAACAGGGCAGTGGTCCTGGACCTCTCCGGCCGCACCCTCAGGCTCGTTCTCGAACATGCCGTTTCGGCCATCGACGAGGGTTCCGGACGGTTCCTGCAGGTCTCCGGGCTCTCGTTTGTCTATGATCCGTCGCAGCCGGCGGGATCCCGCGTCGTGACCATCACCGTCGGTGACATGGCACTCGAGCCGCAGACCCGCTACACGGTTGCCACCACCGATTTCCTTGCCGACGGAGGCGACGGATACCAGGCCTTCGAGACCGCCGACGTCATCATTGGTGCGGCGGACGGCAGGGTGCTGGCCAATCTTCTTGCCGACGACATATCGGCGGCCGGTACCATTTCCGCTGATCGCGAAGGCCGCATACGACATCTCGACGGATCAGAGTAAGCCGCTTGACAATGTCCCGGCGCTGATCTCATAGTGGCGATACAGGACGCGCTCATCCAGAGCGGTGGAGGGACAGGCCCTTCGAAGCCGCGGCAACCGTCTTGACGGTGCCAATGCCTGATCGATGAGTCAGCCGATACGCGGTCACACCGCTCTCGGCGCTCTTCAGAGCGCGTAGGAGTTGAGAGTGGAGTGCCGTCGGATGCATGAATCCGTCTTGAAATTCCAGGTTTTTCACACTCGGCTTTTGCGTGCCCTGTTCGCATCAGGCTCCTTTCCCGCCGTTCGGGAGGTTGCGTTCCTGCGTTGCCAACCCGATCCCCGAAAAGGAGACAGTCATGAGTGAAGTACAGGTCAAATCGGCAGAAAACGGCGTCAACGTCGAGGCCTTGCTCGGCGCCCGCGACGCCCTTGGCGAAACCCCGGAAGCCGGCCGGTTCGTCTGGCGTGCCACCAACGAGTGGGTTCACGGCACCCATTCGCGCTCGTCGGTCAGGAGCTACTACGGGCTCGGGGCCGAGCATGACCACAAGTCTGAGTTTGACTTCGAAGCCGACCACCCCCTCGTCTTCGCAGCGGAAGACAATGCGGCGACACCCGTCGAGATCGTCCTCGTCGGACTGGCAAGCTGCCTCACGGCAGGCGTGGCCGCCGTAGCCCAGAACCGGGAAATCCAGCTGAACTCGGTCAAGGCCACGGTCGAGGGCGACATGGACATCCAGGGTATCCTGGGAGCCGATCCGGATGTCAGGAACGGCTTCAGCAACATCCGTGTCACCTACGACATCGATGCCGATGCCACTCCCGAAGACATCAGGGCTCTCGTCGCCCAGTCACAGAAGCGTTCGGCGGTTTTCGACATCGTCACCAATCCGACCAACGTCACCGTCGAGGTGACCTGAACGCGCCATGCGCACGACCGCTGTCGTCATAGGTGCCGGCCATACCGGTCTTGCGACAAGTCACTGCCTCGCCGCGCTCGGTATCGACCACGTGGTCATCGAGCGCGGCGAGGTGGGCCATTCCTGGCTTACCGAACGCTGGGAGTCGCTCAGGCTGCTCACGCCGAACTGGCTGACCCGGCTGCCGGGGCTGGCCTATGACGGCGATGATCCTGACGGCTACATGGACATGGCGGAAGTCGTCGCCTTCCTGGAACGCTACGCGCGTCTCGTCAGTCCGGAGCTGTGGACGCGCACGAACGTCGAGTCGGTGACGGCATCGACAGACGGCTATCAGGTGACCACCGACCGGGACGCAATCGCGTGTTCCGCTGTGGTCATCGCCTCGGGCGGCTTCAACATCGCTCGGATTCCGCCCTTCGCTTCCTACCTGCCCGTTGATGTCGAATCGCTGACAGCCTTCGACTACACCTCCCCTTCCAGCCTGCCTCCAGGGGGCGTGCTGGTGGTCGGCGCATCCGCAAGCGGCGTCCAGATCGCAGAAGAGGTGCGGCGCTCGGGACGCCCGGTCACCCTCGCCGTGGGGGAGCACGTGCGCATGCCGAGACTGTACCGGGGACGGGACATCTTCTGGTGGCTCGACCGCTCGGGTCTTCACAACGAACGCTGGGACGAAATCGAGGATGTTGCGCGAGCCCGCCGCGTGCCCTCACCGCAACTCGTCGGCAGCGAGCCCAGGAGCACACTCGACCTCAACGCACTGACGGCAGACGGCGTCCGGCTGGTGGGACGTCTCGCAGGCGTCGCGGACGGGCGGGCCCAGTTCTCCGGTTCACTGGCCAACAAGTGCGCCCTGGCTGACCTCAAGCAGGGCCGTCTTCTCGACACCCTCGACGAGTGGGCGACCTGCAACGGGCTCGATGGCGCGGTGGAGGCAGCGGAACGGCCGGCCCCCACACGCGTCCCCGAATCGCCAGACCTGGTTCTCGACTTCGCCCGGGAAGGTATCCGAAGCGTGATCTGGACCACCGGTTTCGAGGCGGACCATTCGTGGCTCCATCTTCCGGTATTCGATCGCAAGGGAGGCCTGCGCCATGACGGAGGTGTGGTGGCCCCGGGGCTCTACCGCACCGGGCTGACATTTCTGCGCCGCCGCAAGTCGAGTTTCATCCACGGGGCGGGGGACGATGCGTACGACCTGACGCGCCACCTCGCGGCTCATGTCGGTGCCGCAACGGATTTCTGGCGGGACGAAGGCTTGCGCTCGGCAGCTGCCGGCTGATCTCAGCCGGTCATCGCGGCGGACCGGGTTATCGTGACCCCGGCACCGGTCATGGCCTCCATGGCGGCAGCGAGTGAACCGTCAAGATCGATGGCCCGGCAGGCATCCTCGATGAGGACGGTATCGAACCCTTCCGCCACGGCATCGAGCGCCGTCCAGGCGACACAGAAGTCCGTCGCCAGACCGGCGAGGAAGAGGCGCGCAAAACCCCGTTCGCGCAGGTAGCCGGCAAGGCCGGTGGGCGTCGCCTTGTCGTTCTCCCGGAACGCCGAATAGGAATCGATGCCGCGGCGAAAACCCTTGCGCAGGACGAGGTCGGCACCGCGCCGGTCAAGGTCGCGGTGGAAGCATGCGCCGTGACTTCCCTGAATGCAGTGATCGGGCCACAGCACCTGTTCGCCATAGTCGAGGGATACTGTCTCGAAGGGCTGGCGCCCGGCATGGTTGCTGGCAAAGGAAAGATGGTCCGCCGGATGCCAGTCCTGGGTGACAACGCAATGATGAAAGTGCGGCGCCAGCCGGTTGATGACGGCGACCACCTCATCGCCCCCGGGAACACCAAGCGTGCCACCGGGGCAAAAGTCGTTCTGGACGTCAATCACAAGCAGAAGGTCAACTTCGCCCTGCAGACTCATCAGTGCCATGGTCGCCTCCCCGATCAATGATCCGGACTTGATCGACCCGATGTCAAGCTGTCCGCCAGGTCAGCCAACATCGGGGGACAATCAGTTGACACGGCGACAGTGATGGGCAGCGGATCGCCTCGACGACGTTCCAGGATACCCTTCCGGGAGGCCTCCAGGGGCGATTCCTTCGATTCGGCTTCTTCAGGATACGAAAGCACACTCCAGACTTTCGAATGACACGGCAAGACCGTCCTTGAGCTGGTTCGGGGGCATGATCAAGTTGCCGCCTCCTTTCGTGCGCGCGGGGAGACAAGTGTCGAAGCAGCTGCGAGAGTCGCTGCCACCACGGCGAACGCCGAGGCAAGCGAGAAGGCATAGGCGAGGTCAATATCACCGACATGGCCGCCCAGGAAGGCGCCCAACGCACCCACGCCGTCCATGAGCACGAAGGCCAGCGCCAGCGTCGTTCCTTCGCGTTTGCCGGCGAAATCCACCGCAGAAGCGAGTACGACCGAACGAACACCGTAGAAGGCCCCGATCATGGCGATCAGGAAGGCCAGAGCGAGCCAGGGCGCTTCGACCAGGGGCATGAGAAAGCCAAGAGGCGCGGCAGCCAGCAGCGAGAAGGCGAAGATCTTGCGCCGTCCCAGCGTGTCGGAGAGATGCCCCATCACCGGTTGCAACACCGCGCCGGCCAGGATCATCGCGGCGAACGCGATGCCTGCCCAGAACTCGGACAGGCCGAGATCGTTGACGATGAAGAGCGTTGCCATCGCGAGCGTGGCCATGATGGCCATGTTGTAGATGCTGATCATCGCCACGAGCAGGAGGCCGGCGCGGCTGAGCCAGCGTTGCGCGAGCTCCTTGAGATCCGCCATGCGCGCACCAGATTCTGCGGGAACCGTAAGGCGGCCGCGTATGGCAAAGAAAACGAGACCAATGGCAACAGCAGGAACGACAGCCAGGAGCAGGCCCTGCCGCCAGTCGACGTGGACCAGCAGGGCGCCGGTCAGCACGGGTGCGAAGACCTCGGCAAGGGTACCGCCCATGGCGTGAATACCCAGCACTCGCGCCCGCTGCGCCGGCAGGACCTGCGTCAGCGTGCCTGTGGCCAGGGGATGCCAGGCCGAGGTGCCCATCCCGGCAACGGCAAGCAGCAGCGTCAGGGACCAGAAGTCAGGCGCCAGGCTGGCAAGGCCGTAACCCGCGGCCACCCAGACGAATGTGCTCACGAAGAGAGCTCCCCGGCGCCGGGTGTGGTCGCTGAGCATCCCGGCGGGGATCAGGCTCAGCGTGCCCCCGATTGCCGTAAGGCTCACCATCAGCCCAAGATCGGATGGCGATAGGTCCATGGCAACGCCGATCGCGGGAATCAGAATCCAGAGTGCGCCGTGGGGCCAGTCGACGGCCATGTGGCCGGCACAGAAGGCCAGGATCGGAAGACGCCGTCCTGCGCCGACATCGACTGGCGGGGCGCGGTCTACCACCGCTCGTTCTCGAGGCGGTTCGGGGTCATCGCCTGATTGAAGTCGGCCACCGTGCAGTCGCCGTCGAGGAAAGTCGAAGCCGCAAGCACGGCGTTGGCGCCGGCGTTCAGGGCCGCGACAAGGTGATCGGCCCGCTTCACGCCTCCCGAAGCGATTGCCGGTGCTGACACGTTGTCGGAGACCGCAGCAATCAGGACGGCGTCGGAATCTGTCCGCGCGCCATCAAGGTTCCAGCCCGGCATCGCCTCCCCTTCCCAGCCGGCAAAGGAGCACGGATCATCGGCGGAGTTGTGCGAACGGCACGAGGCGCTTCTCGCCGGGGAGTGCCGACCGAACAGCCTCAGCAATGCTGGAGGCGGGGCCACGAGTCCGGCAAGGCTGATGTCGTCGACCACAATGATGGCGATGGTGCGTGCGGCTGTTTCGCCGCCATGCGCCCATCGGTCGTTGTGGGAGTCGTGAAACCGCCACGCTCCGCCGCAGACAAGGGTTCGTGGTCACGGAGCGAACGCCAGCTGTGAGATTCCGCGGATTTGACCAAGGCACCGGCGAGCTGCTGCCGGAGTGGCTGGCGCGGGCGCGGCGACACACCGACGTCAAGGAGAAGCCTCATGCCGGGGAGTCAGGAGGGGAAAGCGCAGTCGGCCGACGCTCCGGCACGCAGGGCGGTGGTGGCCGCCCTGCGGTCGACCTGAAAGTTGGGCAGGAACCCGTCCAGGGGGATGCCGTCCGCAATCCGGTCAAAGAGCTGTTGAACCGGTAAGCGCGTACCGCGGAAACCGGGCACGCCACTCATACGTGCGGAATCGACCCAGACGGCTTCAGCAAGCTGCTTCGGAGGGTCGGTGCATTTGACAAGTGTCGTCATGAGCGTAGCCACGTGAGCGATCGAACCAGCACTGAAGAGATATGCTCGGGGACTGCAGCATTCAATAGAATTGTTGACAGCAACGCGCCGACCGCATGGCCGAAGATGCAGTCTCCGGCGGCGTGGACCGGAATGTCGCGGCCGCCCTTTCCGAGCTCGACCTCATGGTAAAGACCGCCGTTGGCCGGAGGTTCGTCAAGCGGTCCTCCGGTCGGCACGATCGCCGTGGCCGGCTTGCCGAAGAAGAACGGTTCCTCGCGCTCCGGATTGCCGCCAATCTCGATCGCATGGCCGGCATGGTTGCGTCCGATGCAGAACACCCGGGCCACGGGAAAGAGGTCCTCGCTGCCGTCGACGGAAAGATCGACCGGCTCTGACGTAGTGCATGGGCAAACCCCTCGAGATGCCGGCAGACGGTCCTCATCATGCCGCAACGGCCCGGTACTGCCCGTAAGGCGGCTCCCGAAGGGTGCCCGGACCGAGACAATGGACGCTTGACCGCCGCTTGAATTGAGCGATTGAATGTTGCACCGCACGCGAATCGGGGTGGCAGAATGTCGATAGGGGAGATCCGGGTCGAACCTCTGACCAGACTGGCCTTCCGCGCCTTCGGCGATGTCGTCGAACGGGATCCGCGCTCGTGCCTCGAAATCAACAATGGCGAGGTCCTGCCTCATCACGACCTCGCCAGGGTCGACGTGCCGGCCGAGGACGGCAGGCCCCTATTCAGCATCTTCCAGGTGCTCATGCTCGCGATGCTTCCCTTCCGGCTGAGTCTCATGGAACGTTATCCCGTGCCCGGTCAGGCCTTCGTGCCTCTCGACCGTTCGGAGTTTCTGATCGTCGTGGCGCGGCACAGCCAGGGCGTCAGCCTCCACCCCGGTACATGGCATCTCCCCCTCATCGCGCTCCATGCCGCCGATTTCCTGGTTGTGGACCGCTCGGCAAGAGGCGAGGTCTTCGATCAGGACTACGAAGAGGAGAGCATCGATGACGAGGGGATCGTGGTGACGCTCGACACGGACCTTCGATGACCGGAGCCGGTCTGTTCTTCGACGAGACACTCGGCGAGTTCGTCCCGGCCAGCGAGAACACGCTTGCGGAGCGCTGGCCCAACCTCGCCGACCCCCGCCTGGGTGCTGTCGCGGTGTTCGCGAACAACGAGTGGTTTGCGCCGAAGGAGCGCATGCTCGAACCGCGTCCCGCGCGCTTCATTCCGGACAGGTACGACGATCACGGCAAGTGGATGGACGGATGGGAGACCAGGCGCAGGAGAACGACGGGACACGACTACTGTATCGTCAGGCTTTCGGCGACCGGACGAATCCGGGGCTTCGATATCGATACAAGTCACTTCACCGGCAACTTTCCGCCGTCCGCTTCCATCGACGCTTGCCGCTGCAGCGGCGACCCGGATGATGCCACCACCTGGACCGAGGTCCTGCCGCCGGTCGCCCTGGAGGGGAACGCTCACCACGTCCGGCCGATCGACAACGACGGTCTGTGGACACATGTGCGCCTCAATATCTATCCCGACGGGGGTGTCGCTCGCCTGCGCGTTTACGGCGAAATCGTTCGCGACCGGGACGGCGCGGCAGAGATGGACCTTGCGGCGATCGAACACGGTGGTTGGCTCGTGGACTGCAGCGACCAGCACTACGGATCGCCGGCGAACATCCTCTATCCCGGTGTCGGCGCCACCATGGCCGAGGGATGGGAAACCCGCAGACGGCGCGAACCCGGCAACGAATGGGCGCTGTTTCGCCTCGCCTGTGCGGGAACGGTCAGAAAAATTGTTGTCGACACCACCCACTTCAAGGGCAACTATCCCGACCGATGTTCAATTCAGGCTGCCGCGCATGCGGCCGACGATTCGTCGGCCGTGGCATCGTCACTGTTCTGGCAGGATCTGCTGCCCGAGCAGAAACTCGAAATGGACCGGGTCCACACCTTCGAGGATGAAGTCGCCGTCCTCGGAACGGTGACTCATGTCCGCTTCAACATGATTCCAGACGGTGGCGTGAATCGCCTTCGACTGTTCGGCACACCCGGTAAGGAAGGAGGGTGACGCACAAGCACGGGAATCACTGGCACAACGTAACGAACGTTCAACGGACCAAAGGAGAAATTTCCATGGACACAAGACACATTATCACGTCGACGGCTGCTGCCGTCATCGTGCTCGGCATGAACGCCGGACTGGCGCCCGCCGAGGCCGATGCCCTCGACGACATCATGGAGCGAGGCAGCATGATCGTTGCCATCGATCCGACCTTCGCACCCTTCGAATACACTGATTCGGAGGGCAATATCATCGGCTACGATCCCGAGCTGCTCGAAGCCATTGCCGAGGATTGGGGTGTCGAGATCGACTACCAGGTCATGGCCTTCAGCGGCGTCATTCCCGGCCTCATCGCCGGATCGTTCGATTTCACCGCCACGGCGCTGAACATCACCGCCGAGCGTGCCCAGAAGATCGACTTCACGATACCCATCACGTCGACCGTGAACGCGATACTGACAACCAAGGGCAACGCCAATGTCACGAACAGCAACATCAATGACCTTTCCGGCAACAGATGCGCCGTCAAGCAGACGACGCAACCCGAGCAGATGATGCAATCGATGAACGAGAAACTGTCGGCCGCAGGCATGGACGAGGTGGAGCTCCTGAGTTTCGACACCGTGGAGCAGACCATCGCCGCCCTGGTCGACGGAAGGGTCGATTGCGTCGTCGACGACATCGTCGTTCTCCACAAGGCCATGGCCAGCCGCCCGGACATCGAGATGGAAGTCGTCGGTGAGATCGGCACGAAGGCGGTGATCGGCTGGGGTACCAACAAGGATGATCCGAAGCTCAACGCGGCGCTCAACGATGCCCTCAAGAAACTCAAGGCCAGCGGCAAGATGGGCGAGCTTCAGGAGAAACACTTCGGCTTCCGGATCGACAATCTTCCCGAAGAGAATTTCATTCCCGAAGGTTAGATCCCTGCCCGGTCGGCTGATCATCTGACCGGACCGCAAAGCAACCGGCGCAGGGGCGGCGGCCTGCCGCGGCCCCTGCGTATCCCTTCCCGGTGCCTGGAAGCACATGTTCAATCTCGACCTTTTCTACGAATCCGTACCCATTCTTGCATCGGCAGCGATCGTCACTGTGGAACTGACCGTCTGCAGTGTCATTCTGAGTCTGCTGTTCGGCACGATTTCGGTGATGCTCCAGCTGTCGAAGATCCCGGGCGGCTACTGGCTCAGCCGGACTTATGTCAGCATCATGCGCGGCACGCCCCTTCTGGTGCAGCTCTTCGTCGTCTTCTTCGGCCTGCCCCTGCTGGGCATCAAGGGACAGGCCTTCCTCGCCGCGGCTGTGGCGATCGGACTGAACAGCGGAGCCTATACGACGGAAATCCTCAGAGCGGCTGTCCAGAATGTGCCCGAGGGACAGATCGAGGCGGCACGGGCCATGGGTATGTCGACCCGGCAGATCTGGTTCCGGGTCATCCTGCCGCAGGCGTTCGTGGTCAGCCTGCCGGCTCTAACCAGCGAGTTCACGATCGTCCTGAAGTCGACACCGCTTGCTTCGGTGGTGGCGGTGACCGAACTCACCTACGCAGGCGTCGTCATCCAGGCAAGAGCGTTCAGCGCCGTCGAGATTTTCCTCCCGATCGCGGTGGGCTACGTCCTCATTGCCCTCTCCTTCACCCAGGTCTCCCGGTGGCTGGAACGCCGCTTCCGGCTGCTCCACACCTGAAGGAGGACGCCCGGCATGGATCTCGAACAGATTCTGAAGTATGCGCCGCTCCTGCTGGAGGGCCTCAAGGTCACCATCATCATCTCCGCGGCCGGCATCCTGCTTTCCATTGTCACCGGAGCCGTCTTGGTCGCGATGCAGCGCTCCGGCATCCGGCCGCTCGCCGTCATCGTTCGCATCTATACGGAGATCATCCTGGGCATCCCGATACTCGTGCTGCTCTACGTGATCTACTTCGTTCTCCCGGACATCGGCCTCAGGCTTTCGGAACTGGCGGCGGGCCTTCTCACCCTGACGCTCTACTATTCGCCCTACATGGCCGAAATCATGCGCGGCGCCATCGACGCCATTCCCTCAGGACAGCTGGAAGCCGCGCGCTCGGTCGGCATGTCCCGCCTGCAGGCGGCGCGTAGGATCACCGTGCCGCAGGCCCTGGGCCTCATCATCCCTCCGCTCACCGGCATCTCCATCGGCCTCGTCAAGGATTCGGCGATCCTGTCGATCATCTCGGTGCACGAATTCGCTTTCGAGACCAAGCAGGTCGTTGCCCGGACCTATGCCCCGTTCGAGTTTTGGACATTTGCCGCCATCTGTTACTGGACCATCCTCTGCGTTTGGGAGAACGGCATGCGGTCTCTGGAACGTCGCGTGACCCGCTACCGTGAAGCGAGGTAAGAGCGCCACCATGACGAAGAACGTGCCCGCCATTCGCGCCGAACACCTGGTCAAGACTTTCGGGGATCTCGAGGTCCTCAGTGACATCAGCCTCGAGGTGGCCAAGGGCGAGGTCGTCTGCGTCCTGGGTCCTTCGGGCTCAGGCAAGTCCACCCTGTTGCGCTGCCTGAACTGGTTGTCGCCGCCGACCTCGGGAACGGTATGGATCGGTGATGAAATGCTCGGCATGGAAAGGGATGCCAACGGCACCCCGAGGCCACTGGGCGATGCCCGATTGAGACGGCAGCGCAGCCGGATCGGCATGGTCTTCCAATCCTTCAACCTGTGGCCTCACAGGACGGCGATCGGCAATGTCATGGAGGGACCGATGATCGTCCGGGGCCTCTCCAGGAATGAGGCCCGCGAGCGGGCCGAAGTCCTGCTCGACCGGGTCGGACTGCAGGACAAGGCGACAAGCTATCCCGCCAAGCTTTCCGGCGGCCAGCAACAGCGCGTCGCCATCGCCCGCGCGCTTGCCATGGAGCCTGAAATCCTCCTGTTCGACGAACCCACGAGCGCACTTGATCCGGAACTCGTCGGGGAGGTCCTCGACGTCATGCGGGCGCTCGCGGAGCAGCGCACAACCATGATCGTGGTGACCCACGAGATCGGCTTCGCGAGCGAGGCGGCGGACCGCATCGTGTTCATGGACGAAGGCTCGATCATCGAGGAAGGCGCGCCGGCCGACTTCCTCTCGAGTCCCAGGGAACAGCGATCCCGGCAGTTCCTGGATCGCTACCTCAAGCGGACGTCCTTCACCGCGTTTGCCTCCTGTTGAAGATACCGGCGGAACAGAACCCTGGGAGATCGGATGATGCCCACGCTCACACCCTACGCCAGTCCCTACAACTGGCTCGCTCCACAGTTGCAGAAACCCGACAGGCCGAAGAACGTCGCCATCCACGACCTCACGCTTGAGGGCGACGGCGAGGAAATGGCGGGAGCATACCTGAGCGAAGCCGACCGCATCGCCATTGCCCGCAAACTCGCCGGCGCCGGTGTCGGCCGCATGTCCATTCTCGGCAACTCGCCCCTGCCGTCCGACGACGACATCCGCTGCGCGGAGAAGATCGTCGCCCTCGACCTGCCCGTCCGCCTGAGTTCCTTCGTCAAGACAGCCCAGGAGATCGACATCGCCCGGCAAACCGGCCTCTCCGACATCGACATTCTGGTGGGAGTCAACGACGCCCTTGTGCCTCAGGGTAAGTCCGGCGCCGACATCATCGACCTCGCCCGCAGCCTGACCGACCATGCCAGGGCGCAAGGCATGCACACGTGCCTGATGTGCATGGACGCAACGCGCACACGACCGGAATTCCTGGAACGGCTGATCAGGGAACTCACACCGCATTGCGACGAGTTCACCATCGGCGACTCCGTCGGCACGATCTCGCCATGGGGCCTCCACCATCTCGTCGGGCTCGTCGCCGCATGGACCGACCGTCCGTTGCAGGTTCACTTGCACAACCATTCCTCCATGGCCGTCGTCAACGCCATGGCGGCCGTCCTGGCGGGCGCCTCGACCATCCAGACCACGGTGAACGGTGTGGGGGAATTCACGGGCCTTGTTCCGCTCGAGGAGTTCGCCGTGGCGGCCGAGATGCACATCGGCGTTTCCACCGGCATCGACCTTTCGTCCCTGAAGGAGCTCTCTGAACTCGTTTCCCGTTCGATTGGCCTCGCGATCCCCCGGCAGAAGCCGGTCGTGGGCGATTCGGCCTTCGCGATTCCTGAGACCGAGGAGATTCAGCAGGTCTACTGGGAGCTTCACCAGGAGGGGAGATTCGAGGAAGCCCTGATCTACCCGCCCCGGCTGGTCGGCAACCGCCACCACCTGTCGATCGGCCGGCGCTGCAACGAATTCACGGTCCTCTACAACCTCTCGGTCCTCGGCTGGTCCGCGAACGGGCAAACCGTCGCGGAGATCGTGTCGGCGGTACGCGAGCACATGTCCCGGCGCTCCGGGTTTGCCCTCATGACACAGGAGGAATTCGGGAGTTTCGTCCAGGAGCGCGGCTTCCACCTCACCCCAGCGGAAACCGCCTGACGCGCATATCCGCGCGGTTCCGGCACGCCATGAAACGCGTCCCCGCCTGGCTCGACAAGGCGCTGGACGCACCGGATCCCATGCCGACCCGTTGCGAAGCGGCGGTGACCTCCGGCGGCCCGGGCCTGGTGCGCCAAATGGAAGCCGACGCAGATGGAGAGCGCGTAGGGCGGACGTTCATTGAGAAAATCTTGAGAGTCTGTGTGACACATCTCGATTGAATTCGTCGGGAGGCGTTCATATGGTGCGGCGATATCGCATGGTCAGCGGACTGCCACGATGACACTTCATGACGCTCTTCCGGGAGGTCTCCACGACGACCCCTCCCGTTCCTTCACGATGGCCTCGCGCTACTACACCGATCCCTTGATCTTCGAGGAGGAAAAGGAGCGAATCTTCGCCCGCTCATGGCTCTTTGCCGGACACGAAAGCACGCTCAGGGCACCTGGCAGCTATCGGGTGGTGGAGATCGCCGACGAGAGCCTCGCTCTCGTCAGGGGGCGTGACGGCGTCCTGCGCTGCTTTTACAATGTCTGCCAGCACCGGGCGCACCGTGTCCTCAAAGGCAGCGGCACTCTGGGGCCCGTCATGACATGCCCTTACCACGCCTGGGCCTACAATCTCGACGGGTCCTTGAGGACGGCGCGCGGCTGCGAGAATGTCCGCGATTTCGACAAGTCGGCGTTTTCACTTCAACAGGTCAGGGTCGACACGATGCTTGGCCTCGTCTTCGTCAATCTCGACGCTGAAGCCATCCCGTTCGGCGAACAGTATGCCGGCCTCGAGGACGACATTCTACGCTGGATGCCCCGGGCCGCATCTCTCGAGCCGGCGTGCCAACGGGACTTCGCGCTGAAGGCCAACTGGAAGGTGGTCATCGACAACTTCCAGGAGTGTTACCACTGCGAACCGGCGCATCCGGCCTTCGTCGACATGGTCGAGATGCCCACCTACCGCAATCGCACGCACCAGTACTGGTCGGCGCAGACATCGGACAAGCCACGCTCGAACAGGAGCACGGCCTACGATTTCGAAACCGGCGACGTCGATTTCGGCTACGCCGGCTACTTCGTGTGGCCGAACCTGACGATCTGGCTGATGCCGGGCGAACCCAATCTCATGACTCTCCAGATGCTCCCCGACGGACCCGAAGGCTGCGTCGAGCATCTGCACTGGCACTCGCTGGGCGGCGCGCTGACCCATCAGTCCGAGGCGGCGATCGACTACGTGGTCGACGTGCTTCAGCCTGAGGACATCGCTCTTTGCGAGAGTGTCCATGCGGGCCTGAAGTCGCGTGGCTACGACCGCGGCCGGTTCATCGTCGACAGCGGCCGCAGCCACATCAGCGAGCACGCGGTGCACCATTTCCACAGGCTCGTCATGCAGGCCATGGAAGGTGGCCCCCTGCCCGTGCCTCAGGCCGCCGAATGACCCAAGAGGTCGATTTCTACTTCGGTCCGGGCAGCCGCTACTCCTATCTCGCCTCCACGCAGCTGGCGCGCATCGAACGCGAGACCGGGTGCCGCTTCCGCTGGCTGCCGTTGCAGAGCGGCCTGCTCATTTCCGCCGGCCACAAGGGGGAGGATCCCTTCAAGGGCGGGGCGGGTCAGTACGACTGGGAGTACCGCAAGCAGGACGCGGCGGCGTGGGCCCGCCATTACGGCGTCAAGTACCTCGAACCGGTCGACCGCCTGACGTTCGATGCCCGGAAGGCCGCGCTCGCCTGCCTGGCCGGCGAACGCCAGGGCGCCGTGGAGTCCATGTCCAGGGCGGTGATGTCGCTCATCTTCATCACTCCCGGCGAGAAGCTGGCCCAGGAAGATTTTGAACAGGCGGCCGGAGCCTGCGGCCTCGATGTCGGGAGGTTTCGGAGCGATCTGGCAAGCGGCAGCCTCGGCGACGAGATGGAAGCGAGAGTCGCCGAGGCTGCTGAGCGCCGGACATTCGGAGTACCGACATTCTTCCTCGGTGAACAGATGTTCTGGGGCAACGACCGGCTTGTCCTCCTGGAAGCGGCTCTCAGGGAGCAGGCCTGACACCTATTCGGCCGCCATCCTCCCGGAGTTGGCAGCGCCGAGCCAGTGTTCGAAGAAGCCCGGCAGCCACGCGTCGACCAGGTGATCGTACCTGCCGGCGTCGGCGAGCTGCTCTTCAGGCTGCTGGGCGCCCCGCTCGTCGAGATCCTCCGCTCCCTCCTTCATCCACTCGCCGATCATGTCGATGGTGCATTCGGGGTGAAACTGCACGCCGTAGACGCTCGGGCCGCAGGAGAACATCTGGTTGGGGAAGTGTTCTGTCACACTCGTGGCGAGAAGTTCGCATCCCCGGGGAAGATCGAAACCCTCCCCGTGCCACTGGTAGACATGGCGCAAATCACCCAGCACCGACCGTCCGGATTGCGTGGGAACCAGCTGCGTGAATCCGATCTCGTGCCAACCGTCCTCGTGCGGCTTCACGGCAGCACCGAGGCTGCGGGCGAGCATCTGGGCTCCAAGACAGACCCCGAAGAACGGCGTGCCCGCCTCGAGGACCCGGTCGATCCAGCGCAATTCGGCGGCGATAAAGTCCAACGTGCCGTCATCATTGGCGCTCATCGGGCCGCCGAAGATGATGGCGCCGGCGATTTCGTGGACGTTCCGGGGAAGTACATCGCCGGTTTTCAGACAGCAGCGCACCTCCTCGTAGCCCCCTTCACGAAGGACTCGACCGATGCGACCTGTGGTTGACCATTCACCGTGAACGACACAGATCACCTTGCGCCGAACACGATCCCTACTGCCACTCATGGCACACGCCCTTCAACATCAGTCACCCCCCCGTGGCCCGGAGACACATAGCCGATTCCCCGGCCGGCGCATAGCGGCCCCCACGGTGTCAGACCGTTCTCGAGCCGGAGACGGGTTCAACGGGCTGGACGCGGAATCCGGCCTCCAGCAGACGTTCTGCAATCCGACTGATGTGATCCCGGTCGAGGGTTTCAAGAACGATATCGAGATCGGCAAGCTTGACCGAGAGATTGGAGAACGCCCTCTGGTGATGCACTTCGATGATGTTCGCTCCGGTTTCGCCGATGATGGCGGACACTCTGCCCAGCACACCCGGTGCATCAGGAATCTCCAGGCCGAGACGGACCATGCGGCCGTCTCGCACGAGACCGTGCTCGATCACCATCGACAGCACCCGGCTGTCGATGTTGCCTCCCGACAGGACAAGGCCCACCTTGCGCCCGCGGAAGCGCTCGGGCCAGGCGAGAAGGCAGGCAAGCGGCGCAGCCCCTCCGCCTTCCGCCACCGTCTTTTCGATTTCCAGATAGGTCTGGACGGCATGTTCAAGCTGGCTTTCGCTCACCAGGACAATGTCCGACACGAGATCCCGGACGATGGGAATGGCATTCTTTCCGGGCGTCTTCACCGCAATGCCGTCAGCGATTGTGCGGCCTCCCGCCTTCACCTCCATTCCCCTGAGCTGCTGGTACATCGAGGGAAACATCTCGGCTTCGACACCGACGATCTCCACCTCCGGACGGATGGCCCTGGCGGCAACGGCGATTCCGCCGATCAGCCCTCCGCCACCGATCGGGACGATGATGACATCGAGATCCGGTGCGTCCTCGAGCATCTCGAGGGCAAGGGTCCCCTGCCCTGCCATGACGTGATCATCATGATAGGGATGGACAAAGACGAGATTCTCATCGGCCGCCATGAGATGGGCGGACACCGCCGCATCATCAATGGTCTCGCCGGTCAGGATGACCCGGGCGCCAAAGCGCTCGGTGTTCCGGACCTTTACCACCGACGCCCCGACTGGCATGACGATGGTCGCCGGAATGCCCAGGCGCTGGGCATGGTAGGCAACGGACTGGGCATGATTGCCGGCTGACATCGCAATGACGCCGCGGGAGCGTTCCTCATCTCCGAGCGAGGCGATCTTCACCAGGGCGCCGCGGTCCTTGAAGGATGCCGTGAACTGCTGGTTCTCGAATTTCACGAAGACGTCGGCTCCGCTCATTGTCGACAACGTGCGCGATTGGACACAGGGCGTCCTGACGACATGTCCCGCAATCACGCGTGAGGCCTGGTTGATGGAGTCGATCGTCACGCTCATCGTTCGCGCTTCCCCCGATCTGCCTCGCCGTCGGCCATGACGAGACCGCTTGCGTCTTCCGGCGTGTCGATATCCACCAGAACGGCTCCGTCGTCCATCGCCACCTCGATCACGTAGTCGGCGTACTCGCCGATCAGGTGCCTGGCGCCGGCGTCGCCCGTCACCCTGCGCATCGCCTGGAAGAAGCTGCTGTCCCACAGAACGGGATTGCCCCGGCGGCCATTCCACGTCGGCACAACGATCGCCTTGGCCTTCGAACCCTGCCATGCACGGACAAGGGAACGCAACGCCGGACCAGCGACAGCCGGCATGTCGCCCAGGCAGACGAGTGCGGCTCCGCAGGAGGCGGGGAGCGCATCGAGTCCCGCCTTCAGTGACGTGCTGAGCCCCGCTTCGTGCTCGCTGTTGTCGACAAACGAGACGGCACAGCCCTCCAGGGCCGCACGCACGGCGGAGGCCTGATGGCCGGTCACGACCCGAATGACCGCAATTCCGGCCGCAAGAAGCGCGTTCACCACGTGACGGATCATGGGCACACCATCGATCGTCATCAGGAGCTTGTTGTGCCCGCCCATGCGCCGGCTGCGGCCCGCCGCCAGGACGATCGCAGCCGGCATTCCCTTGCGGCTTCCCGCCACGGGAAGGACACCCGAAGGCCGTCCCTTGAGGAGGCCGCCGACACCCATGGCCTGGATGTCCGCGCCGGTCACGTGGATTCCTGCGGCGAGCCGCCCCAGAACGAGATCGAGTCCATTGGGCTGCGGCGACCTGGCACACCCCGGAAGACCGAGAACACGGGTGCTTCCGATGTGGGCGAGAAGCAGGAGATTGCCAGGATCGACCGGCATGCCGAGATGATCGACCACACCCCCCGCGGTCTCAATCGCGGCCGGGATGACATCCCTGCGGTCCGAGATGGCAGAGGCGCCGTAGACGAGAACGACATCGTGGCTCGTGGCCATGCGGGTGATGGTGTCCGCGAGGTCCGGAGTCCGGTGCGGGGTCCTGACGCTGTCGCCGAGGCACAGTCCGAATCCCTCGATTCTCGCGGTCACCACACTCTGGGTGCGGTCGAGAACCCGGGACTTCACCGCCGGCGAGGTGGTCATGACGAGGCCTGTGCGCCAGGCGGCGAAGGGGGCGATCGCGAGTGCCGGCGCTTCGACCAGGCCGACGCAGGCCGCAACGGTGGCCGATGGCACGGCGAAGGGAATGATCTTGATGGTCGCCACCCTCTCGCCCTCACCCACCGGTTCGAAGCCGGGCAACGTGGCAACCGTCACCGCTTCATCGACACCGTTCACGGCCTCCAGCACAACGGTGTCGATCACCACAAGACCTGGCCTTCGGGCGACAATGTCGACCCGGCCCCTTGACGCGGCTTGCACCAGAAGATGGGACCCCGCAAGGGCCTCTGCGACCCTGGTTGCCGCTTCATCCTCCAGGACATCACCGGTGTCGAGCATGGCGACGTAGAGCGACGTGACGCCGGCTGCCAGAAGTTCGTCGGCGAGCGCCTCGTCAAGGCGGCGCCCCTTCCTCACGGTACGCCCTTCAATCGTGACGCTGTGGGCAAGAATCCCGCCCAGCGCGTCGAGCACCGGCTTGTCTGCGAATCTCACGGCAGTTTTCCGTTCCGGGCGGCGACGACTTCCGCCATGATCGAAAGCGCGATCTCCTCTGCCGATCGCGCCCCGATGTCGAGACCGACGGGCCCGTGAATTCGCGCCATGGCAAGGCCGTCAAGTCCCTCATCCGCGAGGCGTTCCAGGCGCCTTGCATGGCTGCGCCGGCTGCCCAGGGCGCCGATGTAGAAGGCCGGCGAATTGAGCGCGGCGATCAGTGCCGGATCATCGATGCGGGGATCGTGGGTCAGTGCGGCCACGGCCGTGCGGTGGTCCGGCTTCAGTTGCGCCAGTGCATCGTCCGGCCAGGCCTCGATCACGCGTACATCGGGGAATCGCCCGACATCGGCCCAGGCGCGACGGGGATCGACGATCACAGGGTCGATACCCGTTGTTCCGGCAAGGACCGCCAACGGCTGCGCCACATGAACGGCACCGACGATGATCAGCCGCACGGGCGGATTGAAGACATGGAGGAAGAGTGGTCGGCCCTTCACCTCCAGCGTCCGGGATTGATCGAGCCGGAACGCCTGGCCAACGTCCCGGGCCAGGTCGGCATCAGGAGCATCGTCGCGGCAGATCAGCCATGATTCGCCGCTGTCGAGCCAGGTCGCGTGAATGACGCCCTCCCGCTTCTTTCGAGCCTCGTTGAGGGCCGTGAGCGTGGCGCTCTTCATGTCAGTGGCGCGACGAAGACCTGAATCGTACCTCCGCAGGTCAGCCCCACTTCCCAGGCACGTTCGTTGGAGACTGTAAACTCCAGGGTGCGCACCTTTCCGTCCGCGATCACCTCGCGCGCACTCTCGACGACCGCAGACTCGATGCAACCACCCGACACGGAACCCCGGAACGAGCCATCCTGGCGCACCACGAGCTGGCTCCCCACGGGGCGCGGGCTCGACCCCCATGTCCTGGTCACGGTGGCCAGCGCCACCCGGTAACCGTCCCCGGACCAGGCCTCGGCCGTCTCCAGAACATCCTCCATCAAGCCGCTCTCAGCCATCCTGCCATGTCCTCCGCAGATCCGCGTCCCGGTCTGGCAAGAACCTCCGCCAGGTTTTCGAGACTCGCGAGATTATGGCATGGAAGGAACCCGTCGACATGCGGCAGCATCGTGCGGATCCCCCATGTGCGGGGCTGGAATTCACGCCAGCGCAACAGGGGGTTGAGCCATACCAGTTTGCGGCACGAACGCCTGAGCATCGCCATCTCGGTCGCGAGGCTGCCACCGACATCGCGGTCAAGGCCGTCGGTGACGAGAATGACAATCGTGCCCTGGCCGGGAAGACGCCGGCCCCAGCCGCGATTGAAGGTCCCGAGGCACTCGCCGATGCGGGTGCCGCCGGACCAGTCCGCCACACGCTCCGCGACCGTGCTCAGGCCTGTCGCGGCATCGCGCGTCGCCAGATCGCGGGTGATATCGGTCAACCGGGTGCCGAAGGTAAAGGTATGGACCTTCATCGCGCCGGCAGTCCATCGACGGGTGCCCGCACTGCGGCCAAGCACCGACAGGGCATGGGCGAAACAGATCAGCATGCGCGCGTAGTCGATCATGGAACCGGAAATGTCGCACAGAAGCACCACGCCAGGCGGCTTGTCGACCCGCCGGACGAGAGGCAGCGTGATCATGCCGCCGGGCTGACGTACGCCACCCTGCAGCGCTGCCCTCAGATCGATTTGACGGCCGGAGGGCGAAGGCCTGAAGCGGCGGCCGGCAAGCGGAGCAAAGGCAACCGACATCTTTGCCACCGCCTGTCGCGCCCGTGCCATTTCGTCTTCGTCCATGTCGGCAAAGTCCATCGTGCGCAGTGCCTCGGCGGCCGACCAGGTTCCCTGTTCACCGGTCTGCGGGCCACGTGGATTGTCTTCCCTGACGCCGTCCGGCAGTCCAGCGGTCGTCGCGCCGGCTTCGACAACGGCTTCCTCCATGGCCTCTCGGTCAGCGGATTCCCCCGACCAGAAGCGATGAAAGATCGCGGTGAAGAGATCGCTTTCGTGGGCGTGCGAAACAAAGATGGCGTGCCACAGCCAGAAGACATCCTCCCGCCGGGTGACGCCTGCCAGGTCCAGTGCCCGGAGGGCGTCTGGCACCTTGTCCGGTCCCGCCGCCAGGCCGGCGGCCCGCAGGGAACCGGCAAAGCGCACCACGTTTGCCAGGAACGCGCTCACGTGCCGTCTTCCTTCAAGAGTACCTCGATACCGGTGTCCCTGATGGTCCGGACATCGTCCTGATGCTTGAGCAGCACCCCCAGCGAACTGTCGACAATTCCCGGTTCCAGTGATCGGGTGTTGAAGTGCTCGAGAGCCATCGCCCAATCGAGGGTCTCGGCAACTCCGGGGGTCTTGTAGAGGTCCTGGCGGCGCAGGACCTGGACAAACCTGACGATTTCAGCACCGAGCCGGTCCGCGCATCCGGGCACCTTGCGCTCCACGATCTCGATCTCCCGCTCGGGCGAGGGGTAGTCGACCCAGTGGTAGAAGCAGCGACGCTTGAGTGCGTCATGCACTTCGCGTGTCCGATTCGAGGTGATGATGACGATCGGCGGCCGTTCGGCCGTCACCGTTCCCAGTTCGGGAATGCTGACCTGCCATTCGGACAACACCTCCAGCAGGTAGGCCTCGAAGGGTTCGTCCGTGCGATCGATCTCGTCAATGAGAAGGACGGGCGGTCCCTCGCCATGGGGACGCAACGCCTCGAGGACAGGCCGGCTGAGCAGGAATTCGTCGCGATAGATCGCACCGGAGACCGCATCGCGATCGACCGCCCCGGCAGCCTCTGCCAGCCGGATCTCCACCATCTGCCGCGGGTAGTTCCACTCATAGACCGCCTGGGCCACATCGAGGCCCTCATAGCACTGCAGACGGATCAGCCGGCGGCCGAGCGCCCTTGCCAGCACCTTTGCCGTCTCCGTCTTGCCAACGCCGGCCTCGCCTTCGAGAAAAAGCGGTCTTTCCATGGCCAGCGCAAGATATATGGCGCAGGCAAGACTGCGTCCCGTTACGTAACCCTCCGATTCGAGAAGGTGAACGGTCTCGTCGATCGACCCGGGAAGAAGTCCGGTATCGTCCTTCACGTGCTGTCGCATCGAGCGTTACCCATCCAAGCCGCGACTGCGCCGGCCAGCGCGTGGATACCGTGACCGAGAGAGAACTCCTGGCGCAACCGGCACCGGCCTTCCGTCATCGTGACATGCATCGATCCAGATGTCCCTTGTTGGCGGTCGTAGTGGAACACCAGCGCATCGTAGGCCCGCATTCCGCTGCCGGCGAAAGCAACGACTCCCGGCGACGAGGTGCGGAGTTCGGCCATGTCGATCACAAGGCCCGCCTCGCCAGTCAACACCGCGACCTCACCATCGAGCCGACTCTCCAGATCGAGTCCCGCCACCCCGGCATGGTCGAGCAGGGATACGGCATCAAGGCCGGAAAGACGGAATCTCATCGCGTGACCATCACGGCCCGCGGGCTCGACCCTGAACGGTTGACCCGTTGGCAGGCGAGCCACCGCGCTCTCGACCACCACCGTGCCGTCGCCGGGCCAAGACAGCATGACTTCGACATCGTGGAGCGGCAGGGGAGCGTCGAGGCCGGCGATCGTGAACGCCTGGGCAGACGATGTCTCCAGTGGCAGGAGGTTGGTGAAGGTGGTGGTGCCGGAGGCATGCCGCACCTGGACACCAGCGATACTGGCAGAGACGTCATTGATGTCGACGGAGAGATCGGCGCCAGACTCCTCTCCTTCGAGCCAGAGTGTTCCCGTGATCGCCACGCCTCCACTGACATCGCTGAATGGCGCACCATAAAGAGGGGAGAGGTCCGCAGGCTGCAGTCCCGGGACCTCGAACAGCGCGCTGGCTGTCCTGACGGATGCTTCGAGACGGCCTCGTTCCGGCATGTAACGGGCATCGACGGCACCGACAAACCGGGTCTTGTCGGTGTGGAGGGTCATCGACAGGCGTGCATCGTCGCCTTCCGGCCACACCGGTGTCGCCACCACGTCCACTGACATCCGGGTAAAGCGTTGCGGGTCTCTCAAGTCATCGATCTTTCTCACGTCGGCACTGAACTGTGGCCAGGGCGACAGGCCCGAATTGTAGTTGAGGAGGGCACGGACATCCCTGACCCTGAGGTCTGGTCCCCTGACGACGAGATCACCACCTTCTGCCTCCATGGTTGCCTGCAGGTAGTGGGCGCCAAGGCTCTCGAGGCGGATCCCGAGATCCGGCAGGATTCCCTCGATGACCGCGGGACGCGGAGTGTCATCGAGAACGACAGCATGGAGCGGTGTATCGCTGAGCTGCAGACGCAGATCCCAGGACAGGTCCTTTCCCAGCTGTTCCAGGACAAAGAGGGGGAGTGACTCCTTTTCAAGCTTGACGGAGAGCGGCCCCACCAGGCGCACGGGACCATGTGTGAACGTCTGCAGGTCGATCCAGCCGGTATCGCTCTGACGAACCTCGATGCCGCGTTCCATGACATCGATTCCGAACGGCAACTCCAGGTCCACACCGCCCACGACCATGGCGTGGCTGCGAACCTCGCCGACATGCAGCAGCGCCGATGAATTGCTCCGCAGGAGGTGGTCGCTGTTTCCGGTCGCCAGTGTCAGCGGCAGATCGAAAGTGACGTTGTAGAAGGTGGCGTCAGACATCACCACCTCTTCCAAAAGACCGTGAATGCCGATGCCTCCTCGCCATGCATCCGGTCCACCGGCAACGTCGGCCGATCCGGTGACATGGCCCGACACATCACCCTCCATGACGAGGTCGAGATCCGGAATTCTGAGTGCGACAACATCGCCGGCGCCGTCGAATGCGACATCAGCCGTGACGAGTGCCCGGCCCCGTCCCCGGCCTGCCACCTCACCCGATGTCTCGAGGGCCACGGTGAGTTCGGCGCCATCACCCCGCCGCCTCGCCTCCAGCGACGCCATCTCCAGGGCAAGATCAAGGCGCAGGCCATCGCCAAGATCGAGAACGACGGGCAGCGGCGCGCCAAGCGACGCCCGCAATCGACCACCCTCGACGGAGAGGTTCACGTCGGCGCTCGCATCCTCCATCGCCAGCCATGGCCCCAGATGCATGTCGGTTGTCCGCACGACTCCATCGCCCGTGATCATCCAGCTTGCCGGATCGGAAACATCGGCGATCCGGGCGTCGAGTTGCAGGGCCGCATGGACCAACGTGCCCGAGGTCACCATTCCCTCCACCTGCCAGACTTCGCCTTTGCCCGTGACACCGATGTCGGCGGCAAGGGAAACCCTGCCGCCGGAGAGGGAGGCCGTCCCCGTGAAGCCTGTGCCGTCGACGGCACCTTCGATGTCAAGGTCACCTGCCGCGAGGCCGGGCCACGCCAGACGGATCCCGGCCACCGGCTGACGGCTCGTCAGACCCTCCACCACGATGCGGCCACCGGGAAGTCCGGCGCCCCTTGCCTCGCCATTTCCCTTCGGCGCGATATCGATCACCGCCCGGTCCTCGACACCGTGCCAGGTGAGGGCAAGGTCACCGGCGCCCTCCAGACCCATCAGGGCTGCCTGCCATTCCCCTGTGCCAGTCAGCCCCGTCCGCTGATCGGTGAGCTCCGCGTCAAAGCGAAGGACGATGTCGCCCCATGGCCCGGAAACGTCGACATGCGTGTCCTCGGTGACGACGTCTTCCGCCAGCGCGGTCATGCCGGCAGCCATCTCCGACAGGGTGGGCCAATCCGTGTTCCACCCCCTGATTGTCAGCCGGTCGAGGCGACCGCCGGCCAGTCCGCCGAAACTCCACTGGGCCCGGACCTCGTCGAGTGTGCCTCGCGGATTGAACGTGACGTTGGTCATGGTGACGGTCCCCAGCGTCACCTCCGCCACCTCGAAACCGGCGACCGCATCGCCGAGGCTGCGGCTGATCAGCCATCCGGCAATCTCGTGGCGGGCACCATGGAAACCGGCGATCGTGACCACGCCGGCGACAAGCACGACGAACGCGACGGTTCTCCCGGATCCTTTGAGCCATCGGGGCATGGCGCCATCATGCCCGATGCGCGGTCGCAACGTCACGGCGGCCGTGACGATTCAGCGCGGGTCGATCGGCGTGAGCACCCCCGTCACGTCCTCGATGGCTTCGGCGGCATCGAGTGTCATGTCCTCGCGGTACCGGTTGCCAATGATCTGCACCCCGAGAGGCAGGTCTCCGGCCAGTCCCACCGGCACGGCGGCTGCCGGCAAACCGAGAAAATTGACAGTCGTCAGCAGCCGGTTGGCAACAAAAATCTCGCCGAGCCGTGCGGCGCTCACAAGATCATCGTCCACCGGAAACTGCGGCTCCGTGGACACCGGACCAAGAACCAGGGGATAGTCCTCGAGGAAGAGGAGCCATTCACGCAACAGGGTCTGTCGTTCGCACAGGACCGCGAGATAGGATTCGAGGTCGAGTGTCGGCACGTTGGTCCTGATGAAGTCGAGCTTGCGGTTGATCGCATGGCCGCCAAGGCGACGCATGTCGCGCTCCAGGTAGAACGTCATTTCGGTGGCAATCTGGCGTTCCCAGCACCGCATGGCATCGCCAATCCGCGGGGGTTCGGCCTCGACAACATCGTATCCGGCTGACGCGAGAGCATCAGCGGCCGCCGTCACCGCATCTCGTTGACTCGGGTGGACTCCGAGGCCGCCAGGGTCGGAGGTGACGGCAACCCTTGGCTTGCGGTCGGGAGGCGGAGGCGCAATCGGTGCCGGCACCCACCACGGATCCCGGGGATCACGTGCCGCCATCACCTCGAGAGCAAGGCGTACATCCCTCACCTCGCGTGCCATCGGCCCCTGAACCGACATCAGCTGGAACATTGGCGGGCGTTCGGCAGCCGCCGATGGATTGAATGCCGGAACACGCCCGAGCGTCGGGCGAACGGTCGCCACGCCGCAGGCAAAGGCGGGATAGCGCAGAGAACCGCCAACGTCGTTTCCATGGGCAATGCAGCCGATGCCCACGGCCAGGGACGCGCTGCCGCCGCCTCCGGAACCACCGGGCGTGACGTCACGGTCCCAGGGGTTGAGTGTGGCGCCACGCAGAGGATTGTCTGTGAACCACCGGAAACTGAACTCCGGCGTGTTGGTGCGGCCGATGATGATGGCGCCGGCCTTCCTGAGATGGGCGACGACTGGGGAATCCTCGCTGGCCACAAGATCCGCGAAGGCGGGAATGCCGTTGGTGGTCGCCTGCCCGGCCACGTCGACATTCTCCTTGATGGTGACAGGAACTCCGTGCAGCGGTCCGACAGGAGCGCCTGCGGCCACGACGTCATCGGCTGCACGTGCAGCACGACGCGCCTCTTCATCCATGCGCACGGTAACGGCATTCACATGCGCGTTGACCTCGTCCATTCGGGAGAGGTGGCCCTCCACCACCTCGAGAGCACTCACCTCCCGGCGGCTGATCGCCGCCGCCGTCTCAGCGGCGCTCCTGTGCCACCAGTGACCCATGAAGGGCAGGTCGGTTCGTGCCGATCAGGGCCGCTTCAGTTCCTCGATGTCGTCCGCATCGGGCATGACCACGAACTCCGGATAGGCCTCGATGCCAAGCTCCGCGGAATCCTGGCCAATCTCCTCCACAGTGTCGGAGACACGCACGCCAACCGTCTTCTGGAGCAGGAACCACAGGGCGAGCGACACGGCAAAGACGAAAGCGCCGATGGCGAGCACGCCCAAGAGCTGGACCCCGAAGTTGCCGCCAGCCGTGATGCAGACAGCCAGGGTGCCCCATACTCCGGCGACGAGGTGGGCCGGAACCGCACCGACAACGTCGTCGAGCTTCAGCATTTCCATGACCTTCATGCCGAGGGTACAGACGATGCCACCCACGGCGCCGATGATGATCGCCCAGTAGTGATCGACCAGATCCGGACCGGCCGTGATGGCGACAAGACCGGCAATGGCGCCATTGAGTCCCGCCAGCAGATCAACGCGGCCGAAAATCGGTCGGGCGGTGCTGATCGCCGCCATGACGCCTGCTGCAGCGGCGAGATTCGTGTTGACGAGAACGTTGCTCATGGCGACCGCATCGACCGCGCCTCCAAGAGCGAGTTGTGAACCCCCGTTGAAGCCGAACCAGCCCAGCCAGAGGATGAAGACACCCAGCGTCACCACCGGAACATTCGACGGCGGGGTGGGCTTGACGCTGCCATCAGCCCGGAACTTGCCGCGGCGCGCACCCACCACGATGGCGCCGGCAAGGGCTGCCCAGCCACCGGTCGAATGAACGATGGTCGACCCGGCAAAGTCCTGGAAACCCCTCTCGGCGAGCCAGCCGCCACCCCAGGTCCAGGCGCCGACGATGGGGTAGATGATGGCGGTCAGCACGGTGATGAAGGCGAAGAAGGACCACAGCTTGACACGTTCGGCGAGGGCACCGGAAACGATCGAGGCAGCGGTGGCCACGAAGACCATCTGGAAAAACCAGTCTGACATCACCGAGTAGCCATTGGATACAACCGCTCCGGCCACTTCCTCATCCCCGTCGAGCAGGGCCAGCTCATCGGCTGACGGGCCGTAGAGGAACGTGACGGTGCCGATCCATCCGGAGACATCGACGTACATGAGGTTGTAGCCGATGAAGTAGAAGGCGAGCCCGGCGATGGAATAGAGGCCGATGTTCTTGAGGCAGATGACCGAAGCGTTCTTTGTGCGCACCGAACCCGACTCCAGCATCGTGAAGCCGGCGCACATCCACATGACCAGGGCGCCCCACACCAGGAAGGAGAAAGTGTTGAAGACGAATTGAGATTCGTCAGGCACCGCCGCCGCCGCCTCGCCCGGCAAGGCTATCAGAAGAACGGCTGCCCAGAAGAGGCCCTGTCCCATTCGACGGACGGCAAGATCAATAGTCAGGTTCATGAATTCCTCCCATGACGCCGGCAGCCACATGAATTGTCAGGCCGCCTGACGCACGAAACCCCCGTCCGAATTGCCAGCGTGAAGCCTGTCACGCGCGGTCCGGACAATCTCGTGAATGACGGTATTTTTTTGCCGGATTGCTGTCAACGCGCCGCTGACAAGTCCTCCACAGGAGGTGGCCCGGATTGCCGGTACCTACCACCAGTACTCGGGAGAGTGTGTGAGAATTTCGTTTGCGTCGTCGTGGACAATGAGATTCTGTTCGTGCGCGGCGGTACCGGTCTCCTCGCTGTCAAGAAAGACCTCGACGCCGAGAACCATGCCGGCTTCGAAGCGTTCGTGCGCTTCACACATCCTGAGACCGATGTAGGGGTGCTCCCAGTAGAGACCGGTGCCGTGCCCATAGAGCGGCCACTGGGCGCTCATCTGGCTGGCGCCCTGCCGATGGCAGGCGGTCAATTGATCTCCCAGACGCGCCACATCGTGAACCAGGACACCCGGGCGGATGGCCTCGATCAACGCGTCGACGACCGTCACGCAGTTCTCGATGAGGGTCCGCTGCCGGGCTGTCGGCCTGCCGCCGGCGACCGCGGTGCGGCCGGGATCGAGCCAGTATCCCTGGTAGATGATGCTGTCGAGCCAGCCCCTGACCAGATCGCCCGGGCACGGCACGGCACGGCTGGCACCGGTCAAAGGATCCGACGTCCAGCGGCTGATGTGCCGTCCGTGGGCCACCGGAATCATCTGCGATACCGCACCAGACCGGCGCAGTTCGCGGATCGCTTCGCCCACGGCTTCTGCTTCGGACATGCCACCCACGAGACCTGCCATGAGAAGGTCGAGGGACCGTGTCGCGATCTCGCCGGCCTCGCGAAAGACCTCCATCTCGGCCGGACTCTTGATGCGGCGGACACGCTGGATGAGGGTGTCATCTTCGGTCCAGGCGACATCCCCGGCGGCAGACCGGATGAGCCGCCAGTACTTGAGGGGCAGGAAGTCGGCCCCCACCAGGGCGACGGTGCCATCAATGGCGCGTTCCGCCAGCGCCCGGCCGGCGGCGGACATGGGATCGTTGTGACCGCTGACATGTCCCGTGGCCAGACGATCACGGCGCGGCTCCGGATCGTCGATCAGGAGTTGCGGTTCGCGGCCTTCCTCGAGCAGGACGGCCGAGAACGAGCGTGCCGTGTTGAGTGGATTGTCGACTTCGTGACCCGATGCCGGCGAATAGTGATTGGCAAGGTAGAGAACATCGCCGCAGCGGTCGTAGGAACCCCCGCCGCGGCCGATTACAAGGGCCGCGGCGTGGCCGCGCCGACGCATGTCGTCATGCACACGGCGCCAGCGTTCCTCGTACTCTTCCCGCGCAAAGGGAGTCCTCATGGTTCAGGTGAATCACCGCGAATCTTGCGCAGGCTGACGCCGAGACGGCGAATACCCTCATCGATTTCTGCGACCGTCGGGAAACCGAAGGCGAGGCGGATGACCGCGCCGGCGTCGTTCCTCACATGGAACTCCGAACCGTCGACAACCTCCACACCCTCCTCAAGGGCCGCGTCGACCAGCCGGGCGGGATCGACATCGTCGGACAGCTGGACCCAGATGAAGAGCCCACCGGGGGGCTGGACAACGGAACACGCGTTGCCCAGTTCCCGCCTGAGGGCGCTCATCATGGTGTCGCGCTTGATCTTCAGCGCCCGGTTGGCCATGGCGACATGGTCCCACAGGCAATCCTTCAGGTACGCATGGGTGATGGCCGACGCCAGGGTGTTGGGTCCCGCGTCATGACGTTTCGCCAGCACCCGATCGAGCATGGGTGGCCGCGCCACCATGTAGCCGAGTCGCACGCCGGGAGCGAAGATCTTGGAAAGCGAACACAGGTAGATCATCGAGGGGGACGGATCGAGCGCGTAGAGCGCCGGAGCGACGTCACCATCGAAGTGAACATCTGCGTAACAGTTGTCCTCGACAATCGGAACGCCATGACGCCCGGCGATGGCAATCATCTCCAGGCGGCGGGACCGCGGCATCACCGTGCCGGTCGGATTCTGGTAGGTGGCAAGGGTATAGATGCAGCGGGGTGGGCGTCCCTGGCGTGACAGTGTCTCCAGAGTCTCCTCAAGGGCCTCCATCACCATGCCGTCACCATCGACCGGAACCCCAACCATCTCGATGCCCATGGAACCAAAGGCGACGATACTCCCCGAGTAGCTGAGTTCCTCCATGACAACGACGTCGTCCACGCCGGTGCACAGTGTCTCCACCGCCAGGGTGACGGCCTGCATGGACCCGTTGGTGATCAGCACGTGTTCGGGATCGACCGTGATCCCCTCACGGTCCATTTCGCGCCTGGCCATCAGCTGGCGCAGCCCTTCATGACCGAGACTTCCAGGGTAGGTGGTGAGATCCACCGCCATGGTGCGCATCACCTCGGCGGCGGCTTCAGCAAGCTCCGCGGCCGGAAAAGTCTCCGGATTGGCGTTGCCGCTGGCAAAACTGATCATCTCGCGGTCCATGACGACTCTCCGGTTCCCTCAACTCACAATAGCTTCCACGGGCCAGCGGAACATCCCCCACCGTCAACCTTCTTCCAGAGAACTGACGGGTCTATTCTTTCCCGATGACAGGGACGCCCGGACAACTGACGCGCTACGAGGACGCTGCGGGGCGTGCCCTTGCCGAGCGCTATGAGTCGATTGACCCCAATGCGCTTCACGCCTGGTTCGCCGATCACCTGCCGCCGCCACCGGCCGCCGTGCTCGACGTCGGCGCCGGATCGGGCCGTGACGCCGCATGGTTCGCCGCAAAGGGCTACGAAGTCGTAGCCGCCGACCCTTCGGCGACGATGCTCGAGGAGGCGCACCGACGACACCCGACTGCACGAGTCTCCTGGACCCAAGATTGCCTGCCATCGCTTGATCACGTCGTGCGACGAGGACTGAGCTACGACATCATTCTGCTCAACGCCGTGTGGATGCACGTTCATCCGGATGATCGGCAGCGTGCCTTTCGCAAGCTCATCGGCCTCCTCAAGCCCGGCGGCCTCATCATTTTCTCGCTGCGTGTCGGCGGCAACGACTCTGATGACGGCATGTATCCCTCCAGCGCAGCCGAAGTTGAATCTCTCGCCCGTCGGCACGGCGCCATGGCACTTCCCGGAAGCACCACACCGGACAGTTTCGGCCGTCCCGGCGTTCGCTGGGAGCAGGTGGCCCTGCAACTCCCCGATGACGGTACCGGCGCCCTGCCCCTGCTCCGCCACATCATCCTCAACGACAGGAAATCATCGACCTACAAGCTCGGCCTGCTCCGTGCCGTGGCGCGTACCGCCGACAGTGCTCCCGGCATGGCGCGCCATGTGGATGACGATACCGTGACCGTGCCTCTCGGTCTCGTCGCCCTCAACTGGCTCAGACTCTACAAGGCGCTGATCGGGGCCGGACTGCCGCAGCGCCCCGGCAACGATGGCCTGACCAATCTTGGATTTGTCAAGGATGGCTGGCGGACCATCAACGATCTCCCGGCCTTCGACCTGCGTGTCGGCCAGAGCTTCTCGGGCTCCCACGCCCGCGGACTTCACCAGGCGCTTCGGGACACCGTCGGCACACTCGTCAGGATGCCGATCCACTACATGACCCTCCCCGGTTCCGACGAACAGGTGTTCGAGGCTCGTCAGGCGAAAGCCGGTGCGCCACCTCGCTCCGTGCTCGTCGATCGGGAGTATCTGGCGCAGTTCGGCGACCTTCACATTCCCGTCCATCTGTGGAACTCCCTCATGCGTCATGACGCGTGGATCGAGCCCGCACTGATCGCTGAATGGATGAAGCTGATGACGGAGTGGGCGACGACACAGGGAAGAGAACTCGATCATCGCCGCGTCGAGGACGCCATGCGATGGTCCGATCCCGACCGCGACGTCGGATTCGCTCGCAGGGTCTCCCGGGAGCTCTTCGAGGAGGGACACCTCCATTGCGTCTGGACAGGCCGCAAGCTGGACAGGAAACGGCTCAACATCGATCACTGCATGCCGTGGGCGGCATGGCCGTGTGATGCCCTGTGGAACCTTCTGCCCACCGACAGGCGCGTCAATCAGCACCAGAAACGCGCCCGGCTTCCGTCGGCGGACGCTCTCGACGACGCCCGGGACCGGATCTGTACATGGTGGCAGGAAGGCTATGTGAAGCGGGCGAGCGACCGGTTCTTCGCCGAAGCCCGCGCCTCCCTGATGCTCGATCCATCCGGGAGTATGGATGCCGACAAGGTCTTTGAAGGACTTCAGGGCCGCCGGCAGATGTTGCGCACCGAGCACCGGATCGAGGAGTGGGCGCCACCATGAGCCGGAACACCATGTGGGATGACAAGACCTGGCAGGCATCGCCTCCGCTCGATGGCGGACGATGAATCGACGTCCGGTGAGCAGCACCATCCGCCTTGTCCATGTGACATCGTTCCCGTCGGCATGAATTCCCCGGCCTGGCTGATCACGGCGCGAGTCAGTGGATAAGGAAGCGCCGCGGCGTGCGCCAATCGTCGCGTTCCGTCACAGCGCGCGGGCGGCAAGGCATCACCGCTGATGGAATTGTGGATCCCGATCACCGTTGCCGCGGCATTCCTGCAGAACGCCCGCTCGGCCCTGCAGAAGCATCTGCGCAGCAGACTGGATACCGTCGGCGCCACCTATGTCCGCTTCGTCTACGCGGTGCCCTTCGCCCTTGTCTGGGTTGCCACTCTGCTCGTCTTTGGCGACGACCCACTCCCTCTCCCGGACAGTTCGTTCCTGGTCTTCGCCGGCGTCGCCGGCCTGTCGCAGATCCTTGCCACCCTCCTTCTCGTGACGCTCTTCTCGATGCGGACCTTCGCCGCCGGCACAGCCTATTCCAAGACGGAAACGGTCCAGGCCGCCATCATCGGCCTTCTCATTCTGGGTGATCCACTGAGCGTCGGGGCCGTGGCGGGAATCATCATCAGCCTTGTCGGCGTGCTGGTCCTCAGCGTGGCGCGCGCCGCCGCGGGCGTTCGGGAGTTCTCCGGCCGCGCCATTCCCATCGGGCTTGCGTCCGGGGCGCTTTTTGCCCTGACCGCGGTGTCGGTGCGTGCCGCGTCGCTGTCGCTGGGTGGCGACGGCTACTTGATGCAGGCCGCCTTCACGCTTCTCTTCGTCACCACCTGGCAAACCGTGATCATGACCGCGTGGCTCATCGCACGGCAGCGGCGGGTCCTCTCCGAGGCCTTTCTCAGCTGGCGCGTCTCCGGGCTCGTCGGACTGACCGGCATGCTGGCATCGGCATGCTGGTTCACGGCCATGACCATCGAGAATGCCGCCTACGTGCGCGCCCTGGGCCAGGTGGAGCTGGTGTTCACCTTCATCGCCTCGCTGGTGATCTTCCGGGAACGCACCAGCATTGCGGAGTTCGCCGGCATTCTGGCGATTGTCGCCGGGATCCTTGTCCTCGTCCTTGGACGCTGACCCTACCCCACGGCGAAGTCAGGCCGCCGCGCCGGCGACAAATCCCTCGCCCACATGGGTGGCCTTCCAGCACTCGAGCTGTTCGACGTTTTCGGTCATCCAGCGAACCAGGTTGGGATGGTCATCCAACGGCAACTGGGCCCATTCATGGAGATGCATCGGCGCTGCCACCGCGATATCCGCGATTGTGACAGCATCGCCGGTGAGCCATGGATTGTCCGACAGGCGATCATCGAGAATGCCGGCAAGCTTGTGGAAGTTGTCAGCCTCCCCGGCGAGCACGGCAGGATCTGTGGTATCGCCGAGCAGTGGCTTCACGCAGTTCTCGACCAGGTAGATGTAGCAGGAGGGAAACCACGAAGCGGCTTCCCACAACAACCAGCGATTGACATCCGCACGGTCTGCGGGCGCCACGGGATAGCGGTCCTCGCGACCCGTCTTCTCGGCAGCGTACTGCAGGATGGCGTTCGACTCCCAGAGCACAAGGTCACCATCCCTGAGGGCCGGCAGGGCTGCATTCGGATTGATCTTTCGAAAGGCCTCGCCCGCCTGCTCACCGGCAAAGTAATCCACCTTGGTGAGCTCGTAGTCGGCGCCAAGCAGTTGCAGGCCAGCAAGCACCTTGCGGCAGTTCACCGTGATCGGATCAGCAAAGAGTTCCATCGTGTTGTTCTCCACAATCATGGTTCCGGCCATTCTATCGTGGCAAAATGGTCGAGGGTAAGCCATTCGCCGGAAACCGCATGATCACATCTTCACCAGGCACAGGACGCTTCAACTATCTCGGCCCATCCGCAGAACCCTCCCTCTACCGCAATGGCAAGGTTCTGACCCGGCGTGACCGCGACGGCAGTGACGACCACTGGGTCGGCGTCGACCTCGAGGAGTACCCGATGCCGGTCCGCGACGTTCGCCAGCTTGATGCCGCGCAACGACCGACGCTCACGCGCAACGGTTTCTGCATGACCCGAAGCCCGCTGGCGCGTTCCGATCTCGATTTTCTCAGTCACGACGAGGTGGTGCGCCGCTACTATCCGGAGTGTGCCGACATCGTGCGCGAGGCAAGCGGCGCATCGTTCGCCGCCGCCTTCGACCACAACGTCCGTTCGGCCGGCGGCAAGTCCAGCCGTAGCCGCATCAGGGGTGGCCAGGAAGTGCAGGGACCGGCGAGTGTCGTCCACGGCGACTACACCCTCGCCAGCGCACCGCAAAGACTTCGCGACCTGACACGACCACCAGGCGAGAACGACACTCTTTCCACGGTGCTTGCCGCCGGCACGTCGCTGCTCGACCGGGACGAAGTCGACTGTGCTCTCGACTCCGGTCGGTATGCCATCATCAACGTATGGCGCAACGTGAGGCCGGAACCGGTCGCCACCCATCCCCTTGCGCTGTGTGACGCCACCAGCGTGAATCCGATGGACCTGGTCGTCTTCGAGATTCACTACGCCGACCGCGTCGGCGAGAACTACTTCGCCAAGCATGCCGACACCCACCGCTGGTCCTACTACACGGCACTCACCCGTGACGAGGTCCTGATCCTCAAGCAGTGGGATTCAGACGGGACGCTCGCGTCGTCCGGGGGCCGGCGCGGAGACGGGGACGCGATCTCCACGTTCAGCTTTCACAGCGCCTTCGAGGATCCTTCAACACCGGACGACGCACCCGACCGCTGGAGCATCGAGGTCCGTTGCGTCGCGCTCTGGTCCTGATTCTGGAGGGTACTTTCCATGCTTGCCCCTGAAGGACGCGTCATCATGGTATCCGGCGCCAACCGCGGGATCGGCCGTGCCATCGCCGAACGCCTCCACGATGCCGGCTACACGCTGAGCCTGGGCGCTCGCGACCCCGACTCGCTCGCCGACATGACCGACGGGTGGAGTGCCGACCACCTGTCCCGCCACCGCTACGACGCCGAAGACAGGGACACCCATCGCGCGTGGGTGGACGACACGGTATCGCGCTTCGGGCGTATCGACGGCCTCGTCAACAACGCGGGCATGGTGGTGCGGGTCACGGTCGAGATCGACCGGGACGAGGATCTCGACCGCATGTGGGCCGTCAACGTGAAGGCGCCGCTGTCGATGATCCGCCTCGCCCTGCCGCATCTCAGGAAAAGCGATGCGGGGCGCATCGTCAATGTCGCCTCGATCGCGGGAAAGGCCGTCTACAACAACAACGTCGGCTATGCGATGACCAAGTTTGCCGCCGTCGCCCTGTCCCATGCGACCCGCCATTGCGGCTGGGATGACGGGGTGCGCTGCACGGCGCTGTGCCCCGGATTCGTCGCCACCGACATGACGGCCGATGTCACCACATTCCCCCACGAGGAGATGATGGAGCCAGGCGACATCGCCGAACTTGCAGCCACCCTGATCGCCCTCTCCAACACCGCGTCGATCGCAGAACTCGTCGTCAACTGCCGCAATGACGTGACCCTGTGACACGCGGCCGGGCTCCTTGACATTGGCTTGAGACGCGCAATGGCCCGGCCCACTGGAGAAGTACCGTCCGATAGCCGAGTGCGTTATCCGGTCAATCCGCAAGATGTCCCGGAGTTCCCCAGGTCTCTCCAGGACCGTCCTTTACGTCTCCTGAAACCCCCGGTGTGAGTTGTGTCCAGAGTTATCTGCAATTTGTGCATGGCCTCCGGCGAGGTGTGGTGGCATGGCTACCGGTGTCGCCCGCGCGCCGACACCAGCGTAGATCAATGTCGCCATGTCCCGAGCTCCCGAATGTCGAGTACCACCGCTCCCTCTCCGTCAGCGGCCGCGCTCCCCACACGCTCTTTTTTGCCTCCCCGGCGACATGAGAACCGACCCGCTTGAACGCCGGACCGGCCTGGTGCATCGCTACGACATGGACGGGCGCGGATGGATCGGGCGTCACGGGTTCTGGCCGCTGGCGCTGCTCTGGCTGCCGGCCGGGATCGTTGCGCAGGCGGCGGTGCGGTTCGGGCCGGATGCGCTCGCTGCGGGCACGCTGGGGCCGTGGCTCGCGACGATGGCGATGGAGGGTCTGTCGCTGGCGCTGCTCGGGCCGTGCGGCCTGCCGCTGGCCCTCGGATGCCGCCGCCTCTGGCGGTTCGGCTACCGGCGCACGGCCTGGATGGCGGGTGTCGGGATGGGCGCCATGACCATCCCGGTGGCGGTGTTCGCGGGCCTGCTCGGGCCACTCGCGATCGCGGCCTGCGCCGTTGCGCTCGGGGCGCCGGTCTGGTTCGCCTGGTGGTGGCTCGCGCGGAGGGGCTGAGCGAAGACGGCGCCGGGGCGGCTGCGAAGCGGACTGACGGCCGGAACTGCGACGTTCGCGCCCCCGGCAAGATAACGTCCGGGCGGTTGCGCAGCAGGGCGGTGCGCGGAACCGGCGACGGCGATCCGGATAGGGGAGCCGGTCAGATTGACGGCTCGTGCGGTCGCAACAGGATACGGTTTCGCTCAGGCCGAGGCGTTCGAGGGCGGCCAGATGATCGCTGGCCGACCGGGGAGGATGGCGCGGCGCCATCCGGTGGCCGCGAACGGCGGCGAGCACGGCCTCGGGGTCGGTCTCGAACAGGTCGGCGACGAAGGCATCGGGGTGCTGCGCCGCAAGGGCGTGTGGCATCAGCCTGTCGGTCGGAAAAGCCCGCAGATTGCGGGGCACGATCACGTCAACGCCGCCGTGGATGGCCGCAGCCAGTACATGGCAGTCGTCGGGGTCCGGCAGGTCGAGCCCGGCGGCGATGGTCCCGTATCCCGTCACGACGGCGTCGGGGAAGTGTTCGTCCATGACCGCGCGGGTCCCGTCGAGCACCCCGGCGTCGATATCGGGGCGGTCGGCGAGAAGGCTGCGCATCCATTCGGCATGAGTATCGGCGCTCCAGCGGGGGCGAAGACCGGCCGGATAGAGTACGTTGGTGTCCAGCAACGCCGTCGGGCCGGCCATCGTCTATTGCAGCCCGAGTTTCTGATCGCGTGCGGTCAGTCCGTCGAGCGCCTCGCGGCGGCGGAGCTCGGTCTCGCGGCGCCAGGCGAGAACATCCTCGGCGCGGACGCGGCGGTGTGAGCCGACCTTGCGGCAGGGGATCCGTCCCGAGTCGAGGAGCTGGACCAGGTGTGTCCGCGACACCTGCAGAAGCTCGGCCGCCCGGCGCGTCGTGAGCTCGGCGTGAAGCGGCGTCAAGGCGACGCCCTTGCCGTGCGCCATCCGGTCGAGAATCTCCCGGAGCAGCCGCAGCGCCGGCGCTGGCAGGTCCACGGTCTCGTCGCCGAACCGCGCCGATATCGGTCGGGTCCCCTCCACCAGTGGCTCCAGCGCCCGACCCGCCCGGTCCGCGAGCGCCGCATCGCGTTCGCTCGGTATGCCGCATGCCGTTTCCGCCTTGGTCCTCGTTGCCATGGTGGCGCCTCCTTCGTCAGGACGAACATGATTCATAAACGCCGTAAGTGAAACAAATATCGTAAATACCAGGCGCCACCCTCCGGGTCCCCGTCCTCGGCCTGCATGGAGGAGGCTGCCATGGCTTCCCAGGCATCCTGGTCAAGCCCGAGGAGTGCCTAGACGACTTCGCCACCGCCGGAAATGGTCCAACCTGATCGGATAACGCTCTGGCGTTGTCACAGCCGAACGGAACCGAGATGCGGGTGACGAAACCGGCATCATCATTCACCTACAGGATTGAATCGCGGACAACGTTCAACGGCACGGGCCTGAGCGGCATGCGGGGATGGCTGAACCCGATGTCCTCCATGCTGTTTCCGGTCTCTTCAGCAACCAACCGGGCCAACGACCAGCCGCAGAAACGAGCCTGACACGGGCCCATGCCGGCGCGAGTCCAGAGCTTGACGCCATGGATGGTGTCCATGCCTCCCGTGATCTCCTCCCTGACCTCACCGGCCGTGACGTCTTCGCATCGGCAAATGATCGTCTCGTTCGAGAGAAGCTCCACCAACCCGGGAGGAGGCGCAAACAGGCGATTGAGTTCCCGGGCGAACTTTCGGGCACGCTTCAGGCGCCTCGACAGGGCGCGCCGTTCGGACGCGGTTTCCTCGCCAAGAATCTGTCCAGCCGCTGCAAGGCCGGCCATGCGCCCCGAAATCGCTGCGGGAACAGCACCGCCCACGCCGCAGACTTCACCGGCTGCAAACACCCCGGGCATGTCTGTGGCACCACAGTCCCGTTCCACCGTGCAGCACCAGCCTCCGGCCTCCTCGTCAAAATGATGCCGACAGCCCAGCACAGCGGTGAGTTCTATCTGCGGCTGAAAACCGAAACCGACGAGAAGCGAGTCGATATCCGAAACCACGCGCCTTCGTGCGAGGTCGGGCAGACCGTCAGCATCGAGGGGCGCCAGTTCAACTTCTCTCACCCTTTCCTCGCCCGAAGCTGCCACGACGATTTCGCCCAATCGAAGCCTGGAGCGGGCGGCAAGGACCGGAAACAGCACACGGGCCGTCTCCAGCCACTTGTCTGGATGAACCGCGAGAAGGGGCAGCGTGCGCAGGTAAGAAGACTGTGCCTCGACCACTTCCACAAGCGTGCCGCCAGCCTTGAGGACCGTTCCCGCAACTGGAAGAAGAAATGGTCCGCTGCCCGCCAGCAGTGTTCGCTGGCCGGGTGGAACGCCTGAGGTCTTGGCCAGCCGCTGGGCGGCGCCCGGCGTCATGACACCGGGGAGGGTCCAGCCCGGAAAGGCCTGAAGGCGATCGTGTGCTCCCGTCGCGACGATCACGGATTTCGATTCGATGCACACAGCCCCGTCAGGATCCCGGGCATGAAGCGCGAAGCCCGGGAACGCCCCCCACACCTCGGTTGCGAGCAGCATTCTGGCGCCGGCAGTTGTTGCGCTCCGGACCCTGGCCTTGCCCCGCAAGACCTGCGCCGATCTGGCGAAAACGGATCCCGCTTCCAGTGGTTGCATGAAATACTGGCCGCCAGGATGGCTGTTTGCATCTACGACCACGACATCAAGGCCCTTCTCCGCCGCCGCCTGCGCCGCTGACAGACCCGCGGGCCCGGCGCCCACCACGGCGATGTCACAGGCGTCCCTTCGCTTCATGACCGATGTGTCTCAACCACCATGCCGTCGGTCACCTCGATCAGGCATGCCCGCACGTCGCGACGTCCGTTGACCGTGAGCAGACATGCAAAGCAGACTCCCATCCCGCAGAACATTCCGCGAGGGTGCCCCAACCGGGTGCTGCGGTGGACGGCAACCTGACCGGCCTCGAGCATTGCTGCCGCAACGGTTGTTCCCGAGGCGACATCACGCGGCTCGCCGTCGATCGAGATGCGCAGACGCTTCATGCCGAAGCCGGGCGCGCGCTGGAGAATCGATCCGGCGCGTAGAGCGTCGTGTCGAAAGCAGGATGGTCGCCACCCAGCATATGACCGATCAAGCGGGCGATCGCCGGTGCTCGTGTGAAACCGGTTCCACAGTCTCCTGCGGCAACCCAGAGGCCTTCAGGTCCGAGGGGGCCGACAAGGAAGCGGTTGTCGGGCGTTACGGCCTCGAAGCGAACCCAGGAACGCAGGAGATGGACATTCCACAGATCGGGAAAGAGAAACAGCAGCGTCTCGACAGAATCCCGGACAAAGCCTCTGCCAACTTCAGGAATGCGGTCTTGTGTGCCGTCGTCAACAAGTCCGTCCGCATGCACCGTGTTGAACAGCACCTGTCCGTTCCTGGTTTGCTGGATCTGCGTGTAACCGGCTTCGACACCGCCATCGCTCTCGCAGGCGCCGACGACGCGCCGGATTGTGGGAGGCATGCGCACCGTCGCCAGGCACTGAGCCTTGCGTGGCCGGATTGGCAGCTTCATGCCGAGACTGGCCGCGAGGCGCGCCGTCCAGGGACCTGATGCGAGCACGACATGCTCGGCCGACATGTCGGTCCTTGCACAACGCACGCCGGCAATCCTGCCGTCGCGTTCGATGAGCGAGTCCACACAACAGTGTGTCTCGAGACGGGCGCCGCAATCACGAGCCCGCTTCAGAAAGGCGCGAACCGCAAGAAACGGATTGACCACGGCATCGTCCTTCGACCATGAGGCGGCGACGATCGGACCGGTGAGCGATGGTTCCACCTCGCGCACCTCGGCGGGCTCCAGGAGATTCACCTCCAGTCCGGCGTTCCGCTCGACGTCGATCCACGCCCTCGCCGTCGCAAGGTCCTGCTCGCTGAGGATGAACCGAAGCTGGCCGCACGGGTTGTATTCGAACCCCCCGATTTCCCCGTCGAATGCCCGCCACGCGTCGCGGGCCCAGGCCAGCAACGGCAGTTCCTCCATGTCGACCATGTGAGAACCGATGCAGGCCAGACTCGCACCCGATACGGCGCCGCCCGGCACTCCCTGTTCCACGATGATGACGTCGTGGCCGAGCAAGGCCAGTTCCGCGCCGATCGCGGAACCGACGATTCCCGCGCCCACGACAATGACTTCGGCTGTCCCGCTCAAATGGCTTGCCGTCGCAAGGCGGGTGGAGCCGAATGCCAGAACCGTTGGACCGTCATCTCGGATGCCGTCACGAACGGTCCGGGCAGTCCGGTCTCCCTCGCTGCGGCAAGCGCGTTTTCCGCATGCGCCAGATCGGGATATCCGAGGCCATGGCTCCGTGTCGCCCCACCACGGCTCAGCACCCGAACATCCTCCAGCTGCCGCGCCTGGTCATTGCCGTCGAGCTCCGGCCTTGCCGCCAGACAGGCGTCAATCGCCGCCTGTGTGTCAGTGAAGGCCAGGGTCCATCCGGCAAGGACCGCGCAGACAACCTCCTGGACCAGGCTCTCGTTCTTCTCGACATAGTCGCGCCGCGCAATCAAGCCATCCTTGAGAAGGCCGATGCCCTGGTCTGCCGCTCTCAGAAGACGGAATTCTCCCCTTTCCGGCAACGCGGCCTCAAGCAGGTGCAACTCGTGGTAGCTGGTCATCTGGGCGGAGTCGGCCTCGCCGGAAAGATAGGCCGCAACGGTATCAGCAACCGGAAGGCGCCTTACCAGATCCGCATCAAGGCCGGCCCTCGCGATCATCCATTGCAGTTCCAGATCCTCGTTCCCGGGCCAGACCGCGACACAGCGTCCGGACAAATCGCCCGGACTCTCGATGCCGCTGGTCCGCGACACCGGATAAACGAGGGGACTCTCCTGCTGGATGGTGAGCAGCCAGACAAGGTCCGCCGGCGCACCGGATTCAAGAACGTGCGCCGGGCTTGCGACAGCAAACTCGCACTCTCCCTGCAGCACCGCAGCGATCGGTCCGGTCGACAAGTCGGCACCCTGGCAGACGATGCGTGGCTTGGACCCGTGAAGGCGGGATTGCCTTTCCGCGAGGAGATAGCCGGCGAACTGAGCCTGTGGGAACCACAGCAAGCGAATGCGCACGTCCATGTCAGGCCCTGCCCTCCTTGAAGCGGACCCGGCCGGCGCCGCCGTGAACGGCGCCGGCCGACGTATCGATGGCTACATCGAACACATGACCTGCTTGTACTCCGCGGGAACCGCGTCCCAGAACCTGTTGGTGAAGCCTTCCTCGAGATCGATCGTCGAGTCGATGACTCCGGCCTCGTGGATGACGGTCTGCGACGTTTCCCAGTCCGCGAGCACCGATTGGCCGAAAGCGCCCTCCAGGGTCGGACCGGCACAAATGAGATCAGCCATGGCCTTGATCTGACCGATCTGGCTCTCGAGCGTCAGTTCCTCATTGTACTTCAGCACGATCTCGGCCGCGGCAGCGGGATCGGCAAGGGCGTCCTTCCATCCGCGCATGGTCGCTTCGACCACACCCTGAACGACATCCGGCTTCTCGTTGATCACCTCCTCCGTCGTGAAGAGGCCGCCCGATACCAACGCCACGCCATAGTCCTCCGGATTGAGCAGGACCAGGTCCTCGGGACTGAAGCCGTTGTCGTAGACCTGAAGAAGCTCGTTGAAGCGCGTGACCTGCATCACTTCGTACTCGCCGTTGAGCCAGGCGATGATGTCGAAACCCTGGGAAATGATCTGCACATCTTCCTGACTGACGCCAGCCGCATTCAGCATGGCGAGAAACTCGTGCTCGTCGCCTCCGAACCAAAGACCCACACTGCGTCCCGGCATGTCGCTGACGCTCGAGATGCCGGCTTCCTTGCGTACAACATAGGTCGTGGCGCTCTTCTGGCCGAACTGCATCACCATCACCAGAGGCACTCCGTTCGAGCGCGCGGCGATGATCTGGTTGGGATGACCCAGACCGAATGTGTCGGAACCCTGCGCCACGGTGACCGCCGGCTTGATGTCGGGTCCGGCCGGCAAGAGTTCGATGGTGACGCCCGCTTCGTCGTAGTAGCCCTTGTCGTGGGCCACGATCGGTCCGGCAAACTGCCCCTGCATGACCCACTCGAGGCGCAACGTCTCGTCGGCCTGCGGGCTCGCCGCAAAAGCCATTCCCATGATGACGGCCAGTACGGCCACCTGTCTCGACTTCATGATGTCAATCCTCCTTGATTCCCCACCTGGACAGCCGTGTCCAAGAGTTCACTCTATCACCTCAACGGTCCTCCCGCATGGAACTGTGCCAGGGGATCGTCCGCCTTTCGATCCAGGCGATCAAGGCGAAGAAGAGAATTCCGATGATGGCCGACAGCAGCATCGCTGCCCAGAGACGCGGCATGTTGAGGGTGCGGTAGGTCGTCATGATCACGAAGCCGAGTCCCTTGTCGGCCTGCACGAACTCCGCGACGATGGCGCCGATGACGGAAAACGTGACGTTGAGCTTCAGACCGACGAAGACGTAGGGAAGCGCGTTTGGAAGACGCATCTTGAAGAACCGCTGCCACTCGCTGGCGGCGGATACATGGAACACGTCCATGACCACCCGGTCGTAGGATTGCAGTCCCTTCATCATGTTGAGCGCCAGCGGGAAGAAGGAAAGAAAGGCGGTGACAGCCACTTTGACTGCATGCCGTGTCCGAACCAGAGGATGATGATCGGAGCGATGGCGACGACGGGGATCGTGTTGGCGGCGATGATGTAGGGCAGAAGACCGCGCGCAAGGAGGCGCGAGTAGGCGAAGGCCGTCCCAAGCAAGGCTCCCAGCACGGAACCGATGACAAAGCCTGAGATCGCCTCGAGGAAGGTGACTCCTCCGTTGAAGAGCAGGGATCCGGGCTTCGACACGAAGGCAGCCCAGATCCTCGACGGCGCCGGCACGATGTAGGGCGCGATGTCGAAGAGGTGGCACACCCCCTCCCACAGGCTCACCATGACGATGGCCGCCGCGATCGGTGGCCCCGCCATGCGTGCCAGGGTTGTGAACCGCCGGGCCATGCCGGTCTCATGCCGGCTCACCGGTCGCGTGCTAGGTGCCATAGCCTTGCTCGAGTTCGCGTGCGCCGATACGGACCAGTTCGCCGAATGCATGGTTGTCGCGCACAAGGAGGTTGCGGGGCGGGGCAGGTCGACCTCGATGCTGCGGACAATGCGGCCCGGACGCGGCGACATCACGACGACGTTGTCCGACAGGAATACGGCTTCCCGGATGGAATGCGTGACAAACAGGACGGTCACGCCGGTTTGTTCGAAGACGCGCACCAGTTCCAGATTCATGCGGTCTCGCGTGATCTGATCAAGCGCACCGAACGGCTCGTCCATCAGCATCACGTGCGGCGACGTCGACAGGGCACGGGCAATGGAGGCCCGTTGTTTCATCCCGCCCGAGAGTTGCGAAGGCCACACCGCCTCGAAGCCACTCAATCCGACAAGATCGATCAACCGCCCGGCTTCCGCCTCGCGTTCCGCGCGTCCCACTCCCTGGAGTTCCAGCGGAAGGGCCACATTGTCCAGAACGCTACGCCATTCGAGCAGGGCCGGCTCCTGAAAGACGAAGCCGATCTGGCGCGCACGCCGGGCAGAAGCGGGCGTTTGACCCTCGATCGACACCTGCCCGGCTGTGGGTGCCGTGAGATCCGCCACCACCCTCAGCAAGGTGCTCTTTCCGCAGCCGGAGGGACCATAAGCGAGGTAAAGCTGCCTTTCGCAACGGCAAGATCCACCCTCTTCAGGGCTTCCACCACCGAATGCTGCCTCGGCACGTCATAGGTCACCGAAACACCGGTCAATTCCACGAGGGGCACCGGCGCCGCCGCGACGTTCACAATGATGTCCGTGACGGTTCAGGCGAGCATGACGCATCCCGGATGACAACCACATCACGGGGAATGCGCCCACCCGGGCCGATGGCGGCGCGAAACACGTCACACGGGCGCGACACGTCCACGACGTCAGCGGGCATTCGCGAGCTCCCAGAGGACATCAGCAAGAACGCGACTGCCCTCCGCAACCTGATGGGGTTCGGTCCATTCGCTTTCGTTGTGGCTGACCCCATCCCTGCACGGGATAAAGATCATGCCGCTGTCACAGTGATAGTGAAGCTGCCGTGCATCGTGTCCGGCGGCGGAGTGGATTTCCCGCCACGACAACTCCAGCCGTTGCGCGGCGGCGGAAATCGTGTCGCGGATTGTCCCGGGAAACTCGAGTGACGGCGCATGCGCGATTTCCTTTACCGAAACCTCGCAGGCCCCACGGTTCGCATGGCAGCAGTCGGGTATTGCATCACCCAGCCGACCAAGCACGTCATTGTCGGGATGTCTCAGATCGATGGAGAAGTAGGCCTGTCGGGGAACGACCGAAGGCGCGTTCGGATCGACCCTGAACAAACCGACCGTAAACATGACATTCTCCGGATCGCTCGTGAGCCGGGCAAGCGCATCGATCATGCCAACGGCGGCCAGCAACGCGTCCTTGCGTTCCCTGCGCGGGGTCGTGCCGGCATGCGCTGCTTCGCCGCTGACCGTCACACGGAAACGCCGGCTGCCCTGGATGCCGGACACGACGCCGATGGACGTCTCTTCGCGTTCCAGAACCGGTCCCTGTTCGATATGGGCTTCAATGTATGCGTGAACCGGAAACCCGAGCGGACGGTGTCTGACGTCCGGCTCGGCCGCCAGGACCCGCGCCAGGGCGGACCTGACACTAATGCCGTCGACATCTTCGACCGTGAGCATGCCGTCGAGCGCCCTTCGTCCCGTGAAGGCTTCCGAGCCCATCATGCCGGGAGCAAAGCGGGATCCCTCCTCGTTGGTCCAGGCTACCGCCTCGATGGAACGTCGGGGTTTCCTGGAAGATGATGCGAGCGCGCAGATTGCCTCCAGCGCGGCGAGGACCCCGAAGGTGCCGTCGAACTTACCGCCCGTGGGTTGCGAATCGATGTGGGAGCCTGAAAGGACCGGGGCCGCATCGGGGTCGGCGCCTTCCAGTCGGAAGAACAGGTTGCCGATCGCATCGTTGAGGACATTCAGCCCCGCCTCGCGCGCCCAGGCCGCGAGAACCTCCCGGGCATCGATTTCCTCCATGGAGAGCGCCTGCCGGTTCACGCCACCGGCAGACGTGGCGCCGAAGTCGGCCAGGCGCATCAGACGATGCCACAGGCGGTCGGCATCAATCAGATCGGAAGGGCGCATGCCGCGCTGTTCCATGGCCAACGTCACCTGGTTCTCATGATCTGATCCGGATCGGCGCGCGGATCCCGCGTGCCCCAGCGGCCGGCCACGGTGGCGGCCAGAAAATCGGCCAGGAGACGATTGAACAGTTCCGGCTCTTCAAGATTGATGGTGTGGCCGCTCTTCGGGAGCACCGCGAGGCCGCTGGTACGAATGGTCCGCTTCAGGAAAATGCCGGGCTGCAGGCAGTGATCGTCTTCGTCTCCGCAGATGACGAGTGTGGGAGCCCGGATCCGGGACAGGTCTTCTTCGAGATCGAAGAGCGAGGGCCGCTGCGCCTGGACACCACGCATGGTGTTGGCCGCGCCCCGCTCCGAATGCCTGGCCAGCCGATCGGCGAACACGCGCCATCCGGCCGGATCCTTCTCCTGGAACTGCACGCGCGATGCGCCTTCGGCATAGGTCGCGGCGAAGTCGGCTGCTCCGCTTTCGAATCCGTCGGCGACCTCGCAAGAAATCCTGCGGAAGTAGTCTTCATGCGCCTTTTCCGCGCCATAGCCCGTGCCCGCGACAACAAGCGAGAGAACACGTCCGGGATGCAGCATCGCTGCATGCAGGACGGCGAAGCCGCCCATCGACAGCCCGACGAGATGGGCGGATTCGAGTTCGCACGCATCCATGACAGAGAAGATGTCCCGAGCGGCTCGCTTCTGGGAATAGGCATCGACCTGCGCCGGGACATCAGAGGGTGGATACCCGCGCGCGGCGAAGGTGATGCATTGGTGACGCCGGGAAAATGCGTGCACCTGGGGTTCCCAGCTCCAGTAACTGCCGCCGAATTCGTGCACGAACACGATCGGCGTTCCGGTCCCCTCGGTCTCGAAGTACAACCTGACGCCGTCATCGCATGTTGCGTAGGGCATCCGGCGCACCTTCAAACAATCGAGTGACGCGACGAGATGCCGCCGTCCACCGTGATGACGGTGCCAGAGGTGTAGCCGGAACGATCGGACGCCAGGAAGACCATGAGGTCCACCACCTCGCGGACCTTGGCAGGGCGTTCCAGAGGATAGGACTTCAGCAACTCCGTATAGCGCGCTTCATCGCCGAAAAGGTCTCTGGCGCGAACCTTCAACAGATTGTAGATGCGCTCGGTATCGACAGGTCCGGGACTGACGCCGACCACGCGAATGCCATCGGCAAGGCTCCGCCCGCCCATCGCACGAGTGAAGGCAATGAGACTGGCGTTGCCGGTGGTACCCGCGACATAACCAGAATCAAAGACTTCACCGGCATTGCCGATGTTGTTGATGATGACGCCGCCGCCGCGGTCCCGCATTCTGCCATAGACCGCGCGCGTCAGGTTGATGTAGCCGAAGACCTTGAGCTCCCAGCCTTCGCGCCACCTCTTCTCGTCAATGGCGTCGAGGTTTCCTCCGGGGATGGCACCGGCGTTGTTGACCAGAATGTCGATCTCGCCGGTCGCCTCCACAAGCCTCTCGACCGCGCCGGATCGGGCAAGGTCCATCGGATGGACATGGACGGTGACTCCAGTCCGGTCGTGGAGGCGCTTCTGCAGGTCCTGAAGCCGGTCGGCACTGCGCGCCGTCAAGTGCAGGTTGACGCCCTCCGACGCGAAGGCTTCGGCCAACCCCTCGCCAATGCCCTGAGAAGCGCCTGACACAAGAGCCCATCGGCCGGTCAATCCGAGTTCCACGTCGCCTCCCCTGCGTCATTCATCCATCTTGTTCCCTGCATGGACCCGACACTCACCAAGTCAATACAGAGTCCGCACGGTCGTTGCACTCCGGCTCCATTCGACGGCCTCTTCGAGATGACTGCAAAATGCGTTGATCCACTCCGAAGGCACCGTCGTGCTGACCTTCACGAAGCGGTCTCCACACCGGGTCGAATGGTATCCGCCATGCCGGATGAGGATATCGCGCTCCAGATAGAATGCGCAAAGGCTATCAGGTGCGAACCCGGCCCTAGAGGTGTCGAGGGCGAGAAAGTTGCCATGCGAGGGGAAAACCGTTGTTTCCAGCCCTTCGACACCGCCAATCGACTGCTTGATTGACGCCTGGTTGTCACGTTGGCGCTTCTGGACTTCAGGAAACCACTCTGCCTTGTGACGCAGACCCGCAAGCGCCGCGCGCTGTGCGATGAAGGACGAGCCAAGATTGTTTGGCGGGGCGGCGGCAAGCAGATTGATGGTCTCAGGCGAGGCGACCACCGCCCCGAGCCTGAGTCCTGCCAGTCCAAGCCACTTGGAGAAACTGTAGGTGGTGATCGTCCCCTGCGGATAGTGGCGAGCGGCCAGGGTGTGTCCTTCGGCGAAGTCGCGATAGGTGCAGTCGTGAATGAGAAACGCGCCGGCATCCCGGGCGATTGAGGCGATTTCCTCGATCTCGACGGCGGTCTGAATGGAGCCGAGGGGGTTGTTCGGATCCACAAGATAGATCAGGCGCGTCTTCTCCGTCATTGCCTCGCGCAGTTGTGACGGAGTGAGGCGATAGCCCGCATCGCGGTCGTAGACCGGCAGCTCGACAACGCGCGCCTGCCGGCTTGCCGCGAAACGCCTCGGCCACAGCCACCCCGGGTCGGTCACGACGAACTCGTCATCCGGGCCGAGCAGTGTATGGCAGGTGTGGTAGAGCCCCTCGATGGCACCGTCGGTCACCATGACGGAGAATTCCCGGTCAAGGCCGAGATCTCCAAGAATGGCTGTACGCAACTCCTCAACGCCCAGAGGGGGCGCGTAGCGATGACACTCGCCAGAGTCAATGCAGTCGATCATCGCCTGGCGGACAGCCGGACAGGGTTCGAAGTGATTGGTGTTCTGACCGAGCCACATCAGTCCCGATCGCGAGGCGAGGGAATCGAAGTGCCTGTTGCGTTCTTCGAGTCCATTGCTTCGGTCCATTGCATGCTCCCCCGCCACCGCCTGAGAGTTCCCGCACTCATGAGGGCGGCCTTGCCTCTGCTCAGGCATCATGGACTGACCCGCCCTGGCCTCGAGGATCGCGGACCATGCTCGATGTCGGAGTACCGCTGAACACAGAACCACATCGAGGAGAGCCGGTGACGGCCGAGTATAGATCATACACAGGTCTGGACGTCCACAAGGAGACGACTGCGTTGGCGCTTCCGGACCGGGAGGAAACCGGTGCACCGTGTCGCACGAGCCGAAGAGCTGCACGTCGGCGATGCCGCAAACGCAGCAGATGACGAACAGCGGCAGCATGTCATGGCCCAGCTCCGGCAGCGAACGGACCAGGGTCGAGACGACAAGGCGCAGCCGGGAGACCGCGATCACGACGCGCAGCACCCTCAGGAGTCTCGCCAGACGCGCCATGAGAGCGAGTTCGCATGCATCCGAAACGAAGGCCCGGACGAGGACGATGATGTCGAAGGATCTCCAGCCGTCGCCGAGACAGCGCCCGTCGCGCGGAGCGGCGACGGCGAACGCGATGCGAAAGACCGGCTGAAGTGCTCATGGATGGTCCGGTCCGTCTCCAGGCCGAGGCCTGTCGCAGCAAGCAGGATCATGGCAATGCCGAGACCGTTGAGCGGCGGCAGCCGACAAGGCGAACGCACAGATGCCGAACCCGGCACATGGACGGTCCCTCTCCTTTCAATCCCGCTGGGGCCGCCGCGGGGTCCTGCGTCTCGGGGAGATTGACGGCGAATCGGAGGGGATTACATACTGAACTTGACAGAATCGACTTGACATCCAGTGGTGTTATCGGTATGATTTCGTGTCGTAAATCAGTGCCTGTAACACCGGAGTTCCCACATGCCGTCCTCTGTCACCCATCGACAGATCACCTTTCGCCTGCTGCCCGAGAAGCGCAACACCTGGCGGCGGCTGGACGCCATGCTCGATGCACAGCGCCAGCTCTACAACGCGGCGCTGGAAGAACGGATCGACTGCTTCCGGAAGACTGGTAAGTCACTCACCTACTTCGATCAGGCGAAGTCCCTGACCCGTTGCCGCAAGGCCCTGCCGGAGATGGCTGTGGTGCCGGTGGCCATCCAGCGTGGGACGCTCAAGCGCCTCGATCATGCCTTCAAGGGCTTCTTCCGGCGGGTGAAGCAGGGTGGGGCCGGGTTCCCCCGGTTCCAGGGACGCCGGCATTTCAACAGCCTTTCCGTGGTCTCCGGCGTCAGGGTTGAAGGCAACCGCCTGCGCATCCCCGGTGTGGGCTGGCTGACCATCCGCCGCCGGGGCGGCAATCCCTGGCCGCAGGGCACGCCGGTGAGTGCGGTCCTCAAGCGCGAGGAGGGACGCTGGAAGGCGGTGGTATGCCATGCGGTGTCGCTGCCGGAATCCGACGACAACGGCCATGCCGTCGGCGTGGACATGAATGCAGGTGCAGTGGCGACCTCGGACGGGGAGATCATGCGTCTGGAGAGGAGCCGGCGTCTCGAGGCCCGCGCCCGGCGCTACGCCAAGCAACTGGCGCGGCAGCAACGTGGCAGCAGGCGCCGGGAGAAGACGCGGCGACGTCTGGCGAAAACCACCCGGCACATGGCCATGAAGCGCCATGACTGGCAGCACCATGTCAGCCGCCGGCTGGCGGATGAAGCGGGGACGGTGGTGGTCGAGGATCTGAAGGTCCGCACCATGACCCGCAGCGCCAGGGGCACGAAGGAGGAGCCGGGACGCCACGTGCGGTCCAAGGCGGGTCTCAACCGCGTCATCCTGGAGACGGGCTGGTCGTCGTTCCGGAGAATGCTGGACTACAAGGCTTGCCGCGTCATCGCGGTGAACCCGGCCTACAGCAGCCAGACCTGTGCAGCGTGCGGCGTCACAAGCGCCCAATCACGCAGGACGCGGGACCTGTTTCAATGCGTGGCCTGTGGCCATGCGGATCACGCCGACCTCAATGCAGCGGCGAACATCCTGGCCTCGGGGACTGAGGCATCTGCGCGGGGAGGTTGCCGGGTTACCGGGCCTGTGAACCGCGAAATCGATCGGAGGATGGCGGCATGACGCCGCCAACTTCTCGATGTAAGTCCCAATCGGAGGACAGGGAGACTGCCCCGCGCAGCTGCGCGGAGGTCCATTGATGTCGGTTGCAGCAAGGTTCGATGCACGATCCACCGACGGCGGGGAGGTCGGACGCGCCATCGAGCAGCATGGCTATGCCATCATCGAGAACATGATCGGCGCCGGCGACCTCACCTCCCTGCGTGGGGAGCTCGACCGCGGGCTCGCCGGCCAGGCGACGGGCGAGAGCGATTTCCTGGGAGCCCGGACCCAGCGTCTCAACAATCTCTTCATGCGCGCGCCTACCACGCGCGCGATGGCGCTCCATCCCATCCTTCTCGGCGCCGCGGACCACATCCTCCTGCCGTGGTGCGCGCGCTACCAGATCACTTACACCGGCACCATGCACCTGCTTCCCGGAGAGACCGCCCAGGCTCTCCACAGGGACGCCTTCTTCTACCCCTTTCGCAATCCGGGTCCGATAACGCAGCAGGGTTCGCTGTGGGCCGTAACCGAGTTCACCCGCGAGAACGGCGCCACACGCATCGTTCCGGGAAGCCACCTGTGGGACGAGGAACGCCGTCCCCGCGCCGACGAGATCGAGGTGGCGGAGATGCCCGCCGGGGCGGCTATCATCTATGCCCACAGCCTGATTCACGGCGGCGGCGCCAACGCCTCGGCGCGGCCGCGCACCGCCGTTGCGATCAACCTTGCGCTGGGCTGGCTGCGCCAGCAGGAAAACCAGTTCCTGACCCTGCCTCCCGACAAGGCTCGGGAACTGCCCGAACAACTGCAGAGGCTTGTCGGCTACGACTTCGGAGCCCCGTTCATGGGCGCGGTCAACGGCCGCAACCCGCACCACCTCCTCGAGGAACCAGGCGGTCCGCCAGGGCCGCGCAACGACCCCGAACTCGACCGCGCGTACCGCGAACGGGTCCACTGGCTCAAATGCGAGGCGGTGCCGCCGCCGCCCGGAGTCCTGCCGACAGACTGACGCTCCTCAGGCAGCCTCGCCCACGGTGAAGCCGACACCTGCGTCCGTCGCCTTTCGACACGGTGGCCGCTCGATCCACTCCGTCATCCGGCGGACCAGAGACGGGGGACCGGAGAGCGGCAGCTCGGCCCATTCGTGACGATGCATGGGCGCCGCCGCAGCTGCATCCCGAGGCGGGCGACGAGGAGACCAGTGAGCTTGTGGACGTTGTCCGTCTCGCCGGCGAACCCGGCGGCATACTGAAGGATGGCGTTCGATTTCCAGCACACCCGCTCCCCGTCTTTCAGCGCCGGCAGGGCTGCGCTCCGGTTGACGGCCGTGAAGGCCGCGTTTCTGCCCACGGGCGAAGTAGTCCGCCTTGGCAAGCATGCAGTCCGTACCCGGAAGATGCAGCGCGGCGGACGGCTGGCAGCGGTCGACCCAATTGGGGCGGCAAGAGGTTCCCTGCGCGTCTCTGTAGCTGGCCGGCGCCGATGGTGCGCTGGCGTTGCGGTGCGGTGAGGGATAATGTCCGCTGGCAGCGGGCGACAGGGACATCGGCGAACAGATGAAGCAACGTGCGCCGGCAATGGTTCGCGCCGGGACCTTCCAGTACATGCGGTCCTCTGTAACGCCCTCGCTCTGCCGGAACAGCAGGGTGCTGACGTATCGCGACCGCGATGGTAGCGACGGTCACTGGCAGGGCGCCTCCCTCGAGGAAGTCGTCAACATTGCCGGCTGCGCGATAGCGACGCTCGTGGCCACCGGCCTGGCCGTCGATGTCGAGATTATCCCGCGTGACGGCTTGAAGAAGCCGGGCGACGTCGCCGACCACCCTGCCTGCCCCTCCAACAACGCCCCTGTCGCCGAATTCGTCATCAAATGCCGCAACGACGTGACGATGTGACCGCCGTCCCTTCCTCCAGGGGTGAATAGCCAGCCATGACACGATCCACGTGTTACGACTACATCGTTATCGGTGCGGGAACCGCCGGATGCGTACTGGCAGCGCGCCTCAGCGAGGACCCCGGAGCGTCAGTGCTCCTGCTCGAGGCGGGAGGTTCCGACAGGGCGTTCGCCATTGCCATGCCCGCCGCGGCACCGCTGGCGGCCCGCGATCCCCGTTTCGGCTGGGGCTATGTCGGCGAGCCCGAACCCGGTCTGGGAGGCCGCGGGGTGCTCGCTCACCGGGGCCGCGTGGTGGGCGGATCGTCCTCGATCAACGGCATGGTCGCCAACCGCGGCAATCCCCTGGACTACGACCAATGGGCCGCCGAGGGTCTCGCCGGCTGGTCTTTCGCCCATTGCCTTCCCTACTTCCGCAAGAGCGAGACCTTCGATCGCGGCGCCGATTCCTGGCGCGGCGACTCGGGGCCGCAGCATATCGAGACCTGCCGGGCCGATCATCCCTACGACGAGGCCTTCCTGAAGGCCGGTGAAGAGGCCGGCTACGCCATCACCGGGGACCAGAACGGCCAGCGGCACGAGGGATTTCACGTGGCCCAGAGCTTCACGCGCCAGGGCCGCCGCTGGAGCGCGGCCTCGGCCTTCCTGAGGCCGGCCCTCGGACGGGCGAACCTCGATCTCGTCACCGGGGCACTCGTCCGCCGGATCGTCTTCGACGGCAGGCGGGCGGTGGGTGTCGAGGCGGAGACCGGGAGCGGAGTCTCCCGCTTCGATGCCGACCGGGAAGTGATCGTCGCAGGCGGCGCCATCAACTCGCCGCAGATCCTGCTCCTGTCGGGCATCGGCGATCCTGCGCACCTCGCCGAGCACGGCATCCCGCTCGTGGCGGATGTCCCGGACGTGGGGCGCAATCTCGAGGATCACATCATCGTGCAGGTGAGCTACCGGGAGAAGCGGCCGCTTTCGGTCTCCCATCACTTCACCGGCTTGCGGCGCCTGGCAATGGGATTGGATTGGCTTGTCCGGAAGCGCGGCCCCGGGGCCTCGACGCTCACCGAGACGGGCTGCTTCTTCGCGAGTTCCGACGCCGCGGATTACTGCGACCTGCAGCACGAGTTCTACGCCATGACCGGCTACTCCGGTGGCGATCACGCCAGCGTGGATCCGGGGTTCATGTTCTCGATGGGCCTCATGCGCCCCGCGAGCCGTGGCCGGGTCTGGCTGAAGTCGGCCGACCCTCGGCAGCACCCCGCGATCCTCTTCAACTATCTCGATCACGAGGACGACCGGCGAGCCATGACCGAGGGCCTGAAGCGCACGCGCACCATGGCGGCGCAGCCGGCCTTCGACCCCTGGCGTGGCGAGGAGTCGGTCCCCGGCCGCCACGTCCAGAGCCATGCGGAAATCCTCGCCTGGCTCGCGGAGGAGGGCACCACGGAGTTCCACCCCTGCTCATCGTGCCGGATGGGCACGGGCGACGATTCGGTGACCGACCACGAGGGCCGGGTCCACGGCACGGAAGCGCTGCGGGTCGTTGACGCCTCGATCATGCCCCACAACGTTACCGCCAATCTCAACGCGCCGGTGCTGATGCTGGCCGAGAAAATCGCCGATGCCGTTGCCGGCAAGAGTCCGCTGGCCGCGGACGAAACGCCCGTCCACAGACCGAGGCGGGGAGGATCCCGGTGACACGATCGAACAGGAACCTGCTGTGCAGCGCGGCCGCCCGCAACTTCATGGAGACGGCGCCCCGCACGCCCGTGGGCGACATCGCGCCAGGGGAGGTGCCGGCGCTGCGCAGGGAGACCCTGGAAGCATTCCAGCCGAGGATCGACAGGGTCCTGGAACGCTTCGGGCCCTCGGTGGCGGACGTCGTCCACGGCGGCGTGCGCTGCCTCGAGATCCTGCCGCGGGAGTCCCGCGGTCCGGGGACGATCCTCTACTTCTTCGGTGGCGGATACATCATCGGCAGCCCCGAGGAAGACCTCATCATCAGCGCCGCTCTCGCCTCCCTGTGCGGCGTACGCGTCGTATCGCCCGCCTACCGGCTGGCTCCCGAACATCCCTGTCCGGCGGCCATCGACGACGGCATGGCCGTCCACGCCGCGCTCGCCGGCGATCCGCGGACCGGTCCGCTGGCGATCGCTGGAGAATCGGCGGGAGGCAACGCCGCCCTCTCTGTCCTGCGGCGCCTGCGGCGCGCTGGAGAGGCGATGCCGGTCGCGGCCGCCCTGCTGTCGCCCTGGTGCGACCTCACCCATGCCGGCGACAGTCACCGCACCAACGACGACCGCGACCCGACTCTCGCGATGGACCTGGTCTGGCAGGCCGCCCGCTTGTACTGCGGCGGCCTCGACCCCGAAGATCCGGACGCCTCGCCGCTGTGGAGCGACTGGGACGCGACCTTCCCGCCGGCGATCATCACCACCGGCACGCGCGATCTGCTCATGAGCCAGTGCGTGCAGCTTGCCCAGGTCCTGCGCGGCGTCGGGGCGCCGGTCGAACTCAGGGTCTGGGACGACCTGTGGCACGTCTTCGAGTTCTACGACGAACTGCCGGAGGCCGAGCGTTCACTCGGCGAGATCGCTGCGTTTCTCTCCCGTCACTTCGAAGACGCCCGCATCAGATCACCGTCGTTGCGTTCCACCGGCGGGCGGCGCCGGTGACGGCCTCGATCGAGGGAAAGGAATCGGGTGCCGTCATCAGGGCCCGCGCCATCACCAGGGCACGGGACTCGGCGGCGGCGCGCACGTCGGCATCGGCGATGTTCTCGAGGTCGATGTTGTGGGCAAGGCCGAGGATGCGGCGGATCATCTTGGCGGCCGCAAACCCGAGCGTGTCCCGGAACAGTTCCGCCATGTAGCGTTCCTGTTCGCTTGCCAGGTGCACGCGGGCCACCGCATCGTCGAAGAGAACCGCCGGATAGGCATCGCCCTTCCCTTCGTCCCGCCACAGGGCGAGGAACCGGGAACGGAATCCGTTCCAGAACTCCTCGATGCTGTCCAGCACCCAGTTTCGGTAGGCATCCCTGGCGCCAGGGTTGTCCTCGTGGCCAATCTGCGAGAAGTAGTTCAACAACAGGTTGGCGATCACGGCTCCGGTGTCGAAGCCCATCGGACCGACGAAGGCAAACTCCGGATCGATGATCCGGGTGTCGGTCTGCGTCACCATGATGGAGCCGGTGTGAAGATCTCCGTGAATCATGGCCTCGGCCGACGACATGAACTTCACCTTGAGCCGCGACACGGCAACCTTGAGATCGCAGTCGGCGCGAATGGATGCCGCCAGTCCGTCGAGTTGCGGCGAGGTCCACCGGTTGTTCTCGGCAACCATGTAGGGTTCGGTGAAGATCAGGTCTTCGGTAATGCCGCACAGTGCGGTGTTGCCGGCGAAGTCCGCCACCAGTTCCTTCTTGTCGGCTGCCGCCATGGCAAGGTCCGACGTGTGGAACAGGGTCGCGGCGGCAAACGTCGACACGGCCTCGGCAAACGCCGGATAGACAACGCCGTCGATCATGCCGTGGCGCATGATGATGTGGGGCTCGAGGAGTTCCATGACGATAAGCGCCATGTCGGCGTCGTAGTGGAGAACTGCCGGAGTGAGCCCCGGAGCATGGCGGGCCTGACGGACAAGGGCGAGATGCTCGAAGTGCGCCCGCGTGAGGGGCAGAGGCCAGCTCTCGCCAACCAGGCGGACATAGGGGAGCGCCTGCTTGACGGCAATGCCGCCGGCAGGGCCGCGCACCTTGAAGACCAGATTGAGATTGCCGTCACCAACCTCCTCGACGGCCCATCTGTCGGGCGCACCTCCAAGCAGGTCACGGATCACCGCAACGCTGCCGAGCAGTGCCGGCAGACTCTCCGGCGTCTGCGGCACATAGACCTCCGGCACCTCAATGTTCACGCCATGGTCTCCTCGCGCTTGAACCGTCCCCGGGGAAGATTCGCCAGAGTCGGACAGGCTGTCCAGAGCCGTGTTTCGTGGCGAGAGAGACGGAACCTGGATAGCCGGAGAAGGGTCGATCAGGACGTTTACGCCCGCCTGCATCTCGTGTAGCGTCGCCCGTCCGTCCCTGATGGCCGGGAGTGTCTGGTTTGCATGCATCAGGATCGGGCGCCGGCTCGTGACGGGCCGGTGTGTCTGTTCCTCCTGGAGTGTTGAGCGTGCGCCAGGCGATCGTCAGGGGTGACCCCTCGACCTATCCCGACTGGTTCGATGGCAAGCGGCGGCAGCGGCCTCTCATCGTCGCCCGCTGGGTGCCGATCGCCATGGTCGGACTGCCGGTGGCCGTTCTCTTCGCCATCGTCGTCTACCCCACCATCTGGATGTTCTATCACTCGCTGCGCGACACCAACATCACAGGTCTCTTCACCGGAAATCACGAGTACATTGGATTTGCCAACTACGGCACGGTGTTCAGTTCGGAGCGGTTCCAGGACAGCCTGGTCCACCTCGTGCAGTACCTTTCATTCGGCGCCGTACTTCAGGTCATCCTCGGTTGTGTCCTGGCGCTGACACTCTACGAAGTCGTCAAGTCCAACCTGTGGCGCACCATCATCCTGATTCTGCTGGTCCTGCCGATGATGCTGCCACCCTCGATCGTCGGCGTTCTCTGGCGCTTCCTGCTGACGCCGTCCAACGGCGCCGTCAACCAGGCACTCCTCGATCTCGGCCTGATCTCGGCCCACATCGAGTGGTTCAACGCCGGTGTTTCACTGTGGTCGATCATCATTGCCGACGTGTGGAACTGGACGGCGCTGCCGTTGCTGATCATCTATTCCGGACGTGTCAGCCTGCCCCCGGCGGTCTACGAAGCAGCACGCGTCGATGGCGCAAGCCAGTGGAAGGTGGTGCGGCGCATCACCCTTCCCATGCTGAAGGAAGTCATCGCGATAGCCTTCATCCTGCGGTTCACGGACGCCTTCAAGTTCGTCGATTTGGTGTATGTCATGACATCGGGGGGCCCGGCGCAGACATCGGAACTGCCGACCTACATTGCCTTCCAGCGCGGAATCCGAGAGTTCGCGATCGGCGAAGCCGCTGCCTACGCGATCATCATCTTTGCCATCTCGGCAATTCTCGTCACACTTTTCCTGCAGTACATGAAGCGCGTCATGCGCGCCCAGGGACTTGCCTGAGCGATGGCGGACCAGGCAAGGCCCGATGACCGCTGGCGGCACGTCCAGGTGCTGTTCCTGGCCTTCCTGGGGCTGTGGCTTCTGTTCACCCTGTTCCCTCTCTACTTCATGATCATCACGGCCCTCAAGACGACCGCCGAGACCAATCTCACGGTGCCGACCTTCTGGCCCGAACTCTTTGCATTCGGCAATTTTGCCGCGGTCTTCGCCGAAGCCACCAACTTCGATGCCCTGGTCGACAGTTTTGTCATCGCCACGATCAACACCTTGCTGTCGCTGTTTCTCGGCACACTCGCCGGCTACGCCTTCGCCCGCTTTCCGCGCCAGGCCGGGGGAGAGAACCTCGCCTTCTGGATTCTCTCCAACCGCATGTTTCCGCCGGTCGCCATCCTGGTGCCGATGTTCTTCCTCTTTGATTCGACGCCATGGGGAACCGATTCGATCTGGTCGCTCATCATCCTCTACCTCGTCTTCAACCTGCCGCTGGCGACCTGGCTGATGATGGTGTTCTTCCGCGATGCGCCCCGCGAACTGGAGGAGGCCGCCTATCTCGACGGCTGGACTCCGTTGCGCGCCTTCCTGCGCATCACCCTGCCGCTGGTGTTGCCGGGAATGATCTCGGTCGCGATGTTGTGCTGGATCTTTGCGTGGAACGAGTATCTTTTCGCCAACCTGTTCGTCGGCACCGACGTGCGCACCTACACCATCGTCATTCCGACGTTCACGCACGGATCCCAGACACTGTGGAACCTGCAGATGGCGTTCTCGCTGATCGCCATGATTCCCCCTGTGACCCTGTTCATCCTGCTGCGCCGCTACATGGTGCGCGGACTGTCGCTGGGAGTGGTCAAGGGCTGATGGCGCGACTGGCGATCGAAGGACTGTGCAAGGGCTGGGACTTTCCGGTCATCGACGATCTCTCGCTCGACGTCGACGAGGGCGAGTTCCTGGTCATTGTCGGCCCATCGGGTATCGGCAAGACCACGTTGCTGCGACTCGTGGCCGGTCTCGAAACACCGGATCGAGGACGCATCCTCGTCGGAGAGCGCGACGTCACACGTGTTCCTCCCTACCGGCGCGACGTGGCGATGACCTTCGAGAGCTACGCCCTCTACCCCCACATGACGGTGGCCGCGAACATTGCCTCGCCACTCAAGGCGCGGGGTCTTCCGGCGGACGAGATCAGGCGGCGTGTCGGCGAGGTGACGCGCCTGTTGCGCATCGACATGCTGCTCGAGCGCAAGCCCGGAGAAATATCGGGAGGCCAGAAACAGCGCACCGCGCTCGGACGCACCCTTGTCGCCGATCCCCAGGTCTTCCTGCTCGATGAGCCGATCAGCCATCTCGACGCGCGCATCCGGCACGAATTGCGAAGCCAGTTCCATACCCTGGAAGATCTGCGCCGGGTGGCGACTGTCTACGTCACCCACGACTACGCCGAAGCGCTGTCGCTGGGCGACCGGATCGCCGTCATGGGGAACGGCGGCCGCCTGGTCCAGGTCGGCAATCCTCGGGAGCTCTTCGAGCAGCCGGCGACACTGTTTGTCGCCGAACATCTGGGCCAGCCGACCATCAATGCCATCGAGGCCGAACTCGTCGACGTGGACGACCGACTCGAGGCTCACGCGGGTTCGCTTCGCCTGCCGGTTTCGCCAGCGCATCGTGCGGCGCTGACAAAGGTGCAGCAACGCCAGGTCACCATCGGTCTCAGGCCCCAGCACCTGCGCCCGCTGGACGAACTGCCGCGAGGCATGGCGCTCGAGGGACGTATCGACATCTTCGAGGCCCTGGGTTCCACGGGCGTCATGATCGTGGATGCAGGTGGTGTCAGGCTGACGGCGCTCACAAGCCCCGAGCGCACGTTCCACCATGGAGAAGAGGTCACGCTGGCATGGAACCCCGAGGCCCTCTACTTCTTCAGCCCGGTCGACGGGCGCAACCTCCTGTTGTGACATGTCGAACGTAACGTTGAGCAAGGTCAACAAGGTCTACGGATCCGGACGGGCGGGCGTCCACGCGGTGCGCGACCTCGACCTCGCGGTGCCCGATGGCGAATTCATGGCGTTGCTGGGGCCGTCCGGGTGCGGCAAGACCTCGACCCTGCGCATGATCGTCGGTCTTGAACCGATCACCTCCGGCGACATCCATTTCGGCGACGTGCGCGTCAACGATCTCGAACCCAGGGAACGCAACGTGGCCATGGCCTTCGAGACCTATGCCCTCTATCCGAATTTCACCGTCGAGGAAAACCTTGCCTTTCCTCTCGAGGTGCGCGGTGTCGCTCCTGCAGAACGCCGCCGCCGGGCCCGGGAACTGGCCGAACTCCTGCGCATCACCGAAATCCTCTCGGCCAAGCCGCCGGTTCTCTCCGGCGGTCAGCAGCAGCGTGTCAGCCTGGGTCGGGCACTGATCCGCGAACCGGCCGTCTTCATTCTCGACGAGGTGATGAGCCACCTCGACGCCCACCTCAAGTTCCAGATGCTGTTCGATCTCAAGCGGCTTCATCAGGAACTCCGGCGCACCATGATTTATGTCACCCACGATCAGGTGGAGGCACTGGCGCTGGCGGACAGGGTTGCCGTGATGTCGAATGCCGAACTCCAGCAGGTCGGCGACCGCAACACGCTCTACAACCGTCCCGCCAACATGTTCGTGGCCGACTTCATCGGTGAACCACCGACGACCTTCATCCCGGTGGAACGGCGCGATCACGCGGAGCGCGCCCGGCTTCACGCGACCGGTGCGGATCTCGTCTTTGACGTGGCCGCGGAGCGCGTGCCGGATCTCGATGCCCATGGGGGACGTGAATTCATGGTAGGCATTCGGCCACAGAACCTTCATCTTTGCGACGACGGAGCGACGATTGGCGGCAAGATCGTGATCAATGAGTACCTCGGGGAGAGATCCATCCTCTCGATCGTGACGGGGGATGTGACGCTGCAGGCACTGGCGCCTCCTGAAACCCGGATGACTCCGGGCGACCATGCAGGCTTCAGCCTCGATCCGCGTGACGTGATGATCTTTGATGCCGAAACCGGAGCGCTTGTGACCTGACGGCCGCTCGCGCCCATCATCCGGGGCAGGGTGTTTCCTGTTCCGACATTGACCAGGAGAAAGGGAGAATCCCATGGGTGTTTTCAGTGCATGGACTCGACGCAAGTTCATGAAATCCGTAGCCGCCGGCGCTGGTGCCGCGGCCGGACTCCAGCTTCCCGGCAGGCTGTCGTGGGGCGCGCAGTCCGTTCCTCCCGGAAAGAAGCTCTTCAATGATGTCGAGCTGACCTACTTCCAGGACTCGAACTGGCTTCATGCGCCGCTGTGGCTGTCGGATCACCTGATGAAGGAAGCCGGAGTCGGTATCAAGGGACGCGAGAACTACGACGGTGGCGATGCCGTGGCCAAGATCCTGCCGCAGCTCCTGTCACGCAATCCAAGGTTCGACTGGGTGCAGTTTCCCTCGCTCTTCTTCGGCGCCTTCGCCGAAACCGGGCAGCTCGAGCCCCTGGACGATTACTTCGCCCAGTACGAGGGCAGCGATGCCTATCTCGACTGGGTCATGCCCGCCTACCGCGAGTTCTATACCAAGTGGGCCGGCAAGACCTATGGCGTGATGCTCGATGGCGACATTCACATCCTGCATTATCGCAAGAGCTTCTTCGAGAACGCGGAACTGCAGTCGAAGTACTCCAAGCGCTTCCAGACCAACCTCGAAGTCCCCAAGACGTGGCCGGACTTCCTCAATGTCACGCAGTTCATGACCGAGGAACTGGGTTCGCAAGGCATCTACGGCACATCGATGGTGGTCAATCCGCCGAACTTCGGATGGGGCTTCTGGATGGACATCGCCGCATCGGCCGGCGTCAACTACTTCGACGAGAACATGAACCCGGTCATCAACCAGGGCAAGGCGGCCGAATCTCTCGACATGTACCGGGAGATCATCAAGTTCGGACCTCCCGGCGCCGAGGCGATGGATATCGGCACCACCATCCAGCGCTGGCAGTCGGGTTCCGACGTGATGTCGGTGTGGTGGATCGATCTGGCCGAATTCACGGTCCAGCAGCAGGGTATGGAACGCGCCGAAGATCAGGGCGCGGCCGTCGTGCCAGGCTGGGTCCATGACGATGGCGAGGTGGTCCACCGGGCAATCAGCCTGTGGTGCCGGACGGCATCAATTCCGGCGAACCTGCCCCAGGACATCAAGGATGCGGCCTTCTACTTCATCTACCGCATGTCGCATCCCGACTACTCCGACAGGATCGTCGCCGATCCCTACTGCGGATCCGATCCGTTCGGCGCATCGCACTACACCGATGCGGCGGCCCAGATGTACATCGAGCCCAATCCACAGCGCGGGACGAACGACATCTATCCGACGAACGACGGCATCTTCCAGACCTTCGGAAGGGCCCGCAATCATCTCGACGCCGGCCTTGCCAACGTCGAGGTGGGCTACCCGCAGTTCTTCTGGGAAGGGGCGCCGGAGTACGCCGATGCCCTGGGACGCAACATCTCCAAGGCCATTTCCGGTGAGCTGACCTCGCAGCAGGCGCTCGACGAGGCGGCCGAGGAATGGGTGCAGATTGCCCAGAAACTCGGTCTCGAGAAGCAGAAGGCCCAGTACCGGAACTTCATCGACGGCGCCAGGTCGCTCGGATACAAGATCTGACACCAGGTCCCGAAGGGCCCTTCCGGCTTGCCGCCGGGAGGGCCCTTTTTCATGTCCAAGAAAACGGTCGGATCGGACGCTCAATCGGCATAAACCACGCGCGCGCGGTAATTTCTGGCGGCCTCAAGAGCGCGCGGAGTTGGGGCCGGTGGGACATCAAGGGCCGCAGCGAAGACCTTGGCGTCCTCAAGCGTGAGCGTGTGTCGAGACTGCATGTCAATGACACGCGTGGCTTCGCGCTCGATCGCGGCACGCAGAAACGTGGACTTGTCCACGGCCAACGCGCGCGTGGCCCGCTCGATCAGCCTCGCCAGTCGATCATCGTGGCGAATCTGGGTCGTCCTGGTTTTCCTTTTCGGGATGCTCGAAGCAGCATTGGGGTTCATCACGCTCGCCTCCCCGGGAGGTTGCTGCATGTAGTGCGATTTGCACGACATGGCGAGTTCAAACTGAATCGGCGAGAAGGGCCTGACGTCACTCGCAGACGGGACGAAACCGATTGCCAAAGGACCATGATTCAGCGCAGCCCGCCACGATGGATATGAATACTCAAGAAACGCGCCATCCAGACAGCCCGGCAGATGCCGTCCGAGACGACATTCCCCAGGGCAGCCAACGACACCACGCCATGGCAACAAACGCGGCCGAGGAGTGGGTGCAGATTGCCCAGAAACTCGGCCTCGAAAAGCAGGATGCAAGATCTGACGCCAGGTTTCAAAGGGCCCTCCCGGCTTGCCGCCGGGAGGGCCCTTTTTTCATGTCCAGGCGAATCGGTCGGGCCGGAACTCCCGCAACAGGGGCGACACCGACCCCCCGCTAACTTCTTCGGCAAGCAGGGCGCCAATGGCCGGCGCCAGCGTGATACCGCTGTGGGTGACGGCGACGAAGAGATTGTCGCACCCGGGAAGGCAACCGACGATCGAGCGGCCGTCGGCAGGCATCGGACGATGTCCGACCCGGGCCGTCATGCGCATCATCACGTCAGCCGCATCGACATCGACGAACCAGTGCTGTGCACTGTCGGCGAGACGACGCCGCGCTCGCAGTTCGTCGGGAAGCATCCCATCCGCGGCATCCGCACCCATCAGCAGGCCCCCTCCCACATTGGGGCGCGTGTGCAGTTCATCGTCGCCTTCGGGAAAATAGACGACGTGATTGAGCCACGCCTGTGCTCCGGCGATTTCAGCCAGAAGGCCAGGATCACTGCCGACCAGCCGGGAGGCCGTCTGGCTCCCGAGCGCCATGGCCGCGAGATCACCGGCCCTGGTCCCGGCGGCAATGACGATCCTGTCGGCATGAATCGGACCGCTCTTGGTCGCAACTCCGTCCAGCACGGGAGCGGCGCCCAGGAAGCCGGTCACCGGCGCCTCCTCGTGAATGGCGCCCCCCTGGCGAACAATGCCTTCCGCGAGGTGACGCGCAAGACGCGGCGCATCGAGCCAGCCATCCTGGGACATGAGCAGTCCTTCGGCCCCTCGACCGAAGGCGACACGCGGCTCCAGGTCAGCGAGTTCGCGCCCTCCGACCCGACGACAGGGATAGTCAAGTTCACAGAGACGGTCGAATGTCCGTTCGAGATCATCAAGGCTGGTGGCGGTGTCCACACCTGCCCACATCAGGCAACCCGGCTGCCGATGACCGGTCACGTCGCTCCCCCATCGGGCAACCCAGTTCCGGTGGCCCTCCATCCCGGCAACGTTGAGACGATGGTAGTCCTCTTCCAGCTTGGAGGTTGCATTTAGCCAGGCGAATGACGTCGATGTCGTGCCGCCGGCGATCCCTCCCCTTTCGATCACGCGGCAGGACGTCCCCTTCCCGACAAGCTCATGGGCGATCGCAAGTCCGACCAGTCCCGCACCAATCACCACACAGTCGGTTCGTTCTGCCATCGTGCCTCTCCACACCACGCCATGCGCACTCTTCCAGTAGGGTCACGCTCCTTCAACAACGCGGATTGCGATCGTCCACTGCGGATGGCCGGGCAGGCACGCGGTTACGTGTTGCCATGCGATCGCCGTCTGCCGTCGATGTGGAACGCGCTCCAACCACCATTCGTCCGCCCTCCAGGTGAGATTGCAGGCGCGACTCAGGGAGGCGTTCGGGAGTCGTCGATCCCGGTCGGACTGATTGCCAACATGCTCCCGGCCACATGCGCGGCGAACCCCGAACCTGCTTCTGCGTAGACGTTGAAGACGGTCGATGCGCCGGCCTCTTCGAGCGTCTCGATGTCATCCTGGAACCTGGCGGTGGCGGCGACTCGACCGCCAAACGAGGCGGCTTTGAGCTGTTCGATCACGGCGAGGTTGGCGCCAAGGTTCGGCAAGGCCAGCATGACCAGTTCGAGTGTGTGGGCGATCTGAACGCGGTCCCAGAAATCGGCGTCACCAGGATCCCCCAGCAACACCTTTCGTCCCCTGGACCGTTCGCGCTCGACCGTGGCCTGATCAGTGTCCACCCCGACGACGGTCTCTCCATGCAGTTCACGCATCGTGTCATATGCTGCCGATCCAACACGGCCCATGCCGATGACGGCAATCTTCGCCGTGCCGATGTCGAGCGGCCGGTCATCGGCAACAAGGTCGGATCGTTGCAGGCGCTTCCACATGCCCCTGTAGCGTGTGTAGATGCGATCGCTGGCGACGTTGAGCCCGGAAGAGATGACACAAGACAAGGCCAGCGCGACCGCGATGACGATCAACCAGTCGGCGTCGATCCAGCCCTGTGCGACTCCGATGGCCGCGACGATGAGTCCGAATTCACTGAAATTGCTGAGATTGAGCGTCGCCAGAAACGACGTGCGGGCCTGGAGCCTGAACGCGGTCAGCAGGCCGAAGAACAAGGCCGACTTGAACAACACGAACGGGGTGATCGCGGCGCCAATCAGTAGCGTCTCCAGGGTCAGCTGACCGGACAGGCCGACGGAGAGGAAGAAGGCAAGCAGGAAGAAATCCTTGAAGCCGAGCATGGTCTTCGCCATCTCGTCGGCCTTGGCGTGATTGGCGATGAGAACGCCCAGCACGAGCGCGCCGAGGTCGCCCTTGAGCCCGACGAGCTCGAACAGTTGCGCACCGCCCAGAGCAAGCAGGAAACCATAAAGAACCATGAGTTCGCCGTGGCCGACGCGCTGGAGCACGACGATCAGCAGTGGCCGAAGCGGAAAGACGAGCAGGACCAGCAGGGCCCAGTAAGTCGGCCACTTCCCCACCGAGATGGCCAGAAAGACAACGGCGGCCAAGTCCTGGACGATGAGTATTCCGATCGCGATCCGGCCGTGGAGCGCTGCCGTCTGACCCTTGTCTTCCAGAGCCTTCACGACGAACACCGTGCTGGAAAAGCTCAAAGCAAAGGCGATCAGAAGCGACCGGAAAAAGTCGAGGTCGGAAAGGAAGGGCGCTCCGAGCGCGGCGACAACATAGATGGCCGTTGCGAAAAGCGGCACGATGATGGCCATGTGCAGCCCGGTCACGGCCCATACCTGCGGCCGCGCAAACATCCGAAGGTTGAGCTTCAAGCCAACGATGAACAGCAACAGAGTAATGCCGAGGTCCGACAGCTTCCGCAGCATGTCCCCACCAGCTATCCCGTGCAGGTTGAGCAGGAATCCTGCAACAAGGAAACCGACCAGGGGCGGCAGCCCGACGGTTCGCGACACCAGACCCAGAACGAAGGCCATGGCGATCCACGCCACGTCTCCGAACGCTATGGCTATCAGCTCGAAATCCATGACACTATCGGCAGCGGTGGCAACGGCCGGGCTGAATGATCAGCGTCGGTCTGCTTGATGCCGGTGCGGACGGTATGTCGTTCCCGGCTGAGGGAGTTGTCGCACGTCTTCGATGGGACACGCCCTGACTGCACTGATTCCGGTGCCGGACATTGCCGGGGCGCAACGTTGACCGATGATCACGACCGCCACCGTGATATCGCATACCTTTTCCCAGCATCGGCAAGTTGCCCGTCCAGCTTCCCACCAGACCAAGCCGCAACCGGTCACAAGGGTTGGAGGTTGCAAGTTCGTGTGTACTCTCCGGCGATGTTCGCGCCCACATGGCATTCGAAACCAGTGCGAGTATTCAGGGTAACATCGGACTAGAAACCCGTCACCGCTGTTGAAGGTCGTGCCCTGCGGCGTTTGAGCTTGGATTTCGCTTCCCTGTGGTGTATACGATACACATGGCACGCACCAATATTGACATTGACGAAGAGGCCTGCTCGGAGGTCATGCGTCGCTATCGGCTCTCAACGAAGCGGGAAGCGGTCAATCTCGCGCTGCGCATGGTGGCGACAGAGCCCCTCGGGCTTGACGAGGCTCGAGGACTTCGAGGATCGGGCTGGGATGGCAATCTCGACGACATGCGTTCCGGGCGTGCATGGTGATTCTGGTCGACACCTCGGCGTGGGTCGAGTTCCTTCGCGATACGGGATCCGCCGTCTGCGAGCGTGTCGACGAACTGATGGAGAGTGAAACTGCTGTCTGCGATCCGATTCGAATGGAGGTGCTCGCCGGCGCCCGGGACCAACGCCACCTGAGCAGCCTGCGCGGGCTGCTCGCACGGACAATCCATCTCCCAACCAATCCCGCCGACTACGATGAGGCGGCTGCGCTGTATCGTGCCTGCCGTCGCGAGGGAGAGACCGTTCGCAGACTGATCGACTGCCTTATCGGCTCGGTTGCCATTCGCGCGGGTGTAGCGGTGCTCCACAGCGATCGCGATTTCGACGTGCTGGCGCGGCACACCGGGCTGCGGATCGACTCTGTCGCCTGACCCGTTCCCCCGCCACGCCTGGAGTGTCGCTGCGCGCCAGAGCCTTCCCGGGGTATCCGGCGCGTACGAACCTTGCCGCGGAGATCAGGAACCGTTCAGGCGGCAGTAGCAGGAGGCCCTGATGTCGACATCGGCGCGGGCCATGGCGCGATCGAGACGTCTCCTGACGTGGCGGATCTCGACGGTTTCGCCGCGGCGTGACAGGCACTCGTGGAGGCCGTGCAGGCTCCACACGTTGTCGGGATGCTGGCACGCACGGCGCAGGTTGTCGTCGAGACCGAGATCGGCGCGATAGATCGCCTCGGCCTCGTCCATCCGGCCCTGTTCGAGCAGCAGCGCACCCAGGGCATGGCGGGTGGGCTGCATCCATGCCCACGGTTCATCGTACTCGAGGGTGTCGTCGAGAGCGACGGATCGCCTGAGGTGGTCAAAGGCCGCATCGACCTTGCCCTTGCGGTATTCGAGCTCACCGCAGAGCATTTCGCCGGCCACCTGGAGAATGCTCAGGCAGGTGTTGTGAAACAGCTTGCGTGTCTCAGGCACACGGTCCCGCGCCTCGAGAAACCGCTGCTGCTCGATCTCCGCCTCATCGACCCGGCCCGTGGCCGAACAGGCCACACCGCGAGCATAGTGCATGGTCGCGGTGGTGACGCAGTAGAGATCCTGATCGTCAGGCAGGGGATCGTCGAGAATGTCCTGCCAGCGCCCGAAGCGGATGAGTACGTGCTGCCTCACCGGAACATATCCCTCCAGCCAGTCGGCAAGGGGGGGATCGCCCGAGGCGAGAAGTTCCGCAGGCAGGGTCGAGACCATCTCTTCCGCCGCCTCGATCGCCGGACGGAATTGGCCCAGGAACATCGCTCCATAGGCCTTGAAATGATAGTCGTGGGCGCGGTAGCCCGAATAGAAGTTGAAGACGCCGCGGCGCTCGACAAAGGCGCGATTGGAGACGATCGCCCGCTGGTTGCGCTCGACCACATTCTGGTAGTCGCCGCACAGCACGTCGATATGGGTCGGCATGTGGTTGAGGTGGCCTGAATCCGGCATGAGGCCATAGAGGGCGTCAGCGGTCTTGAGAGCCCTTTCCGGATGCGGCGACATCTCCATCACATGGACGTGCATGTGGAGGATCCCCGGATGACTCCAGGCGCCGTCAATCGCCGACAACGCCGTCTCGAGCACATCAATGGCTTCCAGGGTGTCGGATCCTGCCACCGGTTCACCGGTTTCGATGTCCCAGAGTTTCCAGGGAGTGCGGTTCATCAGGGCATCGGCGAAGAGGGCACAGACATCCGGGTGGTCCGGGTGCAGGTCGTGGACCTGGCGCATGGCCGCGGCATAGGCATCGTCCCAGGACGGCCAGTCGTCTGCAGGATCATCGGGAAACCGCGCCACGAGCGCGCCTGCGAGTCCTTGTTCGACATCGCCCGCTCCGGCCAGGCACGCAAGCGCCTTGCGGCTCTCCTCGCGGGCCACGGCCATGCACTCCTCGCGTTCGGCGTCACCGAAATCCACCCACAACTTGTTGTAGTTCGGGCCACTGGCAAAGGCGACGCCCCAGTGCGCCATGGCGCAGTCGGAGTCGTGTTCAAGCGCCTGGCGGAAGCAGTGGACCGCCTCCTCGTGATTGAAGCCGTAGCACCAGGCAAGACCGCGGTCGAACCAGGTCTGGGCCTGCGGCGACGTTGTGGTGACCGGCATGTGGAGTGCGCCGAGGTCGAAGTAGTCGTCCATGGCCGTCACGCTCCCCGGTGCATCCGCGAGTCGAGATAGGCGCGGGTCAGTTCGACGAGACGTTCCCTGCCAAAGCTCGGTTCATGCCCCGCATGAACGACCGTCACAGGCAGTGTCATCAGTCGCTCCATGGTCCGGCAGTAGGCGGTCACATCGGATTCCGGCAGCTGGTCAAGAAGCGGTCCGTCATAGACCGCATCGCCGGAAAACAGCGTCCCCGTCTGCTCTTCCCACAAGCCGACACTGCCAGGCGAATGACCTGGAAGGTGCAGCACCTCGAAGTGCCGGTTGCCGATGGAGACCACGTCTCCCTCATCGACGATACGGGTTGCCCGCGCCGGTTCGACCCGGTAGGCCCTGGCGTCGTAACCGGCATGGGGAAGCGCATCGATGAGGCACTCCGGAAGCGCGTAGCCCGCATTCTCCAGGCATTCCACGACCTCCGGTTCCATGTCTTCCCTGAAGAGGGAGAAGCGGTTGTCGCCATCCTCCATGAGGGCGGCCTCCTGGCGCGATACCACGCGTTGGGAAAACTCGTGGAGGCTACCGACGTGGTCGAAGTGCGTGTGCGTGGCAAAGGCAACGACGGCGTGACCGAAGAGATCCGCAATCGCCGGCTTGAGTTCGGCGATGCCCATGCCCGTATCGACAAGGAGGTCCGCTTCGGATCCCCGGACGTGCCAGATGTTGCAACGGCCGAGGGGGTCGACATGGGGCTCGAAGACCAGCGTGATGTCGTCATCGATCCGTCGGCGCTCGAACCAGGTGTCGGCAATCTGGAAGGTCATGGCTCACTCCCGAGCGGTTCCGCTTCGTCATGATGCCTTTCATCGCCCTGTCGGCAAGCGATGATCCGGACGCGTATCGGTGTTGGCCGGCCGCCGGCCGCCATGTTGTTGACTTGCGGACAGTTGGAGATGACGGCGAGAGCATCCCGCTCGGCCCGGAGGTCGACCCGGTCGCCTGGCGCGGACGGACTGTCGACAAACGTGCGTTCCGCCAGCAGGAACTCGTCGCGGACAGGAACGTGGCAGAAGAAGTTCACGTTGGAGACGATGTCCCGCCAACCCAGGCCATGGGACGCCAGCGCTTTCAGAAAGTTCTCGCGGCATCCCGGCATGCCGGTGACGCCATAGAGCATCGCGTTGGAGGGTTCGCTGCAGCAGCCGGCGATCGTGTCATGAAAGCCGCAGGTGTCGGCAATGATGGTGAAGAGTGGTCGTGCCCGATCGGAATAGAGCACATGGCCCCGGGTCAGCCGCAGCGTTCCGCTCTTCTTGACGGTGTTGGGCGCGTGATAACGCTCCGCGGGATCGGCGGCGTTGTAGCACAGGAAATCGACGCCCTGGCGTCCCTCGAGATCGATGATGCGCAGCACTTCGCCGCGACGGACAATGCCGGACCACGGCGCTCCAGCGGCTACCAGATCATCACGCACAAGGCGTTCCGTGCCGACATCAGACAATGGTCATGCCCCCGTCGACGGGCAGGACGGCGCCGGTGATGTAGGAGCCGTCATTCGAAACGAGAAAGGCAACGGCGCCGGCAATCTCCTCTGGATGTCCCTCGCGGTTGAGGGGAACGAAGCGCTCCAGCCAGGCGCGGCGTTCCTCGGGATCGTCGAGCCACCCCTCCAGCATCGGCGTCTTCACCGGTCCGGGCAGGATGGCGTTCACCCGGATGGCGGGCGCTAGTTCGGCGGCGAACTGCATGGTGAGGCCCAGTTGCCCCGACTTGGCGGCGCTGTAGGCGCTGCAGACCGAGACCTTGTCCCCCATGACGGCGTTGACCGATGAGATGTTGACAATGGCTCCACCGCTCCCGGCCATCGCTCGTGCGGCGGCGCGCGACGTCCTCATGACGGCGCCAAGATTGATGGCAAGCGCATCCTCCCAGTCGCCATCTTCGAGACCGTCGACGGGCGTCGCCGGAAAGGTTCCGGCGGCGTTGACGAGAATGTCGAGCCGGCCTCCCCATTCGACCGCCGCGACGACCGCCTCGTCACCGCCGGCTCTCGTCGAAAGATCGACAGGGCAGCCATGGGCGGTGCCGCCCCCTGCCGTGATACGGTCAATGACAGCCGAGAGTCGCTCCTGGCGGCGTCCGACAATGAACACCCTGGCGCCCTCTGCGGCCAGACGCTGCGCCGTCGCCTCGCCAATCCCCGATCCGCCCCCGGTCACAAGGGCCACCTTGTCATCGATGCCGCGCGCCATGGGTCTGCTCTCCATATTTTCCGTCTCCAGAAGGAACATGGTGCGCCCAGGAAGCAGCCGCTGCAACGCTCGATGGTTGCCGCGCTACCGCGGCCTCGCCTATCGTCTTTGCCTGTGGCGGCATGGAGCTTGAAGGATCATGGGACGGTTCACAGGAACGTCGGCGCTGGTCACCGGCGCCGCCTCCGGGATCGGATTGTTGACCGTTCACCGCCTCCTCGAGGAGGGCGCCCGGGTGGCGATGAGCGACATCGACGAGGCGGGGCTGGCCGCAGCCGCCGACCCCCTGGGATCGTCCGTGTTGACCATCCATCATGACGTGACATGCGAGGCCTCGTGGACGGCGGCTATCGCCGAAGCCGGGAACGCCAACGGGCCGATTTCGGTTCTCGTCAACAGCGCCGGAACGGGCCGCTCCACCAATGTCGAGGAGACGACACTCGAGGACTGGCGCCGGGTCATGGCCGTCAACGCCGACGGGACATTCCTCGGGTGCAAGCACGCGGTCATCGCCATGAAACAGTCCGGCGGCGGATCGATCGTCAATCTCTCTTCGGTTTCCGGTCTTGTCGGTGGCCACAATCTTGCTGCCTACAATGCGAGCAAGGGCGCCGTGCGCCTGCTCACCAAGTCCGTTGCTCTGCACTGCGCCCGCAGGCGCTACGACATCCGCTGCAATTCGGTGCATCCGGCGTTCATCGAAACACCGATGGTGGAGGCGCTCATCCAGCGCAGCCGCGACCCGGAGACCACCCGCAGGAAACTCGAGGCGCAGATCCCTCTCGGACGCCTCGGCCAGGCGAGCGAAGTGGCTGACATGATTCTCTATCTCGCCAGCGCCGAAAGCCGATTCGTGACTGGCGCCGAATTCGTCATCGACGGCGGCCTGACCGCCGCCTGAACTTCACGTCCGCCAGGCGTTCCCTCGTTCCCGGTCGAGCTGCGTGAGAAGGGATGCCCACTCCATGCCCGAGCGCGCATGGCCCGAGTTCGAAAGAATGCGGCGGCCCTGCTCGATGGTCTTCTCCTGGACACTCTCATCGGGATAGCGAAGCGGCGTGCCGCCCGACATGCCGTCCACCTGGTACCTGCAGGCGGCTTCCATGCGGTGCATCCACACGAACGCCGCTGCGATGCTGTCGCCGCAGGTGAGAAGTCCGTGGTTGCGCAGGACGAGAATCATGTTGTCGCCAAGATCGCGGACAAGGCGCTGCTGTTCATCGGCGTCGAGAACGACACCCTCAAAGTCGTGATAGCCGATCCAGCCCATCAGGATGAGGGCCTTCTGGCTGAGCGGCAGCAGCCCGGCCTCCTGCATGGCCACGGCGTTGCCGGCCCGCGTGTGGGTATGAAGAACGCAGTGAACGTCCGGCCTGGCATCGTGGATGGCACGATGAATCAGAAAACCGGCGGGATTGATGTCGCCCTCGCCACTGCTGTCGACTTTCACCAGTGAACTTGCGGTGATCTGGTCGAAGAGCACGCCATAGGGGTTGAAGAGCACGTCATCGGTCCCCGGAATGCGCGCGGAGATATGGGTGCTCGACAGATCCGACCAGCCGTAGAGATCGACCAGCTGGTAGCACGCCGCAAGGTCGCAGCGAACCTGCCACTCCTCCTCGGACATGGGGCCGGGAACCTCTCGTGGCTGTGTCATGGCATTTCAATCCGATCAGACGATGCGCCAAGTCTACCAGCGGCCCGGCATTCTTGTCAGGATCGTTGCAGAAGGTGACCATGGGATTCATCGGAACACTTCCCGCTTGTCGCCAAAACACGGTTGTGACACATTTTGTGGTGTCGATTCGCCAGGGGGTGCCACCATGACTGGGGTTTCCTCGACGCCGCGTTACCGTATCGCCCATATCGACAACGCCGGGGACCATCTGGTCATTCACTGGCAGGACAGACACCGAAGCAGATTTGATGCGCTCTGGCTGAGATACGCCTGCGAGTGCGCCTCGTGCGGCACCTACCACAGCGCCATACGCACGCTGCGGCTCGTCGATATCCCCGAGGACATTCGCATTGTCAGCACTCGGGCGAGAGAACATGGAGCCCTGGAGGTCATCTGGTCCGGCGACGGTCATGCCAGCAGCTTTGCCGGCGAGTGGCTGCGCAACCGATGCAACAGTTCCGCCGAACGGGACCGGCGGCGCTTCCGACCGGTCCTTTGGGACAACGGTCTGGAGGGCCGCCCGCCCGAGGCGGACTATGACGCATGCATGAAGGACGGGGCCGCGCACCTGGCCATGCTGGAGGCGCTGAGGGACTACGGTTTTGTCCTGGTGCGGGGTGTGCCGCGCGACCCGGATCAGACCGAAGCGATCGCCTCTCTGGCGGGGCCCTTGCGGACCACGAACTACGGCAGGATCTACGAGTTCACCTACAAGCGGGACGCTCTCGTCCTGGGTGACCTCAACGTCAGGCTCGATCCCCACACGGATGAGCCCTACCGCCAGAATCCGCCGGCCGTGACCTGCTTTCACTTTGTCCAGGCATCCGCACATGGCGGGGCCTCGACCCTGACTGACGGCTTCCATGTCGGCATGCGTCTCAAGGAAGTGGACGAAGAAGCCTTCCGCCTGCTGTCGACCCGGCCCATTACCTTCTATCGGCGCCTGGTCAACCCGGACCGCGACTTTCGCATGCGCGCACCAGCCTTCAGCCTCGATGAGGATGGAGAGATTGCCGGAATCCGGCTTCTCGACCGGGCGATCGGTCCGGGCGACCTCCCCGATGGTGAGGTCCGCTCCTTCTACCGCGCCATGCGCCTGCTGCAGGAGATGCTCTTCGATCCGGCATACCGGATCACCCTTCCCTGTGCCTCCGGCGAAGCGCTGTTCTTCAACAATCAGCGGGTGCTCCACGGGAGGACGGAGTTCGTCGCCGACAGCGACCGCTACATGAGGTCATGCAACATCGAGACCGACGAGTTCAATTCGACCCTGCGCCTGCTGGCCAGTTCCCTGGGAAGCGATGCGGCCAACATGAACCTCCCCCACGGCGCCCTTTCCTGACCATCCTGCAGACACTTCAGTCGTCGAGACCGCCGCTATCATGGTTGTCCCGCATTCGAGGGCGTTGGCTCATGCTCGCCGTACGCCCGTGCTGAACATGGCAAGAAGATCGGGAACGCACGCCGGCGCCACGGTTTCTCCGCTTTCGAGGCGCTTGCGGATCTCCTCGACGAGTTGCTGATGGACGAATTGCCGCAACTGCACCGGCAGGTCCCGGGTGGCTGCCGAGATGGCGTCCTCGAGATCATCCGTCCACAGGACCGACCAGGCCTCCCGGGCTTCACCGAATCCATAGAGCGGCGGATCCTGCCAACCCCGCTGCGCGCGGATGGCCTGACGCCGGCCGGATGTTGCCGTAGCATCGATGACGCCTTCATCATCGAGCACGACCCCGTAGTGGCGCTCCGCGCTGGTTCGATTGACGACGCCGTTCATCACATCAAACGCCACGTCGGCTTCCGGCCTTTCGAGAGGGTCACCGAAGCCGCCTCCGCCCTGGGTTCCGATCCTCAGGACATCACCGGGCTGCAGTTCGAGGACATCGATCTTGCCGAGATCGCGCTCCAGGGGCGTTCCCGGATTGAGCCTGGTGTATCCCGTGGCGCCCATGTATCCGCCCAGTCTGCCGGGCGGGCCGAAGACATATCGTTCCATGCACCGCGACGTGATCGAGGTGTAGTGCGAGGAGGTCTCGATCTCGATCTCGATGCCGGTACCTCCCCTGTAGCGGCCCGGACCGCCTGAATCTTCCCTCAGTCCATAGTGGCGGATGAGGATTTCCGGCATCTCGTTCTCGAAGATCTCCGTCGGGATATTCTTGAGAAAGTTGAGAATCACCATGGTGCCATCGACACCGTCCGCCACCGGTCGGCCACCGGAACCACCGACGATGGGCTGAATGACCGACACCTTGGTGCCGCCGGTCGCCAGGTCGGGGACCGAAACGAGAAGAATGGACCCCTGGCCCGAATCCGTTGCCGGCAACTCCATGGGCACCGCCTGGGCCAGGGCTCCCACGGTGACGTCGCACACCTTGTGGCTGGTGGAATAGCGTGCCCCGCAGGCGGCGCCTGGCTCGGGGTTGAGAATCGTTCCCTTCGGGATCGTCACCTTCAGCGGTCGCACCAGCCCGGCGTTGTAGGCAATGGACGGCGCCTGTGTGCACATCCAGTTCACCAGGCCGGTAATCAGCATCCAGTGCCCGTCCTGGTTGTAGGTCGGAATGTTGAGGGCTGCTCTCACCTGGGGAGCCGTTCCCGTGAAATCAAGCAGCATGCCATCGCCCTCGACCGTCAGCGTGACATGGATGCGCACCAGTCCGAGGCCCACCATGTCGGCCTCGATGTAGTCGGTGTAGCGATAGCTGCCGTCTGGAACATGGGCGATCACCCGGCGCGCCTGCGTCTCGGCATAGTCGAGAGCCTCGTCGATCGTGTGATCGATGACCTCGCAGCCGTAATGATCAACGAGGTGCCGCACCCTCCTTTCGGCGGTTGCAAGCCCGGCAAGACAGGCCTTCATGTCGCCCCAGTTGCCCTCCGGAGTCCGGCAATTGGCGAGAATCATGTCCAGCAGGGGCTGGTTGAGCTCGCCACCGCAATAGAGTTTCTGTGGCGGGATCCGCAGGCCTTCCTGGATGATTTCGTGGCTCGACGGCGCGATCGATCCGGGAACCCGGCCTCCGATGTCCGAGACATGGATGAATGTCCACGCCCAGCACAGCAAGGCGCCGTCAACATGGATCGGAGCCCAGAGGTAGACATCGGAAAGATGGGTCGCCATGCCCCGGGTGGCGTCCGGATCATTGGAGATGAAGACGTCGCCCTCCTCGACATCGTCACCGATCCGCTCCAGGGCCCCAGCCATGGGCATGCCGATCATCATCAGCACCCCATAGCGGCGCGGCGCGGCGAACACCTCGCCGGATCGCGACACGAGAACCGATCCGTAGTCCTGTGTTTCCTTGACGAAGACAGTGTGCGCGGTGCGCGAAATCACGCCTGCCATCTCGTCGACAATGGCCTGGAAGCGGTTGAGAAGGATTTCGAGGCGAACGGGATCGTGCATCAGCCGCGCTCCCCGACGAGATTCCCGAAATCGTCAACCGTCGCCACGAATCCCGGTGGCACCCACGTGGTGGTGTCGTACTGCTCGATCACAAGGGGACCGGGATAGGTCTCCCCCTGCCGCAGATCCTCGCGCCGCCACACGTGAGCCTCCACTGCGTCGCCCGCTTCGTGAACTCGCCGCACGCCGCGTGGCCGGCCGCCGCCTCCGGCGGGCCTGGAAAACACCGGAGGAGAGGGTGTCACACCGACAATCTGCAGGCGTGCTTCCAGCATCCGCACGGGCGCATGCGGGTCGTGATAGCCGTAGACTCTCTGATAACGCTCGAGAAACCATCGATTGAGGTCTTCGGTGGACAAGGCCTGTACGTCCGGGAACGGCACGTTGATCTCGTAGGATTGGCCGACATGACAGAGATCCGCCGAACGCAGGACATGGACGTCCGCCACCCCGGCGTCCTGTTCCGCCAGCCAGGCGCGGGCCTTTGCTTCGAGACTGGCGTAGGTATCGCCAAGATCCCTGTCCGAGAGGGTGTCGAGGTCACGCCATACACTCTGGACGAAGTCCGCACGGAAATCCGCGACAAGGCATCCAAGGGCGCACAGAGTCCCGGGGGCCGGCGGCACGATGATACGGCGCAGGTCCAGTTCCCGCGCCAGCATGAAGGCCTGCGTCGGACCGGCGGCGCCATAGGCCAGCATGGAAAATCCCGTCGTGTCGATCCCGCGGCGCGCCGTCAGGGGCAGCAGCTGCGCGTAGATGTTGGCTGTCGTCACCTGGAGTATCGCATCGGCGGTCTCGCTTCCCGTGCGGCCGATGACAGCTGCCAGTCGGTCGATCGCGGCATGTGCCCGCGCACGATCGAGAACCATCGTGCCATCGAGGAGGCTGTCCTCGGCGATGATGCCGGCCACGAGGTAGGCATCGGTCACGGTTGGCTGCGTGCCGCCCCGTCCATAGCACGCAGGACCCGGCCGGGCCCCGGCGCTCCGGGGACCCACCTTGAGCACGCCTTCGCTGTCCGTCCAGGCGATCGAACCGCCGCCGGCACCGACCGCCGACACGTCGACGGCCGGCATGATGACCGGGATGTCCCCGATCGTGTTGTCGGTCGCCTGGCCGATGGCTCCCTGGATGATCGACACGTCGACACTGGTGCCGCCCATGTCGAGGGTAACGACATGATCGTCTCCGATGGAACTGGCGACATGGCGGGCGCCGATCACCCCCGAGGCCGGACCGGAGAGCAGGGTCTCGACCGGCCGCCGGGCCGCCGAGGCGGCCGTCATCACGCCGCCGTTCGACTTCGTCGAAAAGACGCGGCATGGCATGGCAAGGTCCCGTGTCCGTTTCTCGAGGGTAGTGAAGTAGGCCTCCATGCGACCGCCGACATAGGCATTGATGACACTGACGAGAGCGCGTTCATACTCCCGCTGCTGAGGCCACACATCGGTTGAGATGGTGACGTAGACTTGAGGAAAACTCTCCGTGATCCATTGTCTTGCCAGTTGTTCGTGACGCGGGTTGCGATATGCGTGAAGAAGGCACACGGCAATCGTCTCCACACCCTCGTCCAGCAGGGCCCGGACCTGCTCCTCCACGTCCTCGCGCTGCAGTGGCGTGATGACCTCTCCATCGGCCTTGAGTCTCTCGTCGACCGGACGGACCAGCCGGCGGGGCACCAGCGGAACGGGTCGGGGCACAAAGAAATCGTTGGCCTTCGAAAGACGCAGACGGCGCAGTTCGAGCGTATCGGTGAAGCCCCGGGTCATCAGCACCCCGGTGCACGCGCCCTTGCGCTCGAGAAGCGTGTTGACGGCGAGCGTGGTGCCGTGCGCGAAGTAGCGGATGGCGGAAGGGTCAATGCCATGCCGGCTGGTGATGTCCTCGAGTCCTCTCGCCACCGCCAGCGACGGGTCGTCGGGAGTCGACGGCGTCTTCAGCGCCATCACCTCTCCCGACCGGGTGTTCATGAGCTGGAAGTCGGTGAAGGTCCCACCGATATCGACGCCAAGACGCCAGCCGTCTTCACCCATCGTTTGGCTCTTGTCCGTAGTGTGCGGCATGCATGAGAACCGGTTTCTTCACTGGAGGCCGGACGGCACCGACCCCTGAAACTGCCGTGCGCCTCGTCAGCCTCCGGGGGTCGGCGCACCCTTCTCCCGGCGTCCGAGTAGCTGATAGAGGTCGTGTTCACGGCGGACAAGATCGTGATCGTTGTTTTCCTGCCAGACAGCCTCGACCGCCGGCCGGTTCTTCTGCCGTTCGGCCTTTAGCGCACGGATGAAGCTGCCGTCCTTGATGTTGGCGATCATCCGGCGCATGCCTTCAAGCGTCCCTTCCTCGTCGAAGTACTGTTTCGACCACACAAGATGGCCGAATTGCGCCGTGGCGCTGGTTCGTTTCATGCGCTCGAAGGCGCCGAGGTCACGCCCGTACTCGGCGAACTTGACGCTTTCTCCGGACGCATAGAGATCGAGCATCACCGCCTCGGGAGAACAGCCCGCCTCGACGAGGGCCGTGTACATGGCGCGCAGGGCGTAGAGCCCCGGCTGGTGTTCCTCGAAGAGATCGATGAGGACCTCCTCACCGAAACTCGATTCCAGCGCCCCCATTCGTGTCGTGCCGATCGCCCAGGAGATCGCAAGACACATGTCGAGAGCCCTGCCACTGCCGTCCTGAGCCACGGCAATCAGGCTCGGAAAGCCGCGCCCCTCGAGGAACGTCGCCCGCACGCCCTCTCCGAGCATGCGTGGCGCAACCATGACGACATCCGTCTGCGGGTCGGGGGAAATCTCGCCGTAATGGATGTTGAAGCCATGGGCAAAGCACATGACGTCACCGGGCTTGAGGCTCTTCTTCACCCAGTTTTCATAGACGTCCGGCTGACTGTCGTCGGACGTCAGCATCATCAGGACATCGGCCCGGGCGGCCGCCTCCTCGATGGTCAGGAGATCCCATCCGTCAGCCCGCGCGCTTTCGGCATATTCGTCCTCGATGTTGCCGACGATCACGTCGACACCGCGGTCCTTCATGTTGAGCGCCTGGCTGCGCCCCTGGTTGCCGTAACCGATCACGGCAACCGTCCTGCCGTCGAGCAGGGCCGGATCGGCATCGTCATCAAAATAGAACCTGCCCATGGTATCTCCTGGCGGTAGTCTTGTCGGGGCGGAGTGTACTGCAAGAATGACGGCGTCGGGAACACGGCACGACATCGGGGATTATCGCGCCTCGGGATTTGCGGCGCCGCTCGTCGCCATGCCGGCTGATGATGCCGCCCTTACCCTCGCCTGGCTCGAAGCGGTCGACGTCGACCTGCCGCACCCCTGGTACTACAAGTCCTATCTGCTCTTCACGTGGATGGACCGGCTGGTCCGCCGGCCCGCGATCCTCGATGCGGTGGAGCGGCTGACGGGTCCGGACATCATGGTGATGAGCGCAGACATCTGGACCAAGCCCGCGCGAGACCGGCGCCACATCTCCTTTCACCAGGATGCCGGCTACTGGAACCTCGATCCGCTCGACATCGTCACGGCCTGGGTTGCTCTGACGCCGGCGACCTCCGCCAACGGCTGCATGCGCTTCCTTGAGGGATCCCACCGGCTCGGCCGCGTGGTCCACGACGAACGCCTGGGTGCGGACAACATGCTGTCTCACGGCCAGACTGCGAGGATCGATACTGCGGCGTGGCCGGTTTACGACAACGAACTCGAACCCGGCGCCATGTCGCTCCACCACGCCCTGCTGGTTCATGGCTCCGGAGCGAACACGACGGACAATCCACGAACGGGGATCTGCATTCGCTATCTCCCGGGACGCATCAGGTGGACCGGCGGGCCGCCGGTATCGGCCATGGCGGTGAGGGGGCGCCACGAGGGCAATCTCATTCTGGAGCAACCGCCTTCAAGCGATCTTTCCCGGGAGGCGGTCCACCAGCATGCTCGTCTGCTCGCACCCCACGCTTCGCGGCGCTACGTCACGTTCTGACGGGCGGTGACCAGGGCCTCCGCGAGGCCGGCCAGGTCATCGGGCCAGTAGATCATCGGACGCGGTCTCGCTGCACCGAGCGCCCCGTCCGGGCGGCAGGCCAGAACCGGCAGAACCCAGCGCAGGGGAAAGGACTTCAGTCCATCAGCCGCTCCCGTCAGGGCGCCGGCGATGGCAGCGTTGGTGTCGGTGTCCCCTCCCCTCGCTACCGTCTTCACCAGGGTTTCCTCGATCGTGTCGCCTCGGGCGAGATGGCAGAAGGCATTCAGGAAGGCAATGAGAACCCAGCCCATGGAGTCCTCATCGAAGACTTCCGGCCATGTGCCGGCGACGGCATCTTCGAGGCAATCCGCGATTTCCTGCGTGGCGCAATGAGCCCGGGCCACGTCGATCATGGCGGCCCGATCGCCGGAACGCAGTCCCTCCGAGATGGCGGCTGCAAAGACTCCGCAGGCGTCGACACACACCGGATGTGGATGGGTCAATCCTGAGTCCTCACGAGCCGTCCGGTCGGCGAGACCCGGCTTCCCAGCCCAGATGCCGATGGGCGCGATCCGCATGAGAGATCCGTTGGCCTGGCTCTCCTTGCTGGCCGAAGACCTGGCGGCGGCGGCCTTCATTCCGTCGGCGGCGCAAGAGGCCGGGCCGAGCGCCCGGGCGGTGGTGTTGCCGCAATCGAAGGGACCGGACCGCAGCCATGCGCCGTAGGCGGCGGCGACAGTTTCCTCGTCATAGCGTCCGGTGCTGACGAGGGTTCTCGCAAGGGCGAGGGCAAGCTCGCTGTCATCTGTCGCCTGACCGGCGAGGATGTTCCAGCACCCGCCGTCTCTGAGATCGCGAACGCCTCCGGGACAGTGACGTCCAATCGCGCTCTCGTTCATGAACTCCACCAACGCGCCCAGGTTGTCGCCAACCACCTGGCCGAAGAGGCAACCCCTGGACCGGTCGAGCACGTCGTCACACACGGTTGCAGGCCAGGTCAGCCCCACTTTCATCCGTGACGGCTCCTCGCATCGCCGTGGCGGCCATGAACGGGTGGCCAGTTCACGTGCGGCGGCAGGCGCCCCGGCAAAACACCGCCGGACGCGGCCGGCGCCATCCCGGGAATAGACGACCTCCCTGCCGGTTTCATCGAGAAGCACTCCCCCGGCACCGCGCAGCAGGGCGTGGCCGGCAGCATAGTCGATGCTCCGCGGCCCACCCACGGAAAGGGTGGCGACGCCGTCCCCGGCCGCCACCCGGGCCAGCCTGTAGGCGATGCCCGGCAGGGCGACGAAGCGCGCCGGCGCCACGGCGCGGCCCCAGGCAACCGGTCTGGCCGATGCGGTGTGGTCAACGAAGACGAGCGCCTTGTCGCAGAGTTCATCCGCGGCGAGATCGACCGGCACATCGGCACCATTGCGGAGCAGGTTGGCGCATCCTTCGGCCCAGGCAATGAGGTCCCTGCCGCGATCGGGACTCAAGGGCGCGCAGACGACGCCGAGCACCGGCACCCCGTCGTCGAGCAGGGCGACCGACACCGAGGAACCCCGATATCCCTGGAGCCAGGCCCACGTGCCGTCGTGCGGATCCACAAGCCAGCACCAGGGTGATCCGTCACCGGTGCGCGCCGGCGTTTCCTCACCCACAAAGCGCGCCGGCAGGATGTTCACGAGCCGCAAGGCGAGAAGATTCTCGATCTCGACGTCGATGTCGGCCTTGTCACCGGCACCACGCGGTCCCTCCGGACGGCGTGATTCCCAGACCAGCATGTCTGCGGCTTCAGAGACCGCATCGATCACCGGCGCCAGAAGAGACGAAACACGCACCCATGTTCTCCCTAATCTGCCATCCAGGCGAGGATAGCCCATCCGGGGCATCCGTTGCGGATGGTCGGGCATTCAGGGTGACTGGGCACCATCAAAATCTGCAGAAACTCTACACTCGACTTGGTCCCCGGCCCTGCTTCATCCGTCATGCGATGTTGAGGGGAAGAGATTTTGTTTCACTATTACAGTGTGGTATTGGATTTCATTGAGAATTCATGCAACTTGCCCGCGATGAACATGCAGCGCTCGATCCGCGGCACCTGCTGCGAACACGCATGGCAGCACTGTCGCACGTGGCATCAGCCACCAATGGTGGCGCGCCGCATGACGCGACGGAAGCCCCGGTTGCCGCGAATGGCGGCAAGGTCGTCCTCGAGGGCGATGTGCATGGTGCAGCGATTGTCCCAGATGACGACGGTACCGGGCTGCCAGCGAAAGCGGCAGGTGAAGATGTCCCGGGTCGCATGGCGCTCGAGGTAGTCAAGGATCATCCGGCTCTCCTCGTCGGTCATGCCTTCGATGCGGTGGCAGTAGCTGGGGGAGATGAGGAGTGACTCCCGGCCGGTTTCGGGGTGCGTCCGGACAAAGGGGTGGGCCGTGATCTGCTGCTCCGATCCCCGCCTGTGCTGCATCTTCATTCCCTTGAAGGTGGCGGTATGGCGTTTCGGTGTGCCCGAATCGTGGACCGCGCGGAGTTGACGCAGCACGGTCTTCATGCCCTCCGACAGCATGTCCCAGGCAAGGTACATGTTGGCGAACAGTGTATCGCCGCCGACCGGGGGAACCTCGAGCGCGTAGAGAACCGCGCCGGCCGGCGGTTGTTCGCGAAAGGTCATGTCCGTGTGCCAGAGATGGCCGAAATTGATGACTTCGTCTGGCTCCTTGACGATTTCGATGAGCTCGGGGAAGCCGTCGATTCCATGCACGAAGGGATACTCCTCGAGGCGGCCGAAGCGACGCGAAAAGGCGACCTGTTGCTCGGGTGTGAGGTTCTGATCGCGAAAGAACAGGACGAGGTGATCCAGGTAGGCGTCGTGCAACACTGACCACGTCTTGTCGTCGAGCGCCCGGGACAGATCGATTCCCACCACTTCTGCGCCGATGGCAGTGGAATAGGGATGCACTGCGATATCAGACATGATGGAGCCCCCCCGATACCGGGCTCATTCTAGCGCCTCGATCCAATCATCTGGAATCAGGGGCGTACGACACAAGACGGTTGGAAGCGGGACCACCAGCGGCATGATCGATGTTCTGCGGCCTTCAGGCCAGCATGTCTGCGGCTTCGGAAACCAGATCGATCACCGGGACGATACGGGCACCCCCGTTCTCCATGAGCACGCCATTCAGACGAGGATTGCCCATGCGGATTGTCTGGCGTCGCTGAGCCGGAGGCGCTATGTCGAGGCCATGAACCGGTTCGAAGACAGGGTGGCCCTCGTGACGGGCGCCGCCAACGGCATCGGCAGGGCGACGATGGAACGACTGGCAAGCGAAGGCGCCACCGTCGTCGCCGTCGATCATGTGGCCGGCGATCTCGAGGATGCGGTCGATCCGTTGAAAGCTGCCGGCAGGAACGTGACGGCGGTCGTGGCGGATGTCATGGAGGAGTCCGGAATCGAGGCCGCGTTTGCGACACTCGACGACACGCCGGATGGCAGGCTCGACGCCTCGATCCACATTGCCGGAAACTCCATGTTCGGGACCGTCGAGGATCTGGCCAGCAGCGACTGGGAACGCCTGTGGCGTCTCAACGTGCTGTCGACCGTTATCTGCTGCCGCCTGGCGGTGCGCCGGATGAAGACGACGGGCGGCGGAGCCATCGTCAACATGTCGTCAATCTCCGGCCTTGCCGGCGATCCCGGCTGGGGTGCCTACAATGCCGCGAAGGCGGCGATCTGGAATCTCACCCAGTGCCTTGCCTGGGAAGTCGGACGATACAACATCCGTGCCAATGCGATCTGCCCTGGCCCCATCGGCACCAAGCGCATGCTGGGAAGCCTCGAAACAGCACCCGAACAGGCTGCCGCCTATGCCCGATCGACCCCTCTCGGGCGCATCGGCACGCCCGAGGAGTGCGCCGCCGCCATCTGCTTTCTGGCCAGCGACGATGCCAGCTTCGTCAACTCCACCATGCTCGTCTGCGACGGCGGCCTGACCGGTGTCACAGGCCAGCCGCGATTCGACATGGACTCCTACAGCTTCGACGGCTGAACCGTGCGCCGCCGCCTTTTCCGTGACTGGCAGGGAGTGCTGCAACACGGCTGGCGCAGTCCCCAGATCCTGTTGCTGATCTTCGCCGCATCCATCCCCATCGCCTTCGAGCCGTGGTCGGCGCTGATCAACAACTTCGCCGTCGACGTGGTGAACTTTACCGGGCTGGAACGCGGCATTCTCGAATCCGTGCGTGAAGTACCCGGGTTCCTTGCCTTCACGGTTGTCTACACGCTGCTTATCTGGCGCCAGCAGACCTTCGCCATACTTGCGCTCAGCGTCCTGGGCCTGGGAGTCGCCCTGACCGGCCTGTTGCCTACGGTCTGGGGGCTCTATTTCACGACCATGGTGATGTCGACCGGCTTCCACTACCTCGCAACCATGGAACAGTCGCTCTCCATGCAGTGGACGTCGAAGGAGGAACTGCCGCTGGTGCTGGGTCGCATGGCTGCCGTGGCTGCCGCCGGATCCCTGGTCGCCTACGCCTTCGTTTATGTCGCATTCGAGTTCCTGGACTCACCCTACTGGATCGTCTACCTGATTTCCGGATCGGCCACTCTGGGGCTCGGTCTCTTTTGCTGGATGTTCTTCCCGCGTTTCGGGGAATCCAGCTTCCAGACCATGACGGTCGTCCTGCGCCGGCGCTACTGGCTCTACTACGCGCTGGAGTTCATGTCCGGGGGACGCCGCCAGATCTTCGTCGGCTTCGCCGCGTTCCTCATGGTCGCCGAGTTCGGCTACCGCCCGGAAGCCGTCGTCGCTCTGTTCGCAGCCAACCACGTCATCGCCATCTGGCTGGCGCCGCGGGTCGGACGCCTGATCATGCAGTGGGGCGAAAGGCCGGCGCTGATACTGGAGTACGTCGGACTGATCGGCATCTTCGTCGCCTACGCGTTTGTCGAGATCGCCTGGATGGCCGCTGCGCTCTACATCCTCGATCATCTCTTTTTCGCCCTTGCCATCGCCATCAAGAGCTACTTCCGCAAGATCGCCGAAACCGGAGACATTGCCTCGACCGCCGGCGTCTCCTTCACGATCAACCATATTGCGGCGGTGACCATGCCGTGGATGCTGGGCATCATCTGGGTTGCCGATACCGACGGGCGCATGATTGTGTTTCTTGTCGGCGCCGGCATGGCAGCCATTTCGCTTGTTCTGTCCTGCATGATTCCCGCCCGGCCGATGCCGGGCCGGGAAACGATGTTCCGGCGGAACCGGGTCATGCAACCGGCCGAGTAGACCGCCGATTGGCCTCCACTCTTCGATGTATCGTATGATCTCCAGCTTGTGGGGCGTTGGGGGAGGAGACTGCAATGGGCAGCGATGGAAGACCGAAACTGGCGGTGGGGCACGTAAGCATCGAGGTGGAAGACGTCGACGGGGCTTATGCATTCTTCGTGCGCCACGGCATGCGCGACATCTTCCGCGGCGACAACTTCGGAGTTCTCGAGTTGCGCGGCGGTACCCATCTGGTGGTGAGCCAGGCCCGCCACGCGGTGGAACCCGGCACCGGGGCGCCCTTCGATCTCATGGTTGATGACATCGATGCGGCGCACGACGAGTTCACGACCGCCGGTGTCACCGCCACCGACATAGAGCGCGGGCGCATACACGACACCTTCCACATCGACGGGCCCGGCGGCTACCGGTTTGCGGTCACCTCGTCCCATGCCGGCGACCGCGTGGTCTGAGACCTGGACTTCCCGCCACGGGCATGTGGATGGATCGCCTTGAACGACATCGGGAGCATGACCATAGTCGCTGCCAAGGGTGGTAGAGACCTGTGCTCTCCCCGACGTTCCAAGGTTGAGGTCGTGGGCCATGGCACAAGCAGCAACAGCAGTCCGATCATCCGCCGAACCGGCGACAGTGGACAAGCACTACATCACCGCCGAATCCCTGCTTGAGGATTCCTTCCGCCTGGGCATGCAGATCCTCGACAGCGGCTTCCGTCCGACCTTCATTGTCGGCGTGTGGCGCGGGGGATCGCCCGTAGGCATTGCCGTGCAGGAATTGCTCGATTTCTTCGGTGTGGAGACCGACCACATCGCCATCCGCACGTCCTTCTACCGGTCCATAGCACAGAAACACGAGAAGGTTCGGGTGCATGGCATGCAGTACATCATCGACAATGTGAACGCCGATCAGGGGCTGCTCATCGTCGATGACGTCTTCGACACCGGCCTCAGCATCGATGCGGTCATCTCCCATCTTCGCCGCAAGGCCCGCCGCAACACGCCTGACGACACGCGGATCGCCACGGTCTACTACAAGCCGGACAGCAACCGCACCGGCCGCGTGCCGGACTACTACATCCACAAGACCGAGAGCTGGCTGGTCTTTCCCCATGAACTCCACGGTCTGAGCCGCGACGAGATCCTCCGTCACAAACTCGGCATCGCCTCATTCGCCGACAGGATCTGACCGCCGAGACGGTGCCGGCCTGGGCCGGGGATCGCGAACACAAGGCCGTTCAGATCGGCAATCGCGGCAAATGGCGCCGACGACACCCCCTTGAGCACGGGCCACACCACTCATCGCCATGAATGCCGATGTCTGTGTCGCTGTCAGTCTCCGTAGATGTAGGACGGCAGCCACAACGCGAGCTGTGGAAAGAGGAAGATCAGGGTAAGGCCGATCAGCTGGATGACCATGAACTGCATCATGCCGTAGTAGATGTCCTTGAGATCCCACTCCGGCACCACGCCCTTGAGGAAATAGGCGGAAAGGGCGACTGGCGGACTGAGCCAGGCCGTCTGCAGGTTGACGGCGACCAGGATGCCGAACCAGGTCAGGCTGATGCCGATCTTGTCCAGCGCCGGGATCAGGATCGGGATGATGATGAGAACGATCGGCACCCACTCGAGCGGCCATCCCAGCAGAAAGATCAGCGCCATGATGATGATGAGTATCAACGTCGCGGAAAGATCCCACGTGAGCAGCAGCTCGGTGAGCATTGTCGGGGTACCAAGCCTGGAGAAGACGGCGCCGAAGAAGTTGGATGCCGCGACCAGGAACATGATGAGGACCGTGATTTCGAGTGTCTTGACCAGCGCGTTGAACAGCGACTTGCTCGAGATTTTTCCGTAGGCGGCGGACAGCACGAGGGCGCCGAATGCCCCGCATCCGGCCCCTTCGGCAGGTGTCGCCCAGCCGAAGAGAATCGAGCCGAGCGCAAACGCCACGAGGGCCGAAGGCGGCACGAGTCCCATGAAGAACTCGTACCAGAGGTCCGAGAAATAGAATCCTGCGGGTTTGGTGCGGCGGATCGCGACCGCACCAAGATACATGAAGCCCATCCAGCCAAGCGGAATGACCGCCCAGGACAGTGGGAAGAGGCCGGTCAATTCTCCGGCAAGCGCCAGGACCACCAGGACGAAGAATATGCCGATGGACCCCAGTACCGTGACCGCTTCGAGCCAGTAGTAGGGTGATGTCTTGGGTTGCGCTTCCGGCGGAAGGATGGGCCCCAGCGTCGGGTCCAGCCAGCAGCGAAACAGCGCGTAGGCTGCATAGAGGCCGGCAAGCAGGATGCCGGGGACAATCGCCGCCGCGAACAGGTCGGTGACAGGAACTTCCAAAACGGGTCCCATCACCACGAGCATGATCGACGGCGGAATGAGAATGCCCAGTGTGCCGCCGGCCGTGATCGTCCCGGCTGCAAGCCGCACGTTGTAGCCTGACCTGTTCATGGTCTTGGCCGCCATGATGCCGAGAATGGTCACCGACGCTCCGACAATGCCGGTCGCTGCGGCAAAGATCGTCGACACGAACATGACCGCCAGGTAGAGGGCGCCGCGTGTGCGCGACAACATGAGCTGTACGGCGGCGAACAACCTCTCCATGAGGCCCGCCTGTTCCATCAGGATTCCCATGAACACGAAGAGCGGGACCGCAGCCAGGGTCTGCTCGAGCATGACGTTGTTGAACTGGAACGTCTGCAGGTAGAAGACCAGCTTGCCGCCGAAACCCCAGGCACCGAACGTGAAGCCGAGGAAGACGAGGGTGAACGAGATCGGAAACCCGACGAAGATCGCGAACAGCATGACACCGATCATGATCACCCCGATCCACTCGGGAGCGATTCCGGAAAGTCCCGTGCCGGAAATCACGGTCGACCAGAACTCCCCGATGGGTACGGTCTGTGGTGCGAATGTTCCCAGGAAGAGCACGGCCAGCAGGACAACGTAAACGGGCATCGCCATCAGGAAACGGCGTTGTCGTGCCGGACCCATGTTGTGGAGAGACTTGAGAAGCTCGGAGATCCCCTGAAGGATCAGGAAGAAGGCGCCCAAAGGCATGGCCGTCCGTGCCGGCGCCAGCGGAGCCATCATCGTCGTGTCCATGGACCGCTCGCCACTGATCCAGGCGCCAACCGTGTAGTCCGCCGACACCCAGAAGAAAAACAGCATGGCCGGAAAATAGAATGTGAGATAAAGCAGCGCGTCGACAGTCGCCTGGGTCCTGACCGGCCAGTGGCGATAGAGAAAGTCGGCGCGAATGTGAACGCCGCGCATCAGGGCATATCCGGCGCCCAGCATGAACAGCGCGCCGGCGAACATCCGGCTCACTTCGTAAGCCCACAGGGTCGGTGCCACGAACAACTTGCGCGCGACAACCTCGTAGACCATGGCAAAGATGACGGGCAGCAGCAGCAGGCAGGTGATGCGGCCAACCCAGAGATTCATGACATCGATGTGATGCACCACCGTGCGCATCCACGGCGTCATGTCTTCAGGCGTCTGTCCGGGTGTTCCGGAGCGCCGCTCGGCGATCAGTTCATCCGTAATGTCCAGGCCGTCGGAGTGATTCTTGTCAACCATCGCGCCGTTCCCTCCTGACCGCGTGGACTGCGCCCGTTTGCCTGTTGCGGCATACGGATGGGCGCGACATCCGGTCGCGGTGTCACCGCGACCGGATGCTCTTCAGACAGATTCTACTTCAGACTGTCTGCAAATGCCTTGCCAAGGCTTGCATTCGACGCCTGGGCCCCTGCCCAGAATGGAACTGCAATTGCGGCAAAGTCCTTCTGGCTCTGCCACACCTCGGCAAAGAACGCGTTCTCCTCGGCGTTCTTCTCAAGACTTGCCCTGGCAGCGTTCATGTACGCGGGGAAATAGTCCGCAGGGGTGTCGTGAAGAATCACGCCATGGTTTTCGACCAGGTCCTTCAATGCCTTGCCGTTCTCGTAGATCCGATACGACATTGCCTTTGAAAGTGACGCGTTTGCCGCTACTTCCAGCGCTTTCTTCTGATGCTCTGTCAATGAATCATAGACATCGCCGTTGATGTAGATGTCCGCATTGACAACCACCTGGTGCAGACCCTGCAGGTAGTAGTGCTTGAGGACTTTCTGGAATCCGAACACGGAATCAGGCTTCGGGCAGCACCATTCCGCGGCATCGATGGTGCCGGCCTCGAGCGCCGGAAGGATGTCGCCGCCCCCCATGGCCACGGACGCCACGCCGATGTCCTTGTAGGTCTGACCGGGAATACCCGGGGGCGTACGGAAGCGGTACTGGCGGAAATCATCCATCGAATTGATCGGTTCCTTGAACCAACCGAGGGCTTCGGGCCCCACGGGCTGCAACATGAAGCCCTTGACGTTGACTCCCATCTCGTCCCAGAGACGATCATAGAGTTCCTTGCCGCCACCGAACTGGAACCAGCTCAGGAAGGCGATGTTGTCGATTCCGACCCCGGCCCCTGCCACTGGTGAGCCGAACAGCATGGCGGCCGGATGCTTGCCGGACCAGTAGTGGGTCCACGCGAAACCACCCTCGATCAGGCCCGCATCCACGGCGTCCAGTGTCTCCTTGACGCCCACGACAGCACCTGCCGGGAGAACCTCGATGATCACTTCGCCGTTGGTCAAGGCGGCCACATCCGCGCCGAAGTCCTTCAGCATGACGACTTCGTCGGCCGTGGCCGGAATCACCGACTGAACGCGGATTGTTGTCTGTGCGACCGCAGTGGTTGCGCACAGGACTGCGGCAAGCGAAACGGCTGCAGCCGCTGCTCCCGCCTTTCCTTTCATGTCGAACATTCAACTGCTCCCCAATAGTTGGTGCCTTCTTCTTGCGTCTTGCGCCGGCTGCGAAGGCGAAGGAGCCGGTGCATACAGTCGCCCGGAGTCGTTTCCGGCAAGTTCGCCAGTAACGTCTCCGGCCGGTGTTCTGTCAGCGCGGTCAGGCCCGCATCGCGACGAGCCGAAGGCAAGCGGTGCGGGGCTGACGTGGCCGTTCATCAACTTGCATCCTCGAGAATCATGGCGGATGCCTTCTCGCCGATCATGACAGCAGGTGCATTCGTGTTGCCTGAGACCAGGGTCGGCATGATCGATGCGTCGGCCACCCGAAGTCCTTCGACGCCGTGCACATTGAGGCGCGGGTTGACCACCGCCATGGGGTCGCGGCCCATCTTGCAGGTTCCCGACGGATGATAGATCGTCGTTGACGTGTTGCGCGCCCACTCGAGTATGGCCTCATCATCATCGAGCGGAACATCGTCGCCCGGGGCATGTTCTCCGGTAATCCGGGACTTCAGCGGCTCGCAGCGACTGATCCGTCTGGCAATCCGGATGCCCTCGACGATGGTCCGACAGTCGTTGTCGGTCGCGAGGTAGTTGGGATGAATCTCCGGATGATCATGTATGTTTGGCGTGCTGAGGCGAATCTCTCCCCGGCTCTCGGGACGCAGTTGGGTGACCGATGACGTAAAGGCAGAGAACCGGTGCGTTCCTTCGGTCAGGCTGTCGGCGCTGAATGGCTGGATATGAAACTGGATATCGGGTGTGGCCAGGCCGGAGCATGTCTTGAGGAAACCGGTTCCAAGACTGGCGGCCATCGACATCGGACCGTCCCGCTTCAGCAGATATCTCAAGGCGATCCTGGCCTGCCTGAAGATGTTGTCGGTCTCGACGTTGACCGTCGACAGATCGGTCCGAAACACGGGGCGCGCCTGCAGGTGATCCTGGAGGTTCCTGCCAACACCGGCGAGTTCGCGCCTGACGCCAATTCCGTGGCGTTGAAGCTCTTCGCCCTCGCCGACGCCCGAGAGCATCAGGATCTGGGGCGAGCCGATCGCACCGGCGCACAGGACCACTTCGCGACGCACTGTGATGTCGAGCCTTCTGTCTCCCGACACCACCTTCAGGCCAGACACGCGGCCATCAACGAACACCAGGCGCTCTACAAGCGTCTTGACGAAGATCTCGAGGTTCCGCCGCTTCCTGGCGGGACGCAGGTAGGCAACGGCAGTACTGCACCGGCGTCCCCTCACGACCGTCTGCTGCACGTAGCCGACGCCTTCCTGATCACCATCATTGTAGTCGGGATTGCGGCAATAGCCGGCCGCGACCGCGGCCTCCATCCACAAATCGACAATTTCGCGCCTCACTCCCGAAGGAGAGACCACGAGCGGGCCCTTTCTGCCACGGGTATCATCGGTGCCGAGCCGCGGGCCCTGCCAGCTTTCGGCGCGCCGGAAGTACGGCAGGACATCGTCCCAGGACCAGCCCTCGTTTCCAAGCTGGCGCCAATGGTTGTAGTCCTCGGCCTGACCGCGAACGTAGAGAAGACCGTTGATCGAACTCGATCCTCCGAGCACCTTTCCGCGTGGCCATGGAATCGATCGGCCGTTGAGACCATGATCGGGAGCCGTGCGGTAGCGCCAGTCGGTCCGGGGATTGTCCATGGTCTTGAAGTAGCCCACCGGGATGTGAATCCACGGACTGCTGTCGCGTCCGCCTGCCTCGATGAGAGCAACACGGTAGCGGCCATCCGCAGTGAGGCGGTTGGCAAGGACGCAACCGGCGGAACCGGCTCCAACGATGACGAAGTCGAACTCCATGCTTGCCATACTTGATTATTGAGACCAATCGTATCAATTTCTGGGGCATTAGCACAATGACATTGTTCGATAGCACAAGCGGCGATCGCGGAGAGTCGGATCCTTGACAAACGCCGATGCACACGGGCAACGCATTCCGACCAATCTCCGAATGCTGAGGATCATCGAGATCATCGGACGGAGCGACGAAGCGCTGACACCGGCCGAAATCAACCGTGAGATCGACCTGCCGAAGGCGACCGTCCACAGGTTGTGCAAGACGCTGGAAGCCGAAGGCTACGTGGTTCGTGACCGCAGCAGCGGGAGACTCCGGCCAGGTCGGCGTTTGCGCTCTCTCAGTTCAGGCCTTCTGCACGCATCCAGCGCCCACATCGCACGTCACCAGGTACTCCAGGGGATCGCCGCGGAGGTCCGCGAGACGGTCAACTTCGTCGTCGCCGAAGAGCAGGGCATGCGGTATCTCGACCGCGTTGAGGCTGACTGGCCGCTCCGCATCCAGCTGCCGGTCGGCACCGACGTACCCTTCCACTGCACCGCCAGCGGCAAGATGTTCATGGCCAGCCTTCCGGAACCGGAGTGCAGGGCCTTCGTCGACGCTCTCACACTCACCCGACTGACGGCGAACACCCGTGTCGAACCGTCATCGCTTCTTGCTGATGTCAGGGAAATTCGCCGGAACAACTATGCTCTTGATCGTGAAGAATTCATTGAAGGCATGAATGCCGTCGCCGTGCCGGTCTTCAGTCCTGACAACGTCTGGACGGCAGCCATCGCCATTCACGGTCCTGTTCAGAGACTGTCTCTTGAGGCCGCGGTCGCGCGGGTCGACATACTCCACGAGGGCGCCAGACGCCTTCAAGAGACACTCTTCCGGTGACACATGGCGCCCCTTTTCCCGATTTCGGAAGGAAGAGCGCGCGGAAGAACGGATCCCATGGTCACCGACAACTTGCCGGGCTCTCCGTTCCCGATGGAGCGTGGCCAATGCCGGAATGTCCTGTGACGCTGATCTATCGCATGTGTTCGCGAAACCAGGCGATCATCCTGGTCCGCGAATCGGCCGCGGCCGCCGGATGCCCTCCGACGGTGTAACCGACGTAGCGCTGCACCGGCATCGGCAGATCGAAACTGTGATGGGCATCCTCGTAGATCTTGACGTCGTACGGTGCCCCCTTCACCACCGCCTTGTGCCAGAAGCAGCCCAGTGACGGTGTCCAGTCGTCCTCTTCACCGGAGAGTACGAGCAGGGGCGTGTCGAGCCAGATCGGAACATGCGGACACCACGGGTAGTACGCAACGATCGCCGCAAACCAGGGCTGTCCTGAAGCATCGACGAGCGAGTCACCCTTGACGATCGAGGACAGGGGGTGGGCGGCAAGCTTGGCCGCGACTCCTCCGCCCTCGCTCTGACCCATCAGGAACACATTCTCCGGATCGACGTCGGGCAAGCCCTGCAGGTGCCGCAAGGCATGAACCGCGTCGTACTGACGAAACAGCGATGATTCGGCTGCCCTGCTCAACGACGTACAGGTCGAATTGATCCCGCGCGACGTGAAGCTGTCCAGGATCAATGCGTGGAAGCCTGCGTCGACCAGGTGGTCGGCATGGAGCGCCATGCCCCGTCCCACGGCGCCGCCAAGGCCACTGCAGCCGTGCATCAGGATCGCCGCGGGATAGGGTCCCTCGCCTGATGGTGACCTCATGGTGAACCGGATCTTCGCGTCACCAGCGGTGTAATGCTGACCAGCGTCCGACTCGATGACTCCCATGGACCGGCAACCCGCCAACGCCAACACACTGATGGTCGCAACAACAACCAGGTTCCTGCTCATGATCGGCTCCCACCGACTGGTCCGGTTTCGATACTCGCCCATGTGCAACACTCAGTCCAAAGGACGAGCAGAGTCCGTGGGCAGGATTCCAGGACGAACCCGACGTTCCAGCCGCACTCAGGGCTAACGCTCTGAATGTTTCGACGTTTGAAGACACTGTGTGGGTGTCGCTACTGGCAACGCGACAGGCGTTCCGCCGAGCCTTCACATATCACTACGCTGTCCTCGACGCTCCAGAGGAAGCTGTTCGCCGGTGGCTCGGGGTCATTCGAAGAAAACGTCCTCTCCAACACTGGACGTTCTGCATCCACAGCCCCTAGGGCATGACCGAACCGCCGTTCGGGCCGATCGTCTGGCCGGTCATGAATGTGGCGCCGGGCCCGCTCAGGAACACGATCGCCGCAGCGACCTCCTCGACCGAACCGATCCGGGCGAGAGGGATTGCGGTTTCGCTTGCCCGGACTTCCGGCGACATGAACTCCGGTCCGAGCATCGGCGTATCGATCGGACCTGGCGCCACGCAGTTGACCAGGATGTGCGGCGCGAACTCCCTGGCCCAGGAGCGGGTCAGGCTCAGAACAGCCCCCTTGGAAGCGCAGTAGCTCCCGTATCCGGCCCGCCCCAGATAGCCCAGATCGGATGCGATGTTCACGACCCGGCCGCCCTTGCCATGCGACAGCATCTGGCGAATCGCTTCCCGCCCGGACAGAAACGTTCCCCTCAGGTTGACCGCGACGACGCGATCGAAGTCTTCCACGGATTCATCCAGCGTCGGACACTCGTGTGCCGTACCGGCGCAGTTCACCGCAATGTCCGGTGCGCCGAAGGCATCGAGACACGCCCCGATCGCCCTCACCACGTCGTCCTCGACGCTGACGTCGCCCCGGTATCCCACCATGTCGCCACCACGAGCACGCACGGCATCACACGTCCCCTCCGACGGCTTGAGGTCGCAGCCGAAGACGCGGGCGCCGGCGTCGGCCAGGGCGTGGGCGGCAGCGGCGCCGATGCCGCTCGAGACCCCGGTGACGAACGCCACTTTTCCGCCAAGGACTGCACTCATCCGATGAAATCTCCGCGATCCACGCTGATGGCCTGTCCCGTGATGTTCCTCGCCGCATCGGAAGCGAGAAAGAGGTAGGTCATGGCCATGTCTTCGGGCTCCATCAACCCCTCGACAGCCTGTGCATCAACGATCTCCTGAAGGAGTTCGCCTTCCTCCCTTCCCTGGCGTCTTGCCATGACCGAGAGAGAGCGCATCGCCGCCGCGGTGCGAACCCAGCCGGGACACACAGCGTTCACGCTGATTCCGCGCGGTCCGAGTTCCCTGGCGAGACTGCGCATGAATCCGATGTTCGCATGCTTGGACGAACTATAGGCGCTGAATTCGGCAACCGCCGTCTTTCCCCACATGGATGAGGTGATGATGATTCGCCCTCCAGGCCCCATCTTGGGGAGCACCGATCGAGTTACGTGGTACGTCCCCAGAACATTGACCTCGACGATCCTCTCGAAGGCCGAGACCGTCTCCTCGGAGCAGTCGGTCATCGGCGTCACAAGCTCCAACCCCGCATTGTTGACGAGGACGTCGATCCATTCGAACGGTGCCAGTGCGGCACGGACCTCGTCCTGACTTGCGATGTCGCACACAATCGCGCCGACCTCCCGGCCATGAAGACCGGCGAGCATCCTCGCCGTTTCCTCGACTTCGTCGTCAATGGCCAGGATGGTGACGTCGGCTCCGGCGGCAACGAACCCTTCCGCCACGCCCAACCCGATGCCCCGGCTTGCGCCCGTGACGAGAACGCGGCGGCCGGAGAAATCGAAGCTCGCCGTACCGGGCTCGCCGGGCCGTGGCATCGTCATGCAATCGCCCTGGCCTGGTCCCGCATCAAGTCGCGGACGTGATTCCTCAGACGAAAGAAGGCATCTGTTTCCTTCGTGTCCGCCGTTCGTTCGGCACCGATGACCCCATTGACATCGATCTCCTCGATCACCCGGGCCGGCCTTGCGGAAAACATGAACACGCGATCCGCAAGGAAGACCGCCTCTTCGACATCGTGTGTGACGAAGATCACCGCCTTTCGTTCCGCGCGGCATATCTCCAGGAGCTGCTCTTGAAGGAAATCCCGAGTCTGCGCGTCGAGGGCGCCGAACGGCTCGTCCATCAGCAGGATGTCCGGAGCCGCCGCGAGCGTCCGCGCGATGGCGACCCGTTGCCGCATGCCGCCGGAGATCCGGTTGACGTAGAAGTCGGCGAAGTCCCCGAGTCCGACGAGCTGCAGGTAGTGATTCGCGATCTCATTGCGTTCCGGCTCACCGATGTCGTCGCGATACTTGGTCCCGAACTTGATGTTCTGGAGAACCGTGAGCCACGGAAACGACGTGTAGGCCTGGAAGACCATTCCCTTTCGCCGGTCCGGCCCGATGACCCTCTCGCCGCCCAGGAGCACGTCGCCCGTTGTCGCGGTCTCGAGGCCTCCGACGATGCGCATCAGGGTGGTCTTCCCGCACCCGGACGGACCGAGATAGACGACGAACTCTCCCTCCCGGATCTCCATCGACACGCCGTCGATCACGGGAATTGGCGCGGCACCCTTGCCTTCGGTCTCGAATTCCTTGAAGACGTTTTGGATCTGGACGAAGGCCCGGGGCTGGTTCGCGGTCATGGCCGGCCTCACAGATACCTGAACAACCGCCGATGGGCCATGCGGACGGCCTGGTCGGTGAGCAGTCCGATGATGCCGACCACCAGAATCCCGGCCATGACTTCCGGCGTCTTCAGGAAGCGCCTCATCGACCAGATGTAGTGGCCGATCCCGCTGTTGGCGGCAACGATCTCGGCAACGATGATCCACGTCCAGCACCAGCCGAGCGTGATCCTGAGATTGTCCACCATGGTGGGCAGCATCGACGGAAGGACGATGCTGCGCGTAATCTGGCGGGGCTTGGCACCCAGCGTGTAGCCCGTCTCGACGAACTCCCGCGGAATGCGTTTCGCGTCATCGGCGATCAGCAGGACCAGCTGGAAGAACGTTCCCATCCAGAGCACCGCCACCTTGGATGCCTCGCCGATGCCAAACCAGATGATGAGAAGCGGCACGAGGGCGGGAACCGGCAGGTATCGAATGAAGTCGACGATCGGCTCGACCAATGCACCGACGATTCTGTAGCTGCTCATCCAGATCCCGATCGGTACGGCGGCGACGACCGAGAGAAGAAACGCGCCCCAGACGCGGGCGACGGAGATCCAGACGTCGTTCAGGAAACTCTCCGTCACCAGAAGCTGCGCCATGGTCCCGATGACGACGCCCGGATACGGAAGAAACCGCTCCGTCACGAGCCCCGTGAACACGATGAGGTACCAGACTGCGATGAACAGAATGAACGCGGCGATTCCCAACGTCAGGTTCGCACGGCCGCCGGTCGCGCCGCGATAGGCGACGAGCGCCCCCAACGCCTGCCCGGGGCCGCTCGCCCGTCCCCGGCCCGCTGAGCCCGTTATGTCAGTCTTCGCCATTGATCCGCCGCCCTCGAGTCCTTCATACCACGGAGCCTTGGCGAATCGCACCGCCGCCGCGCGACATCAGCCTGTGGTACCGGGATTCCACAAGGCGCAACATGCCGCCTGCACGGAAAGACGGCGTGTCCGGGTCTGCAATGGCGGTTGGAGAACGCGCACAAACCCGGACACAAACGTCGTCAGGCAATTCGATCAGCGAGTGTGACCTTCGAACAGGTCTTTCGTCGTGGACGCGTCAACCAGAAACTCGTACGGGATGGCCTCGTCCATGAGATCCAGATCGAGATTGATCGCCGTCAGGTCTTCGGTGATCTGCTTGAGCCTCGGTTCCGAACCGTCCGTTCCAAAGTACTCGACGGCATCCTCGTAGGACGTGTAGTACACGCCCGCGAGGTCAACAGCCATCTGTTCCGGTGTCACGTCGTAACCGGGCGCAGCCAGTTCCAGGAACTTGTCGGGATCCGAGTTGAAGAGATCGACGGCCCTGTAGATGCCGCGCATGAAGGCTGCGTACTTCTCCTTGTTGGCCTCGTAATCGTCGCGGTTGACAATGACCACATCGGTGATCAGGCCGTTGAAGTCCTTGGAGGACAGCAGGATCTTCGATCCTTCGCGCGACGTGTTCGCCACGATCTCGCTCAACATCGGCTCCCAGGACGCGACGGCCGCGACTTCGGGGTCCTCGAAAACGGCCGGGCTGTCGTCGGTTGCGATCAGACGCAGGTTGACGTCGTCAAGGCTGTATCCCGCCTGCTTCAGGGCGTGCGCCGTCATCACGGTTCCGGGATGGTTGATCTCGCCCGCGAAGGTCTTGCCCACGAGGTCCTCGACCGAGTCGATCCCGGGGGCGCCGACGACGCCGTCGGCTCCGACCGAGATGTCGACCAATCCAATGACGACCAAGTTCGAATCGGCGCTCATGGGGCGAGAGATATGTTCGCCCATCGTACGCATGGTGCAGTTGATGTCACCGGACTCGAGGCCCGGAAGGACATTGGCGCGATCGTTGTCGAAGACGGCCTCGAATTCGATGCCCTCCTCGGCGAAGTAACCCATTTCGTTGGCAACCGGCGCCGGCGCGAAGCCGAACCAGAACGGATAGGCGCAACGCACCACGTTGTCCGCTGTCGAAGGCTGGACCGATCCAATCAGACCGGCGAGGACAATCGAAGAAAACGTCAAACCGGTTGCAGCGACCCGCGACAGGGAAAGGCCCGACCTCTGAAGAAAGGGCTTGGCTGACTTGTTGCTCATGTTGGCTCTCCTGAATTGACACATGCCCATGACGGCGCACAGGGATCGCACCGGCAGACAAGCTGCAAGGGCCAACCTGGCGTTCGGCTTGTCGCCCAATCAGGTTGGCCGCCCGAGGTTTCTCAACCTCTCTCCATGTGCTTCAGCCCCATGAACTCATGACGGTGTCGCATGGAGCAACCTGCAAGAATACGAGAGTGACGTATTTCATATCGATGCCTATCGATATGAAATACGTCACTTGCCCGACCACGTCGCATTTGCAGCGACAGGCTTGCCGCTTGCGGTGCAATGGCTCCGACTGGAGCGAATAGATGGGGCCGGATGTCGGCGCTTCGGTTTGATGCCCATACTGCTGATGCCATAGAGCGAGAACACCTCGCGAAGGAACGTCCGCACCAGCTTGGTGTGCTGAGCGCCGGTCTTGACGACGATCTCGAAGTTGGAATCGTATGAGAACCTGTCCTCGACAAGAGCCTGAAGCTTGGCGTGTATGCAACTGTTCCTGACCCATTCTGCCGGCAGATGGCCAATCATTTCTCCGGAGAGAACCAGCAATGCCAGCGCCTCCATGGAATCGGCATTGGCGACGACTCTCTTGGGTCGGAACGCTCCCGTCTGAAGCGTTCCCCCGTAGTAGGTCCGCCTGACGAACGGGAGCCGCTCGATTTCCTCTGGCTTCTGCTCCGACTCGGGAACGCCGAAGAGCGGATGTCTCTCTCCGCAGTAGAGCGTCTGGCGTTCCGCGAAGAGCTTGGTATAGGTCAGTCCAGGCGCGTGATTCGGAAACGTGTGGACGCCGGCATGAAATCTCCCGTCCAGCACGCCGTGCTCGATGTCCAGCGGGTTGGCGGTCTTCAGTTCGAACTCGACGTCCGGAGCATCCGCAATGAAGTGCAGGATCGCGTCATCAAGCCTGAAGTCGGGATTGCTCAGCAGCGCATCGGCGAACGCAACACGCAGAGTGCCTGCCAATCCACCTCGTCGATCGTTCACCCTTGTCCTGAAGTTGCTCATCGAACGGAACAACTCCTGGGCTGCTTCGTAGACGGCGCGGCCATCGTCGGTCAGGGAGAACCCCGTCCGTCCGCGATTGCACAGACGCATTCCGAGACGGGTTTCCAGATCGGTCATCTGAGTGCTGATTGTCGATTGCGCAACGTTCAGGTTGATTTGAGCTGCCGAGAAACCGCCCGCCTCGACCACAGCCATGAACACACGGAGAAGGTGGAGGTCGGGATTCGACACGTTGTGCAGCATGAAGCCACGCTACATCGATGATTTATCGAAGAGTCTATGCATAGTATTGAATTGCTTGGCGATCGGAATGTGGTGTCGAATTCACCGTGCCAGGCGGGTGTCTTGTCTCCTCGAACGGCATGACTCTGACCGCCCGGACAGAGGGAGAACGGTCCGTGAATGAGCGACAGGCAACAGGATTCGACCCGATGGTTGCGCCTCGTTACGGCGAAATCGCGACCTTCATGCGCACGCCATACGCCGCCAGCGCCGAAGGTGTCGACATTGCGTTGATCGGCGTGCCCTATGACGGCGGGACGACGAACCGGGCCGGTGCCCGTCACGGTCCGCGCGAAATCCGGAACATGTCGAGCCTCATGCGCTCCATCCATCACGTGTCGCGCTGCAACCCCTATGAACTGTGCAGGGTGGCGGATCTCGGTGATGTTCGTTTCACCCGGATTTTCGAGGATGAAGCAGTCGTCGAGGAGATTGCCGCGTTCTACCGCGAGGTGCATCGGCACCGCGCGTTTCCGCTGACGGCCGGCGGCGATCATTCGATCACCTATCCCATCTTCAAGGCGATCGCGGCCGACGAGAGTCTGGGCATGGTCCATATCGATGCCCACACCGACACCTGGGACGAATTCCAGGGGTCCAAGTTCACCCACGGCGCCCCCTTCCGGCGAGCCGTCGAAGACGGTCTCCTGGATCCGAAGCGAACGATTCAGATCGGTATCCGAGGCGCGCAGAACACGTCGGAAGGCTGGGACTTTTCCCTGGATCAGGGGATGCGCGTGGTCTTCATGGAAGAGTTCGACGACATGGGCGTCGACGCGACGATCGAGGAGGCGCGCCGCGTGGTCGGCGGCGGCCCGACGTACATCTCGTTCGACGTGGACGGCCTCGACCCGGTCTATGCGCCCGGCACCGGAACCCCGGAAGTCGGCGGCATCACGACGATCGATGCGCAAAAGCTGCTCAGGGGCCTGCGCGGCCTGGACCTTCGCGGCGGCGATGTCGTGGAGGTGGCGCCGCCGTTCGACCAGACGGGAAACACCGCCCTGGTCGGAGCCACCATGATGTACGAGATTCTCTGCCTGCTCGCGGAAGCGCGCGCCGCACACCACAACTCGTAATCCTACCGCCTGTGCCTCCGGCATGAGTCTGCCCCTGACGGCAGATCAGGTGACGAAATCCACCGTTGCGCGGCAGGGTGGCCGTCAGGCGTTGGCGCAGGCGACGGCCCTTCTGGCCATCACCGTAACGAGGTGGGCGCGATAATCGGATGTGGCGTGGATGTCGCTGTTGAGGCCGTCATCAGGAATCCGGATGTCGGCGACGGCATCGGGGGAGAAGTCGCGGGCAAGTGCCGTCTCCATGTCGGCCACGCGAAAGACACGAGCGCCCGCCCCAGTGACGGCCACGCGTATGCCCGATGCGGTCCAGGCGACGAAGACACCGACAATGGCATAGCGTGACGCCGGATTCGGGAACTTCATGTAGGCCGCGCGGCGCGGAGCGGGAAAGACGACCGAGGTGACGAGTTCGCCTTCCTCGAGTGCCGTCTCGAAGAGGTCGACGAAGAAATCATCTGCGGCAATCCGCCGACGGTCGGTGACGATTGTGGCGCCAAGGCCCACCAGGGCCGCCGGATAGTCCGCGGCCGGATCCGCATTGGCGATCGAACCGCCGAGCGTGCCCCGGTTGCGCACCTGGAAGTCACCGATTCCGCCAGCGAGACCGGCGAGTGCCGGAATGGGGTGCGTCATGCGCGCCACGTCGTTGTGACGCACACCGGCTCCGATGGTGAGCGCGCCCGTATCGGCGGAGGTGTGTCTCAGCGCGTCGATGGACACCAGGTCGATGAGATCGCTTGGCTGGGCGAGGCGCATCTTGAGCGTCGGCAGCAACGTGTGACCGCCGGCGAGGTAGCCTGGATCCTCGCAGCTCCCGTGGAGGCGCACGGCCTCGTCGATCGACCCGGCGCGGTGGTAGCGGAAGGCGTACACGGGTCTCTAGACCTCCCCGGATGCCATCATGTCGGCCGCCGCGGCGATCGACCGGACGATGTTGTGGTAGCCGGTGCAGCGGCAGAAGTTGCCCTCGAGGTGCTCCCTGATCTCACGCTCCGTGGGCGAGGCGTTGTGTTTCAGGAGATCGAGGGCGCTCATGATCATGCCCGGCGTGCAGAAGCCGCACTGCAGGCCGTGGTTTTCGTGAAAGGCCTGCTGCATGGGATGGAGCGTGTCACCGTCGGCGATTCCCTCGATGGTCGTCACGTCGCGCCCCGCCGCCTGCACCGCAAGGACAGTGCAGGCCTTCACGGAGTCCCCGTCAAGGTGAACGACGCAGGCGCCGCACTGGCTCGTGTCGCACCCCACGTGGGTTCCTGTCAGGCGCAGGGTTTCCCGCAGGAAGGTGACGAGCAGCGTGCGCTCCTCGCACAACCCCGAGCGCTCCTCGCCATTGACCGTCATCGAGATGGTGATGGTCATCTGAAATTCTCCCTCACTGAAGGAAGGCCGCAACGATACCGAGGGCGCTCACCGCAGCGACCGCCAGGACGATGAACACCCGCTCCAGAGCAACATCCCGCACTCTGTGACCGGCCGGAGGAGACTGCTCGGCGGGCGCAGGCGGCGGTGTCTCCTGAGGCGCAACGAGGCCGTCGAGACGGCTGAAGAAGGTGTTGGCAATCTTGGTGGCGCTGGCCTCCACAAGGCGCCCTCCCACCTGGGCGAGCTTGCCTCCGACCCTCCCTTCGGCCTCATATCCAAGGAGCGTATCCTGTCCGTCCTCGCGAAGGGTGATTCGCGCATCGCCGCTGGCGAAGCCTGCCGCACCTCCCTTGCCTTCCGCGCTGAGCACGCATCCCCTGGGGGGATCAAGGTCCTTCAGTTCGACCCTGCCGGCAAAGACCGCTGAAACGGGACCGATCTTCGCCTTCACCCGGGCGGTGAAGGCAGTTGACGATTCCTGTTCCACCGTCTCGCAGCCCGGTATCGCCTGGCGCAGGATGACAGGATCATTGAGAGCCTGCCACACCACGCCGCGTGGTGCATTGATGCGGTATTCGCCGGACAGATTCATCGCTCAGATCCTTCACAATCCGTGCACGAGATGCAGCACGAGCACGAGGGCAAACACGAACAACACCACCAGTGACGCGGTACCGGTTACCGGGTCACGCGCCAGGATGCCCGATGGCCCGCCCCAGCGTCGGCCGACATCGGTCGCGCCGGCAACCAGCGCCAGCGACGCCGCGCGCAATGGCACGGCAGCCTCGCCAGCCAGCCGGAGAGCGTGACGCGCCAGCCTCGGCAGCAGCCAACGATAGCACCAGTCGGCATCGATATTGACCCCCGGGAGTTCCGGCGGGTAGAGCCGGTAGAGTTTGAGCAGCGTGAAGGCAAGGGCCGAGAAGAAGAGCAGCTGGCACTGCGCGAGGACATGAGACCAGGTGTAGGGCTCGTAGTGCACTCCATAGGGCAGTATCGAGTAGAGAAGGCCTGGCCACACACCGATCAGGATGCATGCTGCGGCAGCGATCGTCATCGCCACCAGCATCGCCGGCGGCGCTTCTTTCGGACGCAACCCGGAGTCGTGGGCGAAGAATGCGAAGAAGGGAATCTTGATGCCGGCGTGGTGAAAGACCCCGGCCGACGCAAACAAGAGGGCAAGCCATACCCAGTCATGGCCCTCATCGATGACCGCGACCATGATCATCGCTTTCGACACGAATCCCGAGAACAGGGGAAAGGCCGAGATGGACGCCGCACCGACAATGCACAGGCCCGTTGTCGCCGGCATGGTGCGATGGAGCCCGCCAAGCTCCGCCCCCCCCATGCGGCCCGTGCGGTAGAGCACGGCTCCCATGCTCATGAAGAGCAGGCTCTTGTAGAGAACGTGACTGAAGGCATGACTGACAGCGCCGTTGATGGCCATCTCGGTGCCGACGCCAATGCCGACCACCATGAATCCCAACTGGTTGATCAGGCTGTATGACAGAACCCGCCTGAGATCGTTCTCGATCACGGCATAGAAGATGGGGAACATGGTCATGATGGCGCCGATCCAGATCAGCTCCTCGGTTCCCGGAAAGAGCCGCGCGAGGACATAGATCCCGATCTTCGTCGTGAACGCGCTCATCAGGACGGTGCCGGTTTCGGTCGCTTCCGGGTAGGCATCGATGATCCAGCCGTGCAGCAGCGGAAACCCGCACTTGATGCCAAGCGCCAGGAAGATGAGCCAGGCGGCCGTCCCGTCGAGTTCCATGACTGAAAGGCCGGTGCCCGCACCATCGACGTGGAGCACCGTGACGCCGGCCAGCAGCAGCAAACCCGATGTCACCTGGACAGCGAGGTAACGCAGGGTGGTCCGGACTGAGCCCGGCGCCCGCCGCGCCAGGATCAGCGCCGCCGACGTCAGCGCCAGTCCTTCCCAGAACAGGAAGAGTGTCACGAGATCGCCGGCGTAGACAGCGCCCTGAGCGCACCCGGCATAGGCGAGTGCCGCAACCTGCTGCAGGCGATCGTTCGTGTGAAGGCTGTAGATTGCCGCAATGAGGGCCGCGAGGTGAAACAGCCAGCCAAAGAGATCCGAAAGCCGGTCGCCATGGTGGAGGACAAGAACGAAGTCCATCACGGCCGCATCCGGAATGGCGGCGGGATCGAGAAACCACAGGTTGACAGCACCGACAACCGGGGTGGCGACGAGGACGATGGGACGCATTCGCGCCGGAGACAGCGCGACGATGGCGGCGCCGGCGAGAAACACCAGGAAGGGCGCCACGCTAGTCATCGTAGTGATCTTCCCGGCGCATCACGAGCCTGCGCAGTTCACGCGCCAACAGCACCAGGACGACGCAGGCGACAAGACCGTAGAGGGCGTGGAAACCGAACAGCGCCTCGAAGGGATGCTTGATGTGCCGGTGCACCACGAAGTCGGCTGCCACAAGCAGAAAGCACACAGCGTAGAGCGTCCGGATGATCCAGCGGACGTTTCTGGGGTTGTCCAGAAAACGGCGTTTCCCGTCGCTCATGTCAGCGAACCTCAGCCATGATGAAGACCCTGTCCAGCCACATGGTGATGGCATCGGGGAAGAAGAAGAGTGCCAGGCAGCCCAGCGACGTGATGGCCATGGCCGCGAGACATGTGACGGGCGCCTCCCGCCAGGCGGCCGGTTCTCCCTGTCGTGCCGGTCGCAGGAAGGCACGCAGGGGAATGGCCAGAAGGTAGCCGATGTTGAGCAGGGTGCTGATGGCAAGAACGGCGAGGAACAGCATCTGGCCGGCATCCAGAGCGCTTTCGAACAACAGCCACTTGCTCCACAACCCACCCAGCGGCGGCAGGCCGATGATGCTGAGGCTGGCGATGGTGAAGGCCGTCATGGTGAGCGGCATCGAGCGTCCCAGTCCATCGAGCTCCGAGACCCGGGTCTTCATGGTCGCGACGAGAATGGCCCCGGCGCAGTAGAAGAGGGTGATCTTGCCGAAGGCGTGGGTGACCATGTGAAGGCCGCCCGCCACAAAGCCGGCTTCGCCGGCGAGCAGGGCAGCCAGGACGATGTAGGAGAGCTGGCTCACCGTCGAATAGGCGAGCCTTGCCTTGAGATTGTCCCGTGTCATGGCCACCAGCGATGCGGCGACGATGGTGAAGGCGGCAATCCACTGCAGGATGTCCAGGACGTGGAGACCCTGCAGCATGTCGAAACCGAACGTGAACCATGAGATCTTGAGAATGGTGAAGACACCCGCCTTGACGACGGCGACGGCGTGAAGCAACGCGCTCACCGGCGTCGGGGCGGCCATCGCCGCCGGCAGCCAGCGGTGAAACGGCATCAGGGCAGCCTTGCCAATGCCAAAGACGTAGAGCGCCAACAGGAGCCCGGCGGTCAGGTCCGTCACCCTGCCCTCGAGAATGCCTCCGGGAACGAAGTCGAGCGTCCCGGCCACCTGCCAGGTCACGATGATCGCCACCAGGAACATGCCGATTGACGTTCCCATGAGGATGCCGAGATAGGTGCGCCCTGCCCTTCTCGCCAGGGCCGTTCCGGTGTGGCTGACCAGGGGAAAAGTCGACAGAGTCAAGGCCTCGTAGAACACGAAGAGGGTGAAGAGATTGCCGGCGAGGGCCACGCCGATCGCCGATGCGATGGCGACGGCGAAGAAGGCGAAGAACCGGGTCTGATGCGTTTCGTGATGACCGCGCATGTAGCCGATCGAATAGATCGTCGTGACCACCCACAGACCGCTTGCCATGAGCGCGAAGGCGACGCCCAGCGGCTCGAGGGCGAACTTGAGCGCGAGGCCGACAACAGGTTCCGCGACGACCAGTTCGGGTATCGTGTCGCTGTTCCCCGCGATGACAGCCAGCGTGATGAACAGGATCGTGCCCCCGGCGAGACTCACCGCTTCCCTGACGTTGGGCCAGCGGTGAGCCGCCAGGACCCCTGCGGCGGTGACGAGCGGCACGAGAAGGGCGTACAGCAGCACCTGACCGGTCACGGCGCTCCTCCAAGGAGTCGTGCCGCGGTGTCCGCCACGCCGACCGTGAGGTCAGTGGTCACGCCAAGCACGACGCAGAGCGCGCACAGGACCACGGCCGGTATCACCAGCATGGCCGGCGCCTCGTCTCTCGCTCCCGGAGGCGGGTCCGTGAAGTAGGCAACGTCGACCACCCGCCAGATGTAGATGACCGCGATCAGGGAGGCGGCCACGATGACGAGGGCCAGCGGCCACAGCCCGGCATCAAGTGCGCTGCTCACGAGATACCACTTGGAGACGAAACCCACGGTCGCCGGAACGCCGATCATCGAGAGGCCGGCCACGACAAAGCAGCCCATGGTCACCGGCATGCGCCGTCCCAGGCCCCGGAAACTCTCCATGTCCGCCTTGCCCAGTCTCATGATGACGCAGGCCATGACGAGGAAGAGCGCACCCTTCATGAGTCCGTGGTTGAAGACATGGACAATGGCGGCAATGAGGCCATCGTGATTGGCGAAGCCGATGGCGGCGGCGATGTAGCCCACCTGGGCGACGCTGGAATAGGCAAGCATGCGCCTGAGATCGTGCTGCCACACCGCAACGACGGAACCGGCGACAGCGCCCGCCAGCCCCAGCGGTATGAGCACCCACCCGATCTTCATCTCCCCGAAGGCGTAGTCCGCACCGAAAACGCTGTAGACGAGGCGCAGCAGCATGTAGGCGCCGATCTTGGTTGCCGTGGCGCCGAAGAAGGCGGACACCAGTGACGGCGCGTAGGTGTAGGCGTTGGGCATCCAGGAGTGGGCCGGGAAGATGGCCGCCTTGATGGCCGTTCCGATGAGAATGAAGGCCAGCGCGGCCTGGATTGGCGCCGTGTGACTGACGCCCGGAAGGCGGGCGGCCATGTCCGCCATGTTGAGGGTGCCCGTCATCATGTAGGCAAGCCCGATGCCGACGAGAATGAACGTGGCGCCGATGGTTCCCTGCACGAGATAGTGGAAGGCCGCCCGTGTCGCCCGCCGGTCGATACCCATGGCCACGAGCGCGTAGCTCGCCAGGGACGAGATCTCGAGGAAGACGTAGAGATTGAAGATGTCGCCGGTAATGGCGATGCCGAGCATGCCGGCCAGGGCGAGCAGCGCCATCGTGTGGAACAGATGCCGTGCCCTGTGCACCACCTCGACATCGATGCCGGTCCGGGTTGCCGGCATGATGATCGCGGCCATGCCCGACACCAGGACCAGGACCAGGGCATTGAGAGGATCGATCACATAGGCGATGCCGAGAATTTCGGGCCAGCCACCCATGGTGTAGTGGATGGGGCCGGCATCGAGAACATGCTCCAGAAGCGCGACGGAGATGGCGAAGGTAATCCATGCCACCGCGACAGCGAACATCCAGGCCAGGCGCGGCCTGCCCACGAGCGCGCACAAGGGCGCACCGATGAGCGGCACCGCCACCTGGAGTGCGGGAAGCTGCTGGAGCAGACCCATGCGGTCAGTCCAGGTCCACCTTGGCCATCTCGTCTTCTTCGATGGAACCGTAGGATTCGCGGATGCGCACGATCAGTGCGAGCGCCAGTGACGTGGTGGCCACCGCAACCACGATGGCTGTCAGGATGAGGACATGTGGCAGCGGGTTGGTATAGAGCGCCGCGTCCCCATGAACGATTGGCGCCGTGCCGTCGCGGACATTGGAAAGTGAGATGTAGAACAGGAAGACGCCGCCCTGGAAGATGTTGAGACCGGCCACTTTCTTGATGAGGTTGCCGCGGGTCATGACGATGTAGAGTCCGATCATCAGCAGTGCGACCGAACCCCACTGCAACGCATGTCCGATGACGAAATCGACCGGACTCATCGCCGTGCCCTGCGTTCGGCAAAGACGAGAAAGACGGCGGTCAACACACCGGCGACCGTGATTCCGACGCCGAGCTCGATGATGATGATGCCGGCATGCTGTCCATGCACGGGATCGTCACTGTCGAGAACACTGTAGTTGAGGTACTCGCCACCCAGCGCCATCGTCGCAAAACCGGTGCCGGCATAGAGGATCAGCCCGCAACACACCATGGCCATGACGGCGGACATGGGCACAGCCTCGACGGCTCTCCCGATTCCGAAGACGATGGTGTAGACGATGATGCCCGTGGCGAAGATGACACCAGCCTGAAAACCGCCGCCCGGGCCGTAGTCGCCGTGCATCTGCACGTAGAGTGCAAACAGGAGGATGAACGGCACCATGATCTTGACGACCACGCGAACAAGAATGAACTCGTTCATGCCTCACCCTTGCGCCAGTGCCGCAGCAGGGCAATGACGCCAATACCGGCCGTGAAGATCACCGCGACCTCCCCCAGCGTGTCGAAGCCCCGATAACTGGCAAGGATCGCCGTCACCATGTTGGGAACCCCGGTGCTCGCCGGACTCTCGGCGATGTAGCGGGCCGCGACATGAAGGTTGGCCGGGGATGCCGGATCCCCGAGGAGCGGCATGTCGAGGGTGGCATAGAGAAGGCCCGCACCGGATGCGAGGCTCACCAGGAGCGCCAGGATCCGTTCTGAAGACCGTCGCCGCCACGGTGCTTCCTGGCGCGTCGTCAACGAGATCGCCGCGAGCATGAGGGCAAGGGAAATGCCGGCGCCCACCACGGCTTCCGTAAAGGCAACGTCGACGGCATCGAGCAGCGTGTAGGCCGTCGCCAGAATGAAACTCATGGCGCCGGCCAGAATGGCGACCGCCAGCAGGTTGGTCAGCCTGACGATGGCGAGCGCCAGGACGATCAGCAGGACGACAAGTCCGAAAATGGAAAACTCTTCCGTCACGAACCCGTGCTCTGGCTGTCGTCCGCATTTCCGGAATCGGGGGAGAGACCTCCGAGAAGCGCCGCGTGCCCCACGGCGTGGCTGGCGGCCGGTGTCGTCAGGAACAGCACGAAACCGATCAGGAACAGCTTCAGTGTATTGAGGCCCGGTTCGGTCTGCAGGACGAGGCCCAGCAGGATCAGGCCCACGCCGCCTGTATCGGCCAGACTGCCGGCATGAAGTCTCGTGAAGAGATTCGGCAGGCGCACCATGCCGAGCGCACTCGTCACCATCAACAGACCGCCGGCCACCAGAGCGACCCAGCTCACGACGTCGATCAGAATGCTCAAGGTTCGTCTCCAAGGTGGCCGAACCTGAAGTACTTCAACGCCGCAAGGGTGCCGACAAAGTTGAGCAGGGCATAGGCAATGGAAAGGTCGAGGAAATCCGGCCGCCCTGTCAGGTAGCCCGTCACGGCAATCAGCAGGACGGTCATCGTACCGTGAACATTGACCCCGAGAATGCGGTCGTAGGGCGTGGGACCGCGCACGACCCGCACCAGGGTGATGGCCATGGACGCCACCAGCAGGGCCGTCACTGCCACGAACATCAGCGCCGGCCCTCGACGGCGCTGACCCGGCGATCCATTTCGCCCTGATGCAGGTCTTCGAGACTCTTCCTGGAAAGAGCGTGCACGTGGATGCGGTCCTCGAGAACCGACAGGGAGACAGTGCCCGGAGTCAGGGTGATCGAATTGGCGAACACGACGAGACCCACCGCTGTCTTCTGGCTGGCCGGCACCCAGGCCGACCCGGAATCGAGCTTCATCGACGGAGCAAGGATGGTGCGTGCCACGGCAAGGTTGGCAATCGCAATCTGGCAGACGAGCCAGGGCAGGTAGAGGATCACCCGGCCAAGAAGCTGGATCGGAAACCCTTCCTCGTCGATCATTCCCATGCGATGGGCAATGATCACGACAAGCAGCACGCTGACGACACCCGATGCGAGAAGAAACGGGTCGGTGGAGCCACTGAGGACGAACCATACGCCCAAGAGCACGACCGCGAGGCTGATCATGCGACCCACAGCACCCTCTCCATTCACGTGGCCCGCCCGAGTATGCCCAAGAGCGAAGCGGGGACAAGGCTTGTGTTCCCGGCTGCTGCGCGTTCTGGTGGTAGCGATCGCCTTCCCGGCCGCCGCGGAGGACGACATCACATTTGCCAGGGACGTCCTGGACGTCGTCACCGCGGACAACCTGTCGTGGACATTCCATGTGGACCTCGCCGTCACGCCTCAACAGCGTTCCCGCGGGCTCATGTTCCGCAAGACCATGGCCGAAGACGAGGGCATGCTGTTTCTCTACACCAGGGAAGCTCCGCGCAGCTTCTGGATGAAGAACACCTATCTTCCCCTCGACATCATCTTTCTCGACCGTCACGGAGTGATCGTCTCCATCGCCGCCGACGCCCGACCGCTCGACGAGACGTCCATCCCTTCCGGCGCCCCGGCAGCCGGTGTCCTCGAGGTGCTCGCCGGGACCTCCCGGCGGCTGGGTCTCGAACCTGGCGACCGCATCGTTCACCGTGCTTTCGACCCCTGAGCGAGAGGGCGATGGCGCCACCTGCCGACTTCGCAACACCGGAGAACACCTGACCCATGATGCTCACACCCGCGGAAATCGACCGCTTGACCCTCTTCACGGCGGCGGAGCTCGCACGCAAGCGAAGGGCCCGTGGCCTCAGGCTGAATCAGCCCGAGGCGGTGGCGCTGATCGCCGACGAAATCATGGAGGCCGCCCGTGACGGGCGCACGCTGGCCGAGGTCCGCAGTGCCGCCGCGGCACTCCTGACGACCGATGACGTACTCCCCGGCGTGGCGGAGATGATCGATCTCGTCAACGTCGATGCCCAGTTCGACGACGGCCTGAAGACAGTCACCGTCTGGCAACCGGTTCGTCCTGGAATCCAGGCGTCGGATACCGCCTGCCGTCCCGGAGAATTGCTGGTTGGCGAGGGCGACATCACTCTCAACGACGGCAGCGCCAAGACCGAACTCACTGTTCTCAACCACGGCGACCGGCCGATCCACGTGGCCAGCCACTATCACTTCTTCGAGGCCAACCGCGACCTCGAGTTCGATCGTGCTGCGGCCTTCGGCAGGCGTCTTGATCTTCCCGCCGGAGCGAGCGCCCGGTTCGATCCGGGCGAACACCGCACTGTGATGCTGACCGCCATCGCCGGAAGCGGTGACATCCAGGGGTTCAATCGCCTTACCGAGGGCAACATCCACGATCCGGATGTCCGGGAGCGGGCCCTCGCCCGGGCCCGCGAGCGCGGATTCCGGGGGGCCTGACCATGGCAACGATGACCCGGGAACGCTATGCGGCCCTCTTCGGACCCACCACGGGAGACCGCATCCGCCTTGGCGACACCAGCCTCATTGCCCGCATCGAACACGACCACGCCACCCATGGCGAGGAAGGGATCACGGGCCTCGGCAAGACCCTGCGTGGCGACGCCGGCATTCACGGCGGCCTCAGACTCGACGAGGGAGCTCTCGAGACCGTCTTCTGCAATGTCGTGGTCATGTGCCCTGTCGGCGGCATCTACAAGGCGGACGTCGGTGTGCGCGACGGTCGCATCCATGCCATCGGCAAGGCCGGCAATCCCGCCTTCATGGCGGGTGTCTCGCCGGACATGGTGATCGGTCCGGGAACCAAGCACATCAACGGACAGGGGCTGATCGCCACGCCGGGAGGAATCGACGTCCATGCCCACTACCTGCAGCCGGCCGAGGTGTGGCACGCGCTTTCTGCCGGCCTCACCACGATGATCGGCGGTGGATTTGCGGGGTGCTGGACCACCGACAGCGGCGGCGGCTGGGCGAACGCCATCATGCTGCAGGCGATCCGGCGCTATCCGATGAACTTCGGTCTCTTCAGCCGCGGCGGCGCCAGCCGGCCTGCCGCCATCGAGGAACAGCTGGCCTCCGGTGTCATTGGCGTGAAGATCCACGAGGACCTCGGGGCCACGCCGGCTCTCATCGACACCTGTCTCGGCGTTGCCGACCAGCTGGACTTCCAGGTCCAGCTGCACACCGACTCGATGAACGAATCGGGGTTTTACGAGGCAACGATGGAGGCCATCGCGGGCCGTACCATTCACATGTACCACACCGAGGGCGCCGGTGGCGGACATGCGCCCGACATCATTCGCTGCAACGGAGAACGCCATTGCCTGCCGTCCTCCACCACACCCACGAACCCCTTCACCCTCAATGCCCTGGGCGAGCACATGGACATGATGATGCTGTGCCATACCCTGCGAGGGGACGTGCCGGAGGATGTCGCCTTCGCCGAGAGCCGGCTGCGCCCCCAGTCCATGGCCGCCGAAGACGTGCTGCACGACCTCGGCGCCATCTCCATGGCCGGCTCCGACGCCGAGGGGATGGGGCGGGTGATGGATGTGATCGCTGGCATGTGGCGCCTCGCCTCAGCGATGAAGGATCGCCGGGGACCGCTTGGCGACGAACCCTTCGACAACGCGGACAATGCCCGGATCCTGCGTTACCTCGCCAAGGTGACCATCAACCCGGCCATCACCTTCGGCATCGCCGGAGATGTCGGCAGCATCGAGGTCGGCAAGATCGCCGATATCGTGCTGTGGCGCCCGGAGTTCTTCGGGGTCAAGGCACAGCAGGTCTTCAAGGCTGGCGCCGAGGTGTGGAGTCCGTCCGGCACGGCGGCGGCATCGCTGTCGATAAGCGAACCCCTCGTGTATCGCGAGTCCTGGCCCGCCTGCGGCGGCGCTCCCGACCGGGTGTCGTTCGTCTTCGTCCATCCCCTCGCCATCGACAGCGGTCTCGATCGAAGGCTCGGCCTCGGCCGGACATTGCTGCCGGCAACGGGTACACGGCATCTTTCCAAAAAGGACATGGTTCGCAATGACGCCCTGCCGCAGATCTGGGTCGATCCGGGAACCTTCGAAGTCCATGCCGACGGCGTTCTCCTCGACGTCCCTCCCATCCATCACGTGGCTCTCTCCAGGCGCTACTTCCTCATGTGACGGCTTCGGCCCGAACCCGGCCCGGTCGCTGTCAGGCGCGATGCCGGAAACCGGCACTTTCGGACTGGATTCATGCGCTCCGATAGGGCATAGGCGGCAGCCTCATCTGCGCGGGAACCCACACCCTTGATTGCAGCGATCTTCGGCGTCTGGGCGGTCATCGTCAGCATCTCCCTGCTGATGTCCGGCAACGCCCTTCAAGGCTCGCTTCTCGGCCTGCGAGCGCCGTCGGCCGGCTTTCCGAATCTTGTGACCGGCATCATCATGTCGAGCTACTACTTCGGGTTTGTCCTCGGTGCTCTCGCGGTGCCCCGTCTTGTAGAGCGCGTGGGTCACATCCGCGTGTTCACGGCGCTTGCCTCGCTGGCCTCGATCTCGGCCCTGGGCCACGCGGTTGTCGTCGATGCCGCCACGTGGGCCGTGCTGCGAATTCTCACCGGCTTCTGCAACATCGGCCTCTTCATCATCGCCGAAAGCTGGCTGAACGACCGCTCGACAAACGAGACACGCGGTCAGTTGCTCGGAGTCTACATCATCGCCATGTCCGGCTCGATGGCAGTCGGTCCTCTGCTCCTCAATGTTGCGGACCCCGCCGGTCCTCTACTCTTCATGACCGCTTCCATCCTCGTCTCCCTGGCCGTGTTGCCGGTGTCACTCACCACCTATCCCGCACCACACTTCGAGAACCCGGCCAGACTCGGAGTCGTCGAACTGGTGAGAACATCGCCACTGGGAGTCGCCGGCTGCTTCACCAATGGCGCCACCTCGGGGGCTCTTGTCTGGCTGGCGTCACTCTACGGCACGGGCCTTGGCATGGACGTCGGCAATGTCTCCCTCTTCACGGCGGCCACCATCGTCGGCGGCATGATCCTGATCTGGCCGATCGGCCGACTGAGCGATCGCTTCGATCGCCGGAAGATCCTGACGATCGTGGCATTCGCGGGCGGTGCCGCCGCCAGCCTTGCGGCTCTTTTCGCCGGTCCTGAACCCCTGATTCAGATCATCGCCGTGGCGGTTGTCGGGTGTTTCCTGTCGCCGCTCTATTCGCTCTCGATCGCGCACACGAACGATCATCTCCAACCGGAGCAGATGGTGGCCGCCTCCAGCGGGCTGCTGCTCGCCGCCGGGATCGGCGGCATCCTCGGGCCGACCGCCGCAGGCGCGATGATGCAGATTGCCGGACCGGCGGGCTACTTCTGGTTCCCGGCGACGGCCATGATGCTGCTTGGTGCTTTCGCCCTCTACCGCATGACGCGGCGCGCACCGGTGCCGATGGACGAACAGCGCGATTTCGTGACGGTCGTGAGAACCTCCCAGGTGCTGACCGAATCGGCCTTGCGCGACCACATGGACCGCGATCTGGGACGCACAGCCAAATGGTAGGCCGCTGCCCTGGTCACGGGCATTGCCTCTCCTGGCGTGTTGCCCTCATCCTTGTCCGGCGCCCGCCCGCGAGGGATCATTCGTTCCCGATGCCATCCGAATCGTTTTCCATGGTGTCCGCCTGACATGTCCCGCACGGCCCGTCACGCAAACCTTCGACGCGCCCTTTATCCGGACAGCATTTGCTACATCGGCGGCTCCTTCCTCGAACCGGCCATCGCCGCGACCCGGAACCTGGGGTTTGCCGGTGATATTCGCGTCGTCAATCCTCGGCGGCAGGAGATCGCTGGCGAACGTTGCCTGGGATCCATCGACGAACTCGATACGCCGCCCGATGTCGTCTTCCTGGCGGTCAACCGGGAGATGACCAATGACCTGATTGCCGAACTCGATGACATGGGGGCCGGAGGCGCCATCTGCTATGCGGCAGGCTATGCGGAAGTCGGCGGAGAAGGCCTCACCCTGGAAGGGGAACTCCGGCAACGAGCAGGCAATCTCGCGGTCATCGGACCCAACTGCTACGGCTTCAACAACTTCGTCAACGGCGCCCTGGCGATGGCGACGCCGACCCTGGGGGAGAGAACCACCAGGGGATGCGCGTTCATCGGGCAGAGCGGCAACATCTGCATCAACGTCGCCAACGGCCGGCGCGGCACGCCGCTCTCCCACGTCATTTCCTGCGGCAATCAGGCCGTTCTCGACTTTGCCGACTACATCGAGGTGCTGGTCGACGATCCCGCCGTCACCTCTTTCGCTCTCTTCATGGAAACGCTGCCCGACGCCGCGGCTTTCAGCCGGGCCGCGGTGCGCGCCCTCGAGGCCGGCAAGCCCATCATCGTGCTCAAGTCCGGCGTCTCCAGGAAAGGCGCTTCCATGGCCATGAGTCACACCGCATCCCTTGCCGGTGACGACAGGTTCTATCAGGCACTCTTCGACCGGCTCAACATCATCCGGGTTGAGACTCCGGAGGATCTGCTGGAAACCGCAAAGGTGGTGTCGGTGACGGGCATTCCCGAAGGACTCCGGCTTGCCGTGATGACATGTTCAGGAGGCGATTCGGGATGTGTTGCCGATATCGTGGAACCCCTTGGAATCGAATTGCCGGAACTTGACCAGCGCCAGCGCGACGACATCGCCCGTCACATGCAGGCTTTCACGACGATTGCCAATCCACTCGACTACAACACCTCCAACTGGGGCCGGCAGGACGTCCTGGAAGCCATCTTTCCCGTGATGCTGCGCCAGGGGATCGACGCCGGACTGCTGGTGGTCGACGCAATCGCCGATACGGAACAGATGCCTCGCGCCCGCTCGCAGGATGATGGCGCCGCGGCGGCCATGCGCGCCTTCCACACGTCGGTGCTCCGGCACGGCATTCCCGGCGTCATCACGTCGTCGCTTCCCGACAACACCTCCATCAGACTCCGCAAGCAGTTTCACGAAGCCGGCATCGCCATGACCCACGGCATCAGGGCGGGCACGCTCTCCCTGGCGCGGGCCTGCCTCTACGGCACCAGGCGGAACGCGTTCCTGTCCCGCCCGGCGCCCGGTGATCGCGCCCTTGCCGCGCCGGTCACCCTTGCCGGCGACGTGCGGACCCTTGATGAACGGGAAGGCAAGCAGGTTCTCGCCGCCTCCGGACTGACAATCCCGTCCGGTGAGTGCGTCCGCCCTGCAGCAGCCGCATCCGCCGCCGAGCGTATCGGCTATCCGGTGGTCGTGAAGGCACTGTCAGCCACGATTGCCCACAAGACCGAGGCCGGTGGGGTCGCCCTCAACCTCACCGATCACCGCGAGGTTGACCGGGCGGCGGGGACCATCGTCCGCAACACCGGTGTCAGGGAGGTCCTGGTTGAAGCCATGGTCACCGGCCACGTGGCCGAAATGATTATCGGCGTGACACGCGACAGCACCTTCGGGCAGGTGCTGATCATCGGCGCCGGCGGCACCTTCGTCGAGCTTGTCGAGGATGCTGTCGTCCTGCTTCTCCCTCTCGAACGCGAGGACGTGCATCGGGCCATCGGATCCCTGAAGGTTTCGCGCCTTCTCGAAGGGTACAGGGGGGCGCCGTCTGGTGACGCGGAGGCCCTCGTCGATGCAGTCATGGCCGTGGCCGCCCTTGCAGCAGAACATCCTGCAAGCCTCGCGGAGCTCGACATCAACCCGCTTCTCGTCATGCCCCGGGGTGGCGGGGTCGTGGTTGCCGACTGCTTGATGAGAATGACCGGAACGGAGACTTGAACCATGAGTGACGTGGTCCATTGCGAACGTCGGGGCAAGGTCCTCGAAATCACCATCGACAATCCGCCGGCCAATGCCATCGGCCGCAAGGTGACGGCGGGCCTTTCCCGGGCCTTCGCGACATTGCGCGACGACCCCGATCTTCTGGTGGGTATCGTCACCGGCGCCGGCGACAAGTTCTTTTCTCCGGGTTGGGATCTCAAGGAGGCGGCACGCGACTTCGATGCCGGCGGCGCCGGCGAGGACGACGAGGTCGACGGTGGCTTCGCCGGCATTACGGAGATGTGGAATCTCTACAAGCCGGTCATTGCCGCCATCAATGGGTATGCCGTGGGCGGCGGCTGGGAAATCGCCCTGGCCAGCGACATCCAGTACGCGGTGCCCCACGCCACGTTCTTCATCCCGGACGTGCACATGGGCTTCATCGCCGACGCCGGCGCCATCCAGATCCTGCCCCGGCGCCTGCCTCATTCGGTCGCCATGGACATCCTGCTCAGCGGCCGCCGCATGGGCGCCGAAGAGGCCCTCAAGTGGGGTCTTGTCAACGAGATCGTGGAGGCGGAAGAACTGATGACCAGGGCCCGTGAGACCGCGGATCACCTCGCCGAGGGCGGGCCGCTGGCGCTGCAGGCCACCAAGGAGGCGGTACGCCACACCATGCACATGTCGGTTCCCGACTGCTTCCGGACATTGCGTGGAGGCGGTCTGCCGATCTACTCGCGCATGCTCGCCAGCGACGATGCCAAGGAAGGCCCGCGCGCCTTTGCAGAAAAGCGCAAGCCCCGGTTCACCGGACGATAGGCCGCAGACCCTGATCAGCCGCCGCGCACGAACGTCTCGCGGCCGCCGCTGACATTGAGAATGGCGCCCGTGACATAGGCTGCCTCGTCGGAACACATCCACAGGACCGCCGTGGCGATGTCTCCGACCTCGCCAATGCGGCCCAACGGAACGGCACGCTCGCCGAGTTCGATCACCTCGTCCTGTCCCATGCCATCGTCCCAGATTTCGGTCTTGATGAGGCCGGGGCGCACACAGCACACGCGAATCCCCTCCCCCGCCACTTCCTTGGCGAGACCCAGGGTGAAGGAATCGAGTCCGCCCTTGGTGGCGGCATAGACGACGTCACCCGGCAATCCGCCGTAGACCCCGGAGATCGATGACACGTTGACGATCACGCCACCATTGCCGCCCCTTGCCGTCGACATGCGGCGGATCGCCTGGCGACTGGTCAGCGCCGGCCCGAGGAGATTGGTGTCGATGATCCGCCTGACCGCGTCGACCTCGTGATCAGCCACCGGCGTCTCGACCGAGATTCCGGCGTTGTTGACCAGCGCCGCCGGCGCGCCGAGCAGGCGGTCGGTCTCCTCGAAGAGAGACTCGATGTCATCGGGCCGGGAGACGTCGGCACGGATGGCGGCGGCGCGGCGGCCTTCAGCCCGGATCGACTCTGCCACCTCTTCGGCGCGGTCCCTGGAGGCGGAATAGTTGACCGCAACATCATAGCCCCGCCTGCCGGCCAGGCGGGCAATCTCCGCACCGATTCCGCGGCTGCCTCCGGTGACGATCATGACCGCTTGTGACATCGATGGTCTCCGCTCAGACTGGTTCGCGGCGCAGCGACTGCGCCATGCAGTGGACGCCGCCACCGCCACGGGTGAAGCAGTCCACGTCGGGGTCATAGACGGTGAAACCGAGGGCCTTCAGACGGTCCACCAGATCCCTGGCATGGGCTGGCGCAATGACCCGGTCGTTGCCCAGGGAGACCACGTTGCAGGCCAGCGCCATGGTGTCGGGATAGTTCACCGGCACGATCTCGATTCCCTTGGCCTTCAGCCAGTCGACGGTGGCCGGTTCGGTCGTGTCGAGACAGACCGCGCAGAGTTTCTCGGCCAACATGCAGACCATGAGATCGATGTGCACGTAGTGTTCGGCAATCGGTGTCACGCGGACTTCCCAGCCCTCCCTCTCGAACCACTGTCCCACCTGATGCGCCGACTGTTCCTGGGTGCGTTCGCCGCACCAGCCGATGAGGACGCATCCCGGCTCGATGATGTCGAAGTCGCCTCCCTCGAAGGACCCCGCCGTCACCATGTCGAAGATCGGAATGCCGTTGTCGACGTAGAAGCGAATGACCGGTCCGTATTCACCACGCCGCCACCACTGGGCCATCTGGGTGACCACGGCGCCGTAGGGCGTCATGAAGGAGGAGTCCCTGGCAAAGACCTGGTAGGGAAGTTCGGAGTCGGCCTCCAGCCAATGCACCTTCACACCCGCTTCCTCGTATGCATCGACCATCTCGCGGTGCTGTTTCATGGCCAGCTGCGCGTCGAACCGGTCTCCGCGCTTGAGGGTGGCCCTGGAGATGGAACTCGTCGGGAGCCAGTGGAAGTGGTCGGCCGGCCCGAGCAGGACGTCGGTCAGGACACCGTACTCGGAATTGCATCCCCAGTCGGTGAGTTGAGGAGTGTTTCCTTCCGGCTCGCGGCAGCGAAGAGGATTGGAGGCCATGGCGGTTTCCCGTTCCCGAACGAAGAGCGGGAGGCTACCATCCGCGTTTCATGCGCTTCAAGGAGATCGACCATGGCAGGTGGCAACCTTTCCCGGGGCCAGGCGCTGATGCAGCTTGTCCGGGCCTACGGGATCGAGACGGTCTTCGGCATGCCCGGCGTCCATACCCTGGAATACTATCGAGGCATCGTCGATTCCGGCATGCGCCACGTGCTGTTCCGTCACGAACAGGGCGGCGGTTTCATGGCCGATGGCCATGCGAGGATTTCCGGCAAACCGGCCCTTTGTTGCGTCATCACAGGCCCCGGAGTGACCAACATCGCCACCGCCGTGGGCAACGCCTATGCCGACAGCCAGCCGATGCTGGTGATTGCCAGCACCAATGGATCCGGCGACCTTGGCGCCGGACGCGGACGCCTCCACGAAATCACCGATCAGCTGGCGACAATCCGGCCGCTGACGGCCGATGCCCAGACCATTCTCGACGGCCGCCAGATTCCTGGCGCCGTGCATCGCGCCTTCTCCACCTTCGCCTCCAGCCGCCCCCGGCCCTGCTACATCGAACTCCCCATCGACAAGATCGCCGAAACGGCGGAGTTCGCCGTGAGAACCTCGCCCATCACCGGTCCGCTGGCGCCCGATGAGGCGGCAGTCGAGAAGGCCGCCGCCATCGCTGCAGGCGCCCGGCAACCGGTCATCATCGCCGGCGGCGGAACGATCGACCACGGCGAACCCCTGCGGGCTCTCGCCGAACGGCTGGGCGCCGCCGTGTTCCTCACTATCGCCGGCAAGGGTGCCTTGCCCGACTCCCATCCTCTCAACTGCGGCGCCTGCCTCTCCTTTCCGCTGGCGCATGAACTCATCGAAAAAGCCGACGTCGTCATTGCCGTCGGCACCGAACTCGCCGAGACCGACATCTGGAAGGAGCCCGACTTTCTCGTACTGAAGGGCCGGCTCATCCGTATCGATGTCGATGCCGGCAACCTCGCCCGGGACTATACGCCCGACGCCGCGCTCCTGGGCGATGCCGGGCTGACCATGACCATGCTGACCGAAGCCCTGCCCGCAGCTCGAGGACAACCGGGCTTCACCGGTTCCGGTGCCATCGCGGATCTCCGCCGGAAGGTGATGGAACAGCTCCTCGCGAACCCGGGCGCGGCGCGGTACAAGGCCGTGCTCGACGCCATGCGCGCTGCGATTCCCGAAGACGGCTGGCTGATTACCGATGCCACCCAGATCGCATACTTTGCCAACGAGTACTGGCCCACCTCCAGGCCGCGCACCTACACCCATCCCAACGGCTACTGCACGCTCGGATCAGCCATGCCTTCGGCCATCGGCGCCAGGCTCGGCTCGCCCGAGCGCCGCGGCGCGGCACTCGCAGGCGATGCCGGGTTCCTCTTCACGGCAAGCGAACTCGCCACCGCCGTCGACGAGAAGGTCGGCCTGCCGATCGTGCTGTGGAACAACGGCGGTCTCGGTCAGATTCGCGATGACATGATCGAGCGCGAAATCGGACCTCTTGGTGTCACTCCGGGACGCAATCCCGACTTCGCAGCCCTGGCAGGCGCCTTTGGAGCACGATCGGAACGGCCCTCCTCCCTCTCGGCGCTCACCGGGGTCATCACGGAGGCCTTTGACGCCGACGGTCCTACTCTCGTCGAAGTGCGCGAGGACGCCGGTTTCCTCAACTGAGACGGAAATCAGGTGGCGTAGTCGCTCTGGTCGTTGTCGAGGGTCCGGCGAATGGCCTGCCAGGCGAGATCGTCGACCAGAAACGCGGGATCGGCACCCGCAGCCGCGGTGCGCTCCACGACGTCGGCGTCGGGAAGGATGACCTCCTGACCCGATGACAGGACATCGACCTGGACCTTGCAGGCCACCTCCAGGTTGTAGAGGTGGGTGAAGGCAAAGCCCGGAGTCGGTCCACACGTGAGAAGTCCGTGGTTTTCCAGGATCATGGCATTCTTGTCTCCGAGATCGGCAACCAGGCGATCACATTCCTCCTGGCCCGACGTCTGGAGATCCCACGTGTGGGTCGAGAGGCAGCCATGGAAGAACATGGCCTGCTGGGTCAGTGGCAGGAGACCGCACTTCATGCACGCCACCGCCATGCCTGCGCGGGAGTGTGTATGCAGGACCCAGTTGGCATCCTTGCGCGCCTTGAGGATTGCATGATGAATGGCATGCCCGGCCTCGTTCACCGGCCAGTCGCCGCGCACCAGATTGCCGTCGAAGTCGACGACGATCAGGCTGGATGCCGTGATCTCCTCGAAGAGAAGTCCGTAGGGGTTGATGAGGTAGTGTTCGGGTTCGTCCGGCAGGCGCGCCGAGATGTGGGTGTAGATGAGATCGGTCCAGCCGTAACGGACGAACGCCCGGTAGAGTGCGGCGAGATCGCAGCGAATCTCCCACTCCCGGGTCCCGGTTCTCTCAGGATGAATTCTGGACACGACGGCCATGGCAGGTCCTCCCTGAAGTCGACGAACTGCATCCACCCGGCACAGGGTCCGGAAGGTGGCGATTACTCTCCACCAAGTCGCCTCCGTCCGCAAGGCGCACGAGGCGCCGGAAGTCAGCTCGGCCCGCTCTTCGAAGGAACCGCCCGTGGGCCGGCCGCGAGGCTTCCATCGGTTGCGCCGGCCCGCGGGCCTCAAGGTGGGGAGCCCCGCCCCAGCGACATCGTCCAGCAACGCCGGACGCCGTTCGTTTCGGGAATCGCTGTTCAAATCGGTCGCGGACTGCACTACTGCGGTTTCCGCCTCATCAGGGATGGCGTGCCATGACCGGGCGATGGACCAGAACCGCCACACACGACGAATTGGGAGAACGATGAGAGGGCCACGCCTCTCCAAGTCGAGGTTCATCTCCGGAACGCAGTGTCACCTGCGGCTCTGGTACGAGACCCACCGATCCGATCTCCGTTCGGAGCCCGACGAACTTCTGCAGGCCGTGTTCGATGCCGGGCACGAGGTCGGCCGAACGGCGTGCCTGCTCTATCCCGGCGGTCATGCCGTCCGTCACGATCACCGGCATATCCCGGAGGCGCTGGAGGAAACACGCAGCGTTCTCGAGGCGGGATCCGCACCGGCAATCTTCGAGGCCGCGTTCGAGCACCAGGGGGTGCTGGTCCGCGCCGACGTCATCGAACGTCTTCCCGAAGGGGGCTGGCGCCTCATCGAGGTGAAATCGTCGACCCGGTTGAAGGACGTCTTCGTGCGCGATGCGGCCGTCCAGCTATGGGTGTTGAAGGGCGCCGGACTGGACGTACGCGATGCCGGGGTGATGACGCTCGACCGGGACTACGTCCATGACGGCGTGACGCTCGATCTCGATGCCCTGTTCAGGTTTCATCCGGTACACGACGAGGCACACGCGTATCACGACACCGTGGGCGTCGAGGTCTCCGGAATGCAGAGCATGCTGTCCCGGACGTCCGCGCCGGACATTGCTCCGGGCGACCACTGTTTCGAACCCTACGAATGCCCCTTTCACACCCATTGCACCCGGGACGCGACCCCGCCGGATCACGGCATCGACGAGCTTCCCTGGCTCGACGCGTGGCGCCGCCAGGAACTCCGGGCGGCCGGAATCGAGGAGATCCGGGATGTTCCCGGGCACCTTCCGCTGACCGCACTCCAGAGCGTCGTCCGCCAGTCCATTCACGAAAATCGCGCAGTCGTGCACGGCGACATGGCCGGCGCGCTGGCGGAAATCGAATCACCGGTGCGCTACCTCGACTTCGAGACCTTCGCGCCCGCCATCCCGCGCTTTGCCGGCACCCGTCCCTTCGACGCGGTGCCGTTCCTGTTCTCCGTTCACACTGAGGACAGGGACTCGTCGATCCTGCATTCGGACTACCTGCACGAGAGCGACGATGATCCACGGCCGGAACTCGCAGACCGTCTGATCAACGCGCTGGGGCGCACGGGGAGCGTCTGCACGTATTCGGGTTACGAGAGGCGGGTCATTCGCGAGCTTGGCGTGGCGTTGCCGGACCGGGCCGGAGACCTTCGTTCCATAGAAGCGCGACTGTTCGACCTGCTCCCGGTGGTGCGCAACGGTTACTACCACCCGGACTTCCGCGGCTCGTTCTCGATCAAGAGCGTCCTTCCGGTGCTGGCCACCGGGATGAACTACGACGATCTGGCAATCAAGCACGGACAGACTGCGGCGGTACGCTATGCGGCGGCGCTGGCGAGCGCCGATGCCGACGATCGCAGACGCACGTTCGAGGATCTTCGCGCCTATTGCGCCCGGGATACGCTGGCTCTCGTGACGCTGCGCAAGGCGCTGGCGCGCCTGGCTCGCGGCCCTTGAGATTGAGAAACGACACGCCCCGCAGGACCATTCCGCCCCCGGTTTCCGTCGACACCCTGTTGCGCGGTCACGCAACCGCGATCTGACCGTCTCCGCGATCCGCATGGCTTCCCCTGCCCCTGCCCCTTCTTCTTGCGTCCATGCCGTCGTTCGCCTGGGCCAGAAGCTGCGCCGGCGTGAACGCCTCCGCTGCCGGAGCCGCTAGCGCGGTTCCCATGAAGTCGCGCCGTGATGATCCCTTCGATAGAACTGACATACAGATCCTCCCCGTGATTCGTCGCCCCGACGGGGGCGACATCCGGTTGACGCGGCGGGGGAGGGGGGCGTTAGAGGGCGTGGTGCCCATTGTCGACACTGCCGGCACTGTGGTGCCACAATCGGAATTGTCAGCAAGAGGACCAGAACCCGATGCCGCGAGACCCGCACTACGACATCCTGTTCGAGCCCGTCGCCATCGGACCGGTAACGGCGAAGAACCGCTTCTACCAGGTGCCCCACTGCAATGGCATGGGGCGCGCCCATCCCACGGCGATGGCGGTCATGCGCGGCATCAAGGCGGAGGGCGGCTGGGCCGTGGTGTGCACCGAACAATGCGACATCCACGTGACCACCGACACCGAACGGGAAATCCGGTTGTGGGACGACCGGGACATTCCCTACCTCGCGCGCATGGCTGACCAGGTTCACGAGCACGGCGCACTGGCCGGTCTCGAACTCACCCACATGGGTTACTACACCTCGAACTACATCGGCCGCGAGATTCCGATGGCGCCCACGGCGCGACCGGTCCACGGCATCGAACCGTTCCATGCGCGGACCATGGACAGGACCGATATCGCCAACTACCGGCGATGGCACCGCAACGCGGCGTTGCGCGGCAAGCGGGCCGGTTTCGACATTGTCTATGTCTATGCCGGACACAGCCTGTCGCTGTGCATGCATTTCCTGTCGGCGCGCCACAACCAGCGAACGGATGAATACGGCGGGCCCGTCGAGAACAGGATGCGCCTGCTGCGCGAGGTCATCGAGGACACCAAGGATGCAGTCGGAGACACATGCGGGGTCGCCGTGCGCCTGGCCGTCGACGAACTTGTCGGACCGAAGGGCATTACGCCCGAGGAGGATGGCCGTGCCGTCATCGAGATGCTCGGCGAACTGCCGGACCTCTGGGATGTCAACGTCAGCGAATGGGAGAATGACAGCGAAACCTCGAGATTTGCTGACGAGGGGTTCCAGGAAAAGCACATCTCATTCGTCAAGTCCCTGACCAGCAAGCCGGTGGTGGGGGTCGGACGCTACACCAGCCCCGACCGCATGGTTTCCCTGATCAAGAACGGTGTGCTCGACATGATCGGCGCCGCCCGGCCGTCGATTGCCGATCCCTTCCTGCCGAAGAAGATCGAGGAGGGCCGGCCCGAGGACATCCGCGAGTGCATCGGCTGCAACATGTGTGTCGGCGTTGCCAACCAGCCGACCTATCTGAGATGCACGCAGAACCCGACGCAGGGTGAGGAATGGCGTCGCGGGTGGCATCCCGAAGTGATGCCGCCGCGGGAATCGGATGAGCGCATTCTCGTGGTCGGAGCCGGTCCTGCCGGACTGGAGGCGGCGCGGGGACTGGGTCAGCGCGGCTACGAGGTCATGCTTGCCGAAGCCGGCCGCGAAACCGGAGGACGGGTCGCGCGGGAGTGCCGCCTGCCGGGGCTTGCCGCCTGGGCCCGTGTGCGCGACTGGCGCATGACCCAGCTCCACAAGTTGCCCAACGTCGAGATCTACATGGATTCAGAGATGACGGCCGACAGCGTGCGCGAAACCGGCGCCAGCCTCGTCGCCGTGGCCACCGGCGCCCGATGGCGACGCGACGGTAGCGGTCGATACCACGACTTTCCCCTCGCCTGCGGGTCGGCCAACATCGTCACTCCCGATGACATCATGGAAGGCGCCACGCTAGAGGGACCCGTTGTCGTGTTCGACGATGATCACTACTACATGGGCGGCGTGATCGCCGAGAAGCTGGTGCAGGACGGTCACACGGTCAGCGTCATCACGCCGGAAAGCTCGGTGTCGGCGTGGACCGCGTACACACTCGAGCACGAACGTATCCAGACCCGCATGCGCGAACTCGGAATCGAGCGGCACTTGGGCTTTGCCGTGAAGAACATCGAATGGAGCAGGGTCGAGGTCGAGGATGTCTACACCGGCGACTGCCAGTGGATTGCCTGCCGCAGCGTCGTCATGGTGACAGCCCAGGACCCGGTGGACGATCTCTACCACGCGCTCATGGCTGACGAGACGGCCAACCGCGACGCCGGCATCCGCCGTGTGTCACGCATCGGCGACTGCTACGGTCCGGGACCGATCGCTGCGGCCGTCTTTGGCGGTTACCGCTACGCCCGCGAACTCGGTGAAACGATCGGCGACGATGTTCCCTGGAAAGACGAGATCATCGAGCTCGCCGCTGTCGTCTGAGATCCCGACGCTCACCCGGCTGCCTCGACCAAACGCCTCTCGAGCGGATCGCCGGACTTCACGAGGACATCGAGACGCACGGTGGCGCGGCTGAACATCGTGTAGAGCAGGCGTTGAAGGTGTTCCTCGTCGTCACCGCCGCTCTCGATGTCGATGGCGATGACGGCCGGCGCCTGCTGACCCTTGTAGCGGTAGACGCTCTCGAGAAGGATCTGCCCCGAGGTGAAAACCTGGTTTCCAAGCAGGTCGTACGCGCCTGAGAAGTTCTTGAGCGTGTGGTTGCCGACCCTGGTGCGCTCCGCCAGGCAGGTGCGCCTGATTCCCTTCATCGACAGGATGACGATGTCTTCGGGTCTGAACCTGTTGGCGAGCAACCTCGACACGGTGCGCGAAACCAGCTTCACCTGGTGAGAGGTGTCTTCGTAGACCTCGACGCCCACATCAAGGCCAGGCAGCCCGTTGGCCTGTTCGAAGTCGAAAGCAAGGGCCCTGTCGATGAACCGCGCGATGGTTCCCGGCGACCGGTAGTTGGAACGGATGTTGAAGCCGACAAAGCCCTCGAGTGTGACCGGCTCGTTCCTGTGAATGCCTTGATTGGCATCCTCAAGCCAGAGGATATCGGCGTCATCCCGGGCGAACAGTTTGAGGATATCGAACCACTCGGACTCAAAGTCCTGGCCCTCGTCGACGATGAGGGCATCGAAGGTCCACCTGTCCGGAACCGGCGCCGCCATGACCTGATCCTGGACGTGTGACCAGAACGGGCCATAGTCATCCCGGTGGCGAAAGTCCGGTGCCTTGTCGACGTCCTCGAGGAAGCGGTGACACAGGCCATGCCAGGTCTCGACCAGACCACCGCCGTCGACCGAAGCCGCGATCTTTTCCTTGAGCTGGCGATTGAAACAGACCAGCAGCGGTTTGCGTCCCCGTTCCACCGCTCCCTGGAAGAAACGTGTGGCCATCACCGTCTTGCCGCATCCAGCTGCTCCCCGGACGCGCAGTCGCAGCGGTGTCATTTCGATACCGGCAAGCAGATCCGAAAGTCGCCCGCTCAACCGCGCGAACTGCCGCTCGCCGTGGCGCACGCGGGCATGGATGTCGGGATGAATCTCGAAGGACTGGCGGAGGAAGGCCTCGACGGTTGCCCGCCTCTCCGGTTCATCTTCTTCGCCGTCAAGGAGATTCTGGATTCTGCTGACAAGAAGATGATCGACTGCAGCGTCGACGATGCGAGACGAATCGAGACCGACGGCGTTGAGGGATCGCACGCGATGGTCCGGACAATAGACAAGATAGTCGGCGACAAGCGCGGGTTCGCGCCGGTGCACTCTGCGGAACTTCCCCTTGATGTGGTCAACCGAGCGCCGCACCTGAAGAACGGGGTTGGAGGCGCCATCGCGATACCGCTTGACCAACCCGCCTTCTGTCTCGTCCAGGGAACCGTTCTTCTGTTCCATGATCAGGACCTTGCCGGCGCGGTTGACGATGATGAAATCGGCTTCGCCCCAGAAGGTTCGATGATCCGCTTCCTGCGTCCAGTGGACCGAGTGGAAGACAGTCAGATCGGGATCGAGTTCGCGCCGCAAACGCTCCAGTGTCACGAGTTCCGGAGCATGACCGCCGGCCAGCGCCAGCCGGTCCACGTCCGAGGGAACGATACGCGCCATCGTGTCACGCGGCGGTAGACGCCTTCTTCTCCCACGTTCCCCGTGGGGTCTGCTGCCAGTAGTTCAGATCGTGTCCGGCGTCACGGCGCGCCTTCCAGCGACGGCGGGCTGCGGCAACAGCCGCATCATCGTGTCCGTCGAACATGTCGGCCACGCGCTCGAAGGCATCGATGTTGTCGCTGTCGGCACGGTCAACGAGCACGAGAAGACGGGCGCCATTCGGATTGTCATCGGAATCGGCAATCCAGACCGGCTGATGTTCCACGTTCCGGGCGTGCCCGACGCAGCCATGAGGCAGGAAACTCTCCTTCCCATATGTCCACAGGGCGCTGTCGAGGTGGGTGGCCCGTTCACGCGAGGTCGTCATGACGACGGCGCGCATGTCTCTCTCCAGGGCCTTCTCCAGAAGACCGGGAAGTGCCACCTCCAGAGGAGACGCAAGCAGGTGATAGAAGTCGACCTGCGTCATGTTTCCCTGGTGTCGGTGACGAAGCGGTCGAGCAGGCGGACGCCGAATCCGGTGGCGCCCCGGGGTGCCAGGGCCTCGTCCGAATGGGCCCACGCCGTGCCGGCGATGTCGAGATGGGCCCAAGGGGTGTCGCCCACGAATCTCTGCAGGAGAACGGCTCCGGCAGTTGACCCCGCCTCGCGCTTCTTGCCGACATTCTTCATGTCGGCGATGTCCGAGTTGATGTCCTCGCTGTAGCGCTCGCCAAGCGGCATGCGCCACAGTTCCTCACCGGTCGCATGACCCGCAGCCTCGAGGGTACGGGCGAGGTCGTCATCGTTGCTGAACAGTCCTGCCCTGTAGGTGCCCAGCGCAATGATGATGGCGCCGGTCAGCGTCGCAAGGTCGATCACCTGGTCGGGCTTGATGTTCTGTATGGTCCAGTAGAGGGCATCGGCAAGGACGAGACGCCCCTCGGCATCGGTGTTGATCACTTCGATGGTCTGGCCGGACATGGTCTTCACCACGTCGCCGGGGCGCTGCGCGTTGTGGGACGGCATGTTCTCGACACAGCCGATGACACCGGCAACATTGGCACGGGCTCCGCGGGAGGCCAGCGCGTGCATGAGCCCGGTGACACAGCCTGCCCCGGCCATGTCGAACTTCATTTCCTCCATTCCGGCGCCGGGCTTGAGCGAGATGCCGCCGGTGTCGAAACACACGCCCTTGCCGACCACGGCGAGCCAGGGATCATCGTCGCCGGCTCCCTTCCATTTCATGACGACCAGCTGACTCTCGCGCTCGCTGCCCTGGCCGACACCGAGGAGCGCCCCCATGCCGAGTTCCGCCATCTCGGCCTCGCCAAGCACGGTGACACTGACGCCGAGATCACGCAGCGCGGTAGCCCGGCGGGCAAATTCTGCGGGATAGAGCGTATTGGCGGGCTCGCTCACCAGATCGCGGGTCAGGAAGACGCCATCGGCGACACATTTCAGGCGCGCCGCCTTCGCTTCACTCGCCGCCACTTCCTGCGTGACCACGGTCACGCGATCGACCGTCGGTTTGGCATCCTCCTTCATCACCGTGCGGTAGTTGTCGAAGCGATAGCTGCGCAACATCATGCCGTGGACGAACTCGCAGACATCCAGGGGATGGCCTGCCGGAATGGCGACATGCCGCGCTCCCAGCCTGTCGAGATGGCGGTAGACGCCGCCGCCAAGGTTCTGGCGATCGAGGGGGGTGAATGTCGCGTAGTCACCGGTGCCGACGACGACGATGTGACTGGCATCCATGGTCTCGGGCGCGACGATGTCGAGGATCTGACCCTTTTTCCCGGAAAACCGCGCAGAGACTTCCATGGCGCGACTGATGGCTCCACCGGCAGCGCGGTCAATCGCGTCGGCCGAGGCAAAGAGCTGACCATCCTGCTGTGTGGCCACGACGATGGTATCGGCATCATCGGGCATTGACGGGGCAAATTCGACACGCATCACGAGGATCCTCCGGTCATCCAGGCAGACCTGGCAGCGACTTGTCGTTAATCAGGGACTTTCACGGGGCAACCCTATACCACGGCCAGGGAGACCTGCGGAAGAACGCGTTCCGGCGGCGCAGCAACGTGCGCGCAGAGCTGCGCCCAAGGGTATCGGAGCCGACTGTCTTGAATCTCCTGAAGCCGCCGATGTGTGTCGGAGCAGATGTGCCGCACCCGTCGGGCCGGCAATCACGAGGTGGGTTGGCACAGTCTCAGACGAGGGTGATACCTACGCCTTTCGGTCAAGCGGGCTACCGACGTCTTGGCGGTGCGCATCTTGTCCGGGCAGCGAGCCTGATCGCGAGAGCGACGGGCAACGAAGCAGGGGAGAGTTGGTTCGCCAGCTGCGACGGGTTCCTCAACATTCGAATATCTGCGAGTTGCACCACGTCGGTATCCCCGGTGGCAGTCGCTACGCCGTGTGGCGACTTCGGATCGCGACACGTGCCCCAAGAACGAATCCGACGAATTCCATCAGCGCGAGCCCCAGAGCGGAATAGACGAACAACCTGCGGTGCTCCGGAATCACGTTCGAGTACAGGTCCGGACCCTGGAGTGCGAAGTGCAATACGAGGCCGAAGACAAGGGACGCCGCCATCGACACCGAAAAGAGGACGGCGCCGATCATGAGGTTCCTCTTCCAGGCGAGCCAAATCGTCGCCCACGGTGCAATCGTGACGACAAGCACGATGAAAAAGACCTGTAGCGGCGAGTTCTCCACTCCGGCAACGCCATGAGCGTGTTGGTGGGCTCCGCCAATGACAAGATGCAGCGCAGCGACAATGGCGAGGGACGCGACGTCAGACCTCACACGCGTCACCGTTGCACCCAGGCTTTGCTCTTCCGATCCGGTCTCGGATTCCCGGAACGTAGAGTAGGAGCCCGCAGAGAAACAGCAGCGGAATCCTCAGGCACACCATGCGGGTAGCGTAGACACCGGTGTACACCCGGCGTCTGGGCTCGTCGACAACCACGATTTCGCCTACCGGAACCTCCCCCAGGGGCGAGCGATCCGTCCTCATGTCGATCGCCCGCAGCCAGTCGAGCCGTGCAGTGCGTTTCGCTTGCCGCACACAGTCCGGGCATTTCGGATTGTAGTATAGGGAGATTCTCATTCCGGCAGATGGCCACCCGGCACAAGGAGCCAAGAGTAAGGCGTCTGAGAGAACCTGAGGTAGCGCTTCTCGCACCTTTCAGTCAATTCCGACTGAAAACTGCTCATTGAGCGCAGTTGATGCAGGAACCCTGCGAAACTCTCCCCGGCGCCGACGCCGGGACACCGGATCCAGCGCACCTGGTGCGAGGAGGTAGCGGTGGAATCGCGGCAGGTCCCGATGATGGTCGAGGGGTTATCCTGAAGAAGACTCCAACCGAAGCCTGAAGCAAGGCGGCAAGGAAACAGCAATGATCCACGACAACGCGCAGGTCGCCATAGCGGCCGCGGACGTGCCGCACCGAACGAAGCCGTCCAACTATCCCGAGCCCTTCGCCAGCCGCATGGCGCGGCGGCAAAAGCGGGCGCTCGGCGACTTCTTCGGCTTGAACGCATTCGGCGTGAACCTGACCAGGATCGCGCCCGGAGGCGAGTCTGCGCTGATGCACAGTCACAGCAAGCAAGACGAGTTGATCTATGTGCTGGAGGGCGAGGCGGTCCTGGCAACCCCGTCCGGCGAAACGCGGCTCTCCGCCGGCATGTGTGCCGGCTTCCCGGCCCGGGGCGAGGCGCACCACATCCTCAACGATACGGACCGGGACGTTGTGATTCTCGAAATCGGCGACCGGTCGAAAGGCGACGAAGGGAGCTATCCGCAGGACGATCTCCGGGCCGTCATGGGCGCGGACGGCAATTGGCGCTTCACCCGCAAGAACGGCACGCCCTACTGACGCGAAACCGGATTCAACGACTGCACTCGGCGCGGTTCAACGCTCGCGATGTTCGGCGTCCGGCGAGCCGACCTTCATGTCATCGATTGCCGCTTCCGGGCGGGCAATGAACGCTTCAGGCTCCAAATGATGAACGCAACGTCTCGATGGCCTACCGACCGCCCTGCGCGCCAGGCGACATGCCCAGTCATCATGCATTGACCTGCCCGGGCTCCGAGGATCGTGGGGACAGCGGAATCAGGACCGGCAGCGCCGGAGGCGAGGTCCTCACCAGCCGGCTCCCGCTCCTAGAAGAAGACGTAGGAGCGGACGACGACGTTCTTGCGGCAGCGCGCGTCGGCCGGCGCCGTCGGGTCGACGCAGCCCGTATGGAAAGACCAGCGCGACACCGAACCATCCGTTACGGAGTCGTAGCACTTCAGCATCGAAACCTCGTTCGGCTTCTGCTGCGGGAGCCAGTACCACTCGTGGTCGGACCGGTAGGTGAAGCGGGTCGTTTCGCCGACCCGGTCGTCATAGATGCGGTAGCTGGTGATGTAAGGCTGGTCGGCGAAGGACGGCCAGGCGCAGAGCACGAAGGGGAACTGCTCCACCGTCTCCATCGGCTTGGCCAGGTTGATGGACATGAACCGCCGCGACATTTTCGCGTCGGCCTCCGCCTCCGTGTAATGCTGCGTGCGCCCGAAATTCCGGAGGTTCTTCGTCAGCAACTCGCGGCAGCGCACGCGCCCGCTGTTGTCGTTCAGATCGTTGTGGACGAGGTTGGCATAGCCCGCATTCACGCCGGGGTTCTTGGCGTCCTGGTCTTCCGTGCGGTCGCCCTGATAGTCCTTGTCGAAGACGTCGTGGTTGTAGACCAGCGCGTCGGTGGCATCCGGGAAGAACTCGAGCAGCAGCGTCTCGATCTCCGGGTAGAAGATGCGCTCCACTTCCGCCGAATCGTAGAAATTGGTGCATGTGGACTCGAGGTGCGCCAGCGAGACGCCGAGCCGGTCCATGCATTCGGGGCTGCAGGGAGAGAGGCCGGGATGGAATTCGCCGATCCGGCGCGCATCGCGCAGCACCTGCGGGAAGTAGAGGCCGCGCTGCCCCGCCTCGTCTTCGGACCGGCGCAGCAGCTCCGCCTCGGCCTCGCGCGCCGGGTCCCGCCAGAGTGCATTGGACGACACCACGGAGTAAGAGGGATGCTCATAGACGGTGTACCGTAGCGGAAGCGCCACGCCCCCTTCCGGGGCTTCCATGCCGATGGCGCGGATATGCTCCACGCACTCGTCATAACCACGGAATCCGAACCCCCACTTGGTCTCGATCGGGCCGGGGGGCGCATTGTCGAGCCTGTCGATGAGCATCCGGCTCGGCCCGTCGGCAATCTGCTGGAGCGCTGCCTCCAGCGCCGCGGCGGTTCCCGCGTCTCCGTCCCGGTCGAACGACATGTAGGACAGCCCGCCATTCGCGGCGATGGGCGGCGGTTGCCCCTCCGTCAACTGGAGCGGCGGCACATAGACCGGCGAGTCCGCATCCGCCTCAACCCGGTTCCCGATTGCCTGCGGACCGTCCATGACATGCCCCGTGGTTTGGAGTTTCCCATCGTAGCAAAGGGCCTGTACATCTTCCAGAATGCGGCTGCCGTCTTCAGGCGATGTGCCCTTCCTCGGCGAAGACGAGGACGTGGACGGGCTTTTCCGGGTCACCGCCGTCCAGGCTCGTGCCGCCGCCTCCATTGAAATGCTGCCTTGTGTTTCTTGCACGAGGCGCGACGGAGCAATCATTCCCACCGCGATGACGAGTCAACGCCTGCGACTGATAATGCATGGACAACAGCACCGCAGCACACCCGCGGATCTCGTCGAAAGTGCGCATCAATCCGGCGCGACTGTGTCGCCCGTGTAGAAGGCCGCCGTGCGCTGCGCCGCTGCGCGCGCAGCGTCGGGGTCCGTTCCCTCTGCCTCGGCCGCCCGGCCCCACGCCGCGCTGCTTGCGACGAGGAGCGCTCTTCCGTCGCGCGTCGTGTGGAACGTTGCAACGTCCAACTTGGGTTCGTGCGGCCGCGCAAGATGCAGTTCCATCCCCAGCAGGCCCATCTCCCAACCTACGCCGACGGCACCGGGACCGAACGTGTGCCAGTGATCGGATACCAGGGCGGTATGCGTAATCGCAAGGCGCGAGCGGCCGGCACCATCACTGCCGAGATGCGCTTCCACCCAACTCACGTCACCTCCGAACTCCCACGTCAGCCCGAGATATGAGGGACGCTCGCAGTCCCTGATCGTGCCGCCAGCATTTCCCTCCAGTTGGTAGCGACCGCCAAGTTCGAGACGGCCGCTGACAGGCAGGAACCAGCGCGGGATTCTCTCCGCGCTCGTCACGGCATCCCAGAGATCCTCCACTGTCGTCGCGTAGCTGCGCGCGAGGGTGACCGCGCGCGCAGCCTGTCCGTCGCACTCCAAGGACGTCACTGTGCGCTCCACGGCGCCGATGAGGCGTTCGACATCCAGATCCATGGCCGCTCCGTTTCGTCAGACAGACGATTATCCATGTGCATGCCACCGCGTACAGCACATCACGTCGCGCGGAGGATGGCTCGGACCAGACCGTCCGAGCGCAGCAAGTCGCGAACCCGCCTCCCCCCGGCGGTTCCTCTCTGCCAGATTCCCGGTTCAGCGCGAATCAGGCTCCGGCCGGCCGGGACCGGCTTCGGGGGTCACACCGGAACGCAGCTTGGGATGCAACGCAAGCTGTGTCAGAAAGAACCCGGCCGCATGTTGCTGCTGTCCCCAATGAAACCGGCGGGGATCCGTGAAACGTGGGTCACGGGTTTGTGTTGCGGTTCCGCCGGATCTTTGCGAGACGCTTTGCGACCTGGCGTCTTTCCCAGCCGTCGCCGAACAGATTGACGATCTCGAACACGCTGAGGCCGTGGACGGCAACGCCAGTGCCCCAGCCGAGGGCGGCCCAGAGAAACCAGAGGTAGCCCGGGCTGGTGACGAGGTTGACTGCCGCGAGGCCGGCGATGACGACGACGTACTGGACGGCGTGGATGTAGAACCCCTGGATGTCCCGGACATATTCCATGGCATCCCTTTCGTCTTCGGAGAGTTCCGGGATGTCGGCTGCGGTGGTCATGTCTTGCTCCTTGCGCAGGGTGGAAAAGTCGGTGTCCAGAACAGCGGCAAGGCACTTGAGGGTCTCGGCACTCGGGGTCGCGCCACGCTCTATGCGCTGAAGGGTGCGGACGCTGACACCCGCCATCGATGCGAGTTGCTCCTGGGAGAAACCCCGTTCGAGGCGCAGCTTGCGAACGATCATCAACGCCACTCCCGCCGTTCTCGCAAACCGACATGGCCCGATTCAGCGTCGGATGCCACGACAGGAACCCGACATTTCCGCGACAGCGGGGCGCGTGAACGGTTCAGCACGGGTCTGGAGGCGCTGTCCAGGCAACGGCTTCGTGGCCCGCGGCGAAGGCGCTGTTGGTGACGTCCGGATTGCGGTTGACCAGGGAGCGCGCGTAGATCGGGTGGGTCATGGAGCGTACCTCATGCTCGATGCGGAACACCGGCTCGCCCGTACCGGGATCGACGATATCGAGGAAGCGGTACTGCCACCGGTTGCTTTCTTCGGAGACGAGTTCCCTTTTCTCCAGCCACCGGTGCGGGCCGGAAAAGTCCGCCACGTAGATCGCGATATGGTGGCCGTCATAATCCGGCGGCGGTCCCGCGGTCTCGACAAAGAGGAGTTCCTGGCCGTGCCCGACCGGGGCATGGGCCACCCCATCCTGATCCACCCAGGCCCCCGTCTTCCACACTTCGCGGTAGAAGGCCGCCACCGCTTCCGCCGTTCCCTCGGGCACATCGAAGGCCACATAGGCCATGGCAAGCGTCCGTGCGTCTCGCGGCCCGTGCACGCGAATGCGATTGCCCCACGGGCACGTCGTGTCGATGTGGCCGTTCTCCCGTTCGCTGGGCATCCTGGCGGCGGCAAGACGGGTTTCGAGAGCGTCGAGATCGGGCATGACAAGGCCGATCCGGCCGCGCAAGCGTTGCGGTTCGCCCGTCGGAAGATGGAACTGGCTCTGCCCGACATTGACCCACATGTTGTCCGTTCCGGTCACCAGATAGGGGTCGCGCGTGAGACCGAGCGCGGTGATGTAGAAGTCGGTCGCGCGCGCCTGGTCCGGCACCCGGACATTGACGTGCTCCAACGCGACGATGTTGCCGACATCCTCTCCGGCGCGGTCGAATTGCGGCATGGCACGATGCCCTTGTCTGCAGGCTCCAGCCTACACGGCAGGACCGGGCCAGGCGAGACGCCCCTCACCCGGAGTCCGGTTTGGCACGTGGCTCCCCGGGGCTTCGCTCGGGTGACTCGGTCCCGTTTCCCCTGTATATCGCAAGGGGAGGGGAGCAACGCACAGTCCATGCCGATGGTCCGCAGGCATACGTCCTACATTCTCCTTCAGCTGGTGTTGACGACGATCACCATCGCTGCCGTGCTGGTGAGCGTGATCTGGCTTACCCAGTCGCTGCGGTTCCTCGATTTCATCATCAACCGCGGCCTCTCGGTCCTCGCCTTCCTCGAAATCACGCTGCTCCTGATGCCGTCGATCCTTCCGGTGACGCTGCCCGTCGCCGTGCTGTGTGCCGTGATCTATACATTCAATCGGCTGACGATCGATCGTGAGCTGGTGGTCATGCGCTCCGCCGGTCTCGGCCCCTGGGACCTGGTCAGGCCTGTGATCGTCCTCGGCGTCCTCGTTGCCGTCCTGGGCTGGGTGCTGACCCTGTGGCTGTCACCTGCGGGTTTTCGGGAGTTCAAGGATGAACAGGCGCACCTCAGGAGCGACTTTCATCACCTGCTCTTGCGCAAGGGTACGTTCAACCAGCTCATTCCAAGGTTCACGGTCTATTACCGGGATGAGGACAGGGAGGGCCGTTTCCGCGGCATCATCATCCACGACAACCGCGAACGGGACCGCAAGATCACCATGCTGGCGCAGTGGGGATCGCTGGTCGCGGAGGACGGAGGCCTGCAACTGGTGCTGGCGAACGGCACGCGCCAGGAGATCGCCGGCAACGAGCGCACCCTCAGCATGCTCTATTTCGACAGCTATGCCCTCGATCTCGGCCAGCTTTCGGGCGCGCCCCCGTCACGCAACAGGGAACCCAAGGAGCGGTATCTCCATGAACTCATCAGCGGTCCGTTCACCGCCATCGACGACGACAACCGGGGCGAGTTTCTGGCGGAGGCCCACAGGCGTGTGGTGCTGCCACTGGCCTCTCTCGTCATGGCGCTTATCGGCTTTGCCGCGATGACCGCCGGCGAATTCGACCGCCGCCACCAATGGCCGAGAATTGTCAGCGGGCTGGGCTTTGGTCTGCTCTATCTCGGGATCTCGTTCTCTCTCACCAGCCTTGTGGTCAAGAACACGCTTCTCATCGGTCCTCTCTACGTGCTTCCTGTTATCGCCTTCTGGCTGGCCATCTGGACGATGCTGCAGCATCGTTTCTCCCTGCCGTTCTTCACGTCCGGCTCGCTCAGGTCAGGCGTCTAGTGCCATGCGGTTGTCCTTCGTCCTCTCGAAGTACATTGCCCGGCGATTCTTCATGTCGGTCATGCTGGTTCTCGTGGTCATGCTGGCCGTCACCTTTCTCGTCGACATCGTGAACCTGGGAGGTCGGGCCGCCTCTCGGGAGAGCGCGGATCTTGCCCTGGTGCTGGAGATGGCGCTGCTGCGCATTCCCTACTTCATGGTGAAGATACTCCCGTTTTCGGTCCTGTTCGGCACCATGCTGACCTACATCTGGCTCACCAGGACCCACGAACTGGTGGTCATGCGGGCCACTGGTGTGTCTGTGTGGCAGTTCCTGCTGCCGGCACTCACAATCACGGTCGTCCTCGGCATCGCCACCATCACCATCTTCAACCCCCTCGCGTCGGCCCTGATTTCCCGCTTCGAACAGCTCGAGAACCGCAATGTCAGAAGCCAGGCCAACGTTCTTGCCGTCGCGCCCGGCAACATGTGGATCAGGGAGGGCGACGACACCCGCCAATCCGTGATTCATGCTCACGAGGTGTCGGCCAGCGGTACCGAACTGGAGGATGTCATTATCCTCGTGTTCGGCGAGAACGACCGGTTCATCGAGCGCTACGATGCCAAGCGGGCCACCCTCGGCGACCATCGCTGGGCCATGGAAGAGGTCCTGATCAGCCGTCCCGATCAGAGCACCGCGAGCCTCAGCACATTCGAGGTGCCGACAGAACTTTCCCTCGATCGCCTGCAGGCTGCCTTCGCATCGCCCGAGACCATCTCGTTCTGGGATCTCCCCGAGTTCATCTCGGTCATGGAGAACGCGGGATTTTCTGCGCTGCAGCATCGCATTCACTGGCATGCCGTGCTCGCCATACCGCTGTTTCTGGCATCCATGGTGTTGGTTGCGGCAACGTTTTCCCTGCGCCTGACACGCCAGGGCAACGTCAGCCTCTTCGCCGTCGCCGGGCTGGGATTCGGGTTTATCGTCTACGTCGTATCGGATATTTTCATCGCCTACGGCATGTCGGGCAATCTTCCGGTTCTGCTTGCCGTGTGGGGACCCGTTGCCATTTTCACTTCGATCGGAAGCACGATGCTGCTCCATACGGAAGACGGATAAATGGTCCGGTCGGCCGTCCTGGTGGCCGCCCTCGTGCTGGCGTTCCTCATGAGCCAGGTGGCGGCGGACGATCACGAGTCCGATCCGGCCGTTCTGCAGGCCGATGAAATCACGCACGACAGTCATTCCGGCATCACGTCGGCCCAGGGCTCGGTCACCCTGATCACCAGAGGTTATGTACTCGAGGCCGATCGCCTGACCTATGACCGGCCCGGTGATCGCGTGACGGCCTCCGGCGATGTCGTCATTGTCGACAGTGACGGACAGACCCTTCATTCGGACCATATCGAAGTCACCGGCGATCTGCGCGAGGGCGTCATTGAAGGAATTCGCCTGCTGCTCAGCAACGGCGCCAGGCTGGCTGCATCCAGGGCCGAGCGCAGTGACGGCCGGATCACGGTCCTGGAGCGTGCCGTCTACAGTCCTTGCGAACTGTGTCCGGACAATCCTGACGATTTTCCGCTCTGGCAATTGAAGGCAAGGAGCGTGATCCATGACGAGGAGACCCACGATATCACCTACCGGGACGTGACTCTGGAAGTCTTCGGAATTCCGGTCGCCTACTCGCCCTTCATGCGTCATCCGGATCCGACCGTGGAACGGCGCACCGGATTCCTGGTTCCGGACTACGGAAGGAGCAGCACACTGGGCACCTACATGAGTGTGCCCTACTACATCGAACTTTCCCCGTCACGCGACCTCACTGTGACCCCCACCATCACCCGCGAGGAAGGGCTCATTCTCTCCTCCGAGTACCGGGAACTCATGGCCGATGGTGATCTTCTGGTGGAAGGCTCCGTCGTCCGCGCCAGGGCCCGCCACAACAGCGGCCACCTCAAGGGAGGACGTGACACACGTTGGCATCTCAAGGCGAACGGCCTGTGGATGGCCGACTCCAGCACCCACTTCGGTGCCGACGTTCACCGTGCATCCGACGATTCCTACCTGTCGCGATTCGACATCGCGAGTCTCGACACGCTTGTTTCGGATGCCTTCGTCGAATACTTCGACGACCGCTCCTATGCCGCGGCCTCCGGCTATCTCTACCAGGGATTGAGACCGATCGACGACCCTGGCCAGATCCCGCTTGTCGCTCCGCTCCTCACGTACAGCTACCTCACACCTCCTTCGAAGACCGGATCGTCCGCAAGTGTCGAGTCCAGTCTTCTCGTCCTGACACGAAGCGACGGAACCGACAGCCGCCGTTTCTCCACCGGATTCGCCTGGCAGGCTCCCTTTCTGACGGCAAATGGCCAGTACTTCCGCACACGCCTCTCGTTGCGCGGCGATGCCTACCATGCCTCCAATGTTCCCTTGGCTGATCGCAAGCAATCCGGATTCGCCAGCCGGTTTGTTCCCGAGGCACTCATCGAGTGGCGCTATCCCTTCGCCCGGATGGGCGACACTTCTCATCAGTTCTTCGAACCGATGGCGATGGTTGTGTGGAGTCCCAATGGCGGCAATTCCCGTAAGATCCCCAACGAGGACGGTCAGGACTTCGAGTTCGACGAGATCAACCTTTTCTCAACCAACAGGTTTCCCGGTCTCGACAGGGTCGAGGGTGGATTGCGGGTCAACTACGGCCTGCGCCTCGGTCAGTACGATCGCGATTCCGGGCACTACGAACTCTTCCTCGGCCAGGCCTGGCGGGCACACGACGACAGCACATTTGACGAGAGCCAGGGCCTTTCGGGACATTTCTCCGACTATGTCGGGCGACTGCAGATCAATCCCTTCCCGTACCTCGACCTGCTCTACCGCTTCCGCATATCTGACGAGTTCAAGTCCCTTTACCGCTCGGAACTCGGCCTGAACGTCGGCACTGATGACGCGAATCTCGAAGTCAGCTACGTGCGGCTCGACGAGGAAACCGACCCCGTCATCTACCCCTTGAGGGAACGCGCCCAGATCAGCACTGGCGCTGAGTTCAGACTGATCGACAACTGGTCTCTCAAGGGAAGCTGGCGCGGGGACGTGGACAGGGGCGAGTCCATTTTGTTCGGCAGCGCCCTCGCCTACCAGGACGAATGTCTGGAAATGAGCCTGAGCGGAGAAAGGCGTTTCACCCGAGCCATGGACTACAGTCCGGAAACCGTGGTCATCTTCAGGATCCGGCTCGTCACGCTGGGTTGAAATCCCCCCCGTCACCTTGATTCGCCCGATCGATTCCAGCACCTTGGCGATTGCCTGGAGATTTCATGTCTATGAGCCGACATCTGCCTTGGTCCCTGCCCGCTCGGGTGCTTCTTGCCCTTGCCCTGGCCTTCGTTCCGGTACCCTCCTGGGCCCAGGAATCACTTGGAATTGCTATGGTTGTCAACGACGAGGCGATCACCGAACGGGATCTGGCCGCGCGCCTTTCCCTCGTTCTTTCCCTGTCGGGAATCACCGATACGCCCGAGAGCCGCAGACAACTCCTGCCACAGGTCGCCTCGATGCTGATCAACGAGAAACTGCAGTTGCAGGAAGGAGCCCGGCAGGGACTGGGGAGCTTTCGCATTGATCGCAACGAGACCTACGGCTTCGTTGAACGCAGCCTTGGCCTCGGTCCGGGAGAACTCGTTGCCTTCATGGAAGATCGCGGCCTGAGCCTGGATTCGCTCGATGACCAGCTGACGGCGGAGATTGTCTGGGGTGAACTGGTGAGAGCCCGGCAACGCCAGCGCCCGATCTTCGAAGCGGAGGTCGAGGACGAGTACCAGCGCATGATCGCCGCCGCGCACGAACCCCACTACCTGCTTGCCGAGATCGTCCTTTCCGTGGACGACCCCGAGGAAGAGGAGCGTGTGAGGGAGAACATCGAGCGGCTCGCCGATGCCCTGCGTTCGGGAGGCCGGTTCAGTATTCTTGCCCAGCAGTTTTCGCAAAGCGCCAGTTCCATCAATGGCGGTGATCTGGGCTGGATCGTTCACAGCCAGCTCTCGGAGGAACTCGCCGCGGTTGTACCCAACCTGGGTGTCGGCTACATGTCACCGCCGATCCGCACGCTCGGCGGCTACACCCTGATCCTGGTGCGCGAGATCCGCCCGGGTTATCGGGTGAGTGACGAAGACATCGAGGTCACCATCCGCCAGGCGGTCTTTGCCGCGGACGAAGACGCCACGGACGTGGTGGAAAGAGTGTCGGACGCTGTTTCCCCGCTTTCCTCGTGCGAGGATCTCGAGGCTCTCGCCGCGACCGAAGGCGGGCCACGGGTGAGCAACGCCGTGACGGCACGACTGACTGACCTCCAGGACGACGTGCGCCGCCAGGTTGAGAACCTGGAACCGGGAACAGCCGGCGGACCCGTTGCCGGGGCCGGTGAAGTGCGTGTCATGATGGTGTGCGAACGTGTCGAACACGGCCTGCCGACACGCGAGGAAGCCCGCAACACGCTGGAGGCGCGCCAGCACGACACCATCGCGAGGAGCTATCTTCGCGACCTCAGACGCCAGGCATTCGTCGACATCCGCATCCAGGAAGCGCGTTGAACCCACTCGACGACCTTCCCCGTCTGAGGGACGTCGCGGATGCATTCTCTCTCAGGGCGCGCAAGTCGCTGGGACAGAACTTTCTGTTTGATGAAAACGTGCTCGACCGCATCGCCCGCAGTGCCGGCAGCCTCGAGGGCGCCGTTGTCGTCGAGATCGGTCCGGGTCCGGGCGGACTGACGCGGGCCATACTGAGAGCCGGGGCAAAGCGGGTCCTTGCCATCGAGATGGACCGGCGATGCTGTGCGGCACTTTCCGGTCTTCGTGATGCCGCTGCGGGCAGACTTGCCGTCCACGAAGGCGATGCCCTGGAGTGCGATCTTCACCAGATCCTGGAGCCAGGATCGGTGGTCATGGGCAATCTCCCCTTCAACAGTTCGACACGGCTCGCCATGCGCCTGGTCGAGCATCGCCACATGATCGATCGCATGATCCTGATGTTCCAGAAGGAGGTGGCCGAACGCCTCGTCGCGGCGCCGGGTACCCGTCAGTACGGCAGGCTGAGTGTTCTCGTACAGTGGCTGTGCCGGGTTGAGTGGTGTTTCGGCATTGCCTCTGCCTCCTTCGTCCCGGCACCGAAAGTCCGTGCGGCGGTGGTCCGCATCACGCCACGCGACACCCCTCTTTCGCCAGCCCCCGAACCGGTGCTGCGCGCACTCACGCAAGCCGGTTTCGGCCAGCGGCGCAAGGTGCTGCGCAACGCTCTGGGCACCGTCTCGAGAGATCCGCAGGATCTGCTTCATTGCGCCGGTTTGGACCCCAGGGCCCGAGCCGAAGATGTCGACATCGACTCGTGGTGTGCGCTGGCGAGGGAACATGCGAAGCGCACGGCCAGCAATTCGTGACCCGATCAGCGGCAACAACGAGGGCGACGGACGGGTGACGACGGATACAGCGCCACAGAAGTCCGCACCGAAGCGCGGCGATCGTGTCACGCCGATGATGGAACAGTACTGGCGGATCAAGAAAGAGCATCGTGGAGAGCTTCTCCTCTTCCGCATGGGCGACTTCTACGAGCTCTTCTTCGACGATGCCGTCGCCGCAGCCGGTGCGCTCGACATCGCATTGACCACCCGCGGACAGCACCAGGGCATGGACGTTCCGATGTGCGGCGTTCCGGCGGTGTCCGTCGACAGCTATCTCGAACGGCTCATTCACAAGGGCTACCGGGTAGCGGTCTGCGAACAGATGGAGGACCCCGCCGAGGCAAGAAAGCGCGGCAGCAGCGCCATCGTGAGGCGAGATGTCATCCGCATCGTCACACCCGGAACACTCGTCGAGGACACGCTTCTCGATGCCCGTTCCGCCAATCACCTGGCGGCGCTGGCCCAGGCGGGGGCCACCACCGCGGTTGCCTGGATCGAGATGTCGACCGGCAGCTTTTCCGTCACCGACATTGCAGCGGACGACCTCAACGCCCTCCTGGAGAGTATCGCCCCGGCCGAACTCGTGGTGGCGGAACAGGCCAGCATTGACTCCGTCCTCCAGGATGCGCTGGCGCCGTGGCGCGCAAGGCTGGTTCGGGAACCCGACAGCAGGTTCGACAGCCGCGCCGGAGAACGACGTCTGCGCGGTCTCTACGCCGTTGCCTCGCTGGACGGTTTCGGCTCCTTCACGCGAGCCGAACTGGCGGCCATGGGCGGGCTTCTCGGCTATGTCGAACTGACCCAGAAGGGCCGCTTTCCCAGACTGGCGCCACCGGTGCGCCAGGTGGCAGGACAGTCGATGCTGATCGACCAGGCAACACGGCGCAACCTTGAACTCATGCGCACACTCGACGGCCATCGTCAGGGGAGTCTCCTTGGCGTCATGGACCGCACAGTGACCGGCGCCGGCGCCCGCCTGCTCGGAAAGAGGCTGACCGCACCGCTGACCGACACCGGGGCCATCGCCGCGCGTCTGGATGCTGTCGAGATGTTTGTCGAGGACCCCGAACTGCGTGGCGACATCCGGACCACCCTTGCTCAAGCGCCTGATCTCGAGAGAGCACTGGCACGCCTGGCACTGTCGAGAGGCAGCCCCCGCGACCTTGCAGCCATACGTGACGGGCTGACGGCAGCAGACCGTCTGGCTGCCAGACTGGGGCACTATCAGGATCTGCCCCGGGAACTCGCCGAAGCGGAAGGCGCCATTCAGGCTACCCCTCCACTCGCCGGTAATCTCGCCGGCTTCCTCGTCGACAATCCGCCTCCACTTGCCCGTGACGGCGGCTTCGTGCGCGCCGGCTACAGCCAGGAACTCGACGAGGCCAGGGAACTGCGCGACAACAGCCGGCAGCTGGTGGCCGGACTCCAGGGCACCTACCAGAAGGATACCGGCGTCGCCTCCCTGAAGATCCGCCACAACAATGTCCTGGGATACTACGTCGAGGTTGCCAGCAACCATGCGGCACGTCTTGATGAAGCAACGTTCATTCATCGCCAGACCATGGCGAATGCAATGCGCTATACGACCGTCGAACTGGGCGAGCTCGAGACGGCCATGTCGCGTGCGGCCGACCGCGCCATCGCCCTCGAACTCGATGCCTTTCACAAGGCCACGACCGACGTGCTTGCCGAGGCGTCCGCCATTGCCGCGACTGCCGGTGCGATCGCCGTCATTGACGTGGCTGCGGCGCTCGCGGACCTTGCCGTTGAACGTCGCTACACCCGACCATCGGTGACAGCAGGCCTCGATTTCATGATCGAGGGTGGACGTCACGCGGTCGTCGAGATCCTGGCCAGCAAGTCTGCAGAGTTTGTCGCCAACGGCTGTGTTCTCGAGGACGACGCCCGCCTGTGGTTGCTCACCGGTCCCAACATGGCCGGGAAGTCGACATTCCTGCGTCAGAATGCACTGATCGCCATCATGGCCCAGGCTGGGAGCTTTGTGCCGGCGGATGCCGCCAGGCTCGGTATCGTCGACCGGCTGTTCAGCCGTGTCGGTGCTGCCGACGATCTCGCGCGCGGGCGATCGACGTTTATGGTGGAGATGGTTGAAACAGCAGCCATCCTCAACCAGGCCGGGGAACGGTCCCTCGTCATACTGGACGAAATCGGTCGTGGAACGGCGACGTTCGACGGCCTATCCATCGCCTGGGCGGTGCTTGAGCACCTCCACGACGTCAACCGGTGCCGGGCCCTGTTCGCCACCCACTACCACGAGCTGGCATCGCTCGCCGCAACACTGGCGGCACTGAGACCGCACTCCATGCGGGTGAAGGAATGGAAGAACGATATCGTGTTCCTCTACGAGGTGGAGCGCGGCGCAGCCAACCGTAGCTACGGCATCCATGTCGCCCGCCTTGCCGGCCTTCCCCAGGCGGTCATCGAGCGTGCGAAGGACGTGCTCGAGACCATCGAAACGGGCGACAATGCCGCCTCCCTGGCACAGCTTGCCGACGAACTTCCCCTCTTCGACGCAGCGCAGAGGCATGCACGAGATGTTGCGCCTGTCTCTGCCCTCAGACAGGCTGTCGACGATGTCATGCCTGATCAGCTGACGCCGCGGGCTGCACTCGATCTGGTCTACCGGCTGAAAGATCTGGCGGAGGAGGAGGATGACTGATCCCGGGAGGAGTCCCGTACCTGGCAGCCTTGCAAACCGGCAGCACCTGCGGCGCGCGCTCGCCAGCCTGCCCGCCACGAACAAGGGTCTCGAAGGGGTGCTGCGCCGTGTGCTCGACGATGGTCTGGCGCGGCTGCGCCAACACCTCGACAACGGCGCATCCGGGATCGCGCTTGTCACCTCAATGAGCCGGCTTGTCGACACGGTGCTGAAGGAACTGTTTGCCCACGTCCTGAAAGGAGAGAGCGGCGGCGGTCATGACCGCATGGCCCTTGTCGCCGTCGGTGGCTATGGACGTGGTGAACTCGCGCCGCATTCCGATCTCGATCTCCTCTTCTTGCTCGCCGGCCCGGTCACAAAGCGCCAGGAAGCGGCCATCAGCCGCGTCCTCTATTGCCTGTGGGACCTTGGTCTCAAGGTCGGTCACGCCACGCGCACCCTCGACGAAGCCATCGACGGTGCCCGCGACGACATGACCATCCGTACCGCGGTCCTGGAGGCGCGTCTGCTTGCCGGAGACCGGAGCCTCTTCAGAACATTCCGCCGCCGCTTCCACAGGTTCGTGGTGACCGGTAGTGACGCGACCTTCGTGCGTGCCAAACTCGAGGAAAGAGACCGGCGACATCTCAAGACCGGCGACTCGCGCTATGTCCTGGAACCCGATGTCAAGGAAGGAAAGGGCGGACTGAGAGATCTCCATGTCCTCGTGTGGATCGCCAGGTATCTCTATCCGATTGCCGGCATCGAGGATCTGGTGCCGCGCGGAGTGCTGAGCCGCGCCGAACTCTCGAGGTTCCGCCGGGCGGCGGATTTTCTCAACCGGGTCAGATGCCACCTGCATTTCCTGTCGGGCCGGGCCGAGGAGCGCCTGACATTCGACCTGCAGACGGACATCGCCCGCCGCATGGGCTTTTCCGATACGCGAAACCAGCGGGCTGTCGAACGTTTCATGAAACGCTACTTCCTTGCCACCCGGGACGTCGGCGGACTGTCTCGCATCTTTGCCGCCGTCATCGCCGAACAGCATGGCGGCCAGCCGCGATCCAGGTACGTGTCGGATGCCGCGGAAATCGACGGATTTCCCGTCTCCGGCGGCATGATCTCGATTCGCGACCGCGGGCATTTCGAGGAGTCGCCCGGCGATCTCGTGCGCATGTTCCACGTCTCGCAGGACCGGCGTGTCGACATCCATCCCCGGGCCCTGTGGCTGATGACCCAGAGTCTCGCAAGGATCGACGACAGGCTGCGTCATGACGCCCATGCCAACAGCCAGTTCATGGACATCCTGACCGCCAGGGAGGATCCCCTCGGAACACTCCAGGCGATGAACGAGGCTGGCGTGATGGGCCGTTTTCTGCCGGACTTCGGACGGGTCGTCGCGCAGATGCAACACGACATGTATCACGTCTACACCGTCGATGAGCACTCCATCATGGCCGTTGGAATCCTCGCCGCCATCGAGCGTGGCGAGATCGCCGACGAACTGCCCCTGGCCACCGAGGTCTTTCCGCTGATCCTGCAGCGCCGCGTCCTCTACCTTGCCGTTCTGCTCCATGACATCGCCAAGGGGCGCGGGGGAGATCATTCCGTTCTGGGGGCCGGTGTCGCCGACCGCCTGGCGCCACGACTCGGTTTCAGCGCCGAGGAAACCGAAACCGTATCCTGGCTGGTGCGCTATCACCTGATCATGTCCAACACGGCCTTTCGCCGTGATCTTGACGAGCCGCGCACGATTGACGACTTCGCCTGGACCGTCCAGTCGATCGAGCGCCTGCGGCTGCTGCTTGTCCTCACCGTCGCCGATATCCGGGCCGTCGGACCACGGGTGTGGAACAACTGGAAGGGTGACCTCCTGAGGGAACTCTACTACCGGGCCGAGGAAGTGATCTCCGGCGGACATGGTGCCGCCATTGCCAAGCAGGCTCGGGTCGAGGCGCGCATCGACCGTCTCAGGGAGGCGCTCGAGGACTGGCAACCCGCCACGATTGACAACCACGTCGCGCGTCTCGTCACACCCTACTGGCTGGCCTTCGACAGCGCCGCCCACGTGCGCCACGCCGAACTGATGCGCCACGGCCCCAACGGTGAGGTGACCGTAGCCACCGAGATTGACGATACCCGGGACATTACGGAGGTGACCGTCTTTGCACCCGACCGCCCCGGGTTGTTCGCAGAAATCGCCGGCGCCATCGCAGTGGCCGGCGCCAGCATCGTCGATGCCCGCATCTTCACCACCCTTGACGGCATGGCGCTCGATGCATTCCGGGTCCAGGACGAACACCAGTCGGCATTCAGGGACAGAAGACGGCTGGAGCGCCTGCGTGACACCATCCGGCGCACGCTCACCGGGGACCTCGATCTCGCCAACGAAATCAACCGCCGCCGCAAGGGTTGGCACAACGGTCCGGTTCTTGCCGTCCTGCCGCGTGTGCTGGTCGACAACAGGGTCTCAACCCGCCACACGTTTGTCGAGATCACGGCGCGCGACAGGCGGGGCCTGCTCTCGGACCTCGCCCACGCGTTGGCCGAACTCCACCTGTCGATTGTCACCGCTCGTGTCGCCACATTCGGAGAACGGGCGGTCGACGCCTTCTACCTGTGCGACGGCGATGGTGGAAAGATCACCTCCGAGGCGGGGCTCGACAGTCTGCGGCAGCACCTGATCCGCACCATCGAGGCGGGTGAACCGGTACCGGCGACGATGCATTGACGACGCCTTCCGGTGCGGCGGTCAGGAGGGAATGGCACCGGCGCATCTGGAAGACAGCCGCACCCATCATGGTGTCGAATCTCTCCCTGCCTGTGGTCGGCATGGTGGACACCGCCCTGGCCGGACACCTGCCGGGACCTGAGTACCTTGGCGGCGTGGGGGTGGCTGCCCTCATCTTCAGCTTTACCTTCTGGACATTCGGATTCCTGCGCCTGTCGACCACGGGATACATCGCCCAGGCTTTCGGGCGCGGCGACCGCGAGGAACTGAAGGCAATCGTCATCCGGGCCGCAGTGATCGCCCTGGTGATCGCCTTCGCCCTGATCGTCCTCCAGAATCCCCTGCGCGAGCTGGCGCTGGATCTTGTCGAGGCCGGGCCCCTGGTGTCGCACCAGGCGGCACTCTACTTCGATGTGCGGATCTGGGCAGCGCCCGCCGTGATGGGCAACTTCATCATCGCAGGTGCGCTGATCGGGCTCCAGAGAACGGGACTGGCGCTGGTTGTGCAGGCCGTCATTGCAACGCTCAACGTGGGTCTCGACATCCTCTTCGTTCCTGTCCTCGGCTGGGGAGTGGAGGGCCTGGCGGCCGCCACCGCCATTGCCGAGGGGACGGGCCTCGCAACAGGTCTTGTTGCACTCGTTCGCGCCCTGCCGGAAGGGCGGGGACCCTGGCCCTTCGGCGCCGCCCGGATCGTGAAGCCCTACTGGCCGCTGCTGGCGCTCAACCGGGATCTCCTGATCCGCACACTCCTTCTCAACGTCGCCTTTGGCGTCTTCATCAGCCTCTCGGCGCGGATCGACGACACCACCCTGGCAGCCAACGAGGTTCTCATGATGTTCCTCACCTTCGCTGCCTTTGCCCTGGACGGCTTCGCAAATGCCTGCGAGGCCATCGTCGGCGAAGCCTGCGGCCGCAGGGATCCCTGGATGCTCAGGCAGGCCGTGAGGGTGACCTTCCTGTGGTCGGGGCTCACGGCGGTGGTGGTATGCCTCGGATATGCCCTTGGCGGAGACCTCCTGATCCTTGTCTTGACCGACATTCCGGAGGTGAGGGCCGAGGCCCTCGCCCACGTGCACTATGCGATTCTCATGCCCGTCATCGGGGTGTGGTCCTTCCAGCTTGACGGCATCTTCACGGGCGCCGCGCGGGGCCGCGATATCAGGAACGCGATGGTGCTCGCGGTTGTCATCTACGTGCCGGCGATCTACCTGCTCCATGCGGAGTTCGGCAACGATGGCCTGTGGCTGGGCCTCGCCCTCCTGTTCGCTGTCCGGGCCCTCGCCCTGTGGCGTCACTACCCCGGCCTTGTCCGAGACGTCGCGCCGGCACCGTGAATCGTCTGATCCGGTTCCGGTGACCATGATCCCCTGATAGGGTGGCGCCGTTTGCGATGCAGCAAGGTGATCCTCCATGGTGGACAAGGGCCCCCTGCCCGTCGTCGGCATTCCCTGTGACGTGCGCATGATCGACATCCATCCGTTTCATGCGGTAGGCGAGAAGTACATCGATGCGGTTGCCCACGGCGCCGGGGCGGTGCCGATGCTGATTCCCTGCTTCGGCAGGGGCGGCGACCTTGAGCCTCTGGAAGACATCTACGCCATCGATGACCTGCTCGACCGGGTCGACGGCATCTTCCTTCCGGGCAGTCCGAGCGACGTTCACCCGCACAACTACGGCGACGGGGAACCGAGGGAATTCACCATGCTGGATCGACAGCGCGACACGCTGGCACTGCCGCTCATCCGTCGCGTCATCGAGCGCCAGGTTCCGATGCTGGCTGTCTGCCGCGGTATCCAGGAACTCAACGTGGCACTCGGTGGCACTCTCCACATGGTGCTGGACGAGGTCGACGGACTGATGGCGCACCGGGTTGGCAAGTCGAAGCCGCGCGACGAACAGTACCAGCTTCTGCACGACATCGATGTCGTTGCCGGCGGTACGCTGCACACCATCACCGGACTCGAACGCTATCGCGTCAACTCGGTGCACGGTCAGGGCATCGAACGTCTGGCGGCCGATCTCGCCGTCGAGGCAACGGCACCGGATGGACTGATCGAGGCCGTGAGCGTGCGACGCGCGCCGGTCATGCAGCTGGGCGTGCAGTGGCACCCCGAGTGGCGGTTTCGGGAGCGGGACTACGATCACGCGCTGTTCGACGCCTTCGGCGCCGCCTGCCGGGACGCCCGCGCCACCACCCACGGAGACTGAACATCATGGCGAAGCCTACGCTTCCCGCCTCCTGGTACACGTCACCGGCGACGGCGCTCCGGGAACGCGAGACCATCTTTGCCCGCAACTGGGCTGTCTTCGGACCCGAACACGAGGTGGCGCGTCCGGGAACCTGGGCGGCGCGGACGGTGAACGGCTGGCCCATCGTCGTGCTGAAAGACCGCGGCGGAGACCTGCGCGCCTTCCACAACCACTGTCGTCACCGTGGCGCCTCCCTGTTGCCTGACGGCACCGGTTCCTGTCCGGCACGGCTTGTCTGTCCCTACCACGGCTGGACCTATGAACTCGACGGCACTCTCGCCCTGGCGCCACGGTTTGGTGAAGACCTGGACGGGGATGCGATGGCCCTGCGGCCGGTCCGCGTGGCGACCTGGCGCGGATGTGTCTTCATCGCCATCGATGCGGCCACGCCCCCGCTCCGCACCTGGCTGGGCTCCCTTCCTTCCCTTGCGGAACCATGGCCGGAAACGACCGCCTTCGCCTACCACGGAGATTTCACTGTGGAGGGCCACGCCAACTGGAAGACCTACTGCGACAATACTCTGGAGGGTTACCACCTGCCCTTCATTCACGAACGTCTCGCGCAATCACTCGAAACCCAGAAGGTCAACATCCGCAGCTACGATGATCACCGCCTTGTCGTCTTCCACGTCACCTACCGCGGGGACGGTGCCGGCCTGCGTGGCGGAGAGGGTATCTGGTTCTGGCGCTATCCCGGTTTCCAGGGCGTCCTGGGCGCCACCGGATTCAAGGCCGAGCGGATCGAACCGACAGGTCCTTGCAGTCTGCGTTCCATCAGCTGGGCATGGTACGAGCCTTCCATGAACGAAGGCGACGCCGCAGACAGCTTCGCCTGGGCGAGGACCATCGTCGAGGAGGACCTCGCCATCTGCGAATCGGTCCAGCGCAATCTGGAGGCCCAAGTATTGGAAAGCGGTGTTCTCTCCCCCGTCATGGAATGCCATACCGCCGCCTTTCAGGATCTCGTGCGGCGCGATGTCGGTGAGGAATCGTGACGCAGGCGGTTCAATCCCACCAGATCATGGGCAGAGTCGAGAGGAGCTCGACTCCTCTTTCGGTGACCAGCATGTTCTGCTCGAAACCCGCACTTCCGAGACCCGGAAGGCCGAAAAAGGCCTCGACGCCGATCGCCATCCCCTCCTCGAAGACGTCGTCGTCTTCGCACATGTCGACGCCGATGTAGGGCTTCTCGAAGAAGAGGCCGAGACCGTGTCCGAAGTGCGGCCACTTCTCCGCCATCTGGTTGGATTGAGCGCCGTATTGCCGTGACAGCTGCAGTCCGTGGCGGGCCACATCCTTCACCCGGGCGCCCGGGCGAATCTGCTCGATGACCGCCTCGACAATCCTGGCGCCGGTTTCGACCATGTCCTTCTGCTCAGACGATCGCGGTTTCCTGCCACAGACCGTGGTGCGCCCCGGATCCTGGTAGTAGCCCTCGAACATCGGGCCATAGACCCAGGCGCGCACCAGATCACCCTCCCGGGGCGCCTCGAAGGTGTAGGCGGCGATCGGATTGGCGACGAACTGGTTGATGAGGTCGCCGTGGCAACAGGGCAGCATGTGAATCGTGCCGCCCGAGCGCACCACCTCGCGCGCCGCCTCCGATGCGGCCTCGGCCTCCGGCCGCCCCATGATCAGCCCTTCGACGAACCGGGTCAGCGCCCGGCTCGCCGTCGCGCCGGCGATACGCAGGGCGTCCTGTTCGAGGGAGGACTTGATGCGCCTGCACTCAAGCACGAGATCATCCTCGATGACCCACTCGATGTCCGGCGCGCACTGGCACATGACGTTCCAGTAGCGCAAGGGGATGACGTCGCTGCCGACAAGACCCACCGGGCCCGTCACACCGCCTTCGACCAGCGCCTCGGCAACACTGCGAAACGGCGTGTTGGACGACAGGATCCTCGGCGTTGCAATGAGTTCGCGCCGCAGTCCCGGTTCATCGGCGTGGAGTTCGGGTTCCTCGCCGCGGCGCAGCAGCACCGCATTGAACGAGCGCCCCTCGAACAGGAAGGAGTCATATCCCTGGCCTGACGCCGTCGAGAAGAAGTTGGTGAGCCAGAGGACGTCGCCGCAACGGTCGTTGGTCCCGCCGGAGCGCCCGAAGACAACCGCTGTCTCCAGACCGCGCCGGGCCATCTCACCTTCGACCTCCCGCCATCGCGCCTGGTACTCCGCATCGGGAAAGAACCGTCCAAGTCCCGCCATGTGCTCCAATCCGGCCTCAACCCTGCCAAACCATCATAACCTCGCGTCCGGGCCTGTCATCAGGCGTCATTCCGGATCGTCGCGCCCGCTGGTTCAGCGGCGCGAGAGGATCAGCATGTGGTTGTTCGACGGCATCGCGACAACGCGCTCCAGTTCGAGACCGTGATCGTGCGCCGTCGCCGCAATGTCGTTGACATCGCGCAGTCCCCACCCTGGATGCTGCTGGCGCAGCATGGCATCGAAGTTTCTGTTGCTCCTGGCGCCAAACTCGCCATTGAACGTGAAGGGACCATAAACGAGAAGATGGGCGCCGGACGGGAGCAGGCGCCCGGCGCCGGCAGCGAGCCCCTCCACCGTGTTGCGTTCCGTGCAGTGGAGCATGTTGATGCAAAGGACGAGCCCGAACTGCCCGTCGAGCCGTTCCCACCACGCCTCATCGAGAACATCGAGGGCAAGGGGAGACGCGACGTTGGGCAGCGATCCGGTCCAGGCTGATTCGCTTGCCCGCATGCGTTCGTCCGGATCGCTGGGTTGCCAGTGGACGTCAGGAAGGGAGACGGCGAAACGGGCGACGTGCTGACCCGGGCCGCTGGCGATTTCCAGCACCCTGGTGCCGCTGCCGCAGTAGCGCTCAAGAACGTCGAGAATGGGCTCGCAGTTGCGATCTGCCGCCGGTGCATGGAGCCGGTCATCCCGGTCGGCCGCAGCGAGCCCCGGGTAGAAGGGAGGTGTCACAGGCCCCTCGCATGGTTGATGGCCTCGAGGAGCAGCGGTGAGATGATCCCCGTCACATCGATGCTTGCCTCCGCCTGAAAGGCGCGCACGGCCTGCCTGGTCAACGGGCCGACCACCCCGTCTACCGGACCGGGATCGAAGCCCAGATCATGCAGCCCTTCCTGCACTGCCCGCGTGTAGCTGCGCAGCAATCCCTTGCGGTCCAGCCGCCGCTCCGATGACGCCGCGTCGAGGGCCGCCTCTGCGCGAAGCCTCTCAAGAAGCGCGTCATCGATCCTGCCGTCGACGGCAAGGCCGAACTCCTTCTGGAACGCTTCCAGGGCGCGTCGAGTGTTCTCCCCCATGGCGCCATCGACGGGACCGGGGTCGTAGCCCATCACCTGGAGGGCCTGCTGTGCCGCCGAGACGCGTTCGGATTCGTCCCCCTTGGCCGGTATCGCGACAAGGAGCGCCAGGGCCACCGCCAGACAGGGCAGGAGCTTGCCGTCAACCACCCGGCACCTCTTCCGGCCGACGCCCGACGATCCTGGTGTAAATCTCCGGATCCGTCGCTCCCTCGCTGGCGACCAGAAGAACATCGCTCTCGCGGTTCAGTCCCAGTGCCTGGCCGACATCGCTCTCTTCCAGCGCCGCCAGCAGTCCTGCCAGACCGGCGGCGCCCGACTCGCCTGCAACGAGCGGCGACCCGGCGTTGTTCGCAAGCGTCACCATCGCTTGCGGCGAATACGGGTCGGCAATGGTGACGAAGGCATCGGCTCCGCGCTCCAGGATGGTCCAGGCGAGCGGCGAGATCGTCCCGGCAGAAAGACAGGCCATGACGGTGTCGAGGGACCCTGATCCCTCGGTCGGGCGCCCATGAACAGCGCTCTGGTAGACACAGTCGGCCTCGTGGGGTTCGACAACGACTGTCAGCGGCCGCGCGCTCCCCCAGTCCTCCCACATCGGCCCCACCACCGCCGCGGCCAGTCCGCCGACACCCGCCTGGATGAAGACGTGGCTTGGCCGGCGTGCGGCCATCTGCTCCATCGCCTCGGCCGTGAGCACGGTGTAGCCCTGCATCACCCAGGAGGGAATGTCCTCGTAACCGGGCCACGATGTGTCCGAGAGAACGATCCAGCCACGGCTCCGGGCATCCTCTGCAGCCTTCAGGACCGAGTCGTCGTAGGTTCCCTTCACCCTTACGATGTCGGCTCCATAGGCCGCGATCGCATCCTCGCGTCCCTGACTGACATGGTCATGGAGGTAGATGACACAACGGGCGCCGGCCAGTCCTGCCCCCCACGCCACGGCCCGCCCGTGATTGCCGTCCGTGGCGCAGCACACCGTGACACCGGCAACGGCATCCCGGGCGCGTCCAGCCATGATGTCATCCATGGTGCGGCCGGTTTCCCGGGCGAGCACCCGCAGCACGCCATAGGCGCCGCCGAGCGCCTTGAAGCTTCCAAGACCGAACCGGTGGCCTTCGTACTTGATCCTCAGACCGCCAATGCCGAGACGCGAGGCGAGTCCGGGGAGATCGACGAGGGGCGTGGGAGCATAGTCCGGCCAGCGTGCGATCGTCTGCCTTGCGACGCCGCGCGTGGCCCGCGACATCACGTGCGCCTGCGGCTCGCCATAGGCTCTTTGCCGCAGCCGCGGGTCATTGAGGTGGAGCCTGATGGCGTCCGGCCGTGTCATGGTCCGAAACTACCGCCCCGGCACGCAGTCCGGCAAGCGAATGCAGGTGCGCCCTCCTGCCGGATGGGCCGAACTGGCGATCGTCGTGCATGACGTCGCGGACACCTCCTTCGATGACGAATATCTGATTGCGGCAATCGGCGAAGCAGAATGTGCCGTCGCCCTTGTCACGCGACAGGGATGAAGGCAGAACGCACGGAACACGCTTCCAGCGCTCTGTTCGGACCACGTCACACCGCCTTGGCGCGTGCGGGTCACGGAGAGTCTGCCCCAACGGAGAATTCATGGGCGTCATCTATCTCATGCGGCACGGCGAGACGGAATGGAATCGGGTTGGCCGGATGCAGGGCCAGCAGGATTCGCATCTGACCCGGCGCGGTGCAGAGCAGGCAAGCGCCATGGGGCGTCTGCTCGCAACGCTGGTGACGGAGCCCGGAACGGTGCCCATTTGGTGCAGTTCACTCGGCCGCGCACGTCAAAGCTGCGGCCTGATCTGCGACGCTCTGGGACGGTCCCTGGAAACAGTCCAGTTCGACGACAGGCTGGTCGAGATTGATGACGGCAGCTTCGCGGGCATGACGGCAACCGAAGCGGTGCTGTACGACCGGTTGTCCTGGGAGCGTCGGCGCCGTGACCCGTTCCGGAACGCGGCACCCGGAGGCGAGTGCTGCCGCGATGTCTTCGAGCGAGCAAGCGCGTGGCTGGAGGCTGTCGACCTTGGCGACGAGACGGTCATCGTCGCCCATGGCGTGTTCAACCGGATGTTCGTCGCCGCGGCTTGCGGACTCGATCCTGAGGCGCTGCTCGGTTTCCCTGCGCCGCAGGACGCAATCATCCGGATATCGGCCGGTGACTACAGCCTTGTCGAAACGGACTACGCGGATTGATGGAGGCAGCGTTCGACCGACGCGCGTCGATTGACGTCCATGGCCGTGGCGGTTGACAAGGACAGGCTCGACCCGGGCCAGGCCCGGCACGATACTGTCTATGCAGGGGCTGTGCCCGGCACCGCTCCAGGGGTTCGGCATCGGCGGTGGCGAGCAGGCGTTGTCGGCGCCTGGGAAGCACAGCCGGGGGCATTCGGGATAGGGGCGCATGCGCGAACGGATCGAGGTCTTTGAGGGTGATATCACCACGCTTGCTGTCGACGCCATCGTCAATGCCGCCAACAGCACGCTGCTCGGCGGCGGTGGCGTCGACGGTGCCATTCACCGGGCCGCAGGACCCCGGCTGCTCGAAGAGTGCCGTACACTCGGTGGTTGCGAGACCGGTCATGTCAAACTGACCGGCGGCTGGAACCTGCCAAGCCGCCACGTCATTCACACCGTGGGTCCTGTCTGGCAGGGCGGTACGCGAGGAGAGGAGGCTCTGCTCTCGAGTTGCTATCGCCGTAGCTGCGACATCGCCGTGAAGCAGGGACTTCGATCGATCGCCTTCCCGGCCATCAGCACGGGCGCCTACGGTTATCCCCTCCACCTCGCCGCTCGAACAGCCGTGACCGCGATCCGCCTTCATCTCGAGGAAGGCAGCACGCTTCGCCGGGTCCTGCTGGCCTGCGTGGATGCCGATGCCGCCGATATCCACCGAAAGGCACTCGACGCACTCTTCGCCGGTGAATGATCGGCCAAGGCCGATTTCGGGATTGACAATCATTTGCAATTGCAGTCAGCATGCCTCCCGGTCCTCACAAGTGAGACACGGTGTTCATCTGCATCTGCAACGCCTATCGTGAACGCGACATTGCCGGCGTGGCGCAATCGGGCATTCACTGCGCCCGCCAGGCCTATGCCATGCTTGGCTCCGGCCCCCGGTGCGGGCAGTGCCTGGAGGACGCCCAGGCGCTCATCGACCTCGTGCGCGGCGGTTACCAGGATCAACCACACGTGGAACGACGCCCCCTGGATAGGTGACTCAACCGGCGGCGGGCTGACTCTGCAGCTGGATGTAGTTCTCGATTCCCGTTTTCTCGATGAGGCCGAGTTGCGTTTCGAGCCAGTCGATATGTTCCTCCTCGGCCAGCAGGATGTCGCGCAACAGGTTGCGGCTGACGAAGTCGCTGCTGCCTTCGCAGCAGGCAATCCCGTCACGCAGCACGGGCACAGCGGCGTACTCGAGCTTCAGATCGCACTCCAGGATCTCCCTTACGTCCTCGCCGATCATCAGCTTGCCGAGCTCCTGGAGATTGGGAAGACCCTCGAGGAAGAGAATCCGTTCGATCAGGCTGTCGGCGTGCTGCATTTCCTCCAGGGATTCCCGGTAGTTGTGCTCGGCCAGGCCGATGACCCCCCAATCCTTGAGAATGCGGGAATGAAGAAAGTACTGGTTGATCGCCGTGAGCTCGTTCTTGAGAACCCTGTTCAAAAAACCGACGACCTCTGGATTGCCCTTCATGAATGACCCTCTTGCCGGTGCCTGTGGAAGTCTCAATCTAGACACGAACGGCGGCGGTCACAATCCGCGGCCGCCTGACGTGAGGTGGCATGGGCGACGGCGCGAGACTTCTGGCCATCGGTGACGTTCACCTCGGTACCCGGTGTTCCGGCATTCCCGATTCCGTAGTGGACTGGGGGTATCGATCCGGCGGACCTGACGCCGGCCGCTGCCCTAGAACGCTGCGTCGACCTCGCAATCGACAGGAATGTCGCCGCCGTCCTCTTCGCCGGCGACGTGGTCGACAGCAGCAACGCCCGCTTCGAGGCCATGGTTCCTCTCGAAGTCTGTACGAGGCGGCTTCTCGATGCGCGTATCGATCTCTTCGCGATCTTCACCTCGCTGTGGAACGAGGGCCGCAACCGCCCCGTTGATCGCGATTCCCTGCATCGAAGCAATGCCGTGTCCGGGCACTACCTTGAACTTCTCGTCACGATCGCCGAATCGCTGGCAGGCGATCCGCGGGCGTTGCTCGACACTCTGCGCTCGAACCGGCCGCCCGCCCTCGCCCGGTTCAGGACGAGGAGTGCAGACGACCTCGAGGCCTGGCTACGCGATCATGGCTACCTCGACGAACGTCCCCGTCTGACGAGGGAGGAACCGACACTCCGTGCTCTTGCCAGCCCCCCTGCCGACGGGCGACGCACGGTCCCGCGTTCACCGCTGGTGGTTTCTTGCCGAAGGGGCGCCGCCGACCTGACCCGTCAGGCCAAGCCCTCCGCCGCGACGTCGTCGAGTGCCGCGGTGATGCTCTCCCGCAGGACGTCCTCGATGATGCCGATTTCCTTCTCACCGATGATGAGTGGAGGGGACAGCACCGCCATGTGACCCAAGGGCCTGACGATCAGTCCGCGCTTCTGGGCATGGCGCGCCACGCGCCCGCCAAAATCCACTTCCGCGTCATGGAGATCCCCGGTGGCCTGATCGCGGACGAACTCGATTCCCTGCATGAAATGGCTGCCCCGGACTTCGCCCACGGCATCAAGGTCTCCAAGACGATGGAGCGCCGCCTCGAACAACGGTCCCGTGGTCCGGACGTGCCCGCACAGGTCTTCATTCTCCATGATGGCGATGTTCGCCAGGGCGGCTGCACAGGCGGCGGGGTGACTCGAATAGGTCATGCCGTGAAGGAACATCGCTCCCGGTGCGGCAATGACGTCGTAGATCTCTTCCGAGAGAATGGTCGCCGAGAGCGGCTGATAGCCCGAGGTGAGACCCTTCGCCGAGGTTATGATGTCGGGCTCGATGCCGAAGACATCCTGAGACGAGAAGAAGTGGCCGAGACGTCCGAACGCCGTGACGACCTCGTCGGAGATGTACTTGATGCCATAGGTCGAGCACACGTCCCTGGTCCGTTTGTGATAGCCGTCGGGCGGCACGATGACACCTCCTGCCCCCATGATCGGTTCGGCGATGAAACCGGCGATGTTCTCGGCGCCGATCTTCTCGATGGCTTCGATCATTTCCTGGATAAGGAAATCCGAGAACTCGTCGACCGTCATGCCGTCGGGCCGCCTGTAGGGATAGGGTGACGAGAGGTGGTGGACGAGATCCTCGGCCGAGTTCCAGTCGGCCCGGTAGGCCGGAGTCGTGAGGGCGACTGAGAGGTGCGTCGAGCCGTGATAGGCGCCGATCCTCGAGAGAATGATCCGCTTCGAAGGCTCGCCGAGGCGGTTGAAGTAGTGGTGGAGGATGCGCACCGCACTGTCGTTGGCAACCGAGCCGGAATTGCCGAAATAGACATGGTTGAGCGAACCCGGAGCCAGTGACGCTACCTTGTGGGAGAGGCGCGCGCCTTCGGGATGGGTGAGATTGTAGAAGGTCGAGTAGTAGTCCAGCTTGCGCAACTGTGCGGCCACGGCATCGATGATCTCGCGGCGCCCGTGACCGACATTGACACACCACAGGCCGCCGATGCCGTCCAGCATGCGGTTGCCATCCGCATCGTAGACAAAGGCACCGTCAGCCTCGGCAATGACGGTGCGCGCGCCCTCGGCCTTCAATCCGTCGAGATTGGCGAAGGAATGAACGAGATGGGCGTCAAGTGCCAGGATCTCCTCGGTCAGGTTCTGGCTTTCGAAACTCTCCATGGCTGGGCCCCATTTCCGGTCAAAGCGTCGGCGATCATAGCATCACCATGACATGTCGTGCATCACTGGCCCCACCAGTCATTGCAGCGGGACAGCCGGTCACCGACACGACGCCGGAACCCGGGTCGCCTCGGGCCTCGTCGAGCCCGGTCGAAAGCCAGGCAAAGCCGGCGATTCAAGGGTCTCCGGGAGGCGATGTGTCACCTTCGCCGAGGGCGCGCTGCATGAGAACCGTATCCACCCAGCGATCGAACTTGTGACCAACCGATTCCAGGACGCCGACACGGTGGAACCCGAGCCGCTCGTGAAAGTCGATCGAGGCCCTGTTGGCCGAGCCTCCGATGACAGCGATCATCTGCCGGTAACCGAGGCTCGCGCACTGCCTTATCAACGCTTCCATCAGCACAAGGCCCGTTCCCTGCCTGTCGTATCCGTGACGCACGTAGACCGAGTTCTCCACCGTCAGGCGATAGGCAGACCGGGACCGCCAGGGCGAGGCACACGCATACCCCGTGATGGCGTCGGCGGTTTCTGCGATGAGCCAGGGGAGGCCTAGTGCGCGAAGTGCCTGCCAGCGTGCCAGCATTTCCCCGGCATCCGGTGGATCAATCTCGAACGATGCCGTTCCGTGCCGCACATGCCAGGCATAGATCCGGGCAATGTCGGAGAAGTCTCCCTCCGTGGCCGAACGGATCCGGAGCCCGTGATGACGGGTGCCGTTGTTCATCCGCTCATCACCTCGGCTGCGGACGGTACCGTCATTTTGCCCGATACGGATCCCGGTCACCATCCCATGCCTCCGGCAGCAACGCCAAGCCCATGAACTTGGCCAATTCCGGACCCCTCAGCCGGCCTGACGTCGCCGCACCCGATGACATTCCCGACCGGGATCTGGCATGAACTCTGCCGCAGTCGGCCTTCCGGTCTTCTTCAAGGGGGCAACACCGCTGGACGATGCTCAGTTGACGATCGGCTCCCGGGGAATGTGGTTGACGCGCTCACACCCTCCGTCGGTCACGATCGCAGTCTCGCCGATGCACATGCTCAGTCCGGTGGTGTCATCGAGCAGGATCATGTGAAGGAAGAACACCATGCCGGACTCCAGTACCTGCGGGTTCCCGGCCCACACCATCGGCCAGTCCATCCATGTCGGGGGATACATCGCCCCCATGGTGTAGCCGCAGGCGGCGAGCCGGGCGTGACCGAAGCCAGCATCACCGAATGTCCTTGCGTGTGCGTCAAACACGTCGCCAACTGTCCTCCCCGGGCGCAGGGTTTCAAGGCAGGCATCGATGGCATCGGCGCATGCGCGGTTCATGCTCACGTGGCGATGATCCGGGGTTCCGGTGAGGATGTTGTACATCATGGCCGCATGGTAGTGCCGAAAGGCTGCAGCCGGCTCAAACACGACCTGGTCCCGCTCCGCAACGGTCTCGTCGCCGGTATGGTAGCGGCAAAACACAGCGGCTTCGCCGGCGCCCATGGGCCAGCGGCCTGCGGTCGGATCGCCGCCGCCCTCCATGAGCGCCTGCATCATCGCCCCATAGACCGCCTTCACGGAGGCGCCCGGGACGGTGCGCTCGATGCTGACATCGAGAATGCGGTCACACAGCGACCCTGCCTTGCGCACGTACGCTAGCTCCTCCTCGCTCTTGACCAGCCGGAGCAGGCGGACGAGGTCGGATGCATCGACGGTCCGGCAGAATCCGTCGAGCGCAACGTCGACCATCTTCGCGCGCTGCCCGGTGAGACCGTAGGCATGGTACTCGACACCGAGGCGTCGTCCCCGGCACCCATGGTCCTCGAGCATGTCTCGGAGGTCGTCGGCAGGCGACGCATCCTCCCGATCCTGCCAGATGCGAATGTCCTCGACGATGGACGTTTCGCGGGACTGGATGCGGTCCGCCGAACGCGTCAGCAATGCGAGCGCTCCGTCCGCTCCGAGGTACATGCCCTGGAACATGGAGTAGCCGCTCGTGTCGTAGCCGGTGAGATAGTACATGCTGTCCTGACGAAACAGCACCAGGCCATCAAGTCCGTCACGCTCCATGGCGGCACGGGCAGCAGCCAGCCGGCAATCGAATTCCCTGCGGGAGAAGTGAAGAAGCGGCATGACGTGCCCCGGCACCCGGAAGAGACCCTAGCGTTCGGCCGGGACGGGAATCAAGGCTGCCTCCCGGCCTTGAGTGCGGTATCTCCACAATCCCGCTTTGGACCTGCAATCACCTGGTGGGTGCGATGCCCGAAAGTGACGAACGTGCCACACCGGAGGCCGGTTTGGGGGTCGGACGACCGGCGATCCGACTGCAGCCCCCCTTTGCGGACTCCGGAGTGGATGCTCGATGTCAATGCAGTGGGACGGATTCTTGTCCGGCACTCGAGCCATGGCGTATCGTCGTGCAGGAACGGGAGAGGGAGTTGATAGCCGGCCGATTCCGCTTTTCGACCGGCGACCGTACACATATCTGCATTGCTTATTCGCCAGGCTGCCTTGTGATTCGGTTGCGGTCCCGGAAGTCGCCCACATCGCCCTGAAGTCGACGGCGCACGTGATTGTGTGACGCGACCGCGAACCGACCCACCCAAGGCAGCGAGGTTGGCTATTCATGGCACCTTCAAGCCCGATGCTCACCGTCCTGCTGCTCGCGTCTTGCGCTGTCGTCGCCCTCATTCTGTTTCGCTCACGGATGGCAAAGGGTGACGTGTGGCACGCCACACTCACCCCTCTTTCCTCCATTATCGGCAGCGGGTTCCTCATCATGGCGCCCTTGCTCGCGAGCATCGTCGGCCCGATGGCGCCGGTGGCAATTCTTGGAATCGTCCTCCTCGCCTACGCGATTGGCCACGTCATCCGGTTCAACATCATGCATGTCGAACCACGCCTCGCCGACGGACGGACCCACAGGGGTACCCGCGAGATCGAGTACCTGGGCAACGTCGTTCTCGTCGTCGCCTATGTCATCGCTGTCGCGTTCTACCTCTCCCTGCTGTCGAGTTTTCTTCTCGGTTATCTGGGCATGAACGATCCGGACATGGAACGCGGCCTGACGACGATCGTGATCGTCTCCATCGCCTGCATGGGGTATCTCAAGGGATTGGAGGGCCTTGAGCGACTCGAGAGCATTGCGGTCACGATCCAGCTCTGCGTCATCGCCTCCCTCGTCACCGGTCTCGCCATCTACGGATTTGGATTCCTGACCGAAATGGAACTCCACCTCGACTTCCCGCAGAGGGGTGTCTTCACGCAGTTCCAGATGTTGGCGGGGGCCCTCCTCGTGGTGCAGGGATTCGAGACGTCGCGCTTCCTCGGGGAAAAGTACAGCCCTGAGATCCGGGTCAAGAGCATGCGGAACGCTCAACTCATCTCGGGGGGCATTTACGTCATTTCCGTCATCTTGCTGATGCCGGTGGTGCAGGGCATGGACCTGGTCCACATCCGGCTCGCGCAGATCGTCGACGCTGTGGCGCCGGTGGCCCTGATCCTGCCAGTCATGCTGATGATCGCCGCACTGACGAGTCAGTTCAGTGCGGCGGTGGCCGACATGGGAGGCGGAGGCGGCCTGTTGCGCGAGAACAGTCTCGGTCATCTCTCGGCCAGGGTGGGCTATGTCTCGATCGCGGTCGCCGCAGTCTTTCTCGTCTGGGCGGTCGACCTGCTCGAGATCGTCGCCCTCGCATCCAGGGCCTTTGCGGCATACTACCTCCTGCAGACACTGCTCGCCCTCACCTACTGTTGCAGGGATTCTCCAAGACGTTCGAGGCTGAAGCTTGTCGACACATGTCTCTTCATCATGCTCGCGCTGGTCCTCACGTACATCATCGTTTTCTCGATTCCCGCGAAGTAGCCGGTCCACATTCCCGATGACGTCGGGCTGCCCCCCTGGAGCGAACATGCCGATCCATGTGAGATTGCGGACAGACCCGACTCGGACGGCGTCACAACACCTTTTTGGGCCCGGACCACTTTCCTGCCAGGGGACACACGCAATGATGTCAACACGCCGTTTCATTCCCGGCCGAACCCTGATCGCCGGTCTTGGCGTCCTGCTGCTTCTCACGGTTGCTCAGCCACGGCCGGCCGACGCGCACGCGATTGGGGACGACACGCCGCGCATCGCCATCATCTCGGCTTTCGCGCCGGAACTGGCGATTCTGAAGCGCGACCTGGAAGACGCATCGGAGTTCTCGGTGAACGGTGTCGTCTTCAGCACGGGCACCCTGGAAGGGCACGAAGTCGTGCTCTTCCTGAGCGGAATCAGTGTCGTCAACGCGGCGATGACGACGCAGTTGGCGTTTGACCATTTCGCCATCCGGGATGTGGTGTTCTCCGGTATTGCCGGCGGCGTGGATCCGGGCCTCAACATCGGCGATGTCGTGATCACGGATCGCTGGGGTCAGTATCTGGAGATGGTGTTCGCGCGTGAAACGGACGACGGCTGGGCAACGATGCCGTTCTTCGAGTACCCGTACGGACACTTCGGCATGATGTTCCCGCGTTCGGTCACCGTGCTCCGCTCCGGGATGGAGCATCCCGAAACACGTTTCTGGTTCGCGGTGGACGACCGTTTGCTTGCCGCGGCCCGTTCCATGGCGGACAGGGTGGCACTCAGCCGGTGCACGGCGGCAGATTCGTGCCTTGAGCACAATCCCAGGATCGTCATCGGCGGATCCGGAGTTTCCGGCAGCGCCTTTGTCGACAACGCCGCGTTCCGCACCTGGACGTTCCAGACCTTCGGCGCACGCGTGCTGGACATGGAGAGCGCTGCGGTCGCCCACGTTGCTCATGCCAACGACATTCCCTTCATTGCCGTGCGCAGCCTCTCGGATCTCGCCGGCGGTGGTGAAGGCGCGAACCAGCTGGAGGTCTTCCTGGGCCTGGCGGCCGACAACGCGACGGCCGTGGTCAAGGGTCTCCTGCGGGCGATGGGAGAGGAGTCCTGACGTCTGGCGCCTCGCGTGTGCAAGGTCGCGCCTTGCGCTCGTGATTCCGTCTCAGCCGAAGGGGCAGGCCACGAAACGACCGTCGTCGTGTTCGTCGAGCGCCGGGACGGCCTCGGCGCAGGATTGACGGGCAAGAGGACAACGGGTGCGAAACACGCATCCCGATGGCGGCGACAGGGGCGACGGCAACTCGCCCTCGAGGCCGGCCGAAGGGCGTCCGCGTTCGGCCGCGGGATCAGGGACCGGCGTCGCTGCGATCAGGGCCCGAGTGTAGGGATGGCGCGGATCGTGAACGAGGGCGCGTGCCTCGCCATACTCCATGACCCGGCCGAGATAGAACACCAGGATCCGGTCAGCGATGTGCTTCACCACAGCGAGGTCGTGGGAGATGAAGATCAGCGACAGTCCGAGGTCATGCTGCAGATCCCGAAGCAGGTTGACGATCTGGGCCTGCACGCTGACGTCGAGCGCCGAGACGGGTTCGTCGCAAATCAGGAGCTTCGGCTGAACGATGAGGGCGCGCGCAATGCCGATGCGCTGGCACTGGCCGCCGGAAAACTCGTGAGGGTAGCGGTTGATGTGCTCGGGCAGCAGGCCCACCCGCTCGAGCAACGCCTTCACCCGTGACGTGATCTCGAGTCTCGACAGGTCTGTTTCATGGGTCACGAGAGGTTCGGCGATGATCTCTCCAGCCGTCATGCGGGGATCCAGCGCCCCCAAGGGGTCCTGGAAGATCATCTGCATGTCGCGACGAAGGGGCCGGCGCTCCCCGGGATCCAGCGCCAGCAGGTCCTTGCCTTGCCAGAGCGCCCTGCCCCCTGTGGCGGGGACCGTCCCGATCAGGGAGCGGGCAAGGGTGGACTTGCCGGATCCGCTCTCGCCGACGATACCGAGCGTCTCGGCCGGGGCAAGATCGAAACCAACGCCTCGCACGGCCTGTAGCTCCTTCGGCCGGGCCCACGGGGGGCTTCCTCCGGGGCGCACGCGAAAGGTGACCGAAAGATCCCGCACCGAGAGAAGGGGCACGTTCATCGCGCACCGCGCAAGGGCCAGTGGCAGGCCACCCGCCGGCCCGGCACATGACTGACGTCCGGGGGCCTGACATGATGACAATGATCGTCCGCCCGCGGACAACGCGCGGCAAAGGGACAGCCGCCAGGAGTTCGGTGCATGCCCGGCGGATCCCCGGGAATGGCACGCAACCTTTCGTCGTCACGGTCGAGCCGCGGCACGGCGTCCAGCAGACCGCGCGTATAGGGGTGAAGCGGTGCGGCGAAGGTCTCGGCCACCGGACCGCTTTCCATCACCTGGCCACCGTAGAGCACGACCATCTCGTCACAGTGTCCGGCGACGATGCCGGCATCGTGAGTGACGAGAATGACGGCCGTGTCGAACATGGACTTCACGTTCCCGAGAAGGTGCATGATCTGGCCGCGGACCGTGGCATCGAGCGCCGTGGTGGGCTCGTCCGCAATCAGCAGGCGAGGACGGCAGAGCAGCGACATGGCGATCAGCACCCGCTGGCGCATGCCACCGGAGAACTCGTGTGGATACATGGTGATGCGGGTGCGGGCCTCGGGCACTTCCATGGCTTCGAGCAGGCGGACCGCTTCGCCGAGCGCCGCGCCATGACTCATGCCCTTGTGCAGTGTCAGCACCTCGGTCATCTGGTGCGAGATTCTCATGTAGGGATTGAGCGCCGTCATCGGATCCTGAAAGATCATCGCGAGCTCGCGCGCGCGAATCCGGTTGAACGCACGCTCGTCGAGACCGAGCAGTTCGGTGCCGTCAAACTTGATCGAGCCCGACGCCGTTCCGTTCCGCGCCAGGAGACCCATGACGGCGAGCATGATCTGGCTCTTGCCCGAACCGCTCTCGCCGACCACGGCAATCGCCTGTCCGGCCGCGACCGCGAGGTCGACTCCGTTCACGGCGTCGACCGTGCCGTCGCCTGTCTGGAAGGAGACGCTGAGATCACGAACCTGAAGCAGGGTCATGGTTCACCGATCCCTGGGATCGAGCGCATCGCGCAGCCCGTCGCCCACGAAGAAGAATGCGAACAGCGTGGTGACAAAGAAGGAGAGCGGAAACAGGAGCTGCCAGAGCGTGCCGTACTGCATCTGGCTCGCACCGTCGCTGATGAGCGCGCCCAGGCTGGTAGCGGGTTCCTGCACGCCAAGACCGAGAAAACTGATGAAACTCTCGTAGATGATCATCGACGGCACGAGAAGTGTCGCATAGACCACGACCACGCCCAGAAGATTGGGGATGATGTGGCGCAGGATGATCCTCCCCGGTCTGACGCCGATCGCGACGGCGGCTTCGACAAAGTCCCGGTTCTTGATGGACAGCGTCTGACCCCGCGCGATTCGCGCCATGTCGAGCCAGCTGATGAGGCCGATGCCGACGAACAGCATGAGGATCGAGCGGCCGAACACGACCATGAACACGATCAGCACGAACATGTAGGGAATGGCCATCAGGACATCGACAATGCGCATCATCACGTTGTCGACCGCGCCGCCGAGATATCCCGCAATGGCTCCGTAAAGGGTGCCGACCACCATCGAGACCAGTGCTCCCAGGACGCCGACCATCAGCGATATCCCGGTCCCCTGCACCGTGCGCGCATAGAGGTCGCGGCCCAGTTCGTCCACCCCGAAGTAGTGGCCGTTCGCAAACGAGGGTCCCCCCTGCTGCGCGACGTTGCCGAGCATGGCCCAGTCGATCTCTTCGTTGGACCAGGCCGCGAGGACATCGCCGAAGAGCACAAAGAGGACAAGGACGCACAGGACCGCCAGACTCGCCATGGCCGCACGGTTGCGGACAAAGCGGCCACGGGCGTCCTGCCAGAGCGAGCGGCCGCCGGATGTATCCGGTGCGCCGGTCGCGGCCAGGGTCCGGATGGTGCGGCGGCCGAAGAGAAACGGCGACACGTCAGTACCGGATGCGGGGGTCCAACCAGGCGTAGAGCAGGTCGACCACGAGGTTGAAGGCAATGGTGAGGGCGCCTGCCAGGATGGTGATCCCCATGATCACCGGATAGTCGCGGTTCAGCGCCGAGTTGACGAAAAACTGGCCGATTCCACCGGTCGCGAAGAAGACATCGATCACCACGGAGCCGGTGATCATGCCGACAAACGTCGGCCCGAGATAGGAGATCACCGGCAACATGGTGGGTTTGAGCGCATGACGGATCACGATGCGGCGCATCGGCAGTCCCTTGGCCCGGGCCGTGCGGATGAAGTCGGCGTTCAGCGCCTCCAGCATGGATGATCGGGTCATGCGGGCGATCGAGGCCATGAACGACGTCGAGAGTGCGATGACCGGCATGACGACGTAGGGCCAGTGCCCTCCCTGCCAGCCTCCGCCGGGAAGCCAGGCCAGCCACAGCGTGAAGAGCAGGGTCAGAACCGGCGCGAGAACGAAGTTCGGCAGGACCTGGGCGCCGACGGAAACTCCGACGCAGAGGTAGTCGAGAATGGTGTTGTGACAGACGGCCGCCGCGATTCCCAACGAGACGCCCGCCAGGACGGCCACCAGGAACGACCACGCCCCGTAGGTCAGCGTCACCGGGAATCCCTGGCGAATGATGTCATTGACGGTCTGGTCCGTGTACTGGAACGACGGCCCGAAATCGAATTCCGTGACGATGGAGACGACATACCGCCAGATCTGCACGACGAGCGGCTGATCGAGTCCGTACTTGTGCTGGAGGTTGGCCATGACCTCGGGCGGCAGCGTGCGCTCGGTGTCGAACGGCCCACCCGGCGCAGTGTACATCAGGACATAGGAGACGATGATGAGAATGAGGAGCGTCGGCACGGCAACCGCAAGACGCCTGGCGATGTAGTAGATCATCCGGCGATCCGGACGTTAGGGCCTTCGATCAGTCCGCTACACGATAGAGGTTCTTCGAGTACCAGTTGTTTTCGACGTTGTCATAGGGCCAGCCCCGCATGTCGCTGGAGAGCAGGAACGTGTTGGCATAGTGATAGATCGGAATGATGGCCATGTCCTCGGCAAGGATCTGTTCGACCTTGGCGTAGATCGCGCCCGGATCTGCGACGGTCTTCGAGGCATTCATGAGTTCGTCGACTTCAGGATTCGAGTACTTGCCCCGATTTGCGCCGTGGGTCGTGGTGAGCAGGTCGAGAAAGGTCGATGCCTCGTTGTAGTCGCCGCACCAGCCTGAACGGGCCAGATCGAACTCCTGATTGTCCATGATGTTGAGGTAGGTCTTCCACTCGAAGTTGGCCAGTTCAGTCGTCACGCCGAGTTTCTGCTTCCACATCTGGCTGATGACAGTGGCAATCTGTTTGTGGCTTTCGGAGGTGTTGTAGATCAGCCTGAGCGTCAGGTCCTCGATGCCGGAAGCCGCCATGAGGCGCTTGGCCTCGTCGTCTCGCTCGGCCTGATCGAGCAACGCATAGGCAATCTCGGGCATCTCGAAGCCCGCAGTCTTGAGATGCGTGAAGTTGTAGGCCGGCCATTGGCCACCCTTCAGGAGCCGTTCGACAATCACGTTGCGGTCGATGGCCATGCTGAGCGCCCTGCGCACGCGCACGTCCTGCAACGCCGGATGGCCGCTCTGTGAGTGGTTGATGGCGTAGTAGTAGGAACACAGGCGCGGAACACTGGTCGCCTCATCGGGCATTTCTTCCTTGAGCGCCGGATACTGTCCGGCGGGCAGGGGCTGGAGGTGGTCAAGTTCACCGGCGCGATAGCGGGTCAGGGCCTGGTTGTCGTCGTTGATGACGAGGCCTGTCACCTCCTCGATGATCACGGCGTCGGCACCCCAGTACTGCGGGTTCTTCACGCGCCTGTGGTACTCGTTCAGCACCAGTTCGCTGAGAACATAGGCACCGTTGGAGACCAGGTTCCCGGGCGCCGTCCACTTGGCGCCATGAGCCTCGATGGTCGCGCGGTGCGCCGGGAACAGCGTCGCATAGGTCGTCATGGCCGGAAAGTAGGGCAGCGGCGCGAACAGCCTCACCTCAAGGGTGTGATCGTCCACGGCGCGCACGCCAAGTTCGGCCGGTTCCTTCTCGCCAGCCAGGATATCCGCAGCGTTCACGATCTGGGTCAGTTCAAGGTACCAGCCGTAGGGAGAGGCGGTGACGGGATCAACCGCCCGTCTCCATGCATAGACGAAGTCATGGGCCGTCACCGGATCGCCGTTCGACCACCTGGCATTCGGGCGCAGGGTGAACGTGTAGGTCGTGTTGTTGTCCGACGCCGTGAACCCTGTCGCCACCCCGGGCACGAGATTGCCTTCGGCATCCTGGCTCAGGAGACCTTCGAAGAGATCGCGAATCACGTGAAAGCCCGACACGTCCTGGTTGAGTTGCGGGTCGAGGGTCGGAAACTGGTCGAGCAGGCGATAGGTGAAGGTCTGGTCGTCCGACAACTCTTCGCCCGTGACCGGGTGGGACTCGGCGCTCCAGACCTGGGTGAAGCTGCCTGACAAAACGACAGCAGCCAGGGTGATGACACTGGTTCTCAGTTTGCTGACTCGCATGTTCCCCCCTTGTCGGGCCCGGATGACCGCGTTGCGATCGGGTTCGTCCGGTGACGGGGACGCCTCGGCCACCCGAATGCGACGTCCGTTTCGACCGGCTATGCGCACCCCGTGCCGCTGGCCCCGCAAGACTGAGCCTGCTCCACCAGGGCGGCATCAATCATACCCGTCGTCCCGATCATTGCGACCGATACCCGTCCGCGTCGGGCGGCAGAGGGTTTCGAGGCTGGCGGCGCATCGAAAACCCTGTCCCGGGTCTTCGGAGTCGATCCCAAGCGTCATTCGATACCCGAACCCCCTGGCGGCGGCAAGGAGTGATGAGGCTCAGCGCATGCCCTCAACGACCATGCGACTGAGATGGAGGGGAGCTTCGTCCCAGTAGGTCGACAGGCTGCCGCCATCGTAGGTCGGCGACATCCGGCCCCTCTGCATGCTCTCGATGAGGCTTATGTCCTCGTGGTTGAGTTCGTTCCACATGTCGAGCACGGCCTGACGTCCCTCGGCCCAGTCCGTCGAGGTGGCAGCCTCGCCGACGAGGTAGACGTCGATGCGCTCTCGGCATCGGTCCGGTGCGACCGGCGCGACATGAAAGCTCGCCACGTGATCCGGATAGACCTCGACGCCAAAGGCCGTGGGGAGGATGAACCAGACGCCCTGGCGGGCGGCCTCGGGTGACAGGTTCGGGAAGTAGGGCAGCCCTTCGCCCCGTCCAGGCTCCGAGGCCCTGAAGAGATAGCGGTTCCACATCACGTGGCGGTCGATTCGGCTCGGCATCCGTTCCGACATCGGAACGAAGTCATGCAGCCTCGGATGGGCCGCGAAGACGTGGTAAGGCTCGATGTAGTTCTCCAGCGCCAGCTTCCAGTTGGCCGCAACCTCGAAATGCACCGTCCCTGCGTGGCGCGCTGCCCCAAGATCGTAGCCCCGGACGAGGTCTGCCGCCGGTGCCAGATAGTCTTCCAGGGACTGCGCCTTGCCATCGAGGTTGACGAAGATCCAGTGCTGCCACACGTCCGAACGGACCGGCACGAGGCCGGGCGGGTCGTCGTGAGGGCCGCCGCCATCAAGGGACGGGCCGCGCCTCAGCGAACCGTCAAGATCGTAGGTCCAGCCGCGACAGGGACTCGTGAATTCCCGGAGCCCCGAGCACTTCCCGGTCACCAGAACCGTGCGCCGGTAGCGGCAGACGTTATGGAAGACGCGGACCACGCCACCCAGGTCGCGCAACACGAGCAACGGCATCCCGAAAGCCTTGACCGGCATGGCGTCACCAGGCTCCGGCACATCATGGAGGAAGCCTGCGACAAACCAGCTTCGGGCGAAGAGGCGCTCGAACTCGAGCTTCTGCCACGCCGCGCTCGTGTAGCAGACATTGGGCAGTGCCGACGCCTTCTCGACCGGCCCATCCAGGGCGTCCAGGGCGTTCGCGCCCGCAATCGCTTCCACATCGCTCCAGGCCGAGCATTGATTGACAACTCGGTGACCCATGGCGGGGCATCCAGGATTCGAGTTCACCGGCGAGTGTACAACAGGCATGGATCGTGGCATCAAGCCTCATTCCGTCAACTTCACGGCCCGAACGTCACGGACATCGGCCATGTCGGTCTTCCCGCATCTGTTCCAGCCGATCGAGATTCGAGGCCACCGGATCCGGAATCGGCTGTTCTTTCCGGCCCATGGCACGTCGCTCGGCGACCGGGGCCGGGTCTCGGACGCCCTCATCGCCTATCACGAGGCGCGCGCCCGGGGCGGCGCCGGCATGATCATTGCCGAAGGCATGTCGATGCATCCCAGCTTCGATCTCGCCGCCGGGTACCTGCTGGCAGGTGAGCCGGGCATCGTGCCGGGCTTCCGGCGCCTGGCAGACGCCGTCCACGGCCACGGCTGCGCGATCCTGGGTCAGCTCTTTCACCCGGGGGCAGCCATCAGGGCCACGCTGGACGGTGCGCGCCGTCCGGCGATCTCGTCGTCTGCGGTGCCGTTCGAACGCTACAGTCTCATGCCGACACCGGCGACACCGGCCCTGCTCGCCGAACTGGCCGACTCCTATGCGCGGGCCGCCGGCCACATCGTCGAGGGAGGTCTCGACGGCGTCGAGATTCTGGCGAGCATGGGCTATCTGATCGCCCAGTTTCTCAATCCCCGGATCAACCGGCGCGACGACGCCTACGGTGGAAGTCTCGAGAATCGCATGCGGTTCCTTGTCGAGATCCTCGAGGCCGCCCGGGCCAGCATCGGCCGCGACCCGATACTCGGTGTCAGGATCAGCGACGCGGACGCCACGCCCGGCGCCATGGAGTCCGGCGAGGTGCTGGAGATCTGCCAGACCCTGGAGGACCGGGGCCTCGTCGACTATGTCAACGTCATCGGCGGCAACACACGGACCGCGCGAGGCTGGGTCGATGTCGTCCCGCCCATGGCGATCGAGCCCGGGCACGTCGCAGCCTGCGCAGGAGCGCTGAGGCAGCATCTGTCGCTTCCGGTGCTCGTCGCCGGACGAATCAACCAGCCCCATCTCGCCGAGGACATTGTCGCCCGCGGCCAGGCCGACATGGTCGGCCTGGTGCGTGGCATGATCGCCGATCCAGCGTTCGCCGCGAAAGCCGAGGCCGGACGAGTCGACGACATCCGCAGCTGCATTGCCTGCAATCAGGCGTGCATTGGCCATCGGTTGCAGTATCACGCCGTCTCCTGCATCCAGCACCCCGAGACCGGTCGCGAACTCGCGTTCGGCCACGTCAAGACACCCGCACGCCGGCGCCGGACCGTCTGGGTCGTGGGCGGCGGTCCGGCCGGCATGAAGGCCGCCGCGGTGCTCGCCGAGCGCGGCCACGACGTGACCCTCTACGAACGGTCCGGCAGGCTCGGCGGGCAGGCCCTGCTGGCCCAGTCACTTCCCGGACGCGCCGAATTTGGCGGCATCGTGACCAATCTTGCCCGCGAGATGGAGCTGGCGGGAGCGCGAGTCGCGCTCGGCGTTGCTGTCACGGCAGACACGATACGCAAGGCCGGCCCCGACGCCGCAGTCGTCGCCACAGGCGGGCAGCCCTACCGGCCCGCGGTCGAGGGCGAGGACGAAGCCCATGTGGTCGAATCCTGGTCGGTCATCCGGGGAGAGGCCAATGTCGGCGGTTCCGTGCTGGTCGCGGACTGGAAGAACGACTGGATCGGTCTGGGTCTGGCCGAGAAGCTGGCGCGGGACGGCTGCCGCGTGCGCCTGGCAGTCACCGGAATGGTGCCGGGCCAGAACATCCAGGAAGCGGTGCGCGACCACTGGATCGGCCAGATTTCCAGGCTTGGCGTCGAGATCATCCCCTACGCCCGGCTGTTCGGCGCCGACCGCGATACCGTCTACCTGCAGCATACGGTCACCGACGACCCGATCATCTGCGACGAGGTCGAGACTCTGGTGTTGTGCCAGGGTACGTCGAGCGATGCGGCGCTTGCCGGTGAACTGGCCGGGTGGCCGGGAGAGGTGCATGTGATTGGCGATGCGCTCTCGCCGCGCACGGCTGAGGAGGCGGTGCTCGACGGGCTGAAGGCCGGCATGGCGATCGGCGCCTGACCGCTCCGACCTCGACCAGTATGCCCAACCGGTTCCTGGCCGGCTCGCGACATGTGCTATCAGGAGCTGTCCAGAGAATCGATTTCCGGGACATCCGAATTCGACGGCCACACGTTCTTCGATTGCCTGAGACGCATCGGCACCATCAACCTCGCCCCCTTGAACCGAAGGATGCTCCTTCATCCACGCTCGGGCACCCCGAGATTGTCGCCGGCAGACTGGCCGGATCCGTTTCAGATCCGGATGAAGACGATTCCGTCTTCGACCTTGACGGGATAGGTGCCCAGGGCGACGCGGACGGGCGGACGGAGCGCCAAGTGAGCATTGACGGACCGGCGCCTGTCAGACGACCACGCCGTCGATGGCATCCGAGGCGGCTTCAAGAAGACGCTCCAGAACTTCACCGGAGGGCGGGCGATCGATCCAGTCGAATTCGGAGAGCACAGTATCGGGCGAAGCCGCATAGGTCAGTCCGATGTCGACATCGGCCGGCTGTTCTGCTTTCAGCGGCAGGCCGGTATCGCTGTCGACCGCGACCGCGCGGCAGCGGAACCGTGGCGGCCATGTGTGAACGATGTACTTGCGCCTCTGTTCGCCGGTCCTTGACTGACCTTCGCAGGTCAACCACTCGTCGCGGCGCCAGGTTGTCTCGGGCGGCGTGGAAACTCCCGTGATCGCCTCGATCCTGTGCACAACTTCTGCAGGCACGGGAATACTGCCGCTGGTCCACCTGCGAACCAGACGCTGGTCGACGTTGAGGCATCGCGCCAGTGCAGGAACGGCGCCTCGGGACGAGCCGTTGAGCGCGATGGCCACCGAGCGCAGGTCTGATGCGGTCCAGATGGCCCTGTCAGTCATGGAGCGGACTCCCCTGAAGGTGCCGCCCCGGAGGCTGCCGGTATCACGGGCCGGTCCCGTGGTCCTCGCTGTCCACATCGTCACCGATGTCCAGCGAGGCGTAGTGGGTGGCGGCGCGTTCGAAGGACCCCTCCAGGGATCGAAGATCGCGGCATATGGCGCCAGGGTCGTGGTTGAAACGGGCCGAGTTGGCGTCCCGTACCGCCCACAGTTCGGCGATGACTGAATCAGCCTTGAGCGTCGACACGGTTCTACTCCATGAGTTGAGTTGGCGTGCAGATGAACGGCAGTTCATACCCTTCCTGCCGGCAGACACGGGCGATGTGCGGGTTCATGGCGGCATTGGCAATGTGCCGGAAATTCCAGCTCACCAGATAGTGAACGGCATGGCAGGCGGCGGTGGCGATGTGCACCGCGTCGCCGGCGGCGTGGTGCGGCACTGCACCCTGGTCGACAAGCGCCGCCGCGAGAAGGTCGTACCTCTTCGCCGCCGCGGTCCACCATTCGCGCGTCGCCACCTGATAGGCCGAGACGAGCATGTCCCGCGACGGCCAGGCCGTCAGATAGCTGACGACCGATGTTTCGATGTAGACGACGGGGCTCACGGGACATTCCGTGCCATGATGCGAGCATACTTCGCCCGACCTGCGCGTCCGTGCCCTTCATTCGCCATCGCCCCATCGAGGAGGAAGGTGTCGCCGGTGCAAGTGATGGAACAGTAGCGTGGAATGGTGGTCATCGGGTTCCCCCTGATAGACGCGGGCATGGCCCTGCGTGAGTGCGACTCTAGGGGAGTTCCCCTCGAATTTCAACCGTTTCTGCTGGTGTTGTCAGCCGTCGCGGTGGCGTTCACACGCGTGCCGCGGCGCGTTGCTTGGTGGTCCCGCGCCATCATCGCCATGCTTGTGCCGGAAGCCGCGATGAGGTCGGGATGTGGCGATGACGATCACAAATCCCAGTTTCGCGCAGGCCAACACGGATGAGAGCGTTTCGCAATGCACGATCTTTTCGGACGTCAGCAACGTTCCATCAAGATCAAAGATCAATGCTCGCTTCATCTTGAACACCCACTTGAGTTTCTTGAATGGCAATCGCGATTGTACGCGGAACTGACGTCGCTTTGATCGCTTCCGCGAGGCAGGCCCTTCGGGCGCAAATGCCCCGCGGGCACCCGATGAATGTGGTGGCTCAAGAGCGACGGGCGCGCGCTGTCGAGCCCGGGAACCGAGGCCGTGAGACCGCGCGCCTTGAGACCATCGCCGGCAGACCGAGGAGCCGGATCCTTATCAGAGCCGGATGAAGACGATGCCGTCTTCGACCTTGACGGGATAGGTCTCCAGGGCGATGCGGACGGGCGGACGAAGCGCCTTGCCCGTGACGATGTCGAACCTCCCCTGATGCAGCGGGCATTCGATGACGGTACCGGTAACGAGGCCGTCCGCGAGGTGCTGCTGCTCGTGAGTGCAGTATCCGTCGGTGGCGAAGAATCCCTTCTGCGTGTTGTAGATCGCGAATGACCGGCCATCATGATCCCAGCGGATGAGATCCTCTTCGTCGATGTCTCCCGCCGCGCAGACCTCGATCCATGTGCCCATGTCCCGTTTCCTCGCTCAGATTTCATGGGGAAGAAGCGTCTCTTCGAAGGGGTAGCGCGACAGCACGACCGGTCCCGATTCGGTGATGAGGACCTGGTCCTCCAGCTTGACTCCTTCGAGGCCGCCGACTTCGCCGACATAGCTCTCGACACAGATCACCATGCCGGCTTCGAATTCCCCGTCGTAGTGATCCGGGTGTTCCGGGGAATGGAGAATCACGGGCCATTCGTCGGCCATGCCCAGTCCATGCGCCACACAGGGATAGGGCTGGTCGCCGAAGCCGGGCTCCTGGAGAAAACGGTCGGCCATGAAGTCCCGGAACGATGTTCCGGGCCGTAGTAACCGCGTGTTGTGCATCACCTCGTTCCAGGCGAGCGTGTAGAGTGTCTTCTGGTAGTCGCTCGGCCGCCCCGGTCCGCACCGGAGGGCGCGGCTGACGTCCGCGCCGTAGCTGAACGGACCGACCAGCCCGCAGTCGAACACGACAAGATCGCCCGCCCGGATCGTCCGGCTCGATGCCTCCTGCTGCCACGGATTGGTCCGTTCGCCCGAGGCAAGCAGGCGGTAGTCGAGCCATTCGCCGCCCTTTTCGATCAGCGCACGCCACATCAGCGCCCAGAGTTCCTGCTCCGAGACGCCGTTGCGCAAGGCCTCGCGCATTCGGCTCATGCCGTCCTCCGCCGTCGCCAGGGCGAGGTTCATGGCGAGGACTTCTTCCGGACACTTGATCTTGCGGGCATGGGCCAGAACCGGTGCCGCATCGGTCATGGCGAAACCTTGATCGGCGAGGGCCTGTTCCGCGTGGAAGCCGGCGCGATCGATCCCGACCCTGGCGCCGCTGCCGCAGTGCGTTGCGATCAGATCACCCATTTGCTCTGCCCACTTGCGCGCCATGTCCTGTTGCCGGTAGCCCGAAAACATGTATGAGAGCGGCACGAGATCGTCGCGAACTTCGTCGATTGTCTCGAGTTGCCGGCCGGTCTCGCGACCCGGCTGGCTGTCGAAGTAGATGACAGGGCCGTCGGCGGGCACGAAGAGATAGCCCGCCTGGATGTGCATCTGAAACAGCGTGCAGTTGCGTACGCCGGCGGCGTAGCGGATCGCCAATGGTTCGACGAGGACGACGGCGTCGAGACCGTGGGCGGCGATCTGCTCGCGCAGGCGGTTCCGGCGCCAGGCGCGCATGCGCGGCACGTCGATCATGCCTTCGGTATCGGTCGCCTGAGCGGGCGGCGTGATCCAAGCCGCCTGTTCCAGCGTCAGCGGCCGGGGCTTCGCGGCAAAGGGCTTCGTGTAGTCGGCTGCGTCGTTCACCGGTGCACCGGCTGCCACATGTCCAGCGCTTCGCGGAACTTCTCGTGCTCTCCCGCCTTCATGGAGACTTGATGGGGTTCATGCGGAAACGTCCCTGCCCTGACCTCGTCACGAAAGCCGGTCAGACCCTTGAGACGCTCAGCGGACATGGCGCGGCGCAATGAGAGCATGTCGGCCCACGCCCTGGCGTGGCGCGGCGGGTTCTCCACGTCGCCGCAGATATCCTCCATGAACGAAAAGATGATGTCGCCGCCGGAGCCGGCGCCGATTGAATGGGTCACGAGGCCGCTGCGCTTGCCGATCTCGACGAGGGCCTCGACGGCAACGCATTCGACCTCGGCGGCAACCGCGCCGGCTTCTTCCAGACGGCGAAAGTCCTCCCACAGGCGCATGGCTTCGTCTGCCGTCCTGCCAATGATCCTCAGCCCGCCCACGCGTGTCGACAGCCGAGGCACCAGACCCAGATGGCCCTGGACACACAACCCTTCGCCGGCCAGCCGCTCGACAGTCTTCAGGCCGCGCGGCGTGTAGATCGCGTCTGCGCCCTGTTCGGCACAACGAATTGCGGCGCCGAGCGCTTCATCCTCGGTAACGTACTGCACCATGGTCTGGCTGCCGGTGACGAAGGTGGTTGGTGCTGCCGCCCTCACCTCCCTGATATCGACGTCGGCGATGGTGATGAGATCGATGCCCACCGACTCGCAGGCCGCCGCCTCTTCGCCGTTCAGCGCCGAGACCTGCGTCATCTTGATGCCCGCAGACTTGTTGGCCCTGAGATCCGCCACCGTCAGGTTCCGCGTGGCCGGCTGGCCGCCGAAGGTGTAGATCCGGCGCACTACATGGTCCGTTGCGCGATATGCCGCCTGGGGCCGCCGGTCGTGATCATGTGCGGCGCCTGGCGGATCGATGGCGACCTGGTCGAAAGACCCAGTGACCGGCGCAGGACGACCGCGAACACCTCCTGGTTGGTTCGGAAGAACCCGGGGTCCGGAGCGGGAACCTGCGAGGCCACCGCGTCGCGCAAGGCCGGCAGCGCGAAGAACGGCACCTGCGTGTAGAGGTGATGTTCCACGTGATTGTTCATGTTCATGTAGAGGAACCGGCCCAGCCAGCCGGTCCTGAAGGACCGTGTGCTGTCCGGAATGGATGGCGTGTTCTCCCCCATCTCGACGTGCTGGATCAGCGTGAACAGGAGCATGACCGGCGCTCCCAGGAGACGTGGCAGGACAAGGAACCACAGCAGCCCGTGGACTCCCGACGCCACCGCCACGCCGATGGCGGCGTAAAGGGCGAGAAAGATCCAGGCATTGCGCCTCATCTTCCGAAGTTCGTCGACCGGAGCCACCGTCCTCATCATGTCGGAGTAGCGACCGCTCGCCAGGCGCGCCAGGACGGTCACGTGAAAGCGCAACAGACCCAACCCGGAGACTTCAACCAGCCAGCCGCCAAGCGTCATCGGTGTATCGAACGGCATCTGGCTGTCCTTGCCGACATGCCAGGTGAAGGTGTGATGGTTGGCGTGGGTGTAGCGCCGGTGCAGCGGCTCCTCCATGTAGATCAGCGAACTGATCCAGAGCACCGTTTCGTTGAGCCATGTGCTGCGAAAGGCCGTGCCGTGCGCCGTTTCGTGGCTGATCGCATAGACCGGAACGGTCAACAGCACGCCATGGACGAACATCGCCGGCCACAGCCAATAGGTGCCGAGGGCGAGCCAAACGAGGCAACCCGTGACGAGCAGTCCGGCACCCCACTGGGCCAGATAGACGAGGCCCGGACCGTCGGCGCGCCGTGCGAGCGACTTCAGCGTCTTCCTGTCAAGCGTCACGCCGCTTGAGGCGGCGTTGGTCGGCGCAGGCCCCGGTTTCTTCATCTCAGTGGGCATGACGGAACCCCTCCTCATCGGGAATGGCCGTGGGGTCGGTCACGCGCCTGGTTCCCTCCCGGTTCACCGACAGGCTGAAGCGGTTGGCAGCAGAACCGTGCATGCCGAGACATGCAGTCCGGCGGATGGCGGCGGCTGGATCGACGCGACCTTTCCACGGTTCCGGTTCCCGGGGTCCAGCATCCATCGCAATCGACCTGCAGTCGGGGCTCCCGGAGAACCCTGAGCAGAGGGTTCGATGTTGACAAACGATGGATTCGCGGCACTAGCATTAGGAATGCTTATGCACCTGTTGTGCATGGAGTTTGCCATCCATGACAAATCTGCCTCCGCTCACATGGCTGCGCGCGTTCGAGGCCGCCGCCCGGCATCTTTCCTTCACGCAGGCCGCGGCTGAACTGAACCTCACCCAGTCGGCCGTGTCCCAGCATGTGCGCAGCCTGGAAGACGCTGTCGGCCTGACGCTGTTCATCCGCAAGACCCGGGCGCTTCAGTTGACGGAAGGCGGATCGAACTACCTCCCCATTGTCCAGGAGGCGTTCGAGGTTCTCGCCGCCGGCACCCGCGCGCTGACCGGCGATCGCGGGCGGCAGTTGAGGGTAAGGTGCAACCTTGCCTTCTCGACCTTCTGGCTCGCACCTCGGCTCGGCACCCTCCTTGAGGCCCACCCCTGGCTGACGCTCAACCTGACGACGCCGATCTGGGATCCCCAGAACGCGGAGGGCGTGGCAGAAGTTGAAATCCGTTTCGGACGTCCTGCGCTGATGCCGCAGCCTACGAGGCCGCTCGCGGCGGAAAGGGCCTATCCGGTCTGTGCGCCACACGCGAGACCGGCGTTCCGCGAGTGGGAAACGGCGCCGCTTTTCGATTGCACGGGCGTGACGACGAACTGGAACGCATGGCTCGCGGACCAGGGACATGCCCTGCCGCCGGAAAGGAGCGTCAATCTCGCTTCAACCTACGTGGTCGCAATGACCGCAGCCCTGAACGCCGGCGGCCTCTCGATGGCCCATGACATGCTGGCGACCGGGCTGCTCGCGGAAGGCCGGCTTGAACGTCCGTACGATCACAGTGTGGCAATGCCCGAAGGCTATTTCCTCCTGCCTCCGGCCACACATGAAGAGACTCCCGCGGCGCGGACTTTCGTCGACTGGATCGAAGAACATTTCGCGCATCCCGCCTGAGTCTGTCTGACACGAGGCGACCGCTCTGTGCAGCAGAACAACGGTGCGCCTCTGGCGTGAGGGCGCCGTGGAGGTTATGCGACGGCTTGCGTCATCGCCGCTGATCGGGACGCGACACGGGCGCAGGTCAGCCTCTCTGACGAGACAGAGACACAACCTCGGGTGAGGGCAGCCCGGAACGACCGTTCCACGAAGGAAGCCTGAGTCGCTCTGCGCAAGGCCGTCCGCACGCCGGAGGCATCATGTGGGCGCACTGCGACTCTCCGCCCTGAAGCGCGTTGCCCACTCGCGGCTCACGCGATCCGCCAGTTTCGCGGTTCTGGGCTCAGCGGCTTCCGCAAGCACGGAGTCCATGCCGAGGGCCGACAACACGGTCGCCAACGTTGCCTGCGGTTCCGCGGAAAGCCTCTCATAGGTGATGCGGAGAGGCTCGATGTCCTGCTCATGAAACCACCGGGTCCAGCACCTGTCGTGCTCCTCCATCTGTGTCACAAGCCGCGAAAGATCCCGGCCACTATAGACAGGTACCTCGCCCGCCTTGAGCCGCTCGCGTTCGGTGCCGTCGGCATTGACATGCCACAGACCGGTTTGTTCCGCTCTGAGGAGCGAGACAGCTTGCGCAACCTTGTCGTCGCGGGAGAGATGCACGTAGACCTGTGCTCCGAATGCTGCCTTGAATCGAGCTTTGTCGCTGTCCAGATTCGGGTAGAAGGAGTCGAGCCTTGTCGACAGACCGGCAACGCTCTCCCACATCAACCGCAGGCCAAAGACCCGGGTTCCACCGGTCCCCTGCCGCCGCACGGCTTCCAGGTAGGCTCGATCGAACTCGTGCTCGGTGCGCCAGTCTGCGGTCGACACGCCGAATTGATGCGCCCACCAGGAGATGTCTTCACGCCGGAAGTACGAGTGGGGTTGTCCCGCCGCTGCGGTATCGGAGAGAAGGTCGCACAGGAGCGTGCTTCCGCTACGAGGGGTCGCGCCGACAATGTATGATTGAGTCTGTTTCATCGCAGGCGACGGAGTGGATGCCCCTTCCCTTTCCCGAGCGCACAGCCCTCTCCAGGCAAGCGTCATACGCGATGTCGCCGAGGACACCGGTTGCCGTGTACTGGACCCGGCGATGTCACATGTATCGGTTCACCCGTCCGACCCGGGGCCACCCTCTGACGGCTGCCCCGAGGTGTCGCGAGACGACCGTTATCCTCGAACATGCGGCATCCTGGCCAGTCAGCGGCCTGGCCGGCGTTACACACAGTCGTGGACGATGAGAAGCGTCTCCCCTTGCAGGACCGAGTCAGTGCAGGTGGCCTCGACGCCCGCGAACTCGTCCTCGGCTCCGATCATCCTCGGCTTCCCCTCACCCTGGTGCAGCTCGCCTTCTTCACGGCGCGCCTGACCGTAGAGGGCCGCACCCGGCAACCGCAGTTCCATCAGAGCGTCCAGACGGAAGTCGTTTCCGGTTCCCTGCCGGACGATCACGATACCGGACAGCTGGCCGCCGTGCCCTCCCACGAAGGGGACACCGTCGCTTGCGACGATGTCGACGTCGCGGTGAAGGCGACCGGCCGTGATTTCTCCCACGGTCGCATAGTCCTCGCGACATTCGGCCTCGAACATTAGGGGCCCGACGCATGCGCGCCGCACGATACGGCAACCAAGGCGGGAAACGCGAAAAGAAGCTTGGATATCATGAACTCCGACGGTGCGGAGCGGCGGGACGCAGGGATACCGGGCGGGTCGTTTCTGCGCCAGAACGGCGGACGCCGGGAAGGCAGAGGACCGTGCCGTCATGCGAGCGCGTCGCGCCCGAAGCGCTCGACAGCCGCCAGAGTCTCGCGCACGTCATCCCAGGTCGTGGTGTGGTTGATGATGCACATCCTGAGCGCGAATGTTCCGTGCAGCATCGTCGACGACACGAACGCGGGGTCGTCCCAGAACAGGCGGGCGAGCACAGTCCTGTTGACCTTGTCGAGCATTGTCTCGTCGAGATCATCGTCGGCCGGATTGACCCGGAAACACACGATGCCCAGCGTGACCGGGTTCATGTTCTCCAGAACCGGACTCTCGCGAATGTAGGTCTCCGCTCGCGCGGCGAGGTCCATTCCCTTGGCGACTGCGTGCCGGAACGCCGCCATCCCGAATGTCTGGACCGACATCCAGACCTTCAGAGCGCGGGCCGAGCGGCTCAGTTGCAGGCCAAGATCCGAGAAGTTGGGGTGATTCGCCCCCCATACCGTATCCTGAAGGATATCGGGCCGCACCGCGAAGGCATCCTTGAGCGTGCTCTCGTCCTTCACCAGCAGGCAACCCGCTTCGTAGGGCTGGAAGAACCACTTGTGCGCATCAAGCCCGACCGAATCGGCTCGTTCGATCCCGCGCAGGAGCCGTTTGCCTCGCTCCGTCACCAACGCGAAGCCGCCGTAGGCGGCATCGACATGCAGCCAGAGACCTTCCGCCTCGCAGAAATTGGCCAGTTCCTCCAACCGGTCAACTGCGCCTGTGCCCACCGTGCCCGCGTTTGCGGCCACCGCGACAGGAGCGAGCCCGGCATCGCGATCCTCGGCCACGGCCCGGGTGAGCGCGTCCATCTCCATGCGGAACTGCGCGTCGCTCGGGACCATGCGGATGCACTCGCGCCGGACGCCCACGATCATCGCCGCGCGGGCAAGCGCGCTGTGGCTCTGGTCACTCATGTAAACTGTGGCGCGCTCGGGGTGGCCCGCTGCCTCGCGCGCTGCCACGAAGGCATCGACGCTTGCCGCCGAACCGCCGCTGGTGAAGAGCCCGCCGGCGTTCTCCGGATAGCCGATCCAGCGCCTGAACCAGTCGATGACGACCAGCTCCACCTGGCTCGGGCCGCTCGCCACCAGCCAGGTGCACTGGTTGACGTGGTAGCCGCTCGCCATGAAGTCGGCCACGATACCGGGCCAGGTGGGCGATGACGGGACGAAACCGAAGCAGCGCGGGTGATCCAGGCGTGTCGAGTACGACAGGATTTCCCGCGCCGCCCTTTCGGCGATCTCGTCTGCAGGCCGCCCCTCCTCGGGCGGATCCTCCTTCAGTTGATCTTCGAGAACCTGCCGGAAATCGCCTTCCCAGGCATTCTCTCCGGGCAAGCCCTCGATCCGTTCCACCACGAGTTCGAGCGCCTTTTGTCCAAGTTCGAGCATTTGTCCGCGCGACATCCGCAAGTCCGCGGTCACGGCGGAATCCGGCCGCACTTCGTACTTGTCCCCGTCAGATGGGGGGGATTGATTCGACATATCCGGCTCCCGATCTCTTCATTTGCCGATCCAAACACACACGGCGGGAACGCGATACCCCAAATGGGAGGGAGTCGCCCAACGCAGGCCGCATATCCTGTCGAGAAACCTCACCCCTGGAGAACCCCGGGAACAGCCGTTGGGGGAATGTCTGCTGACGACAAACCTGCCGACGCCGAGGCGGGAGCTCGTTCAGAAGGCTCTACGGCATCCCCGGCCAGGGACGTCGGCAAGCCAGGCCTTGGGGGCGAGGTCGTTCAACTTCGCAGCGATGATGAGCGTACACACAAGAACGCATCGGTCATGCAGGAGAAGGGCTATCCAATCGCCCGAACTTGCCTCAAAATGCCATGGAGAAGGAACAATCCAAGGGAGGATTCAGACATGTCGACGATGATCACATCGCCCCGGGGCGTCGACTTCAAACTCGACCGGCGCCGCTTCGCGTCGCTTGCCGCCTCGGCGGGCCTTTCCACATTCATGCTCCCCGCAGCGATGCGGCCGGCACGCGCCGCGGGCGGCGATCTTCAGGTCTTCGAATGGTCCGGATACGAATTGCCGGAGTTCCACCAGGCCTATGTCGACCAGCATGGCGCCTCACCGCAATTCAGCATGTTCGGCGAACTCGAAGAAGCCCTGCAGAAGCTGCGCGGCGGCTACACGACCGACGTGACACACCCCTGCACCAGCAGCATCGGCCGCTGGGCAGACGCTGGCGTCATCCGGCCGGTGGACACGAGCCGCCTCACGCATTGGAACGACATCTTCCCCAGCATGCGCGAGATCAAGGCGCTGCATTACGCAGACGACGTCATTGGCGTGCCGGTCGACTGGGGGAATTCGTCCATCCTCTATCGCTCGGACCTGGTCGAGCCCATGGAGAACTCCTACAACCTCTTCCTCGACGAGCGCTACGCCGGGAAGATGGCGTTCTTCGACTCCGCCGACGCCTTCGCGCAGGTCTGCGGGCTCATCCTGGGCGTCCACCCCTTCACCATGGACGAGAACGAAATCGCCGAGGCCGCCGACATCATGCGGCGCATTCACGCCAACCTGCGGTTCTACTGGACCGATCCGACCCAGATCGAGCAGGCTCTGGCAGCGGGCGAGATCGTGCTCTCATACTCCTGGAACGGATCGGCGAAGAACCTGAAGGCGCAGGGTCTCGACGTGTCGTTCATGGACCCGCAGGAAGGCATCCTCACCTGGGTGTGCTGCCTGGCTCTCGGCAACGGCGATCCGGCGATGCAGGACCTCGCGTACGACTTCGTCAATGCATGGACCTCTCCGGAGGCCGGCAAGAATCTGATCGAGATGTACGGCTACGGGCATTCCAACACGCAGGCCTTCCCGCTCGTGGCTCGGGAGACGCTCGATGAACTCGGCATCGCTGATCCCGATGCCATGATGGCCAAGGGGACCTTTATCGAGGAAATGGCGCCCGATACACGCGAGGCGGTGATTCGTGTCTTCGACGACGTCAAGTCGGGCCTCTAGCCGCACTCGCGCGCGGACGCTGCTCCCCGGCTGTGGGGGAGAGTCAGGCGATGGGCTCCACCTTCGACATACGACCCTTCCCCCAGCGGATCGATGGCGGGCTCGCCGCGCGTCTCGCAGAGGTTGAGACCGCCACGGTCGGCCATGAACGGCTTCACGGTTTCCTCGATCCCGATATCCGGGCCGTGATCCCGGACCGCCGCATCGCCGGTACGGCCGTCACCGTGCGCATCCCGGGCGCCGATTGCGCGCTGCTCCACCACGCTCTGGGGTATGTGCAGGAAGGCGATGTTCTGGTCATCGACCGGTGCGGGGACGACCGTCACGCGTGCTGGGGCGGTTCACTGACGGTTGCCGCGAAGGCCCGCGGGGTCGCGGGCGCCGTTATCGACGGTCGCGCCACCGATTTCGGCGACATCAGACGGATGGATCTGCCGTTGTGGTGCCGGGGGCCTTCACCTATCACGACGCGGCTGCTCGCCCACGGCGGCGCACTCAACGTTCCCGTCGCGGTCGGCGGCGTCGTGGTCAACCCGGGGGATGCCGTTGTGGCCGACGAGAACGGCATCGTCGTGTTCCCGCCCGAGGAGGCGCAGTTCTGGGTGGATTACGCCATTGCCGAACAGGCCGAGGAGGTTCCCTTCAACGAGGCTCTCCGGAATGGCGAGCGGCTGGGCGCACTCTCGGGCGCAACCGCGATGATCGAGGAAGGCTTCGGTCCGATCCCGGCCGACGAGTAGCACCGTGACCGATCTGTCCGGCATCGCCTTTTGGCTCTCGACGCCCCATACGGCCATGGTCGAGATTGCACACGGGCTCGGCTTTCGCCGCGTGGTGCTGGATGTCGAGCATGGGGTCTTCGATCAGGAGCGCACGGACCGGTTGATCGTCTTCGCCCGGGCGCTGGGTTTGGAGGTCCATGCCAAGGTCCTGGGGCCGGAGGCAATCCCCATCCAGCAGGCGCTCGACATGGGCTGCGACAGCGTGATCATTCCGCACATCGGCGGCGTCGAACATGCCGCGCACGCCTGTGCTGCGGCGAAGTACCCGCCGCTCGGCGTGCGCAGTTTCGCCGGCGGCCGGACAGTCGCCTACGACGCACCGCCCGAGGGCTGGTATGAGGCGGAAAATCGGCGGCAGCGCTGTTATCCCATGATCGAAAGCGCCGCCGCGCTCAGCGATATCGAGGCCATTCTGGCGCTTGACACGGTGGACGGGGTCTTTGTCGGACCCTCCGACCTCGCGCTCTCGCAGGGACGCGGCGGCTACCGCTTCGACACAGAAGACCAGGCGGATCTTGTTGCCATCGCCGAGGCTGCGAACAAAGCCGGCAAGCCCTGGATCATGCCGGGCTGGACACCGGCCGAGCGCCGGCTGGCCCGCACGCTCGGGACCGCCTGGATGGTCGTGGCTGACGAGACGGGCTCCCTCTTTGCAGGACTCGAAGCGACGCTCGCCGCCGTCGCCGCGGAGCAGGACGAGGAGGACTGACAACCATGTCACTGACAACCGGCGAGGCAGTCGTCCATCTTCTCAAGGCCTACGGTGTCGACACGGTCTTCGGCATGCCAGGCGTTCACACGCTCGACTTCTACCGGGCGCTGCCCGAGACCGAGATCCGCCATGTGGGTGTGCGTCACGAGCAGGGGGCCGGGTTCATGGCGGACGGCTACGCACGAGTCTCCGGCCGCCCCGGCGTCTGTCTTCTGATCAGCGGTCCCGGCATCACGAACGCCGCGACCCCGATCGGCCAAGCCTATTCGGACTCCCAGCCCATGCTGATCCTTTCCTCCGTGGGCAGGACGGACGATCTGGGCATGGGCCGCGGACGCCTCCACGAGATTCGGGACCAGCGGGCGGTGACCGCACCGATCACGGAATTCAGCGACATCGCGATGACACCGCGCCAGGCCGGGGAACTTGTGCACCGCGCCTTCGCGCATTTTGCTTCCGCGCGGCCTCGCCCGTGCCACATCTCCATTCCTCTCGACGTTCTGGCTGCACCCTGGGACGGCGGTCTCCACGCCGCTCCGTTGCCGGGAAGACCGTGGCCTGACGGTGCCACGCTCGACGCCGCCGCGGAACTCATGACGTCCTTCGGACCCGCGGTGATGATCGTCGGCGGAGGTGCGACAGGAGCGGCAAACGAAGTTCGCGTGCTCGCCGAGCGGCTCGGCGCCGCCGTCATTCCCACGATCGCGGGCAAAGGCGTGCTCCCGGCCGACCATTCCCTGTCCCTGGAAATGACGCTCGACCAGGAGGGCACTCAGGAATTCATCCGCAACGCAGGCCTCGTCGTGGCGATCGGCACGGAATTGGCAGAGCCCGACGTCTGGGTCTCGGACACCCTCCCCATGAACGGGAAGCTTTTGCGCATCGACATCGATGCCGAGACATTGGCGCGCGACTATCGTCCCGACGTTGCCGTTCTGGGAGACGCCGGCGAGTCGCTGGCCGGCATCATCCAGCGCCTCGAAGGACGCAATCTGCAGGCGGGCTTCAGCGAGAACACCATCGCCGAAGCGCGCCACGCTGGTCGCGCAGATTTCGGTCAGCTGGAGCGCCTGCACGAACCGGTGATCTCTGCGATCCGGGAGGCACTGCCCGAGAACGGGTTCTGCTTCACCGACATGACACAGATCGCCTACTCGGGCTACGCGCTCTTCCCGGCGAACCGGCCGCGCCAGTGGTTCTTCCCGGTCGGGTTCGGAACGCTGGGCTTCGCCCTTCCTGCGGCCATCGGAGCCCAGCTCGCCGCGCCACAGCGACCGGGCGCCGTGCTGATCGGCGACGGCGGCCTCCAGTTCACCGTGGCCGAGCTCGCGACGGCCGTCGAACACCGCCTGCCGCTGCCCGTCATCGTGTGGGACAACGGGAGTCTCAAGCAGATCGCCCGATTCATGCGCGAACAGGGGATCGAGGAGATCGGCGTCCACCCGCGAAATCCCGATTTCGTGGCGCTTGCGCACGCCTACGGCATGGCGGTCGCGGAACCGCAGAGTCTGAGCGACGTGACCGCAGCCATGCGTCGAGCCTGGCAGACCGACCGTCCGACGCTGATCCGCATCGACGAGTTCGCCGACTGGGTCCAGGCAGCGGTGGATTGAACGCCCGGAACGTCTTTCCGGCGGCCCTCATTGCACTGGAACGTGTGCGGTTTCAGGAAATGACGATGCCGCAGACATGCCGGATGCATTTGCGCCGAAGGACAGCGCATTCCGTCACTCGGAGGACCGGCTGATGGCGCCTCGAAGACCGGCTGCGGCCTATTCATCAGTCCCCGAGTCCGACGCCCGGCACCAAGCCCTGTCGGGGACAAACTCACGCCCGACGTGTTGGATTCTCGACTGCCACACATGTCGGAATCTCGATTGTCAATGACAACCATTGGGAGTGGCTGCTGGCAGTTCCGGTGCGCTCCCCGGACTGCACCGCGGAACGCAGCGATCATCGTCCGGCGCTGAAGCCTTCTCCCGTCGTCGCCGACTTCGCAGAGCAGCACCGAAAACTGTTCCCGAACCTCCCCAAAGCTGGGGAAGCGCGCCGGCAATGTGAGCGTCTATCTTCGCGTGCCTGCGGCAGTTGGATGAGGTCTCGAGTTTGCGGTGCACATTGAAGACGTCGGGTCGAGCCGCGGGAAAACAGAGCATGCGGGTGTGCGACTTCGGACGACACGGCCACAGTGAGCGTGGGCCCCGCCGCGGCGACCGGAACGTTCGCCGTCGTCGCCGGCGACACCGGGAGGACGATCGCGGCAACGTTGGCCTGCGACGTGCTTGCGGAGAGCAACGAGACCCTCACGCTCACACCGGGCAACGCCTCGGCTGCCGGAGTTGCCAGCGGCGAGGTTACGGCGACTATCGAGAAGGACGAGGCAACGCCGACACTGACCATCGCAAGTGCAGCGGCATAGGGCGATACCGGCGGAACACGAACACACCGCAAGACCCAATTTCACGATGCGCTGGCAATCAGCGGCGCAGTGAGAAGGCCGGCGCTGAACGGTTCCGTACCCCGGAGGATGGGAGAGGCGGGACAATCCGAACTGAGCCCGACCGGCGGGCTGAGGAACACACACCCGTCTTCAGCCAAGGGCATCCCGAGCGTCATCCAGGAATGGCACCCACCGCACCGGCTCTGCCTGCCAGGTGAGTCCGTGCTTGGCGAAACCGAAGTGAGCACGGCCATGACCGAACTCTTTGCCGGAGTTGCCGGCGGAGTCGGCCTGTTGATCGCGGGAATGTGGCTCCTCACGGAGAATCTGAAGACACTGGCAGGCAGGCGCCTGCGATGGTCCGCCAGTCGATGGACGACCAACCGTTTCTCGGCGCTGCTCTGGGGATTCGTCGCTGGCGGCATAACCCAGAGCATGACCGCGCTGACATTCATTGTGGTGAGCATCCTGCGATCGGGGCTGATCGGGACACGGAGCGCGCTCTCGCTGATTCTCGGCGGATGCGTGGGCGGATCGCTACTGGTCGTGATCGTCACCTTCGACATCAAGGTGGTCGCGTTCTACCTGCTGGGCCTGTCCGCTGCAGTGGTTGCCAGCGAACGCCTGTCAAGATACCGACCCATTGCGGCGGCGTTCTTCGGCGGTGCCATGCTCATCCTCGGCTTGGTCCTGCTCAAGGATGCTGCCGCGCCCCTGGCCCAGCAGCCGTGGTTTCGGGACATGCTCGAAGACACGGGCAACTCACTGGCGCTCGCCTTTCTGGTCGCTGCACTGCTGACAGCCATCCTGCAGTCCGCAAACGCGGTCTGCGTCTTCGGCATCGGTCTGGCGACCGTCGGCGTTTTCTCGGTCGACCAGGCAATCATGGTCATCTATGGGAGTTGTTTCGGCTCGAGCGTGATCCTCTATCTGTTGTCCGCAGGTCTCAGGGGCCGATCGCGTCAGGTCGCCATGTACATGGTGCTCTACGACGTGCTGGTCTGCGTGGTGCTGGTGCCGCTGCTCTACTGCGAACTCTACTTCGATATCCCCTTGATGAAGGCGTTGGTCCTCGCTGTCGATCTCGACCTGGACCAGCAGCTTGCGCTTGTCTATGTCCTGATCAGCGTGCTTCCCCTTCCTGTCATGCTCGCTGGCTTGGGATGGTCGGCCGCATTGCTCGAACGGCTGTGGCCGAGCTCGCAAACCGATTCGTTGTCAAGACCAAGGTTCATTCACGACCACGCCTCCGTCGATGTCGACACGTCCCTGCCGCTCGTCGATCTGGAGCAGCGGCGCGTGGTTCAGAATCTGTCGCAGTACTTCGAGGCGGTGCGCCATGGCGAGAACCTTGAACCGTTGCGCTATGCCTCGCGGAAGCTGCTCCACGACATCAGCGATTTTCTGAGTGAGCTCCAAATGATCCATCCCGCGCAAGGCGCCGAGGAACGAAACTCCATGCAGAGTCGCCAGAAGCTTCTTGCATGGCTCGAGGACGCGACCGGGGATCTGTGCGGCGCGCTGATCGAGCACCCGGACCGCCCGCTCCTCGGTCCGTTCCGCACAAGCGTTCGCGAGAGCGTCGACGGCGTGTTCCTGTCGCTGGTCGACGCGATGGAGAGCGACGACAGGATGAGCTGGGACATCGTGAAGCGGCTCACCGGTGATCGCGGAGAAATGATGCGCAAGGTGCGAGCGCACTACATGGAAATGGAGCCGCCGTTGCAAAAGCGCGACTTGATTGACGTGCTTGTAATCACCAATGCAGTCGAAGGAGTATTCTTCCTGCTGTCCAAGATCGAACAGGAGTTCAACACGCACTCCGAATCCGACGAGCATGTTCCTCTCGCTCGACTGGCTTGACGGTCACACCATGCGCAAGGCGTCGAGACAGGTTTCCGTGAACGGTCGGAATCGGATCAGGTGGCAGTTGCTGCGGATTCCGGGGCACTTGACGCAAGACGACGCGCCACCGCAAGAGCCTCCTCCGATGGTGTCCACCAACCGATGGTGGACACCATCGAGCACTGGACCGACACCATCGAAAAATGCCGCTTCGCACCGAGCCGCCGCAAGGGCGGTCAGACCGCACCCCTGCCCTTCATGCATGTTGACGGCCAGTGGTCGCGGCGTGACCGAGCAATTGCCCGGACAGGAGAGCACAGCCATGCCTCGGCATTTCCGCATTTCTGTTCCGAGTGCATTCCGGAGATCAACTTCGACAACGTTACTGCAAAATGAAAGCGCCGCCAACTCATTGAGTTAGCGGCGACTTTTTTGGTAGCGGGGGCAGGATTTGAACCTGCGACCTTCAGGTTATGAGCCTGACGAGCTACCGGACTGCTCCACCCCGCACTATGTCTGTTCTCATTCCGGTGCTTCGATAGCCCGGCGGCGACCTACTCTCCCGCGCCTTAAGACGCAGTACCATCGGCGCTGGGGGATTTAACGGCCGAGTTCGGAATGGGATCGGGTGGGGGCCCCCCGCTATGACCACCAGGCTATCGAAGCACCGGAGGATTTCAGTCGATGTGGTATTCAAGCGCGGGCCTTGCCCAGACCCCTTTATGTGAGTCGCTTGTTGAAGATCAAGCCAATCGAGCGATTAGGACCAGTTAGCTTCACGTGTTACCACGCTTCCACACCTGGCCTAACAACGTGGTGGTCTTCCACGGCTCTCAAGGGAAACCCGGTTTCGAGGGGGGCTTCCCGCTTAGATGCTTTCAGCGGTTATCCCTTCCGCACATAGCTACCCGGCGATGCCGCTGGCGCGACAACCGGTACACCAGAGGTGCGTCCATCCCGGTCCTCTCGTACTAGGGACAGCTCCTCTCAAGTTTCCTACACCCATGGCAGATAGGGACCGAACTGTCTCACGACGTTCTAAACCCATCTCACGTACCACTTTAATCGGCGAACAGCCGAACCCTTGGGACCTGCTTCAGCCCCAGGATGTGATGAGACGACATCGAGGTGCCAAACACCGCCGTCGATGTGAACTCTTGGGCGGTATCAGCCTGTTATCCCCGGCGTACCTTTTATCCGTTAAGTGATGGCCCTTCCACGCGGAACCACCAGATCACTATGACCGACTTTCGTCTCTGCTCGGCCCGTCGGCCTCGCAGTCAGGCAGGCTTATGCCATTGCACTCAACAGCTGATTTCCGACCAGCCTGAGCCCACCTTCGCGCGCCTCCGTTACTCTTTAGGAGGCGACCGCCCCAGTCAAACTACCCACCATGCAGGGTCCCGGCCCCGGATTCACGGGACTCGGTTAGATATCAACGATCACAAGGGTGGTATTTCAAGGGTACCTCCACGTCAGCTGGCGCCAACGCTTCACCGGCTCCCACCTATCCTACACAAACAATCGCTAATACCAGTGCAAAGCTGTAGTAAAGGTGCACGGGGTCTTTCCGTCTAACCACGGGTACTCCGCATCTTCACGGAGAATTCAATTTCGCTGAGTCGATGTTGGAGACAGTGGGGAAGTCGTTACGCCATTCGTGCAGGACGGAACTTACCCGCCAAGGAATTTCGCTACCTTAGGACCGTTATAGTTACGGCCGCCGTTTACCGGGGCTTCGGTTCAAAGCTTGCACCTCTCCCCTTAACCTTCCGGCACCGGGCAGGCGTCAGACCCTATACGTCGTCTTGCGACTTAGCAGAGCCCTGTGTTTTTAGTAAACAGTCGCTACCCCCCGCTCTGTGCCCCCCACCCGCGGTTGCCCGCGGACAGGGCCTCCTTCTTCCGAAGTTACGGAGGCAATTTGCCGAGTTCCTTCAACATCGTTCTCTCAAGCGCCTCGGTATACTCTACCATCCCACCTGTGTCGGTTTAGGGTACGGTCTTGATGCCAGAGCTGTTTCCTGGAACTTCTTCACTGCCCGGAACAATCCGATAAGCCCGGACAATCTACGAAGTTCGTCACATCTGGCAGGCCCAGGAATATTGACCTGGTTCCCATCGACTACGCCTTTCGGCCTCGCCTTAGGGGCCGGCTCACCCTGCGCGGATTAACCTTGCGCAGGAACCCTTGGGATTTCGGCGAGAGTGTTTCTCACACTCTTTATCGCTACTCATGTCAGCATACTCACTTCCGATACCTCCAGCGGCCCTCACAGGTCCGCCTTCACAGGCCTACGGAACGCTCCGCTACCATCCGGAAGAGACTTCCGGATCCGCAGCTTCGGTGTATGGCTTGAGCCCCGTTACATCTTCGCCGCAAAACAGCTTGTCTAGACCAGTGAGCTGTTACGCTTTCTTTAAAGGATGGCTGCCTCTAAGCCAACCTCCTGGTTGTCTTGGCCGTCTCACATGCTTTCCCACTTAGCCATAACTTGGGGACCTTAGCTGGCGG